>NZ_CP110396.1:0-2400000 GCF_029910215.1 Paraburkholderia sp. D15 | reverse complement strand
GCTCGCCCGCCGATAGATTCGCCCGATCGACTCGTTTGAATAAATTCATCGGTTGAAGATGGAATAGTTTCGCGCGCAACGTGTTGTACCTCTCGACGCGCGCGCACGACACGGGGTTGTGCCTCTTCTCGCGCTTCGTGCTTCGCCACTCCAACTCGACGCGACCATGACAATTCAAAGATCATTCCGAACGGGCCTGCGCCGATTGCTGCTCGCATCGACCCGCTTCATGCTGGCCGTGCTCGCCGCCCATGCCGTTCCAGCCGCAGCCGCGACGCTGCAAGTCCACGTCGCCGATGCAGGCGGCGCCCCCATCCAGGACGCCGTGATCTACGCGACGCCAATGGATGGCCACCTGCCGTCGCGCGCGCCGCTCGGCGCGGAGATCGCGCAGCGGAACAAGACCTTCGTGCCGCTCGTCTCCGTGATCCAGACCGGCGCCGCGGTCAAACTGCCGAATCTCGACGACATCGCGCACGACGTCTATTCGCTCTCCGCGCCCAAGCGTTTCGAGCTGAAGCTGTACCGGGGTGTGCCCGCGCATCCGGTGGTGTTCGACAAACCGGGGCTGGTCGTGCTCGGCTGCAATATCCACGACATGATGGTCGCGTATCTACTCGTCGTGCATACGCCCTACTTCGCCAAGACCGACGCCAACGGCAACGCGAGCCTGGCCGATCTACCCGCGGACCGTTATCGTGTGACCGCCTGGCATTACCGGCAGAGCGACGCGAATGCGCGGCCCGAACAGATTGTCGGCACATCCGGCCACGCCGCGACGACCTTCACCCTCAAACTCAACGCCGAATAACGGCGCATCAGGGAATGCGCTCCATGCGTCTCAATCGACTGTGGTCGAAAATCGCCCTCGTCTTCGTGTTGCTGATGCTCGCGATTCAGGCAGCAGTGTTCATCGCCACCAATACCGTGATCGTGTCGGTGGCGCGCGCGAATGTCGACGAACAATTGATCGTCGGCGAACGCGTATTCGCGCGCGTGCTGCAATCGGATATCGAAAAGCTGACCCAGGCGGCGGCGGTGGTCGCGGCGGATTTCGGTTTTCGCGAAGCGGTCGCGCTGCGCGACCAGACGACGATTCTGTCCGCGCTGCAAAACCAGGGCGGCCGCATCAATGCCGATATCGTGATGCTGGTCGGACTCGACGGTAGCCTGATCCCGGACAGTCACGGCCCTCAGAGCGCGATGCGGCAGTTTCCGTTTCCGTCGCTGATCCAGCACGCCGCGCGTCAGGGCGCCGCCTCGCTGATCGGCGTGATCAACGGCCGGCCTTACGAAATCGTGACCGTGCCCGTGAAAGCGCCGCTGACCATCGCCTGGGTCGTGATGGGCTTCGCGATCGACGACACGCTCGCGCACGACCTGCACGAGATCGCATCGCTCGACGTCTCGTTCATGTCGCTGTCCGCGAACGGCGGCTGGCAGGTCCTCGCAAGCTCGCTGCCCGCCGGACAACGCGCCGCGCTGCAACTCGCGAGCCGCGCGGCCATCCGGGCCGATGGTCACAACCGCAACCTGCGCCTGAACGACGACTTCGGTTCGCGGCTGGTGTGGCTCACGCTGCCGGGCCGGCCCGTGATCGCCGTCTTGCAGAAGTCGCTGCGCGAAGCGATGGCGCCGTATCGTCAATTGCAATCCATGCTGCTTCTGCTCACGCTTGGCGGCGTGGCCATCTCGATCGCCGGCGCGGCGCTGACCGCACGCAGCGTCACGCGGCCGCTGGCGGAATTGACGCGTTTCGCGCGGCGGATCGGACGCGGCGAATACGGTCCGCCGATCCAGCTCGAGCAGAAGGACGAACTCAGCGAACTCGCGGTCGCGTTCGGCCAGATGAGTCAGGGCATTGCCGAGCGCGAGGCGCGCATCATGGATCTCGCTTACGTCGATACGCTCACGGGCCTGCCGAATCGCGTGTCGTTCAACGAGCGCCTGCACGAAGCGATCGATGAAGCAGCGAAGCGGAACGGCTCGACCGCGATGCTGATGCTGGACATGGACCGCTTCAAGTATGTGAACGATATGCTCGGTCATCGCATCGGCGATCTGTTGCTGCATGAAGTCGGCAATCGTTTGAGCGCCTGCTTGCCGTCGACATCGGACACGGTCGCGCGTCTCGGCGGCGACGAATTCGCGGTGTTATTGCCCGACGGCGATCTGAACGCCGCGCGGCGCGTGGCGAACCGGATACTCAAAACACTGGAGCAACCCATTCTGCTCGAAGGCCAGGTCGTGGACGTCGCCGCGAGCATCGGCATCGTCACCTTCCCGCATGACGGCACCGACGCCCATGTTCTGCTGCGCCGCGCGGACGTCGCGATGTATTCGGCAAAGCGCGACAACAGCAGCGTGTCCGTGTTCGCGCATCACGACGAACTGCCCGGCGCCGAACGCTTGTCGTTGATGAGCGGTCTGCGTCACGCGATCGAACACGGCGAGCTGCGCCTCTACTATCAGCCCAAGCTCGATCTCGCCACCAACACCATGGCGCACGTGGAAGCGCTCGTGCGTTGGGAACATCCGTTGCGCGGCATGGTGCCGCCCGGCGAGTTCATTCCGTTCGCCGAACAGACCGGCTTCATTCGCCGGATCTCACGCTGGGTCGTCGGCGAAGCGGTCGCGCAATGTGCGCGCTGGCACGCCAAGGGACTGGAGCTCAGCGTGTCGGTCAACGTGTCCGCGCGCGATCTGGTCGGCAGCGATCTGCCCGACGTGCTTGCCGCGCTGCTGCATAACCACGGCGTCGCGCCGCGCTGGCTGTGGATCGAGATCACCGAAAGCGCGCTGATGGACGACCCGTCGCATGCGATGGCGACGCTGGATCGTCTGCACGGTCTCGGCATTCGCCTTTCGATCGACGATTTCGGCACCGGTTATTCGTCGCTCTCGTATCTGAAGCGGATGCCGGTCGACGAACTCAAGATCGACCGCTCGTTCGTGACGGGCATGGTGAAGGATGCGAGCGACGAGGTGATCGTTCGCTCGACGATCGCGCTGGCGCACAACATGGGTTTGAGCGTGGTCGCCGAGGGCGTCGAGGACGCGCAGACGCTGGAGCGCTTGCGCGCGCTAGGTTGCGATGTCGCGCAGGGCTACCACCTGAGCCGTCCGCTGACGGCCGACGCGCTCGAAACGTGGATGGCACGCCGCGCCGATACGGCGCAACACGACGAAGTCAATCCGTAACGATCGTCCGCTGGCATAGCCAGCGGACGGTTCAGCCCTTGGGCGTCTCGCGGCCGCTGTCGTCCCTGCCGATCGTGGCCGCCACCTGGCCGTTGTAAAGCTGCTTGCCGAGCGCGTCGAGATCGACGCTGCCGGGCTCGCCGATCAGCGCATAGCCCAATTGCCCGCGACGCCACGCGACCACGTCCATGCCATGCACGTTCGCGCTGGACGGCGCCGCATCGGCCTTGGCTTCCTTCAGCACGCACAACGCGACCGGCTTGCCCTTCTCCGGCAGATAGACGATCTGCACGAGCGGCTTGTCGTGAAAGCGCAGACGCTGCACGCGTTTGAACGTCAAGCCCTGGCTGCGCAGATCGGGAATCTGCACGGCAAGATCGTCGGTGTGACGAATGTCGGCGACAGTAGCAGCCGTGAAATTCGCGTCGGGTTGCAGCAGCGCGACCGTGTCGCGCGTATAGAGCTGCTGATAGCCGGCGGCCGCCTTGATCCACGGCGTCATGCCGGCATCGTTCGATGCGGTGCTGAGCGCGCCGCTGCCGCTTGCGCCCGTCAGTTGCGGCACGAGCCGCAAGCCGACCGCGCAGCAGAACACACCCGCCGCGAACGCCAGCGCGAATTTCGGCCACGTGCGCGCCGGCACGGATGGCGCGCGTGGCGTCAGACGATGCACGTTGGCGCCGGGCGGCACTTCGGGTTCATCGGCGGAAGCAGCGGTTTCGGGCGGTTCATGCGCTTCACGAAGCGCTTCGTCGGACTGCGCGACAGGCTGCGCCGAAGCGCCCGCGCGATGTTGCCGGATCATATCCTCGACGCTTCGGCTAAGCGACGCCGGCACCGGCGGCAGCGATTGCTGGGCGAACGCCTCGCCGTACGGCAGTTGCGACGCGCGCAACAGGGACACGCGCGACGCGACATCCGCCGAGTCGTGCATCGCGCGTTCGACCTTCTCGCACTCGTTGGCCGACAGTTCGCCGTCGACATAAGCTAGCAGGATGGCATCGTCGATCTTCATTGCGCTGCCCTCTGCGTGTCGCCGGCGGAGCCTGCCGGCGAGGCGGCGCGTTCGCCGAATTGCGCGCCGATGGTCTGCCGCGCGCGCGACAGCCGGCTCATGATCGTGCCGATCGGCACCCCGAGCGTTTCGGCGGCTTCCGCGTAACTCAAGCCTTCGACCGCGACCAGCAGCATCACGATCCGCTGCGCCTCGGGTAAGCGCTCGACTGCCGCGATGATCTCGCCGCTCAACATGGTGGCTTCCGGATTGCGCGCGCCGGGATCGGCCACGGTTTCAAGAAAGTTGTCGTCCCATTCCATGCTCGACCGGCTGCGCACGTTACGCGCGCGCAACTCGTTGATCCAGGTGGAGTGAACGATGGAGAACATCCAGCTCAGCGGCGACGTGCCCGGCTGCAATTGACCGGCACGTTCGAGGCCGCGCACGCAGGCACGCTGAAGCACATCCTCGGCGTCGTGCTGGTTCCCGCACAGGCGCAGGGAGAATGCCCACAGCCGCGGCAGCATGCCCGGCAGCAAATCGGGCAGAGTCTCGACATCCGCTGTTGACATGATTGACTGGCTGAAAGCAGGGGTTGCGGGCAGGCGCGACGAACGCATACAGGCCGTTGCCGACTGGCCCGAAAAGCTCGCGGATTGTACCTCGTTAATCATGCCGTCGCCGCCCGGACAAAAACCCGACCCCGCCGGATGCTAGCGGTAAAACACGTAGTTCGCGAGGTACGGCGAGCTGCCGAGCTCGCCCTGCGCGGAACACGGCGCCGCCGGCATCGTCCCGCCGACAGTCCGCACCCGCTGCACATACCGCACCGTCGACAGCACGCCGCTGCCTCCCGTGCTGTGCGTTTCCAGCAGCAATTGCGGCACGCTCGCGGCCGTGTCGCTCGGACGTTGCGCCAGCACGTGCCCGACGATCCGGCTGCCGTCGTCGGCTTCCCACGAGGGGCCCGCGCCGTGACGCAGCGCCGCGTGCCCGCTCGCGTCGTACAGCGTCGCCTGCGGCTGCTTGAACACCCAGCCCAGCCTGTGCTGCGCGTCGTATTCGCACGCGTAGATCTGCACGCCGGACGCGGTGAGCGTCATCGCGCGTTCGCCTTGCGGCGGATCGATGGACGCCGGCGTAGCCGGAGGCGAGGCGGCCGGAACCGCCGCGCAGGCAGCCAGCGCCGCCGCACTGACGACGAGCGCGACAAGGCCGACGACGGAGCCTGGCCGTGAATGAATAGTGAACATGGATCGCACCTTATTGAATGACGTGAGCGATGTGAACGATGTGAACGATGAAGCGCCCACGAGGGCGCCGCCGGGTCAGTGCGTCATCACAGACGCTCGTAATTCGCCGACGCGAACGCCCAGTTCAGATGACGCGACACCGTGGCCACCAGATAGTCCGGACGGCGATTCTGATAGTCGAGGTAATACGCGTGCTCCCAGACGTCGACGGTCAGCAACGGTGCGAGGCCTGCCGTGAACGGCGTTTCCGCGTTACCCGTCTTGACGACCGCCAGCTCGCCGCGATCGACCACCAGCCAGCCCCAGCCGCTGCCGAATTGCGACGCCGAAGTGGCCACGAGCGCTTTCGACAACGCCTCGACGGAACCGAACTTGCGGTCGATCGCTGCCTGCAGTTTCGGGCTCGGCGCATTCGACGCGGGCGTCAGCGAATTCCAGTAGAAGTTGTGGTTCCACGCCTGCGCCGCATTGTTGAACACGTCGGCGAGCGCCGCCTGTCCATGCGACTGCACGATGATCTGTTCCAGCGACGCCTGTTCGAGCGGCGTGCCGGCCAGCAACTTGTGCAGATTGTCGAAATACGCGCGATGGTGCTTGCCGTAGTGAAACGAAATCGTACGCGCGGAAATGGCCGGCTCCAGCGCGTTCTCCGCATACGGCAGCGGCGGCAGCGTTTGCGGCGACACGCCCAGATAGGCGGGCACGACGCTGAGCGTCGGAGCCGCGGGCCTGGTATCGGCCGGCGTCGTCTGACCGAACGCAAAGCGGGAGAGCGCGACGCCGACCGAAGCCAGCGAGCCGGTCGCAATCAGGCGACGGCGGGAAATGAGCGAATTGAGCATGACGGATACCGTGTGTGTAAGGGGAAGCAGCCACCGTCCGGCTACCCGTCAGTCGTGGCCACCCACACAGAACAGCCAGCCTCGCGGGTTTATTCCATCGCGTCGGCGGGTTGGCTCATGGTCTCGTCATGCGTCCTTTTTGCGCCTCCTTACGCTTCCTTTCGTCCGCCTTACGCCCCGCCTTGCACCCAGTCATGCGCGTTCCAGCGCCGCCATCTCGCGCACGATCACCAGCAGCATCGACAGACTCGCACCGCCCGTCGCCCGCAAATCGGCGAGCAGGCGAGCGTAGCGTTCGAGCTGCGTCGCGCGTTTATCGCGCCACGTCTGCACCAGCGCATCCGGCGTCGAGGCATCGTTCGCGTCGGCGAGCGCGCTCATCGTCAGCGCGCGTTTCAGGCGGCCGAGTTCGGCGAGCGCGGTGGCGCGCGCGAGCAGGTCCCAATGCGTCGGCGCCGGCAACGCGGCCGCGCGTTCGCCGATCCAGCCGTAATTGAGCAGCGTGCCGAGCGAGAAATACACACCCGCCACCAGTTCCAGACTGCGCCCGCAGGTCGACGCCACTTCGGCGATGTCGAGCAACGCGGCCGAGATTTCGCCGCTCGCGATCCGTACCGCGAGTTCGCTGTCCACCCCGGCGTCCGCGAGGACGCGTTGGCGCCCGGACAGCGCCTCCAGATCGTCGGCCGGCAACAGCGCCGGCCATTGCGGCGCGAGCCGCTGCGCCGCGTCGCGGCAGCGCGCGAGCAGATCGGCCACCTCGTCGTCGCTAACCGCGCCCGACTGCAACTGCCTCAGAAACCACAGCGCCGACCGCTCGACGAGCCGCGCGACCTCGACGAACATGCGCGCCTGCACGTCGTCGGCCACGCGGTTGTCGAGCGCGTCGATACTGCGCCAGACGTCGTCGAGATCGAATACGTCGCGCGCCATGATGCAGGCACGCACGATGTCGCCAGGCCGCGCGTCGGTTTCCTCCATCAGCCGGTGCACGAACTCGCAGCCGACGCGATTCACCAACGCGTTGGTCAAATGCGTCGCGAGAATTTCACGGCGCAACGGGTGGCGTTGCATCGGCTCGCTGAAGCGTTGCCGCAACGGCTTCGGGAAGTACTCCACCAGCATGTCGCTGACGAGCGGGTCTTCCGGCATCGGCGAATCGAGCAGCGCGTCGTACAGCCACATCTTGCTGTACGCGAGCAGCACCGCGCGTTCGGGCGTGGTGAGGCCTTGTTTCGCGGCTTGCCGCTCGGCGATCTCCTCGTCGCTCGGCAGGAATTCGATCACCCGGTTCAGGCGGCCCGCGCGTTCGAGATAGCGCATCAGGCGCGCCTCGGCATCGAGCAGTTCGACGCCGTAGCGGCCCGCGATCGACAGCGCCTGAGTCTGATAGTAGTTGTCCTGCAGCACGAGCAGGCCGACCTCGTCGGTCATCTCGGCGAGCAGTGCGTTGCGCTGCTTGTCGGTCATTTCGCCGTCGGCCACTACCAGTCCCAGCAGAATCTTGATGTTGACCTCGTGGTCCGAACAGTCGACGCCCGCCGAGTTGTCGATCGCATCCGTATTGATGCGGCCGCCGCGCTGCGCGAACTCGATCCGCCCGAGTTGCGTGAGACCGAGATTGCCGCCTTCGGCAACCACCTTGCAATGCAGATCGGCGCCGTTCACGCGGATCGCGTCGTTGGCGCGGTCGCCGACCTGCAGATGCGTTTCGCGGCTCGCCTTCACATACGTGCCGATGCCGCCGTTGTAGAGCAGATCCACCGGCGCCTGCAGAATCGCGCGCATCAATTCGGCCGGCGCGAGCGCGGGCGAACTGATGCCGAGCGCGATCTGCACGGTGGGCGACAGCGGAATCGTCTTGGCGCTGCGTGGAAACACGCCGCCGCCCGGCGAGATCAGCGAGGGATCGTAGTCGGCCCAGCTCGAACGGTCGAGCATGAAGAGCCGCCCGCGTTCCGCGAGACTCGTGGCCGGATCGGGATTCGGATCGAGGAAGATATGCCGGTGATCGAATGCCGCGACGAGTTTGATGTGCGGCGACAGCAGCATGCCGTTGCCGAACACGTCGCCGGACATATCGCCGACACCGACCACGGTGAAGTCCATCGACTGCGTATCGACGCCCATCTCGCGGAAGTGCCGCTTGACCGACTCCCAAGCGCCGCGCGCGGTGATCGCCATTTTCTTGTGGTCGTAGCCGACCGAGCCGCCCGACGCGAATGCATCGTCGAGCCAGAAACCGTATTTCTGCGAGATCGCGTTCGCGTAATCGGAGAACGTGGCCGTGCCCTTGTCGGCGGCGACCACCAGATAGGGATCGTCGGGATCGTGCCGCACCACGTCGGGCGGCGGCACGACTGTCGTGCCCGCGAGGTTGTCGGTCACGTCGAGCAGGCCGCGCAGGAACGTCTGATAGCACGCGATGCCTTCGCGCATCCACGCATCGCGCTCGCTTTGCGGCGGCGGGTTCTTCACGACAAAGCCGCCCTTCGAGCCGACCGGCACGATCACCACGTTCTTCACCATCTGCGCTTTCATCAGGCCGAGCACTTCCGTGCGGAAATCCTCGCGCCGGTCCGACCAGCGCAAACCGCCGCGCGCGACGCGGCCGCCGCGCAAATGCACGCCTTCGACGCGCGGCGAGTACACCCAGATTTCGAACATCGGTTTGGGTTCGGGCAAGCCGGGCACCTGCGACGGATCGAACTTGAACGATAGATACGGTTTCGGCTGACCGTCTGCGTCGAAGCGATAGTAGTTGGTGCGCTGCGTCGCCTTGATCACGCCGAGAAACTGCCGGAGGATGCGGTCTTCGTCGAGGTTCGGCACCTGGTCGAGCGCGCCGTCGATCGTACCCAGCAAGCTGTCCACGCGCGCCTCGCGTGTCTCGCCCAGGGACGGATCGAAACGCGCGACGAACAATTCCACCAGCATCCGCGCAATGCCGGGGTTGCCGGTGACCGCGCGTTCGATATAGGCGTCGCTGAAGGTCGAGCCCACCTGGCGCAGATACTTGGCGTACGCGCGCAGGATCGTCACCTCGCGCGCATTCAACTGCGCGCGCAACACCAGCCGATTGAAGTCGTCGCTTTCGATCGCGCCGGTCCACACCTGCTCGAACGCCTGCTCGAACAGATCCTTCACGCGTTCGATATCGAACTCGGCGTCGTCCGCGAGTTCGAGTCCGAAGTCGTGAATCCACGCGGGCGTCGAGTCGATCGCCTCGATCAGATAGGGACGTTCCTCGTCGACACGCACGCCGAGATGTTCGAGCATCGGCAGACTGCGCGACAGCGCGATCGGCAAACCGGCGCGGTACACCTTGAAGCGGAACGCGCGCGGGCCGGATTCGATCGGGCGATAAAGGTTCATCGCAAGCCGCTCGCTGCCCTGCACGCGTTCGATCAATTCGATATCGCGCACCGCCGTGCGTGCGGGGTAATCGTCGCGATAGCCGGCCGGGAACGAATCGCCATAGTGTTGCAGCAGACGGTTGCCCTGCTCTTCGCCGAACGCGTCGAGCAACGCATCGGCGAGATCGTCCTGCCAGCGGCGCGCCACATGGACGAGGCGCGCTTCGAGTTCGCGCGTGTCGACATTCGGCATGCCGCCCGGCTTGGCATGCACGACGAAGTGAATGCGCGCCAGCGTCGACTCCGACAGCAGCGGCGTGAATTCGACGTTCTCGCCATTGAACGCCTCGGCGAGCAGCGTGGCGATCCGTTGGCGCAGATCGGTGTTGTATTTGTCGCGCGGCACGAACACGAGGCACGACACGAAACGATCGAAGCGGTCGCGCCGCACGAACAGCCGCGTGCGCTGATGTTCCTGCAAACGCAGCACGCCGAGCGCGATGTCGTAGAGCTGGTTCTCGTCGGCCTGAAAGAGTTCGTCGCGCGGATAGGTTTCGAGCACCGTCACCAGCGATTTGGCGAGATGGCCTTTCGGCAGAAAACCGGCACGCCGCACGATGTTCGCGCACTTGCGCCGCACGATCGGAATCTCGGCGGCGGATACGAAATACGCGGTGGACGTGTAGAGACCGATGAAACGCCGCTCGCCGGTCACCTTGCCGTCCGCGCCGGTCAGCTTGATGCCGACGTAGTCGAGATAGCCCGGCCGATGCACGGTGGCGCGCGAATTGGCCTTGGTCAGAAAGATCGGCGACGTGCCGCTGATGATTTCGGCGGCGGCCGGCGGCAATGGCGTGACGTCGGGCGCGCCGGCGGGCCGCAAGGTGTCGCGCAGAATGCCGAGACCCGAGCCCGCCACCGGCCGCAGGCCGTAGCCGATATCGTGCTGCACCAGTTCGTAATCGCGCTGGCCGAGAAAGGTGAAATGATCGGCCACCATCCATTCGAGGAACGCGCGCGCCTCCAGTCCTTCCGGTCCGGCTTCGCCGGCCTTCATGCCCTTGATGGTGCCGCGCGCGAGTTCGACGATCTTCGGCCAGTCTTCCACCGCCGCGCGCACGTCGCGCAACACGCGGGCGATCTCGTCGCGCAACGCGTCGAGTTTCGCGGCGTCGCCGCAACGATCGACTTCGAAGTGAATGAACGACGTGAGTTGCGAACGCGTGTCGGTCGTTTCTTCCGCGCCCTGGCCCACGCGCGCGATCGCGCCGTCGGGGCTGCGCCAGATGCGAAATACCGGATGCACGACCGAATGCAGCGCGAGCCCCTGGCCGTTGACCGCCATCGATACCGAATCGACGAGGAACGGCATGTCGTCGTTGACGATCTCGATCACCGTGTGATCGGAATGCCAGCCGTGCTGTTCGAGGATCGGGTTGTAGACGCGCAGCCGCTCGGTTCCCGGCACGAAGCGCTGCGCGGTTTGCCAGTGCGCGAGCGCGGCGCCGTAGAGGTCGGCGATGGAGCGGCTTTGCAGATCGTCGGCATCGACGAAGTCGTAGTAGTGCCGCAGAAAGGGTTCGACGACGTGGAAGGCCGGTTCGGGCAAACGCCCGCGTGCAAATTCGAGGACATCGTTCAGCAGGTGCGTGACCGCTTCTTCGTTTCTGGCTTGCATGATCAACTCCTCCGGGCGGGTGGCTACGGCGGGTATCGATTGATTCGCAGGCATCGACTGAAGGGGAATTATGCACCCGCCGCCTTGCACGAGAAGCGGGCATGGACTCAGGTAATACCCGCTGACGGCGCCATTCAGAACGCGGCGTCGAGTTCCGCGTCGTAGTGTGCGAGCCAGGCGCGGATCTGTTCGGCGGTCCACGCCGGATCGTCGTGCGGCAGATCGTGTCCAGCCCACGGATGTTCGCGGCGCGGCGCGTGCCATGCCGCCGCGAGCCTGCTGGAGCAGGACGGATCGACCAGCTCGTCGCCACGCGAGGACAGGATCAGCAGCGGACATTGCGGCTTCGCAGCATCCGCGGTGAAGCGCGCCGCTGCCCACAACTGCCGCAACGCATTCGCGCGGCCGACGGGCCGACTACGGCGGATCTCGCTCCACGCGTCGAGATCGGCGTCCAGCGTTTCCTTGCGATTGCAGGTCACGCGATGAATGCCCGCTTCCGCGCGCCGCGCGTCGCGCCAGTGCGCGGCGACGTCCAGCAGCGTCGGCCAGGCGGAGGGCCGCAGACGTTCCGTCACGCGGCTGAAAGGCCGCATGCTCGTATTGATCAGCACCAGCCGCTCGATCTCGGCGGGATGGCGCTGCGCCCAATGGGTCGCGGCCATGCCGCCCAACGACATCGCCAGCACGCAATACGGACCCGGCACGCCGGACTGCAGGGCCGCGAGACGCACGAAGTCGACCATTTCCGCGACGTTCGCCGGCGCGCGCACGGTCGAGAATTCGCCGTTGCCGGGCAGATCGATCGGCAATAGATGCTCGATTCCGGCCACATCGCGCAGCGCATCGGTCAAAGCGCCCCAATGCCGCGTTTCGCGCGTGAGGCCTCGCAGCAGAATCCACGTGCTCATGCGCCGTCCGTTTTATACCAGTGGTCGATTGCCGATTGCAGCAATTGCTCGCGGCGGTTGCCTTGCGGCAGCCAGCGTTGCGCGGAAAACGCGGCGCGCGCGAGGAAGTCGAACAGATTGGCGTGACGCCGCAGCACGCGTGCGGTGCGATGCGCCTTGACCGGATTGAACATGCCTTGACGGGAGAAGAGTTGCCGGGGGTTTTTCTTGATCCAGAGCCACGAGCCGAGTTCGAGCGTCATCGGCAGGAACACGTGTGCTTCGGGCGCGCGGTCGTACGCGAAGTCCCACAGATCGCCGTGCAACAGATATTGATGGCTTTGCGGTTCGAATGCGTAGCCGTGATGCGGATGCGCGCGTTCGAACATGGTTTTGAGCACGTACATTTCCGGCAGATGCGGCATGAGCTTGCGGGTACGTGCGTAGGGAAACCAGATGCTGTCGTTCCAGCCGTAGCCCGAATGGCAATCGAGCGCGATGCTGAGGGGACGCGCGGCGAGTTCCGCCTCGACGACCTTGAGCAGGGCGGCCGCTTCCATTTCCATCGGTTCGCCTTCGCGGCCGCGATACCAGGGTAGCCAGGCGCCGACACGTTGTCCGCCGGCGAGCAGGGGCACGCGTTCGTCGGCGTTCTGGGGGGCGTTACGCATGAGGTCGACGCCGTTCGGATTCGCGCGGGTGGCGGCCCACATGCCGCCGGGGTTGACGATCGGCATGAAGATCAGACGAATGGACTGGAGTTGGCGGACCAGCAATTCGTCCCATTCGAGGCGTGCGAGGAGTGCGCGCATGTAGTCGAGGACGAGTTGCGAGCCGATGCGTTCCAGCCCGTGGATACCACCGAAGAAGCCGATGGCGGGCGCGAGGGGATCCGTCGAACCGATGCTGGCCGTACGGACGGCGAAGCGACGGCCGCGGACGGTTGTTTCGCAGACCGTGTGGATTTCAAAGCTTGCACTGCCCTGGTCGAGGATCGTTTTTAGATCTTCGTATTCCGCAAAGCTGTCAGGAAGAAAGCTTAAGGGTTGCAAGGTGAGGGTTGTTCTTGATTTGGGGTTGGTTGGGAATATAGCCTGGGATTTTTTTGTGTTGCTGTTTTTTTGGTTTTCATGGGGGTGTCATTTTCTTCTTTTCTTTTTCTTCTTTTATTTGTTAGTGGTCCATTAGGGTTGCCCCTGTGCGGGGCTAATAGACCACGAAGAAAGCAAGGAAAGGCCAAAAAAACCAGAGAAAAACAAAGAAACCCAAAAGCAACCCAGCCACAAAACCTTCACAAACATATCTAGTCGTCTAGACGTCACCACATCTTCACTCAACCGTCACAGACCCTTCCTAGAATCCCAACCATCAAGATCCAGAGCCCCCCGCAAAGGGGAACCAAAATGGAAGCAATCCGAATCGAACGCCTGAGCAAGACCTTCACCAACGGCCGCAAGGCCCTGACGGACATCGACCTGCGCGTCGAATCCGGCGAGATGGTCGCCCTGATCGGCGCGTCGGGCTCCGGCAAATCCACCTTGCTCCGTCACATCGCGGGCTTCACGCCCGCCGACCCGCAACCCTCGCAGATTTCCATTCTCGGCCGCCCGATCCAGCAGAACGGCCGCATCGTCCGCGAGGTCCGCAGCATCCGCCGCGATATCGGCTTCGTCTTCCAGCAGTTCAATCTGGTGAACCGCCTCTCCGTCGAAACCAACGTGCTCGTCGGCGCCCTCGCCCGCCTCTCCTGGTGGCGTCGCCTCACCGGCCGCTTCCCGCGCGCGGAACGCGCCCGCTCGCTGGCCGCGCTCACCGAAGTCGGCATCGGCGAACACGCCCACGAACGCGCCGCCAATCTGTCCGGCGGCCAGCAACAACGCGCGGCACTCGCTCGCGCCCTCGTGCAGCGTGCACAGATCGTCCTCGCCGACGAACCCATCGCGTCGCTCGACCCGGAATCGTCCCGCCGCGTCATGGACATGCTGCGCACCCTGAACACCGAACATCAACTCACCGTGGTCGTGTCGCTGCATCAGGTCGATATCGCGATGGAATACTGCCCGCGCACCGTCGCGCTGCGCGCGGGCAAAGTGGTCTACGACGGCCCGTCCGCCGCGCTCTCCCCCGCGCTGCTGAAAAAACTCTACGGCGACGACGCCCACGAACTGCTCGACCCGGCCGGCGACGCCGCAAGCCTCGGCGAAACACCTGGCACCGCCGCTGCGTCGCCCGCATCAGACACGACACCCGCTTCCACGCGTTACGCGTTCGCTCTCAAACCCGCGCACTCGAACTGAGCGCGTCAGTCCCTCGTCATCTCAACCGGATCTCAACCGATGAAATTCCTGCGCTCCCTGATCACGCTGACTCTCGGCGCGGTCGCCTTCGCCGGCGCCGCCGCGGCCCACGCCGAGGACATCAACCTCGGCATCATCTCGACGGATTCGTCGTCGGTCCTCAAGCAACGCTGGGAACCGCTGATCGCCGACATGAACAAGCAAACCGGCCTGAACGTCAAGGCGTTCTTCGCGACCGACTACGCCGGCATCATCGAAGGCATGCGCTTCAACAAGGTGCAGGTCGGCTATTTCGGCAACGCGTCGGCGATCGAGGCGGTCGACCGCTCGCAGGGCGAAGTGTTCGCGAAGATCGAATACGCGAACGGCGCCGCCGGCTACTACTCCGTGCTGATCACCAACGTGAACAGCCGTTTCAAAACGCTCGACGACGTGTTCAAGAATACGAAGGACGTGTCGCTCGGCTACGGCGATCCGAACTCGACTTCGGGCACGCTGATCCCCGGCTACTACCTGTTCGCGAAGCACAACACGCCGGTCAATACGTCGTTCAAGACCGTGCTGCCGTCCAGCCACGAAGCGAATCTGCTGGCCGTCGTGAACAACAAGATCGACATCGCGACGAACAACACCGAAATGCTCGACACGCTGAAGAAGCAGCATCCGGACAAGTTCGCGCAGGTGCGCGTGCTGTGGACCTCGCCGCTGATTCCGTCGGACCCGCTGGTATGGCGCAAGGATCTGCCGCAAGCCACCAAGGACAAGCTGCGCAACTTCTTCCTGAACTACGCGAAGACCGATCCGCATGAAAAGCAGGTGATGGCCGGCATCTTCGGCTACGGCGGGTTCGCGGCGTCGTCGGATGCGCAGTTGCTGCCGATCCGCCAGGTCGCGCTGTTCCAGCAGAAGCAGAAGATCGAGGGCGATACCCATCTGTCCGACGACGATCGCAAAACCCAGCTCGCCGCCCTCGACGCCAAGCTGAACGCGCTCGCCACCGAACAGCCGAAGCCATGAACACCGCCAATCCGACCGCGTCGCCGGCCCGCGCGGGCAGCGCGCTCGACACGCAGGCGTTGCAAGCCGCGGCCGGCGTGCCGCGCAAGCGCAGCTGGCTGTCGCTGCTCGGCTGGGTCGCGCTGATCGCGGTGCTGGGCGGTGCATGGCACAGCGCGGATATGCGTCCGCTCGATCTGTTGAGCGACTCCGGCAACATGGGCCAGTTCGCCAAGGACTTCTTCCCGCCGGACTTCACCGAGTGGCGCACGTATCTGCACGAGATGATCGTGACGCTGTCGGTGGCGGTGTGGGGCACGGCGCTCTCGCTCGTCTGCGCGATCCCGTGCGGCCTGATGTCCGCGCACAACATCGCGCCAGTCTGGATCGTGCAACCGGTTCGCCGTCTGATGGACGCGTGCCGCGCGATCAACGAAATGGTCTTCGCGATGCTGTTCATCGTGGCGGTCGGCCTGGGCCCGTTCGCCGGCGTGCTGGCGCTGTGGGTGCACACCACCGGCGTGCTGGCCAAGCTGTTCGCCGAAGCCGTCGAGGCGATCGATCCGCGCCCCGCCGAAGGCGTGCGCGCCACCGGCGCGACGCCGCTCGACGAAATCGTCTACGCGGTGCTGCCGCAGGTATTGCCGCTGTGGATCTCGTACGCGCTGTACCGCTTCGAATCGAACGTGCGCTCGGCGATGGTGGTCGGCATGGTCGGCGCGGGCGGGATCGGCGTGGTGCTGTACGAGGCGATCCGCTCGTTCGATTACGCGCAGACCGCGGCGGTGATGATCATGGTGATCGTGGTCGTCTCCGCGATCGATCTTGCGTCGGCCTGGTTGCGCGAGCGTGTGATCTGAGGTGAATGACGGCGCTTTGATGATGGCGTATGCGGCGAAGCGTCGCGTGTGACCGCGGGTTTGCGTAGGATGCTGGCGACAAGTCACCGCTGAATCGACGCCGTGCCGCCACGCAATGCGGCGTCGATTTTCTCGAAGAATGCATCGTAGTCCGCGCGAGCGATGACGGTCTTGGTGCGGGCGTCGCCGTTGCTGTCCCATACGGTGTTGTCGAAACGCGCCCGCACGATCACGCCCTTGCCGTTCGGCGCGGACCGCACGCTCACCAGCGCGCTCGTGTACTGATGGTCGGGTTTGGCGGGCATCATGCCAAGGCGCGCTTTCAGCACGCCACGCATCACCTGACGCCACTTCTCCACCAGCACTTCGCTGCGGCTGGCTTCGACCAGCGCGGTATCCGTATCGACATTCACTGGTGCATAGCCGCTCTCCTTCAATGCGGCGGCAACCGCCGTCAGCACCTGGTCGCGCGACACCCCCATTACGGCGTGATCGCGCATGCCCGCCAGCGCGGTCCGTTCGCTGTCCGTCAGATCGACGCTCACCTGCGCCGAACTGTATTTGACGAGCGAACCGCCCGAGCCGGTGACCCGTTCGTTCGGGTCCGGCGTGCCGCATGCGCCGAGTGTCGCGATCACGCCCATGCCGATACAGAGGCGTAACCAGCGCCGCCGATCCGGCGTTCGCACGAAAAACGGCGAGCCGGATCCAGCGGACGACAAAGACAACAACCAAGACAAAGACGCGGACAATGCCATTGCGATAACCGGATAAAGAAAGCGCTATCGTAAAAGCGGGCCGCCGGTATCCTCAATTGAAAGTTTCTGTTAGAAATACAAGCAATACTTGGATATAAGGCTTTCTCTTCAATGCGCCGCCTTCCTCCTTTAAATACCTTGCGCAGTTTCGAAGCCGCCGGGCGTCTCGGCAGTCTCAGCAAAGCGGCCGAGGAACTGTGCGTGACACACAGCGCGGTCACGCAGCAAATCCGTTTACTCGAGGAATATCTCGGCCAGAAACTATTCGAACGGCGCGGCCGCAAACTGGAAATGACGCCCCGCGCGCGGCATTATCTGGCGGATGTCGCGAGTTGCCTCGGCCGGCTCAGCGAGGCCACCGAGCAGATGGGCGGCCCCGCCGTGCGAAGGACGATCCGCGTGAATACATCGGCGTCGTTCGCGCATGGCTGGATGATTCCGCGCCTCGCGCATTTCCACGCGTTGCATACCGATATCGACGTGCAGATCGTCACGGCCGCCGACATGAACATCGATCTCGTCGATGAATCGCACGACGCGATCATCCGCCGCTTCGAGCCGAATCTGCGGCGTTATGGTTTCGACTCGCGTCCGCTGATCGCCAATGTCGCGGTGCCGGTCTGCTCGCCGAACCTACGGGAACTCGCGGCATTGCGCACGCCGGCCGATCTGCGCCACGCGCGTCTGCTGCATTTCGCCGGCATCCCCGACGCGTGGCAGTACTGGTTCCGCTGCGCGAACGTGGAGATCGGCGAAACGCTCGGCGGTCCGTTCTACGAGCAGTTCTTTCTGCTGCTGCAGGCGGCGTCGAACGGACTCGGCATCGCACTTGCGCCGCGCGCGATCGTCGACGAGGACGTGCGGCAGGGACGCCTCGCGATGCTCTTTCCCGAGGTCAAACTCGAAGGGCCGCCGTTTCATTGCCTGTATCGCGTAGCGCCGCAAGATCGCGAACTGGGCCGCTTTCTCGACTGGTTGTTCGATCCGTCCATTCAAACGCAGGCGGCGTGGCCGCAGGTCGAGCGCTGAACGTTGAACGTTGAACGTTGAGCGTCGCACACCAGCCCACACGCCACGCGCATTTTTCCGCCGCGATCCGTTCTGCTGGAATAATCGCGGACTAGCGCTCTGAACGCGGTCTACCCTTCCCTTCTGTTTTTCTGATTTCCATGGAATCCCTGGTCGTTCTGCTGGTCCTTCTCTCCGCGCTGCTGCATGCCACGTGGAACGCGTTTCTGCATCTCTCCGAAGACCGCGTGTGGCTGCTCGGCATGATGGCGATTCCGTATATCGCCGTCAGCGCGGTCGGCGTGCTCGTGCTGCCGATGCCCGAGCCGGCCGCGTGGCCGTACATCATCGCTTCCGTCGTACTGGAGTTCGGCTATCTGCTCGCGCTGATCCGCGCGTACAAGAGCGGCGACTTCGGGCAGATCTATCCGATCGCGCGCGGTCTGTCACCGATGCTGGTGTTCGTCGGCGCGCTGGTGTTCGCGCATGAAGCGCTCAAACCGCTGGCCGCGATCGGCGTGGCGCTGGTATCGCTCGGCATCGTGTCGCTGGCGTTTCGCCGCGGCATGCGCTTCTCGGGCGAGAGCGTGCCGTTCGCGCTGCTCACCGGCTTTTTCATCGCGACGTATTCGGTCGTCGACGGTATCGGCGCGCGGGTGGCGGGCAACGGGCTGAGCTACATCATGTGGGTGTATCTGATCTGGAACATTCCGCAGTTTCTGCTCGCCTGGCATTGGCGCGGCGGCGCGAAGGGACTCTTCATCGGCCGCGCGATGGTGCTCAAGGGCATTGCCGCCGGCGTGCTCGCGCTGAGCGCGTATTGCCTGATCATCGAGGCCTACCGCTATCTGCCGATCGCGATGGTCTCCGCGCTGCGCGAGATGAGTTCGATCTTCGCGGTGCTGATCGGCTGGTTGTTCATGCGCGAGACGCTGACCGCGCGGCGCATCGTGGCGTGCGCGCTGGTGACGCTGGGCGCGGTGCTGATCCGGATTTGATCGAGCCGTCATCGACGCACGCTCACGCTAATTCCGGCAACGTCGCGTCAATCGCGTCGGCGAGCGTATCGAAGGCCGGCGCGATCTCGTCGTCGGGCACGCACGCATAGCCGATCAGCAACCCCGAAGTCGCCAGCGACGGTTGCGCGTAATACCCCGACACCGGCCGCACGACGATATTGCGTTCAAGCGCCGCGCTCGCCACGCGACGGTCGTCGCTGCCTTCGGGCAGTTGCATCACCAGATGCAGACCCGCATCGCCGCCGACCGCCGGCAGCACGTCGCCATACCGGCGCGCCGCGGCATCCAGCAGTGTCTGCCGGCGCTGCCCGTAAAGCGTGCGCATCTTGCGGATATGCGACGTGAAATGCCCCTCGGCGATGAACTCCGCGAGCATCGCCTGCTGCAGCAACTGACCTTCGCGATACAACTCGGCGCTCGCCGTCGCGAAGCTTTCCGCGAGCGCCTCCGGCACGACCAGGTAGCCGATGCGCAAACCGGGAAACAGCGTCTTGCCGAAGCTGCCCACGTAAATCACCTGACCGGACGTATCCAGGCCTTGCAGCGAGGCCAGCGGACGGCTGCCGTAACGGAACTCGCTGTCGTAGTCGTCCTCGATGATCCAGCACTGGTTCTGACGCGCGTATTCGAGCAACATCCGGCGCCGCGCGAGGCTCATCACCATCCCCAACGGATATTGGTGCGACGGCGTGACGAGCATCAGCTTCGGCGGATGCGCGAGATCGTCGGCGGACGGGTTGATGCCCTCGGCGTCCACGGCGATCGGCCGCGATTGCAGCCCCGACACGTGCAGCACGCTGCGCACGCCCCAGTAGCACGGGTCTTCGGTCCAGATCAGGTCGCCGGGATCGGACAGCAGCCGCACCGCGAGGTCGACCGACTGGTGGATCCCGGTCGTGATGATGATCTGCTCGGGCGTGCAGCGCACCGAACGCGAAGTGCGCAGATAGTCGGCCAACGCGTGGCGCAGCGAGGCGAGGCCGCCGCCTGGCGCATAGGTCAGCAAATCCGGACGCAGGCGGCGCCAATACTTGTTGTGCAACCGGCTCCATACCCGCGCCGGAAACCGGGTGACGTCGGGCACGCCCGGCATGAACGCGCCCCACTGCCGCTTCGACACGCCCGCGCCGGCGATCAGCCGCGCGCCGCGCGTGGACAACGCGCGGGTGGCGGGCAGCGGTGCGGGTTCGCGGCCTGGCTCCCGGTGTATTGGCTGGGCGTTGCCGGACACCGGGCTCGAGCCGTCCCGCCAATCGGGCGCGCCGCCGTCGGAGGCCCGGTCGCCGCTGATGCCGGCTTTACCGCTGGCCGGGGCGCTGGCATCGGCATCGGCGCCGGTAAAGCCGGCACCAGACCCTCCGCCCGCGCCCCCTTCCGGCGCGCCGACGATCTCATCCGGCGCGCTATCCGCGACGAACGTGCCGCGCCCAGTCGCCGACGTCACATAGCCTTCGAGCACCAGTTGCTCGTACACCTGCGTCACCGTATTGCGGCCGACGCCCAGCTCCTGCGCCAGCAAACGCGACGACGGCACCTTGGCGCCCGCCGGCAACTCGCGCGACAGGATCGCCTGCTGCAACAGCCGGTGCAGTTGGCGATAGATCGGCTGGCCATTGCCACGGTCGAGGCGCTGGGCCAGCCAGTCGGACAAAACGCTGGCACGCATGATTGGCTCCTACATTTTTATTGAAATGGCTCTGAAATTAAGAGCCAAATCTCATTATAGTCGCTGCATGTGCTGCGCTAAGGGCGTGGCAACCGTATTCAGCCGACTGTATCGGCCGTGCGCATCCGTTTTCACGCGAGCGGCCGTCCGCCCAACCGAGGAGCCCTGGAGATGACCATGAAGAATGCCGAACTGAAGAGCCGCAAGGACGCCGCCACCCCGCGCGGCGTCGGCGTGATGTGCGATTTCTACGCCGAGCGCGCGGAGAACGCGGAACTGTGGGACGTCGAGGGCCGCCGCTACATCGACTTCGCCGCGGGCATCGCCGTGTGCAACACGGGCCATCGGCATCCGAAGATCCTCGCCGCAATCCGCGACCAGCTCGACCACTTCACGCACACCGCGTATCAGATCGTGCCGTACGCGTCGTACGTCGAACTGGCCGAGAAGATCAACGCGCGTGCGCCGGGCGACCATCTGAAGAAGACCGCGTTCTTCACGACCGGCGCCGAAGCCGTCGAAAACGCGATCAAGATCGCCCGTGCCGCGACCGGCCGTCCTGGCGTGATCGCCTTCACCGGCGGCTTCCACGGCCGCACGCTGATGGGCATGGCGCTGACCGGCAAGGTCGCGCCATACAAGATCGGCTTCGGGCCGTTCCCGTCGGACGTGTTCCACGCACCGTTCCCGAATCCGCTGCACGGCGTGACCACCGCCGATTCGCTGAAGGCGCTCGAATTCCTGTTCAAGGCCGACATCGATCCGAAGCGCGTGGCCGCGATCATCTTCGAACCGGTGCAAGGCGAAGGCGGCTTCTATCCGGCGCCGGCCGAGTTCGTGCGCGCGCTGCGCAAGCTGTGCAACGAGCACGGCATCCTGCTGATCGCCGATGAAGTGCAAACCGGCTTCGCCCGGACCGGCAAGCTGTTCGCGATGCACCACTACGACGTGGTGCCCGATCTGATGACGATCGCGAAGAGCCTCGCGGGCGGCATGCCGCTGTCGGGCGTGGTCGGCCGCGCCGACGTAATGGACGCAGCCGCGCCCGGCGGCCTCGGCGGCACCTACGCGGGCAATCCGCTGGCGGTGGCGGCGGCGCACGCGGTGCTCGACATCATCGACGAGGAAAAGCTGTGCGAACGCGCGACGCTGCTCGGCGACCGCGTCAAGGCGAAGCTGATCGCGCTGCAAAGCGACGTCCCGCAGATCGCCGACGTGCGTGGCCCCGGCGGCATGGTCGCGGTGGAATTCTGCAAGCCGGGCGGCGCCGAGCCGGACGCGGACTTCACCAAGCGCGTGCAGACGCGCGCGCTCGAACGCGGCTTGCTGCTGCTGGTGTGCGGCGTCTACTCGAACGTGGTGCGCTTCCTGTTCCCGCTGACGATTCAGGACGCCGTGTTCGACGAAGCGATGGCGATTCTCGAAGACGTGATCAAGGAAAGCGTCGCCGTCGCGGCTTGAACGCCAGCACGAGAAACGCGCGTTCCGCTCACGGCGAACGCGCGACGCACCGCGCGATGAACGCTTAACGAAGGCTGCCCGCAGCCTTAAGGAAGAGAAACACATGACCACGTTGACCTTGAAGGACCCGGCGCTGCTGAAGACCCACGCGTATATCGCGGGCGAATGGCAAGGCGCGGACGACGGCTCGACCTTCGACGTGAAGAATCCCGCCAGCGGCGAAACCCTCGCCACGGTGCCGCGCATGGGCACGGCGGAAACGCGTCGCGCGATCGACGCGGCGAATGCCGCGTGGCCCGCATGGCGCGCCACCACGGCCAAGCAGCGCGCGGCGATCCTGCGCAAATGGCACGACCTGATGATGGAAAACGCCGACGACCTGGCGGCCATCCTCACCACGGAACAAGGCAAGCCGCTGGCCGAAGCCAAGGGCGAAATCCAGTACGCCGCGTCGTTCCTCGAATGGTTCGCGGAGGAAGGCAAGCGCGTCTACGGCGACACGATTCCGACGCCGGCCGGCGACAAACGCATCGTCGTGACGAAAGAAGCGATCGGCGTGTGCGCGGCGATCACGCCGTGGAATTTCCCCGCGGCGATGATCACGCGCAAGGTCGGTCCCGCGCTGGCGGCCGGCTGCCCGATCATCGTCAAACCGGCCGAAGCCACGCCGCTGTCCGCGCTGGCGCTGGCGGTGCTGGCCGAGCGCGCGGGCGTGCCGCGCGGCGTGTTCAACGTCGTCACCGGTGAGCCGAAGGCGATCGGCGCCGAGCTGACCGGCAACCCGATCGTGCGCAAGCTGTCGTTCACGGGTTCGACGCCGGTCGGCCGTC
The DNA here is from genome assembly GCF_029910215.1 of Paraburkholderia sp. D15. Lineage (NCBI taxonomy): Bacteria > Pseudomonadati > Pseudomonadota > Betaproteobacteria > Burkholderiales > Burkholderiaceae > Paraburkholderia > Paraburkholderia sp. D15. The sequence goes on along the minus strand of NZ_CP110396.1, from coordinate 2,376,888 downwards.
TGCTGATGGCGCAGTGCGCGCCGACGGTCAAGAAGGTGTCGCTGGAACTCGGCGGCAATGCGCCGTTCATCGTGTTCGACGATGCGGATCTGGACGCGGCGGTGGCCGGCGCGATTGCGTCGAAATATCGCAATAGCGGTCAGACCTGCGTGTGCACGAACCGCTTCTATGTGCACGACAAGGTGTACGACGCGTTCGCCGAAAAACTGCGTGTCGCGGTCGAGCAACTGAAGGTGGGGCGTGGTACCGACGAAGGCGTCACGCAAGGTCCGCTGATCAACGAAGCGGCCGTGCTGAAGGTCGAGTCGCATATCGAGGACGCGCTCGCGAAGGGCGCGCGCATCGTCACCGGCGGCAAGCGTCACGCGCTCGGCCACGGCTTCTTCGAACCGACCGTGCTCGCCGACGTCACGCCCGCGATGAAGGTCGCGCGTGACGAAACCTTCGGGCCGCTCGCGCCGCTGTTCCGTTTCTCGTCGGACGAGGAAGTGATCCAGCTCGCGAACGATACCGAGTTCGGGCTCGCGTCGTATTTCTACAGCCGCGACATCGGCCGCGTGTGGCGCGTCGCCGAAGCGCTGGAGTACGGGATGGTGGGCATCAACACCGGTCTTATTTCCAACGAAGTCGCGCCGTTCGGCGGCGTCAAGCAATCGGGCCTGGGCCGCGAAGGTTCGCACTACGGAATCGACGACTACGTGGTCATCAAATACCTGTGTCTCGGCGGTATCTGACGATCTGACGGTCTGACGATTCGACGCTCCGCGTGCTGCCTCGCCGTTCGATGAGAACGCGGGCAGCATGCAAAAAGGCCACGCTGGATTTTCTCCAGCGTGGCCTTTCTTTTCTGGCGGCTCGCGCCGCCGTCGCTCGATACGTCTGCTAACTGCTTAGTGAGCGTAGCTGGCAACCGGCGCCGAGTACGAACTCGGCGTTGCGCTGGCACGGCTACCTGCCTGCGACGAACCGTTCGTGTCCGAACCATAACCGCTGGTTTGCGCGTTCTGCGCAGCGACGCGGGCTTCGGCGGCCTGAATGTTGGCCGGGTATTCGTAGTCGTTCGCGGTGGCCGGGTTGTAGCCGGCTTTTTCCAGCTGGATCAGTTCGGCGCGCACTTGAGCGCGGGTAACCGGTTGATTCGACTGCGCAAATGCGGCGAGCGGAGCGGTGATGAGGGCGGCGATGACAGCGGCTTCGATCAGCGATTTCATGATGACTACCTCCAGAGCTTGTTGTGTTCAGCGCTGCGAGGCATGAATGTCTGCAGCGGATGAAAGCAGTGTAGGAGCCAGATCACCTAGGGTAAACACCTAATCAACGAATTGAGTGTTGTGAAAATCGAGATAATGGCCGTCGCGGCGTGCAAGGACGCCGGACGGAACGACGCATCGTCAGCTCGATGAAAGCAAAGCCAACGATGCGACGGCCTCTTGCGCCGACGACGCCACCGCATTCCTGCCGCCCGATACCTGCCGGTCGCTCCTCGGGCTCGCGCCGAAACGCGCGCGATACGTCCGCGAAAAATGCGACGGCGACTCGAAACCGCACGCGACGCAAATCGACGTGATCGACATGTCCGTCTGCTGCAGCAACTCGCGTGCTCGGGCGAGGCGCAGTTGCAGATAGAAGTGCGTCGGCGTGTCCTTCAGCGACGCGCAGAACAGCCGCTCCAGTTGCCGCCGCGTCACGCCGATCTCCCGCGCGAGCTGATCCGGCGCCAGCGGCTCTTCCATATTGCTGCTCCATCACGCCGATCACCTGAATGAGCTTGCGGTTGTGCACGCCGTAACGCGCCGCGATTTCCATGCGCTGATGATCGGAACGCTGCCGGATCCGGCTCACCACAAACTGCTCCGACACCGCCGACGCGAGCGTCGCCCCATGCTTGCGGCCGATCAGGTCCAGCATCATGTCGATGGAGGCGGTGCCGCCCGCGCACGTAATACGCCGCGCGCCGATTTCGAACAATTCCTGGCTCGCATCCAGCGACGGGTAGCGCTCGCGAAACGCCGATAACGCTTCCCAATGCACGGTCACGCTGTCCGCGCCGTTCAGCAGCCCTGCTTCCGCCAGCACGAAACTTCCGGTGTCGATGCCGCCGAGCGTCGCGCCGCCGCGTTCGATCCGCCGAAGCGCATCGGCCAGCGCGCGGTCGTAGCAGGCCAGCGGTTCGAAGCCCGCGACGACGAACAGCGTCTGTGTCGCGTCGACCTCGCCGAGCGCCGCATCCGCGTTGATCGAGATGCCGTTGCTGGCGGCCACCGGCGCGCCGTCGACACTCAGAATCCGCCAGCGGTACAGCGCATCGCGAAAGCGGTTCGCGACCCTCAACGGCTCCACCGCCGACATGAAACCGAGCGCAGAAAAACCCGGCAACAGAAGGAACGACATGTCTTCGGGCATGGATTTCGGACTCGGACTCGAACTCGATCAGGGGACGCGCGCGGGCGGCGCGCGGGATGTCGGGCGAGCGTAGCAAGCACCACGGCGACGGGCAACATGCCAAAAAGACAGGCCCACAATCCACGCGAAAGATGCTGCAACGCAATGCGGACGGCCCACGCGCGCGATGCTGGTTTTCCCTCGGGGTCGCATCGAAGCAAGTACGCGTCGCTGACGGTCGCTTTGGCGAGAATATGGGGCATTAACGTTAGGTCACTCGTGCAGCGCATGCATCGCCGCCGGTGCTGCTCAGCGCTTTTCATTGCTTTTCATTGCTTTTCATTGCTGTTCACCGCTGTCTACGATCAGCCGCCGTTCAACACGCTTGCCGGAAGGGGAACCTCATGAAGTTACGTCTGAACGCCTTGCTTGCCCGTTTTGCCTCGCTCGCCTGTTTCGCCGCGGCCATGACCGCCGCTGCGCCGGCCTTCGCCCAAGACCCCGCTGCCTGCCGCGCGGTGCATTTCGCCGACATCGGCTGGACGGACATCACCTCGACCACCGCGCTGGCGTCGACCGTATTCGAAGGGCTCGGCTACCAACCGGTCACGACGGTCGCCTCGGTGCCGATCTCGTTCGCGGGTCTGAAGAGCAAACAGCTCGACGTATCGCTCGGCTACTGGTGGCCGGTGCAGGAAAAAGCGATCAGCCCGTTCGTCGAGTCGAAATCGATCAATGTGCTGCAACCGCCTAACCTGACCGGCGCCAAGGCCACTTTCGCGGTGCCGAGCTATGAATACGACGCGGGCCTGAAGACCTTCGCCGACATCGCCAAACATCGCGATCAGCTCGACGGCAAGATCTACGGCATCGAACCCGGCAGCAGCGCGAACGCCGCGATCCAGAAGATGATCGCGACCAACCAGTTCGGGCTCGGCGGCTTCAAGCTGGTCGAGTCGAGCGAGGCGGGCATGCTGGTGTCGGTGGACCGCGCGATCCGCGAAAAGAAGTGGGTGGTGTTTCTCGGCTGGGAACCGCATCCGATGAACATCACCATCGACATGAAATACCTGAGCGGCAGCGACGGCGTGTTCGGTCCGAACGACGGCGAAGCGCGCGTCTACACGCTGACGTCGCCCGACTTTCTGACGCGTTGCCCGAACGCCGGCAAGCTCGTCAGCAATCTGCGCTTCTCGACGCAACTGGAAAACGTCGTGATGCAGTCGGTAATGAACAAGGAAAAACCCTCCGATGCCGCGAAAGCCTATCTGAAGAAAAACCCGCAGGTACTCGACGCGTGGCTCGCCGGCGTGAAGACCTACGACGGCAAGGACGGCTTGCCCGCGGTGAAGGCGTACCTCGGGCTTTGAGACGCGCTTTTCCGCATCGCCGTTTTCGCAGACAACACCGATAGCACCCAACCAGAAGCGAGCACGCAATGAACCATGAAGTCATCGTGACCTGCGCGGTCACCGGCGCGGGCGACACCGTCGGCAAGCATCCCGCCATTCCCGTCACGCCGAAACAGATCGCCGAGGCCGCGATCGAAGCCGCGAAAGCCGGCGCCACGGTAGCGCACTGTCACGTGCGCGATCCGAAGACCGGTCGCGGCAGCCGCGATCCGCAGTTGTATCGCGAGGTGGTCGACCGGATCCGCTCGGCGGACACGGACGTGATCATCAATCTGACGGCGGGCATGGGCGGCGATCTGGAGATCGGTCCCGGCGAAGATCCGATGCGCTTCGGCGCCAACACCGATCTAGTCGGCGGCTTGACGCGGCTGGCGCACGTCGAGGAACTGCTGCCGGAAATCTGCACGCTCGACTGCGGCACGCTCAACTTCGGCGACGGCGACTACATCTACGTATCGACGCCCGCGCAATTGCGCGCCGGGGCGCAGCGGATTCAGGAACTCGGTGTGAAGCCGGAGCTGGAAATCTTCGATACCGGCCACCTGTGGTTCGCCAAACAGTTGTTGAAGGAAGGTCTGCTCGACGCGCCGCCGCTGTTCCAGATCTGCCTCGGCATTCCATGGGGCGCACCCGCCGACACCACGACGATGAAGGCGATGGCCGACAACCTGCCGGCCGGCGCGCAGTGGGCCGGCTTCGGCATCGGCCGCATGCAGATGCCGATGGTCGCGCAGGCGATGCTGCTCGGCGGCCACGTGCGGGTCGGACTCGAAGACAACATCTGGCTCGATAAAGGCGTACCCGCCAGCAACGGCACGCTGGTGCGGCGCGCGGTGGAAATCATCGAACGGCTCGGCGCACGCGCGCTGACGCCCGCCGAGGGACGCCGCAAGCTGGGACTGCCCGCGCGCGGCGAGCGGCAACTGGAGCGGCGCGCGGCAGTTCAATACGCGTGAACGGCGACCGCCGTCGCACGTGCTGTCGACATTGTTCGACACTTCGACAACCCTGAGCAAAGGAATCTTCAACAATGGCAGTCATCGTCGATATCAAGACATTCGCGGCAATCGGCGTGGGCGTGATCGGCAGCGGCTGGGTCGCGCGCGCACTCGCGCACGGACTCGACGTGATCGCGTGGGACCCCGCGCCGGGGGCGGAGAAGCAGTTGCGCGAGAACATCGCGAATGCGTGGCCGGCGCTGGAGCGCGTCGGACTGGCCGAGGGCGCGTCGCCGGATCGCCTGCGCTTCGTCGATACGATCGAGGCCTGCGTCGCGCACGCCGATTTCATTCAGGAAAGCGCGCCCGAGCGTGAGGAGCTGAAGCTGGCGCTGCACGAGCAGATCAGCCGCGCCGCCAAACCGGATGCGATCATCGCGTCGTCCACCTCCGGCCTGCTGCCGAGCGACTTCTACGCGCGGGCCGTGAACCCGCAGCGCTGCATCGTCGGGCATCCGTTCAATCCGGTCTATCTGCTGCCGCTCGTCGAAGTGCTCGGCGGCGCCAACACCGCGCCGGCCACGCTCGACGCCGCGCAAACCATCTATCGCGCGCTGTCGATGCGGCCGCTGCGAGTGCGCAAGGAAGTGCCCGGCTTCATCGCCGACCGTCTGCTCGAAGCGCTGTGGCGCGAAGCACTGCATCTGGTCGACGAAGGCGTGGCGACCACCGGCGAGATCGACGACGCGATCCGCTTCGGCGCCGGCATCCGCTGGTCGTTCATGGGCACGTTCCTGACCTACACGCTCGCCGGGGGCGACGCGGGCATGCGCCATTTCATGCAGCAATTCGGCCCGGCGCTGGAGCTGCCATGGACTAAACTGGTCGCGCCGAAGCTGACCGACGCGCTGATCGACCGGGTCGTGGACGGCACCGCGGAACAGGTCGGACCACGTTCGATCAAGCAGCTCGAACGGTATCGCGACGACTGCATCACCAGCGTGCTCGCCGCGATCGCCGAAGCGAAGGCGCGACACGGCCTGCAGCCGGCCGATTGAAATCTGGAGACGAATGCTCATGGCGCAGTCCGCTTCATCGCCGGCCTTGCAGCCCGCTGCACGGCCGGCTTCCCTACCCTGCTATCGCGACAGCGTGCGCGCCGAATGGGTCGACTACAACGGCCATCTGCGCGACGCGTTCTACATGCTGATTTTCAGTTTCGCGACGGATGCGCTGATCGATCTGATCGGTTTGCCCGACGCGGTCCGCCACGCACGCAAACGCTCGATCTACACGCTCGAAGCGCACATCAACTATCTGCACGAGATCAAGGAAGGCACGCCGGTTCGCGTCGACATGCGAGTACTCGCGCACGATGCGAAGCGGCTGCATCTCTACCTGGAGATGTTCACGGGCGACGGCGAGGATCGTCTCGCTGAACCGGTCGCGGCGGGCGAGCAGATGTTGCTGCATGTCGACACCAGCGGTCCGCGCGCGGCGGCGCTCGATGCGGATATCGAAGCCCGCGTGCGTGCGCTCGTCGATGCGCAAGCCACGCTGCCCAAGGCACAATACGCGGGACGTGTGATAGGTTTGCCGGTGAAGACCTGACAGGAGCCAGCATGCTCGAGCCGCAGATTGCCGCTTTCATCGATGAAGCCGTGGCGGTTTACCCCGCGCACACCACGGCGCTGTCGCCGCCCGAGCAACGGGCGCTCTACGACCGCTACGCCGCCACGCTCACCCCCGCGTTGCCCGATGTGCTGACCGTCCGCGATGCCGGTTACACGACGCGCGCGGGTCATGCGCTGAGACTGCGGCTCTACCGGCATCGTGCGCGCGGCGATCAGGCGGCGCACGGCGCCGTGCTGTATTTTCACGGCGGCGGCTTCGTACTGGGCTCGCTGGACAGTCATCAGCTCGTGACCGCGCGCATCGCCGCCGACACCGGCCTCGACGTGATCGCGGTCGACTACCGTCTCGCCCCCGAACACCCCGCGCCGGCCGCGCACGACGATTGTCTCGACGTCACGCTGGCCGCGCTGGAACGCCAGCTGCCGTTCAATTCGAGCAGCGGCGCGACGCTGCAGCTCGCCGGCGACAGCGCAGGCGCCACCCTCGCGGCAAGCGTCGCGTTGCGCTTGCGTGACGAAGGCGTTGAAGGCGTGCGCGGCATCGCGCTGGTCTATCCGATGCTCGGCACCGATCCGCAACCGCCCGCTCGCGACACCGAAGCCCACGCGCCGATGCTGACGCTGCGCGACGTGCACGCGTTCCGTGATCTGTATTGGGGCGCGCAGCGGCCGTACCCGGCCTGGACGATTCCGCTCGAAGCGAGCCGCTACGACAACCTGCCGCCGACGCTGGCGATCGGCGCCGAGCACGATCCGCTGAGGGACGATGCGCGTGTATTCGTGGAGCGCATCCAGGCGGCGGGCGGCGACGCGCGTTTATGGATCGGCACGGGCCTCGTGCATGGTTGCTGGCGCGCGCTGGCCAGTAGTCCGGGCGTGCGGACGATGCATCGGCAGGTATGCGATTTTCTGGCCGCGCATGCGGCGCCGGTGTTCGATACGGCGCGCCGCGAAGCCTGAGTAGCATTGAGTAGCATTGAGTAGCGCTGACTAGCGCTCAGCTCCCGCTGGCCTTACGCCACTGCGCATACGTGACGAGATCCATCCCGACCTCCGATCTGTCGATCGGCGACCAGCCGTAAAACGCGTCTTCCCAGCCGGGAATCTTGCGCGGCGCCAGCGCGCGGAAAGGCTGACCGCCGCGATACGCGAGATGCGGCCAGAACAACGGCATCGCCTCGCGCACGGCCATCTGCCGCAACAATTCGACGGGACCGCTTTCGTCGGCGACGATCTCGCCCTGCGAGATCCAGTCATGCTCGGCCCACGCGACAAATACGCTCGGCTGGCCCGCGCGGTCGAACATCAAGATCGCGTTCTGCTCCGGACGCCAGTAATACTCGACGATGCCTTGCGCGGCCACCACTTCGTCGATCGCCTTGCGCGTGCGCGGATCGCAATACGTCAGCCCGTTGTCGCCCAGCGCGAGCCAGCCGCCTTCCGAGCAGTGCCGGTTCTTGGCGTCGTTCAGAAAATGGACCAGCCGGTTGGCCGAATCGGCGTCGGTCTTGCGCAGATACAGATCGACGATGCCGGCATTGAACGCCTTCACCGCGACGGCCTCGTCGGCGACGCCGGTCAACAGCACTTTTGCGCAACGCAGATTGGAGATCGACGACAGGAACTCGACGCCGCTCATGCCCGGCATGTCGTAATCGACCACGACCGCCGCCACCTCCGAAAACCGCGACGCGCGCGCGAGAATGTCACGCTCCGACGAGGTTTCGACCAGCCGCTCGATGCCGGTCTCGCTCAGACACGCGGACGCCGACGCGAACTCCAGCGAATTCTCGCGCGCATGCTGACGGATGAAGGCCAGCGCCGTCTGCGGCCGCGCGAAGAACAGATTGGTCGAGGTATCCGGAAAGAAGCGGCGCAGCGCGTCGAGGTAGCGGTCGTTGTCGTCCACGAACACAACCGTTGCCGGATGGAGAACAGGAGGGCGAATAAAGTTGTTCATAGAATCTCGAAGACGATGCAGACGCGCCGCGCACCCGCCGTATGCCGGATGGGCCGCCGCTCGTGACCGAAAGGGGTTGGTGGACCATATAGTACAGGGCCGGCGGGGTCGCTGTGCAAACCTGGTGGGGGGTTTGCGATTACGCATAAACCGGTCGAATCGCGGCGTGCCGGGGTCGCGGGAAGGCCGTTTCAAACGGCATCGGCAAACAGTCTGCTGACGCCCGGCTTACCGTCGCCGCACGCGCGATCGAGCCGGCCCGGTTCGAACAGAAACAAGCGGGAACAAGGGACAGAAAAAGCCGAATCCGGACGGCGTCGCTGGTAAAGTTCGCGTGATCTCGTCGTTGCGTCACGCGTTCACCCAATCACGACTTCATCCAGTCACCACGTCACCCAGTCACCACTTCGTCACGCCGCCATGCCGCTCGAACTCAACTCCGTCCGTGCCCGCGAGCCGGTCGTGCGCCGCGACCGGCGGCTGCCTCTGCCGGCCCTACCAGCCGCGGCCGCCGCCCTGAGCCTCGCCTTGCAAGGATGCACGCTGCACGGCGCGCCCTCGTTTGAAATCGCCGGCGCCTACTTTCCGCTGTGGCTGTTGAGCGCGATCGTCGGACTCGTCGGCGCATTGATCGCCCACCGCGTTTTTCTCGCCACCGGCTGGGCGCAGGTCGTGCCGTTCCAGCTTTCGGTGTGCGTCGCCATCGGCCTGACGGTCGCGGTGCTTTTCTGGCTTGCCGGAACAGGACAGCTCCTATGAAAATCGCCGGCTTGCACAAAAACTCGCTGAAGGGCCGCGTGATCGCGGGCGTGATCGTCGTGCTCGGCATCGCCGCGGCGTACTACGCGTACGACCGCAGCACCCGTTTCCCCTCGACCGACGACGCCACCATCGACGCCGACGTCGTGCACGTCGCCTCGCCGGTGGGCGGCCGGATCGTGCGGCTCGCGGTCGAGGAAAACCAGCGGGTCGCGAAGGGCGACGTGCTGTTCGAGATCGACCCGGTGCCCTACCGTCTCGCGCTCGCGCAGGCCGAGGCCGATCTCGAACTGGCGCGCGCCACGCTCGACACGCGTCGCAAGACGATCGTCGGCGAACGCGCGAACGCCGCGATCGCCGGCGACCAGACCGGCAAGGCCGCGCACAACTATGCGCTGGCGACCCGCACCGTCGAACGCCTGACGCCGCTCGCCGCCAAGGGTTATGTACCGGCCCAGCAACTCGACCAGGCACAGGTCGCGCAGCGCGACGCCGCGTTGTCGCTGCAACAGGCCCAGGCGCAGAAACAGGCGAGCGCGCAGACCATCGGCGACGAAGCCGACGCCATTGCCACCGTGCACGCGCGCGAGGCGGCGGTCGCGCTGGCCCGCCACAGTCTCGACGACACCGTGGTGCGCGCGCCGCACAACGGCTACGTGACCGGCCTCTCGGTGCTGGCGGGCGAAACGGTCGCGCCGACCCAATCCATCTTCACGCTGGTGCATGCGGACGAATGGTTCGCCGTCGCCAACTTCCGCGAAGGCTCGCTGGCGCGGATCGCGCCGGGCGATTGCGCGACCGTCTACTCGATGATCGACCGCAGCCAGGCGATCCACGGCAAGGTGGTCGGCATCGGCGCGGGCGTGTCGGACACCGACCGTATCAATCTGCCGCGCGCGTTGCCGATCGTCCAGCAGTCGGTGAACTGGGTGCGCGTCGCGCAACGTTTCCCCGTGCGGGTGCGGCTGGACGAGCCGGCCGCGCGGCTGGTGCGGGTCGGCGCCAGCGCGATCGTCGAGGTCCGGCATGGCGCAGCCTGCCGCTGAACTGAGCCGTCCGGGCTTCGCGGACATCGTGAAGCTGCTCGCGCCCTATCCGGGGCGCGCGGCGATGGCCGCGCGCATCGCGCTGATCTGCGCGCTGACCGTCTACGTGACGAGCGCCTACGGCACGCCGGAAGCGGCGCTCTCCGCCTACGTGGTGTTCTTTCTGAACCGGCCCGACCGCGTGCTGAGCACCCTGCTCTCCACCGCGCTGCTGCTGTTGGTCACGCTGGTGATCGCGCTGGTGCTCGGCGTCGCGATTTTCGCGCTCGACGATCCCGTGTGGCGCGTCGCCTGCATCGCGGGGTTGTCGTTCGGGCTGCTGTTCGTGACCTCGGCGAGCAAGCTGCGGCCGGTCGGCGCGATCATCGCGATGATCGTCGGTTTCGCGCTCGACAAGCTCGGCAGCGTGCCGTTCGGCGAAGTGGCGACACGCGCGCTGCTGTACGCATGGTTGATGGTGGCGATTCCGGCGGGCGTGTCGATCTGCGTGAATCTGCTGCTTGCGCCGTCGCCGCGCCGGCTGGCCGGCCGCGAACTGGCGCGTCGGCTGCGGGCGGCGGCGCGCGCCGTCGTCCAACCCGACGATGCCGCGCGGGCGGCGCTCACCGCCTGTTTGCGCGCCGGCGACGCCGAGCTCGGCACATGGCTGAAGCTGTCGGTCGTCGACGGTTCCTCGGTGCGCGCCGACGTGCCCGCATTGCGGCAAGCGGTGACGTCGACCACGGCGCTTCTGGTCGCGGCGGATCTGGCGGCGCGCGAGGCGTCCGCGCGATTGCCCGCGGTGTTCGCGCAGCCCATCGCCGGGACGCTTGAAGAAATGGCGCGCATGCTCGATGCCGGCGGCTATCCGGTCGAGATCGAACTCAGCCTGCCGGATGCGGCGGGATTGCCGCCACTGGCCCGGCTCGCCGTCGGAAATCTGCGGGATGCGATCACGGGGTTCGCTGTCGTCGATGCGCACGGCGATGGCGAGACCGCGATGCCGGCGGCGACTGCGGTGAAAACGCAGACGCCGACGCAAACGCCGGCGCAAGCGTCAGCCTCTTCCGCCCACGCGCCGGCAGAAACCGAGGCCGCCACGCCGACGCCGACGCCGCCGCCCGCGCCGTCCGCCGCCAAACACGGCGGCTTCTTTCTCCCGGACGCCTTCAGCAATCCCGATCATGTCCGCTACGCGTTGAAGACCACCGTCGCGGCGATGTTCTGCTACCTGCTCTACTCGCAGATCGACTGGCCGGGTATTCATACCTGCTTCATCACCGTCTACATGGTGTCGCTCGGCACCACCGCCGAAACCGTCGAGAAGATGACGCTGCGGATCGCCGGCTGTCTCCTCGGCGCGCTGATCGGCACGGCGGCCATCGTGTTCGTGACGCCCGCGCTGACCTCCATCGCCGGCTTGATGACACTGGTGCTGGTGGGCGCGGCGCTGTCGGCGTGGATCGCGTTCGGCTCGCCGCGCATCGCGTATGCGGGTTTCCAGATCGCCTTCGCGTTCTTCCTGTGCGTGATCCAGGGGGCCGCGCCCGCGTTCGATCTGACGCTCGCGCGCGACCGCACGATCGGCATTCTGCTCGGCAACGTGGTCGTCTATCTGGTGTTCACGCGTGTCTGGCCCGTGAGTGTCGCGACACGTGTCGACCGTGGGCTCGATTCGTTGCGGCAGCAATGGCAGCGCGTCGCGGCCCTGACCCGGCGCAACGAACGGCGTGCGCAGGCCGCGAGCGCGATGGCGCAATACGGCGCGCTCGCGCAAGACCTCGCGCTGATGCATTACGAGCCGTCGTGGGTCCGGCCCGAACCGCACTGGCTCGCGGCACGCCGCGCGACGCTGGCCGGGCTGGGCGCGCTCGAAGGGCCGATGTTCCTGCTCGCGGAGCGCAGCCCGGGAGACCGCGCGATCGAGGCGTGGCTCGAACACGCCGGACGGCACGGCGTGCCCGAATCGACGCCAGGCCCCGCGTTGCAACCCGTCGACGACGACATCCGCGACGCGCTGCTGACGCTCGGCAACGCGCGTCTCACTCAAATCGAACCCGTTGCGTCCGACGACGCAACGAAAGGCATCACGACACATGCGCCGGTTTAACGCTCCATTCGCACTGGCGATCCTGGCCTCGGCGGGTCTGGCCGGATGTGCCACGTCGTCGCTCGACATGGCGCCGGACAGTCCGGACCATGCATGGCAACCGCGGACCGACGCGACGGGGGCGATCGTGCCGGGGGCTTCGAGCGCCGCGCACGCATCCACCGTTTCAGGCGCTTCCGGTGTGGCGAGTGCTTCAAGTCCCGCCAACGCTTCGCCAGCCGTGAGCGCATCGACCCTGGCATCCGCCACGACACGCAACACCACCCTTCCACCCAATCCCGCGCTCGCCGCTGTCCCGCCGCCGCCCGCCTTCGATCCCGCGCACCAGTACGGTCTCGCGGAACTGATCGATCTCGCGGAATCGGCCAACCCGCTGACGCGCATCGCGTGGAACGACGCACGCAACGCGGCGCTCGCGGCCGGCATCGCGAAGAGCGCGTATCTGCCGCAACTGTCGGCGGCGGCAATGGGCCAGTACGCCGGCGCGCACGGTTCGTCCTCCGCCTCGCTCGACGGCTTGCCGTCCGCGGATTCGTCGTCGTCCGTCTCCGGACACGGCGAAACCTCGGTGATCGCGCTGAACTGGCTGCTGTTCGATTTCGGCGGACGCGCGGCGCGCGTCGAAGCGGCGTCGCAGGCCTCGGTGATCGCCAACATCGGGTTCACCGCCGTGCATCAGCAGGTGATCTTCGACGTCAGCACCGCGTTCTATGCGTACCAGGCCGCGCGCGCCCGCATCGACACGACGCGCCAGGGGCTCGACAACGCCGAAGCGATTCTCGCCGCCGCGCAATCGCGTTACCAGCACGGCGTCGGCACGGTGATCGAAGTCGCGCAGGCCAACCAGAACCGCGCGCAGGCGAAGCTCGCGCTGGTGCAGGCCGAAGGCGCGCAAAGCAACGGCTACCTCGCGCTGATCGGCGCGATGGGCATCTCGCCGCTGTCGAAGCCGGCCATCGCGCCGTTGCCGGAGCACAGCCTGCCCGTCGCGATGAACGACTCGATCGAGCAGATCGTGTCGTCCGCGATTGCGCGGCGTCCCGACGTGCTGAGCGCGTACGCGGCCGAACGCGTCAACTTCGCGAAGGTGAAGGCGGCCGAGTCGGAGTTCATGCCGAAGGTGTTCATGACGGCATCGGGCGCGTACCACACCGGCAGTTCGTCGATCTCGGCGGTGCCCGCGATCGGCCAGCAATTGCCGACCGTCAACCTGAGCGGCGGACACTACGGCGGCAGCGTGATCGTCGGCGTGACCATTCCGCTGTACGACGGCGGCTTGCGCTCGGCGGTACTCGCACAGGCGCGCAACGACGCCGACAGCGCGACGACTCGCCTCGCCCACAGCCGCGAGGACGCGGTGCGGCAGATCGTGACCGCGCAGAACGCGTTGCAGACGAGCCTCAGCGCGCACGCCGCCGCGAAGGAGCTGCTCGCCGCCGCGCAAACCACCTACGACGCCGCGTTCGATGCCTACCGTCACGGCGTCGGCTCGGTCACGGACGCGCTGCTCGCGCAGAACCAGTTGCTGGCGGCGCGCAATGCGGACGCGGACAGTTATAGCGGCGCGCTGTCGGCCGCCGCGGCGCTGGCGTTGGCGACGGGATCGGTGGATTCGATTCCGGAGACGGGAGGCTGGTGAGGGCCTTCGCCTTCGCCTCGACGGGGCGCTTTGTCTCGCCCTTCGTCACCCCAGGCCCGCTGCTTGCGCGACGCTCAGCACTCCCACCCCGACCGCCACCACACCGCTCGCCCACGCGATACGTTCGCCGCGAGGCAGCAGGCGTTCGGCGGAAATCGCCAGCGTCACGGCGGCCATCACGCGCCAGTCCATCACGCCGCTCACCAGCAAAATCGCGGTGAAGCCGGCGCAGCAGTCGCAGCAATGCAGACCAAGACGCACGCCGTGCCGCCACGCCGAGCGCGCGTCGGCCGAAGCGACGGATGGCCCGGCTGAGACGGACGCGGGCGGCGCGCGATCCGATGCGTGCCGGCAGCACGCCAGACGCCGCGCCTTCCATCGGCTGAATTGCAACGCGCCGGCCGCGAGAACGACGATGCCGGCCGCGAACGGCACGCCGCGCGACAGCGCGGCATGGCGCATTGCCAGCGCGGTCAGCGCGACGCCCGCCGCGAAGACCACGCCACCCAATGCGATCCAGACGGCGAAGTAACCGGCGCCGGCGAGTGCGACGAGGCTATCGATCCGCCTCGGGCCGATGATGCGCGAAGCCGCCGCGCTCTGTGTCAACGCCCGCCGGTAACGCCACAACATCGGCGTCAGCGACGGCAGCATCATCGCCATCGTCATCACGGTCCACATGCCGATGAACGACGCCGCGACGCCCGCCCACGTTTGCCCGCACATCGGCCGCCACAGTGCGGACATCGTCCAGCCGCCGGGCATCGGCATCGACATGGGCATCGGGTCCATCGCCGTGGTGGACGGCGATAGGGACATCGAAACGCACATGACGATCGTCGCCGTCACGCTGACCACGAATAACGCGGCGACTACGACCAGGAACAGGCGATCGCCGTCCCCCCGACCCAGGCGCGCGGCAGTCACGACGCACCTCAGCGCGCCGCCGCGTACTCATCGTGCCGCTTCCACCACACGCCCGTTTCGTTACGTCCCTTCGGCGCGCGATCGAGCCACTGATACATCGCCCAGATGCCATCCACGCCGCGCGCGTAAGCCGAATACGTGTGATAGACGACGCCGTCCTCCAGCACGAACGCGCTGATTCCCGGACGATCCTGCGTGTACGTCGCCGGATCGGTGCCGCACGTCGCCGCGAACTGCGCGACGGGTTCGGGCACCTGCGCCTCGTCCATCGCATGGCCGCCGCGCTGGTAGTTGTATTCGACGCGTCCTTCGCGCTGCTCGGCATCCGTGAACGAGATGTTGAAATCGAAGTTGAAGTCGCTGCCATGCGACGACGCCCACGGGAACGTCCAGCCCATCCGCTCCCGATACGCGAGCAGTTTCGCGAGCGGCGCGCGCGAGATCGCGCACAACGTCACATCATGATTCGCCAGATGCACGACGACACCGTCGAAGCCGTCCGCGATCGACGAACACGACGGGCAGCCCGCCTTGTAGTCCGGCCCGAACATGAAGTGGTAGACGAGCAATTGCGAGCGGCCGCGAAACAGCTCGGCGAGCGTCGCGCTGCCCTGCTCGGTATCGAACTGATAGTGCTTGTCGATGCGGACCCACGGCAACGCCTGCCGTTGCCGCACCAGTTCGTCGCCTTGACGGGTGAACGCCTTTTCCGCGTCGAGCAGCTTGAGCCGCGCCTTCAGCCATGCTTCGCGCGTGCCGGTTGGATGGGATGTCGTCATGTCTCTCTCCTTGGGATTGCCTGTGCCGTGGGTGCGGATGGACGCGTGATGTGCGCGGACGCTTCGATGAGTCCGGCGAGTCCATTAGTCCGACGAGTCCGGCCGGCGAGGCGGTTGTCGGTCGTGCTAGATTAGTCCTCCACCGTCGAACGAGGGGAGTGACAAGTGTGGCGCGAATCGGAGTGGCCATGGATGCACTAGTCACCGCCGCGGCACGCGCGCTCGCGGCGGGCGATCCGTTCGGCGCGCTGAATCACGTCGCGTTGCGCGACGACGCGCCTTCGCTCGCGCTGCGCGGCATCGCCATGGCGCAACTCGGCGACCTGCCGCGGGCGCGCGCGCTGGTACGCAGCGCGGCGCGCGCATTCGGTCCGCGCGCGCCGCTGGCCCGCGCGCGTTGCGTGCTGGCCGAAGCGGAAATCGCGCTCGCATCGCGCGATCTGCGCTGGCCCGTCAACACGCTCGACGCCGCGCGCGCCACGCTCGAAGCGCACGGCGACCGCTTGAATGCCGCGCACGCGCGTTATCTCGACGTGCGCCGCCTCGTGCTCACCGGCCGACTCGACGACGCCGAACGCGCGCTCGCCAGGCTCGATCCCACGCTGTTGCCGCCGCCGTTGCGCACTGTCCACGAACTGATGAGCGTCGGCATCGCGCTGCGCCGCTGGCAGGCCACGGCCGCACGCCACACCCTCGCGCGCGCCGCGCAGGCCGCTCGTCTCTCACGCATTCCGGCCCTGCTCGCGGAAGTCGACGGCGCGGCCTCGATGTTGAATACGCCGGCCGCGCATCTGCTGATGCATGGCGAAACGCAAGGCCAAACGCCAGGCAAAACACCAGGCCAAACACGCGAACTGTTGCTCGACGACATCGAAGCGCTACTCGCCTCGAACGTGCTGGTGGTGGACGCATGCCGTCGCGTCGTGCACGCCGCGGATACCACGATTTCACTCGCCAGCCGGCCAGTACTCTTCACCCTTGCCCGCACGCTGGCCGAAGCGTGGCCCGCCGACGTGTCGCGCGATACGCTGGTCGCGCGCGCATTCAGGGCGAAGCACGCGGACGAATCGCAGCGCGCGCGTCTGCGGGTGGAGATCGGGCGCTTGCGCGCGTTGCTCGTGCCGTTGGCCGGCGTTCGCGCGACCCCGCGCGGCTTCGCGCTCGCACCGCGCGATCGCGGTAACGCGGCGGCCGCTCGCGTGGCCGTGAAAGTCGCCGCTGATGTGGCCACTAACGTGACCACCAAGGTTGCCGTACTCGCGCCGCCAGTCGACGAACGACACGCGGCGCTGCTCGCCTGCCTCGCCGACGGCGAATCGTGGGCCAGCTCGGCACTCGCTCTCGCACTCGACGCGAGCCAACGCACGATCCAACGCGCGCTGGATTCGCTGGCCGCGGCCGGCAAGGTTCAATCGGTTGGCCAAGGCCGCGCGCGCCGCTGGATGATGCCGCCCATCCCCGGATTCGCGACAGCATTGTTACTCCCTCCGCTGTTTCCAGACGATTAGGATGCCAGCATGAAACGATCAGCCGCCACCATCCTCCGTGAATACGGACCCTTTCCGGGCATCGAACGCGTCAACGGCGTCACGTACGACGGCGAACACGTGTGGCTTGCCACCGGCAACACCTTGACCGCGCTCGATCCGTCGAGCGGCGACACGCAGCGTTCGATCGATGTCGAGGCGCACGCGGGCACCGCGTTCGACGGCAAGCACCTGTATCAGATCGCGGGCGACCGCATCCAGAAGATCGATCCGCAAAGCGGCCAGGTGGTCGCGACACTTCCCGCGCCGGGCGGCGCCGGCGCCGATTCGGGCATGGCGTGGGGCGAAGGGGCGCTGTGGGTCGGCCAGTACCGTGAGCGCAAGATCCACCAGATCGATCCGCAAACGGGCGCGATCCTGCGCACGATCGAATCGAACCGCTTCGTGACCGGCGTGACGTGGGTGGGCGGCGAGTTGTGGCACGCCACCTGGGAAGGCGATTCGAGCGCGCTGCTGCATATCGATCCCGTGACGGGCGAGACGCTGAAGAGCGTCGAGATGCCCGAAGGCGTCGGCGTGTCGGGGCTGGAATCGGACGGCGCCGGCAGGTTTTTCTGCGGCGGGGGCGATAGCGGAAAAGTGAGAGCGGTCCGGCGGCCAGCGGCCGAACACGCTCCCAGTGAGTCGGAGGCGGCGTCGTGAACGCCGGGTGGGGCATTCACGGCATGCGTCGATCGCGCTAGAGCGTGGCCAGGTCGGCCAGTTCCTGATTCAGGTTGCGGATGCGATCGTCCAACGCGCGATTTTCGGTTTGAACCTGGCCAAGATCGTTCCGCAGCCTATGCAGCGTGTTTTGCTGCTCGCCAGTCGCCCGGCTGTTCACGTTGATCGCCGTCTGCAGAAAGTTGATGTCGAACTCGATGTTCCGCTCCTTACGGGCTCCGTCGTCGCGCAGCGTTTGCTGTTGCCGCAGATCGTTCTGCGTTTGCTGTTGGCATTGCCGTATATCTCGCCGTAAGCTTTCGATCGACTGATCTATACTCTCCAGCCCGCGCTGCGACTCCTCCAGTTGTCGTTGCGCGTGATCTCGCCTCGATTGCACATTCGCGTCGGCTCGCGAAAGCTGCCGGAGCTCGGCGTCGAGCGACGTCAGGTTACGCTCGGCTTGCTGCACTTCGGCCACGCGCCTGCCTCGCGTTCCTTGCAGGAGACCCAGCGTGCTATGAAACCATAGATACGGCGAACCACCCTTGAGGCCAAGATCGCCGCGATGTCGTAATTCCCCCTTTACGTTAATCCGGACAGCGATGCCTGGCTTGACCGGATCATGCGGTTGATAAACACGTTCGGTTCGATGGTCGCGGTCGTAACGGATCGCATAGGTCGCTTTACCGTCGCTGACGAAACGCCGGCCTTTCTCGTCTATCTGAACGCCAGGATGCACGAGATCCGGGTGCAGTTTGCCGCTGGGACGTGAGATATACGCGGCAGGCAGGAGGAGTTGAGGGGTCGAGTCGCCGACGTGCGTGGGGCTTCCCTGCGTCGACACATGAATCGAGATCGGTGCCGATGGACGGGGCGGTTCGGACGGGTGAAATTCCGGCGGCACATGCACGGACCCGGGATGGACATGGGAACTGCTGACGGAAGGAAACATACATTGACCTCGTCTAGATGTCGTGACGACTAGAAGTGGGGGATGTCGGCCAGATCGCGATGCAGATTCTCTATTTGCCGATCCAGCTCGTGGTTTGCATTCTGTATCCGGCGAAGATCGTCATGGAGCTTTCGCAGATCGTCCCTCATGTTCGCGGTCGGATGGTCGCTCCTGTTCATCGTGGTCTGAAGCGTGTCGATCTCGCGCTGCGTCGTCTGTTCGAGTTGCCGGCCGTCCTCGCGATGTCTTCGTTTGTCTGTCACTTGCGCCTCGAACGACTGCCGGAGCATCTGAACTTCGCGTGCCACGCCTTCGATACGCCCATCTTCGATTGCGATGGTCATTTTGGCGTCGTCCAGCCTGCGTTGCACGTCCTGCCGTCTTTGCCGCAAACCAGCGTCGGGATTCCCGGCGTACCGGATTTCCGCATTGATCGCCGTCATTTCCCCCTGCGCGTCGCGCTTTGCCGTCAGTGCGCGGTTAAGGTTCTGCTGCGCAGCGTCGAGCCTGCGTGCCAGGTCCCGCCCGGGCGAGCCGCCTCTCAACCCGACTTCGCCATGCAGCACGTAACGGCCTGCTTCGTTCAACCGGACAGGGATGCCCGGTTTCGCCGGATTATCCGGTTGATAGACACGCTCGGTCCGATGATCGCGATCGAAACGGATCGCGTACATGTGTTCGCCGTCGCTGATGAAGCGGCGCCCTTTTTCGTCGATCTGCAGGCCGGGATGGACGAAGTCCGGCTGCAATTTGCCGCTCGGCAGAGCAACGTAACTGGCCGGCAGAGCAAGATGAAGCGTCGCCTCGCCGGCATGCGCGTGACTGTTCTCGATAGACAGGTGGATCGAAACCGGCGCGGATGGACGCGGCGCTTCGGGTTGGTGAGATGCCGGCGGTAAATGCGCGGACCCGGGATGGACATGGGAACTGCTGACGGAAGGAAACATACGCTTACCTCGTCTCGGTGATGGAGCTGTCCGCGCCGATGCACGGACAGCTCCATCACAACCGATTCACCGGATCACGAGGTAGTAAATGTGTAGCCGCCAGTTGTGTCGTCAGGATACGCACACGCTTGCGTGGATTGGCGCATCGCAATCATTTGCCCGTCGCCGCTACGACCGGAAAGATCACCGAGACCCTCAAACCTCGCCCACCTCGCCCTTCCACGCCGTCTTCCAGCACGATTTCCGCGAGATGCGCGCGTGCGATTTCGCGCACGATGGCCAGCCCCAGCCCGCTGCCTTCCTCACCGGACGCGCGGAAAAACGGCTCGAACACGCGTTCGCGCAACACCGCTTCGATGCCCGGCCCTTCGTCCGCGATGGTCACGCGCCAGCGGCCTTCGTGCGCGGCGAGATCGAGCGCGACATGGCCGCCCGAAGGCGTGTACCGGATCGCGTTATCGAGCAGATTGAACAACAGCACCGACAGCAAGGGCTCGTTGCCCATCACCTCGGCGCCTTCGTCCAGGCGCGCCGACAACTCGACGCCGCGCCGTTGCGCGAGCAAGGCGAGCTGTTCGATGGTGGCGGTCGCGACCGCACGCAGATCGACCGGCACGCCCTGAAAATCGGCGTAATCCGCGGCTTCCGCCTGCGCGAGCAAGAGCAGCTGATTGGTCAACGCGACCAGCGAATGATTGCTGCGATGCATCGCCAGCAAGGTCTCCTTGATCTGCGCGAGATCGTCCTGGCGGCGCGCATATTGCAACTGCGTACCGAGCAGCGTCAGCGGCGTGCGCAACTGATGCGCGGCATCCGCGATGAAGCGCCGCTGCATCGCGGTCTTGCGTTCGATGATGTCGAGACACTGATTGAACGCGCTGACGATCGGCCGCAACTCGTTGCGCAGCGGATCGGCGCGCACCCGCAGCGAGGCGTTCGGTGCGCGCGCAAGCATATCGTTGGCGAGGCGCATCAGCGGCCGCAGTTCGAAAGTGAGGCCGACGCACACCAGCACGACCGCGATCGCGACGATACCGGCGAAATGCAGCATCTGCGGCTGCCACAACGCGGCGGCGGTGGCATCGCGTTGCAACAGCGTGCGCCCCACCGAGACCACCACCTGTTTGACCGCGCCCGCGTCGTACATCGGCCGGATCAGCGACACCGCGCGGATCGGGTGACCGCTGACCGCCGCGTCATACCAGAGCGGCGATTCGTCGGGCACGCGTTGCGGAAAGTCGGAGGTGCCCGCGATCGTCGCGCCGCCCACTTCGCGGATGCTGAAATACACGCGATCGCCGGCCGGCGAACTCAGAATCTCGATCGCGCTCGGCGAAATTTCCGCGTGCAGATAACCGTTCTTCCACTCGATGTCGCCCGCCATCACGCGCGCGGACGACAACAGCGCCTCGTCCTGCAACAGCCGCGCGGTGCGCTCGGCGTTGTCGCGCGCGATCAGCCCGGCGGCGATCACGTAGACGGTCATCGGCAGCAGCAGCCACAGCAGCAGTCTGAGCCGCAGGCTATTCGTCATCGGCGCCGTCTTCCAGCAGATAGCCGAGGCCGCGCAGCGTAATGATGGTGGCGGTGCTTTTCTCGAGCTTCTTGCGCAGGCGCGACACGTAGATTTCGATCGCGTCCTCGCTGGTCATCGCGTCGCCCTTGCTGAGCGAGTCGGCCAGCATGGTCTTCGCGACAGTTTTCTTGGCGCGCAGGATCAGCGCTTCGAGCACCGCGTGTTCGCGCGGCGTGAGCGGCAACGGTTCGCCGTCCACCGCGAACTGGCAGCGATCCATGTCGTACGTGAGATTGCCGCACTTGAGTTTGTTCGAGCGCGACGGCGCCTGGCGCCGCGCCAGCACCTTCACGCGCGCGACCAGTTCGCGCGCGTCGAACGGCTTGACGATGTAGTCGTCCGCGCCCGCGCCGAGACACACCACTTTTTCGTCGACGGCGCCGGTGGCCGTGAGGATCAGCACCGGCGTCTCGTCGCCGCGCGCACGCATGCGGCGCAGTACGCTCTTGCCCGACAGTTGCGGCAGGTTCAGATCGAGCAGCACCACGTCGTAGGGGACCGCGCGCAGCGCGCTTTCGGCGGCTTCGCCGTCGCTGACACGGTCGAGCATGAAGCCGTCGTCGCGCAGAATACGCGCGAGCCAATGCGCGAGCTGGTCGTTGTCCTCTACGAGCAGTAACCTCATTCCTTCCATCCCCAAACCTGAAGCGTTCATGCCGTCTTGTACTGCTCCCGGGCCGGTGCGGAGCGATACAGGATCAGCGTCGCGGCCACGCCGCAGACGGCGGCGAACGACATCCACGCGCCCGGCGAGGCCTTATCGCCGGTAGTATGAATCAGCCACGTGGAGATTGCCGGGGTAAAGCCGCCGACCACGGTCGCGAGGCTGTACGCCATCGAGAAACCCGTGGTGCGCACGTTGGCCGGCATCAGTTCGGTCAGCGCGACGACCATCGCGCCGTTGTACCACGCGTACAGCACCGACAGCCAGAGCTCGACCATCAACAGGCGGCCGAACGACGGTTGCGCGACCATCCAGTTCATCACCGGGTAGGCGGTGAGAATCGCCAGCGCGGTGCAGGCGAGCAGCACCGGACGGCGGCCGATGCGGTCGGACACCGCGCCCGCGATCGGCAGCCAGATGAAATTCGACACGCCGACGCAGACCGTCACCAGCAACGCGTCGAACGACGACAGCTTCAGCACGACCTTGCCGAAGGTCGGCGTGTACGCGGTGATCAGATAGAACGACGCGGTCGTCATGATCACGAGGCCCATGCCGGCGAGAATCAAACGCGCGTTCTGCACCATCGAGCGGGCGATTTCGCCCATGCCCGGACGATGACGGCGCGCGGCGAATTCCTCGGTCTCCTGCAGCGAACGGCGCACGTAGAAGAGGAACGGCACGATCATGCAGCCGACCACGAACGGAATGCGCCAGCCCCATGCGTTCATGTCGGCGGCGGGCACGAGGCGGTTCAGCGCGACGCCGAGCGACGCGGCGAACACCACCGCCACCTGCTGGCTCGCGGACTGCCAGGAGCAGTAGAAGCCCTTGTTGCCCTTCGTCGCGATCTCCGACAGATACACGGACACGCCGCCCAGCTCGACGCCGGCGGAGAAACCCTGCAACAGGCGGCCGAACAGCACGATGGCGGGCGCCACCAGACCGATCGCCGCATAGCTCGGCACGAACGCGACGCACGCGGTGCCGATCGCCATCAGCGTCAACGAGAGGATCAGGCCCTTGCGGCGGCCGTGATGGTCGATGTACGCGCCCAGCACCAGCGCGCCGATCGGCCGCATCAGGAAGCCCGCGCCGAACACGGAGAGCGCGAGCATCAGCGACGCGAATTCGTTGCCGGTCGGGAAGAACGTCGCGGCGATCGCCGCCGCGTAATATCCGTACACGGTGAAGTCGTACATTTCGAGGAAGTTGCCGCTGGTGACGCGCAGCACCGCCTTGACGCGCGATTCGCGCGGCGTGGCGGACGCATCGGCGGGCGCCGTTGCGTTGAGCGTGGAGGGTGATGTCATCGTGACCTCGGTGGTGAAAGGCAAACACGTCCCCCACGGCCCGCATGGCCGCCGGTTCCGGCTTCCTGAATCAGGGGAAAGAAGTGGCTCAGCCGATCGTCATCACGGCTTTGCCCAACTGACGGCGCGCTTCGAGCGCTTCATGCGCCGCTTCGACGTCGTCGAACGTGTAGCGGCCGCTGATCTCGACTTTCAGCGTGCCGTCCTGCAAGGCGGCGAAAATTTCGTCAGCGCGGCGCTGCACCGTCGCGCCGTCCGCCAGATGATCGGCAAGGCGCGGACGGGTCAGGAACAGCGAACCCGCCTCGCCCAGTTCGATAGGATCGAGATCGTTCAGCGAGCCGGACACCGAGCCGTAGTTCACCACCAGCCCGCGCGTGCGGGTCGCGCGGAAGCTGTCGCGCAATGTCGTGCGGCCCACCGCGTCGAACACGACGTCGACGCCGCGACCGTCGGTCAACTCGCGCACGCGGTCGGCGAAACGGCCGTCCTCGTACAGCATCACATGGTCCGCGCCGTGCGCACGCGCGACCTCGGCTTTCTCCGCGTTGCTGGTGGTCGCGTAGACCGTCACGCCGCGACGCTTCGCGAGCTGCACCAGCAACTGGCCGATGCCGCCCGAGGCCGCATGCACGAGGCAGGTGCTGCCCGCGCCGAGCCGCGCGACGTCTTCGAGCAGATAGTGCGCGGTCGAGCCTTGAAAGATCGCGGCGGCGGCCAGTTCGAAACCGGTCGCGTCCGGAATGCGCGCGACGCGCGCCGCCGGGACCACCGCGTAGTCGGCATAAGCGCCCCACGAAATGCACCACGCGACGCGGTCGCCGGGCCGGCACGAGTCGACGCCCGCGCCGGTTTCGACCACCTCGCCCGCGCCTTCCATGCCGAGCGTGCACGGCAGACGGACCGGATAAGTGCGCGACTCGCGGTATTTGCCCTGGCGCGTGTGCACGTCCATGAAATTGATGCCGGCGCACGCGACGCGGACCAGCACCTCGCCCGGCCCCGGCGACGGAATGTCGATGTCGACGCGGCGTAGTACTTCGGGTCCGCCGTATTGCTCGATGCGTATGGCCTTCATGGATCGTCTCCGTGCTCGTGCTTGTGCTCGTGTGAGGTGGTGCTGTCGTGCTGTCGTGTTATTTCGTGTGGTCGCGCTTTTTCGTGCGATCGAATCGAGGCGTCGCTCGGTGCGCCTTCGGTGCGCCTTCAGTGGACCATGACGGCGGCCACTTCGTCGGCGAAGCGGTTCGTATACGTCCGTGTCAATTCGACATGACGCGGCACGATCGCGGGATTCACCGCGGCCAGCGCGTTCAATACGGTTTGCGGCGCGCCGTCGGGCATCCGGCCGTCGCGCGAGAAGGCCGGCAGCGTCGCGCTCAACGCATCGCGATACAGCGCCTCGTTCGCGCCGACGTAGTCGCGCGGCAGCGTCGCCATGATCTGGCCGGCGTCGTGCGTGGCGATGAAGTCGAGCGAGCGCACCATCGCGCGCACCAGCCGGCGGGTTTCGTCCGGATGCGCGGCCACCCACTTGCGCTGCGCGTACAGGCACGAGCTGGCATACGGGCCGCCCAGCGCGAGCCGCGTGCCCTCGACGCTGCGCATATCGACCATCACGCGGGCCGTGCCGGCGGCGAGCAGCCGCGACGCGCCGGGTTCCTCGACCATCACGGCATCGACGGCGCCGTTCTTCATCGCATCGGCGAAACCGTTGTCGGCGCCGAGCGGCACTACGGTGTAGGCGTTCGCGGGCACCCCGGCGCGTTGCGCCAGATAGCGGCTCAAAAAATCCGTGGAGGCGCCGAAGCCGGTGACGCCGAGCCGCCGGCCGTGCGCGTCGGCCATGTCGCGCATCGGCGCGGGCACTTTTGTCGACGCGAGTTCGACCAGTCCCGCCGAACGCGCCAGCACGACGACCGCCTCGACTTCGAGGCCGCGGCTTTGCAGATCGATGGTGTGGTCGTAGAAACCGACGGCGCCTTGCACCGCGCCGGCGATCAGTTCGGTCGCGGTGTCGACGCCGGCCGGCTCCGACAGGATCTCGACGTCGAGACCCTCGTCGCGAAAGTAGCCGAGGCGTTGAGCCAGCGTGACCGGCAGGTAGACGATCTTGGCGGCGCCACCCGTCATCAGCGTCAGCTTTTCCGCCTGCGCATGGGGCATCCAGAGCAGCATCGCGCAGGCGCTCGAGGCGAGCGCCAGGAAGCGGGCGAACGGTGGCATGAAAAGCTGTCTCCTTGGGACCTGGGCGGGGCATGCGTCCGCTAGCGGCGGATCGTCTGGTGCAGCGCTTGCCCGGAGTATAAAAAAGCAACGCCTTCTACCTGCTTTCGGCGGCGTGGGAATGTCGTGGGTGTTTACCCTCTGATGCGGCCGCTGACGCTATGATTCCCCGAACCGCCTGCGGCGCGCAATCGTCCGCGCGCCCGGCCTGAACCGACCAGTCCAATCGTCACTTTCACGCAAGATCAAGCAAAAGGATTTTTCGATGGCTATTCAACGAACCGGCCACCGGTACCGCGATACCGAAACCGGCAAGACGCTCGACGTCTGGTTCCCCGCGTCGGGCTCGGGCAGAAAGCGCGCCTGCCTCGCCGAGAAAGTCGGCCTCGTCGCGGGCGACCTCGTCGAGATCACGATCGACTCGCTGGACACGCCGCCCGCCTCGACCGAGGACGCCTGGCTGCGCCTGCATCTGCTCTCGGAGCGCAGCGTCAAACCCAACGAGATCAATCTCGACGGCATTTTCGGGCTGCTGGCCAACGTCGCGTGGACATCGGCGGGGCCGGTGCTGCCGGGCCGCGTCGACGATCTGCGCGAACGCGTCGCGGCCGAGTATCACCATCTCACGGTGACCTCGGTCGACAAGTTTCCGCGTATGACCGACTACGTGGTGCCCGAAGGCGTACGCGTCGCGGACGCCGACCGCGTGCGGCTCGGCGCGCATCTGGCGGCGGGCACCACGGTCATGCACGAAGGCTTCGTCAACTTCAACGCGGGCACGCTTGGCGAATCGATGGTCGAGGGCCGCGTGACGCCGGGCGTGACGGTCGGCAAGAACTCAGACGTCGGCGCGGGCTCGTCGATCATGGGCACGCTGTCGGGCGGCGGCAAGAGCCGTAATGCGATCGGCGAACGCAGTCTGCTGGGCGCGAATGCGGGCATCGGCATTTCACTCGGCGACGAATGCATCGTCGAAGCGGGGCTGTATGTGACGGCGGGCACCAAGGTGAAACTGCCGGACGGCACGGTTGTGCCGGCCCGCCAGTTGTCCGGCCGGAACGGCTTGCTGTTCCGGCGCAACAGCCAGTCCGGCGCGGTCGAAGTGCTGCCGACCGACGCGTCGCGCTGGGGTGGGCTCAACACGAATCTGCACAGCAACGACTAGGCGACGTTGAGCGCGCGGTGTGCGCTCGCGCTCAACGGGCGCACACCGTCATCGCCTGCGCGAGCGCATCCTGCTGTGCGGGATTCTGGAAGAACGCATCGAGACTCGTGTGTTCTTCGTTCGCGACCTGTTCGAGGCACCGGCGCGTGTTGGCGCGTGTGCTGTCCGGCGCGTAAAGCGCCGCCACGACGATCAAGCCGATCGCGACGATCCAGATCGTCGCGCCCAATGCCCAGCGCAGCCCGCGCTCCGAAATCCATGCCGGCGAACGCGCCGGCTGCCGCGCCGATTCCGTCGCCACGGCATGATGTACCGCGCCATTTCTCATTTCAGCTCCCCTTTGATTAGCATGACAACTATCTGGCATTAAAAAAAGCCCGTCGGTCACGACAGGGCTTTTCTCACGTTATGCATGCCCGACACTGTCGATTCGAATAAGTCCGGCCCGATCTTCGCGCGCAGGGTGCGGGCAATCTGCCCGCTGGCCTCGTTGATGGGCCGCTCCAGCGCCTTGCCCGCGCGGGTCGGATAGACGCCCCATTCCCTGCCGTCCGCCTCGCCCTGACGGCGTTCGACCAGTTCCTTGTCGCACAGGTTGTCGATCAGCCGCGTGGCCGTGGGACGCGCAATGCCCAGCAAACTCGCCACCTCGCTGCTCAACGAACCGGGCGACGCCAACACCACGCGCAACACGAAACCCTGCGCCGGGGTGAGCCCGAACGGCGCATACGCGGCGGTCCACTCGCGCTCGGTGAGCCGCGCGAGTGCCGATGAGTTGAAGTAAAGGCAGTGATCGAACATGGCGACATTAAAGCGCAGATTGGTTAGCAAGACAACTACAAAGTGGGCATTTCGCTTGACCCTCACGTAGCGTAAGGTTCTAACCTCCATCGTGAACGCTAACCGGAGGCTCGCATGCTGCTGAAAGTCGGAGAACTGGCCAGACGCAGCGGACTCACCGTCCGCACGCTGCACCACTACGACGCCATCGGGCTGCTGACGCCTTCGGCGCGTGCCGACAACGGCTACCGGCTGTACGACCGTCACGACGTCGCCCGCCTTCACCAGATCCAGGCGCTGCGTCGTTTCGGCCTCGCGCTCGCCGAGATCCAGACCCATCTGGCGCAACCGGACACGCCGCTCGTCGCGATCGTCGAACGGCAGATCGCCATGCTCGACGGCCAGATCCATCAGGCGGCGCGTTTGCGCGAGCGGTTGACGAGTCTGCACGGCGTGCTGCTCGACGGCGAGGAACCGGATCTGAGCGACTGGCTTACCACGTTGGAGATGATGACCATGTACGACAAATATTTTTCCGCCGACGAACTCGCGCGCCTGCCGATGTACCGCAACACCCAGGCGCCGGACCCGGAATGGACCGCGCTGATCGCCGAGGTCCGCGCGCTGATGGACAGCGGCACGCCGCCGGAGAGCGCGGCGGCGCGCACGCTGGCCGATCGCTGGATGACCCTGCTCACGCGCGACACCGGCGGCGATCCACGCCTCGTCGCGAAGCTGAACGTGATGCACGACAACGAACCGTCGATGCAGGCACATCTCGGCATTTCGACCCGGTTGCGCGACTACGTACTGCGCGCATTCAGCGAAACGAAGATCCTCATCTACGAAAAATATCTGACGCCCGACGAGATCCGCTTTCTGCGTGCGAACTACGGCAAGCGCGCGATGGAATGGCCGCAACTGATGGCCGACGTGCACGACGCGCTCGACGCCGGCGCGACGCCCGAATCGCCGCAGGCGCAGGCACTCGCGCGACGCTGGCTCGACCTCTTCAGAAGCTATGCCGGCGACGATCCCGCGACGCACGCGCGATTTCGCGAGGCGCTGCAGACCGAGCCGGGGTTGATGCTCGGTTCGTGGACCGACGAAGCGACGCTGACCTTCATGCGCACGGCGATGCGTCTCGGCATGCAGGCGAGCTGAGTCAGCCGCCCCGCTGGACCGCCACGCACTTGATCTCGACCAGCAAGCCGGGATGCGCGAGTTCCGACACGCCGATGACGGTCCACGCGCAATGCCCGCGCGGAAACACGCGGTTCTTGACCTCGCGGAAAACCGCCATGTGACGGCTCATCTGCACGTGATAGGTTGTCATGTCGACGATGTCGTCGAAGGTGCAGCCCGCCGCCGCGAGCAGTTCACGCAGGTTCTCCCAGCACGCGACGAACTGCGCCTCGGGATCCTCGATCACATCGAGCTGGGGCGTGCGGCCCACTTGTCCCGCGCAATACACCGTGGTGCCGACCTTGACGGCGGGCGCATAGCCGGCGCGTTCGACGATCGGCCGCATCGATTCGGGAACGATGATCTCGCGGTCTGACATGGGATGGCTTCCTTGGGCGTGGGGTGAAAGTCGGGGTTGAAGGCCTGGTTCGGCCCGGCGGCGGCAGCGACTATACGCCCGCTTCGCTGAACGGCGCCACGAAAGCGGCCATTGGCCGCAGCCGCGGTCGCTGCGCTCACGCCTTGCGATCGCCCTTGCTCTCATGCGCGCCCAACTGCAACGCCGCCTTGCGCACCGCCGCCGCGATCTCCTCGCCCACGGCCGGGTCCTTCACCGCGCGCGACAGCGTCACGCCACCCACCAGCATCGCGAGCAAGGCCGTCGCTTCCTCGCGCCGCGCCTTCGGTTTGCCTTCCAGCCCCGCCGCCACCGATTCGATGATCGCGGCCAGCTCCTTTTCATACGCTTCGCGGGTGTCGTCGTCGGCGCGCGCGACTTCGCTCGACAGACTCTGCAGCGCGCAGCTTTCCGCGAGATCGCAGGTACGCCGATCGCCCAGATAAAAGTCGATGAACCATTCGCGCCAGCGGCCGCCCATTTCCGCCCGCGTGTGATCGACGCCGCGCCGCAGATCGTGGAGCCCCGCCACGACAGCCGCCTGAAAGGCCGCCGCTTTCGATTTGAAATGCGCGTAGAACGCGCCCGAGGTCACCGACGCATCCTTCGCCAGCCCGTCGACGCCCGACCCGCCGAAGCCCCGGCTGCGAAATCCCCGGCCCGCGCTGTCCAGAATTCTTGCCTTGCTCTCTTCCTTCCGACCTGCCCGATGTGCCATCTGAACGCCCTCCACATAACGATCGCTATTTTGTGCTTGACGACATCACGATCGTTATGAAAATATCGCGACATCACGACCGTTATATAACGAGCGTGACGCCTGTGCAATAGCTCTGCTTCGACGCATCCATGCGTCGATTCATCCCTTCGATATCCGATCAAGGAGTTTGCAGCCATGCCGATTACCGTCAACGTCACTCAGGGTCTACTCAGTCAACAAGGAGAACGCGACGTACTCCCGCTCGTCGCGGACGCGCTGCTGCGCGTTCACGGCCTTACCGATAACCGTTTCATGGCGCCGAACGTGATCGGCCACCTGGTCGTGAGCGACGAGTCGAAGACTTATGTCGGCGGCAAGGCGCAATCGCTGGCGGTCATCGAGGTCAAGGTGCCGTCGGCGACGTTTCCGAACGCCGAGGTCAAGCAGGCGTTCGTCAGCGAGGTCACGGATATCGTCGACCGGCACAAGGCGGGCTCGCATCCGCGCGAGCGCACATTCGTCAACGTGACCTTCGCGGTGGACGGCGCGTGGGGAATCGGCGGCAAGGCCTATTCCAATGCCGAACTCGGCGAGGCGATTCAACGCGGCGCGAACTGATGCGCGCGCATTGCAACGGCGTGAAGTGATGGTGTGCCGGGCGGCGATTGGCGTGGTGACACGGTCGCCGCCGTTGTGTGGGTCGGAGGGCGTGCGATGCGTCCTGTGATGCCGCCCAGGTCACGCCACCAGCGCATCGGCTCCGGTCTCCGTGCAACGCTCGATCGACTCCGGCGTCACGCCGAGATGCTCGCGCAACCCCACCCACCCCGCCGGTGTGATCTGCACTGCTCGCGACGACGCGGCGCGCCGCAACCATCCTTTCGCGCACAGCAGATCGAGGAACACGACGCCAAGCGGCCCCGCCAGATGATGCTGCCGCTCCGACCAGTCGAGGCACTGCCGCGCAATCCCGTAGCGCCCCGCCTTGACCGCGCCGACATCCAGCCCAAGACCCGCGAACCATGCGCGCCCATCCGGCGTGACCTCGAAGCGCTTGTCCGCTGCCGCCGCAATCAACCCGCGTTCCAGCAGATGCTGGGTAATCGCCACGCCGGCCTGGCCCGCGAGATGGTCGTAGCAGCACCGCGCAAAACGCAGTTGCCCGGCCTCACGACCCAGCGGTTTGCGCCGCACCGCGCGTTGCGTGCCGATCGACGCCAGGCTTTCCAGCGCCACCGCCACATGCGGATCGGCGAGCCGGTAATAGCGATGACGGCCCTGCTTCTCGACCGCGATCAACCCGCCGTCGAGCAGTTTTGCCAGATGGCTGCTCGCCGTCTGGGCCGTCACGCCCGCCGCATACGCAAGTTCGCCCGCCGGCAGCGCGCGGCCGTCCACCAGCGCCATCAGCATGGCGGCGCGAGCGGCGTCGGCGATCAGAAAGGCGGTGGCGGACAGATTCGGTTGGGCATGCATGGCGGTCTCCCGGGGATTCGTTCGAGCATAGCGCTATTTGATAGCGCACGTTTCGATGCGCGTCGAAGTATGCCGCAGCATGGGCGCATCAGTTCGACACTTCGTTTTTTACGAACCATCGCTTCGTCATTAGCAGATTTATCCGATGCAGCGCGTCGCGCACACTGAGGTCCATCATCACTGCGGACACGGTCCGCGAAAGGAACCTCGATCATGCGAAGCTACCCGCGCAACAGTCCTCAAGCCGCCGCCCGTATCGTCGCGCTCGCGCTGACCGCCGACGGCCACGTGTGCAGTTCCGAAGAACGCGTGCTGGATAAACTCGACATCGCCGGCCAGCTCGGCCTCGCGCCGGCGCAATTCGCGCAGATCGTGCAGGCGATGTGCGAAGACCACGCGATGGCGCAGGCGTCGCCCGCGCCGACCGTGAGTCCTATCGACGAAGCGATGCTCACCAAGCTGATCGCCGAAATCGACGACCCCGCGCTGCGCGCCAAGGTGATCCGCTTGTGTATCGCCGTGACGATCGCCGACGACTATCTGGCGGACGGCGAAATTGCGCTGCTCGCCGCGATCCTCAATGCGTGGGGGCCGAGCGCGAGCTCGCTTTCAGGCCCGCTTCCGGGGCGTCGCGGCGCGCTGCTGCGCGCCTACGAACGCACGGCGGCCAGCACCTGGGACGCCAACGCGTGATGCTGCCCGCGCCGCGAACGGATCGCGTGAATTTCCTCGATCACGCCTTCCGCGCGGCCGAGCCAGCGCAGGCCGCGCAGCAGCGTCAGATCTTCCGCGCCGAGTTCCGCGAGTGGAAACACGCCGAGCCCGCGCGCCGCGAACACCGCCATCAGCGCGCTGTCCTCGAACTCGCCGACGATACGCGGGCGGATGCCCGCCGTTTCGAACCAGCGATCGAGCCGCGCCCGCAGCGCGGCATGACGCGTGGGCAACAGCACGGGCACCTCCGCGAGGCACTGCGGAAAGCCCGCGCGCGCGGATTTGCGGACGATCTCCGTGGGCCCGTACCAATCGACCGGCGAACCGGCGATTCGCTGGCTGAACACCCGCAGATCGGCGTTATGCGGCGCGGGCTGACAGGCCAGCACGAGATCGAGCCGATGCAGCGCCAGTTCCGACAGCAGTTCCGAATGCTCGCCCTCGTGGCACAGCAGCCTGAGCGACGGCGTACCGAGCACCGGCGCGAGCAGCGCATGCGCCGCGAGCTTCGAAATGCCATCGGACAGGCCCACTGCCAGCCGCGCGACGCCCTCGCCGCCTTCGCGCATCTCGTCGAGCAGCGCCTCGCCTAGCTGAAAAATCTGCTCCGCGCGATTGAACGCGGCTTCGCCGGCCTCGGTCATGGTGACGCCGCGACCCGCCGGTTTCAGCAGTTGCCGGCCGATCGATTTTTCCAGCTCGCGGACCTGTGCGCTGATGGTCTGCACTGCCATGTCGAGGTGTTCGGCCGCGCGCGCGAAGCCACCCTCCTTCACGACGATCCAGAAATAGTAGAGATGGCGGAAGTTGAGCATGACGTGATCGCCTCGGGAACGTTGCGCGGATGTTGCGCAGATGTTGCGCGGATGTTTCTCGGATACATCGAAAAAACCGATATGTCCGTCAGATTATCGCTGATTTATCCGAATCCTTGAAACGACGAAGATAGCTCCATCGCAACGTTCCACGCATTCTTTTCAGACCGATCCCGCACCCATGGACACCCTGCTCACGCTTTTCTCCGATCCCGCCGTCTGGGCCGCGCTTCTCACGCTGGTCGTGATGGAGATCGTGCTCGGCATCGACAACCTGATCTTCATCTCGATCGTCAGCAACAAGCTGCCCGAGGCGCAGCGCGCCCGGACGCAACGCATCGGCATCTCGCTGGCGCTCGGCCTGCGGCTCGCGCTGCTCGGCACGGTGGCGTGGATCGCGCAGTTGACCGCGCCCGCGTTTTCGCTGTTCGGTCACGCGTTTTCGTGGCGCGACCTGATTCTGCTCGGCGGCGGCCTGTTTCTCGTGTGGAAGGCGACCAGCGAAATCCGTCATCACGTCACGCAGGTGGAGACGGTCGGCAGCAAGGCAGGCAAGACGATTCAGTTGACCGCCGCGGCCGCGATCGGCCAGATCCTGGTGCTCGATATCGTGTTCTCGGTGGACAGCATCATCACCGCGGTCGGCATGACCGATCACATGCCGATCATGTTCATCGCGGTGATCGTCGCCGTCACGGTGATGCTGTTCGCCGCGCAACCGCTGTCGCGCTTTATCGACCGCAATCCGACCATCGTGATGCTCGCGCTGAGCTTCCTGCTGGTGATCGGGATGACGCTGATCGCCGAGGGTTTCGGCTCGCATGTGCCGAAGGCCTACATCTACGCGGCCATGGCGTTCTCCGCGTTCGTCGAGGCGATGAACATGCTGGTCCGCCGCGCGAAATCGAAGCGCGCGGCGAATGCTTAAACGTGAGCGTTGGTTGACTTGATACTTTTGAGGAGCGACATCATGAAATGCCCCGTCTGCAAAACCACCGATCTGTTGATGGCCGAGCGCCGCTCCGTCGAGATCGATTACTGCCCGGACTGCCGCGGTGTCTGGCTAGACCGGGGCGAACTCGACAAGCTGATCGCGCAGGACCATGACGATGGCGTTGCGAGCGCGAGCGTGAATGCAGGTGCGGGTGCGAATGCAGTGGCGCGCGATAGCCGGGAGTACCGCGACAACCGTGATTACCGTCATGAGCGTGACGATCGCGACCATCGGGACGATCGCGACCATCGGGATCACAGCCGCGACCACGACAGACATCGCCCATACGACGGTCATCGCGGCCAGGAGCGCAGTGGCTACCGGAAAAAGCGCTCTATTTTCGATGTGTTCGATTTCGACTGACCGTGGTGGGAGCAGGCGTGGCGTTCATCTGCTCCATCCACGACAAGGCATCGACATAAGTCATGAATTGCTTCAGATAACCCGGCGACAATTCGCGCATCAACGAAAGCGCACGATGCACGAGGCTGTTCGAATTGAGCGGCCCCGCGTTGCCGGGCACCTGTTCGAACGACTGACGCAGTTGTTTCTCGGTTCGAACCTTCGACCAGATGTCGCGAAAGTGATCGAGCGCCGGCAGTTCCGGATAAGACGCGGCGGTCGGCAAGCCGTGTGCGGTGACGCGGTGCTCGCCTTCGGCGGGGAAGTGGCTGGCGAGGAGCGTGGTCAATGCGGTCAACGCGCTGGGTGTGGGTTCACCGGTTGCCGAAGGCGTAGTCGAGCTGGCCGTTTCGGTTTTGGCCTCGGCTTCGGCTTCGGCCTTCGCAAGACTGACCGCATACGCATCGACCAATGTGGCAAGTTTCGCATCGAGCACGCGCCGCGTGGCGCCGCCATGGACCCGTGCGCGACGCGCCAACGCGTCGATGAAATGGAAGCGGATCGGGTCGTGACGATCGGCACCCTGCCTGCGCCACGCGTCGAGCGTCGCGCCGACTGCGTCGAACGCTGCGCTTCCGTCGCCCTGCTCGCTCCCGCCGCCCACACCCATCCCGTCGTTATTCACGCGCTTTCCCCGGCACCGGCGCGATTTCCACCCGCCGGTTCTTCGCCCGCCCCTGATCGTCCGCATTCGAACTGACCGGCTGTTGCGAGCCGAACGCCGCCGCGAAGACCGACGACGCCGGCACGCCATCGTCGATCAGCGCGCGCGTCACGGTCAGCGCGCGCTGCGCCGACAGTTCCCAGTTGTCCGCGAATCGGCGATTCGCCTCGCGCACCTGACGGTCGTCGGTAAAGCCGCTCACCATCAGAATCTCGTCGCGCGCATGCAGATAAGCGGTCAGCGGCCCGGCCAGACTCTTCAATACCTCGCGCCCCTCGGGCTGCAACTGATCCGAATTCAGCGCGAACAACACGTTGCCGCTAATGCCGATACGCCCGTTGACCAGCGTCACGCGCCCCGCCGCGAGCGGACCCGCCAGCGCCTGTTCGAGCGTCTTGCGCCGCTGCGTTTCCGCCTGACGCTGCTTGACCTCCTGCGCGAGCCGCGTCGACAGCTCTAGCTGCACGCCGATCACGCCGACCAGGATCAGCACGAACGCCCCCAGCAGCACCGACATCAAATCGCCGAACACCGGCCAGATCGGCGCGACGGTCTCCACGCCGCCGTCGATTTCCTCGCTCATGCGGACTCGGCTCCGGCTGACGCGCGCCGCCCGGCAAGCTGCTGCAGATCTTCGACGATCTGCTTCTGCGACATCACGCTGAGATCGACGACTTCACGCGCCTGCGCGACGTAGTAGGCCAGTTGTTCGTCGCTGCGCGCGAGCGACTTGTCGAGCGCGGTTTCGATCCGTTCGAGATGCGCGACCAGCTTGTCGTTCGACTCGCCGAACACCTGCACGGCCGCGCCAAACGCTTCGCCGAGGCTCGCTACCTCGACCGCGCTGCCCGTGACCTGCGCGGCGATCTCGCCGAGCTTGCCGGTTTCCAGTTCGACCTTGTCCGTGAAACGCGTGCCGACGCGTTCCAGCAAGTCCGCCGACGTGGCGACGAGCGCGTCGACCGCCGTGCGCTGTTCGGTGGAGGCGTGATTGACCGCATCGAGCAGCGTTTCGAGCGTCTCCAGCAGACGGGCACGCTCGTCCAGCATCGCGGTATCGCGGACCATGCTGTCGGAGAGCTTCTGCCGCAATTCGGCGACGACCTCGGCAGCCGCCTTCGGTGCTTCGGACGCAGCCAGCACCAGCCGCTCGATTTCGGCGATAGTTGCACTCGCATGCGTTTGCGTTTGCGCGGAGACGTCGCGCGCGGTCTGCTCCAACGTCGCGCAGATTGCCTGCTGACGCGTTGCCGTGCGTTCGCCGGCCTGTTCGAATTTATCGCTCAGCGTGGCGGCGATCGCACTCAGTTGCGCGGTCCATGCGGTGAGTCGCTTTTCGTCCTGCTCGGCCAGTTCGGCACGCAGATTCGCAGCCGCCTTCGGCGCTTCGGCGGCGGCATCCACGAGACGGCCGATTTCGGCGATCGTTGCATTCGCATGCGTTTGCGTTTGCGCGGAGATGTCGCGCGCGGTTTGCTCCAACGTCGCGCAGATTGCCTGCTGACGCGATGCCGCCAACTCACCGACCTGCTCGAATTTCTCGCTCAGCGTCGCAGCGATCGCGCCCAATTGCTCGGTCCATGCCGTAAGTCGCTTTTCATCCTGCTCGGCCAATTCGGCACGCAGATTCGCAGCGGCCTTCGGCGCTTCGGCGGCGGCATCCACGAGACGGCCGATTTCGGCGATCGTTGCATTCGCATGCGTTTGCGTTTGCGCGGAGACGTCGCGCGCGGTCTGCTCCAACGTCGCGCAGATTGCCTGCTGACGCGCCGCCGCCTGCTCGCCCACGCGCTCGAACTTCTCGTTCAACGCCACCGCCATCGCACCCAGCGCTTCGGTCCAGGCGGCAAGGCGCTGCTCGTCGCGTGCACCGAGTGTCGTCTGCAGATTCGCGTGCGACTCGCCGACGCTCGCCAGCAGCGCCGCCGAATGTTGCTCGAAGCTCGCCGCCGCCGTGACCAGCGCCTGCCGGTTGCTGTCCGCCAGGGTTTCGCCGGCGCGCTCCTGGCGCGCCAACGCATCGTTCCATGCTTGCGACACGCCCTGCGTGGCTGCATCGAGCCGCGCAGACACGCCGTCCAGCAGCCCGGCCGAACGCTGCTCGAAGCTGTCGGCGAAACGATCCAGCGAGGTCCGCACGTGTTCGGTCAGTGCCTCGCTCGAACGCTGCTGCCCGGCCAATGCATCATTCCAGATGCCGCTCACGTTCGCGCTCGTCGCGGCAAACCCGCTCGACAGCCCGTCCAGTTGCCGCTGCACCGCTTGCGACACGCTCTCGTGCAACGCGGCGGTTTCGCGCGCGAGACCCGCCAGGGTCGCTTCCATTACCGGTTGCAGCGCGGCGCCGGCCGCGCGCGTGCTGTCGGCCACACTCTGCTTCAACGACTGTTCGACGGAGCCGGCGAGGCGCGTGTACGCGGCCTCGGTGCGGCCATGAAACGCGTCCTGACTCGCGAGCTGCCGCTCGTTCAATGCAAGACTCTGCTGCTCGATCGCCGACATCATCGACTGCAGACGCTCGACCAGCGTCGGCATCACATCGGCCTGGCGCTGCAGCAGACGGAAACTCTCGTCGCGTTGATGGGCCTGCGAAAAAATCCGCAGCGTCGTCGCGATCTTCACGTCGAGCTGTTGCGCGGCCTGCAGACGCTCGCGACGGCTCAGCGCAGCCAGCAGTCCGAGCATCGCGGAAGTGGACACACCCGCGATCGAGGTGCCGAACGCGAAGCCCAGCCCCTTCACCGGCGCGGCCAGCGAAGCGCGGATCGCTTCGAGATCGGTCGAGCTTTCGAGCGCCATGCCGGTGCCGCGCAGGGTCGCGACCATGCCGAGCAAGGTGCCGAGCATGCCCAGCAGCACCAGCAGGCCGACCAGGTACGGCGCGAGCGCCGGGCCGGGCAGCGCCACGCGCTCGCCTTCGACCCGCAACCGCACCGCGTTGCGCAGGCTCGGATGCAAGGACTCGAGCCAGCCGCCGAAGCTGGCCGGCGGTCCCGACAGTCCGGCGACCGCGCCCGTCAGCGAGGCAGTCGCCTGGTTGTAGCGATGCAGTTCGAGCGCGCCCGCCACGTAGCAGACGGCGATCAACAGCGTGACGGCCAGCGCCAGCGGATTCGAGCCGAGGTAGCCCGCGGCGATCCAGCACACGGCGGCGAGGCCCGCCAGAAACACAACGAGGTCAATACGATATCTGGACATAGTGTCCCAGTTAGCAGGTGCGAAGAGCCGCGAGCAACCCTTCGACCGGTTGAAAACGAACGTCCAGTTCGGCAAGCAACACGCTTTGCATGTCCTTGCGGAACACGTCCAGCCAGGCGCCGGGCGTGACCGCCGCGGCATCGTCCGAAGCGGCGGAGCCGGCCAGCGCCGCCTTTTCCGCCGCGCGCAGGCGCTCGAAATGCGTGGCCAGCAGGCCGGGCACCGCGCCCAGCAGACCACGCTCGCGCTCGGCCAGCGCGCGCTCCATCACCGCATCGACCACCGCGAGCCGCGCGAACTCGGGCGTGCGGGCGGCCAGCAGGCCGCGCAGCCGCACGCGCAGCGTGCCGACGGCGGTTTCCATCGACTGCTGCAACGCGAGGTAGCGTTGCCTGAACATCGCGTAATCGGGCGGCGGCTCCGCCGGCGCGGCTTGCAACGACGCTTGCAGCGACATCGGGCTTTGCACATGAAGCGGCGCGCGCGACTGTGCGGGCCCGGACGCGGCCCCAGTCCCACGGCGCCGCGCGCCGCCCAGCACGCTGTCGCCGGCCACCGACTGCGCCAGCGAGATCCGCACGCGCGCGCATTCCTCCTCTTCCGCGCGACCGAACGGCCGCGCCGCCCGCGCGCCCGCGGGCACTGCCGGCGGCGCGCCGTTCAGCACCGACGACAGTGCAATGGCGTCGGTCCAGCCGAGCCATTGGCTAAGCCGGTCCGAGAGCGTTTGCCGGGATTCGGGGACATCGACATCCGCCACGCGAGCGAGCAGGCGGATGAGCGCCGGGCCGCTGAGAGCTGTGCGCTGGGGGGCTTGCAACATACCACCGGATTCAAAAAAGTCAGCAGTTTACACGCTGCCGGGGTGGATGCCGCCGTGATGCGATTTCGCGGGGGTGCGGGAGGGAGCCGCGGGAGGGGGTGGCGCGGCCGGAAACCCTGCTGGGACGGGCCGCGCCGGGGACGGCGAGGGTTTTTTAACGCGGTTGCGGTTGCGGTTGCGTTCGCCTTTAGCGCGGTTACACGGTTACACGGTTACGCCATCCACCACCGGCAGGTTCTCGCGCATCCATTGCGTCATCCCACACACCGCGATGCCTCGCTGCGCGTTAAAAGTCCGCGCCGGCTCCCACGACACGCCCGCGCCCTCGGCGAACACGACGCGGTATTTACGCAGCGAATCGTCAGGCTGCGCCGCGAGTTCGTCGCGCAAATACGGCACGCTCCATTCGGCGCGCTGCACCGGCACGCCGCGCCACGCATCGAGCGCATCGGCGAGCTGGCGATAGGTCACCGTATCGCCCGCCACATAGACGATCTCATTCGCGATGCGCGGCGCCGCGAAAACGATCTCCGTGGTGAGCATGCCGATGTCGTCGGCGGTGGTGACGGTGACCGCGTTGTCCCAACTGCCGAGCGCATGGACCGTATCGCGTTCGCGGTTCACCACGCCGAACGACGGCTCGAACAGAAAGCTCGTGAACATGCCGGTCGACACGATCACCCATTCCGTGCGTTGTTGCGCGCGCAACAAAGCACGCACGTCGAGCTGTTCGTCGAACAGGTCCTGCGCGCTGCCCCGGCCGATCACGTCGTAATCGACGCCGAACTGCCACGGAAAATACCGTTCGACGCCGGCCGCGAGCGCCGCCCGTGCGAGCTTGAGCTGCACGCCCTTGCCGCCGACGAAGCCGGTGCAGGAAATCACGGTATCGAAGCGTCGGAACTGCCCAGCCAGTTCGTCCTCTGACTGCGCGGCGAGATCGCCGGGCACCAGTTCGATGGACAGCGAACGCAGTTCGTCGACGTCGCGGCGTTTCGCCGGGTCGGTCGATTCGAGCGCGGCGGGACGCAACAGCGCGGCGAGCGAGACGCCGGGCATGCCGGCGGTACGGCGCGCGAGGCTGCGCAACATGGCCATGCCGAGTTCACCGGCGCCAAGGACGAGAATGGATCGAGGATGCGACATGATGGAGTGACCTTTTCGACTAACGGGAGAACCGAGTGTAGTGGCGGGTCGTCCGGCCATTGTTCGGCGCGGCTGAAATGACAAAACAGGCTTGTCGAACGTCGTCGCGTCGATCGCGGTAGTGATACGTGTCGCCTGCATCTCACGCTGCAACGCACGCTACAACGCACCGCGCCGATCGAACGCAATGCGCCCCCATAAGCCTGTAAGATGAACCCCGCTCCACCGCCCGACGAACCGCACAGCTACCCGCCTCCTCATGGACAAACTCCAAGCGATGACCACGTTCGTGCGCATCGTCGAAGCGCAGAGTTTCAGCAAGGCGGCCGAGACGCTTGCGCTACCGCGCTCGTCGGTGACCACGCTCCTCAAGCAACTCGAACGGGAACTCGGCGCCGCCTTGCTTCGCCGCAGCACCCGCACGCTGAGCCTGACCGATGCGGGCGAGCGTTACTACGCGTCGTGCCGTGCGATTCTCGCGGACATCGCGCGCGCGGAAAGCGAGCTGTCGAGCGACCCGGCGGCGCCACGCGGGCGCGTGCGGGCCGACATGCCCGGCGTACTCGGGCGCGCGCTGGTGGTGCCGAGGCTCCGCGAATTCGAGCAGCGTTTTCCCGGCATCGACCTCGTGCTCGGTTTGAGCGACCGTCCCGCGGACCTGATCTACGACGGCATCGATTGCGTGATTCGCACCGGCGAACTCGCGGACTCGACGCTGACCGGCCGGCGTGTCGGCCAGTTGAACTGGATCACCTGCGCATCGCCGCGCTATCTGCGCGAATACGGCGAACCGGCAAGCGTCGACGTATTGATCCATCATCGCGTGGTCAATTACCTGTCGAACGCCACGGGCCGGCCGGTCGACTGGCGCTTTCGCGTGCATGGCGAGCCGTTCACGCTGAGTCTGCCGGGCCGTTTCGCGGTGAACGAAACCGAGGCCTATCTGCAATGCGGTCTCGAAGGATTGGGGCTGATCCAGTTATCCGAATTCGTCGCGTTGCCGTATCTGCAATCGGGACGGTTGAAGGAAGTGCTGGCCGACGCGAGAAGCGCGCCGGTGCCCGTCTCGGTCGTATATCCGGACGGCAGAAACGCGAGCGGCGCGACCCGGGCGTTCGTCGACTGGGTGGTCGAGATACTTGAAAACAGCAACATTGGACGAGGCCAATGAGCAAACTCGAATTCGATACCGTCGTACTCGGCGCGGGCATTGTCGGCGTGTGCACCGCCGTGCATCTGCAACAGCGCGGCCGCCAGGTCGCGCTGATCGACCGCAAGCCGCCGGGCAACGAAACGTCGTTCGGCAACGCCGGGCTGATTCAACGCGAAGGGGTCTATCCGTACGCGTTTCCGCGCGGTGTCGGCGCGCTGCTGCGCTATGCGCTGAACCGGTCGCCCGACGTGCGCTATCACGCCGACGCGATTTTCAAGGTCGCGCCGTTCCTGTTCCAGTACTGGCGCAACTCGGACCCGGCCCGTCACGCGCAGATCGCCAGGTCGTACGCGACGCTGATCGAACATTGCGTGAGCGAACATCACGCGCTTGCCGCCGCCGCGGGTGCGCGCGATCTGTTGCGCCCGATCGGCTGGATGAAGGTGTTCCGCACCCCGGCCGTGCACGACGAAGAAGTGCGGACCGCGCAACGCTGGCACGACGAGTACGGCATCCAGTTCGACGCGCTCGACGCCACCCGCCTGCAACAGGCCGAACCCGATCTCGACCGCACGCTGCACGGCGCGGTCCACTATCCGCAATCCGATTCCGTGAGCGACCCGAACGCGCTCGTCACCGCCTACGCAAAGCATTTCGAAGCGCTGGGCGGCCGCTTTTTCACCGGCGATGCGCAGACGCTGCGCGAAGGTTGGGAAGTGCAGACGCAGGAAGGCACGATCGCGGCGGCATCGGCGGTCGTCGCGTTGGGGCCGTGGTCCGATCGCTTGAGCGAACGGCTCGGCTACCGGCTGCCGCTCGCGGTCAAACGCGGGTATCACATGCACTATGCGGCGCAGGCCGAGGCGCGCCTGAATCATCCGGTGCTGGACGCCGAAGGCGGCTACCTGCTGGCGCCGATGGCGCGCGGCATCCGTCTGACCACCGGCGCGGAGATCGCCTTCCCGGATGCGCCCAAGACGCCCGTGCAACTCGCGATGGTGGAACCGGTCGCGCGCACGCTGTTTCCGCTTGGCGAGCCGCTGGACGCGGAACCGTGGATGGGGCGCCGCCCCTGCACGCCGGACATGATGCCGATCATCGGGCCCGCGCGGCGTCATCGCGGTTTGTGGTTCGCGTTCGGCCACGCGCATCATGGCCTCACGCTCGGGCCGGTCACGGGT
The DNA here is from genome assembly GCF_029910215.1 of Paraburkholderia sp. D15. Taxonomy (NCBI): domain Bacteria; kingdom Pseudomonadati; phylum Pseudomonadota; class Betaproteobacteria; order Burkholderiales; family Burkholderiaceae; genus Paraburkholderia; species Paraburkholderia sp. D15. Next base: position 2,334,660 of record NZ_CP110396.1, on the reverse strand, counting down.
CGGTTGATTGCCGAGATGATGACGGGAGAAGAGACGCTGGTCGATCCGCGTCCGTTCAGCGTGGAGCGGTTCTAGCGTCGGCTCGAAAGCGTTCGCATGCAGCTCGGCCTGCAACGTCGGCAGTCGCCCCGCGCCGTGGGCAAAAAGCAAAACGCCGCGATGCCCGAAAGCATCGCGGCGTTCTTTGTTTCAGCGATTCCGCAATTCGACCGATCGACTAAGGCCGTCTATCAAGCCGCAGCCGCCACCCTGCGCGGCGACACCACCGACACGACAAAGCTCACGACGATATTCGCCGCCAGCGCGATCAGGCCGATATACAGCGGATAGACCGCATCGCCGAGATGCAGCGCGTACACCGGCTTCAGACCTTGAATGATCGCGAGACTCGTGCCGATCACGATGCCCACCAGCCAGCCGAGGAACAGACCCGGCGTATTCAGGCGGCGCGTGTACAGCGAGAACACGATGGCCGGGAAAATCTGCAGAATCCACACGCCGCCGAGCAGTTGCAGGTCGATCGCGTACTGCGTCGGCAGGAACACGATGAACAGCAGCGCGCCGAACTTCACGACCAGCGAGACGATCTTCGCGGTCGACGCCTCACCCGCCGGCGAAATGTTCGGCGACACCAGCGGACGCCACAGATTACGCGTGAACAGATTGGCCGCGCCGATCGACATGATCGCGGCCGGCACCAGCGCGCTGATCGCAATCGCCGCTGCCGCGAAGCCGACGAACCACGACGGGAACAGCGTGTTGAACAACGCCGGCACCATGTCAGACGCCGACTTCACATGCACGCCCGCGGCAATCGCCATATAACCCAGCAGCGCGATCAGGCCGAGCAACAGCGTGTACGCCGGCAGGAAAATCGCGTTCTTGCGCACCGTTTTCGCCGACGCGGACGACAGCACGGCCGTCATCGTATGCGGATACATGAATGCGGCCAGCGCCGAGCCCAGCGCGAGCGACGCATACGCGGTGAACTGCGTGGGCTTCAGGATGATGCCGGTCGCACCGCCCTTGGCCTTGAAATACGTATCGGCCGCGTCGAACACGTGCGCATAGCCGCCGAGTTTCGCCGGAATCAGCCACACCGCCGCGATCACGACGATATAGATCATGATGTCCTTGACGAACGCGATCATGGCCGGGGCCCGCAAACCGCTCGCATACGTGTACAGCGCGAGGATCACGAACGCGACGATCAACGGCATTTCGCCGCTCACGCCCAGCCCCTTGATCACGACCTGCATGCCCACGAGCTGCAGCGCGATATACGGCATGGTCGCGACAATGCCGGTCAGCGCGATGGCGGCCGGAAACCACTTGCCGCCGTATTCGCCCTGCACGTAGTCCGCTGCCGTGATGTGGTTTTTCGCATGCGCGACTTTCCACAGCTTCGGCATGACCGCGAACACGAACGGATAGACGATGATCGTGTACGGCAGCGCGAAGAACCCATATGCACCGACCGAATAGACCAGCGCGGGCACCGCGATCACCGTGTACGCGGTGTAGAAGTCGCCGCCCACGAGGAACCACGAAATGACGGTGCCGAACTGACGGCCGCCGAGACCCCACTCGTGCAACTGGGTCAGATCGCCACGCTTCCAGCGCGCGGCGAAAAACCCGATCACGGTGACGAGCACGAAGAAGGCGATGAAGACGGTCATCGCAACCGGATTGACGGGATTCAGGTCGCTCATTTGACACCTCGGTACACGACGTAAATCAGCAGCGAGGTCAACGGCACCCACAGAAACTGATACCAGTAGAAGAACGGAAAGCCCGCGAACGAGGGACGCGTGTCGTTATAGAACGGCAGCCACAACAGCGCGATGTACGGGATCAGCAGAATGAGCCAGAGCCATGAACGGCCGGCGGATGGGGAGGTCTCCACACACTTCTCCTAAGTCTAATAGTGACGCCGCGCACGGCGGCACGCGAGGCAAACCACGTCGCGGGGATGTAGTATTCGCCTTCGTAAGCGTCCTCACAAGCGCGCAACTACGTACGGCGGCTACGTAATACTACGTAGCCGCCGCCGCTCCCTCCTGCCATGAAACTCAAAGCGAAGATTGTCCTGCTGGCGATCGTGCCCTTCCTGGGGGCCATGGCGAGCATTGAAATCGGTGTGCGCGAAGAAGCGATCGCGCTCGCCGAGGCGCAGCACGCGACCACCCAGGCGGCCTACATGGCCAGCAAGCAGCTCGAACTGAAGCATTACGTCGAACTCGCGTCGACGGCCATCGCGCCGCTGTATGACGCCGGCCAGGAGAACGCCCGCGACGACTCGATGCTGCGTACCCGCGCGCTCGACGTGCTGCAGAAAATGGACTACGGCAAGGACGGCTACTTCTTCGTGTACGACACGCACGGCCGCTCGCTGATGCATCCGCGCGAACCCGATCTCGTCGGGCGCGACCTGTGGGAACTGCGCGATCCGCAGGGCATTCTCACCATCCAGCAGTTGCTCGCGGCCTCCGCGCGCGGCGGCGGCTACGTGCGCTACGTGTGGCACAAGCCGTCCACCGGCAAGCTCGCGTCGAAGCTCGGCTACGTGGTGCCGCTCGAACGCTGGGGCTGGATGATCGGCACCGGCATCTATCTCGACGATGTCGACGCGGCGCTCGCCGACCTCGATGCACGCGCGGCGGCCAATATCGATCGCACGATGAAATGGATCGACGCGATCGCGGTGGCCGGCATCGCCGTGATCGCGCTGTGCGCGCTGGTGCTGAACGTCACCGAATACCGCAGCGCCGACGCGAAGCTGAAGCGGCTCGCGCAGCAGGTGGTCGAGTCGCAGGAAAACGAACGCGCGCGTCTGTCGCGCGAACTGCACGACGGCATCAGCCAGATGATGGTGTCCGTGAAGCTGCTGCTCGAATCGGCGCTCGCGCGCTTCGAGCGCAGCGACGTGCGCGTGCCCGCCGCCGAGGCCGCGCTCGCCACGAGTCTCACGCGGCTCGGCGACACCTTGCGCGAGGTGCGGCGCATTTCGCACGCGCTGCGTCCGTCGATGCTCGACGATCTCGGCGTGGCCGCCGCGCTGGAACAACTCAGGCGCGAGCTTGGCGAGCAGTCGTCGATCGAGATCGGCTTCACGCAGATCGCGCATACGCACGCCGCCGTGCTGCCCGACGTGGTGAACACCGTGCTGTTCCGGATCGCGCAGGAGGCGTTGACCAACATCGTGCGGCACGCGCAGGCCACCAGCGCCGCGCTCACGCTGGAAATCTCGCACGACGCCGTCACGCTGACGATCACCGATAACGGGCGCGGCTTCGACGTGACCGATGCATTCGTCGGCCGGCGCGCGGGCGTCGGTCTGCGCAACATGCGCGAGCGGCTCGAAGCGCTCGGCGGCAACCTGTCGCTCAGCTCGCAGCCTGGCCATACGCTCGTGAGCGCGCGCGTGCCGCTCGGCACGCGCGTGGCCGATGTGGCCCCCCTGCAGGTACATTAATTTCATCATGACCGACACATCGTCTGCCCTCGCGCCTGCCCTCGCCCGTCTACTGCTTGTCGACGATCACCCGTTGGTGCGCGACGGCCTGCGCGCGCGGCTCGAAGCCAGCGGCCATTTCGAAATCGTCGGCGAAGCGGGTAATGCGCAAGAAGCGCTCGCACTCGCTGCGCACGCGACCCCTCACCTCGTGCTGATGGACGTCGGCATGAACGGGATGAACGGCATTGCGCTCGCCGGTCTGTTTCACGAGCAGTTCCCGGGTATCCGCGTGCTGATGCTGTCGATGCACGACAACCTCGAATACGTGACCCAGGCGGTGCGGGCCGGTGCGAGCGGCTACGTGCTGAAGGATTCGCCCGCCACGGAGATCATTCAGGCGATCGGCGCGGTGCTCGACGGCAAGCAGTTCTTCAGCGCGGGGCTCGGCGCGCGCCTGATTCAGGCTTCGGCGAATCAAGCGCCGGTCGAACGGCTCACGCCGCGCGAGCGCGATATTCTCGACGCGCTCGCCGAAGGACTCTCGAGCAAGCAGATCGCGCAGCGTAACGATCTGTCGGTGCGCACGGTGGAAACGCATCGGCTGAATCTGAAGCGCAAGCTCGATATCGAAGGGCAGGCGGAACTGATCAAGTTCGCGGTGGAGAACCGGCGCACGAAGCGTTGAATGCTCGCGGTTGAACACTCGCGCGGAAAAGGCTCCGCGCGCCGGCCTGGGATTCGTCAATCCGGCAGCGGTTCGGCCGAACGCGGCTCATGCATCGGACAACCGTTGTGCTGCCCGCGAAAGGCCGACGACATTTCATACGCCGGCTTACGCGAACGCATCACGCCGCCCAACGGCCGATGCGCGCTCAAACCCTGCCACGGGCTGAAAGCCAGACGATCGTCGACCACTGCGGCGCGTGCATCGGTCCATGCCGGCTGTGGCAGAACGGTCAACCGTGCGACCGTCACGTACGGGCTTTCGTCCTCCGGCCATTTAACGGATGCGTCCTCGATCGGCATCCTGTCGAGATCGGTGGCGAGTTGCACACGCACCTCCCACTGCGCGGTGTTATCGACGAAAAACGCGTTGACGGCGTCGCGCAGGCCGTTCGGTTTGCCGTCCAGGTCCACGGGCGCATCGGTCAACGCCGTCAAGCTCGCCGACACCGGCACCACACTCAGCTTCGCGTAGTAAGGCCCATACAGAAACGGCACCATCGTGTAGTACGTCTCGCCGAGTACATGGGTCTTCGGATGTCCGCCCAGATTGCGCAGCGTCGGACTTTCCCCGCCCAACGCTTCCACCGCGGATTCCGCGCCGCGCAACACAGCGGACAGCGCCTTCTTCATCCCCGGCGCTTTATCGGTCGTCTTTGCCAGCATCTTCAGCATGCCGAGAAATTTTTTCGGCGTCGGCGCGCCGAATGCGGGCGCGTTCTGCATCACGAAGTCCTGGGTCACCGCGTCTTCGCTTCCCGGCAAACGCTCGCCATCCACACCGATCATCTTCAGCGCCAGACCGCGCGGCGTGGACACGCCGTCGTCGAGAATATCGCCGGGGTTGGTCGAAAAGCGCATCACGACCGGGTATTTTCCGGCACGCGCGAACGCGCCTTGAGCATAAACGGGTGGCAGATTCGCCAACACTTCCAGTTCGCCTTGCAGCAGACCGTGACTCTTTGCGTGGACGCTTCGCACCGCGTGTCCATAGTCCTTGTACGTGGTTTCGATGATGCTGCGTAACGTCTCGACCAGTTCGCGGGTCGTCTCCGCCTCGTCGTCGGGGATTTGCTCGAAGGAAGGGTCGAAGCGCAACGGTTGAATCATAAGTGGGTCGGCCATCATCAACTCCAGGTATTGGTGGGGTCTCGCAAGAGCTTCGGCTGCTGCGCGATAATCCAGACTCCGCAAGGGGTGTTCCACACTCCAAGCAACCTGCCCCAGGAGCGTTTGCCCATGAAACGTAGTGCATCGTTGCGACTGGCTTTTCTTCTGATCTTCACGGCGAGTACTCACACCTACGCCGACCCGGCGCGCGCGAATCGCGGCCACGATCCGTTCTTCCAGATATCCAAAGCGATCGACGGTTGCCCTGCACCGCTGGGTCCGCTCGAAACCGAACAGGAATGGCTCGACGACAGCCACTACCGGATCGAGCGCGGCAACAGTTGCTGGGTGGAGGGCCGTTGCCGTCTGCCGAACGGCTATCTGTACGACACGGAAATTGCCGAGGCCGTGCAGCGGCGTCTGACCAACATCAACTACGCGACCCACTGGCGCGAACAGTCGACGTTATGGCTCACGCTACAACGCCGCTTCATCTATGTGGAAGGCTGCGTCGCGCCCGGCTTCGACAAGCAGACCTTTCTCAACGAACTCGGCAAGACCGCCGACGTCGAGCGCGTGATCGACAACACGACGCCTAATCCGAAAGCGACGCAATTGCCGTATAAAACGCTCGCCGATCCGGACCGGCCCGTGCTCGATCCCGGCAACTAATGAAAGTCGTCGCACACGACAACACCCCGCCCCCAATAACCAATATTTCGCTAAAGCACCTATATCCGCAATCGAACATAGCAACGCAGAAATCGATCTTTGGCCATCCTTACGTCATTGTTACCATCGGCGACCCGACATATCCGGTCAACCAGAACAATGACAACACAACGATCGCAACACTCGAGTTTTCGCCTTGGTCTTATCGGCGCGGCCATCGCCAGCCTCGTCACGCTCGCCTCGTGCGGCGACGGCAGTCTGCCTGGCAGCGCGACCCCACCCGTCGCGCAGAAGCGTCCGAACATTCTGTACATCATGGCCGACGATCTCGGCTACTCCGACATCCACGCGTTCGGCGGCGAAATCAACACGCCGAATCTCGACGCGCTGGTGCAATCGGGCCGCATCCTCACCAATCATCACACCGGCACCGTCTGCGCGATCACGCGCTCGATGCTGATCTCGGGCACCGACCACCATCTGGTCGGCGAGGGCACGATGGGCGTGCCGACCGACGAACGCAAGGGCCTGCCCGGCTACGAAGGCTATCTGAACGACCGCGCGTTGTCGGTCGCGCAATTGCTGAAGGACGGCGGCTATCACACGTACATGGCCGGCAAGTGGCACATCGGCTCGGGGATCGTCGGCAGCGCGACCGGCGGCGGACAGACACCGGACCAATGGGGTTTCGAACATAGCTATGCGTTGCTAGGCGGCGCCGCGACCAATCACTTCGCGCACGAACTCGCGAACTCGCAGAACTACACCGAAGACGGCAAGTACGTGCAGCCCGGCCAGCCGGGTCAACCGGGCGGCGCGGGCGGCAGCCCCGCGGTGTTCTACTCGACCGACTTCTACACGCAGCGCCTGATCTCGTACATCGATTCGAACAAAGGCGACGGCAAGCCGTTCTTCGCGTACGCGGCCTTTACCTCGCCGCATTGGCCATTGCAGGTACCCGATCCTTATCTGCACAACTACGTCGGCAAATACGACGCGGGTTACGACGTGATCCGCAACGCACGCATCGCGCGGCAAAAAGCGCTCGGCATCATTCCGAACGACTTCGTGCCGTACGGCGGCGCATCGGAGACGCTGGTCGCGAGCCCGGCCACGCCGAACAACGGCACGCCCAGCGCGAAGTACGTGAGCGCGGTGCATAGCGCGGCGCAGGGTTATACCGACTACGGTCCCGGCACGGTCAACAAGACGTGGGCGAGTCTGTCGCCGGCCGAGAAGAAGGCGCAGGCGCGCTACATGGAAATCTACGCGGGCATGGTCGAGAACCTCGATCACAACATCGGCCTGCTGATCCAGCATCTGAAGGACATCGGCGAGTACGACAACACCTTCATCATGTTCCAGTCGGACAACGGCGCGGAAGGCTGGCCGATCGATTCCGGCGCGGACCCGACCGCCACCGATACCGCCAACTCCATCGATCCGGTCTATTCGCAACTCGGCACCGACAACGGTCAGCAGAATGCACAACGTCTGCAGTACGGCTTGCGCTGGGCCGAAGTCAGCGCCACACCGTTCCGTCTGACCAAGGGCTATTCCGGCGAAGGCGGCGTGTCCACGCCGCTGATCGTGCACCTGCCCGGCCAGACCACGCAGAAGACGACGCTGCGTTCGTTCACGCACGTGACCGACAACACCGCCACCTTCCTGGCGGTCGCGCAGATCACGCCGCCGACGCAAGCCGCGCCGCCCCTGATCAATACGCTGACCGGCGTCGATCAGAACAAAGGCAAGGTGATCTACAACAATCGCTACGTGTATCCCATCACCGGGCAATCGCTGCTGCCGCTGCTCAACGATCAGACCACGGCGGCGGTGCATAGCGCGTCGTTCGGCGACGAAGCGTACGGACGCGGCTATCTGCGCAGCGCCGACGGCCGCTGGAAAGCGCTGTGGACGGAGCCGCCGCTCGGTCCCGTCGACGGTCACTGGCAACTGTTCGACATGACCGCCGACCGCGGCGAAACGCAGGACGTCGCGACGCAGAACCAGTCCGTGGTCGATACGCTCATTCAGCAGTGGAACAGCTATATGAGCAGCGTCGGCGGCGTCGAGCCATTGCGGCCGCGCGGTTACTACTGAGCGCGCCATGACCGTTCGCTTCAGGTTCAAACGCGGCGCCGCGCTGTATGGCGCGTATGCCGCGATCGCGGCGGCCGCTTTCGTCGCCGCCTATAGCGTCGCGCCTGCCGTTGCCTCCGTCACCGCCGCCACTGCTACAGCCGCTTCGGCGGCGTTCGGCGGCGGCCGGGCCGGTGCGTTCGACGCGCTCAACCGTTCCCGTCCGCTTCTCGCGCTCGGCAGCGAAACGCAGTGCGAGCGCTACGGCGGTTTGCCGGCGCGCTGGCGCGACGATCCGCGCGCCGGCATGGTGCATCTGCGCGGCGGCGAGTTCGTGTTCGGCAGCAAGCTCGGCTACGAAGACGAGCGCCCGGCCGGCGACGGCAGGACGCATGTCGACGGTTTCTGGATCGATCAGACCGACGTGACGAACGCACAGTTCGCGGCCTTCGTGAAGGCGACCGGCTATGTCAGCGATTCGGAGCGCCAGGGCGGCGCGGTCGTGTTCCACACGCCGACCCGCGACGAGATGAATGCGCGCGACCTCGCGTGGTGGACGTGGGTGAAGGGCGCCGCGTGGAATCATCCGGACGGACCCGGCAGCACACTCGACGGCCGCATGAATCAACCGGTGACGCTCGTCACGCAGGCCGATGCCCTCGCCTACGCGCGCTGGCTCGGCCGCGATCTGCCGACGGAAGCCGAGTGGGAATTCGCGGGCAAGGCCGGTCGCGAGGGTGCGGATCTCGACACCGCGCCGCGTGACGAACACGGCAAACCAAGCGCGAATTACTGGCAAGGCGTATTCCCCGTGCTGAACACCAACGAAGATGGCCACACCGGTCTCGCGCCGGTGGGTTGCTATGCCGCGAACGATTTCAAGCTCTACGACATGATCGGCAATGCATGGGAATGGACCCGGGACGTCTACACCGGTCCGCATCAATCGCACACCAATGGCGACACGGCGGCGGTCGCGCCGGCCGGCCGCAAACACGACACGCCGATGGTCATCAAGGGCGGCTCGTTCCTGTGCTCGCGCGACTATTGCGTGCGGTATCGCGCGGCGTCGCGGGAACAGCAGGAAGCGGATTTGCCGGCCTCGCATATCGGCTTTCGCACGGTGGCGAGGGACGCGTCATGAAGCGTTTGTCTTTTTCCACCGGGCGGCGGCCCGGCGCGATGTCGGCGCTTGCGCTGCCGTTTGCGTTCGCGCTTTCAATTGCGACCGCGCTGCCATTTCAGTACGCGCGGGCATCGGAGCCGGCTCAAGTGTCAGCGCCCACCGTCGTCAAGGTCGGCGTGATTCCCGGCGCGCACGCGCAGATCATGGAGGAAGTGCGCCGTGTCGCCGCGAGCCAGGGACTCACGCTCGACGTCGTGGTCTTCGACCGGCCCGAGAACATCGACTCAGCGCTGGCCGCGAAGCAGATCGACGCAGCGAGTTTCGAAGACGGCCCGAGCCTCGACGCGCAACGCAACCAGCACGGCTATCCGCTGACGAGCGTCGCGACCACGGTGACGTTTCCGATCGCACTGTATTCGCGCAAGCTGACGAATCTCGCGCAGTTGCAACGCGGTGCGACGATCGCGATTCCCGACGACGCCGAAGGCACGTCGCGCGCACTGATCCTGCTGCAGAACTTCACGCTGCTGACGTTCAAGGACAGCGCGGGTCTGCATGCGAAACTCGGCGACATCACCAGCAATCGTCTGAAGCTGAAGATTCGCCGCGCGCCGCGCGCGAAGCTGTTCGATACGTTGAACAGCGTGGCGTTCGCGGTGATCGACAGCGACGATGCCGCGCGCGCGGGACTCTATCCGGCGCGCGACGGTCTCGGCATCGAAGACGCGCGCTCGCCGTACGCGAACGTGCTGACGGTGCGTGACGCCGACCGTGCGCAGCCGTGGGTCTCGCAACTCGTGGCCGCGTATCACTCGAACGACGTCGCGCATTTCATCCTGACGTTCTATCAGGACTCGGTGCGCCGGCCGTGGTGAACGCGTCTTCGATTCCGCTTTCGCACTCGCAGTCGTATTCGTTCGCGTGTTCCGCTTGCGGCAAATGCTGCAATAGTGCGCCTGCGATGACCTTGCCGGAGTTGTTCCGGCATCGCGACCTGTTCGTCGGCTGTCTCGCTATCGGCCGCGTGCCGCGCCGGCGCGCGGGTGAACGGCTGCGCGCCGGCCTGCACGAACAAGTCCTCGACGACGCACACGCCGCGAGTGTCGACTCGATCGCGGATGCCACGCTGCATCGTGCCGGGGATACCTTCAGCATCGTCGTGCAGGGCTACGACTATTCGTCTCTCGCGCGCTGCCCCGCACTCGAAGACGACGGGCGTTGCGGTATTCACTTCGACCGCAAGCCGGTCACGTGCGAAGTTGTCCCGCTCGATCCGCTGCTGCCGGACTCGCTGCAACATCTGGTGCTGGCGGGACGCAATCAGAGCGCGCATTTTCTCGGCGCCGAGTGCATTCAACCCGGCGTGCGCGATGACGCGCCGCTGCTGGTGGCCGAGGGTCGCGTGGAAGATGCGAACGCGCGCGATGCGTTGGCGCGACGCCGTCATCAACTCGAGCGCGAGAAAGCCGTCTGGGGTCGCGCCGTGTTCGAATCGCTGCGCAGGGAGCTGTTCGAATCGCCCGCCGCGTTGGCCCGCATTCCCGCTGGCGGTTTTCTGACGATCTCGCTTGTGCCTGCGCTGCTGGCGGTAGCGGGTGCATCCGAGCGTTGCAGGCAAGGATGCATCGACTTTATCGACAGTCAGCTTGGGTTGATCGAGCGGCGTATTGCGGATGCGCTGCTGCGGCGCCGATTGGACGACCGGCCGGTGACGCAGACGTTGCGAGGGTTTGCCGGCGCTTACCAGAGAGCTAAAGCGTTACTGAACACGCCGCTTGATCGACGCGGCGAGCATGAGCATGTCGAGAACGCGGGCGTCGAAGACTATCTCTTTGGCGTGCAACCTTAGTCCGTCGCGGCATGTTGCGAGTTAGCGCGCTCGCCGCCGTGGGCGCCGTCGTTGCTATTGTCCCGGATGATCCGCGCGATCAACGCGTTGGCATCGCGCGACACGTTGTCGTGCACGCGTGTCGTCTGCGCGACCGCCGGCGTGTCGTTGCCGATCAGATGACCGCCACGTTGGCGCGTATCCACCGAAACCTGCATCGACAACCCAAGCCGTAGCGGATGCGCGGCCAAGTCAGCCGCGTCGAGCGAAATCACGATCGGCACGCGCTGCACGACCTTGATCCAGTTGCCCGCCGCGTTCTGCGGCGGCAGCATCGAAAACGCGCTGCCGGTGCCCGCCGAAAAACCTTCCACATGGCCGCGATACACGACCTGCGACCCATACACGTCCGACACGATCCGCACCGGTTGCCCGACCCGCATGCCGCGAATCTGTCCTTCCTTGAAGTTGGCCTCCACCCACAGACGTTCAAGCGGCACGATCGACATCAGCGCGAGACCCGGACCGACCTGCTGCCCGATCTGCACCGAGCGCTGACCGACGGTGCCGTCCACCGGCGACACCACGGTCGTGCGCTGCAGATTGCGATACGCGAGCCGCACCTGCGCGGCGGCCTGCAATACCGTCGGACTCGCTTCGACCGGAAACTTGCCGCCGAGCGCGCGCGCCGCGTCGAGCTGAACCTGCGCGGACGCGAGGTTCGCCTGCGCGACCGCCACCGCTTCCCTCGCGCGCGCCAGTTCTTCCGGCGACACGACCTCGACCGACGCATGATCGCGCGCCGCCAACGCGCGCTGCGCGAGCGCAAGTTCGGCGCGGCGCGCGTCGATGGATTGCACGTACAGCTTGCGCGAGATCGTCGCGTTGGCCACCTGGCGCACGGCCAGCGTGAGTTGCGCGCGAGCCTGCGCGAACGCGGCGGCGGCTTCCGTATCGTCGAGCTTGACGAGCGGCTGACCGGCGCGCACCTGACGCGTGTTGTCGACCAGAATGTCGGTGACCGTGCCCGGGATTTGCGCGGCGATCTGCACGATGTTGCCGGCCACGTAGGCGTCGTCGGTCTCTTCGTAGAAGCGCGCTCTCAATCCCCAGTACGTCGCCCATGCCGCGCCCGCGAGCGCCACCACGCCGAGAAAGAGCGCGAAACGGCGACGCCGCGTCGCGCGTTTGCGCGTGAGCGCGTCGTTCGTCTCGCCGGCCGTGTCGGGCTGTTCCTGTTGTTCCTGTATCCAGCCGGCGGCGTGCTGGGCCTGTTTATCGTTGTGCATTAGCGTTGTGCATTGGCGTTATTCATCGGCGTTGTGCGTTCGGTTGGCGTTCAGTCGAAGTTCATTCGAAGTGCGTGTCCATTACGCGTGCGTGAGAGAAGAATGCCGCCTGTGAATGCGCGACCGCCGGGCCCGCCATCTGGCGTTCGTCGAAGCCGCCGCCCAGTGCGCCGACCAACGCCACTTGCAGCAAACGGCGGCGGCCCTGCAGATCGATCTGCTGCGCGCGTTCGTCGAGCAGCGACAGGTCGGCCAGCGTGACGTCCTTCTGCATGCCGATGCCGCGTCGATGCCGTTCCTCGGCAATTGCGACGATCTTCGTCGCCGCATCGACCGCGCGCGACTGTTCGGCTGCCAGCGTATCGACCGTGCGCAGCGACGTGAGCTGGCGCGCGACATCGCCGAGCGCTTCGTCGAGGGTCTTGTTGTAAAGACCCACGGCGGCATCGACGTTCGCATAGTCGCCGCCCAGTTGCGCGCGCAAGCGGCTGCGATCGAAGATCGGCAGCGAAATCGCCGGGCCGATGGAGCCGGTCAGCGCGGCGCGCGAGAACAACGCGGCCGGCGTCAGCGCGGTGAGTCCGGCGAAGGCGACCAGATTCACATCAGGATAGAACTGCGCGCGCGTTGCGTCGGTGTTCGCGAGCGCCGCTTCGGCGCGCAGGCGCGCCGCCACGATGTCGGGGCGGCGGCCCAGCAGATCGACCGGTAGTTGCGCAGGCAACGGTGGATTGGCAGTCGCGGCGGCGAGACGCGGACGTTGCAGCGATAAACCGCGCTCCGGTCCACGCCCGGTCAGCACGCCGATCTGCAATTCGGTCAACTGCAAGCGCTCGTCATTGAGCGCCTGTTGCGACGCGAGACGACTGCGCTTGAGCGCAGCGTCCGCCGCGTCGTAAGCGTTGTCGATGCCGCGTGCGCCGCGCTCGCGCAATACCGCGTCGACGTGTTCCGCCGCTTGCTGCTTCTGCAGCAGGATGTCACGCATTGCGAAAGCACGGTCGAGTTCGCAGTAGAGCGTGACCAGTGCGACGGTCAGCATGAGGCGGGCCTGCTCGGCGTCAACGCGCGTCGCGTCGCGCGTGGACAACAGGCTGCGGGTCAGCGCGGCATTCTTGCCCCACAGGTCGAGCTGGTAACTCAGGCCCGCGATGACGGCGGCGGGCGATACCGTCGAATCGTCGAATAGCTGCACCGGAATTTGCTGGCCGGCCACCGACACATTGGCGACGTTGTTCGGCTGCGGGAGCCGTGCCTTGCTGACCGTGGCCGCCGCCGTGCCGGTCAGGCCGGTCAATGACGCAAACTGGTCGAGCTGCGCCTGCGCGGAACCGACTCGCGCCCTGGCGATCTGCAGGTCGGGGTTGTTCTCCAGGGCTTCCTGGGCGAGGCGGTCGAGTTGGGGATCGTTGTAGCGCTTGACCCAATCGGGCGCGGGCCACGCGCCGTTCGCGCCATTCGCGCCACGGCCGGCGGTTTTGGCGAGCGCGTCCACCGAAGGCTTGAGCGGTTGGACCGTCGTGTGCAGACCCGCGTCGCTGACGCAACCGCTAAGCGACGCAGCAACCAGCAGCGTCGCCGCCAGGCATCGCCTGTAACGGCAGCGCGACCGCCGGATCGACATGAACGTATCGCGCTTCATCATGAATGACGCGGCCGGTGTAATGCGGCTTCACTTGCGGCCGGTGTTGCCACGGCGCGCGCGCCCGCCGCCCTCGCCGCGAATCGTGGATGCGTTCCGTCGAGCGACCCCATGTTCGCGAACAGGCCGTCCCAGACGCCCAACGCAATGGCCGTGAGTTTGATCCGCTTGTTCCGTTCGGCGAGCACGATCTGCACGATCTGCCAGACCGTCAGCAGATTCGGCACGACCGCGACCGGCAAACGCAGGCCATATTGCAGCGCCAGTTGCATCGCGTTGCGCGCACTGTAATAGCGGCGAAACGCCGGATGATTCATCGTCGTTAATTCGAACGGCCCGAAGCGGTGGCGACGCCGCGCGCCGATACGATGCGACAGCACCAGCGTCGGCACCACGTACAAGGGCACATTGCGCCACAGCGCACGCAGACAGTATTCGGTATCCACGTGATCGATGAAGAGCGACTCGTCGAAGCGTCCCAGTGCCGCAAATGCCTCGCGCGAAATCACACAGCCCGACGAGATCAGGAAAGCGCAACGCTGCAACGCGACCCCGGCAGACACGTTCAGGCGTTCGACCGCGAGGCCGCTCGTGGCCAGCTCCGGCAAGAAGCGCTGATCGTTCTCGTCGAAGATGCGCGGCCCCAGCAGATACGCGTGACGGCCGATCGACGAGCACCGCGCGCGCATCACCGGGAAGTAATCGGCCGGCGTCTCCGAGTCCTGATCGAACAGCGCGACCGCATCGGCGCCCTGCTCGAACAGCGCCTGCAATCCGCAATTGAAAGCGCCCGCGATGCCGTGACGGTTGCCGTGGTGAAGCACCGCGATGCCCGCCTCTTTCAGCAACGCAGCCGCGCGCGCGTCGGGTTGCGGCGAGTTGTCGACCACCAGCAGGTGATCGCACGCATCGCCCGCATCGCACGCATCACGCAAAGCGACGGCACGCGCGAGTTGCGCGTCGCTCGGATGGAACAGAACGATCAGTGCGCCTAGCGTCGTCATCGTGATCTCCCTAGTGACCCAGACTCATCGCCGCGCCGCGCTTCGGCCGGGTGAGCCACATCATCGCGGCGAGCACGAGGCAGGTGACGCTCGCCATCTGGAACATGTCGCCGGTCGCCATCATGTACGCCTGCTGCTGCACCACGTGATGCAAGGTGACCAGTTCGCGCGCGCCATCGATCCCCATGCCATGCAGACTTTGCACAAAGCGCTGCGTATTGCCCGACGCTTTCGTGACCGATTGCGCGACCACGTCGTAGTGATAGAGCGCGCGGTTGTCCCACAGCGTCACGCTCATCGCCGTGCCGAATGCCGCCGACAACGTGCGCAGGAAATTCGACAGACTGGACGCGGCCGCGAGTTTGTCGTCGGCGACACGCGAGAGGGTCGCGGCCGTCAACGGAATGAAGAAGCACGGCAGGCCGATACCCTGGATCAGGCCCGGCGTGACGATCTGCGTGAAGGTCATGGTCAGCGTGAAATGCGCGTCCCACCAGAGCACGCCTGCAAACACGAGAAAGCCGAAGGTGACAAGCACGCGGGCGTCGAAGCGCGCCGCGAAGAGACCGACGAGGATCGAGAACACCAGCGCGAGCACGCCGAGCGGTGCGGTCGCGAGTCCGGCCTGATACGCGGTGTAGCCCATCACCGCCTGAAGCCACAGCGGAAAGATCACGCCGACCACGGAGAAACTCATCATGCCGAGCGAGATGATCAACACGCAAAACGAAAACGTGCGATCGCGAAACAGACTCAAATCGATCACCGGATGCTGCTCGCCCGCTTCCCAGATCAGCAGCGACACTAGCGCCAGCGCGGCGATGATCGACAGTGTCAGGATCAGCGGCGAATCGAACCAGCCGCGATCATGGCCGAGATCGAGCACCGCCTGCAGCGAGCCGACACCGACGATCAGCAGGACGATACCTGGCAGATCGATGGGAGCGGTTCGGGCATGGCGGCGCGAATCGGACAGCGTGTCCGGTCGCGTTTCGGGTCGTGGTTCAGGCCGTGTTTCAGGCCGCAGCAACGTCAGACACACGACGAACGAGAAGATGCCGATCGGCAGGTTGATCAGAAAGATCCACGGCCACGAGTAGCTGTCGATCATCCAGCCGCCGACCACCGGCCCGAAGATCGGCGCGAGCAACACGGTCATCGCCCACAGCGCAAGCGCGACGACGCGCTTGTCCGGAGGAAACGTGCGCAACAGAATGGTTTGCGACAGCGGCACCATCGGCCCGGAAAATAGTCCCTGCAACGCGCGGCACACCACCAGCACGTGCAGGTCGCCCGCCACGCCGCACAGCAGCGACGTGAGCGTGAAAAGAATCACGGCCGTGAGAAAAAGCCGTCTTTCGCCGACCCGCCGCGACAGCCAACCGGTCAACGGCACCGCGATCGCGGCGGCGACCGAATACGAACTGATGACCCATGTACCCTGGCTATTGGCGACGCCGAGGCCACCGGAAATCGCGGGCACGGCAACATTCGTCACGGTCGAATCGAGTACTTCGATGAAGGTGGCCAGCGACAACGCGAAAGTCAGCAACGCGAGCCGCATGCCGTGCAGTCGTGGCGCGGCCGAGACATTCGCCTGGGCACGATCCTTCGTATCGGGACCGTTGCCCGAGGCGTCGGGCCAACTCATGTCGCTGGACGAAGGCGTGCTTGTACTCATGCGCCGTGCCCCGTTACCACCATCGCCGTGCGCGTCACTGCCGCATCGGCGCGGCCCCACGGTACGCGTGCGCCACGTCGCATGAAACCCTCGATGAATTGCGCAGCCGCCTCGCAACCGTCCGGCGCGGCGGCGATGTGATCCTGCACGCGTCCGCACTGCGTCGCGATGGCGGGATCGCCGAGCACCTGCTTCAATGCGCGCGCAAGCGTGCGCGCCTGCAAGGGTCCATCGAGCCGTACGCCGCAGCCACTCGCCACGACTCGCGCCGCGTTGTCGAACTGATCGTGCGCGAACGGCGTGACCACCTGCGCGATGCCCGCGGCGTACGCGAGCGCAGCCGTGCCGATGCCGCCGTGATGCACCAGCGCGCGGCAGCGCGGCAACAGCGTTCGCATGGGTACGTAGCGTCGTTTGAGCAGCACGGTGGGCATCGGTCCGTGCGGATCGGCGGACTCCGGTGCCGACGCGGGCGCTTGCGGCGTAAGCAGAATGCCGCGCAGCCCGCTCTCCTGCAACGCGCCACGCACCGCTTCTTCGTAGCGCCCGTGATCGATCAACGTCGATCCCGCCGTGAACACCACGGGTCGTTCGCCGGTCGCGAGAAACGTGTCCAGTTGCGGATCGGATTGCGCATCGCCCGTTTCGTTGAATAGCGGAAAGCCGCTCGATCGATGTGGCGTTGGCCAGTCCGGCTGCGGCTGCGCGAACCATTCGGGAAACAGGCACAGCACGCCGTCGGTCGAATGCAGCCACTGCCCGAAAATGCGCGTGACCGGATCGAGCCGCAGTTGCGCGCGCAACGTATTCAGTGCCGGCCCGCATACCTTGTCGAGTACCTGTCGCTCGATCACGTACAGCAACGCCCTCTTCAATCCAAGCGGCAAGCCGCGCGGAATAGTCAGACGCGGATGCGTCGGCGGCGCATGCGTGGACAGCAAGGTGGACGGCGACACCTGCACCGACACCAACGGTACGCGGTACAACTCCTGGACCAGCCGCGCCGAAAACGCCCATAACGTGCCGACCATCATCGTGTCGTCGTCGATCATCGAGACGAGCGTCTGGAAATGCGGCTGCAACGTCGGCGCGATCACCGCCCACAAGGTGCGGAACGACGTACGCGGATGCCAGAGCGCCGGGTTCGCCATGGCAGCCGCGTATTCGCCGGCGGTGCCGATCGGCACGAACGCGAAACCCTGTCGACGCGCCGCCGCCTCGAATGGCGCATGGCTGCAGAACACGACCTCATGGCCACGCGCCGCGAGCGCCGCGCCGATACCGAGCAGCGGATGCACGTCGCCCGACGAACCGATCGCGGTGATGATCACTCGGGTCATGACGGGCGGCTCAAAAGAGACCGGGAATCAAGGCGGCCACGTCACGGCGATACTGCGCGTACGCCCCGCCGAAATAGCCGCTCAGCCAGCTTTCCTCGACCCGCACCTTATACGCAAGCGACGCGAAGATCAGCAGCAGCCCGGCCGCGCCGCGCCATTGCATGCCGATCAGCACCGCACCGGCCAATGCCAGCAGACAACCTGTATAGATAGGATGGCGCACCCAGCCATAGGGTCCGCTGCGCACGAGTTCGTGATCCTCTTTTAGCGTGACCGACACGCTCCAGTTGGCGCCGAGATGCAACCTCGCCCACACGGAAAACGCGAGTCCGGCGAGCAGCAGCGCAAAACCGGCGAGTTGCGGTACGCCGGGCGAATGCGGATCGAACGACCACGCGGCGCGGTCGAAGTCCGGCAATACGATCAACGCACCGCCGACGATCAACGGAATCGACTGCAACGTGCGCGAGATCGACGCCTCCCGGCGCGCGGTCGTCTTGACGCGGTTCGAGGTCGCAGTCCAGTACGCGACCCACACCATCCACGGGACGACGATGGCAATGCTCTGAGCGAGATTCATGGTAGTTCGGCCTGTTGGAACGAGTGATCGGCGGTGGTTTGCAATGCCACGCTGGACACATTGGCCAGGGTGGCTACGTCCGCCTGCGTTTCGAAGCAGTCGAGTGCGCGTTGCACCGGCGGCGGCCCGAAGAAGTCGAGAATCGCCGCGCGCACCTGGCGCAATGCCGCCTTGCCCTCCAGATCGAGGAAGTGCCCGGCCTGCGCGATCGTCTCGAACTCGGCGCTCTTCAGATGCGCGCACAACGAACGCGCGTCCACCGGCGTGGTGTACTCGTCGAGTTCACCGTTGATGAACTTCAGCCCGCAGTCGATATGCCGGAACTCATGCAGGTAGTGCTCCGGCCGGATCGCCAGGATCTGCTCGACGTGAAACGCCACCTGGTCCTGCTCCTCGCGCGGCAGCGTCGACAGATAGCGGAAGTTGTAGAGCTTCATGATTCGCGGCAGATGCTTGCCCACCGTGTCGTTGAGCAACTGCGCGGCCTTCAGGTTTTCGCCGGCGGCGATATGGTCGCGGGCGGTGCTCACGTAATCGATCATCGGTGCGTTCAGGCACGGCGAAAACGATGCGATCACCGCGCGCCTCACGCTGGTGCGCGCCCGCGACAACGCCAGCAGCGACGCCACCCCGCCCCATGAAACGGACAATAGAAAACTCGGTTCGAATAAGCGTATTAGATAAATCAGAATGTCGACTTCATCGTCTTTAGTCAGGACGAAGTCGCATTTATTATGCATTTTCGATTGACCGGCATAAGGCAAATCAAAACAGATCGGGTTATAACGCTCGCCGAGATATTTGATTGTCTGCCCGAACGAAGCGGTAGTGGCGAGCGCGCCGTTGATCAGAATGACACTCTCGAAGGCCGGATCGAATACGTGACGTTCAACGTAGACTTTCAGGCCCGCCGGCAGCGGAACAAGGAGTTTTTCGATGGGCATGGCGTATTCGCATGCACTTGCGTCGCGGCAAGTGCGTACCGATACCGCGCCCGCGCGTGCGGACGCCATGCGGCCGGACTACCACGGAGCGGGCCCATGCGACTTGCGTTGTACCCCGGCAAGTCCGGTCCGTGACGGTCGCTGCTGCATCGAAGTCTTAGCCTTCGACGCCTCGTGATATATCTTATATGCACTAATAGAATGCACGAAGAAAACGGCCATTCGTGCTTTTCATTCAATGCGAGTCTCTCGTTTGTGCGTGAAGACTTGATGTCAATATACGTTAGCAAACCGATTTTTAAAACAATTTCAAAACAATTTTTTTATCCCGTCTAATTCATGCAGAGGGCATCAAGCAAACGGTGTTCAAGCCGCTGTAGTTTCGTTGTAGTCGAATTGTCAGAGTTGCGTATCCAGTAACGACACGCACTTCTCGATCAGCTTCTCGCGCCGCGGACGTCGCATCCAGTCTTCGAGCGTGACTTGCCGCGAATGCTTCAGGTCGTCGGCGAAGGTGGCCGTTTGCAGCATCGCGAATTCGCGGTCGTAAATGTTCAGATTCGCTTCGTCGTTGAGCTTGAACGAACGGCTGTCGAAATTGGTCGAGCCGACCGACACCAGGTACTCGTCCACCACGAGTAGTTTGCAGTGGAACATGGTCGGTTGATATTCGAACATCTCCACGCCGGCCTTGAGCAGATCCCCCCAGCATGCACGCGACGCTTCGCGTACGGTGTGCGTATCGATGCGCTTGCCCGGCGTGATGATCTGTACTTTCACGCCGCGTTTCGCCGCTTCGACGATTGCGTTGATCGTCAGCTTGTCGGGCACGAAGTACGCACTCGCCAGATGAATGCTGCGCGTGGCGGCGGTGATCGCCATCAGATACATCAACTGCATGTCGTCGCTGCCGCCCGAAGGCGAGCTGCTGAACATATGCGCGAGTCCGTCGCCGACCTTGCCGACTTCCGGAATGTACTCCGCACCGTGCAGTACATTGCCCGACGCCTTTACCCAGTTGTCCATGAACACCGCCTGCATATGACCGACGACCGGACCTTCGACGCGAAAATGCGTGTCGCGCCAGTGCTTTTCATCCTGCGCATGACCGGTCCATTCCGGCGCGATACCGACTCCGCCGGTAAAGCCGATCCTTCCGTCGATCACCAGCAACTTGCGGTGCGTGCGGTCGTTCATGCGGCCGAGTCCGGTCCAATGCGGCTTGTGATACTGAATGACCTGCGCGCCGCCGTCGCGCAACATTTTCAAATAGCGCTTGTCCATTTTCGACGAGCCGACCCAATCGAGCAGCACATGCACGGCGACGCCTTCGCGTGCTTTATCCGCGAGCGCCTGGGCAACCTGTTCGCCGATTTCGCCGGACCAGTAAATGAACGTCTCGAAGGTTATGGTACGGCGCGCAGCGCGAATACCGTCGAGCATCGACGGAAAGATCTGCTCGCCATTCAGCAGCATGTCGAAGCGATTGCCGGAGATCACCGGCGGTCCGAGTAGAAGACCCATCGAGCGCAGGAATTGCGGATCGTCGCTCGCATAAAGCCGGTCGATCTTATGTTCGATCTTCTTTTCGCCACTCGATAAATTGGCGATCAATAGAACGATGACGAGCGTAACAAAGGCGGTGATGGGTATGGTCAGCATGCGTGGCCTCGATGCTAATCGGCGCGACGCGTCGTGTGCGCGCCCCGCGCTTCGTTGAACGAACGCGGACCCAGAAGAGGGTCCGGTTGTTATCGCGAAGACAGGACGCACGGCGCGTGCCCGTTGCAGGCCCGCGCCTTGCTACCCAGTTGCTTTATCTGACAAGCGAGAAGGCCTCGCGGCTGGCAATCTCACCCGCGCCGAATACGCCGACCACCGTATAGTCGGACGCGACGCACTCGAATGTCGCGTCGGCGAACGTAATGATGAAATGCCGCTGTGCGATGCCGCCGGTTTCCACCGCGCTTATTTCGGCCACGAGCGACGAATTCGTGACTTCATGAACCGAATACGCGGTCAAGCCTTGCGCCGTGAGCGGGTGAATGTCGAGATCGGCCGCGCCCGGTGGCCCAAGGCGATGAAATACCGTGTCTGGAAAAAGTACCGCGCAGAACGGGTCGTCGTCGGGATCGAAAGGGCCGAAGCGATCGAAGTCGGCTTGCGCGATCGGGTAGGACAGAATCACCCGGCGGGCACTCGAAACGATGAAGGGATCGGCGGCGTCCGCCGCCGGTTGCGGAACGGAGTCCAGCAGGACGACCAGGTCCTCCTGCCGGGATACTGCAAACGTGCTGGTCATCGACTTCTCGACTCCGTGGCGCTTATGCGCCGGCTTGCTCGGTGGCTTGCGGTGCTGCTGCCGTTGCTGCGGCCTGCTTCACCGCGGCCGGACGACCCGGCTTCTTTCGCGCGACCTGAGTGGCGGCGCGAGTCACCGTGCGCTTCTTGGCGGCGGGCTTCTTTGCCGCGACTTTCCGGGCTGCCGCGCTGACCTTCTTTGCGGCCTTCTTCACAGCGGTCTTCGCGGTGGCTTTTTTAGCCGCTGCTTTCTTGGCGACGACTTTCTTCGCTGCGGCTTTCTTGCTCACCGCGCCGCTCGTCGCGGCGGATTTTGCCTTGCCGGCTTTCGCGGCCGATTGATGTCCGGCTTCTTTCACCGCTGCCGCCGCGCCTTCGATCAAGAATTTGCTGCGGTCCTTGACCGAAGCCAGCCATGCAGGCGCCGGACCACGGCCACTCCAGGTCGCGCCGGTTTTCGGATTCAGGTACTTGGGCGGCTGTGCGCCTTTAGGTTGCCCTTTACCGCCTTTCGGGCCGGTCAATGCCGCTTTAGCGACCGACTTGATTTCGCTCGCGCCTTCAATCAGATATTGCGTGCGGTCTTTTACGTTGGCGATCCAACCCGGTGCGCGGCCGTGACCCGTCCAGGTCGCGCCGGTTTTATGGTCGCGGTACTTGGCCGGCTTGCCGCCGGAGGCCGCTTTCACCTTGCCATTTCCCGCGTGGCCATTCAGCCCTCTCGCGGCACGGCGTGCTTTCGCTTTCGCTTCGATATCTTCGGTAGTGAGGCCATGCTTAAGCATCAGATCGCGAATCTGGTCGACCGCCGTTTGCGCTTTCCTTGCAATAAGGACATCAGCCTGCGCCTGGAGCTTCTTAAGCTTTGCCTGGATTTGCTCTAATGTGGGCATTTGATTCCTCCTTATGTGTTGATCGATCGAACTATGCCATGAATAACAGGAGAAAGGCAGATCTATGTGGCGATAAAGCAGCTTCCGTACTGCATGACGTATCCCGTGGAGTCCGAATCTTTCGAATTGGTTCCGCACGGCTCGCCGGCAAATGTCGTTTTCCAGACATTTCCCGACACTTTCCAGCTCTCGCCGTCTTTCTTTTTGCGTTGATTGCTTCCTCTTCTTCCGTCGCCTTCTTCTACTTCCCACTCCTTTTCCCAATCTTCAAGCAGGCGTAAAAACCACCGCCTGGCGATCGGCGATATACCGGACGCTACGAATGAAACGGTATTGCTGATCGTCGGCGGTGATCCGGTTGAGGCCTAAACGGGTCAACGAAAGCATTTCGTCTGCCTGAAACGCGGCCACGACACCATGATCGGTCAGCGCTTCCAGCACGCCGGATGGGTCGCCGATATAGACGCTACGCACTTGCGTGCCGATTCGCATCAGGACCACGCTTTTACCTTCGTCGAGTGCCAGTTCGAGATAGCCGGCCAGGGTCCGCAATGACTCCGGCGTGCAACTCCGAGGCGAATAGATTGCATTGTTGGCTAACATCATTTGCGTTTCCCCGTGACACGCAGCGAGAAGGCGGCCGCCGTCAACAGCGGCAATTGTCGCTTCTACTATAGGCAAGCATTCGGAG
The DNA here is from genome assembly GCF_029910215.1 of Paraburkholderia sp. D15. Classification (NCBI taxonomy): domain Bacteria; kingdom Pseudomonadati; phylum Pseudomonadota; class Betaproteobacteria; order Burkholderiales; family Burkholderiaceae; genus Paraburkholderia; species Paraburkholderia sp. D15. The sequence continues at coordinate 2,311,297 of NZ_CP110396.1, read as the reverse complement.
ATTCAAAGGACAGAGCGCACTTTTTTACCGTCGGCGTGGATTTGCGCGCACCTTGGCTCTGACAAACCCGATTACCGGTAACCGTGCGTTACTAATCTCGCAGCGCTGTTTCACCTCCGCGCGGCACGCCCCTCTACACTTCGACACTCTCAATAGCACGGTACTTTCAGATGAAAGCGGGTTACATCAAGACCGCACTCGCGGCATTCGCCCTCACTTGCGCGACAGTCGGCACCGCAAACGCGGCGGGTTGCGTGAAGGGAGCGGTGGTCGGCGGCGTGGCGGGTCACTATGCCGGACATCACGCGGTAGTCGGCGCGGTGGGCGGCTGTCTGGTGGGACGCCATATGGCGAAGAAGCAGGCTCAGGAACAGGCGCAGGAACGGGCCGGGCAGCGTCAACAGGCGAAAGCCGAATAGCGGTTGGAGCCGCCGGAGAAAACCGGTATTCGTACCGGTGCGCTCACGCGGTCAAGCGATTCGCAACCCTCAAGCGATACGCAACCCATGAGCCGGCAGGATTTCCTGCGTCGTCACGAACCGGTGTTCCTTGACCGAGTCGTGAAAGAGCCGGTAATCGCTCTTCTCGAACGCATCCGTCCATGCCGGCCGGTCGCCGGTGTCGTCGTCGAATCGCAAACCGGTGGCATTGCATTTCCACGAGCCGGGGCCTTTCGGCACATAGACCGGGATCGTCTCTTTCAAACCCGGAATGCGGCCTTGGCTTACCTCGTCGCAAAGGGTCCGCAAGCGTTGGTTATCGTCCAGATTCCGGTTGGTATTCAGCAGCTCGGTGAGTGCATCCTTGACGTCTGGCGGCAAACCCTCCTGCGTTTCGAAATCTTCCGTGCCGGCCAGCCAGGCTCGCACCGCGCGGCATGCCATCTCGGCAGCCTGCACGAACTCCGGCAAGTTGTGTCGTTCGACGAAAGCATTCCTGCCGTCGATGTAATGCCATTTCGCCCATGGCTGGTCGGGATAATGCAACGCGGCGCCATGGCCGACGGGTAACGCCACGGTCAATACATCTTCCTCGATGTGCTCGATCAGATGACGAGTCGCCTCGCTTAATCGGGCAAACCAGCCTTTGCGCGTGCAATCCTGCGACTCCAGCAAATGCACGCGGTTCGACGGGCTCTCGATGCCGGAAAACCCCTGGTGCGCCCAGGTATCCACATACGTGTGAAGCGTCACGCCCAGCCGGTGCAACGCGGTATCGGCGCCGCGCTGGCGGATTGCCCGCCGCACGGTCTCGCGCGCGACGGCGCTGTCGGCGCGACAGATGGCTCGTTCCTGAAGCGTATCGCCCTCGCCCGCCGGCAGAAAATGAAATGGCGCCCAGACCAGCCGGTTCTGATCGTTCTCCGTGTTCGCATAGTCGAACATCTTGTGCGCGGTGGCGAAACGCTCGAAGGTTTCGCCGCCTTCGAAGCGCAATATTCCTGAAGTCGTCGCGTCGTCCACATACTGGCAGGCATGCGCGACGGTAAGCGCATCGCCGGCCGTCATGCCGGCCGTGCGAGCGACGATATAGACCACACCATAGTGAAAGTCGATATTCATGACCGGCGCTCCCGATGCGCAACAAAAAAGAGGAAGGACAGCGGAGATCTTCGAGACTGCGCGACGAATGCCATATCGTTTCGGCGCACGGGCAGACAGTAAACGAAGCAGCGGTTCGTCACTTTAAAACAACCAACTATATTGATGGCCACACAAAAAAGTCGCCCCAATGACAAAAGCCCCGCTGCGAAATAACCGGAGCGGGGCTTTGCCTTGAAGCGAATTGCGCGTTACTGCTTGACGATGTCGACCAGTTCGACCTCGAAAGTCAGGTCGCTGTTCGGCGGAATCACGCCGACGCCGCGATCGCCATAAGCGGTGGCCGCCGGGCAGGTCAGCTTCGCCTTGCCGCCCACTTTCATTTTCTGCACACCTTGCGTCCAGCACGGAATCACGCGGTTCAGCGGAAACGTAGCCGGGCCGCCATGGCTCGCGGAGCTATCGAATTCGGTACCGTTGGCGAGCGTGCCGCGATAGTTCACTTTCACGACGTCGGTGGCGACCGGTTGCGCACCGGTACCCTGCTTCAGATGTTCGACGATCACGCCGGACGGCAGTTTCTCGGTGGTGGGTGCGGCCATTGCCGACGAGGACAACACAGCGGCGGCGACCAAAGCAACGATAGATTTCAAAGCAAGTCTCCAGGTGAAAGGTGCGGGTCATTGTAACGGATCGACCGAAGCGATCCGCCGCTGCCGGCAGCCAATCGATTCGGGTGGCGCATGACGGGCACGCGATCGACCATTCGAATCCGATTGGAATCTACCCCGCAACTACTCCGCCGCCGCGTCCGGATCTTCTTCCAGCAACGCACCGCTTTTCGCCATTTCGCGTTGATTCAATAGCACGGCCTGTTGCTCCATCCGGTCGAGCAATGCATCGAGTAACTGCGCTTCCTCGTCGCTTAAACAGGCGGCGAACTCGGTGTTATAGCGTTGCCCGCATTCCCGCGCCTGTTCGTAGACCCAGTGGCCGGTGTCGGTGAGCGCGAGTACCGTCAAGCGTTTATTCTCCGGCAACCGTGTTTTGGCGATCAGGCCTTTCTTCACCATATTGGCGACGCAACGGCTCGCCACCACCGTATCCAATGCGGCCTGTTCGGCGAGCTGACTCAGACTCGCATTCGGGTATTTACCGACGAACGCGAGAATGCGCCAGTCGCGCCGGCTAATGCCAAGTTCCCGGCGGAACATCAAACCGGCGCCCTGCACGGCCACCCGCGCGAGGTTGTGCAAGCGATACAGCAGGAATTCGTCGATGTGCTCGGGATGTTTCAGCACAGGCCGCGTGGGGAAATCGGACACGGTGAATGTAGGGTAAATGTTGGCTCGCCGGTCATTATGACGTGCTTTTTCCGCGTCCACGCCGGCTTATTGTGCATTCGCACATACATTTGATTAGGTCAATCGTGAGGTTCGTTTCTAGCATCGGACATCTTGCCGGTTTCTTCTCGCCGGCGCTTTCTTCTTGAGGCCGAGAGGCCGCGAAGGTACTGACAGATGGCCGACACCCGCAACGTTCTCTTTATCATGTGCGACCAGTTACGCCGCGATCACCTCGGTTGCTACGGTCACCCTTATCTGCGCACCCGGCATATCGATGCGCTCGCCGCGCGCGGGCTGCGTTTCGACAACGCGTTCGTCAGCTCCGGCGTGTGCGGTCCGTCGCGTATGTCCTATTACACGGGCCGCACGATGAGCAGTCACGGCGCGAACTGGAACCGCGTGCCGCTATCGATCGGCGAAATGACGCTCGGCGAGTACCTGCGTCTGAATGGCCGCTCGCTCGCGCTGGCCGGTAAAACGCACGTGATGGCGGACGCGCATGGCATGGAACGGCTCGACATTGCGCGGCAAAGTCCGCTCGGGCGCCGCCTGTCGAGCGGATCGTTCGACGAGCTGGACCGTTACGACGGCCATCACGAACCCGGTAAGGAAAGCGGCTACCCCGCCTTTCTGCGCGAACACGGCTATGTCAGCGACAAGCCATGGAGCGACTTTGCCATCAGCGTCGAAGATGACAATGGCGCCGTGCATTCCGGCTGGAAAATGCGCAATGTCCGCTGGCCCGCGCGCGTCGCCGAGCCGCATTCGGAAACCGCCTATATGACGGATCAGGCGATCCGCTATATCGAGGCACGCGGGGACGAACCGTGGGCTTTGCATTTGTCGTACGTAAAGCCGCATTGGCCTTACGTCGCGCCGCGCCCGTATCACAATCTGTATTCGCTCGACCAATGCCTGCCGCTGCAACGCCGCGCAGCCGAACTCGACAATGCTCACCCGGTGACGGCCGCGTACCGCACGCAGGAAGAATGCGTGAATTTCGCGCGCGAGGAAGTCTCGAATACCGTGCGGCCCGTCTATCAGGGCTTGATCCAGCAGATCGACGACCATCTCGGCCGTCTGTGGGAGTCGCTCGAACGACTTGGCCGCTGGCAGGACACGCTGATCGTCTTCACCGCCGACCATGGCGATTTCCTCGGCGATCACTGGCTCGGCGAAAAAGAACTGTTCTACGACACCGTGCAGCGCGTGCCGATGATCGTCTACGATCCGTCGGCATCCGCGGATGCGACTCGCGGCGGCGTCGAGAACCGCTTCATGTCCTGCATCGACGTGGTGCCGACGGTACTCGACGCGCTCGGGCTGCCGGCCTGCGACGAGCGGATCGAAGGACGTTCGGTCCTGCCGCTCACGCGCAATGACGCGCAACGTGCGGACGGCTGGCGCGACTATGTCGTCTCGGAGCTCGACTACAGCTTCCGGGGCGCGCGCCTTGCGCTGCAACGCAAGCCCGACGAGTGCCGCGGCTGGATGGTGCGCGACGCGCGCTGGAAATACATCCACTGGCTTGGTTACCGGCCGCAACTGTTCGATCTCGCGAACGATCCGCACGAGTATGCCGATCTCGGCGCCGACGCGAGTCACGCCCCGATACGCGAGCAGATGCACGCCAGACTCGCGGACTGGTACGCCTCGTTGAAACAGCGCGTGACGATCGACAATCCGACGGTGGAGAGTAAAACCAACACGCACAAGGATTGGGGCGTCTTTTTCGGCGAGTGGTAAATCGAGGCAAGCGGCACTGGAACAGAAGCTTTCAAGCGAATCCCCTCACCCGCGCCCGGAGCGCCAGACACCATGATGCAGCGTTCGTCAGCCGCCGCGCCCGAAGACGCGATCTATCGCAAGATCGCGCGGCGTATCGTGCCGTTTCTGTTCTTCTGCTACGTCGTCAATTTCATCGACCGCGTGAATATCGGTTTCGCGAAGCTGCAGTTTCTGCAGGATCTCAAGCTCGACGATGCCGTGTTCGGACTGGCGGCCGGCATGTTCTTCGTCGGCTATCTGGTGTTCGAAGTACCGAGCAATCTTCTGCTGGAGAAGATCGGCGTGCGCAAAACGCTGCTGCGCATCATGGTGCTGTGGGGCAGCCTGACCGTGCTGCTGATGTTCGTGAAGAGTGCGGGCATGCTGTATCTGCTGCGCTTTCTGCTAGGCGCCGCGGAAGCCGGGTTCTTTCCCGGCATCATTCTGTACCTCACGTACTGGTTTCCCGACCGGCAGCGTGGGCGCATCACGAGTCTGTTCATCATGGCGGTGCCGCTCGCCGGAATTATCGGCGGTCCGCTGTCAGGCTGGATCATGGTGCATTTCCACGACCTACTCGGCTTGCGCGGCTGGCAGTGGCTATTCCTGATTGAAGGCGTGCCGGCCATTGCACTCGGCGTCATGGCACTGCTTTATCTCGACGATCGTCCGGCGAGCGCCAAATGGCTCAGCCATGAAGAAAAGCGTTTCGTCGCGATGGCACTCGATGCGGACAGGAAAACGCGCGGCACGCAGTACACGCCACCGGCAGGACTCGCCGACGTATTGCGCAATCCGCGCATCTATCTTCTTTCGGCCATTTACTTCTGCGTGTTCATGGGACTCAATGCAATCGGCTTCTGGATTCCGACGCTATTGCGCCATGTCGGCGTGCAGCAGCTCGGTCACATCGGCTGGATCAGCGGCGGGATGTCGGTGTGCACGGCAATCGGCATTGTTGTCATCGGACATAGTTCGGATCGTCGCGCGGAACGGCGCTGGCACGTCGCGGCTTGCGGTTTCGCGGTGGCGGCGAGTTTTCTGTTATTGCCGTTCGCCGCGCGCAGCGTGCCCTTCACCGTCGCGTTGCTGGTGGTCGCCTCGATCTGTATTTACGCGACGCTCAGCATCTTCTGGACAATTCCGACCGCGGACCTCGACGGCGGCGCGGCGGCGGCCGGCATCGCGACGATTACCGCGATCGGTGCGATCGGCGGCGCCGTGAGTCCTTCGCTGATCGGCTCGCTGGCGACGCGAACCGGCAGCATTTACACCGGCTTTGCGGTGATCGCCGTGCTGTTGATCGCCGGCATGATCGCATTGCTGTGGGCCGTGCCTTCTCCACGACGCAGTCCGCTCGGCACCGCGCAACCGGCCGTGCCGAAGCCATAGAAGCCATAGAAGCCGGAGAAAGCGTACTGCACACGCGTCAGTCGAGACGCGACACGATGTACTCGCCGCTCGGCCCCTCGTCGCGCGCGGCGAAATCCGCGAGCACCGTTTCGCGCGCCCGCACGTCGGCCAGTACAGCGGGATCGAGTAGCGCGGTAATCACGCCGTCGTGCTCGCGGTCCGCTTCCACGATCGCATCGCCGTCCGGACGCCAGATCGCGCTCGACCCGCAGGTCGCCCAGCCGCCGGTCGTGCCGACGTGATTCGACAGCAGCACGTAAAGCGTGTTGTCGAACGCCCGCGCCGGAAACCAGACGCGCGACTGGTGATAGCCGGTCTTCACGCTGAAGAGCGCGCTGACCAGGTAGGCATGCGCGCCATTGAGCGCCGCGAGTCTCGCATGCTCCGGAAAACCCGAGTCGTAGCAGACGCCGAGCGCGAGACGCCAGCCATTCAGTTCCAGCATGCGGCCCCGCGTGCCCGGCGTGTAAATGGTTCTCTCGCTGCTGTAGAGATACTGCTTGTGATACGGCTCGATCTCCTTGCCGCTTCGATCGAATACCAGCGAGGAAATGTGTAGCGCGCCCGCATCGCGTGTTGCCGCGCCGACGATCACCACGATCTCGCGCCGGCGGCAGATGTCGCGAATCGGTTCGAGACGCGCATCGTGCGTTTCGAAGGCGTACTTCGCCGGGTCGCCGGCAATCAGATCCGGTTCATAGCCACTCAGGAATTTCTCGGGAAAAACCACCACTTTCGCGCCGCGATCGGCCGCGAGACCGGTCAGTTCGACCGTTTTCGCGATGTTGGCGGCGACGTCGCCGGATACCGGTTGGGCCTGCGCGGCGGCAATGCATAACGACACTTGCGGTATTGCGGGCTCGATGCGATTCAACGTGAACTCCGTTTCGTCTAGTTGTGTTCTGGAATGGACGCCAGCAAGCACTCGCGATTCTCTTTGTACTCTGGCCACGCGAGGCCACGCGAGGCCACCGCATTTAAACACGGACTCCCCGCGCCGGGTAAGTGCGAAGATATGTCGATGAACTCCCCGCTCATTTCTTTGGTCCACAGAAGATATTGATCAGCGAACCCGGCATGCTCCGCACCGCCCGGTGAATCCAATGCCAACGAGCGCTTTCGATGACCGAGCCGGCTGATTCCGACAACCCCGAAGCCATCGGGCCGGACGCTTCGTCCGAACCGGGCGCCAGGCCGCGGTCGCGCCCACGACCGCGGCGGATTCCGCGCAGCCGCGCACAGCAGGCACGACTCGACGCGCACGAGCCAGCCTTCGAACCACTCCCCTTCACGTTCGACGAAACCGCTGCGCAGCGTCCGTTCGCCGACCGCCTCGCCGCATGGTTCGACGCGCGCGGCTGGCAGCCGTTCGAGTTTCAACGCGACGTATGGCGCGAGATTGCCCATGGTGCAAGCGGCTTGTTGCATGCCACCACGGGCGCGGGCAAAACATGGGCGGTGTGGTTCGGTGCGCTCGCAACGTTCGCGGCGGCGCAATCGATCGAGCAGTTGGCGGGGAAGAACACGAAGAAGGCCGCCAATAAGGCCATGAAGAAAACCACGGAGAAGGCCACGACGGCTTCGATCCAGCGCGTCGCGCCGCCGCGCACGCAACCCGATCCGCTTACCGTACTCTGGATCACGCCGATGCGCGCGCTCGCCGCCGACACCGCCCGCGCGCTGCAAAGTTCCGCGCTCGACCTGGCGGTACCGTGGAGCGTCGGCATGCGTACCGGCGATACGACGTCGGCGGAACGCGCGCGGCAGAACCGGCGCATGCCGTCGGCGCTCGTCACCACGCCCGAAAGCCTGTCGCTCATGCTCACCCGGCCCGACGCGCGGGAAGTACTTTCTCACGTGCGCCTCGTGGTCGTCGACGAATGGCATGAATTACTCGGCAACAAGCGCGGCACGCAGACCCAGCTCGCGCTCGCCCGCCTCGCGCACTGGCGGCCCGAGCTCCAGGTATGGGGTCTGTCGGCGACGCTCGGCAATCTGCCTTTCGCCGCCGAGGTTCTGCTCGCCCCGGTCAAAACCGCGCGCGTGAGCGTGCACGGCGCGTTGCCCAAGGCGCTGATCGTCGACACGATCATTCCGGAAACCATCGAACGTTTTCCATGGGGCGGCCATGCCGGCATGCGCCAGGTCGGCGCGGTGGCCGATGCGATCGGCGATGCGCACACCTCGCTCGTCTTCACCAACACGCGCTCGCAATGCGAGCTGTGGTATCAGGCGCTGCTCGAAGCACGACCCGAGTGGGCCGGACTGATCGCGCTGCATCACGGCTCGCTCGATCAGGAGGTGCGCGAATGGGTCGAACGCGGTCTCAAGAGTGGCGCGTTGAAGGTGGTGGTGTGTACATCGAGCCTGGACCTCGGCGTCGATTTTCTGCCGGTGGACCGCGTGTTCCAGATCGGTTCGCCCAAGGGCGTCGCGCGGCTCATGCAGCGTGCGGGACGTTCGGGGCATGCGCCCGGCCGGCCGTCGCGCGTGACGATCGTGCCGACGCATGCGCTCGAACTGGTCGAAGCCGCCGCCGCGCGAGAAGCCGTCGAGAAGCGCCGGATAGAAGGACGCGATACGCCCGACAAACCGTTCGACGTGCTGGTGCAACATCTGGTGACGGTGGCGATCGGCGGCGGGTTCGATGCGCGAGAACTGTATGGCGAAATTCGCGGCACTTACGCGTACCGCGATCTGACCCAGGCGCAGTTCGACTGGGCGCTCGGCTTCGTGGAAGGCGGGGGCACCGCGTTGCGTGCGTATCCGGACTACCATCGCGTGGCGCTCGCGAGCGATGGCCTGTATCGCGTGCCGCGCGAGGATCTGGTGCGGCGGCATCGCAACAACATCGGCACGATCGTCGCGAATGGGACGTTGAACGTCGCGTATCTGTCGGGTGGAAGGATCGGCGCGATCGAGGAGTCGTTTATTTCGCGGCTCAAGCCCGGCGATATCTTTACCTTCGGCGGACGCGCGCTCGAATTGATTCGCGTGCAGGACATGACCGCGTGGGTGCGGCGCGCGACGTCCTCGCGCGGCGCGATGCCGCAATGGGCAGGCAGCCGCATGCCGCTCTCGTCCGAACTTGCCGATGCGACCTTGACGATGCTCGCGCGTGCCGCCCATGGCATCTACGACGAGCCGGAAATGCGCGCGGTGCGGCCGCTGCTCGAATTGCAGCAGAAGTGGTCGGCATTGCCCGAACCCGGGGTACTGGTGGTGGAATTGTTGAAGTCGCGGGAAGGGCATCATTTCTTCTGCTATCCGTTTGCCGGGCGCACGGCGCATATTGGATTGGGCGCGCTGCTTGCGTGGCGGGTCGCGCGCGAACAGCCCGGTACTTTTTCGATCTCGATGAACGACTACGGCTTCGAGCTGTTGTCCGCGCAACCATTCGATTGGGCCGCGCAGCTCGACGCGGGTCTGCTTTCGTCCGATGCGCTGGAGCACGACATTCTGGCCAGCCTCAATTCATCCGAACTGTCGATGCGGCGGTTCCGCGAAATTGCGCGCGTGTCGGGACTCGTGTTCCAGGGCAATCCTGGGCAACAGAAAAGTGCGCGGCAATTGCAGGCGTCGAGTGGATTGTTCTATGAGATCTTTCGCCATCACGATAGCGACAATCTGCTGCTCGGTCAGGCCGATGCCGAAGTTCTGCTGCAGGAACTCGACGCGCAGCGTATCCGCATCGCGCTCGAACGGATGAGCGCCAGCCGCGTTGTCGTGATGCGGCCGAAAAAGCCGACGCCGTTCGCGTTTCCGCTGATCGTCGGACGTCTGCGCGAGAAGGTGAGCACGGAGAAGCTCGCGGATCGCGTCGAGCGCATGCTGGCGGAACTCGAAAAGGCGGCGCGTTCATGAAGACGAGTTCGTTGAAGATCGAGGTCGCCGGGCAGCCGCTCGTGTTGTCGAGCTTGCGGGCGGCGTTCGATCCCGCGTCGCGATGTCTTTTCATCGCCGATGCGCATTTCGGCAAGGACGCTGTATTTCGCGCGCGCGGCATTCCGGTGCCGGTTGGTTCGACCGCCGACAATTTGCGGCGGCTCGATCGGCTGATCGACGAGTTTGCACCGGCAATGCTCGTCTTTCTCGGCGATCTGATGCATGCGCGCGAGGCGCATGCGGTGGAGACGTTGGGCGCGTTGCATGTGTGGCGGGCACGGCACGCCGCGTTGCGGGTCGTGCTGGTCGAGGGAAATCACGATCGGCATGCGGGCGCGTTGCCGCAGACGCTGGATTTTCAGTGCGTGCGGGAGCCGTGGCGGCTTGGGCCGTGGGCTTTGTGTCATTACCCGTGCGTGGTCGATGAGGCCTACGCGCTCGCGGGGCACGTGCATCCGGTTTATCGGGTGTCGACGCGGATCGATTCCGTGCGGGTGCCCTGTTTCCGGTTTCAGGCTCGCTATGGCGTGTTGCCTGCGTTTGGCGGGTTTACGGGCGGGGCGCGGGAGGATGGGAGGGTTGCGGGGGAGCGGGTTTTTCTGGTGGTGCAGGAGAGGGTGATTGAGGTGGGTGGGTAGTTTATGGATGTTGGGGGGGGTGGTGATTTGATTTGTGGAGTCAGGTGGGAGAAGAGCGGACGAGGGATGTCCGCTCTTTTTCGTTTGGGTTGGTGAGGTTTGTTGACTGATGCGTTTGCGCCGATGAGCGATTCGGGCAGCGTGACCGGCCAGTAAGCTGGACGTCCACGCTGCTCGTGCTGCGGAGGTGCTGCGGAATCCAGTCCGCGCTTAGTGGCCGCGGCCGTGACCGCCGCTGCCGCCATTGCCACCGCCGAAGCCGCCGCTATGGCCACCGAAGCCGCCGAAGCCTCCGCTGTGGCCGCTGTCGCCGTGACCGCTGTCGCCGTGACCACCATCTCCGTGACCGCTTGCGCCGTGGCCGCCATCACCGTGGCCGCTGTCGCCGTGACCACCGGAGCCGTGACCGCCATCACCATGGCTGCCGTCACCATGGCCACCATTGCCATGGCCACCGTCGCCATGACCGCCATCGCCATGGCCGCCATCACCGTGACCACCGGAGCCGTGACCGCCGTCGCCATGACCGCCGTCGCCATGACCGCCGTCGCCGTGACCACCGTCACCATGACCGCCGTCGCCGTGACCGCCATCGCCGTGACCGCCATCACCGTGGCCGCCGTCGCCATGACCGCCGTCGCCGTGACCACCGTCACCATGACCGCCATCGCCGTGACCGCCATCGCCGTGACCACCATCACCGTGGCCGCCGTCGCCATGACCGCCATCGCCGTGGCCACCGTCACCATGACCGCCATCGCCGTGACCGCCATCGCCGTGACCACCGGAGCCGTGACCACCGGAGCCGTGACCGCCGTCGCCATGACCGCCGTCGCCGTGACCACCGTCACCATGACCGCCATCGCCGTGACCGCCATCGCCGTGACCACCATCGCCGTGACCACCATCACCGTGGCCGCCGTCGCCATGACCGCCATCGCCGTGGCCACCGTCACCATGACCGCCATCGCCGTGACCGCCATCGCCGTGACCACCATCGCCGTGACCACCGGAGCCGTGACCACCGGAGCCGTGACCGCCGTCGCCATGACCGCCGTCGCCGTGACCACCGTCACCATGACCGCCATCGCCGTGACCGCCATCGCCGTGACCACCATCGCCGTGACCACCATCACCGTGGCCGCCGTCGCCATGACCGCCATCGCCGTGGCCACCGTCACCATGACCGCCATCGCCGTGACCACCGGAGCTGTGACCGCCGTCGCCATGACCGCCATCACCGTGGCCGCCGTCGCCATGACCGCCATCACCGTGGCCGCCGTCGCCATGACCACCATCGCCGTGACCACCATCGCCATGACCGCCATCGCCATGACCACCGTCACCATGACCACCGTCGCCATGACCGCCATCGCCATGACCGCCATCGCCGTGGCCACCGGAGCCGTGACCGCCAGAGCCGTGACCGCCAGAGCCGCCGCTACCCGAGCCGCCGTCGCCCGACCCACCACTGCCCGAACCACCACTGCCCGAACCGCCACTACCCGAACCACCACTACCTGATCCGCCGCTACCCGAACCACCACTACCCGAACCACCACTACCGGACCCGCCACTGCCCGAACCGCCACTACCCGAACCGCCACTACCAGACCCGCCACTGCCCGAACCACCACTGCCAGACCCGCCACTACCCGAGCCACCACTACCCGAGCCACCACTGCCAGACCCGCCACTTCCAGACCCGCCACTGCCCGAACCACCATTACCGGACCCGCCACTGCCCGAACCACCACTACCAGACCCGCCACTACCCGAACCACCACTACCAGACCCGCCACTACCCGAACCGCCACTGCCCGAACCACCACTACCAGACCCGCCGTTACCAGACCCGCCACTACCAGACCCGCCACTACCCTTCCCCCCATTACCGCCACTACCACTACCACTCCCCCCCGCCGCCGATCCACCCAATCCCGCGGACCCCGAATTCCCCGAATTGCCAGCACCATTCGCGCCGCTATCGCCATTCCCGCCCGACGCCGCCCCGTTGCCCGACCCATTACCCGACCCGCTTTGCGACCCCGCCGCCGTCCCCGATCCCGCGGCGGCCGACACGCCGACACCCGTCGTCGTCAGCAAGCCGGCGCTTTCCCGCTTGCAACCGAGCGTGTCGTATTGCGGAGTGTCGTACTGCGGACAATCGATCGGCAACTGCGCAACCACCACTTTCGGCGCCTTGCCCGAGGCCGGGCCCGGCACCGGCGTATTCGTTTGCGCCCCCGCCATCGCCGCGTACAGACTCACAGCCATCGCCAATACCGCGCGGCGAGTCCCCAGCGTGCGCTTGTCGCTATTTTGCTTTTTCATTTCATGCTCCTAACTATATGCGTCGAATGACCGGCCCGAATAACCGATGACTCTGCATTCATCGTTAAAGACCCAAACTCAAAGCCCGGTCGGTATTACCTGACACCACACCTGATTCGCATGGCGCCCGGCATCTCTGTCGCGAAAAACCCCGGTCCGATTCGACGTGATCCGAGAGCAACGACTGGCTACGCGTTAAGAAGAATTGAAATGACGTAGCTGGGCCTGATGAAAGTTGAAGTTATGCGGAGCGCCATGCAGCGACCGTGCGCTATCCCACGCAAAGCGAAATAGCCGGTTCTTTTTGTGTAAAAAATGATTTTTAATTGCTAAGGATCGTTAATTACCGATACACCACCAAAACGTAAAAACTCCACCATATACGCACTCCAAACTATCTAGATCGCCTGATCAGATGAATTCCATTGGCGCGCACAAACGAAACACCTAGGTATTAGTCCCGATATCAACACGCAGCTTTCGCGCAAGGACTGAGAGTCACCACACAGACAGAAGAAACACGACGTCAATAGAATTCCGCTGCCCTGTCATCGGTTTCAAACAGAGGAGAGAAATCTTCGACACCCCGGCAACGCCGCCGCACACCGGCATTCGTCTGCAAAACAGAAGGCGTTCAAACGTAAAGCCATCCACCACGTCACCCATGCAATGAAAACGCGGCCGCGCGCCGAATCGCGCGACAATAGCGACCGACATTTCATCGACCATGGGGAAAGCGATGCTTCTATCCGAACAATGGGTGCTGATAACGGGCGGCGCCCGTGGACTCGGCGCGTCGATCACGCGTGCGCTCGTGCGCGAAGGCGCGGGCGTGGTCGTCAACTATCACCGGAGCGAGAAAGCAGCGCTCGCGCTACGGGACGAACTCGGCGAACGCGTCGTGCCGCTTCAGGCCGACGTCACCGATAAAGCGGCCGTCACGCGTTTGTTCGACGCGGCCCAGGCGCAAACGGGGCAGCCGATCGTATCGGTGGTGAACAACGCGCTGGCCGACTTCCGTTTCGACGGCGACGCGCGCCCCACCATCGACACCCTCGATTGGACCCGCATGCAGCAGCAACTCGACGGCTCGCTCAAGGGCGCGCTGAACACGATTCAGGCGGCCGCCGCGGGCATGCGCGCGCGCGGTTTCGGCCGCATCGTCAACGTGGGTACCAATCTGTTTCAGAATCCCGTGGTCCCGTACCACGACTACACGGCGGCCAAGGCGGCGCTGCTATCGCTGACCCGTACGGCGTCGCACGATCTCGGTCCCGACGGCATCACGGTCAACATGGTGTCGGGCGGTCTATTGCGCACCACCGACGCCAGTTCGGCCACGCCGGAATTCGTCTTCGACCTGATCGCCAACTCGACGCCGGTGCGGCGCGTCACGACGCCCGAGGAATTTGCCGACGCCGTGCTGTTCTTCCTGTCGCCATGGGCGCGCGCCGTGACCGGCCAGAACCTGATCGTCGACGGTGGTCTGGTGAAAGGCTGAGTCGACGTCGCACGGACATTTCCCTCGCGCAACTTTTCGCCGCGATCGATGCTCCAGGCTCAGGCACGCGAAATGCTGGTTAGCAAGCGACGTACGCACATGCCGGCGTCACGGCAGACCGCTCGCAAAGCAACGACGAAGTCAACGACGAAGCATCGAGCCTACGCAACTTCAATAACGCAAAGGAAAACAATCATGCGCAGACGACAATTCATCCTCACCGGCAGCGCCGCCCTGGCCACCGCAGGCCTCAGCCTCGCCGGCTGCACGACGACCTCGCCGTCATCGAGCGCCTCGCCTTCGGCCAACGCCGGCAAGCGCGACACGATCAACGCGGGCGTCGACTCGACGCTGGCGCGGCTGTATCAGAACGTCGGCGGTTCGCGTGAGCTGGTCGCGAAAGCGCGAGGCGTGCTGGTGTTTCCGTCCGTCATTTCGGCCGGCTTCTGGGTCGGTGGTCAGTATGGCGAAGGCGCGTTGCGCGTAGGCGGCCGCACGTCGGGCTATTACAGCACCGTCGCGGGTTCATTCGGTTTGCAGATCGGCGCGCAGTCGAAGGCGCTGGTGTTCCTGTTCATGACGCAGGAAGCGCTCGATAAATTCCTCGGCAGCCAGGGTTGGGCAGCCGGCGCCGATGCGACAGTCGCCGTGCTGAAGGTCGGCGCGAACGGTGCGGTCGATACGTCGACCGCGACGAGCCCGGTCGAAGCATTCGTGCTGACGAACGGTGGCCTGATGGCCGGCGTGTCGCTCGAAGGCACGAAGGTGTCGCGCCTCGTCATCTAAGTCTGGGCAGGGCAAAGACGGTCGTCGCCGTATCGAATCGAAATCGAATCGAAGAGATCACGTACTTCGATATTTCGATACTTCGATATGAGCACGACCGGAAAGACGCAACGCGCAACCGGCCAACCGGTTGCGCGTCGTGTCCTCCGAAAGTAAATTCTCCCGTGCTCTTTTCTTTTTTACCGCATCGAATCGCCGGTTCGGCGCCTTACCGTCACTGCCTTTCTCACGCAGGCGGTAACGAAAACACGGCGATCGCTTCGGCCAATTGACCCGTCTGCGTCTTCAGCACTTCGGCGGATGCACTCGCTTCCTCGACGAGCGCGGCGTTCTGCTGGGTCGTCTGATCCATGCTCGCCACCGCGATGTTGACCTGCTCGATGCCCGAACTCTGTTCGACCGACGCCGCGCTGATCTCGCCCATGATGTCGGTCACGCGGCGCACCGCCTGCACGACTTCCTGCATGGTTTCGCCCGCGCGGCCCACGTACTGCGACCCGCCGTCGATCTGCGCCGCCGATTCCTCGATCAACGCCTTGATCTCCTTCGCGGCCGCGGCGCTGCGTTGCGCGAGGCTGCGCACTTCGCCGGCCACCACCGCAAAACCACGGCCCTCCTCGCCCGCGCGCGCCGCCTCGACCGCCGCGTTCAACGCGAGAATATTGGTCTGAAACGCAATCCCCTCGATCACGCCGATGATGTCGCCGATTCGATGCGACGATTGTGAAATCCCGCGCATCGTCTCGACCACCTGCCCCACCACCTCGCCGCCGCGCGCCGCCGTTTCGGACGCGTTGTGCGCCAGTTGACTCGCCTGTTTCGCGTTGTCGGCGTTCTGCTTCACGGTCGCGGTGATCTGCTCCATGCTCGACGCCGTTTCGCCGAGCGCGCTCGCCTGCTGCTCGGTCCGTCGCGACAGATCGGCGTTCCCTGCCGCAATCTCATGCGACACCGACGAAATCAACGCGGCGCCGCTGCGAATCTGCGTGATCGCCTGCGCGAGGCGGTGCTGCATCCGCTGCATCGCGGCCAGCAGGCTGCTTTCATCGCCGGGTTTCGTGTCGACCACGAGATCGAGTTCACCATCGGCGATACGTGCGGCAATTTCCGCCGCGTAAGCGGGTTCGCCACCAAGTTGCCGCAGGATGCTGCGCAGAATCACGCCGATCACCAGCGACACCACCACGCACAGAATCAGTGCGGCGCCGACGTATTGCAGCAGCGTCGAATAGAACACGGCGTCGATATCGTCGGTGAAGACGCCGGTGACGATCGTCCAGTCCCACGGTTTGTAGAGGCGCACGTAGTTGATCTTCGGCGCCATCTGATTGGAACCCGGCTTGAGAAATTGCAGATGGATGAAGCCGTCGCCGTCGCGTTCGGCGAGATCCGAGCCGTCCTTGAATACGTGGCGCCCTTGCGGATCGGTGAAGCCGCTCATGTCCTTGCCTTCGAGATCGCCGCGTACGCCGTGCATCAGCACCCGCGCGTGCGCGTCTTCGATCACGAGATAGCCGCCGGCGCCGTCGTAGCGCATCGCGCGCAGATCGGCCATGGCCGTGCGTTGCGCTTCGGCGAGCGGCATGGTGCCCGCCGCAGCGAGGCCGTTGTAACGATCCAGCACGCTATAGGCGACGCTGACCACGCTCTTCAACTCGGCCTCGCGGCCGGCGATCATCGTGTCGCGCGCCTTGAACGCGCCCCAAAGGCCGATTGCCAGAATGCCCAGGCACATAACCGCGAGTGCGAGCCAGAGCCGCACTTTCAGGCGAAACCTTTCCATCTCCGTGTCCCTTGTCGCTTTGTCTTGCGTTGTCTTTATGAGTCGACCCGCCGCGCGAGGCGAACGCCCCGGCGGTTCATGGCACTCTCTGGATTAACGGCGAGACGGAGAAAAACTTCAGGACGGCGTGGGGCGTGGGTTGATTGCGCGTGCAACTATCTTTGGAAAAGCGACGCAGTCATGGCGGCTTTTGCGGCAATGCCGCTGAGCGTCGCTGCCCCGCTTACTCCATCGACTGCGCCGGCAACGTCAGCTGCGCCACTTCGCAGCGCGGCCATTGGCGCAGCACGTCCGGCGCCAATAACAGCTTGGCGGCGCGCACGCCCGCGCCCATGACGATCTGCGCGCGCTCCATCACGGCGGCATCGACGAGCACGCGCCAGTCGTCCGGCAAACCGAAGGCGGTGATGCCGCCGAACTCCATCCCGCTGTGTTCGACCGCCGCTTCCCGTTTGGCGAATGAAAGCCGTTGCGCGCCCAGCGCGGCCTTCACCGCGCCGTTGATGTCCAGCCTCAGCGAACCGAGCGACACCAGCGCGGCGTAATGCTCACCGCCGTCTTTCTTGTAGCGGACCACGATCGTGTTCGCGCAATCTTCCAGACCGAAGCCGTAGCGCGCGCTGAACGCGGCGGTATCCGACGCATCGTCGCTGACGGCGAACACCGTCACGCCCTGCGCGGGCAACTGTTCGACGACGTGCGCGGGCAACTGCGCGCTCCATTGCGTGGGCGGAATGATCTCGAGCTGCTGAACGGGTTCGTGCGAGTGCATGGCGGGCGGAAAATAAGCGGAAGAAGATGGAAGGCGATCTACATTCTAACGGGACGAAATACCGGTGTCGCCGCGGCCGCGCCGGCGCGGCACGCTTGTTATAGTGACAGGCACAGGCTTTGCGAAAGGTTGGCTGTATGAACGCCGCGCCTGGGGCATCACCGGCATTGCGTGCGTCGGAGGCGGTTTCAACGCCTCGCATGCCCGCACGGCGACGTAGGCACCCATCGAGAAGACGACCATGGACATCGACACGCTTTCCGCCGAGAACCTTCAGCACGTGGCCCGCAAGCAGGCGAACTGGGCCATCGGCGCATTCAAACAGTTTGCCGAGGACCGCTGCGCGGCCATGGCCGCGAGCATCGCTTTTTATGCGGCGTTCTCGCTCGCGCCGACGCTGGTGATGGTGATCGCGGTGGCCGGCTGGTTCTTCGGCGCCGAAGCCGCACGCGGCGAACTGTTCAATCACATTCACGGCCTGCTCGGCGACCAGGCGGCGGCGGGCGTGCAGACCATCGTCGAAAACGCGCATCACAGCGGCAGCGCGGGCGGCGTCGCGGCGATCATCTCGTTCACGATGCTGGCGATCGGCGCGTCGGCGACGTTCTCGTCGCTCAATAGCGCACTCAATATAGTGTGGCCGTACTCCGGGCCGCGTTCGTCGAGCGTGATCGCGCTGGTGCGGGTGCGGCTGATCTCGTTTGGCCTCGTGCTCGGCGTCGCGTTTCTGCTGATCGTTTCGCTGGTGCTCGATACGGTCATCACGTTCATCGGCAAATGGTTGTGGGGCAACTCGCCGTACGTCGTGATCGGCAATCTGATGCAGCTTGGCGTCGGGCTGCTGGTGCTCGCGTTCGCGTTCGCCGGCCTGCTCAAATTTTTGCCCGACGACAAGGTGCGATGGCGCGATGCGTTTGTCGGCGGGATCGTCGCGGCCGTGCTGTTCTCGGCGGGCAAAAAACTTTTCGCGCTGTATATCGCGCACGCCGGCATGGCCAGTTCGTTCGGCGCGGCCGGGTCGCTCGCGGTGCTGCTGATGTGGCTGTATTTCTCGGCGGCAGTGCTGCTGCTCGGCGCGGAATTTTCGGCGGCACGCGGACGCATGCACGATCCGCGTGGCGGCTGGGGCATGCAGGACAATCTGCCGCCGGGTAGCCGCGCGAAGCTGGCGTCGGTATTGGCCGCATCGACGGTTTCCGCCGATGCACGGCGCCACGCCGAGCAACGTCTGCCGCGCGGCGACGCGGCTGCGGCTGCGGCTGCCCTTGCGGCGTCGGATGGAGTGGCGGATACGACTGCCGCGGCGACTGCAGCGGCGAAACTCGCGATTCCGTCCGCCCGCGCGGCCGCCGGTTCGGCGCCCGGCGCCGCGCCGGCCGCGGCGTTTCGCGTGCAAGCCCGCAAGAAGGCGTCGGCACGCGCAACTGCACTCAAGGTCGGCCGCACGATGGTGCTCGCCGAAGCGCAAGCGACTCGACTCGCCGCCGTCACGCTGATCGAAGCGAGCCGCAAGGCGGTCGCGGCCGATCGCTACGTCAAACGCCACCCGTGGACCTCGGTGCTGTTCGCGGCAGCGGCAGGTCTGGCCGCCGCGACCGTTGCGCGCCGTCGCAACGACAACGATTCGCGCGACCGCTAAAAAAAACGCCAACCATCACGCAACGACGTGCAACCAGCAGGGTTGCGCCGCGTCGCCGGCACGGTTGCGCCTGCTCATACCACCCAGGTTCTGTCCAGCGCCCCCGTCAAGGAAGCAGTGCTCGATTTTTATACGTTTACTGCAAAGTACGGCAGGCAGCTAGACAACTGCATTACGAAATACCTTCAAACAAGTGTCGAAAGTACAGGTAACCAAACACTCACTGTCTACAAAACAACAATAATGCGCAATTTACGAATTAATATTGCAAGAACAGAAATAATCGTTAACAGGCTTTAAATACAAGGCTTTGCGCGTTTGTCAGTTTTTGGAGACAGTCTTTTTTTTCCAGTTCGTACCGGTAGACCCCCTGCGCTATTCTCCTTTCCGCAACAACGAAACTAATCATCTGCGTGGAGAAATGGATGAAACGAATCGCACTGTCTACCCTCTCGCTGGCGCTTCTGGGCGCTACCGGCGTGGCACATGCACAAAGCAGCGTTACCCTGTACGGCGTTCTGGATGACTCGATCCAGTACGTGTCCAACAACGGCGGCAAGAGCCAATACCAGATGGCTGCAGGCAACCTGCAGGGCAATCGCTGGGGCATGAAGGGTACGGAAGACCTGGGCGGCGGCCTGAAGGCGATTTTCCAGTTGGAAAACGGCTTCAACCCGAATAACGGCTCGCTGGGTCAAGGTGGCAAGATGTTCGGCCGTCAAGCCTACGTCGGTCTGACGGGCGACCAATGGGGTACGGTCACGCTCGGCCGCCAGTACGACCCGCTGGTCGACCTGGTTCAGCCGCTGACGGCTGACAACTACTGGGGCAGCACGTTCACGACCGCAGGCGACGTCGACAACAACGACAACAGCTCGCGCACGAACAACGCAATCAAGTACACCTCGCCGGTGTGGAGCGGCTTCCAGTTCGAAGGCATGTACGCGCTGGGCGGCGTCGCAGGCCAAACGGGCTCGGGTCAATCGTGGGCAGGCGCGGCAACGTACGCAACGGGTCCGTTCAGCGTTGCAGCCGGCTACTTCCGCCTGCAGAACGCGTCGTCGGCAGTGCCGCGCGCTGGCTGGGGTGGCACGTCGGACGGTACGTTCGACGGCGGCCTGGAAAACGCAGCGTACGCATCGGCCAAGTCGATCGGTATCGCTTCGATCGCAGCGCAATACGTGGTCGGCCCGATCACGACCGGCCTGCGCTACAGCAACGTGCAGTACAAGCCTGACGCAGCTTCGGGCTTCGGCACGACGCAGAAGTACAACGTCGGCGCTGGTTTCGTGAACTATCAGGTCACGCCGGCAGCACTGCTGGGCCTGGGCTACACGTACACGCACGGCAACGGCGACGCGACGGCAACGTACCACCAGATCTCGCTGGGCGGCGACTACAACCTGTCGAAGCGCACGGACGTCTACCTGGTCGGCGCATGGCAACATGCTAACGGCAACCAGCGCAGCGTCAGCTCGACCGGCGTTCCGGGTCCGATCGTGTCGGCAACGGCTTCGGTCGCTGACTACGGCGCACAGTCGAACAGCATCAACCAGACGATCGTTAGCCTGGGTATCCGCCACAAGTTCTAAATGGACTTGATGGACTGCTGATGGTGAGGCAGTTCAAAACCAGCCGCGGGCGCAAGCCGGTGGCTGGTTTTTTTTCGTCTGGGGTTTTTGAGCACGTAGCCCTTCAGCATGAAAAATCGATACCGGACTCACACTGGCGCGATAGATAACAAAAAAGGCCGTCAGCGGCCTTGTCGAACCGCGTAACGACCTTCGTCCCACGCCAGCACGCCGGCGCGGCGTCCATCGACTACTCGCGCCTAGCGCCGCTGCGCTTTCCCCTTCTCAGCCTGCGCCAACGTCTGCGCGGGCTTGGCATCGAATTCATGCTCGACGCCATCCGCGCCGACCGGCGCGCGATGCAGCACCAGCGCACGCTCCTGACGCAACACCGGCGCGCCAGTCGTCTCCCGCCAGTCCGGATCGGGAATCTCGCCGAACACCTGACGCAGCCGCTCGCCCCAGGTGCGATGAATCATCTCGAAGTACGCGTTGTCGTGATCGATCGAGACGAAGCGCGTGACGCGCAGCGAATCCTTCTCGTAGACCAGCAGATCGAGCGGCAAGCCGACCGACAGATTCGAGCGCAGCGTCGAATCCATCGAGATCAGCGCGCACTTGGCCGCTTCGTCGAGCGGCGTGGACGGCGTCAGCACCCGGTCGATGATCGGCTTGCCGTATTTGGCTTCGCCAATCTGGAAATACGGATTCACCGCCGACGCTTCGATGAAATTCCCCGCCGCGTAAATCATGAAAAGACGCGGCCGGCTGCCCGCA
This sequence comes from Paraburkholderia sp. D15, assembly GCF_029910215.1. Taxonomy (NCBI): domain Bacteria; kingdom Pseudomonadati; phylum Pseudomonadota; class Betaproteobacteria; order Burkholderiales; family Burkholderiaceae; genus Paraburkholderia; species Paraburkholderia sp. D15. The sequence goes on along the minus strand of NZ_CP110396.1, from coordinate 2,289,544 downwards.
ATCTGCCCGCCGAGAATGAAGCTGCAATTGAAATCGACGCCGAATTCCTGCAACGCCTCCGCCTCGCGCTGATGCACGCACCGCACCGCGCGGCCGATCACACGCGCGGCGTCGGCCATGGTGGGGGCATTCCACAGCGTCGGCTGGGTAGGATCGGTGGGTTCGGACAATTCGTGCAGCACGGCCTGCGTGAGCGACAGATTGCCCGCGCCCAGCAGCACGAGCACGCGCTCGCCGGGTTGCTCGAACACCGACATCTTGCGCGCGGTGCTGATGTGATCGACGCCCGCATTGGTGCGCGTATCGGAGAGGAACACGAGGCCGTCGTCGACGGTCATCGCGACACAGTAAGTCATGAGGAAAAGATCCCGCTGGAGGCTGCTGAACGGCGCTATTGTAATGCGGCGCGCACGCACCGCTCTTCCGTATTACGGCGGCGGCGCGGGCAAACTGAATGGCAATGTGGGCTAACGCTCGCTGCCGGGGCGCTCATGCTCATGCTCATGCCCGGCCGCGTGCCATACGCGACTGCATCGCTGCGCGATGACGCCATGCCGCTATTGCGGCATCTGCGAACTGACCGTCACCGACACCTTCAGTTGTTCCTCCAGCCCCCCAACACGCCGTCCGCGTACCGGCGCGGCGGCCTCGTAATCGCGTGCGACGGCGAGCCGGCAATAGATCTCGCTCGCAAACGCGGCATGCGTGACGTCGACGGAAATCCAGCCCTTGCCTTCGAGCCACACGTCCACCCACGCATGACTCGCGGCATGTTCGACCTCGCCGGGTTCGATATAGCCGCTCACGTAGCGCGCCGGAACGCCACGCGCGCGGCAGCAGGCGAGCATCAGATGCGCGTGGTCCTGACACACGCCGTTGCCGAGCGCGAGCGCCTGGCCGGCCGTGCTGGTGACCTCGGTGACGCCCGGGTTGTACTTCACGCGCTGCACGATCTGCTCGGACAAGGCGATCAGATTCGATGCACTGGCGAGCGCCGGCACCGTCGCGGCCAGCTCGCGAATCGCCGCATCGGCCTCGGTCAGCCGCGTCGAGCAGGTGAAATGTTCGAGCGGGATCGGACCGACGCCGTCGGGCAAATGACCGTCGATCAGCGGCAGCGTGTCGACTTCGCCGGACACATGTAGACGGATTTCGTTGTGCGGCTTGTTGATGACCAGCGTATGCAGCACGTTGCCGTACGCGTCGAAGGTGGCGTCGAGTTTGCCCGGCGCGTCGATGCTCCAGCGCCGCACCACCTGCGAGGCGCCGCTCGCGGGCGTCAGACGTAGCTGCTGGATCGAATAGTGAACCGTCGCTTCGTAGCGATAGGACGTGTCGTGGCGGATCGTCAGAAACATAAAGAGAACTCCGTCAGGCAACGGGCAGCATCAGATAGGTACGCGCGACCAGATTGCCGAGCTCGAACACGCGAGCCAGGAACTGCGTCAGATAGGCGTGCAGGCCGGCTTCGAAAATCTGCCGGATGTCGGAGTACACGAGTTCGGCGCGCAGTTTGCCGGCGAAACGTTCGGTCTGGTTCGAGCCCGAGGTGCGCAACATCGCGAGATTCGCGCAGACCCCGTCGAGCGAGGCGAGCAGCGAGCGCGGCATCTGCTGGTTCAGGATCATCAACTCGACCACGCGCGCGGGCGTGACCACGTCGCGATAAACCTTGCGATAGATCTCCAGCGCCGACACCGAACTCAGGATCGACGTCCAGTAGTAGAAGTCTTCGAGCTGGCGCGCGGCATCGCGTGAATTCGGCTCGACATCCGCGAAGCGCACGTCGAGAATCCGCGCGGTGTTGTCGGCCCGTTCGAGATAGGTGCCGAGCTGCGTGAAGAAAAACGCGTCGTCCTGCAACGCGGTGCCGATCGTCACGCCGCGCGACAGATGCGAGCGGAACTTCACCCACTCGAACAGCGCGCCCGGATTGCCGGCCGCCTGCCCCGACGCGATCCGTTCGTTGAATTCGAGCCACGTATCGTTAATGGTTTCCCACCATTCGGTGGTCAGCGTGCCGCGCACCGCGCGGGCGTTTTCGCGCGCGGCCTGCAGACACGAGTGAATACTCGACGGATTGTTGGCGTCCGCCACCATGAAATCGAGCACGTGTTCGCGCGTCGGTTCGTCGTAGCGTTGCGCGAACGCGGTTTCGAGTTCGGAGATGCGCAGCACCGAACGTTGCGCGCGCGCTTCCTGCTCGGGCGTCTGCGGCAATAGCAGCGCTTTCAGGTTGATGTCGAGCATGCGGGCGGTGTTCTCCGCGCGCTCCATGTAGCGGGCCATCCAGAAGAGGTGATCGGCGGTGCGGCTTAGCATGACGGCGTTCCGTATCTGATGAATGAGCTGATGAGTTAGCTGATGACAAGCGACCCGCGTCGAACCTATCGAAGCACGTAACGGGTCTGCGCGGACAACCGCTTCAGTCGACCATCCAGGTGTCCTTGGTCCCGCCTCCCTGCGACGAGTTGACCACGAGCGAACCCTCCTGCAGCGCGACCCGCGTGAGGCCGCCAGCCACCATCGTGACGGTCTTGCCGGACAGCACGAACGGCCGCAGATCGATATGGCGCGGCGCGATGCCGGCTTCGACGAAGGTCGGACACGCGGAAAGCGCGAGCGTGGGCTGCGCGATATAACCCGCCGGCCGCGCGATCAGCCGCTCGCGGAACGACTCGATTTCGGCCTTCGTCGAGGCCGGTCCCACCAGCATCCCGTAGCCGCCGGCGCCATGCACTTCCTTCACGACCAGCTCCGGCAGATGCGCGAGCGTGTACGCCAGATCGTCGGGTTTGCGGCACTGAAACGTGGGGACGTTGTTGAGAATCGGCTTCTCGCCGAGATAGAACTCGATCATTTCCGGCACATACGGATAGATCGATTTGTCGTCGGCGATGCCGGTGCCCATCGCGTTCGCGAGCGCGACGCGGCCCGCGCGATACGCGGTCAGCAAGCCCGGCACGCCGAGCGCCGAATCGTTGCGGAACGCGAGCGGGTCGAGAAAATCGTCGTCGACGCGACGGTAGATCACGTCGACGCGTTTCGGTCCTTGCGTGGTACGCATGAACACATAGTTGTCGTCGACGAACAGGTCCTTGCCTTCGACGAGTTCGACGCCCATCTGCTGCGCGAGGAAGGTGTGCTCGAAATACGCGGAGTTGTACATGCCCGGCGTGAGCACCACGACCACCGGATCGTCGACGCCTTCCGGCGCGACCGAGCGCAGCGTATCGAGCAACAGGTCGGGATAATGCGCGACCGGCGCGATGCGGTTCTGCACGAACAGCTCGGGAAACAACCGCATCATCATCTTGCGGTTTTCGAGCATGTAGGAGACGCCGGAGGGCACGCGCAAGTTGTCTTCGAGCACGTAGAACTCGCCCTCGTCGCCCGCGCGCACCACATCGACACCGGCGATATGCGCGTAAACACCGAGCGGCACATTCACGCCCTGCATCTCGGGACGATACTGCGCGTTGGTATAGACCTGCTCGGCCGGCACGATGCCGGCGCGCACGATGTTGCGATCGTGATAGACGTCGTGGATAAACAGATTGAGCGCCTGCACGCGCTGACGTAAACCCGCTTCGAGCGTTTGCCATTCGCCGCGCGGAATGATGCGCGGAATCAGGTCGAAGGGAATCAGCCGTTCGGTGCCGGACAGGTCGCCGTTCACCGCGAAGGTGATGCCGACCCGGCGAAACAGCAGGTCGGCTTCCGCACGCTTGCGTGCGATCGCCTCGTTGCCCTGCTTCACCAGCCACCGCTCAAAGCGCGCGTAGTGTGGCCGCACGGCATCGTCATGATGACGCATCTCGTCATAGCATCGCATGTCACGCCCCGCTCTTGTTGTCGGATAGAAGGCGAATGCGCTGCGCATTCGGTGTTCGACAATCGATCAAGCAAGCGCTATGCCATTGAGCTTTTCGCGCACAACCCACGATACGTGCACGCTAACAGCGCATCCCGACCGGCACGGCTTCGCTGCCATCGTACTGCGGCGGCTCATGATGCGCTAGTACGGTGCATCCGCAGCATGGCGGTGCGTGTGTCGTTCGATTCGCGGTGCGCGATGGGTGCGATCGAACGTTCCCGAATGCGGACGAAGGCCGGCGAGCGGCGCGTCGCGCCCATGAAAAAATCCCCGTGAGTTTGCACTCACGGGGATTTCGAACAACCTGTACCGCGGAATGGATGAAACGTTAACGATGTTTAAACCCGATGTTTAAGCCCGATGTCCAAACCCGCCAACGCTCCAAACGCATTTAGCCCGCAGCAGCGTCCTTCAGCTTCTTCAGCGGACGTGCCTTGATGCGCACGCTAGCCGGCTTGGCCGGGAACCAGCGCTCTTCACCCGAGAACGGGTCCTTGCCGAAGCGCTTCTTCTTCGCCGGCACAGCTTGCACGACGATCTTCAGAAGACCCGACAGCGTGAATTCGCCAGCGCCCTTCTTGTGCACGGCGCCGAGGATCGTATCTTCGAGCGCGGCCAGCACGGCCTTGGCGGTCTTCGGTTCCACAGCGGCGCGTTCCGCGACGTGTGCAGCCAGCGAGGCCTTCGTGAAGGTGTCCTTGATCGGCGACGGAGCGCCGGACGCCTTCACGGCGACCTTCTTAGCTGCGACAGCTTTCTTCGCAGGAACTTTCTTTGCAGCAACCTTCTTGGTCGGTACCGGGGCAGCAGCCTTCTTGGCCACCTTTTTTGCGGAAGTCGGCATGTTTCTCCTACCTGTTGTGGTCAGTGAATAGCACGAAGCGCACACGGTATGTGCACGCTTCAAGGCCGGATTCTACAAGCGCTAATACGATTTGCGCGACTCTTTTGTGTATAACGCCCAGGGTTTGTTGCGTCGTGCAGACTTCGCAACACATTTTGATGCTTGTTTTAGCGGGTAAACGTGTGTCGGAGCAGGTCGTCGAGGCCGACAACACAAATCGGTAACGCACGTTACAAGGCGTTTCGATGCATGCGTATCGACCTATCCGGCGATAACGGATTCGGCGGTGTGCGGCGCGAAAACGCATGAACGGGTGGACGATCGCGTCCGTCGCGCACTCGTCAAGCGCTCGCCGTTCATCTCCACGCAGCGGAAAAAACACGCCCCCGGCAGCCTGTTTCGCTGCCGGGGGCGGCTAATTTTCCTCTGCGGCAGAAACGCGCAGCGCGTTCCGATGCGGCGTTCGAAGCGTGAATCGAACCCGCGCTCGACGCCGCTTACTGTCGGCTGACGTGCTTCAGATCGTGCTCGCTTTCCTTCACGTGCGCCCAGTATTCGTCGACGTCGCGTTTCAGGCCGAGCTCGCCGTTGCGATACGCGATCGCCAGCGCGAGGTTGGCTTCGGGTAACTCCGCGTTGGCCGCGCGCGTCAGCCATTGCAGCGCGAGCGCATCGTCGTGCGGCAATGTCGCGCCGAAACGGTACTCGTTGGCGAGCTGGAATTGCGCGAGCGGCAGCCCCGCCTGCGCGGCGCGCGCAAGCCAGTGCAATGCCAGCGCATCGTCGCGCGCGACGCCGTAGCCGTTGCGATGCAGCGTCGCCAGATCGTACGCGGCCTGAGCGTCGAGCGGCGCGTGCGTGACGGCCTGCTCCAGCCAACGGCGGCTCTCCGCGTAGTCCGGCGCGATGCCGGGCACACCGCGCAGCAGCAGATGACCCAGCGTGGCTTGCGCGCGTGGCGCGCCGTCGAGCGCAAGTTGCCGATACAACTCGACGCCATCGCGGCGCTCGTCGAGTCGTGTCGAGCTGATCGACACGTCGGCCAGCGCCTCGCGCGCCGCCGCGTTGCCGAACGCCGCCGTCAGACGCAATCGCCACACCGGCGACGCATCGTGCGTGGACGCACCCTGCATCTGCCAGTCGTCGATCTGCGCATCGGACACGTGCGTGGCCGCCAGCGTGGCGAGCGTGCCGACGACGACCGCGAAAGCCGCCGCCAGCGTCAACGCGAATCGCGCGCTCATCGGCGCTTTCATCGGCGCGCTCATTGATTCAGGTTGACCGAGTACACCGCAAGCCCCTTGCCGGTGCCGTCGTCGGCCTGGATCTGCGCGACGTTGTTGATGCCGTTGGCCTGTGCAAGCGAGACCAGATTCGGCGCCGCCTTGAACGTCACCGGCCCGGCGGTCGCGACCTTCGTGAAGCGCCAGCTACGATCGCTGCCGTTGGTCGCCGCCTTGATCGCCACCACTTTCTTGATGTACGCGATCAGCACGTCGCGGCTCGCATCCGGCGACGCGTAGATCGTCTTGCTGCCGTCGAGACCCGGGAAATTGCCGCCGCCGCTCGCGCGATAGTTGTTGGTCGCGACGATGAACGACTGCGTGTCCGAAATCGGCGCACCCTGATAGCTCAGGTTGCGAATCCGGTTGCCGACCGCCTGCGTCACGTCGATTTCGTAGCTGAAGTCCTTCGACGTGATCATGTCGAAGTTGTAGCCCGGGTAGGTACTGACCAGCGCCTGCGCCGCCGTGTTGGCCGGATCGATCTTGTTGAAGCGCTTCGCCGCGGTTTCGAGCCAGGCCTTCAGGTCGGCGCCCGTCACCTTCACCGCGTAGATCGTATTCGGGTACAGGTACAGGTCGGCGGCGTTGTTGATCGCCACGTTGCCTTGCGCGACGTCGGTGAAATCGTTACCGCCGCCGAAACCGCTCTTGAACGGCGCGCTTACCGACAACACCGGAATGCCCGCGTATTGCGGCAGATTCGCGCTGATGTAGTCCTGCGTGTACGCGGCCTGCGCCTGGTTGACGATCTCGATGGCGGACACGTCGCCCACGTCGGCGAAGTAGGTCGTCATGCGGAAATCGGTCGACCCGATCGGCGTCTTCACGTAGTTGATGGTCGCCGCGTGTTCGGCCGCGATCGCCTGCGAGATCGACGGATCGACCGCGACGTAGCTGTTGTCCGCGTTCTGGATCGCGCGCGCTTCCGCGGTGCTCGAATTACGATCGACTGTCCACGTGCCGTTCGCGTAGTTCAGCGCGAGCTTGATGACGCCGAGGTGCTTGCCCCAGAAATTCGCCATCACGGTCGGCACACCGTTGACGGTGCCCTTCACCTTGTCGACGCCCGGCAGGTTGAACTGCGTGACGGTGCTGTTCTTGTCCGGGAACACCTGGTGCGAGTGGCCGATCAGCATCGCGTCGATGCCCGGCACTTTCGACAGATAGTAGCTGCCGTTTTCCATCGACGGCGAATAGGTCGAATTGTCGAGGCCGCCGTGCGACATCGCGACGATGATCTGCGCGCCCTTCGCCTTCATTTCCGGCACGTACTTCGACGCGCTTTCCACGAGGCCTTGCGTGTAAACGTTGCCATCGAGCCAGCGCTTGTCCCACGACATGATCGCCGGCGGCGTGAAGCCGATCACGCCGATCTTCACCGGCGCGCTGACGGTCTTGCCGTCGGGCGACCTGGCGGTCAGCGTGCGTTCGATAATCGTGTACGGCTTGAAGATCGGCTGCTGCGATTTCGCGCCGAGCACGTTCGACAGCACCAGCGGAAATTGCGGGCCCGCGCACTTCGGTTGCGACGCCACCGGGCTCATGTTCGGCACGTCGAACGCGTTGCCCGTGACCTGTGCGAGAAACGGCAGGCCGTAGTTGAATTCGTGATTGCCGATCGTGCCCGCGTCGTACTTCAGCAGGTTCATCACCTTGTAGACCCCCAGCGTGGTCTTGCAATCGATCGGCGCGACCTGCGCCTGGTAGTCGGCGAGCGCGGTGCCCTGGATCGTGTCGCCGTCGTCGAGCAGCATCGTGTTCGGGAATTCCTTGCGCGCCGCCGCGATCAGCGTCGCCGTGCGCTCCAGCCCGAGCGACTTGTCTTCGGCCAGCTTGTAGTAGTCGTAGCTGAGCAGATTGGTGTGGATGTCGGTCGTTTCGAGCAACGCGAGCGTCGCGGTCGTGCCGTTCGCCACCGTCGTTTGCTGCGCGGCCGTCGACGCCGGCTTGTCGGCATCGAGGCCGCTGCCGCATGCCGACAGACCGAGCGCGCTCAATGTGCCAAGGGTCGTTATCGCGCTCAACGCGCCGCGTGCACGCTGCCACTTTCCTGCCATCGACTTCACTTGCATCCTGACTGCCCTCCAGTTCGTTATGTTGTCGTGCCGGTCGGTGAGGCCGGCTTTGCATTACAAACAATTACAGAGGCGCAAGCGTACGGCTGCTTTGTGACAATGATTTGTATGGAAGTCGATAGGCTTAAGTAATGTTTATCGTGACTGCTGGCGACTACGGTGAGGCCGGCGCTTCATCTCAACGCGCGATGCGCGGCAGCACCTCGGCCAGCTTCGCGAGCGACGCATCGACGTGTTCGACCGCGATGCTGCCGTAGCCGAAGATCAGTCCCGCCCGCGGTTTCGCGCGCAGATAAAACGGCGCGAGCCCATAGATGCCGACGGCTTCGCTGCGCGCCGCGGCGACTACTGCTGCCTCGCTCAACGGCGCTTTCAGGTGCGCCGCCATGTGAATGCCCGCCGTCGGCACGATCGGTTCGAACCAGCGTGCGAGATCGCCCTGCAAGTGATGCAGCAGCATCGCGCGACGCGCCGCGTAGGTCTTGTGCATGCGCCGCAGATGCTTGGCGAAATCGCCGTTGAGCATGAACGACGCGAGCGCGGTCTGCGTGAGCGTGCAGCCATGTCCATCGACGATCTGGCGCGCCTTGAGCAGCGCGCCGCGCAGCGACGCGGGCGGCACCACGTAGCCCATGCGCAACTCCGGAAAGATGGTCTTGGAAAACGTGCCCACGTATGCGACGAGTCCCGCGCGATCGAGACTCTTCAGCGGCTCCATCGGCCGGCCTTCGAAGCGGTACTCGCAGTCGTAATCGTCCTCGATGATCACCGCGCCGCGCTTCTGCGCCCATTCGAGCAACTCGACGCGCCGTTCCAGACTCATCGGCATGCCGAGCGGAAACTGATGCGACGGCGTCACATACACGAGCCGCGCGTTGTCCGGCAGCCGGGCAACGATCAAGCCTTCGCTATCCACCGGCACCGGCACGACGCGCGCGCCGGCCGCCTGGAAGCACGCATGCACCGGCGGATACCCGGGGTCTTCGATCGCCGCGACATCGCCGGGACGAAACGTGATGCGCGCGATAAGATCGAGCGCGTTCTGCGCGCCCTGCGTGACGATCACGTCGTCCCAGTTGCTCGACACCGCGCGGTTGAACGCGAGGTAACGCGAGATCGCGAGACGCAGTTCCTGTTCGCCGCCCGCCTCGCGATAAGTGCCGGGACTGCGCGCCTGCGCGCGCAGCGCGTGATTCACGCAACGGCGCCACACGTCGAACGGAAACAGCGACTTGTCGACCGCGCCGCCGACGAAATCGAGCGGCGACGGCACCGTCGCGCGTGGCAGCGGCAGGATGTCCGGCATCTCGTCCCAGAGCGGCTGCGCGCGCGCCGCGCTGCGTGCGCCAGGCTTCGCGTGTTCGCGCGCGGAGTCGACCTCGCGCGCGTGCGCGGAACTCGCTGCCGGCAGGCGTTCGAGACCCTCCGCGACGAAGGTGCCCGAGCCCGCGCGGGCGCTGAGATAGCCCTCGGCGAGCAGGCGCTCGAACACGTCGAGCGTGGTCTTGCGCGACACGCCCAGTTGCGTCGCGAGATCGCGCGTGGACGGCAAGCGCGTGCCGCCGGCAAGACGCCCTTCGAGAATGCCCGCGCGCAGTTGCCGATAGATCTGTCCGGACAGGTCGTGATGTCCTTCGACGACGATATGGATGTCCATCCGATTGGCTACCTCAACTATCCGGCAAATGATCAGGTCGAAAGACCAGTGACGGCCCTAAGCTTACCTCCGCGGGAGGAAGCTGCAATTCCCGGAACGAGGTCGCGGCTTATCAATGCAAAACGGCGCGCCTCGTTCGAGGCGCGCCGTTTTGCAGGGTGCGTTGCTGTCGGCAAGGCAGCGCAGGTGCGCCGCCTTGCCAGAGGTCGACAGGTCTACGTGCCGGCGTGCCGGCACGCCGGCGTCATTTACTCCGCCACCGCGCCGCTCAACGTCGCATTGCGATGCGCATCCGCGCGCGCCTCGTCGGCGCAACGCTGATGTTCGCGCGACAGCTTGCGCATCAGCGGCAGCAGCAGCACGGCGACCAGCGCGCCGACCGCCGCCAGCCAGCCGAGGCCGGTGAACAGTTTGGTGTACAGCGGCAGCGATTCGAGCGGATCCATATTGCCCGACGGCATCTGCGCGAAATTCGCCACCACGCTGCCGAGATACTGCGACACGCCGGTCGCGACAAAATAAGCGCCCATCATGAAACCGCTCATGCGAGCCGGCACGTAGCGCGCGATCATCGCGAGACCCAGGCCACTCACCAGCAGTTCGCCGAGCGAGTACAAACCGTAGCCGCCGACCATGAACCACGACGACACGCGGCCGTTGACCGCGTAGTTGCCGCTCGCCGCGTAGACGAAGAAGCCGGCCGCGACGACCGCGAAACCGAACGCGTACTTCACCGCGACGGGCACGTCCTTGCCGCTCTTCGCCAGCTTCGTATACAGCAGCGCGAGCAGCGGGCTCAGCAGCATGATCCAGATGGGATTGAGCGCCTGAAACTGCGCGGCGCTCCACGTGAACCAGGTCTGACCGAACAGGATGAAACGCGGATCGACGTTGCGCAGCGCGAACAGCGTGAGCGACGTGGACATCTGCACGTAGAACACGAAGAACAGAATCACCTGCGCGGTCAGGATCAGCGCGGCCACCAGACCCGAGCGCTCCGAGCGTTCGCACTTCAACAGCATGTAGCCGAAGATCGCCAGGATCGCGATACCCGCGGTGTACACGCACGCGACCGCGATCGCCTTGTGCTGCAGCACGAACATCGTCACCGCGCCCAGCGCGAGGCCGCCCAGCGCCACCGCGCCGACGCGCTTCCAGCGCACCGGTTCGGCGTCCGGCGCGGAACCGATATGCGCGAGCGTGCGGAACATGATCACGTAGTTCAGCATCGACAGCAGCATGCCGGCGCAGCACACCGCGAACGCCGTGTGCCAACCCCAATGGTCCTTGATCCACGGCGTCGCGAGCATCGACACCGTCGAGCCGATGTTGACCGCCATGTAGTAAATCGTGAACGCGCTGTCGATGCGCGCATCGTCGCCTTCGTAGATACGGCGTACGAGATTCGCGGCATTCGCCTTGAACAGACCGTTGCCCACCACGATCACGCCGAGCGTCGCATACATATAAGGCAGTTGCTCGTTCGGCAGCGCCAGCATGAAGTAGCCGGCCGCCAGCACGCCGGCGCCGAAGATCATCGTGCGGCGCGCGCCGAGAATCTTGTCGCCGATCCAGCCGCCGATGGACGGCGACGCATAGACCAGCGCCGTGAACGCGCCCCACGTAAGCGTGGCGTGGCTATCGGTGAAGCCGAGCTTGTCGATCATGAACAGCACGAGCAGGGCCGCCATGCCGTAGTAGCCGAAACGTTCCCACAGTTCGATCAGAAAGACCGTCGAGAACGAGCGGGTCTGCGAGACGCGAGCGCCCGGTGGCGTAAATGAATTCATCGTGTACCTCTAGTTCAAACGGTTGCGACGCCGCGCGAAAGTGCCGCGCGGCGCGAAAAACAGGACCTCGACCAGCAGGCCGGCAAAACAGTCAGGGCAATCGGGACAAGCGGGGAATGAAAGTGACGCGCATCGCGAGGCAAAGCTCGGGCGCGCGACGCGCCGAGGGTTCACACGCGGCGGCCGCGTCGGGCGGCGGCAGGCCGTGCGCCTGCGGCGGAAAAAGGTCGGCAGTGATGGTCAAGTCCTTACGCCGGACGCCGTTCGGATGGAACGTGCCGGTCAGTGCTCCGCCGCGCAGGATCGCTACGCGCGGAAAGTTAAGTGGCGGCCGGTCTCTGCATGCGATGCGCATGCGCGGAGCCGATCCGCCAGGCGGGGCGATTCTCCGAAGAGAAACGTCTCGCGTCACTCAGGGAAACCACCTAAACGACACCCTTCCGATTCATTTCCCACTTTCGCGTTGTCAAGCCCTCCATCCGCCCCCGAAAGATTCGGTAATCTCTCCGGCCGACGTTCCCTGACACCTGGATGGCATATCTGCACGTATCATCGTGCAAACAGCAACTTTTACCGCCGAGTTGCTGCCGTTTCTCACAATAATCCGGTCAATATGGCTTCCGGACTTTCAGTTCTGGCAACATAGAGCGTTGTCTCCAAATTGCGGTCTTTAGCATTTCCGGGGGCTCAAACGGCCCGCAGCCCAGTCCGGACCGTAATCAAACCATATTTACTTATATCAAACAAATTTTGACGGGCTAATTTCCTCCTGCTATGGTCACGACAATTCGTAAGAGCAATCCGGCACTTGAAATCGGCAGCAAGATTCGCGCGCTTCGCCATCGGCTGAAACGCACCCTGGATGACACGGCAACGGCGGCAGGCATTTCCAAGCCGTTTCTGTCGCAAGTGGAACGCGGTCTCGCGTCGCCGTCCATCACGTCGCTGGCCGGCATTGCTCACGCCCTCGGGGTAACGGTGCAGTATTTCGTCGACACGCCCAGCGAAGAACGCTCGGTGTGCCGCGGCGAGCAGTTGAAGTTTTTCGGTTTTGCGGACTCGGCCAATCTGTTTGCACGGCTGACCAATCTGACGGGCGGCCGTCAGCTCGAGGCGATCCTCGTGAGGATGCCACCCGGGCAGAAGCGCTCCGAAGTCACGACGCATGCCGGTGAAGAGTTCATGTATGTGATCGACGGCGAAGTGTCGTTGACGCTGGAAGGCAAAACGTTCGAATTGCACGCGGGAGACAGCGCGCATTACGAATCGACGGTGCCGCACAGCTGGGTGAACACCGCGAAGATCGAGTCGGTGGTCGTCTGGGTGGGCACACCAAGGCTGTTTTAGAAAGCAGGCATCTTTTCCGGTTGAACCGGCCAGGGATTGCCTGCATTACAACATGTAAGGAATCCTGTATGCCGGACAAGCAACAAGGGCCGCCCTGGCCCGGGCACCGCGGATAAACCGGGCGCTCCGGCGTCAGCGTTCTTCTCTCGACCTTTCCTGCGACTTCAACCGATGAAAATCCCGTTCGTCCACGCGACGGCGCTGACCGCGCTCGTCCTCACGTTTCAGCCCTCCGCCTCCTTCGCCGTGACGGTGCCCCCGGGCGTCACGCTTGCCGCCACGCAGGAAATGACGCGCCAGGTGCCGGGCGAAACCGAATCGCTCGACCCCGCGCACATCGAATCGTGGACCGGCAATACGATCGCGTTCGATCTGCTCGAAGGCCTGACGCGCATGGACGCGAGCGGCGCGATCGTGCCGGGCGTCGCCGAATCGTGGACCCGTACCGGGCCGACCACCTGGGTCTTCAAGCTGCGCCACGACGCGCGCTGGAGCAACGGTCAGCCGGTCACGGCGGCCGACTTCGTGTACTCGTGGCAGCGCGTGCTCGATCCGAAGACGGGTTCGAAGTACACCGTGCTGGTCGAATTCGTGAAGAACGCGAAGGCGATTCTGGCGGGCAAGGCACCGCTGTCGAGCCTCGGCGTGCGCGCGGTCGATCCGTACACGCTCGAAGTGACGACCGAAGTCCCCGCGACCTTCTTCACGCAATTGACGGCGATGGCGCCGATGACGCCGGTCAACCGCGCGGTCGTCGCGAAGTTCGGCAGCGACTGGACGCGTCCGGGCAACTTCGTCGGCAACGGTCCGTATGTGCTCGCCGACTGGCAGCCGAACAACCGCCTCGTGGCGACCAAAAGCCCGACCTACTGGAACGCCGCCAAGGTCGTGATCACGAAAGTGACCTACCTGCCGATCGAAAACGACGAGACGGCGATGCGCATGTATCAGGCCGGCCAGTTCGACTATACGTACACGATTCCGTCGGGCATCTACACGCAGGTGAGCAAGCAGTTCGGCTCCGAATTGCAGACCGGTCTGCAGATCGCCACCTACTACTACAGCCTGAATAACGACGACCCCGCCTTCAAGGACAAACGCGTGCGCCAGGCGCTGGCGATGGTGCTGGACCGCGACCTGCTGACCAAGCGGCTGACCGCCGACGGCGAAGTGCCGCTGTACGGCTTGATCGCCACGGGCACGCAAGGCGCCGGCGTCTTCAAGCCGGAATGGGCGAGCTGGCCGATGGCCAAACGCGTCGACTACGCGCGCAATCTGCTGAAGAGCGCGGGCTATTCGGACGCGAAGCCGCTGACGTTCTCGCTCACCTACAACACCAACGACCTGCACAAGAAGGTCGCGCTGTTCGCGACATCGGAATGGCGCACCAAGCTCGGCGTGAACGCCAAGCTCGAAAACGTCGAATTCAAGGTACTGCTCAAGCAGCGTCACGACGGCAAGGTGCAGGCCTCGCGCGACGGCTGGTTCGTCGACTATAACGACGCCAACTCGTTCTTCGATCTGATCCGCTGCAACAGCGTGCAGAACGACCAGCACTACTGCAACCCGCAGGTCGACAAGCTGATCGACGAAGGCAACCAGCAGCTCGACGACACGAAGCGCACCGCGCTGTTCACGCAGGCGCACGACCTGGCCATGAACGATTACCCGCTGGTGGCGCTGTTCCAGTACTCCGCGGATCGTCTGGTCAAGCCGTACGTGGGCGGCTACAAGCCGACCAACTACCTCGACATGCGCGCCACGCAAGACATGTATCTGATCAAGCACTAAGCGCGGGAGCACCGTCATGCTGGCCTATACGCTGCGCCGCACGCTCTGGGCGATCCCGACGATTCTCGCCGTGATCACCGCGTGCTATCTGTTGCTGCATCTCACCCCGGGCGGCCCGTTCGACACGGAGAAACACCTGTCGGCGGCCGTGATGGCGAACCTCAACGCCAAGTATCACCTCGACGAACCGCTGTGGCTGCAGTACGTCCACTACCTCGGCGCGCTGCTGCACGGCGACCTCGGGCCGTCGTTCCGCTACGCCGACTGGAGCGTCAACGATCTGGTGTGGAAAGCGTTGCCGGTGAGCCTCGGCGTGGGCGGCGTATCGGTGCCGATCGCGCTCGTGATCGGCGTCACGCTCGGCACGCTGGCCGCGGTGCGGCGCGATCGTTTCATCGATCACTTCGTGATGGTGCTCGGCAATCTCGGCAACGTGGTGCCGCCGTTCGTGCTGGGCCCGGTGCTGGTGTGGATCTTCGCGATCCTGCTGAAGACTTCCGAAGGCCAGGGCTGGCTGCCCGCCGGCGGCTGGGGCGACGGCGAATGGCGCTACCGCGTGCTGCCGATCGTGCTGCTCGTCATCATCAACGTGGCGGGGATCGCGCGGGTCATGCGCGGCAGCATGATCGAAGTGCTGTCGGGCAACTTCATCCGCACCGCGCGCGCCAAGGGTCTGCCGGGCCGCACGATCGTCCTGCGGCACGCGATGAAGCCCGCGCTGATGCCGGTCGTGTCGCTGCTCGGTTCGATCTGCATCTCGTCGATCACCGCGGCGGTGGTCACCGAGTCGGTGTTCGCGCTGCCGGGCCTCGGCCAACTGGTCGTCAACGGCGCGATCAATCGCGACTACACCCTGGTGCTCGGCCTCGTCGTGCTGACGACGGTCGTCGCCGTGCTGTTCAACCTGCTGGTCGACCTCGCGTACGCGTGGCTCGATCCGCGCATCCGGTACTGATCCATGGCCCGCTCTCTTCAAACGGCTGCCGCGGCGCTCGATCCGCTCGCGGCCATCGCCAACGCGCCGCGTTCGCGCGGCCCGCTCGCCACCGCCGCCGCGCGCTTCGTGCGCAACCGCGCGGCGTTCACCGGCCTCGTCGTATTGCTGCTGATCGTGATCGCCTGCGTGGCCGGTCCGTGGCTGCTGCCGAACGGCCCGATCGATAGCGACTGGAGCGCGATCAGCCTGCCGCCCACGCTGCAGAACATGCACTGGTTCGGCACCGACGAACTCGGCCGCGATCTGCTCGCGCGCACGCTGCAAGGCGGGCGCGTGTCGCTCGAAGTCGGCTTGCTCGGCACGCTGGTGTCGGGACTCATCGGCGTCGCGTACGGTGCGACCGCCGGCTACCTGGGCGGACGCGTCGACGCGGTGATGATGCGCATCGTCGACATGATGTACGCGATCCCCTACATGCTGATCGCGATTCTGATGATGACGCTGTTCGGCCGCGCGTTCTATCTGGTGGTGCTCACCATCAGCGCGTTCTCGTGGCTCGACATGGCGCGCGTGGCGCGCGGTCAAACGCTGTCGCTGCGCTCGCGCGAATTCATCGATGCGGCCAGGGCCATCGGCGTGAACTCGCGCTCGATCATCGCGCGCCATATCGTGCCGAATCTGTTCGGCGTGGTGGTGGTCTACGCGAGCGTGACGGTGCCGAACATCGTGCTGACCGAATCGGTGCTGTCGTTCCTCGGCCTCGGCGTGCAGGAACCCATGACGAGCTGGGGCGTGCTGATTCAGGACGGCGCGCAGAAACTCGATTCGATGCCCTGGCTGCTGCTGTGCCCCGCCGTGATGCTGTGCGTCGCGCTGTATGCCGTGAATTTCGTCGGCGACGGTTTGCGCGACGCGTTCGACCCGAAGGACCGCTGACATGCCGCTACTCGAAGTCAAAGACCTCAGCGTGCGCTTTACGCGCCGCGAAGGCGCACCGGTCGACGCGGTGCAACGCGTGTCGTTCTCGCTCGAAGCGGGCCGCACGCTCGGCATCGTCGGCGAGTCGGGCTCCGGCAAGAGCCAGACCGTGATGGCGCTGCTCGGCCTGCTGGCCGGCAACGGCAAGGTGTCCGGCAGCGCCACGTATCGCGGCGACAACCTGCTGGCCATGGACGAAGCGGCGTTGAACAGGATTCGCGGCGACCGCATCGGCATGATCTTTCAGGACCCGATGACCTCGCTCAATCCGTTCCTGACGATCGAGCGGCAGATGACCGAGATGCTGCAACTGCATCGCCGGATGTCGCGCCGCGAAGCGCGCCGCCGCGCGATCGAAACGCTGGAGTCGGTGCGCATTCCCGACGCCGCGCGGCGCATCTGCATGTATCCGCACGAATTCTCGGGCGGCATGCGCCAGCGCGTGATGATCGCGATGGCGCTGCTCTCCGAGCCCGAGATCCTGATCGCCGACGAACCCACCACCGCGCTCGACGTCACCGTGCAGGCGCAGATCATCGAACTGCTGCGCGAGCTGAACCGCGAACGCGGC
The DNA here is from genome assembly GCF_029910215.1 of Paraburkholderia sp. D15. NCBI lineage: Bacteria > Pseudomonadati > Pseudomonadota > Betaproteobacteria > Burkholderiales > Burkholderiaceae > Paraburkholderia > Paraburkholderia sp. D15. The sequence goes on along the minus strand of NZ_CP110396.1, from coordinate 2,272,391 downwards.
ACGGCGATCATCCTGATCACGCACGACATGGGCGTGGTCGCTGGTCTGTGCGACGACGTGATGGTGATGTACGCGGGCCAGACCGTCGAGCAGGCGAGCGCCGAAACGCTGTTCGCCGCGCCCACGCATCCGTACACGCTGGGTCTCCTGAACGCGCTGCCGCGTCTCACTGACGAAGACGACGAAGCGCCGTTGCAAACCATTCCCGGCAATCCCCCGCTACCCGGCGAAGTCGGCCAGGGCTGCGCGTTCGCGCCGCGCTGCGCATTCTGCACCGAGCGCTGCCTCGAAGCGCGTCCGCCGCTCGCGGCCGCGCAAGGCAATCCCGGCGCGCTGCGCGCGTGCTTCAAACCGGTAGGCGAAATCCTGGAGGCACAACACGTATGAACGCGATGCCCGGCGCACATCACGACGCAGCGACGCTGCTGTCCGTCGACAATCTCAAGGTGCAATTCAGCGTGGCGCGCGGCGGCTACCCGTGGTCGGGCAAGGCGACGCTGCGCGCGGTGGACGGCGTGTCGTTCAACGTACGACGCGGTGAAACCGTCGGCCTCGTCGGCGAATCGGGTTGCGGCAAGTCCACGCTCGCGCGCGCGATCATCGGCCTCGCGCCGGTCGCGAGCGGCAGCGTGCGCTGGCTCGGCAACGAGACCGTGCTGAGCGGCGCGCGGCGCGACACGTCGCGTTTGCGCCGCGACGTGCAGATGATTTTCCAGGACCCGCTCGCCTCGCTCGATCCGCGCATGACGATCGAACAGATCGTCGCGGAACCGCTGCTCACGCATGGCCAGCACGTCGCCCGCGCGGACGTGCAACGGCGCGTGCTGACCATGCTCGAACGCGTCGGCCTGAATGCGCAGCATCTGCGCCGCTATCCGCACGAGTTTTCCGGCGGCCAGTGTCAACGTGTGGGTATCGCGCGCGCGCTGATCGGCGAGCCGCAACTGGTGATCTGCGACGAGCCGGTCTCCGCGCTCGACGTGTCGATCCAGGCGCAGATCGTCAATCTGCTGCGCGATCTGCAACGCGAACTGTCGCTGTCGCTGCTGTTCGTCGCGCACGATCTCGCGGTCGTGAAGGCGATCAGTCACCGCGTGCTGGTGATGTACCTCGGCCGCGTGATGGAGTTCGGCGAGAAGCGCGAGGTCTACGGCGCGCCGCGTCATCCGTACACGCGTGCATTGCTGTCCGCGGTGCCGGTGCCCGATCCGGTGGTGGAGCGCGCGCGACGCCATCTGCTGCTGCGCGGCGAGATCGCTTCGCCGCTGAGTCCGCCTTCGGGTTGCGCGTTCCGCACGCGCTGTCCGGATGCGATCGAAGCCTGCGCCACCGACATTCCGCAGGCCGTCACGCATGGCGCGAGCGCCACGCGCATCGCGTGCATTCGCGTCGGGGAGGTGGCGAAACCGACGGCTTGAAGCAATACCCGTCATTCTATCCACCGCAATCAAACCGCCTGCATTCAGGCACCGGCATCAACTCGACTTCACCGCATCCGATTCCGTCATACAGCGCCAACGCAAGACCGCAACAGATAAAGCTTCCACCGATAAAAAAACCGATTTCCCGGCGCGACCGCCAATCGCGCCGATGGATTCGCTCGTCCTGCCATCAGCAGAACAGGCGATAAGCGTGGACTGGCTAACCGCCAGCCAAAGATTCACCACAATAATCAGAGACGTACTCAATGAAAGCTAGCCGAACAAAAAACCGGACGAAAAAGTCCGGCGCAGCGACCTTTTTTTATTGCGCATTCACGCTGCCCGCGCTGACGCTCGCCGCCAGTGCGTATGCCGACGACGGCGTCACGGAGCCCACCTCCACCACGTCGCGTACCCAGACGCTCGCGCAGGCGTCGCCTTCCACCACGCAGCACGCGGCAGAAACGGCGCCGGGCGCCTCGGCGAATAAATCCGGCAAGCGCCGCGCGGATCAGGGCGGTCAGGTGCCGGCCGATCAGCCCGACACCACCAACGCGGTCGTCAACGCCGAGGCCGCTCAAACCGTCGAGCCCGCCACGCCGCTGTCGAGCCAGGCGGCCAGCAAGGGCTTTATCGCCGACAGTCATCTGAATCTGCAATTCCGCAATTACTCCGACTACTTCCAGGCGCCCAACACGATCTACCGTCACGCGTGGATCCAGGGCGCGCAGGCCAACTACGAGTCCGGCTTCACGCAGGGCGTGGTCGGCTTCGGCGTGGACGCGTCGCTGTTCGCGGCGTTGAAGCTCGACGGCGGCAACGGCGCGAGCAACATGGTGCACGTCGGCAAGGACGGCGGCGGCTCGCAGCAGCTCGCGTGGGCCTACCCCGGCATGTACGACATCAAGGGACGCATTTCGGAAACGGTCGTGAAATACGGTTTGCAGACCGTCACCAATCCGTTTCTCGAACCGCACGACAACCGCGCGCTGCCGCCGACTTTCCTCGGCGTCTCGATGGTCAGCAACGACCTCGTGCACACCACGCTCGAAGCCGGTAGCTTCACCCGGGTCGACGCGCGTGGCCACACAAACCTGACCAACCTGACCACGTCGTATGGCGGCACACGTATCGACCGTTTGACGTATGTGGGCGGCACGTGGCATTACGCGCAGAACGGCGATGCGTCGCTTTACGTCGATCAGGCCGACGATGTCTGGCGTCAGTACTACGGTTCGGTCGCGCAGTCGTTCGGCGATCCGTCGACGATCAAGTGGAGCGGCTTCGCCAACATCTACTCGACGCACGACACCGGCGCGTCGAAGCAAGGCCACATCAACAGCAACGCGTACAGCGTGTCGATCTCGGCGCAGCACGGTCCGCACGCGCTGTTGCTCGGCTATCAGCAGGTGCTCGGCGACCAGTTCTTCGACTACGTGAACGAGACCAACGGCATCTACCTGACCAACTCGATGGACGTGGACTACAACGCGCCGCACGAGCAATCGCTGCAACTGCGCTATACGTTCGACGGCAAGTACGCCGGTCTGCCGGGTCTGAAGGCGATGTTCTGGGGCGAGTACGGCTGGAACGCGGATGCATCGGCGGGCGCGGCGCAGAATGCGTCGCCGACGGCGGCACTGCATGACCTGTACTGGAAGAACGGCGAACCGGTGCACGGCCATCACCACGAGTTCGGCTTCATTCCGAGCTACACGCTGCAAAGCGGCCGCTTCAAGGACACGAAGATCACGTTCATCGCGATGTGGCACAACAGCCAGTATCACTACTCGGACGGCAACAACATGGAATACCGTCTGGTCGTGAATGTGCCGGTGAAGGTGTTCTAAGGTTAAGGCTGCGAGGCGTCACGGCTCTCCGCGAAGGAGGACGCGACGCCTTTTTTGTTTTGCGCCGCTGCAATCCCCATCATGCATCGCCGGTGATGCGCCCGGTGGTCATCGCGCGCGACAGACCGTGCATCGGCCGGCGCAGCGCGACGTCGAACGGATTGGTTTGCGGGCCGATCGCCTCGGCCTGACGGCGCAGCAACTCGACCACCATCGGCAGACGATCGTCGCCGAGCCGCGCGGCCAGCGTGCCCACGCTCAAGGCCGCCACCGCCACGCCCGTGCGATCCAGAATCGGCACGGCCACCCCCGCCATGCCGTCGAGCACGCCGCTGTTGCGCCCCGCGTAGCCGAGTTGCCGCACACGTTCGATCTCGGTGCGCAAATACACCTCGTCGAGCACGCCATAGCCGCGAATTCGCGGCACGTTGAAGCGGATGATCTCCTCGCGCTCCGCCTCGGGCAGAAACGCGAGAATCGCCAGACTCCCCTGCCCGACGCCCAGCGCCACCCGCCCGCCGATGTCGCCGGTGAACGAGCGGATCGGGAACGGCCCTTCGCAGATGTCCAGACACACCGCGTCGAAACTGCTTTTGACGAGCAGGAAGATCGTATCGCCGAGACTCGCGCACAAGCGCAGCAGCGCCGGCCGGCACAGCGTGCGCATGCCGCTCGGATTGCCCGCCTGCGCGGCGAGCGCGAAGAAGTCGACGCTCAGCCGGTACAGCTTGCTGTTCTCGTCCTGCTCGACGATGCCCTCCGCGATCAGCGCGTGCAGGATGCGGTGCACGGTGCCCTGCGTAAGCCCCACCGCTTTCGCGAGTCGCGTGACGCGCCCGCCGTCGGCCTGCGCTTCCGACAGCGCACGGATCACCGCGAACCCGCGCTCCAGCATGCCGGGACCGGGCGACGCGGCAGCGTCTGCCGTTGCATCCGCGGTATCTCGTTGGGCGGCAGATTTCATTGAGTTCGCTCGCATTTATTTCATTGAGTGGAACACTATAAGATGTTTTATCCGTCAGCGAAATAGTGCACGAAATTCGCCGGTGACGCACTCATACGCTGATTCTTAGGGGTATTCCGGACATCACGGATCGGAACTATTCAAGGCTAATCTCGTAAAACATTTCATCAATCGGAATTTTTCTTAGTTTTATACCGTTGAACGGAATTTGAAATTGACGTCCTGCAATTTGGCTAGCTAGAGTCGGCTCCATCGAGGCAGCAACGCTCGAATCGGCGTCGCAACATCCAAAGGCCAGACCATGTCGTTTCTCACACTCACGGACGTCACGAAATCGTTCGGCGATCTGCATGCAGTCGCGGACGTGAACCTGTCGGTGGAAAAAGGCGAGTTCGTGTCGTTGCTCGGGCCGTCCGGCTGCGGCAAGACCACCACCTTGCAAATGATCGCGGGCTTCGTCGAAACGACGCGCGGGCGCATCACGCTCGACGGCCGCGACATCACGCACATGAAGCCGAATAAGCGCGGCTTGGGCATCGTGTTCCAGAGCTACGCGCTGTTCCCGCACATGAGCGTGGCCGACAACGTCGGCTTCGGCCTGGAGATGCGCAATATCGACAAGGCCGAGCGCAAGGAACGCGTGCGCGAGGCGCTTGCGCTGGTACGGCTCGACGCGCTCGCGCACCGCTTTCCGCGCGAGCTGTCCGGCGGTCAGCGGCAACGCGTGGCGATTGCCCGCGCGATCGTGATCGCGCCGCCGGTGCTGCTGCTCGACGAACCGATGTCGAATCTCGACGCCAAGCTGCGCGAAGACATGCAATTCGAACTGCGCAGCATTCAACGCAAGATCGGCACGACCACGATCATGGTCACGCACGACCAGTCCGAGGCGCTGTCGATCAGCGACCGCGTGGTGGTGATGGAGGCCGGCCGCATCACGCAGATCGACACGCCGTACGAAGCGTACGAGCGCCCGGAAAATCGCTTCGTCTCGCAGTTCATCGGCAAGGCCAACATGCTGCCCGGCACCGTGGTGGCGTGCGACGGCGACGCGATCCGTATCGACCTCGGTCACGATCTCGCGGAAACGGGCCGCACCGCGCAGATGCCGGCGCGCGAACGCGCGGTCGGCGTCGGCGACGCGGTGACCTTGTGCATCCGCCCGGAAAAGTTGCGCCTGTGCGCACCGGACGGCGGCCGCGTGCCGGCCACCGTGACAAGCCGCTTCTTCCTCGGCAGCCAGTGGCTGTACCGGCTCGATAGCCGGCTCGGCGAAGTGCTGGTGTGCTGCCAGAACGAAGGCACCGAGCCGCTGCCGGAAGGCGCGGCAGTCGGCGTCGACTGGAACAGCGACGCGATCCGCTTCATTCAACGGGATGCGCATCATGGCTAGTACGCTTCGCACCGCCGGCCAGGACGACGCGAAGCGCGGCGACGTCGATCGCGGCACCCCGGGCAACGCCGGCCAGACCGGTAACGCGAAGCGCGCGCCGTGGCACGCGTTCCTGCCGCTGTGGGTGATGTGCGCGCCGGCATTCCTGCTGTTCGCGACGCTGGTGCTGGTGCCGCTGCTGATGACGCTGGTGCTGACCTTCTACCGTTTCGATCCGGCGAGCGGCCCCATCGCGGCCTTCCAGTTCGGCAATTACGCGGAAGTGCTGGGCTCCTCGTACTACCACACGATTTTCCTGCGCACCTTCGGCATCGCGTTTCTGGTGACCCTGCTGTGCGTCGCGATCGGCACGCCGGAAGCGTATGTGCTGTCGCGCATGCGCGACCCGTATCGTTCGCTGTTTCTGCTGGTGATCCTCGCGCCGCTGCTGGTGTCGGTGGTGGTGCGCGCGTTCGGCTGGAGCATGCTGCTGAACAGCAATGGCCTCGTGAACCAGGCCTTCGGTCTGTTCGGCCTCGGCCCCTACAAGCTGGAGTACACGACCTTCGCGATCGTCATCGCCCTGGTGCACGTGATGCTGCCGTTCATGGTGATTCCGGTGTGGACCGCGCTGCAGAAGCTCGACCCGCAAACCGAAAACGCCGCGCTGTCGCTGATGGCGTCGCCCGCCACCATGCTGCGCCGTATCGTGTTGCCGCAACTGACGCCGGGCATCCTGTCGGGCAGTCTGATGGTGTTCGGCCTGTCGGCGAGCGCCTTCGCGATTCCCGGTCTGCTCGGCGGACGGCGCCTGAAAGTCGCCGCCACCGCCGTCTACGACGAATTCCTCGGCTCGCTGAACTGGCCGCTCGGCGCGACCATAGCGCTGTTGCTGCTCGTCGCGAATCTGGTGGTGATGCTCACGTATTACCGGGTGCTGGAGCGGCGCTATACGAGAAGCCTCGGCTGACGCCGATGCCGATGCTGCGTCTCGCTTCCCGCGTCGATTCGCCGCAACGGCTCATCCAACGGCTCATTTAGCGGTTCACTTCGTCACCTCATCGGCTGCCCCCATCATGAGAAAGAACGGCCCCATTGCGCTGATTTTCCATACGCTCGTCATCGCGTTCGTGCTCGCGCCGCTCGTGATCGTCGTGCTGGTCGCGTTCACGCCCGACGAAACGCTGACGCTGCCCACGCACGGTCTGTCGCTACGCTGGTTTCGCGCGATCCTGCAATACCCCGACTTCATCTCGGCGTTCTTCAACAGCCTGAAACTGGCGTTCGCGTCGGCCACGCTGTCGCTGATCGTCGCGCTGCCCGCCGCGCTGGCGATCGGCCGCGCGCGCTTTCCGGGGCGCGGCTTTCTCAACGGGTTGCTGCTGTCGCCGCTGGTGATCCCGGGCCTCGTACTCGGCATCGCATTGCTGCGCTTCTTCGCGCTGATCGGCGCGACCGGCTCGTTCGCGTGGCTCGTGCTCGCGCACATGATCATCATCACGCCGTTCGTGATGCGGCTGGTGCTCGCGTCGGTCAGCGGTCTCGACCGCAGCGTCGAACATGCGGCGAACTCGCTCGGCGCGGATGCGTGGACCACGTTCCGCCGCATCACCTTCCCGATGATTCTGCCGGGCATCACCGGCGGCTGGCTGCTGGCCTTCATCAACAGCTTCGACGAATTGACGATGTCGATCTTCGTCACCTCGCCGCAAACCGTCACGTTGCCGGTGCGTATGTACATGTACGCGACCGAATCGATCGATCCGATGATGGCTTCCGTGTCCGCGCTGGTGATCTTCATCACCGGCGGCGCGATGCTGCTGCTCGATCGCGTGTACGGGCTCAACCGCATTCTTATTGGCCAGCATTGATGGCTTTCACCGCATTGATGGCATTCACCGGTTACACGCTTATGTCGTTCGATCCGTCCTCCCCTCCGCCGTCGCCTTCAGCCTCGGGTGCCGCCGCGAATTCGCCGCTCGCGTCGCCTGCCGCGATGACGATCGATTCCGCCGCGCGCGATGCCGACCAGCCGCAATTCGTTCGCGTCGCGGAAATGCGGCGTGAACCGCTGCGCTTCTTTCTCGATGGCCGGGAAGTCGAGGCACTGCAAGGCGACACGCTGCTCACCGCCGTATTGATGCATCAACGCCGCGTGCGCGACAGCGAATTCAGCGGCGCGCCGCGTGCCGGCTTCTGTCTGATCGGCGCCTGCCAGGACTGCTGGATGCGCGGCGAAGACGGCAAGCGTCTGCGCGCGTGCTCGACGCTGGTGACCGAAGGCATGCGCGTCGTGTCGCGATTGCAGGCGCAAACGCCATCGCAACCTCAAGGCAACGCCGGAGCATCGCGATGACGGACGACCGCCGCGTGGTGATCGTCGGTGCGGGACCGGCCGGCGTGCGCGCCGCCGAGACCCTGGTCGCAGCCGGCGTCCGCCCGCTCGTGCTCGACGAAAACGCGCGCTGGGGCGGCCAGATCTATCGGCAGCCGCCGGCGGACGGCGGCTTCCAGCGCACGAAAAAAGAGTTGTACGGTTTCGAGGCGCACAAGGCCGACGCGTTGCATTCGACGATGGCGAAGCTCCTGCCGCAACTCGACTATCGTCCCGACACCCTGGTGTGGGCCTGCGAATCCGCTCACCTCGACACGCTGCACGCGGGCCGCGAAATTCGCGTGCCGTACTCGCATCTGATCGTCGCCAGCGGTGCGACCGATCGTGTCCTGCCGCTACCTGGCTGGACCTTGCCCGGCGTCTACACGCTCGGCGCGGCACAGGTGGCGCTGAAGTCGCAAGGCTGCGCGATCGGCCGGCGCGTGGTGCTGGCCGGCACGGGTCCGTTGCTGTATCTGGTCGCGTATCAGTACGTGAAGGCCGGCGCGCAGGTGGCCGCCGTGCTCGATACCAGCCCGCTGTCGCGCCAGATCGCCGCCGCGCCGAAGCTCGCGCGTCAGCCGTCGACCTTCGCGAAAGGGCTTTACTACGTCGGCTGGCTGAAGACGCGCGGCGTGCGGATCGAACGCGGCGTGACCCTGCTCGGCGTTCGCGGCGAACGGGGCGTGAGCGGCATCGAGTTTCGCGCGCCAGCAGCCGGCTCGCCGGGCGAAACCCTCGCTTGCGACGCGCTCGGCATGAGCTTCGGCCTGAAGCCCGAGACGCAACTCGCCGACCTCGCGGGCTGCCGCTTCCGCTTCGACGCGACCCAGCGCTGCTGGCTGCCCGAACTCGACGCGGCCGGCCGCAGCTCCGTGCCCGGTCTCTATCTTGCCGGCGACGGCGCGGGCATCGCGGGCGCGGACGCCGCCGAACTCGCGGGCCGCCGCGTCGCGCTGGCGCTGCTCGACGATCTGGGCATCGCGCATCCACGGAATACGGACAGGTCCGGCGTGACGTGGGACGCACCCGCACTCGAACGCACACTCAAGCGCATCGCGGTATTCCGCGAAGGGATCGACACCGCGTTCGCGCCGCCCGCGAAATGCGCCGCGCAGTGGCCCGACGACATGCCCGTCTGCCGCTGCGAAGAGATCGACGCGGGCACGTTGCGGCGCTGCATCCGCGGCGGCGAGGCGAGCGAGATCAATCGTCTGAAGGCGCTCACGCGCGTCGGCATGGGCCGCTGCCAGGGACGCATGTGCGGCGAAGCGGCCATGACCCTGCTCGCCGAAGAAACCGGCAAGCCGCTCGCCGACGTTGGCCGTCTGCGCGGTCAGGCGCCCATCAAGCCGATTCCCCTCTCGCCGGAGATGATCGCCGGAGACCTCGCCGAGATTCCCGAGGAGGCGCGCGATGAGTGACACGCAACACTACGATGTCGCGATTGCGGGCGGCGGGCTGGTCGGTTCGTCGGCGGCGTTGGCGCTCGCGCGGCGCGGCTTGCGCGTGGGTCTGTTCGAACGGCGCTATTGCGGCGCGCAGGCGAGCGGCGTGAACTACGGCGGCGTGCGCTGCCAGGGCCGCTCCGCCGAACAGTTGCCGCTCGCGCTGCGCGCGCGGCGTATCTGGGACCGCTTGCCGGAACTGATCGGCATCGACGGCGAATTCACGGTGTCCGGTCATTTGCGGCTCGCGCGCAGCGACGCGGATCTCGCCGCATTGCAGGCGTGGGCCGACATGGCACGCGAGCACGGACTGCACACGCAGTTGCTCGACGGCGCCGCATTCCGCGCGCGCTTTCCGTGGCTGGGCCCGGCGGCCGTGGGCGGCTCGCTGTGCGCGAGCGACGGGCACGCGAATCCGCGCCTCGTGTCGCCCGCGTTCGCACGCGCCGCGCGTGCGGCCGGTGCCGACGTACGCGAGCAAACCGAACTCGGCGATCTGCATCACGACGGCAAACGCTTCCAGATGCGCGCCGGCAATGCACGCATCAGCGCCGACTGGCTGATCAATTCGGCCGGCGCGTGGGCGAACACGGTAGCCGGCTATTTCGGCGAGACCGTGCCGATGAAACCGATCTACCCGAACATGTGGGTCACCGAGCCGCTGCCGCTTTTCATCACGCACAACCTCGGCGTGTACGGCGGCGGCATCTACGCGCGGCAGGTCGCGCGCGGCAATTGCGTGATCGGCGGCGGCCGCGGACACGGCGACGGCGAATACGGCCAGCCTTCCGCCGACACCACCCGCACCGTGATGCGCGACGCCTGCGCGCTGCTGCCCGGGTTGCGCGAGGCGCTGCTGATCCGCACGTGGAGCGGTGTGGAAGGCGAGACCGTGGACAGCAATCCGGTGATCGGCGCGAGCCGCAGCGTGCCGCGTCTGCTGCATGCGTTCGGTTTTTCGGGCGGCGGGTTTCTGCTGGCGCCGGGCGTCGGCGACGTGCTCGCCGATCTCGTGATCGACGGCGTCACGGCCACCCCGCTCGACGCGTTTTCGATCGGGCGGTTTGCCGGAACCGGCAGCGACGCCCTCGCCGGCCTCCATACCCCAACCCATGCCGCTGCTTCATCCGCTCATTCATCCAACCTCTCATCCGCGGCTTGACGTCCGCGCAGCGCTACCCAGGAGCCCCACCATGAAACTGTTCAAGACGATCGCGGCGCTGGCCGCCTTATGCGCATTCGGCGCGGCGACCTCCGCGTGGTCGGAGACCAAAACGATCTACATCGGCATGAACGGCGGCCCGATGGAAAAGATGTACACGAGCCAGGTGCTGCCCGACTTCGAGAAAGCCAACAACGTGAAGGTGGTGGTGGTGCCGGGCACGTCGTCGGACATTCTTGCGAAGCTACTCGCCAACAAGGCCAGCCCGCAGATTCATGTGGTGTTCCTCGACGACGGCGTGATGGCGCGCGCGGTCAGCATGGGCGTGTGCAAGAAGCTCGACGACGCGCCGGTGCTCAAGGAGCTCTACCCGTTCGCGCGCATGAAGGACGACATGGGCGCGGGCGTGCAGCTTGGCATGACCGGCATCGCGTACAACAAGAAGCTGTTTGCCGAGAAAGGCTGGGCGCCGCCCACCTCGTGGATGGATTTCGCCGATCCGAAATACAAGGGCAAGGTGGTGTTCCAGTCGGCCTCGAGCAGCACCTTCGGCCTGCACGGCTTTCTCGCGATCAACCGTCTGATGGGCGGCAGCGAGCAGAACGTCGAACCCGCCTTCACGAAATGGGCGAGCACGGTCGGACCCAACGTGGTCGAGTACGTGCCGAACTCGGCGAAGATTTCCGAAATGGTTCAGACGGGCGAGGCCGGTCTGTTTCCGCTCACCCCGACCGGTGTCAGCGATCTGCAGGACAAGGGCATTCCGGTCGCGTACGTGAATCCGAAGGAAGGGCCGGTGCTGCTGCTGGTCGATCTGTGCGTGGTCAACAACAACCCCGACCCGCAACTCGCGCAGAAGCTCGCGCAATTCCTGCTGTCGGCGCCGGCGCAGACCAAGGCCGCCGAAGCGGGCAAGCAGATTCCGACCAACCGTCTCGCGAAGATGACGCCGCCGATGCAGCAAAGCCTCGGCAATGTCGACGACCTCGTGAAAAAGGTGACGGTGGTGGACTGGGACACGATCAATGCGCACCGCGCGCAGTGGGATACGCGCTGGAACCGGCAGATCGAGCGTTGATCGAGCGTGGAAGGAACGTCGAGGGAAGTGGAGCGAGGGACGCGGCGTAATGCGAAGTCACGCCGCGTCATTTGATCAGAAAACCAGCGACACCCCAACCGCGAGCCAGATCGCGCATACGCCGGCCAGAAACAGATGCCGCGCGATGCGGATGCGGGTGTCGTTGCTCTCCGAATCGACGGGCGTGGTCGCCATCCACGGCACGAGGCCGAGACAGCCGAAGCCGACCAGCGCGATCAGCACGACCATCACGTCGGCGAAACGCCACGTGGTCGGCTCGTACATGCCCCAGTAGCCGAGAAAGACGATCCCGATCGAAAAGATCGTGGCCGACGCGCTGCTGAGCGCCGCCACCGATCCGGATGGACTCGGCATGCTGCACCTCCGAAGTTGGCTAGTGCGATGCGGCCTGCCTCGTCCCTGACGCCGAATGTGGCCGCTGGCCGGTGCCCGGTTACCGGTCGATGCCGGCCGGCAACCGCGTTCGCTCAGGACGTGCGAGCCTGCCTCGCTTCATACGCCTTCAGATGACTATAGGCGATGCGCAGCAACGACAGCGCGTGCTCGCCCTGCTGCGCGTCGCCGCCACGCGCGATCAGATCGCCGAGAATGTGATCCGCCTCGGTATGCGAGTGGTTCTCCACGTCCCGCAGCATCGACGCCGTCAGCGGCGACGGCGTGAACAGCGTCTGCGTGGCGCGCGCCTCGAAGTCGGGGCCCATCGTGAAGCCCTGGTTGGCGGCGACCGCCCGGCATTCGCCGAGCAGCGTCTCGATCACGCGTCTGCCGTCCGGCGCAGCCAGAATATCGCCGACGGCACCCCGCATCAAGCACGTACTGCCCGCCAATGTGGCCAGGAACACCCACTTCTCCCACATGCGCAGCAGAATGTTGTCGCTGACGGCGACGTCGAAATTCGCTCCCGCCATCGCGTCCGAAATCGCCTGGACGCGTGCGGACGCACCGCCCGCCAGTTCGCCGAACGTGATGGCGTGAGACTCGTTCAGATGCACGATCTGCTGCTCGGGGTTCAGCGTCGCGGCGATCACGCACTGACCGCCCAGCACGCGCGCGGCGCCGAACCGCTCGCTCAGCACGTCGATGTGACGCATGCCGTTCAGCAGCGGCAGCACGGCCGTGTTCTCGCCGACGAACGGCGCGAACGAATCGATCGCGTCGTCCAGGCTGTACGCCTTGCAACTGAGCAGCACCACGTCGAACGGTTCGGCGCTCACGCCGGCGAGAATCGTCTTGACGTCGCGCAGCGTGAGGTCGCCGCGCGCGCTGCGGATCACGAGTCCGTCGCGCTGGAGTTTTTCCGCGCGGCCCGGACGCACGAGGAAGGTCACATCCTGGCCTGCCTCGGCGAGCCGTCCGCCGAAGTAACCGCCCACCGCGCCCGCTCCTACAACAAGAATTCGCATCGTTGGTTCCTCGATTGTTGATGCCGCTCGCGCGGCGGCCGTGGCGCCGCGCATCGCATGCAGTGAATGGGCGGAACGCGCCGCGCCTGACGCGACCTGGCGCAACGCGTTCCCCGCGATTGCTTCAAAGCGTACCGAGGATCGTGCTTTCGTACAGCGCCAGCATGCCCGCGACGTCCACGCCGAGACACACCTCGCAGGAAGCACGGCGGTCCCAGTCGGGTGCGGGAACCGGCATCGTCGACGGCTTCTGGATCGTCTGACCTATCGCGATCCCCTCGGTGACCACACGCACCGGCCCGCTGCGCGTGGTGTACAGATGCGGCGCGAGCACGTAAGTCACCGCCGACGAATCGTGCACGTAGATCCCTTCGAGCTGCGCGCTCTCTTCATGGAACGCTTCGTAATGACGCGACACGTCCCACACGAACTGTCCCGCCGCGCCGCCGCGTTCGCGCAGCGACGCCAGATACGCGCGGCTCATGATGGTGCGCTGCGTGACGTCGAGCCCGACGATCGCCACCGGCCAGCCCGCGCCGAAGACGATATCGGCCGCATGCGGGTCGCCGAGAATGTTCGCCTCCGCAGCCGGCGTCACATTGCCGAGCACGCCATCCGTGCCGAATGCGCCGCCCATGATCACCACCTGCTTGACCTGCGTGGCGATGTGCGGATCGTCGGCGAGCGCGAGCGCCAGGTTGGTCAACGGGCCGACGGCCACCAGCGTGACCTCGCCGGGATGCGCGCGCACCGTGTCGATGATGAAACGGTGCGCCGGGCGCTCGTCGAGCGCGGCGGCGGCGTTCATGTCGAGCGCGATATTGCCGAGGCCGTTGTCGCCGTGAATCCACGCCAGCGGCTCGGGCGCCACGCGTGCGAGCGGCGCGGCCGCGCCCTGCGCGACCGGCACGCCTGGCGCGAAACGGCCGGCGAGAAAGCGCGCGTTGCGCGTGGTCGTCTCGATCGTCGCGTTGCCGAACACGCTCGTCAGACCGAGCAGTTCGATATCCGGATGCAACGCCTGGAATACCAGCGCCATCGCGTCGTCCACACCCGGGTCGGTGTCGTAGATGACCTTGTGCCTGCTTGCCGGGCTCATAGGTAGAACGCGTCCGGCAGTTGTTCGCGCGCGGTGGTGTCACGCGTCGCGCCGTGCAGATTACCGAGTCGGATCGGCAGGTCCGGACCACCCAGTTCGATGATCACCTGGCGGCATGCGCCGCATGGCGCGATCGGTCCGTCGGTGTCGCCGATCACGGCCAGCGCGGCGAACTGATCGCGCTGATAGCCGGCCGCGATCGCGCTGAAAAACGCGGTGCGTTCCGCGCAATTGCACAAACCGTACGACGCGTTCTCGACATTGCAGCCGTCGAATACCGTGCCGTCCTTCGTCAGCAACGCGGCGCCGACCCTGAATTTCGAGTACGGCGCGTAGGCCTTTTCTCGCGCGACGCCCGCGCGTTCCAGCAGTTGTTCCATCTTCATCCAGCCAATCCTCGCTTCAATGCAGCGTAATGAACATGCCCGCGATGGTCGCGCTCATCAGGTTCGAGAGCGTGCCCGCCAGCACGACACGCAGGCCGTAGCGCGCGACTTCGGCGCGGCGTTCGGGCGCGACGGCGCTGAACCCGCCCGTCAGCACCGCGATTGACGAAAAATTCGCGAAGCCGCACAACGCAAACGACAGGATTGCAATGGTACGCGGATCGAGCGCCTGCAGGCCAGCCGCCGTGACGCTGGCAGCGTCCTTCAGATACGGCGACAGCGAAGCGTAAGCGACGAACTCGTTGAGAATCACCTTCTGGCCGAGAAAATTCCCCGCGATCACCGCCTCGTTCCATGGCACGCCGATCAGATACGCGAGCGGCGCGAACACCATGCCGAGGATCGACTGCATCGACAGATCCGGATGCCCGAACCAGCCGCCGATGCCGCCGACAATCCCATTGAGCAGCGCGATCAGACTGACGAAAGCGATCAGCATCGCGCCGACCATCACCGCGATTTTCAGGCCGACGGTGGCGCCCGACGTCACGGCTTCGATCACATTGGTGGGCCGCTTCTCGTCGAAGTTCAGATGCTGCAGCTGCACGCGGCTCGGTTCGGTGCTCGGGTGAATGATCTTCGCGAACAGCAGCCCGCCCGGCACCGCCATGAACGACGCGGCGAGCAAATAGTCGACCCGCACGCCGAGCCCCGCGTAGCCTGCCAGCACCGAGCCCGCCACCGCCGCCATGCCGCTCGACATCACCGCGAACAGTTCGGCGCCGGTCATGTCGCGCGCGAACGGTTTGACCACCGCGGGCATTTCGCTCTGGCCGAGAAAGATCGTGGTGACCGCGGAAAACGATTCGAGCTTGGACACGCCCAGCAGCTTCTGGAACACCGTGCCGAGCACCAGCACGATCCAGCGCATCACGCCGAGGTAGTACAGCACGGCGATCAGCGCGGTCACGAAGATGATGGCCGGCAGCACGCGCACGGCGAACACGAAGCCGCCGTCGCCGAACACCTGGAACATCTTCGGCTGAACGAGGCCGCCGAACAGGAACTCGATGCCGGCGTTGCCGTAGGCGAGCACGTGATTCACGCCGGACGCGGCGGCGTCGAGAATCGACTTGCCGACCGGCACGAACAGAATGAAGGCGCCGATGCCGATCTGCGTGAGCAGCGCGGCGATCACGGTGCGCAAGCGGATCGCGCGCCGGTTGGCGGAGAAGAGATACGCGATGAACAACAGGACGGCAATACCGAGGAGGTTTCGTGCGATGAGTGCCATGTCTCGTGACGTTCTTGTGAAAGTGGCACAGATGCTAAACGAAACCGGCGGTAGATAAAAAGGTTTTGCAGCGCGCGGCGCGCGCGTGCTCACGAAAGCGGCACGCGTCGATGCGGGGTGCATGCTTCTCTCCCGCCGCTCAGTTGTTCGACGATACGGCCGTGACGGCCGTGACGGCCGTCACGGACGCGGGCGTACCCGGCGTATCGGGCGTGTCGGGCGTGTCGTGCGCATCCCATCCGCCGCCCAGCGAGCGGTACAACGCGACCGCCGCGAGCGCATGCTCGCGTTTCGCCTGGTTCAACGACTCCGAGTCGCGCAGATACACCTCCTGCGCGGTCAGCACGTCGAGGAAACTCGACGCGCCGTTCTTGTACAGCTCCGTCGACAGCTTCAGCGCGTGGTTCGACGCGTCGAGCGCGCCGCCCAGACGTTGCACCTGCACGGAACCGCTGACCAGATCGCTGCGGTTGTCCTCGATTTCCTTCAGCGCCTGAAGCAGGGTCTGCTGCAAACCGAGTTGCGATTCGCGCATGCGGCTCTCGCTCGCGTCGATATTCGCGGTGATGCGGCCCGCGTTGAAGATCGGGCTCGTCGCGCTCAACGCCGCGCTGAACAGGTTGTCGGTCAAGGTCGGCAAACCGAGGTACGACGAAGCGAGCAGGCCGTCGGCGAGATCGAGGCGGAATTGCGGATAGCGCTGCGCGCGCGACACGCCCACTTCGGCGGCGCGTTGTTCGACCGTCGCATACGCGGTGCGGACGTCGGGCCGCTTCAGCAATGCTTCGGAAGGCAACATGCGCGGCACGCTTTGCGCCGGCGTCGGAATGTCGTGCGCGTCGGCGAGCAGCAACGCATCGACGCTTTCCGGCGTACGGCCCGAATACACCGCGATCAGACTCAACTGATGCTGCACGGTGGATTGCATGCGCGGAATCTGCGCCTGCAGATCCTGTAACTGGTTCTGCGCGCGCGAGACGTCGAGTTGCGTCGCCAGGCCGTAGTGCAATTGCTGCTGCGTGAGCTTCAGCGCGCGGGCGCGAATCTGTTCGTTCTCGCTGAGAATCTGCAATTGCGCCTGCGCCCAGCGCAGATCGATATACGCCGCCGCCGTGTTGGCCGCGAGCGCGAGCCGCACCTGATTCAACGCTGCCTGACGGCCCGACACCTGCGCCTGCGCCGCGAGCACGGCGAGGCGTTCGCCGCCGAATACGTCGGGCGTCCAGCTCGCCGTGACACCGGCGCCGGCCTGACGCACATAGCCGAGCGGCGGCGGCGTGTTCTGCCGCGAGTCGGCGGCAGTCGCGCTCGCGTTCAGTTCGGGCAGCAGGGCCGCGCGGTTTTGCGTCGCCAGATCCTGCGCCTGCCGGACGCGCTCCATCGCGGCCTGCACGTCGAGATTGCCGGTCAGCACCGACTCGACGAGGCGATGCATCGCCGGATCGCCGAATTGCGCCCACCACGCGTCGGCGCTCACACTGTCTTGCGGCGCGTCGACGTTCCAGCTTTCCGGCGCGACGGTCTTCACCGTCTGCGGCAGATCCGCGTGCGTGGCCGGTTGAACCGCGCAGGCCGCGAGCGTCAGCAGGGCGGCGCTCGCGAGGAGTTTGACTACGATCGGTTTCATGTTGAATTCCTCAGTGAGCGTCGGGCGGCGGCGCGGAATTGCCGAACGGGCGCGAGAACAGCACGCTCAGCAAGCCGACCACGAAACACATCGACAGCGCGTAAAACGTATCGGAGAAGGTCAGCACCAGCGCTTCGCGCAATAGCACCGCGTGCAATGCGCCGAGCCCTGCATTGGCGGCGTTCAAGGCATCGCCGCCGACCGCCGCGAAGTGCGCGGCCTGTTGCTGCAGAATCGCTTCGAGCGCCGGACGACCGGCGTTCAGATGTTCGTCGAGCCGCTCGTAATGCAGGTTCAGGCGGTCGTTGAGCATCGTGCTGCTGACCGCGATGCCGATCGCGCCGCCGAGATTGCGCATCAGGTTGAACAGGCCGCTCGCGGAGCGCAGCCGCGACATCGGCAGCGACCCGAGCGCCATCGTCACGATGGGCGGAATGCAGAACTGCTGGCCGATGCCGCGCAGCGCCTGCGGAATCAGCAGCTCCTGCCAGCCCCACTGATTGGTCAGCGGCACGTACAGATAACAGCCCACGCCGAACAGCACGAGGCCGAACACCAGCAGCAGCCGCATGTCGACCACGCGTGCGAGCAGCGAATACGCGACCATCGCGAGCAACTGGAAACAGCCGACCGACAGCAACGCGACGCCGATCTGCAACGAGTCGAAACCGCGCACGCGCGACAGGAACACGGGCGTGAGAAACACCGCGCAGAAAATCCCGATGCCGGTGATGAACGACAGCAGGCTGCCGATACCGAAGTTGCGGATCGCCAGCGCGCGCAGATCGACGATCGGTTCCTTCGCGGTGAACGCATGCACGATGAACAGAAAGCCGCAGATCGCCGACACCCAGGTGCAGAACACGATCGCGTCGTCGCCGAACCAGTTCTTGCGCGGGCCTTCTTCCAGCACGTATTCGAGGCAGCCGAGGAAACCGGACATCAGCAGAATGCCAAGGTAATCGCCCTTCTTCAACAGCGACAGATCGACGTTATCGAAGTGCACGTACTTCGGCACCATCAGCGTGACGGCGACGCCCGGCACGAGGTTCAGATAGAACAGCCAGTGCCACGACCATTGCGACGTGATCCAGCCGCCGATCACCGGGCCCACCGTCGGCGCCAGCGTGGCGAGCGCGCTGATCGTGGTGGACGCGATCAGCCGCTGCTTGCCGGGGAACAGCACGAAGGCGGTCGTGAACACGGTCGGGATCATCGCGGCGCCGAGCGCGCCCTGCAAGCCGCGGAACAGGATCATCGAGTTGATGTCCCACGCGAGGCCGCACAGCATGCTGGTGACGGTGAAGCCCAGCGCGGAGAAGGCGAAAACCCAGCGCGTGGAGAACACGCGGGTCAGCCAGCCGGACATCGGAATCACCAGAATCTCGGCGATCAGGTAGGAGGTCTGCACCCACGAAAGTTCGTCCTGACTCGCGGACAAACCGCCGCCGATGTCCTTAAGCGACGACGCCACGATCTGGATGTCGAGCGTCGCCATGAAGAAGCCGATGCACATCAGCGTGAAGGCCAGCACCTTGGTGCGGGTCGGCAGGTCGGCGGGGTTCGCCGGGACGGCGGGATTGGCGAGGGCGGAATTCATGATCGGCTTATCCGCGGGCCGGCGTTTGACCGTTGGCGCCGGCATCGGCATCGACGTGCACCTTCACCGTCGCCGAGAGGCCGGGACGCAGCACGCCCTGCATGTCCTTCGGCACGTCCAGACGCACCCGCACCGGCACGCGCTGCACGATCTTCGTGAAGTTGCCGGTGGCGTTCTCGGCGGGCAGCACGCTGAAGGTCGCGCCGGTGGCCGGCGCGAGGCTTTCCACCACGCCGTGCAGCCGCTTGCTCGATGCGTCGAGCGCGACGTCCACGCTGTCGCCCACGTGCATCTTCTTCAACTGGTCTTCCTTGAAGTTGGCGTCGACCCACAGGCCGCTCGCGGGCACCACGGTCAGCAGCGATACGCCCGTGTTGGCCAGCAGCCCCACGCGCGCGGTGCGATTGCCGACATAGCCGTCGATCGGCGAGCGGATCGTCGTGTACTCGACGTTCAGCGCCGCGACGCGCTGCGCGGCCTGGGCGGTGGCGACGCGCGCCTGGGCGTCGCCGATCTGCGCGTCGAGCACCGCGATCTGGCGTTGCGCGGCGATCAGCGCGGCGCTGCTGCGATCGACCGCGGCGTGCGCCTTGGTCAGATCCGCGTCCGCGCGTTCGACCACCTGGTTCGAGACCGCGTCGTCCTTCACGAGGGCGCGGTAACGTGTCTGGTCGGCGGCCGTGCGCGTCAGGTCGGCGCCCGACGCGCGCACCTCGGCGGCCTGCTCGTTGATGGTCGCGAGTTGCAGGGTCTTCTTCGCCTGCAATTCGATCACCGACGCCTGCGCGCTTTCCACTTCCGCGCTGGCCTGCGCGAGGCGCGCGTCGTAATCGCGCGAATCGAGGCGGATCAACACCTGGTTCGCGTGCACGAACTGGTTGTCGCGCACTAGCACCTCCGTCACGAAACCGTTGACCTTCGGCGCCATCACGGTGACGTCGCCGCCCACATAGGCATCGTCGGTCGTCTCGACGAAACGGCCGACAAAGAACCAGTACGACGCCGCCAGCGCGAGCACGGCCAGCACCGTGAGCACCGCGAGCAGCATCCAGGGAATGCGTCGCGCCGGTTTGGCGGTCTGCGCCGCGCTGGGTGGCGCGATGGTCGAAGGAGTTGTGGACATGGTGTCGATATGTGCGTATGCACTCGTCAGATTGAAAAAAACGGCGCGTTGCTATTGCGCCGGCTGTGCGTGGTTAAAGGTGATGCGAGCTGTGTTCAGGCTGTGTGTTTAGAGCGTGTCCGGATCGTATTCATCCGCTGCCGTCGACGGGAACGGGAACGGGTGGCAGTTCCTGCGTGATCGCGAACAACTCGCTGCGCAGCGCCGCCGCCCGCTGTTCGCCGAAGCGGTGTTCGAATTCGGCTTGCGCCGCGTACCAATGCGAGCGGCCGGCGCTCAGCCGCTCCTCGCCCGCCGCGGTCAACGCGATCCGCAGGGCTCGCGCGTCCGCGCCGAGCGCGTCGCTCGACACCAGGCCGTTGCGGCGCAACGGCTGAATCGTGCGGACCAGCGTGGTGCGCTGCATCCGCATCGCTTCGGCCATCTGCTTCATCGACATCGGACCGGTGCGCTTCAGGCGCCCCAGCAGCGAAAACTGCGTGATGGTTAGCCCGACGTTCGACAGATGCCGGTCGTACAGTTGCGACACGTAGCGGGCAGCCTGGCGGATCGCGAAACAGTCGTCGTCGAAGAGCCCTTCCATTGCTGCACTTCCTTGTTCGTGAGTGCGTATGCACATATCAGGATGCACCGTTGCCCGTTCAAACGGGTCGATGCGCTGACCGCTTAAATTCGATGCTCAGGTTCGTGACCTGGTTTCGTCACTCAGTTACGTCACTCAGTTCCGTCACTCACCCGGTGATGCTGAACAACTCGCTGCGCAGCGCCTTCGCGCGCCCATGTCCGAACTGCTTCTCGAACTCGTCCTGCGCCGCGCGCCACGCCACCGCAGCCTGGTCGAACGTCGTCTCGCCCTGCTCCGTCAGACTGAACAGAAACGTGCGGCCGTCATGCTCGGCCGCCTCGGCGACCACCAGACCGTCGCGCTGCAACGGCTTCATCGCGCGGACCAGCGTGGTGCGCTCCATGACCATGGCATCCGCCAGATCCGCCATCGGCAAATTGGGTGCGCGCGCAAGCTTGGCCAGAATGGTGAACTGCGCAGCCGTCAACCCCACGCCGCTCAGATGGCGCTCGTAGATTTGCGTGACGTGCCGTGCCGCCTGGCGCAGCGCGAAGCAATTGCATTCGTCGTAAGAGAGTGGGCGATTCATGCGATGCAGTTTATGTGTGCATACGCACAGAGTCAAGGAGAAATTTATTCGGCATGCCACTCGACGCGTCGGCAATCTGTACCGGCTGGTAGAACGCCGAACCATACGTGTGTTTGAATTCTCGCCGCGAGGCCCCACCACACGGCGCGAAAGCTGATTGCATGGGTTTGGATTGGCGCCACTATATACAAGTCCGAAGTGGCGGCTTAATGTTCAGCCGCAACCATTAAATCTAATAACAGGCCACGGAGACATTAATGCCATTCCAGATAGTCAGCGCGCATAGCGTGATGCCATTTGCATGCGCCCATTCGATTCACGGCATTAACGACATCGACACCGCGTTCAAGCTCCACGGTTCGGCATAGTATCCGGCGAGGTTTTCCGATTGACGGGACCGGCCGGCGTGCCATGCCTCGAAGCGGACCCGGGGCAATTCGCGCAAGGCGTGGGGGTTTAATCAAGGCGGATATTTAGTTTGATGCAACGCAATAACCCATCCATCCGACCCGACGTGATTGAGTTGATTTTCGCTGAGCGCGGACAAGCCAGAATGCAAAAACCGGCCAGCCGGAATGCGCGTCGATGATTGCACCGATATACGGACGACAGTATCTGCGTGACGATGGCGCACTTTAAAATCGCGCACATTAAATAACGAACGACGACTGACGAGGAGACAAAGAATGGCGTTCAAAATATGGGCAGGCTCATCCGCTTCGACACTGACGGGCGCGCTTGCGCTATCCGTGGTGCTGGCCGCATGCGGCGGCGGCAAGGCGGACACGCCGGGCGCGGTCGCCGTGCCGCAATGCTCGGGCAGCAGCTGCCCGGCGCAGGGTCAGCCGCCCAGCACGCAACCCGTCACGGCCCAGCTGTGCCCCTCCTCGCTCGATTACTCGACCACCTACACCGGCGGCTCGGGCAGCGGCGAATACATCAAGATGCAGTTCAATTCGGCGACCAAGAAGTATCAGATGACCTTCGTCGAATCGGCGGTGCCCAGCTCCGTCGGTCAGGTCAACGTCACGCGCGCCGGCCTGACGATCACCGGCGACTACGACAATCCGAGCGGCGCATTCGCGCTGCCGACCGCCGAACAGAACCGCTGCGCGATCGTGCTGAAGAACGGCGCGACCGCCGACGGCACGTATAGCGTGACCATCAACCCGGCGGACCCGCCGATCCTGTTCGTCGGCCAGGGCATTATCGGCGGCGGCATTCCAGGCGCGACGATCCAGTTTGCCGGCGTGACGTCGCTCGGTTTTCCGATCGGCGTGGTGCCGCAACGCACGTTCGACTCGTACCCGTTCCTTGGCTTCAGCGAGACCGTCACCGACTTCACGCAGGTGGCCGGCGCGTATAACGAAGTCGGCTTCCGCATGAATCCCGAAGGCAATCCCGCCCAGGGCACGGACGGCCTGACGACCACCGGCTGGGCGCCGCAAGCCGTGCAGGCGAGCGAAACGCTGAACGCGGACGGCACCTGTACGCCGGATTCGTCGCCGTACTCGTGCACGCTCACCGGCGCGCCGTGGACGCTGCGCACCAATGCCGACGGCTCGCCCGACAACGTGTTCATCAGCAAGGTGAGCCCGACGTCGCCGAACATGGGCTATCCGGTGGCCGGCGTCGGCGTGTTGCAGTTGCTGTTCTCGCCGAGTCAGGCGCACGGCATCATGATCGTCGGCAAGGTGAACAACCAGTTGGTGCCGGTGATGATCCGCGTCGGCTACGCACATACCGACAACAATCCGGTCAACATCCTGAACAACGCGCTCGACGATCAGCTCGGCATCTCGCTGCTGGCGCCCGCCACCAAAGTGGATGCAAGCACGGGGCTGAAAGGCGGTTACATCGGTGCGAACAGCGCTTCGGCCTGCGCGCTCGTCACGACCATCGGTCAAAGCCCGAATCCGATCTACGTGAACGGTCAGCCGATCTACGCGGCGTCGGGCACCTGTACCGACGGCAGCGCGTCGTTCAATCCGGGCGTGAATTACGGCGCAACCTTGTTCCAGAGTCCGGCGGCGGCGTTGCTCAATCCGTTCACGTCGTCGGTGTCGAGCAACTTCTCGCTCGACTTCACGCAGACGCAGCCGGGCCTCGTCAACGTGACCGCCACCAAGGCATTGATGTCGGGCAGCACGGCGCTCTATAACGTCGGCGATACCGGCGTGATGGTGAAGGTCGGCCCCGTGTACGGCCTGCTGATGAACGGCATCAACCCGACCTTCACGACCAACGATCCGGCGAACAACATCGGCAAGGTGAATCCGTATCTGTCGATCGGCGCGTTCGTGGAATAAGCGCGCGGTGCGGGAAAAGTAAAACGGCTCGCCGGAGTGATCCGGCGAGCCGTTCTGTTTCAGGACAACCGGTATCAAAGCAACCGGTATGCAAGCCGCGCGGCCGCCCTCGCCGTGCGCTTGTCCTGATCGAGCGAGGGGTTGTACTCCGCGATATCCGCCACACGCAGCTTGCCGGACGCGCGCACGCGCTGCACCATCGCCTCGACTACCGACAGGGGCACACCCAGGGCCGCGGGCGCCGAAACGCCAGGCGCAGTCGCGGCGGGCAGCACGTCGAGGTCGATGGTCAGATAGACATCGTCCGCCGCATCGAGCAAGGTCTGCAGATCGATCAGACGCTGCGGCAGGTGCACGTCCTGCATGTCGGTATCGAGCACGTAGTGCACGCCGAGTTCGACCGCATGCGCGAACAGCGAAGCGGTATTGCCCAGATCGCTGATGCCGAAGCACACGTAGTTGAACGGCACGCCGCGTTCGGCGCAATCGTCGGCGATCTGATCGAACGGCGTACCCGAATTCGCCGGACGCTTGCGGCGCAGGTCGAAATGCGCGTCGAAGTTGATGATCAGCAACTCGCGCGAGGCGACGAAGGTCGCATCCGCGATCGCCTTGCGTTCCTGATGCAGACGCAAACCGCAGTATGTCCCCCACGCAACCTCGTGGCCGCCGCCGAATACCAGCGGTCGCGCGCCGCTCGCCAGCACCTCGCCGACCACGCCGGCCAGCTCGGCCTGCGCGCCTTCGAGATCGCCGTCGTCGCAGACCACATCGCCGGCATCGGCGAGCGAGGTCAGCGCCAGCTTGGCCGGCAGACCCGCCAGCACGCGCCGCAATTCCTTCGGCGCGTGCGCGGCGCCGGTACGGCCTTGATTACGGCGCACGCCTTCATCGGAGCCGAAACCGACGATCACCGGCGTGTCATCGCAAACCTGAACGCCGTCGCCGAACGGCACGACCTGATTGAAAACCCGCCGCGTGTCGCCCGGTTCGCCGTCGTCGACGCGACCGGACCACAGCTTGTCATCGAAAGGAACTCTCATGCTCGCGACAGCACGGCCTGCAGGAAAGCGCGCGTGCGCGGCTGCGTCGGCGCCGAGAAGATCTCGGCGGGCGGCCCGGCTTCGACGATCACGCCGCCGTCCATCACCACGACCACGTCGGCGACTTCCTTCGCAAAGCCCATTTCGTGCGTGACGACCACCATCGTCATGCCTTCGCTCGCGAGCAGCTTCATCACCTGCAGTACTTCACCGACCAGTTCCGGGTCCAGCGCCGACGTCGGTTCGTCGAACAGCATCACGCGCGGCTGCATGGCCAGTGCGCGCGCAATCGCCACGCGTTGCTTCTGACCGCCCGACAGACTCGCCGGCATCACATTCGCCTTGTGCGCGAGCCCGACCTTTTCGAGCAGCGCGAGCGCGGCGGCTTCCGCATCGGCCTTGCTGGCGCCACGCAACATGCGCGGGCCGACGGTGATGTTATGCAGCACCGACAGATGCGGAAACAGGTTGAACGACTGGAACACCATGCCGACTTCGGTGCGCAGCGCGTTCAGCGAGCGGTCCTTGAGCATCGCGCCATGATCGACCAGCCGGTGCCCGCAGATATCGATCGTGCCGCCTTCCGCCTCTTCGAGGCCGTTGCAGCAGCGCAGAAAAGTACTCTTGCCCGAGCCGCTCGGTCCGATCACGACCACGACCTGCTGCGGCTGGATATCGAAATCGATGCCGTTGAGCACGGTGTGCGTGCCGAACGATTTGGTCAGCCCACGAATGCTGACGATGGGGCCATTCGTCTGGGCCGCCGTATTCACGGTATTCATTGCACCATCCCTCCTGCACGCAAACGACGCTCGACGCGATGCAGCGCGTAATTGGTCGCCTGCGTCAACACCAGATAAACCAGCGCGATGGCCAGATACACTTCCAGCGAGCGATACGACACGCTGATGATCTTCTGGCCTTCGTGCATCAGATCGTCGATCGTCAACAGCGACACCAGCGCCGAGTTCTTGATCAACGCGATGAACTCGTTGCCGAGCGGCGGAATCATCCGCACGATCGCCTGCGGCAGAATGATCGCGCGCATCGCCTGGCCGGACGACATACCGATCGAACGCGCGGCTTCCATCTGCCCGCGATCCACCGACTGGATCGCGCCGCGCACGATCTCCGACACATAGGCCGCCGAGTACAAACCCAACCCGAGCATCCCGCAGACGAAAGCGGGCAGCAGGATGCCGAACTGCGGCAAACCGAAGAACAGCAGAAACAGTTGCACCAGCAACGGCGTGCCGCGGAAGAACGTCAGGTAGGCCGTGCAGAAGCCGTACACCACGCGCCGCTGCTGCGACAGCCGGCCGATGCCGATCAGCAGACCCAGCACGCAACTGAGTGCGAGCGACGCGGCGGTCACTTCGACCGTCACGAGCGCGCCGTGCATGATGTCTGTCCAGCCGGCGAGGACCGGCGAAAAATCAAGTGCCATGATGTTGACTCAACCTGTTATTGCGCGCTCGCGCCGAACCACTTCTTGACGAACGCGGCATACGTGCCGTCCGCCTTGATCTTCGCGAGCGCGGTGTTGAATGACGCCTTCAGTTCAGGCTCGTCCTTGCGAACCGCGATTCCGTAGGCTTCCGTGGTGAGCGGCTTGTCGAGCACGCGGAAACCGCCGCGCGTGCGCACCAGTTGATACGCGGCCGGCTTGCCGGTGACGGCGGCGTCCGCGCGGCCGATGCCGACGAGGTCGAACATCTCCTGATTCTTCTCGACTTCGACGCGGTTGATCTGCGGGAAGTTGTCGCGCAGGAAGTTCACCGACTTCGTGCCGACCTGAACCGACACCTTCTTGCCGTTCAGATCCGTGACCGACTTGATCGGCGAATCGCTCTTCACCAGCACGACGAGGCCGCCTGCGTAGTACGAATCGGTGAAGTCGACCACTTTCGCGCGTTCGTCGGTGATGTAGATGCCGGAGATCGCGGCGTCGAAACGATGTGCGATCAGGCCGGGAATCAGCCCCTTGAAGTCGATGTCGGTCCATTGCACGCGCTTGCCCATGGCCTTGGCGAGCGCGTTCATCACGTCGACGTCGAAGCCGGTGCGCGCGCCGTTCTCGGTGAATTCCATCGGCGGGAAGGTGGCGTCGGTGGCGACGTTCAGCACGTCCGGCGTTTGCGCGGAGGCCGCGCCGGGGAAGCCCGCGAAGGTCACGGCAAAGGTGACGCAGGCAAGGGACAGCAGGCGGTGCAGTTTCATGGGGTAGGCTCCTTGTGGTTCTTCACATTTGTTTGTCGGTGAGCTCGTTCATTCGGAATCCGTATCGACGACGAGACGCCAACGGCTTCAAGGTTTCAATCGGTTTGCATGTGCCCGGAAATGGCGCGGGCCGTACGTAGCGTCCCGTCGATGAATTGGCTCTCGCGGCCCGCGGCGCGCGTGGACGGCGCCATCAGCGTGATCGACGCGCTGCTGCCCGCGCTGCGTCCGCCGCGATGAAAGATCGGTGCGCTCACGCCCCACACGCCCGGGTCGACTTCGCTGTCGCTGACGGCGTAACCCTGTGCGCGAATCTGTTCGAGCTCGGCTTCGATCGCGGCGCGGCCGGCGGGGTCGTCGTCGAACACGCTGTCGAGTACTTCGCTGCGGGCCTTGTCGGCCATGAAGGCCAGCAGCGATTTCGCCGACGCGCCCGCCTTGAGCGGCACCGCGCGGCCTTTTTCGAACGAGCAGCGCAGCGAGTGCTGACTGTCGACCATTTCGAGGCACATCACCTGATGCTTGACGGCCACCACGAGGCCGATGCTTTCCTGCGACGCGCGCGCCAGTTGCTGCATCTCGCTGCGGCTCGCTTCGACCAGCAGCGAGTTCACGTCGAAACCGAGCGCGAGTTGCAGGCTGATCGGCCCCGGCGCGTAATGCCCGGCGTTTTCCGCGACGAAACCCCAGCGCTTGAGCAGCGCGATCTGCCGGTACAAGGTGCTCTGCGCGAGACCGGTCACGCCCAGCAGATCCTTTACCGACATAGCCTTGCCATGACTGGCGAGCGCCGCCAGCACCAGCAAGACCCGTTCTGCTCCTGTCACACCTTGTTCCGCGTTCACGTCGACCACCACCGCTATCAATCACGGAATCAGAATGCCAGAACGTTCTCGCTTTTCAAAAATAGGATTCCCATTCAATGGGAATAGGAAGCAAGGGATTTCCCGAATGAGGTAAAAATGAGCGTGCAGCGGTAATTTCGCCTGCACGTATAGAGAATTTGTCTGACGGAAAAAAGCGGCGGCTACAGCGCGAGCACCGTCACGCCGACTTCGACACGGTGCGCGCCGCCGCCGAGAATCATGCCGCGCAGGAGCGACACGTCGCTGTAATCGCGGCCGATCGCGAGCGTCACGTGGTCGGTATCCGCGAGCACGTCGTTGGTCGGATCGAGATCGATCCAGCCGCTGTCGGGACAATGCACCGATACCCACGCATGCGACGCGTCCGCGCCGATCAGGCGCGGCTGCCCCGGCGGCGGATCGTTGCGCAGATAGCCGCTCACATAGCGCGCGGGCAAACCCAGCGAGCGCAGACAGCCGATCATCACCTGCGCGAAATCCTGGCACACGCCGCTCTTCAACTCGAACGCGCGTTCGGCGGGCGTATCGAACATCGTCGCCGACGGTTTGTATGCGAAGTCGCGATGAATGCGATGCATCAGGTCGATCGCACCCGCGACGACCGGCATGCCCGCCGGAAAACTCGGCGCGGCGTATTCGCGCAGCGACGGCCGCGGCACGATGTTCGGCGACGCGAAACAGAACTCCGCTTCCGGCCGGAACTGACCGCCGACGCGAAAGCGCAGCGCATCGGCGACCTCTTCCCACGCGGGCGTCGCCTCCGGATCGAGATCGGTCCAGCGCGGCGTCAGCGCGACCGTGGTTTCGCTGACCAGTTGCAGGCGTTCGTGCGGCGCGTCGAGCGCGAAATACAGCACGTCGTTGCCGAATGCGTCGGTGCGGCTGTTCAGATACGACGGCCGCGGCTCGATCTTTTCGCTATGCGACACCACGCGTTGCCACGCGCAGGCGATCGGCCGGATCGTCGCGAGATGCTGCGCGGTCTCGACGTAGGTCGAGTAGTGATAGGTCGTGCGATGCGAGACGGACAGCACGGTCGGCGCGTTCTTCATGACCACACCTGCAAGGCGACCGTGCTCGCGTGGCTGAAGTAACGCGCGCTGATCTCATGCGCGGCGGCGCCGACGAAACCGCCGATCTGATCGCATACCGCGATCAGATCGCTGTACGCGCCGTTTTCATCGACGGTGCAGAGTTTTTCCAGCGTCGGCAACGAGACCGCCGGCGGCATCAATTCCGCGAACGGCCGATGCCGCACGCTGCCCGCCGCGGCCGAGATCTCGTCGAGCTTCTTGCGCAGCCGCGCGTAGACGCCGTAGATGCCGCGCGGGTTGGTCGGTTCACACACCAGCAGATCGAGCAGGGCCGGCACTTCGAAACGGCCCGGATACAGCGAGCGATACGTCAGCGTGCTGTCGAAGAGTTGCAGCAGCAGATCGAAGCCTGCGGGCGTGCCGAGTTGCCCTTTGTCGGCGACGACGCGCAGGATCGACGTCATCGCCGATACGCGTTCGATATGCCGGCCGACGAACAGCAGACGCCAGGCTTCGTCGCGCGTCATGCGGTCGCCTTGCGCGCCGCTGATCGCCGATAGCTGCACCGACAGGTGTTCGAGCGCGTTCATCAGCGTGACGCGGTCATAGCGGTTGTAGCGCTCGCTGCGGTCGGCGCGCCCCGAAAGACCATGGGCGCCGTTCGTGGCGCCCGCACCGCTCGCTTCGCCTACACCGTTCGCGCCATTTGCAGCCACGCCGCCGCCCGGCCCCAGGTGAGCCCCCGCGCCCGGCATCAACGTCTGCAACGCATCGCGGAAATCGTTGCGCGCGGCCAGAATCGTGCGCCAATGATCGTTCGACAAGCGTCCCCGCACCTCGCCGTTCGAGCGCGCCTGACACGTCAGATTCTGACCGATGCTCGCCGCGCCGGTGCTCTCGCTCAGATTCGCGACCAGCGCGCGTTCGAACGCCTGCGGCGAATGCGGCGCGGCCATGTCGCCGCTCTGCACGAGCCCGCAATACAGCGCGAGTTCGACCAGCGTGGGAAACATCGCGTCGGCGTCGTTGCCTTCCAGCGAGCCGAGAATCAGCCGCAGCAGACGCACATTGTTTTCCGCGCGCTCGCCGTAACGTCCGGCCCAGAACAGGTTCTCCGCCGCGCGGCTCGACACGGTGCGATGCTTGCGCGCGAGGTCGGCGGGCTGCATCGGCGAAGGCAGGAGCGTGAAGGTCGAGGTCGGCTGGCTCGACAGCACCCAGGTGTCCACGCTGCTGCCGCCGAACTGCATCGACACGGTGGTCTGGCGTTCCGCCGCCATGCGCGTGAAGCCGCCCGGCATGACATGCCAGCCGCCGTTGACGTCGGCGATCGCATACACGCGCAGAACCGACGGACGCCGCCCGATCGTGCCGTCCTCGTAACGCGGCGTGCAGGAAAAACGCTGCGCCTGCTGGATCGTGAAGCTGTCGGGCATCGCATCGATCCGCTCGCGCCATGCCGACAGTTTTTGCCGGCCCTGCTCGATACCGGGCGGCGCATCGCGCGCGCCGAGCGGCCAGGTCGGCACGATGAAGGCTTCGTCCAGACGCGTGAACGCATGCTCGCGCGCGGCCGCTTCGCCACACCACCAGGTCGGCACGCTGGGCAGCACGAGATCTTCGTCGAGCAGCACTTCGGCGATGCCGGGCAGAAAACCGTGCATTGCGGGCGACTCGACGAAACCCGAGCCCGGCACGTTCGAGACGATCACGTTGCCCGCGCGCATCACCTGCAGCAAACCCGGCACGCCGATGCTCGAATCGGCGCGCAACTCGACCGGATCGCAGAACGCGTCGTCCAGACGGCGCAGCACCACGTGCACGCGTTCGAGGCCGCCCAATGTCTTCAGATACAGCTTGTCGTCGCGCACGGTCAGGTCTTTGCCTTCCACCAGCGTGACGCCGAGATAGCGTGCGAGAAACACGTGCTCGAAGTAGGTTTCGCTGAACGGCCCCGGTGTCAGCAGCGCGATATGCGGCGAGGTCTCGGCGCCAGGACTGTCGTGCAGCATGGTGGCCTGCGCGGCCTGCACGAGCGTGGCGATCAGTTGCGAATAGGTCGGCGCGAGGCGGCTCACGCGCATCGCGCGGAACGGTTCGGCGAACAGCGTCGACACGATCAGGCGGTTTTCGAGCGCGTAACCGAGCCCCGACGGCGCCTCGGTGCGATGCGCCATCACGGTCCAGTCGCCGCCCGGCGTGCGCGCAAGATCCACCGCGACAACCTGCAGGAACTGACCGCCTGGCGGCGTGTAACCCTTCACCGGACGCAGATAGCCAGGGTGGCCGAACACCAGCGCGGGCGGCAACTGCCCGCGCGCCAGCAAGGTCTGCGGGCCGTAGACGTCGGCGACGATCGCGTTGAGCAGATGGGCGCGCTGCGTCACGCCGCGCTCGATGTGCGCCCATTCGTCCTCGCTGATCAGGAACGGCAGCAGGTCGAGCGCCCACGGCCGCGGTTCGCCGTTATCCGCGTAGACGTTGTAGCTGATGTCGTTGTCGCGGATCTGCTGCGCGACCGACGCGCGATGATCGTCGAGCCGCGCGATGCCGTCTTCGCCGAGCCGCTCGAAGAACTGCCGCCACGGCTCGCGCAACGCGCCCGACACGTCGCGCAACTCGTCCCAATGTCCCTCGTAGGCCGGCAGCAGGCGCAACAGGGATGAAGCGTCCGCGCGGGCCGCGGACGTCTCGAAGGGAAAAGTCGATTGAAAGGCCAAGGTCGTGTCGTTGTATGAGAGCGTGCCGCGTTTTACCAGTAGCGCAGATCCAGCGTGAACGGAAACTCCAGGCTGCGTTGCGGCGCGCCGGCCGCGAGCGGCCCGGGCGTATGGCCCGTCGCGAAGAAGCGCGCGCGCCGCCGGCTTTCCGCCTCGTACGCATTGACCGGGAAGGTCTGGTAATTGCGCCCGCCCGGATGAGCGACATGATACTGGCAACCGCCCAGCGAGCGGCCGGTCCACGTGTCGATCAGATCGAACGTGAGCGGCGCGTCCACGCCGATGGTGGGATGCAGCGCCGATGGCTGCGACCACGCGCGAAACCGCACGCCGGCCACGTATTCGCTGACGCGCCCGGTCGGCTGCAACGGCACCGGCACGCCATTGACGGTCAGCACGTGGCGGTTGTCGTTCAGACCGAGCGCGCGCACTTCGAGCCGTTCCACCGACGAATCCACGTAGCGCACCGTGCCGCCCGCCGAGCCCTCCTCGCCCATCACGTGCCACGGTTCGAGCGCATTGCGCACGCTCAGCGACACGCCGTCCACCGTGGTCTCGCCGACCAGCGGGAAGCGGAATTCGAAGTGCGGCGCGAACCATTCGCCGTCGAACGCGAAACCCGCGCGGTTCAGGTCGTCGAGCACGTCGTCGAAATCCATCTTCACGAAGCTGCCGAGCAGAAAGCGGTCGTGCAGTTCGGTGCCCCAGCGCGTGAGGCGCTGCGTGTACGGCGTGCGCCAGAAGCGCGCCACCAGCGCACGCAACAGCAGTTGCTGCACGAGGCTCATGCGCGCGTGCGGCGGCATTTCGAAGCCGCGCAATTCGAGCAGGCCGAGGCGGCCGGTCGGACCGTCGGGCGAATACAGCTTGTCGATACAGAACTCGGCGCGGTGCGTATTGCCGGTCACGTCGATCAGGATATTGCGCAGCGCGCGGTCGATCATCCACGCCGGCAGGTTCGCGCTGTCGCGGCCGCCGAGCAGATCGATCTGCCGCTGCAACTCGCGGAACGCGATTTCGAGTTCGTAGACCTGGTCGTTGCGCGCCTCGTCGATACGCGGCGCCTGGCTGGTCGGTCCGATGAAAAGGCCGGAAAACAGATACGACAGCGAAGGATGGTTGTGCCAGTACGCGATCAGACTCGCGAGCAGATCGGGCCGCCGCAGAAACGGACTGTCGGCCGGTGTCGCCCCGCCGAGCACGAAGTGATTGCCGCCGCCGGTGCCGGTGTGGCGGCCGTCGGTCATGAACTTCTCGCTGCTCAGATAGCTTTTCGCGGCGGACTCGTACAGGTACTCGGTATGGTCGACCAGTTGCCCCCAGTTCGCCGCCGGATGAATGTTCACTTCGATCACGCCGGGGTCGGGCGTGACCTGCAGCAGCTTCAGACGCGGATCGCGCGGCGGCGGATAGCCTTCGAGCACGACCTTCATGTGCAGGTCGGCGGCGCTTGCCTCGACGGCCGCGAGCAGGTCGAGATAATCGTCGAGTTCGGTGAGCGGCGGCATGAACACGTGCAGCAGCGAGCGGCCGCTGCCGAACGCATCGGTCTCGGCCTTCGGACCGGCCGCGCGTTTCGGGTCGCGCGCCTCGACACAGATCGCCGTGCGCAGCGTTGCCGTCGACGACTGCCCACGCGCCGGCGGCGCTTCGTCGCCGGCTTGCGGCGCGAACGCCAGCACGCCGCTGCCCGCCATGCCGCTCAACAGATCCGCGGCCGACGAAGACAAGGCCGCCGCCCGTCGCGCGGCGCTGGGGCTCAGCGCGCCCGCGTCGCTGTCGTACTGCAGGCGCAACTGCGCGGCGGAGCGCAACGGCACCGGCGGCGCGAACGGATCGTGCGCGTGTTGATACGGATAGTCGGTCTTCGACACCCACGGCAGCGAATCGAGCGGCAGGCGATACCCCATCGGCGAATCGCCGGGAATCAGGAACATGCGTTCGTCGCGGAAGAACCAGCGGCCGCTGACCCATTTCGGCGCCGCGTGCGGCACGTCGCGTTCGCGCGCGAGCGGCAGCACGAACCCGGTCGCGCTGCCCAGACCCGAGTCGAACACGCGGCGCAGGCGCACGCGTTCGAGTTCGTCGTCGAGGCGCGCATCGAGCGGATCGACGTTGACCGGCAGACGGCGCTCGCGCCACAGGTAATACCAGACATCCTCGAAGCCGGGCTGGATGCAGTCCGTGTCGAGGTCCAGCTTGTTCGCGAGATGCGCGAGAAAGCGTTGCGCGTCGGCGGCGGTGTACGCGCCGGGATCGCGCTCGTCGGCGAACAGCGCGGGGTCCTGCCAGCACGGCTCGCCGTCCGCGCGCCAGTACAACGACATCGCCCAGCGCGGCAGTTGCTCGCCCGGATACCACTTGCCCTGGCCGATGTGCAGGAAGCCGTTCGCGCCGTACCGCGCACGCAGCTTGTCCATCAGCGCGACCGCATAGCCGCGCTTGGTGGGCCCCAGCGCGTCGGTGTTCCATTCGGGCGCGTCACGGTCGCGCACCGACACGAAGGTCGGCTCGCCGCCCATGGTCAGGCGCACGTCCATCGCGTCGAGCTGACGGTCGACTTCGGCGCCCATCGTCAGCACGTCGGCCCACACCGCTTCGCTGAACGGCCGCGTGACGCGCGGCGTCTCCAGCACGCGCTCGATCGACATGGTGTGCTCGAACTCGACCTCGGATTCGTCGACCGCGCCGGAGATCGGCGCCGCGCTGCCCGGTTCCGGCGTGCACGCGACGGGGATATGGCCTTCGCCGGCCAGCAGCCCGGAAGTCGGATCGAGGCCGATCCAGCCGGCGCCCGGCAGATACACCTCGCACCACGCATGCAGGTCGGTGAAGTCGACTTCGGTGCCGCTCGGGCCGTCGATCGATTTGACGTCCGGCGCGAGCTGCAGCAGATAGCCCGACACGAAGCGCGCCGCGAGCCCGAGCTGCCGCAGCGTTTCGACCAGCAGCCAGCCCGAATCGCGGCACGAGCCGGAGCCGTTCACCAGCGTTTCCTCGGGCGTCTGCACGCCTGGCTCCATCCGGATCAGATAGCGGATCTCGCGCTGCAGCCGCTGGTTGAGCGCGACGAGAAAGTCGGCGGTGCCGGTCGGCGTGCGGTCGATGCTCGCGACGAATTCGGCGAAGCGCGGCGTCATCGGCCGCTTGACGAGGTACGGTGCAAGCTCCTGCGCGAGGCCCGGCGCGTAATCGAACGGACATTGCTCGGCCGACGGTTCGAGAAAGAAGTCGAACGGGTTGTACACGGCCATTTCGGCGACGAGGTCCACCTTCACCTTGAATTCCCGCGTCTTCTCGGGAAACACGAGCCGCGCCTGATAGTTGGCGAACGCGTCCTGCTGCCAGTTGATGAAGTGCTGCGCCGGTTCGACCCGCATCGAGTACGCGTGGATCGGCGTGCGGCAATGCGGTGCAGGCCTCAGGCGCACGACCTGGGGCGACAGCGCGACCAGCCTGTCGTAGCGGTAATGAGTGACGTGATGCAACGCGACGCGTATGGACACACCGGACTCCTGGACGAAGGGGCAGCCCGCCAAAAAGCAAGCTTCATGCCGTTTTAGGGACAGACGCGACGAATCCCGCGAACCGCCCGCCGTGCGCGACACATCGCCCGTCATCCGGTGTGTCGCGTCCGCCGGCCGTCCGGACACGCGAGCCGCGCGCCTCGGGATCGCCCCGCCTTTCGATTGCCTTCTACCGCGACGCGCACCAAAGCGGCGCAGCGTCGTCCACGATCATGCATGTAATGTGCGTTAAACCGGTGACGTCTGGCAAATGCGGCATAAAGATTGCGGCGACACGTCGCTCCTCGCGTCATCCACCTACCGGGCTTTGTCGATGAAAACCTTCCACTGCAATCACTGCTCGCATCTGGTCTTCTTTGAAAACGTGCGCTGCGAGCGGTGCGAATCGCTGCTCGGCTATGTGCCGGAGGTCAGGGAGATCAGCGCGTTCGAGGACGCCGGCGACGGCGCCTGGCGCAGCCTGCATCCCGGCGTGCAAGGCAAGCTGTTCCGCCAGTGCCATAACTACGCGGTCGAAAACGTCTGCAACTGGATGATCCCGGCCGATTCGCCGGACACGTTGTGCCGCTCGTGCCAGCTGACGCTGACCATTCCGAATCTGGGCGCGCCGGACAACCGGCTCTACTGGTACCGGCTGGAAGTGGCGAAGCGACGCCTGCTGTACACGCTGGCGGAATTCGGACTCGACGTGCCGTCGCGGCAGACCGACCCCGAGCATGGTCTCGCATTCGAGTTTCTCGAAGACGGCGGCGATGGCGCCCATGTGATGACCGGACACGACAACGGGCTGATCACGCTGAACATCGCCGAGGCGGACGACGCGCACCGCGAGCAGGTCCGCACCGCGATGGGCGAGCCGTACCGGACGCTGCTCGGTCACTTCCGTCATGAGACCGGCCACTACTATTTCAGCCAGCTGGTGGAACACGAGCCGCGGCGACTGGAGCGCTTCCGCGCACTGTTCGGCGACGAAAGCGCGGACTATGGCGAAGCGCTGAACCGCTATTACGCGGAAGGTGCGCCGGCCGACTGGCAGGCGTCGTACATCAGCGCGTACGCGACGATGCATCCATGGGAAGACTGGGCGGAGACGTGGGCGCACTACATGCTGATCGTCGACGTGCTGGATACGTCGACGTCGTACGGCGTCGCGCTGCTGCCCGACGATCCGAGCGAGCCGACGCTGACCGACCGCACGCCGGTGGAGGATGCGAGCTTCGAGAACCTGATGAAGCGCTGGTTTCCGCTGACCTACGCGTTGAACAGCCTGAACCGGAGTCTCGGCATGCCGGACGGTTATCCGTTTACGCTCGCCGCGCCGGTGGTGGACAAGCTGCGCTTCGTGCATCGCGTGATCGCGGAAGCGGGCGACCGGTCGCGGCAAACGGAAACGGCGGCGGGTGCCGTGGCGCCGCCGCCGTCGCTATCGCCGCCGTCACCATCGCCTGATGCGGCGGCGGGCTAGCGCCGTCCTGGCGTGTTGCCGAGCCGACGCTTGTTCGCCGCGCCGGCAACTCAACGCAGCCCCGTCCTCCCATCGCTCAATACGCGACGTAAGGCCCCGTGCCGCCCGGCGTCACCTGCTGTTCCACCGCCGCATACACGTTGCGGCCGTAGAAGAACGGCAAACCCCAATCGAAGATCGTCGACTTGACGAACGCCGGGCCCGCGAGCAGCGGCAGCGCCGAACTGCCGCTGTACGTCTGCGCAATCGCGGTCGCATTGCCGACGCTGAAATTCACCGCGCTCGTCACGCCGTTCACGCCCTGGATCATCGCGCTCATCTGCTCGGTCGAGGCCGGGCAGTAGTACGAGCTGTTCGGGCTCGCGCAGACCGGCATCGCGCTGGTCGCGAAGAACAGCCCGGTGGAGCCGCTGTCGAGAATACTTTGCGAGTACGTGGTGCCGTTCTGCACGGTCGTGAAGGTGCCGTTCGACGGACTCACGCCGATCACCTGCGCGCCGCCCAACGTATTGTTGGTCTGCGTGCCGATGCCGAACACCAGTTGCCCGCTCACCGATTGCGCGCCGCCCGAGACGGTCGGCAAGCTCAGCATCGAACCATTGTTGTCGGTGGCGAAATACGGAATCGGGTTGGCGACCTGATACGGCTCGGCCAGCGGAATCGAGGTGCACGACGTGCTGCCGTTGCACGCGTAGTACGTGCCGTCCACCGCCTGCTGCACGCAGTTCGCGCCGCAGTCGTGCTTGAACACGCCGATGCCGAGAATGCCGTTGGCCTGCAATGCGGACGGCGTGTTGCGCGACGCGCCGAAACTCGCGCACGTCGACGGCAGCGACGCGTAGTTCGGATCGATCACCTGCACCGGCAGCGACGCGGCTTTTTCGCCGGCGATCTGCATATCGGCGAGCCGCACCGAGCCCCACGTATAGCCGTCGAAGAACTGCATGCACTCGGCCAGCGAGTTGCCCGCGTTGTCCTTCTCCTGCGGCAGCGCCACCGAGGCCGGCAGTTGCGACGCGAAAATGCGCACGCCCCACGAACCGGTATCGACCAGCACGTGATCGATGGTCTGGCATTGCGAGGTGCCCGGCGTGCAGATCGTGATGCTGACGAACGGCATGTTCGGCACGTTGCTCACGCCCGAATCGACGGTCACGCGCACCGCATTCGCGGCGAGCGCCGGCGACGATGGCGCGGACAGCGCGGTGGTCGTGCCGCCCGAACTGCTCGACGCAGCGGTGCCGCCCGAGCCGCCGCCTCCGCCGCCGCACGCGGCGACCAGCAGCGCGAGCAACGTCGCGGCGAAGAAGGTCTTCAACGAAGACGCCAGCAATGAACCGGAAAGCGAACCGGAAAGCGAACGAGCAAGCGAAGTATGGTCACGCATGATTCGCTCCGTTATTGAATGACGCCGGCATCGACGCCCGCGGGCACCGCTTGCGGCAGATACGCGTGACCGGCGAACGCGCGCAGATGGCCGCCCGAGTACACCACCAGATCGCTGGTCGAAACCGCGAGCGGCGTGGCGCGGCGCGTCGCGGTCGCGGCGACGTAGGTGTCGAACGAGGCGCCCAGCATCGACTTGAGGTCGGGCAGCGTGGGACCGTCCCACGCGACGCCGAACACGATGCCGTTGGACGCCACGTACTCGCGCACCTGGGTGCCGGACGGCATCGTGATCAGGTGTACCGAATACGCGCTTTGCGTAGTGGCCGTGTGCGCGACGGCATGCAGACGCGCCTGATCGCTGCCGATCGTGCTGACGTTCTGGCCGAGCGTGGCATGCGCGGCAAACGACAACACGCAGCCGGCCCCGAGCATTGCTCGCGCAATGCGGGTAGAAAGCATCGGTTTCAAGAGAGTTTCCTTCGAGGTGAAACGCTCATGACGAGCCGGGAAAACCTGTCATGAACGGGAATATCCAGGGGCGCACTCCTGATCGGCGGTGCCGGTTCTGCATTCACACCGGTTGGGTTGCGTGAATGCGTCAACGGAGTGGCGGCGCGAAACTTTAGCTAGCGGGGCGTGACGTTGCAATCGTTTGCCGCGCGATTTAAACCGCTGCGGGACGTGGCGTCGTTTGTCGCTGTTTGACAGGCGGGAAGTGGATCGCCAGAGGACGCTGCTTAGGCGTGCGTTTTAGCGTTCAAGGCCGTTTAAAGCGAACACGCGCATGAAATCGAGCGGCTGTGGCAAAAAAACATCCATGCATCCCGCATCGCTGTTTTTCATGTAAGCGGGCGCTGAATAAAACCTCGCGGATGCCGATTTTCCTCTGACGATAAGCCGCGCGCAGGTGGCTTTCGTGTGAAGAGACGCGGGAAGAAAACCAGCCGCCCCGGTGATGCTTCGGAGGCCAGAAAAAAATGCCGTGAATGACAAAGTGTCATTCACGGCATCGGTCCGGCATCGCGCAATGCGAAGACCGGCGATTACGCGCGACGCGCGCGCGCTTACTTCTTCTGTTGCTGAAGCAGCGACTTCAATTCCTGCACGTTTTCTTCCACGCGTTTCGCGATCACCGCATACGACTCGGCTTGCGTCTGATACGCGGCTTGCGCGAGCTGCTGCATGTCGGCAAGCGATTTGTGCAGGCTTTGCTGGATCAACTCGGCAGCCTTCGACGACGGCGCCGCGCCGCCCGTCGACAACTGCCCCGTCAACGACTGCAATTCGCTCAACGTGGTGCGCAGCATGTCAGCCTGTTTCTGCGCGAGCGACTGCATGCCCTGGAAAGCCGTCTGGTTCGCCTGAACGAGAGCTTCCATGTCCTTGCGTCGCGCTTCCATGATGGCGGGTACGTCGAAGCCGGGGAGCTTGAACTGCTCCAGCATTTTGGTGAAATCGCCAAACGGATTGGCGGCGTCAGGTCGGTCCATGCGAAATCCTCCTTAACGGTTGAGTACTCGCCGGCGGCGCGTGGGCGGCGCCCTGCATCACGCTGCCCTGCGTACGTGTGCTGCATCGCGGCGTCCTGCGTCATGACGCGAAGCCATCGCGATGCGCCGCCGGCGCGGCGTGCACCGCACGGCCCATCCCGCCTCGCGGCATCTGGGGTCGGACGGCACATCGGGTCAATCATGCGCTATCCGGCTTCAATGCGCCAGCGGAGGCGGCCGCGTGCCGTTGCAAGGTCCGGCAAGTCGTGGCGCGGCGCGCGGTAACGCTGCCGGACGCCAGGTCATCCCGACCGCCCAACTCGATGACAATGCAACGATTTTTCCGGCATCCCTGAAGTGGAAGCGTTGCCGCCAACGCACGACGCGAAGCTGTTCGCGTTGTGCGTTGGCTGTCCCACACAGCCGCGTCACTGCCCACTTTTCATCTTCCGTCAGGTGATTAGGATGGAAGCTCCGAAACGCTGGAGCCTGGTGAAGAATGCGCTACCCGCTCAACATGGCCGTTGCCGCCGCCCTGCTCGTCTTCGTTCTTTGCTGCATCGTCAAGCTCGCCTTGAATTGAACCGGCCTGACGCGGCGCAGGCCATGCATGGCCCTGCCCCGCCGTGTCATGACACACCGCGAAATAATTGTTGAATGGCGTCGCGCGAGCGTGCCACGCATACTTCGTTTCGCTGCCGGTGCGTCGGAAACAGGAAGCAGGAAACGAAAGACGCATGAGATCAAGGGTGTTTCACGTGCGAGTGCGTCTCGCCGGTGATCGACGATCCACGGTTGCCCGATCACCGCACGAGACGTACGAACATCGCGGCACCGTGTGCCGGCCACAGGATCGACATGTTGACCTCACTTCTCTCCCTGAAGAATCACACCACCCGTCTCGCGAGCATCGCGCTCGTCTGCTGCGGCGCGCTGCTGACCGGCTGCGCGAGCGGCCGCATCGACAACGCGAGCACCGCGGACCTGAGCAGCACCCAGGCGCACGTGCGCCCCGACAACATCTACGTGTACACGTTCGACACCGACGCGAACCAGGTCAAGCTCGACGGCGGCATGCTGGAGAAAATGAAAACGCAGATGGAAGGTTCGTCCGCCGCGCAACAGCAGGCCGCCGACGCGCTCGCGGTGCGCGAGCAGGTCGCCGACGAAATCGTCCATCAATTGCAGGCGATGGGCTTGCGTGCGATTCGCGCGGAGGGTCCCGCTCCCACCGATCAGAACGTGCTGCTCGTGCAAGGCAGCGTCGATACGATCGATTCCGGCAATCGCCGTCGTCGTGTGTTGATCGGTCTCGGCGCGGGCAAGAGTCAGGTGAGCAGTTCGGTGCGCATTTTCTACAAGCCGGCGGGCGGCGCGCCGCAACTGGTGCAGCGCTTCACCGCGACGGGCGACAGCGGCAGCGCGCCGGGCATGGTCGAAACGGTTGGCGTGGGCGCGGCGGCCGGGCACATCGCGACATCGGCGGCGGTGGGCGGCGGATTGCACGGCGTGTCGGAAGCGAAGAAGACCGGCGTGTCGGCGGATGCGAAGCGCCTCGGCGACGCGGTCGCGAAACAGATCGGGCAGATCGGCGTGAGCGGCGGCTGGTTGTCGACGGGACAGGTGAAGGGTTAAGGCCTTCGAATACAGATTTCCCTCAGCGTCCGATACGCGGCATGGCGAGCGAAACCCGCTCGCCATGCCGCGTTTTTTTATACCTTCACGGATTTCGTATAGCGCAGCCAGACGCCGTCATGCTGCGTCTTCTCCACCGATGCGAGCTTCAGATACGCCGGCGCCTGCCACTTCTCCATCGCGACTTCGAATGAAGACGGATGCTCGCTGCGTCCATCCACGAGCGGCAGGATCAACACGCTCACTTCGTCGACGAGTCCCGCATTCACGAACGCGCCGCTCACGTGCGAGCCGCCCTCCACGATCAGTTTTTTCACCCCCAGTTCGTGCGCGAGCGTCTGCACGACCTTGCCGAGATCGATGTCGCGTTCACCGCCGAACACGTACGACACGCCGATCGATTGCAGGTACGCGAGGTAATCGTCGGCCACCTGCCCGGTGAGCACTTCGACCACGTGCGATTTCAGCGCCGTATTGCTTTTCCACGCCACACGTCCTTGCGGATCGATCGAGATCGCGTACTGATCCGCGTGCCGCTCGACGAAATGATCGGTGCGCGGCACCGTGCCCTTCGCGAGCCCACGCGGATAGTCGGTACCGTGCGAAATCTCCTGCATGGTCACGCGGCCGCAGATCCAGCCGTCGGCTTCGAAGCTGGCCGCCGTGTCTTCGTACAGGTCCGACGCGAAGTCGAGATGCCAGCCGTCGGTGAGGCTGCGGCCATCGAGCGAGGACATCATGTGAGCGACGATATAGGGTTTCATGCGCAAGGCCTCCGTGCCGGGTCGATGAGAAGACCTGTCAGCAAGGGGCGTTCCGCAGCGCCGATGGACGCCGGAGTGTGCCGGCGTGTGCCGGTGTGTGCCGATTGGTTTCGCGGGGCGAC
Organism: Paraburkholderia sp. D15; assembly: GCF_029910215.1. Lineage (NCBI taxonomy): Bacteria > Pseudomonadati > Pseudomonadota > Betaproteobacteria > Burkholderiales > Burkholderiaceae > Paraburkholderia > Paraburkholderia sp. D15. The sequence continues at coordinate 2,230,431 of NZ_CP110396.1, read as the reverse complement.
GTTAGCGAGCGCGTGGCGAATCGTGCACGCCGTCCCAATGTCGCGCGAGACGCAATAGCCCGGGCAGCAGCACCGCCCAGCCGAGTCCAAGCGCGATCCACGCCGCCAACGGCTGATCAAAATGCACCGCGCCGAGCGACGCGCCGGCCCGGAACGACAACGGCCCAGCGACCGCACCGAGCAAGGCGGCCAGCAGAAGCCGTGTGCGCAACCACGCGAACACAACATTGAACTGAATGGCGAACAGCGCCCAGAGCGCGCTCATCCAGTACGGCGCGCAGCCTTCGATCAGCGTGCCGCTCGGGTAAGAAAGCAATCCCGAGGCGACCAGCACGCTTTCCCAGACCATGCCGATGCCTACCGTCGCCACGAGTAGCCGCGCTTCGCGACGCGGGCCAGCCACCCGCGTCAGATGCCACGCAACCGCGCAGGCGGCGAACAGCATGCCCAGCCATCCCATGTCGTGCGCGCCGCCCAGCACGCAAACAAACCAGCCGGCCTGGCAGACCACGAAATAGAGTCCCGCCGCCGAAGCGTCGCCGCCGCGCCCGCGTCGACTCACGAAAAACCGCCGCGGGGCGGCACGCGGCGCGGCTCGGTCATCGCACGCAGCGATTCCAGCCCGCGGTTGATCCAGCTTTTGACCGTGCCGATCGGCGCGCCCAGCGTATGGGCGATTTCCGATTGCGACTGGCCGCGAAAATACGCGAGCGCGATCGCTTGCCGCTGCCCCGGCGACAGACGGCCCAGGTAGCCGCTCAAGCGCTCGGCGTCGAGAGCGGTCTGGTGCGATGCATCGCCGTCGCTCGCGGCGTGACGGTCGTCGAGTTCGTCGACGTACACGCCCGCATACGGATTGCGCCGCAAATAGTCGAGCGCCTGGTTCTTCACGATCGTCGACATCCACGTGGACGGCGACGCCTTGGCCGCATCGTACGACCCGGCGAAGCGCCAGATCTTGATGAAGCCCTCCTGCACCACGTCTTCCGCCGATTCGCTGGTGCGCGTCACGCGCACCGCCAGCCCGAACAACGACGGCGCCGACGCGCGGTACAACGCCTCGAACGCCGCCGCGTCGCGCCGTGCAATGCGCGCGATGAGCGCCGCGAAATACGCGTTGCGCTCCTCGCCCGTCGTCGCGCCAGCGTTCACGTCCGTCGAAGCAACTCGTGGCATCCCATCCTCCGGAACGGTACGTGCGCGTTATTCGTCGCCAGCGTGCGGCGCCTGCGGCTGGCGAGGCTGCGAAGGTTCGTGCGCGGAGCCGTGCTGCCCCTGATGCGCGGACTCGTGCCGGGGGTCATGCCGGGGGTCATGCCGGACGTCATGCCGGGAGTCGTGCGAGGCCTCGTGCGCCGAAGAGCGCACCGGTGGCAGCGGCGGCGGTGCGGCGAACCAGCCCTCCTCGCGCGCGACCCGTTCGAGCGCTGCCTCGACCATCGCGCACGCGCGGTTGGTGACATCGCCGAGATAGCGGTGCAGCGCCGCGTCCTGCACCGAGCGCGACGTGCAGGCGTCGCTGTAGCGCTCGAATGCCGACAGCTTCATCACCAGTTCCGCGAGATGGCGCGGACATTCGCACGCAATCGTCGACGAGCGGCTGGCAATCGCCTCCAGTTCGTTGTCGTCGTAGCGGCGGCGCACGCGCGACCAGACGGCGTCGTCGCCGGTGCGCTCCTGGATACGGACGCGCTCGCACAGGTCGCCCAGCATCTGCCGGAACTCCGTGCGGCCGTCGGGCTCGCGGTACAGACGCACGCCGGCCACGCGCAACAGCTCGGCCGCCGGGCCGGTGCCGAAGCCGTAGACCACCGCGATCGCCTTGGCGCGCAGTGCGTCGCCGAGCGCGATGATCTGCGCGGCCACGTCCTCCTGGAGCGAATCGACATCGACGAGCAGCGCGTCGACCGGTTCGTCCTGGTCGGCGGCATGGCTCGCGGCTTCCGGCAGATTCGCGAACGCGGCCAGCGCTTTCACGCCATAACGGCGCACATCCAGGCCAGAGCCCTGCAGGCGCTGCGCGAGCGTGCCGCCCACCAGACCGAGCGTCAGATCGATCTCGCCGATCCCGAAATCCGCCGAACCGTCGCCATCGCGGTTATTACGGGCGGCAAGAAACTGCAATTGCTCGCGATCGAGCCGCGCGATCGCGCCGATCGCATGGCCGCGGCTCACCAGCAGCTTGATCAAAGTGAGACGCCTGACGTCGTCTTCCGTGTAGAGCCGCTGTCCCGACGCGGTTTTGGCCGGGCCGATCACGCCGTAGCGGCGCTCCCAGATCCGCAGCGTGGTGACCGGCATTTTGGCCAAACGGGCCGCCTCGCCGCTTTTGTATCCCTGTTGAATAGGAATTGGGTCGTCAGATGTAGTCATTATGAAACTCCAGATGCGTCACTCACCGGTCAATGATAGGCGAACTCTGGACATACCGAAACGACTTCTTGACTCATTTCCGTCATTTGAAACGACATTTTTGATGCGCTATGATTTTTTCAATCCCCTTGTGTTTCGCTCCGAGATGCCGCGCCATGCCCGCGACACCCGCCGCCGCCTTGCCGCACGGGCGTCCGGCGCTCGACGTTCCCGGCGTCGTCGACGCCCCCGCTAGCCGTTTTCGACCGTTTCGTACTCGTTGCGCGCTTCACGTCCCGCGTCGTCGTCGACTGCGCCGGACGTGCGGCGCCTACCCAGCGAGGCAGGCCATATCGTGAATATTGTTGATTCCCGCCCCTATATCGCGGTCGTCGGCGCCGGCATCGCCGGTTTGTCGTGTGCGACGACCCTGCGCTCGGCCGGTTGCCGGCTGCGTCTGTTCGACCGCAGCCGCGGTCCCGCCGGGCGCATGAGCGCGCGGCGCGACGGCGACTGGCAGTGCGACCACGGCGCGCAGTACTTCACCGCACGCGACCGCGCGTTTCGCGCCGAAGTCGCGCGCTGGGAGAAGGCCGGCGCGGCGGCCGCGTGGCCCGCGCGGCTCGCGGTGCTGGACGAGCCGAATCCGGTCGCGCATACCACGCGCATCGAGCGTTTCGTCGGCACGCCGCGCATGAGCGCGCCGGCGCGGCTACTGGCCGAATCGCTGCCGCTCACCACCGGCTGCACGATCGAAAAAGTGCGGTGCGAGGCCCGTGGCTGGCGGCTGTGGTCGACGAAACAAGGCGCGATCGACGAGCATTTCGATGCGGTGGTGCTCGCCATGCCCGCGCCGCAGGTCGCGCCGCTGCTGCGCGCGCCCGCACCGGAACTCGCCGCCATGGCCAGCAGCACGGTGATGCACGCGTGCTGGGCGTTGATGCTGCGCTTCGACAGTCCGCTGCCGCTCGGCTTCGACGCCGCCTTCGTCAATCACGGCCCGTTGCGCTGGATGGCGCGCGACAGCAGCAAACCCGGCCGCGGCGGCCCGGAAACGTGGTTGTTGCATGCACGCGCGGAGTGGAGCGACGCGCATCTCGACACGCCGCCGGAACAGGTGGCGGCGGCCATGCTGGCCGCCTTCGAGCGCTGCGGCGGACGCCGGCCCGCCGCGTGGACCGCGCATCGCTGGCCGCACGCGGACGTGGCGCCGGACGGCGATCCCGCGCCGGGCTACGTGTGGCGCGACGTGGATGGGTTGGGATTGTGCGGCGACTGGCTGAACGGCGGCCGTGTGGAAGGGGCGTGGCTGAGCGGCCGGGCGCTCGGGCACGAGATGCTGCGGGCGTTGCAGTCGATTTAGGTGGCCGGGGCGGGGTTGCGGGGTTGCGGAGCCAGGAAAGCGCAAGTCCCCGGCCCGCTTCGCCGGCAAACGGCGCGGCGAGCGAAGGCCGCGCGCCACCCGCCATCCGCCGCGCGCTACCCCCGCCAGAGATTGCGCATCAACGCGAGCAACACATTGGGGGCCGTGCCTTTTTGACAATAACCGTCGAAGTTATGGCGTGCTTTACCGGTTTCCTTCACGTGATCTTCATCGAGCGACGTGAACGCGACGATCCCCAGACTGTGCGTCGGCAGATAGCGGCGTAGCGCGCTCGCGGTCTCGTAGCCGTCGTGCTCCGGCATCATGATGTCGAGCACGACGACGTCCGGCACCCAGTCCTTCACGCAGCGCAGCGCTTCCGCGCAACCGTTGGCGGAGCGGGCTTCCACGCCTTCGTAGGAGAGGTAGGTGGCGAGCGCCTCGGCGGCGCCGGCGTTATCGTCGACGACCAGCACACGCGGGATTTCGTGCAGAACCCGCACCTCGCGGGCGCTCCACCTTTGACAGGTCGATGGTGTTCGGGGCATGAGTCAACGCTTGCAAAAAAACATGCATGTTCAGCAAGCTGCGTACCATACCCACCATTGCCCTTTTAGAGCCGACCGCCGCGCCCATGAAAACGCTTGCCAGCCGGGACTACCAACTTCGCCTGTTCGTCGCCGTCGCGCGAGCGAATTCGCTGCGCGAAGCCGCCGACATTCTCGGTCTCACGCAGCCCGCGCTCAGCAAGCAGATCCGCGCGCTGGAGGCGGCGCTGGGCGACACGCTGTTCCTGCGCCACGGCCGCGGCATGCAGCTGACGCCCGCCGGCGAGGCGCTGTTTCTGAAGCTCGAACCGCTGTTCGTCTCGCTCGACGCGACCTTCGCGCACGCCGGCCAGGCCGCGCAGTCGCGCGGCAGTCTGCGGATCGCGACCGTGCAGACGCTCGTCGCGTGGTTCATTCCCGCGCTCAGCCGGCAGTTGCTCGCGCGCTATCCCGACCTGCATCTGACGATGCACTGCGACAGTTCGGCGAACGTGGTGGAAAGCGTCGAGCGCGGCAAGGCGGATCTCGGCTTCGTGTACGAGACCGCCGTCGACGGCCCGGAACTGATCACGGAACCGCTGTTCGACGAACGGCTGGCGCTGTACGCGTGCGCCGGTCACGCACAGGACGACGCCGCGCTGGCGAATCTGTCCACCTCGAAGCTGATCCTGCCGCCGCGGCCCTACGCGTTGCGCCGGATCGTCGAACGCGCGCTCGGCTACACGGTGCAGCCGTACATCGAATGCGATTCGCTCGAACTGAGTCTGCGGCTCGTCGCGATCAGCGACGGCGTGACCGTGCTGCCCGACAACCTGCCGCGCGACATGGTCGAGGAGCGCGGCATCCGGCGCGTGCCGCTGGGCGCGATCGCGCCGCGCCGGGTGGTCGCGTTGTCGCGCCGCGCGCGCGGCCCGTCGGGCGGGTTCGACGTGGCGCTGGAGATCGCGAGGCAGATCGGCGCGATAACTCCCGGTTAATCCAGAGTTATTTCTGGGCGCATGGCTCGCGTCAAGCGCGCGGCCAATACTGAGGCCAGTTCGGCAGCCATTCGCCGATCACTGGAGACCGCCCGTGAACGACCCGCTTTCCGCGCTCGACCGCCTCGACGCCCCGCCTCTTACGTCCGCGTCTGCGTCCGCGTCCTCGCCCGCACTCGCGCCCCGCGCGCTATCGCCCCGATACAAGGCCGTGTTGTCGGCCACGGCCGGTTCGATCATCGAAGGTTTCGACTTCATCGCGTACGGCACCGCCGCGGCGCTGGTGTTCAACCGGCAGTTCTTTCCGAACCTCGATCCGACCAGCGCCACGCTCGCGTCGTTCGGCGCGTTCGCCACGGGACTGTTCGCGCGGCCGCTCGGCGCGATGCTGTTCGGTCACTTCGGCGACCGGCTCGGCCGCAAGTCGATGCTGACGCTGTCGCTGTTTCTGATGGGCCTGTCGACCATCGCGATCGGCCTGATTCCGAACTACGCGCAGATCGGCGTGGGCTCGGCGGTGCTGCTCGTCGTCTTGCGGATTCTGCAAGGTGTCGCGCTCGGCGGCGAGATGGGCGGCGCCGTGCTGATGGCCGTGGAACACGCGCCGGCGAGCCGCGCGGGCCTGTTCGGCAGCCTGCCGCAAATCGGCCCGCCGATCGGTCTGCTGCTGTCGACATTCGCGTTCAGCCTGCTCACCCGCCTGCCCGAGGCCGCGTTTCAGAGCTGGGGATGGCGCGTGCCGTTTCTCGCCAGCGTCGTGCTGGTGCTGCTCGGCGCGTTCGTGCGGCGCAGCGTCGGCGAATCGCCTGCATTCGAGAAGGCCGCGCGCGCCCGCCAGACCGCCGAGGTGCCGCTGTGGCAACTGCTGAGCCGGCACAAGAAAGCGCTGCTGCTGGCGATCGGCGCGAAGCTCCCCGAAGTCACGCTGTACTACGTGCTGACCGTGTTTCTGGTGGCCTATGCGTCGACCCGGCTGGGCTTCGGCCGCGCCGCCGTGTTGCAGGCGGTGATGCTGGGCGCGGCCTTGCAGATCGTCACCTTGCCGCTGTTCGGCTACCTCGCCGACCGCATCGGCGTGCGTCGTTTCTACGGCGGCGGCGCGCTCGTCATGGCGGTGTGCGTGGTGCCGCTGCTGCGCTGGATCGACGGCGGCAGCCTCGTTGCGTTGCAGGTGGCGGTGGCGATCGCGCTGGGCATCAACTACCCGCTGCTGTTCGCGCCGCAATCGGCGCTGTTCGCCGCGCAGTTTCCCGTCGCCGTGCGCTTTTCCGGCATTTCGATCGGCATTCAGTTCGCTGCGGCGCTCGGCGGCGGCCTCGCGCCGATCGTCGCGACCGCGCTCGTCACACGTTTCCATAGTCTGCAAGCGATCGCGCTCTACGTCGGCGCGCTCGCGTTGCTGGCCGCGCTGTGCGCACGTCTGATGCAGAACGTGCGCGCCGCGCCGGCAGCGCCCAACGCTCAAGGAGAATGACCCCATGAAACAGCGTGCCACCGTCACCGACATCGGCACGAGCGAGTCCCGCGATCCGCTCGACACGCTCGCCGACGCCTGCCGCATCCTTCACGCGCAAGGCCACATGGCCAGCCTCGCCGGCCAGATCACCTGGCGCGACACGGCCGGGCGCGGCTACTGGACGCCCGCGCTCGCGACCCACTTCGCCCGCGCGTCGGCTGCGTCGATGCTGCTCGTCGACGACGAACTTCACGTGCTGGAAGGCAACGGCCGGCCGAATCCGGCGGTCCGGTTTCATGCGTGGGTGTACCGGCATCGGCCGGACGTGCGCGCGATCGTGCATACGCATCCGCGTCACGTCAGCGCGCTGTCGATGCTCGGCGTGCCGCTGCCCGTCGCGCACATGGACGCCTGCATGTTCCACGACGACTGCGGCTTTCTCGCGCAATGGCCCGGCGTGCCGATCGACGACGAGGAGGGCCGCATCATCACCGAGGCGCTGGGCTCGCGCCGCTCCGCGTTGCTCGTCAATCACGGCTACATCTGCGCGTGCGCGTCGGTCGAGGAAAGCGTGTACATGGCCGTGTCGATGGAAAGCGCCGCCGAAATGGCCTTGCTGGCGATGAGCGCCGGGACGATCCAGCCGGTGCGCGCCGATCTCGCGCAAGCGGCGCACGACTTTCTGCTGCAACCGTCGATCGTGAAGGCGACGTTTGCGTATTGGCGGGAGTTGGCCGGCGTTTAAGAACAAGTTGGTGTGAGTAGACGGCCCGCGCAGGCTTTCTGGCCAGAATCAAAACACGACGACGGCGGCCCGGAGGTGCCGCCGTCGTTGTCACCGCGACACGACGTGATGCGAAATCCATTTTTTCAAATACAAATCATTCGCATTTGCACTACAATCCGCGAGAACAAAAGTTCCACGCCTGCACAGATGCTCCAGACAAGCCCTTTCAGCACGCGCCGGAACGACAGAAAAATGCCGCCCGGATTCCAAGTGCGCCCCGGGACGGAACCTCGACGACCACGCTCACTTTTTCATGCCCGCTTCCCGTTTGCACACGCCGCAGGCCGCGCCTGCGAAAACCCAAACCGCCGTTCATCGTGCCGCCATCCTGACCGCCATCGCCGTTGCGTTCGGCGCGCCGGCGCTGGCGTCGGCGCAGGCCTCGTCAGCGACGCCCGCTGATACGAGCCAGTCCACGACATCGCCCGCATCGACCCACTCGGGCGGCACGACCGCCGCGCCCGGCAGCACCCTGCCCACCGTCAAGGTCCAGGCCGCGAAGGACGCGTTGCCCGGCGACCTCGCCCCGACCTTCGGCGGCGGTCAGGTGGCGCGCGGCGCCGACTTCGGCGTGCTCGGCCAGCAGAAGAATCTCGACATGCCGTTCAGCATGACGACCTACACGTCGAAGCTGATCGAAGACCAGCAGGCCCGTACGATCGGCGACGTGCTCTCCAACGACCCGGCGGTGCGCGTCGCGAACGGCTTCGGCAACTTCTCGCAGGTCTACGTGATTCGCGGCTTCCAGTTGCAGGGCGACGACGTGTCGCTGAACGGCCTGTACGGCATCACGCCGCGCCAGCTGGTGGCGACCGACGCGCTCGAACGCGTCGATCTGTTCAAGGGCGCGAACGCGTTCCTGGGCGGCGCATCGCCGAACGGCTCGGCGGTGGGCGGCGGCCTGAACCTGCAGCTCAAGCGTGCCGACGACAAGCCGCTGACCCGCGTCACGCTGGAAAGCAGCGGCTCGGGCGAGATCGGCGCGCACGTCGACGTGGGCCGCCGCTTCGGCAGCGAGGACCAGTTCGGGATTCGCGTGAATCAGGCGAACCGCGACGGCGAGACCTCGGTCGACGGCGAACACCGGCGCGACAACACCACCGCCGTGTCGCTCGACTGGCGCGGCGACAAGGTACGCCTGTACGGCGATTTCCTGTATCAGCGGCAACGCGTCGACGACGGCCGTCCAACGGTCAACGTCAACGGCGATTTCATACCGGCCGCGCCGTCGGCCACGTACAACTACGCGCAGACCTGGAGCTACAGCTCGCTCGAAGACACGGTCGGCATCCTGCGCGCGGAATACGACTTCCTGCCGGGCTGGACCGCGTATGTCGCGGGCGGCGCGCGTCATACCGACGAGCACGGCGAATACGCGTCGCCGACGATCGGCAATACCGGCACGACCTCGTCGCGACTCGGCGTGCCGCACCAGGAAGACGCGACCTCCGCCGAAACCGGCGTACGCGGCCGCTTCAACACTGGTCCGGTGTCGCACTTCGTGACGGCGGGCGCGTCGATCGTACGGGTCGATTCGCAATCGGCCTTTACGTTCAGCGGTTCGTTCAACACCGACCTGTACAACACGCCGCAGGTACCGTTGCCCGCCACGATCGGTTCGGGCGGCAATCTCGCCGATCCGCAGACTGTCGCGCTGTCGCTGATGCGCAGTATCGCGGTGTCGGACACGCTCGGCTTCCTGAACGACCGCGTGCTGTTCACGATCGGCGCGCGTCATCAGTCCTTGCATTCGAACGCGTTCGACTACACCGGCAAGCAGACCGAGGCCTACAACGATTCGATCACGACGCCGCTGTTCGGCCTCGTCGTCAAGCCGTGGGAGAACGTGTCGTTGTTCGCGAACCGCAGCGAGGCGTTGACGATCGGCTCGCAGGCGCCGAACACCGCGCTGAACTTCGGCGCGCTGTTGCCGCCGGAGCGCTCGAAGCAATACGAGATCGGCGCGAAATACGACAACGGGCATTACGGCGCGTCGCTGGCCGCGTTCCAGATCGAGAAGCCGTCGACCTTCACGAACGGCGCGGGCTTCTTCGTCGCGGACGGCAATGAGCGGCATCGCGGCGTCGAAGCGTCGGTGTTCGGCGAGCCGTACAAGGGCGTGCGCGTGATCGCGGGCGCGACCTACATCAACGCACAGCAGCTCGACACGGCCGGCGGCGCGACCGACGGCAAGCGTCCGATCGGCGTGCCGAGCTTCATGTTCAACCTCGGCGCGGAATACGACGTGCCGATGCTGAACGGTCTGACGCTGACCGCGCGCTGGACGCATACGGGTCCGCAATATCTGAACGCGACCAACACGTTGTCGATTCCGACATGGGACACGTTCGATCTCGGCGCGCGCTATGCGGCGGTGGTGTTCGGCAAACCGACGACCTTCCGCGCGAGTGTGCTGAACGTGGCGAACAAGGCGTACTGGGCATCGACGACGGGCGGGTATCTGACGCAAGGTGCGCCGCGTACGTTCCTGCTGTCGGTGACGACGGATTTTTAAGCGGTAGGGAAAGACGCGAGTCGTGCTTTGAGACGGCGTCGCGTCGAGGATAAAAAAACGCTGCCGGGTGTCATGCCCGGCAGCGTTTTTTGTTGGGTGCGTTGCTGTGTTCTTGCGTTGCTGTGTTCTTGCATTGCTGCGTTTCTGCATTATCGCGTTGCTGCAATGAAGCGTTATCGCGCTTCGGTCCGTCAGCGCCCCTGCTGCTGCGCTTCCACTACCGCCTCCCGTTCTGCTTCGACACGCGCTCCCGCCCCCAGCGACCACACGCTATCCACACGTTCCGAGCGAACCCGCGCCCGCGTCGCGCGCCACATCCACGCGAAACACAGCACGCCTAACGTCGCGCCGATATCGACACCGAGCGGTCCCGCATCGGCGGAAAACCACAATCCGCTCGATGGCGCGAGCCATCCAATCGCACTCGCCAATGGAATCGCGGCGGTGGACACCATCGCCAGCACCAGCAGGTCCAGCGACCCGCGCGCGGCGCCACGCAGGAACGCCCATCCGATCGACGCGACCAGCACCGTGTAGAAGATGCCGACGTGCCACGCAGTCAGATTGCCCACGTGAGCGGCCAGCCACTTCGCCGCCGCGAGCGTCGCCGAGATGCCGCAGATGCAGCCGAGCGTCACGCCCACCGTGAGCGACGCCATGAAGAACGTCGAACGCCGCTGCGTGAGCAGCACGCCATCGCGCCGCATCGCCTTGCGCCGGCTCTCGATCCACAGCAGGTTGCCCGAATAGAACAGAAACGCGCCCGCGAGCCCGAGCGCGAAATAACCCCATCGCACCGGCGCACCGCCATAGCTGCCGAAGTGCAGCGCGTAGAACGCGCTCGTCGAGGCCGACCAGTTGTTGCCGTTGCCTTCGCCCGGCAGGAATTGCGCGTTGAAAAACGCGCCGCTGTACGGGTCCATCAACGCAAAGCCACCGTCGCGCGCGAGATAGCGCTCGTCGTCGCCGCCGACGAACACCGTCGCATCGGCTTCGCCCGCGCGACGATAACGCAGTGCCGTCGGCACGAAATGCGGCGCACGTTCGCGGACTCTTGCGAGCAGTTGCGTGGGCGGCAATAGCGTGGGCGTGGACGCACCGTGCGCGCCCGCCGATCCCTTCGCGAAGAACGGGTTCTGCGCGACCATCATCGGTTGCAACGTGCCTTGATAAATCAGTTTGTCCTGTATGTTGAAGATGGTGTCGCCCAATCCGAAAGCGACCACCGACAACGCCATCACCAGATGAAACGGCAAGCTCAGTATGCCGACCACGTTGTGCGCATCCAGCCACATCCGTTTCAGATTTTTGCCGATACGCAGCGCGAACAGATCCTTCACCAGCGTCGGCAATAGCACGATCACGCCGGACACCAGTGCGAGTCCGTACAGCAGCGACACCACGCCCATCACGGCGACGCCGAATTCGTAACCGCCCGGCACGCCGCCCGTCATATGCAATCCGTCGATCAGACGCGCGGCGTCCGACGGACGGCCTGGCATCGCGTGCAGCGCGCCGCTGCCGTCGAGCCACGCGTACCAGCGTTGCCCCGCCGCCGGCTGCCAGTACAGACGCACGTGGCCGGCATCGACGATGGAGAGGGTGAACAACTTGCGCGCCGCCGGATACGCAGCGAGCGTGCGATCGATCAACGCATCCGCATGGTCGAGCGGCACGCCCGGCGAGGCGGCGATCGCGGGCGGCGTCGCCCATTCGTTCAGCGAGTCCTTGAACATGGTGATCGCGCCCGCGTAGAACGCGATGAAAAGCAGCAGACCGGCGAGAATGCCGGTCCACGTATGAACGGATTTATAGACGCGAAGAATGTCGCTGCGCATGCTGAACGGAAAATGAAGCGAGCGGCGCGCCGCTCGCGGGGTCAACGGCCTGCGCCCTCAAACCGGCCAGCGCTGGCACACCAGCACCAACGCAAACGCCGCCGCGTTCGCGACCGCGAGCCAGACGAACGCGCGCGCGGCGCCACGAAACAGAAACGCCGCCGAGACCACCGCGATCCACAGCGGCGGCACCAGCCACATCACCACATGGAATTTGCTCGCCGCCGTCAGACCGCCTGGCGACAGGCGCGCGAGCAGTGCGCTCGCCGCGATCGCCAGACCGAATCCGCCGAGCACGCCGGCGACGCATTTCAGCAGCAACCCGTGTTCGATCGAACCGGCCGCGTGCCGTGCATTCAGCGCGCGCGTCATCGCACGACGCGCCGGTTGCGCCCGCGCTCGATCAACGCGCCGATGAACGGACAAGCGGTCAGGCTCGCCATCAACGTCGTCACGACGATGGACAAGGAAGTCGCCGCCGGCATCGCGCCAGCCGCATACACGACCGACGACGCGACGCACACCGCCGCCGCCATGCGGGCGGGACGCGCGGGTAACGGCCGGCGCAACCAGCGCTGGCTGGGCGCGCTGCAGTAGAAAAACAACGCGCCGGCACAGGCCAGCGTGGCGATGAAGACATTACCCATGATGCGACGAAGCGGCGTCCGAGGTCAGAGCTTGTTAATGAGAATGATTATCATACACGCCCGGTCGGTTTTTCGTCGTGACACCCTCACGCCGGCGCTCGTCGCGATCGTCCCGCACGGGGTCGGCGACGAGCGTCGAATCCAACGCCTTAGCGTCAAGTCTCAGTCCTCAGTCCTCAGTCTTGGCGAGTGTCAGAACTTATGCCGCATGCCGGCCGCCACGACCACCTGCTGATTCGTCGACGACGCGCCTTGCCCGCTGATATCCGCCGTCAAACCCGAGCCGTCCGCGCTGATGCGCTCGTAGCTGCCCTGCAGATAGACATCGGTGCGTTTGGACAGTGCATATTCCGCTTGCAACGACACTTCGTGCCACTTCGGATGATGGCCGCCGCTCACGTTCGATATCGCGCCGGACGTGTACGTGTATTCGCCGTTCAGACTCAGCGCCGCGGTCAATGCATAGCTCGCGTTCGCTTCGTAATTGCTGAAACTCGCGCCCTGGCCGTTCTGCACGAGGCCGAGACTGTTCGCGCCGTTGATGGTCGCGAGGCCGCCGAGTTGCGTGCGCGTCCACACGAAACCGAAAAGCGCCGCGCCGAGCGTGTAATTCACGCCCGCGCCGTACGTGCGCTGACGCGCGGCGACGAAAGTGCGATCGGTCAGCGTCAATGCGCCGTTCGTGTTGGCGCTGCCGCCGTTGTTCGCTTGCAGATAACCCGCGCCGAAACTCAACGGTCCCGTGTCGTATGACGCACCGAAGCTATACAGACGGTTGTCGTCGAAACCGTCGGCCTCGTTGGAAAAACCGTACAGTGCGCCGAAGCGCAGGCCCGAATAATTGTTGCTCGCGAACTTCAGCGAGTTGTTCACGCGAAACGAGTTGTTCAGGTTGTCGTTGTCGTAAGGATGCGCGGCGAGATTGTTGCCGCCGGGATGATGTCCGGTGAAGCTGAGCGGCGCCAGATAGTCGACCACCGAATCGTATTGCCGGCCGAGCGTGAAGGTGCCGAAACGGTTATCCGTCAGTCCGGTGTACGCCTGGTAGCCGAACATCCGGCCACCTTGACGCAGCGATCCGTTCATCACGCTGAAGCCGCTTTCGAGCTGGAAGATCGCGGCTGTGCCGCCGCCCAGATCTTCGCGGCCGCGCACGCTCCAGTGACTGCCGGTCACATTGCCGCTGCCGGCCTGGACGTTGTCGTGACCGTTCTGATTGCTCACGTAAGAAAGTCCCGCATCGATGATGCCGGACAGCGTGACGCTCGACTGCGCGTGCGCCGTGGGCGCGTGCATCGCGCCGTACCCTGCCGCGCATGCCGCCACTACGAGAACCTTTTTCATTGTTTTCCCCTGGTCTGTCTGTCGATTGAGTTGAAGCGCCGCGAGCGCGCGTGACGAGGCGATGTCCTGTGCGAGGACATCGTTCGAAACAGAGCTGACGGCGAAATGAAACGGAACGGCCGCGTGCTGCTCAGCGACCGGCGACGTCCATGCGATCGGCGAGACCGTCGATCAGCACTTGATGGTGTCCGCGCGAGCACGGCTCGATCCGCGCGACGACACCGAATACCTCGGCAAGACTGGCCGTCGTGACGACGTCCGCCGGCGCCCCGAAGCGCACGATGCGGCCGCCGTTCAGCAGCATCGCGCGATCGCACGCGCGCACCGCGACGTTGATGTCGTGCAGCACGACGACCGTCACGATGCCGCGCTCGCGCGTAATGTCGCGCAGCACCTGCATCACGTGGAACTGGTGGTTCAGATCGAGCGCCGACAGCGGCTCGTCGAGCAGGAGCACCTGCGGGTCGCGTACCAGCGCCTGCGCGATGCCGACCAGTTGACGCTGGCCGCCGGACAGTTCGTCGAGCGAGCGCGTCGCGAATGCGTCGATGCCGAGGCGTTGCAGCACCGCATGCGAATGCGCGATGTCGTCCGCGCGATGCGCGCCGCGCGCGTGCCACGTCGCCGGGCGTGTCGCGCGGCACGCGACCAGCACCGATTCGAGCACCTGCAATCGCACGCCCGCGGGCAGCGCTTGCGGCAGATAGACGACGCTATGCGAGCGCGCGCTCGCCGCCGTTAGCGCGAGCGTTTCGCCATCGAGCGATAGCGCGCCGCTGCTGGCTCGCGTGAGACCCGCCAGCGTGCGCAGCAGCGTCGACTTGCCGCTACCGTTCGGGCCGAGCAAGGCGGTGATCTGCCCACGCGGCAGAGGTCCGGCTTCGAGCGCGGTCAATACGCGACGGCGCCCATAGTCGACGCTGAGATCGTGAATATGCAGACCGTTCATCCGAGTTGCCCCTGCGAACGCACGACGATGCCGAGAAACAGCGGAATGCCCACCAGCGCCGTGACGATGCCGACCGGAATCAGCACGCCCGGAATGATCAGCTTCGATGCGATCGACGCCAGCGACAGCATCAACGCGCCCAGCAACGCACTACCCGGCAGATAGAAACGGTGATCCTCGCCGAACAGCGTGCGCGCGATATGCGGCGCAATCAGCCCGACGAAGCCGATCGTCCCGACGAACGACACCGCTAGCGCCGACAGCACCGACACGCGCAGCAGCGTGCCGAGCCGCAAGCGTCGCACGTCGATGCCGAAGCTTGCCGCGCGATCCTCGCCGAGACGCAATGCGGTCAGCGTCCAGGCGTTGCGCATCGACAGCGGCAACGCCAGCGCGAGCGCCGCGCTCAGCACCGCGATCTTCGTCCAGTCGGCGCGCGCGAGCGATCCGAGTGTCCAGAACACCAGCCCTTGCAACGCGTCCGCCGACGCGATGAATTGCATCAGCGACACCAGCGCATGAAACGCGAACACGAGCGCGATGCCCATCAACACGACGCCGGCCGTGCTCATGCCGCGCCAGCGCGCGACGCCGTCGAGCAACAGCGCGGACAGCAACGCGAACACGAAGGCATTGGCGGACACGATCCACGTTTGCGACACGCCGGGAATCGCGACGTCGAGCACGATCGCGAGCGACGCGCCGAACGCCGCGGCGGCCGACACGCCGAGCGTGTAGGGACTCGCGAGCGGATTGTTGAGGATGGTCTGCATTTCCGCGCCCGACAATCCGAGCGACGCGCCGACGATCAGCGCCATCACCGCGTACGGCAAACGGATCTGCCATACGATCACGCTCGTCGCCGGATCGGCTGACGACGGTTGGAACACCGTGCGCAGCAGTGTCGCGATCGGCAGACCCGACGGACCGGAGCGCAGATCGAACAGCAGCGCGCAGACGATCAGCGCGCCAAGCGCGAGTAGCGCGATGACGCGGCGGCGTGTGAGACGGCGATAACGTTGCACGCTCGCGCCGTGCGCGAACGCGTGATTCTGAAGCGTGGACATCGAAACGGTCTCTGCGTGACGGGGCGATGAAGACGGCTGAAGCTGCGGCTGCGGCTGCGGCTGCGGCTGCCGCTGAGGCTTCAGCGATTTGTGCCTTGGCGCCTTAGCGCGATGCCATGGGCGATGCACCCGCCGGGCTGTCAACCCAGTACGCGCCATCCGGCGGCACCGCGAGGAAGCGGCGATACAACTCCGCCTGCGTTGCGTGCACATCGAGGTTCCTGAACTGTTGCGGATAGAACCACTTCGCGAACGCTTCGATCGCCACGATGTTGTACGGCGAGTCGTAGTAGTTGTGCGAGATGCCGTGCACACGGCCATCGTGAATCGCCTTGATCGTGTCGAAGCCCGGTCGCGCGACCAGCGTCGCGAGACTCGCGCGCGCATCCGCGTCGCTCGTCAGTGCACCCACGCGCAGCGAAGCAAGCCCCGGTTTCGTGCGGCTGCCCGTTGCAATGTAGACGTCGGGGCGCGCGGCGATCACCTGCTCCATGCTGATGTCGCCGAGTACACCCGGCACCAGACCGGCAGCAATATTGCGCCCGCCCGCCGCCGTGACGAATTCGCCGAAATTGCCATTGCCCGCCGTGTGGCAGCAACCCGCGTCCCACACGCCGGCCAGCAGATCGACGAACACCTTCGGCCGCTGTGCTTGCGGTACGGCGTTCACCACGCTTTGCACGCGCGACAGATGCGCTTCGTAAAACTGCGCGTACGCATCGGCCTCTTTCTCGCGATGCATGACCGCGCCGAGCAGCTTGATACTCGGCAGCGTGTTCTGCAGCGGATGCAAACGAAAATCGACGAACACGACCGTCGTACCGGTTGCTTCGAGTTGCTTGACGAGCGCGTTGTAACGGCTGGGTCCATGACCGCCGAGGCTGAAGATCGCGAGATCGGGTTTCAGGCTCAACGCTTTTTCGTCGCTGATGCTGTCCTCGGTGGCCTTGCCGATCAGCGGGATGCGATTGATCGCGGGAAAGGTTTGTGCGTAGGCATTGAAGGTCTGCGGGTCCATCGCCGGCAGATCGCCTTGCCAACCGACGATGCGCGCAAGCGGCTCTTTACCTTCCAGCAGCGCGACCGCCATCAGCAGCCGGCTTTCGCCGAGCAGAATGCGATGCGGTTCGGCGGGAATCCGGATCGTGCGGCCGGCGAGATCGGTGACGGTAACGGGTGCATTGGCGGATGCATTGGCGGCCGCTGCGACTGGCGCGCTCGACGCCGCAACCGGCGTCGCCGCATTGGCGTCATCGCTACCGGCAAGCGCGCCCAGCGCGAACCACGAACACACGGCGACGACGCAGCCCAGCCGCGCAAGGGAACGACGGCCGGACAGGCTTCGAAAAATCGACATGATATAGTTGGTGAATGAGAATGATTGCCATTTGGCGTCACTTTAGCGACGCAATGTAATGGCGATGTGTTGAAAACGCGCTGTTTTGTAATGGAATGTGTTGGCGCGCTTCGCGACGCATCCTTGACGCCCCACGCCGTTCGCGACGCGGCTAACATCCGCACCGCGAACACGGCGCATTCGGGCAAAGACCAGAGTTTGAAGATGGACCACATATTGATCGTCGACGACGATCCCAACATCCGTCAGTTGCTGCGCGACTATCTGCGCGAGATGGGCTACGACGCGAGCACGGCCGCCAACGGTACGCAGATGCAACGCATCCTCGACACATCGCAGGTCGATCTGATCGTGCTCGATCTGATGCTGGACGGCGAGGACGGTCTCGACATCACGCGTGAATTGCGGCGCGCGCACAGCGTGCCGATCATTATCCTGAGCGCGCGCGGCGGACTGCTCGATCGCATTCTCGGCCTCGAAATGGGCGCCGACGATTACCTGCCCAAACCCTTCGACCCGCGCGAGCTGATCGCCAAGATCAAGGTGGTCCTCCGACGCACGCGCGCGATGCCGGCGGCGCCGCGTGCGGATGCGAGCGCGTTCGTCAGCTTCGCGGGCTGGCGGCTCGACACGCGCATGAAGCAGATGCTGTCGCCCGAGGGCGTGGTGGTGTCGCTCGGCGGCTCCGACTATCGCACGCTGCGAACCCTGCTCGATCATCCGAACCGGCCGCTGTCGCGCGAGTTTCTGCTCGACCAGGTATTCGGCAAGGAACGCACGCCGCTGGACCGTTCGATCGACGTGTGCATCAGCCGTCTGCGGCAGCATCTGAAAGATGTCACGCGGCGCCCGGAGGTGATTCGCACCGTGCGCAACGAAGGCTATATGCTGGTCGCCGATGTCGCATACGAAGCTTGAAGCGGCTCGCGCGATGAAGCTGCGTGCGTGGCCGCGCCTTGTGTTTCGCTGCGCCTGTCGGCGTACGGCCCGTTGTCTGTCGCTGCTATGGCCCGACACGTTGTACGGCCGGCTCGTGTTGATTCTGGTCGCCGGCATGTTCGGCGGTCAGTTGTTCACCAGCACGATCTGGTTCGAGACGCACGACAATCGCACGCTCGAAATTCCCGCGCGTTTATTCGCGAGCCGTCTCGCGGACACGGTGCGGCTTCTGCAACATGCGCCCGACGCCACCTCACGCCGCGCGATCGTCGAACAGCTCGGCGACGCGCGTTATCGATTGAACGTGATCGACACGCCCACGGCATCGACGAACAACCACGCGGATGGCTCGATCGCGCAGCAGATGGTGGGCAATCTCGTGTCGGGCGTCATCGCGCGACGCCTTCATGAAAGCGTCGACCTGCATCTGCTCGACGCCCATCTGCGCGACGAAAGCGGTCACCACACGGGCATGCTCAGCCTGTTCAATTCGCGCATGCCCACCGGCGATTTTCACGTGCAGCTGAAAGTACCCAACGGGCCGTGGCTCGATGTCGAGGCGAACGAAGGGCAAGCCGGCATGCAGACCCAACCCTGGTCGCTGGTGCTCGACTATCTGCTGCGTATCTACTTCGTGCGCTTCATGGCCGTGTTTCTCATCGCGCTCGTCGCGGTGCGTTTCGCCGTGCGGCCGTTGCGGGAACTCGCGAAAGCCGCCGAAGCGCTCGGCCGCAATATGTATCGCGCGCCCTTACCCGTGAGCGGACCGCGCGAAGTCCGCACCGCCGCGCAATCGTTCAACACGATGCAACAGCAGTTGACCGATGGCCTCGCGGCACGCACGCGTTTTCTCACGGCCGTCTCGCACGATCTGCGCTCGCCGCTCACCCGTTTGCGACTGCGTGCGGAGATGCTGCCCGATCCGCAATGGCGTGAGCGCTTACGCGGCGACCTCGACGAGATGGAAGCGATGGTGCGCGCCACGCTCGACGCGGTGCAAGGCGTGGAGATCACGGAAGCGCGTCACGACATCGATCTCGACTCGATGCTCGAGAGTCTTGCCGCGGATGCACGCGAAGCCGGCCATACGGTTTCGGTCGACGGCCATGCGCTGAGTCCCTTTCCCGGCTATCCGCGCAATCTGAAGCGCTGCCTGCAGAACCTCGTGGACAACGCAATCCGCCACGGCGGCGAAGCGTCGATCCGCATCGACGAAGCGGAGGGAGTGGTGCGGATCGCAGTCGGCGATCGCGGTCCCGGCATCGCCGACGAAGCGATGCTCGAACGCGTGTTCGAGCCGTATTTCCGGCTCGCCGCTCGCACGGCAGGACACGGAGCGGATGCATCGACCCCGTCCGGCACCGGCCTCGGTCTGACGATCGCGCGCAGTATCGCCACCGCGCATGGTGGCACCCTCGTGTTGAAAAATCGGACGAATGGCGGACTCGACGCGATCCTGACACTGCGTCGCGACGGCTAGCACGCATCCTCGCGGTTGCAACGTCAGGTCGCAACCGGACGGCCGTAAAGCGACACGCAAAATGCGACGCCTGCGCGTTGCTTCCTTGAAGGCAACGGGCAGGCGCCGGGGGTGTAAAGGTTTTCAGGCGGTTTTCACGCGGCCGCGTAGAGGATGCGCGCCAGTTCCTGATGAACGTCGGGATTCGCCTGGTATTCTTCTGTGGCTTCGATCAGGCGCAGCGCCAGACCGTACATCTGGTCGGTCTGCCTGTCATCGAGCTGGGTCAGCGCCGCGGCGCCGTAGGTCTTCGCAAGAGCATCGCGCGCACGCAGTTCCGCGTCCGCGACGGACGCGATCAGCGACGCGTCGCCCGACAGGGCCGCGACGGCCTTGACCGCCGCCCACTGTGCGCGACGTGTCGTCATGACCGTGACGGACTTCGTGCGAAAGACGCGGGCAATGAAGTTGAACATGGCCCGCCTCCCGTTAAGCAACTGCATTGCCCGGCAGAGCGGCACCTTCGCGCTCCACCGTTTCGCGGTTGGCGGCAAGCTTCTCCGCTTCCGCTGCGCCGAGTGCGCGTTGTTGCGCCATCGACGACGGGCTCCATGTGTGGTCTTCCGGATAGTCAGGCGTCTTCGTTGCGTTGTAGACGGTTTTGAACAGCTTGGTGAGTTTGCTCATGATGGCGTCCTGTGATGTGAGGGTGGGTCGGCGTGTCCTGCTGTGTGTATGTGGCGCACATCTCATTGGCGGGCGCTCACCTTGTGTAATGCAGACTGCATGTTAGTACTCTTGATCGTTCAAAAAGATTGCCAATTGATTCGTTATGTCGGTCAGCGCACATAGGGTTTTCGCGAGCCAACGCAATCAGACAACTCGCGCATGAATGTCCGCAATGAGAGAGTGTGTGAAAGCGCTCATGCATCATCGAATACTTCATTAAAACGGAAGTCGTTAAGCGCTTATCCGGGACGTTGCGTTCGCAACGATAGTCTCGGCATTGCTTTGGAGGCACGGTCTCATGGAGCGTTTCAAACGCAGCGACACGCGCAATAGTGGGTACGTTGGCGCGATTTCATGATGGCCTGTCGTTCGACGTGCAGCCATCTGTGCTCGACATCGCATTGCGATAACACGCGCGTTGCTATGCTGCTGCATGCAGCAGCACATCGTGATTGTTCAATAACGTTAAATGAGAAGAAGAGAAGCGATGACGGCTCAAGCGAAAATCAGCCACGCTTAGCCGCATAACGTCACAGGCTTTCGATCACGCTTCAGCGACTACGCAATGTGCTATTTTTCCTGTAATTCCTCTTCGAAAAATTCGCTTCAATTCGCTTCGTTTTAAAAGTCTTTTCATCATTTCATGCATCGGCATCGCGATACGATGAAGACAGGATGTTGTCGCGACGGGGCTTTTTTTTCGTGCTTGTTTCCACTTCCTGTTTCTCCTGCCTGTTTCCTCTGCTTGTATTCCTTGCTTACCACGCCCATCGAACGCCGACGTTGCCCATGACCGTGCGCTGATGTTCGCCGCCAAGGTTGGTGGTGTAGTTCACCGTCGCGAACGCACTGCCCTGCTTCGTCAATTTCGCCGCGACACCCGCGCCGATCTGCGCTGCCGTCTGACCGGCCGAGGTGCCGATCGGCGTGACGCCGGCAAAGGTCGTGGTATCGCCGCTGCCGAATGAGCGCAGCAGGTTCACGCGCAGATACGGTTGCCATGTCGTGCCGCCGGCTTCGTACAAACCGGCGAGGCGCACGCCGAGCCGGCCGAGAAAGGTATTGCCGCTGTTGAACGACACGTTCGACACGCCGTCGTTGAAGTCGTTGAGCAACAGGTGCTGCCAGATCAGCTGAGCTTGCGGTTCGAGCGTCAGGCCGTGGCCGATCGCGATCGGCAGACCGCCTTCGATCGAGCCCGTTACCGCGTTGCCGTGCGTCGACGTACTGATGCCGTCGCTCGACGAAGGATCGACGACGAGCGAACTCGCCATCACGACCGCATCGGTGTACCAGCCGCTCGGGCCGACGTGGGTCCAGTAGCCGCCCAGGCTGTACGCGCTGATCGCGAGATGGCCGACGTCCGCATTCGGTACGCCCATCGCGAAGCCGCTGACGTCGCCGGTCGCGCGCGCATAGCCGACGAAGAAGCCGTAGTGATTGCGGTGCCCGCTCGCGGTGGTGTTCGCGTACAGATCCTGACCGGCCTGCATGCCGACCATGGAGCCGTCGAATGCGGGGTTCACCGTGCCGCTTTGCGAGAGCACGCTGTGACCGCCCCACACACGTCCCCACGAGGCAGGCAGCGTGCCGTTTTCCGTAAGCAGCGATTGCTCGCCCTGCCGGTCGTGGAAATTGTCCAGTTGCAGGATGCCGAGTTGACGCGCGACGCTGGGGATCTCCGAATAGAGCGCGACTTCGGGCCGGTACAAGGGCACCGGATCGGCGCCGGTTGCCGGGGCGACGGGTACCTGCGATGTGTTGTTCGCAGCGGTCGGTGTCGGTGTCGGTGTCGGTGTCGGTGTCGGTGTCGGTGTCGGTGTCGGTGTCGGTGTCGGTGTCGGTGTCGGTGTCGGTGTCGGTGTCGGTGTCGGCGTCGGTGTCGGCGTCGGCGTCGGCGGCACCGTATTCCGCAAATACCAGTTCTCCTGCGTCCCGGCCGTCACGCCACCCTGCGCGAGATAGTACTCGTACGCTCCCGCCTTGATCGTGCCACCCGCAAGCGTAAATGCGCCCGCGCTGGTCGTCGCGCCGCTGGTCGCCTGCACGACCTCGATACCGTTCGAGACCGTCAAGCCGCCCGGCCCCCCCACGTTCGTGACCCGCAGCGATGTCGTTCCGCTCGCGCTGCCGCCATTCACGACGAGTTTGTCCGACGGCGCATTGTCGCCCGCGAGATACGTGTTCAACGCCACCGTCGCATTCTTGCCGACGTAACTGCCGACGTTCAGCGTATTGCCCGCTGTCTGCCCACCGCCGATCTGCACGAGGCCCGCATTCACGAGTTGTCCATTGATCGTGAAGCTGCCGTTCGGGCCGCCCCCGAACGGCGCAAACGCATTTGCGACGCTAAGCGTACCGTTATTGGTCACATTGCCGGAAACGTTTCCGTAGCCGCCGAGCGTCGCGCCCGCTGCCACCGTCACCGCGCCGCCGCCCGCGAGCGACGCGCCCGCGTTCGACGCATCGCCGACGCCCAACGCCCCCGCACTCACCGTCGTGCCGCCGCCGTACGTGTTCACACCGTCGAGCACGAGCGTTCCAGTGCCGAGCTTCGTCAACGCACCCGTGCCCGTGATGTTCTGCGCGACGGTCGACTGGAAACCCTGCGTGTCGATCGTGCCGCCGCCGGCCTCGATCGCGATCGAACGCGTGTTCGCCAGATTGAAACTGCTGCCTAGTTGCAGCGTGCCGCCATTGAACGTGACGCTGCCCGCCGGTGCGCCGATCGCGTTGTCGGCCGCGATGGAGAGCACACCCTGATTCAGCACCGTGCCGCCCGCGTACGTGTTGCCGCTCGCGGCGGCAGGCGCAAGCGTCAACGTGCCCGCGCCGTCTTTCTCGACCGTACCGCTGCCGCTGATCGATCCGCTATACGTGCCGTCGACGTTCTGCGTGAACTGCACGAGTCCATTGTTCGTGACCGCGGGCGGCAAACTCTGCGCGGGGGCCTGCAGGATGCCGGCGCTATCGACGGTCATCGTCCCCTTGTAATTCGCGTTGTTGCCGCTCAGCGCGAGAATGCCCTGCTGCACCTCGGCGCTGTTCACGCCGGAGATCGCGCCCGTCAGCGTCCACGTGCCGCTATCCTGTTTGACCAGCGTCTGAAAGTTAGCGATGTCGCCGGGCAGACTCGCGCTGCCCGTGCCGTTGAGCGTGAGCAGATTGTTGCCGCCACCGCCGTCGAAGTTGCCGGTGATGACGGAGCCCGTGTACAGGTGCAACGTATCGTCGCCGCCGGCGAAGACCAGATTGCCGATCACCTGTCCGCGATTGGTGAAATCCACCGCGCCGTTACCCGTCGCGCCGATCACATTGCCCGGCGCCTCGATCACGCCCGTCGCTTTGTTGATGACCGTGTTCGTGCCGGTGAGATTCTGAAACCAGATGGCCGCCGAATTGAAGCCCTGGATCGTGCCGTTGTTGATGATCGTATTGCCGCTGCCTTGTGGGTTCACCGGCTCCGAATTCGTTTTCGAACCTTGCGCGATCACGCTCGCACCTTGCTGAACGAGCAGCGTGCTGTTGTTATTGAACTCGATGGTATTGGCGCCGGTGTTGTACAGGCCGTTGTTCGTCACCGCCGAGTTTTGCACCCGCGCGCCGGCATTCACGGTGATGCTGGCGTTATCGCCGAGCGAGATCGCCGACGCGTCGCCCACCACCAGTTGCGCATTCGGCTGAAGCGTGACGGTATAGCCCGATGCGGTCGATGCGCCGGTGCCGATTGTCGAGGTCCACGGCGAGGGCGCGTTCGTATCGCAGGTCGTCGTGTTGCCGCTCGTCGCGCAGTTCGCATGCGCGGACAAGGGCACCAGCGCAAGATGGGCGATCACGGCCGCCGCTGCCGAACTGCTCACAGCGTGCCGCCCCTTGCCCGTTTTTTTCGCATTTTCAGCCACGGCGACATAACTGCCGAGCGCGGAATTCCAGATTGATTTAAAACATCTGTTCATTTATCGACTCCTTTATCCGCGCATCCGAAACGGCATGTCATTCGCAAAAAGCGAACGATGTTTTTCCAGCGGCACGAATTGACCTGCCGGCCGTTTGTTGCGGCGAACAAAGAGGAGCCGGTCAGGCGACCTGCGCCCTATCGCACGCCTGGCGTGGGGTTTGCATGATGGTTCGGGACCGCGTCCCGTCTAGCCGCGCATGGCAAAGACACGCGGCATCTGGAAAATTGATTTTAAGGAATCGATACCGAAAGCACTGTTAAACAGATTCAATTCCGGCGCATCAAAATGACAATTAATGTTGATGCTTTTAACCCGGCAATTACCGGAACGCGTGGCGCGGAGCGTCGTTCGATAACGTGAATCGCGCTGACGAGCGCGCAGATCGCGAGGAGAGTGAGGGAAACGAGGGGAAAAAGCCACGCCCGGACCCGGGCGCGGCGAATACAACGAATCAGGCTACACGGCGTCTAGGCGGTGCCGCCACACCCGGCCGTTCGGCGACTTCCCGCACGGTTTGACAAGCCGTGCGAATCGCACGATCGAAGCTCGCCTCCGTCGCGACATGAACATGGTCGACACTGACCAGCCAGCTTCGATCCGCGCGACACCAACGAATGCGGTTTTCATCCACCAGCAAGGAAAACCATCGCCAGATATCGGCATCTTCCGCATTCGCCGCGTGCGCGGCATCGAGTCTCAACTCACGTGGATCGCCCATACGCCTTACCACCCAACCGTCGCCGGCCGGAAGCCATTTACCCCAACTGCGTCACCAGATCGGGCACCATCTCGAACAGATCGCCAACGAGGCCGTAATCGGCGACGCTGAAGATCGGCGCCTCTTCGTCCTTGTTGATCGCGACGATCACCTTCGAGTCCTTCATGCCGGCCAGATGCTGGATCGCTCCCGAGATGCCCACGGCCACGTACAACTGCGGCGCGACGATCTTGCCGGTCTGGCCGACCTGAAAGTCGTTCGGCACATAGCCCGCATCCACCGCCGCGCGCGACGCGCCCAGCGCCGCGCCCAATTTGTCGGCCAACGGTTCGAGCACCTGCATGTAGTTCTCGCCGCTGCCAAGGCCACGACCACCGGACACAATGATGTTCGCGCCCGTCAACTCCGGACGGTCCAGCTTCGTCACTTCACGACTGATCAACTGCGAGATTCCGCTATCGGCTGCCGCTTCGATCTTCTCGACCGCTGCGCCGCCGCCCTCGGCGGCAACCGGATCGAAACCCGTCGCCCGCACGGTGACGATCTTGACCGGGTCGGTCGATTGCACGGTTGCAATTGCATTGCCGGCGTAGATCGGGCGCTCGAAGGTATCGGCGCCTACCACCGCGGTGATGTCGCTGATCTGCGCGACCGCGAGCTTCGCCGCGATACGCGGTGCGATGTTCTTGCCGTAGGCGGTGGCCGGCGCAAGGATGTGCGAGTAGTTTCGCGCGACGTTCAGCACAGTCGCCTCGACGTTCTCCGCGAGGCCCGCTTCGAGTTGCGGCGCGTCGGCCAGCAGGACCGTCGTCACGCCCGCGATCTTCGCCGCGGCATCCGCCGCGGCCTGCGCGTCGTAGCCCGCAACCAGCACGTGCACATCGTCGCCGACGAACTTGCCGATCTCGCGTGCCGCTGCCACGGTATTGAGCGTCGATGTCTTCACCGACGCGTTGTCATGTTCCGCAATTACCAGAATCGTCATATGTTTGTTTAGCCTCTGCCTATTCGCTTACTCGCTTATTCGCCTGGTCAGCCATCGCCCAATCACAGGATCTTCGCTTCGGTCTTCAATTTCTCGACCAGCGTCTTCACGTCCGGCACCTTCACACCGGCGGAACGCTTGGCCGGTTCGGTGATTTTCAGCGTCTTCAGGCGCGGCTTCACATCCACGCCGAGATCCTCGGGCTTCAGCGTCTCCAGCGGTTTCTTCTTCGCCTTCATGATGTTCGGCAGCGTCACGTAGCGCGGCTCGTTCAGGCGCAGATCGGTCGTCACCACCGCGGGCAGCGTCAGCGACAGCGTTTCCGCGCCGCCGTCCACTTCGCGCGACACCGTCGCCTTGCCGTCGGCCACCGTCATGTTCGACGCGAACGTGGCCTGCGGCATGCCTGCCAGCGCGGCGAGCATCTGCCCGGTCTGGTTCGAATCGTCGTCGATGGCCTGCTTGCCGAGAATCACCAGTTGCGGCTGCTCCCTGTCGACGACTGCCCGCAGAAGCTTCGCCACGGCCAGCGGCTGCAGCTCTTCGTTCGACTCGATCAGGATCGCGCGATCCGCGCCAATCGCCAGCGCCGTGCGCAACGTTTCCTGCGACTGCGCGACACCCGCCGATACGGCGATCACCTCCGTCGCCACGCCCGCCTCTTTCAGACGTACGGCCTCTTCCACCGCGATTTCGTCGAACGGATTCATCGACATCTTCACGTTCGCGATATCGACACCCGTGCCGTCCGACTTCACGCGAATCTTCACGTTGTAGTCCACCACTCTTTTCACCGCGACCACGATCCTCACTGTCTTCCCTCCAATTCAGAATTACCCGACAGTGTGGACAAACGTAGGCCGTCGCGGAATTTCGCATTTTGGAAGCCGGCATTACCAGGTGTCGAATGCCGCGGCTTGCAGGCGTCCAGCCCGCACCGCCTGCCACGAAGTCAGCGCAGAGGCGCCGTTAACCGGGGACTAACTACCCCTTCGGTAATGAGCAATTGAGGTGGGCCGGGGCTTGAGGCACGCTACCGATCATGCTAGCGCGACCATCGGTCCGTTATCTCGCGCAGCGGGACTCCGCTTTCATCCACTCTCCGAATCTAGTCTCCTCACTATGTCAGCTACCTGGCCGGAAACAATCTTCGAGCATTTCAAGACCGCCTCCGTGCGGCAAGTCGCGTATGTACCGGACGCCGGACACAAACGCCTGATCGAACTTTGCGAATCGGACGACGGAATCCACGCCGTCTCCCTGACGACCGAAGAAGAAGGCGTCGCCATGATGGGCGGCGCGTGGGCCGGCGGTCAGCGTGGCGTGCTGCTACTGCAATCGAGCGGCGTGGGTAATTGCATCAATATGCTCTCGCTGCAGCATGAATGCCGCATGCCGATCGTGATGCTCGTCACCATGCGCGGCGAGTGGGGCGAGTTCAATCCGTGGCAGGTCGCGATGGGCAAGTCGACGCAGGACGCTCTCGAATCGGCCGGTGTGTACGTCTATCGCGCCGACGACGCGGACCGGGTCGCCGAAACGGTACAGGCGGCAATGAACTTCGCCTACAACACTTCGCGCATGGTCGCGGTTCTGATCGGCCAGCGCGTGATCGGCACCAAGAACTTTCAAAAGTGAGAAATGACATGAAACAACAGACGACGCTACTGAACCGCCGGCTGGCAGTGAAGCGTATTCTGCGCGATCGAAAGCAGGACGTGCTTGCCGTCACGAGTCTCGGCAATCCGACTTTCGATGTGGCAGCCGCCGGCGACACGCCGCAGAACTTCTATCTGTGGGGCGCCATGGGCGGTGCGGTGACGTTCGGGCTCGGCATCGCGCTGGCCCAGCCGCAGAAACGCGTGATCGTGTTCGTCGGCGATGGCGAAATGATGATGGGCCTCGGCTCGCTCGCCACGGTCGGCGTCGATCGGCCGGCCAATCTCTCGATCGTGGTGATCGACAACGAGCACTATGCGGAAACCGGCATGCAGCTCGCGCACGCGGGCCGCGGCGTCGACATCACCGCGATCGCACGTGCCGCCGGCTTCGAACACGCGCAGACCATCCATAGCGAAAGCGAGCTTGAAGATTACGCGGAGGTCCTGCTGAAACAGAGCGGGCCCGTGCTCGCCACGATCAAGGTAGGTACCGCGCCTGAACCCACGGCGCTGCCCCCGCGCGATGGCCCGTACTTGCGTAGCCGTTTCCGGGAAGCCTTGCTCGGCGTGAATGCGCACGCCAGCCAGTAATTAGCCGACGGTCGAACGCTGGCTACGTTAAGCGGCTCGACCTGTTTTTCAGCGGCGTCAGTCTGTTTCCGATTGGGGAGGCAGCGAATGACGCCGCTGTCGCCATTGCGCGCGCCATTTTCCCTGCTGATCCAGCGAACGACAGTCCTTTCGCGATTTGTCTCCGGCATAAAAGACGCTGGCATTCCCGTTATTTCCTCCGACAAGAAATAGAACAATCCCCAATTCGCTTGTGGGGGCGATTTGGTACACTGCTTTGACACACTCTCGTCTTCTGGAGTCCGCAGCATGGCCATGCATTTCGATCTGGTAGATTTCCGGCTGATTACCTGCATCGCGGAAACGGACAGCCTGACTCGAGGTGCGGAACGCTTTCACATGTCAGTGCCCGCGGCGAGCACACGCATCAAGAATCTCGAGGAAAGTCTCGGCACCAAGCTGCTTTATCGCACCAGCCAAGGCGTGACATTGACGCCGCCTGGGCAGGCATTCCTGCATCACGCGCGACTCGTTCTTTCGCAACTGGAACAATTGCGCGGCGACATGCAGGAGTACGCGCGAGGGGTGAAGGGACACGTCCGGATATTCGCCAATACGACCGCGACCACCGAGTTCCTGCCGAACGACCTGCGCGACTTTCTCGCGAGCCATCCCGATGTCAATGTGCAGTTGCGCGAGCGGCTGAGTCACGACGTCGTGCGCGCGGTCAGCGAGGGAACGGCGGATATCGGCATCGTCGCCGGCAACGTCCGGCCGGAATCGCTGCAACTGCTGCCCTATCGTTCGGACCGGCTCGTTCTCGCGGTCTCCGCTACCCATCCGCTCGCTGACCAGCAGTCCATCCTGTTCAACGATGTCGCCGAGTACGATTTCGTCGGCATGCCCGAGGCGAGCGCGATCCATATGTTCCTGGACCGCGTCGCCGGCGACCTGCACAAGAAGCTGCAGGTGAGAATCGAGGTCGGCAATTTCGAAGCGCTGTGCCGGATGATCGAGGCCAACGTGGGCATCGGCGTATTGCCGCACTCGTCGGCCATCCGCTACGCCAGGACAATGGGCGTTCGTATCGTCGATATCGCCGACGAATGGTCGACGCGCAATCTGCTGATCTGCGTGCGCAATCTCGATCTGCTCCCCAGTTTCGCTCGTGAACTCATCGACCTGCTCACGCAGAAATGCAACGACGGGCCCGCCGCTAGCCCCACCGTCGATCCCACATGATCCCGCGCGGTTAACCTCTCCTTAAAGCGGTCTTTCCAATACGCAAATTGTAGAGAGCGGCCTTATACGTCAACCTAGCGACATCAACGCAAAGGGTAATGACACATGGCCGCCGAACTCAATCATCTCCGCGCCTGGATCGGTCGCACTCGCACAGAGCGCGAACTCGTCTCGCCGCGTCTGGCCAGTCAACTGGCGGCCACGCTCGATCACGAATCCTTTCCCGAAGAGGGCGCCGCGTTGCCGCCGCTCTGGCATTGGGCGCTCTTTCCCTCTATCGCGGCGCAGGCACAGCTCGGCGCGGACGGACATCCTCAACGCGGCGGCTTCCTGCCGCCGGTCACTCTCCCTCGCCGGATGTGGGCGGGCAGCAAGCTCCAGTTCGAGCGGCCGCTCACCATCGGCAGCGTCGTCACCCGAACCTCGCACATCGTCGATGTCGCGGAAAAAGAAGGCCGCAGCGGCAAGCTAGTCTTCATCCGCATCCGCCATCAGCTGGAAGACGATGACGGCCCGCTGCTCTCGGAAGAGCAGGACGTGGTGTACAAGGAGGCCGCCGCCAGCGCCTATCAGCACGCGACCAGCCCGCTCGCGCCTGACCGGTTCACGTGGAGTCGCACGATCACGCCCGACCCCACCCTGCTGTTCCGCTATTCGGCCGACACCTTCAACGGCCACCGCATTCACTACGATCGTACCTACGCCCGCGAGCGGGAAGGCTATCCCGCTCTCGTCGTGCATGGCCCGCTGATCGCCACGCTGCTGCTCGATCTGCTGCAGCGCAGCCTGCCCGACGCAACGATCGCGAGCTTTTCGTTCAAGGCCGTGAATCCGCTATTCGACGACGCCGCATTTCACGTGCGCGCCGAACCCGTTGCCAATTCGAACGACATCAAGCTATGGGCCGTCAATACCGCCGGCGTCCTGTGCGTCGATGCGAATGCCACGCTCTCGGCACCCGCTGCCAGTCACAAAGCAAAGTAGAAGGAGTAGATGCAGTGTTAGCTTCCCCCGACCAGTATCAGGATATCCGCGAAGCCATTCGCGATCTGTGTTCGAACTTTCCCGCCGAGTACTTCCGCAAGATCGACGACGCGCGTGGCTACCCCGAAGCGTTCGTCGATGCCCTCACGCAGGCCGGCTGGCTCGCCGCCTTGATCCCGCAGGAATATGGCGGCTCGGGCCTCGGCCTGACCGAGGCCTCGGTGATCATGGAGGAAATCAACCGGAATGGCGGCAATTCTGGAGCCTGTCATGGCCAGATGTACAACATGGGTACGTTGTTGAGGCACGGCTCGGCGGAACAGAAAGCACGGTATCTGCCGGATATCGCGGCGGGCAAGCTCAGGCTGCAGTCCATGGGTGTGACCGAGCCGACGACCGGTACGGACACGACCCGGCTCAAGACGACGGCCGTGCGCAAGGGCGATCGCTACGTCGTGAATGGGCAGAAGGTCTGGATCTCACGTGTTCAGCATTCCGATTTGATGATCCTGCTCGCGCGCACCACGCCTATCGACCAGGTCGCGAAGAAATCGGAAGGGATGTCGATCTTTCTCGTCGATCTGCACCAGGCGATCGGCCACGGCATGACCGTGCGTCCCATTCCGAACATGGTCAATCACGAGACCAACGAACTCTTCTTCGACAACCTCGAGATACCCGTCGAAAACCTGATCGGCGAGGAAGGCAAGGGCTTCAAATACATACTCGACGGCCTCAACGCGGAACGCACATTGATTGCCGCGGAATGCATCGGCGACGGTTACTGGTTCATCGACAAGGTGACGAACTACGCGAAGGAACGCGTGGTGTTCGGGCGTCCCATCGGGCAGAACCAGGGCGTTCAGTTTCCGATCGCGCGCGCGCTCGTCAACGTCGAAGCAGCCAGCTTGATGCGCTACAAGGCGTGCGAGCTGTTCGACGCCGGCAAGCCGGCAGGCGCTCAGGCAAACATGGCCAAGCTGCTTGCCGCCGACGCATCCTGGGAAGCCGCCAATGCCTGCCTGCAATTTCACGGTGGATTCGGCTTCGCGAACGAATACGACGTGGAGCGCAAGTTCCGCGAGACGCGTCTCTATCAGGTCGCGCCTATCTCGACCAATCTGATCCTGTCGTACGTTGCCGAGCATCTGCTTGGCCTGCCGCGTTCCTTTTGAGGATGGAGAAAATGAAGCCGCTCGATGGCATCAAGGTCATCACGCTGGAACATGCCATTGCCGCGCCGTTCTGCACGCGTCAACTCGCCGACCTGGGCGCTCGCGTCATCAAGATCGAACGTCCGGGCAGCGGAGATTTCGCGCGGGCGTACGACGAACGCGTACGCGGGATGGCGTCCCACTTCGTCTGGTGCAACCGGTCGAAGGAAAGTGTCACGCTCGACGTCAAGGCGGCCCCGGCGCAAGACATTCTCGACCAGTTGCTCGCTGAGTCCGACGTGCTGGTGCAGAACCTCGCACCTGGCGCCGCGGACCGCCTGGGTTTGTCGTTCGACGCGTTGCATGCGCGATACCCGAAGCTGATCGTCTGCAACATCTCGGGATACGGCTCTGACGGCCCTTACCGGGACCGGAAGGCGTACGACCTGCTGATCCAGAGCGAGGCGGGCTTCCTGTCGATCACCGGCAGCCCGGATTCGCCGGCCAAAGCCGGCTGCTCGATCGCCGACATCGCCGCGGGCATGTACGCCTACACCAACATTCTCGCGGCGCTGCTTCAGCGCGGCAAAACCGGCCTGGGCCGCGCGATCGACGTCTCCATGCTGGAGAGCATGGTCGAATGGATGTCGTACCCGATGTACTACGCCTTCGAAGGTGCGACGCCGCCGTCGCGCGCCGGCGCCGCGCATGCCACGATTTATCCCTATGGTCCCTTCCCCGCGGGCGACGGAAAGACTGTGATGCTGGGTTTGCAGAACGAACGGGAATGGGCGTTGTTCTGCGAAAAGGTCCTTCGAATGCCCGGGATTGCCGTCGATCCCCTCTTCCAGTCGAATTCGAAACGCGTCGCGGCGCGGGAAGCGTTACGGAAAATCATCGTCGAGGTTTTCTCGACACTGAGTTCCGACGAAGTGATCGCGCGACTCGACGACGCGCAGATCGCCAATTCACGCATGAACGAAATGGCCGACGTGTGGGCGCATGCACAACTGGAAGCGCGCAAGCGCTGGGTCACCGTTAGCTCACCGGTCGGCGATCTGCCCGCGCTGCTGCCGCCGGGTGTCGATGCACCGGACGACGTGCGCATGGACCCGGTACCCGGCCTCGGAGAACACACCGACGCCGTCCTCGCGGAACTCGGCTACAGCCAGGACTCGATACGCTTGCTTCGCGCCGCGTCCATCGTCTAACTTTTTCTTCAAAGCCACTACCATGAGTCAAACGAAAACGCTTGCCAGCTTCGTGTCGCGACTGACCTTCGATCAGATTCCGCAACCGGTTGTCGAACGCACGGAGGAACTGTTTCTCGACTGGTTCGGCTCGGCGCTCGCGGGGCGCGGCGCCCGGCCCGTCGAAAGTATCGAGCGTCTGGCGAAACAGTTCGGTCCGCAAACCGGCGCATGCGAGATCCTGATCTCGCGCCGTCGAACCAGCCCCCTCTTCGCCGCGCTGGTGAATGGCGCGGCGTCGCATTTCGCCGAACAGGACGACCTTCACAACAGTTCCGTGCTGCATCCGGCGACCGTCGTGTTTCCCGCTGCCTGGGCGGCAGCGCAGGCGCTCGGGCGAAGCGGCAAGGAGTTCATCGCGGCCTCCGTGGCCGGTTACGAAGCTGGCATTCGCGTCGGAGAGTTTCTCGGCCGCTCGCACTACCGGATCTTTCATACCACGGGCACAGTCGGCACCATCGCCGCGGCGGCCGCGGTCGGCAATCTGTTGCAGCTCGACGAAAACCAGATGCTGAATGCCTTCGGTTCAGCGGGCACGCAGGCAGCGGGGCTATGGGAATTTCTTCGCGACGCAGCCGATTCGAAACAACTGCACACCGCCAAGGCGGCGGCTAACGGTCTGATCGCAGCGTGGCTCGCCGCCGACGGATTCACCGGCGCGCAGGACATTCTCGCGGGCAGCAAAGGCATGGGCGCCGGCATGTCCACGCAGACATTTCCGGAAAAGCTCGTCGACGGACTTGGAACGCGATGGGCACTGTCCGAGACCTCCTTCAAGTTTCACGCTTCCTGCCGGCATACGCACCCTGCCGCCGACGCACTCCTCGAGGTCATGCAACGCGAAAAGCTGGTGCCCGAGGATATCGAAACGATCGTCACGCACGTGCATCAAGCGGCAATCGACGTGCTGGGGCCGGTGACCGATCCCCGCACCGTTCATCAGGCGAAATTCTCGATGGGCACTGTGCTCGCGATCGTCGCGCATCATGCGCATGCCGGCGTGCGTGAATTCGACGCCCATTACGATCAGTCGGCCATCCTGTCGTTCGCCTCGAAAGTGTCGATGAAGCTGGACGAGGAAGTCGACACGGCCTATCCGAACCGCTGGATCGGCAAGGTCACCGTGCAGACCCGCGACGGCCGTACTTTTTCGGGGCGCGTCGACGAACCGAAAGGCGATCCGGGCAACACGCTCTCGCGCGCCGAACTCGAACACAAGGCGCTGGTACTCGGCAGCTATGGCGGCGCCGCCAGCGAAGACGAAATCCGCCGCGCAATTCGATCCATCTGGTCGATGACGGATGCACCGATCGTACCGGTTTTGCTTCCCTCTCAAGGCACGGAGTCCAATCATGACTGAACTCGCCCCCCGCTCTTACCTGTTCGTTCCGGGCAACCGGCCGGATCGTTTCGCGAAGGCCGCCGCATCCGGTGTCGACGTGGTCGTCATCGACCTGGAGGACGCCGTGCCGCCCGCCGAGAAAAAGATCGCGCGCGCCGCATTGGCGGAATGGCTGGCCTCGAACGATACGTCTGTCGCGGTTCGCGTGAATGACGTCAACAGCGAATGGTTTCGCGACGATATCGCACTGTGTCGGGCGCCGTCGGTGACAGCCGTGATGCTGCCCAAGACCGAACGTATCGACGACATCTTTCTGTGCGAATTCGCCGGCAAGCCTACCGATATCCTGCCCATGATCGAAACCGCGCAGGGCTTCCGCAATATCGTGGCGATTGCCCAGCACCGGCTGACCACGCGCCTCGTATTCGGCAATGTCGACTTTCAGCTGGATTTGGGAATCGACGGCGATGGCGAGCAATTGACCTACTTCCGCTCGCACATCGTTTTCGCGTCACGCATCGGCAATCTGGCGCCGCCGGTGGACGGCGTTTCGACCGCCCTCGACGACATCGACCAGGTCACGCGCGACACCGTCCGCTCCAAACGTCTGGGCTTCGGCGCCAAGCTCTGCATTCACCCCAGGCAGGTACCGGCCGTCAACGCGGCATTCGCTCCTACGCAAACCGATATCGAGTGGGCGCGCAAAGTCGTCGACGCGGCCGCCGTGACGCACGGCGCAGCGGTAGCGGTGGACGGACGCATGGTCGATCGGCCGATCATTCTGAAGGCGCGGGAAATTATCGCGGAAGCGCAACGACGCACGCCCGCCGGCGCCTGAAACAACTGGAGACTAAGTGATGCAACGATTCGAGATGTTTATCGACGGTGAGTCCTGCCCGTCCGCGTCCGGAGAATGGTTCGAAACCGAGAACCCCTACACGGGCGAACCGTGGGCCGAAGTCGCGAAGGGCAATGCGCTCGATGTCGATCGCGCCGTGCAGTCCGCGCATGCGGCATTCAGTTCCGGCCCGTGGTCGCAGATGACAGCGAGCCAGCGCGGCATGCTCCTGCATCGGGTAGGCGACCTGATCGCACGCGACGCGCGCCGCCTCGCCGATCTCGAGGTCCGCGACAACGGCAAGCTGATCGCGGAGATGTACGGTCAGTGCCAATACATTCCACAGTGGTATTACTACTTTGGCGGCCTCGCGGACAAGATTCAGGGCGCCGTGATTCCGCTCGACAAGAAGGGCTATTTCAATTTCACGCGCAATGAACCGCTGGGTGTCGTCGCGGCCATTACGCCCTGGAATTCGCCGCTTCTTCTCGCCACCTGGAAAATCGCGCCGGCACTCGCCGCCGGGTGTACCGTCGTCATCAAGCCTTCGGAGTTCACCTCGGTCTCCACGATCGAATTCGCGAAGCTTTTCATCGAAGCGGGTTTTCCTCCCGGCGTGGTCAACGTCGTGACCGGCTTCGGCAAGGATGTCGGTTCGCCACTCGTCGACCATCCGCTCGTCAAGAAAATCACCTTCACGGGTGCGGACTCGACAGGCCGCGCGATCAACGAAGCGGCCGCACGCCAGTTCAAGCACGTGAGCCTCGAACTCGGCGGCAAGTCGCCTAACATCGTGTTCGACGACGCCGATCTCGACGATGCGGTGAACGGCGCGGTGTCCGGTATTTTTGCGGCGACGGGGCAAACGTGTATCGCGGGCTCGCGGCTTCTGCTTCAGGAGAACATCTACGACACGTTCGTCGAGCGTCTGCTTGCGATCGCGCGCACGGCAAAGATGGGCGACCCGACCGACATGGCGACTCAGGTTGGGCCGGTCACCACGCGCCCGCAGTATCAGAAGGTGCTCTCCTATATCGACACCGCCCGGCAGGACGGCGCGACCCTGCTGCTCGGCGGCAAGCCGGGCAGCGAGCCCGCCTGCGGCAACGGCTGGTTCGTCGAGCCGACCATTTTCGGCGACGTGAACAACCGGATGCGTATCGCGCAGGAAGAGGTATTCGGTCCGATCCTGTCGATCATCCGTTTCAAAGACGAAGACGAAGCGGTGGAAATTGCCAACGATGTGCGGTTCGGTCTCGGCTCGGGGATATGGACCAGCGACATTGGCCGCTCGATCCGGGTCGCCGAGCGTATTCAGGCGGGTATGGTGTGGGTGAATAGCTACCGCGCCGTGAGCTATATGTCGCCATTCGGCGGCTATAAGGACTCAGGACTCGGACGCGAAAACGGAATCGACGCCATCCGCGAGTACCTGCAAACGAAGAGTGTCTGGATCAATACGGGCGTGAAGACCGCGAACCCGTTCGTCATGCGTTGAGTCGCACTGCGCTTGAATTGCACTGCGCTTGAATTGCGTGAAATTGTGAGTAGGGAGGGCCCGTTATGCTTTCGCGTTCGCTGGACAATCCGTTTCTCGAGATGCTCGGCGTTCGTTTGATCGCATGGCGGGCCGGCTATGCGGAGATGGTCATGCCGGTCGATGCGAGCAAGCTCAACCGGCAAGGGGTCGTGCAAGGCGGCGCGGTGGCCACCTTGCTGGACGCCGCGAGCGGCTACGCGGGTATTTTCTCGGAACCCGGCGAGCCGCCCCTGCATGCTTTCACCTTATCGCTCACAACCAGTTTTCTCGACAATGGCGCGGGAGAACGGGTCACGGCCAAAGGCATGCTGGAGCGTAAAGGGCGGTCTATCTACTTTGCCCGTGCCGAGGCCTGGCTTGATGACACGCTGTTGATAGCGACCGCTCAAGGTACATTTAAATATTCGACGCCGCGCACATCCGATTGATCTTTCGCCCCGCACGTTGCGGGGCGAAACACTAAACCGTATGCAACTGCTCGATGACCCGCGCCATGCGCGACAAGCCTTCCTTGAGTTTCTCGGCAGAGACGGCGTGACACCATCTCAACCACCCATCACCTTCGGGCCCAAACGCGGCCCCCGGCGCCAGCCCTAACCCAGATACTTCCAGCATCTTCTTTGCCAGCGCAGTCGTATCTCGAACGCCGGCTATCCTGAAGAACGCGTACATGCCACCACCGGCATCGGGCACCTCCACCCCCGGCAGTTTGCGCAGCCCCTCGACCAGGATCTTTCGATTGGATACGAGTTCGATTCGCAGTGTCTGAATGGTGGCCTCGCCGTGAAGTATCGCCGCCTGCGCGGCTCGTTGGCTCGGTTCGAGAATGCAACACGTGTTGTACTCGATCATTTTCGCCATCGCACTGATGACCGCCGGCGGCGCGACAACCCACCCTACCCGGAACCCCGTCATCAGCCACGACTTCGAAAAACTGTTGACCGAGATGATCCGGTCGCCGTCCTGATAGCGAGTCAGGAAAGACGGGGCGCAGGACACAAGCGGATCGTACGAGAGCCGCTGGTAGACATCATCCGCCAGTACCCAGATACCGTGCTTCCGGCAATGCGCCAGAATAGCGTCGACATCGCCTTCCTCCATCGTCCATCCGGTCGGATTGCTGGGCGAATTGACCACCAGCATTCGCGTTCCCGGTACAAGCGCATCGATCAGCTTATCGATGTCGAGCTTCCATGCGCCATTCTTCACGGACAACGGTACTCTCACTACCTCCGCGCCGAGGATCTTCGGGATTTCCGCGATGTTCGGCCACAACGGCGTCACGACCACGACTCGATCGCCGGGATCGACAATGGTCTGCGCCGTGATCATCAAACCCGAAATCCCGCCGCTGACAACGGCGATGCGATCTTCACGGACTTCTTGTCCATGAAGGTTCGTCAAGTAGGATGACAACGCGGAGCGCAGGTAAGGTCTGCCGAGATTCTGCGGGTAGAAGGTCTCGCCGCGGCTCAATGACTGAATAGCCGCGTCGCGAATGTAATCGGGCGTCACCCGGTCGGATTCGCCGAACCAGAACGGCAAAACGTCGGCACGCCCCATTCCGCTGTCCGCGACCTCCCGGATCAGGGAAGAAGACATTGACTCGACCGTATCTCTCGGTCCAACCGAAGATTTTTGGAACATATTTGCTAGATCAATAAGAACGTCGAAGGCCGGTCGCAAGGTTGCGTCTGTAGTCAGCCTTCGACCCGTGAAGAAGGAACCCGATTGACGATCTTCGAAGGGATGGACAGAACCAGAACGAACCCCAACGCCGACGCAACCGAGAGCGCGATAATCGCCATATTCGTACTGCCGGTGGTTTGCTTCACCCACCCGATCAGGTAAGGACCGACAAAACCGGATACGTTGGCCAACGAGTTGATCAGTGCAATGCCCGCGGCGGCGGCAACGCCCGAGAGGTAGGCAGTCGGAAGACTCCAGAACAGCGGCAGCGCCGAATACATGCCGACCGTGGCAACGGCTAGCGAGAGCAGAGAAAGGGTCGTGTTCGAACTGAACAACACACTCGCTGCCAGCCCTAGCGAACCAATCGCGATCATGATCGCCAGATAGCGTTTCCGCTCTCCGGTTCTGTCGGCTTTGCGACTGATATAGATCATGAACACGATCGCCGCCAGCGACGGTGCCGCGGTGAGCAAACCGATATCGAGGAGATTCGTGATGCCGGTGGATTTGATGATGGTCGGCAACCAGAAGCTGATACCGTAAATGCCAATCACGTTACAGAAGTAAATGGCCGCCATCACCAGCACCATCGGGTTCGAGAACACGCCTTTCAGCGAGAACTCGTGCGCTTTCCTGGCTTCCTGGTTGATCGCCCGTTCGAGATACGTTGCCTCGGTCTTCGAAAGCCACGACGCCTTGCCGATGCTATCCGGCAACGTGCACAAGATCACCAGACCGATCGCGATCGCCGGCAGCGCTTCGATCACAAACATCCATTGCCAGCCGGCCAGACCGTGCACGCCAGTGAAGGAACTCATGATCCAGCCGGATAGCGGACCGCCCAAAATACTCGATGCGGGAACCGCCGCAAAGAAGAGCGCCATGATCTGACCACGTCGGCGTTCCGGATACCAGAACGTCAGATACAGAACGATCCCCGGTTGAAACCCCGCTTCGGCAACGCCCAGCAGAAATCGCAGCACATAAAACGATCCCGGACTCTTCACGAAGATCATCGCCGCCGCGAGCACGCCCCACGTGATCATGATCCGTGCAATCCAGCGCCTTGCTCCAAACTTGTGGAGCAGAATGTTGCTGGGAATTTCGAACAACGCATAACCAATGAAGAATATCCCGGCGCCCAGGCCGTAGACCGCTTCACTCAGGTTCAAATCCGACAGCATCTGCAGCTTGGCAAAGCCGACATTGACCCGATCCAGATACGAAAAAACATAGGCCAGAAAGAGGATAGGCACGAGTCGCGTCGTGACTCTTCTGTACGTTGAATTTTCGATCTCGGGTGTGCTCGCGTAATCACCCTCCTTCGCTAGGCTTTCCAACATGATGTCTCCTGATATGGTTTATTTTTAGTTAAAACAGACGGCTTCCGAGGAAGCCGCGAGGTGAGCAAGAATGACGGCGCGATGATCAGGCCGGTGACCAGCCGGCCGGAACACGCGGGCGTGCGATATGAGCCAGGTCGCAAACCACGTCCGCAATGCCCGAGAAGTCGATGTTCCCCTTATCGCTCGCTCGTGCGAGGCTGAATGACTCGTGAACCGCGGCAGCGACAGGCATCGGCACCCTGGCGGCGTGCGCCGCACTGATCACCAACGACAGATCCTTGTGCGCCAGATCGATCGTAAAGCCGGGCGACGTATCGCCCGCAAGAACCTTGTTCACGAAGTTCAGGCGTAGCTGGTTGTTATTCGCCGATGTGCCGAGTAGTACTTTCAGCGTTTGCGTCACGTCCAGATCGAATCGCTGAGCCAATGCCAGAGCCTCGGCATTCACCTGGCACAGTGTGATGGCAACGTAGTTGTTCACCAGCTTGGTTCTGCCGCCGGTTCCCACCCCGCCACAGTGATAAACCGTGGTGCCCATCGCATCGAGCAACGGTTTGACGCGTGCAAAGTCGCTGTCCGTGGCGCCGACCATGAACAACGACTCGCCACGGTCCGCATGCTCGGCCAATCGGCCGACCGGCGCATCGACCACGGACATACCCTGCTTCGCCGCTTCTACCTGCAACCGGTCCGTGGCGACCGGATCGATCGTGCTCATGTCCATCAGCACCGTTCCCGGTTTGGCATGGGCGAAAACGCCTTGCACGCCGAGCGCCACGGCTTCCACTTCCTTCGAGGTGGGCAGCATCGTAATCACGATGGTCGACTCGCGCGCCAGTTGAGCGACATCCGCCTGTGCACTCGCGCCGAGGGCAACCAGATCGGCCACCGCCTTCTCATTCAGATCCGTCACGATCAGCCGAAACCCCTTCTTGACGAGGTTGGCGGCCATCGACTTGCCCATGCGGCCCAATCCAATAAATCCAATCGTTTCCATTTGTCTTCCCAGGTTGTTCTTTTAAAGTGTGTCGCGAGTACTTTTAGACGTAGCTCACGTAGGCGGTCTTACCGACCGTGTAAAACTCCACCGCTGCCTTGCCTTGTTCTCGCGGCCCGTAGCTGGAACCTTTGCGGCCTCCGAACGGCACGTGATAGTCGAGTCCCGCGGTAGGCAGATTCACCATCGTCAGGCCGCTCTTCACGTTCATCCGGAAGTGGGTGGCAAATTGGTGAGAAGTCGTGCAGATCCCGGAAGACAGGCCGAAGTCCGTGTCGTTGGCCACGGCGAACGCTTCGTCGTAGTCCGCGACGCGAATGACCGAGGCAAACGGTCCGAATACTTCTTCACGATTGATACGCAGGGCATTGCTACCTGCCATGAGCGCCGGCTGCATGAAGAATCCGGGGGTCGGCGCGTCGACGAGTTCACCGCCTGCGATGAGCTCGGCGCCCTCGTCCTTGCCGACCTGGATATATCGCTGGATGGCGTCGAGTTGCCGCTGATTGATAACCGGCCCGATGTCGATGCCATCGGCCAACGACGGCCCGACTTTCAGCGAGCGCATACGCGTCACCAGCGCGTCGACGAACCGGTCATGAATCTTG
The DNA here is from genome assembly GCF_029910215.1 of Paraburkholderia sp. D15. Taxonomy (NCBI): domain Bacteria; kingdom Pseudomonadati; phylum Pseudomonadota; class Betaproteobacteria; order Burkholderiales; family Burkholderiaceae; genus Paraburkholderia; species Paraburkholderia sp. D15. The sequence continues at coordinate 2,189,218 of NZ_CP110396.1, read as the reverse complement.
TCCGTGACGATCAACCGGCTGGATGCGGTACACCGCTGTCCGGCGGAGAAGTACGCACCATTCACCGCGCACTCGACCGCCACATCGAGTTGCGCGTCGTCAAGAATCACCAGCGGGTTCTTCCCGCCCATTTCGAGCTGCACGCGTGTCATGCTCGCGATCGCATGCCCCGCGATCTCTCTGCCGACCCGCACGCTACCCGTGAAGGTAATAGCGTCGACACCTTCCGTCATCGCTTTGCCGATCACCGCGCCTCTGCCGTTGACCAGGTTCACGACGCCGGCGGGCAACCCATGCCGCTGCATGATGTTCAGCAATTCCCACGCGATGCCCGGTGTTTCCTCGGAAGGCTTGAAGACCACGGTATTGCCGAAAGCGAGGGCGGGCGCCAGCTTCCACGCAGCAATGGCAATGGGGAAATTCCACGGCGTGATGACCGACACCACACCTACCGGCTCACGACTCGTCTGAACGCCGATGCCAGGCCGCACCGAGGGCAGGTTCTCGCCACCGTAGCGGACCGTTTCTCCCGAGAAGAACTGGAAGATCTGTGCGGCTCGAACCACCTCGCCGACGCCTTCTGCCCGGGTCTTGCCGGCCTCGCGCGACACCAGTTCGCCGAGTTCCGCTTTGCGGTCGAGCAGTTCCATCGCGGTCCGGATCAGCAGATCGCTACGCACCTGGGTGGTCGTCACCGACCACGAGGACAACGCGCGGCGCGCCGCTTGCGTGGCCTCGCGCACCTGCTCCGGCGTCGCAAGCGCGTACGTCCCGACCGGATCGTTCAGGTTCGACGGGTTATCGTTGCGAATCGAATCCCCACCCGCGACCCATTCCCCGTCGATCAGGTTTGCTTTCGTCTCCATCTTTAGCTCCACAAATTGGTCCGACACGAGCCGCCGCACCGGCGGCGCGGCAACACTCAAAGGTGGAGTCATGTTAAAAGCCAATACAACCCGCCGTCGAATAACATAAACTGATGGCTCCATTACGTTGCGGCATGGAGCCGACTGGACTCAAACCGTGGACATTCGACAGATCCGCGCCTTCCTGGCCGTCGCCGATACCGGCACCGTCACGCGTGCAGCCGAACTGCTGCATGTCGTGCAACCCGCGGTGACGCGGCAAATCAGGCTGCTCGAGCAGGAATTGGGCTGCGCGTTGTTCGTTCGCACACGGCTGGGCATGCAGTTGACCGAGCCGGGCAATCTGCTGATAGAACGTGCAAGGCGCGCGGTTCGCGAGCTGGATATCGCTCGCGAGGAAATCCATCCGGCGGAAGCCGGCAAGCTGTCCGGCGTGGTGCGTATCGGCTTGCTGCCGAGCAGTTGCGATCTGGTCGCCGACGCTCTGTACGCGGCCATGCATCAGGCGTATCCGTATATCCAGATTTCGCTATCGGTCGACTATTCCGACCCGTTATTCAAGTCGCTCATCTCGGGCGAGCTGGACGCGACGCTGCTGTACAACCCGTCCGCTTCCGCCGCGCCGGCTCTGGATATCGAGCCGCTATTGAGAGAGCCTTTGTGTCTGATCGGCTTGCCGTCGAAGATCGATGCGCGCAAAAAGAAGGTCCCCGTGTCGGCGCTCGCACGCTCGCCTTTGATTCTTCCCGGTGCTCATCACCGGTTGCGCAGTCTGGTCGAACACGCATGCGCGGTTCACGGCGTCGATATAGCGGTTGCCGCGGAAACCCACGCGCTTCCCGTGCAGAAGAGCCTCGTCGTTCAGGGGTACGGTATGTCGGTACTGCCGCGCGTCGCCGTCAGGGACGAGCTCGATGCCGCTACGCTGTCCGCCGCATTCATCGACGGCCCCGAATTCATTCGCACGATCGCGCTGGCACAGCCTGCGCCGGCGGCGCGTCAAACGTCTCAGGCAGTGCGGTGTACAGCGCGTGTACTGCGCGACTGCATTCGTCAACTGGTGTCGGACGGACATTGGCTCGACGCCGAATGGATATCCAACCTCGGTACGGCACATCACGTTTGAGGTCGCGCCTCCGCTCTCGCGGTGTTGCGCCCGCGACCATGCAAGCCTGTCGACGCCTCGCGCTCAGACGATTCAACGCACGAGAAAAACGAGCCGCGTATGAAGTTAGTCTGCGTTTAAGGCCCTCTTCTTCGAACAGAAATGGCAACCGCCTTTCTGGTACGTCACGCTAGCCGCACTTCACACGACAACGGACGACGCCGGCGGGTGATGGAGACATCCCGTTCCGGCAGCCATCGTCCGTTTCCGGCGCGCTTATCCACGCGCGCCGTCCATGTCGTCTGAACGTCGTACCGATCGCTCGTTGGTCAATAACTTGAAGAGGCTTGCATCATGCAAACGCGAAACAAAAAAACGAGACTTCTCGCTGGAGTGACGATGTTGATGGCGGCAACCAGCGCGTGGTCCGATGTCGTGGTTTCCATCGGCCACGTGGCGCCGCTCACGGGCGGCTCCGCGCACATGGGGAAAGACAATGAGAACGGGGCACGCCTCGCGATCGAGGAAATCAATGCCAAAGGGCTGACGATCGGCGGCCAGAAAGTCACGCTGCAACTCGACGCTCAGGACGACGCTGGCGACCCGCGTACCGCCACTCAGGTCGCGCAAAAGCTCGTCGACGACAAGGTGGTGGCCGTGGTCGGCCACATGAATTCAGGGACGTCGATTCCCGCCTCGAAAATCTACAGCGATGCGGGCATCGTTCAGATCTCGCCGTCAGCGACTAATCCTGCCTTCACGCAACAAGGATTCCGGACGACGTACCGCGTCGTCGCCACCGACGCGCAACAGGGGCCCGCACTGGCGAAGTACGCGGCCAATCAGTTGAAGGTCAGAAGCGTTGCAATCGTGGACGACTCGACCGCGTACGGCCAGGGTCTCGCCAACGAGTTCGAGAAGACGGCGAAATCGCTGGGCCTCAACGTGATGTCCCATGATGCGACGAACGACAAGGCAGTCGATTTCCGGGCCATTCTGACGAAGATCAAGGGAGAGAACCCCGACGCGATCATGTACGGCGGCATGGACGCGACGGGCGGACCGTTCGCCAAACAGGCGAAGCAGCTCGGGCTTCGTGCCAGGGTGATGGGCGGCGACGGTCTCTGCTCCGAGAAATTGTCCGAGCTCGCGGGCGACGCCGCGCCGAACGTCGTGTGTTCTCAAGCCGGCATGGCCATCGAGAAGATGAAGGAAGGGAAGAGCTTCGAAGCCCGATACGAGAAGCGCTTCGGTGCGCCCATCCAGATCTACGCGCCTTTCACGTATGACGCGGTCTATATCATCGTCGACGCGATGCGGCGCGCGGATTCCACCGACCCGGCGAAGGTGCTGGCCGCCATGCCGAACACGGACTACACGGGCGTGATCGGAGAAACCAGCTTCGATTCGAAAGGCGATCTGAAACACGGCGCTATTTCCCTGTACACCTTCAAGGCGGGAAAGAAGACGTTGATCGATGTCGTGAAGATGTGACGCTCCGGGTGGCCCGGCGACGAACGCAGCGCGCCGGGCGTCGGGCGTTGGGCCCGCCGGCGAACGACGCGTACGGGCCGGCCTCCACCCGCTGCCCGTACCGGACACCATCTCAAAATCTGTACCGTTACTGTACCGGCCCATGCCGCTAGAATGCTCCGACGTCCACTACAACAGACAGCGGAGCCACCATGCTTTACCTCAGCCTCAGCGCATTGCCCGCCGGCATCCTGTTCGCGCTCGTCACCAGCATCACGCCCGGTCCGAACAACACGATGGTGCTGGCTTCCGGCGTCAATTTCGGTTTTCGCCGCACGCTGCCGCATCTGTCCGGCATCAGCGCGGGCGTGGTGCTGTTGATGCTGTCGGTCGGCATCGGTCTCGGCGAAGCCTTCGTGCATTTCCCGATGCTGTACACCGTGCTCGAAGTCGCGAGCGTCGCGTATCTGCTTTATCTCGCGTGGAAGATCGGTACGTCGGGTGAATTGAAGGTGAAGAGCGGCGAGCGCCGCCCGATGAAGTTCCACGAGGCCATCGCGTTTCAATGGGTCAATCCGAAGGCCTGGATGATGGTGCTGACCGCCGCCACCACCATTCACCTCAGCGAGAGCACCAGCATGAATGCCGTGGCCATGGCGGCCGTGTTCTACGTGATCGGCTTTCCGTGCATCTGCGTGTGGGCCGGTTTCGGCACGGCGATGCGCAAGGTGTTGTCCGACCCGACGCGCCTGCGCATCTTTAACGTCGTGATGGCGCTGTTGCTGGTGTTGTCGATGTACCCGATCGCGTTGAAGCTGCTGGGCTAAGCACGGCTACACCGCCCCTTTCCCGACGCGCTCGATGAAGCGCCACAACGCGTCGTCGGTCGAGTACGGCGCGTTGAAACGGAACCACGCGCTCGGCGCATCGTCGGGACGGAAGTAGGAACCCGGCGCGAGCCAGATGCCATGCGAGAGCGCCGCCGTCGCGATCTCGCCCGCGCGCCCGGCCTCGATCGGCAGACGTGCCCACAGGAACAACCCCGCACGCGGCCGGTGAAACAGCTCGAGACCGAGCGAGTCGAGCCGCTCCTCGACCACCGCATGCGCGAGTTTCAGCCGCTCGTTCACCGCATCCACATGGCGCGCGTAGCGCCCTTCGAGCAGCACCTTGTCGACGATCCGCTCGATCGCCTCCGACGACGTCAAGCCCACCGCCATCTTCGTGCGCGCCAGTTCGCGCAGCACCGCGCGCTCGGCGACCACGTAGCCGCAGCGCAGCCCCGGCGTCACCGTCTTCGAGAAACCGCCCACGTACAGCACGCGCTGCAAGCCTTCCATCGCGGCGAACATCGGCGCACCTGACGGCGCGAGTTCGCGGCTCACGTCGTCCTCGATCACCCACATGCGCTGACGCTCGGCAATCTGCAACAACCGGAACGCCGCCGACATGCCGAACGTCGCGCCGGTCGGATTCTGCAACGTGGTGTTGACGAAGATCGCCTTCGGCTTGTGCTGCGCGACCAGCGCTTCGAGCACCTCGGTATCGACGCCGGCCGGCGTGCGCGGCACGCCATGCACGACCAGTCCGGCGAGCTTGAGAATCTGCAGCAGGTTGCAGTAACCCGGATCCTCGACGATCACCACGTCACCCGCGCGCAGCAAGGTGCGCACGATCAGATCGAGCCCTTGGGTCGCGCCCTGCGTGAGCAGCACGTTGGACACGTCCACCGGCAGACCGCGCCGGTCCAGTTGTTCGGCGATCCGCTCGCGCAGCGGCGCAAAACCATACGGATGACCGTAGTCGCCCAGACGCGCGGCCGGCACCCGGCTCATCGCGCGCAACGCGTGCTGCAAACCCGTCTCGTTGATCCACTCGTTCGGCAGCCAACCGCCGCCCGCCTTGATCGGCACCGAGTGATCGGCGAACACGTCGGACAGCAGCCAGGTCGCGGTGAGGCTCGGCGGTTGCCAGTCGGTCGCCGCGACCCGTGCCGGCTGCGAGCGCGCCGCCACCCGGTAGCCCGAACCGCGCCGCGCGACCACGAGCCCCATCGACACCAGACGGTTGTAGGCCTCGGTGACCGTAAAGGTGCTGAGTTCATGGCGCTGCGCGAGTTGCCGCACCGAGGGCAGCAACGCGCCCGCGCGCAGCGACTGCGCCTCGATGGCGCGCGTGAAGCCTTGCACGACCTGCTCGACGAGCGTGGGCGCGGCGCGCCGGTCGCGCTCGAGATGAAGTTCGATCATGGGCAGAACGAAGTCAGGGCAAAAAAACCGCCGCGCGATGCGGCGACGTGGCGTTAGATCGCCGCTGGCCACCGGCTCGCCAACGCCCGTCTCCAGCGACACAGTTCAAACAAACCTACCAATACAGTTAGCGCCACACTGCGTCAACTGTTTATGCCGCCATTAAAGCGCGGACGCTACAGTTTCGCCATGCCCCGAAGGTCCATTGCCCGGGGAATCCACTTCGAGGAGATACCCATGACTTCGCGCCCCGTCATCGACGATCTGTCGTCTTTCTGGATGCCGTTCACCGCCAATCGCCAGTTCAAGGCCGCGCCGCGCCTGCTGGAATCGGCCAAGGGCATGTACTACCGCAGCACGGACGGGCGCGACGTGCTCGACGGCTGCGCGGGCTTGTGGTGCGTCAACGCGGGCCACGGCCGCGACGAAATCGTCGCCGCGATCACCCAGCAGCTCTCCACGCTCGACTTCGCGCCGACGTTCCAGATGGGTCACCCGCTCGCGTTCGAAGCGGCCACCAAGGTGGCCGAACTCATGCCGCAAGGGCTCGACCGCATCTTCTTCACGAACTCGGGGTCCGAATCGGTGGACACCGCGCTGAAGATCGCCCTCGCGTATCACCGCTCGCGCGGCGAAGGCCAGCGCACGCGTTTGATCGGCCGCGAGCGCGGCTATCACGGCGTGGGCTTCGGCGGCATCTCGGTCGGCGGTATCGCGCCGAACCGCAAGACGTTTTCCGGCGCGCTGCTGCCGGCGGTCGACCATCTGCCGCACACGCACAACCTCGAACACAACGCGTTCTCGAAGGGCCAGCCCGCGTGGGGCGCGCATCTCGCCGAGGAACTCGAACGGATCGTCACGCTGCACGACGCCTCGACGATCGCAGCGGTGATCGTCGAACCGGTGGCCGGCTCCACGGGCGTGCTGATTCCGCCGCAAGGCTATCTGCAGAAGCTGCGCGAGATCTGCACGAAGCACGGCATCCTGCTGATTTTCGATGAAGTGATCACGGGCTTCGGACGCATCGGCAAGGCCACCGCCAGCGAGTATTTCGGCGTGACGCCGGATCTGATCACCATGGCCAAGGCGATCAACAACGCGGCGATCCCGATGGGTGCGGTGGCGGCAAGCCGCACGATCCACGACACGATCGTCAACAGCGGCGCGCAGGGCGCGATCGAACTGTTCCACGGCTACACGTATTCGGCGCACCCGGCGGCGGTTGCCGCGGCAATCGCCACGCAGGATCTGTATCGCCGCGAAGGTCTGTTCGAACGCGCGGCCAGCCTCGCGCCGACGTTCGAGGCCGCCGCCCACTCGCTGCGCGGCGCGAAGCATGTGAAGGACGTGCGCAACCTCGGCCTGATCGCGGGCGTGGAACTGGAATCGCGCGACGGCGCGCCGGGCGCGCGGGCTTACGAGACCTTCGTCAAATGTTTCGAGGCGGGTGTGCTGGTGCGCTTCACCGGCGACATTCTGGCGTTCTCGCCGCCGCTCATCATCGATGAAGAGCAGATCGCGCATATCTTCAAGACCGTGGGCGACGTGCTGGCCACCGTGCAGTAATCGTAGAAGGAAGACGGCGCGGCGCGGGCGATTCACGCTACCGCGCGACGCCGCTCTGTGAAGCGCGTGCCATTGCGGCACGCGCTTTTTTATTGGCCTGCGTCAGAGACTGCGCGTCGGTAGACGAAACGTGGCGGCTCAATGATGCGTCCGCGAAGCCCTCGTATGCGCGGCCTTCTTTGCCGCCGCCGAACGCCCTGCTGCGCCCTTCGTCGCGGCGGCCTTCTTCGCCGCCGCGGAGCGGCTTGCCGCCGGACGCTTCGCCGCCGCCGTCTTCGTCTGCTTCGACAATGCCTGAGGCGACGCGCCCGCGCTGCCCTCGCGCTTCAACGCGGCGCTTGCCGCACGCGAGCGCTTCGCGGTCGACTCCGTACTCTTCGTACCCTTGCTCGCGGCATGACGGTGCTGCCCAGCCGCATTGTCCTTATCCGCCTTCTTGCGGGTCGCTTCGCTCGCCGCGCCCTTCTTCGGCGACTTCACGGCGACACCCGCACGGCGCGCTTCGGAAAGACCGATCGCAATCGCCTGTTTCGCGGACCGCACGCCGTGCTTGCCGGCGCGCACCTTGTCGACCTGTTCCTTCACGAACTCGCCGGCCTGCGTGCTCGGCGCCTTGCCGGCACGTTTGTCGGCCTGAGCTCGCTTAAGGGTTCTCTGCTCGGGCATGACGATTCTCCAGTTGGCTTGAGACCCTGGACATGCAGCAACCGCTGTGCCGCGTGCCGGATCACGCTCACGGGAACGTACCGAAAGCCTTACCGCAGCGGGCTTGCGGCGTATCCATCATCAGCGGGGTATTGGCAATCGCCGGCCCGGGGCTCGCGTCGTCCGACCGGACGGCGTATGGTGACGGCAAGGGTTGCCGTCGTGGCCCATCTCGCCAGGAGACGTCCATGAAGCTAACGACCGTTCGCGCAGGCGCGCATATCGAAGGCGTGCATTGGATCGCCGAATACGCGGAAGACGTTCACGAGATTCGCGTGTTTCGCGAGGGACAGGAGGTGGACGTGCACAACGCGCCGTCCACCCTGTTCGGCGACGAAGAGAATGCGGGCTCGAAGAGCACCGCGGATCATCGCGCGGTGGAAGCCGCCGTGCTCGCGTATCTGAAGCGTTTCGTGATCGAGCACGACGCGGAAGAATAGCCGTGCCGCGGGTTCGCGGCACGGCGTTATCGCTGGCTGGCGTGGAGCCGGCGAGGCCGGTGAGGCCGGCGAGATCAGCCAGGCCAGCCAGGAAAGCCGGGCCTGTCGGCCTCAGTCGGCGGGCCGCAGCTTCTTGACCTCGGCATCCGACGGCTGCACGCTTGCGCCGTCGATATAACGGTACGACGTCATCACGCCCTTGCCGTCCTTCACGCCCGTCACGCCGACATACGCGCCCATCGTCGATTGATTGTCCTGCGCGCGGTAGCTGATCGGCCCGAACGGCGTATCGACATTCAAGCCCTTGAAGGCCGCGGAAAGCTTATCCGGATCGGTCGAACCCGCCTTCTTGATACCGTCCGCGATCGACATCAATGCCGAGTAGCCGACCACCGAACCGAGGCGCGGATAGTCGTGATACTTCGCCTGATACGCGTCGACGAATTTCTTGTTGGCCGCCGTATCGATCGAGTACCACGGGTAGCCGGTCACGATCCAGCCGGTCGGCGCTTCCGCGCCCAGCGGATCGAGATAATCCGGTTCGCCGGTCAGCAGCGATACCACGCTGCGGTCCTTGAACAGACCGCGCGTATTGCCTTCACGCACGAACTTGCCGAGGTCGGCGCCGAACAGCACGTTGAAGATCGCATCCGGCTTCGCGTCGGCGATCGCCTGGCTCACCGCGCCCGCATCGACATTGCCGAGCGGCGTGGCCTGTTCGGCGACGAACTGCACGTCGGGCTGCGCGGCCGTCAGCAGCTTCTTGAACGTCGCGACCGCCGACTGCCCGTACTCGTAGTTCGGATACACCAGCGCCCAGCGCTTCTTCTTCAGCTTCGCGGCTTCCGGCACCAGCATCGCCACCTGCATATAGGTGGAAGGCCGCAGACGGTATGTGTATTTGTTGCCGTCGGCCCAGACGATCTTGTCGGTCAGCGGTTCGGCGGCGAGGAAGAAAATCTTCTTCTGCTTCGCGAAATCGGTCAGCGCGAGACCGGTGTTCGACAGAAATCCGCCGAACAGCAACTGCACCTGCTCGCGCGCGATCAATTCCTGCGCCACGCGAATCGTATCGCCCGGGTTGCCGTTGTCGTCGCGCGACACCACTTCGAGCTGTTTGCCGAGTACGCCGCCCGCCGCGTTCACCTGGTCGAGCGCGAGATTCCAGCCGTTCTTGTAAGGGCCGAGAAAGGCGGGCTGCGCCTTGTAGCTGTTGATTTCACCGATCTTGATGGTCTGCTGGGCGCTCGCGTTCAACGCGGCGAACGAGAGCAGCGTCGGCACCATGAGGCGAGAGATCCATCCTGCGCGCGTGGTCATGCGTTTCTCCGTTATCAAAAGGATTGCGGGAATACGGTTACTTGTTATCGAAGCTTCGTTCGGGTTACGGCCCGCGGCCTGCTATTCGGCCTGCTACTCGGCCCGCGGCGTCGCGCGAATCCGTGCGACGCTCGCCGCGACGTTCTGCCAGGCCGGCTTGCCGCCGGCGAACTGGCCGCGCAGCCAGGTCACGAGTTCGGCGACCTGGGCGTCGTTGAAACTGTCGCGGTAAGCCGGCATCGTACCGAGTTCGGGGCGTGCCGGCGAGGCGATGCCGTCCAGAATCACGCGAATCAGGTTATCAGGCGTCGCGCTGTGCAGATTCGTGTTAAGCGCGAGCGACGGGTGCGCGCCGAACAGTTGCGGCCCGCTGCCGGTGTGATGACACGCGGCGCACGCGCCGTCGAACAGTCGCGCACCGAGCCCCGTGGGCGCACCGGTGATCGCGCTGGCCTGTTCGTATTGACGCGCGGTCGCTAGCGGATCGGCGTTCGGTTCCAGCGGATTGAGCGAGGCCAGATACGTGGCCATCGCGCGAATGTCGCTGTCGGGCAGCGCGGCCAGATCGCCGATGACCGGCGCCATCGGCCCCGCCGCGACGCCGTGCAGCGGCGCATGGCCATCGCGCAGATAGCGGAACAGTTCGTCTTCGCTCCAGGGCACCGGCGCGTTGGAGAGCGCCGATAGCGCGGGCGCTTCCCAGCCTTCGGCGAGGCCGCCGCCCATGAAGGCCGCGCCGCTCTTCTCCGCGCCGAACGCATTGCGCGGCGTATGGCAGGCGCTGCAATGACCGAGTCCATTCACCAGATACGCGCCGCGATTCCATTGCGCGCTCGGCGCTGCGTTGGCGTTTGCAGTCGCATTGGCGTGGGCATCGAAGCGTGTACGCCCGAGAAACAGCGCGTTCCACCCGGCCATCAGCGGACGCACGCCGAACGGAAACGGCAGCTTCGTTTCCGGCGGACGCGAGCGCACCGGCGTTTGCGCCATCAGATAGGCGTAGAGCGCCTTGAGGTCGTCGTCGGAGGTGTTCTGGAACGACGTGTACGGAAACACCGGATACAGCCGATGTCCATCGCGGCTGATGCCCTGCCGCATCGCGCGAATGAACGCGTCGAGCGACCAGTGGCCGATGCCGGTCTGGCCGTCCGGCGTGAGATTGGTGCTGTAGACCGTGCCGAACGGCGTGTCGAGCGGTTTGCCGCCGGCGTTCGGCACGCCGTTGTGCGCGGTGTGGCACACCGCGCAATTGCCGAGCGCGGCGAGCAGTTTGCCGCGCGCGATCAGCTCCGGCGCGAAGCTGCTCGCGAGCGGCGGCGTGATCGGTGCGATCGCCGCCGGCGTCAGCGCCAACGCGCCGAGCCAGCCCGCGGCGCCCGCCGCGAAGGCGCCGAGAAAGCCGAGCCGCCACCGCTTCTTTCTGCGCGCCGACGCCTCTTGCGCCTGCGCGTCGGCGAGCGCCGCGCGGATCGTCTCGGGCGTGAACGGCGGGCGCCGGAAGCGCACGCCGGTCGCGTCGTACAGCGCATTGGCGATCGCCGCCGCGCCGGGCAGCGACGCGGATTCGCCCGCGCCCATCGGCGGCTCGCCGTGACGCGGCATCATCACCACGTCGATGACCGGCACCTCGCGGAACGTCAGGATTGGATACGCGCCCCACTCCTGGCTCGTCACCGCGTTGTCGCCGAAGGTCACGCGCTCCTTCAGCGCGCGGCTCGTCGCCTGGATCACGTTGCCGTGGATCTGATGGCGCACGCCGTCCGGGTTGATCATCGTGCCGGTGTCCTGGCCGACCACCACGCGCGTCACCGCGAGTTCGCCGCTGCGGCGATTCACTTCGACGTCCGCGACCCATGCGGACCACGCCGCGCCGAAGCCGGGAAATTTGCTGTGCACGTAGCGCGCGTAGGCAATGCCCCGGCCGCGCAGCACGTCGCCTTCCTGCTCGGCGCGTTGCCGGTTTCGCTCCTCCGCATGCGCGGCACCACGCGGTTCCCAACCGGCCTTGTCGGCCACGGCCTTGACCAGATCCACCGCACGCGGATCGGTGAGATGGCGCAGACGGAATTCGAGCGGATCGACGCCCGCCTGCTCCGCGAGTTCGTCGACGAACGACTCGTGCGCGAACGTGTTCGGCAAGGCCGATACGCCACGCAGCCACGACGCGCGAACGATCGGCGGCGTGTCGTCGCAGACGATGCGCATCGCGCGATAGTCGTACGGCGGCACCGCCGTGCGGTCGCCCATCTCGAACACCTGCGGCTGCGCGGAGATCGTGCCGGTGAGCAGCAACGCCAGCGTCGGCGCATCGTTCGACGGATACCGCGTCGCGAAGTCGTACGCCGCGAGTTCGCCCTCGGCACTCAGCGCGCCGCGCACGTCCATCAATTGCGCGGCGCCTTTCGGCTCCCACGCGTGCTCGTCCTCGCGCGACAGTTGCACGCGCACCGGACTGCCCGTCGCGCGCGACAGCAACGCGGCGTCGGCGGCGACGTCGTCCGCGCAATTGCGGCCGTAGCAGCCGGCCGCATCCATCCGCACGATCTCGATGCGCGCCTCGTCGAGCGTCAGCAGCAGCGCGAGATCGGCGCGCAGCGAATGCGGATTCTGCGTGCCCGACCACACCTTCAGCGAGCCGTCGCGATAGTCGGCCACCGCGCACGATGGTCCGATCGACGCATGCATCTGAAACGGCCACACGTAGGTGCGTTCCAGCGTGCGGGACGGGTCTTGCGCGAGCGCGGCCTCCACGTCGCCTTCGATCACGAGATCACGGCGTTGGGCCGGATTCGCGCGCAACGCAGCTTCCACTTCGTCGCTGGTGTCGAGCGGCGGCAAACCGTCCATGGCGTCCACCGGTTTCCAGCGCACGTCGAGCCGTTTGACCGCCTGCTGCGCGACCTCCTCGCGCTCGGCGACGATGCCGACGAAGTCGCGGATCACCACGACCTTCACGATGCCGGGCAAGTCGTCGACCGAATGTTCGTCGACATGCTGCAGGCTGTTGCCCATGAACTCGCCCTGCGCGACGCCCGCATACGGCGGACGCACCACGCGGCCATGCAGCATGCCCGGCACGCGCACGTCGTGCACGAAGCTCAGCTCGCCGGTGGCCTTCGCGGGAATGTCGATCCGCGGCGCGCTGGTGCCGACCACCTTGTAGGCGTCCGGCGATTTGAGCGGCGCATCGGTGGCGAGTTGCAACTCCACGCGTTGACCGTCGACCAGTTCCGCGTAAGTCGCCACGCCCCTGGCCCGCGCGTCGTCGCCACGCACGAAGATCACGCCGTCGCGTACGTCCAGCTCGCTGGCCTCGACATGCAGGCGCGCCGCCGCCCGCGCGAGCAGATACTGACGCGCCTGCGCGGCAGCCTGACGCAACGGCACCGACGAAATCTGGATCGTGGCGCTGGCGATCGTCGGCCCCTGGTTCGGCGCTTCGCGCGTATGGCCGAGCACGATCGACACGCGCGTCAACGGCACATCCAGTTCTTCCGCGACGATCTGCGCGAGCGCGGTGCCGATACCCGTGCCGAGATCGACGTGGCCATTGAACGCGACCACGCTGCCGTCGTCGCGTACCACAAGGAACATGTCCGCCTCGGTCGGCACGAACGACGAGCGCGAGCCCGGTTGACCGATGGCCGGCTTCACCGGCGCCTGCGGCGGCCGCGTGACGATCAGCACGCTGCGCGCGTCGTACAACTGCCGGCGCGACGGCGGCGCGGCGCGGCGATCGACGCTGAAGTCCGGGCCCGTCACGCGCGCACTCCTTCATGCACCGCCGACTGCGCGGCGGGCTGCGCCGCCAGCAATTCGGCGGCACGCTGCACCGCGCGCACGATCTCGACGTGCGTGCCGCAGCGGCACAGGTTGCGCGACAGCTCGCGCCGGATCGTCTCGACGCCCGGATGCGGATCGCGATCGAGCAGCGCCTTGGCCGTCATGATCATGCCGTTCAGACAATAGCCGCACTGCGCGGCCTGTTCCTCGATGAACGCCTGCTGCACCGGATGCAGCGCGACCCGCGTGCCGAGTCCTTCGAGCGTGGTGATCTCGTGGCCGAGCGCGACGCGCGCCGTCGTCACGCACGCGCGCGTGGGCACGCCGTCGAGCAGCACCGTGCAGGCGCCGCACTCGCCGAGCCCGCAACCGAACTTCGGGCCGTTCAACGCGAGGTCGTTACGCAGCAGATACAGCAGCGGCGTGTCGGCAGCGGCGGCGACGCGATGCGTCGCGCCGTTCACGTTCAGCGTCAGCGGCGTCGCGCGGTTCATGAGCGTCGCGCGTTCACAGCACCACCGGCACGTCGGTCGCCGGCGGCGTGTTGCGGCTGCGGCGGCAGCGGATCAAACCGTCGATCATCACCATGCCGACGCCCGGAATGTCGCCGAGCTGCACGCTCTCCAGCAGCGTGTCGGCGGCCGTGTGCTGCGCGCGGTCCATGAACACCAGATCGGCGGGACGGCCCACTTCGATCAAGCCCTGGCGCAGGTTGCGTTGCCGCGCGGTGTTGCCCGTCGCGAAACAGAAGGCGATTTCGGCGGGGACGTCGGCGAGACTGGCGATCAGCGCGATCATGCGCAGAATGCCGAGCGGCTGCACGCCGGAGCCGGCCGGACTATCGGTGCCGAGGATGATGCGATGCGGACACTTCAATTCGATCGCATGCCGCGCGGTCAGCAACGCGATCCGTTCGTTGCCGTTGTGGACGATCTCCAGCGCGCGCGTCGATTGCTCGCACAGATCGCAGACATGCCGGTACGACAGCGACGTATGGCCGCCGTTGATATGGCCGATCACGTCCGCGTCGGCGGCGAGCACCACGTCGCGATCGATCAGCCCGGAGCCAGGAATCGACGGGCCGCCCGTGTGGATCGTGCTCTGAATGCCGTACTTGCGCGCCCACGCGACCATCTGCGCGGCTTCCTCGCCGCCCTTCACGCTGCCGAGCCCGACTTCGCCGAGCAGCTTCACGCCCGCTTCCGAGAGCTCCTTGAAGTCCTCCTCGACCATGCCCTTCTCGATCACCGGCGCTCCCGCCATGACCTTCACGCCGCCGCCGACACCCGCGCCGCGCATCCCCTCGAACGAACGCTGCGCGGTGATGGCCAGCGCCTTCACGCCGAGCACGTCTTTCGGACGGCCGGGCAGATGCACTTCGCCCGCCGAGATCATGGTCGTCACGCCGCCGTTCAGATTCGATTCGATCCAGCCCATCTGATTCTGTCGCGGCGTCCAGTCCCCGAAGACCGGGTGCACGTGCGAGTCGATCAAACCGGGCGCCACCGTCGTGCCCTTGCAATCGACCGTGGTGCGCGCGCCTTCGAGATCGCAGTCTTTCTCCTGGCCGATCGCGACGATCACGCCGTCGTCGATCACCAGCGTCGTCGCGTCGAGAATCGGCCGGTCGATGTCGCCGGATAACAGCAGCCCGATGTTCGTTACCGCGACCTTGCCCGACAAGCCTGTCAACGTCTCTGCCGCCATCTGCTTCTCCTCTCGTTACGATCGTCGCGACTACCGTGCTTGCGCGGCGCCGATGGAATCACACGCTCAGATAAGCGCGCCTCACTGTTTCGTTCCGTGCGAGTTCGCCGATCGTGCCGCTGAAACGGATCTGCCCTTTTTCGAGCACATACGCGCGGTCGCTGACCAGCTCGGCGAAGTGCAGATTCTGTTCCGACAAAAGAATCGACAGCCCTTCGCGCTTGAGTTCGAGAATCATGTTCGCCATCTGCTCGACGATCACGGGCGCAACGCCTTCGGACGGTTCGTCGAGCAGGACCAGATACGGATTGCCCATCAGCGTGCGCGACACGGTCAGCATCTGCTGCTCGCCGCCGCTCATCTGGCCGCCGGGGCGCCTGGGCATTTCGCCGAGATTCGGAAAGAGCCGGAACAGTTTTTCCGGCGTCCACTGCGGCGCGCCTTCGCGCGGCGGCTGACGGCCGGCGTCGAGGTTTTCCATCACCGTGAGATCGGCGAACACGCGGCGGTCTTCGGGCACGAAGCCCATGCCGAGGCGCGCGATTTTGTACGGCGGCAACGCGGCGATGTTCTGGCCGCGAAACGTGACTTCGCCCTGACGACGCGGCAGCAAGCCCATCACCGCCTTCATCGTGGTCGATTTGCCGGCGCCGTTGCGGCCCATCAGCGCCACGACCTCGCCACGGCCGACTTCGATGCCGACGTCGAACAGGATATGCGCGCGGCCATAGAACGCGTTGAGACCGGAGACTTTCAGCATCGGCTCGCTCATTGCAGCGCTCCCTGGCCCGGGTTGTTCGCGTGATCGTCACCGGGTTCAGCGCCTGCCGCTTCGTGCAGCGGCGCGCGCGGCTGGAAGGTCTTGCCGGTGCCGAAGTACACCTCCTGCACGCGGGCGTCGTTGCGGATCGTGTCGGCGTCGCCCTCGGCGATCAGCTTGCCGCGCGCGAGCACGATCATGCGATCGGCGTAGGCGAACACGACATCCATGCTGTGCTCGGTGAACAGCACGCCGATCCGGTGTTCGACGACGAGGCGCTTGGTCAATGCCATCAAGTCGTTGCGTTCCTTCGGCGCCATGCCGGCGGTGGGTTCGTCCATCAGCAGCAGCTTCGGCCGGTTGGCGAGCGCGATCGCGAGTTCGACGCGCTTCACGTCGCCGTATGCGAGCACGCCGCACGCGCGCTGCGCATCCGCCGCCATGCCGACCTGATCGAGCAACGCCAGCGCTTCGCCGGCATGGCGCGAGCTTGCAGGCGTCCACAGGCCGAAGGTTTTGCGTTCGCGCGACACCAGCGCCATCTGCACGTTTTCCTGCACGGTCATCGAATTGAAGGTCGCGGCGATCTGGAATGTGCGGCCCACGCCGAGACGCCAGATGTCGCGCGGCCGCATGCCGACCAGTTCCTGACCGTCGAGCCGGATGGAACCCGACGAGGGCGGCAACTGACCGTTGACCATGTTGAAGCAGGTCGACTTGCCCGCGCCGTTCGGCCCGAGCAGCGCGAGCAGTTGGCCTGCTTCGAGATTGAACGAGACGTCGTCGACCGCTTTGAGGCCGCCGAACGATTTGCTGAGGTTGGAGACTTGCAGCAGACTCATAGTCCCTCCTCGATCGCCGCCGTGCGTTGCGACGGTTCGGACGCACCGCCGCTAGGAAGATTGGCCGAGTCGGTGCGGTCCGCGCCATCGTCGCCGAAACGCTCGCGAACGAAGCCGACGATGCCCTGCGGAAACGCGATCACCAGCAACAGGATCGCGAGGCCCAGCAGCGCCTGCCAGTAATCGGTCTGCCGCGCGACGGCGTCCTGCAGCCACGTGAACACGGCCGCGCCGACGATCGGACCGGTCAGCGTCTGCAAGCCGCCGAGCAGCACCATCACGAGGCCATCCACCGAACGGCTCACGCTGATCACTTCCGGCGAGATCGTCCCCTTGGAGAAGGCGTAGAGCGAACCGGCGAGCCCGCAGAACAGCGACGCGATCACGAACGCCGCCCACTGCACGCGCTTCACGTCGATGCCGATCGCCTCGGCGCGCAGCACCGAATCGCGCGACGCACGCATCGCGTAGCCGAGCGGCGAGAACAGCATCCTGCGCAGCAGCCATACGCCGATCACCACGCACACCAGCGTCAGGTAATAGAACGCGACCGGCGACGACAGCCAGTTCGACGGCCACAAGCCGAGCACGCCGTTGCTGCCGCCGGTCACGTCGTCCCACTGGAACACCACCGACCAGACGATCTGCGCGAACGCGAGCGTCAGCATCGCGAGGTAGACGCCGGAAAGCCTGACGCAGAACCAGCCGAACACCAGCGCACCGGCTACGGCGAGCAGAGGGCCGAGCAACAACGCGGCTTCCATCGGCAGGTTCAGCACCTTGAGGAACAACGCGGCGCCGTACGCACCAAGGCCGAAGTACGCGGCATGACCGAACGAATGCATGCCGCCCGGCCCCATGATGAAATGCAGACTTGTGGCGAACAGCACGGCAATCAGTATCTCGACCAGCAACACCGGCATATACGGGAATGCGTTGGCCGCGAGCGGCGCGAGCGCGAGCACCAGCAATGCGATCGCGGCGAGCCACTTCAGACGTTTGCCCGCCGGCCGCAACGGCGCTTCCGGCGCCGCCATCCCGCGCACCGCGGCGGTGGCGCGGCCGAGCAGGCCCCACGGACGCACCACCAGCACGACCGCCATCACGACGAATTCCGCGACCAGCGTAAAGCGGCTCAACGACAGACCGATGCCGAAGATCGTCACGTGTCCGATGCCGATACACAACGCCTTGATCTCCGCGATGATCAGCGCGGCGACGAACGCGCCGGGAATCGAACCCATGCCGCCGACCACCACCACCACGAACGCATTGCCGATCGTCTCCAGATCCAGCGACAGGTTCGCCGACATGCGCGGCCCTTGCAGCGCGCCGCCGAGTCCGGCGAGAAACGCGCCGACGAAGAACACGCCGGTGAACAGCCACGCCTGGTTGATACCGAGCGCGCCGAGCATCTCGCGGTCCTGGGTCGCGGCGCGCACCAGCGTGCCCCAGCGCGTGCGCGTCAACGCATACCAGAGCAGCAGCAGCACGACCGGGCCGATCACGATCAGCGCGATGTCGTAGGTGGGCAGCGGATGGCCGAGAAAATCGACCGCGCCCGCCAGATGCGGCGCGCGCGGGCCGAACAGATCTTCCGGGCCCCACAGCCACAGCGCGGCATCGCGAAAGATCAGCACGAGCGCGAAGGTCGCCAGCAGATGGAACAGTTCCGGCGCCTGATAGATCCGCCTCAGCACGACGATCTCGACCAGCGCGCCGAGCACCGCGACGACCAGCGCGGCGGCCAGCACCGAGAGCCAGAAGCCGCCCGTGGTGTGGCCGAACCGGCTCGCGATGCTGTACGCGACGTAGATGCCGAACATATAGAACGAGCCGTGCGCAAAGTTGACGATGCGCGTCACGCCGAAGATCAACGACAAACCGGCGGCGACCAGAAACAGCGTCGACGCGTCGGCGAGTCCATTGACCAGCTGTACCAGCAAATTCGAAAGCATCGCGACCCTCGGCAAAAATACCCGAATGCTAACTCAGCGCAAGCCGTCCTCGCCCTTGATTTCGTTGGCCTGCAAGCCGCCGATGCGCGGCAGCGGCCGGCCCGACGCCGTGACCGCGACGGCTACCACGATCTCGTTGGCGCGCGGCGCGTCGGACACGCGCGCTTCGATCGCATCGAAATGGCTACGCACGAAGGCGGCGTCCTTGTGCCCGAGCGGCACGTCGATCGCGGTGCCGAGCGTGCCGATCTTCTTTGCCGACGGCACCAGCGCCGCGCCTTTCTCGACCGCCACGCGCAGCGGCGCGCCGAGCTTGGGGTGCAGGATCGCGGCCGCGTGTTCGAGCTCGCCCGCTTCGCCGACGATCGCGGCCTTGCCGTAACTGTGCGCGTCGCCCGGCGCGATGCCCAGGGCTTCGACGCACTTGTTGCCGAGCAGCGCGCCCAGTTCTTCGCCGGCTTCGATCAGCGCGTCGAGTTTCGCTTCGTAGCGGCCCGCGTAGGGGTTGTCGATCACCGCGATCGCAACCGCGCGGCGCGTCGGCGGATCGATCGGCTGGCCCATTTCAATGCGTGTTTCGTCTACCTGTACGATCAGCTTGCGAAGCTTGATTGCCATGTCGCTCTCCGATTGGGGTGCGTGTTGCGCGTGTTCTTTTCGTGTTGCATGTTGCGTGCGTGTTGCGTGCGTGTCGCGTTTTTCGTCCGGCGGCCGGTCAGCGCAAGCCGTCCTTGCCGACGATCGCCTCTTTCGCGAGTCCGCCGACGCGCGCATGCACGCGCTGCCCGGTACTCATCACGAGGATGTAAACCAGTTCGTCGGCGGCGGGCGCGCCCGGCACGCGCACTTCGATCGCGTCGAAGTGGCTGCGCACATAACTCGCGTTGACGTGCGTGAGCGGCACGTCGAGCGAACTGGACGGCGCGCCCACTTTCTTCGTCGACGGCACGATCGCGTTGGTCGGCACGCCGTTCTTCTCCAGCAGCTCGCGCATCGCGTAACCGCCGGGCACGTGCCACAGCGCGCCATGTTCGAGTTCGCCGCGCGCGCCGACAATCGCGCCCTTGCCGTAACTCTCGATCGCCGCATGCGGCACCGCCATCGCCGCGAGCAGACGTTGCGCCATGTCGAAACCGATCGGCTTGAGCGCTTCCATCGCGTGATCGATTTTCGCTTCGTAGCGGCCCGCGAACGGATTCGTCATCACCGCGGCAATCGCGCCGCGTTTGAGCGGCTGCGCGGGCGCGGGACCGAACTCGTGAAAAATCTCTTCGACATGCGTCAGCACGCGGCGTATTTCGAACACGGAGCCTCCTGAGTCTTCTGGATATTCTGGGTATGCTGGGTTGTCTGATCGCGCCGGCCCGGCAGCGCGCGAGTGTCGTCGGGAATCCCGGTGACGCGTATCTGTCCTTGCAGGAATAACGCGGCGCCTTCGATCAAACCTTGTTCACGCAGACGTCGCGCGGCATCGATGCCGCGCGCCAACGCGATGTCGATCAGCGGCAGCGGCAACGCGGGCACGTGAACGGTGACAGGGATGTCGCCGAGATCGCTGTCGTCTTTCAGCGAAGCCGCCGGGCGCCGCAGAATGCCCGGATGCGGAACGTCCACCGCGTTGGCGATCATCGTCGCGGCGGCATCAGCGCGGGCGGCGTCGCGCGCGAGCACGGTCACGCTGTCGGCAATGCCGAGACTGAAACTGCGTCCGCGCCATCCGCTCGTCGCGATGCCGCGGACGGGTTGCGTGGCGTCGAGCGTGAGACTGGCGTCGAGCGCCAGGTCATTGGTGCGCGATGGGCCGTGTTTCAGGGCACTTTGTGCACCTCGCCATTGCGCAAGGTCGGCGAAGACACCGACCCGATACTGCTGCCCTTCGCCTAGATACAGCGCGATGTCGCCGCCGTTGTTGATGTACGCGCGCGAGATGCCGTCGCGCGCGAACGCCGCGATCAGTTCGTCCGCGACGCTGCCGGCTACCGCCGCCATCGGCGTGATGTAGCGCGTGCTGTGCGGCTGGCAGGCGGACCACATGCGGCGCGCGACCGGGCCTTGCACGCCGCAGGTGTCGAGCGACGCATGAGGGTCCACGGGCGCACGCAGCCGTTTCAACTCGGCGACCAGTTCCGGCAGGATCTCCGCGAAGCGCGCCCAGCACGCCTCGTAGGCCGCGTGCAACGCCGGGGCGTCGCCGTCGGCGGCGAGGATCAGATCGATGGGACCATGCTGCCAATGCCAGCGGGTCGCATCGAGTGGCGTGCGGGTGGGGGTCATGAGGTTCGTTCGTGCCTTGGGTTCGTGCCGTGGGTTCGTGCCTTGGGTTCGGGCGGTCAGCCGAGCATCGGCGGCATGCCCGGCGGCCATGGATTGCCGGCATGGCGCGCCAGCGTGCGGCGCGCGAGCGGCGCGCCTTCCCGGTGCTCGGGTCCATTCGCCAGTACGCTGCTCAACGAACGTACCGCATCGAGATGACCGCCGAGATCGCGATACGCGTCGTACGTCATCGTGAATTCGATCGGCGCGACGAGCGCGGGCGTCGGCACCGTGCCGAACGAACGGTCCGGCATGCGCGACACGTCCACCATCACCGTGATGCCGCCGCCGGGCCACACATAGGCCGGCGCGCCGCCGCACGTCACGTTGACCAGATTCTGTTTGATCGCACGCGTAAGGAGCACCGGGTTCTCGGTCGCGCCCGCGCGCAGACTGCCGCCCGCGCCGCCGAGAAACAGCACGGTGGCGAGCGACGGCTCGCAGTTCTCGCCGATCCGCTCGACCGTGCGGCGCACGGCATCCGGCATCGGCGCGACGCGGGGCACGAGATCGCGATCGAGTTCGTACCACTGCGCATGTTCGCCGGTCGTCGACACCATCAGCACGCGCATGCCCGGCTTCGCCACCGCGGGATCGAAGCCCTCGACGATCGCCAAAGGATCCTGAATATCGGTGCCGCCCCAACCGGTGCCGGGATTCGCGACCTGAAAGTAACGGCCCGGCGTGGATTTCCGTCCACGAATCTTCACCCCGGAACGCTCCATGCCAAGACAGCGCCCCGCCTGATGCTCGCTCAGCACGCCAGTGATGTGATCGTCGACCACCACGACTTCGTCGACGTGACCGAACCACTGTTTGGCGAAGATGCCGATCGTCGCCGAGCCGCAACCTACGCGCATGCGCTGCTCCTCGACGCCGTCGACGACCGGCGCGGCGCCCGCGCGAATCACCAGACCCGCGCCGTCGTCGATGCTCAATTCCACCGCTTCCTTGTTGCCGAGCGCGAGCATCATGTCGCAGGTCACGCGGCCTTCCTTCTTGCTGCCGCCGGTCAGATGATGGACGCCGCCGAGGCTCAGCATCTGCGAGCCGTATTCCGCGGTGGTGACGTGGCCGACGATCTCGCCCTGACAACGCACGTTCGATTGCTCCGCGCCGAGAAAGCGATCGGTGTCGATCTTCACCTTGAAGCTGCAATAGCTGAAAATGCCTTCGGTCACCACCGTGACCATGTCGACGCCGTCGTGTTTCGACGCGACGATGAACGGCGCGGGTTTGTAGTCCGGATAAGTGGACGATGCGCCGACGCCGGTGACGAACAGCGCGTCTTCTCCAGCAGCGGAATCAAAGGCCGATGAAGACGACGGCGATGCACCAAATTCGACCATCGCAGCGGAGGCGTTCGCGCCGTCATGAGCGGCACGCTGATCGCGCGACAGAAACACCACCGGATCGACGCGAATCAACCGCCCTTGCGCATTCGCATAACGATCGCACGCGCCGGTGCGGCCCTCGGATATCTGACACAGCACGGGACACGCATTGCATTCGATCTTGTTGGCCGCCATCCGCTCGCTGCGCGGGGCCGCCTTTTCGAGCACGGTCGGACCCGGCGTCGACGCGGTTTCGCCGTCGACGCGCTCCGCACCGAAATCGACCTTCGTATGTTCTGTCATGGTGGGGTTTCCATACGACGACATTACAAGCGGTCCTGCTCCGGGCGGCGAGGCATCGCGATTAACCCTTGTTTGAAGGCCTTTTCTCGCGCATCGCCGCTTTCCATGTTGCGGTCACTTACCGTTCGTGTAGTATCCGCTACACCAAACTCGTTAGAAATCTACTCGATCAAATTAGTCCGCGCAACGTGTTTCCCGGCATTCGCTTCAATGGTGCAACGCGGCATCCGCACCCTGAGCGCCATGACGGCGAGGCTTCAATCTACGCCGATGCCGGCGAACGCGTCGCGCGAGCCGTTCACCGTGAGTCCAACAACGAGAGCCGAGACCGTCATGAGTTCGACTGCCGTCCGCAAGCCGGGCGCTACCGGCATCCGCGCGAAACAGGCGCAGGACACGCGCGCCAAGATCCTCAAGGCGGCGATCAAGGTGTTCGCGAAACAGGGTTACGCGAGTGGCCGCGTGGAGAGCATTTCGAAGGCCGCGAGTTCGCACGACCGCATGATCTACTACTACTTCGGCAGCAAGGAACAGTTGTTCGTCGAAGTACTGGAAACCATCTACACGCAGTTCAACGAGGCGGAAAGCCGGCTCGATCTCGACGTCGACAACCCCATTCACGGTCTCGAACAGATGGTGGAATTCGTCTGGCAGTACTACCTCGATCACCCCGAGTTCGTCACGCTGCTGTCGAGCGAAAACCTGCATCAAGGCAAGCACGCGAAAAAGTCGCTCAAACTGAAGGAGATTTCGGGTTACGCGATTTCCGTGGTGCAGCGGCTGCTGGATGCAGGCATCGCGCAAAACGTGTTTCGCGCCGACGTGAAAGCGCGAGACGTGTATCTGATGATCGCGTCGCTCGGTTATTTCTATAACGCGAATCAGTACACGCTCGGCGCGTTTCTCGGTGAGCCGCTGATGGACAAGGCGGCGCTCGCGCATTGGCGCGAGGTGATCAAGGACACGGTGTTGCGGGCAGTGCGGCTGCAATTGCCGCCCATGCCGCCGATGCCGTCATCGCTGCCCGAGTCGTCCGTGTCACCCGTGTCGGCAAGCGACGTTCAGGATGCCGCGTCTTCCTCGCGGAACAGTTTGTCGGCGAGATGAAACGCCGAATTCGCGGCCGGCACGCCACAATAGATCGCGGTCTGCAGCAGCACTTCCTTGATCTGCTCGCGCGTCACGCCGTTGTTTTTCGCCGCGCGCAAATGCAATGCCAGCTCCTCGCCGCGATTGAGCGCGACCATCATCGCGATGGTCAGCAGGCTGCGCGTGTGACGCGGTAAGCCGTCGCGCGTCCAGATTTCACCCCACGCGTAGCGGGTAATCAGGTTCTGGAATTCCTCAGTCAGTTCGGTGCGGTTGGCGAGCGAACGGTCCACGTGCGCATCGCCCAGCACCGCGCGACGCACGCCGAGTCCGGCTTCGTAGCGGTCTTCGTCGTTCATGTCGGCTCCGTCAAAAAATCGAGTACGGTCTTGGTGAACGCGTCCGTCTGTTCGATGTTGGAAATGTGCGACGCGTCCAATTCGACATATCGCGCGCCCGGGATCGATGCCGCCAGTTCGCGGCCCTGCGCCGGCGTCGCGGCAAGGTCGTGCGTGCCGCTGATCACGAGCGCCGGTAGCTGGATACCGGATGCTTCGGGGCGCAGATCGGTGGCGTCGATGGCTTCGCAGTTCAGTGCGTAGCCTTCCTTGTCCGTGTGCACGAACACGTCGCGGATCATTGCCAGCACGACCGGCTCGCGCGCCATGTACTCCGCCGTGAACCAGCGCGGCAGCACCATGTCGGCAAGCGCGAGCATGCCCTCGCCGCGCGCTTTCGCGGCACGCGGCACCCACACTTCCGGCGAGCCGATACGCGCCGCCGTATTGCACAGCACGACACGCTGCAGCCGGTTCGCGTGACGCGCGGCCAACGCGACGCCAGTCAGCCCGCCCATCGACAACCCGCAGAAATTCGCGCGGGCGATCTTCAGCGTATCCATCAGGCCGAGCACGTCGCCGGCCAGTTGATCGATCGAATACGGTCCCTTCGGCGCTTCAGAGTGCCCATGACCGCGCGTGTCGTAGCGCAGCACGCGGAAGTGCCGCGACAGCGCCGCGACCTGCGGCGTCCACATGGACATATCGCTGCCGAGCGAATTCGACAGCACGATCCACGGCGCGTTACCGTGACGGTCGCCGTCGATCCGGTAATGCAGCTCGGTGCCGTTGACTGCGGCGTAGGGCATGCCGGTTACTCCCTGGTGAGTGCGCTAGGCGCGCGTGGTGTGAAGCGCCAGCACGGCGTCGACATAGGCGTGCGCCTGGCCGGCATAGTGTGCGGGATCGAGCAACTGCTTCAGACGCTCGACCGATAGATGAGCGGTGACGGCCGGATCGGCGGCGAGCACGTCGAACAGGGTACGGCCGTCGCGGATCGCTTCCTTCGACGCGCGCTCGACCACATGATGCGCATCCAGCCGCCCGATGCTGTCACCCAGCGCGAGCATGACCGCCTCGCCGAGAATCAACCCGTGCGTGACGTCGAGGTTCGCGGCGAGACGCGCCACGTTCACGTTCAACCCTGTGACGATCTGTTCGATATGGGCGAGCGCACCGCCCGCGAGACGCGCGAGATCCGGCAACGCATCCCACTCGGCCTGCCAGCCGCCGAGCGCGCGTTCGTGTTCCTGCACCATGCCCGCGAACACGGTGGCGACGAGGCCCGGTGCGCGGGTCGCGGCGGTCAGCACCGCCGCGCAGCCGACGGGATTGCGCTTGTGCGGCATCGTCGACGAACCGCCCTTGCCCGCCGCGGCGGGTTCGGCCAGCTCGTCGATTTCGGTCTGCATCTGTAGCGAGATGTCGCGCGCGATCTTGCCGAGGGTGCCGATCAGCATGCCGAACAGCGCGGCGGTTTCAGCGATGCGATCGCGCTGCGTGTGCCACGGCAGGGTGGGTACGGCGAGGCCGAGTTCGTCGGCAAGCGACTGCGTCACCGACGGCGCGGCCTCGCGCAAACTCGCGAGCGTGCCGGCCGCGCCGCCGAATTGCAGCACCAGCACACGCGCGCGCAAGGCGTCGAGCCGCTCGCGATGGCGCAGCAGCGCGTCGAGCCATTGCGCGAATTTGAGGCCGAGCGTGATGGGCAGCGCCTGTTGCAACCACGTGCGGCCGATCATCGGTGTCGCGCGATGCGTGGCCGCGAGCGTGGCCAATGCGTCGCATGTGGCTTGCAGGCCGTGATCCAGCAGAGCGAACGTATCGCGCAGTTGCAGCACCGTCGCCGTGTCGATGATGTCCTGACTCGTCGCGCCCCAATGCACGTATTTCGCGGCCTCCGCGTCGGCGCTCTTCACGCGCGCGGTGAGT
Source organism: Paraburkholderia sp. D15 (assembly GCF_029910215.1). Taxonomy (NCBI): domain Bacteria; kingdom Pseudomonadati; phylum Pseudomonadota; class Betaproteobacteria; order Burkholderiales; family Burkholderiaceae; genus Paraburkholderia; species Paraburkholderia sp. D15. Next base: position 2,163,135 of record NZ_CP110396.1, on the reverse strand, counting down.
TGCTTGACGAGCGGGATGGCGAGGTTGCCGCCCAACGCGGCGTCGCGTGCGAGCGCGTCGGCGTCGAGTTGTCCGGCGCGGCACGCGGCTTCGATCGCGGGTACCGCCGAATCCGGAATCACGCGATGCAGGGCCGACGCGCGCGCCAGCGCCGCTTCGACGTCGAGCATGCGTTGCAGCGTGGCGTGCGGCGACCAGATGTCGTTCATCGGTTGCGTGCCGCACAGCAGGCCGGTCAAACGAGCGCTGGAGTCGAGCATGGTGGCGTCCCTGTCCTTGTTCTTATCGCGGTGATGCGGTGTTGCGTGCGGTGGCTCAGTAAGGCGGCGTGTTCAGGCCGCGCGCGCCGGCGACTGCGTGCCGTCGATCAGCGGCACGCCGGTCAGCTCGAGCAACGTATCGAAATCGATGTCCGAGAAAATCTCGCGCACCACGAGGCCTTGCGCGGTGACATCGATCATCGCGAGGTCCGTGTAAATACGATCGACGCACGCGACGCCCGTGACAGGATACGTGCACTCGGCGGCGATCTTGCTTTCACCCTGTTTGGTCAGGTGCTCCATCATCACGTACACCTGCTTCGCGCCGATCGCCAGATCCATCGCGCCGCCGACGGCGGGAATCGCGTCCGGCGCGCCGGTGTGCCAGTTCGCCAGATCGCCTTTGGCCGAGACCTGGAACGCGCCGAGCACGCAGAAATCGAGGTGGCCGCCGCGCATCATCGCGAACGAATCGGCATGGTGGAAAAACGCGCCGCCCGTGAGCAGCGTGACGTGCTGCTTGCCGGCGTTGATCAGTTCGTCGTCTTCCTCGCCCGCGGCCGGCGCCGGGCCCATGCCGAGCAGGCCGTTTTCGCTGTGCAGGAAGATTTCCTTGTCGGCGGCGAGGTGATTGGCCACCAGCGTGGGCACGCCGATGCCGAGATTCACATACGCGCCTTCGGGGATATCCAGCGCAACGCGTTTCGCCATTTCATCGCGAGTCAGCTTTTTCATGTCGGTCTACTCCGGTTCAGGCGGCGCTGGCGGCGCTCGATTGATGGGCCGCTTGCGGCACTTCGATCACGCGTTGCACGAAGATGCCGGGCGTGACGATCACTTCAGGGTCGAGCTCGCCGAGCGGCACGACTTGCGACACCTGCACGATTGCGGTTTTCGCCGCGCTCGCCATGATCGGGCCGAAATTTCGCGCCGTCTTGCGATAGATGAGATTGCCCCAGCGGTCGCCCTTGAAGGCCTTGATCAACGCGAAGTCGGCATGCAAGGGCGATTCCAGCACGTAATGCCTGCCGTCGATGATACGGGTTTCGCGGCCTTCCGCGAGTTTCGTGCCGTAGCCGGTCGGCGTGAAGAAGCCGCCGATGCCCGCGCCCGCCGCGCGAATCCGTTCCGCGAGATTGCCTTGCGGGACGAGTTCCAGCTCGATTTCGCCGGCGCGGTACAGCGCGTCGAACACATACGAATCGGTCTGGCGCGGGAACGAGCAGATGATCTTGCGCACGCGCTTTGCCTTGAGCAGCGCCGCAAGGCCGATGTCGCCATTGCCCGCATTGTTGTTGACGATGGTGAGCTCGCGCGCGCCCTGACCGATCAGCGCGTCGATCAGCTCCGACGGCATGCCGGCCGTGCCGAAGCCGCCGATCATGACGGTCGCGCCGTCGTACACGTCGGCGACCGCCGACTCAAGTGACTCGAAAATCTTGTTGATCATGTCGAATTTCCTCTGGGGCGCTGCGTGCCGCCGGGCTACAGCATGGCTTGATACTCGCTTCGAACTTCCGCTAAAGTCCATCCGTTTTTGTTCGGTATATGAACACACATTCGTTTAGCGAACGTTTCAAAGAATTATGATTGTGCCGCCGATGCATTGTCAAGGCAGAGGATTCCCGTTCATCACAGGTTTCGCCACACCGCTCACCTCATCCCGCTATCTACAGTCGAGATTTTTCGACTACCCTTTATGCCGTAGACGAATAGTCGGTGCCGCGCATGGCGGGCACGACACGACACCAAACGACACGAAACGCCACGGCGCAGCCAGCTCAAACCCCACATGGACACCAATCTGGATCTGAACCTGATCCCCTACCTCGTCGCGATGGAAGACACCCGCAACGTCAGCCGCGCGGCCGAACAACTCGGCGTCAGCCAGCCGCGCGTGAGCACCGCGCTGGGACGCCTGCGCGAATACTTCGACGATCCGCTGTTCGTGCGCACATCGAAAGGCATGGAGCCGACGCCGCGCGCGCTCGCGATCCTGCCGGCCGCGCGCGACGCACTGCTGCGCATCGAGAAAGGCATGCTCGACGTGCAGGACTTCGACCCGGACACCAGCACGCACACGTTTTCGATCGCGCTCTCCGATGTCGGTGAAATCGTCTTTCTGCCGCGTCTGCTGCAACTGTTCGCCGAACGCGCGCCGCACGCCAATCTGCGCTCGGTGTCGCTGCCGCCCGCCCATGTGGAACGCGGGCTCGAATCGGGCGATGTCGATCTGGCCGTCGGTTATTTCCCGGATCTCGCCGGCAACAACTTCTTCCAGCAGCGGCTCTTCACGCACCGCTTCATCTGTTTGATGCGCGCCGGTCATCCGCTCGCGAAGGCGCCGCTCACGCTCGCGCAGTTCGTCGCGGCCGGCCATGCAGTGGTGCGCGCCGAGGGACGCAGCCAGGAAGTGCTCGAACAGTTTCTGGCGAAGAAGCGCATCAAGCGGCGCGCGGTGCTCGAAACGCCGCACTTCATGAGCCTGCCGTTCATCCTCGCGCGCACCGATCTGCTGGCGACGGTGCCGCACGCGATCGGCTTCGCGTACGCATCGGAGCATGCGTCGATCACGCTGATCGAGCCGCCGCTACCGTTGCCGCGCTTCGACTTGCGGCAACACTGGCATCGCAAGTTTCACAACGATCCGCGCGCGAGCTGGCTGCGCGGCGTGGTGGCCGAACTCTTCAACGACGCGATGGACGAGTGGCCCAGGTGAAAACATGGAACAATGGCCGCACTCATTGACCCCGCGTGCCCGCAGCGTCGACGCGCGATCCCGGAGGAACACCGCATGACCAGCAGCAAGGCCAAAAAAACCAAACCCGCGGCGGCGCTCGAACGTCCGAGCCGTGAAGAAGCCGAAGCAGCCGTTCGCGTCCTGCTGCGCTGGGCCGGCGACAATCCGGCGCGCGAAGGTCTGATCGATACGCCGGCGCGCGTGGTGCGCTCGTATGAGGAGTTTTACGCGGGCTATCAGGTCGATCCGCGCGAGATCCTGGCCCGCACGTTTTCCGAAGTGGACGGCTACGACGAGATGATCGTGCTGAAGGACATCCGCTTCGAAAGCTATTGCGAGCATCACATGGTGCCGATCATCGGCCGCGCGCACGTCGCGTATCTGCCCGAGCATCGGGTGGTCGGCATTTCGAAGCTGGCGCGGCTCGTCGATGCGTTCGCCAAGCGTCTGCAGATTCAGGAAAAGATGACGGTGCAGATCGCCGACACGCTGAACGAAGTGCTGCAACCGGCCGGCGTCGGCGTGATTCTCGAAGCCGCGCATCAATGCATGTCCACGCGCGGCGTGCACAAAGCCGGCGTGACGATGGTGACGTCGCGCATGCTGGGCACGTTCCGCACGGACCCGTCGACGCGTCGCGAGTTTCTGTCGATCGTCGGCAATCCGGGCGTGGTGGCGGTGGCGAATACTTAAGTTTCTGCACTTAAGTATTCGCTTTTAGCTGACGGCTTTTTGGTCCCGGCTTTTAGGTCCCGGCTTTTAAGTCCCGCCACCCGGCGCCTTGCTACGTGCGACGCCTGCCTTCGCTGCCTTACCGAGCGTGGCCAGCAATACCGCGCCGAGCACGCAGGCCACGCCGGCTAATTGCGCGGCGCTCACCGGTTCGTGCAGCACGAGCGCCGCGAGCGCCACCGCGCTGACCGGCACCAGCGCGGTCATCAAACCGGCCTCCGCGCCGCTGATGCGCGCGGCGCCGGCATACCAGAGCACGAAACCCGCGACCGTCGGCACCAACGCGTAGTACAGCACGCCGGCGAGCGCGTTCGTGTCGAGCGGGATTGTCCACGGCCTCTCGACGCACGCCGGCCCGAGCGCGACCAGCAAGCCGATGCCGCACATCAAGGCCGACAGCGGCAGCGGCGCAACCGGCGTGCGCAGCTTGCGATTGAGCAGAATGAACAACGCCTCGCAGACGATCGCCGCGAACACCAGCGCATTGCCCATCCACGAACTGGCCGCATGCGGTCCGGCGAACGCGCCGGGATGGACGGTGCACACCAGTACGCCGGCCGTGGCGAGCAGAATCGCGCCGATCAAAGCGGGGGCGGGCCGCTCGCCGAGCGCGAGCACCGCAACGAGCGCGGACACCGAGGGCAGCGTGCCCGCGATCACACCGGCATCCGCGGCCGACGCCATCTTCATCCCGCTGATCAACAGCACCGTGTAGCCGACGCTGCCCGCACCCGCCTGCGCGATCACCAGCAGCGCGTCGCGGCGCGACAGACGCGGCCAGCGCACGCCGCGCCAGCGCATGATCAGCACGAACAACGGAAACGCGATCGCGAAGCGCAGCGCGGTCGCGCTGAACGGCGGCAAACCCGCCGCGATCGACTTGCTCACCACCACCGTGCTGCCGACGCCAAGCATCGCCAGCGCGCAAAACAGATACCCCAGATGCCGCGAATTCATCATGCTGTCCCGGTCGTTGAAACGAGCAGGCAGAGTAGGTGCGGACGCGGCACGCGGTCTTGAACGAAATTGCAAAGATCCGGCGGTGCGGATGTCATCGAGTATCCTCGGCACAGGGAGAACAGGCGCGGCAGGGCTCCGCACTCATGCCGCGCCCGGCGCATCGGGAACACACCTTGCATGGCAGTGGACTCAGCCCCGTGTCAAGCCGGCCCAACAGCAATAACAGGAGCTGCTCAATTGATCGCGTTTCCGACGTCGGCGGTGTCCACCTGGGGCGGCGTGTTCGTGTTCGTCAACGTGTTGCTGACGCGCCTCGGCGTGCCGATTCCCGCCGTGCCCGTGCTGTTGTTCGCCGGTTCCGCGATTGCGGCCGGCACGCTGTCGTTCTGGCCGATCCTCGGCGCGGCGGTGCTGGGCGCGCTGATCGGTGACGGCGCGTGGTTCGCCGCCGGCCGCCTGTACGGCCGCAGGCTGATGGCCGCACTCGGCCGCCTGTCGCCCGCGATCGACGCGAAGGTCGAGAAGGCGCGCTCGCTGTTCGAACGCTACGGCGTGCCGCTCGTGGCGATTTCGAAATTCGTCCCGGGTCTCGGCTTGATCACGCCGCCGTTGATGGGCACCACGGCCGTCGATACGAAAATCTACGCGATCTGGGACCTCGCCGGCGCGCTCGCCTGGGCCAACTTCTGGCTGCTTGGCGGCGCGGCCGCCGAGCGCGAATTGCACATGCTGCTCGATTTCGTGAAAGCGCGCGGCGGCACGGTGATCGACATTCTGCTCGCGGCGGCGCTGCTGTACCTCGCGTATCGCGTGCTGCAACGGCGGCGCGAACGGCAACGCCGTGCCGCCGCTACGGCTGCCACCGCAACGCAGGACGGCACGGGCGGCTGGCGCCGCATCGCGCCGCCCAAGGTACTGGATGCACGTCCACAAACGCCAGCGCTCGCCGTGCAACGACGCATCCCCGGCGCCGAAACTTTCGACCCGCACTCGACTGAGCAGATCGACGCCGCGCTCGACGCGTACGACGTGGTGATCTACTGCATCTGCCCGGACAGCGCGGTCGCCGTCGAGATTACGCAAGGGATGCGCCGGCATGGCTACACGCGGATTCGCGCGCTGAAGGGCGGTCTGGATGCATGGCAGCGACGTGGCTTTCCGGTGGCGCATACCACGCCGCCGGAGGAGCTTGCGAATGGAAAACGTGCCGCCGAGGTGAGTGGGGAAATTGAAGACGCACGCGATGCGATCACGCTACGCGGTGTTGCGCCAAGGCGTGCACAGCGTCAACGTCAGCGGCAAGGTCAAGGCGTGTAGCGCGGCGTCGGTTACGGCGTGCTCCATCGCTCCATCGCCGCATCGCTACATCTTGCGCAGCACGGCGGCAGCCGCTCGCATTCTGCGTTTGCGTTCTTTCTTGAGCCATTGCAACGCATCATCCGCATTGCCGGCTACCGCCCCCGCTCCGCTCAGCAACGCCGCGTTGTCGCGCAGCAGCACTTCGCTCGCGACCACATCGTTCAGCGCGCCGAAGCGCTTCTGGATCTGCTTGAGCCGCTTCACCGTGCGCTTGTGTCCGCCGCTCAACACCGGCGCGAAAAACTCGAGCAGATAACGAAGCTTCTTGCCCGCCTTCCTGACATTATGAAAGGCGGTGTAATTCGAGCGCTTCGCCGCTCGCGCGCGTTTCATCCGCTTTTTCAGCGACCGTTCCGACGCCGCGACTCGTCGCTCCGCGAATTTGCGCAACGGCAGGCGTTCATGCGCCGTATTCAATTCCGTCGACGTGGTCGTCAACGCTTCACGCAGCAGATGCTTGACGTCGGCATTCGAGAGGGTTTCGCGGCTGGTCGCGAACGCGTTGTCGCGCACCTGATCGAGACTCGCGGTCATTGCATTCGCCGCGCCGTCCTTGCGCGCGATCAGTTCGATCAGGATGTCCCAGTCGCGTGTCTTGCCAGCCGCGGTGGCGAGGTATTTGTAGAGCGCGCGTTGCCGCGTGTTTTCGCCCTTCTCCAGCAGCGGCTCGAAGGCCCACCAGAGCGAGCGCAAGCGCCGCAGCGAAACCCGCAGCTTGTGCAGCGCTTCGGGCGATGCATCGTCGCGCACCGCGTGAGCGTTTTCGATGGCCTGATCCACGATCGGCGCTGCATACGATGCGAAGGCTGACTGCGCCGAGGGCGCAACGTCGACGACCGTTTCGTCGCCGGGCCGTTTATCCATTTTCAAACTCTCGCGTTTCATCGACGCTCCGTTGAAAACACCCTGCAGTGAGATTAGCAAATACGAGGCCCGGAAGGTATGGGTTAGCTTAAGTCGTTCGTCCCGCGCTGCGCGACATCAACAACGCTCGCACAAAATATGCGCAAAAAGCACTTGTTTTACGCATTTATTTTTTCCGCCTTTCATTTGGCAATGCGCACGGACAGCGACTATCTTTAGCTACACGCGAACCCGGTCGCATCGCAACGAGGAATCCGGGACACGTCCAGGCACACACGGCTCCCGATAAAAATCGACCCGTATGCACGGCAGGCGAGCGGGGAAGTTTCGCCATTTTCAGCCGTCGCACATGCCTTCTTTTTCGGACATCTGAGCATCGGTATCCGACGGTTTTTTACGCAACTCACCTTCGAAGCGGCGCTCGGCCCATATCCGCGCGCCTTTCCGCGCGACTTTGGTCCCGTCGGCGTGTCACGCCGTTGTCATCAATACGACACACGTGCCCCGCAGGATCGGTAGTTCCGCGACAAACTATCTTGGGGCACAAGTCATGCCGGAACTTTCGTACCCGCAACCGGGCACTGCAAGCGGTAAGGGGCGCAACCTAAGCCTGCTTATCTTCTTCGCGGTGATCGCCGTCGGCGCCGCTTACTGCGCGATGCATCTCGTGGACGATCTGCAACCTGTCCGCGAAAGCTCGGTTCTACCGTATCTCCTGCTCGGTGTCGCGTTGCTGATCGCGCTCGGCTTCGAATTCGTGAACGGCTTCCACGACACCGCCAATGCGGTGGCCACGGTGATCTACACGCATTCGCTCGCACCGAACCTCGCGGTCGTGTGGTCCGGCAGTTGGAACTTCCTCGGCGTGTTGACCTCGACCGGCGCGGTCGCCTTCGGCGTGCTGCAACTTCTTCCCGTCGAGCTGATCCTGCAGGTGGGCAGCAGCGCGGGCTTCGCGATGGTGTTCGCGCTGCTGATCGCGGCGATCATCTGGAACCTCGGCACCTGGTATTTCGGTTTGCCGTCGTCGAGTTCGCACACGCTGATCGGCTCGATCATCGGCGTCGGTCTGATGAATCAAATGATGCATGGTGCGAACGGCACCAGCGGCGTGGACTGGAACCAGGCGCTCGGCGTCGGCAAGTCGCTGCTGTTTTCGCCGATCGTCGGCTTTCTTCTTTCCGGCTTGCTGCTGCTGGTCCTGAAGGCCGTGATACGTGTTCCCGCGCTGTATGCCGAACCGAAGGGCAAGGAACCGCCGCCGTTCTGGATTCGCGCGCTGCTGATCCTGACGTGTACCGGCGTGTCGTTCGCGCACGGTTCGAACGACGGTCAGAAGGGCATGGGCCTCATCATGCTGATCCTGATCGGCACGGTGCCGACCGCTTACGCGTTGAACAAGGCGGTCACGCCGGAACAGACGCAGACCTTCATCGCGGTCGCGCAACATGCGTCGGCGACGCTCGGTAAGTACACGCAGGGCGCAACGCCCTCGACGAATCCGCGCGGCGATGTGGAAACCTATGTCCGCACGCATCAACTGACGCCCGCCACGCTGCCCGCATTGCAGCAACTGACCGACCAGATCACGCATCAGGTCAGCGCGTCGGGTTCGATGGGCGCGGTGCCGCAAGGCATTGTCGATAACGTGCGCAACAACATGTACGTGGCGTCCGAAGCGATCCGCCTGATGGACAAGGCGAAGCAACCGGCCTTCGCGCCGGAAGACCAGAAGGCCATCGACAACTTCAAGGCGCAGACCGATCACGCCACCAAGTTCATTCCGACCTGGGTGAAGGTGGCCGTCGCCATCGCGCTGGGTCTCGGCACGATGGTGGGCTGGAAGCGGATCGTCGTGACGGTCGGCGAGAAGATCGGCAAGCAGCATCTGACGTACGGCCAGGGCGCATCGGCGGAAGTGGTCGCAATGCTGACGATCGGCGCGGCTGACATGTACGGTCTGCCGGTCTCGACGACGCACGTGTTGTCGTCCGGCGTGGCGGGCACGATGGCGGCCAACGGCTCGGGCCTGCAATGGGGCACCGTGCGCAGCCTGATCCTCGCCTGGGTGCTGACGCTGCCGGTGTCGATCGCGCTCGCGGCGGGGCTGTATTGGGTGTTCCGGATGGTGTTCTGAAACGCGACCCAAAAGAACGTACTGAAAAACGCGCTGGTCCGACTTCTCGTTAGCGGTCCGGACCGGCAGGATAAAAAAAAAGCGCGGCTCACACATCGAGCCGCGCTTTTTCTTTTGCCGGCCGGAACGGAACAGACTCCGGCCAGCGAACGCTCAGTAAATCTCCGGCACGATCATCGATTGCGGGACCGGCTGACGGCTGTATTCGTCGTGATGAACCCGATCCGGCAACTCGACCGTGGGATGCTCGACCTCGTGGTACGGCACCTGGCTCAGCAGATGGTGAATGCAGTTCAGGCGCGCGCGTTTCTTGTCGACCGCCTGCACGACCCACCACGGCGCTTCGGGAATATGCGAGCGTTGCAGCATCACTTCCTTCGCCTGCGTGTACGCTTCCCAGCGGCGGCGGCTTTCCAGATCCATCGGACTCAGCTTCCATTGCTTCAGCGGATCGTGAATACGATTCTGGAAGCGGATCTCCTGCTCTTCGTCGGTAATCGAGAACCAGTATTTGAGAATCTGCACGCCGCTGCGCGCCAGCATCTTCTCGAACTCCGGCACCGAGCGGAAGAACTCTTCGTATTCTTCGTCCGAGCAGAAATTCATCACACGTTCGACGCCCGCGCGGTTGTACCAGCTCCGGTCGAACAGCACCATTTCGCCGCCCGCCGGCAAGTGCGAGACGTAGCGCTGGAAATACCACTGCGTGCGTTCGCGGTTATTCGGCGCGGGCAATGCGGCCACCCGGCACACGCGCGGATTGAGCCGCTGCGTGATGCGCTTGATCGCGCCGCCCTTGCCGGCCGCGTCGCGCCCTTCGAAGATCACTACCAGCCGATGCCCCGTTTGCACGATCCAGTCCTGCAGCTTGACCAGCTCGCCTTGCAGGCGGAACAACTCGCGGAAGTACATCTTGCGGGCTTCGCGATGCTCGGCCGTGAAGCCTTCGGCGCCGTCGATAATGCGGTCGTCGACCTCCATTTCGAGCTCTTCGTCATACGCGTCGATCAGGTCTTCCTCGAAACGGCGTTGCCGCTCTGCGAGCAGCTCGCTTTCGGGTCTCGGATCCAGCTCTTTCATTGCGGCTCTCCTGGCAACGGAAATGGTTAAGCGCGCGGCGAAAATCACGACGCGACCGCGTTCGATTATCGAAGCGCGAGGTGTCAGCCGTGTTACCGCCGCGAGCCTGGGGTTCTTACCCATGATAGCGACTTTTGCCGCGCGGACGAGATAGTCTGCAGCGCACACTCCGACGCATCGCGTATCGGCAGGCCGGTGAATGTCACGGTATTGCCTGGCACGCAAAAGCTCGATCTGACGTTGACGCCCGTCGAGCAGGTTAGTTGAACGCGCAACGTCTTAGCTTAACGTCACGACACAATCGGCCCATAAAAAAACCTCGCACTCTTTCAAGTGCGAGGTTTTTTGCATTGGCATTCACGATTGCACGATTGCACGACACGTCGTGCAACTTCGGCGTAAAGCCTACGGAATCACCCGCGTCACGCCACGTCCGCGCGGATCGGCCGCTGCTTCCGGCGTATCGCCATTCACCTTGATCGCCTGGATGTCGCCGCTGAAATCCTGCCCCTTCAGCGTATAACCCTTCGCTTCGATCTGCTGCGCGAGTTCGCCTTCGATCGGCTTGTACGGCTCCCAGAAGATCGTGTTCGGCGGCAGCAACTGGTGATGGAAGCGCATCGCCGCGACCGCGTCCTGCAACGGCATGTTGAAGTCGTACACGTTGTTGATGACCTGGAAGATCGACGTGAAAATACGCGACCCGCCCGGCGTGCCGATCACCAGCGACACCTTGCCGTCCTTCGTCACAATGGTCGGACTCATCGACGACAGCGGACGCTTCTTCGGCTCGATCGAATTCGCGTCGCTGCCCACCACGCCGAACATGTTCGCCACGCCCGGCTTCGCGGAGAAGTCGTCCATCTCGTCGTTCAGCACGATACCGGTGCGATCCGCCACCACGCCCGAGCCGAAATAGCCGTTGATGGTATACGTGTTCGACACGGCGTTACCCCACTTGTCGATCACCGAGAAATGCGTGGTTTCCGCTTTCTCCGGCATGTTGGTGCCGAGTCCCGGCACCACGCTCTTCGTGTCCGACGGCGTGTTCGGATTCACTTCCGCCGCGCGTTTGGCGATGTACGCGTCGTCGGTCAATTGCGCGATCGGTACCTTGTAGAAGTCCGGATCGCCGAGATATTGCGCGCGGTCCGCGAACACGCGCTTCTCGATCTCCGCGATCAGATGCACGTATTGCGCGGAATTGAGCGGCACGTCCTTGAAGTCCGGCGCGATGTCGGCCTTCATCTTCAGCAACTGCACGAGGCCGATGCCGCCCGAACTCGGCGGCGGCGCGGTGTACACGCGATAACCGTTCCAGTCGGCCTGGATCGGGTCGCGCCAGACGGCCTTGTACTGCTGCAGGTCGGCCTTGGTGATCAGGCCGTGGCCGCGCATGGACGCCGCGATCAGATCGGCGGTCTTGCCTTGATAGAAGTCTTTCGCGCCTTGATCGGAAATGCGTTGCAGCACGGCGGCGAGATCCGGCTGCTTGAAGTTGACGCCCTCTTTCAGGTTGCCGAAATAGGTGTCGAAGTTGGTCTTACCCGCGAAGTCCTTCGCGGCCGCGTCGCGGCGTTCCTGCAATTGCTGGCTGACTTCGAAGCCGTCGCGCGCATAGTGAATGGCCGGCGCGAGCACCTGTTTCCACTTGAGCTTGCCGAAGCGGCGCTGTGCCTGCCACATGCCGTCGACGGTGCCCGGCACGCCCACCGCGCGATAGCCGAACAGGCTCATGCCCTTGATCACCTCGCCCTTGTCGTCGAGGTACATGTTCTTCGTGGCCGCCAGCGGCGCACGCTCGCGATAGTCGAGGAAGTACGGCTTGCCGCCGACATACAGCGTCATGAAGCCGCCACCGCCGATGTTGCCCGCTTCCGGATACGTCACGGCAAGCGTGAAGGCAATCGCGACGGCCGCATCGACGGCATTGCCGCCTTCCTTGAAGATCTGCTCGGCGGCGTCGGCGCTGTATTTATCCGCGACCGCGATCGCGGAGGCCGTGAGTACGGCGGGCTGGTTTTTCGCGGCGGTCTTCGCGACCGCGGGCGTCGCTTCGAGAAAGCCGGTGGAAACGGTAACGAGTGCAACCAGCGCGAACCCGCCGGCAGACGATTTGGCGTTGCGGAACAACCTCATTGAAGATCCCCCAAGACGACGCGATGACCTGACGATTACAGGAGCTGCCTTGGGCTTATAACATGCGAACCGCTCGCTTGCGAAGCCGCAACTGTCCGTAGTCCGCATGCTGCGGCACACAAAAAATCACGCGCGGCCGCGACTGCCTCGCGCGATTTCATCGCCCGCGCCGTGCGGCAAACGCGCGGTGACGGGAATCGACAATACCGAGAACAGGCCTACGACGAGGAACGCCGGCCAGAAGTCGGAGAACACGATGGCCGCGTGTCCCTGCACGTTGTGCGAGAGCTGCAGCACGATGCCGCCGATCGTCACGCCGAGTCCCAGCGAGATCTGCTGGATCACGCTGGCAACACTCGTTGCGCGGCCCACGTCGCGGCTCGGAATATCCGCGTACGCGAGCGTGTTCAGCGACGTGAACTGCAACGACGGAAAGAAGCCGCCGAACAACACGACGCACCAGATCAGCCAATGCGGCGTACCCGGAAAGAACAGGCCATACACCGCGATCGCCAGACCCGCGCAGCCCGCGTTGAACATCAGTACCGTGCGAAAACCGAAGCGTTCGAGAATGCGCGACGCCGCCGCCTTCATGAAGATCGAGCCGAAGGCGGACGCGCACGTGATCGAGCCGGACTTGAAGGCCGTCATGCCGAGACCTTCCTGCAATGCGAGCGGCAACAGAAACGGCACCGCGCCGAGGCCGATGCGGAACAACGATCCGCCCACCACGCTCGCGTGAAAACTCGGAATGCGCAACAGACGCAAATCGAGCACGGGCAATTCGACGCGGCTCGCGTAGAGCGCGTACAACACGAGCAACGCCACGCCGATCGCGCACATGCCGAACGACACCGCGTTCGACACCAGTTCACCGCCCACTAGCGACAACCCCAGCATGAACAGCGACGCGCCGCTCGCGGACAACACGAAGCCGGTCCAGTCGAGCCGGCCCGGATGCGCTTCGCGCACGTTGCCGATATGCCTGTTCGCGAGCCAGATGCCCAGCAGGCCGATCGGAATGTTGACGAAGAAAATGAGGCGCCAATGCAGATACGTCGTGATGAACCCGCCGAGCGGCGGTCCGACGACCGGCCCGAGCAGCGCGGGCACCGTCAGATAGTTGACCGCGCGAATGAAGTCCGACTTCGGCACCGAGCGGAAGATGATGATGCGCCCCACCGGCACCATCATCGCGCCGCCGATGCCTTGCACGAAGCGCGCGACCACGAACGTGCCGAGCGAGGTGGACGCCGCGCACATCAGCGAACCCGCCATGAAAATGCCGATCGCCGTGCGGAACACGGTCCGCGAACCGAAGCGGTCGGCCACCCAGCCGCAGATCGGAATGAACACGCCGAGCCCGATGACGTAGGCGGTGACCGCGAGTTTGAGGGTGATGGGGTCCTGGCCGAGATCGCGCGCCAGAACCGGCAGCGACGTCACGATGACCGTGCCGTCCACGTTTTCCATGAACATCGCGCAAGCGACGATCAGCGGAACGATGAAAGTGCCTAAAGCGAAGGGCATTGGCAGAGCGACAGGTTGGGAGGCCGTCGATGTAAAGCGTCGATTATGGCATCGCATCGACAACGAATGTTGTTACGCGGGCCGTAAACGGCAAAGAGCCGGCGGGAGCCGGCTCTTTGTGCTTTCGTCGCGCTCGCTTGCGCGGCGGTGCGTTGAGTTGCTCTGAGTTGCCTTGAGTTGCTCTGAGTCGCGTCGAGTCGCGAACCCGTCTTACCGCGATGCGCTGACCAGCGGCTGCAACTGCGGCAGGATCTCGGTCGTTGCGCGTGCAACGTCATTCGGAAAATCGATTTCGATCCAGGGCGCGCCGGTCACGTCGGCGGTATCGAACACCTGGCTGCGCTCCAGCAGCAGATCGCGCACCGCTTCCTCGTGCGGCATGTTGGCCCGGCCGCTATCGACATAACCCGCAACGATCTCCGCGAAACGCTGCGCGGTTTCCTGGCGGAAGCGGAAGAAGCCGACCGATTCGCCGATGGTGTCGTAGTCGAGGTTGACCGCGAGCTGCTTGCGCAGTTCGACCGGCACGCCGTCTTTCAGACACAGCTTGACGGGTTCGTCGCCGGCTTCGAAATCGCGGTCGATCAACAGACGGTTGACCGTTTCGCCGGCGACCAGCGCGTTCAGAATGCGTTCGTCGTACAGCACGTCGGCGTCCATCAGCAGCACGTCGCCGCCGCGCGTCAGCGCGTCAGCGACGGTGTGCACCGTCAGCACGCTGCCCAGATCGAAGCGCGTGTTCAACACGGTTTCGACCTTGTGCGGCCAGTTGATGCGCTCCAGTTCCGCCTGCACCGACTCCGGCTGGAAGCCGAGCGCCAGCACGACATCCGTCACGCCGGCGGTTTCGAGCATCTGCAGATGCCGTTCGAGCAGACTCATGCCGTCGAACTGCAACAGACACTTCGGAAACTGGGCCTGCGGCGGTTGCTGGAGACGCAGGCCGAGGCCCGCTGCGAGAATGATGGCACGCATGCGCGGTCCTTTGAAAAAATACGGAGTTTAATCGACAACCGGTACGCGCCCCGTGGCGCGCCGCCGTTGCCAGCTTCGTTCGCTGAAATGCAAAACCAGCAGACCCGGCAAGCCTAGCAGGATTTCACGCGCACGCTTCGCCAACGACAAGGCCAGCGCCGCATCCGGCGGCAACCCGACGAGCGGCGCGAGCAGCAGATAACCGCCTTCCTGCACGCCGAGCGAGCCGGGAATCATGAACGCCGCGCCGCGAATCGCCTGACCCAGGCTTTCCAGCAGCAACGCGTCGACCCAGTCCACCGGATGACCGAGAAAGCGCAACGCGAGCCACACTTCGACCGTGCCGACAATCCAGCCTGCAAGGCTCAAGGCAAAGCTCGCCGCGACCCGGCCGCGTTCGCGGTACATGGCCTGCACCGCGGCATCGACCGCTTCGGCACGGGTCATCAGCGAGGACCAGTCGCGCTTGCCGAACACCTTCGACACCACGCCGAGCAGCCGGCCAAACAGCCCGCGCCGCTGCGCATAGTAGAAGCCGACGATCATCGCGCCCAGCACGCCGGTTGCGATCAGCGTGGCGGTTTGCAGATCGTGCAGCGCGCCATGCGCGGCATAGGCGCCGAACAGCAGCAATCCGCCCAACGCGAAGACGATTTGCGCGAGCGCTTGCGCGGTCGTGCTGACGGTGATCGCGGCGGCGGCGTCGCGCATGCGCATGCCGCGCTGCGACAGTTGCCGCACCATCAGCACCGGACCGCCGATCTGCCCAGCCGGCAACAGACTGTTTACCGATTCGCCGATCCAGCGCGCGAACAACGCGTCGCGCAGCGACAGATCGTGATGCACACCGTCGTGACGGTTCTTGAACAACACCGAAATCGCGCCGGCATCGAGCACGAGCGGCACGACATGGAACAGCGCGACGAGTGCGAGCCCCCAACCGGCGGCGAGCAGCGTCGATGCGACCGAACCGAAACCCTGCCACGCGAGCAGGCCGACAAACAGCGCCGTCCCGATCGACAGCAGAATCAGGGCGGCGCGACTCACGAGCGATCCTTGCCGCGCGCGGTCATCTGACGGAACACCTGGCGGAACCCGAAGTACGCGATCGCGTCCTTCATGTTCGAGATGAAGCGGCGCCACGGCCGCATGTTCGGATCGGTCACGTACTCGAACGTCAGCGATACGCGCATCTCGTTCGCGCCGGCCGGCGTGATGCGATGACGCAGCTTGTCGCCGTCGAAAAACACCAGACCACCCGGCGGAATCTGCACCGAGCCCGGCTGGTCCGGCACGTCCGGATTGCGCGTGTGCAATTCGTAGTCGAGGCGGCACGACGATTCGTCGATCACGCCGAGCAGCAGCGTGTAGCGGCGGCCGTCATAGTACGAAGTGTCGTAGTGCCAGCCGATGTGATCGCCCGCGCGCGTGTAGTAATACAGCGCGTACGCATGCGGATCGTCCGCCGGGGACACCTGCAGCTTGTCGCCGCTCAGTTGCTCGAGCCAGCCGATCAGTTCCTTCGAGCGATACAGCTCGGCGATGAACGGCGCGAGGCGGTCGATGGTGTGACGGCTCACGCTGCCGCCCTGCTTGTGGCCCGGCAGGTAATTACGGTTCACCTCGTCGAGCAGCGAGCGCGCGCTGTGCACCAGTTGCGCGGTGACTTCCGGCGCAAGAAAGTCTTCGAGATAGAGGAATGCGTCCTGGCCGGTGAAATCCTTGCGCAGACGCGGCGTGTCGAACGTTCGCGTGCGGCTTGCGACCGCGTGGTCCGCATTCGGCGCGGGCGCGATCGGCGCGGCGGCGGACGACGCGCCC
Organism: Paraburkholderia sp. D15; assembly: GCF_029910215.1. Taxonomy (NCBI): domain Bacteria; kingdom Pseudomonadati; phylum Pseudomonadota; class Betaproteobacteria; order Burkholderiales; family Burkholderiaceae; genus Paraburkholderia; species Paraburkholderia sp. D15. The sequence goes on along the minus strand of NZ_CP110396.1, from coordinate 2,146,538 downwards.
CGGTTCGCTGCGACTGTCGCGACCACGTCGTCTTCGGCGTGCGTACTCATTCGCTGGCCCACATCTGACGGGTTTCGGGAGCAGCGGCGACTGTCGCGACCGGCGCGACCGATGCGCTAGAAGCGACCGGTACGGCGGTGCGGCGCGCGACGCGCCAGTAGTCGATCACGACCCACGCGGCGAACAGCGGCGCGCCGATCGACGCGACCACCACGAACGGCCCGACGACACCCGTGAGCGTGACGATCGGCAGCAGGTACAGCACGTCCTCGGTTTCGAAACCGCCGACCGATGCCTGCTTCGTGCCCGCCTTGCCCGCCATTTCCTCGATGCGCATACGCAGGAAGAAAATCAGCGCGATGGCGACGCCGGCCAGCGCGCCGAGCCAACCCGGCTCGATTTTCAGATTACCGACATGCGCGGCATCGACACCCACTCCCATGCCGACGAACAGCATGACGGTGACGAGCGCGTCGCACGCAAGGTCGTAAAAATGACCGATTCGGCTCGACTTCCCGCCGATGCGCGCGAGTTCGCCGTCCGTATGGTCGACGAAGTTCGACAGCACGATCAGGAAGGCGCCGGCGTTGGCCCAGGCGAATCCGCCGTGAGCGAGGCACAGCGCGCCCGCCAGCCCGATGAGCAGGCGCAGCGTGGTGAGGTGGTTCGGCGTGACCCAGGTGTTGACCAGCGGGGTGACGAGTCGGCGGGCGAGCCGCGCGTCCCAGGTTCGGGGCGGCGGCACGTTAATTGGAGTTTGGGGTCTCGAATTCATAACCCGGAAATATATACGGGATCGCAAAAGATTGCTTTCTTCCCGCACGTTTCTTTGAGGCGGACTCATTGCCGCAGTATGTTAGCGGCCGAGCAAAATCTGCCGAATCGATATAAAGTGCGAATCCAGTTGCGCCTGTCAAGCGGGATCCCTTCGATGCGCAACGTCTTTCGGGCCGCGCCGCCACACCGCCGCCCGTTGCGCACACACTACATCGAACAACGATCGCCGTTCACTTTATGAAACGCATTTTTTCCTCTGCACTCCTTGCGCTGACCGGCGCACTGCCGCTGACCGGTCACGCCGCCACACTCGATACGCCGCTTCTCTGCAATGAGAGCGGCCACCAGTTCATCGCCGATCTTGCGCAGCAGCAATTGATCGATCCGAAACCGACGCGCGTGGAAAGCAATTCGATCAACGCGTTTTCGCCGACCTCGGGCGCGGATCTGAGTGCGTACGGTTTCCACGTATTCGCGGTGGTCGGCTACGAGAAGGACGACCCGATGTTCCGCGTCGGCGACGGCGAGCCGGTCGCGCGCTCGGCGTACGGCGTGGTGGTGTTCGGCAGCGAATCGAAGGTGCAGAGCGCGGTTACCGCGGCGGGCAGCACGGCGATCGTGCATCGCGTGGCGCCGCTGATCACGGCGATTTTCTGCAAACGGAGTTGATGCGCAAAAGGTGCGTCGCATGCGCATCAATCGCGTGGAACGGCGAATATTATGAGGCCCCCTTGTGGGGCCTCACCTATTTCTGGCGTCGCTATTTCCGGTCGTGCGGCTGACGGGCGTTATACCCCGGGTCGCGAATCGCCTCGCCAGATGACCCAGGGGCATCTGGCAATACATCGCAAGCCGCGCTTGTTTACAGCTTCAGCGCCACCGGGTCCGCCGTCAGATACCCCACCGACGCGCCATACCGGTCCTTGTAATTCGCGCGCACCAGCGGATCGAGCGTGTCTCTCAGCGTCTGCGTATGCTGGCTGCCCCAGTCGCCCGCGTGCTGGAAGTTGCTCATGATGTAGGTCCAGCCGTTCAGCTCGTCGACGGCATGCAGACCCGTCGACTCGGCGCCGGCCGGCGTCGACAGCAGGCGCGTGAGCTGCTTCGTGTCGACGTTGTACGCCCACAGGAAGTTGTTCACGTGATACCCGCTGTCCTCGCCGATGAACAGCGTGCGCAGCTTCTCCGAGAACTTCAGGTTGTCCGGATTCGCGACGCGTTCCGGATCGGCCTTGTTGCCGAGCGCGTCGGCGGTAATGTCCTTGCCGACCAGCAGCGCGCTCGTGTGCACCGGCACCCACTCGCTGTTGATCGCCGCGCCGCCGGTGTCGCGCTGGCCGCCCGCGAGCTTGTGCTGAAGCACGCCGCCGGCGTTGATCGCGGCGTCGACGGCAATGTTGCTCTCCGCGTTCCAGCCCTTCGCGGTGTTGCCCTTCACCATCGAATCGACGATGTTCTGCAGCGCCGAGTACGCGATCTTGTCCTTGATGTTGACCGTCGTGCCTTCCATCTTCGTGAAGCCCATGCTGCCGCCGGCCAGATACGCATAGCGGTGCGTCTCCAGGAAGGCCGCCACCTTCTCCTTGCCGGGCACGACCTTCACCCACTGCGCGACGCCGCTCGCGAAAATCTTCCGGTAGCTCGCGTCGCCCGGATCGGTCCATTTGACGTCGATCACATCCTGCGGGCGGTTCGACTTCGCCATCGCCTCGACTTCCGCGCTTGTTGCATGGCCGAGCTTGACCCACGTCAGGTCCGCGCCGGCAGCGGACGGATCGACCGAGAAGCCCGCGCCGACTTTCGCCACGTACAGCGTGCCGGACGACAGATCCTTTTCGTTGTCCGCCACGAACATGAAGAGACCGCTGTTGGTCGCGTCGTCGCCCATCAGCACGGTGCGGTTGTCCGGCATCACCTGCACGAGTTCGTGCGAAATGCGGCCGAGGCAATAGTGCTTCTTCACCGTGCCGGTGCCGTCCGCCTTGACCGTGATTTCCGGCAGATGGCCGTACAGATACGGGTTGAACGCGATGTTCGTGTTGCCGTACAGGTTGTCGTTGAACGCCTTGTACTGCGCGAGGTTGCTCGAACTGGTGGTAAATGCGTCGGGCTCGTATTCCTCGCTCGACAGGTGCGTGTTCCACGGCGACAGGCTCGCGCCGCACGTGATCCACAAGCCGTTCGCCGGCGACGTATCGACGTTGTGATACTTCACCAGCGTGAGCTTGCCGGTGGCCGGGTCCTGATCCAGCGTCAGTACCGCGATCGGCGACGGCAGGCGGCCGTACATGTCGGCCCCGGACAGCGAGCGCGTCGTGTATTCGAACTGGACCACGGCGAACACCGTGTTGCCCTTCACGCCGGCCACCTTCGCACCCTCGATCTTCAGCAGCGACGTGCCGTCCGGCGAATCCGAAAAGAACTGGCGGCGGCGCGCGGGATCGGTGTTGTCGTAGATCGGCTGATTGTTGATGTCGAAATAACCGCCCGCGAGCACGGTGCCGCCCTTGCCGTCGGGCACCTGATCGCCGGTCATGAAGAACGGCTGATAAGCGAGCTTGTAGGCCCGCTTCGAGCCATCGGAATACGCGACGCTCAGGCTCGAGCCGACCGTGGTCGTCGCCATGGCCGCGGGGTTGGCGAGCGACGGCGCCGGCATGCTGGCGAACGACGCCGACGCGAAGTTCGCGGTCGGCGTGGCGGCCGAGCCCGCGGGGCCGGCGAGGTCGTTGCCGCCACCGCAGGCGGTCAGCATCGAGGCGGTGGCGAGGCCGCCCAGCGGCAGCATCGGCGCACCGGCCAGAAGTTTCAGGGCCTTGCGGCGGGAAAGGTCGAACGGCTCTGCCATGTTGTCGTGATCCAGAGTTCGGGTAGCGTGGGTGAATGCACAGCCGGCACGCACGCTGAACCCGCAACCGCATGGCTCACGCTCGCGCCGCTATGACGCGAGGATTCTATGAAGTGAATGTGAAAGTATATTGACAGCTATTGGTAATGTTTAATTCAGCTTGCCGTTAGCTGAATTCAGCCTGTCAATTTTTCCTCGCACGGCGCCCACGCCGGCGCGCGGTCAGTCTGTGAAACCGTCAGACCGTCATCAACCCGGGATCAGCCCGGCCGGCGGAACTCGTTTTCGACCCACGCCACCGCGCTCGCCTTGCTGAGCTTGAAATTCGGCGCCACCTGCACCTGCGCGAGCTGCTCGCCGAATACATCGAGCGCGGTCAGCAACGCGTACGGTTCGATGTCGTCGGGAACGATGTCGAGCGTGATGTCGAGTTCGTCGTTGCCGTCCGCGCTCGCGACCCGCACGGCTTTATGCAGTTGCGCGCGCAGTTGCTGCTCGTGACGGCGCAGCACTTCGGACGCGGTCTTCACCAGCGTGTTGAACGCCGACGTATCGAGCGGCTTCGGGTCCTTCTTGTTGCGGCCCATGGTCCACGGCCCGACGAGCGCGGGTTCCGCTTCGCCGTCCTTGATCATTGCGACGGCCCAGCCGTCGTCGTCTTCGTTCTTGATGACGCGCGCGGTCCAGCCGTCGTCGCGCCACAGGCGGTCTTCGTGCACGGTCTCGCCCAGTTCGGACGAGTCTTCCGACGCGAGGTCGGCCTCGGTATCGACAGGGTTCCCGGACGAAGGAAGGGGCGTATCGGTCATTACAGGTTTACTCACGTTCGCGGGGCAGGAAACAGATCTGACGTGCAGATGCGCAGATCTCAAGCGCGCAATTCTACCTGCCCGCCCCTCGCCCAACGTGGCCCTATGACTTCCGGACAAGGCCGGATGAGGCGTTCACGCGGTGGTCACGCGTGGTCACGCGTGGACACGCGCGGTCACTCGGCAGTCACGAGTGGAAATATTCTGCTTCGCGTTTGGCGGGAACTTATAAATCGATTATAAAAACACCATAAAAAAACGCGGCCCGTGGGCCGCGTATAAAAGATGAAAAAGACACCCTTGGTCAAGGGGTGGCTCAATTGTAGATGCGTAATTCGCCCGAATAGATCGCATGAATTGGAAGAGTGCGTTGCAGAAAGCGCAAGGAATCGCAAAATCAGTCGTCACACCTTCCACATCCTTGCCCCGTAACATACGCAGGCCGCGTCGCGACCGAACAACATCGCACGCTCCGCGAGAACATTTCCGGATTTTTCATTCGACTCGATTCCTCTTTATTTACCCGCACTTATCCAGCATTTAAAAGTTCATTTCCAATTCGATAATTAATTGTTGTGCCATACGCGGTTAAAGATTCGAATGACGGGAATACACTTCGCTGCGGATCGCCAGGCCGCCGCGCATGCGGCGCTCAGCACTGGAATGCGATTCCCCATGCACTGTCCCGGAGTTATCCAAACATGAAAAAAACCCTCATCGCAGCAGGCCTCATGGGCGCGTTCGCCATCAACGCTCACGCGCAGAGCAGCGTCACCCTGTACGGCACGCTGGACGCCGGCCTCGTCTACTCGAACAACCAGGGCGGCCACAGCAACTGGCAGCAAGGCAGCGGCTCGGTCTCGAACACCTACTTCGGTCTGCGCGGCAGCGAAGATCTCGGCGGCGGTCTGCACGCCATCTTCACGTTGGAAAACGGCTTCAATCTGAACAACGGCCAGGATACGGAGAACGGCACGATGTTCAACCGTCAGGCCTTCGTCGGTCTGAAGAGCGACCAGTACGGTGCGCTGACGCTCGGCCGTCAATACGATTCCGTGGTCGACTATCTGGCGCCGCTATCGGAAGCCGGCGCGGGTTACGGCAACAACCTCGCAGCCCATCCGTTCGACAACGACAACCTCGACAACTCGTTCTCGATCAAGAACGCCGTGAAGTACACGAGCGCGAACTACGCGGGTCTGAAGTTCGGCGGCCTGTACGGCTTCAGCAATTCGGCCGGCCAGTTCTCGAACAATCGCGCGTGGAGCGCGGGCGCTTCGTACGACAACGGTCCGTTGAGCGTCGCGGCGGCTTACCTGCAACTGAATAACTCGGGCAGCACGAATCTGGGCGGCGCGGTCTCGCAAGGCGACGGCACCGCGGCCGTTGCGGCGAACCTGCAGCGCACGTTCGGCGCGGGCGTCAACTACACGTTCGGCCCCGCGACGGCCGGCTTCGTGTACACGCATACGCAACTCGACGGCATCACGGGTGTGGATGTCGGCGGCGCGACCTTGCCGGGCGTGGCGGGCACCAACCTGCATCTCGACAACTACGAGGTGAACGGCCGCTATGCGCTGACGCCGGCACTGAGCCTCGCCGCCTCGTACACGTTCACGGACGGCAAGATGACGGGCTCGAACGGCTCGGGCGATCCGAAGTGGCACACCGTCTCGCTGCAAAGCGACTACTCGCTGAGCAAGCGCACCGACGTGTATGTGGAAGGCGTGTATCAGCACGCGTCGGGCGAGCTCGGCAACTTCGGCGCGAACGTCGCGTCGATCAATACGCTCGCGCCGTCGTCGACGGGGAATCAGGTTGCGGCGGCGGTGGGATTGCGTCACCGCTTCTAAGGCTTGTGTCGAAGGTTGGGGCGGCTCTGGCGTCGCCCCGCGTATCGACGAGCTCGGCGAAGCGGACGCATCGGTGCGATTGGTCCGCTTGGCGACAGCAAATCAACCCGCGCGTGACACGATCACGCGCGGGTTTTTTCATACAGCTTACGAAACGATGCGACGTTGATGACTCCGCGCTACTCCGCGCCTTCGTCGTGCAGCGAGGTAGTGACGCAGAGACGATGCGATAGGTATACTGGCCCGGCTGTCTTTCCGCCGCAAATGCGCGCCGCAACGCGTTTGCGATTGAACGGCAGCTTCGTCGCGAAGCATGACGCCGATACGCGCTGAAACGCGTCGCGCTTCGCCCGCGCCCCAAGTTCCCGCGCTTCACCGGGGACGCCGACGACCGGACCATGAACAGACTTTTCCTGCTTGCCCCCGTCGCTGTCGTGACGGCTTGCCTCGCCGCCTGCGGCTCGTCCAGCGGACCGATCCGCGATGCGTCCCAACCGCTGATGTACGTGTCGTCGCAATACGCGCCCGCGTATATCGCCAACTGCCTCGAAAGCCGTCTGTCGCGCGTGCGGATGTCGAATGTCGGCGGCGCCACCGAACTCGCGATCGGCTCGGATTCGAACAACTCGTATTTCGTCACGCTGACGCCGTACAACGCCGGCTCGGTGATCAAGGTGATGCATCCGGCGAACGCACCGGACGATCCGCCCGAACCCGAACTGCGCTTCGATATCGCACGCTGCGCGACCTGAGCGTCGAGTCGTCCTACTGCTTGTCGAACCCCACGCCGATGCGCGAATTTTTTAAGTCGCGCATCGGCTATTTTTTTATGCGCTCATCTGCGAACATAGCCGCCCTTCCATTCTTCGAGCGGCGCACGTTTCGATGGCATCCAGCAAGGCACATCACGCAACCGGCTTCGCGGCGGGCGTCATCGCGGCGGCGATCGTCGCGCGAACGGGCGGCGGCGGTTCGTTTCACATCGGCGTTTTGCTGAGCTTCATCGCGGGCGTGGCCGGCGCCACGGCGCCGGATTGGCTCGAAGTCGCGTGGTGGTCGCGCACGCGCAGGCTGTGGATCACGCATCGCACGTTGACGCATTGGGGCATCGGCTGGGTCGTGCTGCTCGCGGTGTCCTGGCACTGGCTCGGGCATTCCTTCTATGCCGCGCCGGCGTTCGGCTTCGCGTGCGGCGGTCTGATGCACCTGTTCGCCGACTGGCCGAATCCGCTCGGCGTACCGTGGGTCGCCGGCCGGCATTCGCTGAATCTATGGAATAGCGGGCACTGCGATCTGATCGTGGTGGCGGCGTCGTGGGTGGCCGCGTGGTTCGTCGGCGAACATGTGTGGCCGCATGGCGTGCATGGGCTCACGTTGTTGCGACATTGGGGCGTGGGCTGAGGGTGATTGCGGAAAGGCTGTGGGGGGCTGCGGGGGATGGTGGGGCTTACTACAAGTACCCGCGCGGTAACTGCAGCGTAACTGCGCGGGAACCACGCACGGCATAACCGGCGAACGTCCGCGATTTCAGCGAATCGCCGCCGCGTAGTTCGCCGGCGTCACGCCGAGCAATCGCACGAACGCGCGCGTCATGTGACTCTGATCGGCGAAACCCGCGGCAAGCGCCGCGTCCGCAAGCGGCGCACCCCGCGCGATCCATTGCCTCGCGAGGCCCACGCGCCGCTGCATCCGGTACGCGTGCGGCGGCAGACCCATCTCGTGCGCGAAACCGCGCAATAACTGGAAGCGGCTCAGGCCGCTATCGACGGCAAGCTCGGCAAGCGTGAGCGACGCGGCGGGATCGTCGTCGATGCGCATCTTCGCGCGCGCGATCGGCCCCAATGCCTTCGCCGGCGACGAGCGCGCCGGCCGCGTCGCGTGCGTGCGGACCAGATGCCCGAGCAGGTCGAGCAGCGCCTCTTCGCGAATCAGGTCGTCCGGCACCGATGGCGTCTCCACCGACACCGCGAACACACGCTCGAACAATCGCGCCAACAACGGATCGCGCACGACGGGCCGCGTCAATTCGATCTCGCGCTCGTCCGTCGCATCGCCGTTCAATTCGCGCGCGGCATCGTTCAGCATCGACGGTTCGACGTACAGCATCCGCCAGGCGCGTCCGCGTTCGTCGAGCGGACTGCCGTCGTGGACTTCACCGGGATTGACCATGATCGCGTCTTGCGCGCGCGCTTCGACGACACCGCGTCCGCTCGCCGACCGATGCCCGCCGCTGACGATCACGCCAACGCCGAAGCGATCATGCGAATGACGCGGAAACGCGTGCGCGGTTTCGGCAACTGTCGCCTCGACGCCGGCCAGCGCGCGACGAGGCATGTGGACGCGGCCGCGCGGCATGGCTCAGGAACGTCCCTCGTCGCCGCGTTCGCCTTCGCGGACCTTGCCTTGCGACACGCTGCTGCCCGGCGGCACGCTGTGCGTGAGCCACACGTTACCGCCGATCACCGAGCCGCGCCCGATGGTGACGCGCCCGAGAATCGTCGCGCCGGCGTAGATCACCACGTCGTCCTCGACGATCGGATGGCGCGCGTTGCCCTTGATCAGCGTGCCGTCCAGATCCGCCGCGAAACTCTTCGCGCCGAGCGTGACCGCCTGATACACGCGCACGCGTTCGCCGATGATCGCGGTCTCGCCGATCACCACGCCCGTGCCGTGGTCGATGAAGAAACTCGGCCCGATGGTCGCGCCAGGGTGGATGTCGATACCGGTCGCCGAATGCGCGATCTCGTTGATGAAGCGCGCGAGCAGCGGCACGCCGAGCCGATGCAGCGCATGCGCGAGCCGATGATGCGTCATCGCCCACACGCCCGGATAGCACAGCAGAATTTCGGTGATGTGCTGCGCGGCCGGATCGCCGGTGAAGGCCGCCTGAATGTCGCTCACGAGCAGCGCGCGAATGCCGGGCAACTGCGTGCCGAATTCGCGCGCGACATCGAACGCGCGCGCTTTCAACTCCGCGTCCGGCGTCGCACCCGACTCGGGCAGAAAACGCAGCGCGCGGCGGATCTGTTCGGCGAGCAGACGCAACGTGCTCTCGAGCGTGTGGCCGACGTAGTAATCGACGGTTTCGTCGGTCAGATCGGGCGCGCCGTAGTGCGTGGGAAACAAGGCCGCGCGCAAGCCCGCGACGATGTTGACGACGGCTTCGCGCGACGGCAGTTCGCGAATGCCGAGCGGATGCCGCGTGCGATGCAGTTCTTCACGCGACGCGCGCAGATTCGCGACGATCTGTTCGAGACCCCAGTTCTGGGCAGGCACATTAGGCATAAAAGGACAGCGCCGTGCGACGCACGGTCAAGAGTGATTGTGTCGAGAGATTACCGCGTTTTGCCGGAGCTCGCGCAGCAGCGGCCTGAGCGCCGGTATAGCAGACGGAGAGCGGCGCGAAGCGTGCCCCGTCGCGCGCGAATCGCTACACGGCGCACACGGTTCGTGCCGGTTGCGTGCGCAATGTTACGAACGAGTGTGAACGAGTGCGAACGCGAATCAGATGGTGACGCTGCTCGCGTCGATCCAGCGCACGGCCCAATCACGCGCATGCGCGATGGCGGCGGCTTCGTCGGGAAAACGCAGGTCGGTGGGAAAGAAACGGTTGGCGACCAGTTCGCCGTCGCTCGAGCGTGAGATGACTACATACGGTTGCCACGAGCCATCGACCGCGCGCGCGGGCGCGCAATTCAACAGATAGCCGCGATGTGTGAATGCAGCATCGAAGTGCATGTGTCACCCGCCCTGACGGCCCCATAAATGTTTTCAGTTGCGCGCGGTTGTCTGAACCGAATCGTTGCCGGCCATGCCGATGAACTGGACACATTGGCCGGTAAAAACTCGTCGACGTCTCCCCTGCATTTAACCGCGCTTCGCTCGCCGGAGTAAGATCATACTCTGTAGAAAATACGCGTCCATTAAAAAAACGAAAAGAATTCTGGATGTCATCGCCCCCGGATAGGCGTGCCATCCGCAAGCGCCGCGAAAGCGCTGCGAGAGCACTACGGGTCGCTCGCGGGTCATCTGCGGACCACAACCGCGACGCACATCGAACCGGGCGGAACGGGTCTTGCTGCACTTCACCCCATGTCCTCTTTCAAGGAGAAAGCATGATGAACAGCGATACCAACAAGGCATCGTCCAATGATGCGCTGCCGAACACCCGCGGCCCGAGCTCGACCGAATTGCACAACGACCGTACGCACGACAGCACCGTCGATACCGACGGCAAGAACCTCGAAGCCGCGCGTATCGCCGGTCACAGCCCGATCTCGCCCGACGAAATCACCGGCAGCAACGCGACGCTCGTCAACAGCGTACCGGAGGCGCTCGACGGCATGGCGGGCTTCGACAGCCGGGTCGGCGGCAATCATCTGCTGCTTGCGCTCGAACCGGGTTATACGGTGATCGATCGTGGCATGGTGGCGCCGCAGGAGGTCTATTCGGCCGACCATCAATACGACGATCCGCGCCCGGTGGGCAGTCGTCAGGATCGCGGCCGCATTCACTACGCGCTCAATCATTTACGGCCGGCGCGCGTGATCGAATTACATCGGGTGAAATAAGCATTCGCGCCGCGCGCATGTTTTACCGCGGTTCTCCGGCGGTTCTCTTTAGTCTGTTTAGTTTGTTTGAATGACCGCGCGCAGTCCGATTAAATCAGGTATCGCTGAACGCACGCCGTTTGAATAATGGCGTGCGTTCGACTTTGTGCGACGCGTCATACGACGCGAGAATGGGCTTGTCGGGCGAGTGTTGCCTCATTCGATTCGCAACCCGGAGTTGCAAGTCCTCCGCGCCGCCGCGCCTTTTTCTTCGTCACCAATGCCGGCACAATCGATCGGACCTCAACATCACTCAATGGAACAGCAGATGAAAAAGATCGTCGTGATTGGCGCTACCGGTACGCTCGGCCAGGCGGTGAGCGCGGAGTTGAAAGCACGCAACGAAGTGATCGAAGTCGGCGCGACGCGCGGCCAATATCGCGCGGACATCAAGGACCCGGCGAGCGTCGAGCGTCTGTTTCGCGAGATCGGCAAGGTGGACGGTGTCGTCACCGCCACCGGCAAGGTGCACTTCGGGCCGCTCGATGAAATGAGCGTCGAACAGTTCTGGGTCGGTCTGCGCGACAAACTGATGGGCCAGGTGAACGTGGTGCTCGCCGCGCAGCAATACGTGAACGACGGCGGCTCGTTCACGCTGACGAGCGGCATTCTCGCCGACGAACCGATCAAGCTCGGCGCGAGCGCAACGACCGTGAATCTCGCGCTCGAAGGTTTCGTGCGCGGCGCCGCGATCGAGTTGCCGCGCGGCATCCGCATCAACCTCGTGAGTCCGACCGTGCTGACCGAAGCGCTCGACGCCTACGCGCCGTACTTCCGCGGCTTTGAACCGGTGACGGCGCAACGTGCGGCGCTGGGTTATGTGCGTAGCGTGGAAGGTGCGGAGACGGGGCGCGTGTACCGCATTGGTTATTGACGCAGCGGCTATGGATGCAGCGGGTGTGAAGGCGCCGGCTCCTTAGTCAGTGAATCTCCGGCTCGTCGTCGGCGCCGCGCTGCAGGAAATCGAAATCGCACCCCAGGTTCGCCTGCATCACGTGCGCCTGATGCAGCGCGCCGTACCCACGCGTGAAACGCGGCGCGGGCGCAATCCACGCGGCCTTGCGACGCGCGAGTTCCGCGTCGGAGATCAGCAGGTTGAGCGCGCGGTTCGGCACGTCCAGCTCGATCAGATCGCCGTTCTCGATCAGCGCGAACGGCCCGCCGACGAACGACTCCGGCGCGACGTGCAACACGCACGCGCCATAACTCGTGCCGCTCATGCGCGCATCCGAGATGCGCACCATGTCGCGCACGCCCTCCTTCAACAACTTGCGCGGGATCGGCAACTGCCCCCACTCCGGCATGCCCGGCGCGCCGACCGGGCCCGCATGATGCAGCACGATCACGCAATGCTCGTCGATGTCGAGCGCGTCGTCGTCGATGCGCGCGGCCATGTCGTTATAGTCCTTGAACACCACCGCGCGGCCCGTGTGCACGAGCAGATGCGGTTCGGCGGCGCCGGGTTTGATCACCGCGCCGTCGGGCGCGATGTTGCCGCGTAACACCGCGAGTCCGCTATTCGCGAGCAGCGGCTGGCCGCGCCGGCGGATCACATCGTCGTTGAAAATCTGTGCGCCTTCGAGGTTCTCGCCGAGCGTGCGGCCGTTGACCGTGAGCGTCGTACCGTCGATCAGATCGCCGAGTTCGGCGAGCATCGCGCGCAGACCGCCTGCGTAGAAAAAATCCTCCATCAGATACGCGCCGGTCGGCCGGATGTTCGCGAGCACCGGCGTGCGCCGCGATATCGCGTCGTAGCGTTCGAGCGTCAGGTCGATACCGGCTCGGCGCGCGAGCGCGATCATGTGCACGATCGCGTTGGTCGAGCCGGACAGCGCGAGGCAGGTGGTCACGGCGTTGTCGACGGCAGCGGCACTCAGCAGATCGGACGGCTTCAGATCCTCCCACACCATGTCGACGATGCGCATGCCGGTCTTCACCGCCATCTGCGCGTGACGCGAGTCCGCGGCGGGAATCGATGCGGCGCCGGGCAAGGTGAAGCCGAGCGCTTCGGCTGCGCTCGTCATGGTCGACGCGGTGCCCATGGTCATGCAATGACCGGGCGAGCGCGCGATGCCGCCTTCCACGCCCTGCCAGTCCTCCTGCGCGATCGTCCCTGCCCGCAGATCGGCCCAGTATTTCCACGAGTCGGTCCCGGAACCCAGCGTCACACCGTTCCAGTTACCGCGCAGCATCGGGCCGGCCGGCATGAAGATGGCCGGCAGGTTCATCGAGATCGCGCCCATCAGCAGCGCGGGCGTGGTCTTGTCGCAACCGCCCATCAGCACGACGCCGTCGGCGGGATAGGAGCGCAGCGTCTCTTCCGCCTCCATCGCGAGGAAATTGCGGTAGAGCATCGTGGTCGGTTTCTGGAACGGCTCGGAGAGCGTCTGCACCGGCAACTCGATCGGGAAACCGCCGGCCTGCCAGATGCCGCGCTTCACTTCCTCCACACGCTGACGGAAATGCGTGTGACACGGATTGATCTCGCTCCACGTATTGAGAATCGCGATGACCGGTTTGCCCGCGTATTCCTCGCGGAGGTAACCCATCTGCGCGCTGCGCGAGCGGTGGCCGAACGAGCGCAGATCGTTCACGCCATACCAGCGGTGGCTGCGCAGATCCTCGGGGCGTTTCTTTCTGGTCATGATCTCCTCCGCCTTGCTTGCCGCACCCGCAACGCCAGCCACCATCCCAGCCACAAGGCCGGTCAGCCGCCCCGCACGCCCTGCGTATTCACGTACAGCGAATAGAGGCCGTGACTTGCCGCCATGAAGAGACGATTGCGGTGCCGGCCGCCGAAGCACACATTCGCGCATCGCTCCGGCAGCGCGATATGGCCGATGGCTTCGCCTTGCGGCGTGAAGATGCGCACGCCGTCGAGCTCGTCGCTGCCCATGCCCCAGCCGCACCACAGATTGCCGTGGACATCGACGCGAAAGCCGTCCGGCGTGCCGGGCCCGGCGTCGATCAGCACGCGATCGTTCAACAACGCGTTGCCGTTCACGACGTCGAACGCGCGAATCTTGCGCGGCTCGCCGCGCGATTCGACGATGTACAGCAGCGACTCGTCCGGTGAAAACGCCAGACCGTTGGGGCCAAGCACGCTGTCGGCGACGATGGTGACTTCACCCGACTGACCGTCGATGCGATACACGCGCGCCAGCAACTCCGACTCCTGCCGCTCGCCCTCGTAAAAACCGTCGATGCCGAACGTCGGGTCCGTGAACCAGATCGAGCCATCCGACTTCACGACCACGTCGTTCGGCGAGTTGAAACGTTTGCCGCGATACCGGTCGGCCAGCACCGTGATCGAGCCGTCGTATTCGGTGCGCGTCACGCGCCGCGTCAAATGCTCGCAGCTCACGAGACGCCCCTGACGATCGCGCGTATGGCCGTTCGCATTGTTCGACGATTGCCGGAAGACGCCGACCGCGCCACTCGCCTCGTCCCAGCGCAGGATGCGATCGTTGGGAATGTCGCTCCACAGCAGATAGCGGCCGTCGCCGAACCAGACCGGGCCTTCGGACCAGCGCGCCCCCTGATACAGACATTCGACGGATGCCGACGCGAGCATCAGCGATTTGAAGCGTGCATCGAGCACGCGGATGGACGGATCGGGATAGCGTCGGCTGTTGTCGGACATGCTGGCGTGAGAGAGAGAACGTGGGGGATGGAATGGACCGATCTTCGCACGATGCCGGAGTCGCGTCGAACCGCGAAGCCGTAACACAATCGCGGTAGGGTAGCGGGTTAGTACCAGGAAATACGTTGAATCCGCATATTTCTCGTAGTTGAAACCGGCACGCGTACCGGACATAACCCTAACGCGACGAAGAAGTGAACGGCAAAACGCCTGTTTTATATGACAATAGCGGCTGACGCGACCAGCGCTTGCGCCGCCAGGACCAGCGGCGAGAAAACCGGACAATTGGCAACTCGCGGAGTTTTGCCTGAAATTTCGGCAAAAATTAGCTATTTAGAATGAACCACCAGATAAGTTGCATTTTGCGTGCATCAAAATAGCGGCCAGACGAGAATTATCTGCTTTAATGGCCACTGCATGACAATTGAGTCACGGATTCACGGTAGACAGAGCAGTTCATTCACCCACTTGCAAAAGGCATAACAGGCATCGCCACGCGGTTTTCAGGGAAACCGACCTGCCTTTGCAAAATAATTTTTGGTGATAGATTGTGAAGATAACAACAACCGCAAGGCACGCCGCCCCGCTGATCACAGCAATGCGCTGCCTGCGCTGAGAGAGCCCAGAAATTGTCGCTACATTTTATCGAGCAGATGGCACCGCTACTGAACGCCGCCGACGAGGCGGAATGGTTCGGTGCGATCACGGGCCTTGCCGAGACGTGGGGCTTCGACAAGATTTTGATCGCCATGCTGCCGCGTCCGACGATTCGTCTGGAAGACGCCTATTTGCGCAGCACGTACGCGCCGAACTGGCGCCGCACTTATGACGAACAGGGGATGGTGCACATCGACCCGACGGTCGCCCATTGCATGACGCGCTCCACGCCGCTGATCTGGTCGCCGGAGCTTTGCCAGACCGAGGCGCAGCAGGCCATGTTCGAGGAAGCGCGCTCGTATGGACTACGCGCCGGCGTGACCTTGCCGATTCACGGCCCGAATCAGGAAGCGGGCATGATGTGCTTCGTCAACGACAGCAATCCGAATGACGCATTCTGGCGTCATATCGACGTGGCATTGCCGAATTTGCTACTTTTACGCGACCTGGTCATCGATACCAGTCAGCGGCACGTGAATACGCACGCGCAGAGCTTATTGCCCAAATTGACGCCGCGCGAACGCGAATGCCTGAAATGGACCGCGCGCGGTAAATCCACGTGGGAAATTTCTCATATCCTGAACTGTTCGGAAGCCGTGGTGAACTTCCACATGAAGAACATCAGGACGAAATTCGGCGTGAATTCACGGCGCGCGGCGGCCGTCATCGCCGCGCAACTCGGACTTATTGACCCGGGTTAAGCAGGGCAGCGGCATCGCGGCTGTACAGCACGCGTTCTGCACGGCCCAGATCCGCGTCGGACACGGTCTTGGTGAAATACAGGCCCAGCAGGATCGACACCGGCGCCGGGATTTCCGCGCCCGATTCAAACCGGCTGCCGCGCGACTGCGTCACGCCAAAGCGCGCCCAGAAGCGGCGTTGGCTCTCTTTCTTCTTTTTACGGTAGGCAATGATCAGAACGCGATCGACTGCCGAAGACGGATCGGCCACGCGCGCTTGCAGGCCGGTTTGCGGTTGCCAATGATTTTCGAGAAGTTCCATTTTTTGTCCTGTCGGTTAAGTACGGATGCCTGTCTCGAATTCTGCGTTACCCGATAAGCATGCACACCTACCCAGGTAGGTAGGTGTAAGTGCGATTCAAAATGCATAAGTTTTCCAGCGTATTGGACACCCCCAACACGTTCAGGAGAACGCCATGCAGACAGTGATTCGGATTGGAATGCGTCAGGAATTCGACAACGAAGACATCAACGAGATGTACCGGCTGCGGGCCCGGGTGTTTCACGGGCGGATGGGCTGGGAAGTCCCGACCATCGCGGGAATGGAGATCGACGGCTACGATGCGCTCGGACCGCATTACATGCTGATTCAGGACGAGACCGGCCGTCTGCGCGGCTGCTGGCGGCTGATGCCGACCGAGGGGCCGAACATGCTCAAGGACACTTTCCCGCAACTGCTGCACGGCCAGGAGGCGCCGGCGGGCCGGAGTATCTGGGAATTGAGCCGTTTCGCGATTGAAACCGATGGCGCGGAACAGTCGTTCGGTTTTGCCGATCTGACCATGCACGCGATTCGCGAAGTCATCGCCTATGCCATTCGCATGGGCTTCACCAGCTACGTGACGGTGACGACCGTGGCGATCGAGCGGATGCTGCGCAAGACCGGCATGGACATCAGCCGCCTCGGCGCGCCGATGCAGATCGGCGTGGAGCGGGCCGTGGCGCTGGACGTCCACATCAGCGAGAAGACCCGCACCGCGTTGTTCGGCCAGATGGCGGCGGCGGCTTAGCTGGGCTTACCCTTACTGGCATCAAGGATAGGCGGCGTGGCGGTTTCGGACTGTAAGGGACGGATCGTCACGCCGCTTATATATTTGGCATCTTGAAGCGGCCGTTCGTGTCTTGCGCTCTTCCCCTTGGCTTCGCGCCGCCTCTTATTAGACGTGCGTTTGACGCAGGTCTGCTCGCCGCCGGTTTTTTCAGCGATCATTTAAGCTGGCATGGGCAACGACCGGCAATGGACCGGCAATGACTTGCCCCTGCGAAGCGCCAGCCGCGACCGGCCGGGTAGCGGTCGCGATATTCATCCTTTAGACGCGGAGTCGATATGTACACACGCATCCTTGTCGCGGTCGACGGCAGCCACACCTCGCGCCGCGCGTTCGACGCAGCGCTCGAACTCGCCAAATCCAGCGGTGCCGTGCTGCAACCTTTCTACGTCGTCGAAAACACGCCGATGTATTTCCAGGCGCCCGGCTACGATCCGTCGGTGTTGCGCAACCGGCTGGTGGAAGAAGGCAAGGAACTCGGCGCCGAGTTCGCCAAGGCCATGGCGGAGCATGGCGTGAAAGGCGAGCTGACAGTAAACGAAGCCTCGTCGCTCGACGATGTCTCGACGGTGGTGCTCAAAGGCGCTGCCGCCTTCAACGCCGATCTGCTCGTGATGGGCACGCACGGCCGGCGCGGCTTCCAGCGGTTGATCCTCGGCAGCGTCGCCGAGCGTTGCGTGCGGCAGGCTAATCTGCCGGTTCTGCTGATTCCGTCCGCGGCCGGTAAGGACAGCGACGCGCAATGAGCTTCGATGCCGTGCGCGCCGGATGGGATGGCAGCGCGCGCGGCGTCTTCGTTTGCCGTAGGGCGACAGTGGCCGTCACGTCCACGGTTACGGTGATCCTGCCTTGCCTTGCCGCTCACGCGATTCGCGTCGTCGACACTCGGCAATCAACTGCATTGAATAGCACGCTGCCCCCCTGCACGGACACCGCGTGACATTGCTCAAGATGACTAACTAAACGAACGCGTCATTTTGCCGCTAAACGCGGTGCATGGCCGGTGGGACAATGGGTTATCGCACTCGACCCAATGGCTGCAGAACATGCTGACTTCCACCACCGCCGCTTCCTCGATCAGCCCCGACGATTCCATCGCCCGTTCCATTCCCGTACGCAGCGGCCGCCGTGCCGCATCGTTCCGGGCCAGCACGCGCAGCGCGGCGCGCTGCTCGAGTTGCGCGATGCGCCAGCTATGCATGCCTCAAGGTTTGTCGTCCGACGAACTGTCAAAACTCGAAACGCTGATCTGCACGGCGCGCTCGGTGCCGCGCGGCGACGCACTGTATCGCAGCGGCGACCGCTTCGATAACGTTTACGCCGTCCGTTCCGGTTCGATGAAAACCGTGATGGCGCACCGCGATGGCCGCGAGCAGGTCACCGGCCTGCGTCTCGCCGGCGAAGCGCTCGGCCTCGACGGCATCAGCGAAGACGTGCATGCATGCAGCGCGCTCGCGCTTGAAGACAGCACCGTCTGCATCGTGCCGTACAACGCGCTCAAGTCGCTGTGCCGCGAAATCGGCTCGATGCAGGAGCGCCTGCATAAGTTGCTCGGCGAGCAGATCGTGCGCGAGGCCGCGCAGATGATGGTGCTCGGCTCGCTGTCCGCCGACGAGCGGGTTGCGGCCTTTCTGCTCGACGTGTCGGAGCGCAATGCACAGCGCGGTTATTCGTCGGCGGAATTCAATCTGCGGATGACGCGCGAAGACATGGGCAGCTATCTCGGCATGACGCTCGAAACCGTCAGCCGTACCCTGTCAAGATTTCAAAAGCGCGGGCTGATCGACATACAGGGTAAGCACATCCGGATCGTCGATCTCGACGGTTTGCGGCATCTGTGATTCGCCGGCGCGGGTAGCGCGGCTCGCGAGCCGCGCGGGCTCCCAAGCTCCGGCGGCCGCTTCCTGGCGGCCCGCCATAGCACAGCGTTTCGGCGTTTCAGTCCGGCGCCGCGGCCCGCCCTCTCACCCAGACGCATCAACCGGCCACATTCGCCGCCGCCCCTTACCGTCAATCACACGCAATCGCCTTGGCATGGCTCCTGCGAGCGGGTACAGTTTTGAGTCCGTCCCCCGCAAGGAGACCCGGCGAAATGAATCGCGACCCCGCCCCGCTTCATCCGCTCGTCCAGCGTCTGATCGACGCGCGCCGAATCACCGACGAGCTGTTTGCCATCGTCAAGCCCGCATTTCTTTATGAACGTCCGATCCGCGAGCGCCACCGGATCGTGTTCTACATCGGCCATCTGGAAGCGTTCGACCGCAATCTGTTCGATCGACGGCTGTTCGAGCTGCCGGAATTCGACCCCCACCTCGACCAGCTTTTCGCGTTCGGCATCGACCCCGTCGACGGCGGTTTTCCGACCGACGAACCCGGTGACTGGCCGTCGCTCGATAGCGTGCGCGATTACGCGCTGCGCGCTCGCGAGCAGATCGATCATGCGCTCGCCGCGCGGGTGGACCGCGCGCCGCCTCGTGCCGGCAACCCGGGCGGCTCGATCGGTTCGAGCAGCTCAAGCGGCCCAACGGAATCGCCAGACAGCGCAACCGTCGAACAGTTACTGAACGTTGCGATCGAGCATCGGCTGATGCACGCGGAAACGCTCGCGTACATGCTTCATCAATTGCCGCTCGACCAGAAGGTCAGCAATCTGCGGGAACCGGTGACCACACGTCATGACCGCCCCGCCAACGCATTGACCTCGATGGTCCGTGTGCCGGCCGGCTCGACCGCGCTCGGCATGTCACGCGACGCCGGTCGCTTCGGTTGGGACAACGAGTTCGGCGAGTTGCGCGTCGACGTTCCCGCGTTCGAGATCGATCGTCATATGGTGACGAACGGCGCGTTTCTCGCATTCATGGAAGCGGGCGGCTATCGCGAGCGGGCATGGTGGTCCGACAAGGACTGGACGTGGAAGGAGGCCGAGCGGATCACGCACCCGGCTTGCTGGTCGCTGAACGACGATACGCGGGCGCGCAACGGCAACGACGGCAACGTTAGCGACGTTGGCCCGCACCCCCGATGGTCGCTGCGCACCATGTTCGACGAAGTGCCGCTGCCGCTCGACTGGCCCGTCTACGTGAGTCACGCCGAAGCCAGCGCTTACGCGCGCTGGGCCGGCAAGTCATTGCCGAGCGAAGCGCAATGGCAACGTGCCGCGCACGGCGCGCCGCATGCCGCGTCGGGTAATTTCGATTTCCGCGCGTGGGATCCGCAACCCGTCGACGCTCATCCCGACAACGTCAGCGCATTTGGCGTGGAAGGCCAGTTCGGCAACGGTTGGGAATGGACCTCGACGATATTCGACGCGTTGCCCGATTTCGAGGCATTTCCGTTTTATCCGGGCTACTCGGCCAATTTCTTCGACGGCCAGCACTATGTCATCAAGGGCGGTTCGGCACGCACCGCGCAGTGCATGTTGCGGCCGGCATTCCGCAACTGGTTTCAACCGCACTATCAATATGTGTACGCAGGGTTTCGCTGCGTGAAAACGTGAAAGCGTGAAACCATGAAGACATAAAAAAAGCATGACCGGCCTGCCGAACCCAGGACCGTGGCATCGAATCCCACCCGCCACGGTCCCGCCGATTACCTCGATCAATTCATTTTTATTCAACCAGCATTAACTCCATCTAGAATCAGCGCCGTTTCGCGAAACCACCTCGTTCGCTAATTGATATCCGCCGCGCACGTAGTTTATGATGGCGACGCTCACGAAGCCGTGCGGAACCCATAAATCTCTATCGAACATGATGGTCGCTCCGGGAATGCGATGAAACCCCATCCCGCCCCTGCGTTGGGTGATCCATCCCATTTATTCGCGCGCCAGTCCACAACGAATTGGACATTGATTGCCGCTGTCACGTTGGGCAATGGCCTCGAAATGTTCGATTTCACGATCTTCAGTTTTTTTGCGGTACTGATCGGCCAGCAGTTCTTTCCTTCTTCCACGCCGTTCAACGCTTTACTACTCGTTATGGCGACCTTCGGCGCCGGTTTCGTGATGCGTCCGCTCGGCGGTATCGCGATCGGCGCGTACGCGGATCGCGCCGGACGCAAACCGGCGATGACGCTGACCATCGGTTTGATGGCCGCCGGCACCGCGCTCATCGGACTCGCGCCGACCCACGCGCAGATCGGTGCGCTCGCGCCGCTGCCGATCGTGCTCGGCAGATTGCTGCAAGGCTTTTCCGCGGGCGGCGAAATCGGCGCATCGACCACCTTGCTCGCCGAAGCCGCGCCACGCTCGCAGCGCGGCTTCATGATCAGCTGGCAGATGGCGAGTCAAGGCGGCGCCGCGCTGGCCGGCGCGCTGACCGGCTTTCTCCTGACCGCGCTGCTGTCGCCACGCCAACTCGCCGATTGGGGCTGGCGCGTGCCGTTCCTGTTCGGGCTGCTGATCGGGCCGCTCGGTTACGCGATCCGTCGCACGTTGCACGAGACGCATCCCACGCCGTCGCGCATCCGCAATCCGGTCGGGCCGGTGTTCACCACGCATCGGCGCGCACTCGTCAGCGGCATTCTGTTGATGGTCGGCGGCACGGCGTCCATGTTCATCGTGGTGCTCTACATGCCGACATATCTGGTCGTCGCGCTGCACATGCCCGCCTCGGTCTCTTACGTGGCCGCATCGGCGGCGGGCGCGATCCTGCTGCTCGGCTCGCCGCTCGCCGGCCGGCTGTCCGACCGGCTGACGCACCGCAAGCCGTTCGTCGCGTATTCGCGGTTGCTCGGCGCGGCGTTGATCTATCCGGCGTTCTGGCTGCTGAACCGCAATCCGCAGTCTGGCTGGATTGCCGTCGCGGCGATCGCGGTGCTGGCCGGCTGCCTCGCGCTCGGCTCGGGCGCCAGTTTCCAGTTGCTCGCGGAGAGCTTTCCGAAGCAGGTGCGCTCCACCGGTTTCTCGACCATCTACAGCGTCGGCGTATCGGTATTCGGCGGCTTCGCGCCGTTTATCGTGACGTGGCTGATCGGCGTCACCGGCGATTTAATGGCACCCGCGCACTACATGATTATTTGCAGTCTTGTTTCGCTGCTGGCGCTGGCGCCGCTGAAAGAACAGTTCGCCGAGTAGCGCGCGCCATGCCACGATATGACTTTGACAAAACCGCGAGAAACTGGCTTTAATAACGCATCACGCGATCGAGTGAAATATCCGAATCGTCGACCGTTTTAACACTATCATCCCACGACAACGTTTTCATTCAGCACCACGCCCCGCGTCCCGTTATATTTCGTAACGCGACAAAGGCGCTGTAATAAAAATATCCCGGCCACAGGAAGAAAGCCGGGAAGAAAATTGACATTCTGGAATATTGGCCCGGCAGTCAATCTCTGATATAGAGTCGCGGCGTTAAAAAACCTGACAATACGCCCACGCCGCCGGGTCGAATCCGCAATCGCCTCTCAAGCAGAGTTTCATCGATGGCCATCGGTACCCATACGAACAATGAAAATTGGAGACTCTAATTGAATGACCCGTCCTTATTCTCCACGCCGGGGATCGCCGTGGATCACAGCGACTTGAGCGCCTTTTCAGGCGAGGCGTTGAAGCTGCGCAAGCTGGGATCCTGGGGAACGATAGGCCGAATGTCCGAACCGGAACAACCCTACCGTCAGGAGCTGGTGCATTGCCGGCATGTGTTCGTGCTATGGGAGGCGGAGATCAAGCCGGGCGCGGCGGAATTCATCCTGAACGGGCGGCGCGTGGTGCGCCCGGGCAAGGCGCTCGGCAGCGTCGACTTTCGGCCCGCCGGGGTCGAGTTCATCGCCAACGTGCATCAAAGCGGCCTGACGCAAAGGACCGTTCTCACCATCGACGAAACCGCGTTGGCCAGGCTGTCCATGGCCTTTCAACCTCTCTCCGATCTGGTGCCCATGATGACCGAACGCAATGCATTTCTGGTGTCGCTTCTCCGTCATATCGCGCAAGTCGCGGAAACGCCGGAGCTGAACAGTCTGCACGTGGAAGCGCTCGCGCTGACGTGTCTGCACGAAGCGCGCAATCTCGGCCTCCAGCATTCGGCCCGGGTCTCCGCATTGCCCAAATCGGGACTGTCGTCGTTTCAGGCGAAGCAACTGGTGCGCTATATCGACGAACATCTGAGCACCGACATCCATCTGATCGATCTGGCCAATCTGGTCAGCCTGAGTCCTTACTACTTCTCGCGCTCGTTCACCATTGCATTCGGCGTATCGCCGTATCACTACATCCTGACGCGCCGCATCGACCGCGCGAAGGAAATGATGATGAAACGCGATGCCAACCTGCTCGAGATCGCTATCTCCGTGGGTTTCGCCGGCTCCAGCCAGTTCAGCCGCGCGTTCCGCAAAATCACCGGCACGACGCCGAGCCACTGGCGCGGCCAGGCCGGCGAAGCACGCAGCTTTCTGCACGAAGCGAGGTAATCGCTCGTCAATCCGGAGAGCGCGCAGGCGTTCTTCCGGCGCCGCCGCGATGAGATCTCATGCAGGTGATGCTCGACGCATGCGCCGGGACAGCCAAACGAAAAACACATCTGCGATACTGATCGGCGATCCATCCACGCGCCCGCGCGCCACCGCAAGGAATCGTCATGCTCCGTCGTTGTGCCGTTGCCTCGATGTTGATCGTAGCGTCGTGGGCCCACGCGGCCACCGGCACTTACACCGGCGCGAACACGAACGCCGCATCCGGCGACCCTGCCCCGGTCGGCGCGACCGATCGCGTGTTTCATCCCGCCGGGCCGCGCGAATGGCGCGGCGCGCAGACGAGGGCACTGATCACGCGCGTCTGGTATCCGGTCGACAGCGACGCGCACGTGCTACCGCACGACATCGGGCCGCCGGGACGCGCGGCCTTCCGCGGGCACGATCTGGCGCAGAACGCTTCGCTGTCGACTGCCCACGCCACCTACCCGCTACTCGTCATGTCGCACGGCACGACCGGCAGCGCCGACGATCTCGACTGGCTTGCGTCCGCACTGGCCGCGCACGGCTACATCGTCGCGGCTGTGAATCATCCCGGCAACAACGCGCTCGAACCGCTGACGCGCGAAGGCTTCGTGCTCTGGTGGGAACGCGCTCGCGATCTGAGCGACGTGCTCGACGGCGTTCTCGCCGACCCGACGTTCGGCCCGCACATCGATCGGGCCCGGATCGGCGCCGCCGGCTACTCGCTCGGCGGCTACACGGTGCTCGAACTCGCGGGCGCCCGCACCAACCTGCCGGCATTCAAGGCGTTCTGCCATTCGAACGCCGCCGATACCAACTGCCATCCGCCGGGCACGACGCGCCAGGCGGTCGCGGCGACGCCGCTTCCGGCCGACGCGCTCGCGTCGATCGAACGTGCCGGCGCGTCGTACCGCGACTCGCGCGTGAAGGCGGTGCTGGCCATCGCACCCGCGATCGGCAAGGCGCTCGACGAACCATCGCTGACCCGTATCGACATCCCGCTGCGCCTGATCGCGGGCACCGCCGACACGACCGCGCCGCCGCCGTCGAACATTCTCCACATCGCCCGCTTTTTGCCGCACGCGCAGGTCGACATGATCGACGGCGCGACCCACGTCAGCTTCATCAACAGTTGTCTGCCGGCGGTCATGACGAAGCTCGCCAACATTTGCGAGGAAGCGCCCGGTGTGAATCGCGACGAAGTTCACGCGCTGGCGATCGAACAGGCCGTGACGTTTTTCGGCGCATCGCTCACCGAACGGAACGATGCGTTATCGCAACAGCCGGTCAATCCGGATATGCCGAAGTAATCGAATAGAATTTTTTCCACGCACGACGAATATCCATTCCACCGATCTTGCCAAGTTACACGCATCTTGCTTAAAAATTTTCGATGATTTGCGTGGCTTCGCGACGAGCGAATTAGAATTCCTTTAACAGACGCCGCGCGCTTTTTCTCTCCCGCATCGACACACGCGTACCCGGCGCCTGGCTTCAGGCATCGCCTAACCGTGCTCACGGATTTCACCATCAGGGCCATGAAAAAAAGGATATCTCCTGTGAATATTAATCAGCAATCCAAACCAGAAATAGCCGGAAAAGAGAAAGCTAATTCGAATACAGGCGCAATGAACAATATGCGGCCGGATTCCCTCTGCGATGCCGCGGATCGATAAAACGAGGATACGCATGAGACACGTCATCATTCGTCAATTCGGCCAACCCGATGCGCTGACCGTGGAACCCTTCGTCGCGCCGGAACCCGGCAACCGGGACGTCATGATCGAAGTCGCGGCCAGCGGCGTGAATTTTCCCGACCTCGTGATCCGCCTCGGCATCTATCCGGAAAGCCCGGCGCTGCCCTACGTGCCGGGGTACGAAGTGGCCGGCCGCGTCGTTCAAGTCGGCAAGGACGTCACCGACTTCGTGCCCGGCGACCGCGTCTTCGCCACCATCGACGGCGGCGGCTACGCCACCCATGTGGTGTGCCCGAGCCATCAGTTGTTCAAGATGCCCGACGCGATGTCCGACGACGAAGCATCGGTGATCGCCACCAGCTATCTGACAGCGTGGCTGTCGGTCGATCGTCTGGCGAGCGTGCGCGCCGGCGAAACCGTCGCGGTGCATTCGGCGGGCGGCGGCGTCGGTCTGGCCGCGCTGCAACTGTGTCTCGCGCGCGGCGCGCGCGTGATCGCCATCGCGACCGAGAGCAAGCACGCACGCTTGACCTTCATCGGCGCCGATGCCTGCATCGATCCGGCCAAGGAAAATCTCGCCGAGCGCTTGCGCGAATTGACGGGCGGCCGCGGCGCCGACGTGATTCTGGATTCCACCGGCGGCAAGTCGTATCAGCAGAGCTATGAAAGTCTCGGCTTGCTGGGCAGGCTGGTGCTGCTCGGCGGCGCGGGGGTCATCAACGAAGCCGGTGCATCGCCGCTGCAACTGGTGCGGTTCTGGCATCCGGCCATGCGCGTGGAGCCGATCGCGCTGATGACGGCCAACAAGTCGATCTCCGGGCTGCATCTTCCCGCGCTGTGGTCGCGCTACGAGATCTGCGTGGCGGGCATCTACGAGATTCTCGCGCTGTACGAATCCGGACAGGTCATGCCGATGATCGATTCCATCTTCGCGCTCGACGACGCCGCCGAAGCGCACCGCTACATTCACGCGCGCCGCAATTTCGGCAAGGTGATCCTGCGTCCGTGAGCGTGTAGCGGCAGCGGCACTGTCGCTGACGCTTGCAATGGCCGCCTCGCGAGGCGGCCTTTTTTATCATCGATGACGCCGCCGGCACGGTGCGCAGAAGAGCTACAGAGCTGGAAGCGCTAAAAGAAAAACGTCGTCAGCGCCTGCAGCACCTGTCTTTGCGAGTCGGCGCCATATGTGCTGTGCGACGCGCCGTGATTCGTCTGCCATTGAATCGCGACATCCGCGCGCGGCCAGTGATACCGCGCTTCGAGCCATGTCGAATAACTGTGATCGACGAGGTCGTAGTGCAGCATGGCGGTCAGATCCAGATGACGCATCAGCGCATCCTGCCACGTCGCGTAGCTGAACAACGCCTGGCGGGTCATCAGTTCCTGCGCGTCGTTGATCGCGGTGCGGTATTGCCAGTAGCGCGCGGGATCGAACGCAAGCTGGTTCCATGTCGCGCGATCGGCGCTGGCGCCGTCATAGTCGTATTCGACCGTCAACGACAGGTTGTTCGTGAAGGTATGCGTGAAGCCCGCCGCGAGCTTCGAATGAAACGCGTCCGTGCTGTCCGGTTGCGCGCCGAAAGTCGGGCTGCGTCCCCCCGAATACTCGATGAAACCGGTCGTCGCATCGCCGAGCAGGGTCGTCACGTTCAGACCGAGTTGCGGCGAGATGCCGTCGCCGCCGTATAACAGCCATTGCGGCGCCACCGTGCCGAACAGACGCTGCGTCAGCGTCAGCAGATAGCGGGTTTGATTATTGGTCGCGCCGAAGTCCGGATTGAAGGTTGCATTGCTCGGCTGCGACGCGAGTTTCGGCGACACCAGTCCACTTAGCGAACCGCCCGACCAGAGCACCTGGCTGCGCAGCATCACGCTGCCGAGGCGATTCTCGCGCAAGCTCGCCGGGTCGATCGACACGATCGAGCGCACCGCGTTGGTCTTGAAGAAGTCCGTCGGATTGAAGCCCTGCGCGACGCCTTCGCGCAGATTCACGCGACCGGCGTCGACGATCGTGGTCGAGTTCGGCTGCCAACTCAGATACGCCTGCTTCAGTGTATCGATCGCGTTGTACTGGCCGACGTTCGCGCGCCAGCCCGCATCCAGGCGGTTCGAGAATACCGCGCGCCAGCCGGGTGCGAACGAACCGTCGTAGCTCAGCAAGGACGATACGCGCGCGGTATCGGCCAGCTCCGCGCTGGTCGTCTGGCTCGCCTGGTTGTAGTTGCCCATCGCGAATTCGAACGACGCCTGCCAGTCGCGATGCGCCGACGTGTTCGCGGTCGCGGTGTCGGCAAGGGACAGCGCGTCGGTATCGCTGTCGGCCCGCGCGACGCGCGGCGCGCTAGCCGCCACGGCGAGCGAAACGACGGCCGCCAGCGCCCAGGCACGCCGTCGCGCGATCATCAATTCGCCTTGAAATGCGGCAGATACGAGCGCTGCAGCCATTCGTCGGGAATGTCGCGCCACGCGTAGTCGGCGTAGCGCATCACCGTGACCCAGCCGGGATCGAGCCCGTCGATGATGACCATCTCCGTCGGCCGGTCGGCGCCCAGCACCTGGGTGAACTTGCGATAGTAGGTGGTCTTCAGCAGCTTGCCGCTGTCCGCGTAGAAACGCGCCTTGACGGGTTGCCGGGTGCTCGTGTCGATCCACATGTCGATCGCGTGATACGTGACGCTCGGCGAACGCGCCGCCAGTGCCAGCTTGTACGCGTGCCGCGTCTGATGATCGCCGTCCGTCACGTCTTCCTCGCCCGCCAGCGTGGCGGTGTAGTCCTTCGCGAAGTTGACGGTGACGACGTCGCCATTCGCGGCCTGGCCCAGCAGCCGTTGCTGCGGCGAAATCCGCACGCTCGCCTGGCTGTTCGGATCGTAGAACCACAGGTCATTGCCGTTTTTCAGCACCAGCTTGTTCGCGTCGCGCAGCGGCGCGTCGAAACGTACGAGGCTGTTGAACTGACCGCTTGCCGGGTCTTCCTTCGAATAGACGGTCAGCGTGTTCGTGCCGGTCTGCTGACCGGCGCGGAACTCGATCAGGGTCGTCGTCAGGCTGAACGGGCGGCCGGGGTTGCGGATCGCGTCGCTCGCCTCCAGAAGCTGCTGCGCTTTCGATGTATCCGCCTGCGCGCATGCCTGCGTACTGAACGCGCCAAGCGTGGCGACGGTGCCGAGCGTGCCGAAGCAGAGCACTGCCGCCAACCGCCATGTCGAGTAAAGCCGATTCCGTTTCATAACGCCTCTTCGTTTCATCGTGCTCAGTGCCCAAGCGTGCCGATTCATGCGCGATTGCCTGCCGCCGACCGCTCACGCGAACAGCAGCGCATCGACCACCGGCATCCGCGCGGCCCGCCGCGCCGGCCAGAATGCCGACAGCGCGGCGATCAGCACGATCCCCACCGCGTAGCCGGCGATCATCCGCGTCTCGCCGAACAGCCGAACCGTGAACGGCACGGGATCGATCTCGCCGGGCGGCGTCCAGTGGAAACCGCCGTGGTTGATCGCCCACGCGCCGAGCAACGCGCAGCCGATGCCGAGCGCCGCGCCGAGCAGCCCGAGCAACGCGCCCTCCAGCAGAAAGATCCGCAACACGCCGAGCCGCCGCACGCCCATCGCGCGCAACGTGCCGATCTCGACGGTGCGCTCCATCACCGCCATGCTCATCGTGTTGCCGACCATGAACATCACGATCACGCCGATCAGCAGCGTGACGAAGCCGAAGATCGCGCTGAACATCCCGGTGATCTGCAGGTATTGCGGATTGAGCGTGCGGAAGTCGAGCACGTCGAGGTCGTCGTCCTTCAGCGTGGTCGCTTCGAGTTGCCGGATGCGTTGCATCGCGGCCGGCAGATCGGCGGTATGGTGCAACTGCACCGCGATCGCCGTCGCCTTGCCGGGTTCGTTGCCATAGATCAGCTTCTGCGCTTCCGGCAGATGCAGTTGCAGATAACGATCGTCGACTGCACGCACACCCTGGCTTTCCGCTTTCACCACCGTCAGTTGCGCGACGTTCGGCGCACCGTATGCGTTCGCCGCGAGCAACTGGATACCTGTGCTGTCCACCTTCGGCATATCGGCCGCGGCCAGCGCGGATAGCTGCGCGATGTCCGCGGGCTGCGCAGGGCCGGTGCTGGCCTTGCGCACACCGCCGTTGAGCGCGCAGTCTGGAATGTTGAGCGGCCCGCACAGCCGCAGAATGCGGCCGAGGCCCGTGCCGATCACCGCCGAATCGCCGCCGGTCGACGTCAGCGACAAGGGCGCGGCGCGGCGCGGAAAGCCGTAATCGTTCCACTGCCGCATGCGGTTCTGATCGTCGACCACGATGCCCACGCCGATCACCGTGCTCGACACGCCCGCGCCGTAATTCCCCGCGATGCCGCTGACGGACAGCAGCGGCGTCGCCACCGTGACGAGCGGCGCCAGCACCTTGTCGGCGCGCACCACGTCGATCACATGCTGGTAACGGTCGATGCCGTAGGCCATCGGGTCGCCGGCGCCATACAGAAAGTAGTTCTTGCGCTGGATCTGCAGATGTCCTTCGCCACGCACGAAGGTGGTCTGCAAGCCGTACGTCACGTTGCGCGCGTAGCCGCCGAACAGCAGCACCGCCGTGAGCCCGACCACCATCGCGAGCAAGGTTCGCGTCGAGCGGCG
Organism: Paraburkholderia sp. D15; assembly: GCF_029910215.1. Taxonomy (NCBI): domain Bacteria; kingdom Pseudomonadati; phylum Pseudomonadota; class Betaproteobacteria; order Burkholderiales; family Burkholderiaceae; genus Paraburkholderia; species Paraburkholderia sp. D15. The sequence goes on along the minus strand of NZ_CP110396.1, from coordinate 2,116,774 downwards.
CCGGTTGCGCAGCAGATTCCGGAATGCGATGGAGAGCGTTTTCATGATGGCCTTCCGTTGCGTACGTCGCGGCGTGTCTCGACGATCGCGCCGTCCTTGATCAGGATGATGTCGTCGGCGCTCGACAGCACGTTCGGATCGTGCGAAGAGAACACGAACGAAGTCGCGCGTTCGCGCTGCATGGTCCGCATCAGTTCGATGATCTCGATGCCGGTGCGGCTGTCGAGGTTCGCGGTGGGTTCGTCGGCGAGCACGAGTGCCGGCCCGGTGGCGAGCGCCCGCGCGATCGCCACGCGTTGGCGCTGGCCGCCCGACAGTTCGCCGGGCCGGCGCTTCGCCTGCTGCGCGAGACCGACCGCATCGAGCAACGCCAGCGCGGTGCGGCGCCTTTCGGCCGCGCGCACGCCGAGCAGCGTCAACGGATACTCGACGTTCTCCACCGCGCTCAGCACCGGCAGCAGATTGAAATTCTGAAAGATGAAGCCGATGTGCGATGCGCGGAAATCGGACAGCGCGTTGTCGCGCATCCGGTCCACATCGACACCCGCCACGCTCACGCTGCCGGTGTCCGCCTTGTCGATGCAGCCGATCAGGTTGAGCAGCGTGGTCTTGCCGCTACCCGACGGTCCCGACAACACGGTGAAGCGATTGTTCAGAATCTCGATGCTGGCATCGCGCACCGCATCGACTTTCGCCGCGCCCTTGCCATACGATCGCGACACGTTCTTCAAACTGGCGACTTGCATACGTTCCTCCCTGGACACCCGGCGTGGCCGCCGTTCAGACCAACGCCTCGCGCACCGGCGGGTGACCGAGAAACGCGGCCGGACTCGCGGTGCGCCCATAGGCGCCGGACTGGAAGATGACGACGAGATCGCCCTCTTCCGCGTGCGCGAGCTTCGCATTGCTCGCGAGCAGATCGAGCGGCGTGCACAGCGGCCCGACCACGCTCGCGGTTTCGTCGCCGAGCGGCTTGCCGTTGATCGCCACCGGAAAGTTCTTGCGCAGCACCTGACCGAAATTGCCCGACGCCGCGAGATGCTGGTGCATCCCGCCATCGACGACGAGAAAGGTCTTGCCGCGCGACACCTTGCGGTCCACCACGCGGCTCACGTAAAGCCCCGCCTCGCCGACCAGATAGCGCCCCAGTTCGAGCACCAGCTTGACGCTGCCCAGGTCGCGCCGCGTGTCGGCGGCCAGTTCGTTCAGATGCTCGACGACCGCGCGCTCCACGATGCGCGCATCGCCGTCGCCGTACGGAATGCCCATGCCGCCGCCGAGATTGATGGAGTCGATCGGCTCGCGCGCCAGTTGCGCCCACTCGCGCGCGCAGTCGTAGCTCTTGCGCTGCGCTTCGATCACCGCGTCGGCACGCAGATTCTGCGAGCCGGTGAACAGATGAAAACCCTCCAGCTTCAGGCCGAGCGCCGCGGTTTCGGCGATCACGTCCGGCACGCTTTCCGCGTCGATGCCGAACTGGCGCGCGCCGCCCGACATCTGCATGCCCGATGCCTTCAGCTCGAACGGCAGGTTGACGCGCAAGGCCACGCGCGCGGCGCGCCCGCTCTGCTCGCTTTTACGCGCGAGCACATGCAGTTCGCGGCGCGACTCGACGTTCACGAGAATGTTCGCCGCGTGTGCCTGCAGCAGTTCCTGATCCGACTTGCCGGGCCCGGCGAAACTGATGTCGGCGGGGTTCACGCCCGCATCCAGCGCGATCCGCATCTCGCCGATCGACGCGATGTCGAGCCCGTCCACCAGCCGCGCGACATGCGCGACGACCGCCGGCATCGGGTTCGCCTTGATCGCGTAGTACAGGTCCACGGTGGGCGACAACGCGCTGCGCAGCCGGTTCACGCGTTGCGTGATCAGCGCGCGGTCGTACAGGTAACACGGTGTGCCGCCGACGGCTTCGACCACCTGCGTCAACGGCGTGTCCGCGAGCGCGAATTCGCCGTCGCGCGTGCGCGGCCATAGCGCCGCAATGGGCGATTGATACGGTGCTTCGGTGTCGATCGTCACGGCGTTCGCTGTCGATGCATTCATCCGTCGTACTCCTGCTAGGCGAAAATCCGCTAGGCGTTTTCGCCGGGGTTGGTTCGAAGCGGTGTCGAACGGGTTCTAGCGCGCGGCGGCAGCCGCATCCTTTTCCAGCAGTTCCGCCAGCGTCGCTTCCTCCATGAAGCGATTGACCGACAGCACGTCGGTCAACGCCCACACGCAATGGAACCAGCCGGTCGGGATCATCAGCATGTCGCCGGGGCCGATCGTGACTTCGAGCGGCCGCGCCTGCGCGAAACGCGGATAGCGCTGCAGATCCGGCGCGCCCGGATCGACGCCGCACAACTGGTACATGTTGAAGGCGGGCGCCGCATACAGTTCCTCCGTCTGGTCCGGCGAGAACAGGTGCAGCTTCTTCTCGCCCCAGATCTGCGCGAGAAACGAAATCTGGAAGTCGCGATGGAGCTTGGTGATCACGCCGCTGGAAGTCTTCTTGCCCCACCACAGCAAGCCGATCGAGTACGCGCTGTCCTCGAACATCGGGAACTGCACGTGCGGCGTCAGTTCCGGCGGCACCTCGACGCCGTTCAGATAGACGCGGTCCACGGACTCGTCGCGAATCCTGCGCGCGATGTCGGCCACCGTTTCCTGACGGCCGATCACTGCGTTCTGCCGCAGCACCACGTCGCCGTAGCGCTCCACGAACTGCTCCGCGCCGAGTTCCACCAGCGGCGACTTCAGCGCGCCGCGCAGACATAGCGGCCGGCTCTCGCGCATCGCATCGAGTATTTCGTCGAGATCGATCCGCTCCGTTTCGGCGACCGCCTGACAGGCGTCGTACGAACGGTGTTGCAGACCGGCGTGGATCGCGCTCACTTCCGGCGTCGGGCGCTTCAGCAATTGCGTGAAGTGATGCACCAGACTCATCTCGCCGTGCGCGCGAATCGCCTTCACGTAAGGCGTATCGCGCGGATCGAACGTCTGCGCATTGGCGATGATGTAGTCGATCATGCTCAGACTGAGACGCAGCTCGGCGTCGTGAGCGAGGTCCGAACCGCCCTTTACCGACAGCGTGTCCGCCATCGTGAAGTAGCGGTCGAGTTCGGGATGCGCGGCAATCGACAGCTTCAGCGTGCCGTGCCGCGGCGGCGGGTAGTACAGCGCCTGTATCTGCGCGAGGAGATTCTCAAGGGTCGTCATGGCGATTCGGCCTTTGGTTAACCTGTCGTTAACGTTCGGTTGATCTTCGGTCGGCTTCCGGTTGCGTGCTTGCGGCGCGTCACAGGAAATGCGACATCACCTGCTCGGCGAAACACATCAGCGAACGCTCGACGATCTCCGGCGGCACCGTGCCCATCTGCATGCACAACAGCAGTTCGTCGACACCGGCCTCCTTGAAGAGGCGCACCTTTTCGCGCGCGATCGCCGGATCGCCGATCATGGAGAGCAGCTGCGTCTCCGGATTCATGCGCATCTTCTTCGTGAAGTCCATCGTCTGCGCGTCGAGATCGCCGGTGCGGATGTTCATCGGCGCGCTGAGCGGCGACGGCGTGCGGTCGTAGTAAACGTTGAACGCGTCCTTGAAATAACGGGCGCCGCGAAAACCGTGCTGGCAGGCCTCATGGTCCTGCGGCAACACGCACGTGTTGACGGTCACGGCGAAACGGTTGTTGTGCTGATACGGCCTGGCCGGCGCGTTTTCCACGGCGGTCCGGTACTTCTGGATCTTCGCGACCATTTCCTCGAAGCTGCCGAGGCTGAAGTTCAGCGCGCCGAGACCGAGTTCGGCCAGCTTGATCAGCGACGTTTCCGAGAAGGCCGGCGCGAACATCGGCGGATGCGGGCTTTGCACCGGCTGCGGACGAATCCGCGTGGGCGGCACCTTGTAGTGCGTGCCGTTCCATTCAACGATGTCGTTCTGCCAGATCGTCGGAATCAGTTCGAGCGCTTCGAGCCACTCCGATTCGAGCGTGTCGCGCGACGCGCCGAACACCTCAGGCTCGCAGTTGCTCGAACTGCGGCCGGAGCCCCAGTTCACGCGGCCGCCGGACAGAATGTCGAGCATCGCGACGCGCTCGGCCACCCGCACCGGATGATTGAATTTTTGCGGCGTCAGCGAGATGCCGTGACCGAGACGGATCTTGCGCGTCTTGCCGGCCACGTACGAAAGAAACACCTCCGGCGCGGACGAATGCGAGTAGCCGTACAGTCCGTGATGTTCGACGGCCCAGATGCAGTGATAGCCCAGTTCATCGGCCATGATCGCCTGGCGCGCGCATTGCGCGATCAGGCGCGCCTCTTCGGCGGGGGACGGGTTGGCCATCTGCAATTCGTAGAAGAGAGAGAACTTCATAGCACCTCTGCGTGGGTAGATTGAGCGCGTGGAGTCGGCTTGGGGGTTACGTGGCTGAAAGTTGCGTCGATGTCAGGCAAGACTCGGTTCGCCGGGCTGGCGGACGGAGGGCGCGGCAGGTGAAGCCGGCACGGCTTCCGAGGCGTCGCGCGTCAACGGCGCGAGTTCGGCACGCCGGCGGTTGCGATCGCGCGCGATCATCATCCGGTGGATATCGCCCGTGCCTTCCATCACGTTGAACGCGTGGAAGTCGCGCCGCCAGCGCGAGAAATCCGCGATCGACCGATGCTCGCCGATGCCCGGCAAACTCATCACGCGTTCGATGCAGGTGCGCGCGCAATCGCTCGCATACGCTTTCGCGATCGACGAAGCGATCAGCGAAGGCTGTCCCGCATCGATCAGCGTGGCCGCGCGGCGGCACAGCAACCGCGCCGAATAGAGCCGCCCGGCAAATTCGTCGAGCGTCGCGGCCGCGCCGTGACGCAGCGCGGCGCCATAGCCATCAAGATCGTCGAGGCCATCGCTCAGGTCATCCAGCACGCGCTGCGTCGCGCCGACGATCAGCGAACCGAGACACGGCCGCATCGAATTCCAGCTCGCCTGTGCATAGGCGAACGAACGCGCGGGATCGAGCTTCGTGCCCGCGCCGATCACGTCGTCATCCGCGACGAAGCAGTCGCGCAACGTGATGCGGCTCGCGCGGACCGCACGCAGACCGAGCATGCGTTCGCCGTCGTCGATCTGCAGCCCCTCGGACGGGATCGCGATAAAGAACGGCCGGATGCCGAACTGGCCTTTCTCCGGCGCGACGGTCGCGAAGACGATCACATATGCGGAGCGCCCCGCATTGCCGATAAAGCATTTCTCGCCGTTCAGCCGGTAGCCGCCGGGCACCTTCGTCGCGATCGTGTTCATGCGGGTGGCGTCGGTGCCGGAGGTCGGCTCCGTCATCGCGAACGCGCCCCACACCGGACGGTCGGTGTCGAACCGCGCGAGAATCCGGTCCTTCTGCGCGCGGCTCGCGAAATCGATCACCGCAAGCGTGAGGCTGCCGCCGGGCAGCGCAATCGCCAGCGCCGGGTCGCCGTGACCGAACACCTCGTTGACCACGCACAGATCCGCGACCTTACGTACCGCGTGCCCGGCTTGTTCCGCGGGTTCCGCGCTCTTCCCGTCGGCCATGGCCATGCCGTTGCGGTTCAGATCGGCCACGTCGAGACCGTCGAACAGGGCGGCCGGCACGTCGCCGAGGCGATCGGCCTCGCGCCCATGCTTGCGCAGATTGGCGTAGATCTTCTGAAGTCCCGGCCGTTGGTCCAGCGCCTGCCGGATAATCGGATACATCGTCATATAGCCTCTTAGCGATAGATCGGCGAACAGAACGCGCCTTCCTTCGGCAGCGGTCTCGACTTGTCCCAGCTCACGATCAACGGCGCGTAGCTCGGGAAACACGGATGAAAACCCAACCGCTGAAGCAGCGCGTCGTCGTGATTCGGCTGGCCCAGCACGAACGCGCGCTCGCAGTGCTGCGCCTTCATCGCGGCGATCGCGCGCGCGAACGCCTTGTCCGCCAGCGCGCCTTGCGGCTCCGACGACGCGATGTAGTCGAAGAACCCGACCTGGCCGCCACCGTGCGTCGGCAGTACATAGAACGAACACACGCCGATTTCGCCGTGTTCCCTGACCACCACGGAACGCGCGATCGACTCGAAGCTCAGCTGATGCCGCAAGCGCGACTCGGAGCAATCGAGCGTGGCGATGTCGCGACCGGCAAGCGCCGCGGCGTTCGACTTGAGCAACGCGACCGCCGCATCGAGATCGCTGGGTTCGACCACCATGCCGGTCGCGTCGCCTTCAAGCAGGCCGGCGCTGTCGGGCACATTCATCGGATTGATCTGCCATTGCCGCGACAGCGTGGAGAACGCATGCGCATAGCCGCGCCGCGTGGTCCAGTAACGCCGCCCCACGCCATCCGACGACTCGGGGTTCACGAAGCCGACGAAATAGCGCGAGCCGTTGCCTTCCGACCAGTCGCGCAGACCGTCGAGGCCTGCCTTCGCGACATCGGGATGACGCGCCTTCGCGCTGACCGACACGCACGACAGCAAGGTCGCGCGCGTTTGCTCGCCCTCCATCTGCAACGGCCAGCAATCGCCGCAGAAGATGCCGACCAGCTCCCCGTCGCGATAGATGCCGAGGCAGACGGCGGGCCACGCATCCGGCACGCGCAGAAATTGCCAGTCGAAGAATTCGGGCGTCCATCGGGGCAGCACCGGCGCGTTCAGATACTGCGCGGACCACACGCTGTTCACGAGCGCGCAGATCTGCTCGTGGTCGTCGAGCGCCTCGACCCGAATGTCCGACGCCACGCGCATCACGCTGCTCATGACGCCGACGTCTGGATACCGTCGAGCAGCGTCTGCGCCACCGCCAGCACCGGCGCGGACGCCGCGCGCTGCACGAACGCATGGCCCGCGTGAATCTCGACGTAAAGACTGAGCACCGAAGCGGCGCAGCGCGCGATCTCCACGACATGCTGGCGTGCCGTCAGCGCCGGGATGCCGCGCCATCCCGCATCGGCGGAGGCGCACTCGCGCGCATCCAGCGCCGCGATCAGGCGTTGCTCGATGATGTCGTCGGCAATCGCCATATCGGCGAGCTTCGCGCAGATCAGCTGGTACTCGATCAACACGCTGCCCATCACCACGCGCTGATTCGCGTAGTCGTACGCGTCGCGAATCAGGCGGCCCGTCAGGCCCGACAACACGCAGGCGCGCAGCAATACGGCGAGTTGCGCGGGCGTGGCGTCGCGCGAGGCGAGCCGGTCGCAGCCGAGTTCCAGCTCGCGTGCGAGCGTGGCGGCATCCGTGGACGGCGGCGCATCGACGCCGAGCAACGACGCACAGCCGGTCAGATCGCGATGCGCGGCGCTCACCAGATCGCGCCAGCGGCGCCGTGCGTCGTCGACGCTGAGCGGCGCGGTGTGCTGATCGGCGGACACGCGCTGCGCACCGGAAAACGCCTGCCTCGGACGATCCACATCGACCAGATCGTCGGCACACCACCACGTTGGGGAATCTGCGTTCATAGCGTTTGCATCGTCGAGAAATGGAGGGGCGCGTTCATTGCGCGGGCGCGACGCGCTCCGCCTGCTGCAACGCGAGCGTGCGCAGCGCGTGGCGATCGAACTTGCCGTTCGCCGTCAGCGGAAAGTCGTCGAGAAACAGAATCTGTTTGGGCACCATGTACGCGGGCAGACTCGCCCGCAGGCGGTCGCGAACGCCGGCTTCCTGTACGGCCGCGTCGCCGCGTTTGCCGAATACGACGATGGACTCCTCGTCGCCTTCCGTGATGCCGATCGCGACAGCCAGCGCGAGTCCGGCGTCGACGCACGCGTCTTCCACGTCGCCGGCGCAGATGCGAAAGCCGTTGACCTTGATCAGGTCGTCCTTGCGGCCGCGATAGACGATGTCGCCGTCCTCGTCGATGCTGACGAGATCACCGGACCACGCGGCGCTGTTCGCGTGTGCTGGATCGAATGCATAGCGGCGACCCTCGGGGCCCATCAATGCGTCGATGAGCCCGGCCGGCAGCGGGCGGAATTTGACGGCGTTTTCCTCGGGCAGATTGCGGTAGCCGAGCGTCACGAGCGGTCCGAACTGCACCAGTTCGCCGATCTCGTGGGGTCCGCACAAGCGCCCGGCTTCCGAAACGACCGCCACGCTCGCATAGGGAATCGGCCGGCCGACCGAATGCGGTTTGGCCGCGACGCTCGCCGGGTCGAGATAGGTTGCCCTGAACGCCTCGGTGAAGCCGTACATCAGGAATACGTCGGCATTGAAGAAGATGCCCTTGAGCCGCTTCAGCAATTCGGTTTGCAGATGGCCGCCGGTATTGCCGATCCGGCGCACGTGCAGACGCGCGCGGTCGCTCCATTTCGCCGCGCCGATCCGGCTCCACAGTCCCGGCACCGCGATCATGCTGGTGATGCGCTGCGTCGCGCAGCATTCCTCGACCTGGCTCGCGTGAAGGAAGTCGAGCAGCACCGCGGTCGCGCCCGCGATCAGCGTGCTCAGCAATTGATTGAGTCCGGCGTCGAAGCTGAACGGCAGCAGGCACAGCACGCGGTCGTCGCTCGCGAGACGCATCAGACGCGCGACGGATTTCGCGCCCAGCACCAGGTTGCCGCGCGAGAAGACCACGCCCTTCGGTTGCCCGGTCGATCCCGAGGTGTAGACGATCAGCGCGGGTTCGCCTTCCGTCGTGATGGCGGGGGCAGGTTGACGCGGCGTCGTTGCGGCCGGCGTCGTATCCGGCACCGCAGTTTGCTCCGCGTCCCGCGCGAAACCGGCGGCGACCGTGTCGATCGCGTCGATGTCTTCCAGCGGCCACGTCTGTCCCTCGTGCGCCGACTTGACCAGTTCGAAGTCGCGAGCGCCGGCGAACACCAGTGCCGGGTCGCTGTCCGTGAGAATGTGGCGCACCTGTTTCGTCTTCAGCCCGGAGAACAACGGCACCGCCACCGCGCCCGCTGCCCAGGTGGCGAGCATCAGCACGCACAGGTCCACCGACTTCGGACCGCACAGCGCCACGCGGCCGCCGCGTTTCAGCCCGAGGCGGCGCAGCGTCGCGACGGTCGCTTCGACGCGCTCGCGCAACTGCGCGCCGCCATGAGGCTCGCCCTTGTAGACGATGCAGAAGCTATCGTCGATGTCGAACAACGGGGTCGAAATATCGTGTGTCATGCCAGCAGCTCCGGTCGTCTGATGTTGCGCATCACGCGAAGGCCAAGAAAGCTCAGGCTGCTCGCCAGCGAGGCGGCAATGCCGATCCACACGCCCAGATCGCGCAGCGCGGTGAAGTAAGCGATCGCCGCCGAGCATGCGACGCCCAGGCCGAGATAGTTGAGTGCGATGGTGACGAGCGGATGCCCGAGGTCGTCCATGCCGCGCAGGATCGACGCGAGGCACACCACCATCGCGAGCAGGAGCTGGCATACCGCGCCGTAGCGCAGATAGCCGGTCAGCGTCTGGATCAACGCCACGTCGCCGCTCAAACGGTGCGGCAGCATCCAGTCGACGAGCACATCCGGCCAGCCGATCGCGACCGTCGCGATCAGGCCGTGTATCAGCGCGGTGGAGACCACGCCGATCGTCACCGCCTGCGCCAGCGCGCCGCGATGCCGCATGTTGAGGGCGATCGAAACGTTGATCGTCGTCACCTGGCCGAGCGCCACCGCGACGGTTTGCGCGAGCAGCACGAACTGGATGACGAGGCCGAACGCGGCGCCGAAGCGCGTACCCAGCAGCGTCTGGATCATCTGGCCGAAGCCGAGCACCGACATCTCCAGCACGATCACCGCGCCGATGGGCAAACCGATCATGAAGATGCGCCGCATCAGCGCGGCGACCGTGCGGCCGTCGGCGCGATGCTGGTTGATCCGGCGGAAGCGCCAGCGGTCCAGCAGCCACGAGGCGGCGAGGCACACGACGGCCGCCGCGAAACCGCTGGCCGCGAGCGCGACGAACGGATGCAGCGTGGCGAACGGCTGCGTGTGGAACATCAGGTTCAGCGCGGCGAATTTCGCGCCGACGAGTACGAGCGACATCGTCATCAGCATCGCGGGCGCTTTCAGCAGCATCGCCTTCAGGCGGAACACGAGGCACATCGCGTTGAGCACGATGCCGGGCGTCAGCATCAGCGCGAGGGCGAACGCACCGTGCGGCGCGGAGGACGACACCAGCGAAAGCGCGCCGATCGCCAGCAGCACGACCAGATGCGCGACGCCACCGAGCAGCGTGCCCGCGCGCACGGCGGCCCGCGCGGCGGCGGAGAACCCGACCTTATCGCCGCTGCCGAGACAGCCGCCGCCGACGATCAGAAACGCCTGCAAGGCGCCCGCGAACGAGGCGTTCACGAGAATCACGAAGCCCGCCACGTACGACACCGTCGCGAGCGTCTCGACGCCGAGCTTCGCCATGAACCAGGCATCCATGAAGCCGAGCAGCGCGACCGACATCTGCGCGACCAGCGCCGCGACACTCTCGGTCAGCGCCGACGCCACGGAGGGCACGCGTAATGTGACGTCGGCGTTCATACGCACCTGCGCAACAGGGCCGCGCCGAACGCGCCGGCAATACCGCTCGCGACGAGCAACGCATACTTGCGGTCCGTCGCGGAACCCGCCGACGCGAGGTTCAGAAACGGGTCCGCGCCGAACACATGCGCGACGCGCGGCATCTCGCCGAGGTGCACGTTCTCCGGACGGATCGACAGCAACTGACAGATCTTGTGCCACGACGGCGCGCTGAGATTGTTCGGGTAGAGCGCGATGTCGTCGATCGACTCGACCTCGCAGCGCTTGAGCAGCGTCTTCAGCACCTTGGCCAGCAGCATGAAATAGCGCACGTCGTGCTGGATGCTGCCGTCGTCGTTTTGCCCCTGGAAGCGCGCCGGGTCGATGAACAGTTCGGTGTCCAGCAACTCGAAGCCTGGGCGATGATTGGTGACGAGCATCGCCGCCGCGCCGTCGCTATGCACGCCGAGCGCGCCGATCGGCCGCAGGAATTCGGCCGTCTCGACGATCACGTCCGAGCAGACCACCACGCCGTACGCCGGCTGTCCGTGTTCGTCGAAATACTCCTTGAGAATCTGCAACGCGACGAACGGCGACACACAGTACGCGTGCTGCACCGAGAACGTCTTCGCGTGGCTGCAGCCGACCTCGTCCGCGATCCGCGACGCGATGATGTCGGGATACAGCGCGGTGCTTTCGAACACCGTGCTGCAGAACACCAGGAAGCCCACGTCCGCCGGCTCGATGCCCGCTTCGCGCAAAACCTTGCGGGTCGCTTCCACCGCCAGTTCCTCGACCGAGAGCGTCATCGAACGGAAGAACTGGCAACTGCCGGCGGCACGGATCGCCTCCACACGATCGCTCGTGCAGATGTCGCGGTTGGTCAGGTCGTCCAGTTCGATGGCAGCGTCGCCGAAACACGAACTCAGCCCGGCGATGCCGAACTGACGGAGCGCAGGCAACGGAGCCTCGGCGAAAGAGCCGGCGAAAGAGCCGGCATGAGGGTCGGCAAATGAGCCTGCAAGTGACTCGGCGGGACGGTTCAACGAAGCCTCCTCAGTTCACGGTATCGAATGCGGACTGCTCGACAATGACCGCGCCGAACAATCCCGATGGATCGCAATCCCACACGAGGTAGCCTTGCGGCGCCCGCATGGCCACTTCAGTTTCATGTCCGTGCGCATGCCGATGCCGTTCGACCGACCGGTGCAGATTGATCAGCACGTTCGCCGCACCGAAATGCGGCCGCTCGTTCGGCGCGCCCGCCACGATGAACGGATGGCGCGCGGCCAGCGAAGCCTCGACGTCCTCGCCAAGCGTGCCGCAGATACGCGGCGACGCAATCGCAAGCGAACCCGCGCGTTGCATCTGCACGCGTTCGACGAAACTCGACAACCGTTCGACGAGTTCCTCGTGCAAACGCGGCGCGACGCGTTCGCGCGCGGCGCCGCTGTCGAGCGGATGACACGACACGCGGTCGTTGATCACCCATACGTTTGCCTGAATGCCGTCGGTCAGCGTGAACGCGGCGGCGGCCGCCCCGTCGCTCAACATCGCCCAGTCGCCGAGAATGCGCGGGTAGATGTCGATCCAGCGATCGCCCGCGCATACCAGCGCGCTACCGGAAAATCGCGCGTTGCGGCCCAGCACGAGCACCGCTTCGAGCGCCTGCAAACCGCCCACCAGGCCACGCTGACCGATCGTGAAACCCAGACCGCTGCGCGACGCCTCGCTCAGAATGCGGCCCGCGTTCGACGAACCGAACACGGACTCGCGCGTGCTCTGGCAATTGATCACCAGGTTGCCTGCCGGTGCGAGCCTGCCGAGCAACGGTTCCGCCGCGCGCGACACCATGTCGCCAAGCGGCATCTCGTGCTCGACGAAGATCGTGCCGGCATCCTCGCGCGCCGCGGCAAGACGCTTGCGCCAATCGGCCTGCGCATTCATCGTCGCCACGCGGCTGCCGCGATTCATCGACAACAGAATGGAATGGTGGGCGTGACCGAGGCCCTCCAGCGAACCGTGCCGCGCGTGCGCATGCTCGGTGTGCTGGTCGGCCAGATCGATCCTGCACGTCGGCACGAACACGTTGAGCGCGAGTCCCGCGATGGAACTCGACACCAGGTTCTGCCGGCGCGCCTGCACCGTCGTCGCGACGCTCGACACGGCTTACTTCACCGCGTCCGCGGCGGCGAGCGAACCCGCCTCGGCGGCGGCCTGCTTGCGGCCGTTCAGATAGGCGGTCAGCGAATCGAGACTTTCGAAGATGCTCTCGTTCAGTTCCGCGAGCGGAATGTCGATCTGCAATTCCGCTTCGAGCTTGAAGATCAGTTCGACGAGACTCATCGAATCGATGCCCAACTCGTAGACGCTGGTCTCACCATTGATCACGCTCGCAGGAAACGGACGTCCCGTCACTTCGCTGATCGCGGCCAGAATCGTCTCTCTCATGCTGCTTTCGTTATTCGGCATTTTTCATCCCACCAGGCAGATTGATTGATTGGTTGTCGATCCGTCATCCGATCGCGTCGGGTAGGTCAGGCACTTGCGCTGCTGGACTCGATACTCGACGGTGCCTAGTTAAATGGAATTTGCGCGCAGGGGTTCCACACAAATTGCGAAGCTTTACTTTTCTTGCCGTTATTTTTAGACGCGGCACAACAACCGTTTTTTCAGGCCCGCGGCAAGCGTGATCGACGCCCCGTTCGTCTCATGAGCACGCACAGGAAAAAAGCGGCAAGAAAAGTAAAGCTTCGCAATTTGTGTGGAGCAAACGCGATGCAATCTGGTTTCAATGACGCCATATCGATCCGATCCACCGCTAGCTGAAACCACGGAGAAGAGGCGTGTCAGACCATGTAGCGCGTTATCGCGAACAAAGCAGTGTCACTGCCGTCCATCCGTACGAAGCGGAACTGGACAATTTGCCCCGCACCGTCAGCGAGCTCGTCGACAAGGTCGACGGTCTCATCATTCATTTCGAAACCGACAAGGCGGCGCTCGACGAACAGATCCTGCTCAAGCGCCGGCACGAGGTGGACTCGCGCTTCGCGTCGACGATGCTTCACCGCATCTTCAGTCTGGACAGCAGTCCGCTCGGTGAGCCGCGACCGGTCGAACGCCGTCTGCTGGGCACCTGCCGCGATACCGCGGTGATGCTCTGTTCGTTCATGCGGCATCAGGGCATTCCGGCGCGCGTGCGCTTCGGCTTCGCGCACATGCTGTATCAACAGGCGAATCCGCTGCACAACCATGCCGTGGTCGAGTACTGGAACGGCAACGAATGGCTGCTCGCGGAAAGCCGCATGCCGTACGTACGCGGTTCCGACACGCCGTTCAGCCCCGACGATCTGCCGCGCGCGCAATTCATGGTGGGCGCCGAGGCGTGGCGGCAATTGCGCAACGGCGAACGAAGCGCGCAGACCTTCAGCGGTCATCGGCTGGGCGAACATCCGAGCGCGTGGCTGGTGCGCAGCTTCGCGCTGTACGACCTCGCGTCGCTGGCGGGCTACGAACCGCTGATGTGGGATCAGTGGGGACGTCACTACAACTTCTGCCGGCCGCGCCGCGCGTTCAACGACGGCGAACTGCTCGATCTGCTGGATCAGGCGATCACCACCGACTGCCGGATCGACACGCAGTGCGAGCAACTGGTCGAGCGCTTCCGGCAAGTGACCGGCATCGCCGACGGCACCGAGATTCATAGCTTCAGCCCCGTGCTCGGACGTTATTCGATCAAGGCGTAGTTCGACACGCCCGCGCGCCCCGTTCAACCGCACGCCCTCACCTCGCGGACTACACCATGAAACGCAACTACGTCGGTCTGGCGAATTCGTTTCACGACTCGGCCATCGCCATCGTCGACGCTCGCGGCGAAGTCGTATTCGCCGAAGCCACCGAGCGGTATCTCCAGCACAAGCGCACGATCGGGATTCCGTCGGATCTGTTCATGCGCACCGCGAGTCTGATCGATACGTACTGCGACCCTGACGCGGAACTCGTGATCTCGACGAGCTGGAGCGACGACACCGCCGACATCATGCGGCGCAATCTCGACCAGGCCGCCGAGACGACCGGACGCTACAGCGGCATGCTCGGCGAAGTGCCCGCGCCGCTCAGGCGGCAACTGAGCCGGCAGAACTTCTATTTCCGCTCGCAACTGTCGATGCTCGATCATCCCGGCCGTCTGCTGGAATACGAGTTGAGTCAGAGCGAACGCTGGGAGCGCACACCGATCAGCTACCGGCGCTTCGAGCATCATCTGACTCATGCGGCGGCCAGCTGCTTCAGCAGCCCGTTCGATCGCGCGCTGTGCGCGGTGCTCGACGGTTTCGGCGAGCGCAGTTCGTTTGCGTGCTTCCGCTACGACAACGGCCGGCTCACGCCGATCGAAGGACTCGACAGTCACGGCTGGGCGAGCCTCGGCATTTTCTATAGCCTGCTGTGCGAGGCCTGTGGCTTCAATCATCTGTCCGGCGAGGAATGGAAGGTGATGGGCCTCGCCGCGTACGGACACCCCGACGATGCGCTCTACGCGATGCTGCGCGAGATGATCGACGTGGACGGCTTGAGCATTCGTTTCGCGGCGCCGGCCCGGATGGCGCAATTGCAGGCGAAGCTGCACGCGATGCGCCGCAAGGACGGACAGCCGGCCATCGAATTCGCCGATCTCGCTTACGCGGGCCAGCGTGTTTTCTCCGACGTGCTGTTCGCGTTCCTGCGCAATCTGCACGACCGGCACGCGGCCGGCTTCTCCGACAATCTCGTATTCGGCGGCGGCTGCGCGCTGAATTCGTCCGCCAACGGCAAGATCCTCGCTCACACGCCGTTCGACCACCTGCACGTGTTCTCCGCGCCGGGCGACGACGGCAACGCGGTCGGCGCCGCCTTGCTCGCCTATCGCGACGACCATCCCGCCGTGCCGGCGCGCAGCGAACCGCTATCGCCCTATCTCGGCTCGCGCATGTCCGGCGAGACGCTGCGCAATCTGGTCGCATTCGGCGGCATCGGAAAACTCACGCAATGCGCGGGCGACGCACCGAAGCGCGCCGCCGAATTGCTGGCGTGCGACAAGATCATCGGCTGGGTGCAGGACCGCGCCGAATTCGGTCCGCGCGCGCTCGGCAACCGTTCGATCCTCGCCGATCCGCGCTCGCCGGCCGTGAAGGACCGGATCAACGCCACCGTGAAATTCCGCGAGGAATTCCGGCCGTTCGCGCCGGCCATTCTTCACGAATTCGGCGCGGACTATTTCCACGACTATCACGAGTCGCCCTATATGGAGCGCACATTGCGTTTTCGCGAGCACGCGCTCGGGAGCGTGCCGGGCGTCGTGCATGCCGACGGCACCGGACGTTTGCAGACCGTCAGGCAAAACTGGAACCCGCGCTTTCACGCGTTGGTCAGCGAGTTCTTCCGGCTGACCGGCGTACCGCTCGTGCTCAACACCAGCTTCAACGTGATGGGCAAGCCGATCGCGCATTCGGTGGAGGACGCGCTCGCGGTGTTCTTCACGAGCGGGCTCGATGCGCTGTTCATCGGCGACATCCTGATCGAGAAATAGATGAACGACGAACGTGACCGGCTCGCGGCTCCGCGCATCCTGATCGTCGGCGCGGGCGCGGTGGGCGGCTATGTCGGCGCGCGTCTGCTGGCGGCATGCCAGGACGTGACGTTCCTGGTGCGGCCGAAGCGGGCGGCGCAACTGGCGCGCGATGGATTGCGCGTGGAGAGCGCGCTCGGCGACTGCGCGATTGCCCCGGTTCGCTGCGTGAGCGCGAGTACGATCGACGGGTTCTACGATCTCGTCATCGTCGCGTGCAAAGCGCGGCAACTGGATGACGCGCTGGCATCGTTCGCGCCCGCGCTGGGCCCGCACACCGTGGTGCTGCCGTTGCTGAACGGGATCGCGCATCTCGACGACATAGCGCGCGCGTGCGGCGCGCATCGCGTGCTAGGCGCGCAATGCACGCTGGCCGCCGCGCTGTCGCCGGAAGGTTGCGTGCGGCATCTGAACGACTCGCACGCACTCACGCTCGGTGAACTCGACGGCACGCTGTCGCCGCGCGTGGAAGCGCTCGCCTCGCTATTCGGCGCGGCGGGATTTCAGCGCGCCGCCAGCACGCAGATCCAGCTGGAGATGTGGGAGAAGTGGGCGTTCATCGTCACCGCCATCGGCGTGACCGTGATCGCTCGCGTCGCACCGGATGCCGTGCGCGAAACCGCCAGACCTGGCGCAGCCGGCGCACTGCTGAGCGAATGCCGCGCGGTCGCCCAGGCCGCGGGCTTTGCGTTGCGTAGCGCCGCCGTCGCGCGTGCCCGGATGATTCTCGATGCGCCCGATAGCACGTTGACCGACCTTATTTTCGCGGACCTGCAACAGTGGCCCGCGACCGAAACCGATCTGCTGCTCGGCGATCTCGTTCGCCGTGCGCATCGTGCCGGCGTGAGTGTGCCGCGGCTGAGCCTCGCGCACATCACGTTGACGCAGCACCGGCCAACCTTTCTTTAACGCGCAGTCCGCGAGGCGATGGGAGCGTTTATGTCAGAGCTGATCACGGCGCCGTCCGTCGACCCGCGAATCTTTCGCGATGTGCTGGGCACCTTCGTCACCGGCGTCACGGTCGTCACCACTTGCGATGTCGACGGCGTCAAACACGGTCTCACGGCGAACTCGTTCAGTTCGGTGTCGCTCGATCCTCCGCTGATCCTGTGGTGCCAGGCGACCACGTCGAAAAGCTATCCAGCGTTTCGCGACAACGAACACTTCGCAATCAACATCCTCGCGCACGATCAATCGTCGTTGTCGCGCCACTTCGCGAAGGCCAGCGAAGACAAGTTCGGCGGCATCGACCACGCGCCGGGTATCGGCGGCGCGCCACTGCTGCACGGCACAGCCGCTTCGCTCGAATGCGTGAAGGTGGCCGCCTACCCATGCGGCGATCACATGGTCTACATCGGGCAGGTCGCACGCCTGTCGCGTTCGTCTCGCGCGCCGCTCGCGTATTGCGCGGGACGTTATCTCAGCGCGCCGCCGCGCGTCGAGGACGAGCACGACATGTTGACGGAACACCGCTGAAATAAAGGCAAGAACCGTTCAGCTTGGCAAGTTTGGTTGAACAGGTCCGCATGGACAGTGATTGAATCGACTCGACGGTCATAGCCGGCTTTTCGCGGTACGGATGTAGCGTTCCGCCGATTGCCTCGCACCTGTCGCACAGACATTCGCTCCGTGCCTGACCGCCCCAGTGTCGATTTTTTCGAGCCATATTCATCAAGCGAGGAGATAGGGTGAACTACTCATCAGACAAACTGCACGCGCTGGTCATCGGCGCCGGCGTATCGGGCCTCACTACCGCGTTGTGCCTGCACGAACGCGGCATCACGTCCACCGTGGTCGGCGAGAAGTTTTCGCCGCACATCACCTCGAACGTCGCGGGGGCGTTGTGGGAGTGGCCGCCTGCCGTGTGCGGCTATCACCACGACGAGATCTCGCTGGCGCGCTCGAAAGCGTGGTGCATGACTTCGTTCCGGAAATTCGAAACGCTCGCGGCGATTCCCGAAGCCGGCGTGTACGTCCGGTCGGTGACGTTCTACTTCAGGAACCTCATCGAGGAGAACGAGTTTCACTTGACCAAGATGAACGAAATCGAGGCACAGGTACCCGGTTTCGTTCGAGGCACGCATCTGATCGGCGACAACGGCGTGAATCCGCACATCGGTCTGATCGACGCCTATCGTCATCTGGCGCCGATGGTCGATACCGACGTCTACATGAAATGGCTGCTGCAACGCGTGCGCGCGGCCGGCATCGAGGTGGTGGCGCGCAGGATCGCCGGCGATCTGCACGATAACGAAGCAGCGCTGAAGCAGGAATTCGGCGCGGACGTGATCGTGAATTGCAGCGGTCTCGGCGCGCGCGAACTGGCCGGCGAATCGATGTACCCGCTACGCGGCGCGGTGATCCGCCTCGTCAACGACGGCACGCGCATGCCGAAGCTGACGCAGGCCTTCTGCGTGTCGCACGACAACGTGACAAGCGATCAGGACATCGTGTTCATCGTGCCGCGCGGCGAGAATCGTATCGTGCTGGGCGCCATCGCCGAAGCGGATCAGTGGAGTACCGACATCGGCCTGCACAACTACGAGCCCGTGCGGCGCATCTACGAACGTTGCACCGAGTTCCTGCCGATGCTCAAGGATGCGGAGATCGATCCGGTCGAACCGGTGCGCGTGGGATTGCGGCCGTTCAGAAAAGGAAATGTCCGGCTCGAAGCGGTGACCGGCACGTCGATCATTCATAACTACGGACACGGCGGCGCGGGCGTCACGTTCTCGTGGGGCTGCGCGACGGAAGTGGCGGAACGGGTCGCCGAACTGTTCGATTCGGGCGAAACGCAGTTTGGAGCCTGCGCGCTGGTGGCATAGTTTGCGCTACGTTCATTGACGGTCGGCGGGCGCGTTCGTCGCTCACGCGATGGGTACGAAACCGCATCCGCACCGCGTCTGCAATTCGATGTCCGATCAGTTTATGATCGCTCATTTCGCCGATGCGGATAGCGATGTGTCCGCCACCCACGGCACATGCCGACGTAGCCACGGCCTTGCGCAGAACGAGTCCCGCCACCGCTCAATGAAACGCTTCGAACTATTGGCCACCACGATGGCCGCCGAAATCCGCTCGGGTAGCCGTCCGGTCGGATCGCGCATGCCCTCCGTGCGGCACATCACCGCGCAGCACGGCGTCAGTCAATCGACGGTATTTCGCGCCTACTATCAGCTCGAAGAGTGGGGCTTGATTCGAGCCCGCGAACGTTCCGGCTATTACGTCGCGCCGGGCGCCGCGCTTGAAGCGCAAGGGCAAGGGCAAACGCCACCCGCTGCGCGGCCGCCGCTCGCGGTCGAATCCGCGAAGGTCAAGATCAGCGAACTCGTCTTCTCCGTGCTGGAAGCCGCGAAGCATCCCGACGTGGCGCCGCTCGGTTCGGCTTTTCCGTCGCCGCAACTCTTCCCGTTACAGCGGCTCGCGAAATCGCTGGGCCATGCGAGCCGTCTGATCAGTCCATGGAGCACGGTCGTGGATCTGCCGCCGGGCAACGAAGCATTGCGCCGGCAGATCTCGCTGCGCTATCTGGGGATGGGCATCGCCCAGCCGATGGACCAACTCGTCGTCACCAACGGCGCGCTGGAAGCGCTCAATCTGTGTCTGATGGCGGTCACGCGTCCCGGCGATGTGGTCGCGATCGAGTCGCCGGGGTTCTATGCGGCATTGCAGGCGATCGAGCGTCTGGACCTGCGGGCGGTCGAGATTCCCGTCGATCCGGTCACGGGTCTCGATCTGGCTGCGCTGGAGGAAGCGCTTGGACGGCATCCGATCAAGGCCTGCTGGTTCATGACGCAATTCCAGAATCCGACCGGCGCGGCGCTCGCCGAAGATCGCAAGAAGGCGCTGGTCGAGTTGCTGGCCCGGCACGACGTGCCGCTGATCGAAGACGACGTATACGGCGAATTGCATCACACGGCGGCTCATCCGCTGCCGGCGAAAGCGTTCGACACGCATGGACGGGTGATGCACTGCAGTTCGTTTTCGAAGACGCTCGCGCCGGGATATCGCATCGGCTGGGTCGCGGCGGGACGCTACGCCGAAAAAGTGCAGCGCCTGAAATTGATGACCACGCTATCGGCGAGCATTCCCGCTCAGGCAGCGATTGCCGACTACCTCCAGCACGGCGGCTACGACAAACATCTGCGCAAATTACGCGGTGCGTTGCGCACTCAACTGTCCGCGATGGATGCGGCATTGCTCCGCTACCTGCCTGAAGGCGCGCATTGGACGCTACCGGAAGGCGGCTATTTTTTGTGGCTCGAACTACCGCGGCATGTCGATGCGATGGCCTTGCATCGTCTCGCGCTGGAGAAGGGCATCGGCATGGCGCCGGGACCGATCTTCTCGGCACGGCACGAATTCCGGGATCACGTGCGGTTGAATTTCGGTCATCCATGGAGCGACGCCATGGAAAACGCCGTCAAGACACTCGGCGAATTGATCGCGCAAGGCAGCCGCTAAGCGCGCGACGCGGCATCGACCCGCGTGCGTCGCGAACGACGCGTCGCGCGCCAGTTCTCAATGCGCGACGTTGATCGCCAGCTTCACCAGCCCGAACAACGTCGCACCGAAACCGGCCGCGAGCACCACGGCGACGACCGGCAACAGCGGTAACTTGACGTCCGCGATATCGGCCTGATGCGACGCGCTACGGCGAATGCCGAAAAAACTCCACAGCACGATACGCGTCATTTTCAACAGATTCATGGCAGCACCCTCGGAACGCAGGATTGTTATATCTCACGCGTCAGTGTGTGGCCGCCCGGTCATAAAAAACAGAAGCAGTTGACGACGATTCGGGCGCAGCAGCCGCAAATTCAATCGGTCCACCAAGCCATCATGCTTTCCGCAAGCTGACGATTCATCGCGATCGGCGCGAAGGCACGGCGCTTGCGACACCCGCAAGCCGGACACCTCCACTGACCCCTGCCGCGCAGGATTCCATGGACGCCCGACTCCATCGAACTCATCGAGCTCGGAGACGTTGCCATGGAACTTGTCGACGACGGCGATACCGGCCGTGCCGGCCGCGTGCGCAGAAAACGGCGCTCTCGCGTGCTGTCCCGCTATGCGGGCCGCCCCATTCGTCTGATCTGGCGCTACGTCGCGCGGCGCAAGCTGGCGCACACGGTGGTATTGGCAAGCGTGGTCGCGGCCGTCGCGTGTGCGCTGCTCGCGCAATACGGCATCCGCAATCTGATCGACGCATTGCCGACCGGCCGCGCGCATCCGCAAAACGTGATCCGCGCGTTCGCGATCCTGGTGGCGCTGATTCTCGCCGACAACCTGTTCTGGCGCGTCGCCGGCTGGGTGTCGGCGCGCACTTTCGTGGCGGTGACCGGCGACATCCGCCGCGAAATGTTCGACTATCTGGCCGGCCACGCACCATCGTTTTTCGCCGACAAACAGCCCGGCGTGCTGTCGAGCCGGATCTCCGCGACCGCCAACGCGATGTACGTGCTCGAAAACACCGTCGCGTGGACCGCCTTGCCGCCAACCCTCACCGTGATCGGCGCGATCGCGATGGTCGCGGCCGTGAGCGTGCCGATGAGTCTGGCGCTGGTCGCGATGTCGGCGGTGCTCGCGTTCTGCCTGTTTCTGCTGGCGCGCAAGGGCACCGCGCGCCACGAAGCGTTCGCGAAGAAGGCCGCCTCGGTGGACGGCGAGCTCGTCGACGTGATCGGCAACATGGGCCTGGTTCGCGCGTTCTGCGCGGTGCTCGCGGAACGGCGGCGCTTCGACGGCCAGCTCGACGCGGAAAGCGAAGCGCGCCGGCGCAGTCTGCTGTTCCTCGAAAAGCTGAGGCTGCTGCACGCGATCGCGGTGTCGATCCTGTCCGCCGCCGTGCTCGGCTGGACGGTGTGGCTGTGGAGCATCGACCGCGCGACGACCGGCGACGTCGTGCTGATCGGCTCGCTCGGCTTTTCGATCCTGCACGGCTCGCGCGATATCGCGGTGGCTTTCGTCGATCTGACGCAGCACGTCGCGCGGCTGAGCGAAGCGTCGGAAACGCTGCTGATTCCTCACACCATGCCCGAGCCCACCAAAGCCGCGCCGCTCGACATTCGCCGCGCGACCGTGGATTTCGAAGATGTGACTTTCGCCTATCCGGGCCGGCGGCCGGTGCTGAATGCGTTGAACCTGCACGTCGAGGCGGGCGAACGCGTAGGGCTCGTCGGTCCGTCCGGCGCCGGTAAATCGACCGTGCTGGCCTTGCTCCAACACTTCTACGAACCGAACTCGGGCTACGTGCGCATCTCGGGACAGGACATCGCGCAGGTGACCGTGCAAAGTTTGCAAGGCGCGTTGTCGATCGTGCCGCAGGACGTGACGCTGCTGCATCGCTCGTTGCTGGAGAACATCCGCTACGGCAGTCCGGATGCGAGCGAGGCCGACGTGCGCCGCGCGTGCGAGGACGCCCAGTGCATGGATTTCATCGGCGCGCTGCCGGAGGGCCTGAACACGATCGCCGGCGATCGCGGCACCAAGTTATCCGGCGGACAACGGCAGCGCATCGCGATTGCACGCGCGATCCTGAAGAACTCGCCGATTCTGCTGCTCGACGAAGCGACGTCCGCACTCGATACCGGCTCGGAAATCGCGATTCAGACCGCGCTGGACCGCTTGATGAAAAACCGCACGGTCATTGCGATCGCTCACCGGCTATCGACGCTGCAGAGTTTCGATCGCATCGTCGTGCTCAATCGCGGCAGGGTCGTTCAGCAAGGCACGCCTGCGCAACTGGCGGCCGTGCCCGGCATCTATCGCGACACGCTGGCGCGGCAGATCAAGCGCATGCCCGCGACACGCGTCGAGTCGATGTAGATGTCGATGCAGATGTAGATGCGTGCGCCGGTCAGTGCGGCACGTACAACGCGATGAACCCAGGGTTCTGACTGGTCGCGCCGCTCGCCGGAATGCCCTGTTCGACGAGCACGGTTTGCGCCGCCGCGTTGTGATAAATCTTCAAACGTATCGTCTGCGGATTGGCCGCTTGCGCGTTGTCGAGATAGCCCGCGCTGGACAGCAGCGCCGTCGCCTGCGCGGCCGTGAAGCTTTGATTCACGATGGTGACCGTGGTGCCGGGATTGCCGTCGAACACGTTGTCGGTGAAACTGCCGTCCGCGCCGACCGTCAGCGTGGACGACGGCGAAGGCGCACCCTCCGCCTTCGCGCCGCAGTTTTCCCAACCGCTGAATTGCGTGCCGAGCGCACCGAGCGCCGTCCAGTCCGCGGACGGCGTCGACGACGCGGTCCACGTAGCGTCGAGCAACGCGGCCACGCTCTTGATATCGACGCCGACGTTCACACCGCTCACGGTGCCGATCGTGTTCGACGCCGCCGACACGCAGGCCATGCCCGCACCTGTCACGTTGGTCGCGACGAAGGTCGAGACGAGCGAATTGCTGCCGGCCGCGAGCAACGGCGCGGCAACGGGCGTGGTGAGCAACGCGTTGCTGGTCGAGGTCGCGGCGGTGAGCGACAACGACACCGGCGCGATACTGCCGAGCGTCAGGCTGTTGGCGTAGACCACGGCGGCATTCGCCGGCGCGGGCGGCGGCGTGTTCGTGCCCGTGGTTCCGCTGCCGGAGCTGCCGTTGCTACTGCCGCCTCCACCGCCGCCGCAGGCACCGACCGCGCAAGCGGCGGCAAACGCCACGATGGACCTGCTCGCTATCTGTCTCATCGCGTTCGCCCCCGCCGGCTGTCTTCGCCATCGTCGTCGTTACCACTCGTACGCGATGCGCGGCGCGGCCGCGCATCGTCCTGCCCAACAACCTACAACCACCAACAACCCCACCCCACCGCACATCAAGGTTGCGGCAGCAAGGTCGGCGACACACTGGCCGCATTCGCGATGAAGACGTTGGTCGCGTCGTCCTGCAACAGATAACCCTGACTCACGAGCGCATTCGCCGCAGTCGCCACCGCCGCCTGATACTTCGACCGGCTGCCGTTGTACAGGGTGGTCAGGTTGGTACGCGTATCGGTTCCGCCCGCTTCGGCTGCGGCGCTGATCGCGAACGGAATCGCCGCGCCGTTCGAGATACAGCCGTCGCCGATCGCATGACCCGCGCCGCGATAGTTCCAGCCGGTGTACGTGGCGAGCGGCACGCTCACATCGGGCACCAGCACGCCGGTCGTTTCGTTGCCGTTGGCATCCACCTTCGGCACGAGGATCGTGTACTGCTGCGCCGTGTTCACCTGCGGCACCGCGTTCGCGAAGGTCGTCACGAACAGCTGGTTGTACTCGCCGTTAAAGGTGAGTTGCAGTTGCGTGGGCGTCGCCGCCGGACCGCTCGGCACCATCACGTTGGTCAACGACGGGAAGCCCGTTGCAGTCTGCGTCGGCGCGACCAGGGTACCGGATGCGACCGTCGGGTATTGCGACGGCGGCGGCATCGTGCCCTTGCCGACCCAGTTGACGAGCGCCGGAATCAGCGCACGTTCCACCGGCGTTTCCTCGACCGGCGAGCCCGGCAACTGGCACTGGCTGCCCGCCGCCGGCACCGTCATATTGCCGGTCGTCACACCGCTGCCGCCGCCGTGCTGCGTGCCCGGCACAAGGTAGTAGCGCACGTTGGAGGGCAGCGTGATGTCGTTGCCCCGTCCGTCGGTGACGACCAGCGATGCGCCGCCGCCCCACCATTCGAACGCGCCGTCGAGCTGCATGATCTTCGGGCAGGTATTGGTCGCCGTGCATTGCTTCAGCACGCCGTCGCTGACGCCGCTCACCGGATCGGTCATGGTCGCGTACGTGAACGGGAACTGGAAGCCCGGCATGAAGTGATCCTCATGCTGCTTCGACCAGCGTCCCGGTTGCGCGAACGCGGTATTGGTCCACGTACGGCGCGCGGCCGAAATGATCGGGAACATGCCGTCGAACACGATTTTCCCGTTGGCATCGACATTGAAGCCCTGATAGAGGAAGTCCTTCATGAAGCGGCCGGACTGCGAAATCCCCTCGCCGATCGCGATATCGAAGTTCGTACTCGTCGAACACGTCGACGACACGCACGCCGCGCCCTTCAGATCGTTGAGCGGATTGGCCACGCCTTGCGCATCCGTGGTGTTGTAGCGCAGGAACGACACCAGGTCGCGCAGCGCGGCAAAGCCGATACCGTCCACCGTCGGCGCGGCGGCCTGATACACGAAGCTGTAGATGGTCCCGGCATCCGGCGCCACCTGCGTGCCGTTCGGCCCCGGCACGCTCGCGGGCGGCGTGAACGTCACCGAGTAATTGCCTTCGTAGACGTTGTTCGGCGTGCTCGCGTAGCTCCACGTCGTCACCGGCTGCGACGGCGCGGTGTAGGTTTCGAGGCCGCCCGGAATGCTGCCGTACGCGGTCAACCACGACTGCCGCGCGGTGAACGTCACCGAGGTCTTGTCGTTCAGATTGGCCGGCGGATAGGTCAGCGGAATCGTGGTGGGCGCGCCGCCCGCGTAGTCCGGAATGAATTCCTCGCGGCTCCAGCCGACCATCGGCGAGCCGTCCGGGTTGGTGGCCACCGGGAAACTCACGCCGAGCAGACCCGCGCCGGCGGTGGTCGGGTTGCCGGTGAGCGGCACATCGCCCTGCCAGCCGCTCCACAACACCGTGTAGCCGTTACGCAGCAGCGACGGGAACGTCGACGGCGGCGCCGCGCCGGTGTCGAGCGCACCGCCGCCCACGAACGCGGCCGCGCCGATCTTGCTGCCGCGATTCACCACGTCGTAGAACAGCACACGGGTCGCATTGGACGCGCTCTGCGGACGCAGGATCACCACGTCGGTCGTGTAGGCCACGTAGCCGTCGCTGCCGACCGGCGCGTTCTTGATGTTGACGATGCCCGCATTGAGCGGATTGTTCGGATCGAGTTCGCCGTGCACGAGCGCCGTGATCACCTGATACGGACCGGCGGCGCCGGCCGGCGTCGCGCCACCGAAGGCGGGCGCGCTGGAGAGAATCTGGAAGCTCTGGATGAATCCCGCGCTGCGCGCGACGGGCGGTGGAGACCCGTGATCGCCATGCCCGCAGCCGCCGATCAAGGCGACTCCCACACCGACTCCCACCGATACAGCAAGCGACTGCACCTTCATGGTCAAGCCCTCCGGACAGCGTCGAGAAAAAGGCGTGCGTGTGTTTGGCGGGAACGGACGAAACTTCGGCGGTTGTCGCCGATATGTTCATCAGGGCCTGTCAGTATTTTTTGGAAAGGCTATTTTTATATTTATAACCTTGCTACGTATTTATAATTCGACCGACACCGTTCTCAACTATCGTTTACGCGTACGGTGGCAGCATGCTCGTTGTGGTCAACTCGGTTCCGTGCGGAGTCCAAACATGACAAACAAGCTCACCCTCGCAGACCGGCTGCGCGAATCCATCGAGGAAGCGATCGCGACCGGCGATCTGCCGCCCGGCGCGCGGCTCGACGAAGCGGAATTGATCGCGCGTTTCGAGGTATCGCGAACGCCGGTGCGAGAGGCCCTATTGCAGCTGGCTGCCGCCGGCATGGTGGAGATGCGGCCGCGGCACGGCGCGGTGGTCGCGAAGATCAGCCTGCACCGGCTGATCGAAATGTTCGAGGTGATGGCGGAACTGGAGGCCATGTGCAGCCGGCTCGCCGCGCGCCGCATGAACGCCCAGGAACTGGAGACGCTGCGCGAGGCGCACATCGCGTGTCAGAACGCTCGCGACGCCGGCAATCCGGACGACTACTTCCATCTGAACGAGCGCTTTCACTGTCTGATCTACGTGGGCAGCCACAACAGCTTTCTGCACGATCAGGCGAAGGCGCTGCACAAGCTGCTGCGTCCGTACCGGCGTTTGCAGTTGCGCGTGAAGGGGCGAGTGGCCGCCTCGTTCGACGAACATCAGGCGGTCGTGGATGCGCTGGCGGCGGGCGACGGCGAAGCCGCCGCCGCCACGCTGCGCGGGCACATTCTGGTGCAGGGGGAGCGCTTCGGCGATCTGATCGCCGCGCTGGCGCAGGTCGGCGCGGATTAGCGGTGCGCGAGACTGAGCCGTTGCGCCGACTCGCGGCGCCGCGAGCGAGCGCGGTGTGCTACGCGTCTTCCGCCGGATCGACGAGCGCCGACATCGCATCGCCGATCGCATAGAACTGACCGCCGGCAATGTAATGGAGACTGCGCAATGCGGGGTCCGCGCGATCGAAGTGCCAATGGCCGTCTTCGAATACGCGGGTGTCGGACCACGCGCCGACCACTTCGCCGATGAACAGATCGTAGGTTTGCTGATTGTGCGGCTCGGGAATCAGCTTGCAGGCAAGCCACCCTGAACAGCCCGCGACGAACGGCAGATCGTAGCCGTCGATGTCGAACAGACTCACCGCCGCGCGTTGCAGTTTGTCCGGCATGTCGGCGAGGCTGCGGGTGCCGACATCGTGCGTGAGTTGAAGCTGCGCGACGGTCGGCACCTGAATCACGAACGTGCCGCTCTGCTCGATCAGGCCGCGCGTGCGGGTCGACTTGTCGAGCACGACGGTCAGCTTGGGCGGCGCGAAATCGAGCGCGCACGACCAGGCGGCCGCCATCACGTCGTCCACGCCGCCGTGACGCGCGGACACCAGCACGGTCGGCCCGTGGTTGAGAAGCCGGTAAGCCTTCTTCATGTCGACCGGCGCGATATGACTATCCATGCGTGTTTCCTTCCATAGCGACGCGTGCGCGTCTCACGTTGCAGACCAGCCGAAGCTTATCCCAGACGCGATGAACGCGAGCGGACGCGTGCCGCGCGCACCGCTGTGGTTCGCGGCTTACGGCGCGTGGCGGAGGAAACCGACCGTGAACGGAATCGGCCAATCGTCCAATCGGCCGTTCGTCAGATTGTCAGATCGTAGGCTCGTCAGGCCAGCACGTCCGAGAACACGCGGCTCGCGAAGCGCCCGGAATCGGTATTCGCGTTCACCACGCCGACGGTTTTCAGATCGTCGGCGTAGAGCGCGATTTCCTGCCTGAACGCATCGCCGACCGGATGATGGTGATCGGTGTGGCTCTTCAGCATCGCCGTCAATTGACTGACATCCGCGCCCGGCACGTAGGCCGAGAAGATCTTCGCGGCGTCGGCGGGACGATTCGCGCTCCACTCGGTCGCTTCGAGCAACGCCTGCGTGAGCCCTTGCGCCGTCGCGCGATCCTTGCGGATCAGCGAGCCGCGCACGCCGAGCACGCAGCACACGCGGTTCGCGTATTCGCCGCACAGGTTGTTCGACACCTCGTACAGATGGTCCGATTCGCGCAGCGTCCAGATGGTTGGATCACCGTCCGCGATGGCCTGCACTTCGCCCTTCTTCAGCGCCTCGCCGAGTAGCGGCGCCGGATACTGACGCCAATGCACGTCGTTGTCCGGATCGATGCCGATTTTCTTCAGCGTGATCGCGAAGAAGTTTTTCGCCGGGCTTGCCATGTCACTGATGCCGACCGTGCGCCCCTTCAGGCCTTGCAGATCGACGATGCCCGACGCTCGGGTCGCGAGCAGCCGCATGCAGCCGCCGTGGATGCCGGCCGTGAGCTTCACGTCGAAGCCCTGTTCGAGCGGTTTGATCCAGCGCAGCGCCATGCCCACGCCCGCATCCGATTTGCCGGTGGCGATCGCTTCGAGCAACTGGTCCGTCGAGCCGGCGAAATTGACCAGCTCGACCTGCAGGCCGTGGCGCTGGAAGAAGCCTTCCTTCAACGCCACCGCGACCGGCGCCGTGCAGATCGCGCCGGCATTCCACGAGAGCTTGAGCGGCTTGAGGTTGCCGTCGGCGAATGCGCGCGTGGCAGGCAGGCTGAACGACGCGCCGCCCAGCGCGGCCGCGCCGGCCAGCCACGAGCTTTTGCGCAGCCACGCGCGGCGCGTCGGATTGGCCGGCTTATCGAAGCCGGCGAGCGAGTCGGCGCGCGCGTTCAACGTCGTGGCGGCTGATTCGATTGGGACGGCGGTGTCGGCCGCTGCGATGTCGGTCCGCGCGGCATCGTCGGTGAGTTTCATGAGGAGGTCCTGGCGTGTGGTGGTGTGGGGAGGTCGTCGGGTGTGTCTTGTTTCGCTGCACTCATGCGTCGAGGCCGAGTTGCGCGAGCACTTCACGGCGTAGCGCGACCAGCTTCGGATCGTCGCGATGGCGGGGATACGGTGCGTCGTTGCGTACCTGCGCGATCACGCGCGCCGGACGCTCGCTCAACACGATCACGCGATTCGCGACGACCAGCGCTTCTTCCACGTCGTGCGTGACCAGCAGCACCGAAAAACGCGCGGCCTGCCACAGCCGCACGAGTTCGCCCTGCATGCGCAGACGCGTGAGCGAATCGAGCTTGCCGAACGGCTCGTCGAGCACGAGCAATTGCGGATCGTTGACGAGCGCGCGCGCCAGCGCCGCCCGCTGCGCCATACCGCCCGACAGTTGATGCGGAAACGCATCCGCGAACTGCGTGAGGCCGACGAGTTCGAGCGCCGCGTCGACCCGTTCGCGCACGCTGCGCGCGGGCACCGCTTGCGGCGAATGCCCCGGGTGTTTGGCCCCTGCCGTGTCTCGGCCGCCTTCCGCTCGCTTCGTATTCCGCCGCTGCGCATCGGGCCCAAGTCCAACGTTGTCGCGCACCGTGCGCCACGGAAACAATGTCGGGTCCTGGAACACGACCACACGCGAAGGCGCGGGACCGTTCACCGGCTCACCATCGGCATGCACGCTGCCGTGCGCCGGCTTGTCGAGCCCCGCGACGAGCCGCAGCAGCGTCGACTTGCCGCAACCGCTCGGCCCCAGCAACGCGACGCATTCGCCGGGTTCGACCGTCAGGCTGACGTCGTCGAGCACCGGCAGCGCGGCGCCGCGCAGCGCGAAACGATGACTGACGTTGCGCACGTCGATGCGCGCGCCATGCTTTGCCTGCGCGAGATCAGGAGAAGCAGACGCGGGAATGGATGCAGACGCAACGGCTACCATTTGAGCAATCCTTTTTGCCAGACCAGCAAACGGTCACGCACACGAAACAGCACGGTGATCAACCCCGAGCACATCAGCGCCATTACGAGCAGCCCCGCGTACATGTTCGAGTAAGCGGCCCACCCCTGCGCCCATTGCAGATACCAGCCGAGCCCGGCCTTCACGCCCATCATCTCCGCGACGATCAATACCGAGAACGACGCGCCGAGCCCCATGAACAGGCCGACGAAAACCGACGGCAACGCGGCCGGAATCGCCACCTTCAGAATCAGGAACGACGGCCGCGCGCCGAGTGTGCGGGCCACGTCGTAATACGCGGGATTCACGCTCGCGACGCCGGACCACGTCAGCACGGCAACCGGAAACGCGCTGGCCAGCGCAATCAGAAATACGCTCGCGCTGAAGCTCGACGGAAAGAAGAAGAACGCCAGCGGCAGCCACGCGGTGGCCGGCAACGGCCCGATCAGACGCAGCACGGGATGCAGCCAGTAACCGACCGCGCGCGACCAGCCGATGCTCACGCCGACCACGAAACCCGTCAGCGCGCCGAGCAGATAACCGTAGGCCAGCAGGCCGAACGAATGCACGACGCTGGCCGACAGTCGCGGCAGATCGTCGAAGAACACCGCGATCAACGCTTGCGGCGGTGCGAAGAACGGACGCGGCAGCCATTCGAGTTTCGCGGTGACGATTTCCCAGCCGCTGAAACCCAATGCGAGTGCAAGCAGCCACGGCGCGACGGCGATCCAGTTGTCGATGCGGGTTGCCTCGGCCGGGATGTCGGCTGGTCGCGCCTGCACCCGGCGCGTGGCCAGACGCCAGCCCGTCACCCCGAGCGCCGCCGACACCAGGCCCAGCGCAATTTCAAGGATCAGCAACTCGCGCGTATAAGGCCAGTCGTCGAGACTCGGCCACCACTGCGTGAGCGCCGCGCCGCCGAACCACGCGAGCGCCGCCAGCGCGGGAACGATCAGCTTGCGATGATGCGACCCGGACGCCGCCTCACTCGCGTGAAGACCGCCGAGTTCGAGTGATTGCAATTGCGTGGACATGTCGAGGCATTCTCCTGAGGCAGACGTCAAACGTTCGCAATGTGAGTGTCGGAAATCGCGCGCACGTCGATGCGTCGCGGCAGGATCGCGTCGCGGTTCGCGCTGTCGGCGACCTTTTGAAGTGCGGCAATGTCGGCGTCGTTGACGAAATGCTGTTTCAGCGACGCGCGCTGCGTGATGCGCTTCGCGGCATCGAGCGGCGAGCGCGTGAGCGTCGCGTAGATTTGCGCGTACTCGTCGGGATGGGCCAGCGCCCAATCGCCGGCGCGCTGCAGTCTCGTCAGCACGTCCGCTATCGCGGCGCGCTTGCGCGCATCCGCGAGCGCCGCGCCCGATGCGGTGATGAAACCGAGACCGCTGTTGATACCGCTGCCGTCGCGCAGAATCCGCGCGCCGCGTTGCACGGCGATGCCGTAATACGGATCGAACGTGGCCCACACGTCGATCGAGCCGGACGCGAAAGCGGCGAATGCATCCACGGGCAGAATGAACCGCACGCTGACGTCGTCCTTCGACAGTCCCGCTTCGGCGAGCGCGCCGTACAGCTGGAATTGCGAAATGCTGCCGCGTGCGGACGATACAAACACCGTGCGGCCCTTCAGATCCGCGACGCTGCGCAGCTTCGAATCCGGCGCGACCAGAATGCCGAGTTGCGCGCCCGAACCGACCCGCGTCGCGACGATCTTCAGCGTGGGATCGCCGACGGCCGCCGCGAGCACGGGCAGATCGCCGGCCGGCGCGAGATCGACCGCGCCCGCGCGCTGCGCTTCGAAGAGCGGCGCCGCGCCCTGAAAATTGGCCCAGCGAAACGCGTACGGCGTGCCGTCGAGCACCTTGGCCGCTTCGGCGAGCGCACGCGTGCCGCCGGCTTGATCGCCGAGCACGAGCGTGGTCGTGGACGCGCTGTCGGCCGCTAACGCATCGCGCGCGGACAACGCGGAGAGTGCCGAAAGCGTGCCGCCCACGGCGAGCGACGCAGGCGCCGCGCTCAACCATTTGAGTGCGCGCCGCCGCGCGGTGAATGCGGAAAACGATGCTGGAACGGAAACGGCCATATGCCCTCGCTGGCGAAACTGGATGCAAGCGTAGCGACGAAGCCGGGCCGTGAGAATTATTCTATTTCGATATGTT
This sequence comes from Paraburkholderia sp. D15, assembly GCF_029910215.1. Lineage (NCBI taxonomy): Bacteria > Pseudomonadati > Pseudomonadota > Betaproteobacteria > Burkholderiales > Burkholderiaceae > Paraburkholderia > Paraburkholderia sp. D15. Next base: position 2,084,628 of record NZ_CP110396.1, on the reverse strand, counting down.
TATATCGATTCAATATTTATCTTTTGCATGCAGAGGCATGCTTCATCGCGGTGCGCGCCGGTCTGCGTTGTCATCGCTCGCGGCGCTCGAGCAGGGCGCCATTGAACCGGCCGGTCCCGGAGGTGTCACACCCACTCGACTATCATTAAGCGTTCTCAGCGAGCGACACCCGGCGGTTGGATATGACGAATACAGGCAAAGCATTGATTATCGGGCTGGTGCTGATCGACCTCGCCGTTGCGGCTTATCTGCTGGTGCCGAGAGGCGAACGCACGAAAGCGGCGAACGGCACGGTCGCGGTCGAACAAGCCGACGCCGAGCGTCCGCTCGCGCCGTCCACCGGTTCGCTCGATTCATCGGCCAGCACGATCGGCGCGGTGCCGGCCAGCCCTCGTGCGAGCGATACCCACGTGGTGGGCGGCAGTGTGCTGCCCGACGCGCCCACGCCGCCGGCGAATACGGGCGCGATCGCGACGGCGCCGCTGCCGCCGCATCAACCGCCGGTGCATACGAGCCGCTCGGCGGCCGTGCATGCGCCTGCCGAACCGAAGGCTGCAATGGCCGCCAATGTGCAGGCGAATTCACACGGCGCGCCGGCGAATGCGTATGCCGTCCAGCCGAACGCCCATGCAAGCGGCGACTTGAGCCGTCAAGGTTCGAACACGGTTGCCGCGGCGATGACGGCGGCGCTCGTGAAGGAATCGTCGAAACCCGACCCTTCATTGCCGATGCCGCCGGGCGCGATGCAGTCGCCGCAATCGCAAACACCGGCACGCGATGGACAGTATCCGCACGGCTCGACCGCGGTCGGCGCGGCGATGACGCAGGAACTGGTCAGGCAATCGGCGCACGTCGATCCGGTGTCGCAACCGGCGGTGCGAGGCGGAGCGCAATAGGCGGCTTTTGAATCCACCCGCAGCCCATTCGCCAGTTTCCCTGCACCCATTCCCATCCTGCTTCAAACTGCACGCCTCGTTCACCATCGTTGCGTGCCATGCAGCTACCTGACCTCAATCTGCTGATCGCGCTGGACGCGCTGCTCGAAGAAGGCTCCGTGGTCGGCGCCGCGCAACGCATGCATCTGAGCGCGCCCGCCATGAGCCGCACGCTCGCGCGGATTCGCGACGCCGTCGGCGACCCGATCCTCGTCAAGATCGGCCGGCGCATGGTGCCCACGCCGCGCGCGCTCGCGCTACGCGACCAGGTGCGCGCGTCGGTGGAAAGCGCGGTACGGCTGCTGCAACCCGAGCGCGACTTCGACATCGCCACGCTGGAGCGGCGTTTCAACCTGCAAGCCAACGATACGTTCACCAGCCCCTTCGGCGGCGCCGTGCTCGATCGTGTCAGACGCGAAGCGCCGCGTTCGGTGCTGCGCTTCGAACCCGCCAACGACATCGACGCGCACGTCGTGCTCGAAGGCAATACGGACCTGCTGATCACGTCGATGCGGCCGCTAGGGCCGGACATTCATATGCAGACGCTGTTCACGACGACCATCGTCGGCCTCGCGCGGGACGATCATCCGATCTTCGACGAAGAAATCACGCCGCAGCGCTTCGCGGCCTGCGACCACATCAGCGTGTCACGGCGCGGTCTTGCCACCGGCCCGATCGACGGCGCGCTCGCGGCGCTCGGTCTCGCGCGCACGGTGTCGCTGGTGGTGCCGTCGTTTCATAACGGCGTGTTCGCACTGGGCGCCTCCGATCTGATCTCCGCCGTGCCGGAACACGTCGCGACGGCGGCACAGGCGCTCGGCATCCGCGTGCGTCCGTTCCCGATTCCGATGCCGCTGGAAACGATCGTGGTGATTCAGGCATGGCATCCGCGCTTTCAGAGCGATCCGGCGCATCAGTGGCTGCGGCGTGTGGTGCGCGAGGTCTGCGGCGCGTAGCGAGCCGGTAGGCGGATCGATTCTCGCCTGCTCCACAACGCGCCACACGATGCGTGCGCCGGACGCACTGATCGATTGCGAAAATCGCAATATTCGAACCGATCGGCAATTCGTAGACTGGCACCCGTCCCATCGCTGGAGCCAGCATCATGTCGTTTTGCAAAGCACGCAGCGCACCCCGTCGGCAAGACAGGCGGCGCGCGTGAATACCGTCGTCCCACCCGTGCCGGCGTCCGCGCTTACGCTCACCGCGACGCACGCGCCGTCGTCGCCCAGTGCCACCGGAGCTGCCTTCAACACACGCGTGATGGTCGGTCTCGCGGGCGTGCTGATCGCGGTGGTCATCGCGCAACTCAACGACCACGTCACCGAAGTCGCGATGGCCGACATTCGTGGCGCGCTGGGCATCGGCCGCGATGACGCGTCGTGGCTGAGCACGGTCTATCAGGCGACGCAGGTCTCGGCGATGATGTTCGCCCCCTGGTGCTCGACGACGTTTTCGTTGCGGCGCTTCACGATCGGCGCGGTGATCGCCTTCGCGCTGCTGGGCATCGCATTGCCGTTCGCGTCGACGTTCGGCACGCAACTCTCGTTGCGCGCGTTGCAAGGCCTCGCCGGCGGCTGCCTTCCACCGATGCTGATGACCGTCGCGCTGCGCTTCCTGCCGCCCGGCATCAAACTCTACGGCCTTGCGGCCTATGCGTTGACCGCGACGTTCGCGCCGAATCTCGGCACGCCGCTCGCGGCGTTATGGACGGACTACGTGGGCTGGCGTTTTCTGTTCTGGCAGATCGTGCCGCTCGCGCTGGTATCGGTCTGCATGATCGCGTGGGGCTTGCCGCAAGACCCGCTGCGTCTCGAACGCTTCCGGCAATTCGACTGGCGCGGCGTGCTGCTCGGTTTTCCCGCCATGACGATGCTGGTCGTCGCGCTCGAACAGGGCACCCGTGCCGGCTGGACCGACGCGTCGTGGCTCTGCGCGCTGCTCGTCGGCGGGACCGTTTTGCTGATGCTGTTCTTCGTCAACGAATGGTTTCATCCGTTGCCATTCTTCAAGATCCAGTTGCTGGCGCGGCGCAATCTGACGCATGCGCTGCTCACGCTCGGCGGCGTGTTGCTGATCCTCGTCGCCATGCCGGGCCTGCCGGCCGCCTATCTGATCGAAGCGCACGGCTACCGGCCGCTGCAACTCGCGCCGCTCGCGCTGTGCGTCGCGTTACCGCAACTCGTCGCGCTGCCCGCCGTCGCGGCCCTCTGCAATTTGCGCCGCGTCGATTGCCGCTGGGTACTCGCAAGCGGCTTGGGCTTGATCGCGCTGTCGTGCTACGCGGGCAGCTTCATGACGTCCGACTGGACCCGCGAGAACTTCTACGCGCTGCAAGTCCTGCAGATCGTCGCGCAACCCATGGCGGTGATTCCGCTGCTGATGCTCTCGACCAACGGCATGACGCCTGCCGAAGGTCCGTTCGCGTCGGCATGGTTCAACACCGTGAAGGGGTTTGCCGCCGTGCTCGGCACGGGCGTCACCGAAGGCCTGACGACGATGCGCGAGCGTTTCCATTCGAACGTATTGGTCGACGCGCTCGGCAATCGGCCGCATGCGTTCGCGACGATGCAGCAGAACGTCTTCGCGTGCCTGCATTGCGATCCGCATGCATGGCTGGCGCTGCTCGACCAGCGCATCCGCGAGCAGGCGTTGGTGCTCGCGTCGGCGGATGTGTTCCGGTTGATGGGTTGCATCGCACTCGGGTTGATCGTGCTGACCGCGGTGTTGCCGACGCGCGTATATCCGCCGCGCGCGCCGGCGCCGGCTCCGGCTACTCCGGCCCCCGCGCCCACCGCGGCGCTTCCGTCGTGAACGAATCCATTACTCCGTTCCAGCCAGCAGAAAGGTCGTCTCATGTCTGAATCGAAATCGAAACCGCAGTCGAAACTGCCGTCTAACAAAAAAATCCATGCGCTGGCCGCGGCGGCGCTCGCGTTGCTCGGCCTGTGCGCCGCGCTCGCGTACGGCGCGTTCAGTCCCGCCGGACCCCGCACCGACGACGCCTACGTGAGCGCCGATTTCACCGTGGTCGCGCCGCGTGTGGCCGGCCAGATCAGCGCGTTATCCGTCGACGACAATCAGGTCGTCCACAAGGGGCAGTTGCTCGCGCAGATCGACGATCGCGATTACGCCGCGGCGGTTGCTTCCGCGCAAGCCAACGTCGCGGCCGCCCAGGCGGCCATCGACAACGTGTCTGCCAGCATCGTGCAACAGCACGCGTCGATCGATCAGGCCGCCGCGTCGCTGTCCGCCGCGAAGGCGGGCGCGGTGTTCGCACGCGCCGACTACGCGCGCTATAACGATCTCGCGGAACACGGCGCCGGCAGCACGCAGAACGCCCAACAGGCGCGCTCGCGCACCGACACCGCGCTCGCCGACGTGTCGCGCAATGCGGCCGGGCTGGAAGCCGCAAGACAGCAAGTCGCCGTGTTAGCCGCTCAGCGCGAGCGCGCCGTCGCGGCGCTTCAGCAGGCGCAGGCGGCCCTCGATACCGCGCGTCTGAACCTGTCGTGGACCCGCATCGTCGCGCCGATCGACGGCGTGGTCGGCCAGCGCGCGGCGCGGGTCGGCGCGTACGTCACGCCGGGCACGCCGCTGCTCGCGGTCGTGCCGTTGCAGCAGGCCTACGTCGTGGCGAATTTTCAGGAAACGCAATTGACGGGCGTGGCGCCCGGCCAGCTCGCGGAGATTCGTGTCGATACGTATCCGGGCAGGGTGTTGCGCGGCAAGGTCGACAGTTTTGCGCCCGCGACCGGCGTCACGTTCGCGGCCATCGCGCCCGACAACGCGACCGGCAATTTCACCAAGGTGGTCCAGCGGATTCCGGTCAAGATCGCGTTGAACGGCGGTCAGCAGGAACTCGGCAAGCTGCGCGTCGGCATGTCGGTCGAAGCGACGATACGGACTAGCGGCGGATCGGCTTCCACCCAGACCGAGGTCGCCGCACGATGAACGCGATGAACACATCGATCTTGCGCATCGCGTTGAGCACCGCGTTGCTGGCACTTGCCGCCTGCACGGTCGGGCCGGACTTCCATCGTCCAGTAGCCAGCCTGCCGGCGCGCTGGCATGTGGATCAGCCTGCCGCCACGAATTCATCGGCGCACGCTTCGCCGTCGTCCTCGCGAATCGTCGACGGGGCGCTCGATGCGCCATGGTGGGACACATTCCACGACGCCGAACTATCCGCGCTGATCGCACGCGTCGCGAACGACAACCTCGACGTCAAGTCCGCCGGCGCACGGCTGCTGCAAGCCCGCGCCGCGCGCGCCGTGAGCGGCGCGGACGCGCTGCCCGCCATCGAAGGCACGGCGGCGTATCAGCATGCGCGTTCGAGCCGGAACGGACTGCTCGATGCCGCCGGGTTCGACGGCAAGCACGACTACAACCTGTGGCAACCGGGCCTCGACGCCACGTGGGAACTCGATCTGTGGGGCCGCGTGCGACGCGCGAACGAAGCCGCCGACGCCACCGTCGAAGCGGACGCCGATCTGCGCCGCGACGTGTTGCTGGCCACGCTGGCCGAAACCACGAGCGACTATCTGCAATTGCGCGGCGTGCAGGCGCAGCAGCAGATCGTCACGCAGAATCTGGAGATCGCGCGGCATAGTCTCGCGCTGACAAAAATCCGTTTCGCCGATGGCGTCGCGACACGCCTCGACATGGCCGAGGCCGCCGCGCAGGTCAGCACGATCGAAGCGCAGTTGCCCTTGCTCGACAATCAACGCAAACGTCTCGTCAACGCGTTGAGCTTTCTGATCGCCGCGCCACCGCGCACGCTGGAGAGCGAACTGCGCACCGCCGCACCGATGCCGGCGTTGCCCGCGAACGTGCCCGCCGGCTTGCCGTCGGAACTCGCGGAACGCCGTCCGGACATCCGCGCGGCCGAAGCGCGCCTGCATGCCGCGACCGCCGCCATCGGCGTGGCGGCCGGCGACTTCTATCCGCGCGTCACGCTGTCCGCCAATCTGAGTTTGCAGGCCCTGCACGCCGGCGATCTCGACGAGTGGAGTTCGCGGATGTTCGGCATCGGTCCGTCGTTGAGCGTGCCGCTCTTCGAAGGCGGCCGATTGAAGGGGCGGCTGGCGCTGCGCGAAGCGCAGCAGCAACAGGCGGCCCTCGACTTTCAGCGCACGGTGTTGAACGCATGGCACGAGGTCGACGACGCGATGAGCGATTACAGCGCGCGCCAGGTGCACCGCGAGCGGCTTGCGGAAGCGGTCGAACAGAACCGCATCGCGCTCGACAACGCGCAGCGTCAATACGTGGCGGGGGCGGCGGATTTTCTGAATGTGCTGACCGTGCAACGGGATCTGCTCGCCACGCAACGCGCGCTTGCCGTCAGTTCGACGGAGGTCGCCGTGTCGCTCGTGACGTTGTTCAAGGCGCTGGGCGGCGGTTGGCAGAGCACGTTCCCAGCGGCATCGAATCCCGATCCTTCTCGCGGCGCGGGGCGCCTGTCCGGAGCAACCGACCATGACGCTTGATGCCCATCCGGGCACACCACGTGCTACCGCATTCTGCTGGCAGGAAGCTGCACGTCGGGACCATCGTGGAACCCGCTCGGGACCACCCGGCATCCCCACTCGAACAGACAATCAGGAGCCGAAATGAAAGCCAATACATTGATCTGCGCGGTCGCGCTCGCGGCAATCTGCGCATCGCAAGGCGCACAGGCGCAACTCGCCGGCCTGCAACCGCTCGGCGGCACCGTCGAGCAAACCAATGCGCTGCTCAAGGGCTGGAGCGTGCGTCGCGCACTCGTCGACGAGCCGGTCTACAACGATCTGAACGACAAGATCGGCAGCATCTACGACGTGATCATCGCGCCGGATCGCAAGGCCAGTTACGCGGTCGTGTCGGTGGGCGGATTCCTCGGCATGGGCAAGCACTACGTGGCGATTCCGGTGGATCACTTCGAGATCCGCGACGGCAATCTGTTCCTCGCGGGCGCCACCAAGGAGGCGCTGAAGTCCGTGCCCGAGTTCGAATACAACAAGCTCGAAAAGGCGACCAAGCCGCACAAGGTCAGCACGAATTGAGTGGAGGATGAGGCGGCGGATGAGTCCGCGATCCGCGATCTCAACGCCGAGGCGCCGTCACCAGTTGCAACGGCGTCTCGATCACCCTCGACAGATCACTCTCCTTTCTATGCTCGGTCACGGCCTTCAATGCGACGTCGAGCCCGAACACGGCCTGGCGGTCCGCGAATTGATCGATCGTGGCCAGCACGCGGCCATCGGCGATCAACGGCTTGATCGCGTCGACGTCGTTATAGCCGGTGATCGCGACGCTGCCTGAGCGGCCGGCGTCGCGCACCGCGTCGACAGCGCCCATCGCCATGTTGTCGTTGCCGCACAGCAGCGCGCGAATGCGCGGATGCTCGCCGAGCATCGCTGCCGCGGCGTCGCGGCCCTTGGCGTAATCCCATTCGCCGGACTGCACCGCGACCACCTTGATGGCCGCCGCGTTCATCGCGTCCCTGCAACCCGCGGTGCGCTGCTGTGCGTTACGGTCCGCCGAACTGCCTTCGATAATGCCGACCTCGTCGCCCGCATTCAACCGCGCGGCAAGGTAATTGCCGACCTGCAACGCGCCCTTGCGATTGTTCGGTCCGACGAACGGCACCGAGATGCCGGCCGCGTCCTGCTCGGCATCGTCGAGCGGATTGTCGATCGTGATCATGACGACGCCTGCCTTGATGCCGCGCGCGATCGCCGCGATCAACGCTTTGGAATCGGTCGGCGCGACCACGATCGCGTTCATCTTCGCGCGGATCATGTCGTCCACCATGCGGATCTGCACGGCGGTATCGCCCTGCGTCGCGGTGCCGCGTATCGTCAACGCGAATTGCGATGCGTAATGCTGCTGGTAATTGCGCGCGGCGTTCTGCATGGCCACGGTGAACGGATCGGCGAGCGATTTCAGCACGAGACCGATCTTCAGCGGACTGTCCGGCAGCGCGAACAGCGGTGGCGAGATCGCGAGACCTGCCGCGCCCCACGCCCCCAACGCGCCGGCGAACACGATGCGGCGACGCGAAGCAGAGCGCGGCGCCGCGTCCCGGCCTTGCGCACGATGGTGTTCGCTTCCGGACCTGTTCTGCGTCATGAGCTGTGTCCTCCTCGACTGAGCGGACGAAACGCCGGCATGCACACCCGTATTGTCTTTCCGTCGCGGTGCACGCTCGGCATCCTTGCAGTATTCACGCGGGTTTCAACGCCAGCAAAGCGGCGGCAATCTCATCGAACAACGGACGATGCTCGATCGCCTCGCTCAGGCAATTGTCCTTCAACACCGCAAGTTCTCGCGACAGTTCGGCTTGCGTGCCGGACCAGTCGCAGCGGTCGAGCAATTCTCCGAGCAGACATCCGTACGCGCGGACTTCGATGCGCTGAAGCGCAACGCCGGCTTCCCTGTCGCCCGTACGATAGAACGACGCCGCGCCGAAATCGCCCAGCAGCGCATGCGCGTCGCCGTCGTGCAGGATATTGTGCGCGTACAGATCGCCATGCATCACACCACGCCGATGCAGATGACTTGCCGCCGATGCGATGCCGTATGCGATCGCCCACGCGGTAGCGGGATTGAAGCGCGTGCCGTCGGCATAGACATCGCGCGTACAGGAGTCGAGGCTCGGCGGTCCGGCGAGGTTGCGAAAACGCGGATCGATCAGTTCCATCACGAGTCCATGCGTGTCCGCCGGATGGCCTTTCACCTTACCCGTCACCGGAATCAGATCGGGATGCGCGCCCGCCTGAATGCAGGCGGCCATTTCGCAATCGGGCAAACCGTCGCTGGTCATCGCGCCCTTGAACAGCTTGACCGCGACGGGGCGCGCGGTTTGGCCATCCGCCTCCCGCAATATCGCGCGATAGATGACGCCGGATGCGCCTTCGCCCAGCACCTCGGCGAGTTGCAACGCGTCCCAGCGAATCGCGGCGATCGGCGTGTCGTCCAATGCCGATGTTTCCAGTGCGGCGCTGAACGGATTGCCAGCATAGGCGAGCCAGGCGAGCCGCGGCATGCGCGGCAACCATGCCGGCAACGCGTCGAGCCGGTTCGCGGCGAGGCGCAACAATTCGAGCCGCGAGCATGCCGCCAGCGAGTCGGGCAAGGTACGCAGCCGGTTGCCCGCCAGCATCAGCTTCTGCATCTGCGTGCAGGCGCCGATCTCGTCGGGCAACGTGTCGATGCGATTGTCGGTGAGAATCAGCCAGCGCAGCAGCGGCGGCAGTGCGTTGCCGGACACGCGCTCGATCTGGTTCGCCTTGAATCCGATCAGACGCAGTTGAGCGCATTGCCCGAGTACTTCGGGCAATTCGGTGAAGCAATTATTGGATGCGAAGACGATGCGCAGTTTGCTCAGCCGCGCCAGATCGTCAGGCAGCGAGCGCAGCGCGTTGCCGCTCAGATCGAGGACTTCGAGCGTGTCGGCGAGATCGAAAATCTCGCGCGGAAATTCGCTCAGGCCGCAGGCGAGTTTGAGATGGCGCGCGCCGGCAAGCTCGCCGGCACGCAGTTGTTCAAGTGTCGTCGTCACTATCGTAGTCTGGATATCCATGACCGGTGCACAGCGCACCGAGGGTATCGATTCTACTCAGTCACACGATGAACGGACGTGCGCGGCGAGGTGTCGCCGCGTCATGATCGCGCAATCATGGCGGCTCTGGCCGCTCAGGCCGTCGCTTGATCGACCTGGTCGCGCTGCAATTCGGTGAGGATTTCCAGCGCGCGCCCTTCGTCCGCGCTCAGGTCGGTGAGGAACGCCTGATTGTGCTTCTTCAGCCATGCCAGCGGCTGGTCCCACCACTTCAGTTCCAGCAGTTTTTCGCGGACCTTCTCGGGGAAACGGAAACGCACCAGGCGCGCGGGCGAACCGACATAGATGCCGTAGGGCTCGGTACGGAAATTCGGCGGTATCAGCGCACGCGCGCCGAGCACGCAGCCGCTTTCGATCACGCTGCCGCCGAGAATCATCGTCTCGTCGCCGATCCACACGTCGTTGTGCACGATCATGTCGCTGTGTTGCGGCTGGGGCGGACTCGACAGTCCGACTTCCTGGAACGCGAACATCGACGTCGAGATCGTGCGGATTTCGTGCTGACCGTTCAGCAGAAATTTGACGCGCAGGCCGCCCGACACGTACTTGCCGACGCTCAGATTTTGCAGACCGGCGTCGTACTTCGCGATCGAGCCCACGCCCAGGCACGTGCAACGGCCGATGTTGAACGTGCCGTGCGGCGGCTCCTCGTCCGTCCAGTCGCGAAAGAACTTGTTCGGGATCGCGGAGAACGTGCCGTCGCGGTAACCCAGCACGATAAAAAGCTTCGACAGACGATGATTCGGCAGCACGCCGATGAAGTCGTCGGATGTTGTAACGTTCATAGATTGTGGTTCGACCAAGCCCGCGTCATGGAAATATTTTCAACGAAAGCTTAGCGTCAGGCGCGGGACCGCGATCGACGGAAATGAGGGCGATGTCCGGCGCTAATCGGGTGATTGTCAGCAACGCGCCCCGTTCGACGCGGACATCTGTCATGCTTCTCCATGAAGTCGAAAGCGAAAACCAGGAGCAGCACCGTGACGTACGCATACAAGTTGATGGATTCGCCCGTGGGGCAATTGAAGCTCGTCGCCCGGGGCGAACGGCTCGCCGCGATTCTGTGGGAGCACGACAAGCCGAACCGGGTCCGGCTCGACGCAATGGTCGAGGAGAACGACCGGCCGATCCTGCTCGACACCGAGCGGCAACTGAACGAGTATTTCGCCGGCCGTCGCCAGGCGTTCGATCTCGCGCTCGATTTTCAGGGCACCGAGTTTCAGAAGAAAGTGTGGCACGCGCTGCTGACGATTCCGTTCGGGCAAACGCGCAGCTATTCGGAAATCGCGGTGCAGGTCGGCAATGTCAATGCCGTGCGCGCGGTCGGCGCGGCGAACGGCAGGAATCCAATTTCGATCGTGGCGCCGTGTCATCGCGTGATCGGCGCGTCCGGCGAGTTGACCGGCTTCGCGGGCGGGCTGGCGAACAAGATGTTGCTGCTGTCGCTCGAAGCGGGGCAGACGTCGCTGGAGGCAGCGGCGGATGGCGCCGGTGCGCGGCCTTCGAACGCAACGGCGGCGGCGCGGGACGCCGCCGTCGTGCTGAAGGGAGAGAAGAACGCGGATGTGTCGAAGGCCGACGGCAAGGGCAAGGGCGCGGGCGACGAGAGAACCCGCGCTAAAGCCACCCGTCCTGCGCCGGATCACGACGCGCAAGGATCGCTGTTCGGCAACTGACGACTCGCGCGGTCAAGCGCCGCGCGTTGCGGGCTATTGCGTGGCGTTGAACGACTCGTGATAGCTCACTTCGCCATTGGGCCACGCGCCATCGAGCAAGATCGACTGGAAGTACTCGGCGGGTACGCCCGGCAGCACAAGCCGAGGCTCGGCCACAAAACCGAAACGCCCGTAATAGCCCGGATCGCCGAGCACCACGCAACCGCCCGCGCCCGTCTGCCGCAAATGCGCGAGCGCGGCTTGGATCAAACGCGAGCCGATACCTTCGCGCTGACACGCAGGCAGCACCGACACCGGCGCAAGGCCGAACCAGTTGCCCGTGCCATCTGAGACCGACACGGGAGACAGCGCGACATGTCCGACGATGTCGCCGCCCCGCTGCGCGACAAGCGATAGCGACAATTGTCCCGCCCGCCGCAATGCATTCACGATGGCCTGTTCGGTGCCGCTCGTGTGCGGCGCATCCGCGAACGCGGCGCGGGTGAGTTGTTCGATCGCTGTGATGTCGGCGGGATGTTCGGTGCGGATGGTGACGGTCATTGGATTATTCGATTCGGGGGCGGTGCAACTTGGGACGCGCCGAAGCGAGGCAAGCGTCGCCGCGATCGTCGGTCACAGGTAGGCGGTATCTGCAGTCAAACATTGTATTCACACCCACTATCATTTCAACAACTCTTGAAATATCGAAATGAATCGCGTATCGTTCTCTCCATGGACTCGAACCTCGTTGTACGCGCGCTCGGCGCACTCGCTCATGAATCGCGGCTCGCGATTTTCCGTCTGCTGGTCGTGGCAGGGCCCGATGGCATCGCGGCCGGAGAAATCGCGCAGCAGTTGGGTCTATCCCCGTCGAGTCTGTCCTTCCATTTGAAGGACTTGTCCCACGCGGGGCTCGTCGATTCTCGTCCGGATGGCCGCTTCGTTCTATATTCGGCGAATTTCGACACCATGACGGATCTGATCGGCTTCCTCACGGAGAACTGCTGCGCGGGTGCCTCCTGCAGCGCCAACACCCTTCCAGGGTGCTGCGAAAAATGAACGCCGCGACTTCGAAACCGCCGCGCGACACGCCGGCGAGCATCGGTTTCTTCGAACGCTATCTCACGGTATGGGTGGTGCTGTGCATCGGCGGCGGCATCGTGCTGGGTCAAGCGCTGCCGTGGTTGTTTCAGGCTATCGGCAGCATGGAACTCGCGCACGTCAATCTGCCCGTCGGTCTCCTGATCTGGATCATGATCGTGCCGATGCTGCTGAAAATCGACTTCGCCGCCGTGGCACAAGTCAGAAACGAATGGCGCGGCATTGGCGTCACGCTGGCCGTCAACTGGCTGGTCAAACCGTTTTCAATGGCGCTGCTCGCCTGGCTCTTCATCCGTCACGTGTTCGCAGCGTGGCTACCGGCCGGCCAGCACGACAGCTACATTGCGGGACTGATTCTGCTCGCCGCCGCGCCCTGCACCGCGATGGTGTTCGTCTGGTCGCAACTCTGCAAGGGCGACCCGTATTTCACGCTCTCCCAGGTGGCGTTGAACGATTCCATCATGATCGTGGCCTTCGCGCCGCTGGTCGCACTACTGCTTGGCTTGTCGGCGATCAGCGTGCCGTGGGACACCTTGCTGGTATCGGTCGGCCTGTATATCGTCGTGCCGGTCGGCCTCGCCCAACTGCTGCGCCGCCGGCTGCTCAAACGCGGCGAGGCACATCTGCTGAAAACCATCGCACGCATCGCGCCATTTTCGATCGGCGCGTTACTGGCGACGTTGGTCTTGCTATTCGCGTTTCAAGGTCAGGCGATCGTCGATGCACCGCTCGTCATTGCGATGCTCGCCGTCCCGATTCTGATCCAGGTGTTCTTCAATTCTGCCCTCGCCTATCTGCTCAATCGACGGCTCGGCGTCGCGCATTGCGTCGCGGGACCGTCGAGCCTGATCGGCGCGAGCAACTTCTTCGAACTCGCGGTCTCCACGGCGATCAGCCTGTTCGGATTCCATTCGGGCGCAGCGCTGGCCACCGTCGTCGGCGTACTGATTGAAGTGCCCGTGATGTTGCTGGTCGTCGGCGTGGTGAACCGCTCGCGACAGTGGTACGAGGCAGGACGGGCCATCGCAGGAGCCAACGCATGAACGTCACGATCTATCACAACCCGGATTGCGGCACGTCACGCAACACGCTGGCGATGATTCGTAACGCGGGTATCGAGCCCGACATCATCGAATATCTGAAGCACCCGCCCACGCGGGACACGCTCGAACAGTTGATCGAACGCGCCGGCCTGAGCACGCGCGATCTGCTGCGCGAAAAAGGCACACCGTACGCCGAACTCGGGCTCGGCGATCCGAGCCTGAGCGACGCGCAGTTGCTCGACGCAATGCTTGCGCATCCCATTCTGATCAATCGTCCGATCGTCGTGACGCCGCTCGGCGTTCGCTTGTGCCGTCCATCGGAGCGCGTACTCGATCTCCTGCCCGCCGGACAGCAAGGGGCGTTCGCGAAGGAAGACGGCGAGCAGGTTATCGACCAGGCTGGACGAAGGGTGAAGTAGTGCCGGACACCTTGCCCAATCTCCGCGATCCACATTTCCACACAGTGGATCATCAAAAGCTGGAACCGCATACGATCTCCGCGCACGCGCCGCGCATTCTGCTGCTCTACGGGTCGTTGCGTCCCACTTCGTTCAGCCGGCTCCTGACGCTGGAGGCCGAGCGCATTCTGCGCCGCCTCGGAGCCGAGACGCGCGTATTCGATCCGCACGGTCTGCCGCTCGCGGACAGCGTGGAGGCCAGCCACCTCAAGGTCGCCGAACTTCGCGAACTTTCCGTGTGGTCCGAAGGTCAGGTGTGGTGCAGTCCAGAGCGCCACGGCACGCTGAGCGCCGTCTTCAAGAATCAGATCGACTGGCTACCGCTCGAAAGCGGCGGTGTACGTCCCACGCAAGGACGCACGCTCGCGGTCATGCAGGTGTGCGGCGGCTCGCAGTCGTTCAATGCCGTCAATGCGTTGCGTGTGCTCGGCCGATGGATGCGCATGGTGACCATCCCGAATCAGTCCTCCGTCGCCAAGGCATATCAGGAATTCGACGGCGACGGACGGATGAAGCCATCGGCGTATTACGACCGCGTGGTCGACGTGATGGAAGAACTGTTCAAGTTCACACTGCTGATTCGCGACCGTGCCGACTACCTGACCGATCGCTACAGCGAACGCAAGGAAGCTGGGGCGACCGCGGTTGCCGCGTTGGTGAACGCGGCAATGGAACACGAAGCGCCTGGTGACACCAGCGGCAACGGAGCGTCGTAGCCGGAACGAGCCCCACCCCGCCTCAAAAGTTCGCGAAAAACGCCCGCGCCGCCACCATGCAGAACGACGCGACCAGTTCGCCGTGATACGCCTGCAATACCGCCGACGCGCCGCCATCGGTCGCGCCGTTCGCCACCGCCTGTTTCGCGACGGAAGCCTTCGCGCTCGCGAAGCCCTGCTTGACCGGCGCATAGGGATCGTCGGAACCGGTGGCCGGTGAATCCACATCCAGCACCGACGCGAGCCCCGCCGGCACCTTCGCGTTCCGCCAGTACGCCGCTTCGATGCGCGCGTTGGAGAAGAACACCATCGGGTCCGCCTGGCCGCCGCACATCAGCACGGGCGCGTGCGGTTGCCAGTTGCGCAGATCGTTGCGCGCCAGCGCCTGACGCAGCGGCTGCTGGGGATGGGCAGCCGGGGTGAGAGCCGCGGTCGCGTTGGGGAATGCGCCATCGGGATTCGCGGCGGCATCCTCCAGCAAACTCAAGCGATAGGTATTGCGTACGAGATTCGCGCGGCCGAAACCCGCCGCGAACATCGGCGTCAACGCGACCGGCGTAATCGCGCCGCCGGACGCACCGGTCGACTCGGCGGATGCAGCGACAGGCGGCGTCATCGAAGCGAATTGCGGCGCGGGCGGCACGCTGCTGAACAGTTGCGACGGCGGCAGCTTCTTCGCGGCGAACAGCGCGTCGAGCGGCTGCGTGCTCGGCAGCAGCGTGTCGATCCCAGGCGCGTAGGCCGCTTCGTAGAAGTCGCCGGGCTTGCCGTAGAGGTTGCCATACGCGCGCTGATAGCCGTTGACGATCATCGTCGTGAACAGCGTCGCGCCGAGATTCACTTCGCCTTCGATCAGCGCGTCGCCCATCGCGGCGAGCGCGTACGGTCCCGAACCCGGCGCGGACGCTGTCACGGTCACGCCGGCCGCCTGCAACGCGCGATGCGTGGCCATGGCGACATAGCCGCCCTGCGAATAGCCGGTGATGAACAGCTTGCCGTTCTCGTGCGTCGCGTGTTTGTTCTTCAGGTCGCCCAGCACGACGCGCGCCGCGTGCAGCGAGTCGATCATGTCGGCGGATTGCTGGTCGGCGTTCAGATACGGGTGGTACGGCAGATCGGAGCCGGCATAGCCCGCGTAATTGCTTGCCACCACGATGAAGCCCTGAGCCGCGTACATCGCGGCAACGCTGAGACCTTCGCCCGCGCCGTCCTCGTTGGCCGGGTCCGTCTGCGTGATGTCGGCGAGGTTGTAGCGGCGATACGGCGTGGTGCCGTGCGCGTAGAGCAGCAGCGGCCGCGGACCGCGGCACGCGGATGCGCCGCCGGTCGGCAGCATCAGCGCGCCGCTGGCCTGGGTCGCTTCGCCCGCGCCGCCGATCGTGCGATAGCGAAAGCTCACGATCTCGACGCCGCAAGCCGGTTCGCCGGCGATCTGCGCGAGTTGCCGCCCTTGCGCATTCGATGCCAGCAGTTTCGCGAATGCCGCCCTATCGAGCCGCAACGACACGCGATGATCGCGCAGACCGCCGCGCGCATGACACGCCGCATCGCAATCGGCGGCCGCCTGCACATTGACTCCGGCGCACAACGTGAAACCAGTCAGCAGCCCGAGGGCCGCGGTTCGCATCGCTACAGGCATGTGAGGCTCCGTCTTGTTGGTATGACGACGAGTGGGCGGCCTTGCAGAGTGAGTCGAGTATAGGTCAACCACTCCATGCGAACGCATGACGCGCGATCGCGCGAATTCATATTATGGACGCCCTGTTTAGCAGCCGGCACTAAACATTCGTCGCAGTCGCGAAATGCGCCGAAAACAAAAGCCGCGATCCCGCGCGATTACCGAACAGTGAATCGCCGTTCGCGATACGACATCGGACGAGCAGGAACCGAATTGACATTCAGGAAATCCCGACAGGTTATCGGCTTTTTCCGACGCTAAATTGAGGGTGCGCTGACGGTGCAAAAAATTATTAGCCTGCTTATGTTTGAAGCACTCGTTTTTGGTTTAATATCTCGCCTACCATGACGGCACAGCAACAGTGCCGGCTCGCACGAAACCTCGCACAGGCCCACCCGGCTTCGAGATCGAGCAACACGTTCCGAATTCGCCGCATCGGCTGCAAAGCCGGCCCGTTATCGTCTCTCAGGTTCTGGCATGCAATCCTCGGACGCCAGAGTCTTTAGGCCGACACGCTGTGTCGGCCTTTTTTATTCCCGCGTCGCCGGGCAAATAGAAGCGCTTCTCCTACTTATTTAAGAGATGTTCGCGCGATAGAAAAATTAAATGATTCTGAAAGCTTTAGACCATCGATCGTCGATAATCGCGGCGATATTCAAATCGTTGTAACGAATGACAAAGCGATGTCAATCAAGAGAAGCCTCTATGGTCCACGCCGATCGATTCGTTACAACACCGCATATGCACTACGTATGCACCGGATGAGCAACACGTTTCAGAAGCGCTGCACCACGCCCAGCTGCACGCCCTTGACCGGCGCGCCGGGATACGCAACCGGCAAGCCCGTCACGTTGACGCCGCGCAGCGTGAAGCTCGCGTCGTCGTGATTCGCGAGGTAGGCCGCGGTGAAGTACAGGAGCAGCGTGCGCGACAGATCGTATTCGAACGATGCGCTGAACTGATCCGCGCTCGCGCCCTCGCCGGTGAAGTCGCGCACGTGCGCATAGCCCAACGAGGCCCGCGCCTGCACGGACAGGCTGTATTGCGCGGACAGCGAGCCGCCCGCGCCGTGATAGAGCGGCGTGCCGCCCTCGCCGTTGAAAAACGCCAGCCATACGCGGACCCGCTCGAACGCATAACTCGCGCCGCCGAGATTCGCGCGCAACGCGCCCGCGCCGTGCGTCTGCTGGCGCGCGTATGAGAGCCGGGCGTTGCCGATCTGATAACCGGCCGTGAGGTCATAGCCGTCGATGCCGCTGCCGTCGCTTTCGGACGGATCGCGCGTCGCCATCATCACGGTCGCGTCGAATCCGCCGACGCGCGGCGACAGATAGGCGATCGCGTTATTGGTGTACGGCGTGATCTTCGACAGGTTGTTCAGGCCGGATGCGATCGTGCCTGCGCCGAACGCGTCCAGATCGCCTTTGAACGGGATGTAGAGCGGCGAGTATTGACGCCCGAAGCGCAGCTCGCCCCAGTTGCCCCGCGCGCCGATCCACGCCTGGCGGTTGAAGAGCAGGCCGGGGCTCTGCAACGTACCGTCGGCGGTGCTGAAACCGTTTTCGAGCGTGAACGTCACGTAGGTGTCGCCGCCGATCGGCTCGGCGCCGCGCAAGCCGACCCGCGAACCGCGATACGCGCCGGAATCGACACGCGCCGCCCAACCCGAACCCGGATTCGTGACCTCGATGCTGGTGTCGAGCACGCCATATAACGCGACGTTGCCGCTATCCGGCGCGTACGCGCCGGCATCGTGCGGACACGCGATCAGCGCTGCGATACCGATGACATTGGCGACGACATTGGTGATGACATTGACGATGCCCGCGCGCGCGACAACGCCGCACATCAAGGCGGCATGTCGAGCCACCCGCGCCTGCCGACGCGATACCGCCTTGAACGAAGATGTCGAAATGCGATGCACATCAGATCCTCCGAACGCTGGCTGATTATATTCGGCCCACTCGTCCGGACGATGCCGGTGAATCTAGCGATTTCGTGCCAACTCACAGCGTGCCGGCCAACTCGCGCGTATGGCGGTCGCTGGTTGATCGCGGGCGGGAGCCGGCACGGCCTGCATAACCCGCTGTGCCGTCGCTGCGCGCCCTGCTCGCCAGATCCGCGCCATCCCGCAAGCGGAACGACGCGATCGACACCTGCAGCAGCCGCGCCTGTTCGGTCAATGTCTGCGCGACCGCCGCCGCCTGCTCGACGAGCGCCGCGTTCTGCTGCGTGACACTGTCCATCTGCGTGACGGCGTCGCCGACCTGATCGATCCCCGCGCTCTGCTCGGCAGCGGCGGCGGCGATATCGCGCATCACGCCGGAGACCCTGGCGATCGCGTCGCGCGCATCGTGAATCGACGCGCCGGTCCGGTCGACCAGCCCCGCCCCGCTCGCGACCTTCTCGGCCGCGTGGCTGATCAGCGTGCGAATCTCCTTGGCGGCCGACGCGCTGCGCTGCGCGAGCGTGCGCACCTCGCCCGCCACCACCGCGAAGCCGCGCCCTTCCTCGCCGGCCCGCGCGGCTTCCACCGCCGCGTTGAGCGCGAGGATATTGGTCTGGAAGGCGATCCCCTCGATCACCGCGATGATCTCGACCATCCGCTGCGATTGCGCGGACATGTCCTGCATGGTCGCCACCGCCTCGGCGGCCATCTCGCCGCCGCGATGGACGATCTGCTCCGCGCTGGCGGTCAACTGGCTCGCCGTGCGCGCGTTCTCCGCCGTTTGCCGGACCATCGCCGTCATCTGTTCCATGCTCGCGGCGGTTTGCTGCAGCGAGGCCGCCTGGCTCTCGGTGCGCGCCGACAGGTCGGCATTACCGCCGGCGATTTCGCGCGCGCCGGTCGCTACTTTATCGGCGGCGCCCTTGATCTGTTCGAGCGTATGGGACAGCGCGTCGCGCATGCGGTGCATGGTGCGCAACAGGCTCACCTCGTCGCCGTCGCGCGTGCGGATCGGCACGGCCAGATTGCCGTGCGCGATTTCACCGGCGACCTCGGCCACATACGCGGGATCGCCGCCGATGGTGCGCCGGATGCTGCGATTGATCACGCTCACCAGCGCCGACAGCAGGAGCGCGACGGCGAGAAACAACCCGCCGACGAAGTACAGCGACGCGCGGAACGCGGCGTCGATATCGTCGACGTAGGCACCCGTTGCGATGATCCAGTCCCACGGCGCGTAGCGCACCACGTAGCCGATCTTGCCGACCGCCGCGGACGGCGGGTCCTGCGGATGCGGGAATACGTAATCGACGAAGCCGCCCTGCGGCGCCTGCGCGACACGCGCGAACGTCACGTAGTGGTGACGGCCGTCGGCATCGGCGGTGGCGGCGAGTTCCTTGCCGTTCAACGCGGGTTTGACCGCGTGCATGATCATGCGCGGCGTCGAGTCGATCACGAGAAAATAGCCGTCTTCGCCGTAGCGGATGCCGCGCAGACGTTCGAGCGCCTGCTTGCGCGCCTCGGCCTCGCCCAGCGCACCGCTTTGCGCGAGCGCCGCATATTCGGCGACGATGCTGAGCCCCACGTGCGCGACATTGACCAGATCGTGCTTGCGCTCCTCGATGCGGGTCTGGCGCGACAGCCACGCCGCCGACACCGACACGGCGAGCAGCGCGATCAAACTGACGACGAGCGGCAGCCAGAGTTTCTGCGTGAAACTGAATCGATGCATGCCCGCGCCTCGGATCGGTGTCGAAGAATTGAACGAAGTCTTTCGAGTTTTTTGTTGTATTGGCTGCGTTGAAAACAGCCGTTCAATTCATTTATCGGCAAACCGGGCGGCAAGTTACGTAGAGACAAACCCTTCGTCGAAACGCATGGATGGCGAGACCTGCCGGCCTGTTCACGCGCCGTACGCCGCCGGCTCGATCTCGAACGCGAGGCCTTGCCAGGCGCCATGCCCCGCGCGCCAACGTGCCGCGTTTTCACGCGCGATGCATGCGTATCGCGTGAATGCCGCGCGATCGGTCATCGCGCTCGTGTCTTCGTCGAGATGTTCGCGCAGCAATTCGCAGCGCAATGCACGCACCCAATCGGCGTCCCATACCGAGACGTTCAATTCGCTGTGACCCGTCAGCGAGTTCGCGTGCAGGTTGCACGAGCCGATCGTGGCCCAGGCGTCGTCGATCAGCATCAGCTTGGCGTGCACGTAGACATGATGGCGGCCGGCGGTCGCGTCGGGCCCGGCAAGGCCCGCCAGCGAGAAATGTTCGTGCCGGCCGAGCGCGGCGATCCGTTCGAAGAACGCCGCGTATTCGCCGCCTTCGCGCCACATCCGCACGTAGGCTTCCGGCTCGCCCGGCGCGAGATACACGACGCGCACGCCGCGTTCGAGTGCGGCGTCGAGTTCGGCGGCCACGGAAGCCACCGGTAACGCCTGGTTCTCGATGTAGATCGAACGACGCGCCGCGCGGATTGCCCGCACGTATTGATCGGAGATGGAATGCTCGCCGGCTTCGATGTCGTAGGCGAGGCCGCCGGGGCTCGCGTGTCGAACACGGTAGCGGCCTGCATGGATATTGCGCTGGATTTGCACGGCGGATTTGCCGCGAGGTGCGGAGAGGCGTTCGGGAAAGGGTAACGGCGCGTTGGGTGCGGCGTGGGCGCCGTCAATGGCGTGGGCGCCGTCAACTGCGTTTCCCATTTCAATCCCGTCGCCGCGGCACGGCCACATGCCGTCCGCCTCGTCTCTCTCGCTCGCTTCGTTCCACCGTTGCACGAAGTTGTGATGCACATCGGTCGCGCTCGGACCGGTGACCTCCACATACGCATCGTGACGACTGTGACCGCCCTCGCCTGCATGCCCCGGCTCGACCGCCGCGAAGGTCGGATTGATACCGCCGACGAACGCCGTCTCCGTCGGCTGCCCCGCGTCGATCAACCAGAACTTCTGATGCTGGCAGAAGCCCCGCGCCGCGCGATCCCAACGTGCAAGAAAGCGCGAGCCGCGCGCGCGCAGCAAAGCGAAGTCGTCGGGCGTGCCCGCGAAGGTTTGACCGTAACCGCTACTCTGCGCATTCGGCCGCCAGAAGATCACGCGCACGTCGACGCCGCGCGCGGCCGCGCGATCGAGCACGTCGAGGAAGCTGCCGCGTCCATCGGGCATCGCGTAATCGATCGCGACGAAGGTGACGGTCAGCCACACGCTACGGCGCGCGGCATCGACCGCTTCGCAGATGCGCCGGAACGCCGGCCCGCTATCGATCAACGCGCGCAGCCGGTTGCCCGCGCGCACGGGATAGGACGCCGCGGCCACGCACGGCACGGCGTGAGCGTGCAAATCCGGTAACGACGCTGCGCGATCTTCCACGACCTCTCCTGGCAAGTTCAAAATCCCACGGCAACCGCGCGCGCCGACGCCTTAACCCGCGTCGCGCTCCCATCCCGGCAAATCCTGCAACAGATTCATGAATGCCCGCACCTTGGCGCTCAGCAGGCGTCGCGAATGATAAAGCGCCCAGATTTCGACGGGCGGTCCGTCGTCGGTGCCCCACCGGATCAGCCGTCCCGCCGCGACGTCCGGCGCGACCAGCAGACGCGGCAGCAGCCCCGCGCCGACGCCGTTCAACACCGCGTCGCGCACCATCAGCAGCGACGACATGCTGAGCACCGGCGTCGGCAGGAACGAGCGCGTGCCGCCGTCGTCCGCGCGCACGGTCCAGGTCGCCTCGCGCGATGCCGTCGTGTACATCACCGCGGGCACCGGCAGGGGCGTCGGGTCGTCCGGCGACCCGGCGGGAATCGACACCGTCGGCGCCGCGACCAGCACGCGCTGGTCGCCGAGAATCCGGCGCCCCACCAGTTGCTCGTCATGCGGCGGGTTGATGCGGATCACGAGGTCGTAGCCGTCTTCCACCGGATCGACCACGCGGTCTTCCGCGACCACCTCCAGTTCGACCTGCGGATAGGCAAGCGCGAAGCGCGTCGCGATCTGGCCCAGCACGACGTGCGCGAACACCATCGGCGCGCTGATCCGCAGGCGTCCACGCGGCACCGGCGCACGCGACGCGACGTCTTCGCCCGCCTGCTGGACTTCCGTCAACAGCCCATGCGTGCGCTCGTGCAGCATGCGGCCTTCCTCGGTGAGGCGCAGCGTGCGCGCGCCCCGCTCGATCAGCCGTACGCCCAGTTGTTCTTCCAGCTCCGCGACGCGCCGCGACAGCGTGGCCTTCGGCCGGTCCAGCGCCCGGCTGGCCGGCCCGAAGCCGCCGTGCAGCGCCACCGCGTTGAAATCGGCCAGCGAGGTCAAATCCATGATCGTTCCATTTATGAGACGAACCGTCTGTGATTTTGCACTATCTAGCGAGGATTGGAACGTCTATCGTTCTTCTCACGGGCCGAGCGCGGCCCATTCAACCCAAGGAGAACATCATGGCAATCCTCGTTACCGGCAGTACCGGCGTTATCGGCAAGCAGGTTCTCGCGCAACTGAGCGGCGCGGGCGTCGAGATTCGCGCGCTGACCCGCTCGCCGGAAAAAGCGCAATTCCCCGCCGGCGTGACCGCGGTGCAAGGCGATCTGTCCGACATCGACGGTCTGCGCCGCGCGATGGCCGGCGTCAGCACGCTGTTCCTGCTCGCGCCGAACGCGGCGGACGAACTGACGCAGGCGCTGCAGGCCCTCAGCGTGGCGCGCGAAGCGGGCGTGAAAGGCGTGGTGTACCTGTCCGTGTTCAAGGGCGCCGAGTATGTGGACGTGCCGCACTTCACCGGCAAGCACACGGTCGAGCGGATGATCGAACACCTCGATATCCCGGCGACCGTGCTGCGTCCCGCGTACTTCATCCAGAACGACGTGCGCCTGAAGGACGCGTTGCTGGCGCACGGCGTGTACGGCATGCCGATCGGCGCGAAAGGCATCTCGATGGTGGACGTGCGCGATATCGGCGAAGCAGCCGCGCTCGAATTGCTGCGTCGAGAGCGGGCCGCGCAGCCGCTGCCGCGCGAAACGTACGCGCTTGTCGGTCCGGACGCGATCGACGCGCAACGCGTGGCGTCGATCTGGGCCGAGGCGCTGGGCCGCGGCGTGCGATACGGCGGCGACGATCTCGACGTGCTCGAACAGCGTCTGAAGGCCGTCGCGCCTGCCTGGCTCGCGTACGACATGCGTCTGATGGTGAGCCGCTATCAGCAGGACGGCGCGGTGGCCTCGAACGAGGACGTCGCGCGGTTGACGGCGCTGCTGGGACACCGCCCGCGCTCGTACCGCGACTTCGCGATCGAAACGGCGGCGGCCTGGGCGAAGGGCTGAGGAGCGCGCGGCGGCGTTGATGCGTGCGTTGACGATTGCGTCGGTGATTGCGAAGGCGCCTTCGCCGACGCCCTCGCCGGCGCCGCCGCGTGCCGGTATCCGCTACCATCCCGGCACACCCATTCTCGCGCCACATCTCGCGACGCCACGCCATGTCCGTCACCCGCCACCCCACACTCACCACACTCACCACGCCGCGTCTGATTCTGCGTCCCCCACGTCTCGACGATGCCGACGCCTTCTACGAAATCTGGTCCGACGCACAAGCCATGCGCTACTTCTCGTTTGCGCCGATGACCGATCCGGAGCAGGCGCGGCAACGCATCGCGCGGCTGGTGAGCTCGTCCGAAGAAGGCAAGGATGTCGTGGCCATCGTCGAATTGCGCGAGACCGGGGAAGTGCTCGGCAACTGCGACCTGTTCCGCCTCGACGACCCATGCCGTCGCGCGGAAATCGGCTTCAGCATGAAGCGCCGCCATTGGGGACACGGTTTCATGAGCGAAGCCGCCGGCGCCGTGGTCGCCCACGCGTTCGGCGCGCTTCAATTGCGGCGGCTCGAAGCGGATATCGATCCGCGCAACACCGCTTCGGCGCGACTGCTCGAACGGCTCGGCTTCGTCCGCGAGGGCTTGCTGCGCGAACGCTGGATAGTCGGCGACGAAGTGTCGGACAGCGCGCTGTATGGACTCCTCGCGCGCGACCGCCCTGCCGGCAAATAATCGGGCCTCATAGTTTCTCGCCAGGGAATACCCGTATAATCGTCGTCGCAGAGGTCAGACAACTAGAGGACTGAGTTGTCGAGGCAAGCACTGGCCGCTGCCGCGACGCGCCCCCATGCGCCGCGTCCTTCATTTGCCCTCATCTGCCCATCTTCAGCCGCTCCGTGAATCCGACGACGCCCTCCGCCGCCCTGCCCTTCCGAAACGCCCTGCTCGCGATGCTCGGCATCGGACTCGTCAACATGCTGGTCGCGCTCGACCAGACGGTGGTCAGCACCGCGCTGCCGTCCATCGTCGCGGAGTTGCACGGCTTCGAGTACTACGCGTGGATCGCGAGCGCGTATCTGCTGGCGTCGGTGGTGACGGTGCCGGTGTTCGGGCGGCTCGGCGACTACTTCGGCCGCAAGCGCTTCGTGATCGCCGCCGTCGTCACCTTCACCATCGCCTCGGTGTTGTGCGGCGTCGCCAACGACATGCTGTTTCTCGTGATCGCGCGCGGCCTGCAAGGCGTCGGCGGCGGGATGATGGTCGGCACCGCGTTCGCGTCGATTCCGGATCTGTTTCCCGACCCGCGCGCCCGCGTGCGCTGGCAGGTGGTGATGGCCGCCGCGTACGGCATCGGCACGGCGGCGGGGCCGTCGCTCGGCGGCTGGATGAGCGAACACTGGGGCTGGCGTTCCACCTTCCTGATCAACCTGCCGGTCGGCGCGGCGGCGCTGTATTTCATCTGGGCGCATCTGCCGACGTTTCGCCGTCCGCATGAAGGCGACGTGAAGATCGACTGGCTCGGCGCGGCACTCGTCGCCGCCGTGCTCGGCAGTCTGCAGGCCTTGATCGAAGCCGTGCCGAAAGACGGTTTGAGCCCGGGCAATCTGGTGCTGGCGGTCTGCGTGATCGTGGGCGCGGCGGCCCTGCTCGTGTGCGAAAAGCGCGCCACGCATCCCATCATTCCGCTCGATCTGTTCAAGGACGCTCAACTCGTCACGCTGTTCACGCTCGGCATGCTGTCGGGCTTCGTGATGTTCTCGCTGATCTTCTTCGCGCCGCTGCTGCTGCAAGGCGGCTTCGGTTTGTCGCCGCAACAGGCCGGCTTGCTTGCCACGCCGATCGCCGCCTGCATCGCGCTCGGCAGTCTGTTGAACACGCGCATCGTCATCCACATGAAAAAGCCGACGCGCATTCTGTCGATCGGCTTCGTGCTGTTGCTGGGCGCGTCGGTCGCGCTCGCGTTCGCCAATGCGGATACGCCGCACATGTGGATCGAGTTGCCGATGGCGGCGGTCGGCATCGGCCTCGGCTTCATCCTCAACAATCTGAACGTGTTCGGCCAGGAGATCGCCGGACGCGAACGCTTCGGCATCACGACCGCGCTGCTGCAATCCACGCGGATGGTGGGCGGCATGCTCGGCACCAGCATCGTCGCCACGGTGGTGCAGCATCATTACCGCAACGTCGTCACACGCACCCTGAGCGTGCTCGGCGAACCGGCCGCCTCGCAATGGCGGCCGCGCCTCGTCGATCTGCGCGTGCTGATCGACGAAGCGTCGCGCGCAAAGCTGATCGCGGACATGAAGCCGTCCGGGCTCGACACGCTCGCGCTGCTCGATACCGCGCGCGATGCGCTCGTGCAGTCCATTCACATCGGTGTATGGCTGACGGCCGTCGCGGCGCTGGCCGCCGCCTTGCTGGTGCAGCGCATTTCCCACGTGGTGTTTCGCCGGAGTCTATAGTAGAAGGTCTTCAAAACCCGTAGACGGAGGCGAGCATGAAAGCAGGCACGTATCGGGCCGCAATCGCAGGCATCCTTCTCACCGCGTGTTTGCCGCTCACGGCGGCCCATGCGCAACTCGGCAATCTGCTTCAGCAGGGCGGCGGTTCGGGAGGTTCCGGCGGCAGCGGACTCGGCAATCTCGGCGGACTGGGCGGCGCGCTGTCGGGACAATCCGTGACCTCGGGCAGCACCGGCAATGTCGCCGGCGTGCTGCAGTTCTGCATCCAGAACAACTACCTCAGCGGCAACGGCGCGTCGTCGGTAAAAGATTCGCTGATGAGCAAACTGCCCGGCGGCTCGTCCACCTCGGATAGCGGCTACACGCAAGGCGCCCAGGGCATTCTGAAAAGCGGCAACGGTCAGCAGCTGGACCTGAGCGGCGGCGGCCTGAAGCAGCAGATCACCAAACAGGTGTGCGACAAGATACTCGCCCAGGGGAAATCCCTGCTGTGAGCGTGTCCGTTTGATGCGTCGAATTGTTAAATACCCTTAAGGGTCTGCACCGCGGTCAACGTAATCGGGATGGCTAACGTTTCTGGGAAACGCACGTAACCGTCGTGCTTTCCTGGGGAGCAACGAAATGAACAAGCCTTTGCTGATACTCGCGTTGAGCGCGGCCTTCGCATCGTCCGCCGTGTTCGCGCAAGCGAGCGCGCCGATGGCGGCATCGTCGAACGCGGTGAGCGCCGTTTGCAAGGACGGCACGTCGTATTCCGGCGCCACCATGAAGGGCGCGTGCCGGGGTCACGGCGGCGTCGACAAGAAGGCGAGCGGCAAGAGCGGCGCGGCAGCCAGCACCAGCCCCGACAGCAAGAACGGCACCTTGAGCGCGGCCTCCGCACCGTCGGCCACGACGCCGAAGCCCATGGCCGCGATGTCGGCTGCGCCCGCCGCGGGCGGCGGTCCGGGCAAGGTGTGGGTCAATACCAGCACCAAGGTCTATCACTGCTCGGGCGACAAGTACTACGGTAAGACGAAACAGGGCGAGTACATGTCCGAGGCGGATGCCAAGGCGAAGGGCTATCGCGCGGATCACGGCAAGGCTTGCCAGTAACCGAGGATGCCGTCACGCGGCTAGCGCGGTCT
Source organism: Paraburkholderia sp. D15 (assembly GCF_029910215.1). Lineage (NCBI taxonomy): Bacteria > Pseudomonadati > Pseudomonadota > Betaproteobacteria > Burkholderiales > Burkholderiaceae > Paraburkholderia > Paraburkholderia sp. D15. The sequence goes on along the minus strand of NZ_CP110396.1, from coordinate 2,057,603 downwards.
ACGCGCTCTTCGACAACACAAACGCCGCCGGGGCAGTTCACCGGCGGCGTTTGTTTGGGTGGCGACGCTTGCTGATCGCGCGAATGCTTCGCCGCTCAGCGCACGAGGCACGGACGCTTGTTGTCGAAGGTCCAGTTCGGAATCAGGTACTGCATCGCAACGCCGTCGTCGCGCGCGCCGAGACCGTGCTGCCGGTACAACGCGTGCGCCTTCTCCAGCTCATCCATGTCCAGCTCCACGCCAAGGCCCGCGGCCTGCGGCACCTTCACCTTGCCGCCGACGATCCGCAGCGGATCGCGCGTCAAACGCTGACCGTCCTGCCAGATCCAGTGCGTGTCGATCGCGGTGATCTTGCCGGGCGCGGCGGCTGCGACATGCGTGAACATCGCCAGTGAAATGTCGAAGTGGTTGTTCGAATGCGAGCCCCACGTGAGGCCCCAATCGTTGCACATCTGCGCGACGCGCACCGAGCCCTGCATGGTCCAGAAGTGCGGATCGGCGAGCGGAATGTCCACCGATTGCAACTGGATGGCGTGACCCATCTGACGCCAGTCGGTGGCGATCATGTTGGTCGCCGTCGGCAGACCGGTCGCGCGGCGGAATTCGGCCATCACCTCGCGGCCCGAATAACCGTTCTCCGCGCCGCACGGATCTTCCGCGTAGGCGAGCACGTCGTGCTGGTCGCGGCACAGACGCACCGCTTCGGCGAGCGACCATGCGCCGTTCGGATCGAGCGTCACGCGCGCGTCCGGGAAACGTTCGGCGAGGGCCGTGACCGCTTCGATTTCCGCGTCGCCTTGCAACACGCCGCCCTTGAGCTTGAAGTCATTGAAACCGTAACGCGCTTGCGCCGCTTCGGCGAGACGCACCACGGCCTCCGGCGTCATCGCTTCTTCCGTCCGCACCCGTTCCCAGTCGTCGCGGCCATCCGCGCCGCTCGCGTACGGCAGATCGGTTTTGTTGCGGTCGCCGATATAGAACAGATAGCCGAGCATCTCGACTTCGTCGCGTTGCTGGCCCTCGCCGAGCAGCGCCGCGACCGGTACGCCGAGATGCTGGCCGAGCAGATCGAGCAGCGCGGCTTCGAGCGCGGTCACCGCGTGAATGGTGGTGCGCAGATCGAAGGTTTGCAGACCGCGGCCGCCTGCGTCGCGATCGGCGAACTGCGTGCGCGCCTTGTTGAGGATTGCCTGCAGATTGCCGATCGACTGGCCGACCACGAAGGGGCGCGCATCGTCGATGGTCTTGCGGATGTTCTCGCCGCCCGGCACTTCACCGACACCGGTGTGGCCCGCGCTGTCGCGCAGAATCACGATGTTGCGCGTGAAGAACGGGCCGTGCGCGCCGCTCAGATTCATCAGCATGCTGTCGCGACCGGCGACCGGCACGACGCGCAGTTCGGTCACGGTCGGCGTGGCGTTCGCCTGGGTAGGTTGGATGGACATTGGGGTGGACTTCTCGGTGGACATCTCAGTAGACATGATAGTGAGCCCTGTTGGTTTAGTGCGCGGGCGAGCGAAGCGCGTTGCGCGACGAGGCGCTCGCGGTCGACGCCGCCGGGAGACGGAAAGAAGTAGGGGCGTGGCGCATGATCGATCGCATGACGGTCAGCGTAGTCAGTGCGCGTTGCGTGGCAACGGCTGCTTCGGCATCGGATCGCGATCCACGCGCCGGTCGCGCGTCAGGAAGCCGGCCGCCGCCGCGACCAGCGACGCGACGCCAAGGCCATACAGCCCGCCCGTGATCGAGCCGGTGTGCTGTTGCAGATAGCCGAACGCGGCCGGCGCGAAGAAGCCGCCGAGATTGCCCAGCGAGTTGATCAACGCGATCACCGCGGCGGCCACGCGGGCATCGAGGTAGCCCTGCGGAATCGGCCAGAACAACGACGACGCGGCTTTGAAGCCGATCGCCGAGAAGCAGATCGCCACGAACGAGAACACCGGATTGCCTGATGTCGAGGCGAACAGGCCGCACGCCGCGATCACCAGCGCCACCGCGAGCCACGCCTGCTGATGACGCCACTTCGCCGACAGCACCGCGAAGCAGTACATCGCGACCATGGCGATCAGCCACGGAATCGCGTTGAGCAGACCGACCTGGAAATCGGACAGACCGCCCATCTTGCGGATGATCGTCGGCAGCCAGAAGGTCGCGGCGTAGATGGTCAACTGGATCGCGAAGTACAGGAAGCAGAACAGCAGGATCTGCGGGTCCTTCAGCAGTTTCATCGCGGGCAGGTGCGCGCTGCCGCGTGCTTCGCGCTCGGACTGCTCCACCGCGATCGACGCTTCGAGCACGTTGCGCTCCTCGGCCGTGAGCCACGACGCGTCGCGGATGCGCGACTTCAGCAGCATCCAGCTCACGCCGCACAGCACGATCGAGAACGCGCCTTCGATCAGGAACATCCACTGCCAGCCTTGCAGACCGAGACCGCGGATCGACAGCAGACTGCCGGTGATCGGCCCGGACAACACCGACGCCAGCGCGGAACCGGAGAGGAACACCGCCACCGCCTTGCCGCGTTCTTTTTGCGGCAGCCACTGCGTGAAGTAAAAAACCACGCCGGGAAAGAAGCCGGCCTCGGCGACGCCGAGCAGGAAGCGCAGCACGTAGAACGACGTATCGTTCCAGACGAACGCCATGGCCGCCGCGACAAGACCCCAGGTGCCCATGATGCGGGTCAGCCACGCACGCGCGCCGTACTTCTGCATCAACACGTTGGACGGCACTTCGAATAACGCATAGCCGATGAAGAACAACCCGCTGCCGAAGCCATAAGCCGCCGCGCCGATGCCCAGATCCGTCTGCATGTGCGAATTGACGAAGCCGATATTCACGCGGTCGATGTAGTTCGCGATGAACATGATCAGAAACAGCGGCAGGATGTGCCGCTTGACTTTGGCGACCGCGGAGTCGAGCGGATCGGTGGCCGGGGCGGAAAGAGAGGTCAAGGTTGTCTCCAATGTCGGCCACGCGGGCGGGCGGGTCGAACGCTGAACTTGTGATACGTTGTCTGACGACAGTCTACAGGGATCAGCGTTGGCATTCCAATGCCGTGTTTACCCTTGCATTCATGGCTTACTGGTAGCGCTTTACGGTGTTATTGGCCCCCAACTTGGGCGATTGCGTTGTCATTCATGGTCAAAATAAGACGTCTGATGACTTGGATTGAAGGTAAAATTATGGGCTACGATCCACGAATGACATGACGACCTGCGAAACCCGGCAATGAGCAGCCTGACCGAAAAGGTGGTGGCCACCCTGTCCGATGAAATCCGCCGCGGCGCGCTGCGGCCCGGCGACCGCATCCCCACCGAAGTCGCGATGATGAAACAGCTCTGCGTGAGCCGTTCGGTGGTGCGCGAGGCGATCTCGCGGCTGCAGGCGGCGAAGGTGGTCGAGACGCGTCACGGGATCGGCACCTTCGTGCTCGCGCCGGCTTCGGAGCAAACCTTGCGCTTACCCGCCGCTGATCTCTCCAGCATGCTCGACGTGATGGCGATCATCGAATTCCGCATCGACGTCGAGGCGGCGTCGGCCGCGCTCGCGGCGGCGCGACGCTCGGCGCAGCATCTGAAGCAGATGCGCGTGGCGCTTGAGCGCTTCGCGTCGGAACTGGAGCGTGGTAGTACGGATACCGTCGCGCACGACATCGAGTTTCATCTGCAGATCGCGCGGGCCAGCGGCAATCGTTATTTCTTCGATGTGCTGAGTCAGTTGGGGCGCTCCGTGAGTCCGCGCACGCGACTCGGCAGCGCGGAGATCGCGGAGCTGGACCATATCGAGCATCTGCGGAACGTGCTGGGCGAGCATCAGATGATCTATCGCGCGATCGAACGGCAAGACCCGGACGATGCGCGGGCGGCCATGCGCATGCATTTGAGCAATAGCCGGGAGCGGTTGCGGCGGGCGCATGAGGTGGGGAAGCGGGAGGGGACGATCTAGGGCGCCCATTCCCATTCCACCGTTCGGCATGTTCGCCTTCGACGCGCGCATCGAATCGATATTCAAGACACTGCGCGGTACGGTTGATCGATCCTGCATCACGGCGTGGTCGCACGCCGAACGCCGAGGTCCGCGCCTTGCACCGCCTTGCCTCCGCTGCAATTGACCCTCGCGCGCTTCGATGCTTCAATCTCAACGCCGAGAAGCGATGACGGACGTCGTTCCGAACGCCGAATCGACCGGCATCCGCCCGGAGTCATGCAGTGTCAACAGGACGGCTTCTCACCCTACGCTACAGGCTCACGCGACGGTTCGTCGAAGCGCGTGTGCGCGCGTTGCGCGCGATCGGCCGGCATCCGTTTCTGGCGGGGCTGACCGGCATGCTCACCGCGACGCTGCTCGCCGGCCTCACCTTCCTCGCGCTCTACAACAGCCGCGAGGAGGAAATCCGCCACGCCGTCGACAGCTCCCGCAATCTCGCCACCCTCATCAGCCGCGATCTCGCCGGCAACTTCCAGTTGTACGACGCGTCCCTGCTCGGTGTCGTGGCCGAAGCGAGCCAACCCGAAACATGGCGTCTACCGCCGCCGCTCAGAGACCGCGTGCTGTTCGACCGCTCGCTGAAATCGCCCGCGGCCGGCGACGCGTACGTGCTCGACGCGCAGGGTCGCGTGAAGGCGTCGATGAGCGGCAACCTCTATCCCGGCCAGTCGTTCGCGCAGCGCGACTACTTCAGCGTGCAGCAGCACGATGCATCGGCGGGGCTTTATCTGTCGAATCCCTACCCGGCGCAGGTGCGCAACGGCACGCTCGCCGTCGCGTTGTCCCGGCGTATCGACGCGCCCGACGGCAGCTTCGACGGCATCGCGATGGCCAGCGTACGGATCGAATATTTCGAGCGTCTGCTCGACGACATCGCGCTCGGGCCCAACGGCGCGGGCTTTATCGTGCTCGACAACGGCACCCTGCTCGCGAGCCGGCCGGCGGCGCGTCTGGGCATCGGCTCGAACTACGCGAAGACGGCGAACTTCGCGTCGATCGTCCGCAATCCGTCCGGCAACTTCACGTCGGACGGCTCGCTCGACGGCGTCTCGCGTCTCTATACGTTTGCCCATGTGCCGGGCACGCCGCTCATCGTCGGTATCGCGCCGGCGGTGCAGGACGTGCTGGCGGAATGGCGTCGCCGCAATCTGCTGGCCGGCGTGATGACGGTGGTGTTCGGCGGCGCCTACGTGGTGGTGGTGTGGCTGTTCGCCTTCGCGTTGCGCGACAAGGTGCACGCGGAAGCCGCGCTGCAACGCATCGCCGCCACCGACGCGTTGACCGGCCTCGGCAACCGCCGCGCGTTCGACGAACGGCTCGCGCAGGAGTGGCGGCGCGCGCAGCGCGAGCACACGTCGCTGGCGCTGCTGTTCATCGACATCGATCACTTCAAGCGCTTTAACGACACGTACGGTCATGCGGTCGGCGACGAAGTGCTGGGCGTCGTCGCCGAACGCATCATGTCCGGCACGCGCCGCGCGGACGATCTTCCCGCGCGCTACGGCGGCGAGGAGTTCGCGGTGCTGCTGCCAAACACCACGCTCGACGGCGCGCTGAAGGTCGCGGAGAAAATCCGCAAACGCGTCGAGGCGGCCGGCCTCGCGAATCAGGGGACGCAGACTGGACATGTGACGGTCAGCATCGGCTGCGCGGCCTGCCTGCCGCCCGAAGGCGGCGATGCGGCGGCGCTCCTCGCCGCCGCCGACGCGCAGTTGTACGCGGCCAAGGACGCCGGCCGCAATCGGGTGATGGCGCCGGTCAGCGGTGCGCAGTCGACTGCCTGAGTGTGCTTGCGTTTGCGGGTGTCTACCTGCCCGCGTCTGCGTCTGCGTCCGTTCAAGTCCACCAGCGTCTGCTCGAGCATGCCGAACCACGCGGCTTGCAGGCTTTCAATTTCAAACAGAAGCGGATTCGCCTGACTATTCGTTCGATCCGGATACGACGCCGCCCGCTAATATCGCGTTACACGCGAGAGCGAGGACCAGCTCGTGTGCGTTTTCCGAAAAACTTCCAAATCCAGATAATGATAACGAGTCAACTTCGAATTGCCGTGGCGATCGCCGCGTCGTTGGCTGCCGCCGCGCCCGCCTACGCAGGCCTCGGCAGCGCGCCGACCTATCCGGTGACGGCGAGCAGCACCAGCGCGGGGGCGGCCAGCCCGGGCGGCGCAGCGGTCGCGCGGTTCGCGGCCAGCAGCAATGCCGCGACACCGGCGTACACCGTCAGCCAAACAACGCTGCCCTCGGGCACGGTGGTCAACGAGTACATCACGTCGAGCAACACCGTGTTCGCGCTGAGCTGGCAAGGCCCGACCATGCCGCCGCTCAAGACGCTGCTCGCGACGTACTTCCCGACCTACGTGCAGGCGCTCACCGACGCGCACGCGGCGCAAGGCAGCGGCTACGGCGCAGCCGTCGTGCATCAGACGGGGCTGGTGGTCGAAACGGGCGGACACATGGGTGCCTTCGTGGGCCGTGCGTATCTGCCGCAAGCGCTGCCGCAAGGCTTGAGCGCCGACGACATCAAGTAACTCAACCAGAAATCGAACGAGAGAATACAAGTGCGCAAAATCGCATGGATCATAGCCGCGGCGCTCGGCCTGAGTCTGGCCGCCTGCGGCGGCGGCGGGGGTAGCAGCAACAGCAGCTCGACGGCCAACACGCCCACGAACACCAATACCAACTCCAACACCAACACGCCGCTCACGGTCGGCACGACAGCACCCGGCGCACTCGCCGCGGATGCGTCCGCCGTGCCGACCGCCGTCGGTCCCGGCAACACGATGTCGGTGACGGTCACGGGCACCAGCCTGCACAACCAGCCGATGGTCACCATCAAGCTGTGCACGCCGGGCACCACCGGAACCGCCGCCTGCTCCACGATTCCGAACGTGCTCGTCGACACGGGCTCGTACGGTTTGCGCCTCGTGCGTTCCGCCATTCCGGACGCGACCTTCAATACGCTCACGGCCGACACGGTCAGCGGTCAGCCGCTCGCCGAATGCGCGCTGTTCGGTAGCGGCTACACGTGGGGGACGGTCCGCAACGCGGGGCTCGTGCTGTCGGGCGAAATCGCCAATACGGTGCCGATCCAGGTGATCGGCGACGCGGCGCTGACGACGGCCGCGCCGTCCGAATGCCAGGTGGGCCGTGCGATGGCGACGGCGAGCGACATCGGCGCCAACGGCATTCTCGGCCTCGGCGTGAGTCCGAACGATTGCGGCTCGCCCTGCGCCGTATCGGCCTTGTCGACGCATTACTACACGTACAGCGGTACGCCGACGAAGGCGCCCGTCCTGAACCAGGTGACCAATCCCGTCACGCTGTTCGCGCAGGACAACAACGGCGTGATTCTGGAAATGGGCCAGGTGGGCGACATGGGCAGCGCGTCGGCGCAAGGCACGCTCGTGTTCGGCATCGATACGCAGGCCAACAACGCACTGGCCGGCACGAGCGCGACGCTGATCAGCACGGACATCAACGGCGATTTCACGTCGACGTATAACGGCGTCCGCCAGAGCAACACGTTCTTCGATTCCGGCTCGACCGTGATGTTCTTCCCGGACTCGACGATCACCCGCGACTTCTCGTCGAGCTACTACGTGCCGACGTCGACGGTGGGCCGTACGATCACGCTGAGCGCGACCAGCCCGTCGAGCGTGACGCTGGGCTTCAACATCGCCAACGCGCAGACGCTGAACGCGACGTCGAACAATGCGTTCAACGACATCGGCGTCTACATGACCGGTCAGTTCGACTTCGGTCTGCCGTTCTTCTTCGGCCGGCATGTGTATTACGGGATTTCGGGCAAGTCGTCGACCGGCGGCGGCATGGGACCGTATGTGGCTTATACGTCGAGCTAAGGTTTGATCGGGCGGCCGTTATCGGGACGCCAGGCTCATGCAGAACGGGCGGCATGTCGGATCGACATGCCGCCCGTTTTTTTATGCTTGCCCGGCCCACGCGCTGCCGATCCGTCGCCCGAACCGGGAATTTTTCACGATGTGGCATGACCGCTTGCTTCGTAAAAAATCGTGGTGCGTGGCACAAAATCGCCATTTCGCAATGTCGCCCCGCATTGCACATCGCAAAATGAAACGCACAAGTCTTTATTTTTATTGATTATTTTTTATTAGATCGCCCCACCTGGCCGACGCTTGCGCCGTTACCCGCTGACGTAGACTCTTTTACAAGAGCCGGCGCTTCAGGCAGTGAAGTCGAGAGGATCGCTCCGGCACAGCGGTTTTTAAATGGCAATTGGGAGACTAAAAATGAAAGGCTTTCGCTTTGGCTCGACCCAGGGAGCGTTCTACATTTTGCCGGGACAGGATGGTTGGGAAGCGACGTACGGCAACGAAACGCTCGGCGAATTCGCCAGCCCGCAACAGGCTGCCGACGACCTCGCGCGCGGCTTGATCTGCCCGCATCTGTCGGAGGGCGACGATACGTCGTCGCTGGAAATTCCGGAGAAGCTCAGCGACTGGGAAATCGTTCACGTGTGATGGCGCGCATGACCGCCATCCCCGTAGACGTGAAAACGACGATGGAGCCCGAGGGCGCCATCGTCGTGCTGACTGCCTGTCTGCATGCGGGTTGCGCGGCGTTGGGATTGGCCTTTGCCTTGCTGACCCTGCCGGCTACCGCATTCGCCTGCTTACGCGACCGAATCCACGATCTTGTTCAGCGTGGCGCTCGGACGCATGGCCTTGCTCGTCAGTTCGACGCTCGGACGGTAGTAGCCGCCGATATCGACCGGCTTGCCTTGCGCGCTGCCCAGTTCTTCGACGATCTTCGCTTCGTTGTCGGCCATGGCTTTCGCGACGCCCGCGAACTGCGCCTGCAACGCCGCGTCTTCGGTTTGCGCCGCGAGCGCTTCGGCCCAGTACATGGCCAGATAGAAGTGACTGCCGCGGTTGTCGATACCACCGACCTTACGCGCCGGCGACTTGTCGTTGTCGAGGAACTTGCCCGTAGCCTGATCCAGCGTCTTCGCCAGAACCTGCGCCTTCGGGTTGTGATACGCGTTGCTCAGATGCTCCAGCGACGCCGCCAGCGCGAGGAATTCGCCCAGCGAATCCCAACGCAGGAAACCTTCCTCGACCAGCTGCTGAACGTGCTTCGGCGCCGAACCGCCCGCGCCGGTTTCGAACAGGCCGCCGCCTTCCATCAGCGGAACGATGGACAGCATCTTCGCGCTGGTGCCCAGTTCCATGATCGGGAACAGGTCGGTCAGGTAGTCGCGCAGCACGTTGCCGGTGACCGAGATCGTGTCCTTGCCCGCGCGGATGCGTTCCAGCGAGAACTTCGTCGCCTCGACCGGCGTCATCACGCGAATGTCCAGACCGGTGGTGTCGTGGTTCTTCAGGTATTGCTCGACCTTCTTGATGATCTGCGCGTCGTGCGCGCGCGCCGCGTCCAGCCAGAAAACGGCCGGCGTGCCGGTCGCGCGGGCGCGGTTCACCGCGAGCTTGACCCAGTCCTGCACCGGCGCGTCCTTGGTCTGGCACATGCGCCAGATGTCGCCCGCTTCCACCGGCTGTTCGATCAGCACCGCGCCGCTCGCGTCGGTCACGCGGACCACGCCGTTCGCCGGAATCTGGAACGTCTTGTCGTGTGAACCGTATTCTTCGGCGGCTTGCGCCATCAGGCCGACGTTCGGCACCGTGCCCATGGTGACCGGATCGAACGCACCGTGCTTCTTGCAGTCTTCGATCACGGCTTGATAGACGTCCGCGTAGCAGCGGTCCGGAATCACCGCCTTGGCGTCGTGCAGCGCGCCGTCGGCGCCCCACATCTTGCCCGACTCGCGGATCATGGCCGGCATGGACGCGTCGACGATCACGTCGCTCGGCACGTGCAGACTGGTGATGCCCTTATCCGAATTCACCATGGCCAGTTGCGGACGTGCCGCATACTGCGCCTTCATGTCGGCCTCGATCGCCTCGACGGTCGCCGCCGGCAGATCCTTCAGGCGCGCGTACAGGTCGCCGATACCGTTGTTCGGGTTGAAGCCGGCTTGCGCCAGCGCGTCGGCGTGCCTGGTCAGCACGTCCTTGTAGAACACCGACACCACGTGACCGAAGATGATCGGATCCGACACCTTCATCATGGTCGCCTTCAGGTGCACCGAGAACAGCACGCCGTTCGCTTTCGCGTCGGCGATTTCCGCCTCGATGAAGCTGCGCAGCGCATTCTTGCTCAGCACCGAAGCGTCGATGATCTCGCCCGCCTGCACGTTGGTCTTTTCCTTCAGGACCGTCTTCGTGCCGTCCGCGGCCGTCAATTCGATCTTCACCGCGCCGGCCGCCGCGATCAGCGCCGACTTCTCGCTACCGTAGAAATCGCCGCCGCTCATGTGCGCGACGTGCGACTTCGAGTCCGCCGTCCACGCGCCCATCTTGTGCGGATGCTTGCGCGCGTAGTTCTTGACCGACAGCGGCGCGCGGCGGTCCGAGTTGCCCTCACGCAGCACCGGGTTGACCGCGCTGCCCTTGATCTTGTCGTAGCGCGCCTTGACGTCCTTTTCGGTGTCCGTGGTCGCGACGTCCGGGTACGCCGGCAGCTTGTAGCCCTGATCGCGCAGTTCGGTGATCGCGGCCTTCAGTTGCGGCACCGACGCGCTGATGTTTGGCAGCTTGATGATGTTCGCTTCCGGACGCGTGGTGAGTCCACCCAGTTCGGCCAGATCGTCGGAACCCTTCTGTTCCGCGCTCAGGTAGTCCGGGAAGGCAGCGATGATCCGGCCGGCAAGCGAGATATCGCGCGTTTCGACGATCACGTCGGACGAGCGCGTGAACGCCTTGACGATCGGCAGCAGCGAGTAGGTCGCCAGTGCAGGCGCTTCGTCGGTCAGGGTGTAGATGATCTTCGGCGATGTGGACATGTTCGATGCTTTGCTAGGTGAAGTGAAAGACAGAGCGTTTGGTAGCGCTAAGCCGGCAAGGTGCGACGAAGCAGCAAAACCGCGCGCATGGCACGACGCTACTTTTTACGGCCCGACCGTGAGTATATGCGTGTTTTCCTCTACTTGCTGTTAAACAAACATATTCCCGCATCGGCGCCGATGGGGTCGAGCCCCGCCAGACAAGGCTTTCAGCCCAATACCCTCGGTCTTACGATAGATGTCTTATAGATGACTCAGTACTTGTCAAAAGCCTTTCAAAAACATTGTTAATGCGAATCAGATGCATTACCATTCGTCGGCCAAAAAATTTTCACCGTCCGTTTAACTGTCACTGACTCGCCAGGCGTGCGCGACACGCCGTCCGCACCGGGCCGGTGCGCGGCGGCCGTAGCCCGTCCAATTCGAACAATTCGAACAAAATGCAGAAATCTTTTATCGCCGGGCGTCCGGCGTTCGCGCGCGCTCAGCGTCGCGCTCCGTCGCTGCTGAGCGCCGGACTTCTCGTCAGCGTGGGCCTGACGCTTTCCACCCTGTCGTCGAGCGGATGGGCGCAAGCCGCCGCCGCGAGCGATGCCGGCGCCACGCTGCCGGCGGTGAAGGTCTCGGCGGCGAAAGACGCCCCGGTCGCGCAGGCCGACACGGTCGGTGCCGGCGCGCTCGGCACGCGCAAGCAGGTCGATACGCCGTTCTCGACCCACGTCGTGACGAGCGACGAAGCGAAGGACCTGTTCGCCACCACCTCCAACGACCTGTTCAAATACGACCCGGCCGTCTCGATCAGCAGCGACAACGCGCTCGCCGAAAACTCCATGTTCAACGTGCGCGGCATGCCGATCGACACGCTGAACAGCATCAAGGTGGACGGCCAGTCGTTCCCGTCGTGGGATACCGACCTGTCGCTCGAACCGTTCGAGCAGGTGGAATTGCTCAAGGGTCTGTCCGGCTTCATGTACGGCTTCGGCGCGCCGGGCGGCATCGTCAACTACGTGATGAAACGGCCGACCGACGACCCGTACCGCAGCGTCACCGTCGGCTATAAGTCGGCGGGCGTGTTCACCGAGGCGATCGACCTGGGCGGCCGCTTCGGCAACGACAAGCGCTTCGGCTTCCGCCTGAATCTCGTCAACGAGGACGGCAATACCGCCGAAGCCAACGGTCACGTGCGCCGCAAGGTGGCGTCGCTTGCGCTGGACTTCCGCATCACGCCGGATCTGACGTGGACCGTCGATGCGCTGTACCAGAAGCGCAAGACCAACGGCACGCTGTTCGGTTTGGGCTTCGGCTCCACCGCCGGCGGCATTCCGGACGCGAGCACGATCAATCGCGCCGCGCTGACCCAGCCGCAAAACTACTACCAGACGGAAATGGCCTCGTTCGGCACGGGCCTCGACTACCGTCTGTCGGAGAACTGGCATGCGAACGTGAAGTACCGCTTCGCCAAGGAGAACCGCACCAATTCGGATAGTTTCCTGTACGTGGGCGACAGCGCCGGCAACTACACGAACACGCTCTACGCCGCGATGACGCGCTATTTCTATCAGAACGTCGACGCGATGGTGCAGGGCAAGTTCGAGACCGGCAGCATCAAGCACGACGTGGTGGTGGGCGCCGGCTTCGAGTCGCAGACCAGCGAGTACAGCAACAGCACGGGCTGGAACCTGGGCTACGCGCTCGGCACCGGCAACCTGTACACCACCACGCTACTGACCAACGACGAAGTCAGCGTGGGCTCGGAGCTCTATCGCCAGCAGCGCACCACGCAGGCCGCCGTGTACGCGAGCGACACCGTGCAGTTCACGTCGCGTCTGTCGGCGCTGCTTGGCGTGCGCTACACGCAATATCGCCAGAACGTGTACGACCCGTCGGCGACGATCACCTCGCAATACAGCGCGAGCCCGGTCACGCCAACGCTCGCGCTGATGTTCAAGACCGATCCGTATTCGACGGTCTACGCGAGCTATGTGCAGTCGCTGGAACAGGGCGGCGCGGCCGCCAACACCAATCTGAACTACCCGGCGACGTTCGGCCCGCTGCGCAGCAAGCAATACGAAATCGGCTACAAGACGGACCATAGCAAGTGGGGCGCGAATCTCGCGCTGTTCCACGTCGATCAAGACTACAACTACACGAACACGTCCAATTACTTCGTGCAGGACGGCACGAAGCGCTACACCGGCGTCGACGCAAGCGGCTGGCTCGCGCTGACCAACGAGTGGCGCGTGATGGGCGGCGTGATGTGGCTCGACACGAAGGCCGTGGACATCGACGATCCGAACATCGAAGGCAAACGCGTGTATGGCGCGCCGCGCTTCACGGTGACGGGACGCGTCGAATACAACCCGGCGTATCTGCGTCCGTTGACGGTGGCGTTTGGCGGCAAGTACGTCGGCAACCAGGCCGTGGATGCCGCCAACACGCAGTTCGTGCCGGCCTATGTGACGTACGACCTGAGCGGCCGTTACGAGACGAAGATCGCCGGCCAGGACGTGACGTTCCGCGCGGGAATCAACAACCTGTTCAACCGACGCTACTGGACCACGGCGTGGGGCTCGTTCGTGTCGCTGTCGGCGACGCGCACGGCGGTCGCGAGCGCGACGCTGCAGTTCTGAAATCGGCTTGTCTGCCAGCTCGTCTACACAGCGACTAGTAAAGCGGCGCCGGGTCCGTTGCCGGCATCGGCACGGACCCGGTCAGCGAGTCTCGCCTCACCCGGGCATCGGCCCCGGCGCGGAAAGCGCGGACTACACCGACTGCGCCGACGACGCGCCGATCATCGCCGGAATACCGGCCACCAGCGCGTCGATCGCATAGCGCGTTTTCAGCGGCAGATAGCGGCTCTTCGGCCACACCGCATGAATCTCCTGCGCGGGGCGGAAGCAGTTCTCCATCACCGTCACCAGTTCGCCCTTGCCCGCGTGCCGAGCCAGCAGCCAGCTCGGCAACCACGCGAGACCAAAACCGGCGACGGCGGCATCCACGATGCCCTGCATGTCGTCGAAACCCAATTGCGGCTGCACCTGCGCACGCCGCACCTGCCCGTCGACATCGATCACATCCCACGGCATCGCCGTTCCGCCTCGCATATAGGCGATCACCGCATGACCGCGCAACTCGTCGACGTTACGCGGCGTGCCGTGTCGCGCCAGATACTCGGGCGACGCGCCGATGCTCGCGTACTGCATGCCCAGTTTGCGGGCGGCGAGACTCACGCTATCGGCGAGCGGACCCACGCGCACCACCAGATCGAAGCCCTCCTCCACCACGTCGACGAAACGATCTGAGATCGACATCTCGATCTTCAATTGCGGATGCCGGCGCGCCAGGTCCAGCAGCACCGGCGCCGCGCAGTGATGGCCGAAGCACTGCGGAATGCTGACCCGCAGACGCCCTTTCGGCTCGCGGCGGCCTGAATCCAGATCCGCCTCGGCGGCCTCCAGTTCGGCAAGCGCGCGCACGCAGCGATCGTAGTACGCCTGGCCGTCCTCGGTCAGGCTCTGGCTGCGCGTGGTGCGATTGATCAGCCGCACGCCCAGCCGCTTTTCGAGCCGCACGATCACCTTGCCGACCGCCGAGCGCGTGAGGTTCAGCCGTTCGGCGGCCAGGGAGAAGCTGCCCGTTTCGACGACGCGCACGAACGTCGTCACACCTTCGAGGATGTCGCTCATTGTTTGCGTCCTGTTTTGCGTCCTGAATTGCGCGCCATTGGTTCCTGTCACGACTCATTGCTGGGATTCAGGCATCGCAATCGGGACGTTGATTCCCCCTATATTAGCAATTCCGTCAGGGCCCCGACGCAACGAAACACATATACACACACGCACGAACACAAACATCGCTCACCGACTCTCGAGGTAACCCTTCATGTCCACTCGTCCAACCGCGCCGCCACGGCGCGATGAACGCGCAGCATTGCGCATTGCCGGTTTGTTTTCGATCCGCAAGAACACGCTCGCGTTAGGCGCGGTGTGTCTCGCGTCGCTGATGTTCGGCCTGGAAATCTCCGGCGTGCCGGTGATCCTGCCGACGCTCGAACGCGTGCTGCACGGCGACTTCAAAGGCATGCAATGGATCATGAATGCCTACACGCTCGCGGTCACCACGGTGCTGATGGCGACCGGCACGCTGGCCGACCGCTTCGGGCGACGGCGCATCTTCGTGATCGGCATCGCGCTGTTCGGCATCACGTCGCTGATCTGCGGTCTCGCGCAAAGCGTGCCGACGCTGATCGTCGCGCGTCTGCTGCAAGGCGCGAGCGGTGGCGTCATGCTGATCTGCCAGGTGGCCGTGCTATCGCATCAATTCAGCGATGGCCCCGAGCGCGCCCGCGCATTCAGCGCGTGGGGGATCATCTTCGGGATCGGGCTCGGCTTCGGCCCGATCATCGGCGGGATGATCGCGGCACTGTCGAGCTGGCAGTGGGTGTTCTGGGTGCACGCGGTGCTTGCGATCGTCACTCTCGCGATGGTGTTCGGCGGCGTGCAGGAATCGCGCGATCCGCACGCGCATACGCTCGACGTCGCCGGCATCGTGACGCTGTCGGTGGCGGTATTCGGTCTCGTGTACTTCATCACGCAGGCGTCGGATCTCGGTATCGCCAGCGCGCGCGCAATGCTGATCGTTGCGGCGACGCTGCTCGCGTTCGTCGCCTTCCTGTGCGCGGAGCGCTTCAGCGCGCGGCCCATGTTCGACTTCTCGGTCTTCCGCATCCCGCAGTTTTCCGGCGCGCTGATGGGCTCGGCGGGAATGAACTTCAGCTTCTGGCCGTTCATGATCTATCTGCCGATCTACTTCCAGATCGGCCTCGGCTACGACAGCGTGAACGCGGGCCTCGCGCTGCTCGCCTACACGCTGCCGACACTCCTGTTTCCGCCGCTCGGCGAACGCCTCGCGCTGCGCTACGGCTCGGGTATCGCGATCCCCGCCGGTCTGCTGACGATCGGCATCGGCTTTCTGTTGATGAAACTCGGCAGCAGCGTCGCGCATCCTGGCGTGCTGAGCATGATGCCCGGTTGCCTGCTGGCCGGCGCGGGCCTCGGTCTCACCAACACGCCCGTCACCAACACGACGACCGCCGCGGTGCCGCCCGAACGCGCGGGCATGGCCTCGGGCATCGACATGAGCGCGCGCATGATCACGCTCGCGATCAACATCGCGTTGATGGGCGCGATCCTGGTCGGCGGGATTCTGTTCGGATTGAAGACGCGGCTCGGCGATGCGGTGCTCAACGACCCGTCGCTCGATAGCGCGGTGCTCGCGCGTCTCGCGGAGAAAATCGCCGCCGGCAATGTCGATGCGATCCACGCCGGCATCCCCGGACTCGCGCGGATCGATCCCACCGGCAGCATCGTGCATGCCGCGCTGATGGAAGGATTCGGCTGGGTGATGCTCTACGGCGGCGCGGGCGTGGCGATCCTCGCCGTGCTCAGTTTCGCGATCTCGGGGCGCGCGTCGCGCAAGCTGGGCGGGCAGGCAAGGACGAACGCGCCGCAAGCTGCTCGCTGCGACTCGTGCTAGCGAGACTCACCGCGCAGTGACGCTGCGCGTTGCGCACCATCACATGCACCTGGGTCGGCGAGACGTCGAGTGCGCGCGCGGTGTGCTGCAACGTCTCTTCGTGCAGCCGCACCATCTCGAAGGCGGTGCGGTTGCGCGGCGGCAGTTGTTCGAGCGCGTCGTACACATGCCGCAGCGTGTCGCGCGCCAGCAAGGTGGCTTCCGGCGAAGGTGTCGGGGACGGCACGTGCAGGCTGTCGTCTTCGTCGACGTGATCGGCGTCTTCCGCGCTCTGGCGGCGCAGCACGTCGATCGACGCGTTGCGCACCATGCGCGTGACGTAAGCCAGCGGTTGACGCACGGCATCCTGGTCGCGGAACTCGACGAGCTTGATGAAGACGTCGTGCACCACGTCCTCGGCAACGCACGGGCAACCGACCACGCCTTGCGACAGTTCGACGAGCATTGGCCGATGGCCGATCAGCACGTCGAACAGCGCGCCGTTTTTCCAGGACATACCTCGCTCCGCTTGCTAAAAAAGACAGGGCGCCAATTTATCCTAAATGCGAATGATTCTCAATATTAAATTTGCATGACGGAATTGGATCGATCGATTTGCGGACGTTTCGTCGTGTTGGGGACCGGGTCAAACGATCGTGCAAGCCCAAGCATGATTGATCTCAAGCGCAGCACGATTTATTTCGGCATCCACATCAATGTCGATCATGCCGCACGGTGCTACCTGCCGAGCAATAGTGGAAGGGACCGCTCCACGTGGCCGCGCAGTCTCAAGGCGCTCGAACAGAGCGACCCGAATCTGGTACAACTGATGCCTGCGCCCATGCTTTCGCATCTGTCCAAACAGGACCGCAACGCACTGCCGCCGATCGTCGCGTCGGGTTTCGTCTGCAACAAGGGCGACGTATTCGATGCATTAAAGAACGGCGCGGTGGCGGTCTCCACCAGCGATAGCGAATGGTGGAAGCTGGACCCGGAACGCTGAAACGCAGACTCACGAGAGACGTACCCAACCTGTCGGAGTGATCGATGGCTCAAGCTTATCTGCAGGTGATCGCCCATTATTTCGCCCAACCCGGCAACGGCGACGCGCTTGTCCGCCCCCTCACGGAACTCGCCGCCGCCACGCGCGGCGAGCCCAAAAATCTTTACTACGAATTCTTCCGCTCGCCGCTCGATCCGGATCACTTCGTGATTCTGGAGAAGTACAGCGACGCCAATGGCCTCGCCGAACATCGCGAGACCGAACATTTCCAGCGCCTGGGTTTCGGCACCATCATTCCGCTGCTCGACCGGCGCGAGGTGACGAGCCACATGGTGCAGGGAGACGCGGCATGACGAACGCGTTCCGTTTTCAGACCGTGCCGACGCTGGTGGTCGAATTCGGCGCGGCGCGCCGTCTCGGTGCCTTGTTGCGCGCGCAATTTCCCGCGCTCGAACGCGTGTCCGTAGTGACCGACGGATTTCTTCACGCGAGCGGCCTGCTGAGTCCCGCGCTCGCGGATCTCGCCGCGCATGGCTGGAACGCCACGGTAATCGACGACGTGATCGCCGATCCGCCCGAACACATCGTGCTCGAAGCGACGTCGCGCGCGCGGCAGGCCGGCGCCGAACTCGTGCTCGGGCTCGGCGGCGGCTCGTCGATGGACGTGGCGAAGCTGATCGCCGTGCTCGCACCCCAGCAGCAGCAGGCGCTCAGCGAAATGTATGGCGTGAACAAGGTAACGGTGGCGCGGCTACCGCTCGTGCAGATGCCGACCACCGCGGGCACCGGCTCCGAAGTCACGGCCGTATCGATCGTGACGGTCGGCGAGGCGAAGAAGATGGGCGTGGTCGCGCCGCAGCTTATCGCCGACCTCGCGATTCTCGATGCGGAGCTCACGCTCGGGTTGCCCGTCGCGGCCACGGCGGCGACCGGCATCGACGCGATGGTGCATGCGATCGAAGCCTATACGTCCGCGCATTTGAAGAACCCCGTCTCCGATCTACTCGCAGTCAAGGCGCTGGAATTGCTGTCGCGCAATCTGCTGCCCGCTTGCGAGAATGGTCACAACCAGGCCGCGCGCGAGGCGATGCTGCTCGGCGCCACGTTCGCGGGGCAGGCATTCGCCAACTCGCCGGTCGCGGCGGTGCATGCGCTCGCTTATCCGATCGGCGGGATTTATCACGTACCGCATGGTCTTTCGAACGCGCTGGTGTTGCCACATGTGCTGCGTTTCAATGCGTCGGCCGCCGCGCGGCTGTACGCGGAACTGGCTGAGGTGGTCGTACCGGGCGTAGCCGGTAGCGACGAGAGCAAGACGCAGGCGTTGATCGAGCGGCTCGAACGGATGATCGCGGCGACCGCGATTCCGGCGCGGTTGCGCGACGTCGGGATTGAACGGAGCGGCCTCGAACGGATGGCGAGCGATGCGATGTTGCAGACGCGTCTGCTGGTGAATAACCCCCGGCCGGTTAGCGAGGGGGATGCGTTGGCGATTTATACGGCGGCGTTTTGAGGTGTTTTTGAGGTTTTTTCTTGGTGTCTTCAAACGGGCGTTGCGGTGGTGGGCTCGGGTCGAGTTTGCTTTCGTTCTCCGTCCATGCGGCGTTACGAACGCTCGGTGTGTTACGTAGCACGCATGGGAACACCGCCCTCTTCATGTTAATGAAATTGCCGATTTGGCGATTTAAATTCTGATTTTGTTCCATCTTGACGGTGATTTTTCTGTCAATCGCCGTGATTGAGACACAAGCCGCCATTGGCGTGCAACTTGCAATGATGTCCCCACCATTAGTCGCACAACGGGGACATCATGAACAAATTCGCGGGTCGGACAGCCATCGCTGTTGCGACGTCTACATTGCTCGCTCTCTATGGTTGTGGATCGACGCTTAGCCCCGGTACTACGAGCGGGCTCGGCGGAGGAGGGCTCGCGGGGACGTCGGGGAGTGGGACGTCGGGTGGTGGGGGTGGTGGGACTTCGGGTGGTTCGGGGACTTCCGGTACTTCCGGTACTTCGGGGACTTCCGGTACTTCGGGGACTTCCGGTACTTCGGGTACTTCCGGCACTTCGGGCACTTCGGGCACTTCGGGCACTTCGGGCACTTCGGGCACTTCCGGCACTTCGGGCACTTCGGGCACTTCGGGCACTTCGGGTACTTCGGGTACTTCGGGTACTTCCGGCACTTCGGGTACTTCCGGCACTTCCGGCACTTCGGGCACTTCGGGTACTTCGGGTACTTCGGGTACTTCGGGTACTTCGGGTACTTCGGGTACTTCGGGTACTTCGGGTACTTCGGGTACTTCGGGTACTTCGGGTACTTCGGGTACTTCGGGTACTTCGGGTACTTCGGGTACTTCGGGTACTTCGGGTACTTCCGGCACCTCAGGCACTTCCGGCACCTCAGGCACTTCCGGCACCTCGGGTACTTCCGGCACCTCGGGTACTTCCGGCACCTCGGGTACTTCCGGCACCTCGGGTACTTCCGGCACCTCGGGTACTTCCGGCACCTCGGGTACTTCCGGCACCTCGGGTACTTCCGGCACCTCGGGTACTTCCGGCACCTCGGGCACCTCGGGCACCTCGGGCACCTCGGGCACCTCGGGCACCTCGGGCACCTCGGGCACCTCGGGCACCTCGGGCACCTCGGGCACCTCGGGCACCTCGGGCACCTCGGGCACCTCGGGCACCTCGGGCACCTCGGGCACCTCGGGCACCTCGGGCACCTCGGGCACCTCCTCCACCCCGCTCGGCAACATCATCACGCAAACCGGCAACCTGATCGCCGCGGTCGGCACGACAGTCGCCGATACCGGCGGCAAAGTCACCGGCACATCGGTCCCTGGCGTCGATAGCGGAACGACGACGAACCTCGGCAACGCCCTCACCGATCTCGGCAATGGCGTGAAGACGCTCGGCAACGGCACCGCCGCGGGTCTCGGCACGGTCGGCAGCGCCGCCAACCCGCTCGGCCCGACGCTCACCTCCACCTCCGGCCTCGTCTCCAACACCGGCAACGCGGTGACCGCCGTGGGCGGCGTGGTGTCGAGTCTCGGCAGCGGCCCGCTGTCGCCGCTTTCTCCCGTGACGTCCGCGGTCGGCGGCGTGGTCGGCGGTGTCGGCAACGGTGTGACGTCGGTCGGTTCGGGATTGAACAACGTCCTCGCGAGCGCCCCCGTCCAGCAGATCGAGACCCAGCTCAGTTCGGCCATCAACCCGATCACCCTGACCGTCTCGAACACGACGCAGACGCTCGGCAACGCGACCGGTCTCGGCGCACCGCTCAACAACCTGCTCGGCACCCTCGGCAATGGCCTCGATGCGGCCGGTATCAAGGTGTCGGGCTCGACCGGCGACCCGGTCGGCAAGGACATCGGCGGCGTCGTGAGTCAGTTGGGCAAGACCGTCACGAGCACCGGCGGTCTGTTCACCGGCGCGACATCGAACCCGCTTGCACCGATCACCGGCCTGCTCGGACCTTTGGGTGGGCTAGGCGGACTCGGCGGAACCGGCGGCATCTCGATCCCGCCGTTGACGGGTCTGATCGGCAACCTCGGTTCGCTCGGTGGCGCGGGTGGCGCAGGTGGTATCGGCGGCGCAGGCGGCATCGGCGGATTGCTCACGCCGATCACCGGTCTGCTCGGCAAGGTCGGCTCGCTCGGCGGCGCAGGTACAGGCACGGGCAATCCGCTGACGCCAGTCGTCAGTCTGGTCGGTTCGTTGACGGTCAGCGTGACAGGCGGCGTCAGCGCGTCGTCGTCGGGCGGCACGGCGGCCAATCCGGTGACCGGTCTGATCGGCGGGCTGACCGGCGGCACCGCCAGCGGCTCGGGCAGCAGCGGTTCCACCAGCAAGAATCCGCTCGCGCCGGTGACGAATCTGGTCGGCGGATTGCTCGGCGGCGTCGCCACCGGCAAGTAACCGAACGGACAGCAGCAGATGAAGCGCCGCGCTTCGAGTCGATACCTCGCGCGCGGCGCTTCGAAGCAAAAAGCTTTCGCCATATCGAACGCGGTACTACACGACGCCCCACTGAATCATCGTCTCGACCCAGCATTCAACCGCAGCGGCCAGCCCTCAAAAAACCAAACAGCCCGGCCGCGATGTCATGACTACGAGGATGACATGAACTCGACCTTCGACACCGTTGCGCATCTCCAGGACGCGCGGCCGCAATCCGCGACGCCGTTTTCGATCGGCCTGCTCGGCATCGCCGCCGGCCTGCTCACGCTCTGGCTGCTGCGCGACAGCACCACGCTCGACGGCGCGGCGCGCGGCACCTTGGCCTGTCTCGCGATCATCGCGACGATCGCCACCTACGAACTCTTCGTCGCGCGCGTCTATCTGCGCCCGAGCGCCGGCCTCGCGAGCCGTGCGGTGCGGCCGCTGAGTGTCGCGCGAGTCGGCGCGCGGCTGGCCGCGCTCAGTTCGGTCTACGCGGGCATCGGCGCGCTGTACTGGCTGCTGCCCGAATATCACGGCGCGTTCTACAACCCGTTCTGGTCGCTGATCCGCACCCTCGCGCCTTACGTGCTGATCGTCGCGCCGTTCTATTTCGCGTGGATGGACCGGCATCAGCGCGATGTCGACGACGCGTATCTGGTGTGGGCGCGCCTGCTGTTTCGCGGCGAGCGGCCGGCGAACTTCCGCCCCGTGCGCGAGATGCTGGCGGGGTGGATGGTCAAGGCCTTCTTCCTGCCGCTGATGATCGTCTACCTGTCGACCAACGCGGATCACCTCGACGCGTCGCTGACCGCCGCGCTGAATGCACCGTTCTCGCTCGCCACGTTCCGCTTCATGTACGACCTGTCGTTCGCGATGGACCTGATGTTCGGCACCGTCGGCTATCTGTGCACGCTGCGCATTCTCGACACCCACGTGCGGAGCGCGGAGCCGACCGCGCTCGGCTGGCTCGTCGCGCTGATCTGCTATCAGCCGTTCTGGTCGCTGATCTCGAACCAGTACATCCATTACGAAGGATCGATGTTCTGGGACAACTGGCTCATTTCGCTACCGCTGCTGCGCATCGTGTGGGGCACGGTCATCGTGGCGCTGCTGCTGTGCTACGCGCTCGCCACGATCTCGTTCGGCCTGCGTTTCTCGAACCTGACCAATCGCGGCATCATCACGTCGGGGCCTTACCGCTTCACCAAGCACCCCGCGTACATCGCCAAGAATCTGTCTTACTGGATGATCGCCGTGCCGTTCATCGAACCGCTGGGCTGGCGCGCGGCGCTCATGCACTGCTTCGCGCTCGCGATGGTGAACATGCTGTATTTCCTGCGCGCGAAAACCGAGGAAAAACATTTGATGAACGATCCCGACTACCGCGCGTACGCCGAGTGGATCGCGAAGAACGGCTTGTTCGCGAGACTGTCGCGCGTGTTCGATTAGTCCAGTCGGGTGCCGCGCAAAACAAACGCCGGTTGAACGTGAGTTCAACCGGCGTTGTCATTCGTGTTTTGCGTGTGCGTTTTGCGTGTGTGCCGTGAGTGTGCCTATGCCGCCCGTGAATCAGATACCGCTCATCGCCTTGCGCTCGCAGATCACGGCACGCGGCGCAGCTTCAACACACTCGCGAGGCCGGCTTGCGGGCGCGAGAACAATAGCCCTTGCGCCAGCGCTTGCGGCCAACGCTTCAACCATGCCAGTTGCGCTTCGGTATCGATACCGTTCACCACCACCTGCACGTCCAGCGCCTGCAACAGGTCCATCAGCGTCGACATCACCAGGCCGGCGCGCGCCTCGCGCGGCACGGTCGCCATCAGGTCACGCGAAATCGTGATGGTGTCGACGTCGAGCGCTCCGAGCAACGCGAGCGACGACGCGCCGTTGCCCCATTGCCCCAACGAAATGCTCGCCCCGGCATCGCGCAAGCCCGCGGTTAAGGTCCGCAACGACAGCAGCTTGGCCGCCTCGGCGCCGTCGACGACTTCGATATCGAGCAGATGGACCGGCACGCCGTACGACCCGGCGATCCGCACAATGTCCTCCGCGAACGACGCGAGCACGGCGACCTGTGCGGGCACCCTGATCGCCACCGGACGCAAAGGCAGTTGCGCGGCGAGACAGTCTCGCAACTCGCGGCACACGCCATCCACGACGAATTGCGCCATCTCCAGCGCGAGCTGCGGATGATCGAGCGGCATCATGAAGATACCGGGAAGCAGCAAACCGTAATCGGGATGCGTCCAGCGCACCTGCGCTTCGAGACGCGCCAGCGCGCCGCCCGCCACACGATGCGCGCCCTGAAACACGAGATGAAACTCGCCCGCGCGCAGTCCGTCCTGAACCCGCTGCTCGAGTCCGGTCAAACCCGACGAAGGGTCGCGGGCGTCGTCCGCGTCGTGCCGCGCGGCGCTGAGCGCGCCCGCGATCGAGTTCGTTGCGAACGCAACAGGTTGGATATAGTCGAGGGTGTGCATGGCGAACCGATGATCGATGGAACTTCGCCAACGTATGCACGGCTTATGCCAGGCGCCAGTACAACACCAGTATGAAACGTCGCGCCTCACCGCAAAGCCACGCCGCGCAATGCTTCGCGGGCATCTTCCCCAAACTTTCGCCGCCTCGTTCCGGCATCGAAAAGGTTCGTTCCAGCACGCACGTTACGTAGCGAAACACGTGACGTTACGCTGCGGGAACGCCACCGACACTACAGCGGCACGCCAACGATGATTGCGCGCGACGATAACGAAAAATCGTCGAATGCGAACGAAACGGCATGCCGTGCAAGATCGCGAAATAGCGCTGAAACATAAACGTTTTCAGTGCGATATATCAGCACCGGAACGTTTGACCGGGTTAAAAAGATTCTCTAGTATCGGCTTCAGCGCAGCATGCGACGACCGCCAATTTCCCCCACCGTCATTCAGGCAGCCGATGCTACAGATCCCACTCTCCGACGCCGATTGGGCTCGCGTCCAGAGTCTCTTTCCGGAGTCTTCATCCGTACGCGGGCGACCGCGCCGCAGCGATCGCGAGATTCTCAACGCGATACTGTGGCTGCAACAGACCAAGGAAAAATGGCACCGGCTTCCAGCCACCTTTCCGCCGCAACAGACCTGTTATCTTCGTTATACGGCGTGGAAAAAATCCGGCGTGCTGGATCAGGTCAATGAACTTCTTCTCGTCAGCGATCCGGAGTGTTCCGTGTCGTGAATCGTGTGTCGCGACCCTGGCGTCGCGATCGTTGCGTCGTGTCGTGGCGTAATTTTTCGACACCTTCAATTTGATTCGGATGCCGTAGCGAATTACGGTGACCTCGTCATCCCACACTCCGCGATGCGACCGTCGAGCCTTGCCCGCATCCGCCCATGCCGTTTACTCTTCGATCGAACGGCCTATCTCCTTTGCGTCGCCACCAGCGGCAAATCCAGCACCAGAGTTCCGGCGCATTTGTCTCAGTTTTAACAACAAACATTACCTGTTTTGGCGATTACTCCGCCCAGTTCTCAAAACTACAATGTAATCACTGACTACGAACAAGCGCGTTCGTAGCGCCACAAAGACCGAACTGGAGGTAGTTCATCATGAAATCGCTCATTCAAGCTGTCGTTATCGCCGCCGCGCTGGCCGCGCCTGTCGCTTCGTTTGCCCAGTCCAACCAGCCGATGACCCGCGCCGAAGTGCGCGCCCAACTGATTCAACTGGAACAGGCCGGCTATCAACCGGGCCACGCCGACCCGTATTACCCCGCCGACATTCAAGCGGCCCAGGCGCGTGTCGACGCGAAAAACGGCACCGCGCAAGGTGCGGAATCGGGATATGGCGGCGTCGTTAGCGGATCGTCGGAAGGGGGTCATCCGGTCGCGGTCGGCACGGGTCCGCAATCGGTCTACTTCGGCCATTAAGCCAGTCGCGTACCGTTATACCGATACCTGGGCTGTCGCTGGAAAAGAAGGATTGATGGCCGCGCTTCGGATTTGCGATCTTCACGCACCCGGCACGCATCACAACACGCTGTAAACGAACTGGCCCGCGACCGAGCATCCCCGATCGCGGGCCAGTTTCGTATTCGATACCTCCGTCATCGGGCTCCCGATGACTTCGCCTGGGCCATCTGGTCCGGGCGCTTTTTCCTGCTGTCTTTATTCGCGTGCGATCAGATCGCCGACCTGACCACGGCCGGTAACGAGGCAGCTCGACAGGAAGTTCTCTCCCTGGCTGCTGGCGCCGACTTCGCCGAAGCCCTTCTTCAACGCGCCGGATTTGACCAGTTCCGCGCCTTGATGGCACGTAATGGTGCCTATCTCTCCGGCCTGCGCGCGCATCAGCGCCCGATCGGCCATCAGATAGCCAAGCAACAACACCACGGCAATGTAAAACGCTTGTCTCATGGTTCGTCTCCTCTTGAACAGAGACTAACGCGAACCACGGACGCACGGTCCTAGGGGTTTCCCGATCGATCGCGATTCAATGATCCAGATTAAATCGATCGATGCCGGCGCAACGAACGCCGAAACAGGTCATTCAGAACCGCGCTTCGATCTGCGCGATGCGTTTCTCGACCGCCTTGCGCACCATGGCATTGGACGCCACCATCATGAACGACTCGCCGATGATCCGGTACACGTGATTGCGCCGCACCTTCGACACCTTCTGCGGATCGAGCCACGCATCGTTTTGCACGAGCAGCAGCAAGGTGTCGAGGCCGATCAGGATCGGCCACAAGCTGGCGAGACGCAAGCGCACGGACCACCCGGGAATCGCCAGCGTGTAGTCGAGCGCCGCGTGGAAATGATCGAGCGACTTGCGCAGCAGTTCGACCATCAGCGGACGCGCGCGCAGCGAGTTGGCGGGCAACAGCAAGTCCCGCGCGCCGAGACCATGGCGATCGAGCAAGGTTTGCGGCAGATAGCAGCGGCCGATCCGCAGATCCTTGCCGCAATCGCGCAGCACGTTGGTCATCTGCAGCGCCTTGCCGAAACGCACGCCGCGACCGGTCATCGTGTCGGGCCGCTCCTTCAGCGTGCCCGGCATATGCGCATAGGTCATCGTGGTCCAGAATTCGCCGACGCATCCCGCCACCAGATACGTATAGCGATCGAGATCGTCCTCGTTGCCCAGCGCCGCGATCTGGCCGGAACGTTCGTCGGGGAACGTGCGCAGATCGAATTCCATGCCCTCGCTCAGCGTCGTGACGATGCCGCGCACCGCTTTGCGATCGGACTCGCCGAGTTGCGACAGCACGTCGAGCGCGGGGCCAAGCGATTCGAGCAGCACCTTTTCATCCGACTGCGTCTGTTGACCCGCCACCTCGGCGGTGAGGCGACGCAGCAGCGTGCCGTCGTCGGTCGCGCCGTTCACGTGGGCGCGCAACGCCAACAGCAATTCCAGTCGCTGTTCGGGCGAGATCAGCGAGGTATCCGCAATCGTGTCGGCCGCGCGCGCCAGCAGATACGCGAGGCCGATCGGGTCGCGCATGCCGGTGGGCAGCACGCGCAGCGTGAGATAGAAGGAGCGTGAAACGCCTTTCAGGAGCGGGCCGAGAAGAAAGGCCCGGGTCGGAGTCGGCATGGATCGGATCAGGTCAGGATTGGGTGGAACGCGAAGCACAAGCCGGTAAGCCTCCGGCGCTGCCGAATTGTATACGGCACAAGCGTTCGGACCTTGCGTCGCGTGCCGGTCCGATGCGGCAGCTCCAGTCGGCCCGCGGTTCGCCAAGCGGGCCAGGGCCGGATAGAATCCCCTCCATCCAACGTCGGCGGGCGTCATCACGCTCGTGAGCGGGTACGTTAAGGAACGCGGATTGCTACGTTATCTTGTTTGGGCGATCCGGACCGCACGCACGAGCCTTCGCCTCTTCGCACTCTGAATGACACATCGACAATGACTATCCACGAATCCCAGTCGTCTCCATCGCCGGACCCGGGCCGGCCGGGCACGGCTCGGCCTGACGCGGCTCGGCCTGACGCGGCCCGGCCTGACGCGGCTCGCGCCAATGTCGAGACGGGCGTACCGGGCCTCGACGAAATCCTGGGCGGCGGCCTCGTCCGCGGCGGCGTCTATCTGCTGGAAGGCATGGCCGGTGCAGGTAAAACGATCCTGTCGAGCCAGATTGGATTTCACCGTGTAAGCCAGGGCGAGAAGGTGCTGTATATGACCCTGATCGCCGAATCGCACGACAAGCTGCTGGGCCACCTGAAGGGTCTGAGCTTCTTCGACGAACGCGCGGTCGCCCAGCAGATGCTGTTCGTTTCCGGCTACCACGAGTTGATGCAGGACGGTCTCGACGGTTTCCTGAAGCTGATCGCGTCGAGCATTTACGACTACCGCCCGAGTTTGATGATCATCGACGGTTTTCGCAGCGCGCGTGAATTCAGCGAAACCGAGCTGTCGCTGTCGAAGTTCATTCACGAACTCAACGCGCTGGTCGCGGCGATGGACTGCACCACGCTGCTGCTCGCGCCGCTGTCCGGTAACGAACCGCATCCGGAGCACACGCTGGTCGACGGGTTGATCGAGTTGAACCGTTATAGCGACGGCATGCGCCGCGCGCGCGAAATCGAAGTGCACAAGATGCGCGCGCGCAATCATCTGATGGGCAAGCACTTCTTCCGTATTGCCGAAAGCGGCCTGCTGATGTTCCCGCGTCTCGAAGCGCAGTGCGCCGCGCAGCCGGGGCCGGTGGATCTGAAATCGCGTCTCGGCTTCGGATTGCCGCATCTCGACGGGTTGCTGGGCGGCGGCTTCGCGCAAGGCTCCACCACCACGCTGATCGGCCCGTCGGGCGTCGGCAAGACGCTGCTCTGTCTACAGTTCCTCGCGGCCGGCGTAACGCGCGGCGAACGCTGCGTGTACCTCGGTTTCTACGAAGGGCCGCAGCGGTTGATCGGCAAGGCCGAGGCCGTCTCGATCCCGCTCACCGACGCCTATCAGGACGGTCGCCTGGCCATTCAATGGCAACCGGCAATCGAACTCGCGGTCGACGAACTCGCGGCCACCGCGCTCGCCACGGTCAAACGGACCGGCGCAACGCGCATCGTGATCGACGGTGTGGAAGGATTCCGCGACTCGGCGCTGCGTACCGAGCGCTTCGGCCTGTTCCTCAACGCGTTCCTGCATCAGCTTCGCGAGGCCTGCGTGACCACGCTGATCACGGAAGAACTGCCTCTGTACGCCGACCCGGGTCACGCGAAGAGCGTACGTGTCTCCGCGTTGACGGAAAACCTCGTGCTGCTGCGCTACGCCGAAACCGACAGCGGTCTGCATCGAATGATTTCCGTGGTCAAGCAACGCGAGAGCGCACACGACACGTCGTTGCGCGAGCTCGTGATTTCGTCCGACGGACTCGACGTCACGGCCAATTCAGCCGGCCCGGCCAGCATGGTGTCGGTACCTGGCCTGTCAGCCACACTGCAAGCGCGACGACTTCCCTAGCCGCCCATGAAAACCATTCTGGTCGTGGACGACGAATTCGACATTCTCACGGTCTGGCGACTGTTGCTGGAGCGGCACGGCTATACGGTATTGACGGCGTCGAATGGAGCGGCCGCGCTGGTGCAGATTCGCACGACCCGGCCCGACATCATCGTGTCCGACTGCATGATGCCGGTCATGTCCGGCTTGCAACTCTGCGCGATCCTGAACGCCGCCCCGGACCTGCGCGAGATTCCGATCCTGTTGTGCAGCGCCGCCGCGGACATTCCCATTCAGCCGAATCCTCGTATCGAATACGCGCGCAAACCGCTGTCCTTCGATACCTTGCTGCAAACCCTGCAACGCATGGCCGTGTAACGCACGCAACTCTGCAAAAACCTTGAAGCGAAGCGCCGGATCGTCGAACGACCATCCGGCGCTTTCGTTTTTGGCGGCCTGCCACTCGTGAAAGCGCAACGCCGCGCGATATAGCGCCCTCCAGGTAAAACCCCGATATCTGCCGACGCGCGCTCGGACTACTCTCGGCACATCCATTTTATAGAACATCGTTCTGCCCAATAGAACGAAAACAATCTAGCCGAGAGACATCCGAAGGAGGATTCCATGGCAAGCCTGCCGCTCGATGCGCGACACGCATCATCCAACCCGCCCGCCGGGACGCCGGAGCCGACGCCCGGCATCAACGCGCGAATCGACCGTCTGCCCGCCACGCGCACGGTGTGGACGCTGGTGTTTCTGCTGTCGATCGGCGGCTGGTTCGAGTTCTACGATCTGTTCTTCACCGCGTATGTCGGCCCCGGTCTCGTCAAGAGCGGCATGTACGCGACCACCACGGCCTCGTTCTTCGGCGTGTCCGGCCTCGGCGCGTTCGTGGCGGCGTCGTTCGCCGGCCTGTTCATCGGCACGTTTTTTCTCGCGGGAATGGCCGACCGTTACGGCCGGCGCACCGTGTTCACCGTATCCCTGCTGTGGTATTCGGTCGCCACGCTGATCATGGCCCTGCAAAGCAGCGCGCCCGCGATCAACGCATGGCGGCTGATCGCGGGCATCGGCGTGGGCGTCGAACTGGTGACGATCGACACCTACGTCAGCGAACTCGTGCCGAAGCATCTGCGTGGCCGCGCGTTCGCGTTCGTGCATCTGGTGCAGTACACGGCGGTGCCGTCGGTCGCGTTTCTCGCGTGGTGGCTGGTGCCGCAAACGCCGTTCGGTCTCGACGGCTGGCGCTGGGTCGTGATCATCGGCGCGCTGGGCGCGGTGATCGTGTGGGCGATTCGCCGGCGCGTGCCGGAAAGCCCGCGCTGGCTCGCGCAACAAGGGCGCGCCGCCGAAGCGGAACAGGTGCTGCAGGCGCTGGAAGCGAAGGTCGCCGCGCAATACGGCAAACCGTTGCCGCCGCCCGTGCCGACCGTCGAACCCGCCACCACGAAGGCGGCCTTCCGCGAAATCTGGCAACCGCCGTATCGCCGCCGCGCAATCACGATGCTCGTGTTCAACCTGTTCCAGGCGATCGGCTTCTACGGTTTCGCGTCGTGGGTGCCGACGCTGCTGGTCTCCAAGGGCGTGACCATCACGCACAGCCTGCTGTACTCGTTCGTGATCGCGATTTCGAATCCGTTCGGGCCGCTGCTCGGCATGGCGATCGCGGACCGTATCGAACGTAAAACGCTGATCGTGCTGTCGGCGCTCGGCATCGTGATCTTCGGCAGCCTGTTCGCCACGCAGACCTCGCCCGCCATGCTGATGACGCTCGGCGTGCTCATCACGCTGTGCGGCACGCTTCTCTCGGTCGGCTATCACGCGTACCAGACCGAACTGTTCCCCACGCGTTTGCGGGCGCGCGCGGTCGGTTTCGTGTACTCGATGTCGCGACTGTCGGCGATGTTCTCCGGCTTCATGATCGCATTCGCGCTGCGGCACTTCGACGTGACCGGCGTGTTCGCGCTGATCAGCGTGTCGATGGTGATGGTGATGGGCGCGATCGGTCTGTTCGGGCCGCGCACCAACAATCTCAATCTCGACGAAATCTCGCATTGAACAAGAGGCTTCTGCAATGACGCTGCCGTTGGCTGGAGTCCGCGTACTGGACTTATCGAATGTTTTGGCGGGGCCGTTCTGCGCGTATCAACTCGCGCTGCTCGGCGCCGAAGTGATCAAGATCGAGCATCCCGAAGGCGGCGATCTCGCGCGACGGCTCGGCGCCGACAAGGAAGCGTCGTCGCGCAACATGGGGGCCTCGTTCGTCGCGGTGAACGCGGGCAAGCAGTCCGTCACGCTGAATCTGAAAGACCCGCGCGGCAAGGACATCCTGCGCGAGCTGGTGAAAACCGCCGACGTGCTGGTCGAAAACTTCCGGCCCGGCGTGATGACGCGGCTCGGCCTCGACTTCGCCGCGCTGAGCGAAGTCAATCCGAAGCTCGTGTACTGCGCGATTTCCGGCTTCGGCATGGACGGCGAGTTTGCCAAACGCCCCGCTTACGATCAGATCATCCAGGGCATTGCCGGTGTGATGAGCGTGACCGGCGACGCCGACAGCGCGCCGCTGCGCGTCGGCTATCCGGTGTCGGACACGGTGGGCGGCCTCACCGCGGCGTTCGGCATCTGCGCGGCGCTGCTCGATGCGCGCGCCACCGGCCACGGCCGCATGCTCGACGTGTCGATGCTCGAAGCCACGCTCGCGACGATGGGCTGGGTCGTGTCGAACTATCTGAACGCGGGCGTCACGCCCACGCCGATGGGCAACGAGAATTTCACCGCCGCGCCGTCGGGCACGTTCAAGACCGGCGACGGCCCGCTGAACATCGCCGCGAACGAGAACAAACAGTTCGCGAGCCTGTGCCGCCTGATCGGCCGCGCCGATCTACTCGACGACCCGCGCTTTGCCGAACGCAACGCGCGCAAGCTGAACCGTGCCGCGCTGAAAGCGGAAATCGAAGCCGCGCTCGCCGCCGACAGCGCCGCGAACTGGGAAGCGAAATGCTACGAAGCGGGCGTGCCGGCCGGCCGCGTGATGTCGGTGCCGGAAATCCTCGCGCATCCGCATCTGGCGTCGCGCGAATTCATCCGCGAGTTCGACGGCACGCACGACACCGACCGGCAACGCGTGACGCGCGCGGGTTTCCGTCTGCACGACGCCGACACGGCGCCCGCCACGCCCGCGCCGGTGCTGTCGGCGCACACCCGTGAACAACTCGGCGCGCTCGGCTACGACGACGCCCACATCGACCAACTACGCGCCGAAGGCGTGATCTGACCATGACGCAAACATTCGACGCCGCGAAACTCGCCGCCGACTACTGGAGCACGTCGATCATCGACATTCATCCGGGCTCGATCAACGTGCGCGGTTTTCCGATTCAGGAGCTGATCGGCCACATCAGCTTTCCGCAGATGATCTGGCTGATGTTGCGCGGCGAGTTGCCGGATGCGGCGCAGGCGAGTCTGTTCGAGGCGGCGCTGGTCGCGTCGGTGGATCACGGACCGCACGCGCCGTCGATCGCGATTTCGCGGATGGCGACCAGTTGCGGCTTGCCGCTAAACGGCGCGATGGCCTCGGCCCTCAACGCGCTCGACGACGTGCACGGCGGCGCGGGACAACAGGCAGTCGAACTCTACGATGCGATCGGCGCCCGAATGGATGCGGGCGCAACCTTGGACGAAGCGGTCGAACAGGGCGTCGATGCGTTCACGCAGACGCGCGGCAAGTATCTGCCAGGCTTCGGCCACCGCTTCCATCCGGTCGATCCGCGCGCGCCACGCCTGCTCGCGCTGGTCGATGACAACGTCGCGCAGGGTCGCATCGGCGGACGTTACGCGGCGATCGCGCGTGGCATCGAGGCGTTGCTGATGCGCCGCAAAAGCAAACCCGTGCCGATGAATATCGACGGCGCCACCGCGGTCATCTACGCCGAACTCGGTTTCGCGCCGGAGCTGGCGCGCGGCGTGTTCTGCCTGTCGCGCGCGGTCGGGATTCTGTCGCACGCGTGGGAGCAGCGCGGGCGCCACGAACGCAATAAGGGGCCGATGCCGCGCCAGATGAGCTACACCTACACCGGCAAGCCCGAGCGTCATCTGCCTTGATGCGGATCGCGTCGGCTTCCGTGGCTTACGTCGTTTTGCGCTTCCCCGCAGCTTGAGACGATCGCGCGATTTGTTGAGCGTCGTCCGCGTTCACCGCCGGGCCGCCGCCTTTTACAGTACGTCATCGAACGCGTGAGGCCAGAACATCGGAGCGCGTCGCAACTGTCGGAGGGTCGGTGATGAACAGCAATCGTGGCACGATTCCAGTTGCTTTCTTCGGGATCGCGGTGGGCGCACTGGCGTTCGCCAATCTGTGGCGTGTGGCGATTTCGGTGTGGCATCTGCCCACCGAAATCGGTGCGTTGAGCACGGCCGTCGCGCTGGTGGTGTGGGTCGTGCTGCTGGCAGCGTACGCACACAAGTGGCTTGCGCACGCCGACGAGGCACGCGCGGAAATGCAGCATCCAGTGCAATCGTCGTTCGCGGCGCTCGTGCCGGTGTCGAGCCTGCTGGCCGCGCAACTGCTGCAACCGATTGCGCATGCGTTGGCGCTCGGCGTGTTCGGCGTGGCGATGGTCGGGCAACTGGCGCTCGGCGTCTATCTGCATGGACGGCTCTGGCAAGGCGGACGCAAGCCCGAGCTGGTCACGCCCGCCATTTATCTGCCGAGCGTCGCGTCGAGCTTCGTGGCGGGAACGGCATCGGCGGCGTTCGGTTTCCATCAGCTGGGCACGTTGTTCTTCGGCGCGGGTCTGCTGTCCTGGCTCGCGATCGAGTCGATCATCCTGCATCGCGCCACGGTGCATGACGCGTTGCCCGAAGCGTTGCGGCCGGTGCTCGGCATCCAGCTCGCGCCGCCGGTAGTGGGTGGGGTCACGTATCTGAGCCTCACGACGGGCGTGCCCGATCTGTTCGCGATGATGTTGCTCGGTTACGGTCTGTATCAGGCGTTGATGCTGCTGCGTCTGCTGCCCTGGATTCGTCAGCAGGCTTTCGTCCCCGGTTATTGGGCCTTCAGCTTCGGCGTGGCGGCATTGCCGACCATGGCGATCCGTCTCGTCGAACGAGGCGCGACGGGTCCGGTCGAATGGGCGGCGCCGGTGCTGTTCGTTGCCGCGAATGTGATCGTCGGGATTCTGGTGGTGAAGACGGTGAGCTTGCTGGTGCAAGGGAAGTTGATTCCGCCGGCAGTTGCGGCTGTGGCCGCTCAGACTGCGCCGGTGGAACCGCGCCGGATTGCGCAGGCGCATTGACAAGCAGCACCCTCCCGCAAACGACGAGGCGCCACGTGCGCCTCGTTTCGTTTGGTGCGCCTCACTCGTTGCGGTCACGTCAAACCGATTCCACCGCCAGCGCGCCGACGTTCGCAATCGCCGCGTTGCTACGTGCCGCATCGCCATCCGTGCCGGTCAGATAGACGGCGACCAGCACCGGGCCGCGTCCAGGCGGCCACAGAATCGCGATATCGTTCGCCGTGCCGTGCTCGCCGGTTCCGGTCTTGTCGCCGACGCCCCAGTCCGGCGGCAGCTTCGCGCGCAGCCGCGCGCCGCCCGTTTCGTTCGCCACCAGCCACGCCAGCAATTGCGCACGCGACGGCGACGACAAATGCTCGCCGAGCAGGAGTTCCCGCAGATTGCCGAGCATCGCGTTCGGTGTGGTCGTATCGCGCGGATCGCCGGGCGTCGCCTCGTTCAGCATCGGCTCGATGCGATCCAGACGCGTGATGCCATCGCCGAGATCGCGGGCAAACGCGGTCAATCCCGGCGGACCGCCGATCGTCTTCAGCAGAAGATTGGCCGCCGTGTTGTCACTCAACGTAATCGCCGCCTTGCAGAGATCGGCGATGCTCATGCCTTCCTCGCCGGTCAGCTCGCGCGTATGCGGGCTCGTGCCCGGCGAGTTCGACACCAGCTCGCGCTTCGAGAAAACGACGCGCCGCGCGAGGTTTTCCTGCCCGCGATCCACGCGCGTCAGGACCGCGCCCGCGAGCAACGCCTTGAACGTGCTGCACATCGGAAACCGCTCGTCGCCGCGCAACCCCGCGTGCAAACCCGACACCGTATCGACGATCGATACGCCGAGCCGTCCACCGCTTTCCGCCTCGATCTGCGCGAGTCGTCGACGAATCGTGTCGGCCTTCGCCAGTTGCCGGTCCGGCGACGCCGCGCCCCCTTTATGGATGACCTTGCCGAACGCCCCCACGCCGCCAACCGCAACGCCAGCTATCGACACACCCAGCACCGCGCCCGCGAATTTCCGTCTTGTGATCATTGCCGCTCCTTGTGAGAAGCCGCCACTATCGGATTTCCGCCGCTCGCTGACAAACGATGATAAGTTAGACGACTCACAAGAAAATCTTATGTGTTCGCCATGCGACCTTACCTGCCACTGAACGCGCTGCGCGCGTTCGAATCGTCGGCCCGGCATTTGAGTTTCACGCGCGCGGCGCTCGAATTGAACGTGACGCAAGCGGCCGTGAGCCAGCAGGTCCGCTCTCTCGAAGAGCGGCTCGGCACCACGCTCTTCAAGCGCCTGCCGCGCGGACTCGCGATGACCGACGAGGGCCTCGCGCTGCGCCCGGTGCTGACTGATGCATTTGACCGCATCGAAGCCGTGCTCAAGCAATTCGAGGGCGGCCATTTTCACGAGGTATTGACGCTCGGTGTAGTGGGCACGTTCGCGGTCGGCTGGTTGATGCCGCGTCTGAAGTCGTTTCGCGAAGCGCATCCGTTCGTCGAATTGCGGCTGCAAACCAACAACAACCTGGTCGATCTCGCCACCGAAGGCCTCGACTTCGCGATCCGTTTCGGCGATGGCACCTGGCCCGGTTCGCTCGCCACCCGCCTGCTCGATGCGCCGCTGTCGTTGCTGTGCGCACCGGAAATCGCCGCGCGTCTCTCGGCACCCGGCGATCTCGCCGACGAAACGCTGCTGCGCTCCTATCGCGCGGACGACTGGATGAACTGGTTCAACGCCGCGGGCATTCCGCCGCGGCCGATACGCGGGCCGGTGTTCGATTCGTCGCGGCTGATGGTGGAAGCGGCGATGCAAGGTGCGGGAATCGCCCTGGCGCCGGCGTTGATGTTCGATCACGAGATCAATACAGGTCGTCTCGTACGGCCATTCGACGTGGAAGTCCATTCGGGCAGCTACTGGCTGACCTGTCTGAAGGGCAAACCCGCGACCCCAGCCATGCTGCTGTTCAGTCAGTGGATCGTGAAGGAAGCGGCGGCGCACGCGCGCGGCGATTCCATGAGACACCAATAAACAGCCGGCAAGTCGCACACGGATTTCCTATACTCACAGTGCGAGGAGACCTCAGCACGTTGAACATAACGGCAATCTGGAAAACAGAAGCCCCGTCACGAAAGATTCGTGACGGGGCTTCTGTGCATTTAACCTGAAGATTGGCTAAAAGCGTCGATCGGTTTCAGGCCGCGTCGACTTTAGGTTCAGGCGCGATCGTACTCACGTTATACGAAGCTTCCACGGCCACCGCTTCGTCGAGACCGACAAAGCGGTTGAAGTCCTTGAACGAAGTCAGCCGGTCCGCCACCGCGTCGGTCGAACCTTCGCGCAGGAAGATTTCCATCATCTCCTTCACCGCCTTGTGCGTGGCCAGCATCGATTCGATCGGACACAGCGTGTAGTCGAAGCCGATCCGGTACACCTCGTCGAGCGTCAGAAAGGGGCTCTTGCCGGTGCGCGCCATGTTGAACAGGATCGGTTTGCCGAGCGGCTTCAGGCGGCGCACCAGCTCGCGCATCTGCTCGACACTTTCCGGTGCGTCCGCATACAAGCCATCCGCGCCAGCCTCGGCATAGGCGGTGAGCCGGTCGATCGCGTCGTCGAGTCCGGTCACGGCAATCGCGTCCGTGCGCGCGACGACGAAGAAATCCGGATCGGTGCGCGCGGCCAGCATCGCGCGCAGCCTCGCCTGCATCTCTTCCTTCGGAATCACCTGCTTGCCCGCGAAGTGGCCGCATTTCTTCGGTACCGCCTGATCCTCCAGATGCAACACCGATGCGCCCGCCTCTTCCCACAGACGAATCGTCCGTTGCACGTCGAGAATGCCGCCATAGCCGGTATCGGCGTCGGCGAACACGGGCAATGAAGTCACGCGACAGATCCGGCGGATGTGTTCGAACATTTCCGTCTGCGTCAACAAGCCGACGTCCGGCTCGCCGGCCAGAATGCCCGACGCCGCAAAGCCGCTGACGTAGATCGCTTTCGCGCCCGCCTGCTCGGCCAGCTTCGCGGTCAACGCGTCGTGCGCGCCAAGACAAACGAAGGGCGGCGATTTCAACAACTCTCTGAAACGTGCGGAACGGCTCACGGTGCTTCTCCCAGTGAAGGTCGGATCGGACGACGCCGACGGATCGATGCGAACGCATTCATCCGCATTCGCATTCGCCGGTACATTCGTCAAGACAGTCCCAACGACAGCGCGCGCTATCGCGGCAGGTAAGCCCAGGCACGCCTCGCGCGATCTTCGCGGCGGAAAGCGGCAATCTCGTCGGCGAGGCGCAGCGTCTGGTCGACCTCGTCGAGTCCTTCGAGCAGCACCGCGCGGCGCGACGGATCGAAGTCGAAAGACACCGGCGCCAGTCCACTCGCGCGAATCTCCAGCGCGCGCAGATCGACTTCGAGCGGCACGCCATTCGCTGCGACAGCCGCCAGCGTGTCGATCGACGCAGCGTCTAGACGCACCGGCAGCAAGCCGTTCTGCAGACAATTGTTGAAGAAGATGTCGCCGAAAGACGGTGCGATCACGCAGCGAATGCCGAACTCTTCCAGCGCCCACACGGCCATTTCGCGTGAACTGCCGCAACCGAAATTGGCGCCGCCGAGCAGAATCGACGCATGACGAAACGCCGGCCGGTTCAACACGAAATCGTCACGCTCGCCCTCTTCGGGACCCCCATTGCGATAGCGCAGTGTCTCGAACAGCCACGGCTCGAGTTGACCGCGCACGAGTTGCGAAATCCGTTCGATGCGGATGATCAGATCGGTGTCGACGTTATTGCGCAGCAGCGGCGCGGCCGGCCCCTTGACGACGGTGAACGGTTTCATCGCACGGCTCCCGCACTCACGCTCGATGGCGCGGCGATATGACCGGCGAGCGCACTCGCCGCCGCGACGGCTGGACTAGCCAGATGCGTGCGCGCGCCGGGGCCCTGCCGGCCGACGAAGTTGCGGTTCGACGTCGACACGCAACGCTCGCCGCGCCCCACCACGTCGCCGTTCGCGCCGACGCACATCGAACAGCCGGGTTCGCGCCATTCGAAACCCGCCGCGCGAAACACCTGCGCGAGTCCCTGCGCCTCGGCTTCGCGCGCGACGCTCAACGAACCCGGCACCACCCACGCGGTCACGCCATCGGCGACATGATGGCCGGCCACCACGCGCGCGGCCGCCTGCAGATCTTCGATACGGCTGTTCGTGCACGAGCCGATGAATACGCGGTCGACGGCCAGTTCTTCCAGATGCTGCCCCGCGTGCACGCCCATGTAATCGAGCGCGCGCTGCAGTGCTTCGCGACGGGCGGGGTCGGATTCGCTGACGGGGTCCGGCACGGCGGCATCGATGGCGATGACGTGCTCGGGGCTCGTGCCCCACGTCACCTGCACCGCGATCGCCGATGCGTCGATCTCGACCTCGTGGTCGAACTGCGCGCCCGCGTCGCTCGGTAAGCCACGCCAATCGCTCACCGCGGCATCGAAGTCGGCCCCTTGGGGTGCGTACGGACGGCCACGCAGATAATCGAACGTCACCTGGTCCGGCGCGATCAGGCCGAATTTGGCGCCGAGTTCGATCGTCAGATCGCACAGCGTCAAACGCGCTTCCATCGACAACGCCTGCACCGCCGGGCCGGCAAACTCGACCGCGTAACCGGTGCCCGCGCTCGCCCCCAGCGCACCGATCACATACAGAATCATGTCTTTCGCGGTGACGCCTTCGGCCACGCTGCCGTCGAAACGAATCCGCATCGTGCGCGGCTTTTTCTGCCGCACCGTCTGCGTCGCCAGCACATGGACCAGTTCCGTCGAGCCGATGCCGAACGCGAGCGTACCCAGCGCGCCGTGCGTGCACGTGTGGCTATCCGCGCAGACGATCAGCGTGCCCGGTAGCGACAAACCCAACTCCGGCCCGATCACATGCACGATGCCCTGCTGCCCCTGCGCGCCGATATCGAACAGCGGAATCGCGTAGCGCGCGGTCTGTTCACGCAATGCGTCGACCATCGTCGTGCTCCAGCCGGCGTCGCCCGCGCGGCGGCCGGGTTGCGTGGAGATCACGTGATCGAGCGTCGCGAAGGTCAAGGCCGGCTGATCGACAGGCAGGCCGCGTGCTTCGAGCACCCGGATCGCCTCGACGCCGGTCAACTCGTGCATCAGGTTGCGATCCACCTGCAGCAGATCGACGCCACCGGCGAGAGACGCAATCGCATGGCTGTCCCACAGCTTGTCGAACAGCGTGCGCGGCGCGTTCATGATGCGGCCTCGCCGCTTTGCGCATGACGTTTCTCGAAGGCCCACACCTCGGGAAAGCCGACGAGTTCGTGCAGCTGGTCCATCGTGAACGACGGCACCTGCAAGTCCAGCGAATCGCCGTGTTCAAGCAGATGACGGTACGCGCTATCCAGCGCGGCGGTGGCAGCCGCCATGCCGATCGACGGATAGATCGCGATGCTGAAGCCCCACGCCTTCAACTGGCTGCTCGCCACGACCGGCGAGCGTCCCGTGGGCACCATGTTGGCGAACAGCCACGCGCCGCAATCGCCAAGCTCGCCGCCGATCCGCTCGAACTCTTCCGCGCTTTCGGGCGATTCGACGAACACGATGTCCGCGCCCGCTTTCGCAAACGCCCTGCCGCGCCGGATCGCTTCGTCGAGGCCAAGCGTGGTGCGCGAATCGGTGCGCGCGATGATCAGCATGTCGTCGCTGCGGCGCGCTTCCCGCGCCACGTCGATTTTCTTCAGCATCTCGTCCAGCGGAACGACCTGGCGCCCTTGCGTGTGGCCGCATTTTTTCGGCATCACCTGGTCTTCCATCTGGATCGCCTGCACGCCGGCGGCCTCGTAACCGCGTACGGTATGACGCACATTGAGCAGGCCGCCGAAACCGGTGTCCGCATCCGCGATCAACGGCTTGCCGATACCCTCGGCGATTTGCCGCGCACGTCCGACCATGTCGGCGTAGCTGACCAGCCCCGCATCGGCGACGCCCAGATACGAACCCGACACGCCGTAGCCGGTCATGTACAGCGCCTCGAACGGCAGCCGGTCGGCCACGCGCGCCGAGAACATGTCGAACACGCCGGGCGCGACGACGAAGCGTCCGCTTTGGAGAATCGTCTTCAGTTTCGCGGATGTGCTCATCGAACGCTCCTGCTCAGTTGCTGTGTGTGAGTCGCCGTTGCCACGCGAGCAGCAGCAGATTGACGAGCGTCGCGAAGACGAAGAGCATCAGCGCGAGCGCCATGATCGTGCTGGTCTCGCTGCGGTTCATCGCGATCATCAGCATGTGGCCGATGCCGCTTTGCGACGCGAACATTTCGCCGATCAACGTGCCGAGCAAGGTCAATGAAAAACCGATCCGCAATCCCGCGACCACTTCCGGCACGCACGCGGGAAACAGGATGTGCCGCGCGAAAGCGCCCGGATTCAAGCGGTAGGTGCGGGCCGCGCGCGAATAGATGGGCGGCATGTTGCGCACCGCGTTCATCGTGAACAACGTGATCGGCACGATGCCGTGCATCACGCCGAACACGATCTTGGCCCACAGGCCCAAGCCGAACGCGAGCAGGACGACCGGGTAGAGCGTGACCTTCGGAATGGAGTAGAAGCCCATCATCAGCGGCTCCATCACGTCGCCGGGCAACTTGCGCACGCCGAGCAGCATGCCGGCGCATACGCCGCACACGGCCGAGATCAGGAACGCCGACCCGAACGCGAACGCGGTCACGTACAGACTCGCCGGAAAATCCGGATCGCTCGCGATATGCACCGCGCGGATCAGCGTGCGCCACGGCGTGGTGAGTACATCCGGGCCGAGCAATTCGCTGGCAATCTGCCACAGCGCGGCGAGCACGATCAGCAGCACCACGCCGTCGACCCAGCGGCGCGCGTGGCGCGGTTTTTCCGTATGCGCAACGACGATCGTACTCATGCGGCCTCCCTGCGAATGCGCCGGTAGAGACGCGCTTCGGCCGTGCGCAGCAGCGCGTTGAGCGTGCCGACGAACAGCAGCATCAGCACCATCAGGCCGTACATGGTCGGGTTATCGAAGTTGTTATACGCGAACGCGATCTGATAGCCGAAGCCTGAACCCGACAGGACGAATTCGCCCGCCACCACCGCGATGAATGCGTACACCACCGTCAGCTTGATACCGGTGAAGACGAACGGCAGACTCGCCGGCAACGTGATCAGACGGATTTCGTCGAAGGTATTCAGCCGGCACACGCGGGCCGTGCGCAACATCACGCGCGGTACGCGCTCGAGACCGTTGAGCGTATTCACCGCCATTGCCACGACGGCGAACACGAAGCCGATGCCCACCAGCGGCCAGCGATTCAGCCCAAGCAGCACGATCAGGATCGGATAGAGCACGAACACCGGCACCGCGTAGTACGACAGCAGCAGCGGATCGAGCACGCGACGCACGCGCGGCAGTCTGAAGAGCAGCACGCCGCCGGCAAAACCCGCCACGACCGCGAGCGCCACCGCCAGCAATGCGCTGCCGAGCGTTTGCAGAATGTCGGTGGTGTACTGGCCCGACCACAACAATTCGGCGGCGCTCACGATCATGCGCGATGGTGGAATGAACGACACCGGGTTGATCCACGCCATCCGGCTCGCTATCTCCAGCACCACGATCAGCCCGACGATCAAGCCGAGCCGCCAGCGAAGGGCGGGTTTCACGCCTGGCTCCCGAGTGCCTTGAGCGCTTCCTCGCGCAGCAGGCCCCACACCTGGGCGGTCAATTCGCCGAAGCGCGCGTCGAGCGCGGTCGTACTGTCGCGCAGGCGCGGCCAACCGGTTTCGATCGTCGCGATGAAACGGCCCGGACACGCGGACATCACGCCGATGCGATCGGATAGCAGCACGGCTTCGTCGATCGAGTGGGTGATCAGCAGCACGGTCGCGCCGGTGTCGCGCCACAGCTTCAGCGTTTCGTCGCCCATCAGCAGACGGGTTTGCTGATCGAGGGCGCCGAACGGCTCGTCGAGCAACAGCAAGCGTGGCCGCACCACCATCGCGCGCGCGATGCAGACCCGCTGACGCATGCCGCCCGACAGCTGCGCCGGATACGCGCTCGCAAACTTCTTCAGGCCCATGAACGACAGCGCGTGTTCGACGCGTTCGCGCACTTCCGTTTCGGCGACACCGGCCTGGCGCGCGGCGAACGCCGCATTGTCGAACACGTTGAGCCACGGAAAACTCGCGTCTTCCTGAAACACGACGGCCACGCCATCGGGCACCTGCGCGCCGACGGGTTTGCCTTCAAACGTCACCGTGCCGCCGCTCGCCGGATTCAAACCGGCCAGCACGTCGAGCAGGGTGGACTTCCCGCAACCCGACGGCCCCACCACGGAGAAGAATTCACCGGCCCGCAATTCGAGGCTCACGGGACCGAGTGCGTGAAACGGCGGCTTGCCGTCGACGCCCGGATAGATGCGCGTGACGTCGGTCAGCGTGGCTTCGATGCGCTTGCCGTCGGGCGACAGCGTACTCGGCGCGACCACCGAGATGTTGGGCTTATGGCGGGATAACGCGCTCATCGCGGCCTCACTTCTTGCTGCGCAGATCGGCCGGCAACATCGATTCGTCGACGATCTTCGGCCAGTCGAACGGACCTTCGGGAATGGCTTTCACCAGCACCAGACCTTTCAGGACTTCGTCCATGCTTTTGTAGTCGAAGCCGCCTTCGCTCCAGTACTTCGGATCAGCGTCGAGCACGTTGTTGATGGCCGAGGCGGCGACCGCCGGGTCCATCTTGTACTCCTTCGCGAGAATCTGCGCGGCTTCGGCGCGATGCGTCGCCATGTAGATCACCGCCTTGCGGCGCGCCGCGATGATGCCGCGAATCACTTCTGGGTGCGCCTTCAGATAATCGGTGCGGACAATCCCCACCGTTTGCGTTTCGTTCGGCACCACGTCGTTCGAACGGAATGCGATTCGCAGACCGTCCTTCTTCGCGCTGTACGACGGCTCGGTCATGTAGGCGACATCCACCGCGCCCTGTTGCAGCGACGTGAGCATGCCGCTCGAACTGCCGACCGGCTTGCGTTGCACCTGGCCGAGCAGACCGACGCGATCGAGTGCGATCGTCGAGATCATGTCGGTGGTCGATTTGGGACTGCTGTAGCCGATCGTCTTGCCCTTCATCTGCTTGATGTTGGTGATCGAGCCGTTCTTCAATTCGACCCACACCAGGTCGCCAAGACTTTGCACGCCGCCGTGCACGATGGTCAGATCGACGCCCTGCTTCACCGCCGCGATGGCGGCGGGCAAGGCCACCTCACCGTAGGGAATCTCCGACGCCATTGCATTGCGGATGCTGGTGCCGCCGCCTTCCGAGGTGATAAAGCCGGTCACGTCGACTTTCTCTTCCTTGAAGTACCCCTTGTCCAGCGCGACCGCGAACGGCACGCCGTACATTCCGTCACCCCAGTGCGTCACCGTCAACGAACTGGCGTTGGCGCCGACGCTCGCAAGCGTCAGCGTCGCGCACAGGCACACCGCCCGCGCGATCTGGCAAATCGCGTTCATGTGGTTCGTCTCCATCCACGATTGACGGTTGATGGCCCGTCATGGTCGCCTTCCGTGCCGCGTTTTTTTCTCGCACCGCCACGCGCCGCGACGCCGGTAGCGGGTCGGAAATCGAGCTCGCCGATGTGGCGTTACGCGATCGCCGTGTAAGTTAATGTATGCATTAAATCGTTAAAAGTACAGAACATCCGCGTTGAAAACCGGCTG
Source organism: Paraburkholderia sp. D15 (assembly GCF_029910215.1). NCBI lineage: Bacteria > Pseudomonadati > Pseudomonadota > Betaproteobacteria > Burkholderiales > Burkholderiaceae > Paraburkholderia > Paraburkholderia sp. D15. The sequence goes on along the minus strand of NZ_CP110396.1, from coordinate 2,013,833 downwards.
GGTTTACCCCGCTTTCTCACGAATCATTCGTCAGTTTTATGCCTGATTTCAAGGGATTTTCTGGCGATCTCATGAAATCGCCCAAGGCGGCATCAAGCCTGATGAATACCGTGTTGCTGCAGCACCGCAGTCTGCTCGCGCCAGCCGCGCTCGCGGTGTTGGCGATACAACCGGCTCGCGCGCGCTGCATCGCCGCGACGGATCGCCTCGATGATTTCGTAGTGTTCCGCGATCGATTTCTTCGGCTGCGGATGCGGCCGCAACTGCTGCGTGAAACGCCGCACGCGATGCACCTGGTCGCGGCAATTCATCACCACCTGCGCGAGCCGCGAGTTGCCGCCGAGCTGCACGAGCGCTTCGTGGAACGCTTCATCGGCGGCGGCCCAAGCTTGCATGTCCTGCGCGGCGAGTGCCTCCGTCATCTGCTGACAGGCGTTGTCGAGCGGGCTGAGGTCCACGCCGCTGCGCGCGGCCACCAGCCCCGCCGCCGTCGATTCGAGGCTGATCAGAACCTGATAGATGTGGCTGATATCGGTCACCGAGGTCGGCACGATGCGGATGCCGTGACGCGGCACGATTTCGACGAGACCTTCTCCCTGCAGACGGATCGCTGCCTCGCGGATTGGGGTGCGGCTCACGCCGAGCATCAGCGCGAGTTCCTGTTCGAGCACGTAGGAGCCAGGCGTCAACTCGCTTTCGATGATTTTCTGCCGGAGGCTTTCGTACGCGAGTTGCGATGAATTGCCGTTGCGCGCTTCGGGCTGTGCGGTCGATCGGGTCTTGGGCACGACGCTTCTCCAGGCGGCGCCGGAGCGCACGCGGACGTCCGGCAGGGCAAGGCGCGCACGGCGCTGGCCAGGCGCCGCCGCGCGCGAACGTTCCGATGCTAGCACCGCATGCGGCGCTGCGGGATAAGGGGGAAACGCTTAATGCCGGTGGGACCCGTGCACCACTCTCGCGGCGATCACGCGGTAACCCCGCCACACTCACACACCGCGAAGATGCGCAACCAGCAGTTGGCACGCGACCGGCAGCGCGTCCAGCGAACGCACGGCCAGCAGCAGTTCGCGCTCGGCCCACGCGTCGGTCAACGCGATCGTCGCAAGTCCCAGTTTCGCGGCCTGCTGTTGCGCGACCGCGCGCGGCATCACGCCGAGTCCGAGGCCGGCGGCGATCATCAGACACTGCGCGTCGTAGCTCGTCACCTGAATGCGCAGATTGACGGGTCGCGCGTGGGCGTGCGCCGCGCGCGTCAATTGCTGGCTGATGGCGGTATCGGACGGCAAGCCGACGTATTCGAAATCGAGCGTATCGGCGAAGGCGATCGCCTGACGCTGCGCGAGCGCATGACCCACTGGCGCGACGAGCGTCAGGCAATCGCGCCGGTAGGGGAACGTCTGCACGTCGTAGCCATGCGGCACGGACGTGAACACGCCGATATCGGCCGCATTGCCGGCCACGGCTTTCACCACGCCAGCACTCGGTTTTTCTTCGAGCTGAATCCGGATGCGCGGATGCTGCGCGGCGAACGCCTGAATTTCATGCGGCAGAAACTGCACGACCGACGACACGTTCGCCACCAACCGGATCAAGCCGCTGAAGCCGCTCGCGTAGTCGCGCATCTGCACCGCGATGTCGTCGAGTTCGTGCAGCGCGCGATGCGCGAGCGTGACCAGCCGCTCGCCCGCGGCGGTCGGCATCACGCCTTTGTTGGTGCGTCGCAGAAGCGTCACGCCGAGCGTCGTTTCGATCTCGCTGATACGTTTGCTGACGGCCGCCGCCGCGATATGTTCGCGCTGCGCCGCCGCCGCGATCGTGCCGGTTTCGGCGACGCTGACGAACAGCCTGAGTGAAAGCGGATCGAGTGTCGGCATGGCGGCTCGCGGCAAATGAGGGAACGCGCGAGCCAGTGGGACTTGGATCCGCGCGTTGCCATCGTGGATCGCGATGGCGGCATGGTCAAGCAATGCTTTGCACGCCGCGCGGTACGGCGAACAATGACGTCAACCTAGGACACAACCCATGACGTCCACCGTCAGCCCACGCCGCGCCGCCCGACCGAGAGGAGCCAATGATGCAAACCGCGACCCACGCCAAGATCCAGGTGTTCTGGCAGCCCGGCTGTTCGTCCTGCCTGCGGACCAAGGAATTCCTGACCAAACAGGGCATCGAGTTCGAATCCATCGACGTGCACAACGACGCCGGTGGCCTTGAAAAGCTGACCGCGCTCGGCGCACGCAGCGTCCCCGTCGTGGCGCTCGGCGGCAAATACACGTTCTGCCAGTCGATCAACGACGTCATCAAGTTTCTGGATCTGAAGACGAAGATCCTGACGCCGCTGCCGCCGGCCGAACTCGTCGACCGGCTTGAGCTCGTGCTCGAATCGAATGCGCGCTACACGCGGCAGTTCAGCGGTCCGGCGTTTCGCGAGCGCTTCCGCAATCGCAATCGCACCCCGGCGGGTTTGACGTTTCACGTGTTTCGCGTCGCCGAGATGGGTATCGAAGCCGCGCAGCAGATCGAACTGCTGTTCGAGGGCTTCGACGAAGTGCCGCCCGGCGATTGGGGCCCCGAGGACATCGCCGCATGGGGCGACAGCGTGCGCAAGCGTCTACGCGCATGGTGGGAGGCCGAGACGGACCGCTCGCTGAGCTACGAGGTGCCGACTTACTATGGGCGGCGTCCGATGCATGAAGTGCTGGAACGTACCGCGTGGCATAGCGCGCAGCACACGCGGCAAGTGATGCTGATGCTGGAGAGCGAAGGCGTGCCGGTCGAGCGTCCGTTGACCGCGCAGGATCTGGCGGGATTGCCGTTGCCCGACGAAGTGTGGGACAGGTAGCGGTTTTTATTGCTCCCTCGTTCGGGTGTTCGAGCGTTGAGTGTTTGCACGCGTGCGTGGCAGAATCGCCTTCAATCCGTCGGCGAGACAGAACAGATGACCACGCTGCGCGAAACATCCACCGACGCGGTGTATCAACAACTGCGTGCCAAGATTCTCAGCAACGAATTCCGGCCCGGCATGCAATTGCTGGAGCGCGATCTCGTCGATCTGTTCGGCGTGAGCCGCACGCCCGTGCGGGAAGCGCTGGTCCGGCTGCAAAAGGAAAACCTGCTGCAGATCGTGCCGCGCCACGGCATTCGCGTGCGCCAGGTGTCGCTGGCGGATGTCGAGGAAATCAATCAGGTGCAAACCAGTCTGGAGGCGACGGCGGCCGGCATCGTCGCCGCGGCGAATCTGCGCGCGAAAGATCTGGCGCCTTTCGATCACGCATGCCAGGCACTGGAGCGCGCCCGCGAAAAGAGCGATCTCGACGCATGGGGCGCCGCCGACGAAACCTTTTACGCGCATCTGCTGAAACTCGGCGGCAATCCGCGGCTCGCGCAGATCGTCAACGAGTGCTGGGATCAGATTCGCCGTGTGCGCGATCTGACGTTACGGCTCACCGCGTTAGCCGACTTGCCGATGGATCGGCATCGCGCCATTCTCGACGCGATTCGTCATGGCGACGTCGCTCAAGCGGAACTACTCTGCCGCGACTACCGCGCGAGCTGCGTGCAGTTTCAGATCGACACGCTGCGGCGCTTCCGGATTCTCGACGTTTGAAACCTACCTCCGTTTGAATTTTTGTCTGGGCATGCGGTTTGCTCGACAGGAGTGTCGATCTGCCTTTCGCCAACCCGTCCCACAACGGGCGCTGCATGGCTGTCGTCACGGCAGGTCCTATCAACCCAAGCGGAGGTCATATATGTTGGGAACTATTCTTCTGATTGTGCTGATTCTTCTACTCATCGGTGCATTTCCGACCTGGCCGCATAGCCGTTCGTGGGGCTATGCGCCTACCGGCGGGATCGGCATCGTGCTGATCGTGATTATCGTGTTGCTGGTGGCGGGCGTGATATAGCCGTCGCGGGTTGAGCGCTTCGGTTAGTCTTTTCGCCTGTTCGTCGCGCTCTCGCAGTTTGGGTAGAGTTTGGGTAGCACAGGCAAGGTGGCGAGCCGAACGGCCGCCGGATATCGTCGCAAATCGCGGCGCGTATCCGGCGGCTTTGCTTTGTTGTTTTCGTTGTTTCGATGCTTCGTTGTCATCTACCCGTCACCGTATTCACGCGCGGAGAGTGCGATGGAAAAGTTACTCGCAAGACAGGTTGCGTTGATCACCGGCGCCAGTTCCGGCATTGGCTATGGCGTTGCAAAAGCACTGGCGGATGCGGGCGCGGCTGTCGTACTGAATTACCACGCTCATGCGGAAGAAGCGCAACAACTGGCCAAGGAAATAGAAAGTGCCGGCGGCGCAGCGCTCGCTGTGCAAGCGGACGTCAGCGACCCCGCACAGGTCGACCACATGTTCGACGCGTGCCGCGCCCATTTCGGCACGGTCGATATCGTGGTCGCGAATTCGGGCATGCAGAAAGACAGCGCCTTCGCCGAGATGACGTTACAGGATTGGCAGGCGGTACTGGCCACCAATCTGACCGGACAATTTCTGACCGCGCAGGCAGCCGTCAGGGAATTCCGCCGACGCGGGCCGCGCGACGTGTCCAGAGCGCTCGGCAAAATCATCTGCATGAGCTCGGTGCACGAAGTGATTCCATGGGCCGGGCACGTCAACTATGCAGCGTCGAAAGGGGGCATTCAGATGTTCATGAAATCCCTTGCGCAGGAAGTTGCGCCGGAGCGCATCCGCGTCAACTCGATCGCACCAGGCGCGATCCGCACACCGATCAATAAGGACGCGTGGGACACGCAGGCCGCGCTCGACACGTTGCTGAAGCTGATTCCGTACGGACGTATCGGTGAAACCGACGACATCGGCAAGGCTGCCGTATGGCTCGCGTCTGATGAAAGCGATTACGTGGTCGGCACGACCTTGTTCGTCGATGGCGGCATGACCTTGTATCCGGGCTTCGCGGACAACGGTTGACGTCCGAGCCCGCGTCAGGCGCGTGATGCGGCGCACCACACTCGACTCATCGCAACGATCACGAGGGCAGGCACGCCGGATGCTCGATCTATTTCGTACTTAAACTTCAACACGAAAGGAGATCACATCATGCCTTATCTACTTGGCTGGCTTCTTGGCGTTCCGTTGATCGTGCTGGTCATTCTGTATCTGATTTTCCATTGACCGGCCGGCTGTTCCGAAGAACGAAAACCACGGTTCCAAACGTACGACGAGTACGAAAGAAAGCGCGAAAGGCAACACCCGTTACCGGGACGTCGCCTTTCGCGCTTGTGTTTTTTCAGGCGTTTCTAGCGCTCTGCGTTCAACGCATCGCTGCCATCAACGCGCCCATGCCAACGAGCAAGCTGCCCATCAAGCGATTCACCGCGCGCAATCGCGTCGGCCTTTGTAAAACCGTCCGCAGCCGATGCGAGAACACCGCCGTCGATGCAACGCCGAGCGCAAACACCAGTGCAAACGTCGCGGCCAGCAACAGGTATTGCTGATTCGCGGACCAGTCCGCGGAATCGGCAGGCGCGCTGATGAACTGCGGAAAGAACGAAGGAAAGAACAGCAGCGTTTTCGGATTCAGCCCGGACGTGGCAAAGCCACGCCAGAACAACCCGCGTTCGCGATCGGAGCTTGCAGTCGCGACAAACGTCGCGCTGCGCCATTGTTTGCAGCCGAGATACACGAGATAGATCGCGCCGGCCCAACGCAGCGCGACCAACGCGCGCTCGTCGATAAGCAGCAGTGAATTCAGACACAGGGCGGTGAAAACGAGCTGGACCAGCACCGCGCAGGTGCCGCCCCATACGCAGGGCAACGCGGCGCGCCAACCGGCGCTGAGTGCCTGACTCATCGTCAGTACATTGACGGGACCGGGGGAGTAGACGAGAACTAACGAAGCAAGAAGAAATGAAACGTACAGCTGGATCGACATCGGCAGGCATGGGTTACATGCATTGCCACGGCACGCAGCCGCGACTCGCTCAGGGTCGGATAAACCCGTCGCTATCGACGTGGTGATGTGGGCAAGCATTCGGTTAGGAACATGCGTCCATGCCCGGCGAGCGCGCCTTCCCGCGCGGATAGCGCCGGAATTCGCCCGCGTGCCGCCTTCCCGTGAAGGCAGCGAGACACCGGAAGACAGCTTGTGGCTGAACGAGGCCGCGGGTTGGGGCCCGCGGCCCGGGCGGTTGTCCCGGGCATGAATGCACGCTGAAAATATACCCGGCGATAGGCTGGATAGGCTTCTTAAAGTTGCGCACGCAGCCATTAAATACAGGACGATATTCCGCTATCATTGCAATACACGGAACAACCTTCCTGACACCCCATGACCACCCGAAATCGCCCACTCGACAACCAGGACCGCAAGATCATGCGTGAACTGCAGAAGAACGCGCGCCTGAGCAACGCGGAACTCGCCGAACTGGTCGGCATGTCGACCACCGCGTGCTGGAATCGCACGCGCCAGCTGGAAACCGAGGGCTACATTCGCGGCTACGTCGCGCTGCTCGATCAGCAGAAGCTCGGTTTCGCGGATGTGGTGCTGCTCGAAGTCACGCTCGACCGTCACGACGACGACGCGCTCGCGCGCTTTGGCGCCGAACTCGCCACGCTCTCGGAAGTACTCGAGGCGTATCTGGTCTCGGGCGACTACGACTATCTGGTGAAGGTCGCGGTGGACGGCACCGCGGGTTATGAACGTTTTCTGCGCGAGAAGCTCTACAAGATCGCCGGCATCCGCCACAGCCGGTCGATGTTCGCGCTGCGCTGCATGAAGAGCATTCCGTCCATCGCAGTGTGAAACGAAGCGGGCGGGTCGCCATCGTCGAAACGATCGCAACCCGCCCGCGTAGTTCGTGAGGCGCGCCTGAATTGCGCCTCGAAGCGCGCCTGTGTTTCAGGCCGTTTGCTGTGCCAGCGCCTGGCGCAAGCTCAGCGGACGCATGTCGGTCCACACTTTTTCGATGTGTTCGAGACAGGTCTGCTTATTACCCTGCACGCCCACCTTGCTCCAGCCCGCCGGCACTTCCTTGAAATCCGGCCAGATCGAATACTGTTCCTCGTGATTGATGACCACCTGGTAGATCGCGTCGTCGTTATCGAAACTCATGGTTCACTTCTCCTGGTTAGCTTGACTTGAGTGAGTCCGGGCAGCAATGCCGCCCGGAACGAATTCATTGGCCCGGACGATAGGCTTCGAGACGCGCACGGCAATGCACGGTGGCGTCGCGCACCATGCAGTTGACGAGCGTCGACGATACGCCGAGGTGGTCCGAGATTTCCCGCTGCGTGTAGCCGTACACGTAATACAGGCAGAACGCGGTGCGCGAGCGTTCGGGCAACGCGTCGAGCGCATCCGAGAGCATGCACATGGCCTGACAATTCATATTGGCCTGCTCGGGCGACGGCTCTTCGCACGCGACGTCGAGCGCCGCCTCTTCCGGCGCGCAATAAAAGGCTTCGAGATTCAGACGACGGCAACGGTCGATCGCATGATTGCGGACCATCCGCGCAATATAGCCGCCAGGCTGACGGATCTCGCCGAAGTCGTCGGCTTCTTCCAGCCTGAGCCAGATGTCGTGCACGACATCCTCGCCGCCGCGACGGCAGCCGACGATGCGCGAAGCGGTATCGATCAGCGTGCGCCGGGATGTCATCAGCGCATGCGCTAGCGCCTGCTTCTGCATGGGCATCGGTTCCTGCATGATGGGACCTCTTCTCTGGTTCGTTCAAACGAATGAAAGGGCGCGTGAAACGTTTGCAACGTTCGATGCGCGCGCAACGAAACGGTGCGCCGCGTTTACACGCCGTGCGCTTCCGCCATCGCGACGACGATGCGTCGCGGCCCCGAGAACGGCGCGCGGCCGTGCGTCATCAGCATGTTGTCGAGCATCATCACGTCGCCGCGCCGCCACGCGAAATCGAGCCGATGCGCGTCGTACACCGCGCGCACGCTGTCGAGTTCCTCGTCGGCGATCGGCGAGCCGTCGCCGTAGTACACGTTGCGCGGCAGGTCCTCTTCCTCGACGATGTCGAGCAGCGCCTCGCGCGTCGTTTCCTCGAGCGCCGACACATGGAACAGATGCGCCTGGTTGAACCACACGTCCTCGCCGGTACGCGGATGACGCGCGACCGCCTGGCAGATCTGGCGGGTGCGCAGATTGCCGTCTTCCTTCCACTCCCATTCGATCTGATGCTGGCGGCAATACGCTTCGGCAACCGCGGTGTCGTCGGTATTGAAGACCTGTTGCCACGACAGATCGAGACCGCCGCCGTAATTGCGCACGTACATCAGCTTGCGGCTTGCGAAGCGCTCGCGCAGCGCGGGGTCGATGCCCTGATACACGACGCGCGAATCGGCCACCGGCGTTTCGCCGCGATCTTCCGGCTGAACGTCGCAATAGAACCAGATCTTCATCGGCCAGTTGGTCGTGTAGGCCTGCTCGTTGTGCTGCGGAATCCATTGATGCGCGGGGTACTCGGTCGACGAATACACGCCCTTCTGCACCTCGCTGCGCGGCGTCGAACCGAATTCGTACGACAGCAGCGGCGAGCCGAAGCTCTTCGCGAATTCGTGGAAACGATCGATGCTCATGTCCGCGAAACCGCGCAGCAACACGCCGCCGTCGCGGGCGAGATGGCGGGCGATCGTTGCGTGCCAGCCGCGATCGAGAATGTCGCTGGCGTCGGCGGGGGCGTGCATGACGGGCAGACGCGTGCTGCCCTTCTGGAACACGGTGTCGGCGAGCTGGATTTCAGCGGGTGCTTCCCGGATATCGGTCGACATGCTTGACTCCTGACTAGATAGAGTGAAAAGGTTCGCGCTGCAAAGCGTCGAGCGCGTCGATGACCGCCGCGAACGCGGCAGCCGGATCGTCGCGAAGAAACAGGTGGCCGCCATCGACTTCACGGCCGGTCGTCCTCATGCTGGACTCGTCGCGCCATGCGGCGAAGGCGGGCGCATACGGACAACCGTGATCGTCGCGACCGGCGAGAACGTGAATCGGCACGGCCAGCGGCGCGCGTTCCCGATAGCGGTAATCCGCGCAAAGCTGAAAATCGTTGCGCACGATCGGCAACATCAGCTCGCGCAACTCGGCGTGTTCCCAGGCCGGATCGCTGCCGCTGATGCCGAACAGCGTGTCGAGCACCTGTTCGTCGGCGCAACGCCGCCAGTCGATACCGGACAGGCGATGATCCTCGCGCGGCGGACGCGTCGCCGACACGATCAGCAACGCAGGCGCCGGCATGCCGTGCGCACGCAGCCGATGCGCCAGTTCGAACGCGAGCAGCGCACCCATGCTGTGGCCGAACAACGCGTACGGTTGGTGCGCATACGGCGCGATCTGCGCATACAGCCGATCCAGCAACGTCGCCCACTCGGCGACCAACGGTTCGCCCCATTGCGTCCCGCGTCCCGGCAACACCATCGGCGTCACGCGCATCGATGCGGGAGCGAGCGTTCGCCACGGGTTGAATACCGCCGCGCTGCCGCCTGCAAATGGCAGGCAAAAGAGATTCAACGCAGCGCTCACAGCAGAAATGCCGCAACGGCAGGCACGCAAATGAGGCGATTTAATGCAGGCTGTCGATGCGTCATCGAATGCAACTCTCTCGTGAAATAATTTTGGCAATGATACTGATAATGATTCGCATTTAAAAGTGTGAGCGTGATGCGTGTCAAGTGACGTTTCCTTGAATGCTTGTGCCCAACACGCAAAAAAGGCGCCGAAGCGCCCCTTCTTCAGACATCGCGCTGTTATCGTGGACCAAAGTGCTCGAAGTAAGTCTCTCTGGCGAGACTGATGAGCGCCGCGCGCTTATGCGGAAAGTCGAATTCCTTCTGCTTCACGCCGCCCTGCTCCTGCATGTAATCGATCCAGCGCGCATTATCGATGCGGGGTTCGCCGTAAATCGTCTGGGTGCGGGGTTCATCGAGGAACACGTAATGGAATAGCGAGCGCAGCCACGCTTCCAGTTTCGCCGGTCCCTGATGGCGCCGATTGCCCACCAGAATATGAATGCCGCGGTCGTAATCGCCGGCATTGCAGAACGGCGACAGGCGATCTTCCTTGACCCAGTACACCTCGAAGTACGCGAACGGCTCGCCGTTGAAGCAGCCGAACAAAGTTTGCGTATGCGGGTCCGCTTCCTGATCGGCGAGAAAACGCGCGTGCGTGATCGTGTCGTCGGCCTGATCCCACACGCTCGCGACGTTCGGCAGGTTCATCCAGCGATTGAACAGTTCGAGATCCTGTTCGCCGTGGATCGTGCGCAGAGAAAACGTCAGATCCAGATGCGGAAGCTGGCGTTCGTACACGACGCCGCGCGGCTTGGGCGGCCGCACCGGATGCCGATGATGATTCGTCAGCGTGTAGCGCGGCGCGAAGCCCCGGCTCGATGTCGCCCGCAGCCACATCGCCGGATGCTGCCAGAAGCTCGCGCGGCGGCAACGCAGACGGCAACCGGCCGAGGTTTCCTCGATCTCGTCGAAGATGCCGTTGCGCACGGCGTCGACCGCCCATGCGCGACTCACCGGCAAGGTGATCTCGATCGTCGATACCTGATCCGGGCGCGCGAAGTACTCGGCCAGCAGCGGTAGAAAAATCTCCGGCGGCTGGCGACCGAGCGTTCGCGCGTCGCCGAGATTGTCGATCGACACGTGCGTGGTGTCGAAGCGCGCGGTCAGCAGCGCCTGCGCTTCGCCGTCGACGTGCAGCGCCACGCTGCCGCCCGCGAGCACTTGCACGCAGCACACGCGGCCATCGGGCAGCGCGTGGGAAAACGAGGAAAATTCGTTGCCGCCCGCGCCGGCGGGATCGCTCGTCGCGAGAGTCGGCGCATGGCTCACAGCCTGGTCCATGATGGTGTTCCGTTGATAGTCAAAAAATAGGTGCCGGGCGCTCGATCGCAGTTCAATCAACGATCAACGATCAAGCCACCGCATGCGCGCGCTGTTCCGCGAGCGTTTCGTACGCGTCATGCAAGGACGCGCAAATCTCCGCCGACCGCGTCGCGAGAATCGACAGCAGCGTGTCGCTCAAACCATGGGTCGCTTCGCAGCCACCTTGCAGCCAGATGCCCGGCAGGAAGTCGTCGCGCGATTCGATCCGGTAATCGCGGCCGACCTTGAACTCGCCGAGATACGGCGCGAGGTTTTCCAGCAGACGACGATGATCGTCGCGCCGGTAACCCGTCGCGGCCACCACCACGTCGAACTCGCTGGTCTCGGTGACATTGCGCGCCAGATCCTCGAAGGTCAGCGCCAGACCGTGCCGGCCCGGCGTCGCGGCCGTCAACTGCCGCTGCGTGAGCAACGCATGACGCGGCTGCGCGCTCACCTTCTGCATGTAGAAGAGTTCATAGAGACGTTCGAGCAGATCGACGTCGACCACCGAATAGTTGGTGCCGCGATATTCGTCGAAGAACTGTTGCCGCGCTTCCGGCGTGCGGTGATAGATCGAGTCGGTGAAGTCCGCGTGGAAGATCTCGTTGACGAACGGGCTGTCGTCGGCGGGCTTGAGCGCGCTGCCGCGAATCACCAGCGTCACGTCGAGATCGTCGTCGAGGCTGCCGCGCTGCACGAGGTCCTGGAAAATCTCCGCGCCGCTCTGCCCGCCACCCAGCACCGCCACGCGCACGCGGCGGCCGGCCGCCTGCGCTTCGGCGCGGCTCGCGCGCAACGCCGCGTCGATCTCCGGCAGATAGCCGGACGAATGCACGAGCCGGCGCGCGGCCGGCGAGTTCTGTCCGGCGAGCGCGGCAAGCGGCGCCGGCAGCGACGGACGTCCGCCCACCGCCATCACCAGATTCGACGCGATCCGCGTGGTCTCGCTGCCGTCCGCGCGGCGCGACACGACTTCCAGCGCGCGCACCTTGCCGCCCGCGCTACGCGGCTTCACGCTCAGCACGGCCTCGCCGTAATGCACCTGATCGTCGAACGACGACGCGGCCCAGCGCAGATAACCGTCGTACTCGATGCGGGTCGGCAGGAAACTGCGCAGATTGACGAAATCCTCCAGACGTCCCTGCGTTTGCAGATACTTGAGGAACGAGAACGGGCTGCACGGATCGCGCAGCGTGACCAGATCCTTCAGAAACGAAATCTGCATGCGGCTGTCCTGCAGCAGCATGCCGCTATGCCACGCGAACCCGTGCTTCTTTTCGATGAAGCCGGTCTTCAGCCGGCGGCCATTGGCACGCGCGTCCTCGTCGAGCGCGATGGCGAGCGCCAGGTTCGAGGGACCGAAACCGATGCCGAGCAGGTCCAGCGCCGGCAGAGAAACAGGATGATCGACGGCCATGCTTACGCACTCCTTTTGGAAATGATTCGGGATGGAGCGGCCGCTCATTGCGGCCTTCCGTTGTCTACTGAATGGATGTCGTCGACGGTGGCGCCGCCCGCGCGCAAACGCGCGCGCACGGCATCCCGTACCGACGGGTGATGAACGATGGCGTCGTGCGTCGTCGCGAGCGCGGCCACCGCATGCGCGACGCCGCCGGTGACGGCGCGCCACGCGGAGGCGTCGGAGCGCGTGGCGTCGCTGACCTGCCACACGTCGATGTCGGCGCGCACGTGAACCGCGGGACGTCCCGCCAGCAAGCGACGCTGCAACCGCACCACGTCGACGAGGCTGTGCAGCGTGGCTTGTTCGTCGGCGTCGATCAGACCCGCGGCGCGCGCGGCGTCGAGCAAGGCAGCGGGGCTGTCGCCGGTGGCGTGCAGCGTATCGAGCGCGGCCGCGCGTTCCGGCGAGCGCGGGGCGAGATAGCCGCGCAGCGTGTCGAGGTCGAGCACGCTCGCATCCGGATCGACCGGCGCCGGGTCCGGATCGGTATCGAGCACGCCGAGCCACGCGACCGTTTCGCCTGCACGTTCGAGCGCCTGCGCGATGTGCGCGGCGAGCAGACCGCCGAGCGACCAGCCGAGCAGGCGGTACGGGCCGTGCGGCTGCGCAGCGCGAATCCGCGCGACGTAGTCGGCGATCCACGCGGCGAAGTCGGCCGGTTGCCATTGCGCTTCGGTGTAGCGCGGCGATTGCACGCCGATCGCCCGCACATCGCGCGGCAACGCGGCGGCGAGCGGCGCATAGCCGTTGACGAGACCGAAGCCGGGGTGAATGCAGAACAGCGTCGTGGCCGAGTGCTTCGGCGCGCCATTCAACGCGACCAGATTGCCGGGCCAGTCCGCCGCGCCTTCTTCGATCGCCGCCGCCAGCGCGGCCGGCGTGCGTTGCACGAACAGCATTTCGAGCGAACATGCGGCGACGCCGGCCGCGCGCAGTTGCGCCATCACGCGCATCGCCGCGAGCGAATCGCCGCCGAGCTGGAAGAAGTCGTCGTCGATGCCGATCGTGCTTTGCCCGAGCACGCGCTGCCACGTATCGACAAGCGTGGTTTCGAGCGGCGTGCGGGGCGCGCGGCGCGCCGCCGCCGGCGCGGCTTCGGCGGCGCACGCATCGGCGAGCGCGCGGCGGTCGAGCTTGCCGTTCGGCGTCTGCGGCAACGCCTCGCACACACGCCACACCGTCGGCACCATGTGCGACGGCAGGGCCGCCGCCACCGCGCGCTGGAGGGCTTCGAGCGCGAGCTCACCAGGCTCACCAGGTCCGCCGGCATCGGCACGTACCAGCGCACCGGCCAGACGCGCGGCCTGCCCGTCACCGTCGAGCAGCACGACCGCGGCATCGCGCACGCCGGGTTGCGCGCGCAGCACTGCCTCGATTTCGCCGATCTCGATGCGATGCCCGCGCAACTTCACCTGCTGATCGAGACGGCCGAGGTAACGCAAATATCCATCCACGCCGACGCGGCACGCGTCGCCCGTGCGGTACAGACGCGCGCCCGGCGCGCCGAACGGATCGGGCACGAAGCGCTCGGCGGTCAGCGCGGCGCGGCCGAGATAGCCGCGCGCCAGGTTCTCGCCGCCGATGTACAGCTCACCCGCGCCGCCTTGCGGCACTTGATGACCATGAGCGTCGAGCACGCGCAACGCCGTGTGGTCGATCGGTGCGCCGAGCGCGATCGGCGCGGTGCCGTCGATGTGCGCCACGCTCGACCACACCGTCGTCTCGGTCGGGCCGTACATGTTCCACAACGCGACGCCGCGTGCACGCAGCGCCGCGGCGAGATCGTCAGCGAGCGCTTCGCCGCCGCACAGCGCGCGGAAACCGGCGGGCGCCTGCCAGCCGGTGGCAAGCAACAACTTCCAGCCGCTCGGCGTTGCCTGCATCACGTTCGCGCCGGTCTGCGCGAGACGCGCGGCGAGGCGCTCGCCGTCCACCACCTCGGCGCGCGTCGCGATCTCGACGCGCGCGCCGAGCAGCAGCGGCGCGTACGCTTCGAGCGCAAAGATGTCGAACGACGGCGACGTGACGGACAACAGCACGTCGTCATGGGCGAGGCCGGGCACGCGGGTCATCGACTGCAGGAAGCGGTCGAGCGCGCCGTGGCTGATCGCGACGCCCTTCGGGCGGCCCGTCGAGCCGGACGTGTAAATCACATACGCGAGTTGTTCGGGATGCAGCGCGGGCAAATCGGAGGGAGTCGTGCCGTCGAGATCACTGACCTCGACAACGCTCGCGGTCTCGACATCGATTAGCGTCAAGCCATCGAACAGCGAACCGGGATGGCCAACGCGTGCCCGCGTGGCGGCATCGATCACGACGGTCCGAATGCCGGCGTCTTCGATCATCCATTGCAGACGGCTCGCCGGATAGTCGGGATCGAGCGGCACATAGCACGCGCCGCTCGTCAGCACACCCAGCAACGCGAGCGGCAGTTGTTCCGAACGCGCGACGCACACGCCGACCCGCGCTTCACCCGTCACGCCCGAACGCAGCAGGTTGCGAGCGAGTGCCTGCGACCGCGCGACCAGCGTGCGGTAGTCGAGTTGCCGTTCGCCGCACGCAATCGCAATGCGCGCGCCGTCTTGCGACGCGGTACGCGCGACGCAAGACGGCAGCGCGATCGCGCTGGCGGGAGCGACCGTTACCGCATCGTGAGCGTCACGCCGCACACCGATCGCCCCGACCTTCGCCGCTTTGGCATTGGCAGCGTGAACCGCATCGGCCACATCGACCGTCGCACTCGCCGCCTCGGCCAGTTGCGTCAGCAACCCAAGATAATCGGCCGCCAGCCGCGAAACGGTCGCGCGATCGAGATACTCGCCGTCCCACGCCCATTCGAACGACAGCGTCTGACCCGGCGTCACGCTCAGCGTCAGCGGATAGTGCGTGCGATTGACCGCCGCCGCCGCGCTGACCGTGAGACCGCCGGCATCGGCCGCGCTCCCGGGGCGACGCTCGCCGGTATCGTAGTTTTCGAAAATGAGCAGCGTATCGAACAACGCGCTGCCGCTACGGCCGAGCCAGCGTTGCACCTGCGCGAGCGACACGTGCTCGTGTTCGCGCAGCTCGGCGTTCGCGCGTTGCAGATCGCGCAGCCAGTCCGCCGCCGCGCGATCCGCCGGCACGCGCACACCAAGCGGCAGGCTGTTGATGAAAAGCCCAAGCATCGCGTCGATGCCCGGCACGCGTTCATTGCCCGCGCTGCGCCCCGACGTGGTCACGCCGAACATCACCGCGTCGCGGCCGCCATAGCGCGCGAGCAGCAATGCCCAGCCGCCCTGGATCAACGTATTCAGCGTGACCTGCGCGCGCTGCGCCGCCGTTCGCAACGCCTGCTCGACCTCGACCGACACGCGTTGCTCGACATGGAACAGCCCTTGACGCGGTTGCGCGGTGCGGCCGAGCGCGGCGTCGAGCATCACCGGATCGTCGAAGCCGTCGAAGCGTTCGCGCCATACCGCCTGCGCCGCGGCCTCCGGACCCTGCGCACCGAGCCACGCGACGTAATCGCGATAGCGCCCCGCCGGCGCGAGCCGCGCGGTCTCACCACGCGTCGCGGCCGCATAGTGCGCACCGACTTCATCGAGCAGACGTGCGCTGCTCCAGCCATCGGTCAACGCATGATGGCTGGTCCAGATCAGATCGTGCGCGCCGTCCGGACGCGCGAACACGTTCACACGCATCAGCGGCGCGGACTCGATCTCGACACCTTGCGCGAGATCCTGCGCGCACCATGCATGCAGGCGGTCGTCGTAACGCACGCCGTTGCTTTCGCCGTGCCACGCGTGGAATGCCACGGATAACTCCGCCCGGCGATAGACCACTTGCAGCAACTCGCCATCGCCGCGATAACGGAACGCGGTGCGCAACACGTCATGACGCGCGACCGTGGCGCGCCAGGCATCGGCGAGACGCGCGGCATCCAGCGCGCCGCTCAGCGTCAGGCGCAATTGATTGACGTAGGTGCCGCTGCCCTGACGCAATTGCGCGTGGAAAATCAGCCCCTGTTGCAACGGCGTGGCCGGATAGATGTCGTCGACGTTGTCGAGCGGCAACGCGAGCGCGTGCAGGCCCGCTTCGTCGAGACCGGACAACGGGAAATCCGCCGAGGTCGCCGCGCGCGGCGCCGTCGCGCAGTGGTCGATCAACGCTCGCAGATGGGTATCGAACGCGCTGGCCAACGCCTCCGCCGTGGCCGGCGCGACCGCACCCGGCACATGCCGCCATTCGATCGACAACGCGCCGTCGACGATCCACGCGTTGAATGCGAGTGCATGCCCGCAACGTTCGAGCGGACTCGCGGCGCGGCCCGCGTGTTCGTCGGCGGCGATACGCATGCGGCCTTGATCCGCGCGATCGCTCTGACCGAACTGGCCGAGATAGTTGAAGCTCACCTGCGCACGCGGCAGCGCGGCGATGGCCGCCTGCTCCGCCGCGCCGCCGAGATATTCCAGCACGCCGTAGTGCAGCCCTTTGTTCGGCACGCCGCGCAATGCGGTCTTCACCGCCGCCAGGGTTGGCACGCCGCCGTGCGCCGCTTCGAACCAGACCGGATAACGCGTCGTGAACCAGCCGACGGTGCGCGTCAGATCCACGCCGTCGATCACGTCTTCACGGCCGTGGCCTTCGAGCTCCACCAGCACGCCCTGCGCGTCGTTCCAGCCCGCGAGCGTCTCGACCAGCGCGGCAAGCAGGACTTCATCGATGCGCGTGCGGTACGCGCCCGGCACGTCCTGCAACAACGCACGAGTCCGCGCGCTATCGAGTTCTCGCAGAATCGTACGGCTCGCGCCCAGCGTGCTGTCGGTTTCGTCGAGACGCGACGCGAGCGGCAAACCGCCGGCCGCGCGCGTCGCATCGCTCCAGTTCGTGGTTTCCGACAACTGTGTGCGCCAGTAGGTCACTTCGTCGCGTACCGTGTCGCGCTGCGCATGCGCGGACAGCGCCGCCGTCCATTCGCTCCAGCTGAGGCTAGGTGCGGGCAACGCGATCGGACGGCCCGCCAGCGCGTGTTCGTATGCATCGCCGATATCTTCGAGCAACACGCGCCACGACACGCCGTCGATGCTCAGGTGATGCACGGCGATCAGCAGACGCGAGTTATCGCCCGGCACGTCGAACAGCACCGCGCGCCATACCGGTCCCTGCGCCAGATCGAGCGACGCCTGCACCTGCGCGCCCCGCGCGGACATCGCTGCTTGCCAGTCGGCCTCGTCGCGCAGATCGACGTAGTCCACCGTATTCGTTTCGGACGGCGCGCAACGCTGGGTCCAGCGGCCCGCTGCGCCGTTGCCGTTGCCGTTGCCTTCGCCCTCGCGCGTGAAGCGCAGACGCAGCGCGTCGTGGCGGCCCATCACGGTGTGCACGGCGGTGCGCAACGCGTCCAGCGACAGACGCTCGTTCGCGGCGAGCAGCATCGACTGGTTCCAGTGATTCGGGCCAGAGGGATGCTCGGCGAAGAAGCGAGCCTGAATCGGCGTGAGCGGCAACGTGGCCGAAGCGCTCGCTGCCGCGTTCGACACCGCGTTCGACGATGCAGCCAACGCAGAAGCCGAAGCCACCCCCACGCCGCTCGCGCGTGGCGCTTTCGGCGTCACCGGCTTCGCGACCGCCGCGGCGGCCTCGATCGTCGGATGGTCGAAGACCTGCTTCGGCGTCAGGCCGAGCCCAGCTTGCCGCGCCTTCGCGATGATCCGCAGGCTGAGAATCGAATCGCCGCCGATCTCGAAGAAGTTGTCGGTCACGCCGATATCCTCGCGGCCGAGCGCGGCCTGCCAGATCGCCAGCAGGGTCGTTTCCGCCTCGGTGCGCGGCGCGACGACGGCGCGCGCATCGGCGCCCGCGCCTGCTTGCATCGGCGTCAGCGCGCGACGGTCGATCTTGCCGTTCGGCGTGAGCGGCAACGCGTCGAGCACGGTGAAGGTGTCGGGCACCAATGCATCCGGCAAGGTCTGCGCGAGCGCCGCGCGCAACGCGTCCGCGCGCAGATTGTCACCGGTGGCGAACGCATGCAGTTGCACGCGGCCGGCGTCGTCTTCGCGTGCGATCACGATGCCGTCGCGCACGCCCGGCAACGCACGCAGGCACGCGCCGACCTCTTCCGGTTCGACGCGATAGCCGCGAATCTTCACCTGATCGTCGCGGCGGCCGAGGAACACGAATCGCCCCTGCTCGTCGATGCGGCCACGGTCGCCCGTGCGGTACACGCGTGCGCCATGCCCCGACGGATCGGGCACGAAACGCTCTGCGGTCAACCCCGGCCGACCGGCATAACCGCGCGCCACCGACGCGCCGCCGATGCAGATCTCGCCGTACGCCGCGTCGCCCGCGAGATTGCCGTGCGCGTCGAGCAACCGCACGTTCGCGTGCGGCAGCGGATGCCCGAGCGGCAGGCTCGCGACATCGGCGGCCGGCTTGCGCCACGTCAACGCGCCGACGGTGGTTTCGGTCGGACCATAGTGATTGAGCACCACGCAGTGCGGCGCGAGCGCGGCAATGCGTTCGATCAGCGCGCCGCTCGCCGCCTCGCCGCCCAGCACGAGGCAACGCGCGGGCAGCACGTGGCCGGGTTGCGCGGCTTGCAGCAAGCCGCCGAGATGCGACGGCACGATCTTCAGCATGTCGATGCGATGGCGGCGCAGATAGTCGCCGCACGCGTCGGGATCGAAGCTCAGCGCTTCGGCGGGGATGTGCAGCGTCCAGCCGGCCCACAGCGCGCCGAAGAGCGTCGTGTGGCCGAGGTCGGCGGCAGGCGTCGACAGAAACGCCGCGCGCTCGATGCCGTCCGGCACGCGCGTGAGCAACGCGTCGAGATAGGCGCTCAGTGCGTCGTGCGCGATCATCACGCCCTTCGGACGGCCGGTCGAGCCGGAGGTGTAGATCAGGTAGGCGAGCTGGCCGGGCAGCGGGAGTGCGATGTCGAGGTCCGGTTCGGCGGCGGCGGCGTTTTCGTTTTCATTTTCATTTGCATGTGCAGTTGCGTTGACATCAAACGTGGCGAGAACCTCCGCCGGGTCGATTCGCTTCGTACCGGACGGCAACCACGCATCGACATCGCTCCCCGCGATCACGCCGTGCGCCTGGCTATCGCTCACCTGCCACGCAAGACGTTCGGTGGGTGCAGCGATATCGAGCGGTACATACGCGCCGCCCGCACGCCATACCGCGAGCACGCTGAGTACAAAATCGACGCCGCGCGGCAACACGACCGCAACGCGCGACTCGCGGGTCACGCCGGCATCGACGAGCCGTTGCGCCAGTCGTCCCGAAGCGTTCCACACTGCGCGCCAGTCGAGCGATCGCGTGCCATCGGCAAGCGCCTCGGCATCGGGCCGCGTGCGAACGTGTTGCGCGATGCGCGCGAGCAAGGTATTGCCGGCAGCGAGCGGCACATAAGCCACCGAAGCCTGCGCTGGCTGCGCCCTTTGCGCCGGTTGCACACTCGAACCGGCCGTCGCATCCGGCGAAGCTGGCGGCCGCAAGCCGATCTCGCCCAACGCGCGTTCCGGATGCGCGACAAAGGCGGCCAGCACCTCACGCAACTGCGCGCCGATCGTCTCGACGGCAGCATGCGTGAAACGCCGCGTGTCATACGCCAGCACGTAGTCGAACTGCGCGCCCGTCGCGACGATCAGACTGAGCGGATAGGGATTGCGGCCATCGGTATAGCGCATGCCGGGCTCATGCACGTCGGCGGCGCCGAGCATCCTGACCTGCAGATCGCCCGCGCGCGCGCCGCTCGAATCGACCGGATAGTTTTCGATCACGACGATGCTGTCGAACAGCGCCCGCCCGCCGTTCGCCACGGCCTGAATCCGCGCAAGCGGCACGTGCTCGACCGCGCGCAACGCGAACGACTGCGCCTGCTGCGCCCGCACCCAGTCGCCGACCGTTTGCGACGCCGACAGCCGCACCGGCATCGGCACCGTGTTGATGAACACGCCGACCATCGCGTCCATGCCGTCGATCTCGGCCGGCCGTCCCGCCGCCGTCACGCCGAACACGGCTTCCTCGCGATCGGCGCGGCGCGCGAGCAGCAACGCCCACGCCGCCTGCACGACCGAACCGAGCGTCACGCGTTGAGCGCGCGCGAATTCGACCAGCGCCGCGCTCGCGGCCGGATCGAGGCGCAGACGCAGTTCCGCGTAGCGCCGTTGCGCATCGGTCTGCGCGGCGCTTGCGGGCAGCGGCGTCGGCACGTCGAGGCCGGCAAGCGCCGCGCACCAGCGCGCCTCGGCCGCGTCGCGATCCTGCGCGTCGAGCCAGGTGCGATAGACCTTCAGACCCGGCGCGGGCGCAAGCGGTCCACCCAGCCCCGCGCTGCGCGCGGCGTAACGCGCCATCACTTCGCGCAGCACGATCGGCAGACTCCAGCCGTCGAGCTGCACGTGATGCATGCGCCACACGAACCAGAAGCGCTGCTCCGCCACCTGGATCAAATGCAACTGCAACGATGCCGCGCGCGCCAGATGGAAACCCTCCGCGCGCCGCGCGTCCCACGCCTGCGCGAGACGCGCATGCTGCTGCGCGTCGGACAGAGCGCGCCAATCGTCGTACTCGCAACCGGCGTCCGTCTCGCGATAAACGATCATCGCGGGCTGCGCGAGTCCTTCCCAGCGGAAATCCGCGCGCAGAATTTCGTGACGCGCGACCACGTCGCGCCACGCGCCGTCGAATGCATCGATCGACAGCGCGCCTTCCAGTTCGAACACGTATTGCGAGTAGTACGGATCGTCGGCGCCCGCTTGCAAGGCCTGGGTCAACAGGCCCGGTTGCACGCCGAGCAAACGGTGCACCGATTCGATGTTGCTCTTGCGACGGAAATCCGGGTTCGTCGTCATGATGGCTTCACTCATTAATGAGAATCACTACTATTTTTCGTTGGAGCAAACCGCCCATCGGGCGGTCCGGTTCAGTCGTCGAGTTGGTCGAGCAAGGCGTCGAGGTCTTCGCCGGCGAGATCGCTGTCGAAACCATGAACGGCCAGCGTGTCGTTGCCGATCCGCGTTTGCAGCAAGGCGTCGAGTTGCGCGTCGAAGGTGTCGGCGAGCGCCTGCGCACGCGTGCTGTCGATCAGACCCGGCAGGTAACGCCAGTCGATCGACAACGCCCCGTCGACGATCAATGCGTTCAGTTCGAGCGCATACGAGAAGACGGTGTGTGCGCCGGCGGCCTGGCCCGCGTGTTCGCCGGTCGCGATGCGCATGCGGTTCTGCGTAGCGCTGTCGCTCTGGCCGAACTGGCCGAGGTAGTTGAAGCTCACCTGCGCGCGCGGCAAGGCGGCGATCGCGTTGCGTTCATTTGCGCCGCTCAGGGACTCCAGTACGCCGTAGTGCAGGCCTTTGTTCGGCACGTTGCGCAGCGTGGTCTTCACCGAGGCGAGCGTGGTCGCGGCGTCGGTGGTTGCGTCATTCACCGCGTCGAACCACACCGGATACCGCGTCGTGAACCAGCCCACCGTGCGCGTCAGATCCACCCCGTCGATCACTTCCTCGCGGCCGTGGCCTTCGAGTTCGATCAGCACGCCCGCGCGTTCGCTCCATCCCGCGAGCGTGTTCACCAGCGCAGCCAGCAACCACTCGTCCACGCGACCTTGCTGCGTCGACGACGCTTCCTGCAACAACGCCCGCGTACGCGTTTCGTCGAGCTTGCGACGCAGCACCTGGCTCGCGCCGAGCGTGCGATCCACCTCGTCGAGCCGAGCCGCGAGCGGCAGCCCGCCACGTGCACGCGCCGCGTCGTCCCACGCCGAGGCCGCCGACAATTGCGCGCGCCAGTAGGTCAATTCGTCGCGCACCGTGTCGCGCTGCGCGTGAGCGGACAGCGCTTCGGTCCAGTCGCCCCAGCTCAGACTCTGCGCGGGCAATTCGATCGACTGTCCCGCTAGCGCCTGTTCGTACGCTTGCCCCAGTTCCTCGAGCAGAATGCGCCACGACACGCCGTCGATACTCAGGTGATGCACGACCAGCAGCAGACGCGAACCGCCATCGGGGACGTCGAAGCGAACAGCGCGCCATACCGGCCCGTGCTCGATATCCAGCGACGCCTGCACCTGCGCGCCGCGCGCGGACATCGCCGCTTGCCAGTCGGCTTCGCCGCGCAAATCGATACATTCGATCGCACTGGCCGCGTCCGCATCGGAAGCCGCGTCGCGTGCCAGACTGCGCTGGGTCCACTCGCCTCGCGCGGCGCCTGAAACGTCGCGCGAAAAACGCAAACGCAACGCGTCGTGACGCTGCATCACGGTCTGCACGGCGACTTGCAGCGCAGCGTCGGACAAGCGCTCGTTCGCCGCAAGCAATACCGATTGATTCCAATGCGCCGGGCCGTCCGGATGTTCGTCGAAGAACCAGCGCTGAATCGGCGTCAGCGCGAGCGCCCCCGCAACCTCGCGATAGGCGCGCTGCGGCGCCGCTTGCGGCACGCGTTGCGCCAGTGCGGCCACGCTCTGATGTTCGAACAGTTCGCGCACGGTCAACGCCATGCCTTCGGCACGCGCACGGCTGATTGCCTGAATCGCGAGGATCGAATCGCCGCCGAGCGCGAAGAAGTTGTCGTCCACGCCGATCTCGTCGCGGCCCAGCACCGCGCGCCAGATCGCGAGCAGACGCGCTTCGCGTTCGTCACGCGCGGCGGTCAGCTCACGCGGCGCGTCGGCGTTATCGAGCAGCGGTGGCGGCAGCGCGCGTTTGTCGACCTTGCCGTTCGGCGTGAGCGGCAAGGCCGCGAGCGGCACGACCGCCGCCGGCACCATGTAGGCCGGCAGGCGCTCCGCGAGCGCCGCGTGCAGGGCCGTGCCCGCACGCTCGCTGTCGGCGTCGTCGATCACCGCGTAGGCGAGCAGCTTGCGCGCGTCGTCCGCCCCGCTGATCACCGCGATCGCCTCGCGCACACCAGGCAACCCACGCAACGCGGTCTCCACTTCCGACAACTCGATCCGGTAGCCGCGCAGCTTGACCTGGCGGTCGTCGCGTCCGACGTAGTCGAAACCGTGCCGCGCATCGCCCGCGCGCAGCACGCACACGTCGCCGGTGCGATAGAGGCGCGAACCCGGCGGACCGAACGGGTCCGGCACGAAGCGCTCGGCGGTCGTCGCCGGCCGGCCGAGATAGCCGCGCGCCAATGCCTCGCCGCCGATGCACAGCTCGCCTGTCGCACCCGCCGGCGTCGGATTGCTCCACTCGTCGAGCAGACGCGCGATACGGCCGGGGTACGGCAGACCGATCGTGACGACCGGCGCGTCCACGTCGGCCGCTTCGGTGCGGCGGCTGAGCGCGGAGATCGCCGCTTCGGTCGGGCCGTAAGTGTTCTCGAAGCGCACGTCGCGCAAGCCGCAGCCGAGCCACTGCGCGAGCGCCGCGCCGTTCAGCGCTTCGCCGCCGATCGTCACGAGACGCAGCGCGGGCAGCGCCGCCGGCAGATCGCGGAGCCATTGCTGCCAGAACGCGGTCGGCAGGTCGGTCACGCTCACCGCTTCGTCGCGCAGCACCGCGTTGAATTCCGGCCAGCTCCAAAGATCCGGGCCGCGCAGCACGACGCGCGCGCCGACGCACAGCGCGGGCAGCAACTGTTCGAGCGCGGCATCGAAATTGATGGTCGAGAACTGGAGCACGCAATCGCCCGCGTGGACGCCGAAGCGCGCGATCACGTCGTCGACGTGCACGGACAGCGCGGCGTGCGTCATCGCGACGCCCTTCGGCACGCCGGTCGAGCCGGACGTGTACATCACGTACGCGAGTTGCGGCGCGAGCGGCATGCGCGGCATATGTGGAGTGAAGGACAACGGCGATGACGATCGCGACGCATTCGCTGCCGCGCGCGCGTCCATGTCCTCCATCGCATGCAGCGTGAGTCCCGCTAGCACGCCGCTCAGACGCGCGGCGCTGACGCGATCCACCACCACGTGATCGATACCGGCATCGGCGACGATCTGCGCGAGGCGCTCGGGCGGATATTCCGGATCGAGCGGCACGAAGGCGGCGCCCGCGCTCCAGATGCCGAACAGCGCGGCCACCATCGACGGCGAACGGGACACGCACAAACCGACGCGCGCTTCGTCGCGCACACCGGCCGCGTGCAGCACCGCTCCCACCTGGCGCGCGCGCGCGGCGAGCGTCGCGTAGTCGAACGCGGGTTCGGCGGGCGTGGCCGGCGAACGCAACGCGGGCGCCGCCGGTTGCACCTGCACCTGGCGCATGAAACGTTCGAGCACCGGCACATAAGGCTGCTCCGCCGCGACCGGCGCGCCTACCGTCCGCGCCGGCGTCAGCGCAATCGCCGCGAGCGCCTGGCGAGGCGCGGCCAGCACCTGCACGACGAGTTCGAGATAGTGATCCGCAATTTGATCGATGACCGCGCGGTCGAAAATATCGTTCGCGTAGCCGAACGACACGCGCAGCGCGTCGCCCTGATCGGTGATGTCGAGCGTGAGGTCGAACTGCGCGGTCTCGCCGCCGAGTTCCGGCAGATCCAGCGCGCTGACCGTGATGCCGCTCAGACTCGCGAATTGTTCGGCCGGCGTGACCTGCAGGTTGAACATGGTCTGGAACAGCGGCGTGAGACCAAGATCGCGTTGCGGCTGCACGACGTCCACCAGTTGCGCGAACGGCACCGACGCATGCGCCTGCGCGGCGACCACTTCGGCGCGCGTGGCGGCGAGCAGTTGATCGAACGGCCGATGCCCGGCCGGCGCGCCGCGAATCACCAGCGTATTGATGAAGAAGCCGATCAGCGATTCCGTTTCGAGCCGTTCGCGATTCGCGACCGGAATGCCGATGCGGATATCGCCCTGCCCGCTATAGCGATGCAGCAGCGTCTGATAGCACGCGAGCAGCACCATGAACAAGGTCGCGCCTTCGCGTTGCGACAACTCGCGCAGCGCGCGCGTCGTTCGAGGATCGATCCGGCGCAGGCAACGGCCGCCGGCCGCGCTGCGCGTCGCCGGCCGCGCGCGTGTCAGCGGCAGGTTCAGCACCGGCTGGTCGCCCGCAAGCCGCTCGCACCACCAGTCGAGATCGGCCGCGCGGCGGCCGCCTTCGGCGCGTTCCCAGTACGCGTAATCCGCGCACTGGATCGGCAGCGGCGGCAGATCGGGCGCGAAGCCGCGTCGCGATGCTTCGTAGCAGGCGCTGAACTCGTCGATCAGCACGTCCATCGACCAGCCGTCGGACACGATGTGATGCATCACCACCGCGAGCACGTGTTCGGTCTCGCTCGACGACAGCAGGACGACACGCAGCAACTGGCCATGTTCGAGATCGAACGGCTCGCTCACGCAGTCGTGCAACGCGGCGGCCAGCGCGCGTGGCTCGGCGTGATCGAGCGTCGCCGTGCGCCAGTCGTAGCGGACCGCGCCGGCGACGCGCTGGACCGGCTTGCCGTCGACGGCCACGAAGGTCGTGCGCAGCGCTTCGTGACGCGCGACGATCGTGTCGAATGCGGCACGCACGGCCGCTGTGTCGAGCGATCCGCTCAGACGCACCGCGCCGGGTACGTGATACGCGGCGCTTTCCGGTTCCAGTTGCCACAACACCCATAGACGTTCCTGCGCGAACGAGAGCGGCAGGTTGTCCGCTTGCGCATTCGCGGGACGGCGCGCGATCGGCGCCGTGTCGGCGGATGCGGTTGTGTTTGCGGATGCCCCGGTTGCCGATGCGGCTTGGGTTGCCGATTCCGCGGCGGCGAGCGCGGCCTCCTCGATAGCCCGTGCGAGTTGCGACAGCACCGGCAGGCTGAACACGCTCTGCAACGGCAAGCTCACGCCAAGCCGTTGACGCACGCGCGCGACCACCTTGACGGCCGACAACGAGTGCCCACCGAGCGCGAAGAAGTCGTCGTCGGCGCCGGGCAGCGCGCCGCCCAGCACGTCTTGCCAGATCGCGGCGAGCGCGATTTCCTGCGGCGTGCGCGGCGCGATACGCGAACGTTCGACCACGACTTCACCTGGCGCCGGCAATGCGCGTACGTCGAGCTTGCCGTTCAATGTCAGCGGCAACGCCTCCATCGGCACGAAGGCGGCCGGCACCATGTGCGCAGGCAAACGCGCGGCAATGTGTTCGCGCAACGCGGCCGCATCGACGTCGGCATCCGCACTGACGTAGTAGGCAATCAAACGCAGTCCGCCTTGCGGATCGGCACCCGGCACGACCACCGCCGAACGGATCGCGGGATGCTCGATCAGCACCGCCTGGATTTCGCCCGGCTCGATCCGGAAGCCGCGAATCTTGACCTGCGCGTCGTTACGGCCGAGGTATTCGAGTTCGCCGTTGCGATGCCGGCGCGCGACGTCGCCCGACCGGTAGAGCCGCGCGCCCGGCGGCCCGAACGGGTCGGGCACGAAGCGGCTCGCGGTCAGCCCCGGACGGCCAAGATACGCACGCGCGAGACCCGCGCCGCCGACACACAACTCGCCGCACACGCCGAAAGGAGCGGGGTTCAGATCCGCGTCGAGCACGTGCAGGCTCAGGTCGGCAATCGGCGCGCCGATCAGGCTCGGCGCGCTGGCGGCCGCGGTGAGGGCTTCGGTGTCGGCGAGCGTGATATCGCGCGCGGTGACGTGCACCGTGGTTTCGGTGATGCCGTACATGTTCACGAGGCGCGGTGCGCGCGCGCCGCGCCATGCGAGCCAGCGCGATAGCGTCGCCGGTTCGAGTTTTTCGCCGCCGAAGATCACGCAGCGCAAAGCGGGGAGCGGCGCGTTCAGATCGAGTTCGACCTGGGTGAGCGGCAGAAACGCGGACGGCGTTTGATTCAGGATCGTCACGCCGGTCTCGCGCAGCAGCGCGTGGAAGTCTTGCGGCGAACGCGCGACCCCATGCGGCACCACCACGGCCGTGCCGCCGAACGACAACGCGCCGAAGTATTCCCAGACGGAGAAGTCGAACGCGTACGAGTGGAAGCAGCTCCACACGTCGGCGGGACCGAAGCCGAATTGCGCGTGGGTCGCGTCGAGCAGACGCGTGACGTTGCGATGCGTGACGCCGACGCCTTTCGGCTGACCGGTCGAGCCCGACGTATAGATCACGTAGGCGAGTTGGTCGGGGTGCGGAGCCGGCAGGACATGGCGGTGGCTTCCAGCGTTTGCGTCCTGGGTGCGGCCTTCATTGCCGCCTTCGTTGCCGCCTTCGTTGCCGATTTCGTTGCCATCGATCGAGACGACGATGCAGTCGAGCGGCGTCAGCAATTCGGCAAGTTTGTCGCGCGACGCCGCGTCGGCGACGACACGGCGAATGCCCGCATCCGCGATGATGTATTGCAACCGCTCGACCGGATAGCCCGGATCGAGCGGCACATAGGCCGCGCCGCTCGCCAGCACGCCGTAGAGCGCGGCCGGCAAGGCGGCCGTGCGCTGCACGCACAGACCGACACGTTCCTCGCGCTGCACGCCGGCTTCGAGCAAACGCGCGGCGACGGCACGCGCGGCCGAGGCGAGTTGTCGATAGTCGAGTTGCGCGTCTTCCGCGTGCACGGCACGGGCCGCCGGTTGCGACTGCGACAGCGCGAACAGACGGTCGGTCAGCGGAACGAACGGATAGGCCGGGAATGCCGTTGCAATCGATCCGGCCGACGCCGCAACTGCCGACGCTGCGTCCGCCGCCACGCGCAGATTCCCCAATGCACAGTCGGGCTGCGCGACGATCTGCCCGATCAGGCTCACGAAGTCGTCGGCGAGTTGCGCGACGGTGGCTTCGTCGAACACATCGGTTGCGTAGATGAGCGCGCATTCGAAGGTGTCGGCATCGTCGCGGATGTCGAGCGTCAGATCGAAACGCGCGACCGGATGCTCGCCGCGCCACTCGGACGCGCGCAGCCCCGGCAACTCGGGCAGGCCGTCGCCGGAGACGTCGAGCAGGTTGAACATCGCCTGGAACACCGGCGTGACGCCGACGATCGCGGGCGGACGCAGCGCTTCGACCACGCGTGCGAACGGCACCTGCTGATGCGCGAGCGCTTGCGTGACGCGCTGCTGCACCTGGGCCAGCAACGCGTCGAACGGCGCGGCGCTGTCCAGTTGCGCGTCGATCACCACGGTGTTCACGAAGCAGCCGATCAGGCCGGCGGTTTCCGCGCGGTCGCGATTCGCGAGCGGCATGCCGACGCGCAGATCGCGCTGCCCGCTATGACGCGCGAGCAGCACATCGAAGACGGCCAGCATCGCCGCCGACACCGTGCCGCGCCGGCTGCGCACGAACGCGCGCCAGGCCTGCGCCTGCTGCGTGTCGAGCACGCGGATCACGCGCGCGCCATGCGTGCCGCGCGCGCCGTTGCGAGCGCGGTCGTACGGCAGCGCGAGCGGATCTTGCGGCTCGCCAAGACGGCTGCGCCAGTAGTCGAGATCGGCCGCCTCGCGCGCTTCGTCGCGCCATTCGCGCTGCCAGACCACATAGTCGCGGAACTGGACCGGTAACGCGTCGCGCGTTGGCGCGGCGTCGGCCGCGTAGCCCGCGACGAAATCCTTGACCAGCACGCCGAGCGACCAGCCGTCGGAAATCAGGTGATGCATGGTCAACAGCAGCACGTGGGCGTCGGCGCCGATCGTCAGGAATGCGATTCGCCACAGCGGCCCGCGTTCGAGATCGAAGGGACGCAGCGAAAACGTTTGGGTGAAGGCGGCGATGCTGGCTTTGGAGGCGGCGTCGGCGTCGGCTTCGGTTCCGCTGCCCGCGACGCGCAGATCGTGGAACTCGCACAACGCCTCGGCCTGCACGGCGTCGAAGTCATCGACGATCTGCAAGGGTTCGCCGTCACGTTCGACGATCCGCGTGCGCAACATCTCGTGACGCTCGACCAGCGCGGCCACGGCGGCGCGCAGGCGGCGTTCGTCGAGCGCGCCGTCCAGACGCACGCCGCCGCTCATGTGATAGGCGGCGCTGTCCGGTTCGAGCCGCGCGAGAAACCACAGTTGCGCCTGGCTATCGGAGAGCGGCGCGTGGCCGGCGTCATCGCCATCGCGCGCGGCGATCGGCACGATCGGCAATTGCGCGGGATCGATGTTCAGGTCGGCGACGCGGCTGCGCAGTTGCGCGCGTTTGTCCGCGCTCAATGCGGCGTACCTGGCGGAGATCGCGCGACGGTCGCGCGCGGCGGCGGTTTGGCCCGCGGTGTCCTGAGCTGGTGGCTGGTTCATGTTTGCGTCGTGATAAGCGTCGGGGGCGCGCCACGTTGCCGCGGCTATTGCGTCTCACCTGCTTGACGAATGGGACCGGAAATTGTTCAGGGGGATGCGGGGAATGCGGCGAAGCGATGCGAGGTGATGCGGGCGTGATGCGGGCGCGGAGGTAGTTTGATGGCGCTGGCGAGTACGGCTCGGCGTGCGCGCCAGCGCGGAGAATGCGGTGAATGCGGGGAATGCGGAGAATGCGGGGAATGCGGTGAGCGCGGTCAGCGAGGTGCGTGCGGTGGGCGCGACGAACTCAGGAAGGCGTTCAGGTCGAAGCTATGCCTCGCGAATGAGACGAAAGCGCCCTGGCGCGCCGCTATGACACAGTCACGCCCCGCAAGCGATGGCGCGTTGCTTATGCGTCAACCGGCGGCGCGACCGTCGCGCGACTCGACCATCGGCAACGCGGCGCCGACACGTTCGACGAACGTCGTCATCGCCACCGGCCCACCGAAGGTCCACGTGCCGCGCGGCAGATAACCGATCCGGCCGGCCTGCACCGAAGGCAACCCGCGCCACAAGCGCTCGCTGTAGAGCGGCTGATCCGGCTGATCGAGCAGCAACAGCAGCCAGTCCGGATGGTCGTACAGCGCGTCGAAGCCGACCCGCACGCCCATCCGGCGCACCGACGTCGTCGACCAGGCATTGCTCAGGCCGACGTGATCCAGCAACGCGCCCACCGAACTACGACGGTCGAAACCCCAGAAACCTGCATCGCCGGCCAGCGCCGACATCAGCGCGGTCGGTCGATGCGAGAGACCGTGTGCCAACACTTGCGCGCGCGTCGCGGCGATCGCCTGATCGAGCCTTGCGCGCAGTGCGCCGGCGGCCTGCTGCGCGCCGACGCGGCTCGCGAGGTCATCGTAGACGCGCAATAAGCGCGTGTACGCGTCGTCTTCGCCGGGTGGCGGTTCGAGATCGTAGATCACCGTCGGCGCGATACTCGCCAGGCGCTCGGCGATCCGCGCGTGACGCTGCGCATAGCCGACAATCAAGTCCGGCTTCAGCGCGGCGATCGCCGCCAGATCCGGTTGCTGACGCGTACCCACCGACACGGTGTCGCGCAGCGCATCGGCGTCGATGCCGACCCAGCGGCGGTAGACATCCGGATCGGCGGTGCCGATCGGCGCGCGGCCGAGACCGAGCAGCGATTCGGTAAACACGAATTCCAGCGAAACGATCCGGCGCGCGTCGGCCGGCAGCGTCGGGGAGCTGACGCCGAGCGGCGTCGGCACGATGGCGTTGGCCGAGCGCATGCAGCCGACGAGCGGCAACGCGAGCGACGCGGCCAGCAAACGACGGCGGGTGTTATTCATGGCAGGCGCCTCCGCAGCCGGTGTCGTGCGGGTGGTCATGGGCGTGGGCCTGGTTCGAGCCGCGGTCATGGGCATGCTCGCGCTTGGGGCCGTGGCTGTGACCATGCTCATGGCCATGCTCATGCTCATGCTCATGCTCATGCTCATGCTCATGCTCATGCTCATGGCCGTGCTCATGCTCATGCTCATGCTCATGCTCATGCTCATGCTCATGCCCGTGGCCGTGGCCGTGCCCGTGCCCGTGTTCATGATCGTGGTCATGTCCGTGCTCATGGTCATGATCATCTTCATACGCCGCCAGCCGCTCGAAATGCGCGTCACGCTCCTCCACCGGCAACTTGCGCAGCAGCGGACACGTCGTGCAGTACTTGTAGTGATCGTCGAACGCATATCGCAGACAGCAGTTGCGCCGCACGCGAAACGGCTCCGGCGCGAGCGGATGCACATCATGCTGAAACCGGAACGCCTGCCGGTACGGATTCGGACTCACGCCATCCAGCGCGAGCGGCGCGGACAACAACACGTCGCGCTCCGCGAGCGCCGCGTCCGCATGCGACGGCACATGCTCGGCCAGCGCGACGAATACCGTATCGATACGCGTCGCGAGATTCACCCACAAAATGTCGGCGGCGATGCCGCTGACCCGCTGCAACGCCATCACCATGGCGGGAAACACTTCGCCAAGCAGCACACCGTAACGCGCGGCGGGATCGGCCGCTACCGGCTTCAGCTCACGCGCAAGCCGCACACTCTTCGGATACCCCTCCGGCACGAACGACAGATTCGCCAGCGACAGATCCGGCACCGCATTCGCGAGCAGCGCGGGCACGGCCACCAGATACAGCAAGGTGCCCGCGAGATAGATCGACCATTCGGAGGCATACGCCCGCATCAATACGGGACTGACACGCGCCGCGTCACTTTCTGGCGCGGCGTCCCCCTCCATGACTCGCAAGCCGGCTTCCCGGTCGCGCGCCGCGCAACGCTGCAACTCCAGCGCGAGCGCAGCCGGATCGAGCAGGATGGAACCGGGGACACGGCGCCGGCCGTCGTCGTCGAATGCGCAGTAGTCGCGCAGTTCGGCGAGCGCGGGTCGCGCGAGCAGCGCTTCGAAATTCAGTGCAGTAGCCATCAAGCGGTACGCCGCAAATAGCTGCGTGCGAGCAGCCACAGAAAATAAGGTGCGCCAAGCGCGGCGGTGAGAATACCGAGCGGCAGGTCGCGCGGCGCGAACGCCACCCGTCCGATGCAGTCGGCAAGCCCGAGCAGCAACGCCCCGATCAACATGGATGCGCCGATCTGCTGGCGTTGCCCACGCAGTCCGATCAGACGCGCGGCATGCGGCGCGATCAACCCGGCGAACGCGACCGGGCCGGTGCCCGCCACGGCGGTCGCCGTCATCAGGCTGGCGACCGCGAGCAGCGCGAACCGCACACGCGACACGTCGAGCCCGAGCGACGCCGCCGACGCATCGCCGAGCGACAGCAATTCGAGCCAGCGCCCCGCGCGCCACGCGAACGGCAAACTGAGCGCCGCCCACGGCAGCATCGCGACAAGCGCGGCCCAACCCTGCGCGTACGTGCTGCCGACGAGCCAGCTCAGCGCCTGGGTGATATGCACGTGGAACTGCAGCAATACGACGTTGAGGAATGCGGCCAGCAGCGCCGAGCAGGCGAGGCCGGTCAGCGTGACGCGCATCGGTTCGAGATTGCCGCGCCAGTTGAGCACGATCACGAAACCCAGCACCGCCGCCGATGCGGCCCACGCGAGCGGCACGCCCCAGAACGCCATCGATGCGGCGGCGGACGGCACGAGCAGCATCATCAGCAGCATCGCGAGACTGGCCGCCGCCGTGCCGCCGAACATCTCGGGGCCGGCCAGCGGATTGCGCGTCATGCCTTGCAGCAGCGTGCCGCTCGCCGCGAGCAGCGCGCCGCCGAGCAGCGCGATCAGCGTGCGCGGCACGCGCAGTTCGGCGATCGCCAACGCGCGCGGATCGCCGTTGAACACGCCGTGCAGCATCGTCGGCAACGACATGCCGCTCGAATCGTGCGACGCGGCGACGAACAGCAACGCGAGCAGGACCACGCCGCCGGCCCAGAACAGACGCTGCGGCGACGCGATGCGCGGGGCGGCATCGCTCGCGCTCATCGTCAGACGCGCCGAACCCGGCGCCGCGCTACGGCGCAGAATCACCAGCAGCACCGGCGTGCCGATCAGCGCGGTCATCACGCCGAGCGGCAGCAGGCCGTCGTCGCCCGCGGCGATCACCACGGCATCGGCAATCAGCAGCAACACCGCGCCCCACAGCGCGGACAGCGGAATCAGGCGCGACGGCCGGTGCATCCCCGCCGCGCGCAACAGATTCGGCGCAATGAGGCCGACGAAGCCGACCGGCCCCGCGCGGCCGATCGCGATGGCCGTGAGCCACGTGGCCAGCAACACGCACGCCGCGCGCAACACTTGCGGACGCAGCCCGAGCAGGCTCGCCTGCTCGTCGCCGAGACGGATCAGATCGAGACCGCGCCCCAGCAGCCAGGCGAGCGCCAGTACCGGCACCGCGAGCAGCGCCGCGGTCGCTATGCCGCCCGAGCCGATCTGCTGCAATGAACCGGTGCTCCATTGCACGATGCTCACGGCGGAATCGTCGCTGATCGTGAGAACGAGCGTGAGCAATGCGTTCAACGCGAGCGCGGTGGCCGCGCCGGCGAGCGTCATGCGCAGCGGCGACGCGCGCCAGCCGCCCGCGACCGCGAACGTGAGGCCGGCGGCAATCAACCCGCCGGCAAAGATGGTGGGCGCGACCGGCAGCGCGCTCCAGATGAAAGTGGCGACCAGTCCAAGCTGGGCGCCGGTCGTCACGCCGAGCAGATCGCTCGACGCAAGCGGGTTGTGCGTGACCGTTTGCAGCAGCGCCCCGGCCATGCCGAAAGCGGCACCGGCCAGCGCGCCAGCCAACGCGCGCGGTAGATGAAGATCGATGAACAGCAGTCGTGCGACCGAAGCGCTACCGGCGGATGCACCGGACGTCAGGGACCACCCGCTTGCCCATCCGGATGCGGGCACGCCGTACGCGAACAACGTGTTCCATACGAGCATCGCGGCCAGCGCGACGAAACCGCCCGCGGCGATATAGCGATACAGATCGCGCCGCGGCCGCAGCGCGACTGCGTGCGCGG
The DNA here is from genome assembly GCF_029910215.1 of Paraburkholderia sp. D15. NCBI lineage: Bacteria > Pseudomonadati > Pseudomonadota > Betaproteobacteria > Burkholderiales > Burkholderiaceae > Paraburkholderia > Paraburkholderia sp. D15. The sequence goes on along the minus strand of NZ_CP110396.1, from coordinate 1,979,873 downwards.
CCTGCGCTGGCTGCGTTGAGCCGGCGGTACTCATGGCGCCATCCGCGGCAGACAGATTGCTTCGCCGTCGACGGTCAGGCGCCGCATCGGCGTCTCGAAGACGGCTTCGAGCACGTCGGGCTGCATGATGGTTTCGGGTACGCCGCGCGCGCGAATCCGGCCGTCTTTCATCAGCATGATTTCATCGCTGAAAAAAGCCGCCTGATTCAGGTCGTGCAGCACCCACACCACGGTCAACGACATTTCCCGCGCGAGATCGCGGATCAGCGTCAGCACTTCGACCTGGTGATGGATATCGAGGAAGGTAGTCGGTTCGTCGAGCAGCAGCACGCGGCCGCCTTGCGCGAGCGCCATCGCGATGAACGCGCGTTGCCGCTCGCCGCCCGACAGTTGCACCAGATCGCGCTTGCGCAGCGCTTGCAGATGCGTGCGTTCGATTGCCCGCTCGATCGCGGCGCGATCCTCGGGACCGGGCCGCGCGCCGATGCCCGTGTAGCAGTAGCGGCCCGTCGCGACGAGTTCCTCGACAAGCATGCCTTCGGGCACGAGCGGATTCTGCGCAAGCATGGCCAGACGCTGGGCCCGCTCGCGCGGCGCGAAGCCGCCGAGCGGACGGCCGTCGAGCCAGACCTCGCCGCTGCCCGGCTTCAGCAGGCCACCGAGCGAGCGCAGCAAGGTGCTCTTGCCGCAACCGTTCGGCCCGCATAACGCGGTGATGCGGCCGGCTTCGAACGCGACCGACAATCCGTCGAGCACGGTGCGCGCACCGAGTCTGACGCTCAGATTCTCGGCGCGCAGCGCAGCCGCGGCCTGGACTTCATTCATGCGCATAACGGCTCCCTGGCGGCGGCTTGCGAGCAGTGTGTGACGTGTTGCTTACCACGAATAACGGGCAGTCGCGAGCACGTTGCGGCGTTCGCCATACTGACAGCGGGTCGTGTTGCCGCATCGCGCGACGTACGTGCGGTCGAACAGGTTGTTCGCCGACAGCACGAAGCGCCAGTGCGGGATGTCGTAGTGCACGGCCGCATCCGCGACGGTGAACGAGCCGACGGTGAGCGAGTTATCCGCGGTCGCATACGTCGGGCCCATGTACTGCACGCCCGCGCCGAAACCGAGGCCGCGCATCGGACCGGCCTTCAGCGAGTAGTCGAGCCACAACGACGCGTAGTTACGCGGCGTCGCCGTCGGATTCAGGCCGACCGTCGGATCGAGCGCGCTGCCCTTCGTGATGACCACGTTCTGATACGTGTATGCGGCCAGCAGCTTCAGGTTGTCGGTCAGCTCGGCGGTCGCTTCGAGTTCGAGGCCGCGGCTGCGAATCTGGCCGGTCTGCACGCTGCCGGTCAGCGCCGGGTCCGGTGCGGCGGTCAACGCGTTGTTCTGACGCAGATCGAACAGCGCGGCCGAGAACGTCGCGTTCATGAAGGTCGGCTGATACTTCACGCCGACTTCGACCTGCTTCGAGCGCAGCGGCGTGAACGGGCTGCCGTACGCGTCGTTGCCGATCACCGGCTGGAACGAGGTCGAGTAGCTGACGTACGGTGCGATGCCCGAATCGAACAGATACATCAGGCCGGCGCGGCCGCTGAACGCGCTGCTGTGCTGCGCGGTGTAGGAGCTGGTGAAGTTGTCGAGCGTGGTCGACGAGACCCAGTCCTCGCGGCCGCTCAGCACCAGGATCAGCTTGTTGAACTTCATCTGGTCCTGCACGTACAGGCCGAACTGGCGCTGCACCTGGCGCATCTGCGTATCGTTGAACGACGGCGTGACCACCGGCAGGTTCAGCGCGGTCGGGTTATACAGATTCAGGGCGTAGCCCGTGTACGTATAACCTTCGTTGTCCATGAAGTTCTGGTTGGTGAAGTTGAAACCCGCCACCACGGTGTGTTCCACCGGCCCGGTCTTCACCTTGCCCAGCAACTGATTGTCCACGTCGATGTCGTTGAAGCTCGACTTCAGGTTCATCGCCGCGCGCTGGATGGTCTGCTGGTCCGCGCTCAGCGAGTAACCGAACAACGCCTGGTTGTTCAGGTCGACGTGCGAATAGCGGAAGTTCTGCTTGAACGTCCAGTTCGGATCGAAATGATGTTCGAACAGATACGAGAACGAATACTGCGTCTTGTCGTAGTTTTCGTAGCCGGGGTTGCTGGTCGGCAGGCTGGTCGAAATGTGCTGTCCGAAGATGGTCGGTGCAACCGTGCCGTAGTACGGCAGGAAGTTGTTCGAGTCCATCGTGTTGTCGTGCAGATACGTGGCCATCAACGTGAGCGACGTATCGTTGGTCGGACGCAGCGTGAGCGACGGCGCGATCAGCGTGCGGTTGCCGTGCACCGAGTCGACCTGGTTCTGGCTATAGGTTTCCTGCGCGATGAAGCGGTACAGCACGCGTTTGTCCGCATCCACCGGACCGGACGTATCGATGCCGATGCCGTAGTGGTTGTAGCTGCCCGCCAGCAGATCGACCTGGCCGCGCGCGTTTTCCGTCGGCATCTTCGACACCATGTTGACCATGCCGCCCGGTTCGCCCAGACCGTACAGCACCGAGGCCGGTCCCTTGATCACTTCGATGCGTTCGAGCGTGTACGGATCGACCCGGAACTGGTCGAGCGCGCGGAACGGAATGGCCGGCAGACGCGAGCCGTCGAGATAGAAGAAGTCGGAGCTGAAGCCGCGAATTTCGAACGCGTCGTTACGCGTGTCGTTGCTGTAGTACGTGGCGACGCCTGCCGTGTAGTGCAGCGCGTCGTTCAGGTTCGTGACGTTGCGGTCGTCGAGCTGGTCGCGGCCGATCACGGAAATCGATTGCGGGGTTTCATGAATCGGCGTGCCGGTCTTGGTCGCGCCGTTGCCCTGGTAGGCCACGAAGCCGTTCACCGGGCCGTAGGCGTTCTCGCGGGTCGCTTGCACCTTGATGCCCGGCAGCGTGTTGCCGGCCGGCGTCGTCGCATCCCTGGCGGCGCCGTCGTCGGGCGATGCCGTCGTGGCGGCCGCATCGGCGGCCCATGCGGGCATCGCGCCCATCATCATCCCGACCAGGATGGCGAGTGTCTTCTTCTGAAACCCTGCTGTCATTTTTTTCCCGTGTGGTCTAGCAACCCATGTCCCGAGGCGCATTCGATCCGATGCCCCGGACCTATCGCCCGTCATGCCCGTTTTGCCCATCTTTATTCAAAGCGAATGCGGATTCTAAATAACAATCACTCTCATTATCAATAACAAAATGACGCACGGACCCAAACTGTGGTGCCGATCGGGGTCCGTGCGTCGGGTGTGCTAATCGTTTGCGTTGCGTGCGTTAGCTCGCGTTGACGGTCGATAGCCCTTCAAAGGCGGGTCAATCGAGACTCAACTCGTCGAGCAACGCGTCGAGCCGGTCGAGCGACGCAGCCGTTGTCGATGCACCACGCAAGCGCTCCACGTTCGCGCTGAAGGCGCGCAACGTGGGCGCCTCGAACACGGTGCGCAGCGGCAATTGAACGCCGTAGCTCGCCGAGATCCGCGCGACCAGCCGTGTCGCCAGCAGCGAGTGGCCGCCGAGCGCGAAGAAGTCGTCGCTCGGGGCTATCGCCGTCACGCCGAGCAACGCTTGCCAGATCTCCGCGATGTCGTCTTCGAAGGCCGTGCGCGGTTCGCTGGCGGCGTCGGCGCGGTTCGCGTCGTCGGCGGGGTCGGGGAGCGCGCGGCGATCGAGCTTGCCGTTCGGCGTGAGCGGCATCTCGTCGAGAATCGCGATGTGCGACGGCTGCATGTAGGCCGGCAAGCGGCTCGCCAGCGCCGCCCGCAGCGACATCACGTCGAGCGACGCGCCGGTGTTCGCACACACGTAACCCAGCAGACGCGGCCCGCCCGCCCCTTCGCGGGCGATCACGACCGCCCGGCGCACGCCCGGTTCGGCCGCGAGCACGGCTTCGATCTCGCCGAGTTCGATCCGGAAACCGCGCACCTTCACTTGGTGATCGATCCGGCTCAGATACTCGACGCCGCCGTCCGGGCGCCAGCGCACCAGATCGCCGCTGCGATACATGCGCGCACCCGGCGTCGTCGCGGATGCGAACGGGTCGGGCACGAAACGCTCGGCGCTCAACGCCCCGCGCTGGTGATAGCCACGCGCGAGCCCCGCCCCGCCGATGTACAACTCCCCGGCCACGCCGACCGGCGCGGGCTGCAACGCGGCATCGAGCACGTACAGCGTGGTGTTGGCGATCGGCCGGCCAATCGACTGATTGACCGGATCGACGGTATCGATGCGGGTGCCGCTCGCGTAGATGGTCGTCTCGGTCGGTCCGTACAGGTTCCACAGCTCCGCGCCCGGCAACGCCAGCGCGGTCGCGAGATCGGCGGGCAGCGCCTCGCCGCCGCTGAACATGCGCATGCCGGGCGACGGCCGCCAGCCGGCTTCGACCAGCATTCGCCAGGTGGCGGGCGTGGCCTGCATCAGCGTGGCATCGGCGAGCGCGCGCATCAGCCAGGCCGGGTCGCGCGCTTCGTCGTGCCGCGCGAGATGCACGCGGGCGCCGACCACCAGCGGCAGCACGAGATCCAGCACGGCGATGTCGAACGACAACGACGCCACGGCCAGCAGCCTGTCGGTGGCGGCGAGCCCCGGCATCCGTTGCATCGCCTGCATGAAGTTGGCGAGCGTTTCGTGCGTGATGACGACGCCCTTCGGACGTCCGGTCGAGCCCGACGTGTAGATCGCGTAAGCGGCCTGGCACAACGCGACCGGCGGATGATCGAGTGCGAGGCCGGTCAAGTGTTGCGCTTGCCCATCGGCCGCTTCATCGCCTTCCTCGGGCGACACGATCACGACTGCCGGCGACGCCGGCAGACGCGCGCGCCCCACGTCGTCGGCAATCGCGGCGCGCACGCCGGCGTCTTCCAGCACGTAGGCAATGCGATCGAGCGGATACTCGGGATCGAGCGGCACATAAGCCGCGCCCGCCTTCCACACCGCCAGGATCGCGACCGGCATGTCGGCCGAACGCTGCATCGCAATCGCGACACGATCCTCGCTGCCGATGCCCAACGCCCGCAGCCGCCGCGCGAGCCTGTCGCTACGCTGTTCCAGCGCGGCGTAATCGAGCTCCACGCCGGCGCACGAGACGGCGATCGCAGCAGGCGCCGATTGCGCGCGGCGCGAGATCAACCGATGAACCGGCTCGTCCGGCACCGTCAGCCGTGGCCCGACGCTGTCGCGCTCGAACACCGCGCGCTGCGCCGCGTCGAGCAAGGTGATCTCGCCGAGCGCGACGATCGACGGATCGGCGAGCTGCGCGGTCACTTCACGCAGATGCACGGCCAGGCGCTCGACCGCCGCGCGCTCGAAGCGGGTCGTATCGAAACCGAGCCGCACGCTCAGTTCGGGTTCGACGGTAGCGACGGCGCTCATCGCGTAGCCGGTCGTTTCGACGGTGGCCACTTCGCTGTAACGCAACGCGCGCGGGTCGCCGGCGTGCTCGTGCATCGAGGTATCGAGCGGATAGTTTTCGAACACCAGCAAGGTATCGAACAGCGCGCCGCCACCGCTGCGCAAGCGCTGAATCTCCGCGAGCGGCATGTGTTCGTGTTCGCGCAGCGCGAGATTTTCGTCCTGCAGCGCGCGCAGCCAGACATCGCGCTGCGCGGCGGGTTCGACCTCGCGCACGATCGGCAGCGTGTTGATGAAGAGGCCGACCATTTCCTGCGCGCCCGGCAGCGAATCGGGGCGGCCGGCCACGGTCGCGCCGAACGCCACCGTGGTCTGCCCCGTGTAGCGTTGCAGCAGCACGAGCCATGCGCCTTGCAGCAGCGTGTTGAGCGTGATCCGTTGAGCGCGCGCGGACGCGGCGAGCGCATCGGTCTGCGCCTGAGTCCAGCCGATGTCGACGAAGTCGTGGTGCGTGATATCGGCTGCCTTATCAGTTGCGTTGGCGGTTTGCTTGACGTCCGCCTTAGCCGGCGCCGGCAGTGCCGCCGCCAGCAAGGTCGGCTCGGACGGCGCATTCACCCGCGCGCGCCAGAAGTCGCGGCCGGCCTCGTCGAACGACGCGCGGTGCGCCGTCAGCCAGCCGATGTAGTCGCGATAGCGCGGCATCGGCGCGGACCACATGGCCGCGTCGGGATCGCGATAGCGCGCGACCACTTCGGCCAGCACGCGCGCGCTGCTCCAGCCGTCGAGCAGCAGGTGATGACGCGTCCACAGGAAGCGGTGCCGCTGATCCGGCAAGCGCACGAGCGTGGTGCGCATCAACGGCGCGCGGGCGAGGTCGAACGGCGTTTCGCGATGCACCTTCGCAAAACGCGCGAGATCGGCGGCAGGGTCCGCCGATGCGCTGAGATCGTGCCGCTCGATCGGCATCCGCGCGACGCGGTCCACCCACTGCAGCGGGATCTCGGCGCCGTCGGCATCCACGACGCCCGATGCGGACGCGATTGCGGTGCGCAGCACCGGATGCCGCTGCAACGTCGCGTGCCACGCCGCCTCGAAGCGCGCGACGTCGAGCGCATCGAGCGTCAGCGCGAACTGGTTCAGATAGCGCGCCTCGTCCGACGCGTATTGCACTTCGAACAGCATGCCGCGCTGCATCGGCGACAACGGATACAGATCTTCAATCCGCGCGGGCGATGCCGGCAGGCCCGCGACCTGTGCGACATCGACCGGCGCGGCCGGGAAATCGACCGGAGCAAGCGTCGCGAAGCCGTCTTGCGTGCAAAGCGCGATCAGCTCGTGCAGCGCCGCCAGGAACGCGGCGGCGACCGTCTCGACCTGAGGTTGCGCGCAACGCGCGGTATCGAAGGTCCAGTCGGCGTGAAGGCGGCCGCCCTGCACGCGCGCGTCGAGCGCCAGCGCGGCGGGCGGCGGCGCCAGCGGATCGCGCTCGCTGCCGCGCGGCTCGTCGCTCAGCGCGAACAGGCCCGAGGTGTCGACGCCCGCGTCGACGCGTCCGAGGTAGTTGAAACGCAGCGTCGGCAACGGCAACGTGCGCAGCCGCGCTTGCGTCGCCGGGTCGCCGAGTTCGCGCAGCAGGCCGAAGCTCACGCCGTCGTCGGGCAACGTATGACGGCGCTGGCGATTGCGGTTGAGTGCGGTGGCGAGATTCGTGTCGGCGTTCAGCGCGAGCGGGTAGAGGCTGGTGAACCAGCCGACGCTGCGCGTCGCGTCGGGCGCATCGCGCCAGGCCGGGAGTTCGTCGCGGCCGTGGCCTTCCACTTCGGTCCAGACAGCGGCGTCCTGCGTGCCGGCGACGCGCGCCAGCGCCTGGGCGAACGCGGTCAGCAACAGATCGTCGATATGCAGACGACGGTCGATGCCGGGCAACGCGAGCAAGGCTTGCGTTGCAGGGGCGTCGAGTGCGACGCGTACCGCGGCGATGCGCGGCGCACCGGTGTGTTCAGCGTGGTCTTCGCGATTGTTCCGATGACCGGCCGCCTGCCGTGCCGCGCCCAGCGAATCGAGCGGCCAGGGCGCGACGCCCTCGCCTGCCGCCAGCCAGGCATCGGCCGAAGCAGCCAGCGCGCCGCTCGCCAGCCGGCGTTGCCAGTCGGCGGCCCACGCCTGCGCGCCGATGCCGGGTTCCGGCAAGTCGGCAGGGCGGCCCGACAGCGCCGCGCGATAGCTTTGCTCCAATTCGTCGATCAGGATGCGCCAGGACACGCCATCGACGGCAAGGTGGTGGATCGCGATGAACAGGCGCTCGTTGCAGTCGCCGTCGTGGTCGGCAGCGGCGTGCCGCACGTTCACGTGCAACGCTCGCAGCAGCACGCCATTGGCCGGATCGAGGCTGCGTTGCGCGGCTTCGCATTGACGCGTCAAATCGTCGGCATCGACGGCGGCGCCGTGGGCGATGCAGGACGCGACGACTTGCGCATGAGGAAGAGATTGCGTCTGCCATTGCCCCCGCGCGTCCCGCACGAAGCGCGAGCGCAGCGCATCGTGACGCGCGATCAGCGCCGCGAACGCGGCATCCAGCGCGGCCGGGTCGAGCGGCGTCGGGCAATGCAACAGCACCGACTGATTCCAGTGCGCGGGATTCGGCAGATCGAGCGCGAAGAAGCGCGACTGCGCGGGCGTCAATGCGACCGCCGTCACCGCGGCCTTCGTCTTCGGCTTCGCATTGCCGGCCGCGGCCGAAGCCGAAGCCACGAACGGCACCGCTACCTGCGCCAGCGCCGCGATCGTCTGCTGCTCGAACACCTGACGCGGCGTGAGCTTGAGCCCCGCACGCCGTGCGCGTCCGATGATCTGCAGACTGAGGATCGAATCGCCGCCGAGGTCGAAGAAATTCGCATGACGGCCGACCGACGGCAAGCGCAACACCTGCTGCCAGATTTCGGCCAGCGTGCGCTCGGTGTCGCCCTGCGGCGCCTCGTCGCCCGGCGCGGCTTGCGCGACCGCTTGCGGCGCCGGCAACGCGCGCCGGTCGAGCTTGCCGTTCGGCGTCAGCGGCATGCGTTCGATCACGATCACCTGCGCCGGGACCATGTAGTCGGGCAGTTGCGCGGCGAGATGCGCGCGCAGCGCGGCGGGCTCCGCCTGCCGCGTCGTCTCGCCGACCACGTAGGCGAGCAACTGATACGCGCCGTCGTCGCGCGTCGCGGCGATCACTTCGGCCTGCGCGACATCCGGATGCTCGCGCAGCACGTGTGCGATCTCGCGCGGCTCGACACGATAGCCGCGAATCTTGACCTGATCGTCCGCGCGGCCGATGAACACCACCGAACCGTCGGCGGTCCAGCGCGCGCGGTCGCCGCTGCGATACAGACGCTCGCCGGTGCCGCGCGGGTCCGGCACGAAACGCTCGGCCGTCAGATCGGGCCGGCCGAGATAGCCGCGCGCGACGCCCGGACCGCCCAGATACAACTCGCCTTCGACGCCGGCCGGCACCGGTTCGAGACGCGCATCGAGAATCTGCGCATAGGCGTTCGGCAACGGCCGGCCAATCGGCACCTCGGCGCCGAGGCCGCCTTCGCCGACCTGCGTGGCCAGCACGCCGACCGTCGTTTCGGTCGGCCCGTAGTGATTGAAAATCCGGCACGCGGGTTTGAGCGAGCGCACCCGCTCGACCAGCGACGCCGGCAGCGGTTCGCCGCCGAGCACGAGCGCCTGCGCGGGCAACGCGTCGGCCGCGCATTCCGCCTGCAGCAGCGCGCCGAGATGACTCGGCACGATCTTCAGCACGTCGATGCGATGACGCGCGATGTAATCGGCGAAACGGCCCGGATCGAACGCACAATCGGCGTCGGGCAGGTACAGCGCGGAACCGCTGCACAGTGCGCCGAACAGCACGGTGTGGCCGAGGTCGGCGGCGACCGTCGAGACCATCGCCATGCGCAACGTCGAATCCCAGCCGAAGCGTTCGATCACGCCCTGGGTGTAGTCGGCGAGCGCGCCATGGCTGACCACGACGCCCTTGGGTTTGCCGGTGGAACCCGACGTATAGATCAGATACGCGGCTTGATGCGGGTGAATGGACGGCGCGGTGAACGCGGCTTCGCTCGAAGCGGCGTCGCGCTGCGCGGTGCGATCCGTCGCGATGTTCTCCGATGCGTCACGACCCGCAACACCGTTGCCCGACGCACCTTCGCCGGCCGCGCGCGCGTCGAGCAGCGGCTTCGTCGCGATCCCGGTCAGCACCAACGGCTCACAACCCGCCGCACGCAAGGCATCGACGCCCGCGCCGAAACCCAGCGCGCACAGCGCCCCGCTATCGGCCAGCATCTCCGCCAGACGCGCGGGCGGCGCGGCCGGGTCGAGCGGCACGTACGCGGCGCCGCTTTTCATGATCCCGAGCAGTCCCATCGCGAAGGCCGCCGAGCGTGGCGCGCACAACGCCACGCGCCTGTCGGCGCTCGCGCCGAGCGCGATCAGACGTTGCGCGATGCGATCGGTGGCCGCATCGAGTCCGGCGCGCGACACTTCACCGCCCGCGTCCGTATTCAAGGCGGGTGCGTCGGGTTGCGCGGCGACCTGCGCCCGCCACACCGACAGCACATCGCCATGCGCCCATGCGCGCGACGCGCCGGTCGCGCCGTCGCGCGCGCCCGGCAACGTCAGCTTGCCGACCGGCGTGCGCGGCGCGGCAGCGATCTGCGCTGCGATGCCCGCGAATGCATCCGCGAGACGCTGGATCGTCGCGCGGTCGAAGAGGTCGCTTGCATAACTCACCACGCCTTCGATGCCGTCCGGCAGATCCGTCACGTCGAGGCCGACATCGAAGCGGGTCGCGTCGTCGTCGAGCGCGAGCGGCGTCATCGTCAAACCGCCCGGCAACGTATGCGCGACGAGCGGCAACTGCTGGGTGAACTTCACCTGGAACAGCGGGTTCGCGGACAGGCTGCGATCCGGCTGCAACGCTTCGACGATCTGTTCGAACGGCACGTCCTGATTCGCGTGCGCGTCGAGCATCGCCTGATGCGTGGCGGCGAGCAGCGCATCGAACGGCCGGTCCGGCAAAGGTGTCGAGCGAATCACCAGCGTGTTGACGAAGAAGCCGACCAGCGGCGCGAGTTCGGCCCGCGCGCGGTTCGCGCTCGGCACGCCGACGCGAATGTCGGTCTCGCCGCTCAGCCGCGCGAGCACCGCGTGCAGCACCGTCAGCAGCACGTTGAACAGCGTGGTGTCGTGCGCGAGCGCCAGCGCGCGCAGCTGCGCCGATAGCGCGGCAGGCAAGGTGAAGCGCAACCGCGCGCCGACGAAGCTCTGCACCGCGCCGCGCGGACGATCGGTCGTGAGCGGCAGACGGGCGGGGCCTGCGCGGTTTGCGTCGTTTGCGCCGTTTGCGCTGCTAGCGTCGTTTGCGCCGAGCTGTGTGCGCCAGTAGCCGAGTTGGCGTTCGAACACGCCCGTGCCCGCGAGGTCGCGTTGCCACAGCGTGTAGTCGGCGTAGGTGATCGGCAGGGGCGGCAGCGACTGCGTTGCCGTTTGCGTTGCTGTTAGCGCCGACGTTTCCGCCGACGCTCCCATCGCATGGTTGCCGGTCAGCGCCGCGTACGCCGTGCACAGCTCGCGCAGCATCACCTCGCCGGACCAACCGTCCGAGACGATGTGATGCATGGTCAAGGCAAGCCAGTGGCAATCGTCGTCGAGCACGATCAGGCGCGCGCGCAGCAACGGCGGCACGGCCAGATCGAACGGACGGTTGGCGTCCTCGCGCGCGAGCGCCTGGGCGTGCGCTTCGCGTTGCGCGTGCGGCAATTCACGCAGATCGCTGAATGCGAGCGGCGCGGCGACCTGCGGCACGACGGTCTGCCATGGCACACCGGCCGTGTCTTCGGCATAGCGGCTACGCAGCGTGTCATGACGCGCGATCAGCAGATCAAGACTGCGTTGCAGCGCGGCGCGGTCGAGCGCGCCGTCCATGCGCAGCAGGCCTGAAATATGGAACGCCGATTCGGCGCCGCCCAGGCGTGACACGAACCACATCCGTTGCTGCTGGAACGACAGCGGTCGCTCCGCGTGCAGCGTTTTCGCGGGCACGATCGGCAGCATCGCGAAGTCGATGCCCTTCTCCGCCAGCGCGCCGAGCAAACGGCCGCGCGCATCCGGCGCCAGCGCGGCGATGCGGCGTGCCAGCGCGTGTTTATCGAACTGCTCCATCAGTTGCGCTCCTCTTCGCTCAACAAGGCATCGATCTCGGCCAGCGCACGCGCCTGCTCGTCGTTCGCGACATCGCGTTCACCGTCGATGCGGCGCGCCAGCTCGGCAAGCCGCGGCGCCTCGAACAGCGTTTCGATCGCGAAGCCGGCTTGCAGGCGTTCGCGCACGAGCGCCTGCAAACTGGCGGCCAGCAGCGAATTGCCGCCGAGTTCGAAGAAATGGTCGTCGGCGCCGATCGGCGCGACGTTCAGAAGGGTCGACCAGAGACGGGCGAGCGTCTGCTCGACCTCGCCGGCGGGCGCGCGATACGGCGCGCGTGGAAGTTCCGGCGCGGGCAATGCGGCGCGGTCGAGCTTGCCGTTCGGCAGGCGCGGCAACGCGCGCAACGCAACGAGGCTCGCCGGGATCATGTGCGCGGGCAAATGCGCTTCGAGGCGCGCGCGGGCGGCTTCGATGTTCGGCAACGCGTTGTCGACGGACGCCGCGGCCGGGCTGGCGCCGGTATTTGCGCCGGCTTGGATGCCCGAGGCCAGATAACCGACCAGTTGACGGCCGGCCGCGGTTTCGCGCACCACCACGGCGGCTTCGCGCACGCCGTCGCATCCCAGCAGACAACGCTCGATCTCGCCCGGCTCGATGCGCAGGCCGCGCAGTTTGATCTGATCATCGGTGCGGCCGAGGTACGCGTAGCCGCCGCCGAGCAGCGCCTCGACGACGTCGCCGCTGCGGTAGCGGCGCGAGCCTGGGGCGCCGTCCGGGTCCGGTTCGAAACGCTCGGCTGTTAGCGCGGCGCGGCGGTGATAGCCGCGCGCGAGGCCGTACCCGCCGATCAGCAGTTCGCCGCGATGGGCTTCGCGGTGGGCCGGATTGGCCGGTGCCGTTGCGGTTTCGTGCGGGGGTTGCAGGTCGTTCGCACTGTTCGCGCCACTGCCGCCTTGCGCTGGCCGGCTCGTGGGGGCGGTCTGATTGCCGGCTGCCCGCTGCTCGCCATCGTCCTGCGGATCGAGCGCGACGTGCCGCTCGCCGACCGGCGTGCCGATCGGCAGATACGCGCTGTCGCCGAGACCATCGGCGTCGTCGCTGGTCCACAGCAGCGGCGTGATCACCGTTTCGGTCGGACCGTAGCCGTTCACCAGACGCGGCGGCGCGAGCGCCGCTTCGATCACCGAATGCGTCTCGCGCGACATCGCCTCGCCGGCCGTCGTATAGGAACGCACGCCCGGCAGCCGGATCGCGCGCGCCGCACACCATTCCGCGACCTGGCGCAGATAAGCCGGCGGAAACGCAACCACCGTGATCGCCTCGCGCTGCACCGCGTCGACGGTCTGCGCCGCGTCCCACAACCTGTCGCCGCTCACGACGATCGCCGCGCCCGCGATCAGCGGCGCGAGCCAGCCTTCGTGCGCGCCGTCGAAATTGACCGACGCGAAGTGCAGCACGATGTCGTTATCGACGACGCCGTAACGCTCGACGATCGCCTGGCAGTGCATCGACAGCGGGCCGTGTTCGACAGCTACGCCCTTCGGCGCGCCGGTCGAGCCCGATGTATAGATCAGATAGGCCAGTTGCCGCTCGTGAATATCGGTGACGAAAGGCACGGGCGTCGACGCGGGCGTGGATATAGATGTCGATGTGGACTTCAACGCAAGAAGATCGAGCGTATCGAACGCCAGCACGCGTGCCGGATCGAAACCCTCCGACGCCGTGATGCCCGGCCCGACCAGCCACAGCGCGATGCCCGCATCGGCGGCGATATAGTCGAGGCGCTCGCGCGGATACGCGAAATCGAGCGGCACGAAGGCCGCGCCGGACTTCATCACGGCAAGCAGCGCGACGAACAGTTCGGCCGAGCGCTTGACGCTGACGCCGACCGGTACTTCCGGCCCCGCGCCGTGCGCGGCCAGCCGCGCGGCGAGCGCGTCGGAAGCGGCGTCGAGTTCGGCGAAGCTGAGCCGCCGTTCGCCGTCGACGATGGCAAGGGCGCCGGGACGCTGCCGCGCGCGTTCGCGGATCAGTTCGTGGACCGGACGCGGCCGGGCATGCGGATGCGCCGACCCGGCAGTTGCGGCGACGGCGCCGGGAATCGTGGTTCCCGGCAGGGAATGCGTGGATGCGGTGTATGCGGTTTGGATGGCCATGTCAGTCCGGCGCAAAGCCGGCAAGAGAGCAGCGACACCCTCATGACGAACGGCGGACAAAAATGTACAGTCCGCGCGGGCCTATTTTTTTTTCGCGCTCGTTCGTCTAATGAGCAACACGCCGCATCTGGCTTGCGCGCGATCCCGTCCAGGCTCCTCTGGACGGGTCACGGGCGAACCAGGCCGGCATGGCGTCCCACCCTCAGCAGACAGGAATTCGATGAGATCCAACGCACCTACCCCCCCGCGTACGATGGCCATGCTGATCGGCCAGGTACGCGGCCGGCTCGCGCTTGCCACCGGCGCCAGCATTCTGAGCGGCCTCGCGGGCGTCGCGCTCGTCGCGCTGTTGAACACGGCGCTCAACGTACAGGCCGCCGAACTGCCCGGCCTCGGCTGGCGCTTTCTCGCCGTGTGCAGCGCGGCGCTGGTGCTGCGGCTCGTCGCGGTATCGGTGTTCGTCAATCTGACGCAGACGACACTCGCGAGCCTGCGCCGCCATCTGTCGACGCACATCCGCAGCGCGCCGTACCGGCAGATCGAAACGATCGGCGCGTCGCGCCTGCAGTCGCTCGCCAGCGACGACGCCGCGCTCGTCGCGACCCTGTTCGCGAGCCTGCCGATCATCGTGATGAACGGCGCGATCGTGGCGGGCAGTCTCGTGTATCTCGGCATGCTGTCGTGGCGCACGCTGCTGTTCGTCGCGGCCGCGCTCGGACTCGGCTCGCTCGCGTTCCACCTCGCGCATGGTCGCGCGATGGTTTATCTGCGCAAGGCGGGGGCGTTGCAGGACGCGTCGCTCGGGTATTTCGGCTCGCTGATCGCAGGGGCGAAGGAGCTGAAGCTCAACCGCAAGCGCGGCGACGAGTTTCTCGACAACGTGCTGAGTCCCGCACTCGAATCGGTGCGCGCCACGCGCGTGCGCGGCATGCTGATCTATACGGGCGCGAGCAACTTCGGGTTGTTCCTGCTGTACGTGATCATCGGCGTGACGACGTTCTTTTTCACGCGCTATGCGGGGCTCGACGCGCATACGAGTTCCGGCTTCGTGGTGGTGTTTCTGTATCTGATGGTGCCGCTCGACAGCCTGTTGAACAACCTGCCGCAGGTGCAGCTCGCGCGCGTCGCGCTGGAGCGGATCGAAACCGCCGTGCAGCAGATGCGCAATGCCGAGACGCCCGCGCCCGGCAACAACGTCGCGCCCGCGTTTGCGCGTATCGACGTGAAGGGCTTGCAGCACAGCTACTATCACGAGCGCGCCGACGAGATCTTCCAGTTGGGCCCGATCGATCTGTCGTTCACGCCGGGCGAGATCGTGTTTCTGGTCGGCGGCAACGGTAGCGGCAAGACGACCCTCGCGAAGCTGCTCACCGGACTCTATATCGCCGAGAAAGGCGAGCTCCGCATCGACGGTCATCTCGTCGACGACTCGTCGCGCGATGCGTATCGCCAGCACTTCAGCGCGATCTTCTCGGACTTCCATCTGTTCGATTCGCTCGTCGGTCTGCCGCGCGAAGGGCTCGACCGCCTGGGCAACGAACTGCTCAAGCGTCTGCATCTGGATCACAAGGTGCGCGTGAACGACGGCGCGTTCTCGACGCGCGATCTGTCGCAAGGTCAGCGCAAACGGCTCGCGCTCGTGGTGGCGTATCTGGAAGACCGGCCGTTCTATATCTTCGACGAATGGGCCGCGGACCAGGACCCGGCGTTCAAGGATGTGTTCTATCAGGTGCTATTGCCCGATCTGCGCGCGCGCGGCAAGACGGTGCTGGCCATCAGCCACGATGACCGTTACTTCCATCTCGCCGACCGGCGTATCAAGCTCGAGGATGGGCAGATCGTCGAGCATGTGCGGATCGGGGAACAGGTCAGTGCTTGAGCTTTTTACTTGAATTGGCGCCTGCGCTTGAGTGAGACAGAAGCTTGACGTCAAGCCTCTTCACGCTTTCGTCAGCGCCTTCTGACACGCGGCGAGCACCGCGCCCGCCGCGAGCAGCAGCGCCGAGTACACCAGCCCACGCGCGAGACCCGCACCGTCCGACACCCAGCCGATCACCATCGGTCCCACGATCTGCCCGAACGCGAACACGATCGTGAACGCGCTGATGCCCCTGGCCCAGTGACTCGCGGGCAGATTGTGGCGCACGAATGCGGTCGTCGACGCGACCGCCGACAGAAACGTCGCGCCGAACAGCACGCCCGACACGAACGCCACCCAAGGCTGCGTGAACAACGCAGGCAGCAAGGTCGCGACCGCGAGCAGCGCGTTGAGCACGGCCAACGCCTGACCGCCGCGCATCCGGTCGAGCAACCCCGACCAGACCCGCGCCGACACCACCGTCGCCACGCCGAGCAGCAGATAAAAGCCGGTGACGACGGACGCGCTCATCCCCGCATTGCGCAGCAGCGCGACGATGAAGGTCATATACCCGATGTACCCGACGCCGAACAAACCGTAGCCCGCGAGCGCCAGGCTGAAACGCGGCCAGCGCGGTACGTCGGCGTGGCCGGACGCTTGCGCGGCCGCGTGCACCGCCGGATGCACGCGCTCGATCTTGCGGGCCGCGCCGATCGCCACCGCGGCAAACGCCGCGCAGGCGGCGGCCAGCGCGAACCAAGCGAACTGCCAGCCATGCATCGCGTTGACGATGGTCAGCGGCACCAGCACCGACGACGCCACGATGCCCCAGCCCGTACCGCCGTAGTAAAGGCCGAGCACGAGGCCCGCATCGCGCGGTCTCGCCGAGGCAAGGCGCGCCGCCAGCACGCCGCCGCTGATGAAGATCGCGGCGCTCGTCACGCCGGTTATCACGCGCAGCGCGAGCAACGCATGCGTGTCGGCAAGCACGCCGCTCACCGCCATCAACAGCGCGGTGGCGACGCAGCCTGCGTTGAACAACGTACCCGCCTGCCAGCGGCGCGCGAGGCGCGGGAAAGCCAGCGCGCCGAGCAGGTACCCGAGCGCGTTGGCCGTGTTCATCGCGCCGGCTTGCGCGAAGCTCCAGCCGAGGTCGAGTTTCATCGACGGCAACAGCAGCGCGTAGGCGAAGCGCGCGAGGCCTAGCGCGATCGCGCTGCCGAGCGAAAGCGCGGCAGCGAGCAGGAGCGTCGGGAACGGTGCGCCGCATCGGTGGCCGTGGACGGCCCCGCGGCGTCGAGTGATTTTGTCGTCATGGGCGAGGCGGAAGTGGGCAGGAAGGCTGCAAGCCATCCAGGGTGCGGACGTCGATTGCGGCGCTTCGCCATCATAGCCGGGGGCGCCGGGCGGGGTTGACCGTTAGTTGCCTTATGGTAGCCGGCCGTGCGCATCCTTTTATGCGACGCGGCGCTTCGCGTCGCCAGACACGGGCCTATCAGAACAGCCTGCACGGCAAAACCACGAAAAATGACACTCCATGTAAATGCGAATGATTTGCATTTACGAGATAAATAGGCCATCATTCAGGCCTACCTTCAGTCGAATCCAACACCATGAACACGCTCGACATCAGCCGCCTCGACATCGACACGCCGCCTGCCACAAAAGGGGCGACCACTTCGGCCGCCTCGCCCGGGTCGCCTGCGTCGGCGGCGCTCGACGTGCTGCTGTCACGCCACTCGCAATGGCCGCTCACCGAGCCCGGTCCCGCCGACGCCGAACTCGACCTGATCTTCGACGCCGCGTTGCGCGCGCCCGATCACGGCAATCTGCGTCCATGGCGTTTCGTCACGATTCGCGGCGAAGCACGCGGCGCGCTCGGCGATCTGCTGGTCGATCTCGCCTGCGCGCGAACGCCTGGCGAGCCGCGTTCGGCGCATGCGCATCGGCGGCAAAAGGCATTTGCCGCGCCGCTCGTGATCGCGCTCGGCGCGGCCGTGTCCGCGCATCCGAAAGCGCCGGAGATCGAGCAACTGCTCGCCGCCGGCGCCGCCACGATGAATCTGCTCAACGCGATCCACGCGCTGGGCTACGGCGGTTTCTGGGCCACCGGGCCCGACAGCTACGAACCACGCATGCGCGACGCGCTGGGTTTCGCCGCGAACGAACGGCTGCTCGGCTTTCTGTTCGTCGGCACCGCGAAGACGCCGGCTCAACCGCCGGTCCGTCCCGCGCGTAGTGCGCACGTGCGCGAATGGTTGCCCCCGCAACCGCCGCGCAATTGATCGACGGCCCCCTGATGCACGCGTCGACATCCAACGCGTCATCGCCCTTGCGTCGCAAGCGTCATGCGCTGGCCTGCGACGCGGCACGCAATCCATCCGGCCGGCGCGACTCATGGACCGTGTCCATACAGGAGCCACGATGAACTTCCGCTCTCACCACAGCAGCCGTCCCGAGCTGATCGACGATCATCCGCTCGACACCACCGATGCGCCGGAGCGCACCGTCCTCAGCGCCGTGCGCACGTGGCTGCGGCCCGCCTGCGAATCGGCGCGCGGCGGCGTGCAATGGCGCGACATTCTGAGCGGCGTGGGCGTGCGCCAGGACGGCATCGAACATTTCGATCTGCTGATGCGCTCGTTGATGCACGTGTCCTACCGTCCGCTCGACATGCGCTGCCGCTGCGCCAGCGATCTCGGCAAGGACGAAGCCGTGATCCTGCAAACCATCGCGCTGCTGCAGAAGACCCACAGCGGCGCCGCGCTGCGCATGTTGAGCGAATGGCTGCCCGCGCCGGCCGTGAGCGGCGTGCTGAAACTGATCCGCTGGTTTGCGATCGATCTGCTCGAAGCGGGCATGGAACTCGACGTGCAGGCGCGCCGCGTCACGTATATGCATTGAGGACGCAGCCCATGTCATTGGAATTGGACCCGGCGGCCGCCCCCCGGCCTTCGTTGACTTCAACCTCATCCGCATCCTCGCGCACGCGCGATAACGGTGATCGTGATCAGAAGGCGCCCGTTCGCGCGGCGCATGCGCTGGTCAGCGTCGCGCCACCCGCCTTCACGTCGCACTCGTTGACACGTCACTACCCGCGCGGCGTGCGCGCGCCGCGCTCGGGCGAGCTGCATCTGTGGCGATTCCGTTGCGAATGGCTACCGGTGCCGGTGCAGGAAGGCGATAGCTGGCTGTCGAAAAGCGAACGCGAGCGCGCGCGGCTGCATCCGAACGCGGCGTTGCGCAAGCGCTTCATCAGCGCGCGCGTGGTGGTGCGCTGGATCGTCGCGAATCTGTTCGACTGCAAGCCGCGCGACGTCGATCTGCAGGACGACGGCAATGAAAAATTGCGCGCCCGTCATCCGCACGATGGGCGCGGCATCACCATCGACATCGCTTATGGCGGTATATGGATCGTGGTCGGCGTGGCATCGGCGACGCTGGGGTTGAGCGTCGTTGCGCCCGCACCCGGCGCGCTGCTCGACGAAACACCGGACGGCGCGCGCCGCCGCGCGCGTTACGGCAGCCTCTGCAATGCGCTGCGTTACGCGCCGGTGGATATCGACGTGGACCGGCTTTTAGGCGACACGACCTGCGTGGCGTTCGACCTCGCCGAACACGGTCACTGGCATGTGCTCGATCTGCCGATGGGCGGCAAGATCCGTGCGGCCGTCGCGCTTGCGCAGCCGGTCATGCAACTGCATACGTTCGGGTGGCCGAAATCGTTGGCGCTGGGGACGGGTGGGAAGGCGGGCGCGGTTGAGACGATTGGCGCGACCGGCCCGGCTGACGCGATCGGCAAATAACCGTGCGTTAGCGTCTGTGCGAGAAGGGTGTCATCGACCACGCCACGCACGCCGAATACCCCTGCGGCGCCGCAATCCACTGCGCGGCGATATCGCGCATGTCGTCCGGTATGCCGTTGCGCAACACCACCTGCGCATCTTCGCGAGGCAGCACCGCCAGATGCTGCAGACCACGCGCAATGCCCGCGCCCGTCGTCTTGACGAGCGCTTCCTTGGCGACCCATGCATCGTAGAACGCACTGCTTTGCTCCACGGCATCGCGACGCTCCAGCCACGTCACCTCGGCGGGATCGAGCGTCAGCGGCGCGATCGACCGCCAGTCGAATCCCACGCGATGCTGCTCGATATCCACGCCCACGCGCCGTAACGGCGATATCGCGATCAAGCCGTGCGCGCCGGTGTGCGAGACGTTGAAATCGAACGCAGCGGATTGCGCGAGTTGCGGGCGACCGTTGGCATCTTTTGCGAAGCGCACCGCCTGCGCGGTCACCTCGAGATGCCGAGCCAGCAACTCACGCAACGCGGCACGCGTACCGCCAAAACGAACCGCATCCTCATGACGAAGAAATCTGCCGGCGCGCACGCGTTCATCGTCGCTGAGGCAGGCGAACGCGGGCGAGTCGTCGAGCGATGCGTCGAACGGGAAGTCGATACGCCACAGCGTGATATCGGACGGGCCGCCGTGCGGCAAGGGAACAGGTTCGATGAATGGCATCTTCGGCGCGCGTGTCGTAAAGCGTATAGCGTGAAGCGTGGAATCGGACAAAGATAACGCCGCCGGAAAAGGCGACGCAACACCATCCGCGACTCTACCCGATCCCGCGCGCCATCCCTGCGCTTCAGATACGTTTCATTTCCTTCGGCACGCCACGCAGCAGCGCCACACCGCTGATGAACAACAGCGCGCTCAACAGATACAGCGCGTTATCCATGCTGCCGGTATGCGTCTTGATCAGACCGATCACGTAAGGACTGACAATCCCGCTCGTAATGCCGATGCTGCTGATCAACGCAATTCCCGCCGCCGCCGCCGAACCCGACAGATAACCTGACGGCACCGTCCAGAAGATCGGCAGCGCCGCGAAGATCAGCACCGAGGCAAGCGAGAGAATCGCGAGCATCGCGGGAAAGCTGCTCAAATGCAGCGTCAGCAACGACAGCGCCACGCCGCCGCCGATCGTGCATACAGCGAAATGACGACGACGTTCGCCGCGCCGATCCGAATGACGCGCAATCAGAATCAACCCCACCGCGCCGATCGCATTCGGAATCACAGTGTACAAACTGATGGCCAGCACGTCGTGCATGCCGAAATCGCGGATCATCAACGGCATCCAGAAGTTCAGCGTCAACGACGCGCAGGTCAGCGAGAAGTAGATGAACGCGAACAGATAGACGCGCGGATTGCGCAGCGCCTGCAGAAACGAGCGCGACGAATGTGCATCCGTTGGGCGGCGGTCGTCGTCGCGTTGCGCGATCAGTTGCGCTTTTTCGCCGGCGCTGAGCCACGTCGCGTTCTGCGGGCCGTCCACCAGATAGAACGCGGCGAGCAGGCCGAGCACGATGGCCGGCGCGCCTTCGATCACGAACATCCATTGCCAGCCGAAGAGGCCCAGCACACCGCTCATGTCGCGCATGATCCAGCCGGACACGAGGCCGCCCAACACGCCGGCCACCGCGACGCCCGCGAAAAAGATCGACAGGACGGCCGCGCGCCGCCGCGCCGGATACCAGTAGGTCAGATACAGCACGATGCCGGGAAAGAAACCCGCCTCGAACACGCCGAGCATGAAGCGCAACAGATAGAAGTGCGTGGGTTTCGACACCAGCATCATGCCGACCGAAGCGATACCCCACAGCAACATGATCCGCGTGAACGTGCGGCGCGCGCCGAAGCGCGCCAGCAGCATGTTGCTCGGCACTTCGCAGAGCACATAGCCGACATAGAACACCGCTGCGCCGAGCCCGTACATCGCATCGCTGAAACCGAGGTCGTGCTTCATCTGCAACTGTGCGAAGCCGATGTTGATGCGGTCGAGAAACGACACGACGTAGCAGAGAAACAGAAACGGAATGATCCGCAGCGAGACCTTGCGGTAGAGCAGATCGTCGTGTGCGATAGCGGACGCGCTCGCGTCGAGCGCGGGGGCGAAGGATTGACTCATCGGTTATCTCCAAACGTGAGGGTCCAACGGACCCGCCGGGTCCGGCGTCTTGTTGCGCCGCGTTCAGGCTGCCAGCGAATGCGTGCGTGCCGCGGCTTCCGTCACATCGATCACGCCCTCGCGCGCATAGCGCATCGCTTCGAGCAGCGTCGCGTGATCGCCGATATGGTTCGCGAGCAGCAGGATCAGTTGCGCGTTCGCCGACTGGCTCTGCGCATCGTCCAGATCGCGATGCATGTCGATCAGCGCCTCGTAGAAATCGTCGGGACGCGCGAGATTCGGTTGCGTGTTCAGTGCCATGTCTGTCTCTTCCCAGTCTTTTCCATGTGCTGCCGATGCCTTGCGTGTCCCGCAAGTGTCCGCGTCGTCAGCGTGTCGTATAACCCGCCGCGCTTTTATTCAGGCCTTCAGGCTGTTCCTTCGACACACAGCGCGCGTTTCAATGCCTGCTCCACCGCGTGCGTGTCGAGTTGCCGCCAACGCGCACACACGTGCTGATCCGGCCGGATCAGATAGAACGTATTGGCTCTCGCGTCGTACCGCGTGCCGGCGAGTCCTTCGATGTCGTGGAGAACCGCAACGCTTGCCGAGGCTGCATCGGAAGCAAACGACGACGCGAGCGCATCGCCTTGCGTTTCCTTACTCGCGACCACCACGAGCTTCAGCGGAATCGATCCCTTGCCGAGCGCATTCAACGAAGCGCGTGTCGCCGGATCGACGCCCTGCTCGCCGCAGAACAACACGCCGGTGAATTGCTGGCCAAGTTGTTGCAACAGCCAACCCGGCGATGCAGCTTCCGTCGCGGCAATGCCAACCGGCGCATCCACGCACGACGCTCCCGGCACCATCTGTCCTTCGAAGCTATCGCAGTCCGCGGTATTCAGCGGCGAATCGCGCAACACCGCCGGTACCGATAAACGCCCGCTGTTCGCCAACTGCCGCGCGAACGGATGCTTGCGAGCAACCTTCAGCACCGCGTCGCGGAACACGCGGCTCACGGGACTTTTCGGCGTGATGAAATCGGTGGAACGGGTGGAGTTGCGGATGTTTTCGTCGGCGGCGAATTCGCGTTCGCTTGCATAGGTGTCGAGCAGCGCATCGGACGCTTTGCCTTCGAGCACCAGCGCCAGTTTCCACGCGAGATTTTCCGCGTCCTGCACGCCGCTGTTCGCGCCGCGCGCGCCGAAGGGCGACACGCCGTGCGCGGAGTCGCCCGTGAACAACACGTTGCCGTGCCGGAACCGGTCCATGCGCAAACACGAAAACGTGTAGACGCTGACCCATTCCAGTTCGAATTTCGTCTCCGCGCCGAGCAAGGCGCGCACACGTGGAATCACGCGTTCCGGCGTTTTTTCCAGCACCGGGTCCGCGTCCCAGCCCAACTGGAAGTCGATCCGCCACACGTTGTCCGGTTGCCGGTGCAGCAGCACCGACTGATTCGGATGGAACGGCGGATCGAACCAGAACCAGCGCTCGGTCGGAAAGTCCGCTTCCATCTTGACGTCGGCGATCAGGAAACGATCCTTGAACGTGACGCCCTTGCTGTCGAGTCCCATCAGGTTACGCATGGGGCTGCGCGAACCGTCGGCGGCCACCACGTAGCGACCGCGCAGCGGGTACGCGCCGTCGGGCGTATCGATCGTCAGCGTCACGCCGGCGTCGTGCGTGCCTGGCGTGCCGTGCTGTTGCACGCCGACCACCTTGCTCTTCCAGCGGATCTCGAGATTCGGCAGTTCCCGCGCACGCTCCAGCAGGAAACCTTCGACGTAGTACTGCTGCAGGTTGATGAACGCGGGCCGGTTATGTCCAGGTTCGGGTTGCAGATTGAAGGTGTAGACCAGCTCGTCCTTCAGGAACACCTTGCCGACGTTCCAGCTGACGCCCTTCTCCACCATCCGCTGACCGCAGCCGAGGCGGTCGAAAATATCGAGCGAGCGCTTCGAAAAGCAGATGGCGCGCGAACCGGTGGACAACGAACAATCGTCGTCGACCAGCACGACCGGCACGCCCTGCTGCGCGATGTCGATCGCGCTGGCGAGGCCCACCGGCCCCGCGCCCACCACGATCACCGGATAGACCGCCGGCTCGACACCTTCCCGCGCTTGCTGCTCGCGACACGGCTGGTAGTCGAACGACAGCGTCTGGTAGTTGATACTCATCTCAAGTCTCCGTCCTGCTCTTCTCGGCGTCGCTCATGCACGGTGTCGCTCAGGCCTGCAGCGCGGCCCACATTTCCTTGTCGCGTTGCGCGGTCCAGATGCGCGGATGCGCGATGCCGCTCGCTTCGTCGAACGCACGCGACACGTCGAACGGCAGGCAGTGCTCGTAGATGAACACGTGGCCGAACTTCGGATCCATCGCCTTGCGCGTGAGCGCCATCGCGTCCTTCAGGTCGAGCTTTTGCGCCACGGCTTCGCGGCCTTGCTGCAGCAGCGTGGTGACGAAATCCTTCGTGTAGTCGAGACCCTTGTTCACGTCGTCCGGCGTGGTCAGCGCGGGGCCGCGGCCCGGCACCAGCTTGTCGGCCTGCAACGCGCGCAACGCTTCGAGCGTGGCCGGCCATTGTTCGAGCTGCGCATCGCCGCAATAGCAGGCCGCGTCGTATTCGACGAGGTCGCCGGAGAACAGCACCTTCTGCGACGGCAGCCACACCACCGTGTCGCCCTTCGTATGACCGGCGCCGAGATGCGCGATGCGCACTTCGAGCTTGCCGAGGAACAGCGTCATTTCCTTCTCGAACACCAGCGTCGGCCAGGTCAGGCCGGGCACCGTCTCGACGCCCGCGAACAGACGCGGGAAGCGTTCGATTTCCGACTTCATGTCCGCCTCGCCGCGCTCGACGATCATCTCGTACGTGCCGCGGCTCGCGATCACCTGCTGCGCGCCTTCCGCGAAATACGCCGATGCGCCGAGCACGCGCACCGCGTGGTAATGCGACAGCACGACGTACTTGATCGGCTTGTCGGTGACGCTGCGGATCTTCGCGATGAGGTCTTGCGCCATGGCCGGGGTGGCGGTGGTGTCGACGATCAGCACGCCGTCATCGCCGATGATCACGCCCGAGTTCGGATCGCCCTCGGCGGTGTACGCGTAGGCGTTCTCGGACAGCTGGGTCCACGTGACTTTCTTGACTTCCAGATCGGCCTGGGATGCGAATGCCTTTGCCATGCTTGTCTCCCTCAAAAGTAGGACGTGAGGCGAGACGGCCGGCCACGCACAGGGTGCGCGGGCTGACGGTACTGGAGGACTTGTCTCGCCCCGTGTTTGACTCTGTGACTGCGCCGGTGTGTCGGGGTGAAGGCATCTTATGGCCGCGTCAGTTTATTTGTCAATAGCGAAATGTATCGCTATACGCAAATCATCGAGCGCCTAAGATGTAGGCAGATCGCGGTGGATTACGCGAGGCGAGCCGGGGATCGGGCGATGTCATCGGTTAACATGGACCCTTTTTCACGGACGAGCGCGAGCGTGGTGAAAGCAGCGAAACCGGCCGCCGGTCAAGGTGCGGGCAGTACAGATGCGGGTGCGGGCACGGCCGCGAGCGGCGGCGAGAACGCCGGGAGCGGCAAGCCGCAGCGCGGCATTCAGAGCGTCGAGGTGGGCGGCCGCGTGCTGCTCGCGCTCGCGCACGCGCGCACGCCGCTGGCGCTGTCCGACCTCGCGAGCGCCGCGCAACTCGCGCCGGGCCAGGCGCACGCCTATCTGGTGAGTCTGTCGCGCCTCGGCCTGATCAAGCGCGACGAGCTGTCGGGCCGCTACGAACCCGGTCCGCTGGCGCTGCGGCTCGGTCTGCTGCATCTGGAGAATCAGCCGGCGTTCCGCGCCGCCGTGCCGCGGGTCGCCGCGCTCGCCGAGTCGATCGGCTTCAGCGTCGCGATCTGTATTGCCGGGCCGCAGGGGCCGACCATCGTCCGGTACGAACATGCGGGGTTTCCGTTGCACGTGAATCTGCACGTCGGCACGGTGATGTCCCTGCCGGCGACCTCGACGGGACGCGTGTTCTGCGCTTATCTGCCGCGCGCGACGCGCGACGCGATGTGGGCGAATCAGTCGGGCGGCGCGAACCGCGCGATGACGGCCGCCGCCGACAGCGCCGCATTCGACGCCACGCTCGACGAGATTCGCGCGCGCGGTCTCGCGCGCAGCGTGGATGCGCCGAGTCCCGGCATCAGCAGTTTGAGCGCGCCGGTGCTCGACGCCGATGGCGCGCTGTCGCTCGCGCTGACGGTGATCGGCTCGACCGGTGCGATCGATGTCGCCGCCGGCGGACCCATCGCCCGCGCGTTGCTCGCCACGGCCCGCGACATTGGCGTCGAACTCGCGGCAACGTCTACCCTGTCTGCTTCCTGCGCATCGTGACCGATTCCTCCGACACCTCTCTCGCCGCTTCCGGCGCTTCCGGCGATACCAAACCGCAGCGCGGCATCCAGTCGCTCGACAACACCGGCGAATTGCTCGCGGCCCTGGTCGCGGCCGCCCGTCCGTTGAACTTGCGCGATCTCGCGGGCGCGGCCGGCATGCCGCCGGCGAAGGCGTTTCCGCACCTGGTGAGCCTGCTGAAAATCGGTCTGCTCAAACGCGACGCATCGGGGTGTTTCGAAGCGGGGCCGCTTGCGCTCGAACTCGGGTTGATCGGCCTGCAGCGTCTCTCGCCGACCCGTGAGGCGGAGCCCGAAGTGGTCGAGCTCGCGGCATCGACGGCAATGAGCGTCGCGATGGCGGTGCTCGGGCCGCTTGGGCCGACCGTCGTGCGTCTGGAGGAATCGGCGCGGCCGCTGCATGTGAGCTTGCGAGTCGGCACGGTGATGTCGCTGGTGAATACGGCGATCGGGCGTGTGTTCGCCGCGTATGTCGCCGACGATGTGCGCGCCGGCTTGCTCGCGCAGGATCATCTGCGATTGGCGGGGGCGGACGCAGCGGAAATTTTTGTGGGGAAAGGGCGAGGTGTGGGTGCGGCGGGTGCCATCGGGGCATTGCCGGCGTTGCATGCCGCTTACGCTCAGCGTCTCGCGCAGATTCGCGCGGATGGCATCGATACCGCGTTGAGCCGTCCAGTGCCCGGTATCAGTACCTTGGCGGCGCCGGTGCTGGATCACACCGGCAGCATCTGTCTGGTGCTGGCGCTGATGGGACCGAGCGGCAGCTTCGACGACGAGCCGGCCGGCGGCCCGGCGCAGACGTTGCGAGCGGCCACGCTCAGGCTGTCGCGGCGGTTTGGGTGGATGGCGGGGGTGGGGAACGACGGGAACCAGGCGGTGCAAAACGCGATGGCGTAATCGTTTTTTTCGAGAAACGTCGTTTTGTAATCGTTTTGCGAGAGAAATAATCGAAACCGCAGAGAAACGGGCGCCCTAACGTACGTCGTCAGGGCGCCCGTTTTTTATCCGCGACGAAGCGACAACCTTATTTGACGGACTGCCGGTCTGCGCTCGCACGCCCTCGCGCCGCCCGCTTCCGATACCACCACCCGCCCGCACCGCTCACCACGGCCAGCACCAGCAATCCGATCAACGCCGCACGCTTCT
Source organism: Paraburkholderia sp. D15 (assembly GCF_029910215.1). Classification (NCBI taxonomy): domain Bacteria; kingdom Pseudomonadati; phylum Pseudomonadota; class Betaproteobacteria; order Burkholderiales; family Burkholderiaceae; genus Paraburkholderia; species Paraburkholderia sp. D15. Next base: position 1,952,803 of record NZ_CP110396.1, on the reverse strand, counting down.
TATGCCGCCCGACCTCGCGTCGCACGTCGCGCCACGCCTGCGTATAGGTGAAGGTCGCCGCCGCACGGAAATCCGGTTCCGGGCACAGCGTGCCGAACGCGCCGCCCAGGTCCACGTACGCCCCTTCCTTCACATAGCGCTTGTAAAAAGCCTGCGCGGTGTCCGGATCGTAGTTGTGCATCCAGTCGGTGCCCCGGCATAGCACGGCGGCAAATGCCTGCGAGCGGGCCGGCAATGCGTCGGCGGCCTTACCGATGTAGTCCGCTGCAATCTCGCGATAGTGAAAGCGCGCGAACGGCTTGCTCTCGGTGACTGCGTAACGGCGTTTTTCATCGGCCGTCACGTAGGGGCCGGCGAGATCGCGCCCGGCACGCGCCGCCGGCGTCTCCACTTGCTGCGCGGACGCTTCGCTCGCCGCATCCGCGGATGTTGCCGTAGCCGTAGCCGCGTCCGCGCCTGCTTGCACCCGTGCGCCGATCACCCCCGAACGCCCCGAGCCGCCCTCGAAATCGCCACCGATGTCGTGATAGTCCGGCCCTTGCTCGTAACCCATCAGTTCCATGCCGGAACGTTTCGCAAGCGTCGCGGCGGCAAACCAGCCACGCGCGCGATTCGTGCGGGTCCACGCGTGCTGCCCCTTGTCGAGCGCATCGCCATAGTCGCGCGCGAGCGTGCGCAAATGCAGTTGCGTGCGGATCGTGTGGCCGTCTTTCCAGTCGTAGGCGCTGTAGCGCGGATCGTCGTCGGCCGGGAAATACGGCAGCGCTTCGTCGATGCGGCCGTCGCGGACCAGCCGGCGCGCCAGCAGATAGCGCAACGTATCGCCGGCCGTGGGACGCGCGGCGTAATAGGCGTTCGGATCGGCCGGCAACGGCGGCGCGACCGACCACGCCGGCACGCGCCGGTCGACGAACTGCTTCAACTCGTCCACCGTGAGCACGCGCTCCGCGATGTAGGCCATGTCGCTGCCATACGCGACTTCGATCACGGAATCCGCGTCCATGCCGGCTTCGTCCTGTCGCGACGCAGCGTCGAACAGATAGCCAAGCGCCTCGACATACTGGCCGCGCGACAAGGTCAGCACCGCCTGCTCGCCCTGGATCAGCCGCGTGGCCGCCGGTTCGACGCTTGCGTCGTTCACCGGAAAACCCTTCGCGGCCTGCGCGTAGGCCTGCACGGCGGCCGCCGTATCACCGCGGCGCAACGCGAGTTTCGCGCTGACCCAGCTGGCCAGCGCGCTGTGCTGGCGCGTCACCAACGTGGCAGCGAAATCGTAGCGGCCCACGCGATACGCGAGCGCGGCAAGCCGATCGGCGCCCGCCACGCGTTCGATGCCGCGTTGCCGGATCGCCTCGACCAGCGACACCAGCGCCGGGTTCGGCTTGATGCCTTTGTCGCCGCGCGCGGCATCCGCGTAACCGGTCGGACCGAAGCTATTGTCGTAGCCGCCGAAGTATTCGAACGCGGTCGCCGGTTTGTCGTCGACGATGTCACCTTCGCGCGCGAGGGCGTACGCCACCAGCAGACGCTGCGCGAGCGGATCGTCGATCAGCGCGGCCACTCTCGCCGGATCGGACAGCGCCCACGACGCGATGAAACGCAACGACTGCAGCCCGCTCGCGCCGCCGCGCGCGGCCTGTTGCGCGTAAAGACCGAGGGCCCGTTTCAGGTTCGCGGGCGCGATCGCCGCGGCGCACGGCGTTTCGTTCAGGAAGCTGCGGTAGTCGCACTGCTGATTCGTTTTCGCAGCGTGCAGATAGGTAAGCGCTTCGTCGCCGTAACTGGCGACGGCGAGGCCTTGCGGATCGGGCGCGCCGTTCGCGGCGAGAACGCGCGGGCGCGCGTAGGCGGCCGGCAATGCCGCGGCGAGGGCCTTGCAGGTGTCGGCGTTGGCATCCGTGCAGGCATCGGCGCGCGCCTGGGCGATCGCCGCGAGTTCGGTGGCGGCGGCGACCGCGCGCGGCGCGGCCGATGCGGCCGGCAGCGCAAGGATCGCTTCGAGACGTTTGCTGGCGCGCATCAGCAAGGGTTCGCGGGCCGCCACGCAGGTGGATGGCGGCGCGATATTGCTGGACGCGGCGGTGTTGTCCGTCGCGGTGTCTGGATGTTTGGTGGTTGCGGCGGAGTCGGATGAAGCAGCCGCCGATGTCGCGGCGCTCGATGCCGTGCCGTCCTCCGTCGAGGACGCATGGTCCGCATCGGCCGACTCGCCCACCTCCGCCGCCGATGCCTTACCCGCGCAGCTCGCCAACGCCTGCCCATAGTCCACGTCCGCGGCGGCAAACAGGCGCTGCGCATCGGGCACGCCCGCACCTTGCGCGTACGCCGCGTCACCGTCGGTCGCCTTGGCCATTGTCGCGAGCGTCGCCACTTGCGCCGGCGTCAAACCGGCCAGCACCGCTTTCGCCGGATCGACCGGTTGCGAGCCCGCCGCGACCGGCGCCGCTTCGGGCGCGAGCAAACGGTCCGTCGGCGTGACGAGCCGCGCCGCCTCGTAGGCAAACGAATTATTGGGCGTACCGGACAACGTCCCCGCGCGATTGTCGAGCAATTGCAGCGGAAAGAACGGCCCGCACGCCTCGACGATCACGGCGCCGGCCAGCAGCGCGAACGCGCTGCCCGACACGACACTCCACGCAACGTATTTACGGTTCAACATGAACGGAAACCTTATGGTGATCGGCTTCGCGGCAGCGAAGCCAGCCGATGTCGCGGCGCATGCCCGCGCGCAGCAAGCCAGGTTGAACGCGACGCAGCAGCATGCCGCGCGCGTCGTAATCGAGTGCGTAGCCGTTGATGCCGTCGGCCGCTTCGCACGCGGCATCGGCGCGGACCACGGCGGGCAGCATCGCGTCGGCGTTGCCGCCGCTTACCAGCGACACGTCGAATAGCCCCGGTTGCTGCGCGTTCGCGCGGACATCGGCGGAGAGATCGGCGTTCAGCGGCGCGCGAGTCAATACCGCGCGCCAGGTGGCGACGCTCCACGCGCGTTCGTCGACGTCGGTGGGCAAGCGGAACCAGACAATGCCGCTCAATCCCGGCAAGTCATCGCGCTCGATCTGCGCGACGAACGCGCCGATCTGTTCGGGCTGCGCCACCAGCTCATGCGACAGACCTTGCGCGAAACCGCTGGCGAGCAACATCGGCCGTTCGCTTTCGATGCCGGCCACGCGGCCGTCGTCGCCCCACGTCACGCGCGAGCCGTAAGTAGGCAACGCGACGCGCCATGGCCGTTGCGTGCGGCGCGCGTACGCGTGCAGCCACGTGCGGGCTCGCGCGGGGTCGAACAAGCCCTGCACGGGATTCATGACCGCGTGGACCTGGAGGATCGACGCATCGGCGTGTGTCAGCAACGCGTCGAGCGCGGGGCTGTCGAGCCAGGCGGGCAAGGCCGTGATCGTGAGCTGGACGGCCGGGTCCAGTTGCGCGCGCAACGACGCGAGAAACTGCGTGTAGGCGGCGAGGCGCGAGGTCGCGCAGTCGTGATCGATTTCGATCGCGGCGAGCCTGACGCCGTGTTGTTTCCAGTCGGCGGCGAGTTTGACGATGCGTTGCAGCGTCGATGCGTCCGGTTCGTCGCGTTGGCTGCCAGGCTGGCTGCCGGGCTGGCTGCCGAATTGGCCATCGAGCCGTATCACCGCGACGACCGGTTTGCCGGTTGCCGCCAGCGCCGGCCAATCCGGCGTCACGGTCATCCAGTCGCTGCCTTTGTCCTGCTCGGCCGCCAGCACATGCCATGTCTGCACGAGGTCCTGGCTTTGCCGGATCGCGGCCGCAACCGGCGGCGTCCATTTGCGTTGCCAGACGTATGCGTCGTCAGGCAACCGTGCCGGCGCACGCGAGCATGCGCCGAGCGCGAACATCAGCGACAACGCGATGAACACGGCACCCGCAGCCATCGCATCGGCGAATGCGCGGCGCGAATGCGGTCGCTGCCGTCGATGCGCCAGCGGTAGCCCGCTGTCACTCATACTTCATGGCTTTCGGCACGTTATAAGCGCTGCCGCTGTAGTTCAACATCGTGCTCGTGCGCTTGGGCGCGCTCTCCGTCGTCTTGCAATCGCTGCGGGTCTTCTTGCTAACGCTGTCTTTCGACGTTTCGCCGACCTTGAGCGTTGCATAGCCGGAAGCATTCGCCGGTCCCACAGCCAGCGTGCGCGCGACCGTCGAGAACGAGCCCGCGCAATTGTCATCCCACTCGCCGGAGTTGGACGAGACGACCATGTCGCCGAGCACGCGGCGCACCGCATGACCGTCCAGTACATAGAGGCTCAACACCTGCGCTCCGTAGGGATTCACGCGCGACGAACCCTCGTACGTCACGCGCACGCCGAATGCGCGGAGCTGCGGCGTCAATTGGTAGCGCGCGGTGTCGAGGTCGATGGAACTGAAGCGGATCGCGTCCGACGTAATTGCGGACGGCTGGTAGAAGTGCGCGACGAGCGCACCGGACTGGCTGTCGGCGACCAGCACTTCGAGGTCGTACACGCCGCCGTCGTCATTCACGCCGGCTTGCGGAAGCGGCTGCACCGCGAGCGTCAACGACGGATCTGCCGGCCAGACCTTGCACAACGCATGTTCGGTGTCGAGTTGACGGCCGGGGTGGAGCGCTTTCATCCATTTAGCGAGGTTCGCCTGGCAGGCCGCGTCGGTTTCGGTATCGGCATGGGCGAACAAAGGCAGGCACAGCACGGCGCAGGCGATGATTTTTTTCATTGTTGTTCCGGTTTGCTTCTTGTGAATAGAGGCGATAAAGGCGACAGACGCGGCTAGTCAGCGGATCGAGACGCTGCGGCGGATTTTAGGGCGAGCGGGGACTGTTGTAAAACAGTGATGAGGCGGGCGTGTGAACGTAGCCGAGTGCTTCGGCGCGAACGCGCCGTCGGCGGAAAATCAGGAACTGGCGTCGCGGGACGACACTCAGTCTCCCGTGGCCTCGGGCTCATGCGAGGACAGTCTCGCCTTCGCATGGCGCATCTTTTCCAGCGTCTTCGGACCGGCCTTGAGCGCCACGCCGATCGCCAGCGCGTCCATGATGCACAGATGCACGAGGCGCGACACGCCCGGCGTATTCGGATCGATCGGGCTCGGTACGCGCAGCAGCAGTGGAATGTCGACGAGCCACGCGAGCCGCGAGCCGACATTGGTCAGCGCGATCGTCGTCGCGCCGCGCTCCTTGGCGATCTGGATGCTTTCGTTGACTTCGACGCTGCGGCCCGAATGCGAAATCGCAAATGCGACGTCGCCGGGTTCCATCAAGCCCGCGTAAAGACGCTGCAGATGCCCATCCGTAAACGCGGTCGATGCAATGTCGAGCCGCAGAAAACGCAACGCGGCATCTTGCGCGACGAGCCCGGAGCCGGACCCGACGCCGAAGAAAAACACGCGCCCCGCGCTGGATAGCGCGGCGATCGCGCTCTCCACCACCGCCGGGTCCAACGCGCCGCGCGCATGCGTAATACCGTCGATGGCCGCTTCTCCGACCTTGTCCATCAAGGTCTGCACGTCGTCGTCGCGCGCCACCGCGGTCGACGCATACGGCACGCCGCCCGCCACGCTCTGCGCGAGCTGCATCTTGAAGTCGCGCAATCCATGCGCACCGATCGCGCGGCAGAAGCGCGTGACCGAAGGCTCGGACACGTCCGCGCGCTGCGCGAGTTCGGTGATGCTCGCACGCATCGCGAAGTCGACATCGCTCAGTACCATGTCGGCGACCTTGCGCTCGGCGGGCCGCAGATTGGCCAGCGCGCCGCGGATGTGGGGAATCAGATTCGGTGCGGACACCCGGTATTCCTTAAAATCGCCTCAGACTTGGTACGTCGCGAACGGATACGTCGCGAAACACGCCGCAAGATGCGCACGATCCCGCACGACGGCACGCGGTTCAACCCAACCTGCGCCCACTCTCCGTATCGAACAGATGGATGTGTTCGGCCGGCAGGCGCAACGCGACCCGCTGGCCGGGTTCGATTTTCGAGCGCTGACGCGTGGTCACGCACCATGTGCTGCCGCCGATCTTGCCGTACAGATGCGTCTCCGCGCCGGTCGGTTCGACCACTTCGACTTCCATCGTCGCGTCCGGCGTCTGGGCCATCGTCTCGATGTGTTCGGGGCGCACGCCGAGGGTGATCTTCGCGCCTGGCGCCACCGAAACGGGCGCGCTTTCCAGCGCGATCTCGCCGCCGCCCGCGAGTTGCAGCGTCAGGCCCTGCGCTTGACCTTGACCTTGCCCTTGTGCGCGATTCGCCACCACGCCCTCGGCGAAATTCATCGACGGCGAGCCGAGGAAGCTCGCGACGAACAGATTCGCCGGATGGTCGTACAGTTCGAGCGGCCGGCCGATCTGCTCGATCCGCCCCGCGTTCATCACGACGATGCGATCGGCCATGGTCATCGCCTCGATCTGATCGTGCGTGACGTAGATCACCGTGTTCTTCAGGCGCTGATGCAGCGCCTTGATCTCCGTGCGCATCTGCACGCGCAGCTTGGCGTCGAGATTGGACAGCGGTTCGTCGAAGAGAAACAGCGAAGGTTCGCGCACTACCGCACGTCCCATCGCGACGCGTTGACGTTGACCGCCGGACAGCGCGCGCGGCAAACGGTCCAGATAGCTGCCGAGGTTGAGCATCTTCGCCGCGGCTTCGATACGCGGTTTGAAACTCGCCGGCGTTTCCTTGCGAATGCGCGGACCGAACGCGATGTTCTCGTAGACCGACAGATGCGGATAGAGCGCGTAGCTCTGGAACACCATCGAAATATTGCGCTGCTGCGGCGCGAGGCTGTTCGCCCGCGTGCCGCCGATCATCAGATCGCCGCCGCTGATCTCCTCGAGACCCGCCACCATTCGCATCAACGTACTCTTGCCGCAGCCCGACGGGCCGACCAGCACGACGAACTCGCCGTCGTCGATGTCGAGATCGATGCCGTGTACCACCTGCGTGTCGCCGTAGCGCTTGAAGATGCCGCTCAGTTGCACTGCTGCCATGCTGTCCTCATCGTCGTGCCTGGTTCAGTCGATCGGGTATCGCGGACTCAAATCGATTCGAGCGTCAACTCTTCCGCCATCAAACGGTTGCCGGCCATCAGACCGCCGTCGACCGGCAACGCGACGCCCGTGATCACGCGCGCCATCGGCGACGCGAGAAACAGCACCGCGTCGGCGATATCGTCGGGCGTCGCAAAGTCGCGCAACGGGTACCACTTCTTCAGGTCTTCGAACACCTGCGGGTTCTTGTCGACGCGCGCCTGCCACGCCTGCGTCTTCACCGTGCCCGGACACACGATGTTCGCGCGGATGCCGTAGCGGCCCAGTTCCATCGCGAGCGCCTTCGTATAACTGATCAGCCCGGCCTTCGCCGCGCTATACGCGGGATGCCCGAGCGCGGCCATGCCGTTCACCGAGCCGATCAGCACGAGGGCACCGCGTTGCCGCTCGATCATCGACGCGCGCACGGCTTCCACCGTGTGATACGTGCCATTCAGATTCAGATGGATGTCGCGCTGCCAGCTCGCGGCGTCCGTGCTCGCCAGCGTCAACCCCTGCGCGGCGCCCGCGTTCGCCACCAGCACGTCGACCGGGCCCCGCGTCTTCGTTGCATCCGCAACGGCCTGACGCACGGCGGCAGCATCGCCAAGATCGACGGCGATCGGGGTGACACGCGCCGCACCGAGCTGGCCGGTCAACGCCTGCAACGCGGTTGCGTCGATGTCGAGCGCCAGCACGGTGTCGCCCTGTTCCACGAAACGTTTGCACAACACGCTGCCGATCCCGCCGCACGCGCCCGTCACCAGCACCACACGATTCATGTCCGCCTCGCTCTTCCAGCCTCGTTTCGCTACCCGTACCAGCCTGTAAATTTCCTACAAAGCTGAAATCAGGTAGTTGTCTAGCCATCCCGAAGATTGGGAATCCGTGACTTCTCGATATGCAGAATATCCCTGCTTTACAGCATCTTAGGCACAAAACCGGCCCAGAAAAAATATGGCAGACCCTACGTGACAAGCCAATTTTCGTCATGTAGGATTTTTTCAAACAATTTAACCCAAAGCGGCCGGCGACGGCAGCAGACCACCCCCACCTTCATTGGATGGGACCGGAGCCATCGCTCGCGCGCCGACTCCGATCGACACAGGAGAGAGAGAATGTCGTTGCATGCCCGTGCTTCCCTCGCGCTAGGCAAAGTCGCCGTCGCGCTCGCGTTTGCAGGTATCGCCGTCGCGGCTCACGCCGACACGGTCCGCGTCACGGTCGCTCACTACAGCGATGCGACCGCACCGTACTTCGAGAAAATGGCCCGCAACTTCGAGAAGGCCAATCCCGGCACGACGATCAAGATCGAAGACGTGAACTGGGACACGCTGCAACAGAAACTCCAGACGGATATTTCCGGCGGCGCCAACGCCGATCTCGCGATCGTCGGCACGCGCTGGCTGCTCGACTTCGTGAAGGACGACGTGGCCGAACCGCTCGACGGTTACATGGACGCGAGCTTCAAGAGCCGCTTCATCGGCCCGTTCCTCGCGCCGGGTGAAATCAACGGCAAGGTCTACGGCCTGCCGATCGCGGCATCCGCGCGCGCGCTGTACTACAACAAGGATCTGCTCGCGAAGGTCGGCTATCCCGACGGTCCGAAGACATGGAACGACGTGATCGACGCGTCGAAGAAACTGAAGGCGCAGGGCATTGCCGGCTTCGGTCTGCAAGGCAAGGAAATCGAAACGGACGTCTACTACTACTACGCGCTGTGGACCAATGGCGGCGACGTGGTCGGCAAGGACGGCAAGGCGGCGTTCAATTCGCCGGCCGGCATCAAGGCAGCTACGCTGTACAAATCGATGATCGATCAAGGGCTGACGCAACCCGGCGTGACCGGCTATAGCCGCGAAGACGTCCAGAACCTCTTCAAGCAAGGCCGTGTGGCCATGGTGATCTCCGCACCGTTCCTGTCGAAGCAGATCAAGAAGGAAGCGCCGAACCTGAAGTACGGTATCGATCCGATCCCGATGGGCACGACGCACGCCACCTACGCGGTGACCGATTCGATCGTGATGTTCAAGAACTCGAAGGTCAAGAAGAGCGCGTGGAAGTTCCTCGACTATCTGTTCACGAAGGAACCGCGCGTCGAGTTCACGACGACCGAAGGCTTCCTGCCGACCACCAAGGCTGAAGCGACCGACCCGGCATTCAACGATCCGGACACCAAGGCATTCGTCGCCCTGCTGCCGACCGCGCATTTCGCGCCGACCGTCACCGGCTGGGAAGACACCGCGAAAGCCGTGACCGACGCAATGCAATCGATCTACCTCGGCAAGGCCAAGCCGGCCGACGCACTGAATGCAGCGGCTGCGCAGGCGAACAAGTCGCTCGGTCATTGATCGCGCCGCCGGCATTGAATGTTTCGGTTCGGTTCGATTCGTTCGATTGCCGAATGATCTCGAGGTGATTTGCTGAACACGGAACGCGCGCTGCTGCTGTGAAGGCGGTGCGCGTTTCGGTCGTAATGCACTATCCGGCCCATCCCGGCGCGTGCGCTAAACAGCGCGAGCGCGTCTTACGATCGAGCACGCATGAGCCGTTCCGCTTCTTCGCGCCTGCGGGCGCCCTGGTTGCTGATTGCGCCGAGTCTTGTCCTCGCGCTCTTCATCATCAGCTATCCGATCTTCAACATCGTGTGGCAATCGCTGCACGAGGTGTCGCGTTTCGGCGCGATTCGCGATTTCACCGGTCTGCAGAACTTCTATACGATCTTCGGCGATCCCGCGTTTCTCGCGGCCGCTCGACGAACCGTCATCTGGACGGTGTGCGTGGTAGGCGGCACCGTGCTGTTCTCGGTACCTGTCGCGCTGATTCTGAATCAGGACTTCTACGGCCGCGGCATTGCACGCACGATCGTGATGCTGCCGTGGTCCGTCTCGCTGACCATGACCGCCGTGGTCTGGCGCTGGGCCTTCAACGACGACTACGGGATGGTCAACGTCACGTTGCAGCGGCTCGGTTTGATCAACGGCCCGATCCACTGGCTCGCGACGCCGGAGCTCGCATTTCCGGTCGAGATCGCAGTCGGCATACTCGTGTCGATCCCGTTCACGGTGACGATTCTGCTCGGCGGCTTGTCCTCCGTTCCCGGCGACATTTACGAAGCCGCACGCATGGATGGCGCGAGCGCGTGGCAGCAGTTCCGCCAGTTGACCATGCCGCTGCTGCGGCCCTTCATCAACATGACGATTCTGTTGAACGTGATCTACGTGTTCAACTCGTTTCCGATCATCTGGGTCATGACACAGGGCGGACCGGACAACAGCACGCATATTCTCGTCACGTATCTCTACGAGTTGGGTTTCCGGCTCGGACGGCCCGGCGAGGCCGCCGCCGTATCGCTGATCATGCTCGTCATGCTGTTCGTTTTCTCGATCGCCTATCTGCGACTGCAACCCGCGAAAGAAGGAGATCCTTCATGAGTGTCAGCATCAAGATGAAGCGCTCGCTGTGGTGCTGGCTCGCGTTGTCGCCGCTGGTCGTCGTAGTGCTGTTTCCGTTCGCGGTGATGCTGTTCACTGCGTTGAAGCCGGCCACGGAGATTTTCGTTTATCCGGCGCGCTGGTTGCCCGTGCACTGGCAATGGAGCAACTTCAGCGACATGTGGGTGGCGGCGAACTTCGGCGTCGCGTTGCGTAACAGCACGGTGATCAGCCTGCTTTCCACCGCACTCGCGCTCGCGGTGAGCTTGCCGGCCGCCTACGCGCTCGCCCGCTTTCCGTTTCGCGGACGCGGTCTGTATCGACAGTTTCTGCTGGTCACGCAGATGTTGTCGCCGATTCTGCTCGTCGTCGGTCTGTTCCGTCTCGCCGCGATGATTCCTTATGGCGACGGCAATCTGGTCGACTCGAAGATCGGTGTGATCGTCTCGTATGCCGCATTCAACATCGCCTTCGCCGTGTGGATGCTGTCTTCGTACTTCCAGACGGTCCCGCGGGATCTCGAAGAATCCGCGTGGCTCGAAGGCTGCGGACGCACGCAAGCCGTGTTCAAGGTCTTCCTGCCGCTTGCCGTCCCCGCGATCGTGGTCACCGCGATCTTCACGTTCATCAATGCATGGAATGAGTTCGCGGTCGTCTATACGCTGATCCGTTCGCCGGAGAACAAGACGCTCACCGTGCAGGTGACCGACATGGTGGCGGGCAAGTACGTCGTCGAGTGGCATCTGGTGATGGCCGCGACGCTGTGCGCGACGCTGCCGGTTTCGATCGTGTTCGCCTGGTTGCAGCGATACCTCGTCAAGGGGCTCGCGCTGGGCGCGGTCAAATGACAGGCGCTGGCGTGATTTGAAATCCGCAAATCACGCCCATTTCCTGACGATTAAATTACGCTTCAAATTAGGGTGCGAATTCAATTAAATATCGCTTAAAATGGCGACACAACATCAAACGATTATTTGCACCCTTTTTATTCCTCTTTTGCGAATTGCGTTTTATATTTGATAATAATAATATCAATCAGCCTGACAGCATCGCAATTGTCAAACGCTTCAATCCGCTGACAAATCAAACATTTATCTTTTCCCCGCGATGGTGAGGCTGAGTTCCCCCGTGAGCGGACTTTGCTAGGCCATCTGCCCCGTCTCGCGGACGATACTTCGCAATATGACTTATCGTCTCGAAATGCCGCCACGTTGCACCGGTGAAACGTTTATAATTCCTCTGCCGAAAGGGTCTGTAAGTAATACTCGATACGCGTGAATTCGTCTTCGCGCAGGTAATTATTGCGTCGACGGAAATGGCGTGCATTCCGGCGCCCCATGTGGACTTCGGGTTAGCTTCGACAGTCGTCGCATCGACAGATTCGTATCGGCGTCAGGCAGTCAATATCGAAGGACAGGGACTTAGCTCGAACATCAGCTGTCCTTAGTTCTTCGCTCGCGCTCGCCTTCAGAAAGTTGTTGGTCAATACGCGGCAAGCCAGCGTTTGGGGCGAGCCTCGCCAGCAGTTACAAGTCACGTCATCGGCATGTCATCGCCGTTTGTGTCCGTCTATCCGGTCGCGTTTTCGCGAGCTGGAGGGCGGAGCCTGGACAGTCGATTCGACTCCATCGCGGATGAGCAACGTGACGCTCATCCGCATGCAGCGCGCGATCTTCAGCGCTGCACATCCAAGGTGCAATCACCGAGAGCGCTTCGTCAAATGAATCTTTTCTAGTGAATAGTAAGGATTACGTAATTTAACGTGGCAGATGCCATGGCGAGCCTCGTGCGCTCGACCGGCCGCGCTTTCTGATTGACCTCGCAGCACTCAATAACGCAAACGCGGGACGGCTTCGATCGATCTTGCAGATTCCTCGGGGAAAACCAGCTTTTAGCGATATACGGACAATGATGAGATATTGGAAATTTGTAGGGGTTGCATCGGCAACAGTATTGGCATCGTTTGGCGCGGAAAGCGCGCATGCGGCTCAAAGCAGCACCATCACCGTGGCAGGTCAACAGTACAAGCTGTGCGGCCAGGAAAACGGTAACTGCTCGTTCCTCGGCACCGGCTCGGTTGTGTTCGGCGCAGTGCCGCCGAACGCGCCGTCGGTCATGCTGAGCGCTCCCGCTACTTTCAGTAACGGCGTCGGCTGCTATGTCGGTGCGGTTGCGCAGAGCGACCCTGCATATGGTTACGGCAAGTCGTGCTGGGTGAGAGCCGTCTCCGCCACGCCGACTCCGGCGCCCGCACCCGCTCCGGCACCGGCACCGGCGCCTGCGCCGACGCCGTCGAAGACCCCGACGCCTACGCCTGCCCCGGCACCGTCGAAGACCCCGACGCCGACACCTGCTCCGGCCAAGACGCAAACGCCGACGCCGACGCCCACACCGGCCCCCGCACCGACCCCGACGCCCGCACCCGCTCCGACGCCGACGCCCACCCCGACTCCGGGCACTTCGACCCTGTCGTGCGCGGCACCGACACAAACCGCCGGCGGCACCGCGAAGGGCGTGATCAGCGCCGACACGCCGACGACCGACGGCATGCGTGTGTTCCAGAACAACGCACCGTTCAAGCTCGCCATCACGACCAACGTATCGAGCGCAGACACCGTCGTATGGTCCGTCGCCGACTCGAACGGCGCGATCAAGGCACAAGGTAATTTCCCGGTCAGCACCGGCGTGCAAACCAACACGATTCCGTGTACCTCGACATGGTCGGGTTACGGTGCGCTTACCGCGACGCTGCGTTCGAACGGCGGCACGCTGCCGAACAGCGGTACGCGTCCGACGGGCATCGCCACGTTCGGCGTGTTGCCGAACCTGAGCTCGGTGCTCGGCACGGTGACGTACGCGCATCAGGACCAGCATCGCTTCGGCATGCAGGGTTTCAACGGCAACATCGCCGCGCTGCACGATCTGGGCATTACGTGGACGATCGACGACCGCGAACAATCGACGATGGAACCGAACGGTCCGAACACGTACACGCCGAGCGTCAGCGACCTCGACCCGTTCTACAAGGCGAATCCGGATCAGATGCGTATCGTGCGTCTCGACGGCATTCCCGCATGGAACTCGAAGACCGGCCAGTACACCGACAGCTACTACGCGCCGGTCAACATGACCGAGTACCAGAGCTTCATGGCCAAGGTCGGTACCGACACGAGCGCGATCCGCGCCGCGAACTATCCGAACCAGCAAAGCAACTACTATCAGGTGACGTGGGAGCCGAGCCTGGGCTGGGCCGATAGCGATGCAAACTTCGTCGCCATGTACAAGGCAGCCTATCAAGGCATTCACTCGACCGATCCGAACGCGGTCGTGATGGGCACCGCCAATCCGTTCGCGGCGAACTGCGATACATGCACCACCGGCTATCTGCAGAAGTTCGGCGCATTGGGTCTGTGGAACTACATCGATGCAGTGGCCACGCACGGCTACTGGAACGCGGGCACCTATCCGGCGCATCCGCCTGAGTTGCAGGATTCGGATCCGAGCACCGCGAACCAGGCGAACGCGCTCGACAACCAGATGGCGCAACTGCGTTCGATCATGCAAGCCGGCAAGCCGAACATGAAGCTGTTCTTCACGGAAGCAGGCGTGAGCTACGACCCGGGTCTGAACTACGGTCCGAACGTACCGTCGCAGAACCAGTTGTTCGCGCAGGCAGCGGTTGGCGTGCGCGCGCACATCATCATCCTGGGCGGCGGCGCACAGATGACGACGCTGTTCTACGGTCCGGACTATCCGGGTGAAGTCGGCTACGGTTCGTTCTTCGACCTGAACGACGCACAAGGCGCGTTCGGTGCGACGAACCTGTCGCCGAAGCCTGAAGCGATGGCCTTCGCAACGATGACGCGTGCGCTGGACGGCACGAATACGCTGGGCCGCGTGAACGGCACGCCGCAAGGCATCTACGCTTATGCGTTCCAGCAACTCGGCAACGGCAAGGTCGTGACCGCGGCGTGGGCGCACAGCAATGCGCAATGGCCGACGAGCGGCGGTGTCTATAGCCAGAGCTATTCGACCACCTACACGCTGAAGGTCGACAACGCAGGGACGTCGGGTAACGTGACGGACATCGACGGTTACGGCAATGTGACCACGCTGCCGTACAGCAACGGTCAAGTCACGCTGACGCTCACCGAAGTGCCTCAGTACATCGTGTCGAGCAACGCGACGGTCGCCAAGGCCAATTCGACTGTTCCGGTCGGATACACGGGTCAGTAAGCAGACCGCAAACCGGTCGACAGTTTCACTGAAGACCGCGACGCGCCGCCGCTAAAAGCGGCGACGCGTCGGCCCATTCCAAATGAGCGAGTCAGGCATCCTCCGCCTGCTCGCTCATTTTTTCTATATTGGCATTCACCTTCTGCAGCAGATCGAAGAGTTGCACGACTTCGGCGTCGCTGAGTCCCGACAACGCTTCATCGCTCCCCGCAAACATGATCGCGCGCGCTTTCGGCATGCGTTTCTCCGCCTCGGCCGTGAGCGAAATCAACCGGCTGCGCCTGTCCGCCGGATCGGGAATTCGATCGACGATCCCATCCCGCTCCATGCGATTCAACAACTGCGCCATGGTCGGTTGTTCCACTTTCGCCAGCCGCGCAAGCTCGGCCTGAGGCAATGCATTGCCTCCTTTCAATGCCACCAGTACCGGAATCTGTCCGACCGCGAAGCCGAATTGACGCAAGCGCGCGTCGAAGATGCGCGTGTATCCACGGCTGATGAGACCGATAAGCGGTATCGGATTGGGAAGCTGTTTTCTGGTCGGCATCGTCCACCTCGCTCTCTTCTTGACGAAACATAGTCGCCTATGTTTAAACTACATAGGTGCCTATTATATGTCTGGAGCCGGTTCATGGATGCATTCCCTCGTATCGCTATTGTCGGCGGCGGCCCGGGTGGCCTCACGCTGGCACGCATTCTTCATTGTCATGGCATCGCGTCGACGGTGTTCGAACGCGAGGCCAACCCCAGCGACCGCCCCCAAGGCGGCACACTGGATCTGCATGCGGAGTCCGGCCAATTAGCGCTGCGGCGCGCCGGCCTTACAACGGAGTTTCAACGGATAGCGCGTTACGACGATCAAGGCTCGCGTCTGTTCGACAAAACAGGAACGCTTCGATTCGAAAGCGCGGATGCGTCGAGCCGCGATCGGCCCGAGGTCGACCGCAGCGCGTTGCGAGACATGCTGCTGGCGTCATTGCCCGATGATGTGGTGCGTTGGAACAGCGAGTTGCACGACGTGCGCCGGCTCGACGGCGGCAACTGGCAACTCAGTTTCGCCGACGGCCGGCAAACCAGTGCCGGTCTGATCGTCGGTGCGGACGGCACGTGGTCGCGTGTGCGGCCGCTCCTGTCCCATTACCAGCCACAGTACAGCGGTTTGACTTTCATTGAGTTCGGGATCGATGAAGTCGATACGCGTCATCCGGACATTGCGGCATTGGTCGGTCACGGAAAAATGGCCGCGATAGGGAATGCGCGATCATTGATCGCTCAACGCAACGGCAACGCGCACATTCGCGTGTATGCCGTCTTTCGCGTACGTCCGAACTGGGTGGCCGACACGTTCGATTTTTCATCCGCACCCGCCATGCGCCGCGCGCTGCTCGATCAGTTCGAGGGATTCGCACCGAACATCCTCGCGCTGATTCATGCGAGCAACGAGCACTTCGCCGCACGGCCCATCTACGCGTTGCCTGTGGGACACCGATGGCCAAACCAGCACGGTTTGACGTTGATCGGCGACGCGGCCCACGTGATGTCGCCATTCGGCGGCGAAGGTGTGAACGCGGCGATGCTCGACGCCGCCGAACTGGCCGGCAATCTGGCCGACAGCCTCGCGAAAGGCAGCGACTGGAGAGCCGCGGTGGCCGATTACGAAACGCGCATGTTCGATCGCGTCGTCGAACCCGCAAAGATGTCTGCCCTGGCCGCTGCCGTAAAGCTCTCGCACGACGAGCTGGCGCACGTGCTAACCCATCTGCGCACGCATGAAGTCGACGCAAACAGCGAAACGCAACGCGATATCGCCTGATCCTCCCGATAGCAACGAACCAGATGGCCAGGTCTCGCGTATGATGATGCGACGTATCAAACGCTCGTGATTGCAATCAGGTATTACGCCAATCACGAACCCTTCCATTGCGCCTTGCGCAGTCGTTGTTGCGATCAAGGTGCGGCTTCTGCCCAACTATGACAGCCAGCCCGTCTGCTCACAATTCGCAGTTCATTTCCTGCATCATTTGCGCGTACAACGAAGCACCGCGTATCGCCAAGGTATTGGCGGTCGCCGCCGTGCATCCGGCGTTAGGCGAAGTGATCGTGGTCGACGACGGTTCCAGCGACGGCACAGTGGAAGTCGTCGAACAGTTTCCCAATGTTCGCTTGATACGTCGCGGCAAGAACGGCGGGAAAAGCGCCGCCATGGTGGACGGTATCGCGGCGGCACAGGGCGATCTGCTCATGCTGCTCGACGCGGATCTCAAAGGACTCGCCGCCGAGCACATCAGCGCGCTTGCCGCACCGGTTCTCAAGGGTCGCGCGGAGGTCAGCATCAGCCTGAGGCAAAACAGCCTCGC
This sequence comes from Paraburkholderia sp. D15, assembly GCF_029910215.1. Taxonomy (NCBI): domain Bacteria; kingdom Pseudomonadati; phylum Pseudomonadota; class Betaproteobacteria; order Burkholderiales; family Burkholderiaceae; genus Paraburkholderia; species Paraburkholderia sp. D15. Next base: position 1,935,752 of record NZ_CP110396.1, on the reverse strand, counting down.
GCTATTCCGCGCAATCGGGCTCGATTTCGTTTCGGGCGAACGCGTCGTCAAGAAAGCGCTGCTGTATGCGGCGCTCGAACAGATTCAGGCGCTGCCGCGTTTCGGCATCGAGGTATTCATGAACCGGTTGATTATCGAGCGGCGCATGAGAATCGCGGTCACGCATTGGCCTCACGTGACTCAGGCACGCAAGACGGAAAAGCTCGGCTATTGGCGCGGCGTGCGTGCCGAGTGCCGGATGATCTCCGATCTGCTGAAAGCGGTTTATCCGCTTGCACTGATTTCACAAACCATCCAGTTGCTGCAACTCAGAGTGCGTCACGGACGCGTCTCGTTCGCCACGCGAATGAAAGGTACGCCCGACAGTTCGCGATAGTGCATGGCGAGCCAATGCGGCTCAAGCACGCTTCAGGTTCAACCGCGTCCGTTGACCCGAACCCGGGCGAGGGTCAACGCAAGCATGCCCACTCCCCCCAAGGCCAACGGACAGAAAAGCGTCGCGAAGCGCCACAGAATGAGTGCCGCGCCGACCGCCGCGTGAGGCACCCACGCGCCGAACGCGGCAGCAAGTCCCAGATCGCCGCCACCCCCACCCGCCGGAATACCTGTCCATAACGCGGCGTGCAGCACCAGCGCCTGAACGGCCACCACGAAACCTGGCGGCAACGCATAACCCTGCTTCAGCAGAATGAACCACAGCGCGCCGTAGCGGAGCAGCCATTGCGTTGTCGTTAGAAGCAGCAGCGCGCCGAGCCGCCAGCGGGAGCCACTTAACAGGTGACGCCACTCGTCACGCACGTTGATCACAAAACCGCGCCACTTTTCAGGAAACCGGGACGTGATGCCGACGCGTCTCATCGCGCCGCCGGTGCATGCCACGAGTTTTCGCCTGCCGACCCACAACACGCAGGCTAATACGAGCATCGTAAAGAATGCGGCCGCAACCATCTGCAGAGATTTGGGCGACATCACGCCGGCCAGCAATCCAATGCAGGAAATAAAAGAGACCGGCACCGCAACGGCGAAGAATGCGAGATCGAGTGCCTGATCGCCGCTCACGACCGTGGTGGCTTGCGTCCACGAAGCGCCCGCGCGTTGCAACAGTCCGAGGTTCACGCCGTAACCGGCCGCGCCGAATGGTGAACTCAGGAACGCCGCGTCGGTGATGAATGTAATCGCTAGCGTGCGCCGCAGGCGAATGCGCAGACCCAGCGCCGTTTGCATCAATTGCTGTTTGCCAGCTTTGGCCGCTGCACTGATGAATGCGCTCGCCGCCAGCGCCACGATCAGATTCGGCGGGGCGGCTTTCAGTCCGGTCAGTGTCGCGTGAAAATCCAGCAGGAACGGCGCGCCGATCGCGAAGACGACACCCACGACAGCGAGGAGTAGCGTGACGCCGAATGCAAGTGGTTTCGTCAAAAGTAAGATTCCGGCAAGGCTTTTTTGGAAATGAAGAGCCGCGACGCTTTGCAAAACTGGAACGCTACGACATGCGCGTGTCGGAAAAATGTCGGATTCGTGATTGGCGTGACAACGCTCGCACTGACTTGAAGTTGTCACGCATCTCAGATAGCGCAGGTTGCGTGCCCCATACAAACGTCGGTTTCAAACTCTATCGCTTCAAGGCCGGCCGGCGAAAAAAATCGACCATAGGCTATTTCGACACGCGGTGTACCTGTCTGTTCTGGCAGCTACGTACCTGAATCCATCGACCTATATTTCGTCTGCGGTTCTTTCGGAAAAAGCATGAACACCATGCGTCCAGAACCGCCCGACGCGAGTTCGTGCAGCGGCAAGACCCTCTACATTAATTAGGAGTTCCTATGTCACGCGTGACCGATGTTCTCGTCTCATTCGATACCGCAACCATCCTGCAAGCGTACCCGAACCCTAGCAAAAACCCTGACGCGCCGACGCAGATCGATCCGCGTTACGTCTACATGATCACGAATCAGGACAACGTGATCTCCGGTCAGGCCGGTGGCGAACTCGACATCAAGGCGCAAGTGGGCGATCTGATCCGGTGGCGTGAAACGAGCCTCTCGCTGGGCTTCGAAACGCAGGCGATTTTCTATCGGTTTATCGGCAACGTGGGCAACGAGTTGATCTCGACGCCGACGCCGCGGATGGCGGAAGCGTCGATCCCGGTGCCGAATACGAGCAATCCGGCCGTGCCGACCTGCCAAAAGGTCGCGAACTACTACTGGTCGTCGGAAATGCTGAAGGAAGGTCGTGTGACGTATCACTTCAACTTCCAGATCATCGACCGCGCGTGCAAGTCCAACGGCTGCTTCTCGTGGGATCCGTTCATCTCGATCCACAACTGATGCCGTAGAGCGGGCAGCCGCCACGCGGCGGCTCGCCCGCTTTTCGTCACTTGTCACGCGGGAGAGAGCCTATGTCAGGTCAGCATGACGATGTCCTCGTCATCGTCGATGCCGCTACGCTGCTGACTGCGTATCCCGACGTCAGTCTCGATGCCGACGCGCCGACGCCGATCGACGGCGTGCACGTCTACGTCGTGAATGCCGCCGACGCGCAGCAGATCGGCCACAACGACAGCCGGATCGCCGCCACGCTGAACGCCGGGGACGAACTGCATCTGCGTGCGAGCGCATTGTCGTTGCGGGCGCACGAAAGCGTGGTCTTCTATCGCTTCACGTTGAGCGACGCGAATGTCATCGCACCTTGGGAAGCGGTAACGCGCGACGCCACGCTTTCCGTGCCCGACCCGGCCGATCTGCTGCAACCGACGAGCCAGAAGATCAGCGAGCACTACTGGCGCGCCGCAGTGCTGGCGGCCGGCAAAGTGTCCTGCACCGCGGACTTCATCGTGCTTGGGGGCGATGAAAAAATTCGCGGTTACTTCAGTTGGGAGATCGACATCGAGATAGACGTGTAGCGCGAAACAACAGCCTGCCGGCATGCCGGGCCCGCGTTTCGCCGCAGGCCCGGCACATTCGTCTTCTTTCGCCGGGAAACGCAGACAAAACAGTCAGTGCCCTCTATCCGGTCAAGCGCTCGCGCTCGTATGACTCGTCGAATGCGAACGCGAGTGCAGACGTCCATAGGCCCACATCATCACAAAGCTCACCAGAAAGCTGACGCCGCCGACCAGAAGCAAACCCGTTTCTCCGAACACCGGCAACAGGTTGGTCAGCAAGCCGGTGACGACCCACGCGAGCGCCATCACGGAGCCCGCAATGCCCAGCGCCCAACCTTGACGTTCCGCGCTGACCGCATCGGAGAACGCGGTGTACATGGTGGTGTACGCGACCATATCGAAACAACCGACCAGCATGGCGAGGCACCACAACACCATCTCGCGTGGAAACAGTGCCGACAGAATCTGACCGACACCCGCAATCAACAACCCCGTCATGGCAATCTCGACCACGTTCCAGACCCGCAGCATCCAGCGCACGACGAACAGTAGACCGAGCACGAAACACACGCCGATCAAACCACTGAACAGGCCGAGCAGCGAACCCGAATAGTGGAACCGCGTTTGCAGCAACAGCATGATCGTTTGCAGATAAAGTCCGTAACCCACCTGCATCAGAAAGAAAACCACGGACAGAAATGCGACCTTCCCGTGCGTCGCGGCCTGATAGATGATGCGCAGCGGCAGCAGCAAATCGACGCGCGCGTTTCCCGGCGCCGCGACCGCATCGCGATACGAGCACGCGGTCCAGATCGCACACGCCGCCGACAGCGCGCCGACCAGCAGAAACGGTGTGCCGTAGTTGAACAACGGCGAGAGCGTCCGGTCCGACGTGACGCCGCCCAGCACCGGCCCGACAATCACGCCCGCACTGAACGCCAGCGACATGATGCTCATGTTGTACGCCTTGTTTTGCTGCGTACTCATATCGGTGATGGCAGCTTGCGCGATACCCTGACAACCGGCCATCAGTCCACTCAACCCGCGTCCGCCCAGCAGCAGCCAGACGCTCGCGTACAGCGCACCGAACGCCATCAGGAAGTAGCTGGCAGAGAGTCCGGCGATACACAGCAACAGGATCTTTCGGCGGCCGTACCCATCGGACAGATTGCCCATGAGCGACGACCCGAAGAACATGAAGAACGGATAGATGCCGTAGCCCAATCCGAGGTAGAAATTGCGCGTGGCGATAGAGGTATTGCTGGCGAGCACACCCGCGTGCGGGTCGCTGAAGATAGCCGACATCATCGGATAGACGAGGCCGAATCCCATTGCGTCGATCGCAATGGCGAGCAGGCACGGACCGAGAAGCTTGAAATCGAGTCGGGACATAAGCGCGAACGTAACGAAGTGTCGATGTTCGTCACGGTAACGTTCGACGCCTTCATGCCGGTAGGCCGCCGCGCCCGATAACAGCTATCGGTGGAACTGATAGGATACGGCGCATGGATCTACTGGCGGCGATGCGAATCTATGTGCGGGTAGTGGAGCGCGGCAATATGTCGAGGGCCGCGCGCGACCTCGGCATTGGACAACCTGCCGTGAGCGAGCGCATCGAACGGCTCGAACAACATCTTGGCGTCAAGCTGCTCCGGCGCAGTACGCGCGTCGTGTCGTGCACGGACGAAGGCAAGCTCTTCTACGAACGATGCAAGCAGATCGTCGCCGCCACCGACGAAGCCTGTGCCGCCGTTTCGCATCCGGATCTCGCGCAACTCCGTGGCGTGATCCGGATCGCCGCGCCGCAAGGGCTCGGCGAAACCGTCCTCCCGCGCATCCTGTTGGGCATTCGCGAGCAGCATCCGCAACTCGACATCGATCTGATCCTCAACGACCGCATGGTCGATCCCGTGACCGAAGGGGTCGATATTTCGTTGCGATTGGGTCAATTGGGCGAAGGCAGTTTTACCGCGCGTCGACTGGGACATGTTCGGCGCGTACTGGTCGCGTCGCCGGCTTATCTGGAGCGATGTGGAATACCGGCTCATCCGGATGAACTGATCGCGCATCCATTCATTCGCGTGATGGGTCTTTTCGGCGATGGCATGCTTCGTCTACTCGACGGGCAGACGCCGGTTTCCGCGCCGGTATCGCCAGCGATAAGCGTCAGTCATTGGCGACCGGTCCATGAGTTGCTGATCGCGGGTGCGGGAATCGGCGTACTTCAGGAGCCGGTCTGCGCCGATGCAATCGAGTGCGGGCAGTTGGTGCGAGTGCTTCCGCATTACACGGTGCCGGGCTTTGAATTGAACGCACTGTGCGCGCGTCCTGTTCCGTCAAGAACGCGCGTCATCATGAGCGTGCTGGAAAAGGAAATTCCCGCCTCGTTGGATCGTTTATCCGCGATTTCCGTGTGAACGCCGCATCGGACTGATAGCGCGAGCCAGCGTAATCAAACCCGACTCGATGTCCTCGACACCCACCGACGCGAACCCAAGCACCAGTCCCGCCGGCGCGGGCCGATCGACCGCATGACGCGATAGCGCGCGCGTCTCGATGCCCGCATTCGCCGCGCGGCGCACGGCTTCGTTGTCGTCGGTGCCGGGCGGCAGGAACGCGGGCGCGTCGAGTCCCGCGACGATCGGCGCCACCTCGAGCAAACCGGCGAGATGCCGCGCGACGCCCGCCGCCAACGCCTCGGCGCGTTCGCCATACAGCACGCGCATGCGCCGGATGTGCCGGCCGAAATGGCCGTCGGCGATAAATTCGTGCAGCACCGATTGCTGATCCAGCGGCACATGCCGCGTCGTCAGCGACAACGCCGTCACGAACGGCTCGACCAGGCGATCGGGCACGATCGCATACGCGGTGCGCAACGCGGGGAACAGCAGCTTGCTGAACGTGCCGCAGTAAATCACGTGACCGTCGTCGTCGAGACTTTTCAGCGCGGCAAGCGGATGACCCGCGAACCGATACTCGCTGTCGTAGTCGTCCTCGATGACGACCGCACCCCGCGAGCGCGCCCATTCGAGCAGCGACAGGCGGCGTTCGAGTGCGAGCGGCGGTCCGAGCGGCGCTTGCCGTCCCGCCGTCACGAACGCGAGACGCGCATCTGGGGCGTGCCGACGCGCCCATTCCACATCGAGTCCGCCCGCATCGACCGGCACGCCGACCACCCGCGCACCCGCCGCCTCGAAGACGAAACGCGCGCCCAGATAGCCGGGGTCTTCGATCCACGCGACATCGCCCGGATCGAGCAGCAGACGCGCGCTCAGATCGATTGCCTGCTGAACGCTGCCCAGCACCACGACGTGATCCGCCGAACACGCGATGCCGCGCGACATGCCCACGTAAGCGGCGATCGCTTCACGCAGCGGCCGGTAACCTTGCGCTTCACCATCGCCAAGTAAGTCGCGCTGCGTGCGGCGCGTGCGTTTGGCTGCCAGCCTCGCCCATAGATCGAAGGGAAACGCGTCGAGGTCAGGCTGGCTCGCGCGGAACGCGCGTGCGGGAATCGAGCGGCCGCTCAGTTGAAACGCGCTGCGCGCGAGCAGACGTCCACGAGCGGATAGCGTAACGGCCGGCTGATGCCGATGTCCCGCGTCGTCACCTCTGGTATTGGCTGCGCGCGGCGAAGGTCGGCCATCGTGCTTTTTGAGCGACTGACGCTCGTGGGGATCGCCGCGATCGCTATCGGCGCTACGGCCGCCACGCACGCCGCTGTCAATACGCCGATCCGGCAACTCGGCCGCCACATAGCTCCCGCGCCCGACGGCGCCCGCGAGGTAGCCTTCCGCGTCGAGCTGCGCAAACGCGCCGAGCACGGTCCCACGCGAAAGACCGAAGCGCGCCGCAAGATCGCGCGTGGACGGCAGACGCGCGCCCGGCGCCAGCCGTCCCGTCAGAATCGCCGCGCGCAATTCGTCGTAAAGCCAGCGCTGCAACGACACGCCCTCCGGCCTTGGCGCCAATACCAGTTCGATCCGCTCCGCTCGCCGCACGTCTTCCCTCGTCAAATTGGCCTAATCAATTTATCGATAATGGACCTTTTTGCCAACCATTAACAGCCCTATTCTGCTCTTCATCGGACGCACGGCAGGCCGTCGCGGACATTCGCTATCGCTTATATCGCTTACGGAAGAGAGGGGAAAATGGCACACAAGGTCTTCGTTGCGGGCGCAACGGGTGCGATCGGCAGCGCGCTGGTGCCGCTGTTGATCGATGCCGGCTACACCGTGTTCGGCAGCACGCGTCGCGCCGAGCGTGCGAAAGCGCTGGAAAAAGCGGGCGTTGAACCGGTCGTCGTCGACGTATTCGACGCGGACGCGTTGCGTGACGCGCTCGTCGCGATCGCACCGCAGAGCGTGATTCATCAATTGACGGATCTGCCCGCTGGCCTCGATCCCGCGCGCATGGCCGAAGCCGTGCAGGGCAACGCGCGGATTCGCGACGAGGGCACCCGCAATCTGCTTGCCGCCGCACGTGCGGCGGGCGCGCAGCGGATCATCGCGCAAAGCATTGCGTGGGCTTATCGGCCTGGCGTCACGCCATACGACGAAGAGAGTCCGCTCGACATCGACGCCGAAGGCATGCGCGGCATCAGCGTGCGGGGCGTCGTGTCGCTCGAACGGCAGGTACTCGAAGTGCAGACCCTGACTGCCGCTGTGCTGCGCTACGGCCATCTCTACGGTCCCGGTACGGGCGCCGATGCGCCTAGGGGGGCCAGTCCGTTGCACGTCGATGCGGCGGCCTATGCGGCGCTGCTGGTGCTGCAACAGGACAAGTTCGGCGTGTACAACTTCGCGCAGGACGACGCCGAAGTCACCAGCGCGAAAGCCAAACGCACATTGGGCTGGCATGCCGATATGCGCCGGACGGTGCGCGTATGAACACACGACCGAGGTCACGCTCGTTCCACCGGTTCAATCCAGCACTCGGCAAGCCTGCGCTTTTCGCGGCTGTCGCCGTCGCCACGCTATCGCTCGGCCCGGCGGCGCCGCGTTCCGCGATCGACTGGCTGGCAACGCTCTGCGGTGCGGGGGTAAACGACGGCGGCAATACGCCGCTGCTGGCCGCGGCATCGTCGGGCGCCAATGCCGGCGCTGCGAGCCGGCCCACATCGGTGGTCAAGGTGTTGTCGTGCGAAGCGCTGCCGAATGTGCCCGGCAAATCGATCACAACGATCACCGTCGACTATCCGCCGCTCGCGTTCACGCCCGCGCATCGTCATCCGGGTTCGGTGACGGCGGTCGTGCTGCAGGGGACTGTCCGCTCGCAGTTGAACAGCGGTCCCGCGATCGATTACAAAGTGGGGCAAACGTGGTTCGAACCGCCGGGCACGTTGCACACCTTCGCGGAAAATCCCGATCCGGTGCATCCAGCGCAACTGCTGGCGACCTTCGTCACGGATACCGGATGCGGCGCGCTGGTGCTGCCGCCTTGATCGCCCGCGCTTAATCGGCCGCGCGCGGTGACGCCTGTTTGAACGCGTCGAACAAGGTCCGCGCGAGCGCGTCGAGGTCACCGCCGCGCTCGCGCAGTGAAGCGATTCGTGCGCCGGTGGCAAGCGTATGAGCGACGCGCCCCGCACGATCTTCGTCGATGCTTGCGCGCACCGCTTGCGGCAACGCCGCGATCCGATCGATCACGTGAAAATCGCCGAGTCCGCTCAGCATCGGATTGTCGGAGCCGCTGAGCATGGAGCGCGCATCGGCCTTGAAAAGCACTAACGGCTTACCCGCGTGCCAGGCGAGCGACGCTTCCACCACCGTGCCTTCGTCGGCCACACGTCCATTCAGATTGACGACGACGGCGTCGCAGCGTTCGAGCAATTGATGGGTATCGAGGCTGAAGATCGCCCGATCGAGAATGTGGGCGGCCTCGTCCACCGACGCGCCGAGTTTTTCGAGTTCCGGCTTGAGTCGTGCAAACTCCAGGCCGTCGCGGTGGGGGAGAAATGTCGCGAAGCCCGCGGCTTCCAGCGTGTGCGCGATCGAATCCATTTCCGCGCGTTCGGCCGCATTGAAGAGCGGACCTGCGCAATACACTCGTGGCATGTTGATGCGTCTCCTCGCAGGTGGCGTTAAAACCGCCGTTAAAACGCGAGACGTCACGGCGATTTCGGCGGCGAGCGCCGCGTGCGTCGTCCCGCTTGCTGCAGGGAGAATAACGTCAATCGACGTTCGCCGCGCTCACGCCGTCACGGGACACTCAATCGTAGTGACGATGCCGATGATGACGCCGGCCCGAACGATAGCCACGCGAATAGTCGTCCGAGTACGAGTTCGAGCGCGACATGTTGCCGCCGAGCGCGGAGCCCGCACCACCGCCCAATGCTGCACCGACGAGACCGCCGGAGCGGCCGCCCATCGCATTGCCGGCCGCCGTGCCTGCCCCGCCGCCCAATGCGCCGCCGATGATCGCGCCGGTCCGCTCGCGACGATTCGACGTCACCGCGCCGCCCGCACCGCCACCCACCGCACCGCCGAGAATGGCGCCGGTACTGCCGCCCATCGCACCGCCGAGGGCCGCGCCGGCGACGCCGCCGAGTGCGCCGCCCAGCGCGTTGTTCATGTCGCCGGCCATGGCCGGCAAGGACGCGGCGGTTGCGAGTACCGCGATACCGAGCATCTGAACGAGTTTCTTCGACATGGCAAAGCTCTTTTGTGTTGAGGACGGCGCCGAGTATAACCGGCAAAATGAAAGCGTTTTGTAACGATCAAAACGCCTGTCCGTAAGACGTGTAACAAAAGATGCAATGCCATTCGGTCGCGTTATCCGCGCCGTTTCTTCTTCAGTTCGATGGTTTCGAAGAGCTCGTAATCCGGTGTCGGCGTTTGATCCGCGCCGGGCGCGTGATAGTAGTTCATCGTGATCGTCGTTTCGCCGCCGCGCTCGCCCGGATCGTGGTCGAACACCGCGATGCCGTAACCCGTGCCCGTATCGCGCTGCGCGGACCAGATCGCATCTTCCACCGCATCGGCGTTGGCGCGCGCGAACGTGCCGGCCGCCGCGGCCGGTGCCGGACGATTGGGGCGCGTGAAAATGCGCGCTTGCGGCAGGCCCGTGCCGGCATCGACACCGTACACATCGAGCGGCGCGCTCGTGCCGCCGCCGCCGAGAATCAGGTGGATCGTGCCGTGGCTCGTATCGAACGTCGACGCGCCCGGCGACACCGCGGACATCACCGGCTTCGGCTGCAACGTATCGACCGGGCGGCCCGTTGCGATGTCCGTGCCTTTGTTGTGATTGCAACCACGTACCGGATAGCTGCGCTCGTAATCGTGATCGTGCCCGCACAGCACGAGGTCCACGCCGTAGCGATCGAACAGCGGCAACCATGCCTCGCGGATGCCCTTGTCCGAACCATTGCCGGTCTTCGACGAACTCAGCGCATCCTGATGCATCTGCACGACGATCCAGTCGATCTCGCCGTCCTCGGATGCATGGCGCAGGGTCCGTTCGAGCCAACGCGTCTGTTCGCCCTCGCTATAGCCGCGCACATAGAGCGACGTGCCCGGCTGGATCGGCGGATTGCCGGTGCTGGCCGCGGGCACCAGCGGAGCGGGACCGGCGACGAAAGCGGCCGCGTCCTGGTAGACGACGTCGTCCGCGTCGAGCGAAATGAACAGCACCGAACTCACGCGGAAGCTGTACCAGCGCCCCTGAAAGCGCGAGTGATTGTCCGGCAGCGTATAGCGTGCGAGGTAGGACGCGAGGCCTTGCTCGCCGTTATTGAATTCGAGTTCGTGATTGCCGGGGCACGGCATCCACGGACGGTTCGCGGCCGAGCTCTGGCAGTTGTTGCCGAAGTCGCGCCACACGTCCGGCTGATGCATCGGATTCAGATTCGCGTAGCACAGGTCGCCGTTGAGCAGATGGAACAGCGGCTGGAAACGTTCGACGGCCTGCACCGCGAAGCGGCTCTGCGGCGAGGACAACACCCAGCCGGTGTTCGGCGTCGCGAGATCGCCGTAGCTGGTCCAGCGAAACGGCGCACGGCCGCGCGGCGCGGTACGGAAACTCGCGGTGAAGGGTTGCGCGGCGTTGCTGTCGTTCTCGGCGGTGACTTCGTATTCGTAGCTGGTGTCGGCCTTCAGGTCACGCAGCCGCGCGTGATACGCAAACACCGTCTCGCCATTGAGGCCGTCGGTGTAGGTGCTTTGTACGGCATGCACCGTGTGCTTGTTGCCGCTTGCGCCGCCGAAGCGAACGAGCGGCTTCACGGCCTGCGCGAGTGTGACCCACGACACCGTTGCTTCGCTCGACGGATCGTTGCCCCACGTCAGATGGATCTGTTCGGGCGTGCCGTCCGGCACGCTGTCGGTGGCGCGTGCCGCCGACGTGAATGTACTCGCGGCGGTGGCGAAACCGGACGCACCGGCAAACTTCAGGAAACCGCGACGCGAAACGATGGAGGCGCCTTGTTCGGAAGACGCGTTTTCGGCAACTTTTTTGTTCGACATGTCTGTTTTCTTTTATCGGGGTGGAAGGATGTCGGCAACGGCCAGCAACGATCCTAGCCGCGCGCCGATGACAGCCGGATGAAGGATGAAAACAGTCGTGCGGGAATGCGGCGGGTGAGTGCAACGGTACGATTCGCGGGTCGATTACAAATCACCGACGTATTTCGTGATTCGATCAACTTAATGAAAGGAATCGATTGCTTGCGGAATGCGGATGAGGGCGTGCGAATGCGCGAGAGCGCCATGACGAAGCCGCAATGAAAAAGTCCGCTGCGCGCCAGATCCATCAGATGGATCCAGCGCCAGCGGACTTCGTGATTCTTCGTGATGCCTTAAGCTTGCGGAGCGGTGTCGTCGGTGGCTTGCGCGTCGGCGTCGTCCTGTTTCTGGTCGTCTTTCTTTTCGACCATTTCTTCCAGCTTACCGGCGCCTTCGAAACCGGCTACAGCCGCAATGCCTTTGGTCAGCAAACCGGCTTCCGGGTCCACTTTTTCAGCTGCTTCGACGGCCGCAATAGCCCCTGCAATCTTTCCTGCTTCGTCCAAGAGTCCCATGGCGCTCTCCTCGAGAAAAAGTGAAATAGCATCCTCTCACGATCCCGGCGGCTTGTCGTCAAATGTCAAACGAGCATGACAAATGGCGACGGGATACTAGCCGGTCATCTGCACGTTAACGCGCGGGCGGTTGCGGATTGTTCGCGGGGTTCGTATCGAAGCGCGAGACGCCCTCGATACCGTACTCGCCGATCAGATTTCGCAGGGCCATTTCCAGGCTATCGGCAACGGACTGATCGTAGACCTCGGCATCGTTCACATAGACCGTGAACGATCGAAGGTACTTTGCTTTCTTTTGCGGATTCTCGATCGTCGCGCGTGTCCACTCGTAAAGCGGATAGTTTTCCGTTCCGGACTGCTCCGCCTCGCTGACGTAATCGGCGAATGCATCGTACTGACACTTCAGCGTCGCATGGTGCCGGTGCAGCACATCACGCAATGCAGGGTGCGATGCGCCGGACGAATCGGCGCGTAACGCATCCGCATGCTCGAGCGAGATCGTGAGTCTCAACTGGAATTGCAATGTAGACGTCATGGTCGTTCTGCCTCTTGTGCCGATGTCGAAGCCAATCCGGCTTCAACCTCCATTCACGCCACCGTTCATTGCTTCGCGATAGAAGGCGCGTCTAACCGCTCGTCGATGCGCGCGATATCTTCACCCCGTACCGGTCTGCCGAGCAGAAAACCCTGCGCATGCGTGCAACCGCACACGCGCACGAAGTCCAGTTGCTCCTGCGTTTCGATGCCTTCGGCGGTGGTCGGTATGCCAATCTCCCGTGCCAACGCAACGATCCCGCGCACCACGGCGGCCGACTCGCGGCGATGCACCGATTCCTTCACGAACGAACTGTCGATCTTCAGCTTGTCGAACGAAAAGCGCACAAGTGTGGACATGGTCGAGAAACCGGTGCCGAAATCGTCGAGCGCCAGGCCGATACCCAACGCGCGCAACCTGGCGACGTTGCGCCGCGTCACGACATCGTCGTTCAGCAATACTGTTTCCGTCACTTCGATATTCAATCTGACCGGCGGCAACCGCGTCTTGCGCAGAATCGCCGCCACGCTCGACGCGAACGATTCCTCGCGCAATTGCACGGGCGACACGTTGACCGCGACCGTCACCTTGTCCTGCCAGGTGACCGCTTCCTTGCACGCTTGCAGCAGCGCCCATTCGCCGAGCGCCAGAATCAGGCCGGTACGTTCGGCGGTTGGAATGAACGCGGAAGGAGACAGTTCGCCGCGACTCGGATGCGTCCAGCGAATCAGCGCCTCGCGTCCGGCCACGATACCGCTGGCGAGATCGACGATCGGCTGATACTCCATGCGTAGGCCGCTATACGACTGCAATGCGCCTTCCAGGTCGCTGCGCAGCAGACTCAAGCTCTCATCCGAAGCATGTCTTGACGCATCGAATAACGCATACGCACTCTTGCCGCTGCGTTTGACGGAATACAACGCGCGGTCGGCGCAAATCAGCAATTGCGGTCCGGTCTGCGCATGCTCGGGATAGAGCGACACGCCAACGCTCGCGCCGATATGCACGAGTGCTTCGCTCAGCGAGAACGGACGGGCCAGCGCCTTGACGATCCGGTCGGCGAGAATGCGAACGTCGCGCGCTTCCACGGTGCCGTCGGAAATGGCGACGAATTCGTCACCCGCCAGCCGGCCAACGAGATCACCGACCGGCAGCACGTCGCGCAGACGACCCGCGGCTTCCTGAAGAATCTGATCGCCGGCTGCATGGCCGAGACTGTCGTTGATCGCCTTGAACCCATCCAGATCGATCAACAGCACCGCGAACGACTGCCCCTCGCGCAGCACGCCCAATTCGGTGCGCTCCGACAGCAGCTCGCTGATCCGCGCGCGATTCGGCAAGCCGGTGAGACTGTCCTGCCGCGCCAGACGATGACTGTTTTCGCGCGCCGACAACAAAGCCACCGTGTCGCGATTGCTGCGCAACGCGACGGTGAAAAAACCCGCCGCGCAGAACGGCGCCTGAAACAGCAACACGAGTTTGCCCGAGCCGGGCGACAATGCGGCGCCGACACCCAGCAGACTCAGAATGAAGATGATCTGCAACATCACGAGACGCGGCGTGCCGGCATTGCGTCCCGCCAAACCGCCGATCACACCGACCGCGCAAACGTTTCCGAGCAGAAAAAGTGTGGGGTCGCCGCTGATATTGCAGAGCAGCGAACCGTAGCCGAACAACGCGCTCCAGAGCACGCTGGCGAATAAGAAGGCGGACGTGGGAGTCGGCTGGCCGCGCGCGCTGCGGGTGCAGCACAACCAGATCAGCACGAGGCGCGCGATCAGCAACGCGACGACGGCACTGCCCCAGCTCGCGTACAGCGCATTCGGATAGAGGTAGAAAGCAGTTGCGCAGACACTGATTTCGCAGATCGACGCAAAAATGATCGACGCGGTGCGCGTGAACAGATTGGCGAGGAGTACCTGACGATTGTCCACGCTCAGATTCTGCGCGGAAGAGACGATCCACTTGAAAAATGGAGACCTTGGTTCGCTGAAAGCCATGACCTGCACATTCTTATCGGTTGGTGGATCAATACCGCTATGCTGCCGGATTATTACGTAAACACAATGAATAAGGTTGAATCCGTGTGCGAAAGCACTCGGATTCAGGAAAATTGAATAAATACCGTGCCCGGACGGGCTTATGGAAAGTGAGGAAGCCTTGCCCAACCGGCGCTGCGGCGTTCTTTTTTATTGCTTTATTGTGTATTGCCGCCGCGTCCCATTCTCTGAATGGCCGGTGAATTGCCGAAGCGGATACACGCCGTTGCGGCGTATTCCGGTCAAGCCGCCGCATACCCCAGATAAGCCGCCGTGCTGCCCGCCAGCGCGAGAAGCCGCGCGTCGACCGTCGACGCACGCGGAATGACGTAGAGATCGGCGATGTCGGTCACGGGGTCGCTGAACGGCGTCGGCGCGTGACGTTGCGCGATCAGGAAGTCGCTGATCGGCGATGCGTCGGCAAGACCGAGGAACTGCCCGATGCTGGCCGCCGTGGCGTGCGGATCTTCGATCACGGTTCGATAGCCGAGCGTCAGCGCCTGTTGCGAGGGCACCTCGTCGAAGAATTCCACGATCTCTGCCACATACTGCCCCCACACGCGGACGCCGTCTTCCATCGAACCGGCCCAGTGTTTGTGCAGTAACGAATTCGCCACGTGGCGCGGATCGCGATGAATGTGAATGAAACGCGCGCGCGGCAAGAGCTCGCGTATCAGCCGCAGACACGAACCGGAACGCGGCAAACGTTCGATCGATCCCGTGCGGCCGGACAGCACCGAGGGATCGGCGTAGGACGGATGCTTGTCGCCCCAGATCGGTGCCGTCAAGCCGAGTTCTTCGCGGTAGAAACGTTCGACCCACGCGCCAAGCGTGCGTCGGCTGAAGTGGTTGAAGCGGTCGCGACACGCGACGCTCAGCAGATCCGGTCGCCGGCTGCCGACATCGAGCGTGTCCTTCAATAGCGCAAAGACGCGGCACTCATTGGTCAGTTGAATGAGCGGATGGACGTTCAGTACGGAGCACAGGAAGGTGGTGCCGGACCGCGGCGAGCCCACGATGAATAGCGGGAATGGTTCCATTTGCCCTCCTGACGATCGCGCTGTTTCGAGCATACGCAATCGAGATGGCGCGAACCTGACGCGGCCATGGCCGGATTGGCCACATCGGCCGCGCAGGTTGCAGCAGAACCAGAACCGCGATCAGGACGCCCGGGCCAGTTTGATCGCGTGCTCGGGACACGCCGTCACGCAAAGACCGCACGAGCGGCACGCATCCGCGTTCGGCGTATAGGCGACCTTCATGCCGTGCACGCGCAGCTTGAAGCGGTTGAGCACACCAAGCTCGCGGTAGTCGGCGTCGTCGATGCGACGGATCTCGAACACGTTCTCCGGACACACGTCGAGGCAGTCGCCCTTGCCTTCGCAGCGGCGCAGATCGACCACCGGCACGATCACACCGGGGCTCTGCTTGCATTGGACATCAGCGGCGGATTTTTGGCGCATGGTCATTCATCTCCCGAGCGAAAGCCATGACGTGATTTCCACTCCGCCTGGAATCGCTCGCGCTCTTCAGGCGTCATCGATTGCCATTTGCGCCATTGACGGCGTCCGCGCCATCCGCCGTGGCCACGGAAGCCACCGAACAGAATGCGGCTCAACACCAGCAGTCCCAACGCGTGCGCGAAATCGATCGCGCGCGCACCGACGAACAGCGCCGGCACCACCCAGTTCCACAACATCATCACTGCCCAGCCGAGTACCGCGATCCCGACTATGACGAGCAGCACCTTCGCGAGACATCTCATCCGCCATTTCATCCGTCGACTCCTTTAAAGATCCAGTTCGTCGTACACGATCTGCAACTGCGCACGCAGATGCAACACCGCATAGCGCTTGCGCGCGAGCAGCGTATTGATCGTGACGCCCGTTTCCGCCGCCATGTCCTTGAACGTTCGCCCTTCGAGTTCGTGCGCGATGAACACGTCGCGTTGCGCCGGCGGCAGTTCGTCGAGCGCTTCCTGCAAGGTCTTGAGCAACACCGCGCGCGCGTAGAGCGCCTCGGGGCCCGCATCGTGCGCGGGCAGCGCGAGATCGAGTCGGTACTCGTTGTCCGTGTCGTCGCCGTGATCGGCGAGCTCGGAGAGCGGCTGCTCTTTCTTCTTGCGGAAGCGATCGATGATGCGATTGCGCGCGGCGCGATACAGCCACGCGCTCGCCTGTTCGATCGGTGCGGGAAGGCGATATGCCTGCACGAATTCGTGGAAGACGTCCTGCAGAATGTCTTCCGCTTCGTTGGGATCACGCACACGACGCCGGATGAAATTCCCGAGCCTCGTGCGCTCGCGCACCACGGTCGCGGTGATTTCACTGTCTTGATCGGTCATCGTGTCCGGGGTGGGCTGCGGTTCCATGCGCCTGAAGACGTGTCAGGATCGCGGATATTGTGAAACGGCTGGATATTTATTTGGGTCGTCGATAAGGCCGGCTGGAATCTGGCGCACAGTCGTGTCATACCGATGCGCCAGATCGCCTTTCAATCCGATCAGCTCGCGTAATAAGCCGCTTGATCGATGTCGGCAAGCAAGTCCGGGCCGACCGGCGACCAATCCAGCCGGGCGCGTGTCCGTTCGCTCGACGCGGCCATTTCCAGCCCGACGAAGTCGGCGAACCAGCCGAAGTGCTCGCGTCCTCGCGCTTCGACCGGCACACCGAGCTGCCGCCCGATCACGGCGGCGATCTCCTTGAACGGCACGCCTTCGTCCGCGACCGCATGGTACGCGGACTCGGTGACGCCCTGCTCGATCGCCAGCCGATACACGCGCGCCGCATCCAGCCGATGCACGCCGGCCCAGCGATTGGCGCCCTCGTCGAGATAGGCGGATACGCCGGTCTCGCGGGCGATACGGATCAGCATCGGCACGAAACCATGATCGCCGACGCCGTGCACCGACGGCGCCAGCCTGACCGTCGCGGCGCGTACGCCGCGTGCCGCCAGGGCTCTCGCGGCCGTCTCCGATTTGCGGAGAAACGATGGATCGGGCACGTCCTCCTCGGTCGCGAGACGGCCCGATGCGATTCGCGCAAGTCCCGAAGTCACGAGCAGCGGACGGCTCGAACCTTGCAATGCGCTTCCAATCGCCTCGATCGCGCGCCGTTCCTCCTCGGCGTTCGCGGCGAATTGGGAGAAGTCGTGATTGAACGCGGTGTGGATGACCGCGTCGGCCGACGAGGCAGCGCGATGCAAGGCATCGACATCCGCGAGCGTGCCGCGGATCGCTTGCGCGCCGGTTGCGGTCAGTGCGGCCATATTGGTTTCGGAGCGAACGAGGCCGGTCACTTGATGACCGGCGCGCAGCAACTCCTGAACGACCGCGGAACCCACCCATCCGGTGGCGCCGGTTACGAATACTTGCATGTGCTTGTTCTCCTGCCGTGCGCGGCCGGTTCTTTCCGGCAACGCAGCCGGCCTGTCAATGTTCGAAAGTGCCGCGATATCGCTCGTCGGCGTCGGAGCGCGTATTGATCTCCACCAGCACGCCGCCCGGCACTTCGCAGAAAAAGCGCGAGCCGCGTTCGTGTTTGAACACGTCGGTTTTCATCGCGACGCCTGCGCCGGCCATGCGTGCGTGCAGGGCGCGCACGTCGTCGACGGTATCCAGTTCGAAGCCGATGTGGAAATTGCCCGGCCATGCGACCGCACGGTCCGTTGCGTCTTCGATCACGATGTCGAAGCCGGGGCGCTTCAGAATCCAGCTTGCGCCGAACGAGGTCCCGGTACAGCCCAGATGGTCGATGAAGAATGCCGCGGTCGTACCGGCATCGGTCGAGGGGAAGCTCAGGTGGTTGAGCTTCATGGTAGTGCTATCGCTCATGTCGATCTCCGTTGAAGCGGATCGCTCGTTGCGTTCCGTACGGAGAATGTTACGAGTAAAAGCTCGCGTTCAATACTCGCGTCGACGGCGGTTACGTGGACGGTCGCTCAGGCCCGTGCTACGGGCGTTTGCGGGCACGCGGCGCGGTCTTGCGCGCGGCTTGCTCGCGTTTGCCCGATGCGTGGCGGGCAGGTTGCGCCGGCGCTTGCGGCGAAGCGGCGCGTTCTCCGTCCTCGTCGTTGCGCCCGGCATCGGATTGCGCTTGCGCGCGTGGCAGGGCTTCGGCCGTGTTCGACATCATCGTCAAATAGCCGAGCACGGCCGCCGTCACGCGACGGATGAGGCTCGCCATGTCGGTCTCTTCCCGCTCGCCGGCGGCGTCGACGAGACCGCGAATGATCGCCATCAGATCGCGCGAAGCGACCACGAGGTTCTCCTGCGGCGGCAAACCCTCACGCTCAATGATCTCCATCAGCAGCGTGCGCATCGATCCTTTCGCCGACAACGCCGCGCGCATGTGCGGCCGGCTTTCCTCGACATCGAGCAAGCGCGCGAGCGTCGGTCTCGCGAATTGCTGGCGCACGGACACGCTGATCAGATGATCCAGCGCATCGGGTCCGCCAGCATGATCGCGTGCGGCCAATGCATCGCGATAGAACAGATCGCTTTCGCGCTGCATCAGCGCGAAGGTCAACGCGTCCTTGCTGGGGAAGTACTGGTAAAGCGAACCGATGCTCACGCCGGCGCGCTCCGCGACCGCATTTGTATTGAAGCCTTCGAGTCCCTTGCTTTCCAGCACCTGGGCGGCGGCTTCGAGCAAGGTCGCGACCATGCGCTCCGAGCGCGGCTGGGTGGGCGCGCGGCGCGGTTTGAGCGGAGAGGCGTTGGGCTGGCGAGGCATGCGGCGATCGAAGATGTCGGAGTGGACACGGTCAAGGCTGCAGTCTATGCAATATCGCGCGGCGCGTCAGTAGCGGCGTTTGCTGGCCTCTCACGCGCAAAGCCTGCATAAGGTCTCATAAGGCCCGCATAAGGTTCTCCATTGCATAGTCGATGCACAGGCGAGGCGAGGCGTGATCGCATCGCTCGCTATCGACAGGAGAAACGCCGTGCTAGAAACCTCCCGCTATCGTGTCAGCACGATGAGCAACAAAGTCCCCGAAGCGACCCTCGTCTTCTGGGCCATCAAGATCATGGCGACCACGGTCGGCGAAACCGGCGCCGACTATCTGGCCGTGCACGTCGGCCTGGGCACCGCGCTGACGGGCGGCATGATGCTCGTGCTGCTGCTTGCGGCGCTCGTCGCGCAGTTGCGTATGCGCCATTACGTACCGTGGATTTACTGGCTGACCGTGGTACTGGTCAGCGTAGTGGGCACCCAGATCACCGACGCATTGACCGACCAGCTCGGCGTCAGTCTCTACGCGAGCACGATCGCATTCGCGCTGGCCCTCGCGATCGTGTTCGGGCTCTGGTATCGCAGTGAGCGGACCCTCTCCATTCACACGATCAACACGACGCGCCGCGAGCTGTTCTACTGGTCCGCGATTCTGTGCACCTTTGCGTTGGGCACGGCGGCCGGCGATCTCGCGACGGAAGCGCTCGGCCTCGGCTTCATGATCGGCGCGGTCGTGTTCGGCGCGCTGATCGCACTGGTGAGCGCGGCCTTTTACGCCGGCGCCAATCCCGTACTGACGTTCTGGCTCGCCTACATTCTGACGCGGCCGCTCGGTGCGTCGCTCGGCGACCTGCTCGCGCAGCCGCGCGCTTACGGCGGCATTGGGCTCGGCGTGATCGACACGAGTCTGCTGTTTCTCAGTGCAATCGTCGCGCTGGTCGTCTACGTCAGCACGGTCGAACAGCGTGCGCTCCAACTGCGCGCTGCCGCGGCAAGAAACTTGAACCCGCAACGTTCGAAGCGTCAGATCCGGTAACCCCTCGATAGCCGCACGATAGTCCCGCGTTCAACCCCTTCACCTCATCAGGAAGCATTCTTCATGAATCAATCGACCCTCAGCAAGGCAGTCATCGCTTCGTTCATCGCCATTTCCGCCCTCAGTTTCGGGCATATCGGATCGGGCCACAGCGTGCTCCTTTCCGCCGACGCCGCGGAACCGGCGAAAGCATCCAGACTGGGCGACCTCGCGCCTTTCCGCAAGATCGCCGCCGACACGCACGCGCTCGTCGTCAAGGGCGATCTCGCCGGCGGCAAGACACGCATCAAAGACCTGGAACTCGCGTGGGACGACGCCGAGCCGTCGTTGAAACCGCGCGCGGCAGCGGACTGGCACACGGTCGACAAGGCGATCGATCGCGCGCTGAGTGCGTTGCGTGCGAGCACACCGAACGCCGCCGAATGCAGGCAGTCGCTCGACGACCTGCTGGCGATCATGGACCGAATGAGCGGCAAGGCGTGACGCCAGCTTGCCTGCCGGTTCGAACCTCGAAATCGCCGATAGGGGACACCGGGGGAAAGCGCGTGAAAGCGGATGAACCGGGGCGAAAGCGCCCGGTTAAGGTTCCCTTAAGGAACGGGCACGCATAGTTCGGCCACTGGCGATGCGACCCACGCCGTCTTGCCGCCCCGCCTGCCTTGCGTTTTCACCCGATCCATGAACATTCACAGAGTCCTCGAGCGAGCCGGATTGCGGTCCACGTTTCCGCGCGTGCTGGTGCTGGAGTATTTTCACGCCCACGCGCATGCCCACCTCGCCGCCGAGGAGGTCTACCGGCTGCTCAACGAAGATTCGCGCAACATGAGTCTCGCGACGGTGTATCGCGTGCTGAGCCAGCTCGTCGACGCGCAGTTGCTGTCGAGCGTCATGTTCGGCGACGGACGCATGGTCTACGAACTGAACGACGGCAAGCCGCACGATCATGTCGTGTGCGGCGGATGCGGCAGCATCAGCGAGTTTTTCGATGCGGAGATCGACGCGCGGCAACGGGCGGTCGCGGAACAATTCGACTTCGAGGTATCGGGACGCCGGCTCGTCCTGTTCGGTCTGTGCGCCGACTGCAGAAAACGCGGCACGCCGATCCGGCGCGGCGCCGGCAAATAATGGCTCGCCGCCTGGCGAGCCATGCTCCACGCCATTCGTTCAGGACTTGCCCTTCAGCGTGAACGGCGCCAGCAGCGCCTGCACATCCACATGTTGCCCCTGAAGCAGTAGCAGCCGCGCATGCAACACCGTGTTCTCCAGAACCAGCTTGGCGGTGCTCAGCAGATAGAGCGCGTGAATGTCGGACACGCTCATGTCGCCCGCTTCGACCTGCTGATGCCGCTCGACGAGTGAACTCATGACGAGGCGCCTGAGTTCCTGCTCGCCGAACGGCAGGTCCGCGTAATCGATGGGATCGTCGGCTTCGACTTCCCGCAGCATGTCAACGAGCGTTTCGGTGCTTACGTTCATATTCCGGCTCCACGTTGTCGGTTAGGACCAGCATCGCCAAACTACGTCGTCCCGCACGCTCAGACTACTGCTTCGATTCAGCCACGTCCAGCCTGTCGCTCGTCACGGCAGCGTAATCGGCACCGGACTCGTCAACAGATCGACGTAAAGATTGAAGAAGCGTGCGTTGTCGAACTGCGTGACGTAAGTAATCTTGTTCGGCGACGCGCCCGCGGCCGGCTGATCCGGGTAGACCATCACGTGCCCTTGATCTTCGCCGCTCGTGGTGTCGATGTCGAGGTAAGCGCTGTGGGTCTGCGTCGCATACGTCGGATCGAGGAAGTACGCGATGGTCAACGTATCGAACAGATCGGTATTGGTGGCGAACGCGCCCGCATTGGCGATGCCGTACGCCCGCGTCACCGCCGTCTGTTTGGCCGGGTTGTTGACGATCTGGTCATACACGCTTTGCGTGAGCGGCACGGTGTTCGTCACGTCGAGCGGAATGACGGCTTGCGGAATCGTCGTCTGCAACACCGTGCGCACCGCGAGCGGATCGAACCACCAGTTGAGTTCGCCCACCGCGTTCGCATTACCCGGCACGGCCATCGCGCCGCCCATGTAGACGATCCGCTTGATCAGCGGCACGATCTCCGGCGCTTTCATGATGGCGGTGGCGAGGTTGGTCGGCGGCCCGACTTCGAGAATCGTGACCTGATTCGGATAGCGCTTGATGGTCTGGATCATGAAATCCGAGGCGCTCTGCGCTTGCAGCTTGGTCGACACCGCGAAGCCGTCCGGCGGCGCCACGAGCTGCGACTGTTGGGTCGGCTCGGGCCGGCTCCATGCGCCGAAATAGCCCTGCGGATTGGCGGCCTGCTGCGCGCGAATGCTCGCCACGTCGTATTGCAGCGGGTAGTCCGCGCCGCCGTAGACGCCCACCACGTTCTGCACGCCCATGCGCTCCACGGCCTTCAACGCGTCCGATTCTTCCTGCAGCAGCCAGTCGTTGCCGGTAACGACGGTCAAGCCGAGCAGATTGACCTTGCCTTGTCCCATCAACTGCGTGGTCATCGCGAACAGCTGACCGTCGTCGCCCATCGTATTGAAGTCGGAATCGATGATGATTTTCGGCGCGTTGGCCAGCGGATCGGTGGGTGCAATGGTGCCGCCGCAACCGCCCAGCACCATCGACATCATCAGGATACCTAGACATGGTGATTTCATGTTTTTCGTCCAGTCGAGATCGTGATCGGGGAGCCGGCGCCCTCGTGCGAGCGCGCCGGTGAATCAACGTCAACGTCGAACCACCTTCGTGGGGTGGCGGTACGGGCCGCCGCGTGTCGCCACGGGCGAACGCGTCAGGCTGCGCTATCGACTTCCGCGCGATTCGGGATGGACGGCTGCGCACCGGCGCGCGTCACGGAGATGGAGGCCGCACGTTGCGCGAGGCCGATAGCGTTGTCCAGCGACTGCCGCGCGGCAATCTGCGCGGCGAACGTGCCGATGAAGGTGTCGCCGGCGGCGGTCGTGTCGATCGCCTGCACTTGCGGCGCGGGGAAATGACGGCCCTCGCCGCCGTCCACCAGCAGATACGCGCCTTGCGCGCCGAGCGTGACGATCACGTTGCGCGCGCCGCCGCGTTGCAGTTCGGTCGCCGCGCGCCGCGCGCCGCTTTCCGATTCGACCGGCAGGCCCGCCAGAATCGCGGCTTCGACTTCGTTCGGCACCAGGTAATCGACCAGCGGCAGCCATTCCACCGGCAGCGGACCGGTGGCCGGCGCCGGGTTCAGCACGGTGATCTTACCGAGCCGGCGCGCCAGCGCGAGGGTCGCGTGCACGGCTTCGGGCGGCGTCTCCAGTTGGCACACCACCACGTCGCACGCCTTGACGGCGGCTTCATGACGCGCGATGCCTTCCGGCGTCAATTCGCCATTGCTGCCCGCGACCACGACGATGGTGTTCTGCCCGTCGTCCGACACCGTCACCATCGCCACGCCGGTCGGCTGGGCGGGATGCACTTCGATGCCGCTGCAATCGATCCCTTCGGTTTCCAGATCCTTGACCCGTTGCGCACCGTTCGCGTCGGTACCGACACAGCCGACCATCGCCACCTGCGCGCCCATGCGCGCGGCCGCGACCGCCTGGTTGCCGCCCTTGCCGCCCGCGACCTGCGAGAACTCATGGCCGCCGATCGTTTCGCCCGGGCGCGGCAGATGCGGCGAGCGCGCGACCAGATCGGTATTGATGCTGCCCACGACCAGGACGCGGCCCGGCTTCGTCTCTTTTGACACGTTCATTCTCCTGCTTGCCATTCACCGAATGGCCGGTTCAAGCGGCGCGACGCCGGCTTCGATAGGTATCCAGCACGACAGCCACCACGATGACGGCCCCCGTGATGATGCGTTTGGTCGGTTCGGTCGCGCCGATCTGCGCGAGGCCCGCGGCCAGCACGGAGATGATCAACACGCCGAAGAACGTGCTGATGACCGAGCCGCGCCCGCCCATCAGACTCGTCCCGCCGATCACCACCGCCGCGATCACCTGCAGCTCGATGCCCGAGCCGGCGTTCGGGTCCGCGGCTTCGAGACGCGAGATCTGGAACAGCGCCGCGAGGCCGGACAGCAGGCCCATCAACGCGAACACGGCGATCTTGTACGGACGCGGATTGACGCCCGCGAGCCGCACCGCTTCCTCGTTCGTGCCGATGCCGACGAGGTAGCGGCCGAACACCGTGCGCGTCAGCAGAAACTGCGCGGCGACCATCACGACGATGGCGATCAGGAACGCCGGCGAAATGCCGAGCGCGATCGGGTTGGACAGGAAATCGAACGCATCGCCGATATAGGCGGTGCGCGAATTGGTGAGCTGATACGCGACGCCGCGCGCCGCTTCGAGCACGCCGAGCGACACGATGAACGACGGAATCCGCCATGCCACGGTGATCGCGCCGGTCAGGCAACCGGTCAGCGTCGCGCCGGCCATGCCGAGCAGTGCCGAAGGGAGCGCCGGCCAATGCCACTGCAACGCGGCGACGCTAGTCAGCGCGGCGCCGAGCGCGAGCACGGAACCGACCGACAGATCGATGCCGGCGATGATCAGCACGAAGGTCATGCCGACCGACATCACCACCAGATCGGGAATCTGGTTGGCGATCGTGCTGAACGTGTCGTAACTCAGGAAGTGCGAACTCAGCAGCGAGAACAGCACGATCATGCCGAGCAGCGCGCCGAGCAGGCCGAGGTAGTTCGAGAAACCGAGGCGCGTGCCGACCGGCCGTGCGCTCTTGGGGGGTTCGCTCTGCGCGGTGGGCAGACTGGTTGGTGCGGTCATGCTGATACTCCACTAATTGACTTGATGATCGGGCGCCTGGGCGTCGGGCTCGATCGGCGCGTGCAGCAGCTCGTCGCGCTTCGCGTAGCCCGCGAAGGCCGCCGCCAGCAGCGCGTCCTGGGTCCAGGCGCCACGCTCGAAAAGGCCCGTCATGCGACCCGCCGACATGACGCCGATGCGGTCGCAGATCGACATCAGTTCGCGCAGGTCGCTGGACACCACGACCAGCGCGCGCCCTTCCCGCGCCAACGCGCCCATCAGCGCATAGATGTCGAACTTGGCGCCGACGTCGATGCCGCGCGTCGGTTCGTCGAACAGCAGCACCGAGCAATCGCGCGCGAGCCAACGGCCGATCACCACTTTCTGCTGATTGCCGCCGGACAGCTCCGACACGGCCTGCGCCGGTCCCGAGGTACGGATGCGCATCGCGTCGATTTGCCGGGTGGCGAGCGCCGACTCGCGGCGGCCGTCCACCACGCCCTTGCTCGACACCGCGCGCAGATGGCCCAGCGAGATGTTGGCCGCGATCGGTTGCGTGAGCAGCAGGCCTTCGCCTTTGCGGTCTTCCGTGATCAAGGCGATGCCGTTCTTCACGGCGTCCGTCGGCGAGCCGATCTTGACGGGCGCGGGTGCGCCGCCGTTGCGCGCCACCTCGACCGTGCCGGCATCCGCGCGATCCGCGCCGTAGATGAGCCGCATCAGTTCCGTGCGGCCCGCGCCGATCAGCCCGCTGATGCCGAAGATCTCGCCGGCCTTGACCTCGAACGACACGTCGCGCACCGCCGGTTCGCGCGTCATGCCGTTCACCTTGAACGCCACGTTGCCGATCCGCCGCTCGCCGAGATCGATGCGCTCGCCGATATCGCGGCCGACCATCAGCGTGACAAGGCGGTCGGTGCTCAGATTGTCCATTTCGTCGACGTGCACGAGGCGGCCGTCGCGCAGCACGGCAGCACGCCGCGCGATGCGCTTCAGCTCTTCGAGCCGGTGCGAGATGTACACCAGCGCGACGCCGTGCGCCTTCAGCCGCTCGACCTGCTCGAACAGCAGATCGACTTCGCGCGCGGTCAGCATGGCGGTCGGTTCGTCGAGAATCAGCACGCGGCAATCGCCGATCAGATTGCGCGCGATCTCGACCATCTGCTGATGCCCGATGCCGAGCGTGCCGACCAGCGTGTCGGGATCGATCGCGTCGAGGCCGACCTGCGCCATCGCGTGACGCGCGTCCTCGCGCAGTTTGGCGCGGTCGATCCAACCGAACGGACCGCGCCGCGGCAGACGGTTCAGGAACAGGTTCTCGGCGACCGAGAGCGTGGGCAGGAGATTCAGTTCCTGCATGACCATGCGCACGCCGAGCGCCTCGGCTTCCTTGCGGCTGGCCGGCGCGTAGGCCGCGCCGTTCAGCGACATCGTGCCGGCGGTCGGCGTGACCAGCCCGCCGACGATCTTCGACAGCGTGCTCTTGCCCGCGCCGTTCTCGCCGGTCAGCGCCAGCACTTCGCCGGCGTGGAGGTCGAGCGACACGTCGGCGAGTACCGGCTCGGCATAGGTCTTGCCGACGCCGTGCACCCGTAACACGGGCGCGGCGGCGGCGACGGAGGGGATCGGAGTAGACATCGGATGGAAAAAACAGACAGATACCGCCCGGCGTGGCCGCTCGGGACGAGCCGGCCACGCGCTGAGCGGTCTTATTTGGTAACCAGATCGACAGGCGTTTCGACGACGCCCGACAACTCGGATTGCTTCTTGTGCTCGGCGAGCGCCTTCAACGCGGTGTCGATACCGAACACGGCCTGCTTCGCCGCGTACTGATTCGCGGTGGCGAGCACGCGGCCGTCGGCCAGCATCGGCTTGATCGCGTTGATGTCGTCGTAGCCGACCACCTGCACCTTGCCGGCCTTGCCTGCCGCGCGCACCGCGGAGACCGCGCCGATCGCCATGTTGTCGTTACCGCACAGCAGCGCCTTCACGTCCGGATTCGCGTTGAGGATCTGGCTCGCCACGGCGTTGCCCTTGTCGATCTCCCATTCGCCCGATTGCAGCGAGACGACCTTCATGCCGCCCGTCGCCATGGCCTGCTTGAAGCCGGCCGAGCGCTGCTGCGCGTTGGTGGTGGTCGACACGCCTTCGATGATGGCGACCGGATCGCCCGACTTCAGGTGCTTCGCGAGGTAGTCGCCGACCTTCTGCGCGCCCTTCGCGTTATCCGGGCCGACGAACGGGATGTTCAGGTCCTTCGACTTGAGCACGTCCGAGTCCAGCTTGTTGTCGATATTGACCACGATGATGCCGGCATCGACCGCCTTCTTCAGAACCGGCACCAGCGCCTTCGAGTCGGCCGGGGCGATCACCAGCGCGTCGACCTTCGACACGATCATCTGCTCGACGATACGGATCTGGTTGGCCGTGTCCGTCTCGTCCTTGATGCCGTTGGTCACGAGGTCGAACTTGGTCGGGTTCTGCTTCTGGTAATCCTTCGCGCCGGTTTCCATGGTCAGGAAGAACTCGTTGGCCAGCGACTTCATGACCAGCGCGACCTTGGGCTTGTGGGCCGCCTGGGCGAATGCCGTTTGCATCGGGAGGATCGATACAGCGAGGAACGCTGCGCTGGCTACGATGGCGCGGCGCCGCGCCGGTTGGAAATGGCGAATCATTGATGTCTCCGTGTCGCTCATTCGCTCGACTGCGAGCCGTTGCGTTGAGTCGTTGTTGGGTCGTGTGATGGTCTGGAACGCCGTACCCGCCGCCTTCGACATGGCCAGCAAGGGCCCTGAAGGCCCGCGTGGCTGGCCTGCCCAGTATCTGGCAAGCATGGCAAAACCAATCCTATCCTCGGTAAGTGGGTTATGCTATGCCAAATTTCAAAACCTTATGTTTCAAAAATGGAACACGTCGATTGGGACGACCTGCGGATTCTGGTGGCGATCGCCCGTGGCGGCACGATGCGGGCGGCCGCCACGGCTTGCGAGCTGAGCGCGCCGACCTTGTCGCGGCGGCTGACCGAGCTGGAAAGGCGGCTCGGCGAGCCGCTGGTCGACCGGGTGCCGTCGGGCTGCACGGTGACGGCGTTCGGCGCGAAGGTGTTGGCGTGGGCGGAGCAGATGGAGGAGATGGCGCACCGCATCGAGCGCGCGGCGGACGTCAATGGCGGGGCGGCGGCGCATGGCACGGTGCGGATCAACGCGGTGGAATGGCCGTCGTACATTCTGCTGAAGCTGCTGGGCTCGTTTCAGGACCGGCTGCCCGGGCTGGCCATCGAGGTGCTGACCTCGCGCCGGCCGTATAGCCTCGCGAGGCGCGAAGCGGATATTGCGCTGTGGTCGGAGTGTCCCGAAGAAGGCGATCTATATGTACGGCGGATCGGGCGGATTCGCTTCGGGCTGTATGGGTCGCGCGACTACTATCTGCGCCATAAAGCGGCGATCGCCAGGAAGGAATGGGACAAACTGTCCTTCGTCGGCTATGACGACCGGCAGCCGGACCATCCGGCGACCCAATGGTTGAAAACCCTACCCGGCGCGCCGGCACCGTCGTTGCGCAGCAGCTATGGGATGGGGGTGTTCGATGGCGTGCTGGGCGGGTCGGGATTGGGGGTGCTCGCGCAGTTGGCGGGGGATACGACTAGCGATCTGGTGTGCGTGGAGAAGCACATCAAGACCCTGGATCAGGATGTGTGGATGGTGCTGCATCCGGCGTTGCGGGATAGCGAGCGGATCCGGACGGTGGCGAATTTGATTGCGGAGATTTTCCGGTAGTTTTTGCGGGCGGGAAAACTCACGTTCGACTCATATGCGGCATCCCTTGACATTACCGGTGCGTGCGCATTCTCGCGTGGCCTTTTACGCGCGTGGTCGTCGCCCATAATGCGATTATCGAACAGGACGCTCATCGCCTTGTCGAAAATGCATTGACGGTTTTTAACCGCGGCTGACCACGCCATGCCGGTGGTTGCCGCCGGTTCCGAATTTACCGAGGCAGAATCGCGTCTTTCAAGCAGCGTTCGCGTTCAGAAAAATCATTCCGTGAATGCTGGAAAGCGCATTCTGCCAACCGTCGCTGTTCTGCGCGGCCTGATCGTTTTCCAGAAAAGGTTTCAGCAGCGCCAGCAGATCTTTTGAATTCGACGTTTCAGTCGGCGTCGTGACATCCGACGTCAACACGCCTTTCACATATTCGGATTGGCGTGTGGACTGACTGGACGACTGATCCAGCGTCGCCGCCAGCAATTTGCCCTGTTTAGTCGCGATGTTGACGGCACTACTGGCGCTGTCGTCGATCCGCATGTAGTCGTAGTTCTGCGAGGCCAACGTCGCGTCCAGCGTGGGCGCGCCGCCGCCGGACAACGCCAGGTGATAGCTCGCCTGAAGATGCGACTGCTGCATTTGCGAAATCCGGCTGTCGAATTGATTGCCTTGCGTGCTGGTGGTTTGCGAGACCTGATAGGAAAACGTGTCCTGTTCGCTTAGCCGGTACGGATTCGACGAGACCGGCGTATCGGTAATCGAAGCGCTGAAATCGGCGAGCCCCGTCAGCATGGACTGATCCGATTGCGCGAGCCACGGCGCGTACGCCGTACCCGGAAGCTGTTGCGTCGGCGTGCCCTCATTGCTGTTCAACTGCGTGAACGCGTCTTTGAACATGCTCATCAGTTGCGCGTTTCCGTGCCCGCGCGCGCTGGCATTGTCGAACTGCGCCAGATAGCTTGCGATAGCCTGATCGTGTTGCGCGCCCGAGCCCAGCAGCGCGGCATTGCTCGTATCGACCTTGACGTTCATCGTGCCGAGCGAATCCGTCACGCTGAAACTTCTCGCCGAACTGTTCTGCGAAAAGCTGGCCGAGATATCTTGTTGTCCGCTACCCGTGACATTGAACTGCAAGTTCACCGACGACAACACCGACGTGTCGAATTGCGTCAAACCACTCAAATCGACCGTCGGCGGCGACGCGCTCAGTCCGTTGATCGCCTTCTGGAAACCATCGGCAAGTTTGGCCAGCGCGCTGCGCTCGGTGTCGCTGAGCTTGCCGCTGCTGTTCACGCTGACGCCCAACGTGCCGTTGCCGCTATCCATCTCGATGACGACAGTCACGCCGCTCGCGGTCTTGACCGTCAGCCTGGCATCACCTTGCGGCGTGGACGAAGCGCCGATTGCGCTCGCAGCACCCGCTGCACCCGTCGAACCGAGCGTGACCGACTGCGAAAAGTCGCTGCCAGTGGTCTTGAAGCGATTGAGCAGTGTGCTACCCAGGTTGTAGAACTGGCCGGATATCGTGTTGGCCGTGTAATTGCCTGCCATGGCCAGCGAAACGGCGTCGGTGTTGTTGCTTTGCGCCCACGTCGTGGTCGGCTCCAGACCCAACAACGCCCCTTGCGGCGTATAGACGATCGGCGATTCGGCAACCGCCGACGGAATGGTGACGATCGTCGAAGGCGACGCCGCGTCGATGTCCGCGGACGTGACGTCGGCAAGCGCCGCCGACTTGCCCGGCGCGTTCAGTGCCGGCAACAGATTGGACGACAGGCTCGCGTTCAACGACGATACGGTACTCATGGTGACCTCTCTCAGATTCTGGGAACGCACATGCTCTGTTGCACAGCGGCCGGCTTCAATTCGAGACTCACGTGCCGGTAAACAATGTCCGGTTGACGGAAAAGATGCCGAATTTTGAATGTTCGAAGTAGCCGCCGTTTCGATTACCTTATTACGGCTGCACTGTAGAGATTCTTAAACCCGGAAACGCCCAGAGGCCTTGCAAAGCAGCCTGCGCACTCACCTCTCGCATCCCGTTTTCCCGTGATAAAGCGGACCGTCCAGATCGGCGCCGGCTGCCAGCAGTGCGCGAGTAAAGCCCGGGCTCGCGTGCGACAGGCTTTCCATGACCGGCATTTCGACAAAGCTGTTGTAAGTCAGGCAGCGTCACTGAAAACATAAGCGATGCGTTAAGAACTCAGGCGACTTACGGAAGTCCGTATAAATTTTCTTGCGCCACCCAGATTATTTCAGCATATGGGCCGTGACAGAACCGTTACAGATCCATTTATCGGTTTCTTCACCAAGCCATTTCGATCCACCCTGCCTTCCTCACTCGCTATAAGGCGCGCTCGCAAACGTTCCGTCTTCACGTATGTTCGTATGCGGCGTTTATCTGGATCGCGTTCGTTCGGTTTCCGGGAGCCTTTCCCCTGCGGGTATCGGTGCAGTGCCGACATACGAAGCACGCGGGCGTATCAGATCGTTCAATCGACATCAGCGGGTCGTGGGTCGATGCGTGGATCGCGGTCGACGCCAGCGAGAGCGAAGAAAGGGTAACGACGGCGGCGAAAGCGCGCAGCCTTGTGTAGCGCATGATGGTCAAACCTCAGGCTGAATGTCGGTAGAGAGAAGCAGGCGATGCGTTGATCGAATAATATTGAAGTTAAAATAAATGTAAATATTGATTATTCAAATCGACATATTGAACCGGACTTCCCGCATTCGACCGCGAATCTTCCGCACTGCCTGGCGCCGCCCGGCGGCGGTGACATAACACCAATGGATTGGGGAATGCACAATGTGCGGACCCGCACCGAGCCGGCATTTTCAAATTGCCAACCTACGTTTTCGACAACCGCAATGACCGACCGACTGCGCCTCAACATTGCCGCGCTTCGTGCGCTTGAAACAGCTGAACGCTGCCGCAGCTTCACCCTGGCCGCGAATGAGCTGAACCTGACACACAGCGCCGTCAGTCATCAGATCCGGCAGATTGAAGCGTTGCTCGACATTCCGTTGTTCGAGCGTGCACAAACGCAAATGATCCCCTCGGCGGCCTGCACGCGACTTGCAGAACGTGTGCGCAAGAACCTTGCCGATCTCGAGTTTGCGTTGCTCGAAGCCAAAAGCTCGAAGCAACAACCGCGGCTTGTCCTCAAGATCAGCGTAATGGCCGATTTTGCCAACGTCTGGTTGATTCCAAGGCTCGAGGCATTCTCAGCGGTCAAACCGCATCTTGACCTCTCAATCACGATACGCAATACGCTGGACGTCCCTGAGCGCTACGAGACAGACGTTGGCATCTGGCATAGACCCGTTAATAGAGATGGTTTTCAATCGAGGAAGCTGCTCGATGATTCGGTTGTCGCGGTATGCACCCCGGCGTTCTTTGACAGGCACGCACCGCTGGATACCGACAATCTCGCTCATGTGCCGTTATTGAGGTTCGCAGGACGCTCATGGCAAGAGTTCTTCGATATCGCTGGAATTAGCGCCAGCGCGCCGAATCATGGTCCCATGTTCAGCGACGCAGCATCGCTGCTGCAAGCAGCGCTCGCCGGCCAAGGCGTAGCGATGCTTCGGGAGCGCCTCATCCATTCCTATCTGCGGGACGGCACGCTAGTGCGAATCAGTAGCGCCCGGCTTCCGTCAACGCTTCCCTACCATGTTTGCTGGCGCCAAGATAACCCCAGGCGCGAAGCCATCCTGCAGTTTGCAGAATGGCTTGCGGAAATAGTCAACGAATCAGACTAACTTCGTAGACGTCAGATCACGGCGCTTTTGGAGAGCGGAGCCACCTGCGATTAACGGCGCGAACGCGCATCGTAAAACGTCGTGTCTTCGCCTTCACGCAGGTCAAGAATTTCGCAACCGTTGTCAGTCACTGCAACAACGTGCTCCCAATATACGGCGAGAGATTTATCTGCCGTCTGCGCGGAGCGGGTGACGTTATTCAGTCGGATACCGTCTCCGGAGCCCGCGCAGATGAACGGTTCGACCGTGATCACCATGCCTTTTTCGAGCACACGGCCTTCATTCGTTGGGCAGTCGTAGTACGGAATAAGCCAGCCATCGGCATGAACCTGACCGATCGAGTGACCGGTGCCGCTCGGAACGCGAAGCATTGAGAATCCGAAAGATTCCACATACTCTTGCACGCGACGGGCGATATCCTGGAGTTTCGCGCCTGGACGAACAAGGCTGATACCCAGACACATGGCCTGGTAGCCCACCGACATCAGGAGACGCGCTTCCGAACTCGTCTCCTCGCCGACGATCCACATGCGTTGAGTATCGCCACACCAGCCTTCCTTCTTGATGCTCACGTCAACGCCGAAAAGATCGCCCTTCTGCAACGGCAGATCATTCGGTTCGCCGCTGAAAGCGTTCTCGTTGTGCGCGATCGAGATGCACGCGTACTGGCTCGAGTCGTAGCCCGCGAGATCCTCGCGATCGACCTCCGCGTGGTACTTGTTGACGATCAAGTCGTAAGCGATGTCGTTGACTTGACGGGACGTAATGCCAGGCCGAATGTGAGGAGTCAGATCCTGAAGGACTTGTGCGGCAATACGACCCGCGACGCGCAGCATTGCAATCTCTTCCGGGGTTTTGATGGAGATCTCGTTGTAATCGACGTTGTGGCTCATATATCGCCCTATGTTCATCAGTTAGTCGTACGCTGCGCCCGGCATTGATCGCGCCTCCGATACATCCACCAGACCCGGTGTGTGCGGCGAAAGTTGAACAAACACCATCAAGCGCAACTTCGTGCCGGCCGCCGTTGAAGCGCCTCGACATGTCCAAAGTATTGATTTCGGTGGCGCTCACCGTCCAACGATGGTTTTTCACGTCTGTTGTGAACGAATTTGCACGGGCTCAAGAGTGGCACCCCTATCCGCCCGTTTCGGGAGCACCCGCGCATTTACTTGACATCTAAACTATCGAAGCCTAAATTACCCTCCAAGCGGAATCACCTTGGGGAACAAGCATGCGCATCGTCTGCATCGGCGGCGGCCCTGCCGGGTTGTACTTCGGCCTGTTGATGAAAAGCCGCGACCCGGCGAACGAAGTCATCGTCGTCGAACGCAACCGTCCATACGACACCTTCGGCTGGGGCGTGGTGTTCTCCGACCAGACGCTCGGCAATCTGCGCACCGCGGACGCCCCCAGCGCCGACGCGATCCTCGACGCGTTCAACCACTGGGACGACATCGAAATCCATTTCCGCGGCGAGACGGTCCGTTCGTCGGGTCACGGCTTCTGCGGCATCGGTAGAAAACGTCTGCTGAATATCCTGCAAGCGCGTTGCGAGGCGCTCGGCGTCAAACTGGTGTTCGAAACCCAGGTCACGGACGACTCGATCTACGAAGCCGACCTGATCGTCGCGTGCGACGGCGCCAACAGTGCGATCCGGCAACAATACGCAGCGACTTATCAGCCCGCCATCGACATGCGCGACTGCCGCTTCGTGTGGCTCGGCACGAAGAAACTCTTCGACGCCTTTACTTTCGCGTTCGAGGAAACCGAACACGGCTGGTTCCAGGCGCACGCCTACCGCTTCGACGATCAAACCTCCACCTTTATCGTCGAAACACCCGAGCGCGTGTGGCGCGCCGCCGGTCTCGACGAGATGAGCAAGGAAGACAGCATCGCCTTCTGCGAGAAGCTGTTCGCGAAGTATCTGGATGGCAACCCGTTGCTCTCGAACGCCGCGCATTTGCGCGGCTCGTCGCAATGGATCCGCTTTCCGCGCGTGGTCAACCAGGAATGGGTTCACTGGCGCGATAACGCCGACGGCACGCGTACGCCGATCGTACTGATGGGCGACGCCGCGCACACCGCGCACTTTTCGATCGGCTCGGGCACCAAGCTCGCTCTTGAAGATTCCATCGAACTCGCCAACAGCATCGGCGCGCATCCGGGCGATCTGCCCGCAGCGCTCCAGCATTACACGGACGTGCGCAGCATCGACGTGCTGCGCATTCAAAACGCCGCGCGCAATTCGACCGAGTGGTTCGAACACGTCGACCGTTACACGTCGTTCGAACCGGAGCAATTCGCTTACTCGTTGCTCACCCGCTCGCAACGTATCTCGCACGAAAATCTCCGCGAGCGCGACGCGCGTTATCTATCCGGTTTCGAAGACTGGCTCGCCGAACGCTCAGGCGTGACGCGCGCGCCGGACAAGCACTCCGTCCCGCCGATGTTCACGCCTTTCACGCTGCGCGGCGTGACGCTGAAAAACCGCGTGGTGGTCTCGCCGATGGCGCAGTACTCCGCTGTCGACGGCATCGCGGGCGACTATCACCTGATGCACCTCGGCGCGCGCGCGATGGGCGGCGCCGCGCTGGTCATGACGGAAATGACCTGCGTGTCGCCCGAAGCGCGTATCACGCCCGCGTGCCCCGGCATGTACGCGCCTGAACATCTGCACGCGTGGCGCCGCATCGTCGATCTCGTGCATCGGCAATCGGACGCGAAAATCGGCATCCAGCTCGGTCACTCCGGCGCGAAAGGTTCGACACGCGTCGCGTGGGAAGGCATCGATCAACCGCTTGCGGAAGGTAACTGGCCGCTCGTATCCGCTTCGCCGCAACAATATCTGCCGGGCGTCAGCCAGCATTCGCACGAGGCCACGCCTGATGAACTCGACGAGATCGAAGCGCAATTCGTCCGCGCCACGCAGATGTCCGCGCAAGCCGGTTTCGACTGGCTCGAACTGCACTGCGCGCACGGCTATTTCCTGTCGAGCTTCCTGTCGCCGCTGACGAACCATCGCACCGACCCATACGGTGGCTCGCTGGAAAACCGTTTGCGCTACCCATTGCGAGTCTTCAACGCGATCCGCGCCGTCTGGCCGCAGGACAAGCCGATCTCGGTGCGGATTTCCGCGAACGATTGGGTCGAAGGCGGCACTACGCCCGACGACGCCGTGCAGATCGCGCGTGCGTTCAAAGCGGCGGGCGCGGACATGATCGACGTGTCGTCGGGGCAGGTCAGCAAGGCGGAAAAGCCCGTCTACGGGCGCATGTTCCAGACGCCGTTCGCCGACCGCATCCGCAACGAGGCCGACATCGCGACCATTGCAGTCGGCGCGATTTCGGAGGCGGATCACGTCAACAGCATCATCGCGGCGGGTCGTGCCGATCTTTGCGCGATTGCGCGGCCGCATCTGGCGAATCCGTCGTGGACGCTGAACGAGGCCGCAAAAATAGGCTATTTCGATGTGATGTGGCCGAAGCCATACACGGCCGCGAAATCGCAGCTGGAGCGCAATCTGGAACGCGAACGCGCGCAGGCGGCAGCGAACGCGGGTTTGTCGCCGCAAGAACGCGCACAGCGCGCGGAGGGCACGGTGTGAGTACAACCACGTCAAACACACTCGCCGGGCAGCACGCGGTGGTGACGGGCGGCGGCAGCGGCATCGGCGCGGCCGTCGCGATGACGCTGCTGCGTGCCGGCGCGCGCGTCACGTTGATGGGCCGCAACGCGGATCGGCTCGAAGCGCAGCGCGAAGCGTGCGCCGCGCTCGGCGACGTCGCCTGCATCGGCGTCGATGT
This sequence comes from Paraburkholderia sp. D15, assembly GCF_029910215.1. NCBI lineage: Bacteria > Pseudomonadati > Pseudomonadota > Betaproteobacteria > Burkholderiales > Burkholderiaceae > Paraburkholderia > Paraburkholderia sp. D15. The sequence goes on along the minus strand of NZ_CP110396.1, from coordinate 1,899,410 downwards.
CTCGCAGGAAGCGTCCGTGACGACCGCATTCGCGCAGGCGGGCGCGGTGGACATTCTGGTTAACAACGCAGGGCAAGCACAGGCCGCGCCGTTCGCGCACACCGACATGGCGCTCTGGCAACGCATGCTCGACGTCAACCTCACCGGCGTGTTCCTCGGTACGCGAGCAGTGCTGCCCGGCATGCTCGAACGCGGGCACGGGCGCATCGTCAACATCGCCAGCACCGCGGGCCAGATCGGCTATGCGTACGTGGCCGCGTACTGCGCGGCGAAACACGGCGTGATCGGCCTGACGCGCTCGCTTGCCCTCGAAGTCGCGACGAAAGGGGTGACCGTCAACGCGGTGTGCCCAGGCTACACGGAAACCGAACTACTGCACGCATCGCTGGAGCAGATCACCAGCAAGACCGCGCGCACCGAACAACAGGCGCGCGACACCCTGTTGCGCTCCAACCCGCAACGCCGCTTCGTGACGCCGCAACAAGTCGCCGACGCCGTGCTCTGGCTGTGCCAGCCCGGCTCGGACGCGATCACGGGGCAATCCCTATCCATCTCCGGTGGAGAAGTGATGTGAGCAAGACAACCCACGCAAGGAAAACCGCCGCGACCGAAACCCGGCCGCCGCGCAAAGGCATCGCCAACCCCGCGGAGAACGTCGTGGACCTCGAAATGAGTACCGGCGCCGATAGCCACATGGGCTTGCGTCTGTGGCTGCGCATGCTGACCACCACCAACCTCGTGCAGGCCGAACTGCGCAAACGTCTGCGCAACGAATTCGACACCACGTTGCCGCGTTTCGATCTGATGGCGCAACTCGAACGTCATCCCGAAGGCCTGAAGATGACCGAGCTGTCGCGCCGCTTGATGGTGACGGGCGGCAACGTCACCGGCATCACGGATCAGCTCGAAAAAGAAGGCCTGGTATCGCGCGATACCGATCCGAACGACCGTCGCTCGATCAGCGTGTGTCTCACGCCGGCCGGCCGCAAGACATTCGACCGGATGGCGGTCGCGCATGAACAGTGGGTGGTGGAACTGTTCGGCGGCTTGAGCCTCGACGAAAAATCGCGGACCCATCAGCGGCTCGGCAAGCTCAAGCAGCATCTGCTCGACACGCTGAAGGACTGAGCCGCACGCAACGCGATCCGCACCGGCACACACAGACTGGAGACATCCCTCATGACACGATCCAACGCCGACGCGCTGCTGGCCGGCAACCGCCTGACGCTCGCCGACTACAACGCGCGCCACTTCGGCTGGCAGGTCACCGCCAAGGTCGCGACGATCACGCTGAACCGTCCGGAACGCAAGAATCCGCTGACGTTCGAGTCGTACGCCGAGTTGCGCGACCTGTTCCGCCAACTGGGCTACGCGACCGACGTCAAGGCCGTGGTGCTGCACGGCGCGGGCGACAACTTCTGCTCTGGCGGCGACGTGCACGACATCATCGCACCGCTGATCGATCTGCCGATGCCCGAGTTGCTGCTCTTCACGCGTATGACCGGCGACCTCGTGAAGGCCATGCGTCACTGTCCGCAACCGGTGATCGCCGCCGTCGACGGCGTGTGCGCCGGCGCGGGCGCCATCCTCGCGATGGCCTCCGACATGCGTCTCGGCACCGCGCGCAGCAAGCTCGCGTTCCTGTTCTCGCGCGTCGGCCTGGCCGGCTGCGATATGGGTGCGTGCTCGATCCTGCCGCGCATCATCGGCCAGGGGCGCGCCGCCGAACTGCTCTTCACGGGCCGCTCGGCGAGCGGCGACGAAGGGCATGCATGGGGCTTCTACAACCGGCTGTGCGAGCCCACCTCGCTGCTCGACGACGCGCAAAAACTCGCCGCCGATCTCGTCGCCGGACCGACCTTCGCGCACGGCATCACGAAGAAAATGCTGCACCAGGAATGGAGCATGAGCATCGACGAAGCGATCGAATCGGAAGCGCAGGCGCAGGCCATCTGCATGAGCACGCGCGATTTCGAGCGCGCATACCAGGCGTTCGCGGCGAAATCGCGGCCGGTGTTCGAGGGAGATTGACGTGAGCGCCACGAATCACGACACGCACACGGACCTGCACAGCGCATTGGCATGGCCGTTTTTCGACGCACGTCATCGCGCACTCGCCGCCGGCATCGAACAATGGTGCGCGACGAATCTCTCGCACCAATCGTCCCAATCGCACCCATCGCATGACGATGTCGACGCCACCTGCCGCCATCTGGTGCGCGAACTCGGCTCGGCCGGCTGGCTGAAATACGGCGTGGGCGGCGTCGCTTACGGCGGCCACGGCGACACGATCGATACGCGCGCCGTCTGCCTGCTGCGCGAAACGCTCGCCAGACATTCGGGGCTCGCGGATTTCGCGCTGGCGATGCAGGGCCTCGGTTCCGGCGCGATCTCGCTCGGCGGCACGCACGAGCAGAAGCTGCGCTATCTGCCGCGCGTCGCCAGCGGCACGGCACTCGCCGCATTCGCGCTGTCGGAACCCGACGCGGGCTCGGACGTCGCCGCGATGTCGCTCGCTGCGCGTGAAGACGGCGACGCCTACGTGCTCGACGGCGACAAGACGTGGATCTCGAACGGCGGCATCGCGGACTTCTACGTGGTGTTCGCCCGCACCGGCGAGGCGCCCGGCGCGCGCGGCATCACCGCGTTCATCGTCGATGCGGACACGCCTGGGCTTGAAATAGCCGAGCGCATCGACGTGATCGCGCCGCATCCGCTCGCGCGTCTGCATTTCGCGGGGGCACGCGTGCCGCGCAGCCAGATGCTCGGCGCGCCCGGCGAAGGTTTCAAGCTGGCGATGCGAACGCTGGATATTTTCCGCACGTCGGTGGCGGCGGCGTCGCTCGGTTTCGCGCGTCATGCCATGGCGGAGGGACTCGCACGCGCATCGTCGCGCAAGATGTTCGGCCAGACCTTGGGCGACTTTCAACTGACGCAGGCGAAGCTCGCGCAGATGGCATTGACCATCGACAGCAGCGCCCTGCTCGTCTACCGCGCCGCCTGGTTGCGTGATCAAGGCGAAAGCGTCACACGCGAAGCCGCGATGGCGAAGTGGCACGCGAGCGAAGGCGCGCAGCAGGTGATCGACGCGGCCGTGCAGTTGTTCGGCGGCATGGGCGTGCAAAGCGGCACCGCCGTCGAGATGCTGTATCGCGAGATCCGCGCGCTGCGCATCTACGAAGGCGCGACCGAGGTGCAGCAATTGATCGTCGGCCGCGATCTGTTGAAGGCGTATGCGGCCGGCACCGCGCGGGACGGCACATCATGAGCGCGCGCTTCGACAGGCCGGTACGTATCCGCTTTTCGCACTGCGATCCGGCGGGCATCGTGTTCTTTCCGCAGTATCTGGTGATGACCAACGCGCTAGTCGAAGACTGGTTCAACGAAGGCTTGCAGATCGACTACGCAAACATGATCGCGCAGCGCCGCGTCGGCCTGCCGATCGTCAAGCTCGACTGCGAGTTTTCGCGGCCGAGCCAGATGGGTGAGACGATCATGCTGACGCTGACCGTGAATACGATCGGCCGCCGTTCGATCGGCATCGAGATCGTCGGTCACTGCAACGGCGAGACACGTTTTCGCGCGAAGCAGGTGCTGGTGACGACCTCGCTCGACCGCGGCACATCCATCGACATTCCCCCGGACATCGCGAGTGCGCTCGCGGCGTTCACCCCTCAGCCCGACTCTATCGAGGCGCATCGCTCATGAAAAAAGCTCTTCTTCCCGCCGGCTGGGTCAAACCGCGCGGCTACGCGAACGGCGTCGCGGCCACCGGCACGCAGGTGTTCATCGCCGGTCAGATCGGCTGGGACGACCAGGCGCGCTTCCAGACCAGCGAGTTCGCCGGCCAGGCGATCCAGGCGCTGAAGAATGTCGTCGCGGTGCTGCACGAGGCGGGTGGCGCGCCGAAGGATCTGGTGCGGATGACGTGGTACGTCACCGACAAACGCGAATACCTCGCGTCGTTGCGCGAGATCGGTCACGCGTTTCGCGCGCTGATCGGCGACTACGACATCGCGATGAGCGCGGTCCAGGTCGTCGCGTTGATCGAAGACGAGGCCAAGGTGGAGATCGAGGCGACCGCCGTGATCCCGCAGTAACACGCATGACGTAACGACCCAGCATCACGCAGCACGAGCACGCTCACCAAGCCAACCCCAGCGCTTCAGCCGGCTCACGCCCCGGAGACCATGATGGAACCGTCAGCACACGTCGATACCTTCGCGCGCGACAATCTTCCGCCGCAGGATCAATGGCCTGTCCTTCTGCTCGACAACCCGGACGTGACCTACCCTGCGCGGCTGAACTGCGCGACGGAACTGCTCGAACGCAGCATCGAGGCGGGGCATCGCGACCGCCCGGCGATCTGGTCGGACGTCGAGGGCGCGCCGCGCGCAACCACGTACGGCGAGTTGCTGACGCTGGTGAATCGCAGCGCGCACGTGCTGGTCGACGAGATGGGTCTGCAGCCCGGCAACCGCGTGCTGCTGCGCGGCCCCAATACGTTGCAGATGGCGGTCGCCGCGCTGGCCGCGTTGAAGGCCGGGCTCGTGGTGGTGCCGACCATGCCGCTGCTGCGCGCGAAGGAACTGAAGCAGATCATCGACAAGGCGCAGGTCGGCGCGGCGTTGTGCGACGTGCGCCTGACCGGGGAACTGGCCCGCTGCACCGACCCGAACGACGAGTTCTATTGCGCGGGCCTGAAGCAAACCCGCTTCTTTCACGACGACGCCGCGGATTCGCTCGAAACACTGGCCGTCAACAAACCCGAACATTTCGCCGCGTGCGACACCGCCGCCGACGACGTCTGCCTGATCGCCTTCACCAGCGGCACCACCGGCGCGCCGAAGGGCTGCATGCATTTTCATCGCGACGTGGTGGCGATGTGCGATCTGTTTCCGCGTCACGTGTTGAAGCCCACATCGAGCGACATCTTTTGCGGCACGCCGCCGCTCGCCTTCACATTCGGGCTCGGCGGCCTGTTGTGTTTCCCACTGCGCGCGGGCGCCTCGACCGTGTTGATCGAGAAGCTCACGCCCGAGACGCTGCTGCAAACCGTCGGACGTTTTCACGCGACGGTGATGTTCACCGCGCCGACTTTCTACCGGCAGATGGCGCCGCTTGCCGCGCATCACGACATGTCGAGTTTGAAGAAGACCGTGTCGGCCGGCGAGGCATTGCCCGATTCGACGCGCCGCTTATGGCACGACGCGACCGGCATCGACATGATCGACGGCATCGGCGGTACCGAGCTGATCCATATTTTCATTGCCGCGCAGGGCGATGCGATCCGCCCGCACGCGATCGGCCGCGCGGTGCCGGGCTACGTCGTGCAAGCCGTGGACGACGACATGCAGCCGGTCGCGCCCGGCACGATCGGCAAGCTCGCGGTGCGCGGCCCGACCGGCTGCCGCTATCTCGCCGACGAACGGCAGAAGAAGTTCGTGCGCGACGGCTGGAATCTGCCCGGCGACTCGGTCTATCTCGACGCGGACGGCTATGTGTTTTACCAGGCGCGCGCCGACGACATGATCGTCTCCGCCGGCTACAACATTTCCGGCCCCGAGGTGGAGAGCGTGTTGCTGCAGCACGAGGCGGTGGCCGAATGCGGCGTGATCGGCGTGCCAGACGAAACGCGCGGCCAGATCGTCAAGGCGTTCGTCGTGCTGAATCCGGGCTATGAGGCCGGCGACGCGATGGTCGAGCAGTTGCAGGGCTACGTGAAGCGCAGCGTGGCGCCGTATAAATATCCGCGCGTGATCAGCTTCGTCGGCGCGCTGCCGCGTACTGAGACGGGCAAGCTGAAGCGCTTCGAGTTACGGGCGATGGCGTAAGGGACCGGACGGTCGTGTCCGGTTCCTACGTTCCCGCATGAGCGCGATGCGTCGACAGTCATGCGAGACGACGTGCGACTAGAGCCCCGCCTCTGCGCAACGCCCCTATGATGGGCACTCCATTCGCCAACACGACCCTCGCCCCCTGACCATGCTCACTGTCCATCATCTGAACAACTCCCGCTCGCAGCGCGTGCTGTGGCTACTCGAAGAGCTTGGCGTCCCGTACGAAATCAAGCGCTACCAGCGCGATCCGAAGACCATGCTCGCGCCGCCCGAGTTGCGCGCGGTGCATCCGCTCGGCAAATCGCCGGTTATTACCGACGAAGGCCAGACCATTGCCGAATCCGGTGCGATCGTCGAGTACCTGATCGGTAAATATGGCCAGGGGCGATTCGCGCCGGCGCCAGGTACGCCCGAGCATCTGCGCTACACGTACTGGCTGCACTATGCGGAAGGCTCGGCGATGCCGCCGCTGCTGCTGAAGCTGGTGGCGCTGCGCATCGCCAGCGCGCCGATGCCCTTCTTCGCGAAGCCGATCGCGCGCAAGATCGCCGGCACGTTGCAATCCAGCTTTATCGACCCGCAGTTGAAGCTGCATCTCGGCTACATCGATAAGGAATTGAGTGCGACCGGCTGGTTCGTCGGTGACGATTTCACAGCGGCCGACGTGCAGATGAGCTTCCCGCTCGAAGCCGCCACCGCGCGCGGCGGCATGGCCGGCCAGATTCCCGCGATCGATGCGTTCCTCAAACGGATTCACGCGCGGCCGGCGTATCAACGAGCGCTGGAACGCGGCGGCAAGTACGAAATGGTCAGCGGCGATTGAGTTTGGTAACGGGGCTTGACCACTGAGCGGTGTGGTGTGGCGCGGCGTGTCGCATTGCACCCAGAAACTCGTAGTTGTGACGCGAAACTGGCGGGTGCTAGACTGAAAAACCCATAGTCGTCAACGGGTTGCCGGCACCGCTCGCAGCGAGCGGTGCCGTCCGCCATCCGCGTGAACCGGCCGGCCCGAAGCCCGGCAACAAGACCGGTCGATCGCCCCACAGGAGTCCCCGCATGACCCATTCCCTCCACGGCAGGCAGCGCTGGCTGGCACTCGTCGTTCTGTGCCTCGGCGTACTCATGATCGTGCTCGACACGACGATCGTGAACGTCGCATTGCCGTCCATTGCGGCGGACCTCGGCTTTACCGAAACCTCGCTCGTGTGGGTGGTCAATGCGTACATGCTGACGTTCGGCGGCTGTCTGCTGCTCGGCGGGCGGCTCGGCGATCTGTACGGCCATCGCAAACTGTTCCTCGGCGGCATCACGTTGTTCACGCTGGCTTCGCTCGCGTGCGGCCTCGCGAATTCGCAGGTACTGCTGGTCTGCGCGCGGGCGGTGCAGGGTTTGGGCGGCGCTGTCGTATCGGCCGTATCGCTGTCGCTCATCATGAATCTGTTCACCGAACCCGGCGAACGCGCAAAGGCGATGGGCGTCTACGGCTTCGTGTGTGCGGGCGGCGGCAGCATCGGCGTGTTGCTCGGCGGTCTGCTGACCAATCTGCTCAGCTGGCACTGGATCTTTCTCGTCAACCTGCCGATCGGCATCGCGGTGTACGCGCTGTGCGTCGCGCTGCTGCCGTCGGCGCCGGGGCACGCGCACGGCGAAAAGCTCGACGTGGCGGGCGCGGTGTCGGTGACGGCATCGCTGATGCTCGCCGTGTATGCGGTCGTCAACGGCAACGAAGCCGGCTGGACGTCGCTGCAGACGCTCGGCCTGCTGTTCGCCGCGCTCGCGTTGCTGACCGTGTTCCTGATCATCGAGGCGCGCGTCGAGCATCCGTTGATGCCGCTCGCGCTGTTTCGCCTGCGCAATGTCGCGACCGCGAATGTGGTCGGCGTGCTGTGGGCCGCGGCGATGTTCGCGTGGTTCTTTATCTCGGCGCTGTATCTGCAGCGTGTGCTCGGCTATCGGCCGCTACAGGTCGGGCTCGCGTTCCTGCCGGCCAATCTGATCATGGGTCTGTTTTCGCTGGGCCTTTCGGCGCGCGCGGTGATGCGCTTCGGTCTGCGCATTCCGCTCGCCGTCGGCCTGCTGGTTGCCGCGTGCGGTCTCGCGTTGTTCGCTCGCGCACCGGTGGACGGCAGCTTTGTAATCGACGTGATGCCGGGCATGATCCTGCTCGGCTTCGGCGCGGGCATCGCGTTCAATCCGGTGCTGCTCGCCGCGATGAGCGATGTCGATCCGAGCGATTCGGGTCTTGCGTCGGGTATCGTCAATACGTCGTTCATGATGGGCGGCGCACTCGGTCTCGCGGTGCTGGCGAGTCTTGCCGCCGCGCGCAGCGACGCGATGCAGGCGTCGCAAGGCACGGTGGCGGCGCTCAATAGCGGGTATCACGTGGCGTTTCTGTTCGGGGCGATTTTCGCGGCGGCAGCGGGCATTCTCGGCGGCTTGTTGTTGCGCGCGGGCCGCCCGGCTCAACATGACGAGACATCCGCCTCCGCGACGCAAGGCAAAGCGGCGACGCAGAACTGACGATTGCATTCGCCCTCGCCTTGAAAACGCGTTTCGATCTGCCGACGCCGCAACCGCAATTCCGATCAAATGCGTGCGTCCGCGCTTGATTAAGCTGGTTTCATGCTGACGTGAGGGCCGATATGAATCCGGTGGGGAAAGCGCTCTGGTTTATCGAAAGCCATTTTGCCGGCGAGTTGACGCTCGACGACATCGCCAATGGTGGCTGCGTCTCGCGCTTTCACATGGCGCGGGCATTCGAAGCGGCCACGGGTTTGTCGGTGATGCGCTACGTGCGTGCGCGTCGATTGAGCGAAGCCGCACGCCGGCTCGCCGACGGCGCGCCCGATATCCTGGCGGTCGCGATCGAAGCCGGCTACGGCTCACACGAAGCATTCACGCGCGCGTTTCGCGAGCAGTTCGGGCTTACGCCCGACGCGTTGCGCGCACGAGGTCATCTCGACAACCTTGCCATCGTGGAGCCGATCAAAATGGACGAATCCTTACTCACGCATCTCGAACCGCCTCGCTTCGAGGACGGCCGGCCGTTGCTCGTCGCGGGACTGAGCGAGCGTTATACGTGCGATACCAGCACGGCCATTCCGTCGCAGTGGCAGCGCTTTAACGCGTACTTCGGCAAGGTGCCGGGGCAAGTAGGCGGCGTGGCCTACGGCGTCTGCTGCAACGCCGACGACGCGGGTAACTTCGACTACCTATGCGGCGTCGAAGTCGGCGATTTTTCGGCACTGCCGCCCGAATTCGCTCGGGTGCGCATACCCGCGCAACGGTACGCGGTGTTCAGTCATCGCGATCACGTGTCGACGATCCGGCGCACCGTGAATACGATCTGGAATCAATGGCTGCCCGCATCGGGACACACGCCGGCGGATGCGCCGAACTTCGAACGTTACGACGAGAAGTTCGATCCGATCAGCGGCATGGGTGGATTCGAAATCTGGTTGCCGCTGAAGCGTTGAGCGGCGCGTAGGCCTTCGTCATCGACGTGGTCACGCCGATGGTTCAAACTGACTGGCGATGCGACGACGGATTTTTCGGCGAATCACGTTAAAGTCAGCAGTCGAACCGCCAGCGAGACCACGCATGCCACACAAGAACGAAATGTCGGGCCGTTGCACAACCCATCGGGTGTCCCACATCGCGCGCGGCGCGCTCGCCGCCGGCATCGTTGCGATGCTCGGCGCTTGCGCAGCGGAGCAGCAATCGCCGGCATCCGCCGCGCAAGCGCCCGTCTCCTACACGCCGCAATCCATCTATCCCGGCGCCGAGTGGACGCACGCCGCGCCGCCCATGCATGGCTTCTCGCAGGAAGGAATCGACCGCGCCGTAGCCTACGCGAAACAGCAGGGCTCGACGTCCGGCATGATCGTTCACGATGGCGTCGTGCTCGCGGAATGGGGCGACGTATCGAGGAAATCGAATCTCCACTCGGCACGCAAGAGCTTCATGAGCGCACTGATCGGCATAGCCGTCGAGCGCGGACAGATCCACCTCGACGACACGCTCGCACAACTCGGTATCGACGACAACGAGCCCGCGCTTACGCCAACCGAAAAGCAGGCGACCGTGCGCATGCTGCTGGAGGCACGCTCGGGCGTCTATCATCCGACCGTCTATGAAACGGCGCAGATGGAGGCGTCCAAGCCACCGCGTTACAGTCATCCACCGGGGACGTTCTGGTATTACAACAACTGGGACTTCAATACGGTCGGTGCGATCTATGAGAAAGCGACCGGCGCGGATATTTTCCAGGCGCTGCAAACGGAGATCGCGAAGCCTGTCGGCATGCAGGATTACCGGCCGTCGGATGGGCACTATGTTTCGGGCGGTCTCGCCACGCGTTACCCCGCTTATCCGTTCAATATGAGCGCGCGCGATCTCGCGCGATTCGCGCTGCTGTATCTGCATGACGGCCGCTGGCGCGACCAGCAGATCGTGCCGGCGCAATGGGTCGCCGAATCGACGCGCGCGGTATCCGATACGCCGACCGGCGGCTATGGGTACATGTGGTGGACCAGCGCGCCGGCGGATGGCATCCGCACGCCGAAGATGGCGCTCTTGCGACCCACGTTCTGGGCCGATGGTCATTTGGGTCAATACGCGGTGGTGGTGCCGTCGCTCGATCTCGTGGTGGTGAATCTGGTGGATTCGCGGCTCACGTCGAAACGCATGGGGCAATCGAAGATGGAACGGCTCGTATGGTTGACCGAGGCCGCTGAGAACGCCAGCGGAATCGGCGCGGAACCCGGGGCGCGTTGAGGTTGTTCTCCGGTGAACCGGATTGAAGCCGGCGAGCGCTTCGAGTTCTCAAATTCTCAAGTTCTCAGTAAAGATCCGTGCGCTTCTTCGGCTTCACTGCCTGAAAAAACGAATACCCCAAGGTGATATCGGTCACGAACCGCATGATGACCGCGGGTATCGCAATCAGTGCGTGAATGAACATCGCGGCGATCGAATAGCACGCGAATTCGATCGCGCGCAACGGGGCGATACCTCGGCGCTTTCGTGAATGAAGGAAGTCCGCGCGGAGCGCGTCCACGTCCTGCCAGTGGTCCCGATCGATTTCGGCGCGCACCGCCTGGCGGTACAGATTGCGGCTCGTGCAACCGCTTTTGAACGCGGCCCACATACGCCCTGGTTTCAACACAAGCCCGGTCGACAATGCAATCAGGTTCATGACACCGAGCGTCGGCGACACGAACGCCGAGCCGGTTCCCAACTCCCACGCGCTCACTTCTCCTTCGCCAATGCGACCGACGCTATAGCCGGTAATCAGATGATGAAGGTCGTGGTACTTCAGATAACGGCGCCGCACTTCGATATTGGGCAGCGGCACCAGCATGCACCCCGTAAATACCGGCACCGTGCGCGGCCTTGCACCGACCACCGGCCCGAATCCGCTACGGCGATAAAAGTCGGCGAGTTCTTCGCGAAGGCCCATGTGCGATTCCGTGTCGTTAAGTTTTATTGAATGCCCGGCATTTTTGCATAGGTCGACCGCTCATGACGATGAATGCGGTTTACTCGCCACTCAATACCGCCTGCTGTTCGCGCGCGTATTGCGCGGGCGGACGACCGACATGCCGCGTGAACGCGACGCTGAATGTACTCGCGGAGCTATAGCCGACACGCTGCGCAATTTCGGCGACGCGCCCTTCATTGCGACGAAGCAGATCTTTCGCGAGCGCCATGCGCCAGCCGAGCAGATATTCCATCGGCGCCACGCCAACCGCGCGGCTGAAGCGTTCGAAGAACGTCGAGCGCGATAGCGCGGCTTCCTTCGCCAGTTGCGCGACGGTCCACGCGCGCGTCGGGTGTTCATGCATGCCGCGAATCGCGGCCGCCAGGCGTCCATCGGCGAGTCCACGCACGAGACCCGGCGACGCATTCGTGCCCGCGGCCGAGCGCAATGCCTCGATCAGCAGCACTTCGAGCAAACGCGACAGCACCACCTCTCGCGCCGGACGTTGCTCGCGCGATTCCTCTCGCACCAGTTGCACGAGCGTCGCCAACCGATGTTCGCCGCGCACATGCACGTATTGCGGCAGCAGCGACACCAGCAGCGCGGCATCCGGCGAACCGAAGCTGCAATGGCCCACCATCATTCGCGAGTCGATCGGGTTATCCGCTGCGCCGATTCTGAATTCGTTGTTGCCTAGCGGGGTGGGCGCCGGCATCTCGACGCCGGGCGGCGGCACTTCGAGGCTCGACATCGCGACGCCGTAGGCGGCCGGAATCAGCACGAAGTCGCCCGACAGCACCTCGAACGGATCGTGACTGTCGATCGCCATACGGCAACCGCCCTCCAGCACCACGCAATAAAACGGCTGGCCAGCGTCCGAACGGCTGATGCGCCAGGGACTCGCGCCGAACACGAGTTTGGAGAAACGCGCGCCGGGTTGCAGCAGCGTGACGACTTCGGCCAGTGGATCGATCATCGCCGGACTCTCGCGAATGAAATTTGGATTCTCGATTGTAGCGAGTACGGCTTCGACGATCTATCGTACGGACACGTTCAATCATCATTCAGGAGTTTCGATGAACACCGTATTGATTACCGGCTGCTCGTCCGGCTTTGGACTCGAAATCGCCCGCTACTTTCTCGCACGCGACTGGCACGTCATCGCGACGATGCGCACGCCGCGCGCCGATCTGTTGCCGCCATCGGAACGCTTGCGCGTACTCGCGCTCGACGTCACCGATCCCGACAGTATTCGCCATGCTGTCGAGGCCGCCGGGCCGATCGACGTGCTCGTCAATAACGCGGGGTTCGGTGCCGCTTCGCCCGCCGAGTTCGTGCCGCTCGACACGGTGCGCGAGCTTTTCGAAACCAACACGTTCGGCACGATCGCGCTGACGCAGGCGGTGCTGCCGCAGTTTCGGCAGCGTCGGGCGGGTGTCATCGTGAATGTGACGTCGAGCGTCACGCTGAGGGCGATGCCTTTGATCGGCGCGTATCGCGCGAGCAAGGCGGCGGTCAATGCGTTCACGGAGTCGATGGCGCTGGAACTCGAACCGTTCGGCGTGCGGACGCGTCTCGTGTTGCCGGGCCGTTCGCCCGAAACGCGTTTTGGCGACAATGCGCGCGCTCACATGCATGGGCTGGATGACGAGACCTATGCCGATGTCGTGAAGCAGGTGTTCGCGCATCTGCAGGACACGTCGTCGCCGGTCACGCTGTCGCAGGATGTGGCCGAAGCCGTGTGGCGCGCGGCGACCGATCCGTCGTCGCCGATGCGCATTCCCGCCGGCGCCGATGCCGAAGCGTGGGCCGCCGAAGCTCGCTGATCGTTCGACGAAGGGCGCCGGGGCAAGACGGTCCGCTAACGGTGAGCTGGCATTCCTGCAACTCTCCGCTAGTATTGGCTTTATCAGTGCGCCTCGACGCCCTCCACGATTTGCCATTCATCAGTCGAACAGCTCTCCTCGTCCAATAAGAGCCCGATATCGTGTGAGGTTTTCTTAATCCCGCGTACACCGGTGTTCCAGGTGTCACTCTCGCAGAAGCACACGTCCGCCTGAATGGGTCGGGCGGAACAGGAGTGGCCGATGGAAGCGAATCTTCATACCAGGGGTAGCGCCGGTTTCGGTGTCGGCGTTGGCAACGACGTCAGCCGGTTAGCCGCGCATCTCGCCGATGTCAGATCGTTGCGTCTGAGAAGAACCTGGCTTCACGTCTACGTGTTTGCGATCCTCGGTTGCTGGCTGAACCTGTTGTTCGCGCAACAACCCGCGTCTTCTGTCGACACCGCACATGCGAACCATAAAGCCGCGAACAACGCGAGTCTCGATCGCTCGGGTAAAGCGCGCAAAGGAACCGCGTCCTACTACGGCAAGAAGTTCTACTCGAAGAAAATGGCCGACGGCACGCCGATGAATCCCCAATCCAATGTGGCCGCAAGCAAGACGCTGCCGATCGGCACGACGGCCAAGGTGACCAATCTGGAAACCGGCGCGAGTGCCGTGGTGGGAATCAGGGATCGGGGACCGTATGTGCAGAACCGGATTGTCGACGTGTCGCCGAAAACCGCCGACAAGCTGGGTTTGAAGAAGGACGGGACCGCGCCCGTCGAGGTGAAACCCGTCGAAGTACCACAGGCCGACGGCAGCGTGAAACAGGGCGCAGGGGCTAAGGAAGCGGGGACGCAGACGTCGAGCGGTAAGTAGGCCGTTATCCGTTTTACTTTTCGTCGCGCGCGGATAGCTGCGCGCTATTTGCCTTGATCCACTATCGCACGTACCGGCGCATTGGCTTCGAACTTCGCGCGATGCGTGGAGAAGAAAGTCCGCACGTTGCGGATATTCGACGAACTCGTGAAGAGCCGGCGCGCGAGTTCATCGTAGGCGGCCATGGTCGTCACGTCCGCAACGACCATGAAATCCGGCCCCGGCGACACGCGATAGCACTGTGTCACGGCCGGTTCCGCGCAGATGTACGCCTCGAACGCCGCATGATCCTCCGCCGTCTGCCTGTCGAGACTCACCTCGATGATTGCCGTGAGCATCGAACCGATTTTCGCGTGATCGAGAATCGCGATTTGCCGCTGGATCACGCCAGCTTCCCTCAGCCTGACGACACGCCGCAAGCACGTGGGCGGCGAAGTCAGCGCGCGTTCGGCGAGCTCGATGTTCGATAGCGATGCGTCCGTTTGCAGGATGCCGAGAATGCGGAGGTCGAGATCGTCGAGATGGATGCCTGCCATGCTGGCTGCCCTCAATTTTCCGTGAAATTTAATTTCACCACATTCTCAATCAGCTTTAGAATTTCATTTTCGTCAAAATTACGAAATTAAATTCCATTTCATCGACTCTATCATCGCCGCATTGGGTCCACCCGGACTCCTTCGCGGAGAATTTCTATGTGTGGCATCGTCGGCGCCGTGGCGCAGCGGAACATCCTTCCCGACCTGGTTGATGGGCTCAAGCGGCTCGAATATCGGGGTTACGACTCGTGCGGCGTCGCGGTGTATCAGGATCGACGCCTTGTTCGCGCGCGTAGCGTCGATCGTGTGGCGAATCTGCGCGACGAGATCGCGAAGCACGCGTTGTCCGGCTATACCGGCATCGCCCATACGCGCTGGGCCACGCATGGCAAGCCGGTCACCACGAATGCGCATCCGCATTTTTCGCCCGATGCCGACTCGCCGCGAATCGCGCTGTCGCACAACGGCATTATCGAAAACAGCGACGAGCTTCGCGCGATGCTGCAGGAACATGGTTACGTCTTTTCCAGCCAGACGGATAGCGAGGCGATCGCGCATCTGATCGACTATCTGTACAACGGCGACCTGTTCGATGCGGTTCAGCAAGCGGTGAAGAAGTTGCGCGGCAGCTACGCGATTGCCGTGCTGTGTCGCGACGAACCGCATCGACTGGTCGGCGCGCGCGATGGCATGCCGCTTGTTGTCGGTGTCGGCGAAGGCGAGAACTTTCTGGCGTCGGATGCAATTGCACTCGCGTCCGTGACGGATCGCATCGCTTATCTGGAGAACGGCGATGTGGCCGACATTCAATTGCATCGGCACTGGGTGGTCGACTCGAATGGTCAGCGCGTCGAGCGTCAAGTGCATACGGTGGCTGCGCACAGCGGCGCGGCCGATCTCGGCCTGTATCGCTACTACATGCAGAAGGAGATCTTCGAACAGCCGCGGGCCGTGGCCGACACCTTGCAGGACGTGACGTCGATCATGCCCGAACTGTTCGGCGACGACGCATGGCGCGTTTTCAATAGCGTCGATTCGGTACTGCTATTGGCGTGCGGCGGGAGCTTTCATGCTGCACTGACGGCGAAGTACTGGATAGAAAGTCTGGCGCAATTGCCGGTGAATGTCGAAATAGCGAGCGAGTACCGTTACCGCGAGAGTGTGGCAAATCCGAATACGTTGGTGGTAGCGGTGTCGCAAAGCGGAGAGACGGCGGATGTGCTCGGCGCGGTGCAGGTCGCGAAGCAACAGCAGATGTTGAAGACGCTGGCTATTTGCAATGTACCGAGCAGTGCGCTCATTCGTGAATGTCAGCTTAATTTCATCACGCGGGCCGGGATTGAAATTGGCGTGGCGTCCACGAAGGCTTTCACGACGCAGCTCGTGGCGCTATTTCTTCTTGCATTGACACTCGCGCAGGTTCGCTCGCGGCTTTCCGACGCGGATGAGCAGATGCATTTGCGTGCGCTCCGTCATCTGCCCGATGCGATGAGCCGGGTACTTGCGCTTGAGCCTCAAATTATGGCTTGGTCGGAATTGTTGACGCGTAAGGACAATATTCTGTTCCTTGGTCGCGGTATGCATTATCCGGTTGCGCTGGAAGGCGCGCTGAAGATGAAGGAGATTTCGTACATTCATGCCGAGGCGTACGCGGCGGGTGAATTGAAACATGGACCGCTGGCGTTGATCAGCGATCAGATGCCTGTGGTGGCGGTGGCGCCTAATGACCGGTTGCTGGAAAAGCTGAAGTCGAACATGCACGAGGTTTCCGCACGTAGCGGAAAACTGTTCGTGTTTGCCGATATCGATTGCGGGATTGCGCCGAGTGCGGATATGGAGGTGATCCGGCTGACGGAGTACTACGGGTTGCTTTCGCCGATCCTGCACACGATTCCGATGCAGTTGCTGGCGTTTCATGCGGCGCTGGCTAGAGGGACGGATATTGATAAGCCGAGGAATCTGGCGAAGTCGGTGACGGTGGAGTAGGGGGAATGTTTCACCTTTGGCATGCTGAGTTGCATTATTCTCGGTTACGAGGCCTCAGTTAGGTTTGGTTACGAGGCGCGTTCATTAGCCGCTGAGCTTACTTAACAAGGCACAACCAGAATCAATGACAAAGTGACGCTGGAGCATTTCCAAGCGCCCCTTTGTCTGCGGTTGCCCCCAATTCTTGCTTTGCGCGCCATCGCAGCGTCCCACGCCCGAGATGTTTGCTGGAGATGCGCGTTCTTTGTTTTGTTTCAAAAGCCTTGCTGGCATTGGCCGGAAGCACTTTCCCGGGACTATCTAGCCGACGCATGGACCGAATCTATTTCCCGCTATCGCCCAATCGTATTTACTCATCCACTGTATAGATATACAGTCTCGATCTTTATACTGCTTAGGTGCCTGACGCGGATGCGTGTTCCATTTTTCTCTCGTTTGTCGCGCGGAAGCTTGCGACAAACGCGACCACATGACGAAAGTATGGCTATTTCGTAGCAGCCACGGGAAGCTGGATAAAATCGCAAACTAATTGAGAGGTCGAACAATGAGCGGCGGGCAAAGCAAAATTGAGTGGACGGAGCGTACGTGGAACCCGACTGTCGGTTGCACAAAAATCTCTAAAGGCTGCAAAAACTGCTACGCCGAAGGCATGGCAAAACGTTTGCATGCCATGGGAACTCCAGGCTATGAAAATGGCTTCCGGCTGACCATTCTGCCCAATCGTTTGGACGAGCCACTGAAGCGGAAAAACCCGACGGTCTACTTCGTCAATTCGATGTCGGACCTGTTTCACCGCTCTGTGTCTGACGCCTACATCACGCAGGTGTTCGATTCGATTCGAGCATGCCCTCAACACACCTTTCAGATACTCACGAAGCGAGCAGAGCGCTTGGCGTCCTATTGCAGCCGTCGAGAGATACCAGCAAATGCGTGGCTTGGCGTCACCGTCGAGGACCGCAGGCACGGCCTACCGAGAATTGACGAGCTGCGTCGCGTGGAAGGCGGCGTTCGTTTCTTGTCAGTCGAACCACTGCTCGAGGACTTGGGTACCCTAAATCTCGAGAACATTGATTGGGTAATTGTCGGCGGAGAATCTGGTCCGAAGGCACGCCCGATGCGGGAAGACTGGGTACAGAACGTCAAGGTTCAGTGCGAGGAGCGAGGCGTGAAGTTCTTCTTCAAGCAATGGGGCACGTGGGGGAGCGACGGTGTACGCCGCTCCAAGACAGCCAACGGCCGGCTTCTTGAAGGGCGTACCTGGGACGATATGCCTGAACGAGGTCTGTCCATTCCACTAACCTGACCACGTCGGCTTAGGTGAACCGCAGTTGTCGGGAGTATTCGATGATGTCGGTCGGTCGATACAGCTTTGACGGCCGCCGCGCTCGGTCTTCTTTGTTCGACACCGCGATGGTGCCTGCCGCATGCAGGCTACGGAGCACCTTTTGCAGACGAGCTTCGTCCGCGATCGTGTTCGAAATATTTCCCGTGAACAGCTGCGCAACCGAGACAGGTTGCTGCTGACTAGAAAGTAGGCGACCGAGGTCGTCGGTCAGCGTCTCAATACAGCGTTGTTCCCCACTTTTATCGAACAAAAGTGATGACTGGCCGTTGTATTCTTCATCGCGCTTTGGGTCATAGCCAAGAATGAAAAGCCCTGGTTCAAGCTCATGTCCGAACTCGCTTGAGTGGTCCCAATGGAGCGATTTCATGACGTCGTGCGCCTTGTAACGCTGCGACATATGCACAAGCCAGTAGCTCCAAGGGTTCGCTGCGTGGGGACGCACGAAGAACAACGTCATAAACGGTGCGCCCGTCTCCTCCTTAATGCCGTGCGCCACGTATCTTTGCAGCGACGCTCGACCATGCTCCGCCTTGATTTGTCCTAGGTGCACCCACGGGATGTAGCCTTCGAGGTCAACGCCGCGGACCGCCTTCCGATTCGTTTCCCTGTCACTAATGTACGTTAGCAGCGAGTCGACGTTGAAGGTCATGATGACCTCGGCACCTGGTAGCTCCGACATCAACCATCGAAGCGTGCCCATCGGTATGGCGTTGTAGCTGTACTGGTCGAGCAGAAAGATGGAGCGAAAGCCACCGCGACGCTGTTTGATTCGCGTGACGATTCCGGGCAATTCGTCTACGAAGCTCGCATTCCGGATGGTCGTTCGCTGATAGTCCATGTCAGCGATAGTCCCTTCCGCGCGCCGCTTATCAATATGTTCACGCAGATACCTTGCTGACTCTCGCCGTTTCTCGATGAAGAAGAATTCGGCGTCGACCTCGCGCTCCGTAACATTGCGACCAACGTTTATGCTGGCGCGAGCCGCGTGCGTCGCACGCATCATCAAAGGTGGCGTTCCATCGACCGATATACCAGCTTCGCTGAGGTACTCCCCTCCGCCCGCGAAACCATCGACCAACGACAAAGTCAGCCTCGGAATAATGGCTTGAGACATCACCGTCTCGATGTATCTTTGAACGTAGCTTTCGACAATCGAGTGCTTTACGGCACTGTGCTGGTCAAGAATCGGCGGCGGCTTCCCGACTTGCCAGAGATACTTATCTTTTGACTTTGCCATTAGCTGTATTGTGTGGCCCTTGGTCTGTCGAAAGATTATCAGGTTTTAGTAAAAATTTCGAAATCACGGCATACTATTTAATCTCCCCATTGAGCTCCTAGAAAACGGGAACAGAGCGTGAACAGCAAACAGGAAGGCGACATCGCCATTGACCCGGCTGATGGGTTGCCGGTCATGAAGGTTGGTGCCTGGTCGGAAAACAAGCACTTGGCACTTACACGCTATATCGACTCTGCGCGTATGGCGCGTGCGAAATGGCCTTACGCCTCGTTCATCGATCTCTTCTCGGGTCCTGGGCGCGTCATGAACCGTGATTCAAAAAGCATCTCGGACGGTGGAGTGTTAGCGGCATGGCGCATATCAGCGAAAGGGGACGCTCCGTTTAACGAAATTTACATAGGCGATGCGAACGCGGACAGTGTCGAAGCATGCGCGACGCGCCTTCGCTCCGCCGGCGCTAATGTCCGAGCATACCCGGGCAAAGCCTCCGTAACCGTCGACTGGGTGCTTGATGCTCTGCCGAAGGGATTGCACTTCGCGTTCCTCGACCCGTTCAACATCGAGCATCTAGACTTCGAGATAATCCGCAAGCTGTCCGCTCGGCCAAATATCGATATCCTGATTCACTTCAGTGTAATGGACGTCCAGCGAAACGTCGGGGGCGACTTCAACCTCGTCAGCTCCAGACTGGATGCGGCAGCGCCCGGCTGGCGCAACAATCTACGGCTCGACGCAGTACCAAAGCGTGAACAGGTGGGCGCATACCTGGAATATTGGGAAACTCTAGTGACCGACTTGACGAAGATGCAGGTCGCGAAAACTAAGCCTCTGTTCGTTAACATGAACAAGGGGCCTCTCTACCGACTCATCCATCTCTCCCGCCATCCCCTTGCGACTAAGCTTTGGAATGACGCCGCGATACCAAGCTCGCCCCAACAATCACTGCCGGGATTCTAAAGCGTTTCACATTCGGAGTCATATTTCGCAAGTAGCCGGATCGCGCGCTCGCTTGATGCGGCACTGGCCGGGCTTGGCGTGAAGGAAACAGACATTGCACCTATCGCAGGCAGAAGGCTGGCCAACCGTGCTCCAGGCGCCACCAGCTCTCTACCGCGTACCTCAGAATGTCCTGTTTAATGACAGTAAAAGACACTTGCCATTTATATTCATTGAACGGTGGCTCATCAACCAAGCATGCGAGTTTTTGGGTATCCGCGTTCCCTCGATTGAAGAGATGTTGGCCCAGCCGTTTTTGAAGATTGACCTCTGTTCCCGAGTAAGCGACATAGCTGTCCGTGCCTTTTTGCTGCAAAATCTCAGTACCTTTAGGAGCATTCTTCCGTATTTTCCGATTCTTATCCGTGACCTTCGAAATCGCGCGCTGGAGTTTTTCCACCGGCATGTTCGTCTCTATCCAATAGACGCCCGGTTGCCGGAGTACCTGCGTTTCGATGCATTTCCACGTGCGGACGGCAACTATGGTTCTCCGTTCGTATGCCGCTTTCCCAAACGCCGCGACTGACTCGGCAGTTTGTTCCTTGAGCTGCTCAAATTCGGCTGATGTCATAGAGCTAACTTCATAATCATTATTCGCAATTTCTTTTTCTCATACGGAGCGGAAGTTGAACATCCAATTCGACGGGGCAAATAGACAAGCACGCGCCCCGTGGACACCACCAAACATCGTAAGCTACATTCAAGCTTCAGCAGTCGCATCAGCTTACCTGCCCACGATAGTAAACCCAATCTCGACCGCGCAACAAACCCGGACCAGCCCCCCATGACCCGCATGCCCACCATCGTCGACGTCAACATCCTCTTCCTCAACGACGCCAACGAGTGCCTCTTCCTCCAACGCGCCAACACCGGCTTCCGCGACGGCCAATACGCGCTGATAGCCGGCCATCTCGAACCCGGCGAATCGATCGAAGCCTGCGCGATTCGCGAATCGAAAGAAGAAGCCGGCGTCACCATCGCTCCGGGCGCACTCGAATTCAAGCTCGTCATGCGTCGCGACTCGGACACGAACCGCATCAGCTTCTTCTTCTCATGCCGGGAATGGGAGGGCGTTCCGACCAACATGGAGCCGCACAAATGCTCCGGCTTCGTCTGGGCGAAGCCGGAGAACCCACCCGCACCGACCGTCGACTACGTTGCCGACGCGCTCGTACAGATCCGCAACGGCGTCATGCTCTCCGACTTCAAAAACGGCTAACACCAACCAAAGCCGCCGGAAGCGAACCACACAACACAGCATCGAACCAAACCAAACCAACCCAAGCCAAACACCCTCACCCGCCCTGCCCACTCCCCCGCGCGTTCGGCGAGAAGTGACACTTCGGATCGTTCTTCCCTTCCGGAGAACAACACGTCAGCAGATTCTTCACCGACTCGACGCTAGCCGCATCCCACTCCGCCGGACTCTTGTTGTTATCCACCGGCATCCAGTGATTCAACGGATAGCTGCTCGCCAGCTTGTCACTCCCCTTCGGCGGCGGCAGCATCCCCGCCGCGAGCGGCACATAGATATCGCAACTATGCTGATTGCCGATTCGATGGCACCCGACGCAAGTATTCCCCGGCGTACTGATCGACACCGACATCCACGACGCGAACGCATCGCCGATATTCACGTACTTGCCCCACGGGTCAGTCGGCACCTTATCCCACACCTGCCCGAGCCACGGGCTATACATCACCGGGCTCGCGTCGTGACACGACACGCACTTCTTCGTCGCGGTCGCGGCGGGCGGCCACCAGAATGCCTCGGCGGACACATGTCCCGGCGGCGGCGTCTTTTCGTTCGGCGGCGGCACACGTGACGCGTTGAACCCCGCCGAACTCCCCGGATGCTCGGCATGAAACCAGCACGTCTTGCCGTTCCCCGTGTTGTGCAACACGATATCCACCTCGTCGAAATACGCACTCTTGTCCGCGCGAATCTCCTTGCGGCGGCAGAACGCGGAAATCTCCGTCTCGCCGTGCGAGAGATTGACGATCTTCGAGTACGGCGTACAAGGCCCGGACGTCGGCGCATCGTAGGGCAGCAGCGCCGGCCGATCGCAGGTCATGTTCGCGAAGTAACGCTCGGGCACGCGATTGTTCACCGTGATCGGCACGGTAGTACCCGAGTTGCAACTGAACGCGGGAATCTCGCCGATCTCATCGACGCATTGCTGTCCGTATTGCAGCAGCGTCTGCTCCGGTTTCGCGCCCGCATCGGCAGCGAAGGAGACACGCGCCGCGAACATCAACAGCAGCATCAATACACGCAAGCAGGTCGTCATGATCATGCTCCGTTGCGTGTGTAGGGCGTCGCGATCTTGCGGATCGCTTCGATGTATTTGACGTAGCCCGTACAGCGGCACAGATTGCCGCCCACCCACGTCTCGATCGTTTCATCGAGTTGCGCCGAATCGATGGGATGCGCGCGCAGATGATCGAGCATCGCGGTCGCCGCCATCAGAAAACCGGACGCACAGTACCCGCACTGAAACGCAAACGATTCGAGAAAGCTCTGCTGCAACGGCGACAGTTTGCCGTCCTGCATCAGTCCTTCGACGGTATAGACATGCATGCCCCGCATCGCGCTGACCGGCGTCGAGCAGGCAAGCGTTTTTTCCATCGGCGAATCGAGTAGATTGCGCGTGCAAACGGTGCACGCACGGCACACGCCGATGCCGCAACACAGCTTGGTGCCGGTGAGATCGCGCCGCTCGTGCAGATAGTCGATCAGGTTCATATCGGCGTCGCCGGGTTGCACGTCGACGGTCTCGCCATTGATGGTCAAACGAATCGTGCCGCTCATTGCAGTACCCCCCGAATCTGATCCGGCGTCACCGGTGTTTCCCTGAAGCGATGGCCGGTCGCCATCGCGAGTGCGTTGAGTAAAGCCGGCGCGATTGGGCACATCACCGCCTCGGCAATGCCGCGCGCGTTGCCCGGATCATCGTTCGGCGGCGGTAGCGCGATCAGCGTCTGCACGGGAATGTCGGTGAGGCGCGTGATCTGGTAGCGGTCCAGATTCCATCGGCCACCGCCCGGCCCTTCGTTGCCGAGCGGACAGGTTTCAGTCAGCACGTTGCCGATACCCATCGCAACCGCGCCCTGCGACTGCCCCTCGACCAGCTCCGGACAGATCTGCCGCCCCACGCTCACCGACGACACCACGTGCTCGACCTTCACCCGGCCATTGGACGGATCGATGGCCAGCGCGACAAGCGCCGCCGACGGCGCATACGTGGTCCGCTGAAACTTCGTTCCGTCGATCACGGGCTGATGCAGGTCTCGTTGCAACGGCGTCAGGTTGTCCGGCGTCATCCCAACCGCGACGTAGTCGTACTCGATATCGGTCGCGCCGCTCGTGAACGGATACGTGCCGGTCCAGAACGAACCCGCGTAACTGGCATGCACGGCGGCGACGGTCGGCAGATTCATGCTGCGCAGCCGTTGCACCAGATCGCGCCACGGCAGCGGCTTGCCGCCGCCTCGCACGGTGAGCGCACCGTCGACCCATTTGACGTCGGCGGCGCTCACGTTCGCGTGCCACAGCGACCACGCGGCGGGCAGCACGCTCTGCAACAGCAACGCCTGCGCCGCGCCCTTCACGGCGTGGTACTGATGGAACGCGCCGAGACAGGCGCTGGATGAACCGGACGTGAACCGCACATCGGTGGGCTTCGTTGGATTCGACGTGCCGTTCAGCCCCAATGCCTGGAACGGCTCGAACACGCTCATCGCGATGGTCCGCGCGTTCTGCCCGAGGTAGTCGGACGGCGCGAGTCCGAGCGACGTCGCCGCACCGTTGCCCATGTCGGTGTACGTCGTCATCACGCGGAGACTGTCGTCCGGCAGAATCTGCACCATGCCGTACATGCCGTCGCCCGATGTGCCGAATGCTTCGTTCGCCATCGCGAGACCCACGCCGTATTTCAGTCCCTTGGCCTCGCGTTCGGCGCGTGTCGCATCGCGCGTCTGCCAGATCGCATGCTCTTCGAGACGATCGAGCACGCTCGTCAGTTGCAGATCGAACAGGATTGGCGCGCCGGTGATCGCGCGTCCTCTACCGAGCGAAGGCGCGTTGCCGAGCAGATTGGTTCGACGGATCGCGAACGGCGACATGCCGAGTTCGACGGCCGCTTCGTCCATCAAGGTCTCGATGGCCATGAACGCCTGCGGACCGCCGAAGCCGCGCTGCGAGCCGCCGAACACTTCCGGCGTGTACAGTGATTCGGCCGTCGTGCTCGCGCGCGTGATCTCGTAGCAACTCATCGCACTGAGCGACGCGAGCTGGGCAACGTAGGGCGACAGGTTCTTCTTGCCGCCGCCGTTCATCGTGAAGTTGCATTTGAGCGCCTGGATCTTGCCCTGACGATCGAACCATAGCGACTCGCTGAACTGCGTCTCGCAGCGTTTGAGACCGACCTGAAACTGCTCGTAGCGCGACTGTTGCCAGCGCAGCGCGCCTTTCGCAAAGGGCGCGGCGAGCGCCAGGTAGAGTGGAAAATACGAGCGGTCGCGACCGCCGAATCCGCCGCCCGGATAGCACGCGACAATGTGCACGCCGTTGATCGTCACCGCGCTCTTCGAGAACAACGCGGCGGCGCTGCCCGCGTCCTCGCTCGCGGATTGCGTGCCGAGCACCAGACGTAGTTGCCCCGCACTCGCGTCGTACCACGCAAGGCCCGACTCCGGCTCCATGAACACCGGGTCGATCGCGGGCGTGACGAAACCCTGGTTATCCGCGGCGCCCGCTTTAAACCAGGTGCCCTGCTTTTCGTGGGCCTCGATTGTCGCGTCGATGTTGCCGCTCGCTTCGGCCAGTGCCTTCAAGTACTCGGGTGTGGGGTTGCCCTTGCCGTCGGTCTGGTAATCCTGAACGTAGCTGAAGTTCTTTTCGTCGTCGCGCACGTAGGTCGTTTTCGGCGAGAACGCGACCGGCGCGGCGCGGGCGGCCGGGTCCACCGCCGCACCGTAGCGGATCGTCTGATCGTTGAATTCCAGCAGCTTGCGCGCGCGGCGATAGACGTCGAAGTTCTGGAAAATCAGCATCGCCGCGGGCTGGCCGTAGCAATCCGCCGGATACCCTTTGCGTGCGAGCCAATAGATATCCTGACTCGCGATCGGGTCCGGCTCGGGCGCCAGCGCAATGTTGCGCGCGAGCAGCGCGTCGTTATCGACGATCGCAATGGGCTGCAGTTCACGCGGCAGCATGCTCAGGTCGTAGCCCTCATAGAGGCGATCGACTCTTCCGCAACGCAACGCATACAGCCAGTTCTCCTGCTTCGGCCAGCCGACGAAATCGCTCGCCTTGAAATCGCGCGCATAGATCTTCTGGCCC
This sequence comes from Paraburkholderia sp. D15, assembly GCF_029910215.1. Classification (NCBI taxonomy): domain Bacteria; kingdom Pseudomonadati; phylum Pseudomonadota; class Betaproteobacteria; order Burkholderiales; family Burkholderiaceae; genus Paraburkholderia; species Paraburkholderia sp. D15. Next base: position 1,873,942 of record NZ_CP110396.1, on the reverse strand, counting down.
GTCACCTTGGGAATACCGTCGATGCGCCAGCGCGCCTTGCCCGGCTCCGGTGCCCACGCGGGTCCATCGTCGGGTTCGGTCTGCATCGACGAACTGAGTATTGCCGCCGGCAAACTGCTGATTGAAATTGCCACGACCGCGCCGCTTCCCATCACCTTGAGGAAAGTGCGGCGTGTCACCGGTATATCGAAAGCCATGGAGCCCCCCTTTGGATTAATGGTTATTCGATTCCTCGATTTCTTGCTTCCTTATGCGAAACGCTTGTGTATTCGTTCGACGGACGGCCGCGACCAGGCAAGCCGGTTACATACCGGTTGCATCACGGTAATGGCATTCGTGTAGATTGATGCGCCGCGCGACATCGGCGCGGCGAGGTCTCAACTCAACGCTAAGTTTTCAACCCGGGCAGACTGTTTGAAGCGATTGCGGGCAGGGGTCGCGTTCTCTCATTACGTCGTCTCCCGGGGCGTCATTTATTAAATGTTCGAATCGACTTTCGGCAATCCTATGCGCCGGAAACCATTACCGCAAGATCGCGCCGCCACTCTATCCGCTTTGAATGGAGTCGCCTGATTCAGGCAACTATTTACAGGTTTTTGAAAGGTGCGATTCCGGAACCCCAAATGATTGCGCCTACACTACGCGCATCCTCTTCCGGCTTTTTCCCACCCGATGCGCGCACCCAAAGACCGCGGCATTCCGCTACGTTCCTCGTCCTCCGCGACCGCCACCGCCGACGCGTTGCAAGACCCCGCCCTGCTGCGCCGTCTGCTGCGCGCGAAGGACCGGATCGACGCCGCGTCGCACGAGTCCTGGCCGGTCAAACGTCTAGCCGAGGTGAGCGGCGTATCGGAAGCGCATTTCGCGCGCTCGTTCAAACAGGCATTCGGTTTGCCGCCGCATCGCTATCTGCTGACGCGGCGCATCGAGCAAGCCACCACGTTGCTGCGCGACACCGATCTCGCCATCACGGACATCGCCTTCGCCACCGGCTGGGAAAGCCTGGGCACCTTCGGCCGGATCTTTCGCGACATCACGGGCCAGAGCCCCGGCGCCATGCGCACGTCGCTGCGGGCCGACATCCCCGAACTGGACCGCGTACCGGCCTGCGTGCTGAAGGCGGCGCAGCGGCCCGATCTCAACATCGCAGTTTTGGAGAAGCGCCGCCGCGCGGCCGACGCTACAGTCCCGCCATCAACCAAGGAGAAGTCATGAACCAGGGTATCAATGTTGTGGGTCTGTACGTCGACAACCAGGACGAAGCGCTGTCGTTCTATGTCGACAAGCTGGGCTTCCGTGTTCATACCGACGTGCGCAACGGCACCTACCGTTGGCTCACGGTCCAGCATCCGGATCAACCGTCGTTCCAGCTCGGCCTGTTCGCACCCGGCCCGCCGATTCACGACGAAGCCACCGCGCAAACGCTGCGCGCGATGGTCGCGAAAGGCGCGATGCCGCCGCTGGTACTGTCGGTGGACGATTGCCGCGCGACTTACGACACGCTGAAGGCCGCCGGCGTGGAGTTCACGCAGGAGCCCATGGAGCGATACGGCAGCGTGGATGCGGGCTTTCGCGATCCGGCGGGTAACGGCTGGAAGATGATTCAGTCGCCGAGGAGTTCGACATGAACACACGCTTGAATGCGAGCGGATGGATTCGACAGTTTCATCGGTGGGTGTCCATCGTTTTCACGCTGACGGTCATCGCGAACTTCGTGGCGATGGGTTTCGGACACGGACGGGCGCCGGCGTGGATTACCTATGCGCCGCTGCTGCCGCTCTTCCTTCTGCTTTTCACCGGCCTCTACATGTTCGCGCTGCCGTACTTCAGAACGAGCGGACAGCGACATGGCACGCAACGCTCGATGGGTTAGCGCCCAGCGCCTTCGTTTTTAGCTTCGGATATTTTGCCGACCATTTTGGTAGATAACCGACCAATTCGGTCTATAATCAGCGCCATCCGGCAGACACCGTTTCGCCCACACGAAGCGGCGTCTGCTCAATCACTCCCTCACAGAACGAAGGAATGGCGTGCTGAACCATCTTCTACTCGACGCTTTCGCAATCATCAAACGGCACAAAGGTGCGTTCATCGCGCTCAACGTGGCGTACTTCGGGCTTGCTGTGATCAGCATGATCGTCACGCTGCATCATCCGGAATTGAAGACCACATTCCAGTCCTCCATCGATCAGGGCTACGCCAAACCCGGGCTGTTCAAAACGGTGGCGGATGCTTACGTGCATCGCGAGTTGCTGCCCGCTATCACGCTGACGTTTCTCGTCAATCTGGTGGTGGCGTCGTTCGGCATGACGACGTTGCCGTCGTTCGTGGTGCCGTTCGCCGGCATCTTCGTGCAGTTGTATCGGGCGTTTCAGTGGGGCGTGACGTTCGCGCCGATCGGTCCGTTGCGCATGACGTTGATTCCGCACTCGCTGACCTTGCTGATCGAGGGCGAGGCGTATGTGCTCGCCGCCCTGGCGGCTTATGTGCAGGCACGCAAGTTTCTCTGGCCACGTCATTACCGGCGCGATTCGCATCTAGCCGGCTACAAGGCGGGCGCCATCTCGACAGCGCGGCTCTATGTGCTCATCGCGCTGGTGCTTCTGGTCGCGGCGATCTATGAAGTTATAGAATCCGTGTACCTGATGCCTTTGTTCCTCAGTTCCTGACCGCATGCCCAAGCCGACCAAGACAGAAATCACCGCCGACATCATCGACCGCGCCGCCGCACTGTTCGCCCGACATGGGTTCGAACACACGTCGCTGCAGCAGATCGCCGATGCCGTCAATTACTCAAAGGCCGGCCTGCTGCATCACTTCCCCAGCAAACTCGCCATCTACGCGGCCGCGCTCGAGACCGTGCGAGAACATATGCAATCGCTGCGCGCGAACGTCGAGTCATTGCCGGTCGGCATCAAGCGCGACCGGGCGGTGGTCGAAGACATGGTGCAGTTCACCTACGACTGGCCGGGCATCTCCGCGCTGTCGAACCGCATTGCCGACAGCGAACCGGACGGCGACCCGCAACTCGTCGAGGTCGGTCTGATTCTTTACGCGGCGCTGGGCATCGACCTGACCGCGATGACCGAGGAACGCGTGGTTCGGGTGACGAGCGCATTCTGCGGGCTCGGCATGACGGCGATGCAGGCGGTGCGCGTGGACCGCAAACGCGAATGGCGCGATCACATCGTGCACGCGGCGATGAATGCGCTGGGGCATCGGTCGCGTTGAGGCTGCACTCGAACCGCAGCTGGAATCAAGGCTGAAACTCAAGCGCGACCTATCCGGTAACCGTTATTTCGCACGCTCACGCGTCACCGCAATTCCGCTAGAATGGCGCGACTTGCAAGACGGCCATGAAACTCTTTCGAACCCTTCTCCTGCTATTGCTGTGCGCGATGCTGCCCATCAGTGGGCTGGCGGCAAGCGGCTTGCTCGGCGACTGTCCGATGCAGCAAAGCATGGCCATGCAGGACGACGCCGGCATGTCCGCGGCCATGCCGGGTTGCGATTCGATGAAGGCCTCGCCGGAGGGCAAGACACACGGCAAGGCCAAGGCCACGCTCTGCAAGATGACGGCGCAATGCCAGTTCGGCAGTCTCTACTACCCCGGCACGACGGCAAGCGTCAGCCGTCCGGCGGCGCCGCATAGCCGGGTTGTCTTCCACTACGCACAGTCGCTTCCCATCCGCGCGCCGGACGGGCTCTGGCGGCCTCCACGCACCCTCTAATACTCCGATCTTCCGGTACACCGCCGTTGCGCGGTGACGTTTGTCCTGCACCAGGACATGAGCTGCCACGTCCACGCTAAAGCGGACGCGGATCGGCTCGACCATTCGGGGTCGACATGTTTTTCCCACCTCTTCCGCCGGGCGACCGGCGGCGGCCGCCGCGTCTCGTCACGCTCGCGGCCTGCTTCATGCTGGCCACCTCCAGCGCGTCCGCACAGTCCACGCAATCTGCGCACGGCACCGGCATGACATTGGACGAAGCACTGCAAATCGCGCAGAGCCGCACGTCATCGTTGCAGGCTTCGCAAGCCGCCGTACGCGGCGACGCCGCGATCGTCGGCAAGGCCGGCCAGCTACCCAACCCAAACCTGAAGCTCAGCGTCGAGGATCTGCCGATCAACGGCGCTCGCGCGTTCACCATCGGTCAGGACGATTTCACGATGCGCGGCATCGGTATCGAACAGGAATGGGTGTCGCCGTCCAAGCGCCGTCTACGCACCGCACTCGCTCAACGTAGCGTCGATCAGGACCGGTCCGCGTATCTCGTGAAGCTCGCCGACGTCCGGCAACAGACCGCGATGGCCTGGCTCAACGCGGTCTACGCCACGCGCGCCGTCGCATTGAATCAGGCGCTGGTCGATCATCTGGGCGCCGAACTCGCCGCGCGTCAGGCGAGTTATCGCGCGGCGCAGGGCGCGTCGCCGGACATCGCCCAGGCGCGTCTCACGCTCGGCAATGCACGCGACGCGCTGCTCGACGCGCAGCAGGAGCGGCAGTCCGCGCTGATCGACCTGTCGCGCTGGACCGCGTCCGGCAACGTGCTGCAAGTCGCCGACGAACCGCCGCCGCTCGACTCGCAGGTGCCGAACCTGAGCGCCGGCGAACTCGCGCAAGTTCAACCGCTGCTCGCGGCTGCGCACGCGGCGATGTCCGTCGCCGATGCGGCCACCGACGTCGCACGCAGCGACCGGAATCCGAACTGGACCTGGGGCCTCACCTATTTCAAACGCGGCGGCAACTACGCCGACTACGTGTCCTTCGGCGTATCGATTCCATTGCCGCTCAACCGGAAAAATATCGAGGATCGCGACGTCGAACAGAAATCGGAAATGGGCACGCAGGCGCGGCTCAACTACGAAGACACCGAACGCCAGGTGACAGCGAACATCCAGAGCCTCGCGACGAAGCTCGCCAACGGCCGCGCACGGCTGGCCAATCTGCGGCAAACCGTGCTGCCCGCCGCCGAACAGAAAGTGCAACTCGCCAACGCGGCCTACCGGTCCGGCGCGGGGACACTCGCCGACGCATTCGAAGCACGGCACACGCAACTCGAAATGCAGCTTCAGGTGCTGAATCTGCAGCGCCAGGTGTCGCTGGTCTGGGCAGCGCTCGAATTTCAGATCCTGCCGTCCGACATGATCGCCAGTGAGTGAGGAAACGATGAACAGAAAACGACTCGTGCGGGCGATTGCCCTGGTGTTTGCCGGTGCGGCTTTGTCAGGGGCGGGTTATGTCGCCGGCGGCCGGCACGTTGCGGCGACGGTTTCTAACCCGGCTTCGATGAAAACCGGCGCAGAGGTCTCGACCGGCGACACAAGTCCACGCGGCAATAGCTCGAGCAAAGCCCGCAAAGTGCTCTATTGGCACGACCCGATGGTGCCGAACCAGCACTTCGACAAGCCCGGCAAATCGCCATTCATGGACATGCAACTTCAACCCGTCTATGCAGAAGATGGCGATGACAACGGCAACGCCAACGCCGGCATCCACGTCGACGCGGCGCTACAACAAAACCTCGGCATTCGTTTCGCGACCGTGCACCGCCGCGACACCACGCAAAGCTTCGATGCCGTCGGCACCACGCAGTTCGACGAATCGCAGACTCACGTCGTGCAATCGCGCGTGACCGGCTACATCGATCATCTCTATGCGAGTGCACCGCTGCAACGCATCGCGAAAGGCGCGCCGATCGCTTCGCTCTTCGTCCCCGACTGGCTGGCGCCGCAGGAAGAATATCTGGCGCTCAAACGCGGCGGCATGGACCCTACCTTGCTCGACGCGGCCCGCGCGCGCATGCGGGCGATGTCGATTCCGGACGCGTTCATCGCCAGCCTCGAGCGTACCGGCGTCGCGCAAACGCATCTCGAGCTGGCATCGCCGCAGACGGGCGTGATCAGCGAATTGAACGTGCGCGACGGCGCGATGGTGACGCCGGGTCAAACGCTAGCCAAAGTGGCGGCCCTCGCGAAGCTGTGGCTGATCGTCGAGATTCCCGAAACGCTCGCGCTCGACGTGCGTCCCGGCATGAACGTCGACGCCACGTTCAGCGGCGATCCGGCGCGGCACTTCACCGGCCATATCCGCGAGATCCTGCCAGGTATCGGCGCGACGAGCCGCACGCTGCAAGCGCGGCTCGACATCGACAACACGAATGCGCAACTGACGCCCGGCATGTTGATGCGTGTGCGCATCAGCAGCGCAAAAGCCGTGTCGCGTTTGCTCGCGCCGTCCGAGGCGGTGATCACGACAGGCAGGCGCTCGCTGGTGATCGTCAAAAACAGTGCCGGCGGCCTGCGACCGGTCGAAGTCACGCCCGGCGGCGAGATCGGTAACGAAACCGAGATCCTCGACGGTCTCGACGACGGCGATACGGTCGTCGCGTCGGGTCAGTTCCTGATCGACTCGGAGGCCAGCCTGAAGTCAGTGCTGCCCCGGCTCGCGGGAGACGCCCGATGATCGCGCGCCTGATTCGCTGGTCCATCCAGAACCGCTTTCTCGTCCTGCTGGCGACCGCCGCCATCGCCGCCTGGGGCGTGCACGCACTGCGCGAAACGCCGCTCGACGCGCTGCCCGACCTGTCGGATACGCAAGTCATCATCAAGGCGTCGTATCCCGGCCAAGCGCCGCAAGTCGTCGAAGATCAGGTGACGTACCCGCTCACGACGACCCTGCTCGGCGTGCCCGGCGCAAAAACCGTGCGCGCGTATTCGTCGTTCGGCGACGCGTTCGTCTATGTGCTGTTCGACGACAGGACCGATCCGTACTGGGCTCGCTCGCGGGTGCTCGAATACATGAGCCAGGTGCAAAGCCGCCTGCCGGCAGGCGCAACGCTCTCGTTGGGCCCGGACGCGACCGGTGTCGGCTGGGTCTACGAGTACGCGCTGGTCGATCGAACCGGCCGTCACGACCTCGGACAATTGCGCGCACTGAACGACTGGTTCCTGAAGTTCGAGCTGAAGGCCGTGCCCGACGTGTCGGAAGTGGCGAGTATCGGCGGCATGGTGCGGCAATACCAGGTCGTGCTCGATCCGGACAAGCTGCGCGCGTACAACGTCACGCAGGCTCAGGTCGCCGAAGCGCTTGCCCGGAACAATCAGGAATCGGGCGGCTCGGTCGTCGAGCTGGCGGAATCGGAGTACATGGTGCGCGCGTCGGGCTATCTACATTCGCTCGACGATTTCCGCCGCGTCGTGCTGCGTACCGACGACATCGGCACGCCCGTCCTGCTCGGCGACGTTGCGCGCATCCAGATCGGGCCGCAAATGCGGCGCGGGCTCGCGGAACTCGACGGACAGGGCGAAGTGGCCGGCGGCGTGGTCGTGATGCGCTCGGGCAAGAATGCGCTGACCACCATCGAGGCGGTCAAGGCGAAACTCGCCGATCTGAAACGCTCGCTGCCGCCCGGCGTCGATATCGTCACCACGTACGACCGCTCGCAGTTGATCGAACGCGCGGTGGACAACCTGAAGGACAAGCTGATCGAAGAGTTCGTCATCGTCGGCCTGGTCTGTGCGGTGTTCCTGTTTCATCTGCGTAGTGCGTTCGTCGCGATTCTCTCGTTGCCGCTCGGCGTGCTGGCCGCGTTTATCGTGATGCGCTACCAGGGCGTCAACGCGAACCTGATGTCGCTCGGCGGCATCGCGATCGCGATCGGCGCGATGATCGACGCGGCCATCGTGATGATCGAGAACGCGCACAAGCATCTGGAAGCGTATGAACATCGACATCCCGATACGCCGCTGACGAACGCGTGGCGCTGGGAGGTCGTCGCCGCGTCGGCGGCGGAAGTCGGACCGGCGCTGTTCTTTTCGCTGCTGATCATCACGCTGTCGTTCATACCGGTGTTCTCGCTGGAGGGACAGGAAGGCAAACTGTTCGCGCCGCTCGCGTTCACGAAGACCTACACGATCGCCGCCGCCGCAGTCCTATCCGTCACGCTCGTGCCGGTGTTGATGGGCTATCTGATACGCGGACGGATTCCCCCCGAGTCCGCCAATCCGCTCAACCGTGCGTTGATCGCGCTGTATCGGCCGTTACTCGAACGCGCGTTGCGGCGGCCATGGGTCGTCATCGGCATGGCCGTGGTCGCGCTTGCGCTGACGGCGATTCCGCTCTCGCGGCTTGGCGGCGAATTCATGCCGCCGCTCGACGAAGGCGATCTGCTGTACATGCCGACCGCGCTGCCCGGCATTTCCGCCGACAAAGCCGGCGAATTGCTCCAGCAGACCGACCGGCTCATCAAGACCGTGCCCGAAGTCGCAACCGTGTTCGGCAAATCGGGGCGCGCCGACAGCGCGACCGACCCGGCGCCGCTCGAGATGTTCGAAACGACGATTCGGTTCAAACCTCGCAGCCAATGGCGGCCGGGGATGACGCCGGAAAAACTCGTCGATGAACTCGACAGAACGGTCAAGGTGCCGGGCCTCTCGAACGTGTGGGTGCCACCCATCCGCAACCGGCTCGACATGCTGTCCACGGGCATCAAGACGCCGGTCGGCGTGAAGATCTCCGGCGCCGATCTGACCCAGATCGATCGCGTCGCCGCGCAAGTCGAGGCGGCGGTGAAGGATGTGCCGGGCGTCACGTCGGCGCTCGCCGAGCGGCTGAACGGCGGCCGTTACATCGACGTCGATATCGATCGGGCCGCCGCCGCGCGTTACGGGCTCGCGGTCGCGGATATTCAGGCGGTGGTGTCGTCGGCGGTGGGGGGCGACGACGTGGGCGAAGTGATCGCGGGACGCGAGCGCTTTCCGATCAATATCCGCTACCCGCGCGAAATCCGCGACTCGCTCGACAAGCTGCGCGCATTGCCCATCGTCACCGCACGCGGCGCGCAGATCACGCTCGGCGACGTCGCGCGACTCGCGATTGCCGATGGGCCGCCGATGATCCGCAGTGAAAACGCGCGGCTTGCCGGCTATGTCTATATCGACATTCGCGATGTGGATCTGGCGTCCGCCGTGAAGGCGATGCAGCAGGCCGTGGCCCGCAATGTCGTCCTGCCGCCGGGTTATTCGATCGCGTGGTCCGGCCAGTTCGAATATCTGGAGCGCGCGGCCGCCACGCTGCGTACGGTGATTCCCGTCACGCTGGTGGTCATCTTCGTGCTGCTGTTCCTGACCTTCAACTCCGCCGCCGATGCCTTGCTATTGATGTCGACCGTGCCGTTTGCGCTGATCGGCGGATTCTGGCTGATCTGGGCGCTGGGCCATGCCGTCTCCGTGGCGACATCGGTGGGGTTTATCGCGCTCGCGGGCGTGGCCGCCGAGTTCGGCGTGGTCATGCTGCTGTACCTGAAGGAAGCGTTGAACCGCCGGTTGAACGCAGGCCAGCCGTTCGACGACACGACGCTGGCGGATGCGATCCGCGAAGGCGCCGTGCTGCGCGTGCGGCCCAAGGCCATGACGGTCGCGGTCGTGCTCGCCGGCCTCGTGCCGATCATGGTCGGACACGGCGCCGGTTCCGAGGTGATGCAGCGCATTGCCGCGCCGATGGTCGGCGGCATGATCACCGCGCCGCTGCTGTCCATGTTCGTCATTCCCGCCGCGTGGCTTCTGCTGCAGCGGCGGCGTCTCGCACGCGGCCCGGTTACGCCGGAAGCGCAGACCGCGCGCGCCGCTCACGTCACTCAAGTCGTATCCGCCGGTACTCAAGTGCCGTCCTTCCCTGGCGGCACGACCGTGCCGCAATCTCACTCTGGAGAAACACCGCAATGAAAACGATTGTTCTGTCCGCCATTTTTGCAGCGGCCGCTGCTGCAAGCACCGTGGCGTTCGCCGACGACATGCCGGGCATGAAAATGACCGGCAACACGATGAGCCACGCCGACGCGTCCGCGCCCGCGACGAACGGCCTGACCGACGCCGTGGTGAAACGCGTCGATCCGTCGAGCGGCATGATCATGCTCAAACACGGCGCGCTGACCAACGTCGGCATGCCCGCCATGACGATGGCCTTCAAGGCAAAAGATGCAGCCATGCTGAAGGACGTGAAGGAGGGCGACAACGTGAAGGTCCGAATCGAGGACGTGAACGACACGTTGACGATCGTGAAGCTGGTGAAGCAGTAAGCGCGTCACGGCCTGTTTGCATCCGCCGCCTTCAGGCCGTTTTGATTTCTAGCGCTACTTCCGGCTCGACAACGCACTGGTGCTCAACAGCGCCAGTGCATGCTGAGCGAGATGAGCAAAGGCGCCGCCTCGCTTCCGGTCCCCGGATTGCTGGCCGCCAATCAGACAAAGATGCGCGAGATGGCCGAGCAGGTCCGCATCGACCGATGGATCGACCCGCGTGCGGCATGCCGAAATCGCGAAGTCGAGCCGCGTGCTGTCGACTCGCCGCTGGTACTGCGCGACCAGCGGATCCCGATCCGCCCATGCGCGGATCGCGACTTCTCTCGAAGGCTGTTTTGCCGATGCCACTTCGAGATACCGTGTCAGCACATCTTCGAGACTCGATCCCTGCCCCGCGTAAGCGAGCATCCGCTCGGTGTAGTCGGACTCCCATTGCGTCAGGATGGCCCGGACCAAATCGTCGCGTCCACGGAAATGGTGATAGAACGAACCGCGCGTCACATTCAACCGCCTCGCCAGGCGTTCGACGGAAACGCCCGCATAACCTTCACGATCCAATGCATCGAACCCGGCGGTAATCCAATCGTCACGCGTTAGCATTATTCGGTTCCTGAAAACGTACAGGCTGTGTATGGTCGAGCCTGTCTCGCTAGACTGCGGCTTCATTGATATCGCCTGTCCTGCATGGTCATTGCCACGGACACACGGAGCCGCTCATGAAAAAAATTGCGCTGATTGCCTTCGATGCATTGACCGACATCGACCTGTTTCTGATGTGGGACATTCTTGCCCGCAACCGGCAAGATTGGCAAGTTCAGATCCTCGGAAAAAGCGGCACGCTTCGCTCGGCGCATGGTCTGCTGATCGATACCCACGGTTCGCTCGACGAAGCGAATCAGGCCGACGTCGTCCTGTTTTCGAGCGGCAAGGAAGGGGTGCCCGCCGCGATCGCGGATAGCGAGTTCATGAGCGCGTTCCGGCTGGACCCAGCGCGGCAGTTGATCGGCTCGATTTGCGCCGGCGCTTTTATTCTCGCGCGTTTGGGTTTGTTGCCCGAGGGCCGGGCTGCCACGCATCCGGAAGCGCGCGAGGCTTTGCGCGCGTCGGGCGTGTTGCCGGACGACCGGCCGTTCATGTACCACGGCAATGTCGCAACAGCGGGCGGCTGTCTGGCCGCGCTTTATCTGGTCGGCTGGATCGTCGAGCGTTTGTTCGGCGCGGAAAAGCGTCGCGATACACTGCGGCCTGTTCTGCCGGCCGGCCAAGCCGATGTCTTCGAAGCGTTGATCGTGTCGGCTATCCGGCAGGGCGCCGGCTGCACGGCATGAAATGCATGGCCCTTCTGCATCCGTGTCCGGTGAGACTTCTAACGCGGCGATTCCAGCGCGATACGCACGGCCAAACCCGCCAGCACCGTTCCCATCAGCCAGCGCTGAACCCGCGCCCAAACCGGCCGGCCAGCGAGAAAGACGGCGATCGATCCCGCCATGCTCGCGATCAGCGCATTCACGGTGACGCTCACCGCGATCTGCACGCAGCCCAATACCAACGATTGCGCGAGCACACTCCCGTGCGCCGGCGAAATGAACTGCGGCAATAACGACAGGTACATGACCGCGATTTTCGGATTGGCGAGATTGGTGACGAACCCCATTGCGAAGAGTTTGCGAGGGTTGTGCGGCAATTGCCGGACCTGAAACGCCGAGTGCCCGCCGGGCTTCACCGCCTGCCACGCAAGGTACAGCAGATACAGCGCACCGCAGAAGCGCAACGTGTCGTACGCATACGGCACGGTCAGCAAAAGCGCGGTAATGCCGAATGCCGCGCAGAACATGTAGAACACGAAGCCGAGCGCCACGCCCCCGAGCGAGATCAATCCCGCGCGCCGGCCCTGGCAGATCGAGCGTGAAATCAGATAGATCATGTTCGGACCAGGCGTGAGGACCATGCCGAGTGACAGGAAGGCGAAACCAAGCAGCGTGTTCAGGGCGGGCACAGCGGATTCCTTGCAGGCGGTGAATGAGGTCGGCTTAAACTCAAGGGGATCAATGTATTGCATATTCTGCTGGGCCAGCGTGAATAATCTGCATCGTCCCCATGAGCGCCTTTCATCACGACCGGCGATCGCTTATTGCTTCTTCCTCACCGGTGTTTTGCGCGCCTTGCCGCCGCCAGCACGTTTCGCCGTGACAAGCCGGACGAACTCGTCGAGCACCGCGTGCCCGTTCGTGGTCCACGACAGCCGCACGGACCGGTGCAGCTTCGGCGACAAGTCCAGCACGCGGCCACCGAACGGCGTGTAGGTGAGCGTGACGCGCGGCACGATCGAAACGCCCATGCCTGCCTCCGCCATCGCCAGAATCGTGCGCATCTCCACCACGTTGAAGGCAGGCCGCAACTGGCCACCGTTCGCGGCGAAATAATCCGCGATCAACGGTCCGCAGCCAGCTTTGGAGTAGATGAACGGAAACGCGGATAGCTGTTTGGCCGACACGTTCCGTCGTCCTTCGAACATGCCCGCCGACACGACCGCCACAAAATCGTCGTCGAGCAAAGGCAGGTTGTTCACAAAGGTCTTCTCGCCCGCGACGACGCCCACGTCGACCGTACCGTCCTCGATCCACGTTTCGATTTCCTGGTCCGTGCCTTCGAGCAAGACCGCCGACACGCCAGGATGCATCGCCTTCAGCTCCTCGAACGCAGGCGCGACGAACGCCAGCGACACGCTCGGCAACGAGCCCACCACCAGACGCCCTTCGAGCTTGCCGCGCGAAAGGCTGATCTGCTGGCGCAGGATCTGCGTTTCGCGCGTCACGTTCTGGATATACGGCCATAACCGCTCGCCGGCGGCCGTCAACACGACGGGCTGCCGGTCACGCAGCAGGAGCTTGATCTGCGTGATGTCTTCGAGTTCGGTCAACGCGTGACTGATCGCGGATTGACTGCGGCTGAGCCGTTCGGCCGCGGCCGTCAGCGAGCCGAGTTCGACCACGGCGGCGAGCGCCTGCAACTGGGCCAACGTCATCGATGCTCCTTGTACCCGACGCATGCATCAGGTTCATATCGACATAAAGGAGCATGAATTATATTGAATCGCCTCAACCGTCAGCTAACAGTCGCGCGCTGACGGCCGGGCGCGTTCACCCCACCTTCTGCAAATCGAACGGCGTATCCCGCAAGCGCTTGCCGGTCAAGCGGAACACCGCGTTCGCCACCGCCGGCGCAACCGAAGGACTCGACAACTCCCCCACGCCGCCGGGTTTCGCCACGTCGCCCTGCACGATCTGGATATCGACCTCGGGCATATCGGTCATCCGCATCACGCGATAGGTATCGAAGTTCTTCTGCTCGACCTGCCCATGCCGGATGTCGATGCGGTCCGCCGTCGCGTGTCCCAGACCCCACATCAGCCCGCCGTATAGCTGCTCCTCGACGCCACCCGGCGACACCGCCAGCCCGACATCCGCGACACAGGTCAGCTTGTCGATCACGACCTCGTCGCCCTTGCGACTCACGCGCGCCACCACCGCCACATAGCTGCTGTACGCCTGATTCGTCGCGACGCCGAGCGCCGTGCCGGGCGGCAACGGCTTGCCCCAGCCGGCGCGTGCCGCCGCCTCGCGCAGCACCGCCTGATGACGCGGATCTTTCATATGAGCCAGCCGGAAATCGACCGGGTCGCGCTTGCCCGCAAACGCGGCTTCATCCATGAACGACTCGACCGCGAACACGTTCGGGATATAACTCACCGCCCGATACCAGCCGGTGGGCACACCCGTCTCATGACGTACCCAGCCGATATCGACATGCGGCGCGTCGTAGGCGAATTCGTATTTGCTGATCGCCTCGGTCGTGCTGTAGTCCATCCGGTCGGGACGATCGAAATAACCCGGCTCCCATTGCTCGGGCGATGCGGGCATCACCGCGCGCAACTGCAGCGTCGCGAGATTGCCGTGCGCATCGAGCACCGCGCGTCCCCGGTGAAAACTCGCCGAGTGGTAGTACAGCGCGCGCATTTCGTCTTCGCGGCTATTCATCAACTTGACCGGCTTGCCGACTTTGAGCGCGAGCCACGTGACCTCGAACAGCCAGTACTTCGATTCACGCGATCCGAAGCTGCCGCCCGACACGAGCTCGTGCAACACGACGCGATCGGCCGGAATCGCGCCGATCACCTCGGCCGCTTCCTGCGCGGTCGACGGAACCTGCAAGCCGCCCCAATAGTCGATGCCGCCGTCTTTCGCCCACGCGGTCACGTTGATCGGTTCGAGCGGATTCGCCGCTTTATAGGGCATCGAATACGACGCGCCGATCACGCGCGCGCCTTTCGGCCACGCGGTGTTGCCGTCGCCATGCTGAATGGTCGGCACGACGCGCGCGGCGGGATCGTCGAGCCACGCGGCCTGACGCGCGGCGAGCGTCGAACTGTCGAAGGTCTCGAACGGGCTGTCGTCCCACTCCACATGCAACGCGGCCTGACCTTTGTGCGCGGACCAGTAGTCGTCGGCGAGAACGGCGACACCCGCCTGATTGCCGCCGAGAATATCGGGCCGCCCCGGGATCTGCACGACCTGGCGCACGCCGGGCACGGCCAGCGCCTCTTTCGCGTCCACGCTGCGCACGCGCGCGTCGACCACCGGCGCGCGCGTGACCACCGCCACCAGCATGCCCGGCAACTTCACGTCGAGGCTGTAGGGAAACGCGCCCATCGCTTTCTGCGCGGCGCCGCGCTTCTTGCGCAATTTGCCGATGTATTTGAACTGCGCCGGATCTTTCAACGCGACATCTTTCGGCGCGGGCAACTGCGCGGCGACCCGCGCGAGCGATCCGTAGTTCGCCCGTTTGCCGCTCGCCGGATCGATCACGAAACCGCTGTCCGTCGTCAACGCGGACGGCGCCACGTTCCACTGCTGCGCGGCCGCCGCGATCAGCATCGCGCGCGCGGTCGCGCCGGCGCGGCGCAAGCGCTCGTATTCGAGCGACACGCTGGTGCTGCCGCCCGTCGAAAACACCTTCCACAGCGGATGAATGTAATCGCCGAAGAACGGATTCTCCGGCGTGATCACTTCGACACGAAATGGATCGACGTCGAGTTCTTCGGCGACCACCGCGGCCAACGCGGTGCGCGTACCGGTGCCCGAATCGTGTTTGTGGACCACGAGTTTGATCGTGTCGTCCGGCAGAACGCGGACCCAAGCATTCGGTTCGAACTCACCGGCCACCGGTTGCGGATCGCCGCTCGCATTCGCGGACTTCGCCAACGCCTCGGGCAATTGGAACCCGATCGCGAGGCCAGCGACCAGCAAGGCCGAACTCTGTTTGATGAATTGCCGGCGCGCTGCGCCGTGGGCCGCATCATGGGTCACTTCGTGTTGCTTCGTCAGCACGTGTTTGTCGCGGCGCATTCAGACCTCCCCGGACTTGACGTGAGTGGTGACCTGCGTGGTGACCTGAGTGGTGACCTGCGCGGTAACCCCAGAAGCGTCGTGCAACCCGCATTCACGCGTGCAGCCCGGCATCGCCACGTCGGCCAGCGTCGGATCGCCCGAGGCCGCGCGCTTGATCGCCTTGCGAATCCGCGCGTAGGTGCCGCAGCGGCACACGTTGCCGGACATCGCCGTCGCGATGCTCTGATCGTCGACGGCGGGTTTGCCCTTCAGAAACGCGGCCGCCTGCATCAGCTGGCCGGATTGACAGTAGCCGCATTGCGGCACGTCCTCCGCGACCCACGCGAGTTGCAGCGGATGCCGGCCATCCTTCGACAATCCCTCGATCGTCGTGATGTTCTTGCCCGCCACCGCCACCGCCGGCAGCAAACACGAGCGTACCGCCTCGCCTTCCAGATGGACCGTACACGCGCCGCAAAAACCGCCGCCGCAACCGAACTTGGTGCCGGTCAGGCCGATCCGGTCGCGCAGCACCCACAACAGGGGCATGTCTTCCGGTACATTGTCGAGCGAGTGCCGCGTATCGTTGACCACGATCTCCAGCATGTGCTGTCTCCTCAGTGTCGTTATGAGGCGCGGCGTGCGAGAGAGGGGCCGCGTACTTGCGGCCATTATTGAAAGCCGTTAAGCCCAGCGCCAGCGACGATTTCTTCCATCACCCGTAAGTCCGGCTAACACCCATGTTGAAGCGCTATCCGTCCATCCAGTCGATGCAGGCCTTTCTGCAAGCCGCGCGCATCGGCAGTTTTTCGAGCGCGGCACGGCAGTTGTCGCTTACGCACAGCGCGATCAGTCAGCAGATCCGTACGCTCGAGGAGTTCGTCGGCCAGCCGCTGTTCGTGCGCGAAGCGGGCCGGGTGGTGTTGACGGACGCCGGCGTGCTGTTCGCCAATCAGCTGGCGGACGGCTTCGAGCAGATCGATCGCGCGTTGTCGTCGGTGAAGGAGCGCACGGTCAAGCAATCGATCACGCTCGACGTCGATCCCGAGCTCGCGCAAAGCTGGCTGGTCGCGCGCCTGCCCGCGCTGCTCGGCGCATTGCGCGACACCTCGCTGACCGTGCTGTCCACGCCGCGCCACGAGCGCAGCGCGTTCGAACGCGTGGATATCGCGCTGCGCTATGGGTATGGAGAATGGGACGGCTTCGAAAACGCGTTGATCTGCACGGACCGCCTGACAGCCGTCGGCGCGCCGTCGCTGCTCGCCGAGCGTGGACTGGACGCGCCGCTCACGGCCGCGCAATTGATGGCGTTGCCGCTGCTGGGCTACACCAAGCGCTCATGGATTCCGTGGCTCACGGCGGCCGATCTGCCCGCCGTCGAGCCGGACGCAACCGCCGTGTTCGACAACGCCGCCGGGCTGATCGCGGCGGCCAGCGCGGGCGTGGGCGCGGGTCTGGCGCGCGGCCTGCTCGCCGCCGATGCGATCCGCGCCGGCACGCTGATCGAACTCACGCAGGTGGAAATTCCGACGCATTACAACCTGTACGCGGTCTGGCCGCGCGACAAGGCCGAGCGCGTGGCGCCGCTGCTCGCCGCGATCCGCGAGCTGGTCGCGCAAACGGTCAGCCCACGCTAGCGGCAACGTCCCGCACCGTATCGAGGAACAGGGACAACACCGGCGAAGGCGCCTGCGCGCGGTAACGCGCGTGCAACGACACCTCGGGACGCGGCGCGGCCACCGGCACGAACGCCACGCCGCCGGTCGACAATTGCCGCGTCGACGAAGGCAGCAATGCGACGCCGAGACCTTCGCGCACGAGGCACAGCAACGTGTGGACCTCGACCACTTCCTGCTCGATGCGCGGTGTAAACCCTGCCTCCACGCAGCAGTCCTGCAGAAAGCGCGCAAGCTGCGACTGCCGCAAGCCGAACGACACGAAGCGCTCGTGCTCCAGCTCGCGCAACGACAGTTCGTCACGCTTCGCGAGCCGATGTTCCAACGGCAACGCGACCACCGCGGTCTCGCGCATCACCACTTCGCTGCGTATCTCCGGGTCCTCATGCGATACCCGGAAGAAACACACGTCGAGGCGCCGCTCCTTCAGCGCGAGAATCTGCGCGGCCGGGGTCATCTCATGCAGCGTCCAGCGCACCTGCGGATGCTGCTCCGCGAACACCCGCAGCGCGCGCGGAATCGGTTCGACCATCGCCGAGCTGATGATGCCGATCTCCAGACTCCCCACTTCGCCGCGCCCCGCGCAACGCGTCAGATCGATCGCGCGTTCGAACTGCGCGAAGATCAACGGCACCTGTTCCTTCAGTGTTTTCCCTGCTTCGGTGAGTTCGACACGGTGCTGCGAGCGTGCGAACAACGCGGTGCCCATCTCCTCTTCGAGGATGCGAATCTGTTGACTGAGAGGGGGCTGCGAAATGTGCAGCCGCGCGGCTGCGCGGCCGAAATGCAGTTCGTCGGCCAGTACCGCGAAGTAACGCAACAACCGGATGTCCATATCGCGAACGTATCAAGATCGTGGTTAAAAAATATTGTACAGAGCGTTTTTCTCTTGTGAGACTGCATCGCAAGCAGCAGTGCACATCAGTGTGACACTCGATGCCGGCGAGGGGAAGGCGCGCAAAAATCCGCGTGCCTTGCAAAGGGCCGCATGGGCAAGCCCACTGGGCGCAGTCCCATCGATGCGCCTGCCCGCGATCCGGCAACTGGATACGCCAGTTCCTCTCAAGGAGATCGAGTACATGATCATCGACACCAGCTGTTATCCGACCAACCTGGTCGACCTCGCGTGGCGCCACGACGGCGAGCCATTCTCGGGCGAGCGTCTGATCGAGGTGATGGACGGCCCCTACATCATCAACGGCAAGCCTCGCCGCATCGACAAGGCCTTCATTCAGCCGCCGCAAGGCAACACCATCTATACGTGGACCGACGGCGAACGCTCGGGCCGCGAATCGATCGACGACTACATGGCGTACACCGTCGAGATGACGCAGAAGTACCCCGACCGTCTGCTCGGCTGCTTCGTCTACAACCCGCGTTGCGGTCCCGAGAACGGCGCCGAGGCGATCGAGTTCTACGCGAAGGAGCACGGCTTCAAGATGGTGCAGCTGCAGGCCAACATGCACGCGTACCGTCCCGACCGCGCGCTCGACTGGCTGCGCCCCGCGCTGCGCAAATGCGCGGACCTCGGCCTGCTGGTGAAGCTGCACACCGGCGACGGTCCGTACAGCATTCCGAGCGAGTGGTATCCGCTGATCCGCGAGTTCCCGTCGGTGAATTTCATCATGGCGCACTTCGGCGTGCAGACGGGTGGCGTGTATTGCTTCGAGCCGTATCAGATGGCGCTGGATACGCCGAACGTCTACTGCGAATCGAGCTGGTGCCTGCAATCGCGCATCGTCGAATTCGCCAAGGTACTGCCCACGCACAAGATTCTCTACGGCTCCGACACGCCGCCGAACGAGCCGGGCATGTGGCTGCGTCTGCTCGAAGTGCTGTGCCACGAGCCGCCGCAAGGACTGAATCTCGACGAGGACACGCTCGAGGATTACCTCGGCAACAACCTCGCCCGCATGATCGGTCTCGAACCGAGCGCGCCGCCGCGCAGCGTCGAGGAAGCCCAAGCCTATCTGAAACACCACGCCGGCGCCGCGCGACACCACGCCGGCCAGGCTGACTACGCAGGAGCCCGCTGATGATCATCGATACCCATCTGCACCCCACGAATCTCGTCGACGAGGCGTGGCGCCATACCGGCGAACCGTTCACCGGCGAACGTCTGCTGAAGATGATGGACGGTCCGTACATCATCAACGGCAAGCCGCGCCGCATCGACATGGGCTTTATCCAGCCGCCGCCGGGCAACACCGGCTATCGCGACGGCAACCGCCGCGGCCGCGAAGGCATTCGCGACTACATGTCGTATATCGCCGAACTGACGCAGAAGTACCCGGATCGTTTCATCGGCAACTTCACGTACAACCCGCGTTGGGGTCCGGAGAACGGCGCGGCCGAACTCGAATTCCACGTGAAGGAGTACGGCTTCAAGATGCTCAAGCTGCACGCGAACATGCACGGCTACCGGCCGGATCGCGCGCTCGACTGGCTGCGTCCGGCCATGAAGAAGTGCGCGGAGCTTGGCGTGGTGGTGCTGATTCACACCGGCGACGGGCCGTACACGATTCCAACGCAGTTCTATCCGATCATCCGCGAATTCCCGATGGTGAATTTCATCATCGGCCACTTCGGGATTCAGACCGGCGGCAATTACTCGTTCGAAGCATTCTGGATGGCGATGGATACGCCGAACGTGTATTGCGAATCGGGCTGGTGCTATCAGTCGCGCATCGTCGAGTTCGCTCGCGAGTTGCCGCGCAACAAGATCGTGTTCGGCACGGACTCGCCGCCGAACGAGCCGGGCATGTGGCTGCGCGAGCTGGAAATGCTGTGCGGTCCCGCGCCGCAAGGCATGAATCTGGATGAAGACGGGCTCGAGGACTACATGGGCAACAACATCGCCCGTCTGGTCGGCATCGAACCGACCAAGCCGCCGAAGGATCTCGCTGAAGCGGAAAAACGTCTGAAAGCGACGTACGTGAACGATGTGACGCAGCCGGCTTAAGGCTGATTCACGGCTTTATCAAGGCTTCACGGCTTCATCGCTCGCAGATGTTGTGCGGGGCGGGCGCGGTCACGCGCCGCGCTCGTCCCCGCCCCTCCTGCCTCAGCTGCCTCACCTCGCCCGTCCGCATTCGTTATCGCTTTCGCTCTGCACGGAGTTCACCATGGCGGACCATCTCTTCCGCGCCACGCAGGATTTTCATCGCTTCGCACTCGACTATCGCGAGCGCTATCCCGACGATGTCCTCACGCTCAAGCAACCGCTTTCCGCCGATCAGGACGTGACCGCCGTCGTCGCCGAACTCGCGGCGCGCGGCCAGCATCCGCTGCTGATCTGCGAGCACGTCGACGGTATCGCGACGCCGCTGGCCACCAATTTCTTCGCGTCGCGCACCCGCATCGGCCGCCTGTTCGACGTCGACGCAAACCATCTGTTCGATGCCTATCAACAGCGCGCAAATGCGCCCGTGGCGCCGGTGTTCGTCGCGAACGGTCCAGTTCTGGATCAGGTGATCGAAGGCGACGCCGTGGATCTCGCGCACTTGCCGATGATCCGCCACTTCGACACCGACCGCGGCCCGTACGTGACCAACGCGGTGATCGTCGCCGAAGATCCGGTGACGGGCGTCGCCAATCTCAGCTATCACCGCTCGATGCGTCATGCGCGTAACGCGCTGGCCACGAGTCTGCATTCGCGCGGCCATCTCTGGCGCATGCTGCAAACCGCGAGGTCGCGCGGCGACAGTCTGAAAGTCGCGATGGTGATCGGCGCGCATCCGCTATTCATGCTGGCCGCCGCCGCCCGCGTGCCGTTCGGCACCGACGAGCGCGCGATCGCCGGCGGCCTGTTCGGCGCGCCGCTCGAACTGGTGCGTACGCCGCGCCACGGCATCGGCGTACCCGCGTCGGCCGAGTTCGTGCTGGAAGGCACGATCGATCCCGAAGCGCACGCCGAGGAAGGTCCGTTCGGCGAGTTCACCGGCTACTCGTCGGACCGTTCGACCAATAACGTATTGCGCGTCGATACGCTGATGCGGCGCAACGACGCGTGGCTGGTCGACGTCGTGGGCGGCCCTTACGCCGAACATCTGACCTTGGCTCGCCTGCCGCGCGAAGCCGAGATGAGCGAGAAGCTGAAGGCGCGCTTCCCGTCGGTCACGGCACTGCATTACCCGAATTCCGGCACGCACTTTCACTGCTACGTCGCGTTGAACCAGACCCGCGACGGCGAAGCGCGGCAGATCATGCTCGCGCTGCTCGGCTGGGACCCGTATCTGAAGAACGTCGTGGCGGTGGACAGCGACATCGACATCACCAGCGACTCGCAGGTGCTGTGGGCCATCGCCACGCATTTTCAGCCGCATCAGGACGTGTTTATCGTCGACGGTTTGCCGGGCAGTCCGCTCGATCCGTCGTCCTCGGCGGCGGGCACGACCTCGCGCATGGGTATCGATGCGACGCGCGGCTCGCACTTCGACGGCATTCGTGCGCGCATCGACGAAGGTGCGGCACAGCGCGCGGTGGAGATTCTTTCGCGCGCCGGTGTTGCCGGTGTTGCCGGTGTTGCCGGTGTTGCCGGTGTTGCCGGTATCGCCGGTGTCGCCGGAGCACGGTCATGAGCCCGCGGCGGCTGGTGGTCGGCATCAGCGGCGCGTCGGGCTTCGTGTACGGCGTGCGGCTATTGCAACTGCTGCGCCGGCTCGACATCGACACGCATCTGGTCGTGTCTCGCAGCGCGTTGCTGACCATGACGCACGAAACCGACTACAAGTTCGCCGAAGTCAGCGCGCTCGCCGCCACCACCTACCGTTGCGACGATATGGCCGCGGCGATTTCCAGTGGATCGTTCCGGTCGCTCGGCATGATCGTCGCGCCCTGCTCGATGAAGACGCTCGCCGAAATCGCGAGCGGCCTGTCGTCGAGCCTGATCTCGCGCGCCGCCGACGTCACGTTGAAAGAACGTCGTCCGCTGGTGCTGCTGGCGCGCGAAACGCCGTACACGCTGGCGCATTTGCGCAACATGATCGCCGTCACCGAAATGGGCGCGATCGTCGCGCCACCCGTGCCGGCGTTCTACGCGCGCCCCGCTTCGCTCGACCAGATGATCGATCACACGCTGGGCCGCGTGCTCGATCTGTTCGGGCTGGAAGCGGGCACGGTCCAGCGCTGGCGGGAGACCGATCCACCCGTGACGCAAAACGCCTGAACGCCGGTGCGCCCTGAACACCGCATCGCCGCATCCAGCAGAAATCAGCAGGAAGCCGCAGAACCGCAGTACGAACGTTGAAACGGAGACGAGCCATGAATCACATTCACACCACCCACAACGACATCGAGAAAATCCCCGTCACAGTCCTGACCGGTTTCCTCGGCGCCGGCAAAACCACCCTGCTCAACTACATCCTGCGCGAGAAGCATGGTCGCAAGATCGCGGTGATCGAAAACGAGTTCGGCGAGATCGGTATCGACGGTGGCCTCGTGCTCGAATCCACCGAAGAGATCTACGAAATGACCAATGGCTGCGTGTGCTGCGTCGGCGCGGTACGCGAGGACCTGGTGCGGATCGTGCGCATGCTGGTGGAAAGACCGGACCGGCTCGATCACATCATCGTGGAAACCAGCGGGCTCGCCGATCCGTATCCGGTCGCGCAAACCTTTTTCCTCGACGATCCGATCGCGAAACAGGTCACGCTGGACGCGGTCGTCACGATGGTCGACGCCAAGCATATCGCCGCGCATCTGGACGACATCGTGCTGGACGGCAGCGACAACCAGGCGGTCGATCAGATCGTCTGCGCGGACCGGATCGTCATCAACAAGGTGGACCTGGTCGGCCCCGCCGAGATCGCTTCGTTGACGCAGCGCATTCGTGGGCTCAACGCGACGGCGGAAATCGTGGAATCGAGCTACGCGCAGATCGACCTCGACCGGATTCTCGGCGTGGGCGCGAACGAGTTTTCGCAGATTCTGGTGGAGACCGACGGCTTGGGTGAAGACGCGCATGCACACGCACACGCACACTCAAGCGAACACGCGCACGAACAGCCTGCCGAAGCTCACGATCATGAGCACGAGCACGACCACCTGCATGAACACGAGCATGAGCATGAGCAACACGAAGCCCACGCCCACCAGTCCGACGATCACTCCGGCCACCAGCACGACGACAGCGTGTCCTCCGTCGGCATCGAAGTCGACGCCGACATCGACCTCGCCGCACTGCAAGCCTGGCTCGCCGAACTGCGCGACGCGGACGCCACCAACCTGTTCCGGATGAAGGGCATTCTCGCCGTGCAGGGCCAGTCGCATCGCTACGTGCTGCAAGGCGTGCACAACGTGATCGAACTGCGTGCCGCCCAGGTGTGGGGCAGCGAGCCGCGCACGTGCCGCATCGTTTTCATCGGCCGCGATCTCGATCGCGCCGCGCTGACCGACCGCTTCCGAGCCTGTCTCGCCGAATCCGTAGCGGCCTGACGGGAGATCCGTTCGGCGCGCAAGCGTGATACGCACAGCCGCGACCGCGCGGCGTGCGGCGCGCGCCGATCGATAACCACATCGCAGCATCCCCCTTGCATGGGATTGGAGACACGTCATGAACACCGCCATACACCCGGTCGATCGCGTTTTGCCGAAGCGTCAGATGATCACGCTGGGCTTGCAGCACATGCTAGTGGCTTATATCGGCGCCATCGCGGTGCCGCTGATCGTTGCGTCGGCACTGAAGATGTCGCCGGCCGATACGACCGTGCTGATCAGCACGGCCCTGTTCTGCTCCGGCATCTCGACCTTGCTGCAAACCGTCGGCGTCTGGAAGTTCGGCGTGCGTCTGCCGATCCTGCAAGGCGTCGCGTTCAGCAGCGTCGGCCCGGTGATCGCGATCGGCACGAGTCCGGGCGTCGGCTTCGCGGGCGTGTGCGGCGCGGTGATCGGCGCGGGCCTGTTCACGATGTTCGCCGCGCCGCTGGTGGGACGCTTGCGAAGATTCTTCCCGCCTGTCGTCACCGGTTGCATCGTCACCGTGATCGGTCTGCAACTATTTCCCGTTGCGTATCAATGGGCGGGCGGCGGCGAGGCCGCGCAGCAGCAGTTCGGCGCGTTGCCCTTTCTCAGCGTCACGCTGTTCGTCGCGCTGGTGATTCTCGCGATCAACCGTTTCGCCGGGCCGTTCCTGCGCAATCTGTCGGTGCTGATCGGCCTGATCGCGGGCGGCATTCTCGCGTGCTCGCTCGGCATGGGTAATTTCGCGAGCGTCGGCGCCGCGCCGTGGTTCACGATGCCGGTGCCGTTCCACTTCGGCACGCCCGTGTTCTCCGTGGTCCCCGTCCTGACGATGATCGTCGTGATGGTCGTGCAGATGGTCGAATCGATGGGCCTGTTCGTCGCGATCGGCGACATCGTCGCGAAGGACGTCAGCGAGGAAGACGTGGTGCGCGGCATGCGCGCCAACGGTCTGGCGAGCGCGATTGCCGGCATGTTCGCGGCGTTTCCGTTCATCGCGTTCATGGAGAACGTCGGGCTCGTGATCCTGACCGGCGTGCGCAGCCGCTGGGTCGTCGCGATCAGCGGCTTGCTGATGTGCGTGGTCGCGCTGGTGCCGAAGATCGGCGCGGTGGTGGCCTCGACGCCGTCGGCCGCGCTCGGCGGCGCCGGCATCGCGATGTTCGGCGTGGTGGTCGCGGCCGGTGTGCAGACATTGGCGAAGGTCGACTTCGAACGCAATCGCTACAACGTGCTGATCGTCGGCTTCACGATCGCCACCGCGCTGATTCCGGTGATGGCGCCGCAGGTCTTCAAGCACATGCCCGACTGGACGCAGCCGTTCCTGCATAGCGGCGTGGTGCTGGCCTGCCTCGTCTCGGTGGTGCTGAACGCCGTACTCAACGGCGCGCACGAAGAAGAAAAGGAAGTCGTACCGGCCCACCACATGGTCCGCGAATAAGCGGCGGCAAAACGCACGGCGGCCCGCGTGTGTCGGGAAGACCGGGGCCGCCTCGCAGTAACGGAAAGGACAAGGAATCGTGAGCATGCAAACTGAAGCGTTGCTGATCAAGAACCCCATCGCCGTGATGAGCGGCCTGAGCGGCGAGCGCGCGCGGCTGGGCCAGGTCGATCTGCGCATCCGCGACGGGCGGATCGAGACCATCGCGCCGAATCTGGCGCCGCGCGCCGACGAACGCGTGATCGATGCGCGTTCGTGCGTCGTCTACCCCGGCTGGGTGAATACCCACCATCATCTGTTCCAGAACCTGCTGAAGGCGGTGCCGTCCGGCATCAATGCCGACCTGCAGGATTGGCTCGCCGCCGTGCCGTATCCGCGGCTCGCGCGCTTCACGCCGGAACTGGCACGGGTCGCCGCGCGGCTCGGCATGGCGGAATTGCTGTTGTCCGGCGTGACGACCTGCGCCGATCACCACTATCTGTATCACGCGGAAGGCAGCACCGAAACCGGCGATCTGCTGTTCGACGAAGCGGCGTCGTTCGGTCTGCGCTTCGTGCTGTGCCGGGGTGGCGCGTTGCAGGCGGCGGGCGATCATCCGGGGTTTTCGAAGCTCGCGCTCAAACCGGAGACGCTCGACCAGATGCTGGCCGACATCGAACGTCTGAAAGCGCGCTATCACGATGCGAGCGATGCTTCGATGCGTCGCGTGGTCGTCGCGCCCACCACGCCGACCTTTTCCCTGCCGCCCGACCTGCTGCCGGAAGTCGCGCGCGCCGCCCGGCGCATGGGCTTACGGTTGCACACGCATCTATCGGAGACGACGCGTTACGTCGACTTCTGCCGCGAGCGCTTCGACAAGCTGCCGGTCGAATTCGTCGCCGATCACGAATGGCTCGGTCCCGACGTATGGTTCGCACACCTGGTCCATTTGCAGCCGAGCGAAATTGCATTGCTCGCGGAAACCGGCAGCGGTTGCGCGCATTGCCCGGTCAGCAACGCGCGGCTCGGCAGCGGTATCGCGCCCGCGCCGCAGATGGCGGCGGCCGGCGTGCCGATGTCGCTGGCGGTGGACGGCGTGGCGTCGAATGAATCCGGCAGCATGACCAACGAGGCGCATTTCGCGTGGCTCGTGCATCGCGCGGCGCAGGGCGCGTCGGCCACCACCGTCGAGGAAACGATTCACTGGGGCAGCGCGGGTGGCGCGGGCGTGCTCGGTCTCGACGCGGTGGGCACGCTCGAAGTGGGCAAGGCGGCGGACTTCGTGCTGTACGACGTCGGCGATCTGCGCTTCAACGGCTTCCACGATCTCGCGGTGGCGCCGGTGACGGCGGGCGAGCCGGCCCGTGTGCGCTACAACGTGGTGAACGGCCGCGTGGTGGTGGACGACGGCGTGATTCCCGGCCTCGATCTGGAGGCGCTGCGTGACGCGGCAGCCGAAGGGGTCCGGCAGTTGCTCGCCGATTAGGCGATCGGTGCGGCATGTCGTGGCGGCGGCCGATGAAAACGCCGCCACGGCAGCTCGCCGCACAGCGCTGCTGCCTAGTTCTGATCTGGCCGCGGCATCTCCTGCGCTTCGGCAAGAAGCCAGTCTCCCGTGTTCCCATTGCGGGACACGAAGGTCCCGGCCGGCACCGTCTTGCCGCGCCACTCGCGCGGCTGGGACAGCCAGCACGAGTACAGGGAAATGCCGGTCGGTTCGGCGTAAACCACCGTGTATTCGCCTCCCGCGCAAAGCCAGCCGTCGATCGTCTGCTCGACGCTCAGGTCCACGGTGAGCTCGTCACCACCGCTATCCACTTTCATGCTGTCGATCCGGATGCTGCCCAACAAAACCGGCTTCGGGCTGCGAATATCCAGAAGCGTACGGTCCGCGCCTAGACCGAGGAAGCCGCCTGTCTCCGTGTAATGCGCCTGGCTGCCGGGCGGAAACGTCGCGCCGGATACGACAACGGGCTTGCGGGTGGTCTCGGTCACGTCGCGCTCGAACTCGCCGAACGCGTACGACTTGAGCAGCAGCAGCGCCACGTACAACACAGGCGCAAAACAGAACAACACCGTGCACGCGATCCGCTTGCCCAACGTGAGACGCCGACGCATCAACAGAAAGAACAGCAAGGTCAGCACGCCCCACAGCACGGCGCCCACCTCCAACGCGAACATCGCGAGACCGCCGAGGCTGCCCACGTCCGCGCGACTGGTCACCGGAAACAGCGCGAGCGCCAGCGTAAGCAACATCGTTCGTTCGATGCGGGTCATCGGCTCGCTCCCACATCTTGCACGGTCATGACAAACGCGCCATCGCCATGCAAAACAACGCGCATGTCGATCAAGCCAAACGATATAAAAGATTCAAATCGCATATAGAGAGAATATTTCCGCAATTACCGGTTCTTAAAAAAAGAAATTGGCCTATCTTATCCGCTGACACGGGTTTCAAAGCCCGTGTCGAGGCGTATGACGCGCCTGTCGGCACTCTCTATCAAACTCAAAGCCGTGACTTAATACATGCCCCGAATCGGCATGGGTACTGTCGCATCGATTGCGCGACGCTGGCTGACTTTGCTGTCATGCCGCCCATGGCCGCTATCGGAGCAATTTTCCGAGGACAACGACCATCATGAGCACCATCGAACAACTCGAAGCACAGCTCGCGCAACGCCACGCGGCGCTCGCGCATCATCCGGTTTTTCACTCCATCGATACCGTGCCGGGGTTGCGCACGTTCATGGAGTGGCATGTGTTCGCAGTGTGGGATTTCATGTCGCTCGTCAAACGTCTGCAAGCCGATCTCACCACCATCACGCTGCCGTGGATCGCGCCGCGCAATGCGAGCGCCGCGCGGCTGATCAACGAGATCGTGCTCGGCGAGGAATGCGATGAAACGCCGAACGGACCGATGAGTCACTTCGATCTGTATCTGCATGCGATGCGCGATGTCGGCGCGAGCACCGGGCGCATCGAGCAGATGATCGCGTTGCTCGCCGAGGGCGAGAGCGTGCACGGCGCGCTGCGCGCGGTCGATGCGCCCGCGCCGGTGATCCGCTTCGTCGACTCGACGTTCGCGACCTGCTACGACGGCGCGACGCATCAGGTGCTCGGCAACTTCTTCTATGGGCGCGAGAACGTCATTCCCGACATGTTCCGCACGCTGCTGGCCGGCTGGAAGATCGAGCGCACGAGCGTGCCCCTGCTCACGTTCTATCTCGATCGTCATATCGAAGTGGATTCGGGCGAGCATGGTCCCGCCGCGCGCGCGATGATCGTCGAGGCGGCGGGCGGCGACGAACGCAAACTGCGCGAGGCGCTGGAAGCGGGACTCGCGGCGATCGACGAGCGCATGCGTCTGTGGGATGGATTGCACGCGCATCTGCTGCGTCAGAAAGAGGCGATGGCGGTCTGACGCCATCGCGCGTGAATGGCACGGCCGCGCGTTGCGCGCGGCCGTGCCTCGCTGCATCACGGTCTTGGCGGCAACCTCGGCGCACGCGCGGCGAGCGTCAAATGCTCGACGCCTTCCGCCAATGGCAACGTAATCTGCTGCCCGTCACGCTGACGAATGCTGACCGTGCGGTCGCGTTCGTCGCGCGAACCGACCACCACCATCAGCGGCGCCTGCTTCTCCCGCGCATCGACGATCTTCTTCTCCAGCCGTTCCGGCCGGCTGTCGAGCACCACGCGAATATCCGCATCGTCCAGCGCCTGCATGACTTCATGCGCGTAGCCCGCATTCGCGTCGCTGATCGTCGCGACGACGACCTGGTCGGGCGCGAGCCACACCGGCAACCATCCCTCATGATGTTCGAGCAGCATCGCGATGAACCGCTCCATGCTGCCGAGCACCGCGTGATGAATCATCACCGGCCGCTCGCGTTCGTTGCGCTCGTTGACGAACTCCGCATCGAGCCGGTCGGGCAGCACGAAGTCGAGCTGGATCGTCCCGCATTGCCAGCTTCGCCCGCGACTGTCCATCAGATGGAATTCGAGTTTCGGCCCGTAGAAAGCGCCTTCGCCCTCGAGCAGATCGAACGCCAGACCCGCGGCGCGCGCGGCATTCGCCAACGCGCTTTCCGCGCGATCCCACGTCGCCTCGCTGCCCGAGCGCAGCGCGGGGCGCGTCGCGAGCGCGACCTTGAAATCCGGAAAGCCGAGGTCCGCGTACACCGCGCGCAACAACGCGCAGAACCGTCCGACTTCCGCTTCGATATGCGACTGCGCGCAGAACACGTGCGCGTCGTCCTGCACGAACGCGCGCGTGCGCTTCAATCCCTCCAGCGATCCCGACGGCTCGTCGCGATGACACGCGCCGAACTCGCTATACCGCACCGGCAGCTCGCGATACGAGCGCACGCGTTGATTGAACACCTGCACGTGACACGGACAGCTCATCGGTTTCAGGCACAGCGCGCGCCCTTCTTCCGCGTCGGCGAGCGAGTACATGGCCGCGCCGAACTTCTCCCAATGGCCGCTCTTTTCCCACAGCGAGCGCGCCAGCAGTTGCGGCGTGCGAATCTCGCGAAAGCCGGCGCGGCGCATGCGCGCCCGCACGTAGTCTTCCAGCACGCGATACAGGGTCCAGCCGCGCGGATGCCAGAAAACCATCCCGGCGCCTTCTTCCTGCTGATGGAAAAGATCGAGCTTGTTGCCCAATACACGATGGTCGATGTCGTTCACAGTCACGCTCCGTTATGTCGATTGCCGCTCGACGCGGCGAGAGATGCCGCAAACGGAGGGTCCAGAAATGCCGAAGGCCCCGTCCGTTTCCGGCGGGGCCTTCGGTGGTTTGCCACTGCTTCCGTGCTGCTAGCGTGTGCAACCTCCAGACGACCCGCCTGTGAAGGTGGTCGTCGTGGTGGTGACGGCAGCGAAGGGAATCGAGTGGAAGTCCATGCATCGACAGTAAACGATCGGGACACGATGCGTCAATCGTCATCGCGCGGAAAAGTGGTTCATGCA
This sequence comes from Paraburkholderia sp. D15, assembly GCF_029910215.1. Lineage (NCBI taxonomy): Bacteria > Pseudomonadati > Pseudomonadota > Betaproteobacteria > Burkholderiales > Burkholderiaceae > Paraburkholderia > Paraburkholderia sp. D15. Next base: position 1,843,943 of record NZ_CP110396.1, on the reverse strand, counting down.
ACTGGCCAATGCGAAGCGATCGACGCTACGATAGCGATCCGATTCGCAGCCGACGTGTCCTCGTAAAACGCCGGTCCCTTTTCACCCGAGCGAGCACTTCATCTTGACTATCCACATTCGCCGCGCCCACGCGGCCGACGCTGCGCTGATCCTGCGCTTCATCACCGAACTCGCGATCTACGAGAAGGCGGAGCACGAAGTCGTGGCTTGCGTCGCGGACATCGAAACGAGCCTGTTCTCCGAGACTTCCACCGCGAAGGCGTTGATCTGCGAAATGAACGGCGAGCCGATCGGCTTCGCCGTGTACTTCCACTCGTACTCGACGTGGCTCGGCAAGCACGGGCTTTACCTGGAAGATCTGTACATCTCGCCGGCCGCGCGCGGCAGCGGCGCGGGCAAACGGATGCTGCGCCACCTCGCGCAGATTGCGTGCGAAAGCGGCTGCGGACGTTTCGAATGGAGCGTGCTCGACTGGAACGAACCGGCGATCGGCTTTTACGAGTCGATCGGCGCGAGCGCGCAGAGCGAATGGGTGCGCTACCGGTTGGCGGGGGAGGCGCTCAAGGCGTTTGCCGAAGGCGTCGAGTGAGTCGACGGCGGGCGCGGCTGATAGAGACACACCGCGCGACGCTCGCCACCCATTTGTCATCAGACGTAAAAAAAGCGGCGACCCGTCACGCGGGCCGCCGCTTTGGTCTTTCTGGCACGTCAGGCGTGAATGCTTAGTGCGGCGCCTTGCCGTTGGGCACCGCGTCCAGCGGTTTGTGCTGTTCTTCGCCGAGGCCCGGGAAGAACGCGTTCCACGCGGCGCGCACGCCTTGGGCCGCGGTGGCTTCGGCGCCGATCGACTCGGCCTCGCCTTCGGCCGCTTTCGACGGATCGGCGGACAGCCCGCGCCAGTGCGTGAAGACCAGCAACGGTTTCTCGGTCCAGACGCCTTCGCCGAATTTGGCGAAAGCCGTGTCCCCGCTCGTCAATTGCACCTCGTACCAGCCTTCGCGCACGGGAGTGTGGGCGGCAAGCTCAAACCACGGGGTCGGTTCGATTTCCTTCATGTCGTCTCCGGTCGGATAGATCGTCATAGATAACCACAACAAAGGCATGCTTCATGCCCGGGCCGACGGCGGCCCGGAAGCGGCCCGGCCAGCGCGCTTCGCCTGCCGCGCGATGTTGCGGTGCGGCGCGCTGGGCACGGGCTGCGGGCGTCTGCGCCGGCCTCCGGCCGACGGATTTCGCCACGCATAGGCGACACGATAGCGCGACATGGGCCACCCGGACAAACGTAAAAACTTACACGCGATGCCGGGACGAAGTCGTTTGCCGCGGCACGCCGTCCAGCTCGGCCGCGAGCGCCGCCAGCACGCGCACCGCGGGCGTCAGGCGTTCGCCGGGCGTGCTGCCGTAACCGATCACAAGGCCGTTCGTGCGCGGTTGCGGCCGCAACGCGAAACTGGACAGCGCGCGCGGATTGAGCCCTTTGGCGACGGCTCCGGCCGCTAGCGCGCGATCGTCGATCGCGGGCGGCAGACGCAGCGTCAAATGCATGCCGCAGTTGCCGCCGAGAATCTCGGCGGGCGCGAAATGCGCGTTGAGCGCGTCGCGCAATGCCTGCTGACGCTCGCGGTACAGCCGCCGCATGCGCCCGAGGTGCCGCCCGAATTCGCCACTGTCGATGAAATGCGCGAGCGCGATCTGCTCCAGCCGATGCCCGCCGCGCAGCATCTCCTGCACCGCCACCGCCGACTGCCTGGCGATCGCTCGCGGCAGCACCACGAAGCCGATGCGCAGCGCCGGGAACATCGTCTTGCTGAACGAGCCGACGTAGAGCACCGGCGCGTCGTCGACGAGGCCCTGCATGCTGGCGATCGGCTCGCCGGTGTGGCGGAACTCGCCGTCGTAGTCGTCCTCGATCAACCAGGCGCCGCAGCGGCGCGCCTGCGCGATCAGCTCCAGACGTCGCGCCACCGAGAGCACCGCGCCGGTCGGATACTGGTGCGCGGGCGACGTGTAGATCAGCTTCGGCGGATCGGCCCACGCGCCAGGCGGCACGGCGATGCCTTCGGCGTCGACGGGAACCGGCACGGTGCGCAGATCGCCGACGTTGAACGCGGCCTTCGCGCCGCGATAGCCGGGGTCCTCGACCCACGCGACGTCGCCGGGATTGGTGAGCAGGCGCACGCACAGGTTCAGCGCCTCCTGCGCGCCCTCGGTAATCACCACCTGCTCGCCGTCGCAGCGCACGCCGCGCGCCATCCGCAGATGCGCGGCGATCGCGTCGCGCAGCGCCGGCTCGCCGGCCGGGGCGCCGTAGCCGAGCGTCAGCGGCAGCGCGCGCTCCAGCGACCGTTCGAGCGCGCGGCGCCAGACGTTCAGCGGGAAGCGGTCCAGCGCGGGCGTGCCCGGCGTCATCGGAAACGTGTTGTCGACGTGGGTCCGCGTAGCGGTGAACTGGCCGACGCGCGTCGCGTACGCGACCTCGGGCGCGGCGGCGGGGGTCGCCGGTTCGCCGCGTGCGGCCGGGCTGGACAGCGGACTCACGCGCGTGCCCTTCCTGTCGGCGACGATAAAGCCGACGGCGGCCAGATGCTCGTAGGCGATCACCACAGTGTTGCGCGACACGCCCATCTCGGCCGCCAGCACGCGCGACGAGGGCAGCGGGGAATTCGCCGGCAGACGGCCGGAGAGAATCGCCTGCTGCAACCGGTCGATCAGCTGTTTTTGCAGCGGCACTGGCTTGCCGGCCTGAGCGCCGTTGCCGCCCGCGCCCGCGTGTGGATTCGCCGGATTCACCGGGTTGATGGCGCTCGCCGCCGCCGGATCGGTGAGCGGCCCAATGATCTCGATCATCGTAGCTGGACCTATGAAATGGTTCGATCGTGGATCTTTTTAACATACCACGTTTGCCGTATCGTCCTATTTCATCGGCATCGCGCGCACGAGCCTACCCAGCCATGAATCGCCACCCCGTATCGATCGGATAGACAGGAGAACAGTGATGGAACCCAGACGCAACGAGTTCGAGCAGCCCATCGGCGCGCCCGTGCTGAACTGGACAGGCGCGCAGGCGCCCGGCCGCGCGCCGCTCACCGGCCAGTATTGCCGGATCGAACCGGTCGACGTCGAACGTCATGCGGCGGATCTCTACGAAGCGTACAGCTCGGCCGCCGATGCGCGCGACTGGACCTATCTGAACGTCGGCCCGTTCGACAGCCTCGAAGCCTATCGCGAGCACTTGACGCGCATGGCCGCGTCGCCCGATCCGCTGCACCACGCGGTGATCGATCTGGCGACCGGCAAGGCGGTGGGGACGCTGGCGCTGATGCGCATCGACCGGGTGAACGGCGTGATCGAAGTGGGGCACGTCACGTATTCGCCACGCCTGAAGCGCACGCGCGTCGCCACCGAAGCGATGTTCCTGCTGATGACGCAGGTTTTCGACGTGCTCGGCTACCGGCGTTTCGAGTGGAAGTGCGATTCGCTGAACGGTCCGTCGCGCGCCGCCGCGTCGCGTTACGGCTTCACCTTCGAGGGCATCTTCCGTCAGGCGATCGTGTATCACCAGCGCAATCGCGACACCGCGTGGTTCTCGGTGATCGACGGCGAATGGCCGGCGCTGCGCACGAGCTACACGCGTTGGCTCGACGCCGCCAATTTCGACGCGCAAGGGCAGCAGATCGACAAGCTCGTCGATCTGGTCGCACGCGAACGGCTCAACTCGCGTCAGGCGTTCGACGCAGCACGATAGTCGGATTGCCTTTGTAGGTCGTACGCAGTCGCTCGCGGTAGCCGCACTTGTGCGCGACCCGCAGCGACGGCTGGTTTTCCGGCGCGATGATGCAGACGGTGTCCTTGCCGGGCCACTTCAGATCGGCCCACGCGAGTGCGGCCAGCACCGCTTCGGTCGCGTAGCCGCGGCCGTGCCCGGCCGGGTCCAGCGCCCAGCCCATTTCGGGCGTCCCCAGCAGCGACGGTTCGATTTCCCGGTGATAGTCGGCAAGACCGACTTCGCCGAGGAAACGGCCGCTCTCCTTGTCCCGCACCACCCAGTAGCCGTAGCCGAGCAGCGCCCAGTGTCCGGCGTAGCGGAGCAGACGCGCCCACACCTCCTCCCGCGTGAACGGCTTGCCGCCGATGTAGCGGATCACCTCGGGATCGGACCACATCGCGTAACTGTCGAGGAAATCGGCGGGGGTGTGCGGGGTGAGGGTCAGGCGGGCGGTGGTGAGGAGGGTAGGTGGGGTGGACAGAGAGGTCATGAGAACGTGCGAGCGGTTGGGTGACGACGCGCGGATTGAAGTGCGTTCGATCATCGCAGATTTTTCATTCGCCAGGTTCGTTCGCACGGGCGACCGTGGTCTCGTTACGCACGGCGCACGGTAGCATGTGAGCAGGCTTCGCCCTACACTCGTCGAACCGCGTCGCAAGCGCTCGATACGACGCACCGGCGCATTCGAAGTGCCGTCGAACATCATGGTCTCGCACCCGAAGGCCTGGCTCATGAAACTCCGCCCGCGCTACCTCACCGCACTCGTCGTCAACGTGGCCCTCCCCTGGCTCGTCTACCGGCTCGCCTTGCCGCACTGGGGCCTGCCCGGCGCGTTGATCGCCTCGGCATTGCCGCTGCTCGCGTGGATGAGTTGGGATCTGCTGCGGCATCGCCATTTCGATGCGCTCAGCGCGATGGTGCTCGCCGGCATCGCGCTGGCGATTCCCGTTACCGCCGTCAGCCACAATCCCGAGACGCGCGCGCTCGAAGATCCGATGGTGTCGGCCGCGATCGGCGTCGTGTTCCTGGCGTCGCTCGCGTTGCGACGGCCGCTGGTGTTTTACCTCGCCCGCTCGACGATGGTGCGCGAAGACCCGCTCGGCGCCGCGAGCTTCGAGCGGCACTGGCGCGAGCGTCCCATGCTCGCCGCCTCGATCCGCTTGATGACGCTCGTGTGGGGCATCGGCATGATCGGCGAGAACGTCGTGCGGGTGCTGATCGTCTGGCAATGGCCGAACGATCCGCGCGCGGCGATCGGCTCGGAAGCGGTGCGCTACACGGTCTACGCCGCGCTGACCGCATGGACCTTCTGGCGCCGCCGGCTCATCAGGCAGGACGCGCTGCGCTATCCGGACGACGAATCAAACAAGCCCGCCGCCCCGCCGCTGACCCACCTTCAACCTTAACTAGCTGCGGGTCTGACACAGCCGGCCCCCACGCCAACTCGAGAAACCGCGCCAGACACGGATTGCGATTCGCCGGCGACCACGCGAGCACCTGCTCGATCAGCGGCGCATCGACGAGCGGTCTGAACACCACGCCCGCCAGTTGCGCCTTGCGCATCGACGCCGGCACCAGCGCGACGCCCACGCCCTCGTCCACGAGACTCAACACGGTCTGCTGCAACTGCACTTCGAAACGCACATCCGGCTCGAAGCCGCCCGAGCGGCAATGATCGAGGATGGTCGCGCGCAAACTCGGCGCGACTTCCGTGGACGCCAGCACGAACGGCTCGCCGGCGAGCTGCGCGATCTTCAGACGCCGCGCCCGCGCGCGCGGATGACGACGCGACAGCGCCACGCACAGCGGCTCGCTGAGAATCGTGCGCGTGGCGAGCCCCTTGTCGGGCACGTTCGGAAACATGATCGCGGCGTCGATCTGCCCGGCGAGTACCTGCGCGGCAAGATCGTTCGACACGACCTCGCGCAGATTCAGCGCGACATCGGGATACGCGGCGCCGAACACGCGCGCGTAGCCGGGCACGACGCTATACGCCGCGCACATCGTGAAGCCGATCGCGAGTTTGCCCGCGTCGCCGTGCGCCGCCGCCTGCGCGTTGCTCACCGCCTGATCGAGCGAGGCGAGGATCGCTTTCGCGTCCGCATAAAAACGCTCGCCCGCCGCGGTCAGCGTCACGCTGCGCGGACTGCGCTCGATCAACGTGACGCCGAGGCTCGTCTCCAGTGCCGCCAGCTGCCGGCTCAACGGCGGCTGCGACAGATTCAGACGCGCCGCCGCGCGGCCGAAATGACGCGTTTCGGCCAGCGTCACGAAGTAGCGTAGCGGCTTGATATCGATCACCATGTGCCCATCCTGATTGACGATGCAAAAAAGGTATCGTCGAACTCGAAAAACAGTATTGGATTGTATCAACGCAAGCCACTACGCTGGCGCATCCTCCTGCCCGCTCAACCTGCTTTTACCGATGTTAGCCACCCTCGAAATCCTGCTCCCCGTGTTCGGTTTGATCTTCGCGGGCTTCGCCTGCCGGCGGCGCGGCGTGCTCGGCCCGAACTCCGCGTCGGAGCTGAACCGTTTCGTGGTCTGGCTCGCGCTGCCCGCGTTGCTGTTCGACACGATGGCGCGCGCCACGTGGGAGCAGTTGTACCAACCTGCATTCGTCGCGACATTCTCGATCGCGTGCGCCGCCGTGTTCGTGCTGATCCTCGCGTTGCGTTTGCTGAACGGCCGGCATCTGGCCGATGCCAGCGTCGATGCGATCGCGGCCTCGTATCCGAATACCGGCTATATCGGCTTTCCGCTCGCGCTGATCGCGTTCGGCCCAGCCAGTTTGACGCCGACCACGATCGCCACGATCCTCGTCGCGTGCGTGCTGTTCGCGTTCGCGATCGTGCTGATCGAGATCGGCCTGCAGACCGAGCGCACGCCCCACAAGCTCGGTTTGAAGGTGCTGGGTTCACTGGCGCGCAATCCCCTGATCGTGTCGCCGATCGCGGGCATGCTGATGGCGGGCCTGCATGTCGCGATGCCGGCCAGCGCGCAGACGTTTCTCAAGCTGCTGAGCGGCGCGGCAAGTCCCTGCGCGCTCGTGAGCCTCGGGTTGTTCCTCGCCGAGAGGCGTCCGTCCGACAGCGGCGCACACGGCATTTCGCTGCTGCTGACCGGCGTGAAACTCGTGCTGCAACCCGCGCTCACCTGGTGGCTCGCGGCCTGCGTGTTCAAGCTCTCGCCCGCGCTGGTCGAGATGGCGGTGGTGCTGGCCGCGCTGCCCACCGGCACCGGGCCGTTCATGCTCGCCGAGTTCTATCGGCGTGAAGCGCACATCACGTCGCGGACCATTCTGCTGTCGACGGTCGGATCGATCGCGACGCTCTCGTTACTGCTGCTCTCGATGGGTCATCGCACCTGACGCAGCAAGCGTCTCACGCTATGCTTCGCACACGGACCGCCATGGTCCGCGACCCTGATCCGCGACGCCGACCCGTGACGCCAACGCGCGACATCGATTCGCGACGCCGATCCGCTCTGTGCGGCCCGAGCCGCCCCTGACCGCCGTGCCGAAAGCCCGCCCGCCTGAACTCCGTGATGCCGCCGGCGCCAGCGCGCTCGCGCGGCGCTACCCGCGCGGGCTGCGGATCGAGCCGCACTCGCATACGTGGGCGCAGGTGCTGTACGCGGTGTCCGGCGTGATGTGGGTCGAGGTCGGCCGCGAGGCGCTGGTGGTGCCGCCGCAGCGCGCGGTCTGGTTGCCTGGCGGCACCCCGCATTCCATCCACATGATGAGCGACGTGGAGATGCGCAATCTCTACTTCCACGAACGCAACGTCGGTCACTTGAGCCATCGCAGCGACGTGCTCGAAGTGAACGGTCTGCTGCGCGAGCTGATCGCATCGATCGCGGAACAGGAGCGCACGCCGACCGGCGCCGACGCCTATCTCGAAGCCGCCTACCGCCTCGCCGTGCTGGAGCTGGCGCGCGCGCCGCGCTCATCGCTGCGCATCGCGCTGCCGGACGCGTCGGACCGGCGTCTCGATGCGCTGTGCCGCGCGGTGATCGACAACCCGTCGATCGCGATCAGCTTCGAGCAGCATGCGGCGTCGGTGGGCGCGAGCGTGCGGACCCTCGCGCGGCTCTTCACGCGCGAACTGGGCGTGGGCTTCGCCGAGTGGCGGCGTCAGGTGCAACTGGCGGTGGCCGTCTCGGGACTCGCCGAAGGGCGGCCGGTGAGCCGTATCGCGCGGGAGCTGGGGTTCCAGCCGAGCAGCTTCAGCGATATGTTCCGGCGGGAACTGGGGGCGGCGCCGACGGGGTTCGACGCGAAGAGCACGTTGGGGGATGGAAAGTCCGAAATTCGAAAGTCTTTGTCCTGACGCCTTCATACCGGCCAACTAAACTTGCTCTCAATCCGCTGCACCGGCGGTCCCCGACCCAACAGGAGCATCCCGCGATGAAAGCCATTCAATTCACGTCTTTCGGCACGCCCGACGTCCTCGACTACGTCACCCTGCCCGCCCTGCAGGCGGACGCCGACAGCGCCGTCGTGCAGATCAAGGCGGCCTCGGTCAACCCGAGCGATGTCAAGAACGTCTCCGGCCATTTCGAACACACCGCGCTGCCCCGCACGCCGGGCCGCGACTTCAGCGGCGTGGTGGTGGACGGTCCGCAAGCCTGGCTCGGCGCCGAGGTGTGGGGCACCGGCGGCGACATCGGCTTCACGCGCGACGGCACGCACGCCGAGTTCATCAAGATCCCGCTCGCCGCGCTGTCGCGCAAGCCGTCGACGCTGAGCCACGCGGAAGCCTCGGCGATCGGCGTGAACTTCGTGGTCGCCTGGCTCGGCACAGTCGAGTACGCGCATCTGCAAGCGGGTGAAACCATCGCGGTGATCGGCGCGGGCGGCGGCGTCGGCGGCGCGGTGGTGCAGATCGCCAAGGCGCGCGGCGCGCGCGTGATCGCGATCGACCGTCATCCGCTGGATCCGCAAACGCCCGCCGGGCGCCTGCTCGACGACTACGTGCCGTTCGACGAACACGCCGCCGAACGCGTGCGCGCGCTGACCGGCGGCGCAGGCGCGGACGTGGTGTACGACAGCGTCGGCGGGGTCGCGTTCGAAACCGCGCTGAGTCTCGCGAAACGGCGCGGCCGGGTGCTGGAAATCAGCAGCACGGGCAAGCGCCGCGTCGAATTCGACGTGATCGACTTCTATCACAACGAGACGCAGTTGCTCGGCGTGGATAGCGCGAAGCTTGGTGTCGCGGATTCGGCGCCGTTGATGACGGCGCTGGTGGAGGGCTTCGAGAGCGGCAATCTGACGGCGCCAGTCATCGCGCAGACCTTCCCGCTCGAACGCGCTCGCGATGCGTATGCGGCAGTGGCCGCCGGCACGCGCGGCCGGGTTGTGATCACGATGTAACGTTGGAAGCGGAAGCCTTAGCGGAAGCCGAAGCCGAAGCCAAAGCTAAGGCCTGAAGCTAAAGCCGAGGCCAACGCTGAACCTCTAGCTCAAACCCAAGCCGAGGACAACCTCATGAAAGCCTACCTGGTCTCGCTGGCTGCCGGCGTGGTGGTCGGATTGCTGTACAGCGTGATGAACGTGAAATCGCCCGCACCGCCGACCGTCGCGCTGGTCGGCCTGCTCGGCATGCTGGGCGGCGAGCACGTGATCCCGCTGGTGCGAACCTGGCTCGCCGCCGGTCTGCATTAAACCCGCGGCCGAATCGCGCACGCACGGAGCGCACTGAGCGCACGTACGGAGCACGGGCCACAGTGCACCGTACGTGCCGATCACTTCACGTTCGAACCACATCCGCATCACACTCGCTTCACGCCACACCCGCACCCGAGTACATCCCCTCCCCAAGCGGCAACGCACCCCAGTTCATCACCGACGAGCGTTGCCGCGCCGCCCTTCCGCCGGGCACCTTTTCCATCGCCGTGCGTCACACGCTAAGATTGAGCCCGCCGGGCTGGCGCGCCACACTGTGGTGCGCGCTATCCACGCGCCGCGATCCCGCGTGCCGCCCGAAGACGACAAAAAAGCATTGCCTCGGAGAATCGGATGTCAGAAGAATATGAAGTCCATGGTCCGCACGACCATGCAGTGGAACACGCCGGTCATCACGACGCCGACCCGTTCGCGAGCCGCATGGCCGTGATGACGGCGATCCTCGCGACGATCGGCGCGCTGTGCGCGTATCAGAGCGGCAACAGCGAAAACCTCGCGCTGTACTACAAGAACGAAGCCGCGATCAAGAAGACCGAGGCATCGAACCAGTGGAACTACTACCAGGCCAAGGGCGAGAAGCAGAACCTCGCGGAACTCGGCGCGGCGCTATCGGCTGATAACGCGGATGCCCACGCCAAGTTCCTCGCCGACGTCGACAAGTACAAGTCGCAGAAGGAACCGATCCGCGCGAAAGCCGAATCGATCGAAAAGGAAGTGGTGGATAACGATGCGAAAAGCGAAGCGCTGCTGCACGGACATCATCGCTGGGCGCAGGCCACCACGCTGATTCAGGTGGCTATCGCGCTGTGCGCGATCACCCTGCTGACGCGCAAGAAATGGCTGCGCAATCTGTCGTTCGTGGTCGCGGCGGCCGGTGTCGTCACGGGTGCGATGGCGCTGCTCTCGGCCTGACCAGCCTGATCGACCTGATGCGTGAATCTGTCGCGCGGCCCGTCCAGGGTCCGCGCGACATGACGTGACACGGCGCGGCATGACCTCGCTTGAAGACCTGCATTAAAGAGATACCCGCTCACCCCACTCCATGACATAAATTAAGGAACCCGGATTAATCTGCGTGCGACACGATCGTCGCGCGATCCGGCGCAATCCGTCATGGAGGAATCGCTGTGAGTCAAACTACGTTGTCTTCAAGGTCGGGCATCGAGGTCGCGAGTCTCGACGAAAGCATCCTGCTGCCGCAACTCGGCTGTCCCGCGGGCAGCATCGGTATCGCGGTCGGCGACATGCTGGGACACTCGAATCGCGCCGTGATCGAAGCCGCGTTCGAGTTGCTCGATCTGCGCATGCACGAACAGGTACTCGAAGTCGGCCTCGGCAACGGCGCGCACATTCCGTTCGTGCTCACCCAGGCGCCGGGCGTGATGTACAGCGGCGTGGATCTGTCGCCCACCATGATCGCGGTGGCGCGTTGTCGTAACGCGACGCTGGTCCGCGAAGGCCGCGTGCTGCTCGAAACCGCCGACGTCGTCGCCATGCCGTTTTCCACTGCATCGTTCGACAAAGCCATCACGATCAACTGCACGTATTTCTGGCCCGACCTCACGGCCGGCCTGAAGGCGATACGGCGAATGTTGCGTCAGGACGGCACGCTGGTGATCGCGGCAATCACGCCGGAGTCGGCGGCAGAAATGCCATTCGCGGTGTTCGGCTTCGCCGTGCATGATGCGGCGACATTGGAGGCGGCCTGCATCGTAGCGGGTTTCGAACGCGTCAGCGTGGGGCGGTTCGTCGAACCGTCGCTGGACCCGTTGGCCGATCCACCCGCGCTGCGGGATGCGCCGCGAGAGTTTTATCTGCTGCGGGCGAGTGCCGCCTAAAACGTTGACGCGTAGCGCGGTGACGGGTGCGCATTCGCGCAACGCGTTGCGTGCTTCTCGTTGCATGCTTCGCGTTGCCTGCTTCGGGAACACTTCGTACGGCCATCCTTGAAGAGCAAGCCGCGTCGAAATGATCCGCCGGCAACTAAAGCGCCATACTCCGCGCACGCTCGAGCAACAACTCCCGCTCGCGCGCATTGCGCGTCATCTCCGCCGCGCGTTCGAATTCCGCGCGCGCCTCGTCGCGGCGGTCGAGCTTCGCGAGCAGATCGCCACGTACGCTCGGCAGCCATTGATAATTCGCGAGCGCCGCATCGGCCGCGAGCGCATCCACGATCTTCAAGCCGGCCTCGGGGCCGAACGCCATGCCCACGGCCACCGCGCGATTCAACTCGACCACCGGCGAAGGCGCGACCTGCGCGAGCACGTCGTACAGCGCGACGATCGCCGCCCAGTCGGTGTCCTCGGCACGGCGTGCCCGCGCGTGACACGCCGCCAGCGCAGCCTGCAACGCGTACGGACCGCTCGCGCCGCCCAACGACTGCGCGGTGCCAAGCGCGCTCAGTCCGCGGCGAATCAGCAGCGGGTCCCAGCGGCTGCGGTCCTGATCCATCAGCAGCACCGGCTTGCCCTGCGCATCCGTGCGGGCAGGCGTGCGCGACGCCTGGATCTCCATCAGCGCGACCAGTCCGTGCACCTCGCTTTCATCCGGCACGAGACCGCTCAGCACGCGCCCGAGCCGCAACGCTTCCTCGCACAACGCCGGGCGCATCCAGTCGTCGCCGGCCGTGGCCGAGTAGCCTTCGTTGAAGACCAGATAGATCACCTGCAACACCGACGCGAGCCGCGCCGCGCGCGCCTCCGCCTGCGGCACCTCGAACGGCACCTTGGCCGCGCTCAGCGTGCGCTTGGCCCGCACGATGCGTTGCGCGACGGTCGGCTCCGGCACGAGAAACGCACGCGCGATTTCGTCCGTGGTGAGCCCGCCCAGCAGACGCAGCGTCAACGCGACGCGCGCCTCCATCGACAACACCGGGTGGCACGCGGTGAACACCAGCCGCAGCAGATCGTCGCCGATGTCGTCGGCGCGGGCGGCATCGAGCGAGTCGACGAAATCGGGCACGAGGTGCGCCTCCAGCGCGTCGAGGTCGTGGCCCAGCTCCTCGTGCTTGCGGGCATGCAGCGCTTCCTGACGCAAGCGGTCGAGCGCGCGGTTCTTCGCGGTCGCCATCAGCCACGCTCCCGGGTTGTCGGGCACGCCCGCGTCGGGCCAATGTTCGAGCGCCGCGACCAGCGCGTCCTGCGCCAGTTCCTCGGCGAGCCCGACGTCGCGCACGATCCGCGCGACGTGAGCGATGACCTTGGCGGACTCGATCCGCCAGACTGCCTCGATGGCACGGTGGGTAGCCTGTCGCGTCACGGCCTCAACCCGCCGCCTTGCCGTTCGAATCCATGTAGATCAGCTCCCAGATATGTCCGTCGATGTCCTCGAAGCCGTGGCCGTACATGAAGCCATAGTCCTGCGGCGCGCGCGGCACCGTGCCGCCGGCAGCACGCGCTTTCGCGACCAGCGCGTCCACCTCGCCGCGGCTTGCGCACGACAACCCCACCAACACCTCCGTGCCCTCCTTCGGATTGCACAGCGGCTTGCGCGTGAACGACTTGAACAGGTCCTTGACCAGCAGCATGGCGTACAGATTCTCGCCAAGAATCAGACAGGCCGCCTGCTGGTTGGTGAATTGCGAATCGAATTTGAAGCCGATGTCGCTGAAGAACGCCTTCGAGCGTTCGAGATCGTCGACGGCGAGATTGACGTAGATTTGCTTGTGCATGATGGATAGCATCCGAAGACCGGGTTAATCGACGAAGAGCGGAACGCCGCGCGTTTCAGCGCCGGTTCGCTTCCACCTCGCGCATCCTGTCCACCTCGGGGCCGGGCTCGAAATCGTCGAGCATGAACAGTTGCCGCACCTCGATTTCCCCGTCGGCGTGTTCGCCGAACGGCGACGGAAAGCGCCGCGCCCATTCCATCGCTTCCTCGCGCGAGCGCACCTGGATCAGCGTGTAGCCGGCAACCAGTTCCTTCGTTTCCGCGAACGGACCGTCGATCACCGTGCGCTTGCCGCCGCTGTAGCGGATACGCCAGCCTTTCGAGCTGGGTTGCAGGCCGGTGGCATCGAGCAGCACGCCCGCCTTGGCGAGTTCTTCGTGATACGCGCCCATCGCGGCGATCAGCGAGGCCTCCGGCATCTTGCCGGCTTCGCTGTCGGCGGTCGCCTTGACCAGAATCATGAATCGCATGGCCGTTCTCCTTGAGCTTGTTTCGCGTGCGCGACGTTCGTTGTGAGAGAGGGGGCCGCGCGTCAAACGCCCGGCTCCTTACTCACACGACGAATCACGCGCAGTCCGATCGACACGCCGATCAGTACGCCAGGGAAAACCCTCAACCGGACAACAAGCCTAAGCGGTTCAACGGCCTTCGCCTACATGAAGCACGGCCCGAGCTTGCGGACCTCGACGGTGCACCACGCGGCGGCCGGACACGCCTGCGCAATCTCCAGCGCTTCCTCGCGAGTCTCGCAGTTGAGCAGGTAGAAGCCGCCGACCATTTCCTTCGCCTCCGCGAACGGACCGTCGAGCAATTTCGTCTGGCCGTCGCGGACCTGAACGCGCACCGCGTCGTTCAACGAAGTCAGCGATTCAGCCGTGACCAGCTTGCCGCGCTCTTTCAGGCCGGTCGCGAAACGCACCATCTGGTCGTAGACTTCGCGCCCGGCGATGTCGCCACGTTCGGCGCGCTGATGAGGAGGTTCGACGATAAGCAGCATGTAGGACATGGGCGTCTCCGATTATTCGTGCCGCCGGCGTGAACTCGCGGCGGGTGCTCGACGGCGGGCGCATGGATCGCGTCGCGTCGGCGGCGAGTGTGGGCAGCCAGTCTAACAAGGCCGTAAGGCGCCCGCAAACGCGATGCGGCGCGGGAGCCCCGCCCGGCCGTGGCGCTTACGAGCACTCGTAATATCCGTCTCGTATCAGGTTTTACGCTGAGCGTGCGACACGCTCATTCCGCTTTGAAGTATTCTCCGAACTCGCTCAAGTCGGCCGGCAAAATGCCGTTCACTTTCAAGGGCCGTTAATAATCGCCAGTCATCGCAAGCCATCGCGAATCGTCGGTTGGCCCGCTTGAACACCACACATCAATAATCCAGGCATCGGGGAATTTCATGTATCGATCGTCAGTGCGTACCGCCGTCGCGGCGGCCGTGGCCGTGGTCTTTTTCCAGCTCGGCGGATGCGGCGGCAGCGGCTCCGGCGCGGCGGCGACATCGAGCGGCCAGGTGGCCGCCGCGGGCTCGGTCAGCGGCACGGTGGCGTCCGGCAGCCCGCTGGTCGGCGCGAGCGTCACGCTGACCGATGCGACCGGCGCGACGGCCACCACGACCAGCGGCGCCCAGGGCGCGTACACGATCCCGGTGAAGGGCATGACCGCGCCGTTCCTGATCGTCGCGACGGATGCCACCGGGCTCGCCACACCGCTCGTGACGGTGCTGGCCAAACAGCCGAGCGGCGCAGCGCCGGTCATTGCCAACGTGACCACGCTGACCACCGCGATCGCCGCGATGCTGACCGCGTCCGGCAACCCGCTCGACCTGCTCGCCAACTCGGCGTTGGCCAAGGTCACGTTGCCCTCGGTGCAGATCGCGACCATCGCGCTGGACACGATGCTCGCGAACATCCTCACGCAGAACGGCGTGCAGACGGCAGGCTACGATCCGATCGGCACGGCCTTCACGCCGAACCACACCGGCGCGGACGCAGTGATCGACGCGCTCGCGCTGATCAACGGGCCGAACGGCGGCCTGTCGCTGATCTCGACCGCGGCGCCGGGCACCGTCGTGCCGCTGAACAGGCAGACCGGCGCATCGACCACCTTCGTCGCGCCGCCCGCTCCCGCGAATTATCTGGAACCGCTGGCGTCGCTGCTCACCACCTGCGCGGCGTCGGGCGTACTCAACACGGCCTGCTCGCCGGCCATCGACCCGGCCTACCTGGAAAACGGTTCGACCGATCTCGCCGTCGCGCATGGCCTGACTGACGCGACGTTCGTCGGCGCGGTGTTCGGCTCGCCGAAAACCTTGGCCTTCCTCACGCGCAACGGCAAGCAGGTAGCGCTGGTGCAACTGCCGTTCACGCTCGCGAACGGCATCGACGCCGGTATTCTGTACAGCTTCGCGCAGCAACGCGCGACGCCGGTCACGCTGCCCAACGGCACGCAACTCGGCTGGGACCTGATCGGCAACCAGTCGCAATTCGCGGCGACGATAACCTCGCAGCTCTCGCGCCACACCTTCCTCGATGCGCGCCTCGCCGACGTCAATCGCTACGAAGCCGGGCTGACCATCTCGATTCCGCAGACGACGAATCCGCCGGTGTATTCGGCTTCCGTCTCCGGGCCGGGTCTCGCCGCGCCGGTGTGGCTGCTGGCGCGCAATGCGGTGGGCGCCAGCACGCTCGGACTGTCGGACACGCCGCTGAGCGCCGCGCCGGTCGCGCCCGCGACGACCAACAGCAATACCACGCTGTACCGCTGGTCGTGGCAATCGCTGTCGTCGACGGCGAGCTTCACGCCGCCGGCTTCGACCGGCTATTACGCACCGCAAGCCGTCGATGCGAGCACGGTCCCGCTTTACGCCTCCTACACGGTGACGTTCTACGATAGTAACGGCGCGCAGCTGGGCCAGTCGTCGGTGGTCAATACCGGCAGTCCGCTGAACGCCGCGGCGGGCAGCGTGGTACCGTGGCCCTCGCTGCTGCCGGACTTCGCGACGCAATTCCTGACGCCGACCGGCACGCTGGCCGGCTCGCAATACGCGATGAGCGTCACGTGGTCGAGCCTGATCAACGGCAAGAATCTCGCGTATCCGGTCACGTCGGTGCAGATTCAGACCTCGGGCATGGCCGCCGCTGGACCGTTCGAAGTCGATGGCTTCTCGGTCGGCTTCCCGAACAACACCACGTTCGGTCAATATCAGACCACCGTCAGCGCAGGCGTCAATTCGGCCGGCACGCTGACCTGCGTGAATTGCCAGTTCGCGCCGCTGGTGCCGGGCAATTCGCGGCTCGTGCAGTTGAGCGGCTATCAGAACGGCGTCAGCTATTTCGACATCACGAAGTACAACGACTGACGTCTTAACGTAACGACTTGCGACGATGTCGCGACGCCCCGCGAGGGGCGTTTTTTATTGGCGTCGGCGCGCGCCGTCGATTCACGCATCCGCGCCCGCCGCGTCGCTGGAAAACGCCACCGGCCGCTTCGCGCGTTCGTCGACGTTAAGCGAGAACACATCGGGCCGCGCATAGTGCCCCACCACATCGAAGTCGTACCGCGCGCGGATCAGCTCGCCGGTGTCGATCTCCGCGACCAGCAAGCCGCTCTCGCCGCGTAACGGCCCCGCGAGCACGTCGCCGAGCGGGCCAACGATCACGCTGCCGCCGTTGATCAACCGGCGGTTGTCGTCCCAGCCCGGCACGCTGATCCCCAACTCGTTCGGCGACGGCTGCACCTGACACGCGCTGATCACGAAGCAGCGCCCCTCGTGCGCGATATGGCGCATCGAGCACTGCCAGATTTCGCGTTCATCGACGGTCGGCGCGCACCAGATCTGCACGCCCTTCGCGTACATCGCGGTCCGCAGCAACGGCATGTGGTTTTCCCAGCACACCGCCGCGCCGATGCGCCCCGCGCGCGTCTCGACGATGGGCAGCGTCGAGCCATCGCCTTGTCCCCAGATCAGGCGCTCGGTGCCGGTCGGCATCAGCTTGCGGTGCTTCGCGACGAGACCCGCCTGCGGGTCGAAGAACAGCGCGGTGCAGTAAAGCGTGTAACCCGCGCGTTCGATCGCGCCGATCACGATCGACGCGCCGCAGCGCGCGGACAACGCGGCGAGTTCGTCGGTCTCGGGGCCGGGCACGTCGATCGCGTTCTGGAAGTACGACGCAAACGCTTCGCGCCCCTCGGGGAGGCGATATCCCAGCCGCGTACCGAAGATCTCACCCTTCGGATAACCGCCCAGCAGCGCCTCGGGCATCACCACGACCGCCGCGCCCGATTCGCGGATTGCCGTCTCGTAGGACAGGATGTGCTCCAGCGTCTGCTGTTTGCCCTCGGGCGACGATCCGATTTGCAGCGCGGCGACTTTCGATCTGGACATGACGTTCAACCTGAAAAAAGTGAGGGGGAGTGAAGGTGTCGATGTGCGGAATCTTGCGTCCACCATAAAATGAATGGAACGCTATCTCTAACTTTCCGATATGAATCGCAGTGATATCTCGGACGTCGATCTGAATCTGCTGAAAATCTTCGAGGCGCTGTACGAGGAAGGCGGCGCGAGCCGCGCGGCGATCCGGCTGGATATGACGCAATCGGCCGTCAGCGCGGCGCTGCGCAGGCTGCGCGCGCTCTATGCCGACCAGATGTTCGTCCGCACGGGCCGAGGGCTCACGCCGATCTCGCGCGCGAGCGAACTGAAACCGCTCGTCAGCGAAGCGCTCGATAAATTCCGCCAGAGTCTCGCGATTGCAGCGCCGAATCCGGCGGATTTTTCAGGCCGCGCGGTGGCGATCGGCATGTCCGACGATTTCGAGCTGGCGATCGGCCGCAAGCTGATGGCGCTGATGGCGAAGCGCGCGCCCGGGTTGCGCGTGATCTTTCGCCAGACCCACAGCCAGATCGTCACCGACGCGCTGGCCAATCAGGAAATGGACCTCGCGATCGCCGCGGGCGGTTTCTCGTTGCGGGGTTTGGGGCGGCAAGTGCTGGGCAAGGGCCGCTACGCCTGTCTCGTCGACCCGGACAGCCTGCACGGCCGTAGCCCGCACGACCCGCGCCACCCACCGCACCTTTCGCTCGACGACTTCGCGGCGCGCGATCACATCCTCGTGTCGTCGGGCGGCGTGGTGGGGATCGTCGACGAGATGCTGGCGGCGGCAGGACGCAAACGGCGCGTGGCGGCATCCACCACGCACTTCGCGGCACTGCCTTATCTGCTGAAAGGCACCGAGGCCGTCGCCACCATTCCGACGCACGCGGCGCATGCGATCGCGGGCATGACGGGACTCTTGCTGTTGCCTTGCCCGCTGGCGCTGCCCGAGTATCCGATCGAAGTGGGCTGGCGCATCAACGCGTTGCGCGATGCGGCGGTGGTCAAGGTGCAGACCGCGCTGGCGGAATGCTTCGACCCGGCGCAGGTCAAGCTCGCATAACGCGAAGCAAAGCGAACCAGGCAAAGCGGCGCGGCGCGACGTCAGATGCGATGAGATGCGGCGTGAAGCCGGACGGACAGCGTGGAGACCGCGATGGACCGCCCGGCGAGTGGAGTACTTAAAGCGCCTCGTTGCAAAGCGCCATCATGCGTTGAACCATCGTGCTGGATTCGTTGAGTTCCATCTCGCTCGTGAACAGCGCATTCACGCTGGACAGGCGCACCGCAACGCCCGCTTCGAGCAGATCCTCGCTGGCGATTTTCAGCGCCAGCTGGCCGATACGCACGCGGTCCAGCCAGTTCATCGTCAGGCGGTTTTTCTCGAGCCACTGACGGCAGATCGTGACGACGTGGTCCACCCGCCATTCGTTGGTCAGGGCATACGAAGCCGCCGCGATCGCGACGAGAAGACACAGCAGGTCGGGGCGCGCGCTGTCGCGCTCGTTGAATTCGGGTTTGATCATGTCTGTCGGGGCCGAATGCGTTGAAGCAATCGGGCACATGTGGGCGAACACGAATAAATCAATCGACATGCGATTTTCGCCGGTCGACGCGGTCGGGAAATCATACACTTCACGGCCGCGCCGGTTGGCGGTCAAGCCAACGTTCCGATGCCCGCGAGGCTTGAGAGGCCTGAGAGGCCGCGGAAGCAGGCAAAACCGGCAATGCTCGCAAGGGACATTTTATTTTTCAGTTACTGTTGCAACACAGTCTCACCACGCCGCGCCACACGGCATCGACGCCGGCAAACGAACGTATCGCGCGCATCGCGGTCTCACCGCGTCACCGCTGAATCGCACTACCGCCCACCTTTTTCTCCGCTTCCCATGCGCACGACTCTCACCAAATGGTTATTCATCGTTTACCTGCTCGGTAGCGGAACGCTGTATTCGATCGTCATCCTGCTGCTGTTTCCGTTCGTCGGACGCGCGGGACGCTACTGGCTCGCCAGACAATGGTGCCGCGCGCTGGTGTTCGTGATGCGTTTTCTGCCGGGCGTCTCGTGCTCGATCGAAGGCCTCGAACATCTTCCCGCCGGGCCCGCGATCCTGTTGTGCCGTCATGAATCGACATGGGAAACGCTCACGTTCATGGCGCTGTTTCCGCGCCGCGTGAGTTTCGTCTTCAAGGAAGACCTGCTACGTATTCCGTTTTTCGGCTGGGTGCTGCGGGGGCTCGACATGGTCAGCCTGAATCGCGGCTCCGCGCGTCAGGCACATCAGGCCGTCACGCAGGAAAGCGCCGAGAAGCTCGCGAAGGGCGATGTCGTGGTGATCTTTCCGGAAGGCACGCGCGTGCCGCACGACGCGCCGCTGCGTTTGACCTCGGGCGGCGTGCGCCTCGCGTGCGCGACGGGTGTGCCGGCGGTGCCCGTCGTGTTGAATGCGGGCAAGGTGTGGCCGGCCAAAGGCTGGCCCACCCAACGCGGCCACATTCGCGTGGTGGTTGGGCCGGCGTTCTCGTCGCAGGAGATGTCGCAACAGGATTTGAGCCGCGCCGTGCACGAGTGGATGAAAAACGAATTGCCGCGGCTCTGACACGCGCTCACTGCGCGGGCTTCATCTTCGCCATATCGTCGGCCGGCATGCCGGGCATCGCGGCATTGCTCATGCTCATGTTCATGTCGCTCTTCATGCGGCCCGGCACGGTGCTCCACGGGCTCGTCACCGGCTCGCTGTGATACGTCATGCCGGAGGTGGCCGCGCCATGCGAGCCGCCGCTGCCGTTACCGCCATTACCGTTGCCGCCGGCCTGCGCAAACGTTGCCGTGCTCGCGCAGATCGAAACGACAGCGATACGGGCCAACACCACCTTCAACGTCGATTTTTCCATGATCGTTCCCCAGCAATGACGCCACGCGTGATTGCGTGGCACAACCTGATATACGGGAAGGCCACGCGATTGGATTCGACGTGTCGTGTGTCACGCATTGTCACAATCGCTTGCTATACAGGATGGGCACTCAGCGTAGGAGATCGATTTGCCCATGCAAAAGTCAGCCTTGCACATCGACAGTCCGGCGAAACATCCGTTTGAGAGCTGCTTCGTCGACCTTGGCGGCCACTCGGCGGAACGGGCGCTATCGGCGCTCACGGCGGCGATCCACGCCGCCCGGCGCGACATGAACGCGTTCGACTGGCTGGAAGAAGCGCTACCCGGCGCAACCCTGAAGCCCGCGCTGGCTTTCGGCACCGTCGGCGAGCTGTATCGCTCGTACACGCGGCCCGCCGAACTCGGGCGTCTGAAGGCAATCTGGCGCGCCTGAGTGGCACACACAACCCGGTATGCCTGTCACGGCGCCGCCGCGCCGGGTTGCACCTTGCGCGGGTATTTTTTGGTAATCCTGGCAATACTCAAGAACCGCGCGGAAAAAGCCGTTATCCCGTCGACAGACGGACTCGGGGCCATTCATGGTAAAGCCGCAAAATAACCGCACACAAAGCGGACCGTCGAAACGGCGCGACACCACCAGTTTCGCGGGGCTGGTATTCCAACGCGAACTCGCCGCCAGGGTGTTTACCGGCATCGTCGTGATGTTCATTCTCTCCGCGATCGGCCTGAACACGTTTCTGGCGCGCCGGCAGACGCACGAGCAGGAGAATTCGGTCGGCACGCTGCACGAATGGGGCCGCCTGAAACGCGACCTCGATCAGGTGCAGCAGATCATGCTGGACGAGCACGGCGAGTTGAACACGCTGATCGGCACGCGCGCGTTCTACAACCGCGCGCCGTATTTCTTTCCCATGACGACGCTGCTCGATCTGACCAACGACGCGCGCGTCGGTTGCCGCGAACGCAAGGACTGTCTGTCGCGTCTCGACGAACTCGACGACATGATGCGCGAGCTGGGCGCGCGCAGCGAGACGCTGGCGGTGCGCGTCAACCAGCGGCCCGGCAGCGTCAGCCTCGGCGACCCGGCGCTCAACGAGATCGACGCGTATTTCTATAGCGTGCTCGAACACGTCGTCGATGTGCGGATGGAGGCGGACGGCGCGCTCGATTCCGTCGTCAGCAAATCGTCGTCGGACGCGAAGTGGGTGTCCGATGCGCTGCTCGTCAGCGGCTTCACGGCCGCGGCGCTGCTGTTCGCGCTGCTGCGCCTGAATGCTCGCATCGCGCGGCGGCTGCGTGCCGCGCTGCGTCTTGCCGATTCGTCGCGCGCCAAACTGTTCGAGTCGAAGCAGACGCTCGAATACGTGCTCGACAATATTCCGCAAGGCATCGCGTGGAAGAACGCGAAGCACTGCTATGTCGGCGGCAACGAGATCTATGCGCGCGACGCGGGCCTCGCTTCACGCGATGCGCTGATCGGCCTCAGCGATCACGACCTGCTGTGGGGCACCGACGCCAACGTCGCGCGGGACGAAGACGTGCGCGTGATGTCGGGCGAACTGACGCGGCGGCATCACGAACGCGCCGCCACGGCGGTGGATGGCTCGGAAGTGTGGATCTCCGAAACCAAGCTGCCGCTGAAGGACCAGCACGGCAACACCGACGGCGTGCTGATCGCCTACGAGAACATCACCGCGCGGCGCAAATCCGAACTCGCACTGCGTCTGCAAGGGCGCGCGATCGACGCGAGCATCAACGGCATCGTGATCGCGGAAGTGCGGCCCGAGGGCAACATCGTGATCTTCGCGAATCCGTCGTTCGAACGCATTACCGGTTACTCGTCCGAAGATGTCACGGGTTCGGACTGCGATTCGCTGTTCCAGCTCGCCGGCGATCCGCAGAAATGGTTCGAGATCCGCACGGCGCTGGAGCAGCACGCGGAGGCCAACGTCACGTTGCCCTGCTTGCGCAAGAACGGCGAGCAGTTCTGGAACAACGTGCTGGTGGCGCCAGTACGCGACGAGCAGGGCAAGGTCACGCATCACGTGGGCGTGATGAGCGACGTCACGGCGCTGGTCGAATATCAGGCGCGCCTCGAACACCAGGCGCGCTACGACGCGCTGACCGACCTGCCCAATCGCATGCTGCTCGACGAGCGCCTCGCCGAAGCGATCAAGCGCGCCGCCGATTCGAGCAGCCAGGTCTCGGTCATGTTCCTCGATCTTGACCGCTTCAAGGAGGTCAACGACTCGCTGGGTCATCGCGTCGGCGACACGCTGCTGGCGAGCGTCGCGCAGCGTCTGCAGCGGCTCGTGCGCGCCAACGATCTGGTCGCGCGTTACGGCGGCGACGAATTCATCATCGTCGCCGCGCGCGCCAGCAGCGAACAACTGGTGCCCATGCTCGAACGCCTGATCGCCGCGATGGCGGAGCCGTTCTATTGCGGCGAGCGCGAGTTGTACGTGGAAGCCAGCGTCGGCGTGAGCACGTTCCCGCAGGACGGCGGGGATGCCGATACGCTGATCCGCAACGCGGACGCGGCGATGTATCTCGCGAAATCGCGCGGCCGCAACGGCTACCAGTTCTATCGTCCCGAACTGAATCGCGCGGCCGCCGAACGGCTGCATCTATCGACCCGGCTGCGCCGCGCGGCGAAGTCGAAATCGCTGCAGGTCGCGTATCAGCCGCAGATCGACATGGTGACGGGGCGCATTTTTGGGGTGGAAGCGCTGCTGCGCTGGCACGACGCGGAACTCGGCGTCGTCTCGCCGGCGCTGTTCATTCCGATTGCGGAAGAGACCGGGCTGATTCAAGGCATCGGCGAATGGGTGCTGAGGACCGCCTGCGAGCAGGCGGCGCGGTGGCGCGCGCAAGGTCTGCCGCCGATCCGTGTCTCGGTGAACGTGTCGCCGGTACAACTGGAGCGCTCCGATCTGGTCGGCGTGGTGCGCTCGGCGTTGCAGGACGCCGGTTGCCAGCCCGACATGCTCGAACTCGAAGTGACGGAAGGCGCGCTGATGCGCAATGCCGCCGACGCCGCGCGCGTGCTGCACGATCTGCGCGAACTCGGCGTCAAGATCGCGATCGACGATTTCGGCACGGGCTATTCGAGCTTGAGCTATCTGCAACGCTTTAGCGTCGACCGGATCAAGATCGACAAGGTGTTCGTGCAGGAGATCGGCCGAGGCACGGAATGCGAAGCGCTGACGCTCGCGGTGATCGCGATCGCCGACGCGTTGAAGTTCGACGTGATCGCGGAAGGTGTGGAGACCGACGAGCAGCGCGGCTTCCTCGTCAAGCACGGATGCAGTGAAGGGCAAGGCTTTCTGTATAGCGCCGCGGTGTCGAGCGATGCGATCGCGGGCATGCTGCGGTCCGCGGCGGAGCAGAAGGAAGCGCGTGTGCAGGAACAACGGGATGCCGTGGCGGCGATCGAAGCGATCACGAGCGAGCGGTCAGATGCAAGCGAAGTGCGCCTGAAGGTGGACAGCTAGAAGCCAGGGGCTAGATAAAAACCGGTGGTCAACTCGCGGCGGCCGGCCAGCGACCAATGCGCAATGCGCCGCTCGCGCACGAGTCGCTCACCCGTTTCGCGCGCCGCGATACAACGTGCGCGGCGCACGCTTTTCTACACCGCAGCTTCCGCAATCGCCTGCACCTGCGCCGACCGCATCAAGCCTTCGATCATGCGCGCTTCGGCGTTCGCGATTTCGCTCAGCGACGCCACCGACAATTGCCCGTCGAGAATCGCCAGTGCCGTGCATAGACGCGCGTAGTCGTCGTCATTGAGCGACCAGCCGTCGTTCTCGTGTTCGATCGCGTCGAGGCGCACCATCGCCGCGTGCGCGCTTTCGATGTCGGCAAGCACTTCCTCGCCAAGACCGAGCCGCGCCAATTCCTGCGACACCAGCAGATGCCGGCTCAACGTCAGATGCAGATCCCGCGAGCCATGGCCGCGCCGGAACGCGTCGAGGGCGGTGTAGCACTGCATCAGCATGGCCGCCGTGACCGGCTCGTGCGCCGTGCGGCTGAAGGTCAATGCACGCAGCAGCGGCGACATGGCGGACTGATGGTGCTTGCGGACTCGCGACTTATTCGACATAACGGTTCAACCTCCTCACTTACTCTCGGCTTCGCCACCGAACTTTCTTGCTCTCCGGTGGCAAACGCCGCCGATGTTCCGGCGGCCTGACAGGCCCTTGATGCGAGTCTGTGAAGCCATCATGGCAAGCAACAATTAAGACAGACTTAAACACCGCGCTGCGTGTTTGAGGTGCGGCATCGCGCCGCCCTCGCCGGCGATCCGGCTCATTCTCGCCGAATCCAGCCGCCGCGCGCGGATTGCAACGTCCGCATATCGGCGCGATTACGCGGATTGCAAGTCGCCGCCCGCGGCTTCGACGAAAAAAAACCCTGTTCCCGCGAGGGAACAGGGCCGGACAGGATGGAACAGTCGTACACGCGCGTGGATGCTTGCCGACCTCTAACCATCGAAGCGAAAATGCTGTTGCTACTCGAACTGCTACTGCAGAAACGGTTGCTGCTTTGACTCTTGCTGCCTGAATCCAACTGCTTGTTCCTTTGCTGCCTGTACTACCCGTACTACCTGTACTGCGCTACCTGTGCTGCGAGAAATACGTGTACCGCATGTACTGCAATTGCCTGAACGGCTTGAACGTCTGCTACTCAAATCCTTGCTACCGAAAGACTAAAACTACTTAATTGCGGCCCGGTCCTCGCCTTCAACTTCCACTTCCACTTCAACTTCCTTCTACCACGCCTGGCCGCAACCCCCTGCTGATTCGCGCCTTCCAACACCCGTAGCGCGTAATTTTTCATTGCTTCGACTACCTGCTGCTTTACTGCCTGCCGCGTAGGACAACCGCGGCACACTGCCATCAACGGTACGGTTCAAAACAACGCGGGGGGAGTCCGCGTCGATGGGCTCGGTGATTTGTCGCGCCATGGAAAACAGTTTAGGCGCGAAGTCGCGAATGCAATTGGTCGAAGCGAGGGGAATTGGCGGGCCAATTTGACGAATCGGCGCACGGACACGAACTGACACGAATTCGTAGGACGTATAGGCGAAATATGAACGACGGCTTCCGTCTGGAGCAGGTCGCAGCGCGGTGAAAACCGGCAATGACGATGCGAACGACGCGCGAGCGACGCGCGATCGGCGCCGCTCGTTCGAAACGCGGATTCGCTTAACCGCGCGCGATGAAATCGCCGATGGTCAGCAGCACTTTTTCGCCGGGCCGCGCGAGCATCTTTCTCTCGGCGACTGCGGTGATGCGCTTGCGTCCATCCTCGAAGGTCTTCAGCACGCGCGCCTCGGCGGCGCCGCGCTGCAGCCAGAAATGCTGCTCCAACGCCTCGCGCGTGACCGCGCATTCGAGATCGCGACCGCGCGTCGACAGTTGGAAAATTACCGAACGTCCGTCTGCCGAGACGCTAGGTTCAAACTCGATCATCTCCATAGCCCACCTCGCAAAAGTTCGTTAAGCCGCTCGCCGTTTTTTAAGCGCTGTTTTTGAACCACTGTTTTGAACCGTCGTTTCTGAACGAACGACGGCGGAAAAAACTGAATGGATACGCCGGCCAGGCGTTGGATTCTTTAAACGGGTCGAGCCACGCTACCCCATGGGCGGCGTGGACGCATTCGACGCGCGTCGAGTGTGTGGGCAATCGGTGGCGAAGGAGTGGATGGCGAGCGTGAACGCTTCGCCGTCGGCCCCGCGTGCTAATGAGTGTGGTGTCGTCGTCAGCATTTGTGGTTTTTATTGCCGTTCTTGTTGCGATGCTCTTTACCGCCCCGGTCGCCGGTTGGCGCCCTCGTTCGGCGGTTTGCTGCTTCATGCGCCGGCGATCCGCACCGCATGCGGCGGCCACGCGCGATCTGGGAAAAAGCAAACCCCATGCCAATGAGTGCTCGTGCACTTGCGCCGCAGATCGCGGACATGGCGCGATGCAAGTAAGCCAGACGTGTGGCCGGTCGCAAACCCTGACAGCGCCTGGGTCCGAACACGCTGCCGCGCACCCGCCCGCAGCCGCGCCGGACCTGCGGTCGTCGCGCGGATACGTCTGCTGCAACGGAAAGTGGGCAAGCACTAACATCGCCGTTTGGTAAAAATGCACTGCGCGCGCGACAATTCACGACCATTCTTACTCGCCGCCGCGCCGCTCACTGCCCGTCATGCCGACACCTGAACCTACCGTCACGCTGCGTCCGGCGACAGCCGCGGACGAAGCGTTTCTCCTCGATCTGCGCAAGGCCACGATGACGCCGCATCTGAACCGCGTCGGCGAACCCGCGGACGACGATGCCCACCGCGCGCGTTTGCAGTATCGCTTCGATGCGGCCCAGATAATTTGCATCGACGGTGCGCCTGGCGGTTTGCTGAAAGCGCATCGCAGCGACACCGAGTGGGTCGTCGTGCAGGTGCAGATCATGCCGGCGCTGCAAGGACGCGGCCTCGGCGAACGCGTGCTGCGATCGATTCTGCGCACGGCGCAGGCCGACGCGCTGCCGGTCACGCTCAAGGTGCTCAGGGGCAATCCCGCGAAGCGCCTGTACGATCGTCTCGGCTTCGAGATCGTCGGCGAGGATGAGAAGGAGTTTCACATGCGGCGCGCGCCGCGCGCGTCGGCGGAAACTGAAGCAGAATGAATGTCGGATAAAGACCGATGCTCAACCCGGAACCTGTCATGACCTTTCGCGACACCTCAGCCATAGAGAGCTGGCACGCTCATATCTATTTCGATGCCGACAGCCGCGACGCCGCCTGGGCGTTTCGCGAGCAAGTCGAAGCGCACTGGAACGGCAAGCTGCAATTAGGCCGCTTTCACGAGCGGCCGGTCGGACCGCATCCGAAATGGTCGTATCAACTTGCCTTCGCGCCCGGGCAATTCGCGGAACTGGTCGGCTGGCTCACGCTGAATCACGGCGCGCTCGACGTGTTCCTGCATCCGAACACCGGCGATTCGTTGCGCGATCATCGCGACGCGGCGGTGTGGATCGGCCGCTCGCATGAGCTGGTGCTGAGTGCGTTGGGATAAAGCGGCGGCGGTCCAGGGATGTAGACGTGTGCGGGCGTGAGCCGCGTCAGCGATATGAGCGACGGCGGCGACGCGCCGCTCGTCACATAGTCGAATACGAATCGCACCACCCGCGCGCCGCGACCTGCTTGTCGCCGAACAAGGTGCAGCCGCTGTAGGCATCGGTGGCCTTGCCCTGAAACAGCGAGCAGTTGCCGCAATTTTGCCCCGCCGCGTAGGTGGGGAATTTCGCTTTGTCGACCTTCGTCGCGTCTTCCTTGTAGCCGACCGCCTGCGCCTTCGGATCGGTTTCGCTCAGCGTGTTCGCCGCGTCGGCCCACGCCGTGCCGCTCAGCACGATCGATGAGCCGACGCCCACGCTCAGTCCCAGCAGAAATTGGCGGCGAGAGTGTTTCATGTCGATCCGGAGAAAGTTGGGTTACGTGGCGCCGCGTCGAACGGATCGAACAGCGCGCTGCCGCGGCGGATGCTGCGGCAGCGGCTACGCCCGCTACAGCGGCGTCTTCAATGCATCGATCAGATCCAGCACTTCGTACGGCTTGCGCAGCAGCATAGCGTGAGGCAGCACTTTGCGCTGTTCCGGCGTCAGCACCAAGTCGTAGCCGGTCAGGAAGATCACGCGCAGGTCAGGCCGTTCGCCGCACACCTCCAGCGCCAGATCGACACCGGACTTTCCGCGTAGACCCACGTCGGTCAACATCACGTCGATCGCGTGTTCGCTGAGAATCCGCTTGGCCTGCGTCTCGCCATCGGCTTCGAGAATGTCGAAGTCGAACGTGCGCAGCAGATCGGCGGTGCTTTCCCGGATCATCTGGTCGTCTTCCACCAGCAGAATCCGCAGCGTCGCGGCGGGCGTGGCGAAACTGTCGGCGCCCTGCGGCGCGATCGGCGGATCGACCTGCAACAACTGCTGCTCGGCCTCGGCGATTTCGGCCGCCTGGGGATTCTGCGTCTGCAACACGTAGCGGACCTTGCGCGCCAGCGCCTCGTGCGTGTACGGCTTGCTGAGCAGCTCGATGCCTTCGTCGAGCCGTCCCGAATGCACGATCGCGTTATCGGTGTATCCCGACGTGAACAGCACCGCGATCGCGGGCAGCCGCTCGCGGGCCTTGCGCGCGAGTTCGGTGCTGCGCAGCGGACCCGGCATCACCACGTCGGTGAACAGCAGGTCGATCGGCACGCCGCTTTCGACGATCGCCAGCGCGCTCTGCGCATCTTTCGCCTTCAGCACGCGGTAGCCGAGATCGGACAGCATTTCCACCACGGTGGTCCGCACTTCCTCGTCATCCTCGACGACCAGAATGGTTTCGGTGCCGCCCTTGGCCGGACCCGGATCGACATTCGTTTCGAGATCTTCTTCCTCGCGCACGCGCGGCAGATAGATACGGATGGTCGTGCCGTGCCCTTCCTCGCTATAGATCTTCACATGGCCGCCGGACTGCTTGACGAAGCCGTACACCATGCTCAATCCCAAGCCCGTGCCCTGCCCTTCGGACTTCGTCGTGAAGAACGGCTCGAATACGCGCTCGCGCACTTCCGGCGACATGCCCGCGCCGGTATCCGTCACCGCGAGCATCACGTACTGGCCTGGCGTCACCTCGGCGTTGCGCTTCGCGTAGGCGTCGTCGAGCGCGGCGTTGCCGGCTTCGATCGTGAGACGGCCGTGGCCGCTCATCGCGTCGCGCGCATTGATCGCCAGATTGAGCAACGCGTTCTCGACCTGGAACGGGTCGACGAGCGTATTCCACAAGCCGCCCGACACGATGGTTTCGATTTCGACGCCATCCCCCAATGCCCGGCGCAACATGTCGTCGAGTCCGCGCACGAAGCGGCCGAGATTGACGACCTTCGGCGCGAGCGGCTGACGCCGCCCGAACGCCAGCAATTGCGACGCGAGGTTCGCACCGCGCGCCACGCCCGCCAGCGCATTGCGCACGCGTTGCTCGGCCTTCTCGGACCCGGCGACGTCTTTCGCCAGCAGTTGCAGATTGCCGCCGATCACTTGCAGCAGGTTGTTGAAGTCGTGTGCGACGCCGCCGGTGAGCTTGCCGATCGCTTCCATCTTCTGCGCCATGCGCAGCGCTTCCTCGGCAACCCGTAGCGCCTCGGTGGTTTCCTTGTCGGCGGTGACGTCACGGCCCACGCCATGAATACGTTCCGTGTCGGGATCGAGCGCAAGCGTCCACGCGACCCAGGCCCACGTGCCGTCGATTCGTTTGCAACGGTTTTCGTAACGCACCGGCACGCCGGTACGGCGCAGTTCCGCCAGGTGCGCCGCGACGACGTCCCTATCGTCCGGGTGCACGAAATCGACATACGAGCGCGACAGCAACCACTGTTTGTTGTGACCGAGCAAGGTGGTCCACGACGGGCTCACCCGCTGCAGACGGCCCTCGATATCGGCGACCACCAGCAGGTCTTCGCTCAACTCCCAAAGCCGGTCGCGATCCGCCACCGTCTCGATCACGCGGCGCTCCAGCGTTTCGTTCAGATCGCGCAGCGCATCCTGCGCCTTGCTGCGCTCGGCGATCTCCGATTGCGCGGCCTGATACAGGCGCGCGTTGTCGATCGCGATGGCGGCCTGCGCGGCGATACCGACCACGATGCGCTCGGCGCGCTCGGTGAACACGCCCGGTTCCGGATGACCGAAGAACAGTCCGCCGACCACCTCGCCGTTGCGCGACTGCACCGGCGCGGCCAGATAGCTGCGCACCTTCAGATGCCCTTCCGGCATCCCGCGATGCGGCGCGTTGTGTCCATAGCGCGGGTCCTGCGTAATGTCGTCGACGCGCACGATGCCCGCGCCGCTGAAGGTCGGCTCGAACACCGCCGTGTTGCGCGGCATCGGAAACTGCGAGAAGGTTTCCTTCGGCACGCCGGACAGCGTGTACAGCATGTAGCTGCCGCCCTGCTCGTCGAGCACGTTGTAGAAGAACGAACCGAAGGCGGCGCCGGTCAGCTCCGTCGCCGCGTCGGTCACGATCTGCACCGCGCGGTTCAGATCGAGTTCGGCGGCCACGGTCGAGCCGATGCGATTGAGAATTTCCAGCGTGCGCGATTCCTCGCGCAGCTTCATCTCCGTCTCGCGCCGCAAACGCGCGAGTTGCAGATTGCCCGCCACGCGGGCCAGCAACTCGCGCGCGGAAAACGGCTTGGTCAGATAGTCGTCGGCACCATGCTCGATTCCGCCGACGCGCGCCTCTTCCCCCGCCCGCGCCGACAACATCACCACCGGCGTATCGCGCAGCACCGGATCGGCACGCAACTCGCGCAGCAGACCGAAGCCGTCGAGACGCGGCATCATCACGTCGGACAGCACCAGGTCGGGTGGCGCCGCGCGCGCCGCGTCGAGCGCGGTCTGGCCGTCGGCGGCGAGCTGCACCTCGTGGCCCGCCGTGCGCAGAATGCGGCTCATGTACTGGCGCAGATCCGCGTTGTCGTCGACCACCAGCACACGCGCCACGCTCGTGGGCGTCGCGGCGGCGGCGACCGCGGTCTCGCCGTTTTCTGCGGGTCCGCCAGCTGCATCGTCATGCGCATCGCTGACGGTCAAGTCCGTAAGGATCTCGTTCTCCGGACTCCAGCGCAGCGCGGCATCGACATACGTGCGGGCGAGTTTGCTCATCGCCGCGTGCACGGCTTCGTCCTCGGTCTGCGAAAGCACCGAGCCGCGCGGCAACATCACCGTGAAGCACGCGCCTTCGCCCAGCACGCTGTCCACCTGCACCGTGCCGTTGTGCAGCTTGACCAGCTCCTGCACCATCGCGAGGCCAATGCCGCTGCCTTCGACCGAACGGCCAGGCGCGCCCGCCACGCGGTGGAAACGCTCGAACAGCCGCGGCACTTCCTCCTCGGCGATGCCGATCCCGCTGTCCCTGAAACCGATCGCGACGGCGCCGCCCTCGACGACTCGCACCGTCACGCGAATCGTGCCGAAGAACGTGAACTTGTACGCGTTCGACAGCAGATTCATCACGACCTTTTCCCACATCTCGCGATCGAGCTGCACGACCACCGGCGACGCGGGAACCTCCACCTCCAGTTTCAAGCCGGCCGCCTCGATCGCGGACTGGAACAGCGACGCGAGTTCGGCCGTGAATGCGGCGACGTCGGTAGGCTGGGTGTGAATCTGGATACGCCCCGCCTCGATCCGCGAGAAGTCCAGCAGCGCGTTGACCAGCTTCAGCAGACGCAGCCCGTTGCGATGCGTGATTTCGATCAGCGCGCGATCGTCGGTGTCACCATCAATGCCGCTGCCATTGCCAGGCTCGCTGTCGGCGACGCTCGTCTGCAGCCGCGGTTTCGCGAGCAGTTCTTCGAGCGGGCCGAGCATCAGCGTCAACGGCGTGCGGAATTCATGACTGATGTTGGAGAAGAACGTGGTCTTCGCGCGGTCCACTTCGGACAGCGCTTCCGCGCGCCGCCGCTCTTCGGCATAGGCCTGGGCGTAGCCGATCGCCGCGCCGATCTGCCCCGCCGTCAGATTCAGAAAACCGCGATAGGCCTCGTCGAACAGGCGGCAAGGATTCAGACCGGCAATCAGCACCACCGTCGGCGTCGTATCGCTGCCCGCCGATACCGGCAGCACGACGGCCTGCCCGGGCGCGATATGCCACGGGCCACGCGGCAGTTCCGTGCCGAACCGCTCCGTCAGACCGTGCACGGTCTGCGGAATCTGGCTTCTCATCACGTCGGCGACGGGCCACGCGGGGTTGTCGTTCAGGTTCATCGAAGCGGGCGCCGCCGGATGGTCCGGCGCGATGCCGCTCGCCCCGACGAGCGTGACCACGTCGCTGCCGGGTTCGGCCGCGTAGAGCAGCGCGAACGGCAAGTCGTGCGGATTGGTCTGCAACGCCCGCGCGCTCAGTTCGCACGCCTCGCGCAGGTCGCGGCCGTCGGGACTCGCGGCCGCCAGTTCCTTCAGCAGCGCCAGTTGACGTTCGCCGAGCACGCGCTGGGTGTCGTCGCTATTGGCGCAGATGATGCCGCCGGGCTCGCCGTCGTCGTCGGGAATCGGGCTGTACGAGAAGGTGTAATAGACCTCCTCGGGAAAGCCGTTGCGCTCCATGATGAGGAACTGCTGTTCGACGAAGATGCCCTCGGTACCCGTCATCGCCGTGTTCAGCAGCGGCTCGATCTCGCTCCAGATTTCGCGCCACACGACCCGCGTGGGTTGCCCCAGCGCCACCGGATGCTTGCCGCCGATGATCGATTTATACGGGTCGTTGTAAAAGTAGATCAGCTCGTCGCCCCAGCCGATCCAGATGGGCTGCCGCGACGTCAGCATGATGCGGATCGCGATCTTCAGCCCCTGCGGCCAGCTCTCGGGAGCGCCCAGCGTGGTCTGGGTCCAGTCGTAGGCGCGAATCAGCGAACCCAGCTCGCCGCCGCCGGATAGGAACGGCGGCGTGCTGCGAGGGGCGGACGGCATGTCCGACGTAAAGCTGTCCGGCTCTTTCAACACAGTCTCCTCGACGCGGGGTGGGTCGCAAACGTGCGAGCGCCGTTGCAAAAACGGTGCCCGGGATGCCGGACCGGTGCGCCAACGTGGCGCAATTCTTCTTGCGCGATTCTCGCACGCCGCAGCGCGCGGGAGGAAGTC
Organism: Paraburkholderia sp. D15; assembly: GCF_029910215.1. Lineage (NCBI taxonomy): Bacteria > Pseudomonadati > Pseudomonadota > Betaproteobacteria > Burkholderiales > Burkholderiaceae > Paraburkholderia > Paraburkholderia sp. D15. Next base: position 1,810,897 of record NZ_CP110396.1, on the reverse strand, counting down.
GGGAGAGGGCGTAAATGCCTGAAGAGGCGAGGATTTTCCGCTTGCGGCGTGAGGCTGGCGTGAGGCTGGCGCGAGGTTGGCGAGGCGGGGTTCGGGACGACGCGCCGCGAAACGCGGCACGCCGGGAAAGGAGGGAAATTTTTACATCAGTCCGACGCACACCGCCGCGACGATCGAGCCGAGCACCAGCACCGCGCCGAGGGTCTTGCGCTTGTTCAGCTCGGTCCACAGCAGCACGCCGGTCAACGACAGCAGAATGATGCTGCCCGCCAGCGTATCGATCAGCAGCACCCAGCCGACGCTCAGGCCTACACCCTTGTGCAGGTTCGTCAGCATCGCGAGGAACGTGTTGTCGCTGCGCTTGACCGTCACGAAACCATTGCCGACCCAGTATTCCGCCGACGTGTTTTCATGCGGCGACGCGAAATTGAGTTGCCAGTGCTCCGGCTGCTCGACGCTGCGATCGCCCCACGCGACCGGATGCGCGGGTTCCTTCTGCACGCGTCCCGGCGTACCGGCAAGCTTCAGCTCGTGCTTGAGCCACTTGCCCAGCTCGCGCGGCGTTTCCGGCGCGGGTTGCGGCAGCGGCACCTGCATCGTCGAGACTTGCGGCTCGCCGGTGGAAATGCGCAACGGACCGCCGCGATGGTTCAGCAGAAATCCGGTCGTACCGAACAGCAGCCCCAGCGCCGCGCCCCACAAGCCGATCCAGCCGTGCACCTTGCGCAGCCATTTGACGAAGGTGGCGCGGCGCGAGCGCTGCTGACGGGCCTTCAGTTCGCCGCCGTCGAGCCGCTGCGGCGCACGGCTGGCGGTATCGATTTCCGCCACGGGTTGAAGGTCGATTGCCTCGGGTACGCTCACGTTTCGCTCCAGGTTCGCAACAGATTGTGATAACAGCCGACGAGGCTGCGGCGCGCGGCGTCGTCGGCGTGGGTGGCATTCAGACGCTGAATCGCGGTGTCCATGTCGAACAGCAACGCGCGTTGGGCGTCGCTGCGCACCAGGCTTTGCACCCAGAAGAAACTCGCCAGCCGGGCGCCGCGCGTCACCGGCGTCACCTGATGCAGGCTGGTGGCCGGATAGACGATCATGTCGCCGGCCGGCAGCTTGACCTGCTGCACGCCGTAGGTGTCCTCTATCACGAGTTCGCCGCCGTCGTATTCGCCGGGCTCGGAGATGAACAGCGTCACCGACACATCGGTGCGCAGTTTCACGCCGTTGGGCAACACCCGCACCGCGCCGTCGACGTGACTGCCGAAGGTCATGCCGCTCTCGTAGCGATTGAAGAGCGGCGGGTAGGCCTGATTCGGCAGCACCGCGCTGATAAACAGCGGATGCCGTTCGACCGCCGCCAGAATCACGTCGCCGAGTTCACGCGCAATCGGCGAATGCTCGGCGATCTGCTGATTGCGCTTGACCGGCGCGCCCTGATAGCCGGCCGTCGCACGGCCGTCGACCCAGGCGTCGCCGGCGCTGTCGAGCCGCTCGCGCACGAAGCGCAACTGCTCGGCGTTCAGTACCTTCGGAATCTGCAGCAACATAGGGTGGTTTTCCTTTCGCGGGGCTTGCCGTTTCCGACAAAAAAACGGCAAGCCTACCGCAACCGCTCGACTGACATCAGAAGCGGTAGTCGAACGTGGCCAGCAGTGTGCGGCCGATACCCGGCACCGAGCGTCCGCCGTCCGATTGGATCAGGCCGTCGTAGTACTGCTTGTTGGTCAGGTTCAACAGGTTCAGACGCACGTCGTATTTCTTGGCGTGGTACGCGGCGGTCGCGTCCCAGCGCGTGTAGCCCGGCACTTCGACATAGTTCGTGTTCGACGCGTAGCGCGGCGACATGTAGGTCGGGCCGCCGCCGATTTCCCAGTGCGGCGTGATCGCGTACGTGGTCCACAGCGTCAACGTATTGCGCGGCGTGTTGGCCGGCGTGTGACCCTGCGTGCCGTCCAGCGCCTTCAGCACGACGGCATCCATGTACGTATAGCCGCCGAAAATCTGCCACTTGTCCGTGATGTGACCCGTGACCCCGGCCTGGAAACCGTCCACGCGAATATCGCCGTCGAGTTCGTATTCGGTCGGCGAGACCTGCGTGCGCGCATTGGTCATTTCCTCGCGGAAAAACGCCGAATTCACCGACAGATTGCCGCCGAGCAGATCCCACTTGCCGCCCACTTCGTACGACTTGGTGGACTCCGGTGCGAGATTCTGCGTCAGGTTCGTGACAGTCAATGCTTCGAGCGACGGGTCGAACGACGTGCCGTACGACACGTAATACGACTGCCAGTCGGTCGGCTGATAGATCACGCCGGCACGAACGCTGGTGAAGAAGTTGGTCTGGCTCGCGTAGCCGGGCAAGCTGATCGTGTTGTTGATCTGCGCCTGAAAACGATCCCAGCGCAAACCGCCGATCACTTTCCAGTGCTGGTTGAGCGACACGGTGTCGTTCAGGTACGCGGCGATTTCGTTCGAGCCGGAATTCGCGTAGTTGCCGACCGTCGTGGTCACCCCGGCCGGCGACGACAGATACGCCGGGTTCAGCATCGACACGACCGGCAGGTTGTTGCGCGTGTATGCCTGATTCGAGTAGCTGTCGTGACCGAGCTCGACACCCGCGATCAGGTCGTGCTTGACCGGACCGGTGTTGAATTTGTATTCGAGCATCGTGTCGTTGTACAGCGAATGGTTTTCGATCACGCGGTCGTGGCTCTGCAGCTTGATGAACAGTTGCGACGGCGACAGGGTCGTGAAATTGCCGTTGACCAACGCGGTGCTGCTGGCGAGCGGCCCCGTCAGCACCGATTGCGGCGCGGTTTCGCGCGCGTCGGTCATCGAGTGCGAGAACTGCGTCTGGTTGGTCAGCGTGAGCGAGTCGGAGAACTTGTGCTTGATCGCCGCGGTGAAGGTCTGCACGTCCTGGATCGTGCGGTCGGTGGTCAGGCCGTAGAAGGTGTTCTTCGGCACCGGCGAGGGCCGGCCGTTCAACGCCTGCACGCCGTAGTCGGGCATGTCGTCGTTGTGCTGGATCAGCGCGGAGAGCGTTACTTCGGTCGGCGTGCCGATACCGAAACGCACTTCCGGCGCGATGCCGTAGTCCTTGTTCTTCATCACGTCGCGCGTCGAGCCGAGGCTTTGGCCGAAGGCGTTCAGGCGGATCGCGGCGGTGTCGGTGAGCTTATGGTTCACGTCGACGGTGCTGCGGTAACGGTCGTCGGTCCCGACCATTTCGCTGATTTCCGCCGAGTCCTTCAGGTTCGCCTTCTTGCTGACCTGGTTGATCACGCCGCCGGTCGAGCCGCGGCCGAACAGCATCGACGACGGGCCGTACAGCACTTCGAGTTCTTCGAGGTCGAAGGTGTCGCGATAGTACTGGTTGCGGTCGCGGAAGCCGTCCAGATAGATGTCGTTCTGCGCGGTGAAGCCGCGCAGGTTGATGTTGTTGCCGATCTGCCCGCCCTCGGCGCCGCCGATCGTCACGCCCGGCGCATTGCGCAGCGCGTCCTGGAACGACGTCGCGCCTTGCGAGGACAACAGATCCTTGTTGATCACCGTGACGGTTTGCGGGATGTCGCGCAGCGCCGTGGGCGTCTTCGCGCCGACATTCGATTTTTCCGCCTGGAAGTCTTGCTGCTCGGCTTGCGCCGACACGCCGATGGTCGGCAGGGTCGCGTTGTCGGCCGTCTTGCCCGCCGTGTTCTTATCGGCCGACGACTGCGCGGTGCTTTGCACGGCGGTCTGCGCGACGGCCGGCGTCGCGAACGGAATGGCAAAAGCTAGCGCTAACGCGGTCGCAAGCGGCGTGTGATTGAGCATGGAAATCCCGTCGAAGGTGCACTTGTCCGGCTCGCATGTCTGCGCATGCGATTACTGACGAAGCTGCATTGGCTGGCTGCCGCTCTCTTGCGTGGAGCAAAGACGACGGGTTGGCTGGCTGATGATTAAATGAGAATCGCTATCATTCCATATGCATAAAGACGCTTCAACGGCGGCAAAGCTTACTCGCTGTAATTGGATTGTTTCGGCGTTTTACGAACGAAGGCTTATTGTAATTTTCAATTCAATTTCCTTTTGCATTTATTACTTATTTGTAATGTTCAGACAAGGCTGAGGCCGCTCCGGCCGATTTCACCGGCATGAATAACGCCGCTCAAATCTTTCAAATAAATAACGAATGCCGAGCCAGACCGCCGACAAAAAATTCCGGCAGCGTTTATCCTTTTTGCAACACCTGTTGTCACCATCCTGCCCAACTTCGGAGTTGACCATGCAATACCGCCAATTCGGCCGTACCGGCCTGAGCGTTTCGCGACTGTGTCTCGGCACGATGACCTTCGGCTTGCAGACGGAAGAGGACGCATCGCGGCGCATTCTCGATACGGCCGCCGACGCCGGCGTGAATTTCATCGATACCGCCAACGTCTATCCGCTCGGCGGCGGCGAGGATCTGGCCGGACGCACGGAGGAAATCGTCGGGCGCTGGCTGAAGGGCAAGCGCGATCGCTTCATCCTCGCGACCAAGGCGGTCGGCAAGATGGGGCCTTCGGCATGGGATCAGGGTGCGTCGCGCAAACATCTGCTGGACGCGATCGACGCATCGCTGCGCCGGCTCGGCACGGATTACGTGGACCTCTACCAGCTCCATTCCGATGACGCGAACACGCCGCTCGACGAAACGCTCGAAGCGTTGGACACGATCGTGCGATCGGGGAAAGCGCGCTATGTCGGTGTGTCGAACTTTCTCGCGTACCGTCTGGCGCGCGCCCTGGGTCGCGCCGACGTGTTGCGCGTCGCGCGCTTCGTGTCGGTGCAGCCGCGCTACAACCTGCTGTTCCGCCAGATCGAACGCGAATTGCTGCCGCTCGCCGCGGAAGAACAGTTGGCCGTGATTCCCTACAACCCGCTCGCGGGTGGCTTGCTGACCGGCAAGCACAAGCTCGACGCAACGCCGGCCGAGGGACGCTTCACCGAAACGGTCGGCAAGGCGGGCGCGATGTATCAGGCGCGTTACTGGCACCAGCGCGAGTTCGAAACGATCGAACGCCTGAAGGCGATCGTGGCGCCGACCGGCGAATCGTTGACACGCGTGTCGCTCGCGTGGGTGATGGCGAATCCGGCGATTACGTCGGCGATTATCGGCGCGAGCCGCGCCGAGCAGTTGACCGATACGCTCGCGGCCGCCGAGTTCGTGCTCGATCCGCAGATCAAGACGCAACTCGACGACGCGAGCGTCGACTATCGCTGGGGTGACGCGGCGCGGTAAGCGTTTGAGCGCCAGGCGAAGCGGTGAGCAACGCCGCCTCGCCTCGCATTCGTACGCGCTGGTCGGGGCACCTGCCGCGCACCACCCCGGGGCTTACTTGAACTTGCCCGTGCGAGCAGTTGCTTCGGGCAGTTGCCGCGTGTCGCGCAACGAACGCGGATGCCACAGACGTGCGCCGCCTTCGATGCCCGCATCGTTCGACACGGTCGCCACGTTGGCCGGCAAATCGAACGTCAGGCGCGCGGCATTGCCGCCGCCGATCCACAGCTTGTCGTAATTCACGAGCGCACTGAGAATCTCGATCACTTTCTGCACGCGCTTGTTCCAGCGTTTGTTGCCGGCTTTCTCGCGCGCCGCGTCGCCGATGTATTCGTCGTACGCAACGCCTTTCTTGCTGACCGGATGGTGCGCGAGTTCCAGATGCGGCATCAGCTCGCCGTCGCGGAATAGGGCCGTGCCCGCGCCCGTACCGAGCGTCAGCACGAATTCGAGACCATGCCCCTCGATCGCGGCGAAGCCCTGCATTTCCGCGTCGTTGATCATGCGGACCGGCAAACCGCCGAGGCGCTGCGCCAGTTCATCCGCGAGCGGAATGTCGTGCCATCCCTCCACGCCGAAGTGCGGCGCGGTCAGGATGCGGTTGTTGCGCACCACGCCGGGAAAGCCGATCGACATCAACGTGGCCGGCTCCTTCTCGACCAGCGGCTCGACCAGTTTCGCGAGCGCATCCACCAGCTGATCCGGCGTGCACGGATGCGGCGTCGGTACCCGCAGGCGCTCGGTCTTCATCTGACCGTCCGCGTCGATGATCGCCGCTTTCAGACCCGTGCCGCCGACGTCGATCGCCAGAATCCGCTCGGTGCTGCTCTGCACTTTCGCGTTGCGTGGCGCGCTTTTGGCGCTTTTGGCGCTTTTCGTGCCGTTCGTGCTTTTGGCGGCTCTGGTGCTTGCCGGGCTTTTGGTGCCTGTTTTGCTTGCCTTGCTCGTTTGACGTGTTGCCACGGTATCCCCCCGATAGTGTGAGTGCGCGTGATGGAGTTACTTCTTCTCGACAGGGTCCTGCTTCAACGGCCGCCATGCGTGACCGTCGCGCGCGAGCAGCGCGTCCGCTTCCGCGGGGCCTTCGCTGCCGGCCGCATAACCGTGCACCGGTTGCGCGCCACCGTGCTTCGGATGCAGCACGTCGTCCACGGCGGCCCAACTCGTTTCGATGCTGTCGGCGCGCTGAAACAGCGTCTCGTCGCCAAGCATGCAGTCGTAGAGCAAGGTTTCGTAGCCGACGTTCGCGCGTTCCGCGAAGAAGTCCGCATAGTCGAACGACGATTGCACCGCGCCGACCTGCATCACCGGCCCCGGCGTTTTCACGTTGAAGTCGAAGCTCGTGCCGTGCGCGGGATCGATGCGCAGCGTCAACACGTTCGGCGTGAGCGCGTCGACGGGCGTGTCGCGAAACAGGCGGAACGGCACGGGCTTTAGCTGCACCGAGATTTCCGTGCGACGCGCGGCGAGCCGCTTGCCGGTGCGCAGATAGAACGGCACGCCGGCCCAGCGCCAGTTCTCGACGAACACACGCGCGGCGGCGTAGGTTTCCGTGGTGCTGTCCGGCGCCACATCCGGTTCCTCGCGATAGCCGACGCCCGCCGGACCTTTCTCGTACTGACCGAACACCACGTCATCCGCGGTCAGCGGCTGGATCGCGTGCATGATGTCGGCCTTCTTGTCGCGCACGGCTTCGGCATCGAACGAATTGGGCGGCTCCATGGCGACCATGCCGAGCAACTGGAAGAGATGGTTCGGCAGCATGTCGCGGAACGCGCCGGTCTGCTCGTAGAACTTGCCGCGCCCTTCCACGCCGATGGTTTCCGCCGCCGTTATCTGCACGCTGTCGATATACTCGCGCCGCCAGATCGGCTCGAACAGCGCATTCGCGAAGCGCACCGCGAGAATGCTCTGCACGGTGTCCTTGCCGAGAAAGTGATCGATGCGGTACACCTGCGATTCCTTCGCATACGACAGGATGTGCGCGTTCAGATCCTGCGCCGACGCGAGATCGGTACCGAACGGTTTCTCGACCACGATGCGGCGGAAACACCCACCGTCGCCCTCGCCTTCCTTCAACAACCCCGCCTTGCCAAGACGCTCGACGATCGGTTTGAAGAAGTGCGAGCTGACCGCGAGATAGAAAATGACGTTGCCGCCTTGCGCCTGATCGAGCTTCTGCTTGAGCTTCGTGAACACATCGTCGGTTTCGAATTCGCCGGCCATGTATTCGAGGCGTTGCGCGACCCAGTCCCACGCCTTGTCGTCGAGCTTGCCGGCGTGGAAGGTGCTGGCCTTGTCGGCGGCGAACTGTTCGAGCGACTTGTGCAGATCGTCGCGCCACACGCTCGTCTCGCGCTCGCCGTGATTCACGCCGACGATCTTCATGCCGTCGTCGAGCAGGCCATCGACGGCGAGGTTGTACAGCGCGGGCATGAGCAGACGCTTGGTCAGATCGCCGCCCGCGCCGAAGATCACCAGCGTGCAGGGCGGCGCCGGCCGCTTGCCGGCCGGCGAAGCGGGCGCGGACGACGTGGTGCGTTCGTGCGGACTCACGCTGACCTTGCAGCTGGGTTCGGCCGCAGTGGCATCGGTGGCATCGGTGGGACGGTTGGAAGCGGTGGTATTCGGTGTAGTCGACATGGGATTCACTCAGGAAGCCAATGGAACGGACGTGGCGGTTTATGAAAGACCACGCTTGAAGCCACACAGTTCAAAAACGATCCCCGTTACCTCGTTATCTCGCTGCCAAGTGTTGCTGACAGGGATTTTTGTAGGGCTTATGTAACCTCCTCAGCCCCTGGTTCGCCTGCGGCCCACGGCTTGCTACCACCGACGCTATTTCGTCACCGCCGTCACGAGCGCGGGTGCGGGATCCACCGCCGCGACAGGCGCGGCCTCCGTTGCCGGCGCCGGCGCCGCAGCTTGCGTGCTCGCCGCATTCGGCGCGGTCGGAATCGGCGCCGTGTCGCTCTCGCCTGTCATCGGCACGCTGCCCGACGCGCCCATCGCGCGCGGCTGCAACAGCAATGCGACGAGCCCCGTCCAGCCGGTCTGATGCGACGCGCCCACGCCGCGCCCGTCGTCGCCATGGAAATACTCGTGGAACAGCACCAGGTCGCGCGAACGCGGGTCGGCCTGCAACAGCGGATACGCGCCCATCACCGGACGCTCGCCGTCCTTGTTCTTGAGGAACAACGTGGTGCAGCGGCGCGCGAGTTCATCCGCGATTTCGCTGAGCGAGAACTTCTGGCCCGAACCGGTCGGATATTCGACACGGAAATCGTCGCCGTAATAGCGATGAAATTCGTACAGCGATTCGATCAGCAGATAGTTGACGGGCATCCACACCGGCCCGCGCCAGTTAGAATTGCCGCCGAATACACGCGAGTCGGACTCGGCCGGCAGATACTTGACCGTGAAACTGTCGCCGTTGTGGCGGAACACGAACGGCTCGTCGCGATGCACGCGCGACAGCGCCCGCACGCCGTGATCGGACAGGAACTCGCTTTCGTCGAGCGCGCGCCGCAGCAGCGCTTTCATTCGATGCCCGCGCAACAGCGAAAGCAGCAACGCATTGCCCTTGCCCGGTTCGTTCCAGCGCGACACCAGCCGCGCGAGATCCGGACGATGTTCGAGGAACCACGTGAGGCGCTCGCGCAAACCCGGCAAGCCGCCATGCAGACGATGTTCGAGCACGTGCACCGCGAACAGCGGAATCAGCCCGACGATCGAGCGCACCCGCATCGGAATGTTGGTACCGTCGGGCAGACGCAGCTTGTCGTAGAAGAACTCGTCTTGCGTATCCCACAGCCCCGTGTCGCAATCGTCGTCGCAACTCACGGCTTCGGCGATGTACAGGAAATGCTCGAAGAACTTCACGCCGATATCGACGAATACGTGATTCGCGTACGCGAGTTCCAGCGCGATCCGCATCAGGTCGAGCGCATATGCGGCCATCCATGCGGTGCCGTCGGCCTGGTCGATATGGCCACCGGTGGGCAGCGGCGACGAGCGATCGAAAATACCGACGTTGTCGAGTCCGAGAAAGCCACCCTGGAAAATATTGCGGCCGTCCGCGTCCTTGCGGTTGACCCACCACGAGAAATTCAGCAGCAGCTTGTGGAACACGAGTTCGAGAAAATCGCGATCCGCCTTGCCGGTCAGCGCCCGGTCGATCTCATAGACGCGCCACGCGGCCCATGCATGAACGGGCGGATTGGCATCGCCCAGCGCCCACTCGTAGGCAGGCATCTGGCCATTGGGATGCTGATAGCGGTCCTTCACCAGCAGTAGCAATTGGCGCTTGGCAAACGCCGGATCGATCAATGCGAACGCCGCGGCATGAAACGCGAGATCCCACGACGCGTACCACGGATACTCCCACTTGTCGGGCATCGATACGATGTCCGCGTTGCACAGATGCCGCCAGTCCGCGTTGCGGCCATGCTTGCGGCTCTCGGGCGGCGGCGGTTGCAGCGGGTCGCCTTCCAGCCAGCGCTGCACGTCGTACTGGTAGTACTGCTTCGACCACAGCATGCCGGCGAGCGCCTGGCGTTGCACAAGGCGCGCGTCCGGATCGGCGATCTCGTGCTGCAGCGCGCCGTAGAACTCGTCGGCCTCGGCAAGACGGCGCGCGAAGAGCGCGTCCGCGTCGAGCGGGGTGTCGTCGGGTGTCGATTGCAGACGCCAGCGCAGGTACACCACCGCTCGCCCATGCGGCCCGAGTTCGATCGCGGCATGCGCGGCCGCCTTCGTGCCTTTGTCGCGGCGTACAGCCTGCTCGTCGCCGTGCACGAGGTAATCGTTGAAGCCGTCCTTGAACGGGCCTGTGCCGTCCATGTTGAACAGACGCTTCACGTTGGTGTCGTTCTCGCAGAACAGCCAGTTCACCGACGGCGCGTCTTTCGACCAGGCGGTCACGACGATCGGTTCGTGACCGTGCTGATGACCGAGCAATTGCACGTTGCCGTCATGGTCCGTGGCGGCGGTCAGCGACGGCTTGTCCTTGTTCTCTTTCCACGACCACGAATTGCGCGCCCAGATCTGCGGCAGCACGTCGAGCGAAGCGGCCTCGTCCGCGCGGTTTTCGATCGTCACGCGCATCAGGATGTCGTCGGGCGTGTGCTTCGCGTATTCCACCTGAACGTCGAAATAGCGCGAATCGTCGAACACGCCCGTGTCGAGCACTTCGTACTCCGCCATGTCGCTGCCGCGGCGCGCGTTCTCCTGAACGAGGTCTTCGTAGGGATAGGCGGCGTGCGGGTACTTGTAGAGCATTCGCATGTACGAATGCGTGGGCGTACCGTCGAGATAGAAGTACAGCTCCTTCACGTCCTCGCCGTGATTGCCCTGGGCGTTCGTGAGACCGAACAGGCGTTCCTTGAGGATGGGGTCCTTGCGGTTCCACAGCGCGAGCGACACGCACCAGCTCAGTTTGTCGTCGCCGAAACCGGCGATGCCGTCTTCGCCCCAGCGGTATGCGCGGCTACGCGCGTGATCGTGCGGGAACGAGTCCCATGCGGTGCCGCCCGGACTGTAGTCTTCGCGCACCGTGCCCCATTGCCGCTCGCTGAGGTACGGCCCCCAGCGCTGCCAGTGGGCACAGTCGGCCGAATGCAGGCGTGAGCCTTCGAGGGTAGCGAGCACATTGGCAGCACGCAGCGGTGGCATGACTTCCGTCCTTGCAGCAGGCTTGGCAGCGGGACACACATCGTAGCGCGGTTTACGCCGCAATGGGCCTCAGGCGCGCAAGCAGTCGTTCGAGCCGCAGCAGTTCGCCGAGCGACCACGCCTGAAACGGCGTGCCGGCCGGCGCGTGAGGCGCGTCGCCGTCGGCGATTTCGGATAGATGGTCGAGCCCGGCACGGTCGAGTTGCGCGTACAGCGGAGCCAGAAAACGCGTGCGCGCCTCGTCGCAGGTTTCTGCTGCACTGCCATGAACCCGCAGCCAGCCTTCCACAAATGGCCCCAGCAACCACGGCCATACGGTGCCCTGGTGATAGGCGCCGTCGCGTGCGAGTGGCGGACCGCCGTAGTGCCCGCGATAGGCAGGATCGGACGGCGCCAGCGTTCGCAAGCCAGACGGCGTGAGCAACTGCGCTTCGACCTGATCGAGTACTGCGCGAGCCGCATCGCCTTCCAGTAACGGAAACGGCAGGCCGCCGATCGCGAAGATCTGATTCGGGCGGATCGCGCGATCTATCGTGCCGGCGACGTGATCGACATCGACGTTATCGAACAGCGCCTGCGTGGCCGGGTCGACGAAGCGTTCCTTGAACGCTTGCAGCGCGGTTTGCGCGGGCTGCTGCCATTGCGTATTCCAGCTTGCTGCAATGCGCAAAGCGTTAATCCAGAGCGCCTGCACTTCGACCGGTTTTCCGATGCGCGGCGTCACCACCCAGTCGCCGACTTTCGCATCCATCCACGTGAGCTGCACGCCGGGAACGCCCGCGCGCAACAGACCGTCTTGCGCGGACGCCTGAATGTTGAAGCGGGTGCCGCGCGTGTAGCCGGCGAGGATCGCCTCCACGGCCTGCTGCAGACGCTGACGTGTGGCGTCGCTCGCATGGCCCGAGGCGAGATAGTCGTGCACGGCGACGACGAACCATAGCGATGCATCGACCGAGTTGTATTCCGGCGCGTCGCCATAGTCGGGGAAACGGTTCGGCAGCATGCCCTCGGACAGCGTGTCCGACCATTCGAGCAGGATCGCCTCGGCTTCGTCGAGGCGCCCCGACGCGATCAGCAGGCCGCGCATCGAGATGAACGTGTCGCGGCCCCAGTCGGTGAACCACGGGAAGCCCGCGAGTATCGTGCGGCCTTGATTGCGCGCGACGATGTAGGCGTCCGCGGAACGTTGCAGACGCGAGCCCAACGCGACGCGGCGCTGTTGTTCGGCAAGCGCGAGGGCGGCGGCACGAGTCGCGGCATTCGATGATTGCGCGTTACCCGACGCGCTCAGGATCATGACCGCTTCGCCACGCGCGAGGTCGAAGCTGAAGACACCAGGCGTCGCGAGATCTTCGCTGAAATCCAGACCACGTTCCTGCTCGCGTGCGTAGCAGAAGTTCCGGTACCAATCGGGCGCATGCGTGTATGCGCCGTTCGTCGACGCGTGAATAGCAGGAACGTCGCCATACGGCTGCCAGCTGGCGCACGTCAGATCGTCGCTGGTTCGCGCGTTGAAGTTGAACGCGGGGTTCTCGTGATGCAGTGCGTGGTAGTCGCGGCCCGAAAGCAGCGGACGGACTTTCAGTACCGGCGCAGTCGTTTCTTCCGCGTTTGTTTGCGCACGGTCGAGCCGCCATCGCAGCACCGTCTCGCAGGTGGCCTTGCTCACGAACACTTCCGCCGTGATCGTGGTGTGCGTACCGAGCGCAAAACGCCACGTCGGCCAAGGCGTGGTATCGAATGCGAGAAGCCGCGCGGTCAGGTCCGGATAGATCACGTCCGGCACATAACGTTGCATGCTCAACGGCACGCGCTCGCCGTTCGCTTCGACCCATGCCTCCAGGCCATTGACCAGCACCATGCGTCCACCGGGCGGACGCGTCGCCGACAGCAGCAGCGCGTGATAACGACGCGTGCGTAGCGTGCCCACGGTGCCGGACGCAAAACCACCGAAGCCGTCCGCTTCCAGCCATTCGTCTTCGAGACGCGTGATGTCGATGGGTCGTTCGATACGTGTCATGGATCAACCGGTTGCGTGGAACATCGAGTTGTCGAGGCATGAAGGGTATGGCGTTGGCGTGACCATTGTCCTTCTTTTTACTTTCCCATTCCTTTCGTCGAACCAACGTATTCGCGCAAGTTTTACCACTCGCAAACGTTTCACAATTATTTCTTGAAAGGATTAGAGACTGCATCCGCTTTCACGAAACTGGACGCAGACATGAAAACGAGAGACACGAGCTTCACTGGAAGCGCGAGCGTCGTTCTGCTTGCGATAGCAACAGCCGCGACGTTCGCCACGTTAGCGTTGAGCGGCTGCGGTGCCGACGATTCCACTTCGAATGCGCGCCCCTCGTCGTCTTCGACTGGCATGACTGCGGCCAACGGCGACATGCAGCAGCGTGCCGCCGCCATGTCCGCAACGCCAATCCTCAACCCATCCTCAACGATCGTGGCCAATCCGGTCACGGCCAGCGCGTCTTCCGCCGCCGCCTCCGATCCGATCGTCGAGAACATGCAGGCCAGTCTCGCTGCCGACAACCAGCAGGTCGCGCCGGTGATGCGTTACGCGCCCGGCGACAGCGCCACCAGCAACTGACCCGATTCCCCCGGCGCGCGAGGCGCGCTACGCTTTCCTCCCCGCAGAAGGTGATATTCGATGACTTCAACTAGCCGTCGCCGTTTCCTGCAGACCGTTGCAAGCTCCGCCGGCGCTGCCGCCGCCATGACCGCGCTGCCCGAGTCGATCCGCAATGCACTGGCCGTCCCCGCGTTTTCGCGCACGGGCACGATCCGCGATGTCGAGCACATCGTCGTGTTCATGCAGGAGAACCGTTCGTTCGACCATTACTTCGGCCATCTGCGCGGCGTGCGCGGATACAACGACCGCTTCCCGATTCCGCTGCCGGGCGGCAAGCCGGTGTGGTATCAACCGTCGAAGGAAGATCCGACCAAACCGGTGCTGCCGTTCCATCTGAACACCGCGACCACCAGCGCGCAATGCGTCGGCGATCTCGATCACACCTGGTACAAGACCCATGCCGCGATCGACGGCGGCCGCTACGACCAGTGGCCGGCCAACAAGACCGACATGACGATGGGCTACCACCTGCGCAGCGACATTCCGTTTCACTACGCGCTGGCCGACGCCTTCACCATTTGCGACGCGTACTTCTGCTCGCTGCCCGGCCCCACGCACCCGAACCGTTCGTATCTGATGACCGGCATGGTCGATCCGACCGGCACGATGGGCGGCCCGCTGCTCGACAACAACGATTACGTCGACGGCGACGGGCCGCCGAATTACCAGTTGCTGTCGTGGACCACGTATCCGGAGCGTCTGCAGGCCGCGGGCATTTCGTGGCAGGTGTATCAGCAGGGGCTGACCGGCGACGATCCGCTGAATGGCAACTACGGCACCAACATCCTGCAGAATTTCGCCAACTACATCAACGCGCAGCCGGGTTCGCCGCTGTATCAGCGCGCGCAGACCGTGCGCACCATCGACGATCTGAAGGCCGATGTGCTGGCGAATCAGTTGCCGCAAGTGTCGTGGTTGTGCCCGCCGGCCGCCTATTCCGAGCATCCGAGTTATACGCCGGCTTACGGCGCCGAGTACACGTCGCAGATTCTCGATGCGTTGACGTCGAATCCCGAGGTGTGGAGCAAAACCGTGTTGTTCATCATGTACGACGAGAACGACGGCTTCTTCGATCACCTCGTGCCGCCGCAACCGGCGACGACGGCGGCGCAGGGTCAGTCGACGGTTAGCACCGACGGCGAAATCCACACCGTGGTCAATCCGTTGCGCGGCGGCAGCTACACGGCGGACGGTCTGCCGTACGGCCTCGGCCCGCGCGTGCCGATGACGATCGTGTCGCCGTGGAGCAAGGGCGGCTTCGTGTGCTCGCAGGTGTTCGATCACACGTCGGTGATTCGCTTCATCGAAACGCGTTTCGGCGTGTACGAGCCGAACATCACGGCGTGGCGCCGCGCGGTGTGCGGCGATCTGACGACCGCATTCGACTTCCGCACGCCGGACTCGAAGGTGCCACCGCTGCCCGATACGAGCAACTACAAGAGCATCGCGGACAACCAGTGCGCGACGCAGCCGAAGCCAACCGTGCCGACGACGCCCGGCGCGATCGATCCGCAGGAAAGCGGCATTCGCTTCGCGCGTGCGTTGCCGTATGAGTTGCATGTGAATGGCCATGCGGACGCGAAGAAGAACACGTTCGATATTGCCATCGGCAATACCGGCGAACAGGGTGCGCATTTCTACGTGTACTCGACGAACCGCGCGGATGGTCCGTGGCGTTACACGGTGGAGGCTGGCAAGTCGCTGAAGGAGACGTTCGATCTGACGTCGACGGATGGCGTGTACGCGTTCGAGGTGTTCGGGCCGAATGGGTTCGTGCGCAAGTTCGCGGGCAATGCGCAGGTGGCGGCGAAGCAGACGTCGGCGGCATCGCAGGTGGCGGGTTGGGGCGGGCATGGCGGCAAGCCGGCGCAACCCGAGGTGAAGGTGCAATACGACGTGGCGAACGGCAACGTGTTCCTGAAGTTCAGCAACAACGGCGGCGGCGTGGCGCGCTTGACGGTGACCGACAACGCATACGGTGCGCGTGTGCGTCCGGTGTTCGTGCCGGCCGGGTCGCCTGTCGAGGAAGCGTGGGTGCTGGCGTCGAGCCACCACTGGTACGACTTGACGGTGACCGATAACGACGACGCGAGCTTCTCGCGCCGCTTCGCGGGACACGTCGAGAATGGCCGGCCGAGTATCAGCGATCCGGCGGCGGTGGCGCCGGTGCTGGTGGTGAATTGAGGGTTTGAATTAATGCAGTGAGGGCTCCGGATGTTGAACAGAGCCTTTCTTTTTTCTGCCGAGGTTTGCATGGACGAAGAGGCGCGAATTCGCGCCTCTTTGTTTTTGTGGGCTATCGACTATGGCTCAACTCGAAAGCGCTCCGGCGGAGAGTGGAAGAACGGATAAAAACTTCTGGCACATTCCATGATGTCGGGCGGCCCGTAAAGTACACCTGTTCCCCACGATCTGTCGCCAAAGGCAATCCAGTCTCCCGGCAGGGGCATCACGACGTAGTGTTCCGAATTGACTCCGAGTGCGTCTGCAAGGCTACCGCCTGGATCCTTCAACAAAAATTCGAAGAACTCTTCATCAGTATGATTGGCCCGCTGTATAAAACCAGGGTACTTGCCGAAGTGGAAGTGAAAGTAGTTAAACGGGTCTGGTTTCATGACCAGCGTGGCGAAGTCGCTCGATCCTTTGAAGGCAAGTAAATGGCGTATGAGCTCGAAGAACTTTTGCGTCTGGAGATCGATCGAGTCGAAAAAGAGCAAGTCCTCGAGCGGCATAGTACGAAGCAGATCGAGGCTCTTTTTTGCACGCGTCCAAAGCGGTGCGAACTCTGAGCGCTCGTGGATGAAGTCGATTGGCGTCATTTCGGCAGTCGGATCTTGAGGGTCGGGCGGCGCGCGCCTGCAACGCCGTCCTCCCAAATCTCAATGAGCAATCTTGAAGGTTTTTGGTGGTTGTACGAGATCACGGGCCAGTCGCCTACGTGCAAAGTCATTGACTTCCGGTGTGCTCGAAAAAATCGCGGTCTCGCGCGAATGGGCGAACGTAAGCAGATCTCGTACGACCTGGTAGTAGTGGCTGAATCGAAGTACACCGGTTCGCTCGCAGGCATGCCCGCGAGCTCCCGAATGTGAGTCCTGGCCGTAGTCAACAGACCGTTGAATTCAGCCGCGTCGTCGAAAAAGATACGCCCGTCCATTTCACCTCACTTTGAGTGTCGAGAGATTGCAAGTACTCGAGTTTTTTATGGCTGAACTCGAAAAAGCTCCGGCGGAGTAATGAAGAACGGATAGAAGCGCTTTGCGCACTCCATGATGGCCGGCGGTCCATAAAGAACACCAATGTCCCAGGATCTATCACCGAACGCGATCCATTCGCCTGTCAGCGGCATGACCACGTAGCGTTCGTGATTCACGCCCAGCGCGTCGGCGATGTTGCCACCAGGGTCTCGCATCATGAGCTCAAAAAAATCTTCGTACGTGTTACCGCTTCGATGAATGAAGCCGGGATATTTGCCGAAGAGGTGATGGAAATAAGTGAACGGATCGGGTTTAAGAATCAACGTCGCGAAATCAGTCGCATTCTCGAACGCGAGCAACGTCTGTGCTAGCTCGTAGAATTTTTGCGTCGCGATGTCGATCGCATCAAAGTAAAGTAGATCGTCGCGCGGCTTGCTCACTAGAGACGAAACGTTCGTCGTCGCACGTTCCCACAGTTCCGTAAACGCTGCTCGGTCGTATATATAGTCCAGATCTTTCATCACTTGGCCAGTCGTATTTTTAGGGTTGCGCTGGTGGCTCCTGCCGGGAAATATTCCGCAGTTGGGCTGCCAGCGTTCGAATGCTCACGCACTGTGTACTTGAGATCGCCTTTGGTAAAGATATCCGTCTTACCGTCGGAACTGACCTTTTCGGCCCAACCATCGTTGCGTAGATTTGCTTCAAATTCACCCTTGCCAACATCTGTTTCGACATTCCGCGTGCTCCGGCCCACCGTAATATCAGTGTATTCCGACGTAATCCGTCCCGGCGGAATCCCATCGACCTCCGTCTCGGCGGCCGGCTTGCACATCTGCTTGATGCGCTCCCAGTTCTCCGCCGCCTTGCGCGCACCCTGACCGATGCCGTATCGCACCGCCGGGTTCTGTGCGATCCGCCAGACAAACGCAATACCTCGCGCCGCACCGTCGATCAAGCCCACCGAGAAGTGGCAGCTTCCACAAATAGCGCCTCCACCAACGGCCGTCCCCGACCGCAGCATCGACCGGGCACCCTGCAACCCCGCAGGCGGCCCAACCGGCGAATCGCCATTGTTGTAGTTATCGATCCACTGATCCGCCTCCTCGCTGCTGACCGGAATGTCCGTGCCGTCGTTCAGATCGAGCACGCTGCCGTCCCTCGCAACCGTCGCGCTTCGCGCCGCGACCTGGCCGTCCGGCGAGTACGTCCACCTCGCCTTGAACACGCGCCGGATACCGCCGTTCGCCGGACTCGCGTACTCGCTGAACTTGAAGACGTCGATGCGCCCGCGCCGGTCGTAACGCAGATAGAAATCGCCGGTCGGGTTGTAACCGGCTAACACCCGGTGCGCCGCGTCACGCAGGACCATTTCGGTCGCGTCCGGAATCGTCTGCTGGATCACGATCGCGAAGACGTTGCCGGTCGCATCGCGCGTGACTCTCCATTGGCCCTTCACCTGGCCGTCCGCCAGTTGCTGCACGAACGCGAGCCGGTTCGTCGCGTCGTACGTCATGCCGTAAGCCATCGTCACGCCGCCGGACTTCGGCGCATCGAACGCGCTCGCGCCCGTTGCATCGAGCGTGGGGGTCTCGGCAATGCCCGTGGTGTTGCCGTTGACGTCGTAGACGAACGACTGGATCAAGCCGGGCGATGCGATCATCGACGGACGCAGACTCGTCGCGTCCGCATAGCGCATTGTTGTGATCGACGTACCGGACGGGCTCTTGATCGTGGCGCGGATGGGGCGGCCCGCATCGTCGTAGCTGTAGTCGGCGCTGCCGCCGCTCGCATCCGTATCCTTGAGCGGCCGGCCCGCGCTGTCCCATGTCGAGGCCGTGTTTCCCGCGACCGACGCGGTGCCCGTCGGCCGCAACATGCCGCCAATCGACGACATGTTTAACGTCGTCGCCCGTCGGCGATCGGTGATCACGGTCGAACCCGGGCCGTAGGCAAACTGCACATTGCGCGATGTGTCGGGATGAGTGACGGCGACCGCGCGCCCCTGCGAGTCGTAGGTCCAGGTGGCGACGCGATTGCCCGATTCGTCGACTTCGCCGGTCAGCGCGTTCCTGAAGCGGGCGTCGTCATAGACGTAGCGGTGTTGATAGCCGTCGGGCCAGGTGATCGATACGAGGTTGCTGCTCGCGTCGTACCCGTATTGCGTCATGCGGCCCAGCGGATCGTTCAGACGCGACAACCGACGCCTGTCGTCGTAGTCCAGACGAAGTGTCAGGTCCTGGTTCGCCGACGTCCCCGTCGCGTGCTGGGTGATGGTCGTCAACAGACCCGATGCGTCGTAGGCGAGCGTGCGCACGAATCCCGTCTTCGTGGTCTCGGACAACAGCAGACCCTGCGCGGAGTAAGACTCAATGGTTTCCGTTTGCAGGTCGGTCAGCGTCCAGCCCGATCCGTTCTGCGAAAGCGCGAGCCCCGTGAATCCAGTCGAGCGCCACGTGCCGCTCGTCCAACGGAACGTCACCGGCTCACCCTTGTCCCGATACGCGAGAACCGTCGACGAACTCCCGTTGTTCGAATTAGCCAGCCCGAGGCTGCGCTGCCAGTTGTGGAACCAGACCGGTCCCATCGCCGTGGCTGCGCCTGACAGCGATTTCGAGCGGTACGTGCGTGTGAACAGCAGGGGAATGTCGTCGCCACTGACGAAGTCGGCTTGCGTCAGCGTCACCGCGCCGCTGCCGGGATACACCGGATCAGCAACCGGGCACGTCGCCTCCGGTTCGTCTGGAACCGGCGAGGCGCACCACTGATCGATCAGCGCGAGGTCGTTGATACACGCGTAGTTGCCCATGCCGCCCGGCGTATTGCCCACGACGTCGAGGCGGCAGGTTTTCGATCCCGGCATTGCACCGGACTGCGAGTAGAGCGTGAGACAGTCGGTTGCATTTGCACCGAATGCAATGAACAACAGCGCAAACAGGGCGATTGCGCGCATCAGATCGCCCATCGTTCCGCAAGGCGAATCGTTGAATCTCATAGGCCTCCCTTCTTCTCAGCGTCGTTGGAAATTCGCAATCGCTAGACGCTGAATCAGGGAGGTCCGACTCAGAATAAGAAAACTCGGAAAAGGTGAAACCTTGAGACGAAATTTGACGGATGTGCAAAATTGCCGGGCATGGCGAATCGGGGTCGCGGTTTGCAACAAGATGAGATGCAACGCTCTATGGCCTCAGAAATGCGTCCGGTTTTCATGCCGTCCGCTACCCATCCCGGCCGGAATTTCGCCGATGCTTGATTGTTGTCCCCATTGGGGATATAGGACCTGAGATGACTTTGACCGTCACCTGGGCGCATGACAACAAATCTCGCATTGGGAA
This sequence comes from Paraburkholderia sp. D15, assembly GCF_029910215.1. Lineage (NCBI taxonomy): Bacteria > Pseudomonadati > Pseudomonadota > Betaproteobacteria > Burkholderiales > Burkholderiaceae > Paraburkholderia > Paraburkholderia sp. D15. Next base: position 1,790,758 of record NZ_CP110396.1, on the reverse strand, counting down.
TGCAAATGCCGAATCAAATCGCCGGGCTCCTGAACACGATCGACGCCGACAAGGCGACGCTCGATGCGGCACGCCCGCTGCCGCGGCACACGGTCGCTTCTTTGCGCGAAAAGCTGATGTTGGAGTGGACGTATCACTCCAACGCGATCGAGGGCGCGAGCACGACTCCGCCCGACTTCCTGCATCCGCCCGCCGAAATGGCCGCTCTGATCACCTGGTATGAAACGGCCGGAAACATGCACCCCGTCGAACGTGCGGCGGAACTGCACACGCGCTTCGTGAAGATTCACCCATTCGTCGACGGTAATGGCCGGACGGGACGGTTGCTGCTGAACTTCGAGTTAATGAAGGCGAGCTACCCGCCCGCGATCATCCGCAAAGAAGATCGGCTTGCTTACTACGCCGCGCTCGACAAAGCGTGCGTCAGCGGAGACTATAGTGACACCGCCCGCCTCGCGGCCGAGTCGGTCCAGCGCTCGCTCGACAACTATCTCGACGTGCTCGGGCTACGTCGCGCAACTGCACCGGATACGGCTCCGCCGTCGCCGGGATCTGGCATGTAAGAGGCCACGCCGAGGCGCGTTCACCTCCTTGTATAAGGCCCCACCATGAACCGCGAAACCTTCACCCAAAACCTGACGCAAGACGGTTTCCCCGAACCCGTCGTCGTGACGAAGGAACCCAACGCAACAATGGACGTGCACACCCATCCCTTCGAAGCGAAGGCGCTGATCCTGGAGGGCGAACTGCACATCGTCTGCGGCGACGAGGAGCAGGTGTACAAAGCCGGCGACGTCTTCCACCTCGCGGCTGACAAACCGCATTCGGAGCGCTACGGTCCGAATGGTGTGACGTATCTGGTCGGAAGAAAATAAGGAACGGCGGGCAACCCACCCCGCCCTATATCCTCACGCCCCCAGCAACACCCCCGTCCTGAACGGACGCGTGCCCGTCACGCGTCCCAACGGCGCGCCCGCCGTCACGAAACGAATCGCGCGACGCATATAAAACACGCCTTCGGTATGGCTGGAAATCGTGGTCGTCTCATCCGTCAACGGATCGACGATATCGAACAGCGGCTGCCCAACGCGAATCGTGTCGCCGATCTTCGCGCGATGAATCAGAATCCCGCTCACCGGTGCGTAGAACTGCTCGCTGCCGGCCAGCGGCGTCGCCGGCGACAGCAACGGCGGCAGCGGTTTCACCGCGCCGCGAATCGCCTTGCGCCACACCAGATAATCGACGATCGCGTCCGCATCTTCCTGCGCCACCTCGTACGACACGTCACGCTGTCCGCGACACTCCACCGTCACCGCAACCGCGCCGTTCGGTACCGGCTTGTCCGCCGGCATCGCCTGCTGCAACGTCCACCACAACAAGCTGTGCGTCTCGTCGAACGAATCGCCGCCCGAGTTCGTCGCGAGCAGCGAAGCCTGCGCGCCGAGGTAGCGCGACAACGGCTCGAACTCCGCCCATCCGGCCTCGCTGGTGTAGACATGCATCGCCGCTTCCAGCGAGCAATGCAGATCGATCACCACGTCCGCATCGTGCGAAAGCTTCAGCAATGCCAATTGCAGCGAGTCGAATTCCGTCAGCGGCTTCTGCGCGTCCAGTTCTTCGGCGATCAGCTTGCGCACCAGCCGCACGTTTTCCTTGGGATCGCTGCCCAGCACTTCCTGCGCGCGCGCCGCCAGCTTCGTGAACTGCAGAAAATGACGGTTGAAGTTCTTGCCGCTGCCCAGATCGAAACGGCCGAGAAACTGGCCGAGCACGTATTGACCGAGCCCGACCGGATTCGCCACCGGCACCAGCACGATTTCCGCCGCCAGCGCGCCTTGTCGTTCCAGTTCGAGCAGACGACGTTTCAACAGCACGGTGGTCAGCATCGCGGGCGTTTCATCGGCATGCAGCGACGACTGGATGTAGATCTTGTGTCCCTGATCCGTCGGGCCGAAATGAAACGACACCAGTTCGCGGTGCGTGCCGATAGCCGGCGAGAGAAGCGGAATCGATTGCCTGTTCATGAAGGAAAAGCCTGGAGCAAATGCGGATAAGGGGGAAATAAGGCGACTCGTCGCCGGTCGATTGCCGGTCAGTTGCCGTACGGGTCGAAGTCGAAGTACTTCTTCGCGATCTGCGCGTACGTGCCGTCCTTGAGCATCGAGGCGATCGCCGCGTTGATCGACGCCTGCAATTCCGTCTCGTCCTTGCGCAAGCCGATACCCACGCCGTGATCGCCCATCGAAAGCGGCTCGCCGACGAAGGCGAAGCCCTTGCCCGCCGGCGTGCGCAGAAAACCGTAATCGGCTTCCACCGTGCCGAGCAACGCGCCGTCGAGCCGGCCGTTTTCCAGATCGGCGAAGACTTCGTCCTGGCTCTTGTACGCGACCACGTGCACGCCGTTCGGCGCCCAGTTCTTCAACGCATACGATTCGAACTGCGTGCCCGACTGCACGCCGATCTGCTTGCCGGACAACGCATTCAACCCGGCCGAGAGCGGCGAACCTTGCCGCGCGATCAGATGCGACTTGAACTGAAACAGCTTCGACGAAAACAGGATCTGCTGCTGACGCTTCTCCGTGATCGCCATCGACGACATGACCGCGTCGATCTTGCGTGCCTGCAACGCGGGAATCATCCCCGAGAACTCCAGCTCCACCCATTGGCAACGCGCGTGAATGCGTTTGCAGATCTCGTTGCCGAGGTCGACGTCGAAGCCCTTGAGCGTGCCGTCGGGCGCCTTGGCGTCCATCGGCGGATAGGTCGGATCGATGCCGAGGCGCACAGTCTGCGGCTCGGCGGCGAATGCGCCGCTGCTCAAGGTCAGCGCGGCGCACAGGATCGTCAGCAGAGTTTTCATGGAAGGCGGGTGGGAGTGTGGAGTGGGCGGAGTACGACAGCACGATCCTATGCCGCGCCCGCGCCTCAAAGAAGTCCCATTCGGACTATCATGATCACTTTTACCGATCACCGGACCCACTCCGCCATGGCATTGACGATCTCCCAGTTGCGCGCGTTCACCGCGGTGGCCGAGCACGGCAGCATCCGCGCGGCGTCGCGGGCGCTCGGCATCGCGCAGAGCGGGATCACGCAGCAGTTGCAGAATCTCGAATCGATGCTCGGCGCGACGCTGTTCACGCGCACGAATCGCGGCATCGCGCTGACCGCGCTGGGGCAACGTCTGTTGCAGCGGGCGGGTGCGATCATCGGCGAATGCGAGCGGGCCGAGCAGGAAGTGCGGCAACTGCGCGGCGACTACGTCGGCGAAGTCACGTTCGGCATGACCACCGAGCCGTTGATCGACGCGCTCGCGCCGGTGTTGACGCAATTTCGCACGCGCTTCGAACGGGTCGCGGTGCATCTGCGCACCGGCACCTCGCGCATGATGATCTCGCGGATTCGCGAAGGCACGCTCGACTTCGCGGTTGCGCTGGTGTCGAAGTACACCGATACGACCGATCTTTCCGTCACGCCGCTCTATCCGTCCGATCCGGTCGTCGTGTGCCGGCGGGGTCATCCGAAGGCACATGCGACGTCGCTTGCCGAACTGGTCGATTGCCCGTGGCTGGCCACGCGCTCGCCCAATCTCACGGACAACCCGCAGGTGCACCGGCTCAACCAGATGTTCGATAGCCACGGGCTGCCGCCGCCCAGAATCATCGCGACCGTGGAGGGTCTGTACGAGACGCTGCATCTGGTCGGCGCGACGGATTGTCTGTCGCTGGAGGCGTCGGTCGTCGCGCAGCGCGGGCCGTTCGCGAGCACGCTGACCGCCATTCCCGTGCGCGAGCGGGCGGTCGAGCAGGATGTCTGCCTGCTGCAACGCGCGGCGGTTCCGCTGACGCCGGCCGCGCAGGAATTCGCGACGATGATCGCATCGTATTCGCGCACGGTGCGGGCGCGTTGAGGCGGGCGTGTTAGCGCTTGCCTTGCCTTGCCTTGCCTTGCCTTGCCTTGCCTTGCCTTCAATCCATCGTTTCAAGCGCAACCAGTTCCTCGATCGTCTGGCGACGCCGGATCACTCTCGGCTCGCCACCTTCCAGCAACACCTCGGGCGCGAGCGGCCGGCTGTTGTAGTTCGATGACATCGACGCGCCGTACGCGCCCGCATCGTGAAACACGACGAAGTCGCCTACCTCCGGCGCGGGCATCGTCCGATTCATGACGACGCCGCCCGCTGCCTGCGTAAATACATCGCCGGCTTCGCACAACGGCCCGGCGATAGCGAGCGCATCGGGCGCGGCATCGCTCGGCGCACCGCTGCGTTTCAACACCGTCATTTCATGATGGCTACCGTAAAACGAAGGCCGCACCAGATCGTTGAACCCCGCATCGACCAGCGCGAATTGCTGCGCCGGCCGCCGGTTCAGCGCGTGCACCTCGGCGACGAGCAGGCCGGCCTCGGCCACCAGAAAGCGCCCCGGTTCGATCTCCAGTCTCACGCGATGCCCGACGTGCGCCTCGATCCGCCGGCGCGCCGCGTCCCACAACCGGAAGTAGTGTCCCGTATCGATGCGCGCGTCATCCGCTTTGTACGGCACGGACAGTCCGCCGCCCGCGGAAATCGCCTCGATATCGTGCCCCTGAAGACCTTGACGCCCTTGAACCGCCTCGACCATCGCATCGCACACCCGCGATAGATGCGCATAGTCGACGCCGGAACCGATATGCATGTGCAGCCCGACCAGCTTCAGCCGATAGCGACGCACGAGCGCCAGCGCCTGCGGCAACTCGTCGAGCCAGATGCCGTGCTTGCTATGCTCGCCACCCGTGTTGGTCTTGTTGCTATGTCCGTGGCCAAACCCAGGATTGATCCGCAGCCACACGCGATGACCTTCCGGTGCGTGTTGTCCGACACGTTCGAGCATGTCGAGCGACCCCGCATTGACCGTGATGCGTTTCTCGATCACGGTGGCCAGCGTCGCGTGATCGATCAAGTCCGCGGTGAAGATCACGCCCTCCGGGTCGCCGTCCGGCGTGAAGCCCGCGGCGAGGCTGCGCGCGATTTCCCCGTGAGACACCGCGTCGACGACCACGCCTTGCGCGCGCATCAACCGAAGAATGTGCAGATTCGAACACGCTTTCTGCGCGTAGCGAATCACGTCGAATGCGCGCAGTTCGTCGATGCGCTGGCGAATCGTGTCCGCGTCGTAAATCCACAGCGGCGTGCCGTGCTGTCGCGCCAATCCGGCGATCTGGTACGAATCGAATGACGTCACGATTTCCTGCTCCCATGCTCAAGCGTTGACCTGACCGACATGATGCGGAGAACCAGCCTTTCAGTAAAATACCTATTATTCGCTGACCCATTCATTCCTGATATACCCATCATGGCGCTCACTCACCGTCACATCGAAGTTTTTCGCGCGCTGATGACGACAGGCAGCGTCACGCAGGCCGCCGCCATGCTCTTCACCTCGCAGCCGACGGTGAGCCGCGAGCTCGCCCGCATGGAACAGAGCATCGGCTTCGCGCTATTCGAACGGGTGCATGGACGGCTGCGTCCCACGGCATCCGCGTTGACGCTGTTCGACGAAATCAAGCGCGCGTATGTCGGGCTCGAACGCGTGGCATCGACGGCGGCGAGCTTGCGCGAGTTCCAGGGCGGCCAGCTTGCCGTGATCGCGCTGCCCGCGTTCTCGCATTCGATCCTGCCGGGCGCGTCGAAGCGCTTTCTCGATACGCAACCCGGCGCGAGCGTGTCCGTTGCGACCCAGGAATCGCCCTTTCTCGAGGAATGGCTCACCGCGCAACGCTACGATCTCGGCCTGACCGAACACGGCGCGCCGCCGGCCGGCACGCGTCTGACGCCGCTGCTCGAAGTGGATGAAGTGTGCGTGCTGCCCGACGGGCATCCGTTGCTGAACAAGCGCGTCATCGCGCTCAGGGACTTTGCGAATCAACCGTTCGTCAGCCTGTCGCCCAACGACCCTTACCGGGTTCAGATCGACGACGCTTTCGCGCAAGCCGGTATCGCGCGCCGCCAGATCGTCGAAACGCCGAACGCGGTCTCGGTGTGCAGTTTCGTGCGCCAGGGGCTGGGCATCGCGATCGTCAATCCGCTGACCGCACTCGATTTCGCCGACCGGGGTTTGCAGATTCGTCCGCTCGCGATATCGCTGCCGTTTCGCGTGAGCGTGATCGAGCCGGAGCATCGGCCAGGCCATCCGCTTGCGCGGGTCTTCGTCGAAGCGCTGCAAAGCGAGGCCGCCGCGCTGCGTCTAGAATTGAAGCGTCACACCGGAGGCCGTGCGCATCGCGCGAACTCTCGCTCCTGACCCGGCAATCAGACCGGGCACGCTTCACGCTAAGCACTTTGGCGATTCAGCGGCTTCACGAGCTGCGCGAACCGTACAACACGCCGCGCCGCACGCGTTCGCACGCCGTGTTCCGCATTCCGACGTCGCAGACCATCAACAGGAGTTTCCCAAATGATGAATCGAGACAATCCCGTCTGGCTGATCACAGGTTGTTCCACCGGCTTCGGCCGCGAGCTCGCGAAGCTGGTGCTGGAGCGCGGCTGGCGCGCGGTGGTGACCGCGCGCGACCCGTCGAAGGTACAGGACATCGCCGCCGCGCACGGCGACCGCGTGCTGGTTCTACCGCTCGACGTCACCCAGCTCGCGCAGGTCGAAGCGGTGGTCAAGCAGGCGAAGCAGCACTTCGGCCGCATCGACGTGCTGGTCAATAACGCGGGCTACGGCTATCTCGCCGCGATCGAGGAAGGCGACGACGCGGAGGTCCGCGCGATGTTCGAAACCAATGTGTTCGGTCTCGTCGACACGACCAAGGCGGTGCTGCCGATCATGCGCGCACAGAAGAGCGGGTTGATCGTGAACGTGTCGTCGATTGGCGGCATCACGAGTTTCGCGGCGACTGGGTACTACCATGCGACCAAGTATGCGGTCGAGGGCCTGTCGGAATCGCTGGCGATGGAGGTGAAGCCGCTCGGCATCGACGTGATGATCGTCGAACCGGGACCGTTCCGCACCAATTGGGCCGGACCGTCGATCAAACAGTCGGCCACCGTGATCGACGATTACGCGAGCACCGCCGGCGAGCGCCGCAAGCAGACCGAGGCGCGCAGCGGCAAACAGGCGGGCGATCCGGTGCGCGCGGCGCAGGCGATCATCGACGCCGCGCTGTCCGACACGCCGCCGCTGCGTCTACTGCTCGGCAAGATGGCGCTCGAACTGGCGCGCAAGAAGCTCGACTTCATGCGCGGCGATTTCGACACGTGGGAAGCGACCACGGTGGGCGCGGATTATCCGGAGGGCGCGGGTTGAAACTGAGGGATTGAAACGTTGGTGGGTTGAGAAGCCGGTGGGTTGCTGGTGAGTTAGCAACCGCCGGCTTCAAAACTCGACAAGCGCGAAATCTTCCTTGCCCACGTCGCACAGTGGGCAACGCCAATCCGCCGGCACGTCCGCCCAGCGCGTGCCCGGCGCGAGTCCTTCTTCCGGCAGGCCTTCGGCTTCGTCGTAGACCCAGCCGCAGATCACGCAGACCCATTGCTTGAAGTCGTCCGCCGGCGCCGCGGCAGCGGGCGCCGGCGCGTCGTCCGCGATCGTCGGCGTGACTGACGTGACCGATGCAGCAGATGCGACAGACGTGGCATCGAGGCTCATCACGAGCGGCGCATCGGTCGCCGTGGGCGACGCGGCGAGCCGCGCCTGCAACGCTTCAAGCAGTCGCTGCGCCTCGGCCTGCGTCAGATCGATCCAGTACGGATCGCCAGCGCCGTCATTGAGCCGCTCGGGCGAAAACTGGATTTCCACGGCGACGCCCTTCTTGTACATGGCAGATCGGAATCTCTATCGGGAAACGGGAAAGCCGGACGCGCGCGCGTCGAAAAATGTTCCGACGCGCGCACTGACCGGCATGAACGAAAAAACGGAAAACCAGGCGGCCGACGAAACGTCGCGGCGAAGTCAGACGAACTGATTCAGCACGATGGCGGCAATCAGACCGGCCGCGCCGATCAGGCCGAGCAGTTGCAGCAGGGTGAGGGATTTACGCGATGGGGTGGAGACGGGTTGCGAGGTCACGGGCGTTTCTTCAAAAGTCGGAAAAAGCGAAATGGTACACGGGTCCGCGAGCCGGTTAGACCGACTGGCGCAAACCCGGGTGTATCAGATCGACAATCAGGCCGACATTATGCCCGCTCGCGCACGCTTCATTGACTCGCGTCAGGAGATGGATTAATTCTCCGCGCGCCGCAAAGATTGCCCGGTATACGCCGGGCATCCGGAACTCGCCAGGCGTTCAGGACGCGACGGCCTCGCCCTGCCGCTCGGACACCGCCGCCACGATTTCGGCCACCGCGGCCGGCTCCAACGTCAAACCGATATGTCCGACGCCGGGCACGATCGTGACCGGCACCACGCGTCCCGCTTCCGCGAAAACCCCGGCGAATTGATCGGCGTAGAACGCTTCGTCGTTCGCGCCGACCAGCACCTCGACCGGACGCCGGGTCGCGCGAATCGTCGCGCGATAGTCGTCGCGCGGACGGAAGTTCTGCATCAGGTTGTACGAGTACTGCGGCGTGAGCATCGCCGCGGCTTCCGGTGTCAGCGCGAACGCCACCGTCGGCAGATGATTGAAGAAGGTGATGCGCAGCTGGTTGAGAATCACCAGCGCGATGGTTCGCGGCAGGCCCACGTTCACCCATCCGCCACCGCCGCGCCGCGTGCTCGCCGCGTTGTGGTGAATCAGCGGCGCGAGCAGCACGTAGCGATCGAAAGCCATCTGCCGCGCGTCGCCCGCGAAGCGCAGCACGAAGCCGCCGCCTGCGGAGAAACCGGCCAGCGTGCGCGGGCCTGGCGGCTGCACGGCGTCGATGAAATCGCTGAGGTCGTCTTCCAGCTGGCCGATGTACGCGATCGTGCCTTTCTTGCCCGATTCGCCGTGACCGCGTACGTCGGGCACGTAGACGTCGTAAGCCTCCGCGACGAGCGCCTTGGCCAGCGTATGCATGCTTACGCTGCTTGCCGACGAGCCGTGAATCAACACCACGCTGCCGCGTATGCTGCCGGGGCCCGTGCCTATGCCTGTGCCCGCACCCGTGCGGCCACGGTAGACGCGATAAGCGAGCGCGGTTTGATCGCGCGCAACGAAATGTTCGAGGGGAGGTAAATCGGAGTAATCGATCGACTTGAACGGCGAGTTGATCGAATCCATGGGCGGAGGGGCTTTGGGGCCGCCCTTCGCGAGCGCCCACGCTACATAGGCAAGGCCCGACAACAACACGACAATCGGCATGACCGCATGCAGTTCGATACTCATCGGATGAGCCTCTCAGGCGATTAATTATGTTTGTATGCTTTCCCGATCGATCAGCCCGCGCCCCGCGCACGGTGGTGATGCCAGCCGCATCGCCCGGCACGCCGCTCATCGTCGCGGATGATTGTACGGTCCAGGGCGACGCAAAAATACTCGAATATCAGTTATTCGGCTGCGGCTTGCCGTGCCGCGAATCCCAGAAGCGGATCACCGATGTATCGCCCGTGCCGGCGCCCACCACCTGATCCGGCGCGCCGCTTTCGCGCAGCAGTTCGCGCAGTTCGTTGATCACGGGGAACACCTCGTGATTCCAGTCCGCGCCTTGCGAATCGTGCGCACGCTGCTCGGCTTCGACGATCTCGCGGTCTTCCTTGAAGATCCGCTCGGTGAACCACACGAGCAGCGGCCAGGCCAGATTCAGCACGCCGGGAATGCCGGGCTTGCGGATGGACAGCAGACCGAAGGTGCGGTTGGTGCGCTGCTCGCGGTCGAGCGGCACGTAGATGATCCACAGGTCCATCACCAGCGTGTTTTCCGACGTACGGATCTGCAGCGTCTGATACGGATACTGCGTGCGGATCGTCATCACGTCCTTGTCGTTGTCGCCGCCGGTCTTGCGGCTCTGGCCGAACACGATCGCCTCGCCGATCGGCTGCTGGCCGGCCATGCGCGCAAACGTGTAATCGACCTCGACCCAGCCGTCGCCGCGCCGCCGGCCCAGCGAACGGGCGCGCATCTGGCCCATCTGCCGGCGGTGCAGGAACTGATGGTTCATGTCCATCAGGTTTTCGTGCATGAACGAGTAGTGGCAGTTCACCGGACGGCCGAAGCGGCGCGTCTTGTACTTCGGGTCCGATACCGAGCCGAGCGGCGGCAGCGTCTGTTCGTCGGCGAGAGCGGGGTCGCCCGGGAACACGAAGATCAGGCCTTCCACTTCGCGGCACGGGTAGGAGCGCACGCCGTTGGGCAGGCGGTCCTTGCCGAGATACGGCACGTCGATGCAGCTGCCCGAACAGTCGTAGGTCCAGCCGTGGTAGCCGCAGCGAATCGATTCGCCTTCCACCACGCCCTGATGCAGCGGAACCTGCCGATGCGCGCAGCGATCTTCCAGCGCGAACACCTTGCCGGTCTCGGTGCGCGCCAGCACGATCGGCTCACCCGCGAACGTCACACCGTGCGTCTTGCCGCGCTTCACCTCGTGGGACCACGCAAGCGGATACCAGTAGTCGGGATGAATCCCGACGCGGCGCAGGTCGCGCACCGGTTTATCGTTGGCGGTCGGGTTGGGTGTCTGGCCGTTGGCGGACCATTGCGCGCTCTTTTGCGCTGCGTCACGCGCCGGCGGCGCGTCGACGGTTGCGACGGTTGCTTCTGCGGTGTCTTGTTCTAGCGGGGGAACAGCATGCATAGGTGGGGCCTCCGTGCACGAGCGGATAGAAGGTCGCCGCCTTTCTCGAGGTTCTGTCAGGGCGGCATCGCCCGTCAGTCTACTCGAAGGAGGGGTCCCCTGGGTTCCCCGAGCGCACCCTGGGCCGCGCCGGCGCCCCGCCCGGCGGGGTTTAGCGCCCTGGTGCGCGCGGCCGTGTCACGCCGCGCCCCCTCAAAAACCACCGCTAGCTTTCGTCGTGCGCGACGAGGCCGGAGCGGCGCTGCACGCCCCACGAGCGTCCGCCGCGCAAGAAATGCAGCCAGCCGAGCGCCGCGCCCACGTGCCGCACCAGCTGGAACGTGAACGGCTCGGCGACCGCCGCGAGCATCGCCATGCCGAGACTGGAGCCGGTGCGCTGACCGGTCCAGCGTCGATAGAGATGGATGCTCCACAGATAGAACGCGAGGTCGATCGCGGTCTTCAGGCCGATCACGCTGAAGATCGAGATGACGATCGCGCCGTGCCCGCCGAACAGAAACGCCACCAGCAACGCGAACGCCGTCAGGCCGTAGATCGGCTGCATGGTGTCGATCGCCTTGACCGGCAGCATCAGCATGCCGAGCGTGCCGTAACGCGGGTTGCCGGTCATGTCGCGGTTCCAGTACTGCGTCTGCAGGAAGCCCGCGAACCAGCGGCGCCGTTGGCGCAGGAAGCTGCCGAGGTTGTCCGGCGCGTCGGTGCGCGCATGCGCGTCGCCGACCACGCGCACGTCCCAGCCGAGACCGTGGTCGACCGAGTAGCGCCGCAGGCGATGGATCAGCTCGTAGTCCTCGACCAGGCACTGCGGGTCGAAACCGCCCACGTCGACCAGCGCATCGCGCCGGAACGACGCGAACGCGCCCGAGATCAGCAGCAGACTGTCGGCGCGCATCCACGCGAAACGGGCGATGAAGTTGCGCATGTACTCGTAGGTCTGGAACCACTGGAACACGCGGCCCGACGCCGACTTGCCGCAGACCGGCACCAGAATGCCGGCGGCGGCGACCAGCTTCGGCTCGTTCGCGAACGCGGCGCGCATCGCGTAGGTGGCATCGTCGTCGAGCAGCGTGTCGGCGTCGACGGTCATCACCGTGTCGGTATGCATCAGCGTGATCGCGGCGTTCAGCGCGCGCGCCTTGCCGCCGTGCGGCACGCGCAGCCAGTACAGGTTCGGATAGAGCGTGCTCGGCGCGCTCAACACGCCGTCGGCGGCCGGGCTCAGGCCGAAGCGTTCGGTCAGCAGCTTGCGCGTGTGATCGGTCGAGCCGTCGTCGGCGATCACGATCTGCGCCGGGCCGTGGGTTTGCCGCAGCAACGCGGCGAGCGTCACGGGCAGGACCGTCGCCTCGTTATGCGACGCGACGATCACGCCCATCGAGGGTAGATTGCGGCGGTCGTAATCGGGTTCGAGCGGCGGCGTACGACGCATCAGCGGCAGCGACTTCCACGTGACGAACGCGAGCAGCACGGTGTCGTACAGCACGTAGACGATGCCGGTCGACCACGCGAGCGCGCCCTTCAGAAAGAAGGCGCGCGCAAACAGCAGCACCCACAGCACCAGCACGCTGAGGTGAATCAGCGCGCTCAACGGCGTCGAACGACGCGGCAGGATACGGGGCGATGCAAGCGCGAGCGACTGTTCCAGAGTTTTCTTCAAAATGACGCTCGAATTCTTCGATGCAGCGGTTGACGGGGCAAAAGCGAGGACAAAAGCGAAAAAGCGCTGCGCCTCACGGCACCATGCGCTTGAACACCGACTTGCGATCGATCCACTGATGCTTCAACGCCCCGCCGATGTGCATCGCGAGCAGCGCATACAGCGCGTAGCCGAGCCACGTATGCAACGCGCCGAAACGGTCGTGCAGCGTCTCCTTGAGCGCCGGATCGAGGTTCATCACGTAACCGATGCGCGGCCACGTGAACAGATTGAACAGACGCATCGGATGCGTGGCCGCGTCCTTCCACGCCGAATCGTGCAGCCAGCCGGACAACGGCAGCGCGATCATCAGCAAATACAACAGGAAGTGCGCGACGTGCGCGGCAATTTTTTCCCACGACGGAAACTCGCGCGGCAACGGCGGCGGCTTGTGCGACACGCGCCACAGAATGCGCATCAGCGCGAGACCGAGCACGGTGATGCCGATCGACTTGTGCGTATCGACCACCGGACGCACCCAGTCGTCGGGCAGCGAATCGGCGCTCAAGCCCAGCACCACGTTGCCGATCATCAGCAACGCGATCAGCCAGTGCAGCGTCATGGCGGTGCGGGTGTAGCGCGTCGCCGGATCGTTCAGGTCAGACAGGGAATCGGTGCGGGTGTTCATCGTCGTGTTGTGTTCCGGTCGCGGCCGTGATGCCGCGAAAGCTGTTTGAAATAACGGCCATGCCGGAACGTTCGGATGACGTCCGGCATACTAGCCAAACGCCTTAGTGTGGGCTTTTATTCCATCGCGTGCAGGGCACTGTGTTTCATATTATTTCCCTGTTGCGTGACAAAGCCCGTGACCGCCACCACCAGGCCGCCGCCGGCGCCATTGCGCAGCGCCAGCGTCAGGCGGTGCCGTTGCGCGATACGCGCGGCAATCGCCAGCCCCAGCCCGCTGCCCGTGCCCCGCGTATGTTGACCGCGATAGAAGCGGTCGAGCACCCGCTCCATGTCTTCCTCCGGAATGCCGGGGCCGTTGTCCACCACCTCGATGCCGAAAAGCTCGCCGGTGATGGCGAGCACGACGTCGACCTTGCCGCCCGGCGGCGTATAGCGGATGGCATTGTCGATCAGGTTGTTCAGCAGCACGCTCACGCCGTGCGGGTCGGCGAGAACGTTGCAGGCGTCGTCCGGCGTGACCGGATGCCGGAACTCCAGACCGAGATCGATGTGCCGCGCTTCCGCGAGCAGCGAGAAGTCGCTGACCGCCTGCTCGCCGATCCGCCGCAAGCTGACCGACGTGCTCTCGCTACCGGGCTGCGCGTCTTCCCGCGCCAGCGTCAGCAGTTGCTGGACGAGCCGGATGATACGGTTCAGGCGCGTGTCGATCCGCTCGATGGTCTGGCCGTCGTCCTTCAAGGTGCCGTCGTTCGACGCGGCCTGCAACTGCAATTTGAGCGCGGCCAGCGGCGAACGCAGCTCGTGCGCGGCATCGGCGATAAACGTGCGCTGCGCCTGCGACGCGATATTCAGGCGCTGAAGCAGATCGTTCAACGCGTCGACCAGCGGCCGGATTTCGATCGGCAGATTCCCGTCGATATGCAGCGGTTCGAGCGAATCCAGCGACCGCGTGGCGAGCAGACGCGACAGTCCGCCGATGGGCGCCAATCCTCGCGCGACGACGAACAGCACCAGCGCGATCGTCACCGGCATCAAGAGGCCGAGCGGCCACAGCGTATGAAGCGCGAGGCGCAACGCCAGCGCCTCGCGCACGGAGACGGGCTGCGCAACCTGCACGAAGCGGTCCGGTTGCTGCAAGCCGAACACCCGCCAATGCTCCTCGCCCCGTTCGATCACGCTGTAGCCCGGCGGCAGACGCGCGAGCGTCGCCGCTTGCCGCGAGTGATAGACGAGCGATCCGGCGCCGTCCCAGATCTCGATCAGGATGCGGTCGTCCGCGATGTCCTTGAACTGTGAATTTTGCCGCTCGACCGTTTCGGCGGTGTCGAGACTCGACGGCAGCGACAGCGCGACCGTGCGCAATTCGTAGTCGAACAGTTCGTTGGCTTCCTCGCGGGCGGTGTGAAAGATCCCGAACGCGGCGATCCCCGACACGACCGCGAGACCGCAAATCAGCCAGCCCAGCAGCCAGCGGCGAATCGACTTCATTCGAGCCTCTTCAGCCGATAGCCGACGCCGCGCACGGTCACCACCTGCTCCGCGCCGATCTTGCGACGCAGGCTGTGTACGTGGACTTCGATCGTATTGCTGCCGACTTCCTCGCCCCATCCGTACAGCTTGTCTTCGAGTTCGGCACGGGTGAAGACGCGCGCCGGTTCCTCGATCAGCGCCTGCAGCAACGCGAATTCGCGCGGCACCAGCGCGACCGGCGCGCCGTCCTTGCTGACTTCGTGCGCGGCGGGGTCGAGGGTCAGGCCGCCGTGCGCATAGACCGGCTGCTTCTGGCCGGTGCGCCGCCGCAGCAGTGCGCGGGCGCGGGCCGCCAGTTCGTCGAGGTCGAACGGTTTGATCAGATAGTCGTCGGCGCCCGCGTCGAGACCGCGAATGCGGTCGTGCACCGAATCGCGCGCGGTCAGGATGATCACCGGTGCCTGGCCGCCTTGCCGGCGATAGCGATCGAGCAGGTCGATGCCGTCCTTCCTCGGCAACCCGAGATCGAGCAGCACGAGGTCGTACACGCCGTTGTCGAGTGACAGTTCAGCCGCACGGCCGTCGGCGGCCCAATCGATCGCGTAGCCTTCGCGCCGCATCGAATCGAGCACGGTCTCCGCAATCATTTCATCGTCTTCCACCAGTAGCAGACGCATCGCGCCCCCGTGCATTGACACCGGCCGCCATTGTCGCGCAATCCAGATTAACCGACCCTTAAGCAGCGGTTAAGCATCGGCCCAATAGTATCCGCCCCATCATCCAGCAAGGAGCGCGATATGAAAGGCAGTACTGGGAGCATGGCCCGACAGGCCATCAGCAAGGTCCCCGAAGTGACGATGGGTTTCTGGGTCATCAAGGTCGCCGCGACCACGCTGGGCGAAACCGGCGGCGACTGGGTATCGATGTCGCTGAACCTCGGCTACCTGATCGGTTCGGCGATCTTCCTCGCGCTGTTCGTCGGACTCGTCGCCGCGCAGGTCAACGCGCGCGCATTCCATCGCTTCCTGTACTGGGGGACGATCGTCGCGACCACCACGCTCGGCACGACCCTCGCCGATTTCGCGGACCGCTCGCTCGGTATCGGCTATCCGGGCGGCACGGCCGTCGTCGTGACGTTGCTGGTGCTCAGTCTGGCGATCTGGTATCGCAGCGAAGGCACCGTATCCGTGCAAAGCGTGGTCACGGCGAAAGCGGAGTGGTTCTACTGGATCACGATCCTGTTCTCGCAGACGCTCGGCACCGCGCTCGGCGACTGGGTCGCGGGCGACGATCGCGGTGGTCTTGGCCTCGGCTACGAATATGGCGCGATGCTGTTCGGCGCCGGGTTGATCGTCGTGGCCGCGCTGTATTTCTGGACGCGCGTGTCGCGTACGGCCTTGTTCTGGGCTGCGTTCATTCTGACTCGCCCGCTTGGCGCGACGTTGGGCGACTTTCTTGACAAGCCGGTCGCGCAGGGTGGGCTGCATATCAGCCGCCTGTATGCATCGGCGATCCTGCTGGTGTTTATCGTCGTGTGTATCGTGCTGGTGCCGAAGCGGGCCGCAGCGCGGGAAACGGCGGTCTAGCCGCGCAGCTTCATGCGATGGCGGCCGCCGCGCCAGGGGCGCCGCCACGCCATCGCATCGATCGCATCACGTGCATCACGTGCATCACGCCTGCCGCTTCACGAACCGGTAATGGCCGACGCCCCACTCGTTGCCGTTCGCGTAGCCGAACAATTCGGCGACCGCCATGTAGAACATGCGCCAGCGCTGCAACCACACTGCCGCGTCACGCGCGCCATAGGTGTCGACCAGCATCGGCATCACGCGATCGCGCGCGGCGTCGAGTGCGGCGAGCCAATGGTTGGCCGTGCGCTCGTAGTGCGTGCCGCTCACCCACCACTGCCGCTCCATCCGCAGATCGTCCTGAAAGTTCAGCAGCAACGCTTCGGACGGCATCGTGCCGCCGGTGAAGAAGTACTTCGACATCCAGTCGCTGCCGTCGCGCACCTCGAAGTGATACGCAAGCGTGCGGTGCACGAAGATATGCACGAACAGTTTCGCCTCGGCATCGTCGCGCATCCAGCGCGCGATTTTGGCGAGCAGCAGAGCGTAGTTCTTCATGTGCTCGAACATTTCGATCGACACCACGCGGTCGAAGCCGTCGCCCAACAGCGCGCGATCGAATTCGAAATCGACGACGTTGCCCGTCATGACCTTGAGGTTATGCAGACCCCGCTCCGCCGCGCGCGCTTCGATAAACGCACGCTGGCCGTGCGAGTTCGACAGCGCGACGATCTCCGAGCGCGGATAGCGCGCCGCCAGCCACAGCGACAGCGAGCCCCAGCCACAGCCGAGGTCGAGAATCCGCTGACCGTCGGCCAGTTCCGCGCGTTCGGCATAGCGCTCCAGCATTGCCGCTTCGGCGTCGGCGAGCGTTTCATCGCCATGCGGATAAAGACAGCACGAGTACTTCAGGTGCGGCCCGAGATGCGCATGAAAAAACGCCGCCGGCACTTCGTAATGCTGCGTGTTGGCGGCCTGCGTTTCGATCGCGATGGGACTCGCGCGCAGTTCGTCGAGCAGCAGGTTAAGGCGTCGCGCGCGCATCTCGCCGTCGTCGAGGGCTTCGTCGCGCAGACGCTGACGCATCAATTGACGCATGCCGAGGCGGATCAGGCGGTCGGGCAGCCAGCCGCGTTCGCACGCGTGAATCAGCCAGCCGTCGCCGGCATTGGCAGGCGCGGAAGGCGGCAGCGTGTGGCCGGTCGTGGAAACGCTCATGAGGCTGACTCCTTGTCCCATGCAACGGGGTAATGGTTATTTTTCCGAGCCTGACTTGCGTGGATGCGAAGCGGTGCGAGCACCCTCGGGCCCTTTCGTTCTGGTTATCTCTGCCGCCGTGGCGGCCATGGAATCAGTGCGCTGGTCGTGCGCATGTACTCGGCGTAACCGGGGCGCCGCTCCGCCATGCCCGCTTCGAGCAGCGGAATGCCGGACAGCTTGAGCAGCAGGAACGCCATCAGTATCGGCGGCAGCACGGTGAACCAGGCCCACGGCGTGCCGATCGACAGCGCGATGTACGCAAGCCAATGCACGCACTCGAAGAAGTAATTCGGATGCCGCGAATAGCGCCACAAGCCGACGCGGCACACGGCGTCGCGATTGGCCGGATCGGCCTTGAAGCGTTTCAACTGACGGTCCGCGATCCCTTCGCCGGCCACCGAGACGATCCACAACACGATCGCCAGCAAGGTCCAGCCGATGCGCGGTTCGTCGACCCGATACGACGGCACCAGAAACGCGAGCGACAGCAGCATCGAGACGACCACCTGCAACTGGAAGAACCAGAACATCTTGCTCGCCGCTTCGTCGCCCCATTCCTCGCGGAAGCGGTGGTAGCGCGCGTCTTCCGGTTTGCCGAAGTTGCGCCGCCACAGATGCGTGCCGAGCCGCACGCCCCACACCAGCCCGCCGAGCGCCGTGAGCGCGCGCATGAGCGGCGCGCCGTTGCCGAGCACCGCGTACAGCACGGCGACGAGGCCCAGCGAATACGCCCAGATCGGATCGATCATGCCCGCGTTGTCGGTCTTCAATTGCCACGCCCACGCGGCGCTGAAGATCGCGACGAGACCGATCAGGGCAATCACGGCGGCGGCTAGTGGCGGCATGAAGCTCTCGTTCGAAGTCAGTGAAGGTCAATGAGGGTCAGTGAGGCTCAGTGAAAAATCGATGCGGCTCGATGCGGTTTATACGCGGAGAAAATGGGATCGGATGCGGCGGGCTCCATGCGTGCCGCGCTCCATCGCGTTTCGCCCGCGCGTTCGCTCGTCCTTGCATCAGTCCTTATCCCCCGGCGACGCAAACCCCGCCTTACCCAACTGGTCCGGATGCTGCGGCACGCGTTTGAAGCGCGACGTGTCGTAGCCCATCGCGTCGAGTTTCGCGAGCATCGACCGATACGTGTCGTCGCTCATATCCGGCTCGCGCGAGAAGATCCAGCCGAGGTTCTTGCCGGGATAGCCGAGGATCGTGTAGCGATAGTCGGGATCCACGTACAACGTGAGTTGCGTCACATGCACCGGCCAGAAAATCTGCACGCTCCATTCGCCGCCGTCCTTGCCCGGCACTGGCGTATCGAGAAACTGATAGTGCTTTTCCGGCGCGTCGAAGCTTTTCTTGCGCGCGTAGTACGAGTCGTCGATCTTGCCGTCTGGCCGCAATTTCCATTCCGCGCGGCTCGCCACCATGTCGCGTTCGGCGAAGTACGGAATGTTCGCGATGATGTACCAGCGGCCCATGTAGCGCGGCAGATCGACCGGCACGGTGGCGAGCGGCTCGCTCGCGCGCGGATTGGGATTGGGCGGGTCGTTGGAGCACGCCGCGACGGACAGCAGCAGGGTGGCAGCGACGACGACAGCGGCAGCGGAGTACAGGCGACGCATGGCAGGGCCTCGAACATGGCGTGAGTTAACGTATTACGTTCGTCGGGGCCGGATGGATGCGGATGCGAGTGCGCTGGCGGAGGCTTCTATGCAAGTCAGATGAGCGGTTCGGCGAGATGGGGATATAAGGCTTTCCATAATGGAGCCGTAGCGGATGAATAATGCTACATTTCGCCCACTCCAGACTTCCACTCTCGAATCGCATCCATGGATAACCTCAGCGGAATCGTCGCCTTCGTGCAAACGGTGGAGGCTTCCAGCTTCGTCGGCGCGTCGCAGCGGATCGGCATTTCGCCGTCGGCGGTCGGCAAGAGCGTCGCGCGGCTCGAACAGCATCTCGGCGTGCGGCTGCTCCAGCGCAGCACACGGCGCGTCAGCCTGACGGAAGACGGCGAACGTTTCTACGACCGTTGCCGGTCGATTCTCGACGCGCTGAACGAAGCCGAATCGATGATGCTCGCCGCCAACGCCGTGCCGCGCGGACGCCTGCGCGTGAGCTTGCCGACGATCGGCTACCGGTTTCTGCTGCCGCTGCTGCCGGCGTTCACCGCGCGTTATCCGGAGATCGACCTCGAACTGGATTTCAACGACCGCATCGTCGACGTGATCGAAGGCGGCTTCGACGCCGCGATCCGCAGCGGCGAGCTGCCCGATTCGCAACTGATGGCCAAGCGCCTCGGCCCGTTCCGCTTCGTGCTGTGCGCGTCGCCAGCCTATCTGAAGCAGCGCGGCATACCGTCGAC
The DNA here is from genome assembly GCF_029910215.1 of Paraburkholderia sp. D15. NCBI lineage: Bacteria > Pseudomonadati > Pseudomonadota > Betaproteobacteria > Burkholderiales > Burkholderiaceae > Paraburkholderia > Paraburkholderia sp. D15. Next base: position 1,771,082 of record NZ_CP110396.1, on the reverse strand, counting down.
GCCCGCGGATCTCGCCGCGCACGCGTGCCTGCGGTTTCGCTTCCCGACCTCGGGCAAGCTGCAGCCCTGGGCCTTTCGTGGACAAGCCGACGACATGGCCGCGCGCTTTCCGACCACGTTGACGTGCAACAACATGGAGGCGTTGCGCGCCGCCGCCGAACTCGGCCTGGGGATCGCCTACATGCCCGATTTTCTGGCGCGCGATGCGTTGCGCGCAGGCACGTTGCAAAGCATGCTCGACGAACATCTCGCGGACGCAGGGCAGTTTTCGGTGCTGTGGCCGTCGAGCCGACAGTTGTCGCCGAAGCTGCGGGCGTTCGTGGACTTTTTGTCGGAGCGCTTGTTTAGCGAAGCGTAAGCGTCGCAAACGTCGTGTAAGTTTCCACACGGTGCCGCGCGTCGGTGCACGGATCGCGCTATCGTTCGGGTCTGCCTGCGCACCGCGTGCCGTGCATTGCGGGTCGCGCGTCGAGCCTTACCTGTTGCGCTATTGCGGTATTGCGCGTTTGCCGCGGCCCGTCCGTTCCCGCTTTTTTTATCGCTTCTCCCGCCATGTCCACGCGCCTGAACGCCGCCTTCACCGCCCTTCTCGCCGCTGCCCTGTTCGGCGCGACGACTCCGCTTGCGAAAGCACTGCTCGGCACGCTGTCGCCCTTCCTGCTGGCCGGACTGTTCTATCTCGGCAGCGGCCTCGGCCTCGCCACCGTGATCCTGCTACGCCGCCTGAAAGGCAACGCCGTCGGTCAAACCGACACCAGGCATCACCCGTCGTTTCCGCTTCGCGAGGTGCCGTGGCTCGCCGGCGCGATCGCCGCGGGCGGCGTCGCCGGGCCGGCGTTGCTGATGTGGGGCCTGCAAACCACCCCTGCCGCCGCCGGTTCGCTACTGCTGAATCTCGAAGGCGTGTTCACCGCGCTGATCGCATGGATCGTGTTCCGCGAAAACGTCGACACCCAGGTGTTCCTCGGCATGGCCGCGATCGTCGCGGGCGGGGCGGCATTGTCCTGGCAACCCGGCGCAGCGGGTCTGCCGGCCGGCACGCTGCTGCTGATCGGCGCCTGCGCGTGCTGGGCGATCGACAACAACCTCACGCGCAAGGTGTCCACGCACGACGCGATGTTCATCGCCTGCGTAAAAGGACTCGTGGCCGGGTCGGTGAATGTGCTGCTCGCGCTGCGCCTCGGCACGGCGTGGCCGACCGCCACGACCGTCGCGCTCGCGATGCTGACGGGTTTCGCGGGCTATGGCGTGAGCCTCGTCCTGTTCGTGGTCGCATTGCGCAATCTCGGCACCGCGCGGACCGGCGCCTATTTCTCGGTCGCGCCGCTGTTCGGCGTCACGCTGTCGTGGCTGCTGTGGCCGGAATTGCCGCCGCCGCTGTTCTGGGTCGCCGCCGCGCTGATGACGCTGGGCGTCTGGCTGCATATCCGCGAACGTCACGAACACGCGCATACGCACGACCCGCTCGATCACACGCATCGGCACCGGCACGACGCGCATCATCAGCACGAACACGATTTCGCGTGGGACGGTGAGGAGCCGCATACCCATGCGCATCACCATGCACCGATCACGCATGCTCATCCGCATTTTCCCGACATTCACCATCGCCATTCGCATTGATTTTTCGTTTCGCCCTCCTGCGCACGGGTTTGCGGCATCGCAAGACAAAAATCTCTGTGGAACGACATACTCGATAGGGCGATTCAATTGGCATCCACTGGAATCGCTTCCTTTAATGGAAACCCTGTTGCCCGCGCGCCGCTGCTTCCGGCGCGCTTCACTCGTGCCAAGCGCTTCGCTCAACTGGAGAGACCCATGTCGCAACCCGAGCCTAATGTCGACGAAGTGGTGAGAAGCATTGCAGAGGAGACCGATACGCCCACGGAAACGGTCTCGAAGATGTACGCCGACACCTTGGCCAGCTATCGGGACGAAGCACGCGTGTTCGACTACGTGCCGCTCTTCGCGGCGAAGAAAGTGCGCAACCAGTTACGTCACGGTTCGCATCGCAAACATTGATACGAGCGCGCGTGGAGACCACGGTTTGCCGCATTTCGCCGCGCGTCGCCGCTTCGTTTTTCCCTACGCCGATTCGCACGAAAATCCCTTACCGGATATTTTTTCGCGCTGCTAGACTCTGGCCCGGAACCTTTGACACGGGGGCGTGGGCATGCGGGTGACAATCGTAGGAGCGGGCATTGCCGGCCTGAGTACGGCGTGGTCGCTCGCGAAGCTGGGGCACGACATCACGCTGATCGAGCAGGGCTCGATTCCGAATCCGCTGGCCGCTTCGGGTGACCGGCATCGCATGATCCGCCGCGCGTATGGCGACGCCGACGGCTACGCCCGCAACATGGCCGAAGCATTCGATAGCTGGGATCTGCTGTGGAACGACCTCGGCGTTTCGCACTACGCGAATTGCGGCGTGCTCGGCATTTCGCAATTCGCCGGCGACGGCGCCGATGGTTTTCGCGCCGGCCTCGATCGCATGGCATTCGACTACGAACGGCTCGAACCGGACGAAGCGGCGCGGCGCTATCCGTTTCTCGATCCGGCCACATTCCGTTACGCGTATCTCGATCACGAAGGCGGCGCGCTGTTCAGCGAGCGCATAGCGCGCGACATGAAGGCGTGGCTCAAGATGCGCGGCGCCGATATCCGCACGCATACGAAGGTGCTGTCGGTCGATCCGCACACCGCGTCCGTACGACTCGACGACAACAGCTTTCTGCGCGCCGACCGGCTCGTGGTCACCGCCGGCGCGTGGACACTGCAACTGTTTCCCGCGCTCGCCGAAACGCTGATGACGTTCCGCAACGCGGTGGCCTACATGGAGCCGCCCGCCGATCTCGAAGAGGCATGGGTCAACGCGCCGGCCATTCTCGACATCGGCGGCGCCAGCGACGGTTACGTGATCCCGCCGCTCGACGGCCTGGGTCTGAAGTTCGGCGCCGGGATTCACAAGGTCCATGCGCTCGATCCCGAAGCGGACCGCACCGCGGCGCCCGGCGAGGGCGACAGCATCCGCCGTCTGTTCGCGCCGCCGCTGCGCCGTCTCGGCGATTACACCGTCTCCGAAGTCAAAACCTGCATGTACACGTTCACCGCGGACAGCCGTTTCTTTTCGAAGCGGATCGGCAATACGCTGGTGGTGTCCGCGTGTTCGGGGCACGGTTATAAATTCGGCGCGGCGATCGGACGGCGCGTCGCTCACGCGCTGGAGAGCGACGAGGATGCAATGCTCGCGCGGTGGCTGAAGGCGGAGATGGTGTGAGCCGTGGTTTGAGACGTGGTTTGAACCGCGGTTAAGCCTGGTTCAGACCGACTGCTTTATGCCGCTTCATAACATGCCGCGCACCACGCTCGCGAGCCGCGCCACCAACGCATCCGCGTCCTGCGGCTTGACCCGTGCATAGCCGAGCATGAAGCCGTTGTAGTGCGCGGCATCGCGCGCCGGCGGCTGGCAGAACGCGCTCAACGCGGCGATATGCAACCCCTGCGCGCCGGTCGCCGCGCTCACGTCCTGATCGCGCAACGGCGCGTCGAGCCGCACCGTCAGATGCATGCCCCCGCCGTCCGACGAGACCGTCATCAGATCGCCCATGTGCCGCTCGATCGCGTCCACCAGCGCGGTGCGGCGTTGCTGATAGAGACGCCGCATGCGCCGCAGATGCCGCGCGTACTTGCCGCTGTCGATGAAATCCGCCAACGCGATCTGTTCCGCCACACGCCCTTGCCGCGCGATCTCGCTCAGCGTGTCGTCCACCTGTGCGACGAGATGCGCGGGCACGATCATGAAGGCCATGCGCAGCGCCGGAAACATCGTCTTGCTGAAAGTACCGAGGTAGATCACCGGCGCGTGTTCGACGAGACCTTGTATCGACGGTAGCGGCGGCCCGTTGTGCCGCAGTTCGCTGTCGTAGTCGTCTTCGATGATCCACGCGCCATGCGCCACCGCGTTCTCGATGATCGACCCGCGCCGCTCCAGGCTCAGCACGCTGCCAAGCGGATATTGATGCGACGGCGTCAGATACAGCAGACGCGGCGGCGTACGCTTCCAATGGTCGGGAGTCGGCGCAATGCCGGCGGCATCGACGGGAATCGGCACCAGCTTCAGGCCTGCCGCCTGAAACGCCGCCTTCGCGCCGTGGTAGCCGGGGTCTTCGACCCACACGCTGTCGCCCGCATCGGCGAACATGCACGCGCACAGATCGAGGCTCGCCTGCGTGCCGGCGGTGATGAACACCTGCTCCGCCGAACAGCGCACGCCGCGCGACACGCGCACGTATTCGGCAATCGACCGGCGCAACGCCGGATGCCCCGAGTTGTTGCCGTAACCCAGTTCTTCCGGCTCGATGGTGCGCCACGCGCGCTCCATCGACGCCCGCCACTGCGCCAGCGGAAATTCGTCGAGGGCAGGCACGCCGGGGCGAAACGGCGTGGGGTCGTCGGGACTGGTGCGCTCACGCGGCAGATCGGTCACGCGCACCGACAGGCCGCCGTCCACCGCCTGGAGCCGGCCGCTGGCCGAGGCGGCGGCAGCCGCATCCGCCCCGCTCACCCGCTTGACGATGGAGCCATGCCGGCTCGCATCGATAAAGCCCTCCTCCGTGAGCCGCTCGTACGCGTACAGCACCGAATTACGCGCGATGCCCAGTTGCTCCGCCAGCGCGCGGCTCGCGAGCAGCCGGCTGCCGTGCCGGATCGCGCCGTCGAGAATCGCGCGGCGCAGGCTCTCGTAGAGCAGGTCCTGCTGCGTGAGCTTGCGGCCGCCCAATGTGCGCTCGACGTTCGACATCAGCAGACCGTAGTCCAAGGCGTGGCTCCAAAATTTGATAGCTGTGTGGAGCTAACAATGGTGCCACAAATTTCTTATGCTGATGGCTCGGTTATCGCCACGCGGCGCTTGCGCGCAGCCTGTAGGTCACTTGGGCGTCGCCATTGGCGATGCGAAGAGAATAAAGGGGAACGTCATGAACACGCGCATTCGTGAGGCTAGCGCGACACACCTACGCGTCGGCGCCGCGGCAACCTGCTGCGTGGCGCTGGCTTGCGCCGCTGCCGTCTACATCGCGCTCGACCCGGTCACGACCGCACGCGCGAATCTCGACGCCTGCGTACGCGACCGCCTGGCGGCGCGCGGCAACGCGGCGGCTTCGGCGAAGTCGGGCGCAGTCACGGCACAGGACGTCAGCCACGAAACGCACGATCAAGCGCTCAGCGCCGCGATCGATGCGTGTTCGAACCAGCCATGACTTGACGCTCGCGGACCACCCCGATCAATTCAACCACTCTCCCACCAGGAACACACCCATGTCCGACTCGATCCACATCCGCCCCGTCACCCCCGCCGACTTCGATGCCTGGCTGCCGCTCTGGGACGGCTACAACGCTTTCTACGGCCGCTCGGGCGAAACGGCATTGCCGCGCGCGGTCACGCAGATCACGTGGGCGCGTTTTTTCGATGCCTACGAACCGATGCACGCGCTGGTCGCCGAACGCAACGGTCAGTTGCTCGGCCTCGTGCATTTCCTCTATCACCGCCACACCACCATGGCGGCGCCGACCTGTTATCTGCAAGACCTCTACACGCTCGACACCGAACGCGGCAAGGGCGTGGGCCGCGCGCTGATCGAAGCGGTGTATGCGCGCGCGAAGGCCGACGGGCTCGAGCGCGTGTACTGGCAGACGCACGAGACCAACCACACGGCGATGAAGCTCTACGACCAGGTCGCGGACCGCTCCGGCTTCGTGGTGTATCGCAAGGCGCTTTGATTCCCTCGCGCCATGACGCTCAAGTTTTGCGCGCGGTGTGCCGTTATCGCCATTGGACGGAGCTACACGCGGCTCGCCATGCGGCACCTCGGCGAAAACTTGGGCGATCTCCTCATGGAGGGGCGCGACACGGAATCGGAAACTGTACATGCCTTCGATCATCGGCATCGATCTTGGAACCACGCATAGTCTTGTGGCGGTCTGGCGCGATAACCAGGCCGTTCTTATCCCGAACGCGCTGGGCGAGACGCTGACGCCCTCGTGCGTGTCCGTCGACGACGACGGCTCGATTCTCGTCGGCCGTCCCGCGCATGATCGCCTGCATACGCATCCCGAGCGCACCGCCGCGAACTTCAAACGCTACATGGGCACGAATCGCAGCGTGCCGCTCGGCGCTCAGACGCTGCGTCCCGAAGAACTCTCGTCGCTGGTTCTCAAGTCATTGAAGGCCGACGCCGAAGCCTTTCTCGGCGAAGCGGTCAGCGACGCGGTGATCGCCGTGCCCGCCTATTTCAGCGACGCGCAACGCAAGGCCACGCGCATTGCCGGCGAACTCGCGGGCCTTCACGTGCTGCGCCTCGTCAACGAGCCGACCGCGGCCTCGCTCGCGTACGGCGTGCATCAGCGCGACAGCGAACGCAAGTTCCTGATCTTCGATCTGGGCGGTGGCACCTTCGACGTGTCCGTGCTCGACTTCTTCGAAGGCGTGATGGAAGTACGCGCCAGCACCGGAGACAATTTCCTTGGCGGTGAAGACTTCACCGAGGCGCTGGCCGAACTGTTCTGCCAGCGCAACACGCTGACGTTGAAGAAGCTCACGCCGATCGCCGCGCAGCGTCTGCATCAACAGGCGGAACGCGCGAAGCGGCAGCTCACGCAGAACGGCGCGGAGAGCGTCACGTTGCAACTCTCGGTCGACGATCAGGACTACACGCTCGAACTCGATGCCGCCACCGCCGAACGCACTTGCGAGCACCTGCTGCAACGCTTGCGCAAACCGGTGGAGCGCGCGTTGCGCGACTCGAAGATCGCGGTCGCCGCGCTCGACGAAATCATTCTGGTCGGCGGCGCCTCGCGCATGCCGATGGTCCGCAAGCTGGTCTCGAAGATGTTCGGGCGGCTGCCCGCCGGCCATCTGAATCCCGACGAAGTCGTGGCACTCGGCGCCGCGGTGCAGGCGGGTCTCGTCGGCCGCGACGCGGGGCTCGACGAGATGGTGCTGACCGATGTCGCGCCGTATAGCCTCGGCATCGATACCGCGATGCAGGTCGCGCAGAATCAGTACGTGCCGGGCCATTTCCTGCCGATCATCGAACGCAACACGATCGTGCCGGTGAGCCGCATGCAGCGCATTTTCACGGTGCGCGACCGGCAGCAGATGCTGAGCATCAAGGTGTTCCAGGGTGAAGCGCGTCTGACCACGGACAACGTGGCGCTCGGCGAATTCACCTTGGACGTGCCGCTGAAACCCGCCGGCGAAGCGGGCGCGGACGTACGTTTCACCTACGACGTGAACGGCGTGCTGGAAGTCGAAGCCACCGCGTTTCCCGGCGGCGTGAAGCGCGCGATGGTGATCGAGGAGAACCCCGGTGTGATGACGCCGGAGGAAATCCGCGAACGGCTCGCTGCGTTGAGCGCATTGAAGATTCATCCGCGCGACCAGCTCGAAAACCGTTCGCTGTTGACGCGCGCCGACCGTGTGTATGAAGAGACGCTTGGCGATCACCGGCAATATCTGGCCGCGCATATCGCGCGGTTTCAGGCGCTGATCGAGCGGCAACACGCCGACGAAATCGCCCGCGCGCGCGGCGAGCTGAGCGCGCTGCTGGATCGTTTCGACGTGCACGTAACGTACTGATTGGCCATGACGACAGGTTCCGACAAACAGTGGCCGTGGGACGTGCTCGGCATCGATTCGAGCGCCGATGAACGCGCGGTGCGTCGCGCGTACGCGAAACAGGTGAAGCAGCAACGGCCGGACGAGGATGCGGACGCGTTTCAGCGGCTGCGGTATGCGTATGAGTCGGCGATGCAGATGGTCGCGGCGCCGGAGCTCGAAGCGCCCGGCATTCCAGCCGCCATAACGGGCACGCCCCCGGCCTCGCAAGCCGTCACACCCGCGCCCGACGAAACGCGCGAGACATCCGCCGCTCTGCGCATGCAGGCAGCACGCGACGAGGCCGCGGAAATCTGGCGCGGATTTCTGGCAAGCCCGAGGAAGGAATCGCTCCGGCGCTCATTGAGCGACCTGTTCGATTCGATCGTCAGCTTCGCAACCCGTGACGAGCTCGAATGGCTGACGCTATGCGCGTGCCTGAACGACAACACGCCGGCTGAACTGAAAACGTCGCTCTGCACAGTGCTGGGTTGGCGCGAGAACTCCGCGCATCTCTTGCAGCGCGACCAGCGAACCGCGACCCTCGCACTTTCCCGCGTATTCGCCGACGAAAACTATCTCAACCTGAGGGTTCGGTTTCCGCAGGCGACCGCGTTGATGGATGCGCCGCAACGTAGCGTCGTTCGAGGACTCTGGGACGTGCGCACGACCGGCGTTCGGGATGAAATGACCGCGCTCGTTCCAGCGTTGCGCCAGTATTTTGTCAACGCTTCGCAGTCGCGGTTCGATCAGACAAGGCTCGACTTCTGGGTCGAATGCCTGTCGCTTCGCGCGGGAATCGTCAGCCTGTTCAAAACCGCAATGCTGATCGGCGTGCTGTGCGGCACGTTGCTGGCCAGCGCGCTGGTGCCCGCTGAAAAGCATCGCTCGATCGTTGCCTGGGGACCGCGCGAACTGGCAATCGCATTCGCCATGCTGACCGTCAACGTCGGCTGCGCGTTAGCGTGGGTTTTCAACCTGGCGCCCGCCTTGACCCGTCACGTGCAGGCGCTGCGCCAGTCGCCTTCGGTCCGCTATGGATGGGTCGTGCTATGGCTGGCGGTCGTGGCCGGCGATCTAGTCAGCGGACCCGATCCTGCGCGGACGCCTCTCGCGATCGCCGCGCTCGTGCTGTGCATCCAGTGGGCGATTGCCGTGCACGGTGCGTTACGAAGCGGTGTCGCCTTCGTATTTCTTGCGTTCCAGGTGGCGTACTGCTGTGGCTACTACGGGCAATGGACCACGCTGGACCCGGCCTCATGGCCCATGCCGATCGCGCACGCCGCGCTGATCGCCTTGTTCTGCGAATTTCCGCTGCCTGCATTGCGCGCTGCTCTGCACCCAAGACCTGTATGGGTGCGGCGTCTCGCGTTGTGCTGGTTCGGGGGTGCGGCGGTATTTTTCGTGCAGATATCGTCATCCGCAACGCACGCGCCGCACATCGCCTGGGCACTGTTCGCCGTGTTACCCGTTGCGGGAAGCGTCATCGGAAACACGCCGTGGTGGCTGACCCTTGCCTCGGCGAATGCGCTGGCCAGGTTTTATCTATTCCTCGTCAGTCTCATGATCGCCATCGCCATGCCGTCGATACTGGCCGTCGCGTCGATGGGGCTGATGAGTCTGTGGTTGATCAATGAACTGCGCGTGGCAAGTGCCGCGCAACACAACCGTTAGGTCAATGCGTGCGGGACACGCGTCCCGCGCGTTCAAACCTTGGCCAAACAAAAGGCGCACCACCCAGTGCGCCCTTCGCCTTCCGCCATTGCGATACAACAAACAACCAACAACAAACAACCAACATCAACCGCCCACCCAACCCGTCACACGCTCAAGCCTCAAGCTGCTCCAGCACCTTCCCCTTAGTCTCGATGCCCAGAAAATGCACCGCGACCGCCGCGAGAAACGGCACCGCCGCGAGAATATAAAACGCCACCTGTAGATTGCCGCCGATCATCGTCTTCGACACGATCGCCGGCGCGAAAATCGCCGCTACCTTCAGCCACGCGCCGCCCACGCCGCAACCCATCGCGCGGATGCTGGTCGGGTACAACTCCGGCGTGTACACATACGCCGTGATAAAACCGCAGGCAAGGAAGCCCAGCGAAAACGCGCAGCACGTCGCGACCACATACACCGACGCATCGTGGAACACGCCCGCCAGCAGCAGCGACAGCGCGCATGCCACGAACGACAGATTGATGATCGGCTTGCGTCCCACCTTATCCACCAGCAGCGCGCAGGTCAGCGATCCCACCACGCCCAGCACGGAAGCCGCGACCGCCAGGTTCAGCGCCAGTTGCAGCGGCGCGTGATACACCGTGCGATAGATGGTCGGCAGCCAGGTCGACAGACCGTACTGAATGAAGCCGCAGGTGACCCACAGCATCGCCACGGCCAGCGTCCGCTTCAGATACGCCGGGCCGAACAGGTCGCTCATGCGGCGCTTCGGATGACGATTGGCCATCGCCTCGAATTCCGCCGACTGCAACACCGGCGGCAGCGGCCCCTTGGCGGCACGTTCGAACGCATGCACGGCGGCATCGGCATCGGCCATGCGTTCGCGCTCGGCGAGCCAGCGCGGCGATTCCGGCACCAGCTTGCGCAGCACGAAGAACAGAATCAACGGCATCCCGCCGATGAAATACATGGTCTGCCAGCCGAAACGCGGCACGATCCACGCGCCCAACGCATTCGACGCCAACAAGCCGACCGGAAACACGATCTCGTACAGCAGCACGAAACGCCCACGCCCATGCGCGCGGCTGATCTCGTTGATGTAGGTCGCGGCCACCGGCAACTCGCCGCCCAGCCCGAGCCCCTGGATCACGCGCAGCACCACGAACGCGGCGAAGCTCGGCGCGAAACCGCAGGCGATGCTGGTGATGCCGATAATCCCCGAACTCAACGCAATCGCCTGCACGCGCCCCTTGCGCTCCGCGTACCACGGAAACACGAACGCACCGATCAACTGGCCGACCGAACCGGAGCCGATCAGGAAGCCGATCTCCCACGGCGTCAGGTGCCACTTCGCGATCAGGATCGGCAGCGTGGCCGCGATCGCGATCACGTCGAAGCCGTCGAAGAACGTCGCGAGGCCGATCAATATGCGCGCGCGCACCTGCATCGCGTTCTTCGGCAACCGTTCGAGTCGCGCGATGATCGAGCCCCGGGTCACGGGGCCTGAGACACCGGCGCTGCTGCGGTCCCCCATGGTGTTGTCGATGGTTCTCATGCCGTGGTGCCGTCCGTAGATGTGGTTAGGCAAGCGCCGTCGAGGCGTCGGTCAAGGTGGCCAGGTCGATGGTTCGGCCCTGGTTCATCCATTTGCGCGACAGCTTCAGTTCGCGCGGGGTATTGATGGCGATCACGCCGCGAATCGCGCCGTCCTCCAGATGGAACAGCGTCGCCCGCTTGCCGGGCAGCTCGCCGCGCACGGCGAGCTGCGCGTCGGCTGGAATGTCGCCGAGAATCTGTAGGTTGACGTCGTACTGATCGGACCAGAACCACGGAATGTCCGCGTACGGTTCGAACTTGCCGAGCAAGGCCTTCGCCACGCCGATCGCCTGGTTCTGCGCATTCGCCCACGACTCCAGCCGCACGCGCCGCTTGAGCCACGCGCTCGGATGATTGGCCACATCGCCGCACGCAAAGATGCGCGGGTCGTCGGTTGCGCCGAAATGATCGACCACGATGCCGTCGTCCACCTTCACGCCCGCCGCTTCGGCCAGCGCCGTATGCGGCGTCAGGCCGATCCCGGCGACGGCGAAGTCGGCGTCCAGCGTCGAGCCGTCCGCGAAGGTCGCGCGAATCCGGTTAGCGTCGTGCGGATGATCGTCGAGCTTCACCAGCGACGCGTTCAACCGCACATCCACGCCATTCGCGCGATGCAGGTCGAGCAGGAAGCCGGACACCACCGGCGGCAACGAACGCGCGCACAGACGCGGCGCGCTTTCGATCACCGAGGCCTGCACGCCGAGCTTGCGCGCGGTCGCCGCGACTTCGAGGCCGATCCAGCCGCCGCCCACCACCAGCACGCGTTCGCTGGCGCGCAGGCGCTCGCCGAGCGCGACGGCTTCGTCGAGCGTGCGCAGATAGGCAATGTGCGAGGTGTTGACGAGCGCGTCCGGCAAACGGCGCGCCGCGCCGCCGGTGGCGATCACCAGCCGGTCGTAGCGCACTTCGCGGCCCGAGCGCGTCCGCACGAGCTGCCGTTCGCGATCGACCTCGCTCGCGCAGTCCGGCTGCCACGCTTCGACGTTCAATGCGTCGAAGTCGTCGGGCTTCACCAGACGCACGGTGTCGATGTCGGCTTCGCCGGCCAGCACCGCCTTCGACAGCGGCGGCCGTTCGTACGGCAGATGCACTTCGTCGGCGATCATCACGAGCCGGCCGTCGAAGCCTTCCTTGCGCAGCGTCTTCACCACCCAACCGGCCGCCTGGCCCCCACCGATCACAACGATCGTGCGCGGCGCGTCGAGTCCTTCGTGCGCGGCTTGCGCCTTTGCCACAGCAGCGTCAGTCATTTTTCCGCTCCGTCATGAACTTGCCTTCCGGCGCCTTGGCGTTCTTCTGACGGCGCGTATTGCCGTCGATGCCGCCGTCGATCGCCCATTCGGCGAACACCGTCGGACCCGGTTCGAAGTCGCGCGGCTGCCAGTCGGGCGTGAGCTGATCCTCGTCGGCGTAGTACTCGATCAAGCCGCCGGCCGGATTCTGGAAGTACCAGAAGTACGCCGACGACACCGGATGACGCCCCGGCCCCAGTTGCGTATCCCAACCGCAGCGGCTGATATGCATGCCGCCGCCGAACACCTCGTGGATATCGCGCACGGTGAACGCGACGTGATTCAGGCCGCGCTTGCCGCCCGGCAGCGCCAGCAGAAAAATGTCGTGGTGACCGCCGTGCGGCGCGCAGCGCATGAACGCGCCACGACCCGGATAGCGATCCGACATCTCGAAGCCGAGCAGCTCCTGATAGAACTTTTCCTGTTCGGCGAGGCGATTCGTGAAGAACACCACGTGTCCCACTTCGACGGGCTCCGCGCGCTCGTAAATCGTCGACGGTTGGTCGACGCGCAGCGTTTGCCCCCATACGTTCGACGGCGAACCGTGAATGTCGAGCGCGCGCTTGCGGGTGACCTCGACGCGAATCGCCATGCCGTTGGGATCGATGCAGCCGACTGCGTCGCCGGTTTCGAAATGGCCCGGCTGACCGGCGAAGCGGCCGCGCAATTCATCGAGCTCCGCCTTCGTCGCCACGCCCCACGTGACCTCGCGCAAGGTCGGACCGTCCTCGAAAGCGGGCGGCAGCGACGGGTCGTTCGCATCGACGGCGAGCACCGTGCAGCCGTTCAGCGTTTCGAAGCGCGCCTGCGTTTCGTCGTGCGCGACTTCCTTCAAGCCCCAGTCCGCGAAAAAGCGGCGGCAGGCGGCGAGGTCCGTCACGCCGTAAATAATCTGTTCGATGCCGAGAATCGTCATAACGTGCCTCTTGCGTGTGTTGCGTTGCCGTTGCGTGTGCGCTGCGGGTCCGATCGGTGCCGATCCGTGCCGATCAGTTCGCCCACGCCAGCGGCGCGTCGTTCAAGCCCCAGTAGAGGCTCTTCTGTTGCATGTATTCGCGGATGCCGAGCCGGCCTTTCTCGCGTCCCATGCCGCTCTCCTTCCAGCCGCTGAACGGCGTGGAGATCGAGAACAGCTTGTAGGTATTGATCCAGATCGTGCCGGCTTCGAGCGCGCGCGCGATGCGGTACGCGCGCTTGTAGTCGCGTGTCCAGATGCCCGCCGCGAGACCGAACACGCTGTCGTTCGCGTCTTTCAGCAGCGACGCTTCGTCGTCGAAGGGCATGGCCACCAGCACCGGCCCGAAAATCTCTTCCTGGCAGATGCGCGCGCTGTTGCCGAGGCCTTCGAGAATCGTCGGCTGGTAGTAGGTGCCGTGTTCGCGGCCGTCGCCGACCGGACGCTCGCCGCCGCACAGCAGGCGGCCGCCCTCTTCGAGACCGAGCGCGACATAGCGCTCGACCGTTTCGCGATGCGCCGCCGTGATCAGCGGACCCATCTGCGTATCGGCGCGCGCCGGATCGCCGACGCGCAGCTTGCGCGCGCCTTCGGCGAGACGCTTCATGAACGCGTCGTAGATGGCGCGCTGCACGAACAGCCGCGAGCCGGCAATGCACGCCTCGCCCGACGAACTGAAAATGCCGTACAGCACGCCGTTCACCGCATGGTCGAGATCGGCGTCGTCGAACACGATGGTCGGCGACTTGCCGCCCAGTTCGAGCGAGACCGGCATCAGTTTGTCCGCCGCGATGCGCGCGATGCCGCGGCCCACTTCGGTGCCGCCCGTGAACGACACCTTCTTCACCAGCGGATGACGCACCAGCACGTCGCCGATCACCGAGCCCTTGCCCGGCAGCACGCTGATCACGCCTTTCGGCACGCCGGCTTCCTCGCAGATGCGCGCCAGCGCCAGCGAGGTCAACGGCGTCACTTCGGCCGGCTTCAACACCACGGCATTGCCGCCCGCCAACGCGGGCGCGAGCTTCTGCGCGTCGGAGGCGATCGGCGAATTCCACGGCGTGATCGCGGCAATCACGCCGATCGGTTCGTACACGCTCATGGTCAGATAGTCGCCGCGCGAAGGCGTCACGTCTTCGTCGAGCGTTTCGAGGCAAGCCGCGAAATAACGGAAGGTGTTCGCGGCGCTTGCCACCAGCACGCGCGTTTCGCCGATCGGTTTGCCGTTGTCGCGGCGTTGCAGTTGCGCGAGCGCTTCGTGACGCGCCATGATCAGATCGGCGATGCGATACAGAACGAGCGCCCGCTGATGCGGCTTCAGACCTGACCAGTCCGCCTTGCGCCACGCGAGATCGGCGGCCTGCACGGCGTCGCGCGCGTCGTCGGCATTGGCGGTGGAGATTTCCATGTTGACCGACTGATCCGCCGGATACAGGCTTTTGTACGGGTTGCCACGCCCCTGCCGCCATTCGCCGCCGATAAAAATATCGCCGTTGGGCACGAGGCTGGTATCGAAGTGAGTCATGTCGGTCATTCCGGTTAGCTTGCTTCCGTTACTTCTGTTACTTCTGCTACTACTGCTTCCGCCAGTAGGCAGGTCGCTTAGATCACGCAACGCGCCGCGCGATTGCGCAACGCGCGGATCGCGCTATACGCGGTCAATGCGGAGGTCTTCGGGTTGTCCGGCAGCGGTTTGCCGCACATTTCCAGCGACATCTCGCCAAACGCGCCGCGCGCGAGAATGCGGTGCACGTTGCGCGTCACGTTCGGGTCCGCGATCAACCGCACGGTGGTGTGGTCGAGTCCGAGACCGGCCAGCGCGATCGTCGCGGCCACGTTGGCGTTCTTCGGATAGAGCCGCGCGGCTTCACGCGCGCTGCCTTCGAAAATCACTTTCTCGTCGGTCAGCGCGTGCAGATCGCAGACCTGTTCGGCGGGCGTGCCGAGCCAGCCGGTCGGCGGCTTGCGGCCGGTGTACAGCACTTCGTCGAGACCGCCGAGCTTCGCGGCGGCCAGCGCGTCCACGCCGCCGATCGCGCCGGACAGCAGCGTCAGCGTCGCGTCGCCTTCGTCGGCCGCGGCGGACAACGCGTCGAGCAGCAACACGTCGGACAGCGCGCCGATCGACGCCACCGCGCAATCGGTGCCGGCCTTCAGCAGCGGCACGACGTGGTCGACGAGCGCGCTATGTCCGGCACACTCCAGCGCGAAATGCGGCTGGCTGCTGAGCGCGGACACGGAAGCCACCACGTCCACCGCGTCGCCCACGACATCGCGCACCGAGGCCATGTGCCGCTCCGGCACGATCACGTGCGACACGCGCACGGTCGGATCGGCGGCGACCGAGCGATACACCGCCTGGCCGATCGCGCCGAAGCCGATCATCGCGACGTCGACGGGTGCGTGATGCCCCGCGTAGCCCGCGTCATGCATGTTCCGGCTCCTCTTTCTTGACCGGCGGCCCCGCGAAGGCGGTCGCGAACGAGCCCACCGACAGCATGTCCACCTCGACCAGCACCGGGCCGGTCTTCGCCATGCCCTCGCGAATCACCGCGTCGACCTGATCGAGCGACTTGACGCGGAAATGCGTGAGCTTGAGGCTCTCGCAGAACTGCGCGAAATCCGGCTGATGCAGATCGACGTAGCACCGCCGGCCGCCGTACTGCGCGTCCTGGATGTTGCGGATCACGCCGTAGCACTGATCGTTCATCAGCACGATCATCACGTTGGCGTTTTCCTGCACGGCCGTCGCGAGTTCGCCGACGTTGACCATCAGACCGCCGTCGCCGACGAGACACACGGTCTTGGCCGCATTGCCCGCGAGCGCCGCGCCGATGCCCATCTGCATGCCCTGGCCGATGCCGCCGCCGAGCGCATGCACGCCCGCGCGCGGCGCGAAGATTTTCAGCATCCGGTTGCCCCAGGTGCTGTTCGAGATCGTGACGTCGCGTACCCAGTTGTAGTCGCGGCCCACGGCGCCCTGCAATGCATCGACCAGCTTCTTGTACGGACCGAGCCCCTTGCCCACGTCGGCGACGGCGCTTTCGCGCGCGGCGGCCAGATCGGCGGCGAAAGTGGGATCGACCTTCAGGCGGCTTTCGAGCAGCGTCGCCAGTTCGTCGAGCACGGCGGAGGCGTCGCCGTGAATGAACATCTCGTTGCGGTAGCCGCGGTTATCGGCGAGCGCATCGGCATCGACGCGATACAGCGGTTGCGGCAGCGCGAGCTTGTACTTCAGCGTTTCATTGCCGCGCAGACGCGAGCCGACCACCACCAGCGCGTCGCAGGTCTTGTAGAAGCTTTCCACCGCCGCGTGCACGTTGAACGCGCCGAGCGTCGCCGGATGATCCTCGGGCAGCACGCCGCGGCCTTGCACGCTCGTCACCACGCCGAAGCCCAGCGCGACCAGACGTTCGACCGCTCGCGTCGCGTGGCGCGTGCCGCCGCCGAGCCACAGCAGCGGACGCTTCGCACCCGCCAGGGCGTCGGCGAGTTGCGCGACGCGGCGGCTGCAATGCGTGAGCGTCGTGACGTGCGGCGCGGCCATGTCGGCGGGCCATTCGACTTGCGCGGCCTGGATGTCGATCGGAATCTCCACGCTGACCGGACCGCTCGGCGCGGTCTGCGCGACGCGCACGGCTTCGCGGATGGTCGGCAGCGCGGTATCGACCGAGCGCACGCGAAACGCGGCCTTCGAAATCGACGACAGCATGGACAACTGATCCGGCGCTTCGTGGATATACGCCAGATCCTGATCGAGGTATTCGGTTTCGATCTGGCCGGTGATGTGCAGCAGCGCGGTGCCCGCGGTCAACGCTTCGACCATCGCACCCGCCGCGTTGCCGGCGGCGGTGCCGGTGCTGGTGAACGCGACGCCGAGGCCGCCGGACACGCGCGCCAGACCGTCGGCCATGTTGACCGCGCCCGCTTCGCCGCGTGCGCCGACGTAGCGGATCTTGCCGCGGTGATGGATCGCGTCGAGGATCGGCATGTTGTGGATCGAGATCACGCCGAACGCGGTTCGAACGCCGCACTGCTCGAGAAAGGCGGCGATCAGTTCGCCAACGGTGGTTGTATTAGACATGTCGTGCAACGCCTCCAGAAACATCGATATGACTGCCCGTCGTGTAGGACGACAGCGTCGTAGCCAGATAAAAAAGCGCTTGAGCGGCTTCTTCGGGTTTGCCGAAGCGGCCTAGCGGAATGTTTTTCTTGCGCGCCAGTTCGGCGGTCCAGTCTTCCCAGCTCTGGCCCGGCTGCGCCTGCGTCGCGTAACGGCGGCGCCATTGCCCCGATTCGACGATGCCGATCAGAATCGAATTGACGCGGATGCGTTGCGGCGCGAGTTCGACCGCGAGCGACTTGATGAGACTCAGCACACCGGCGCGCGCCGACGAGGTCGCCACCATGTGCGGCTCCGGTTGCAGCGCGAGCAGCGAATTCACGCAGACCACCGACGGATGCGCGGCGTCGCGCAGCATCGGCAGGAACGCGCGGGTCGGGCGGATCACGCTGAAATACTTCAGGTCGAGTTCTTCGCGCCAGGCTTCGTCGGTGGTGTCGGCGAAGGTCGACACGCGTCCCTGACCCGCGTTGTTCACCAGCATGTCGGTGCGGCCGAAGCGCGTTTGCACGGCCTGCGCAAACGCGGCGACGTCGCCGGTATCGAGCACGTCGCAGCGTTGCGCGAGCAACGGCGCGTCGGGAAACTGCGCGGTCAGCGCGGCTTGCGCCTCGCCGAGACGTTCGCTGTCGCGGCCGCAGATCGCGACCGATGCGCCGGCCCGCAGAAACAGTTCGGCAGTCGCGAGGCCGATGCCGGACGAACCGCCCGTCACCACCGCCACCTGTCCGGTCAAGTCGATTTGGATCATCAGAGCCCCAGTGCTTTCATGTATTGGCTGCCCGCCTTCGGACCCGACTTCGGCCGGTAGTTCAGGCGTTGCGAGAGTTCGTCGGCGGCGCGGCGCACCTTGTCGATCAGGCCGCTGTCGAGCAGCGAAGCGTCGATCTCGTGGCGCGGAATCGTCGTCGTGATCACCGCGACGATGCGGCCCGTGTCGTTGCGCACTGGCGCGCTGACCACCGAAATGCCGCGTTCGAACGACGATTCGCTGATCGCGAAACCGCGCCGCGCGTCGTCGCGAATCCGTTCGTACAGATCGTCGAGCGTGACTGGCGTTTGCTTCGTGAAGCGTTCGAGTTCGGGTTCGGGATAGAGCTTTCTCAGTTCGTCGATGGTCATGTCGCCCATCAGCACCTGGCCGTGGGTCGTCGCATGAGCGGGCAGACGCGTGCCGACGTTGACCTTCACCGAACTGAAAATCGGTGCGTGGCTTTGCGCCTTGGCGACGAACACCACGTCGCGTCCGTCGCGGATCACGATGTGCGTCGTGAGGCCGGTGTCGTCGCGCAGCGCTTCGATGACCGGCAAGCCGAGGTCGGTCAGTTCGAGCGAGCTGAGGTATTCGAAACCGAGCCGCAGCACCGCGACGCCGAGGCGATAGTTGCGGTCCTTGTCGGCGCGTTCGAGAAAGCCGAGCGATTCGAGCGTTTGCAGCAGACGGAATACCGTCGTGCGTGGAATCTTCAGGCGGCGGGACAGTTCCGGTGCGCCGAGCACCGGCTCGCGCGGCGAGAATTCCGTGAGGATGCGCAGACCGCGTTCGAGGCCCGGCACGCGGTAGCCGGTTTCGCTGCCGGCGTCGTTGCCCGTTTCGCTGCGGTCTTCGTCCGCGTCGCGTTCGGCGTTAGTGAGGTCGGGCGTCATTCATTGGCTCCGGTGTTCGTCGCTGGCGCGGCAGAATGTGTCGATGATCGCGGTGTAAGCGGCGGGTGCTTCGATATAGCCGGCGTGTCCGGCTCGCGGCACGATCTGAAGCGGCACGCCCGCGGCCTGGGCGAGGTGCTCGCAGGCGGCAGGGGGCGTGATGGTGTCTTCTGCGCCGACGGCGATGGCGATGGGCGCTGCATTCCGCGCTTGCAGTTGCGCTTGAACTCGCGCTTGAAAACCAGCTCGATAGCGAGCGAGGTCGGCGGCGAGGTCGGCATTGGCGAGCAGATGCGTCGCCTGTTCATAGCCCTGCGGAATCACGCGCGACATGTTCCAGCGCACCCACGCGCGAGCTTCGTCGCTCGCATGAGCGGACACCATATTGCCGCTGCGTTGCCCGGCGAGACCCTGCGGGCCGAGATCGCGCAGCATGGCGAGGCGTTGGTCGCGCTTCGCGTCGCGCAATTCGGCGGGGGCCGCGCCGTAACCGCCGGCCGGCGACAGCAACAGCAAACCGGCCACGCGTTCCAGCTGGGCGACGGCGAGACCGGCGCTCCCTGAGCTACCCGACGAAGCGCAAAACGCACCCGCCACAATCGCGCCGAGCGAATGCCCCAGCAACACGCAGCGCTCGATACCCAACGCGTCGAGCCATTCGCGCAGCACGGCAGCGTAATCGCCGGCGCACGGCGAGGCCGCCTCGACCGGCGTGGATGCGCCATAACCCGGCGCGTCCCACGCCAGCACCCGGCGCGTCGCGCCGAGCGCTTCGAACTGCTGCACCCACGAAGCCGCGCCCGAACCGATACCGTGCAGCAGCACCAGCGGCAACGCATCGCCGTGGCTGCCGCCGTCCGCTTCGCGATAGCTCACCACGCGTTGCGACGCGAGCTGGACCTGCCGCGCGGGAAAGCGCGCGACGCGCGCTTCGAGCCCGGCTTGCGTGCCCTGCTCGGCATGTGGATCGGCGGTAACGGCCGGAACTGCGGACATGATTTCCTTCGTGGGTGTCGTCACGACAAAAAAATGGCGTTCAGTGTCTAGCGCTTGAGCTGGGCGAGCGGCGAATCCGGCGGATACGTCGGCGTGATCGGCTTCGGCGAACCGAGCATCACGCACATCAGCGCGTCTTCCTCGCCAATGTTGATTTCCGTGCGATACACACCCGGCGGCACCGAGATCAGATCGCGTTCGCCGAGCACCGCTTCCCACGTCTCGCCGTCTTTCTCGCAAACCACTTTCATCTTGCCGCGCAGCACGAAGAAGATTTCTTCGACATCCCGATGAATATGGCTCGGGCCAATGTTGCCGGCCGGAATCACCATCGTCGAAAACGTGAAGCCGCCGGCGGGGACCGTGTTCATGTCCTTCGCGACGCCCGTGCCGCCCGTGCCGACGTAGCGCATTTGCGCGCGGCGGTACTTCGGGTCGTAGTCGGCCTGAAACTTCAGCGCGTCCCAGTCGTAGCGACGCGTTTCCAGCCGCGCGACGCGGCTGTCCAGCCACTGGGCAAAGCTCGCGTCCGCGGGTTGGTCCCACGACTTGCGTTCGATATCGGCGTCCGCCATCTCTTTCTCCTTTGGATTCGACATGATCAATTCATCACGAAGCCGCCGTTCACCGGCAGCAACTGGCCGGTCACGAAGCGCGCGGCATCGGACAACAGGAACAGCACGGGCCCGGTGACGTCGTCGGGCACTTGAGCGCGCGGCAACGCGCGGCCTTGCAGGTAATACTGGTGACGCTCGGCGGGCACGTAGGCGGTCGCCTCGACTTCGGTGAGGCCCGGCGCGATCGCATTCACGGTCACTTTGTGCGCGCCGAACTCGCGCGCGAGCGAGCGCGTCATCGCGATCACCGCGCCCTTGCTGGCGACATAGGCGAGCAGCTTCGGCGCGCCCCACAGCGCCGTGTCCGACGCGATGTTGACGATGCTGCCGCGCCCCGACTCGCGCAGATACGGCAGCGCGGCGGTGCTCATCAGCCACGTGCCGCGCACGTTGACGTTCATCACCGCGTCCCACGTGTCGATGGACAACTCGTCGGCGAATTTGCCGCCGGAATGGGTGATCGCCGCGTTGTTGATCAGCGCGTCCAGACCGCCGAGGCGTTGCGCGCCTTGCTGCGCGAATTGCGCGACGCTCGCGGGATCGGCAAGATCGAGCGGCAGATAGGTGACGGCGTGTCCCTGCTCACCCAGCGATGCGGCCAGCGCGTTGCCTTCGTCGTGCAGCACGTCGCCGAACACGGTGTGCGCGCCGGCCTGCGCCAACGCGCGCACGAACGCCGCGCCGAGACCGCGCGCGCCGCCGGTCACGAGAACGCGCCGGCCGTGGAGCGCTGCGAACGCGTCGTTATGCATGGCTGTGGCTCGCGTCGGCGGTAGCGGCGGCGCCCGGCGCCGCGCTCGCCGTTTGCGCGCGATGCGCATCCAGTGCGGCGAAATCCTGCTGCGCGCGTTGACGCAACATGCGACGCACGCGCGTCATGCCGACATCGTGCTGATAGAGGAATTCGTGTTCGCGCGCATTCGGCGCCATGCTTTCCAGCACGTAGCGGTCTTGTTCCAGCACCGCCCAATGCAGACCTTCCAGACGATTGCGATACATGAAGCGCCACGCGTCGCGCTGCCAGCCCGACACCTTGCGCGTCCGCCAGAAGTACACCTGGCAATGGTTTTCATCGACGGGAACGGCGAAGCCGATGATCCCGAAGTTGCCGCCCGGGCCGAACTTCTTCTTGTACGGAATCGCGAGACGCATCCACAGGCAACCGGTTTCGCCGAGTTCCACCCAGTCGAAGTTCACGTCGCGCTGGCCGACTTTCTCGAACATCAAGCCGGTTTCCGTTTTGCGCACGCGCATGTCGGCCTGCTTGTCGCCTTCGGCCATCGAGTGCGACGTGGCATGCAGGTAGGCGCCGTGCATCGGGTCCATCACGTTGTCGATCGCGTACTGGTAATTGCACTTCCAGTTCGACATGCACAGGAAGTTCGCGTATTCCTCGCCGACCAGTTCTTCCGGCAGCGCGAGCGGCGTGGGCTGCTTGTGTGCGTCGTCGCCGAACCACAGGAAGATCGCGCCGGCATGCTCTTCGACCGGATAGGACTTCACGCACTTCTGCCCTTCCAGCGGACAGTTCGAGACAGCCGGCACTTTCGTGACCTCGCCGCTGCCGTCGATCTCGATGCCGTGATACCAGCACGCGACGCTGCCGCCGAGATTCCAGCCGAGCGACAGACGCGCGCCGCGATGCGGGCAGCGGTCTTCGAGCGCGTGGACGTGGCCTTCCTTATCGCGCCACAGGACGATCTGATCGCCGAGGCGCGTGATGCCGACCGGCGCGTCGCCGACTTGCCAGCTCGGCGCGACGGGATACCAGTAGTTGCGCAGACCTTTGTCCAGGTAAGCCTGGATCGGATCGGCCGCGGATTGGTCCGGGCCTTGAGCGGTATGGGGGGACGTCATGAACAGACTCCAGAAACGAAAGCGGTGAACGTGTTCGGAAATGCGCGCCTATTCGGCGAGCAGGCGGAATTCGGCGGCGAGGCGCTCGGCGTTCCACGCATTGCCTTCCGGCGTACGGAAACCCACGCGATTCAACCCGTCGGCCACTTCCTGCAATTCCGTCGCGCCAGCCTCGAACACTTTTTCGAGCGCATCGCCGAAATCGTTCTCGTATTGGGTCGGCTCGGCCTTGCGCGTTTGCCAGATGAAGTTGCCGGTTTCGCCCGGTTTCTCGATCACGCCCTTGCCCGCGACGTTGTTCGGCTGCGGCGCGAGCCACGGCTTCAGGAAGGGATTGAAGTTCACGATTTGCTCTCGCATGTCATTCCACCTTGATCTGGATTTCTTCACCGGCGAGACGTACCGAGTACATCTTCAGGTCGCGGCCGCCGGGTTCTTTCAGGCACTTGCCGGTCGGGATATGGAACACGGCTTCGTGCAGCGGGCACTCGACCGTGTCGCCGTCGATAAAGCCCTGCGTCAGCAACGCGTACGCATGAGGGCAGACGTTTTCCAGCGCGTATAGCGCATCGCCCACCTTGTAGATGCCGATCTCGGTGCCGTCGAGCTTGAACTCGATCGGCGCGTCGTCGGACAGGTCGCCGGCATGGCCGGCGCAGCGCCATTGTTCAGTCATTTCTCGCCTTCTCCTGAAGCCTTATGTTCCATACAAGGAACATCAGTTCGTGTATGGATAATTATAGGAGCGGCTTTCGCGAGAAAAAATAAAAATCTGGAACGCCTGGGGAAAACACCGACTGTCGCATTCGCAACACAGCATTGCGTGTTCCGGCTTGAATCCGTCCATGTGCCGCAGCGCCTTCTGGCGCTTGATTCCGGCGTTTTTTGCAGACGAATACGCGAACCACGCTACGGGTTTGTACGGGGTCCGAAAATTTATTTTGACCACTTCCAGACTCACTATACTTTTCCATAGGCGATACAGACGCCCATAGGTGGAACATAAAGCGTAGCGGTTTTGGCGCATAAACCCAGAACTGCATTAACCCCAAAGCAAGGATCAGGGACGACGCATGCGGCGCGAGCCGACCGTCGTGTGATCAGGAGAACCAACGGTGAAGCACATCATTGCAGCCGGCTTGACGGCAATCTGCGCAACGACGGGCGCATGGGCGCAGAGCAGTGTGACGCTATACGGCAGCCTGGATGCCGGTATCGCGTACATCAGCAATGCGGGCGGCAGTTCGAAGTGGATCGAGGAACAGGGCAATATGCAGCCGGACCGCTGGGGCCTGAAGGGCGTGGAAGATCTGGGCGGCGGCCTGAAGACGGTTTTCCAGCTGGAGAACGGTTTCTATACGAACACGGGCGCATTCGCTAAATCCGGCGTGCTGTTCAACCGGCAGGCTTTTGTCGGGCTGAGCTCGAACAGCATCGGCTCGATCACGCTCGGCCATCAGACGCCGTTCAGCTTCGACGTGCTGGACCCGCTGAGCACCGCCTATCTGGCCGCAAGCTGGTACGCGTTCCATCCGGGCAATATCGACGAACTCGCGGATACGGGCGTGGTGCCGTTCGACAACTCCGTCAAATTCCGCTCGGCGAATTTCGCCGGCTTTTCGGTCGGCGCGATGATGGGACTCGGCAACACGACCAACTTCTCGACGGGCAAGACGCTGAGCTTCGCGTTGACCTACGAGAACGGTCCGTTCAAGGCCGGCGCGACGTATGCAAATGAGCACAACCGCACGCCGTCCATCGTCACGACCGGTATCGCCAACTTCCAGGGCGTGGCCGCCGCGAATTACACGGCCGACAAGGTCGAGAACATGGGCGCCGGCGCGTCGTATCAGTTCGGCAAGCTGCTGGTGCATGGCTTGTACACACGCGTGAAGCTGGAATACGCGGGTCATTCGGATACGTACCAGAGCTACGATGCGGGCGCGAATTATCAGTTCACGCCGTTCAACAGCATCGCCGGCGGTGCAGCGACGACGACGCTGGCTGGCCATCGCTGGACCCAGTTCGAGATCGGCGATATCTACTCGCTGTCGAAGTCGACGCAGTTGTACGTGAACGCGCTCTATGAGCGCGCGGGCTCGAACACGGACGCCGCGTTCTTTACCGCGGGCGTATCGAGCGGCCGCAATCAGACGATCTTCCTGACGGGTATCCATCACTCGTTCTGATGTCCTGATGTTCCGACGTCGTCGATGTCCGAACGCTAGCGATGTAAAAAACAAAGGCCCGGCTGTTTTCACAGCCGGGCCTTTGTTTTCACCAGCGAGTCGTCGTCGCGCCAGCAAGCGGTTCGATCAGTAGTGCGCCGTCACCGGCCGGCGACGCGCCTGCGCGGCGGTCGGATCGTCCGCACGCGGCCGGTAGGACAAACGCTCGGACAATTCGAGCGCTGCCTGGCACACCGCGATGATCAACGGCTCGCGTTCTTCCGCCTCGCCGATATCCGAACGCGGAATCGTCACCGTCAAGGCGGCGGCGATCTTGCCGCTTTGATCGCGTACCGGTGCGCTCACCACCGAAATACCCCGCTCGAACGATGCCTCGCTCACCGCATAACCGAGCGCCGCGCTTTCGCGCACGCGGCCATACAGTTCCTCGACGGTCGCCGGCGTGCGTTCGGTATAGCGTTCGAGTTGCGGCTCCGGGTACAACTGGCGTAAGGCCTCGAAACTCAGATCGCCCATCAGCACCTGGCCGTGCACGGTCGCATGGGCCGGCAGACGCGTGCCGACGTGGACCTTCACCGAGCTGAACATCGGTTCATGGGTTTGCGCCTTGGCCACGAACACCACGTCGCGCTGATCGCGTATCAGCAGATGCGTGCTTAAGCCCGTGGCGTCGCGCAGCCGTTCGAGAATTGGTGTACCGACATCGGTCAGCTCGAGCGAACTCAGATACTCGAAGCCGAGCCGCAGCACCGCGACGCTCAGACGAAAATAGCGGTCGCCATTGACGCGTTCGAGAAAACCCAGCGCTTCGAGCGTCTGCAACAGGCGGAAAGTGGTGGTGCGCGGAATGCCGATCCGCTTCGACAATTCAGGCGCGCCGAGCACCGGCTCGCGCGCGCTGAACTCCGCAAGAATGCGCAGGCCGCGTTCGAGGCCCGGCACGAGGTAGGTCGAACCGCCGGCGCTGTCGTCGTCGGCGGGATCGGTGGATTCCGTGGCGTGGGCGGGCTCGACGCCGTGTGCCTGGGCGGCCGTTGCCGCCTCGTCGCGCGCCGCCGATGTCGCCGCCACGCGTGGTCTCGCCGGCTTGCGTCCCGCTCCTGTCTGCTCTTCTTTGGCCATCTTGGCTGCCGCTTTTCTGTTCATCGTAGTCAGATCAGCATGATAGCGCGAAGCATGCGGGCTTCAGAGATCGGAGCGGGCTCGGGCGCCAGCCGCGACGCGCTGTGTGCGGCGCCGCACGACCGCGTGTTGCTCGCTCGCGCAGGCATTTTGTCGTGTCGCAAGCGTTTCGCCCGGTGCTATTCTTCCATGCGGTCCATCGCGCGATGCGTCGGCGTCGCGTGCTCGCTCCGTTCAAGCGTCCGGAGGCCCGTCATGTCTCACTCCATCCAGATTCAGGTTGCCGACTCGCACCTTTATCCGGGCTGCGCGGTCAACATTCCGCATCCGCCCGAGTCGGCCCGCGCGGCAACGGCCGTCGTCGAATTCGCGGATGGCTCCGGCGCGAATGCCATCTGCCATCTGCGCGCATTCGACGAGCTCGAATTGAGCGTGGACCGCTACGCGACACAAAAGCGTCACCCAGTTGATAGTAAACATTGGCTGTTGTTTGCCATCGATGCAACGCACCACAGTTGGCGCGTGAAGCGTCGCCTGCCGTAGGCGTGCCTGACGGCTTGAACACCTGCGCGAGCGTTGCCTTGGCGATTGCCGAAGGCATCGCCCTCGCCTGCGGGCCGCACGTGCCGGCCCGTCACGTCCACCACGGAATCCCTCACGGAAACGACCGATGAACGACAAAGACTCCAGCTTGCCGCCCGAGCATGAACTCGCCGATCGCGCCGATCTCTCGGGCAACGCCCCCGACGATCCCGAGCGCCGCCGCGTTCTCACCGGCCTCGCGGCGGTCGGCCTCGGCCTCGCGCTGACCGGCTGCAAGACCGACGCGGCGCTGTCGAGCAACGGCGCGCCGCGCAGCGCCGCCGACCTGCGTCTCGATGCGGCGCTGCACGATCAGGTCAAGCAGATCGTCGTGATTTACGCGGAGAACCGCAGTTTCGCGAACCTGTACGGCAATTTCCCGGGCGTCCAGCATCCGCTCGATTCGGTCGGTGCCGAACGCTACGTGCAACTCGACCGCGACGGCAGGACGCCGTTGCCGCGTCTGCCCGCCATCTGGGGCGGACTCGTGCCGCAAGCGCAGGAAGTGGACGGCAAGCGCTACATGATCGGCGAGAAGGACATCGGCAGTCTGCGCAACCAGCCGTTCCATATCGTCGATGCGCACGGCGCGCCGCTGCCGACTGGCGTGATCACGCGCGATCTGGTGCACCGCTTCTATCAGAACCAGATGCAGATCAACGCCGGCCGCAACAACCAGTTCGCCGCGTGGGGCGACTCGGGCGGCCTCGTGATGGGGCACTACCGCAACTCCGCCGATTCGCTGCGTTTGTGGGGCCTCGCGCAGCAATACACGCTGTGCGACAACTTCTTCATGGCGGCCTTCGGCGGCTCGTGGATGAACCACATCTTCCTGATTTCGGCGCAGCCGCCGTTTTACCCGGACATCCACAATAGCCCGGCGAAGAAGCTTGCTTCGGTCGTCGAAGGCGACGATCCGACCGGCACCCGCCTGAAGCTCGCCGACGATTCGCCCGCCTCCGCGCTCGACGGTCCGCCCAAGTTCGTCAACGACGGCGCATTCACCGCCGACGGCTACGCCGTCAACACGATGGCGCCGCCGTATCAGCCGAGCAACGTGCGGCCGGCGGAAGGCGGCGATCCCGCGCTCGCCGACCTGTCGAATCCGCGCGTGCTGCCGCCGCAACACTACGCGACGATCGGCGACCGGCTGACGGACAAAGGCGTGGATTGGGCGTGGTACAGCGGCGCGTGGCAATACGCGCTCGACCATCAGGACACGGGCGCGGTGCCGGACTTCCAGTACCACCATCAGCCGTTCAACTACTTCGCCAACTACGCGCCGGGCACGGCCGCGCGCAGCCGGCATCTGCGCGACGCGGGGCTCGGCAACGAGGCGTCGAGCAATCGCCTGATCGCGGACATCGACGCGGGCCGTCTGCCCGCCGTGACCTTCTACAAGCCGCAGGGCGACCTGAACATGCACGCCGGCTACGCGGACGTCGAATCGGGCGACCGTCACATTGCGGCGGTGATCGACCACATCCAGCGCGGACCGCAGTGGGCCAATACCGTCGTGATCGTCACTGTCGACGAAAACGGCGGCTGGTGGGATCCGGTATCGCCGCCGAAGGGCGACCGCTGGGGTCCGGGCTCGCGCATTCCCGCGCTGGTGGTGTCGCCGCTCGCGAAGAAGGGTTACGTCGATCACACCGTGTACGACACGAACTCGATTCTGCGATTGATCAGCCGCGTGCACGGATTGGCGCCGCTCGACGGCGTGGTGGCGCGCGACCGCGCATTCGCCGGCAACGGCCTCGCACCGCTCGGCGATTTGACGACGACGCTGGATCTGGCCTGAGCCTTGCTCGCGCGCCGCGGCCGTTTTGTGCCGATGGCGCGCGGATTCAGCCGCTCGCGAATTCGCCCGCGTCGCTGCGCCGCAGGTGCCGCGCGGACGCACCGCCCTGCGTGGCGCATCGAGATTTTTCGCGTCGAAACCTGTTAGTTCTGGTCTTGAATAACCCGCGTCGCGGCCTAGACTGATAAGGCTCAACTTCGCAATCTGTACGGACCTGACATGCGCCTAACCATCCTCATTAACGGTTCCGATCCCTCCGTCAGCCACGACTATGCCGTGCTTTGGCTCGACACCGACGAACACCGGTGGTCGAGAGAAGCGCACCAAGGGATCGATCTGCCCCCGTGGGGCGAATTGCACGACGAGGATGGCGTGACCACCCTCTGCGCGCCCAGTGCCGATGCCCCTTTGTGCACGTTGCGCGGCTTGCACGTCGATCGCAAACAGCGCGTGAGCGCCGCGCAGGGCGCCGCCGCATGGACCGCGTTGCCGGCGCATAAACCGGCGAGCGGATTCTGGCGGCTTCAGGCGGTCGATCGTCAGACGGTGCGTGCCGAGAACTCCGTGTTCGATAGTTAAGTGCTTCGCGCGAAGGGTGATGGGTTGCTCGCTGCTCGTCGTTGCTCGTTGCTCGTTGCTCGTGCGCTTTGCCCGTCTTTAAGTCGGTCTTAAGTTTCGCTCCGTAGAGTCGGAACTCCACGCATTAGGGGTCGCTGCAAAGCGGCCCATTTTTTTTGGCACGGCGGGTCTCCACACTCGCCGCATGTCTCTGCTTTTTCACGCTGTTTCACGTCGCTGGATGCACGCCCGCAACGCTATACTTGCGCCCCCATCCCTCGACCGAACGACACATGAAGAAGTGGTTTGCCTGTCTGTTATTCGCTGTCGCCGCTCACGCGAACGCAGCGCCTTCCTGTACCGAATTCACACCGAACGCGCAATGGCCGGTTCTGACCAATCAGAAGATGGCGCCGAAAACGCGCATGCTTTGCTATAGCGATTTCGCGGTGTTGCATTCGGGTCTCACGCACGGTCCGCTGTGGTCGGCGGAACATCTGACGCGCGACCATATCGAAGCGGCAAAAGACATGGTGCGCACCAACAAGTTTTTCGAAGATGCGCGTTTGCCCGATGGCGAAGGCGCGACGCTCGCGGACTACAAGCGCAGCGGTTTTGACCGCGGCCACATGAGCCCCGCGGGCAACCGCTGGAACCAGGAAGCGATGGCACAATCGTTCTCGCTGGCCAATGTCGTGCCGCAGAACCGCGAGAACAATCAGCGCCTGTGGGCACGTATCGAAACGGCGGTGCGCAAGCTCGCGATGTCGTACGACGATACGTACGTGGTCACCGGCCCGATGTTCAACGGCCAGCAGTTGCAGACCATCGGGTCGACGCGCGTGTTCGTGCCGACGCAGTTGTTCAAGGTCGTCTACGTGCCGTCGCGCAAACTCGCATTCGCGGTGACGGTGGACAACGTGTCGACGAACCGCTACGACATCAAGTCGATTCACGAACTCGAAGCCGCATCGGGCATCCGCTTTCCGGGCATTCCGGAAAACCTCAAAGATCAGCGACCGGGAGGACTCAAAGGTGTTTAAACCCTATTCGAACGACGACGACGTGCTCAACATCCAGGGCGACGGTTTCACGCTCAGCAACGGCACGACGCGCGTGGTGCTGAACGGCTCGCTGGAACTGACGCAGGATCAACGCGGGCTGAAGGCGGCGTTGGCGCTGAAGGAGGCGGTGGATGCGATCGTCGCCGCGTTGCAGGCGCAAGCGAATTTGCCGGCGAAGGTGAAGGATGAACCGGATGCGAAGCCGGGAGTGGTTCGGAATCCGTTTCAGTGAGATGGTGAGTCAGGTCATTGTGTAAAGCGATGCTCGCGAACTGGCTGGCCAGTTCGCGAGCGACCTCATCGCCCTCGCCACATGTTTCAGCCGTTACGTTTTGTCACCATCGCGTCGTCAACTCCTGTCTTCCGGCCAGCGTTAAACCGGCAGCGCTGAACATAATCAGCCGCGAAAAAAGAATCCACCGATTCAACCAGGAGTAACACCATGAAGACGCTTTTCGCCGCACTCGCTTCCGCTCTCGTCGTGTCGACGGCATTCGCTCAAACGGCGGCACCTGCCGCACCGGCCGCTACACAACCGGCACAAGCCGCGCAGACCCAATCTGCCGGTCAAGCGAACCTGAAGGCCAGCACCGCCGTGCAAACCGGCGCACCGGACGACGGCGCGGCCTCGGCGAAAGCGCCGGCCAAGTCGACGAAGGCGACGGGCAAGTCGCACGTGAAGAAGGTTGCCGCGCATCACACGGCAAAGCCGCACAAGGCCGTCAAGAAGACCACCACCGAAACGAGCGCCGCAAAGACTAAGACGGAGAGCGCGAAAGAGGCCAGCACTGCCCCGGCCAAAGCCGACGGCGCAACGACCGACACGACGAAGACGCAATAACACGTGATCGGTTCCGGCACGCATCGGCCATAAAGGTGTCGCTAATCGAAGCCGCACCGTGCCGTTCAGGGAGGGCGAGTCCAAGGACTCGCCTTTTTTTATGCGCGTCGCGCGCCGGGCACTACGCGGGTCTCGACGCCATCAGTACAGCGCACAGTACGCGACACGCGACACCGCACGATTTTTTCGATCGACGCGAGAATTTTTGCACTGCGTTTACGTACGGAAGACTAATCTCGAACTGTCTTGATCAACCATGGCGTCGACGAACGCCGGATTAAATGGCACTCACACAAACCATCGATAGCTTCGCGCAGCAACCGCAGTCGTTCAACGCTCCGCAGGTTCACAAGCGCAACAACGTCATTCCGTTTCCGTCGGGGCGTGTGCGCTTGCAGGTCGGTCTTCCCCATCTCCCGCACCATCCATCCGGCACGCAACTGCGCGCGTTGCTTCACTCGCCGCTCGGCGTGTACGTCGTCAGCACCGAAACCGGCCGCGAGGAAGACAGCGTGCAACTCGACATCGCCTACGACGATCTCGACTTTACGTTGCACACGTTGATCTCGACGCTGCCCGCCGCGTTGATCGGCCCCGTGAAGCGTCGCAACGCGGCCGCGAGAGGGCGTTGATCATGTTCTCCGGAATCTGGTTGCCGATCGTCACGCCGATGCGCAACGGCGAAGTCGACATCGACGCGTTGCAGCGTCTCGCCGATCACTACCTGCGCAGCGAGATCAGCGGCTTCGTCGCGCTGTCGACCACGGGCGAAGCCGCGTTGTTACAGGAAGCCGAACGCCTCGCCGTGCTGCAGGCGCTGACCGAAGTGATCGGCGGGCGTCTGCCGATGCTGATCGGCGTCGGCGGATCGAATACGCGCGACGTGCTGCACGATATCCAGCGCTACGAGCACTGGGATTGCGCGGGCTATCTGGTGTCCGCGCCATCGTACGTATGTCCGGATCAAGCCGGCGTGCGCTGGCATTTCGAGCAGGTGGCGCTCGCCACCGGACGTCCACTCGTGCTCTACGACGTCCCGCATCGCACGGGCGCGACGATTGCGCCGGAGACGGTCGCGCGACTCGTCGAGCACGACAACATCGTCGCGATCAAGGAGTGCGTGAAAGAGCACTTCGAACCACTCGGCGCCGTGCCGATCAGCGTTCTGTGCGGCACCGACGAAGCGTTCGACGACTGTCTGCATCACGGCGGCACCGGCGGCATTCTGGCCAGCGCGCATGTGTGCGGGGATTTGCTCGCGGCGGTGCAGGCGTTGATCGCCGACGATCGCGCGACGGATGCGCGCACGCTGTTCGCCAGTTTGCTGCCGGTGTTGCGGCTGCTGTTCGCCGCGCCCAATCCATCGGCAATCAAGGCGATGCTGGCGTTCGATCATCCGATCAGCGACGAAACCCGCATGCCGATCACGCGGGCGTCGGCGCAACTCGTCGACCGCTTGCGCACGGCACGCGACCGTTTGCACGATCTGCGCGAGGAGTTTGCGGAGACGCTGATCTGACCGACCGGACGAGACGGGGCGCACGCAGGGCACAGGCAGGGCACACGCGGGGCGCCCATTTACACATCTTTTGCGCCACGTAGTGCCTTATTAAGGCACCCGATATTTCAGCGATGTCAGACTGCAACGATCGATCACCAGGAGGTCATCATGTCCAGTCTGAACATCCGTGAGAATGCTGCCGCGCCGCCGCTCAGTGCCAGCGATCGCTCGCATCGCGCATCGCTTGTACGAAGGCAGGCGGCCGGGCGGCGCAAAGTGGTGTTGTCGGTCGCGAGCGGCACCGTCGCCGCGATCGCGATCGCCGTGGGTTTACCGTCGATGGGAATCGCGGTTTATCTCGCCGCCACGCTGCCCTTCGCGTTCTTCTCGTGAGTGACGAATCGCGCGTTGCCTTCTTCAAACGCCGCCCCGATCACCCACGTCTTTACCAACTCAATCGCCTGAGCCGGCGCGATCCAGATCCGCCAACGCGCTCAACTTCTTCGCATCGACGATTTCGATCTCGGCGTAACCCAGCTTCAACGCCCCTTGCGTTTCGAACTGCTTGAGCACCTGATTGATGGTCTGTCGCGACAGCGCCAGCATCATCGCCAGATCTTCCTGCGGGACTTTGAGCACGCGCCGCAAGCCGTCCGGCGAGTTGGCCTCGTGGTGAGCACCGGGATAGCCGCCCGCCATCAACAACAAGCGGCGCGCCACGCGCGGCGCGGCGGGCAATAACGCGGCTTCCTCGATCGCATCGAAGGCGAGACGCAGCTTTTGCGTCAACAGCAAACCGAACACATGCCAATACGCGGGCGTGCGTTCGAGCAACGCGGCAAGCGCCGCACGCGGCAAATGAAACAGCACCGACTCACGCTCGGCATACGCGTCGTGGGTTCGCGGCCGGTTGTCGAACAGCGCGATCTCGCCGAACCAGTTCACCGGTTCGATCACGGCGAGCAGCGCTTCCTTGCCCGATGCGCTCGCCGCGCCGATCCGCACGAGTCCGTCGAGCAAACAGTAGAGGCCGTCGTCGGCATCGCCGCGCGTGAAGAGGCGCTGCCTCGCGGCGAGACGCTCGACCCGCCCCGCTTCGATCAACTGCGCCTGCATGGCCGCGGGCGCCGAGCGGAACCAGACGCTGCGCGCCAGCACGGCGGCCAGTTCATTCGAGGAAAGACTCTCTGTCATAGGACGGCATCCGTGCCCGATTGTCGGCTACCCGATGGTTTGAAATTCCGCTGCCCGCGATTATGCTGACTTTCACGGAGGAACGGCACCCATGAGAACGCTGACCCAGCAGCTAACGCAATACGCGGCCTATCATCGCGACCGGCGCAACATCGCCACGCACTTCGTCGGCATTCCGATGATCGTGGTGGCGCTCGGCGTATTACTGAGCCGTCCCGCTTTCGCCGTCGGTGCATTGCCTTTCGTGTTGTCGCCGGCGTGGGTGTTGTTCGTCGCGGCCACGCTCTATTACCTCGTGCTCGACGTCCCGCTCGGGCTGATGATGGCGATCTTCTCGGCGTTCTGCCTCGCCTTCGGCCAGTGGATCGCGGCGATGTCCACGCTCGCGTGGATCGCGACCGGCATCGGGCTGTTTTTTATCGGTTGGGTGTTTCAGTTCATCGGGCATATCGCGTACGAACATCGCAAGCCGGCCTTCGTCGACGATCTGATCGGGCTGATGATCGGACCGCTGTTCGTGCTTGCGGAAGCGTTGTTCGGCTTCGGCTGGCGGCCCGCATTGCGCGAGGCGATCGAAGCGGAAGTCGGGCCGACACGGATCAATCCGCAACCGGCAGCGGCGCACCGGTGACGCATCACCGCTCGCCGGACGGGAATCGAATCAAAATCGAATCAATTCGGCGCGAACCGCATCAGCCTCACGCTATGCAAGCCGGTCAACGCGACCGCGATCCAGATCGGGATGTAAGTGGCCAACTGCGTCGCGCTCAAGGATTCGCCTAGCAGCAAGATCGACACGAGCACGAGCAGCACCGGCTCGACGTAACCGAGAATGCCGAACAGCGCGACCGGCAACAGACGGCTTGCCTTCAGATACGACGCCAGCGCCAGCGTGCTCAACGCGCCGAGCCCCGGCAGCAGCAAACACCACATGTCGAGACGACCGCCGATCTTCGCCAGCGAGCCGCCGCTGACCACGAAGACGATCGCGGCCGGCAACAGCAGCGCCATTTCGACCGTGAACATGGCGAGCGAATCCTGATTGATCTTGCGGCGCAACACGAAGTACGGCGGATAGCCGAGCGCGACCAGCAAGGTCGGCCACGAAAAAGCGCCGGTCACCCACAACTCATGACCGACACCCACCGCCGCGCACGCGACGGCCAGCCACTGCAAGCCGTCGAGGCGTTCGTGGTAGTAGAAGCGCCCGACCAGCACCATCGTCAACGGCAGCAGGAAATAGCCGAGCGACACTTCGAGCATGCGGCCATGCAGCGGCGCCCAAAGAAACACCCAAAGCTGCACGCCGAGCAACGCCGCGCTGACGATCATGGCGACACCGAGCCTGGGCTGCGTCACCATGCGGTCAAGAAGCTGACGGAGAATCGGTAGACGCTTGCGCAACGCCACCAGCAGCAGCGCGCCGGGCACCGTCCAGATGACGCGCCACGCGAAGATGTCGAGACCGTTCAGCGGCGCGAGCAGCGTGGCGTACGCGGACAGCAGCGCAAACAGCGTGGAGGCGCCCACCGACAACGCGATACCTCGTTTCGGGTCGTAGGCGTTCATCGCGCGGCCTGCGGAGTCGAGCTTGTCAGGAAATGCACGGCGAACGCACAGAGCGGCGCGAGAGGATGAATTTGCAGCGCAGCATTTGGGCGCGCGGCGTTGGACGTTTTCATGAGCGGTGGTGATGTCTTTCGAGCGGGCAACGCGGTAGGGCGCATCGTTTCGCGCCGCAATTTCCGGTGGCCGTCGTTTTGTCTTACGCGATCCACAAGGGCAGCCGGCATTCTAGACGCTTAAGCGTAACGGGCGTGTAAGGGTCGGAAAACAGCAGACGCGCGAGGGTCGCACGTCGAGCGTCATGCTCACCCCGTAAATTATTCTGTGCGCATCAAGCATCGATGCACTAGAACATAACTTCACGCGCAAAACCCGAGCGCCAAGGTTTTATCCGGCGCGTGCGCGAATCTTGCTACGAAGACAGGCAGTCGCTCACCGCCCTCCTCCCACGCGGCGCGCTTCACGGCGCGCCGACCCGCACGCCGCCATCTGGCCAGCGCACCCGCTCATCGAATGTGACTACTGGAGCCAACATGACCCAGCCAGCCCTCTCGCACGACGCCTCACCCGACTTCCGTTCCACCTTCGCCGCCGACGTCCGCGCGGGGCTCACGCATACGCCGCAAAAGGAATTGCCGTCCAAGTATCTGTATGACGAAGTGGGCTCGGCCCTCTTCGAAGTGATCACCGTGCTGCCCGAATACGGCGTGACGCGCGCCGAGGAGCGGCTACTGACGAAGCACGCCGCCGACATCGTCGCCCATTTGCCGCACGACGTGACCGTCGCGGAACTCGGCAGCGGCAGCGGCCGCAAAACGCGGCGTATTCTCGAAGCGTTGTGTAAAAAGCGCCCCACTTCCTACTGCCCGATTGAAATTTCGCGCAGCGCATTGCAGTTGTGCCGGCGCGAGCTTGGCGACATCGAACGCATTTCGATCGTGGGTTACGAGCGCGATTATCTTGCGGGTCTGGCGGAAGTCAGCCAGAACCGCAAGTCGGACGAACGGCTGCTGGTGCTGTTTCTCGGCAGCACGATCGGCAATTTCGGCCGGCTCGCGGCGACCCGTTTTCTGCGCGACATCCGCAACATGCTCGCCCCCGGCGATGCGCTATTGCTCGGCACCGATCTGATCAAGCCGACGCCCGTGCTGATCGCCGCATACGACGATGCGGTCGGCGTGACCGCCTCGTTCAATCTGAATCTGCTTGCGCGCATCAACCGCGAACTCGACGGCGATTTTCCGCTGGAAGCGTTCGAGCACGTCGCGCGTTTCAACCCGGACGCGCGCAGCATCGAAATGCATTTGCGCGCGAAGCGCGATATCACGGCGCAGGTCGGCGCCGCGAAGTTGACGGTGTCGCTGAAGGCGGGCGAAACGATCTGGACCGAAAGCAGCCACAAATACCGCGCCGACGAAATGCCCGCGATCGCCGACGCCGCCGGCTTCACGTGCAGTCATCAGTGGGTCGAGGACGAATGGGGTTTCGCGGAAAGTTTGCTGGTGGCGCGTTGATGTCGAACGACGGTTGAACAGCCGTTGTTCACCACGGCTCGGGCGCAGGGGCGGTCACGTGCGTGATTGATGTCGCGTGCCGACGCGCGCCCTTCGTCCGCTCAGTGTTGCTCGAAGCGCTCGTAGCGCTTTTCGGTCGCGCGCTCCTCGCCGGCGACTTCGGTGACGCGCGCCGCCGGCGGCCCATGCCGCAACCACGACAGCATCCGGTCGACCTGATTGGCCGCGCCCTGCAGCATCGCTTCGACGGAACCGTCGTCGAGATTCGCGACCCAGCCCTTGATGCCGAGCGCGTGCGCCTGGCGCACGGTCGCGTGACGAAAGCCGACGCCTTGCACGGTGCCGCGCACCCGCACGTAATACGTTTCGATCCGCTCATCCAGATCTGGGGACATGCCGGTTTCTCCTGTCAACTTTTCAAGCGGGCATTCTAAGCTCGCTTGACTACGCCTGCTCGGCAAAGTCCGTCCATTCGCCGTCTTTTGCGTGTTGCACCCGCTCACGCGACACACGGCCCCCGCGCCACGTACAATCCGTCGACTTCATGCAGGGAATTGGAACGCAATGAGCGAACAGAATCGCGATCTCGTGCTCGTGACCGGCGCGTCCGGCTTCGTCGGCTCGTCGGTGGCGCGCATCGCGCAGCAGAAAGGCTTCAAGGTGCGCGTGCTGGTGCGCGCCACCAGTCCGCGTCAGAACGTCGAGGCGTTGAACGCGGAAATCGTCGTCGGCGATATGCGCGACGAAGCGTCGATGCGCGTCGCGCTGCGCGGCGTGCGTTATCTGCTGCACGTGGCGGCGGATTATCGTTTGTGGGCGCCGGACCCGAGCGAGATCGAACGCTCGAATCTCGAGGGCACCGAGGCGACCATGCGCGCGGCGCTGAAGGAAGGCGTGGAACGCATCGTCTATACGAGCAGCGTGGCGACGTTGAAGGTCACGAGTTCCGGTCAGTCCGCCGACGAAACCTCGCCGCTCAAGGCCGACCAGGCGATCGGCGTGTACAAGCGCAGCAAGGTGCTCGCGGAGCGCGCGGTGGAACGCATGATTGCCGAGGACGGCTTGCCGGCCGTGATCGTCAATCCGTCCACGCCGATCGGTCCGCGCGACGTGAAGCCGACGCCGACCGGCCGCATCATCGTCGAAGCGGCGCTCGGCAAGATTCCCGCGTTCGTCGATACGGGCCTGAATCTCGTGCACGTCGACGACGTGGCCGCCGGCCATTTTCTCGCGCTCGAACGCGGCAAGATCGGCGAGCGCTACATCCTCGGCGGGGAAAACCTGCCCTTGCAGCAGATGCTCGCGGACATCGCCGCGCTGACCGGCCGCAAGGCGCCGACGCTGAGCTTGCCGCGCTGGCCGCTGTATCCGCTCGCGATGGGCGCCGAAGCGGTCGCGAAGATCACGAAACGCGAACCGTTCGTCACCGTCGACGGTCTGAAGATGTCGAAGAACAAGATGTACTTCACGTCGGCGAAAGCCGAGCGCGAGCTTGGCTACCGCGCGCGGCCCTATCGCGAAGGCTTGAGCGATGCGCTCGACTGGTTCAGGCAAGCGGGCTATCTGAAGCTCTGATCGGCCGCTCGACGCTGGTTGGGGGTGCGCATCCGCTCAGGCGGCCTCTCAGGCGGTCTGTCAGGCAGTCCATCAAGCAGCCAGTCACACGGCCTGGCTCGCCGGCGCATCCGCGCCCGCACTTGCGCCCGGCAAAGCGGCGCGGCAGCGAGCATTTTGTTACAACGTCACTGTGTTTGCGGCAGGTAAAAGCCTACGCGCAGCAGTTAAAATCGTAGGTCTTACCAGAGAAACCTCGCATGAATCTTCACGAACAGCTCGGCGCGCTGGAAATGGGCGTCGATCAGCTCATTCAGGCTGTCGTGGCCACGCAGGCCGAAAATCATCCCGAGTCATCCGCATCGAACGCCGCGCCGCAAGCGTCGGCGGAACCGGTCGCGCATGCAACGCACGCTCAGGCCGACGGTCAGGCCGACGTTCAGCCCGATACTCAAGCCGATACAGCGGCGGCCGACAGCGCCGTGGCTGAAAGCGCCGTCGTCGAGCCGGAAGCCGCGCAACCGCAAGAGCGGCAAGAGCAGCAAGAGCCGGCCGCACCTTCGCAAGAAGCCCCAGCCGAACATCTCCAGCCGACGCTCGAAATCAACCGCCCCGCGCAAAACGAAATCACCATGACGATCGGCGGTCAGACGGTCGCGCTGCGTCCGGATCAGGTCGGCAAGCTGATCGAGGAACTGTCGAACGCGCGCGCATCGATGACGCCGGAACCGCCGCCCGGCATTCCGCCAGGCTGGCGCTTCGTCTCAACGAAGAATCCGGTGATGGCGGTGCAGAAGCAGTCGAACGGCGACCGCCTGCTGGTCATGCGGCATACGGGCCACGGCTGGGTGCCGTTCACGTTCTCGCCGGACATGGTGATTCAGCTCTACATGATGCTCACGCAGAGCAAATGAAAATGGCGCCCACGGGCGCCATTTCTTCTTCAAGCGTTACGAACCGCGAAGCCGCGTCAGCGCTCCTGCACGGGCGCCTGAACCCGTGCCTTCCACTGACCGCCCTTGCCGCGCCAGTACCGCACCGCCGAGCCGAGCGTCGCGCTCACGTAGAACAGCGCGATCAGCGGCAGGAACGGCGCCCACAGCGGCGAACGACGGTAATAGCTGAGCATCGGCGCATACGCGCAGCACATGGCGGCCCACGCGAGCCATGCGGGACCGCCCGTCGGACCGAGCACCAGCGCCGCGACCGGCGGCATCAGATAGATGATCGTCATGCCCAGCAGCGTGCCCGCGAGCAGCAGCGGCGAGTAGTGCAATTGCGTAAAGGCCGTGCGCGCGATCATGTTCCAGATCTCGCGCCAGCTATCGTACGGACGCAGCGAAATGCTGCGCGCCGCCACGTCGAGCCGGATCGGATGCCGCCCCGTACCGCGATGTTTGATGCGCGCGGCGAGACTGCAATCGTCGATCAGTTCGGCGCGGATCGATTCGATGCCGCCCGCTTCTTCCAGCGCGCTACGCCGTACCAGCATGCAGCCGCCGGCCGCCGCCGCCGTGCGATTGCGCGGATTGTTGACCCACGCGAACGGGTACAGCTTGGCGAAGAAGAACACGAACGCCGGAATCAGCGCCTTTTCCCAGAAGGAATCGCAACGCAGACGCACCATCAGCGAGACGAGGTCGCGCTGTTCGGCTTCCGCGCGCGCGACGAGTTGCGCGACCGCATCCGCGGGATGGCCGATGTCCGCGTCGGTCAGCAGCAGAAAATCTGCGGGCAGCCCGAGCGTGCGCACCGCCTCGATACCCTGCGATTGCGCCCACACCTTGCCGGACCAGCCCGGCGGCAGCGGCTTCGCGCTCAGCACGGTCAGACGGTCGGCGCATTGCAGCTGCAACGCCGCGGCGCGCGCGGCGTCGGCGGTGCCGTCGGTGCTGTGGTCGTCGACCACGATCACGTGAAAGGCGCCGGGATAATCCTGCTGCAGCAGGCTGGTGACCGCCTCGGCGATCACCTCGACTTCATTGCGCGCCGGCACGACCGCCGCGACCGCCGGCCATGCGTCGCGCGGCGCGAGCGGCAGCGGCGCGGCGGGCCGCGCGCGCCAGAAGCCGCCGCGCGCGAACAGCAGCACGCACCAGATCAGCAGGGAAAGACACGACAGAAGAAACAGAACCACGGCCATTAAGCATTACCCTCGATTGAACGCGCCTCGACGCCGACGCGTCGCGATAGCCACATCACCACGGTACGCGCCGCGACGACGCACCAGTCAAACAGATTGAGTTCCGGCCGCTCGCGAAACACGTCGTAGTCGGCGCGCTCGATGCGTTCGAGAAAACGCAGACCGCCATGCACGGCGCCGCAGAGCTCGAAACCGAGCCGCCCCGGAATGCGCAACGCGAGCGGCGCGCCGCGCACCAGCGTCTGCCGCACGAAACCGACTTCATGCGCCATCAGCGCGCGCCAGTTATCGTCGACGCGGCCGGCGGCGATCTGCGCCTCGGTCACGCCGAAACGCTGCAGGTCCGCGAGCGGCAGATAGAGCCGGTCCTGCTTCCAGTCGGCGGGCACTTCCAGCCAGAAGCTGATCAATTGCGACGCGGTGCAGATCGCGTCGGCATCGGCCAGATTCGCCGGGGTGGCCGCGCCGATCAGATGCAGCATCAGATGCCCGAGCGGATGCGCCGACTGCCGGCAATAGTCGAGCAACGCCGCGCGGTCGGCGTAACGACGGGTGTCGATGTCCTGCGCGCATGCGCGCAACAGCTCGTAGAACGGCGCGAGCGGCAGTTTATATTGCGCGACCACGCCCGCGAGCTTGCCGAACAGCAGCGGATGCACCGGCGCCGCGCGACGCGCGGCCACCGCGTCGAGACCGGCGCGAAAGTCGGCAAGACGCGTATGCCGCTCGGCGGCGCTCCATTCGCCCTCGTCGACGATGTCGCCCGCCGTGCGCACGACTTGATAGATAATGCCGAGGGGCGCGCGCAGCGCCTTCGGCACCAGCACGCTCGCGACCGGAAAATTTTCGGGGTGATCGACTTCCATCCAGCGAGTCTCGAAACCATTCTGTAATGCAGGCGCCTAAGCGCGCCGCAGGACCACGTAGTTTAAGGGTTCCGCTAAACCCGCGCAGCGTGTAAGGATTGCCGCCTGCACCCGGTATCGGCGCCGACCCCAAGCCGGCGCTGCTGCGCCCGCCCAACAGCGGGCGGGCCTGCCAAAGCAAAGCCGGCCTGATAGCGTTAGAATGCGCGTTTGGTTTTGCTGTACCGGCTGTCGCCGGGGCTCAAGACGTCAACTAATTAGATGGTCGCGGCGATAAAGTCAAACTTACCGACTTCTTCGAAGCCCGCGTCAGTCGGAGTTCGCCAACTTATGCGAGTCATCCTTGCTCAACCCCGCGGCTTTTGTGCGGGTGTTGTTCGCGCAATCGAGATCGTCGATCGCGCGTTACAGCAACACGGCGCCCCCGTGTACGTCCGCCACGAGATTGTCCACAACCGTCACGTGGTCGACAACCTGCGCCAGAAAGGCGCGCGCTTCGTCGAGGAACTCGATGAAGTGCCGCAAGGCGCGGTCGCTATTTTCAGCGCGCACGGTGTCGCGCAAACCGTCGAACGCGACGCGGAAGCACGCGGTCTCGACGTGCTCGACGCAACCTGCCCGCTCGTCACCAAGGTGCACGTGCAGGGCCGCCAGTATGTCGGCGCGGGCCGCACGCTGATTCTGATCGGCCACGCCGGGCATCCGGAAGTGGAAGGCACGATCGGCCAGATTCCCGGCAAGGTGCTGCTCGTGCAGAGCGAAGCCGAAGTCGCGCATCTGGATCTGCCGCTCGACACGCCGCTCGCCTACGTCACGCAGACCACGCTGTCGGTGGACGACACGCGCGGCATCATCGACGCGTTGCTGCGCCGCTTCACCGACATCGTCGGTCCGGACACGCGCGACATCTGCTATGCCACGCAAAACCGTCAGGCGGCGGTGCGCGAACTGAGCAAGCAGGTCGAGGTGCTGCTGGTGGTCGGTGCGACCAATAGTTCGAACTCGAACCGGCTGCGCGAGATCGGCAGCGAAAGCGGCGTGGCGAGCTACCTCGTCGCCGACGGTTCGGAAGTGAAGCCGGAATGGTTTGCGAACGTGCAGACGGTCGGCATCACGGCCGGCGCCTCGGCGCCGGAAGAGATGGTCAAAAACGTAATCGATGCGTTGAGCGCATTGGGGCCCGTCGATGTCACGACGATGTCGGGCCGTGAAGAGAAAGTCGAATTCAAGTTGCCATCGAAACTGATGCAACCACTCGCCGCGCGCGAAGTTTAAGGAGGACGTCTTGTCTATTCCGCTGCTACAGAAAGTCCGGGTCGGCGCATACATCATGCGTCAGCACCTCTCGCGCAACAAACGCTACCCGCTCGCGTTGATGCTGGAGCCTCTGTTCCGCTGCAATCTTGCCTGCAATGGCTGCGGCAAGATCGACTATCCGGATCCCATCCTGAATCAGCGTCTGTCGCTGGAAGAATGCCTCGGCGCCGTCGACGAATGCGGCGCGCCGATCGTCTCGATCGCGGGCGGCGAACCGCTGCTGCACAAGGAAATGCCGGAGATCGTGAAGGGCATCATGGCGCGCAAGAAGTTCGTGTACCTGTGCACGAACGCGCTGCTGATGGAAAAGAAAATGGACGACTACGAGCCGAATCCGTATTTCGTCTGGTCGGTTCACCTCGACGGCGACCGCGAATCGCACGATCACTCGGTGTCGCAGGACGGCGTGTACGACAAGGCCGTCGCCGCGATCAAGGAAGCGAAGCGCCGCGGTTTCCGCGTGAACATCAACTGCACGCTGTTCAACGACGCCGTGCCGGAACGCGTGGCCGCGTTCTTCGACACGCTCGGCCCGATGGGCGTGGACGGCATCACCGTCTCGCCGGGCTATGCATACGAGCGCGCGCCGGATCAGCAGCATTTCCTGAACCGCGACAAGACCAAGCATCTGTTCCGCGAAATCTTCAAGCGCGGCAACAACGGCAAGAACTGGTCGTTCAGCCAGTCGGACATGTTCCTCGACTTCCTCGCCGGCAACCAGACCTACGAATGCACGCCTTGGGGCAACCCGGCGCGCACCGTGTTCGGCTGGCAGAAGCCGTGCTACCTGGTCGGCGAAGGCTACGTGAAGACCTTCAAGGAATTGATGGAAACCACGGAGTGGGAAAAGTACGGCACGGGCAACTACGAAAAGTGCGCGGACTGCATGGTGCATTGCGGTTTCGAAGCCACCGCCGTGCTGGACACGTTCTCGAATCCGCTGAAGGCGCTGAAGGTGAGCATGCGCGGTCCGAAGACCTCGGGTGAATTCGCCAAGGACATTCCGCTGGACAAACAACGTCCCGCCGAATACGTGTTCTCGCGCCACGTCGAGATCAAGCTGGAAGAGATCAAGGTCGCCGGTACGGGCAAGAGCGTGCGGGCGGCAACGGCGGCGCACTAAGCGAGCGCCGGGGCGGTCGGTTCAAGGCGGTTTTGCACCGCCTTGCCCCGATCGGCCGCACACGTTCTCAAGACATAAAAAAGCGCGGCAGCCAGGTTCTGGCTACCGCGCTTTTTCTTTTGCTGTCCGTACGCGTCGCTACGATTAAACGTAGCGAGGCGACTCGTTCAGATTGTCAGCCGGCGCTCCGCGCGTTATGCGCGGTGAGGAATTTGATCAATCCGTCGATGCCGCCCTTCGAGATCTGATCCGAGAACTGCGTCTGATAAACCTGGATCAGCCAGGCGCCCATCATGTTGATGTCGTAGACCTTCCAGCCGGACGCGCTTTTGGTCAACCGGTAGTCGATCGCATCGTCGCCGCCGTTGCTGAGCACATGCGACTGCACGACGATGTCGTTCGCGCCGGACGCCGCCGTTACCGGCAGGAACTTGAACTTGACGTCCTGATCGCGCAGTTGCGACAGCGAGGCCGCGTAAGTCCGCACCAGCAGCAACGTGAACTGGTCATACAGTTGCTTCTGCTGTTCGGGTGTCGCGGTCGACCATGCCTTGCCGACGGCGATGCGCGTGGTGCGCTGGAAATCCGTGGCCGGCAGGAAACGCGTTTCCACGACCTGGGTGATTTTGCCCATGTCACCGCCGCGTGCCTGCGGATCGGCCTTCATCGCCGCGACGGTGCCTTCGACGGCATTTTTTACCACGGCATCGGGCGCGCTTTGCGCAAAAGCCGCCGTGGACACCACGGCCGCAGCCAGAAAAGCAGACAGATAACGTTTCATACGCTCGCCAGAAGCTGAAGAAGTGCTGAAGGAATAAGCGCCGCCAGCCTTGTAAGCCGGGGCGAAAGCAGGATAGACCAGTATACCGATATTGCGTTCCCACCCCGAAGCGCGCCGCCGGGCGCTGTACTTGCTACCGAATACGATCCGGATCCCTCGGGCTCTGTATACTTGTGCACTTTCGTCAAAAACAACACCCCGTGATAAGGCCCATTCCGCCTACATGCTGAAGTCATCTATCGTCCGTCTCGTCGCCTACTCGGTGCGGTATCCGTTGCGGATCGTCGCCGTGTCGCTCGCGCTCGCCGTTCTGAGCGGCATCTACGTTGCCCACAACTTCAAGATCAACACGGACATCAGCCGGCTCATCGAGACCGACAAGCAGTGGTCGTCGCTCGAACATGCGATGGACCAGGCCTTCCCCGATCGCGGCGATTCCGTGCTGGTGGTCGTCGAGGCCCGCGCGCCGGAGTTCGCCGA
This sequence comes from Paraburkholderia sp. D15, assembly GCF_029910215.1. Taxonomy (NCBI): domain Bacteria; kingdom Pseudomonadati; phylum Pseudomonadota; class Betaproteobacteria; order Burkholderiales; family Burkholderiaceae; genus Paraburkholderia; species Paraburkholderia sp. D15. The sequence goes on along the minus strand of NZ_CP110396.1, from coordinate 1,726,472 downwards.
CGCGGCCGCCAATGCGCTGACGGCCGCGCTGAAGTCCGATCCGAAGGAATTCGTCGCCGTTTCGCAGCCGGCCGGTGGACCGTTTTTCGACCATAACGGCCTGCTGTTCCCGTCCACGGACGAAGTCATGTCCACCACGTCGCAACTCGTCCAGTCGCGGCCGCTGGTGAATGCGCTCGCGCACGACCCGAGCCTGACCGGCCTCGCCGGTACGCTCACCACCAGCCTGTTGCTGCCGTTGCAACTCGGTCAGGTGAAGCTCGCCGACATGAGCCATCTGTTGTCGCAGAGCGCGACCACGATCGACCGCGTGCTGGCCGGACAGCCCGCCGCGTTCTCCTGGCGCGCGCTGGTCGACAAGGGCGTGGCCACCAATCCGGCGCGTGCGTTCGTCGTCGTGCAGCCGGTGGTGAATTACGACGCACTGGAGCCGGGTGCGAGCGCGTCGAAGGCGATCCGCGGCACGGCGGCCGCGCTGCATCTCGATGCGCGTTACGGCGCCACGGTCCGCCTGACCGGCCAACAGCCACTCGCCGACGAAGAGTTCGCGTCGGTGCAGGACGGTGCCGCGCTCAATGGCATCGGCACCTTTGTCGTCGTGCTGATTATTTTGTGGCTCGCGCTGCGCTCGGGCCGCATGATCGCCGCCGTGTTCGTCACGCTGTTCGTCGGGCTGGCAATCACCGCCGCGCTCGGGCTGATGCTGGTCGGCGCGCTGAACATGATTTCGGTCGCGTTCATGGTGCTGTTCGTCGGGCTCGGCGTCGACTTCGGCGTGCAGTTCGGCGTCAAGTATCGCGAGGAGCGCAATCGCGACGATCGTCTGTCCGCCGCGCTCATGCATACCGCGCACAGCATCGGCGTGCCGCTGACGCTCGCGGCCGTGGCCGTCGCGCTGAGCTTCTTCTCGTTCCTGCCGACCGCTTATCGCGGCGTCTCCGAGTTGGGCGAGATCGCGGGCGTCGGCATGTTCGTCGCGTACTTCACCAACATGACGCTGCTGCCCGCGTTGCTGAAGCTGTTCAATCCGCCGGGCGAAGCCGGCTCGCCGGGCTTCAAGCAACTCGCGCCGCTCGACGATTTTCTCGACCATCATCGCAAGCCCGTGCTGATCGGCACGCTGATCGTGGTGATCGGCGCCACGCCGCTGCTCACGCATCTGCGCTTCGACTTCAATCCGCTGCATCTGAAAGACCCGCATACGGAGTCGATGGCGACGCTGCTGTCGCTGAAGGATTCACCGGAAGCCGCGGTCAACAATGTGCACGTGCTGGCGCCGTCGCTCGCCGATGCGGACCAGAAAGCCGCGCATCTGCGTACGCTGCCGGAAGTGGGTCGCGTGACCACGCTCGACACGTTCGTGCCGGCCGATCAGCAGCAGAAGATGATGCTGATCGCGAGCGCCGCGCAGCAACTGCTGCCCGCGTTGCAACAACAGCCCTCGCCGCCGGCCACGGACGCGGTGCGGGTCGCCACGCTCAAACGCGCGTCGAACCAGCTCTCGCTCGCCGCCGACGATCACCCGGGCCCGGGCGCCGCCGAAGCGAAGCATCTGTCGGAAACGCTGCAAAAACTCGCCGCCGCCGATGCCGCCACCCGCGATCGCGCCGAAACCGCGATGTCCGAGCCGTTGCGTATCGCGTTGAAGCAGTTGGCGGATCTGCTGCAGCCGACCGCGATCACGCGCGAGAACCTGCCGAAGGAAATCACGAGCAGCTGGGTATCGAAGGACGGCCGCGCACTGGTCGACATCTCGCCGAAAATCAAGGCAGGCGCCGACCCGAACGACGACACCGTGCTGTCCCGCTTCGCGCATGCGGTGAAGACGGCGGAGCCGGACGCGATCGGCGGTCCGATTTCGATCCTGCATTCGGCCGATACGATCATCAAGGCGTTCCTGCAAGCGGCGGGCTACGCGCTGGTATCGATCGCGATTCTGCTGTGGATCGCGCTGCGGCGCGTCGGCGATATGCTGCGCACGCTGGTGCCGCTGCTGGTGTCGGCGCTTGTGACGCTGGAGTTGTGCGTGGTGTTCGGCATGCCGCTGAACTTTGCGAATATCATTGCGCTGCCGCTGATGCTCGGCGTCGGCGTGGCATTCAAGATTTACTTCGTGATGGCGTGGCGTAACGGGCAGACCGGTCTCCTGCAGTCGAGCCTGACGCACGCCGTGCTGTTCAGCGCGGCGACCACGGCGACGGCGTTCGGCAGCCTGTGGCTGTCGCATCATCCGGGGACGTCGAGCATGGGACGTCTGCTGGCGCTGTCGTTGTTCTGCACACTGATCGGCGCGGTGGTGTTTCAACCCGTGCTGATGGGCAAGCCGCGCTCACGTCGCGCGAAGCATAAAGGAATATAAGCATGAAGCTGCGTAACACCGTGCTGGCGCTTGCCGCCACCGGTTTGATCTCCGGCTGCGCGACCGGTCCTGACCGCAAGCCCGGCGACCCGTTCGAACCGGTGAACCGGGTCGTGTTCAAGTTCAACGATGGGCTCGACACCTATATCGCGAAGCCCGTCGCAACCGGCTATCAGAAGGTGACGCCGCAGCCGTTGCGCACGGCGGTCAGCAACTTCTTCTCGAACCTCGGCGACCTGAGCAACGCGGCGAACGCGCTGCTGCAGTTGAAGATCACCGATGCGACCGAGGACATCGTCCGCTTCGCGTTCAACTCGACCTTCGGTCTGGGCGGTCTGCTCGATTGGGCGACGCCGGCTGGGTTGCCGAAGCATCATCAGGACTTCGGTCTGACGCTGGGGCATTGGGGCGTGCCGTCGGGTCCGTATCTGGTGCTGCCGCTGTTCGGGCCCAGTACGGTGCGCGACAGCATGGGGCTGGTGGTCGACGTGAAGTTCAATCCGCTGAACTACGTCGAACCGGCGGTGCGCAATCCGCTGTATGTGCTGCAGTTCGTTAGCGTGCGGTCGGATCTGCTGGGCGCGACCGATCTGCTGCAGCAGGCGGCGCTGGATAAGTATTCGTTCGTACGGGATGCTTATACGCAGCAGCGCAAGGCGCGTCTGCGCGGCTCGGGCGATAACGCCGCGCCGTTGCCGAACTATGACGATCAGGGGGATTCGGGGGCATCGGCTGCGCCGCAGGGCACGTCGGGCGGGCTGCCGAATTACGCTGATCCGGGTGAGGCGGCGGAAGCGCCGAAGGGGGCATCAGGGGCGGGTACGGCGCCGGCTGCTCCGGCTGGGGTGCCGAATTATTCGGATCCGGGGGAAACACCGGCGAGTGGGGCGGGCGGGGCGGCGCCCTTGGCGCCGGCCTCGGGCACCGCGGCTGTGCCTGCGCCTCAACCGGCTCCGGCAGGCAGCAAGTAACCGCAATGATCGCGTTCGAGGGCGGACGCTTGGCGCCCAGATAAGCGAAAGCCCCGCGTGAAAGCGGGGCTGAATACGGGGCTGAATACCAGGCTGACTAAGTTGAGCGAGCGGGAGTTCTACCTATCGAACACCGCACCTCACGCGGGGCGTCCTGAAGCGAGATCAGAAGTATTTAACCTTCCGGGTAATCTTTTCAAGCAGCCGCGCATTGTCGACGTCGACTCCTGCGGAACCTTCCTGCTTGACCGGCTTGAATTGAAGCACTTTCGCAAGCGGCCGCTGCTCAGGTGCCGATGCCGACAATCCGCGCTCCGAAGAAATCACCGAGCCTTCGTTCGCGTGCGGCTCAAAACACAGCGAGAGTTGCTCTTCTCTAACCATGTCATCCTCCTTCGGGTTGGTGGGTGTCGCTTCCGGCCATTTCAGGTGCTAGGCGTTCGGAGACGGAAGGCATTTCGCCATCCGTCCCGGAGGATTGTAGTTCACGGACTGCTAGCGCTTCAAGCGTTGGAATGGCTTCCAGGGTTATTGCGGTAACCGGATAAGCCGCGCGTATTTTCATCTCGCCGGTGCTGCTGTCTTTCCGGCCCGTTTCGTGCGACGAGAAGAATTTCAGAAACCGCGATGGCGCTACGCCGTCAAACGGTACGATGCGGACCTTAGCGTGGTCTGTCTCGCGATCAGTGATAGCGTCAGAATGAAGTTTGGTCGCAAGACTTTTCCGGTACGGCTCCAGGAAATACACCTCTTCAATACCCGCAGCGACGATATGCCTCGCGCATGAGTGACATGGGTATGTGGTCACGAAGAGTTTGCCCCCGAGAACTTCTGATCCGTGAGCGGCTCCAGCGCTCAGCAACGCATGCATCTCCGCATGTACGGCGCGAGAGAACTCGATCAGACTTTTGAGTTGCGTGTCGTGGCGCATGAGTTTGTAGGCCTCGTCGCGCTTTTCCGGCTCGATAATTTTGTTGTCGACCATCTTGCTGACGACGGCCTCGGCAATCGCGGATTTCTCACTGTCGTTAAAGCAGCGGCCACCCTCGACGTTCCAGCAACGATGGTCTCCATCAGACGAGTCGTTGACGTCCAGCGTCTCATAGAGGCCGCCAAACGGACGTGGCACGTCATTCCATCCGATAGAAATGACGCTTCCTTTTTTATTCGTCAGGGCCGCGCCGACTTGCCGGGATAAGCAAGCGGAATTGCGCGCAGCCGAGTACGCCGCGTACATCGCCCGCTCATGCACGGTCGGCGTCATGATTTTCGTTCCAAGCATCAAATCCAGAAAACGCTTCCCGCGTGCACGTATTTGTGAATCTGTGTTCTTGTCAGCGCGTAAAAAGAAGTCACATAACGGGAAGGTGTCTTGTACACGCTGTCCGTAGTCATGTTCTTCGCCGGAGTCGCGGTCGATAAGCTCGTAGACATCGTCACCGCGCGCCGCGCGCCTCGCCAGTTTCTCCACGCGCAGCTCTATCGGGGTATAGACACCGACAACGTGGAGCATATCGCCGTAGACGGACCGTAACAGCCGCAGTTCATCGATGTGCTTGATGGAATCGATGATGTGGCAGCGCTTTTCCGAAATAGTCGGGCGGATCACATCGCGGTCGAGATCGTGGTTGGGAAACAGAAGCGGCTGGTGGCGCTTCTCATCCTTCGCGTTCTCGTTGATCTTTTCCCGCTCCAATGCAATTTGCTGGATAGCGACGCGAGCGAGGATTGCATTCCCGTGGAGTTCGCGAAGCTTATTGCCCGCATCGATCAACTCGCGTGTCGAGCAATTTTCTCGCGTCAGGCCCGACAAACGACAGATCTCATTGCTGAGCCGAATAATGTCGACCTTGCTGTACGCGTAATCTGTCTCCTGCAGAAGCGCCCTGAACATTTGCGCGACTTCATGCAATGGCGTGCCCATCGGCCCACAAAGAGCGATGACGATTTCCGGCGTACGCGATTGATCTATAGTCGCCTGGTCGCCGAGACGCTCACGCTTACCTCGGCCCGGTTGTGCAGCGACAACAGCAAGGTTACTTTTCACGGCAGACCTCTGCGAACTGCCGTACACGGCTCGCCATGCCGTATGCTGTCGCCGACAAAATATCGCCTGATCGCGCTGACGCGCACTCCCTATCCAATTGAAAATCCCATTTCATCTCAGGTCCCTCGTATTCTTTTTTAGGTTTCCTAGCTATGTGCCCCCGCACAAAGCGCGGCACAAGTATGCATGAAGCGATACATCTTGGAATACGACGCAACCTGATCCGATGCGTTTCGATTAGAAATCGATCACACGCGTGCGACGAAGCGCGTCTTTATGCGCATTGATTCCGTGTTCGATAAACGCAGTCAAACTATGAAACAACGAATCATCGTCGCTTTCCTCAGCGTGACTGTGCTGGTTACCGGGGGACTGGTGATCGCGTTCAACGTCCTCAACTTGCAGGAAGCCTATGGCAGCGGACCGCCGTATTTTTCCCGCACGACCAACATGGACAAATGGACGAATCCGTTTCCCGTTTTGGGTGTCATCGACGCGATCGCCGTGCTCCTCATCGCGTCATATCTCTACGTCTTGAAGGCCGCCCAAATGAAAAAGCCCCGAACGCATCGGGGCTAATTCAATCGGGGCTAATTCAATTACCGCGCGGAGCAGCGGTCACAACACAGACAGCGCGCCAGACACACGCCAACCCGCGCCGACTCAATGCAAACTCTCCACCTCGCCACGCGCCGCAACCAACTCCTCGTCAACAACCGCCGCCGTTTGCGGAACCGGTCGTGAATTCTCGCGATAGTGCGCGAACGCCTCATCCGCGTAACGGATTTGAGTGCGGCCGTGGGGCGCCGGCTCGCCGTTTTGATCCAGATTGACGAACACCATCTTTTCGACGGTCAGGATGCTTTTGCGCGTGATCTTGTTGCGCACTTCGCAGCGCAAGGTAATCGACGTGCGGCCAAAATGCGTGGCGGTCATGCCCAGTTCGATGATGTCGCCCTGACGTGCCGAGCTGACGAAATTGATCTCGGACATGAACTTGGTCACGACCCGCTGGTTGTCCAACTGGCAGATCGCGTAAATCGCGGCTTCTTCGTCGATCCAACGCAGCAGGCTGCCACCGAACAGCGTGCCGTTCGGGTTCAGATCTTCGGGCTTGACCCACTTTCTGGTGTGGAAATTCATTTGGTACTCCGTGTTCGAGGCACCCAGGCAGTCGGCATTGAGCCGAAACCTAGGGTTAACACTGACATTGTACCAAATATAAGGGTTTTCCCTAGTTATTCAATGCCTGCCGAATAACAGGGTGGACATCGCCGAGCGGCACGCGCACCGCGGCGAAGCCGGCCGTTCAACCCACCGCGCCCATCCGCCAAGCCCCAGCCTCTTCGATCGCCCGCCGCGCGTGAACCAGTGACAACCGCGCCGCTCGCGCATCGACGGCCACCTGAATCAGTCCGCCAAGCTGCGAAGGCTGCCGCAACAGTTCGCGCAGAATGGGCCCGATCGCGGTACTCCCATCGTCGCGCAGACCGGCTGTTGCAGCCGATGGCAACGTACGCCACGCCGGATCGACGATCGCGCGGCACACCGCGAACGGCACGCCATGCGCGGCAGCCGTCGCGCCGGCGATATGCGATTCCATATCGACCGCCAACGCACCGTTCAACCGGTGCAGCGCGTTCTTGTCCGACGCGCTAACCAACGGCGCAGCCACCGCCGCCATCGGCCCGCGCCGCAGCGGCGCCTTCAGCGTCCCCGCCGACAGCGCGGCCGCAAGCCGGTCCGCCCATGCGCGATCGGTCTCGATACGCCCCGACGGCCCCTCGACCGCATCCGCGACGATCACCGCGCCCGGCTCCAGGTCCGGCGCCAACCCGCCCGCCGTCCCGAAACTCACGATACCCGCGCAGCCGCGCGCCACCGCCGCATCCAGCGCGCGCGTCAGCAGATCGGCGCGCGCCGCGTGCACCACGTCGACGCCCGGCCCGCGCGCGATGCGCGCCTCGAACGCCATGCCTGTCACCACGATCACCGGCAAGCCGCCATGGCCGTCCTGGGCGGACGGCATCGTCGAAAGCGGCATCCGTTACATCCCGACCGCGACGCGCGTGAGCCCGTTGCGCTTCAGATGCCGGAAGCGCGCCAGCGCCCACAGCGGAAAGAACTTGCGATAGCCGTGGTAGCGCAGATAGAACACGCGCGGGAAGCCCGTCGCGGTGAAGCGCGTTTCGTCCCACAAACCATGCGCCTGCTGTTCGCGCTGCAAATACGCGACGCCGCGCGCCACCGCCTCGTGATTGACCTCGCCGGCCGCCATCAGTCCCATCAGCGCCCATGCGGTCTGCGAAGCGGTACTCGGCGCGCGCTCATAGCCGCGATAGTCGAGCTTGTAGCTCTCGCCGCCTTCGCCCCAGCCGCCATCCTCGTTCTGGATCGACAGCAGCCACTGCGCGGCGCGCTTCATGCGCGGGTCGTCGTGCGGCAAGCCGGCCGCGTTCAGCGAACACAGCGCGGTCCACGTGCCGTAGATGTAATTCAGGCCCCAGCGGCCATACCAGCTGCCGTCCGATTCCTGCTCCTTCAGCATGTACGCGAACGCGCGTTGCGCCGGCTCGCTGCCCTGCGGCAGTTCGCCGAGCTGCGCGAGCATCGACAGGCAGCGGCCCGAAACGTCCGCGGTCGGTGGATCGAGCAGCGCGCCATGATCGGAGAACGGAATGTTGTTCAGGTAGTACTGCGTGTTTTCCGGTTCGAACGCGCCCCAGCCGCCGTCGCTGCTCTGCATGCCGACCACCCACTCGCGTGCGCGCGCGATCGAGTCACGGTACGTATCCGATTGCGTCAGCGCCGCCGAGCGATGCATCGCCATCGCGACCACCGCCGTATCGTCGACGTCCGGATAGTGCGCGTTGTTGTACTGGAACGCCCAGCCGCCCGGCCGCACGTTCGGACGGCGCGAGATCCAGTCGCCGCGCACGTCGAGAATCTGCAGCGGACGCAGCCATTCGAGCCCGCGTTCGACCGCCTGTTCGGCGCGCGCTTCGCCCGTTTCGAGCAGCGCGTGCGCCACCAGCGAGGTGTCCCACACCGGCGACAGGCAAGGCTGGCAGTACGCTTCGTCATCCTTGATAACGAGCAGCTTTTCGATCGACTGGCGCGCGATCGCGCGGTTCGGATGATCGGCCGGATAGCCGAGCACGTCGTACATCATCACCGAATTGGCCATCGCGGGGAAAATCGCGCCGAGGCCGTCTTCGCCGTTCAGACGCTCATCGACGAAAGCGACCGCCGAGCGCACCGCGCGCTCGCGCGTGGCCTTCGGGAACAGACCGTCGACGGCGCGCAGCAGCACGTCCACGCCGCTGAAAAAGCGGAACCAGCCGAGATGCTGATGCGGCGCCCGATCGCGCGGGCCGACGTTGACCGGCGCGCCGCGGAACAGCTCGTCGATCCGCACACGACGCGGATTGCGCGCCACCGGCCGCTTCGCGTTGAGCACCAGCAGCGGCACGATCACGGTACGCGCCCAGTACGACACCTTCGACAGATGGAACGGAAACCACTCGGGCAGCAGCGTGATCTCGACCGGCATCATCGGCACCGCGCGCCACGACACCACGCCGAACAGCGCGAGCAGAATCCGCGTGAACACGTTGACGGTTTCGGCGCCGCCGTGGGCGAGAATCGCCTCGCGCGCGCGGACCATGTGCTCGGCGTCGACCGGATCGCCGATCATCTTCAGCGCGAAGTACGCCTTCACGCTGGCGCTGATGTCGAGCGCGCCGTCGGTGAAGAGCGGCCAGCCGCCGTCCGCCAGCTGGATGCGGCGCAGATAGCGGCCGATCTTCCGCTCCAGTTCCAGATTCGGCGTCTCGCCGAGGTAGTGGACCAGCAGCACGTATTCGGCGGGAATCGTCGCGTCGGCTTCGAGTTCGTAGACCCAGTGGCCGTCCGGATTCTGCGCGGCGAGAATCGCGTCGGTCGCGCGCGTGATCGCGGCGTCGAGCGACGCGTCGGGCGTGAAGCCGGAGGTTGCGTCAGATGCCGCCGCGGCAGGCGCGGCATGAACCGTCGTGCCGGTCGCGTCGGCGACGTCGGCGGTTTCGGGCAGGACGGCGTCCAGCGGCTGGGCTTGAGTGAGATCGTTCATCGGCGTTCCATCGGTTCATTCAGCAACGTATCCGCGGCCTTCTGGCCGGAGCGGATCGCGCCTTCTATCGTCGCGGGCAGGCCGGTGGCCGTCCAGTCGCCCGCAAGCATCAAATTGGTCCAGCGAGTGCGCGTGCCGGGACGCAGCGTTTCCTGATCCGGCAGCGCGGCGAACGTCGCGCGCGGGGTCGCGACGACCTGCCAGGCCGGCATCGGCGTGGCGGGCAGATTGGCCGCTTGCGCGACTTCGGCCCAGACGGTCGTCGCGAGTGTTTCGGGCGGTCCGTCGAGCATGTTTTGCGCGCCGTTGACGGTCACCGACAGACGCCCGTCGGTAGCGAACAGCCATTCGGCCGTCCCGTTCAGCACGCCGGTGAGCGGCGCGAGGCCGAACGGCGGCTCGACCGCGAAATGGACGCTCGCGCTCGCCGCGAAACGCGTCGGCGCGCACAGCCCAGGCACCATCGACTGCGCAATCTCCGGGGGGACCGCGAGGATCACCGCGTGGTTCGCGTCGAGGGCGATGTGTTCATGCTCGAAAGTGAGCGCCTGCACACGCGGTTTATCCGTGGCGAACACGATTTCCTTCAGCCCGGAGTCGAGCCGAAGCGACGCGCCGCCATGTTGCAACAGCCGCAACGCAGGATCGACGAAGGCACTGCCGAGCCCATTGCGCGCCATCAGCGGACGCCACGCCGAGCCGCCCACGAGCATCAACTCGCGCACCAGCGCAGCCGTCAATTCCGCCGATGCCTCGCGCGGCTCGCCATGCAGCAGCCCATGCAAGAGCGGTCTTAACAGGCGGTCCCACAGCGGACCCTGCGCGCGCATGGTCTGCGCGACACTGCGGCCGGGTTTGGCGAACAGCAACGGCACGAGCGACAGATAATCGGCCGGTCCGGTATTCGGCACGCGGGCCTGCTGATCGAAGATCCACCACGGCAAGCGTCCCGGCGACATGCGCACGGTCCAGCGCGCGCGGGTGGCGAGATCGACGAACGGATAGTCGGGCAGCGCCGGACCGGTCAATTCGTCGGCGGCGCCGATCGCCCGCGTGTAGTTCAGCGTCGCGGCATGACCCGCCAGTACGATGTGATTGCCGCTGTCGAGCGTCGCCCCGAATCGGGCGTCGTAGTACGAACGGCAACGGCCGCCGGCGTAGCCGGCCGCATCGTGCAGCACGACCTGCGCGCCGCGCCGCTGCAGTTGCACCGCGGCGGCGAGACCGGCGAGGCCCGCGCCGACCACGTGGATGAGCTTCGGCATCAGCTCAGAAGAGCGCGTAGCGCGCGACGATCCACAGCATGCGCAGCTTCGGTTTGCTGACCTTCGTGCGCGGAATGTCGAAGCCGCGCTCCAGCGTGCGGTCGAGCAGCAGGCGATACACGCCCGACATGATGCGCGGCGCCTTCACGGCCACGCGCGGTTCGCGGTTCATGATCGCGTCGGATGCGGCGAAGTGCTCCCTGGCTCGCTCGGCGAGCGTGGCGCACACGCGCGGCAGCGACGGATCGTCGGCGATCTGCGTCGGGTTCGTCACCGCGATGCCTTCGCGCGCCAGCAATTCATGCGGCAGGTAGCAGCGGTTGATGCCGGCGTCTTCGTCGATATCGCGCAGGATGTTGGTCAATTGCAGCGCGCGGCCCAGATGGTGCGCGAGCAGACGGCCCGGTTCGTCCTGCATCCCGAATATCCTCACCGATAGCCGGCCCGCCGCGCTGGCGACGCGGTCGCAATACAGGTCGAGGGTGGCTTCGTCGGGCGCGCAGATGTCGGCGGCGGCATCCATGGCCATGCCGTCGATCATCGCGTGAAAGTCTTCGCGTTGCAGATGAAACGTGTGAATGTGCCGCGTCAGCGCGCGCAACGAAGCGCGCGGTGCGCCGGCGTAGCACGCGTCGATGTCGGCACGCCAGCGTTCGAGCGCGGCGGCGCGTTCGACGCGCGGCAGGTCGCTGTCGGCGATATCGTCGACAGCGCGGCAAAAAGCGTAGACCTGATACATCGCGTCGCGCTGCGCAGCCGGCAGGATGCGCATGGCGAGATAAAACGAGCTGCCGGACGTAGCGGCAGCGGCATCGATTTCAGTATCGTCCACGACAAGATTGGAAACAGCCAAGACGATCTCCGCTGGAGGCGCCCGCTGAAAGGCGTTCAAGAAGTGTGATGCTCACCCGAGGGGCAAGCGGCCCGCGCGCCCGGACAGGCGCGAAACACCCGGCTGGGCGGGCAGAAACGGCGAAAAGTATAACAACGTTTGTGAGATGACGCAGATTGGGGGGTCATTAAGGGGCCGGAAGGCGTCGATAGCGTGCCTGGCGCCTCGTTGAAAGCTCGTTCGCGCTCCAGTTCGACCCGTCTGTGATCCTGGCGGTGACCCTGGCTGTAACCCGGATTCAGGTAAACGCGACCGAGCGGTTACGTCCCTGACGCTTCGCGGCGTACAACGCGGCGTCGGCCTCGTTGATCAGCACGTCGTACGCCGGCACGCCCGCGCGCGCGGCCGCGCCGCCGACGCTCGCCGTCACCGGCACATCGACGCCCTGCACTTCCACCGGCGTATCGGAAATGATGCAACGGATCTTTTCGGCGACGCGCATGGCGTCTTCGAGCGGCGTGCACGGCAGCAGCAGCGCGAACTCCTCGCCGCCGAAGCGTCCGAACGTATCCTGCGCGCGCACCACGCCGGCCACGCGCTGCGCCATCACGCGCAGCACCGTGTCGCCGACACCGTGGCCGAACTGGTCGTTGATTTTCTTGAAGTGATCGAGATCGAACAGCAGCACGGACATCTCGCCGCCGTAACGCTGCCAGCGCGTGAATTCGTCGCGCAGCCGCGCCTCGAAATAGCGGCGGTTGGCGATGCCCGTCAGGCCGTCGCGATCCGCGTATTCCTGCAGCTTGGCGACCGCCTCTTCGCGCTCGCGCTGCACGATGCTGACATGCGTGACGTCCGAGATGGTCACGCACACGGCGACCACTTCGCGCTCGCGCATCAGCGGCATGAAGGTGCAATCCTGCTGCATGAAATCGACGCCGCCGGTGATCGGCCGGTCGTGATCGAACTTGAACAGATACGGGCGCTGCTCCCACGAGCTGAACGCGAAGCTGCCGAGCTGAAACACGCTTTCGATCTTGCGCGACAGCCACACGCGCGGCAGTTCAGGGAAATGCGTGTACAGCGACTGGCCGACCACCTGCTCGGGCGCGAGTCCACTGTGATCCTGCATGAACCGGTTCCACATGAGTACGTTCATATCGCGATCGAGCACGAAAATGCCGAAACCGACACGTTCGACAACCAGATCGCTCAACGACTCGACAGGCACATTCATAGACTGGACAACAGCTCGTCGAGCGCTCCGTTCATGTGGCGGATCGAATCCTCCGCCATCAGCATCACCAGGTGCGCGCGGAAGCTCTGGTCTTCCAGCGCGAAATTGACTTCGACGAGCAAGGCCACGCCCCATTGCAGCACGCCCGGCTGGAACACTTCGTCGAGCGTCATCGCTTCGCCCAGCAGGCCGGGCGCGGAGAACACCGGCGTGCGGCCGAGCTGGTCGAGAATGCAGGACACGCAAGCGCCCGTCAGCACATTGGCGACGTCGAACACCAGCTCGCGCTGGCTGACCGCCTCGTAGGCCGAGCGCGAATACGGATCGCTGACGAGCGAGCACAGCTGGTCGACGCTGTCGCTGCGGCAGATCACCAGCGCCTCGCCCTTGATATCGGAACGAAAACCCTGGCGCACCGCGCTGACCGTATCTTCGATTCCGGTCATCTCGCGCAGCGCCTGGGCGGCCTCGCTGACCGCCACCACGCGCACGCGCGGCACCGACAATTCGATGAACGCATCGAGCAGCCGCGCCAGACGCGTGGCGGCTTGGCCCATCGCCAGATTGGCGACCTCTTGCAGCGCGTCGCGCTGATCTTCCGTGAGGACTGGCTCAGACATACAACCCGTACTCCTTGAGGATGGGTAGTACCGCCTCGGGCGTCACGGGCTTGGCGATGAAAGCGGCGGCGCCGAGCGCGCGCACGCGCGACTGGGCCATCGGCTGAACATCGGCGGAGACGACGATCACGAAGGTGTTCAGATCCTCATGCTGCAAAGCTTCGAGCACCTGGTAGCCGGTCATGTCCGGCATGGTCAGGTCGAGGAACATCACCGACGCCTTGCCCGCGCGATACAGACCGAGCGCTTCACGCCCGTTCGTCGCGTAGGACACGTCGACATCCCAGTCCGGCGGCAATGCCTTGGTGAGCACCTTGCGTGCAAGCAGCGAATCGTCGGCGATCACAATGGGCAAAGGCATGGGCGGGTCGGAAAGCGAATTTAGCTCTGGCGCGTTAACGGCGTCTACAAGCGGGTACTTTAACGCGAGGTCTGTCGACCCGCGGCAAAACGCGCTGAAGCATGAGGGGAAGCGGATTGCAGGCGAACGGGGAGCACGCGCGGCGCGGTGCGTTGGGCGGAACCCGTGAGCGGACACGATTGCGTGCTCGCGCGGTGGACGACGGCTGTTACCGGCATGTTCGAAGCCTACCCCGTAGATGAAGCTGCGCGGCCTCGTGGATCGGGCTGGTCCCTTGCCGCGCGCGTGATCCCGCGAACGCCAATGCCGCGCGTGGTACGCACGGTCTGGCAGCCCTCGCGGCAGATGCCTCCGAACATGGCGGACGCACTTTTTATCGTGGCGTCGATTCTCGAAGCAATTCAACGGAAAGGCAACTTACCAATTTGTCGTTGATTAAAGAGATTTTCTCTCCAACGACAAATTTTGAAAACATTCTGGTAGAAATGGAAAGCTATTCTCGGTATTTATACTTTTGTGTACGTTTGCGCTTGCCGATTCGTCGCTGTTTCATAAAACAGACGAATCGAAGAGCCGCCGACGCGCGCCAGCCCGCCAAGGTAACTTCTACCGTCGCCGCGTGTCTATGCTTCTCGTATAGATACGCCTCGGAAACCTTGCTGACCTTGCCGATCCTGAAGACGACCCCGTCGCCACGAACGAACTGGCTTTATCGACGATGACACCCGACCGGTTCGACCCGCCTCCCGCCAATCGCCCGCCCGCCGACCAGCGCCGGCACGATGAGGCGATCTTTCCCGGCGTACCGGAGCAGGATTTCCGCGTGCGCCGCCTGACGCTGATCGCGCTGCTGATCGCGGCCGTGGTGCTGCCGTGCGTCTACGTCGCGATCATGGCGCTGAGCGACTGGCGCACGCGCGAAGCCGACGCCACCGAACTGACGCTGCGCACCGTGCGCGTCGCGCAGGAACACGCGCTCAAGGTGTTCGACATGAACGAGACGCTCGACGCGCGCGTCGTCGATCTGACCGATGGCCTCGACGACGACGGCATCCGCGCGCGCGAGTCCGCCATTCACGACAAGCTGCGCGCGATGGGCGGCGGCTATCCGCAAGTCGCCGCCGTGTCGATCTTCGGGCGCGACGGCGGGCTGCTCGCCACCAGCCGCGCCTATCCCGCGCCGGACGTCACGATCGGCGAGCGCGCCGACTTCGTCGGCATTCGCGACGGCAACAATCTCGATCATGTATCGAAGGTGATGACGGGGCGCGTCGCCGGCGAACAGGCGTTCAATACCGGCGTCGCGCGCCGCGACGCCGGTGGCGGATTTGCCGGCGTGGTGTCGGTCGCGCTGCGTCCGGGCTATTTCGACGCGTTCTACCGCGAACTGCTCGGCGGCAGCGACAGTGCGACGATCACGATGAGCCTCGTGCGCTCGGACGGCGCGATCCTCGCGCGCTATCCCCGCACGCCGCGCGACACGGCCACGATCACCGCGAACACGCCATTGACCGACGCGCTGGCGCAGGGACGGAGTTCGGGCGTCGAGCATTCGCGCTCCAGCATCGACGGCGACGACATGATCGTCGCGTTCCGGCACGTCGGCGCCTATCCCGTCTACGTGTTGTGCGGCTTTCGCACGTCGGCGATCTGGGCCGGCTGGTATCGGCATCTGAGCGTGCTGATTCTGTCGATCTTCACACCGTCCATCGCGCTGTGGTGCGTGATCTGGCTGTCGTTGCGCCGCCTCGGCGCCGAGGAGGAGGCATGGGAACGCTGGCAGGCCGAAGCGTCGATGCGCCGCTCGATCGAATCCGCGTACCGGCAGTCGCGCAAGATGGAGGCGCTCGGCACGCTGGTCGGCAGCGTCGCGCACGACTTCAACAATCTGCTGATGATCCTCTCCGCCAACGTGCAGATCGCACGGCGGCGCGGTACGCCCGGCCTCGACCGCGAATTGTCGGCGATGGAGCGCGCGCTCAAGAGCGGCCAGTCGCTGACGCGGCAGCTGCTCGGCGTCGCGCGCAAGCAGCCGTTGCGCAACGAGGCGCTGTCGCTGCAGCGCTGGCTGCCGGCATGCCGCGATCTGCTGCGCGCGTCGCTGGGGGCCAAGGTGTCGCTCGTCGTCGACATCGGCGCCGAGGTATGGCCGATCCACGTCGACGTCGCGGAGCTCGAACTCGCGCTGATCAACCTCGCGGTGAACGCGCGCGATGCGATGCCCAACGGCGGCCGCTTCACCGTACGCGCCGCCAACATCCATTTCCGCCGCGACAAAGGCTTTCCGTTGACCGGCAACTTCGTTCAGCTGTCGCTCGAGGATACCGGCGTCGGCATGGCGCCCGAGGTCCTCGCGCGCGCCTTCGAGCCGCTGTACACCACGAAGTCGAAGGGGATGGGCACGGGTCTCGGGTTGCCGCAGGTGTTTGCGTTCTGCGAGCGCTCCGGCGGCCTGGCAGCGATCGACAGCGCGCTCGGCGCGGGCACGTCGGTGCGCCTGTATCTGCCGCGCGCGCTGGATGAACCGGCCGCCGCCGACACCCCCGCTGAAACCAACGCCGGGACGAACAGCGTGCCGCACGGGTTGCGCATCCTGCTGGTCGAGGACAACGACGAAGTGGCCGCCGGCACCGAAGCGCTGCTGCAGATGATGGGCCACCACGTCACCTGCGTGATCAATGCCGACGCCGCGCTGCGTCTGTTCGACGAAGCCCACGCGCGGCACGCCAGCAGCGGCGAGCCGTTGCCGTTCGACCTGGTGCTGTCGGACATCCACATGCCGGGCGCGCTGAACGGCATCGATCTGGCCGAAGCGGTGCAGGCGTTCGACACGCCCTTGCCGGTGATTCTGGTGACGGGCTACGCCGAAGAGCTCGACCGCGCGCGGCACGTGGACGCGCGCGTGTTGTCGAAGCCGTTCGACATCGGGCTGCTGGAGCAGCTACTGCAGACGATCCAGCGCGAGTCCACGGCGGCGGCCGGGCGTGACGGGAACGCAGAGCACGAGGGGCGCAACCCGGTCGGCTGATGTTCGCGTTCTTTACATTTACCGGCTTTGTAAAAGCGCCGCGTGGACGGGCCGCCGATTCCAGACGTGGCGATTCTTCAGCCCAGCCCGTGCCAGGCGGGCATTCACGCCACGCGGCCGGCTGCGGCACGATCGTTGCGGCATGAAAGGGATGGAGAGCGCGCATTCGCGTCGCTCGTCGGCTCACATGATCATGCCGGGAGACTGCCATGCGACATACCGTGATTGGTTTATTCGACACTTATTCTCAAGCTGAAAGCGCCCGCGATACGCTCGTGCAAACCGGCTTCGGTCGCGAAACGATCGAGCTGCAAACAGCGCCGGAGCCGACCGTCGGTTCGGCGACCGACGAGGTCGCCAGTTCAGGCCTCATGGCCAACATCGAACGCTTTCTATCGAGTCTGTTCGCCACCGGTCCGCGCGCGCCGGACACCGCGCGCTACGCGGAAGCGCTGCGGCGTGGCGCCGTGCTGGTTTCCGTCGATGCCGCCAGCGAGGCGCACGCGGAACTGGCGCGCGGCACGTTCGCGCGACTCGGCGCGATCGACATTGGCGACCGCGCGCCCGAGTCGTCGGGCTTCGCAGCATCGGGGCGCGAGCATTCGGTGCTCGACGAGTTAGGCATCGGTACGGTGGCGGGGACGCCGCGGTCATCGACGGTCGATTCGGGCGGTGTAGGCGGCCCTGCGGCCACGGCGCCCGATGTGGCGCAACGTTACGCGTCCGGGTCCGCCACGGCGATGCCCAGCGCTGTGCCGCCCGCTTCCGCGGCTCCTGCCCGGGCGGCGGCGGTGGAAGATCCGCTCTACGGCATGCCGCCCGGAAACGTCGACGCCGAGCCCTTCGTGCCGCCGCCGCTTGGCGAACGACCCATGCTCGACCCGATCGATGAGCCGGTGATCGATCCTTTGACCGGCGACGCTGGACATACCGCGCTCGCCGCCGGTTCGATCGGCGGTTCCGGCGCGGTGATGCAACCGACCGAGGTCGCGCCCGCTTCGACGCAACCGGTCGCCGGCTCAGGCGCCCAGATGCCGAACGAATATCTGGAGTACGAAGAGGACTTCCGCTCGCACTACGACGAGCAGTTCGCGGCCGAGAACTCGCGTTACGAGGACTACGTGCCGGCCTATCGTTACGGCGCGGAAATCGGTCACGACGCGCGCTTTCACGACATGGCGTGGGACGACGTCGAGCCGGAAGCACGTCGGCAGTGGGAAACGACGGCGCCGGAGAGCGGATGGGAGCGCTTCAAGATCGCCGTGCGTCATGGCTGGGAACGAGTGACGGGGCATCATCACGTGTAGTCCGGGTTGACCGCTTATGCGCGTCTCGCCGTTGGCGAGTCATCGTGGCTCGCTCGCGGCGTGACGCGTTTTTACTTCGCGCTACGTGCTGCTGCTTTCTTCCGTTCTCAAGCTTCTCAAGCTTCAGCCGTCACGCCGCGTTGGTATGCCGCTTCACCCACGCGACGTAACGGTCGACGAAATTCTGCAGAAACTTGCGCGTGCCGTCGTTGAGAATCTCGCCCTTCTCGTCGATAACGGCCGCGTCATGTTTGATGAACACCTCCGGCTGCGCCAGCGTGATGACGTCGAGATACGCCAGCACGTTACGCAGATGCTGTTGCGCCAACGCCGTACCAGTCGCACCCAGCGAGGTGCCGATCACCGCGCCGGGTTTGTTGCCCCACGAATTCGTCCCCCATGGGCGTGAACCCCAGTCCAACGCGTTCTTCAACACGCCGGGGATCGAGCGGTTGTATTCCGGAGTGACGAACAGCAGACCATCGGCGGCTTCCACACGTTGCTTGAGTTGCTTGCCGGCTTCCGGGTAATCCGCGTCGTAGTCCTGGCTGTAAAGCGGCAACGAGCCGATGTCGATGAACTCGAAGGTGAAATCGGGTGGCGCGAGGGAAATCACGGCCTGCGCCAATTGCCGGTTGAACGACTCGCGACGCAAGCTGCCGACGACGACTGCAATGTGATGAGCCATGGTGGATTCCTCGGTGGACGCGCATGACGCGCGGGAAGGTGGGGAATGTCCATCATAGGCAAAAAGCCGCGTCGAGCGCGGGAAACGCCGCACCGTCGCGCTTCGCGCATGTGCGACGGCGCAACCGGTGGATAACCCACGGCGCAACAAAAGTTATCCACAGATTTGTTGAATAACCTTGTGGATAAGTAGCATTTTTGCCTTGCCAATCAAGCATGCTTCCGGTCCAGGACGATTTGAGGCAATTCGTAGCAGTTCGCGCGTTGGGCGGATGAACTCAGCCGATTCCCAAAAACGAAGAGGGCGCCGTGACGGGCGCCCTCTTCGTTTGTGAAACCGGCGCTTTCGCGCGGTTGCAACCGTCCGGCTTAGTTGCCGAAGAACACGTTGCAGTATGACGCCGGGCCGTTGCATTTCGACGGCGTCGCGGCCTGCGCTGCGCCGGACACGGCGGCAAACAGGGCGACGGATGCGATCAGGGCGGACAGAATGCGTTTCATGGTGCTACTCCTCTTCGGCGTCAGGTCGCGATCGGAAGGCGATCGATGGCTGGAGAATATCGATTCAGCGTCCGCCTAAAAATACCGACTTCGCGAAGATATTTTTTCGAAAATTGAAACAATCCTGGTAGCTCATGCGCCACGGGTTTTACGTCGATGCGCCTGCCGTGCAGATCGTTGCGCGCGCGTTTGCAAGAGAATTTGTATGCCGGATTGATTTCAATTTTCGCAATAATATTTTTCTGTCATAAGCGTAGGGCTTGCCGCGACTAACTTCATCGACTCATCGCGCGCTGGCGGGCGGGATATATGTTCAATACCGATTCGATTGCGCGCGTGCGTGGCGGACAATGGCGCTCGACGCCCCATTCCGCACAACGCAACTCATTTGCCCATGAACGACAAAACAACAAACGCGTGGCCCATGTCCATGCGGCGAAGGAACCGGCCATGCCAGCCGTGAACGGCCCCGCGCTCGACGACCCGGTTTATCTCGCGCAATTGCGACGCGATCTGGTGCGCTTCGCCCGTCTGCAATTGCGTGACGCCGCCGCGGCCGAAGACGCCGTCCAGGAGGCGCTGGCCGCGGCATGGACGCAGGCGGACCGTTTCGCCGCGCAGTCGGAGCATAAGACCTGGGTGTTCGGGATCTTGCGGCACAAGCTCGTCGACACGTTGCGCGCGCGGCAGCGGACCATCAATCTGTCAGCGCTGGAATCCGAACTCGACGGCGAAGCGCTGCTCGATCGCGAGCTTTTCAAGGACAACGGCCACTGGTCACGCGAGGCGAAACCCCGGCCGTGGCCGACGCCGGAAACCGCGTTGCGTCAGCAGCAGTTCTGGACGCTGTTCGAGATGTGTCTCGATCACCTGCCCGAACAGATCGGGCGCGTATTCATGATGCGCGAGTTCCTCGATCTGGAAACCGACGCGATCTGCGCCGAACTGAAGATGACCGCCAATCACTGCAGCGTGCTGATCTATCGCGCGCGCCTGCGTCTACGCACGTGCCTGAGCGAAAAGGGCCTATCCAGCGAGGATGCGAATGGGGAAATGTAAAAACATCACGCGCTTGTTGTCGGATGCGCTCGATCGCCGGTTGACGACCGGCGAGTGGGTGGCGATCCGGCTGCATCTGCCGACGTGTAGCGGCTGCCGCAACTACCGCAAGCAGATTCGTTTGTTGCGCGTCGCCGCGCGGACGGTGAGCGGAATCGAAGCGCCGGGCGCGGTGAATGGGGATGAGTGAACGCGTTGCGCGGTTTAACGCTCCACCGGCGGCGTATTCCGGTAACGCGCGAAGAAGTTGGCGTGCGCGGTTTCGTCGATCGAGATGGGCATCGGGTCGACGCGCGCCGGATGCTTGTCGAGTTGTGCGCGCGTGCGAATCGGCCGGTGCTGAAAATTGCCGCCGCAGTTCGGGCACACATTACGCAGCGTGCTGAGCGCGCATACCTCGCAGAACGTGCATTCGTAGGTGCAGATCATGGCGTCGGCGGCGTTCGGCGGCAGGGATTTGCCGCAGCCTTCGCAGGAGGGTCTGAGTTCAAGCATGGTGGCTCCGCGTCGAGAGGGAAGCGAGGTGCGCGGCACCTCGCCCGGACCAGCAGTGTATGACGCGTCCTCACGCAGAAAAGGACAGGCCGGCCGCATTTTCTGCCAACACGGCGCGTCGCGGAAGGGTTCGTCCGACGTTGCGTTGCCCGCCTTATTTCGTTATCTGCCCGATCTTCGTTATCTGCCCGATCGCCGCGTCACCGTCACGTGAGGATGCCCCACAGCACGAGCGTGAGCGCGAGGCCGACCACCGACACGATGGTTTGCAGAACCGACCAGACGAGCACCGTCTGTTTCAGTTGCAAGCCGAAGTATTCGCGCACCATCCAGAAGCCGGCGTCGTTCACGTGGCAGAAGAACACCGAGCCCGCGCCGATGGCGAGCGCCATCAGCGAGTTATGCGTCGCGCTGAGCCCCGCGACGACCGGCGCGACAATCCCCGCGGTCGTGGTGGTGGCGACGGTGGCCGAGCCGGTCGCCTGACGCAGCGCCACCGCGATCAGCCACGCGAGCAGAATCAGCGGCATGTGCGCGCCGACCGCGATCTTGCCGATCGTCGTGCTGATGCCCGCGACGACGAGCGCTTGTTTGAGGCCGCCGCCGGCGCCGATGGTCAGCAGCAGCGCGGCGATCGGCGGCAGGCTCTTGCGCAGAATGCCGCCGACGCGATCACGCGCCATGCCCCGCGACCAGCCCAATGCCACCACCGCGAACAGCACCGTGAGACCGAGCGCGATCAGCGGCTCGCCGAGGAAATTCAACGCGTCGAACAGAAACGTTTCAGGGTGCAGCAACAGCTTCGCGACCGTACGGCCCAACATGAGTACGACGGGCAGCAGGATCGTGATCAGCGAAATGGCGAAGCCGGGCGGTTCGGCGGCGTCTTCTTTCGCGGAGAAGAGCTTGCCCATTTCTTCCGGCTCGACTACGTGCATCCGCTTGGACAACCAGATGCCATAGAGCGGGCCAGCGAGAATCACGGCCGGAATCGCGACGATCAGACCGAGGCCGAGTGTCAGACCGAGATCGGCGTGCAGTGCGCTCACGGCGATCAGCGGCCCCGGATGAGGCGGCAGCAGCGCGTGCAGCGTGGTCATGCC
This sequence comes from Paraburkholderia sp. D15, assembly GCF_029910215.1. Lineage (NCBI taxonomy): Bacteria > Pseudomonadati > Pseudomonadota > Betaproteobacteria > Burkholderiales > Burkholderiaceae > Paraburkholderia > Paraburkholderia sp. D15. The sequence continues at coordinate 1,704,489 of NZ_CP110396.1, read as the reverse complement.
GGCGAGTGCGGGGATGGCGATACGCAGAATCGGCTGTTGCGAACGGCGCGCCATGACGAAGATGATCGGCACCATCATCACGAGGCCGACTTCGAAGAAGAGCGGCAGGCCGATGATCAGGGCGACGAGCGCCATCATCCATGGCAGCGTGCGCGGGGTGGAGTGTTTGAGGATGGTCGACACGAGCCGATCGGCCGCGCCCGATTCGGCCATCAGCGCGCCGAGCATGGCGCCGAGCGCGATGATGATGCCGACATCGCCGAGCAGGGCGCCGGCGCCTTTACTGAACGCACTCGCGACGGCTTCGAGCGGCAGCCCCGCGGTGAAACCTGCCGCGAACGTGCCGACGAGGATCGACAGAAACGGCGCGAGCTTCAGCACGCTGATGAAGACGATGATGAGCGCGAGCCCGAGCGCGCAGGACAGAATCAGTTGAGTGTCGTGGGAGGACCACGGCGCGAGTGTTGTCGTCAGATGCACGATGTCCCTTTATATCAATTGACGCATCCGCGACCGCGCGGATGACGGATTGTAGCGGGGCGGGGGAAATCGAAGCAGTGAGATGAACGGATGGGCGTTGGGGGCGACGGGTTTGGAAAGTTGAGGCACACGGATGAAAGCGCGCGTGCGAGTTTGATGTCGAGACGGCCGAACCGTGCGCTGCGGGTTAGCGGAATGTGACCGAAGTTGAATCGGGGTGAGGACACGGCCGGAGAGTTCGCGTACGCAAGGTTGATTTCCTCCGATGTGGATGGAGTAAAGAAAATCGAAAGCGACGCGTATTTATAGTGCGGACATATTTTTTAGAGAATTGAGCACCCGTTCGAGAAGAACGAGCGCTGCGGGCCGGGGAAGGCAATCCCCGGCGAATCGCAAGGTGGCTGGGGCGGGCGGGTGGCGATCTAGCGATCTAAAAACGACCGCCGTGAGCCAGGGCAACGATGCGGTTAAAGCAGTCTCGGTTGACGGGAAGGTAGAGTTTGCGGCCAGCTTGCACCGTTGATACGTCGAAGACTGATCAGGCGAAAAGGGCGTTGATATTTTCGGTAGGGCGTCCGATCACGGCACGGCCGTTACGCACGACGATGGGCCGTTGGAGGAGGATGGGATGCTGGGCGATGGCTGCGAGAAGTTGTTCATCGGTGAGGGAAGTATCGGCGAGATGAAGCTCTTTGAATTCGGCTTCGGTATCGCGAATCATCTCGCGGACGGGGCAGCCTAGCTGCGCATTCAATTGCTTGAGCTGATCGACCGATAGCGGCTGCTTCAGATACTCGATGACCTGGGTCGGCTCATTGGTCTCGGCGCAGGTGGCGGAGATCAGTTCGCAGGCGGCGCGCGACTTGGAACAGCGGGGATTGTGGTAGATGGTGATCATGATCAGGAGGGGCGGGAGGCGAGTTTTGAGGTTAAGGGTTAGGACTTGCTGACATGGATTTTAGCGGGCGAGCGCCGCTGCTAACCCATCACCCAGCGCAAATCCATCTCGTCGTGGGTACCGCTCCCCATGAACACCATATCGGTTTATGCGCATAAACAGGCGACGTCGCGCCCCTGAACAACCTAGACGACAGGCCTCCCACGCCTAATTCTTCCGCTCAAGTCAACGGCCACGATCGCCCGAGCGCAAAGAATCTTTATGCGCATAAAGCCCCACCTCGATCTCGAAAATAGGCCTTCCGCCAAGGCAACCCCGACGCCCCCACCGCAAGCCCCCTGGTGTTGAGCAAACCGTTCCGGCGAGCGCGTGCGCGAGCCGGGATGAATGACTGCTGTGCCACGAGGGGGAAATGTGCGAGGGCACGGATTCCAGATGGGCCACTACCGTGGCTGTGCGAGGTGCCCGCTTATGAGCTGGCGGTGTGAAGCGGCTTTCTCTGCTTACTCTCTTTGCCGCGGCAAAGAGAGTAAGTGCCGCCCCGCACAGGGGCAACGCTAATAAACCAACAACCTAAGAACAAAACTACCAAAACACCAACCCTCCACAAAGAAATTAAAAAACAAGTTCAAATCCCAAATCCCCCCAGGTAAAATCCCTCAGCATCTAAAAAAAGAGAGGTGAAATTTGGCAGCAGAAATCATCGCGGTAACGCAACAAAAAGGCGGAGTCGGCAAAAGCACAATCGCGATGCACCTCGGCGCTGCGTTTCACGAAAAAGGCAAGCGTGTCCTCGTCGTCGACGCCGACGGCCAAAACACCCTGATCCACTGGGCCAGTGCCTCCTCCGACAACGACAACGGTATCCCCTTCCCGGTCGTGAACCTCTCCGAGGCCGGCAGCCAGATCCACCGTGAGATCAAGAAATTCGTCTCCGACTACGACATCATCGTCGTCGACTGCCCGCCGTCCATCACGGAAAAGGTCTCCGGCGTCGTCCTGCTGGCGGCAAGCGTCGCGGTAATCCCAACGTCGTCATCCCCCGCCGATTACTGGTCTAGCATCGGCCTGGTCAAACTGGTCCAGCAAGCGCAGGTCATGAACGAAGACCTCCGCGCGGTCTTCCTGCTGAACAAGACCGAAGAGAAGCGAATGCTCACGCGCGAACTGAAGCGCGCGCTGGAAGAACTCGGATTCCCCCTCCTGAAGACCCAGATCCCGACGCGCGAAGCCTACAAGCAGGCCATGGCGTTAGGCCAGACGGTGCTTCAAATGAACGATCGCGGCGCCAAGCTCGCGGCGATCGAAGTACGGGCGTGCGCCAACGAGATCGCCGCCCTGCTCCCGTGAAATTTATGCGCATAAAGGACCCTGAATGAAACCCTCCCAATTTGCCAAAGGCTTTCAAGCACGTCCTGACACGACCAGCAGCGAAAAGCGAACCGCACTCGACCGTCTGAACGCCATCGACGGTCTGGTCAAGAACGGCCCGAAGGGCAATGAGATCCCGAGCCGTTCGATGCCCGCCGTCGCGCCGTCGTCGGCACTCGACGATGCCGAAACCCTCGACATCGCCGACGAATCTGCTGCCTATCGCGCATGGCGTCTCGCGCATCACTACCGCCCAGGTCAGGTGATCGACCTCGCGCTGAAGACGATCAAGCCGAGCCCGTTCAACCCGCGGCACTTTTATCTGAAGGCGTCGATCGCCGAACTCGCCGTGAATCTGGCGAAGCAAGGTCAACAGCAAGCGATCCACGTCATTCCCGACTACGACAATCCCGGCAGCTACTTCGTCAGCGATGGCGGCCGGCGCGTACGTGCGTTGAAGGAAGCGAACAAGGAATCGGTGAAGGCGATCGTCATCGACCTGCCGATCGGTATTCAGAGCTACAAGCTCGGCTACGACCTGAACGTCCAGCGCGATTCGCAAACCGTGTTCGACAACGCGGTGGTCTGGAAACGCTTTCTCGACGATCGGCATTTCCAGAGCCAGAAGGAGCTTGCGGAGCACCTTGGACTGGACGAGTCGACGGTAACGGTCGCGTTGTCGATCGCCAAGCTGCCCGAGGTCGTGATGCACGAGATGGTCGCGCGCCCGGACCGCTTCGGCTCGAACATGGCGTATCAGGTCGGCCGGTATCACACGGCTCGCGGCGCGGATGCGACGCTTCGTCTGATCAACAAAATCCTCTCCGACGACCTGAGCACGCGCCAGGTTGCGGACATCGTGAAAGGCCGGGCGAGCGAGCAGGAGAGCAGCAAGCCGGCGGGGCGCCAGCGCTACGCTCAGCGTCTCGAGATCAAGATGGATGGCGTCTCGGTCGGTGATCTCAAATCGTACGGCGATGACCGGATCGAACTGCGCTTGAAAGGGCTCTCTCGTGAAAAGCGCGACGACATCCTTCGTCAGATTGAGAAGATGCTGAAGTAAAGCAAATAACGGAAGTTTGGGCGTAGCAAGAAAAAGGGCGGAGGCGCTACATCAAGCGCCTCCGCCCTTTTTTGCTGAATGGATTACGCCGCGCGCGATTGGCTCAGCGTGAAGGCGAGCAGATCGCCATCGGTCGGATCGCCCCAGGTCTTGCGCGCCAGCCAATCGAAAAACGCCGTCTCGACGATCTTCGAATCGAGGCCACGACGACGCCAGTCGTCGCGCATGTGCGTGCCGAGCGCCGGCAACTCGTCTTCTTCGAACGATTGCCGCGCGAGCTCCCGTTCCGACTCACCTTGCTCGTTGTACAGCTCGTACGCTTCCTTGCGACGATGCGCCGAGTACTCGCCCAGCAGGCGCGCCTTGAGATCGTCGGCGGGTGCCGCCACCGCGGCCTTGCCACCGGCGCCCGAGCCGGACGGCAGCACCTCGACCGGGGGCGCATAGCCTTTCTTCAACGCGTCCTTGAACAGCGCCGGCGCGCTGCGCACCGGCGGCAACGACGTGCTGCGCATGCGTTGTTCCGTCATTTGCAGCGCGGCGCGGATCCGGTTCTCTTCGCTATCGGCGTAAAGGGTCTGCGCTTCCTTCAGCGGAATGCCGATCTTCACCATCCGGTCGACCAGCGTGCTGTCGAACACGTTCGGGTGTTCGTCGAGCGCGAGCATCGGCTGCTTGCGCTCGGTCACACGGAACTGGATCTCGGCGACGCGCCGTCCTTCCCGATGTTCGATCAGCTCGACAAAGATATTCGTGACCGCGTTGACTTCGGCAATGGCCGGACGCAGGTAATCGCGCTTGAAGTACTTGTATTCGCGCTTCGCCTCGTCGCCGGCTTCCGTGTCCGGCGTGCCGGAGAGGATAGGGCGCCACCATTCCCACGTCTCGCGCATCGTCAGATGACTGGGGTTGGTCAGATAGCGCACGCAGATCTCGTAGAGCGCGAGGCCCGCGCTGCTGCGCAACTGGCTCTGAAACTGAAGACTCAGCCGCGCGTATTGCACCGGGTCGAGCAGCTTCTTCTTGATTTTCGGTGCGAACGAGAACTCGACCCACACGCGGCGCGTAGTGGGATCTTCGAGAATTTCCGCGTCGGCAATCAACGTGGAAATACCCCATTTGCGGCCCGGCTTCTGACTGGACGTGCCACTGCTCCATTCGACCTGCACCGACACCATGCGCCGCAAATGCTCTTTGACGAGGGCGGTGTCGTTGGAATCGAATGCGGAGTTGGCGACGATGTCGGACAGCAGCGCGCGATACGTGTCGCCCGATTCGTCCGCCTGCTGAGCGACCGCAAGCAGCACGTTGAACAGCTTGCGGGTCAGCAGCGTGATCTTGCCGCTTTTGGGCTGAATCGCGATCGCCTCGACGGCTTTGCGCAATTCGGCCGAGCTGGGGCTAACTACGTCGGTCTTCTTCGCGCGCTTAGTGGCCATGCGTCGGGTCGAGGAGGGAATTTGGCGAGAGCATACCGGCTGTGGTGATACCCGTCTATAGCAGGCCTCTCACCGTTGCGGGTGAAGTCAGTTTACGAAGCACGGCTCACCTCGAGCAACTCCCGAAAACCCTCACCTCATTGTCTGGAGCCAGGTCGAGACCATCCTTACGGGTCGCGGGCCAGGCAAATTCAGGCTTTCCGCCAGGTAAACGCAAGCGTGCTGACCTGCTCCCGAATATTCTCACCTGAAAAATATTTTGGGGCTTTTCACGGCGAGCGATCGAGCGAGCGACGCCTCACTCGCAGCCAGCGAGACCGAATCCGTCAGCCAGGAAGGGCTCCAACCGGTGCGAAACCTCGCTTTCATCTACACGCTGGCCTCAACTCTCTCGACACGCCCCCGAAAACACTCACCTTTACCGCGGCGCGAGGCCTGAAACGGCGAGGCCTTGAGCGTAACGAGCATGTTGGACAGTGGGAAATCGCTCCCGAAAATACTCACCTGAGACGCCGCAACGCAGAATAATCAGCGACGTCGCAAGCTCCTGAAAACCCTCACCTTTGCGGCACACACAAAAAATATTCAATGAATTCATGCAATTAGAAAACATGAATTGGCAACTAACGCGTGGTGAGGTCCCGCAAAATCTCACCTTGGGCAATTCCTCGGTGAATTTCCTCGCGCCGCATAGCCTCCCGAAACATCCCGAAAAGCCTCACCTTTGAAATTTAGCGAGCAGGATTTCCATGTGATTCGGCGTACGTCCAACGGGCTTTTCCGGGCCGACACGCGCTTTTTTGTCCCGAATTCCCTCACCTCAGCGCTATCGAGGACCTCAAAAGCCTCCCGAAAAACCTCACCTTTGTCCAAAACTGGAGCGTTTCATGCTCCACCGCTTCCGTCGCCTGCACGCTCCCGAATTCCCTCACCTTAGGCCTCCACGCGTCGACAAACACCTCAAGCTCCATGCCAAAGCGCACTTCGGGCACTGACCAGCTCCCGCAAACACTCACCTTAAGCCTGCAATGCACAAAAATCTGGCAAAAATGGCAGCGGAGCCCCGTAAAATCTCACCTTCGGTTCCCGTTTTCTCCCGTCTTGACTCACCAAAGGGGTAACCGCGGCCGTAACACAGACAAAAATCAGCCGACAAGCATGTCCCGAAAGCGCTCACCTTCGGCCAAACCACCCGCACTGCATTGAATTCCGTGCCAACGGGCCGTTCCCGGCGGCCAGGTCCCGCAAAATCTCACCTTTGTGTTAACCGTACTTTGCCCATCGGTCCCGAACCCGCTCACGTTGTGTCCCGGACCCGCTCACCAAGGCCCCCGAACCCCATCACTCAACCCTCCCGCAAGACCTCACCATCTCTCCCGGAAAGCTTCACCTTACTTCTCTGAAACGCCCACCAGGTAAGGCTTTGCCATGGCGTTAACGTTTTTAACATGGGTTCAAAGGTGTTTACTTTTATTACTCTCTAGAACCTACCCCGTGCGTCCTTCGGACAACAGCCTCCAAAACCACGCTGCCGCCGTGATACGTGTCGTGAAACAGTACGCGATCACTGAAAAACCAGATAAAACTGTTTGTCTACAAAGACTTATTGGCTATTCTTCGTTTTGTTTCACGGAAAAGGCGTCGCTATGACGTTTACGATGCACGTCTAAAGCGTCAGATCACGCGGAATTGGCCAAAAGACATAGCACCGAACAAATTCGTATCAAACACTACGTAAATTGTTATGATTCGTGGAATTCGAGTGACATCGAGGTATACATGAATCTGGATCAGCTGCGGCAGACCATTCGCGACGAGCTCGACGCGATGCGGACCAGCGGTGCGCGACGGCAAGAACTTTCTCTCCACGCATGCAAGCGCCTGTTTTTCGATCTCGGCATTCGCCCTTCCATGGCGGCTGTCCGTGATCTGACGCAAACCGGTAGCGCGAGCGACATTCCTAAAGACATCGATCATTTCTGGGAACGCATCCGTCATGCGTCTCGAGTGAAGGTCGGTGCTGGCGCCATTCCGAAAGCGCTCGAAGAGCGCGCCGGCGAATTACTGGGTGCGTTGTTCGAAGAAGCGGTCATCCAGGCGAAAACTTCGTTGGACGATGAACGCGCGGAAATTCGCACGCAATTAACGGAAGCCGTTCAACGTACCCGCGACGCGGAAATTCGCCTCGAAGCATCGGAAGACGCGATCAAACGCAGCGAAGCACGTGCCGATACCGCTTGGGATAGAGTCCGCGCGCTGGAAACCCAGCTATCCAGCGCGACAACGAACGGCAATGCACATCAGGAAGGTTTACAGGCGACGGTGCGTCGAATCGAACAGGAAAACGAGACGCTGCGGCAACGCCTCGAGTCCGAGTTCGCCACCAATGCGACACTTCGCGACCGGATCGACGCATTGCACGTCGATTTGCGGCAAAGCACCGAACATTATGCGCAGCAGATCAAAGACGCGGTCGCTGAAGCGGAACGTCGCGTCAAACCGATGCTGGTCGAACTGGATTCGCTGCGCAACATGGCCGCTACCTACCAATCGGGCGTTCGCGATGCCAGCCGGAAGGAATTCGAGTTCATCCAGCAGATCGCAGCGGCCAAGGCGCGCGGCGACCGGCTCGATGCGCAACTGCGCGAGCAATCCGATGAAGTCGATGCGCTCACCAAGGAGGTCGCCGCGCTGCGCGGCCAGCAGGGAATCGACCCGGCGATCGCCAATCTGCTGTGTTCGCTCGTGGAAGCCGGGCGGCTAAGTGGCGCTGAATTACAGGCGATCGGTACCGTGGCTGACGGACACGTGAAACTGCCATCGCGTTGTCCAAAGTGCGAGGAAGGTGAGCCGGAGCTGTCCCAAGTCGATCACCGCTTCGAGTTGCAGTGCCCGGAGTGCGATCACTCGTCCGGGCTAGGCCAGTCAAGGCTTGAAGCGGTCAGCCGTTTTCTGTCGGACGACCCGATCGAGACGTCCGCATGACGAATAACGTGCAGCCACGACGGATAAAACGCTAAAGGTGAGGAAATTCGGGACTCCAAAGGTGAGGATTTTCAGGGCTCGATTCCTCCCTTTTTCCTCGTCAAACGCCCGTCGCGTCTAGGTTCTGCCAAAGGTCGAGCCGCCGGATCCGGTTCGTCGACGATGGGCGGATCCTGTCGATCTGCCCACATCTCCCACGCGCGATAAAGCCGGTTCGCCGAGACGCCCTGCACAAATCCCAGCCATTGTCCGACCAGTTCCGCCTCTACCCCGCTTTCGAACAGGTCCGCCGCGAACGTGTTGCGCAGCGTTTGCGGACTGGCGCGTGAGGTACGCGACGCGGCGATGCCGGCGGCGTCGACCAGCGCGTCGACCGAACGCAGCATGGTGGCCTTGTGCATCGGCCGCCCGGAAGGCGATGCGGGGAAGACAAGATTGCCCGCCAATTCCGACAGACGCCGCTCGGCGAGCCATGTGTCGAGAATGGCCGCCGCGAAGGGAGCAAGCCGGGTACGGCGCGTCAGCATCGGATTCGCGGACTCGATCGTGACCCACGGCGAGCCAGCAATCACGCAACTAACCGAAAGTGCGCCCGCCTCGCCGGTTTTCAGTCCGCCGCCGAGAAACACAGCGATCAGTGCCCGATCGCGCCGCTCTCGCCAACGCTGCGCCGCCGACATCGCCGGCAATGGCGAGAACAGATGTGCAATCAGCGCGGTCCGTTCGGCATGGGTGAGAAAGCCGGTGGGTTCATTGTCGCGGGCGTTGCGCCAGTTTGCTTCGCCATCCTGAGCGATGAAGCGGGCGGGATTGGTCGACGCGGATTCGATTTCGCGGACATGATCCAGCACCCGCTCGATCAGGCGCAGATAGCGGACGCGCTGTGGCTTTCGAACCGCCAGACTGCCGACGAATTCGGCGATGGTTTGCGTATCCACCGTCACGAGACTTTTCTGACGTACCGCAAGCCAGTCGAGAAACTGTCCCCATTGCGCTTGATAAACCTCGGCCGACGACCGCCGGAAATGTTGCATGGCAAGCCACGCGTCGAAGGCGATCTGCGGATCGCGACGCCAGTCGTCACGCTGCTGATCGAAAAGATCGGTGGAGGGCGCGGGCCGGGGAACGGGGTCGGACAGGTTGGGAGGTGACATGGCTTCTCTTTCCGTTAGTTGCACACATTGTAGGGGCTAACGGGGTGAAGCAAACGACTACGACGAGAGGACAAACCCAGGAGAGCGAACGGAACCGCCCAAACGGCCAAAACGGCCAAGACAGAGAAGACTAATCGCCCCAGGCGCGCGCGCGTTTGAGCGGCGCATCCTGTCCCGCCGACCGAGTCGCGCGGCGAGCGGCTTCTTCATAAGCGCAAACAGCGAACGCGAACACGGCGGGCAACGCCGTCGACATGCCGAAGTCGACGCCTTCGTCCGTTTCCGGATAAGGCAACTCGGAAGGTCGCTGAAACAGCCCAAGCATCAGCGCGTCATGACGGCTGGCGAAACCGAGGTCGGCGAGCGCTTCCGCCTCGATGGCGTGCAGAAGGCGCCAGGTTAGCGGCACCTGCTGAACGATGTACCGCGCGGCGATGGCGCGCACGATGCGTTCGAGGTCGCGCGCGGCGGTTTGATAGCGCAGCGCGGCCAGAGCGTGGTCGGTAGGGTCGGTCGTCAGGTCGTTCATGGTCGGCTCCAGTCGATACCCAATACTGTACAAATATACAGTGTTCGACGCAACCTCCTGCCAACCATCTAATCATCCGAATCCACGTCATCCACAGAAAGGTGAGCCTGCCGGCTAGCCGTGAATCACCACCAGCAAGGCTTTCGCCTCGCCTTTACCGGCATTGCGGATCGCGTGCGGTTCGTCCGCGACATAGCGCGCGGTGTCCGCGCTCTTCAGGCGCTTCGTCGTGCCGGCCGCATCGATTTCGATCGTGCCGTGCAACACGGTCAGGTGTTCGCGCGTGCCGGGTTCGTGCGCGTTCGACACCAGCGCCCCGCCGGGTTGCAGCGTCAGTTCGTACCACTCGAACTTACCGGCGAGTTCGATCGGCCCCCACACTCGCAACTGATATTTGGCGTCGTGGCCGCTCAACGTGGGAATCTCATGCGGACCGGAGACGGCGATGGCCTCGGGCGTTTTCTGCGGCGCGAACAGCGAGTCGAGGCTGACGCCTAGCGCGTTGGTCAACCGCCAGGCGACCGCGATGGTCGGATTGGCCTTGTCGCGCTCGATTTCCGATAGCATGGACTTCGACACACCGGCCGCGCGCGACAGATCGTCGAGCGTCATCCGGCGTTCGGCGCGCAAACGCTGAATCTGCTCGCCAACGCGTGGCGGTGCCGCGCTCGCGGAGGCCGGCAGCGCGCTTGCCGCAGGCGCCGCGGCGGCCGAAACAGCCGAAACGCGGCGATTACCCGAACTTGCCATTTCCTGACCCATCGTTTAGAGTTGTTCGATATACCGGATTTTAGTTCGAAAAAACGAATTTATCCGATAAAGCTGACAGCCGACTATAACAGGCTGCTTCGTGGCCGCCCGTGCCGCACAACGGCGCGGGCGCACCCACCCATTTCAGGAGTCTGGTTCATGCGTGACCTTTACCTCGCCCATCTGCGCGGCACTCTCGAACAGATTCGCGCCGACGGCTTCTATAAGCACGAGCGCGTGATCGACAGCCCGCAATCGGCCGACATCCGGCTGGCGAACGGCACAGGCGTACTCAATTTCTGCGCGAACAACTACCTGGGTCTTGCCGACGACGCGCGTCTGATCGACGCCGCGAAGCAGGGTCTCGACCGCGACGGCTTCGGCATGGCGTCGGTGCGCTTCATCTGTGGCACGCAAAGCGTGCACAAGCAGCTCGAAACGGCGCTCGCCGCATTTCTGCAAACCGACGACTGTATTCTCTATTCCAGCTGTTTCGACGCAAACGGCGGCCTGTTCGAAACGCTGCTCGACGAGAACGACGCGATCATCAGCGACGAGTTGAATCACGCCAGCATCATCGATGGTGTGCGGCTTTCCAAGGCGAAACGCTTTCGCTACAAGAACAACGACCTCGCCGATCTCGAGGCGCGTCTGAAGGAAGCGGACGCCGCCGGCGCGCGCTTCAAGCTGATCGCGACGGACGGCGTGTTCTCGATGGACGGCATCATCGCCAACCTCGCCGGTATCTGCGATCTGGCGGATCGCTACGGCGCGCTCGTAATGGTCGACGATTCGCACGCCGTGGGTTTCGTCGGCGAACATGGCCGCGGCACACCGGAGCATTGCGGCGTGATGGCGCGCGTCGACATCATTACCGGCACGCTCGGCAAAGCGCTTGGCGGCGCATCGGGCGGTTACGTCGCGGCGCGCAAGGAAATCGTGGAATTGCTGCGTCAGCGCTCGCGTCCGTATCTGTTCTCGAACACATTGACGCCGAGCATTGCCGCCGCGTCGCTGGAAGTACTCGAACTGCTGGCCAGCGACGAAGGCGCGCAATTGCGGGCACGTGTGCGCGAAAACGGCGCGCACTTCCGCAGCAAGATGAGCGCGCTCGGCTTCACGCTCGTGCCCGGCGAACATCCGATCATTCCGGTCATGCTGGGCGACGCGCAACTCGCGTCGAAGATGGCCGACGCCTTATTGAAGGAAGGCGTCTACGTGATCGGCTTCTCGTTTCCGGTGGTCCCGAAGGGGCGCGCGCGCATCCGCACGCAGATGAGCGCCGCGCATACGACCGAGCAGATCGACCGCGCCGTGGACGCGTTCGCGCGCGTCGGCCGCGAACTCGGCGTGATCTGATCCGGAGGCGCACATGAAAGCATTGGCTAAACTCGAACGCGCGCCGGGGCTCACGCTCACGGACGTCGCGAAGCCCGAAGTCGGTCATAACGATGTGATGATCCGCATTACGCGCACCGCGATTTGCGGCACCGACATTCATATCTGGAAGTGGGACGACTGGGCGCAGAAAACGATTCCCGTACCCATGCACGTCGGCCACGAGTATGTCGGCGAAATCGTCGAGATGGGCCAGGAAGTGCGCGGCTTTGCGATCGGCGACCGCGTGTCGGGCGAAGGGCACATTACCTGCGGCTTCTGCCGCAACTGTCGCGCGGGGCGCCGGCATTTGTGCCGCAACACGGTGGGCGTCGGCGTGAATCGCGAAGGCGCGTTCGCCGAGTATCTGGTGATTCCGGCCTTCAACGCATTCAAGATTCCGCCGGAGATCTCCGACGACCTCGCCGCGATTTTCGATCCGTTCGGCAATGCCACGCATACGGCGCTGTCGTTCAATCTGGTCGGCGAGGACGTGCTGATCACCGGCGCGGGACCGATCGGGATCATGGCGGTCGCGATTGCGAAACACGTCGGCGCGCGCAACGTCGTGATTACCGACGTCAACGATTACCGTCTCGAACTCGCGCGCAAGATGGGCGCGACGCGCGCGGTGAACGTGTCGCGCGAGTCGCTGCGCGATGTGATGGCGGATCTGCACATGACCGAAGGCTTCGACGTCGGCCTGGAAATGTCCGGCGTGCCGAGTGCGTTTACCAGCATGCTCGAAGCGATGAACCACGGCGGCAAGATCGCGTTGCTCGGTATTCCGCCCGCGCAAACCGCGATCGACTGGACCCAGGTGATTTTCAAGGGCCTCGAAATCAAGGGCATTTACGGCCGCGAGATGTTCGAGACCTGGTACAAGATGGTCGCGATGTTGCAGAGCGGTCTGGATCTGTCGCCGATCCTGACGCATCATTTCAAGGTCGACGATTATCAGGAAGCGTTCGCCACGATGCTGTCCGGCGAGAGCGGCAAGGTGATTCTGGATTGGACCGCTTGAGTTGAAACGAGCTGAAAACGAGTAGAAAACGAGTGGAAACGAAAGCGACGGCACGCTACGAGCGATGACCGCCGCGATAGACCCGCAACGCCCGCATCGCGCTTACGCGCCTGCGGGCGTTTTCACGAACTCCGCCTGAATGCGCACGTGAATGTCGTCGCCGACGGCCGGGTACCACGTCGCGAGGCCAAACTTCGCGCGGCTGAAATGGCCATCGGCGGAAAAACCGAGCGTGTCTTTTTTCGTCAGCGGGTCCGGCGCGAAGCCGTTGAAAGTGACGTCGAGCGAAACCGGCTGCGTCACGCCGTGAATGGTCAGATTGCCGGTCAACGTGCCGCGCGAATCGCCGGTGCGCTCGAAGCGCGTGCTCACGAAACGGATCTCCGGATAGCGTTCGACGTCGAGCATGCTGTCGCTTTTCACCATCTTGTCGAGCAAGGGCACGTTGGTGTCGATGCTTGCGGCGTCGATCGTGATCGAGGCCGTGCTCTTGTCCAGACCGCCCTCGTTCCAGTCGAGCTGCCCGCGTTTGCGATCGAAGCGCATCGTGAAGCGCGAGTATTTGAAGTGATCGATGTCGAAGGTGATGCTGCAATGATCCGGATCGATCTCATAGCGGCCGGCCGGCACGCGTGTTTCGTTCTGACTGACCGAGTGCGTGAGTACCTGAATCGGTGTGCAGGCGATCGCGCTCAGCAGCGCGACGCTGAGTACGCCGCGTCCCAAAACGCGCACGAACGCGGCGCGGACTGTCGATGAGCTCATAAGGTTCGTTCCGGTTGACCGATCGCGATCAAGATTGCAGGTCGCGTACCTCGTCCGCAAAAAGCACGCGAAGGCTTGACGAAGGAGAATGATCGTTCTACCCTTCGCACATGGCTACCGATACCCGAACCGATACTGAAACCGAAACCCAGGCGGACGCCTCGTCGCCCGGCAGCGCGCGCGACCGGCTGCTCGACGCCGCCGAGGCGCTGATCTACGCCGGCGGCATCCACGCAACCGGCGTGGATGCGATCGTCAAGCAATCCGGCACGGCGCGCAAAAGTTTCTACACGCACTTCGGATCGAAGGACGCACTGGTCGCCGCCGCGCTCGAACGGCGCGACGAACGCTGGATGAACTGGTTCATCGCGGGTACGCAACAGCGCGGCAAGACTGCGCGAAAACGTCTGCTCGGCATGTTCGACGTGTTGCGCGCATGCTTTGCATCGGAGGATTTTCACGGCTGTGCGTTTCTGAACGCGGCCGGCGAGATTGCCTCGGCGGAAGACCCGATCCGTATCGTTGCGCGCGAACATAAAGAGCGGCTGCTCGCGTTCGTGCGGACGCAGTGCGATGAATTCGTCAACGAGTCCAGCGTGAATGGCACGAGCGGAACGAGTGGAGCGAGCGCGATCAACCATCGCCATGCCGCGCGTCTGTCGCGGCAATGGCTGGTGCTGCTCGACGGCGCGATCGCCGTTGCGCTCGTAAGCGGTGATCCCGATGCCGCGCTCGACGCGCAGACCGCCGCGCGTGCCGTTCTCGACGCACAGACCGCGGGCCCCGCTAGCGGCGCCAAGCCATCCACCGGCACGACTGCCGAACCCGCTTCACGCAAACGGCCGCCATCCCGGCGCACCGCAACTTGATTGAACAAGGAAACATCATGGCCGACCCGATCGAAACCCGCCCGCCGCTCCCGCCCTTCACGCGCGAAACCGCGATCCAGAAAGTGCGTGCCGCCGAAGACGGCTGGAATACCCGCGACCCTGAACGCGTATCGCTGGCGTATACCGTCGACAGCGTCTGGCGCAATCGCGCCGAGTTCACGCATGGGCGCGCGGAGATCGTCGGGCTGTTGCGGCGCAAATGGGCGAAGGAACTCGACTATCGCCTGATCAAGGAGCTGTGGGCATTCACCGATAACCGCATCGCGGTGCGCTTCGCCTATGAATGGCACGACGATTCGAATAACTGGTTCCGCTCGTACGGCAACGAGAACTGGGAGTTCGACGAACACGGTCTGATGGCGCGCCGTCACGCGAGCATCAACGACCTGCCGATCCGCGAGGCGGACCGTCTGTACCGCTGGCCGCTGGGCCGTCGTCCCGACGAACATCCGGGGCTGTCCGACCTCGGCCTGTGATTCTGTCCGCCGGCGGCAGAGCATCGGTTGAAATCGCAAATAAAACCGCGACAAAAACCGCGATCTTCACCGCTCTGCCATCGGTTCTCCGTTATCGTTCCGGTTTCAGGCGGCGGGGCATGACTTGTGCCCGCACGCCCGAGCGCGTCCTCAACATCGCGCGTGAAGGTTGAGGTACAGTGCGCGACGGGCGGCAAGCTCCCCAATCCAGAACATAGATGACGCCGGCGCGCGACCGGTGGCGGAGAAGACATGCATTTTCGGCAGATCAAGAAGAACATCCGACGCGGCGCATTTGCTGTGGTCGCCAGCCTCGCCGCGGCATCGACGGCACATGCGGGGAGTTGGTGCGATGGCGGCGTCTGGGTCGACGCGATGCTCGGCTCGTATCACATCAATCCCGATCCGGGCACGCACTTCGAGCAGTTCAATCCTGGCCTCGGCGTCGAATGCTGGCTCAACAATCAGTGGGCGCTGACGGCGGGTGGTTTCCGTAACTCGCTGCGTCGCCCGTCCTATTATGGCGGCGGCGTCTACGCGCCGGAGTTCCTGCACTGGGGCATCGTGCGGATCGCGGCGATGGGCGGGATTATCTCGGGCTATAACTACGGCAACTGGGGTCTGGGCCGCGATCATACGATCGGGCCGGTGGTCGCGCCGATCGTGATGGTCGAATACAAACGGGTGGGGGCGAACTTCATCGTGATCCCGCCGATTCCTTCGGATAATTTGCCGTTTACGATCGGGTTTCAGGTGAAGGTGAAGTTTTGAGTGAGCTGTGGCGCTACCCGCGGTCCGGCAGGGCAAGCTCAGCGGTGATATGGCCGCTCACATTTGCTTGAAGAGGCCAACGCAACCGCGACTGACCGGCAAGAGGTCCGCGCAGCCAATCAGGTGGATACGCAAGCGACCGAGCAGATCGCGTTCGACCCGGTCGATTGCCGAATACGCCACGATGGCGCTTCGATGCACTTGCGCAAAACTGTCGGCGTCGAGACGAGGCATCAGATCTTTGAGCGATGTCCGGATAATGTGCCTACGCTCGCGAGTCACCACTTCCGTGTACTTGTCGGTTGCCTTGAAGTACAGCACGTCGTCCACCGGCACCAGATGGGTTGCATCTTTCAACCCTACCGTCAGCCATTTGATCGGCGCGGCGTCATTGGAGGAAACGATGGGCGCCGTGGTGGTGAGATCGGGGGCAAGCCAGTTGCCGCGTTGCAGTTTTGCAATGCAACGGAGAAGCCGGTCGTCGTTGAGCGGCTTCAGAAGATAGTCGACGGCGGAAGTATCGAAAGCTTGTACCGCGTACTCGTCGTAAGCAGTGACGAATACAACACGTATATTCGGCAGCAATCGCGCTATCTGAAGTCCGTCGACACCGGGCATCCGAATGTCGAGAAACGCAAAATCGGGTTGTTTGGCATTCAACTCAGCCAATGCGTCCACGCCGTTGTTCGATATCGCGACGATCTGCAACTCCGGCCAGAAATGAGCCAGACGCGAAGTGAGTTCGGCGGACAGGTTCGGTTCATCATCGGCGATCAGGGCAGTCGGCATATCAAGGCATTGGAATAAGCAGGCTCGCAGTCACGCCACGTGAGGCATTGGAATTGACGGATAACGATGCGGCGTCGCCATAAAGACTTTGAAGGCGCGCACGCACGTTTGCCAGTCCGACGCCACCATGCAACCGGGTGCTGTTGCCCAGGCCCACTCCCGTATCGGCCACGCTCAACTTTAAAACACCTTCTTCCCGATGGGCGGCAATAACAATCTCACCGCCGTGAATGGCAGGCTCGATGCCGTGAATCACGGCGTTTTCGACGAGCGGCTGCAGCAATAACGGCGGGAGCGCTACTTGGTGAAGCGCTTCCGGGACAGAAATCGTATAACGCAAACGCTTCTCGAGACGCATGGAAGCAATGCTGAGCAGCGCCTCAACCAGTTCGAGTTCCTCGTTGAGGTGTGACACGGGCTTGCGCGTGCGTCCGAGGCTCGCGCGCAAATAGCGGTTCAGGCTGTCCAGCATGGCCGACGCGCGTGCCGAGTCGCGCTCGATCAGGCTTTGAACATTCGCCAGCGTGTTGAAAAGAAAATGCGGTTCTATCTGCGCCTGGAGCAGCGCGAGACGCGCGGCAGTTTCCGATTGCTTCAATTCGGCCGCTTCCCTGCGCTGGGTTTCGAGCGCGGCACGCATGTGGGAGGCACGCACGAACACCGAGGTGAAGGCGCAGATCAGCGCCGCCACCAGAAAGGAAGGCGCGAACGCGAGCCACGTCGCCATACTGGTACGTTCGAGAAGCGGTGGCGCATGTGCTGCCGTCATGCCGGCGACCTCCACGCCGACCACCACGCTAACGGGCGCGATGAACAATACCTGTATGAGCATGCCGAGCCTGCCATTAGCGAACCGGCTGACCAGTTGGTTGAGAAAAAGCGCGCTGAATCCGATCGCGTTCGAACTGATCAGATAGGAAAAAAGCGGCGCTTTACGACTGCCGGCCCAAAAAATCACAGCAATAAGGCAATTCAGCAGCACGACGCTAGTCAGGAAAGCGGCTCGGCCTCTTCGGCTTGTTCCAAATCCCATCCATGTGGCTAATCTGCTTTGCATCTTTTAGTAGTAGAAGGTCATCAGTGCTTGCACGACTTGCGATTGCGTTTGCGCACCGTAGTTACTGTACGAAGCGCCGTGATTGGTCTGCCATTGGAACGCGAGATCGATGCGGGGCCAATGGTAGCGTGTTTCGAGCCATGTGAAATAGCTATGGTCCACGAGGTCGAGGCGTGCCATGGCTGAGAGATCGAGATGTCGCACGAGCGCATCTTGCCAGCTTGCATAGAGGAAAAGCGACTGCCGGGTCGTCAATGCCTGAGTGCTTGCCGCCGTGTTGCGATATTGCCAGTAGCGCGCTGGGTCACTGTCCAGTGCGTCCCAGGTGGCGCGGTCGGCACTCGTGCCGTCGTAGTCGTATTCCAGTGTGACGGAAAGCTTGTTGGGGAACGTGTGCGTGAGTCCGGTCGCCAGTTTTGAATGGAAGCTGGCAGGCTGCGCCGGGTCGGCGAGCTCACCGCTGCGGCCACCCGCGTATTCGATAAATCCGACGGTCGAATCGCCCAGTAACGTGGTCAGGTTGACGCCGACTTGCGGCGCGATCCCAGCCCCGCCATAAAGCAACCACTGAGGCGCGAACTCGCCGACCAGACGTTGGGTTTCACTGAGCATGTAGCGGAAGTTCTGGTTCGTTGCGCCGAAATCGGGATCGAATGGCGCATCGCTCGGGTTGTGCTGGAGCGGCGGAGAGACGAGCGCGGACATCGAACCGCCGGTCCATAGCAGTTGACTACGCAGCATCACACTGCCCTGACGGTTCTCTCGCAGGCTGGTGGGATCGATAGACACGACGGAACGTATCGCATTGGTTTTGAAGAAGTCCGTTGGATTGAAACCGGCGGCGACACCTTCGCGCAGGTTGATACGGCCGGCGTCGACAATGACCGCCTGACTGGGTTGCCAACTCAGATAGGCCTGTTTCAACGTGTCGACAATGTTGTACTGCCCCGAAGGGCTGCGCCACCCGGCATCCACGCGATTGGCCAGCACGGCTTGCCAATCGCTTGCCAGTTTGCTGCTGTAATCGACGCTTGCGGAGACACGGGCGTTGTCGTTGAGCTCTACGTGGTTGGTCTGGCTGACCGGCGAGTAGTTGCCCGTGGCGAATTCGAATGCCGCCTGCCAGTCGCGGTGATTGACCGGCGCGGCGGTCGCCGAATCGGCGAGCATGAGTGGATCCGCGTCGCCCGATGCCATGGCCGGGCTCGCTGCCGACATACACCCCAACGCGATCGCGATCAAATGGCGCATTTTTACTGCGCTTTGAAACGCGGAAGGTACGCGCGTTGCAACCACGAATCGGGTATCTCGCGCCACGCGTAGTCGCCATAACGCATGACGGTGACCCAGGCGGGATCGAGGCCGTCGATGATGATCATCTCAGTCGGACGCGTCATGCCGAGTGCCGTCTGGAATCGACGGAAATACGTGGTTTTCAGCAAGTTGCCGCTCTCCGACATGAAGCGGGCCTTGATCGGCCATTTGCTTGCGCCGTCGATCCAGAGTTCGATGGCGTGATAGGTCACATCCGCCGTACGCGCGGTCAGGTCCAGTTTGTAGCAGTGCCGGGTCTGGCGGTCGCCGTCGGCGATATCTTCCTCGCCGCTCAGCTTCGCGTCGTAGTCTCTCGCCCAGTTCACGGTCACGACGTCACCGTTGGACGCCTGTCCCAACAAGCGCTGTTGCGGCGACAGGCGCACGCTGGCCTGACTCGACGGGTCATAGAACCAGAGGTCGTTGCCGTTCTTGAGCAACAGTTTGTTCGTATCGCGAGCGGGACTCTGAAACTGGACGAGACTCCGGAATTGACCGTCGGCGGGATCGGCCTTCGAATACACGGTCAACACGTCAGTCGCCGTTTGCTGCCCCTGACGAAACTCGATGAGGGTGGTGGTCAGGCTGAACGGTTTGTCGGGATTGCGGATGGCGTCGCTGTCGATCAGCAGTTGTTGTGCGGAAGGCACGGCGCCGAAGGCGGTGGATGCAATCAGCAGAGCACCGGCAAGCGTAATGAGCGATCTGATCTTCATGGTGGTCTCCGATGTATCAGGCGAAGCGCAGCGAATCGACGATGGGCATACGGGCTGCCCGGCGAGCCGGCCACCATGCCGAGAATGTTGCGACCAGCACCACGCCGATCGCATAGCGCGCGATCATCGCGGTTTCGCCCCATACGCGTACTGTCAACGCGACGGGTTCAGTCTGGCCAGGCGGTACCCAATGCAGGCCGGCGTGATTGATCAACGCAGCGGCCCCTAGGGCGCACAAGACACCGACGGCGGCGCCGCAGACGCCAAGCAGAAAACCCTCGTAGACGAACATCCGCCGGATGCCGGCGCGCCGCACGCCGATTGCGCGCAATGTGCCGATTTCATGGGTCCGCTCCATGACTGCCATATTCATGGTGTTGCTGACCGTGAACATGACGACGGTCGCGATCAGCACGGCGATGAAGCCGAACACCGCGCCGAACATGCCGGTAATCTGGCCGTATTGCGCGTTGAGTGTGGCGAAATCCAGCACTTCGATGGGTTCGCCTCGCAACGACGACGAGAGCAACGCGTTCAGCCGCGCTCGCGCTTGCGGCAACTGATCCGTGTGATGAAGCTGCACCTCGATGGCAGTCACCTTGGGTTGCCCGCCGCCGTAGACCAATCGCTGCGCTTGGGGAAGATGGAGTTGCACGAACATGTCGTCGACTTCTTTCACGCCCTGACGCTGTGCCTGGACGACATTCAACTCGGCGATGTTGGGAGCGCCATAAGCATTCGATGCCAGCAATTCGATGTGGGCACCGGGTGTTTTCGGCTTGGCTGCGGCTTCGATGGCCGACAGCGCGGCGATGTCGGCCGGCGCGGCGGCGACCGTTTTCGGCTGGAGCGGGGCTTGCGCATCCTGTCCGCTGCAGTGGGGCACGTCGAGTCGATCGCACAGGCGCAGTACGCGCGCCACTCCCGTACCGATCACCGCGGCATCGGGGCCGCTGCCGGTGAGCTTCAACTGACTGGGGCGGCCGGGAAACCCGTAGTCATTCCACGTCCGCATGCGATTCTGATCGGCGACGACCATGCCGACACCGAACACCGTGCGCGATACACCGGCGGAAAAATTGCCCGCAATGCCGTTGACCGACAGGACCGGCGTAATGACTGTCACCAGTGAGGCCAGTTGCGGATCACCGCGCAGTACATCGATGACATGCTCATAGTTGTCGATGCCGTAAGACACCGGGTCGCCGCTGCCGTACAGAAAGTAATTGCTGTGCTGCAGTTGCAGATGCCCGCTCTGTCTGACGTAATTGCTTTGCAATCCGTAGTTGATGTCGGTTGTGTAGCCGCCGAACAGCAGCACCGCGGCGAGGCCGCTGATCATGGCGAGCATCGTGGTCGAGGAGCGGCGCCGGTTGCGCTTCAGGTTGCGGAAAGCAAGGAGGAGGGTTTTCATGGTTAGTGTCCTTCGACTGTTTCGGCGCGCCGGATTTCGACGACGCGGCCGTCGCGGATCACCACGACGTCATCCGCGCACGCGAGCACCTGTGGATCGTGTGAGGAAAACACGAACGAAGTCTGGCGCTCGAGTTGCATGTCTCGCATGAGCTTGATGATGGCGGTGCCGCTTGCGCTGTCCAGGTTCGCGGTCGGTTCGTCGGCGAGTACCAGGGACGGGTCCGTCACTAGCGCGCGGGCAATCGCGACGCGTTGCTGTTGGCCGCCCGACAGCTCTCCCGGCAAACGGTGGGCTTTATCGACGAGACCCACCGCGTCGAGCAGATCGAGGGAACGTTTGCGACGCTCTGCCTTGGGTACGCCCAGCAGCACGAGCGGGTACTCGACGTTCTCGTACGCGCTGAGTACGGGGAGCAGATTGAACGACTGGAAGACAAAACCGATGTGACGCGCCCTGAAATCCGCAAGGCGGTCGTCGGTCATCGTTTTGATGGATTGCCCTGCTATGGTCAGCTCGCCGCTTGTGACGCGATCGAGTCCGCCTAGCAGGTTCAGCAAGGTTGTCTTGCCGCTGCCGGACGGCCCGGATAGCACGGTGAAGCGATCACCGGCGATGTCGAATGACGCGTTGGCCACTGCCGCGACGGCGGCAGCGCCCTCGCCATAGATCCTTGTTACGTCGCTCAAACTGGCTGCGATCACGTGTAGCTCCAGTGTGGAATGGAAGCGCGAGGATAGGTAATGACATCGGCGGCCGGTGGGCGACGCGACGAGCGGTGCTGGAGGCGGACGGATTGCAGATACGTTCGATGGAGGTTCGCAATGGGGAGGCGCACGCGTTCGGAGGCGCGCGCGACAGCGATGCTGAATACCGCAATCCAACAGAGTTGAATGCCAAAGGTGAGGTGTTCCAGGAGAGCTCGCCAGCTCGAAGAATGGTGAGGATTTCCAGGGGGAGGCCGTCACCAGGGCAAACGGTGAGGAATTCCAGGAGACGATGCGCGGCTGGTGTTGCCGTACAAAAAAGATGCGACTTTTGGAAAATCGCCGAAAACGGACAAAAATCCCCTGTTCGTTCTTATGTAATGCGGACATCCGCTGCCGGATGTCCGCATTACGAAACACACCAACGCTGCGAACTTTTCCTTCCTCGATTGTGAGCTTATTGCGCTATTCAAATGAATAGCGGCCGCTTTCCAAGTTGCGTATGGCTCGCGCGGAAAGGCATAAAAATTCAATTCGCATTATATGGAATTAAGTCTTTTCAATTTTCTACAAAAGCGTTGTTGCTTTC
The DNA here is from genome assembly GCF_029910215.1 of Paraburkholderia sp. D15. Lineage (NCBI taxonomy): Bacteria > Pseudomonadati > Pseudomonadota > Betaproteobacteria > Burkholderiales > Burkholderiaceae > Paraburkholderia > Paraburkholderia sp. D15. The sequence goes on along the minus strand of NZ_CP110396.1, from coordinate 1,681,931 downwards.
GTCGTGTCGTCATACGTAAAATCGCGTCACAAAACGAACGTAACTAAATAGAGAGGCGGTATGGTTACGCGGCATGTAGGAATCGGGGCAATCAAGGGCGGTCTATCGCAGCAAGGGCGCCTGCTGAAACTGGATACGCCGGCTGGCAATAATGTATTGCTACCGCACCGCGTAACAGGACGTTCGCGCATAGGTCGTGATTTCCTTTTCATGCTCGATTGCGTTTCCGTATCGGATAACGTCGAACTCAAAACGCTGATCGCCCAGTCGGTCGCGCTCTGGATTCAACAGGTCGATGGCTCTTACCGGCCGCACAACGGTTATGTGCACACCGCACGTCGTCTAGGCGCGGATGGCAGCTTGACCAGCTATCAATTGGCATTTTCTTCGTGGATGCATTTTCTGAAGTTCCGGCGCGACCAGCGGCACTGGCAGGATAAGAGTGTCGACGAAATCGTCGCTGACGTCTTCAATCAGCATCCGCAGGCGCAAGGTTTGTACCGCTTCGCCCTGTCAAAATCGCTGCCTGCACGTTCGTATTGCCGACAGGATGATAGCGACTGGAATTTCGTGCATCGACTGCTGGAATCCGAGGGACTTTATGGCTTCTGGCAGCAAGCAGCCGATGGCAAGTCGCACACGCTTGTCATCACCGATCGCCTCGAAACCTTTGAGATGCTGTCGCCCGCAACGGTTGGCTTTTATCGTGCAGGCACAGGAAGCGAAGCCGACGCACTCACCCAGTGGTCGGGTACGCGGACGCTGCAATCCGTCCTGCTGTCCACACGCACCTTCGACTACAAAATTCCGCCGACTCCGTTCAATCCCAAGGCAACGTCCGTCCCGACACAGGAAAATCAAGGCGCGTTGCCTGCTCAAACGGAAGTTTACGAATACACCGGTGGCTACAGCTATCCCGACCAGAACCGGGGCGATCAGCTATCGAAGATTCGCATGGAGGAGTGGGAGTCACGGGCGAAGCGGTTTCATGGCATGGGCAGCCTGCGAGCGGTGGACGCTGGACAGCGGTTCACGCTCTCAGGACACCCGGAGCACGATCAGGATAGGGCGGATCAGCGTGAATTTGCGACCATTGAAGTCGAATGGGCCATCGAAAACAATTTGCCACTTGCCGGGCACGACGCGAACTACCCTCATAGCCTGAGTAACCAGCTCGCTTTGGCTCGTGCCGATGATACCGCCCTGACATTTGGTGTGAGCTTCGCGGACGGGTCCACGGGTTTCTATCGCGTGGGCATTGAAGCGCAACGGACTACAGTGCCGTACCGCAGTCCATTCGAACACGCCAAGCCTGAAGCGAAGCTGGAATCGGCAATCGTGGCCGGCCCAAAGGGACAGGAAGCGTATACCGACGAATTGAACCGGGTGAAGGTTCTCTTCGTTTGGGATCGCATCAACCTGGGTGACGAACGTGCATCGTGTTGGGTACGCGTCGCGCAGTCGGACACCGGCGACGGCTACGGCGGCGTTCATATGCCTCGCGCCGGCGAGGAACTGCTTATCGGCCATATTGGAAACGATATTGACCGTCCGATAGCACTTCATCGTGTTTATAACGGCACGGCGAAACCGCAGTGGCATTCAAACGCGCTGCTTTCAGGTTACCAATCCAAAGAGTTCGGTGGCACGGGCTATAACCAGCTTGTCATGGATGACTCGACGGGCCAGAACCGCATGCGAATCATGAGTAGTCACGGCATGAGCATGCTCCACGTCGGGTATCAGATTGTTCAGAACGGTAATTCGCGAGGTGCCTATACCGGTAGCGGATTCACGCTGCGAACCGACTATGCTGGCGCGGTCCACGCAACCGACGGGCTGTATATCACCACGCATCGGATTGGCGCAGACGATCAACCGCTGGACACTACTGAACCACGTGAGATTCTGGCGCGGGCGGATTTGCTGGTGGAATCGTTGTCTTCCGCGAGTTCGACCGCCAAGGCGGAGGATTTGAAGCCCAGTCAGGAGGCACTTGCGCAGTTTGCCAAGGCGACCCAGCACGGCAAGGCTGGCACTACGAATGGCGGCGTCACCGCGGGCGGCGGAACGGGCAACGCAAATGGTTTCGCTAAGCCCGTCATGCTGGTATCGAGTCCGGAAAGCATGGGCTTCACGACGCACGCGTCGATACAGGTGGTGGCGGATGATCATTTGAACCTTGTCAGCGGCAAGGACACTTACTGGGCCGTTGGAAAATCGTTGGTTGCCAGCGTTGCGGACAAGATCAGTTTATTCGTACAACGCGCAGGTATGAAACTGATCGCGGGAAAGGGGGCGATCGATATTCAGGCGCTTTCCGATCAAATGCGACTGCTCTCGGAACTTGGCCTGTCGCTCAAGAGCAATAACGGTAGCATCGAGATCGACGCGAAAACCGAGTTGATGCTCAAGTGCGGGGGCTCCTACATTCGCATCACGCCGCAAGGTATCGAAGACGGCACGCGTGGTGCGCGCACCATCAAATCGGCTTCGTTCAGCCGCCAGGGACCGAGCTCGGTGGCCGAGCATCTGAACAGCCTCGACAAGCCGGCATTCAACGACAAGTATCTGTTGCGCGACCGTATTTCAGGCGATCCATTAAAAAACCATCCGTACGAAATCATACGTGCGGACGGCTCTCGTTTGAGTGGAGTAACTGACGAGCTAGGCCACACCAGCGAACAGAAGAGCAACGATATCGAAACCGTGGTGATCCGGGCGTTACGACCTGGCAAGAGCGGCGCCTGAGCGGACCAAACATAAGCGAGAATCCATGAGCAATACTCAGTCCGACAGTGCGGGCACAACTGACGAGACGTCCAGCGACGACGCCGAACAGGAGGTCGTGCGCCTGGCGTCGAAGACGGATAAAGACGGCCACTCTGCCGCGCAGGCTCCACTAACACCAGCCGACGACACGCGCGTCAAGGAGACTCTGCACTGTGTGCGTCCTACCATCCCGGTGATTTTCATCCCGGGAGTGATGGGCTCACCGCTGGCTACCAAGGACAGCGGCGACATGGCATGGTCTGCACCGAACACCGACACGATAACTTCAGGCCTCGCGGGGCTGTGTTCCCTTATCGCGGGATGGTTTCGTAGTGCGTCGTCGCGCGAAAAACTTTTCGATCCTCATACCGTCACGGTGACGCCGCTCGGTCCGCTGATCGACCTTGACAAGGACAGCCCACTTACCAAGGACGAGGCACGGCGCCGCGGCTGGGGGTCGGTCTACCGGAGTAGCTATCAACCTGTCCTGTTGTGGCTCGAACAACAGTTGAACAACCCGAAGCATCTTGGCAAGTTGCAGGGCGCGTGGATCAATGGCGATCCTACGGGAGAGAAATGGGCGCTGCATCCCGTGCTAGGCACCGATCCCAAGACGTATGGCGCATTCGGCGAGGGGCAGGCGATCACCGAAGGCTCTGCGGAATTCAATAAGTTCGTGAAGTATGCCTATCGCGTTTACGCGATCGGGTACAACTGGTTGCAGTCCAACAATGATTCCGCAGGCGACGTGATGAGCGGTTTGGACGTCGTTGATCCGAAGACAAAGAAGACGACCCGTCTAATGGGCGTGAGCGAAATCTGCAAGGAAAACGATACAGGCAAGGCCATCATTCTCACGCATTCGATGGGTGGTCTGGTGGGCCGCTTTGCCGTGTTAAATCACGGACTTGAGGATCTGGCACACGGCATCTTCCACGGTTGTCAACCGGCGACGGGCGCACCGCTGGCCGCGAAGCGGTTCAAAACCGGCGGTGGTCCTGAGGGAGGCTTCAATGGTTTTATCAATGGCAGTCTGCTCGGACGCGATGCGGACGAGTTTATGGCCGTGATGGCAAACGCGCCGGGGCCGATGGAGTTGACGCCGATGCCGGATTATCACAATGGCGCGCCTTGGTGGATTTTTGCGCGGCCAGATGGGACGGTACTGATGCAGTTTCCCGAGGAGGGGGACGCAGCAAGAGAGTTGTATCTGAAGGACGCGTGGTACGGTTTGCTGCCCAGCGAAAAACAGCTAGACCCCGCTGGCATTGTGCAGGACCGGCTCAAGGATCTTGGGAAAAAAGATACATTGATAACGAACTATAAGAACATGGTCGTAGATGTCGTTACGAATCAGAGTCAATTGAGAAATCGTTACCACAGTACGACATACGTGGCGTATGGCGAGGGCGGACTTGACTTCCGACCTTCGAATTCCGGTGCGGCATCAGAGGCCAGCGGCAGCAAACCGACGATTGAGAAGGGAGAGTTGACGAAGGAACTCTTGACGTGGGGTAATGCAATCTGGACCGGAGACGTGCCTTCAGATGTCACGGAGGACGATCTCAAGCACGCCAAGTTGCTTAACGATTCTGGCAGGGGGGAAATTCGCGTGCTCGTGTCGAAGCACAATCTTAGCGTCACGTTTACGGTTCAGAAAACGAATACTTTACCCGACGTGAATCTAAAGACCGACTGGGACAAGGTCGCTAGCAAGACTGGAATAATTCGCGGTGACGGTACAGTGCCGGCTTGGTCGGCAGACGCACAGGCGCGTGGGCTGAAACCCGGTGTTCCAGGTGAGCCGGCTAAAGGCGTTCAGATGGCATTTGTGCAGGGGGGGTACGAACATATGAAGAGTAATGCACATCCTTGGACACATTGGGCGATGCTATACAGTGTCGTCCAGATTGTGAATGGCGAGGATGTTCCGGTACCGGGGAATTAGTAATGAATCGTATTGGTCGCTGTCTCTTTCTTCTGGTAGGTCTTTGCATCTGCTCCTTCGCGTCTTCCGTGGAACCAACGATGAACAATCCCCTCCTTTCCAAGCTACGTCCGTGGTGTATCGGTCGCCTTATGTTTGACCGACCGGCGTCAAGCGAACTATCGAATCAGACCTATGAATGGCGAGGGGAGAAACTTGAGACCACTCGTGATGTGTCAACTGAGGCCTATCGCACTAAGGTCGATGCTCGAGAGCACGAATTGCGCACAAAGCAACGAGTCAACCCGTCCAATCTGGATGAAAAGACTGGCCACGCGTGGCTGGAAACGGCATTCTCTCCCGTCAGTGAATCACGAGTCTTTGTCTATCAGAAGGGCATAGTAAAGGGTGTTAAGTTACCGTTTTATTCTGAAGGCTACATCCTTTCTGATAAAACACTCTTCCATACGACCGGCACCATAGGCGAGGACGGCCTGGATATTTCCCAAGGCGTCTATGACGACATGTATCGCCGCATTAAGTCACGCGATAACTGGACGGTACCGACCGAGTCAGGTTTTTGTTTTGATGGTGGCATCGTCACCGGATCGTCACGATATCCAGAAGATGTCAGTCAGTCGTTCGCATTGGTGCCGGGCAGGCCCGCATTGCTGTTAATGAAGACGCGAGAATCTTACGACAGAGACCAAAGTCAGCCGCTTACCAAGAACCTGTCCGACTTACGCGCACAACTCGATCGCATGCCCGGCAGCTATCGCATCCTGCGCAAAGGAAAACGGGTGGTCGCCGGCATGGACGCGGAAGAGGTCCTTTTTGAACTTCACGACGGCCCTGTGACGGTCTTCCGTTTCTATCTGCTGGCGCCAGGCAATCCTGCGACGCTGGCACAACCGCATACGTCGGTTGAACTGTTATTGGGCGCACCCTCGCAGGGCGGCTTGCCACCCGATCAGGCAACCTCGCCGGTCGACGAGGCAGGTGCGCTGCAACTATGGGATACCTTGCTGAACAGTCTGCGTGTCAGACCAGGCGCAGTGTAAAAAGGCGAATGATGCGACGTTACGACATCGTAAAGGGAGATCTCACGACGGTAGGCGGTATCGTACAGGGAGGTGACGGTCACGATCTTCTCAGCGGCCGGGAGCAAGCATACGAAACCGACCCCGTCTGGTGTCCCGTTTGCAAAACGATGGGACAGATCAAATGCGAGGGGCCTCGCATTTCCACGACAGGACCGGATGGGCGGCAAGCGGCGTTGAGCGATGATTTATGCGTTTGTCTCTGTACGCCCCACCCTCATCTTGTGCCGTCGCAGGAAACGTCTTACGTCGACGTGTAGTGAGGTCGTGGCCGTATCTGCTACGAGAATGGCTGGAGGGCAGTCGATGCGAGTCAGTAGCTACGTTTAGCAAACGTGTATGCGCCGATGCTTTCGTCGTGGCCCTTGCGACGAGAGTGTTGGGGCGGATATTAAGAGCGGTCCAATAAAACTATCAATCATGCACTTTCAATTTCGGAAGAGAGCGCGTTTGGCCAAAGAACGGCATAGACACCGCAGGAGTTTGCCCATGAGTTATGTCCATCATCTCTTTCCGCTCCTGACAGGACTTTGCATTTACTCTTCCGCATTCTGCATCGAACCAGCTCCGAACAATCCCTTGCTATCCGACTTGCGCCCGTGGTGCATCGGTCGCCTCGTGTTCGACCGACCTGCCTCGAGCGAAATTTCAGATGAGAGCTACGAATGGCGGGGTGACAAGTTGGAGACTACCCACGGCTCGACGTTCGAAACTTACAGCGCAAAAATCAAGGCCAGGGAAAATGAACTCCGAACCAAGCAACGCTTTTATCCTGCCAAACTGGACGTAAAAACCGGGAAAGCATGGCTTGAGAAAGCTTTTTCGCCCGTCGAAAACTCACGAGTTTTCGTCTATCAGGAGGCTGCGGCAGCAGTGCCGCTGCCTTTTAAAACAGAAGGCTATCTCTTCGCAAATCACACACTTTTTCATACGATCGGTGGTATTGGTGAAGATGGTCTTTACGACGCTGAAAATATATACAACGACATCTATAGACGCATCAAAGCGCGGGACAACTCGGTAGTGCCCACGGAATCGGGCTTCTGCATCGACGGCGGAATCGTCGCGGGGACGTCTACTCACACTGAGGAGGTGAGCCAGTCGTTTGCGCTGATGCCGGGTCGAGCAGCACTGTTGCTGATCAAGCTTCGTGATTCGATGGATGACGATCAAGGACATCCACTCACCAAGAACCTGTCCGACTTACGTGCACAACTCAATCGCATGCCCGGCAGCTATCGCATCCTGCGCAAAGGAAAACGGGTGGTCGCCGGCATGGACGCGGAAGAGGTCCTGTTTGAACTTCACGACGGCCCTGTGACGGTCTTCCGTTTCTATCTGCTGGCGCCAGGCAATCCTGCGACGCTGGCACAACCGCATACGTCGGTTGAACTGTTATTGGGCGCACCCTCGCAGGGCGGCTTGCCACCCGATCAGGCAACGTCGCCGGTCGACGAGGCGGGCGCGCTGCAGCTATGGGATACCTTGCTGAACAGTCTGCGTGTCAGACCAGGCGCAGTGTAAAAAGGCGAATGATGCGACGTTACGACATCGTAAAGGGAGATCTCACGACGGTAGGCGGTATCGTACAGGGAGGTGACGCTAGCAATCTTCTCAACGAAAACCGATCGTAACCTTCGCGACGGGAGCGCTAGGGTGGATATCCAGAGCGGTCCAATGAACCTATTACTCATGGACTTTTAAGCTTCAGAAGAGAACGCCCTTGGTTCAGAACGACATAGATACCCGAGAGCTTGCTCATGAATAACCTATTTCGTCTCTTTCCCCTCCTGACGGGTCTTTGCATCTATTCCTCCACATTCTGCGTCGAACCAGTCACGAACAATCCCTTGCTATCCAATTTGCGCCCGTGGTGCATCGGTCGCCTTGTGTTCGACCGGCCCGCATCGAGCGAAATATCGAATGAGACCTACGAATGGCGCGGCGAGACGCTGGAAACAACACGCAACACTGCGAGGGAAACCTACCTTGCCAAGGTTGAGGCACGAGAAAGCGAGTTGCGTCTCAAGCAACGCTATAACCCGGTCAAACTCGATGAGAAAACCGGACGATCATGGCTGGAAAAAACCTTCTCGCCCGTCAGTGATTCAAGGGTTTTTATCTATCAGGAGGGAGAGGCAAAGTCCGTGAAATTGCCGTTCGAGTCGGAGGGCTACATTTATTACGATCGCACTCTCTTCCACACGACGGGACGCATTGGGCCGACCGGTCTCGATATCTCGGAGAGTATCTATAAGGACATGTACCGCCGCATCAAAGCCCGCGACAACTGGACTGTACCCACCGAACCAGGCTTTTGCTTCAACGGCGGAATCGTCTCTGGATCATCAACATATCCCGAAGACGTCAGCCAATCATTCGCGCTGATGCCAGGCAGGCCCGCCCTCCTGCTCATCAAAATGCGGGAAGCGTATAGCGAAGACCAGACCCAACCGCTCTTCAAGAATCTCTCCGCGCTTAGTTCGCGGCTCAATCACATGCCCGGCAGCTATCACGTGCTGCGCAAAGCCAAACGCAAAATCGCCGGCATGGACGCCCAGGAAATTCTCTTCGTACTTCACGATGGCCCCGTCACGGCCTTCCGTTTCTATCTGTTGGCGCCGGGTAATCCCGCGACGCTGACACAGCCGCATACCTCGATTGAGCTGCTGCTAGGTGCGCCTTCACAAAGCGACCTGCCGCCTGGCCAGGCTACGTCGCCGGTCGACGAAGCGGGAGCGCTGCAACTGTGGGACACGCTGCTGAACAGTCTGCGCGTCAGGTCGGACGAGAGTTAATCGACGTCGATGGGAACGACTCAAGCCGACGACATCCCGCGCAATGGTGAGGATTTCCAGGGGATGACGTGACTTTAGCCAAAGGTGAGGTGTTCCAGGAGAGCTCGCCAGCTCGAAGAATGGTGAGGATTTCCAGGGGGATGCGCGCCTGGCAAGTGCCGAAATACAGCGATAAGAGAAGCCGAATCGCCAAAGGTGAGAATATTCGGGAGACGCTCGGGTGAGAATATCGCTACTTGTGTGCGCACTTCAAAATCAAAGGTGAGAGAATTCGGGAGCCCGAAGCGGGTCGAATCGTCGTCCCGGTCCAACCGTATTTCAACGATGACTGCTCGCAGCGAAACACACTCGGAGCGCTCCCCGCCATGACCCCCAAAACCTTCGCCAAGGAAATCAAAGCCGCACTCGCACCGCACACCGACGCCGAACGTGCCCCCGCGATGCGCGCCTACATGCGGGATCAATTCGACTTTCTCGGCATCCCCACGCTGTTGCGCAGGCAAGCGGTCCTCCCGATCTTCAAGCAACTGAAGGTCGACGACGCCGCGCATATGCTCGCCTGCGCCGATGCGGTATGGGCTCTCCCGGCGCGCGAATATCAATACGTCGCGACCGATCTGCTGGCGCGCAAATGGAAGACCCTCGCCATCGCGGACATCGCCCCCGTGCTGGAGATCGTGCAGCGCGCGTGCTGGTGGGATTGCGTCGATCCGCTCGCGGGCGTGGTCGGCGACGTGTTGAAAGCCGCGCGCAGTCACACGCCGCAAGCGCAAGCCGTCATGGATGCGGCACTCGAACACGACTCGCTATGGGTGCGGCGCGTCGCGATGATTCACCAACTCGGCTGGCGCGATCACACCGACGAAACGCGCCTGTTCAACTACGCACGCGCCCTGGCCGCGGAAAGCGACTTCTTCATCCGCAAGGCGATCGGTTGGGCGCTACGCGATTACGCGTGGCATCGGCCGCAGGCAGTGAGCGGCTTTCTCGCCGTGTCGGCCGATATCCTGTCGCCGCTCACCGTGCGCGAGGCGTCGAAAAATTTGGTGTAACGCGCGCAATCCGCGCATTACACTCATTTGGCGAAATAATCCTTTGCGATACTTCTTCAGCCAATCCCTATCCGCTTCCTGAAACAGAAGCGCGGCGATATGCCGCTACTAATCGCCACACCCGCGATCGCCCGCCCAACAACCCGCTCAGCAAGACCCTGCGCCAATCTCGCGAAAATGAGCGGATAACAATTAACGGCTTTCCATTCCAAAACTTTAGCGATTTATTTATCCCCTTTATTGCGCGTCAGAACACTGTAGTCATCGCTTAGTAACAAAGATCGTCAATACTCGGCGTCGCTACAAGTCAGTCCATATTTCGCACAAAAACGCGCCGCTCCGTTCGAGGGCTGACGCGAAGGCCAGACCCCGGGGGGTTCACATGACTATCCGTCATCGCATCACGCTATTGGTTGTTTTGATGTTCGTCGCCTTGTCGGCGATCGGCGGCTACGCCGTTTATCAGACGCGCGGCAGTGCCGCCGAAGTTCGCAAGGTGACCGAAGGCGTGGTGCCGAGCGCGCTCGCTTCCGCCGACCTCGTGTCGCAAGTCAAGGACGTGCAGCTGGCCACGATGACGCTGGTCTACGCCCCCGACGCGAACATGGTCTCGCAGGCGCAGGACGAGCTGAAGAAGAAAAAAGCCGCGCTGCAGCAGGCGCTGGCCTTGCAGGCGAAAGACGCCGCGAGCCACGCGCAGCAAGGTCTCGTTTCGCAGGCTAACGACAGCCTCGAAAACTATTTCTCCGCGATCGCCGAGACGGCGAAGATGAAGGCCGACGGCAAGAACGAACTGGCTCAAGCCTATCTGTTCGCCAACGTCGCGCAGTATCGCGACGAACTCGAAGGCATCGTCGAAACGCTGCGCGTCGAGAAGAACCGTCAGAAGGACGAGGCGATCACGTCGCTGAACGCCACCCTCTCCACCACCACCACGGCGATTGCCGCGGTGACGGGCATCGCGATCATCCTGCTCACGTCGATCGGTTCGCTGCTGTATCGCCAGATCACGCGTCCGCTGAGCCGCATGCAGGCGATGATGAGCGAGATCGCGTCGAGCCAGGATTTCACGCGCCGCGTGCCGGTCGGCCGCCTGGACGAGATCGGTCATTCGATCGTCGCGTTCAACGGCATGATCGAGAAGATCCAGGAAAGCTCCGCGCAGTTGAAACAGAAGACCGCCGACATTCAGGCGATGCTGCAGAACATGCAGCAGGGCATTCTGACCGTGGTCGACGGCGCCGTGATCCACTCGGAGTACTCGGCGTATCTCGAAGACATCTTCGAAACGAAGGACATTGCCGGCCGCAATCTGATGGATCTGGTGTTTGCGGATACCGATCTCGGCTCGGACGCACTCTCGCAAGTCGATGCGGCCACGCACGCGTGTCTCGGCGAGGACTGCATCAACTTCGCGTTCAACCAGCATCTGCTGGTCGGCGAAATTTCGAAGCGCATGGCCGACGGCCGCGTGAAGATCCTCGACCTGAGCTGGTCGGCGATCACCGACGAAAACGACGTGATCGTGCGCCTGATGCTGTGCGTGCGCGACGTCACCGAACTGCGCAAGCTCGCGGCCGAAGCCAGCGAACAGCGCCGCCGTCTCGACATGATCGGCGAGATTCTCGCGGTCAGCGAAGAGAAGTTCCATCACTTCATCGAAAGCTCGGCGGTTTTCGTCAGCGAGAACGAGCGCATCATCCGCAAGCATTCGGAAGCGGATCACGCGGCGATCGCCGAACTGTTCCGCAACATGCACACCATTAAGGGCAATGCGCGCACGTATAACCTGCAGCATCTGACCAACGTGGTCCACGAGACCGAGCAGAGCTATCACGAACTGCGTCAGCCGGATGCGGACCGGCCATGGGATCAGGATCTGCTGATGCAGGAACTGACGCGCGTGCGCGAGGCGATCGAAAGCTACGCGAAGATCAACGAACACAGCCTCGGCCGCAAGACCAAGGGTCTGGCCAACGAGGCAGGCAACGCCGGCCGTTACGTGATGGTCGAGAAGGACGATATCCAGAGCACGTTGAGCATGCTGGACCGGATCGACGGCAACGCGCTCCACGAATTGCAGTCGATGCGCGATACGCTGCGCCGCACGCTGCGCGCGCTCGGCAGTGTGAGCGTGAATGACGCGCTGTCCGGCGTGCTGGATTCGCTGCCGTCGCTCGCCGGCGAACTGGGCAAGCTGACGCCGAACGTGCGTATCGACGACAACGGCTACCGCCTGCGCGGTCAGGCCGGCAGCACGCTGAACGACGTGTTCATGCATCTGCTGCGCAACTCGATGGACCACGGCATCGAAACCGCCGACGTGCGCGGCGCGCACGGCAAGACGCCGGCCGGCACGATCGATATCGAAGTGGGCGTGGACGGCGGCGCGTTGCAGATCACCCTGTGCGACGACGGTCGCGGCCTCGCGCTCGAACGGATTCGCGGCATTGCCGTCGAGCGCGGCTGGATCGGCGCCGACGAAACGCCGAGCGACGAAGCGATCGCGGACTTCATTTTCCGGCCGGGCTTCTCGACCGCGGAAACGGTCACGGAAGTGTCGGGGCGCGGCGTCGGCATGGACGCGGTGCGGGCGTTCCTCAAGCGCGAACACGGCAGCATCGAACTGCATTTCACCGATGACCACAAGGGCGCGGCCTTCCGTCAATTCCAGACGGTGGTCAGCCTGCCGGACAGCTTCGCGGTCGATACGCTCGGCGTGCAGGCGCGCGGCGAAACCGGCCAGCTGCAACTCGACGCAATGGCCGATTGATGGCCGACTAAGGGCCGATTGAGGGCCACGCGAAGACTCGCTGTAGGCCCACTGAGCGCCGCCCGGCGCACTCGAAGGAAAGGTTGTGATTCAACAGTATGTCATAGCGGCGGCAGCAGGCAGCGCGATTACCGCGCTGCTCGCATTTGCGCTGCACCGGCTGCATAGCGCGAAGCTGACGGCGCGTCTGCGTGAGCAGGCCGAGGCCCGCATCGACGCGCTGACGGCCGAGCACGTGGACCACGGCGACGCGCTGCGCCAACGGGAACAGGCCGAGCAGGAACTGCAGGCGCTGACGGAGCAACTGCGCGACGAGTTGCGGCAACAGTCGTCGAGCGCCGACGAACTGCGCGCCACGCTCGACGCGTTGGCCGGCGACAAGGAACAGTGGTCGCAGCAGGCGCAGCGCATCGCCGGCGAAGCCGCGCGTCTGAAGGGACTGGGCGCAACGTTCGAGCGCTGGCACGAGCAGATGATTTCGCTGATGACGCAGAACCACGACATGCACGCGAAGAATCAGGAGCTGTCGTCGATCGTGCGGCACGTGGTGATCGTGTCGCTGAACGCGTCGATCGAAGCGGCGCGCGCGGGTCCGGCGGGCCGCGGCTTCGCGGTGGTGGCGAGCGAAGTGCGCGCGCTCGCCGCGCGCTCCGAGGAACTGTCGAAGAGCTATCGCGACAGTCTGCACCGCAACGACCTGACGACCACCTCGACGTTCCAGGACATTCAGGCGGGCGGCAAGATGATCGCGGCATCGCTCGCGAGCGTCGAATCGCTCGCCAATCAGTTTCATTCGAGGCTGAACGAGGTATCGGCGTGATTTCGGCACACGCCAGGGACAGCTTCGACCGCATTTTCCGCAAGGCGGCGCAATCGCGCCTGCCGCTGGATGCGAGCGACCCGTGCGAGATCGTGCCGATCGCCGATGCGAGCGCCGGTACGACGAAAGACACGCAGGTGGTCGTGCTGACCATTTCGTCGATCGTGTTCCGCATGCTGCTGATCCTGCATTTCGACGAAAACGACGCCGCGCGCGGCTATTACCTGAAGGAAGCCGACGAGCGTTCGTTCCAGGAAGTCTTTCTGGAGATCTGCAACCTCTGCTGTGGCGCGATGAATCAGGAACTGCTGAACGCGTTTCCCGATCTCGGCATGTCGACGCCCTATGTGCTGAACGCGCGCTGCCTGCCGCATCTGCATGAACTGAAGCCGGCGCTGTTGTCGTCGTATGCGATCACGCTGAACGGCGACGTGCGACTGGCCGCCACCGTCTGCGTGTGCGCGCATGCGCCGCTCGACTTCGTGGCGGACACGAGCGCCGTCGAGGAAACCAGCGGCGAGCTGGAACTGTTTTAACCCTTGAGTTGAATCTCAAGCCACGCGATAGCGAGCAGGAACGCGACATGAACATGAACAAACCGGTCAGCAAGGTATTGGTGCTGGACGACTGTCCGGTGCATAAGGAAGCGCTCAAGCGCTTCTGCGACGAGCACAATCTGGTCGGCGTGAAGGTCGGCAAGAGTCGCTTGCAGTCGGTGCTGCGCTCGAACATCGATCTGGGCGCGGTGCTGTTCGCCGAGAACTACGGCGGGTCGCCCGAGGCCAGCGCCGAGATCGCGATCCGCATCAACGCAGTGCGCCCGGAGCTGCCGATCATCATGCGGCGCGAGCACGACGCCGGCATGGACAGCCTGCCGGAAAGTCTGCGTCGCGTGATCTGCGCGACGTACGTCGCGCACGACATGGCGCCGCTGCGCCGCGTGATCGACGAATACATCTTCAGCCTCGACTATCCGAATGCGCTGGTGCGCGGCATCGCCGACATGACGCAGGCGATTCTCGGCGACGTGTTCAAGGATCTGATCATCACCTGCGATACGCCGTACATCGTGCGCGACCGCATCATCTTCGGCGAGGTGTTCAGCCTGATTCCGCTGGAAAGCGCGTGGTGCCGCGGCTACATGATGATGCAGGCCGAAGAGGCGCCGATCCTCGATCTGATCGATCGCTACCGGATGGTCGAACACACGCCGGACAGCGACGCGGATTTCCGCGATCTGAACGGCCTGCTCGGCGAAGTGACAAACCTGATCTGGGGGTCGTTCAAGAACCGCTATGTCGGCGACGCCGACGCATGGTCGCGCAGCCAGGTGCAGGTGCCCCTGCTGGTGAATCACAAGCACAAGTACATCTCGTTCGGCACCGGCAATCCGCAACTGTGCTTCATGTACTGGCTGAAGGACCCGCAATCGGGCCGCTCGGTCAAGCTGCATCAACGTTTCGTGTTCAGCCTGAGCTGGTCGCCGGAAGACTTCAAGGAAGTCGCCGACGACGTCGGCGCGATGGTCGAAGCAGGCGAACTGGATCTGTTCTGAGTGTTGTCAAAGGAAAAAACATGGCAAAAATTCTGGTGGTGGATGATTCGAGCACGGTGCGCGACGAAGTGGCCGGCTTCCTGAAGAAGAATGGTCTGGACGTCGACACGGCGGTGGACGGCAAGGACGGCCTCGCCAAACTGAAGAGCAGCCCCGGCATCAAGCTGGTGATCAGCGACGTCAACATGCCGAACATGGACGGCCTGACGATGGTCGAGAAGATCCGTGGCGAACTGGCGAACACCTCCGTCAACGTCATCATGCTGACGACGGAAAGCAGCCCGGCGATGAAGGAACGCGGCAAGGCGGCCGGCGTGAAAGGCTGGATCGTCAAGCCGTTCAAGGGCGATGCGGTGCTGGAAACGTTCCGCAAGCTGGCCGGCTGACCCGCGCCCGGCGGCGCCTGAGCGCACCGAAGACGCCCCTTATCCCCAAAGGTGAGGTTTTTCGGGAGCCGCTTGCCGTTCATTTGCAAAGCACGATTCGCTATAACGGCGGTCGCCGAAACACGTTAGTCTCCCCAGGAACATGAACGATCCGGGGATGACGTGTGATGACCGCCAAGACCGCAGACAAGGCCGGCGCCGTAACGGCGGTTGCAGACGTGCTCGCGTGGTTGTCGTCGCCGCACATCATGCACGCGCCGGCGCGGTCCGCCTAGGACGAGACCGGACATGTGCCAGTTGCTCGCCCTCAGTTGCGCGGAACCCACCGACGTCAGTTTCTCGCTGACCGGTTTCGCCGCGCGCGGCGGTCTCACCGACCATCATGTCGACGGCTGGGGCGTGGCGTTCTACGAGGACCGCGCGTGCCGCGTGTTCGTCGATGACAAACCGGCCTGCCAGTCGCCGGTCGCGACCTTTCTCCAACGCAATCCGATCAAGTCGCGCAACGTCGTCGCGCATATTCGCAAGGCGACCCAGGGCGGCGCGCGGGTGGAGAACTGCCATCCGTTCATGCGCGAGTTGCGCGGTCAGCAATGGGTGTTCGCGCACAACGGCGACTTGCGTCCGCTCGGTGAACCGGAAGCCGGCCCCTATGCGCCGGTCGGCACCACCGATAGCGAGGCCGCGTTCTGCTTCGTCATGAACCGTCTGTACGCGCATTTCGCCGCTCACCCCGCAGCGCGCACCGACGACGCCGACGCGCTGTTCGCCGTCATCCAGGACGCGACGCGCGCGCTGAACACCTTCGGCATCTTCAACTTCGTGTTGTCGAACGGCAGCGTGCAATTCGCGTATTGCTCGACGCGTCTGTCGTATGTGATCCGCCATTGGCCGTTTTCGAGCGCGCGCCTGGTGGACGGCGACCTCAGCGTGGACTTCGCCGAGCGCGGCACGCCCACCGATCGCACGGCGGTGATCGCCACGACGCCGCTGACCGACGAAGCGTGGACCGCCTGCCGGCCCGGCGACCTGTTGATGTTCAGCCGTGGCGCGCTGTTGCGCCGGGCACACGTTGCGGTGCCGGCCGACGTGCTCGCGTCGTCGAAATACGCGCTGTCGGAACAGTCGGCCGTGCCGGCCTGAGACCGCACCGGTTAGCGAGCGGCGCGCGAATACCGCACACATGCCGCGCCAACGTTACACCAACGCCGCCTGCCCGCGTGATGCGGCAAACTCCCCCGCCGCCGTCAAGAGCATATGAATCGAAGATTTAGTTAGTTTGCTGACACGCCCCTGTCTCGTATCGTTGCGCCAGTTTTCAACAACTAGACACCGATATGGGAACTCGAATCATGAAGCGTCTTGCACTCCTCGCCCTCCCTGCCGCCCTGCTCGCCAGCGGCGCCTACGCACAAAGCAGCGTCACGCTGTACGGCCTCGTCGATGCCGGCATCGCCTATGTGCACAACGCACAAAGCGCGAGCGGCCAGAATCAGTCGACGCTGGTGAAGTTCAGCAGCGGCAACGTCTCCGGCAGCCGCTGGGGTCTTAAGGGCACGGAAGATCTGGGCGGTGGTCTGGCAGCGGTGTTCCAGCTCGAAAACGGCTTTAACGTCGGCACCGGTACGCTTGGTCAGGGCAGCCGCGAGTTCGGCCGCAAGGCGGTGGTCGGTCTGTCGAGCAGCACGCTGGGCACGGTCACGCTGGGTCGTCAGTACGATCCGATCGTCGACCTCGTGCAAGGCCTCACCGAAGACAACTACTTCGGCGGCACCTTCGCGTCGCCGGGCGACCTGGATAACTACGACAACAGCCTGCGCGTCAGCAATTCGATCAAGTACGTGAGCCCGCTGTTCGCCGGCTTCCAGGTCGAAGCGCTGTACGGCGTCGGCGGCGTGGCGGGTGCAACCGGCAATGGCCAGACCTACAGCTTCGGCGCGGCCTACGCGAACGGTCCGCTGTCGTTGGGCGCGGGCTACTTCTACGCCAACGGCGGCAACACGACGACGAACAACGTGCGCACGTGGAACAGCAGCTCCGACACGCTGTTCAACACGGTCATCAACTCGGGCTTCGCCAGCGCGAAGTCGATTCAGATCGTGCGCGTAGGTGGTCAGTACGTGATCGGCGCGGCCACCATCGGCGCGGCGTATTCGAACACGCAGTACGCGACCGACGCGTTCTCCGCGTATCACAGCACGGCCAAGTTCAACAACGGTTCGGTGTTCTTCAACTATCAGATCACCCCGGCGTTGCGCACAGGCGTGGGCTACAACTACACGTCGCTGACGGGCCCGAGTTCGGCTCACTACAATCAGGTCAACCTCGGTGCGGATTACGCGCTGTCCAAGCGCACCGATCTGTACGCGCTGGCCGGTTACCAGAAGGCGAGCGGCAACACGCTGAACGGAAGCGGCAAGGTGGTGAACGCGCAAGCGTCGATCGGCAGTTTCGGCGTGAACTCGGGCACCAGCAGTCAGGAGCTGGCAGTGGTCGGCATCCGTCACAAGTTCTGATGTCTTGAACGAAGTTTCCGGCCGCCCTCGGCGGCGGCCGGGCTGCCGAATGTCCTCGCGGCGTCAAAGGTGAGGATATTCGGGAGCTGATGGCGCAAAGCCATCCGTGAGCCGCGCCCATCCTTCACGCCTCACCTTACCGTCATGGCGGTGGTGCGGGCCGCAAATCGTCCTCCCTATCCCGATCGCCGGCGCCTGAATCTCCGCGCGCCGAGCCTGTATCACCGCATCCAGCGCGCAATTGGCGCGACACGTTGCCGTTTTCCCGCTTCCGCCGCTTACCTGGGTATGCAAATTACCCGCCCTCGCGCGAAAGGTGAGGGTTTGCGGGAGCCCCCCGTTCTCACCCGGTTGTGCCACGCCCAGCATGCCTTTGCGGCTTGCCATCCGACGCTTGAAGTGAGAGTTTTCGGGAGTTGTTCGCATCAGCTCTCGCGAGCAAGCCCCGCCGCTTCGTGCCAAAGGTGAGGATTTTCGGGAGTGCGTCGCGCGCGCCGACGGTGATTTGCACGGCCGATTCCATATCACGTTTCAGATTGAAAGAGTTGGGAAGAAATTGCCAACCTTGGGGGTTGTTCCCCGATTTGAGATGAGCCCCAAACAGGGAAGATGGCGACGCGGACGACAAGGTCAGCGGCTCCGTCCTATCTGCGAGCCGGACTCTCAGTCTCTGAAAAAACGATCGTCTCCTGGAATCAGTTGGATGAGCCAGCATATTCTCTTCGTCGGCGCCGATGCCGGCTTGACTGCCTTGGTGGGCGAATCCTTGCGTGGACAGGGCTGCGGAGTATCCGCGCGTCCGCCGGGGGCGGGACTCAAGCAGGTGGTCGAGATGGAGCGGCCGGCCCTGCTGGTGCTCGACATCTCCGCGCCGCACGGCGACGGTCTCGCGGTGTTGCGCGATCTGCGCATGAGCGGCAACGACGTGCCGGTGATTCTGCTGTCGGCGAGCAACAAGGCGATCGATCGCGTGATCGGCCTGGAACTCGGTGCCGACGACTTCATGAGCAAGCCCGCCGATCCCGCCGAACTGCTCGCGCGCATCCGCGTGCTGCTGCGGCGACGCGGCGCGCTCGCGCCAGGCGCGCCGGAAACGCGGCCGCCGTATCGCTTCGGCCGCTGCGAGCTGAATTTTTCCGCGCGTGAATTGCAGCGCGACAACGAGCGCTTCGCGTTGCGTAGCTCCGAGTTCGCGTTGCTGAAGATCTTCGTCAATCACGCGATGACGGTGCTCACGCGCATGCAGCTCAACGAGCAGCTACGCGGCAATAGCGTCGTGCATCAGGGGAGAAGTCTCGATGTCTCGATCTGGCGGCTGCGCCGGTTGATCGAGATCGATCCGTCGGAACCGCGGTATGTGCAGACCGTGTGGGGACGCGGCTATGTGTTCGTGCCGCACGGCGAGATCGGCGCGGCCGAGCGCGGCGTGATGGCCTGATGGTCCGAACGTCGAGCCGGATAGGCCGGATATTTGAGCGCATGATCTGGCGGCGGTAACGCCTATCACCCGCCGTAAGCTGCATTCAATGGCTAAAGGTGAGGTTTTTCGGGAGCACGGAAAAAGCGGCCACAATGCGCCGCTGACCTCACTCAGCCTTCGCCCCCTTCCTCAATCCGCTTTCGCGATCTCGCGAATGTCGGCCACCGGCGTCTGGCCAAACGCGTCGCTGAGCGCGTAATCGAGCAACTGTGTCGCGCATTGCTCGGGTGTCGCCAGTTGGCCATTGCGCTTGAGATCTTCGAAGCGCTCGCGCATCGGGAATTGTTCGACGCCGCTGCCGCGAATCTCCGCCTGCATGTTCGTATCGATCACGCCTGGCGCAAGGCTGCAAATGCGCAGCGCGCGATTCGCGTCGAGCGCGACGGCGCGCGCGTGATGATCGAGCGCGGCCTTCGTCGCGCAGTAGATGCTCCAGCCTGGGTACGCATTGCGCGCCGCGCCGCTCGAAATATGGACGATGCGCCGGTCGCTCGCGTCTTCGCCGGCTGCCGCGAGCGCGCTTGCCAGCATCAGCGGCGTGGCGACGTTCAGGCTGACCGCGGTCGCGATCGACGCCGCGTCCTGTCCTGCGATCGGACCGATCGGCTGCACCGTGCCCGCGTTATTGATCAACAGCACCGTTTGCGCACCGCTGACAAAGGTGCGCAGTGCGTCGGTCGCGATCCATTGCGCGACGCGCGCCGGGTCGTCCAGTGTCAGTTCGATTTCTTCCAGCAACGCGGGAAAGCGCGCGCCGAGCGAGGCGTGGCGCGAGCGGGACAGGCCCAGCACCGCCATGCCGCGCGCGAGCAGTTGCTCGGCGAGCGCGGCGCCCAGGCCGCGAGTGTGGCCGGTGACGATGGCGCGGATCGGAGTCGAGGTGGTCATGGCGTTCCTTGGTCGGTGGCAAAGAGAGACGGGGTGGCTATTTTCTCATGCGCAAGTTCTGCCGTTCCGCCGCGCTGCCCGTGCGCGGCAGCGTGTTTCGCTCACCCGGAGCGGAAGCGCTCGCGATATTGCATCGGCGTCACGCCGATGCGTTTCGTGAAGACGATCCGCATGCGGTCGGCGGTGCCGAAACCGCAGTCGTAGGCAATCGCCTTGAGCGCCGCGCCGCTGCTTTCCAGCAGCTTGCGCGCCGCATCCACGCGCGCGCGCTCGACGAATTCATGCGGCGTCACCTGCGTTTCCTGCACGAACACGCGCGCGAAGTTGCGTGCGCTCATTCCCGCGACGTCCGCGAGTTGTTTGACCGTGAAGCTCTCGCGAATCCTTTCCATCACGTGGGCCTGGACCCTGGCGACCGGCGACGTCTCGTCGGCCGGCGCGGTCAGGTACGGACTGAATTGCGACTGACCGCCCTGGCGCTGGGCGAACACGACGAGCCGCTTGGCGACCTGCAACGCGGTCTGCGCGCCGTGATCCTCGGCGACCAGCGCGAGCGACAGATCGATGCCTGCCGTCACCCCCGCCGATGTCACGAGCGCGCCATCGCGCAGATAGATCCGGTCGAAGTCGACGCGCGCCCGCGGAAAACGCGCCGCGAGTTGCGCGGCGTGCTGCCAGTGCGTGGTCACGTTGCGCGCATCGAGCAGCCCCGCGTGGCCGAGCGCGAACGCGCCGGTGCAGATCGAACCGTAGCGGCCGCATTGCGTGGCGACGTTCGTCAGCCAGTCGAGCAGACCTGGGTCGAGCGTATCGCTATCGGGTAGCGCTGGGCCGCCCGCGACCAAGGCCAGGTCGAACGGACGGCGTGCCGCGTCGAAGCGCGTATCGGCGACGAGCGTCATGCCGTTCGATGCACGCAGCGGCGCCGTCCGCGCGCCGACCAGCGTGACTTCGTAGCGCGCATGCGGCGCGACGAAGCGATTCGCTTCGGAGAAAACGTCGACGGGACCGGCGACGTCGAGCGCCTGGACGCCGGGAAAGATCGCGATCGCGACGGTGGGCATCGAAAGACTTCCTTTGACGAAAGACGAGGGACGGCACGCGGCCTGAAGACGTGGCGACGCAATGGCGTTCGGTGTGCGAGGCCCACGGCAGTCAACGCGGTGCGATTGGCAGGCTTCAACGGTCCACGGCGATTGTTCGTGAACGCGCGCTGGCCAATACTGGTTTCACCGGGCGCGACGCCGACGGCATCCGCAACCGCATCGCGAACCAGCATACCAAACGCGCTTTCGCCGACAAAGGCGATGTTGGCCGCGACGCCGGCAAAGCGCATCCCGTTCTTCACTCGACCGATTCAAGGAGCACCGCATATGACCACGATCGCAGGCATCACGATTCCCGACAGCATGATGGCGCGCGAAGCCACGCAACTCGTGCGCGATACCGAAACCGAACTGCTGTACCACCATTCGCGCCGGGTGTTTCTGTTCGGCTCGCTGGCCGGCGCGCGCAAGCAGTTGAAGTACGACCCGGAGCTGCTGTACATCGGCGCGATGTTTCACGACATGGGGCTCGTCGCGCCGTATAGCAGCCAGCATGACCGCTTCGAAGTGGACGGCGCGAACGCCGCGCGCGATTTTCTGCGGCGGCACGGCATCGGCGAGGACGACATCGATCAGGTGTGGAATTCGATCGCGCTGCACACCACGCCCGGCATTCCGCAGCATATGAAGCCGGTGGTGGCGCTGGTGACAGCCGGCGTCGAAATGGATGTGCTCGGCCTCGCGTACGACGAGTTCAGCGAACAGCAGCGCCACGAGGTCACGCATGCGCATCCGCGCGGCGCGCATTTCAAGGAAGGCATTATCGACGCGTTCGCGTGCGGCACGATCCACAAGCCGGAGACGACCTTCGGCAACGTCAAGGCCGACGTGCTGGCGCTGAAGGACCCGCATTACCATCGCGAGAATTTCTGCACGATGATTCTCGGTTCGTCGTGGAAGGACTAACGCGGGGGGCGGCCCGATTATTTTCGGGTAGACGTGTCATTTCCAGTCAGCGCCGGCGACTAAATCCACGAAACAACCGGACGATCGTGCAGGGCGGCCAGCCCCGGGGGTTTCGTGGCCGGATGCTGCGCAGGCGGTGGATCGACCGCTGCCCGCCGCATCCGGGCGTTTGAACGTCGCTGCGTGACCCGCTATCGAAGCGCGGGCACCGGCATGAAACTGGAGATGACATGAAATCGATTCGAGCCGCCGTGATGTGCTGTCTGTTGCCCATCGCGCTCACCGTCGGGGCCGCGCACGCACAGGGAATCGGGCATGCCGGCATGTATCTGATGCCACCGAACTACAGCATGATGATCGACAGGCTGACGCCTGAGCAGCGCACGCAGGCCATCACGCTGCAACAGAAAATGATGCAGATGGACATGGAGTATCAGGACGCGATGGCGCAGATGGAGATGAAGCATACGCACGAGATGATGCTGGTGCAAAACCAGTTTCTCGATCTCTTCAAAGGCCATTGAAGATCGAGGCAGTGCGTCGGAGTGCGCGCGTGGCGGAGGTCACGCGCGCGTTGATTAGCCCTTGCCATGCATCGCGGCGATCTCCTGCAGATCCAGATCGTGTTCGAGAACCGTGAGGAGTTCGTCGTGAATCAAGCCGCTGCGGTGCAGCCGTAGCAACTCGACGCGCGCGGCGGCCACGGCGGCCAGCACGACGTCGTAGTGGGCGGCGCGGACATCGGCGGGATAGGCGGCTTCGGTTTGATACGCGCCGGTCATGTTGGCGCGATAGGTGTACTGCTCGAGCAGGCGCGGATGAATCACGCTGCCGTCCGGCCCGTGCGCGAGCGGCACGACGGCGGCGAGTTGCGCCGCTTCGAGACGCGCCCATGCCTGCGGCTCGGTCAGATGCCGTGCGTTGCGCTCGGCGGCGTGATCGGGATTGACCCAGCGGATCAATGCGCCGATCGTCGTGCCTTGACCCAGCACCGTCACCAGAATGACCGCGAAAGACGCGACCAGAATCAGATCGCGGCCGGGCATCGCTTCCGGCAGCGACAGCGCGATGGCCAGCGTGACCACGCCGCGCATGCCGGCCCAACCGGTGACGGTGGCCGAACGCCAGTCGGGCGTGCTGTCTGCGCGTCGTGTCAATTTGCCCAGCAACGCTTTCAGCCACTCCACCGCGAAGACCCAGACGAAGCGCGACAGCACGACCGCCGCGAGCACCGCGCCGACGGCGGGCGCGAGCGCGACCAGCGTGTCGCCGACGCCGCCCAGGCGCGCGATCACGCCACGCAGCGACAGCCCGATCAGGATGAACACGAGCGCTTCCATCAGAAAGATCACGACCTGCCAGAACGCGGTGCCGCGCATCCGGACCGACGCCGAAAAGATCTCGTGCTGATGCCAGCCGAGCATCATTCCGCAACTCACGGTGGCGATGACGCCGGACACGCCCAGCATGTCGCCGGCGATGTAGCTGATCCACGCGGAGAGCGTTGCGGCGGTGATGATCAGGTAGCCGTCGTCGAGATAGCGCAGCAGCTTGACCAGCACGAAGCCGATCGCCACGCCGATGGCGACGCCGCCCAACCCCAGCACGACAAACTGTCCGGCTGCGTGCGGCAGGCTGAACGCGCCGGTCAGCGCGGCGATCACGGCGAAGCGGAACAGCACGATGCCGGCGGCGTCGTTGAGCAGGCTTTCGCCTTCGAGCAGCACCATCAGGCGGCGCGGCAGCGCGACGCGTTCGAGCACCGCCTTCGCGGCGACCGCGTCGGGCGGCGAGACGACCGCACCGAGCGCGAAGCAGGCGCCCCATGGCAATCCAGGCGCGACCCAGTGAACGACGACGCCGACCGCGAGCGTCGTGAACGCGACGGCGCCGATCGCGAGCAGCAGGATGCCGCCGAGATTGCGCTTGAATTCGTCCCAGACGGAGAAGTACGCGCCGTCCATGAGCAGCGGCGGCAGGAAGACGATCAGCACCAGTTCGGGATCGAGATTGAAGGCGGGCAGGCCGGGCACGAAGGCCATCGCGGCGCCGCCGACCAGCAGCGCGGCGGCGGGCGGCAGACGCAGACGCCGCGCCAGCAGTTCGAGACCGATGATCGCGACGAGCGACAACAGGACGAGTTTGAAGCCCATGACGGGAGACATGCGCGGCCTCGGCGAATGGCGGGGGAGTTACTTTTTATCACAGGGACGGGCGCGTGCCTGTGGCTGAACCGAAGGAGGATTGAGCCGTCGCTTCAATGAGTTGGGTGCGATGTGCTCAGGTTGTCCACAGGCTTCTGAACAAAAAACGGGGATAACCTTTGGGGCGGGTGACGGCACGGCAATTTGACGGCCGGTTTTGCAGGAAGGAGCGCTTCGTTTGATCTCCTGAAGGCGGGATGGGCGGCGTCGCGAAACTTGTCCACCTAAATTGTTCGCAAGCCTGTGGACAACCTTCGGACATCGAAGGCAAGCGGTTGATGCGGAAGGGGAATCGGCTTGCGGCTCATGGTTGAGCAGGGGGCTGTCCTTTGCGACCTGGCGTGGGCGGTGACATGTCCAGACCTTTGGGGGCGAGGTCGGGGTGGCGTTGCCACAGAGGTCTGAGCACGAGCGCGAATAAGTGTCCGGCTGCGTTCGCCGCTTCGGGTCGGAAGAGCTCGATTTCGTGGTTCGGGCAAAGCTCTTCAACCAGCTTTAATGCGTCGATGATGGCGCAGTTGGCTTCGATCAATTTGTTAGAGACTTCCGTGGCAACGCGCTTGTCTTCGATCATGAGATGTCCCTTAGCAACCGTTGTCTGCCGAGTTCGTGCGGCACGCTGCAAAGCTAAAGGAAACGCGGCGTCCAACAACTGCGAAATTTCCGCAGACAGCACCAGTCACCTCATCAAAACATGTCCGAAAAATGCCGATCCCGATCCATCCGGCAAAGCAATCCCGCCTACCATCCTCAAACAAAATTAAGAAAATACAAAGCCAGGCTTAAACATTCCTACATTTTTTTATTTTAGATAAATAACACCAATCCTCTTTACAACTTCGCCACAAATTTAATGCTATTCGATATCGCGGCAAAAATTCGATGAGTCTAATATCCGCGCTCGGGCTCGCAATCATCTCCGGCGGGCCGCGAAACGCGGGAAGGCCATCAAACGCACAAGCAGCAAGCATCAGCACCGAGGCTTCTCCTGAACGAAACGAGACGAGACGAACCGGCCGACCGATCGACACGCGGTCACTGCTGGTTTTCTTTAAAGGAATTGGAGTGGCAGCATGTCCCAGAAAACAATAGAAAAAGCGCTGCGCGCAGGCCATATTCAATTCCATCGTCTGATCAAACTGGATACGCCATTAGGCGACGATTGGCTCTTGCCGCTTTACGTAAAAGGCACCGCGCGACTCGGCCGCAATTACGACGTGCTGGTGGACGCGGTGTCGCCGTATGGCGCACGGATTCAACTGGCGTCGCTGCTCAAGCAACCGGTGACGCTGTGGATTCAGCAGAACGACGAAACGTATCTGCCGATGCATGGCTACGTGCAAGCGTTCCGGCGTTTCGGCAGCGACGGCGCGCTGACGTATTACCAATTGCGCTTTTCGTCGTGGCTGAGTTTTCTCAAGCTCGGCAGCGATCGTCGCGACTGGCTCGAAGTGCGCGGAGAACAGATCCTCTCGGACGTATTCAGCAAATACGCGCAGGCTCGCGGCCAGTATCGCTTCGAATTGCGCGCGCCCTTACGTGCGTACTCGCAACGTATGCAATGGGAGTCGGACTGGCACTTCGTGCAACGGAGTTTCGAAGAACTCGGTTTGTTCACCCGCTTCGAGTTTGCCGCCGACGGCAAGTCGCATCAGGTCGTGATCGCGGACGATCTATTTGCAGCGCCACCGCTGCCGCAAAAGATCGTCCACTTCAGCCACTCAGGCAGCGACGAAGAGTTCGATGGCCTGACGCATCTCAGCGAGCACCAGACAGTGCAGAGCGCGGCGCTGGAGACGGGCACATTCGACTACATGCGTCCCGATCTCGCCAAACAGATCGGCGCATCCGCCATCAATCCGGAGCAATTGCCCGCGCAAGGCGAGATCTACGACTACACCGGCGCCTACACCTGGCCGGACCGCGACATGGGCGAACAGCAGGCGCGGATCAGGGTGGAAGAGTGGGCGTCGAGCGCGAAGCGTCTGCACGGCGTCGGCGGCTTGCGCTGCGCGCTGCCCGGCTACTGGTTCACGCTCGACGGACATCCCGCCTACGACACGTTGCCCGATGTCGAGCGTGAATTCGCCATTATCGGGACCGAGTGGCTGATTCAAAACAACATTCCTGGCGTCGACGCGCTCAAGCGTTTCCCGGCGGGCTTACGCGGCAGCATCGAACAGGCGCGAACAAATGGCGATGGTTCGAGCGTCCGGCACGTCGACGGAAGCGTCGGTTTTTTTCGGGTGGAAATCGAGGCACAGGCGCGTCGTGTGCCGTTCCGCAGTCCATTCGAACATGGCAAGCCGGTGATGCAACTGCAGAGCGGCATCGTCGCGGGGCCGAAGAACGAGGAGGTCCATACGGACGAGATGAATCGCCACAAGGTTCGTCTGACGTCGAACCGTCGTAACGCGGGCGATGGCAACGCATCCGCGTGGATTCGCGCCGCGGCGCCGGATGCCGGGGCAAAACGCGGTGGCATCTTCACGCTGCGCACGGGCGATGAAGTGCTGATCGGTTTCGTCAACGGCGATTGCGACCGGCCGGTCATTGTGTCGAGGCTCCATGGCGGTGCGACGCGACCGGTTTGGAACGCGCACGGATTGCTGTCCGGGTTCCGCTCGAAGGAATACGGCGGTGCCGGTTTCAATCAGTTGGTCATGGACGACTCGACCGGGCAAAACCGCCTGCAGCTTCATTCGACGAGCTACAGCTCGCAACTGCATCTGGGCTACCTGATCAGTCAGACGGACAACACACGCGGCGCGTTCGTAGGCAGCGGTTTCGACCTCAAATCGGATGCGTATGGCGCCGTGCGAGCGACGCAGGGCATGTATCTCTCCACGCAGCCTGCCGCGGCGCAACCGCTGAACGTGTCGGCGGCGACGGAACAACTCGCGGCGGCGGAAGCGGTCCTCGACACGGTGTCGGAGGCGAGCGCACGCGGTCGCGCCGCGAGTCTTGCTGACGGACACGACGCCCTTAAACACTTCACCGATGCAACCCGAAGCAGCCTGAGCGGTTCGACGACACATCGCGGCCGCACCGCAGGCGGTGGCACGGGCCACGCAAACGGCTTTGCCAAGCCGCTCATGTTGATGTCGAGTCCCGCCGGCATCGCCATGTCGACGCAGCAGTCGGCGCATGTCGCGGCCGATGGTCAGATCAACGTCGTCAGCGGCAAACACATCAATCTTGGCGCCGGGAAGTCGCTGCTCGCGAGCGTGCTGGACGGCATCAGTCTGTTCGCACGGAACCTCGGCGTGAAGATCTTTGCGGCAAAAGGACCGGTGATCGTTCAGGCGCAGAGCGACGCGATGACGTTGATCGCGCAGCAGGACGTGACGATCGAAAGCGTCGGCGGCAGATTGGTGCTGACCGCGAAGAACGAGGTCTGGATTGGCGCGGGCGGGTCTTACATCCGGATCGGGCCGGATCTGATCGAGAACGGCACGCGTGGCGAGATTCGCGAGCGATGCGCGTCGTGGGGCAAGTCGGAAAGCGCAACGATGACGTTGAAGGATCCGTTGGAGGCGACGTCGATCGAGATAAACGGAGGGAGAGGCAATGGCTTCTCGGGGTGACGTCGTAGGGAGGATAGGTTGCGCGGATCGTTCGTCGCGTTGAAGACAAACACGGAGCCGATGGAGTCAATCTCGATGAGCACGATGAATCATCCTGCCAGTTCTTTTCCCGTCCTTCAGCCGCAGACTTCGGATGCGAGCCCGGCATCGGTTCATCCAGCCTACGTGCCGTTGAACTGGAGTTTTCCGTTCGCGCCGCTTGGTCAGGCCGATGCCAGCGATCCGATGACCTATATGAAGGCGCTCGGTTGCGCGGAAGACGGTTTTTATCCGCTGGGCGCGAATGGGAACTGGCACGGCGGGATTCACTTCGATGAGAAGACCGCCGCCGTTTTGCAGCAGGGAGACGGCGTACGCGCAATCGCGGACGGTGAAGTGGTCGCGTATCGACTCGATGAAAAGTATCCGGAGCTGGCCTACAAGGATGGAAAGCTTGCGCACTACTCCACCAGTTTCGTGTTGATCCGGCACAGGTTGCGCTTGCCGCCGGATCCGGGACAGCGTCAGGTCGAAGCGAAGCCCGGTGAGACGTTGATCTTCTTCAGTCTGTACATGCATTTGCTCGACCTGAAGGGCTATCGGGATGCGATGCGCACGGCAGCATCGAAGACTCCGACGCGCGAGATGCGCTATTGGTTAGGGAATCGCTCGTTTCGCGTCGGCGATGGTGCGAAGGATCAGCAGAGCAAATCGCGGCAGAAGCCGCATCACGTTCAAGCGAACCCGGCGCAGGCTTGCGATTTTGGCGATCTGGTCGAACCGGTTGCCGTGTCGAGTTGCGCAGGCGCTCCCCGGGCTGTGTTGGCGACGCCATCGGTCGAGCCTGTCGCTTTGTTCGGGATCAAGGTCCACGGTTCGAAGAAAGGACGGCCCATCGGCCTTCTGCCGCGAGGATGCGAACTGAAGGTCGTCGGTGAGGCGCGCAGCGGGTGGGCGCAAATTGCATCGCTGAAGAAGGGCCAACCGGTGGGATTGATGGCCGGCAGCACGGCGTCCATCAATGTCGCGTCCGGATGGGTCGAACTGGATCATCTCGAGTTCGTGATGGAGCCCGAGTCGCTTGGCGAAGTGGTCGTGCTGAAAGAACCGGTGGCGGTGAAGGCGGGCGAGGTCGTCGGCCATGTCGGGCACTACATGCGCTACAACGATGCCAGCGCGTTGCCGCCTCAACGCTCGCGCACTCAGTTGCATGTCGAGGTGTTTGCAGGCGCGGATCTTCCGGACTTCGTCGACAGGAGCCGCGAGCGCGCGAGAAATCTGCCGGATACGAAGACGTTGTTCGAGATTTCGCCGGGGGCGGTGCTCGTATCCGGGATTCCGGCGCCTGATCGGACGTTGATGCAAACCGGTCTGAAACTCGTGCCGCTGACGAGGGCGAAGGGCACACGCTGGCTGAAGGTCCAACCGAAAACGCTGACGATGCCGCCGGCGCAGCCGCATGCTCACCATCACCGCACGAAGCCAAAACCGATCGAGGAAAACCTTGGGCCGCCGTTGTGGGTGGAGCGAGGGCTCGTCGATCAGATCACGACGGCGCCTGTATCGGGTTGGAGCGAATTTCCGCTGACGCTCGCGAACGCGAGTGGACCCGCAGCCGATTTCCGCGACGTGTGTCGGCGCGTCGATCTCGATGAGTTGGGTGAACAGAAGATCGCCAGAGAGGATGGCGACACCGGGGCGTACTGGTGGAACGTCGGCGTCGGTGCGAAGGACGGGCGCGAGCGTCAGGGATGGGTGCGGGAGAAAGATCACCCGAACATGCGTTGGTGCAGCGCGTGGGACTGGCCCGGCTTCGAGTTCGCGGACGGCGACAAACTCACGCCGGTCCATATGTTCACGCGCTTTCTGTTCGTGGCAGGGCTGCTGCTTGTCGGCGAAAACAAGTCCGAATTCGAGCCGGCGGCGTCGCTGGTGAATAGCAGTGAATTGATCACGAAGCTGGAACAGGCGATCGACACGAACCGCGACGGCACCGTCACCGCGCAGGAGTTGCGGCACGCACAGCAGACGACGTGGATGGCGCAGGCGCTCTCCCATCTGGTGGTTCGCTGCGAGAGCGAATGGGGCGGCGATATGAGCAAATGGAAAGCGATGATGCCGCTGATGAAAAAGCTCGACTGGATGTGGGAACGTGAGTTGGAGCGGATCGAGAGGCTGCAGTGGTGGAAATCGGAGGTGGAGAAGATCGAGGGATTTCCGCAGGGGTTGAATCCCTGGCATTTTCATCCGGTGGGGGTGGTGGGGAATTTTATTGGGAAGCGGCGTAAGCGACACGACGACAACCTTGGCGCACTTTCCAGCCATTTCGAGACGGGCGGCCGCGGCCCAGGGACGATATCTGGCGGACTCGGCGATCCTGGTGGCGTGTCCTACGGATCGTATCAATTCACCAGTCAGACTCGCCAATCGGATGGCGGTGTCGTTGTCGGCGGAACGGTGAGAGCGTTTGTCACATCACCACACTTTCCCTGGGCAGGTGAATTTGTCGGTCTGATTCCGGGATCGACAGAGTTCTCCAGAAAATGGAGAAAGGTCGTGGATGAAAACCTGAATGATTTTCATAAGATAGAACACGAATACACGAGGAGAACGCACTATGACGCGCAAATTCAATTTGTTTTGTCGCAAAACGGAATCGACCTTCGATATCACTCGCATACGTTGAACGACGTGGTCTGGTCGACATGTGTGCAGCACGGTCCAACAACTGACGCGATAGTGATTGCAATGAAGCGGTTAGGTGACGCTCCCAGCGAAACAAAGGATTACGACAGAAAACTGATCGATGCGATTTACGATGAGCGAGGTAAGAAAAATAATGCGGGAAAACTTATTCGATTTATCCACGCGTCCCAAGACCAGCAAGATGGCGTGTCACGACGATACGTTGCCGAACGGCCTAAAGCGTTGCTGCAACTGGAGGATGAAATGGGTTATTAGAGTTGCATTCTTATGGATTCTCTTTTTTTGTTGGGTATCGGCGTTCGCCGCGGACAGCAGAATCAGCCTGTTCAGTCGCGGAACCGCGGACGCAGCGCTCCTGATCAATGAAGGAAAAAAGACGCTTCTGATAGCGGGCGGCGCACCTCCTGGAGGTGGGGCTACATCCGCCGATTGTTTCGTCAAGGTGGATGTTTTATCGAAAAAAGGCGATAGCTACTACGAGGGGAAGTTGAGCGCTGTTCATAACTCTATTGCCAATTTGGATGAGCGCTATGTTGCGGGACGGCACGCGGGGGTCTACATGTTTCATCAAAGTATCAGGGTGGGAGGCGTACAAATCGGTGGCTTATGTGCAGATGACATAGATTTTTCCGGGCGCTACCTGGAATTAGGCAAAGAGGATAGACGCTACCGGGAGGTATTTCTGTACTACGCCGGCATGATGCACGAGAATGCAATTTATCTCATTGGGATCAATGATTTTGAATCCGCCGTGAGAGATTTAAGGCCATTTGCCGATAACTATTCTTCCGATTGGCTTGATTCGAAAGAGGGGCGAGAAGTACTGGTTCCGTTGATCGGCGATTATGGTTTCGCCGCCCAGAGTCTTGGCGACGATACGCGCGCTGTTTCGGTTTTTGAAAAAATAGTGAAAATTGATCCGAAGCGTGTCGTGACCTGGCTGAATCTGGCCGATTCTTATTGGAATCTTGGCGTACTGGCCAAGGCGAAAGACGCTTATGGCAGATATATCTCGATGATGAATGCACGAGGACTGATGTCTCAGATACCACCGCGTGCATATTCTCGAACGGCTGGCGATTAGTAACCTGGAAATATTTATGATGATGTTCCGGTATCCGATTGGAAGATGTTTGCTTATTACTTTTTTGCTCTTCATTGATTCGGTTCAGGCGTTGGAGTTGTGTAATTATCAAACTAATAGAGAGCTTGAGGCATGCGCGTACACCAATTTTAAAACTGCCGACAAAGACCTGAATCGTCAATACGCAGACGCGATAAGAAGCGTTTCCCAGGTAGACAAAGAGGCTTTGCTAACTGCCCAAAGACGCTGGATCGTCTACAAGGAAAACTATTGCCCGGAAACCTTCGACGCGATCCGTGATGGAGAGGAGGCCGGTATCGAAAAATGGAGCTGTTTGCAGTCAGTGACGGAGATGCGAACTCGGGAGCTTCGCTACCTGAGTCAGTTGGGCGGCATGGTCGAGTTCCGGAAGGCGCTGTTCGTCATGGCCAGCCTCTACGAGAATGATGACTCGGAGAAAGTGCTCTCCAAATTGGTTGCACACGTCCCCCAAAGCACCCATCCAGACTGGATCAAGTACGTCGAAGCAAACTGCAAATTGACCGCGTCAACGCTCCATGAAGAACATGACTACTGCGTCGCGAGGCTGAACTTCTACAAGAACTGGTGGTGAACAGCGTCAAACCCTAAACCCACGCCCCTGCCGCGGCGGACACTTGCGAATCTGCCGCCCGTTCTCCTTCGACAGCACGACAAG
The DNA here is from genome assembly GCF_029910215.1 of Paraburkholderia sp. D15. Lineage (NCBI taxonomy): Bacteria > Pseudomonadati > Pseudomonadota > Betaproteobacteria > Burkholderiales > Burkholderiaceae > Paraburkholderia > Paraburkholderia sp. D15. Next base: position 1,649,595 of record NZ_CP110396.1, on the reverse strand, counting down.
CTGGGTAAAGCTATTCGCCGACGCGTACCGCGCGAAGTATCGATCCATCACGTGAATAAACGTCGCCACGCTTTGCCCGGCAAACGCCTGCTCCTCGATCGACAACGTAATCTCAATTCCGGCCATGAAAGCAGGGCTGGGTTTGCCAGGAACCATCATGCGCCGAGCCTGGTAGCGGACAAAGGAAACGCTGTCGACGTGTTTCAACGGCACAGCCTCGTGCGGCTGGCATTGCCGCAAGAGCAGCTTGAATTCGCGCAGTCCATTGTCACAAAGCTGCGCGGCATTGGGCGTGCTCAACGCAATCACACGCCACAACGCGTCGCTCGTCGCGCGTGGCCGGAAAGATGAAGTCGGCGCTCGCAACAACCTGACGCGGTTACCCAACGTGCTTTGCTCCTCACACAAGTCGCCGCTCGACGACTTGCGCAAAAGCGCAATCGCATGATCGCGATTCGAAAAAATCACATCGACCGACAGCGTCTGCGGTAGATCTTCCGATTCCAGCCTGGCGCCATTCCGGCCAATGAGCACGAGCGACGTTTCCATGCCAGGCCGATGCCGCTCGACATACAAATCGCGCATCAACCGCCAGTAACAGTCCGGCGCGCCGGGCTGAATCTGCCCGTGCATCAGAGAAGCAAATGGATCGACAGGTCTCGCATTTCGCGCATCGCGTGTCGCATCGATCGAATAAACCTGAAACGCAGCCGGCTGCTCGGGTTTCGCGACGACAGGATATTCGGCCGACCCATCGGCGCGCCGAACGTGGAGGTCCCGCTGCCGGAACAGATTGACGACCGGTGTACAGAACAACTCGACGTTCCCGACACCGATTCCCTTCAACGCACATGCAGCGCGCGAATCCGGGTGAAGTCCGGACAAAGCCAGATGCAGCGTGACGCAATCCGAACCCGGCGGTAGTGGCTCGCCAAAATCGACATCGACGAAATCGAATTTCTCTGGAAACGCGGCGTACTCCAGCAGTGACTGAATGAATGACGAGTTGGCGCTCGCAGGCAACAGCGCGTCGTTATCCTCGAAGCCGACCGCGGAAACCGGAACACGCGGTAAGGGTGTCCATCGCCCATCGTCGTTGATTTCGATGAATGCTTGCGTGGCGTTCAATTGCACGACGTCGAGGAGCGTTCGCGCAGTTTTCGTATCACCCGCGAGATGAAGTCGAACCCGGCCGGGCCAGACCGCGTCGAGTGGTGCATTCATGGTAGAAGAGCCGAATGCGATCGACAGAATGTTCGTCGTACCCGCCGGCAACCCGGCGCTAATCGCGGCCGCCGCTACGGGCAAGAAAACAACTCGTGAGATTTCGATCGCGGCGATCGTCACGTCATGGCTGGTACTGAATATGACTTCGCCACCTTCAGCCGCAAGTTCCGTTGCACGCGCAACCGTAACCGGTTGCAGTGGCGGTTCGCCGATCGCTTCAAAGCGGGCGATCGAACACGATGGAAACGATCGAAGGTAATGCGGGTGCAAAGTTTCGATCAATGCCTCGGTAAATTGTGGCGAACTGTCATCGAGTTTCAATCGAATGCCGGCGGCCATCAAGGCGAAGATCTGGCTCAGACGTTCTACATGCGGATCTGCAAAATGGCAACCCGATAGGCTCAAACGTTCGGCGACTCGTGGATAGTCCTGCGCGAATTTCGCGAGCATCTCGTCCAGCCGCGCGAGTTCCTGCTCGTAGTAAGGCCGCAGCGCCTCGATCATGCGCGGAACGATGCAAGTTCATTCAACTGGTCGCTAGCCAACTTTTCTCGCCTCGCTATCAAATGCCGCGCGCGCGTTTTCATTCAACAACCGTCGACGTTGTCTCAGAAAAACACGGAAACGCGAGCAGGTAGATTTAACCCTTCGAACTTTTAATCGTACAACGAAGGGTATGGCGAGTGAAACGTCGTGTAACGATGTGAGGCGGGGAGAGTGAGGTGATGCGAAGCGTCGGCGCCGGAATCGGCGCCGACAAAAAACTAAGCCTTGAACGTGGATGCCGCGACATCCTCGCGCGACTGCACCTGCAACACCGCATCGCGTTTATCCAGCAGATGCTGCCGGAGAATCGCGCTGAGTTTCTTCCCATCGCGCGCCTCGAGCGCTTTCAGCATCTCGTCGTGGTCGTGAATCGCGCTATCCCACTTCGGGATCTGGAAATTCGAGCGGAACCGCAGCGCCTGCAAGCGCCGATTGACCGAGATATACGTCTGCCGCAACGCCGAGTTGCGGGCGGCCTCGTTGATCTTGTCGTGAATCGCCTGGTTGCGGCTGTAGTACCCGGCCAGATCGTTCTGCGTGCGGCACGCGAGCATCGCGTAGTGCAAGGCCTTGATCTCGGCCAGTTCGGCGGCGGTCATCCGTTCCGCGGCCAGCTCGCCGGAAAATGCTTCGAGGCCGCTCATCAACTCGAAGGTCTCGCGCAATTCGGCTTCCGACATCTTCGACACGGACGCGCCGCGATTCGGCCAGATCTCGATCAAGCCCTCCGCCGCCAGCACCTTCAGCGCCTCGCGCAACGGCGTGCGCGAAATTCCAAGCGTTTCGCACAGCTCCCGCTCGTTCAGCTTCTTGCCCGGCTCCAGCACCCCCTCGACGATAAAGCGGCGGATGTGCTCCACCACCGTGTCGTGAAGCCGCTGCCGCTCGACCTTCGGCATCAGCGGGGACGCCGTCGCGCTTGCGTCGAAATCCGAATTTTGCATACAAAAACCCTCAATCATGTCAGGTCGGATTTTATCGGAAGTGCACGGATTAGTTAACCACGCCGTGCGGCAGCGGGTAAACACGGGTGTCGGAACGTCAATTTTGCCTTGGGTCGGCCTGCATCGTCTGATATAGTTTTTTGCATGCAAAATTCAAACGGAGGAGCCCAATGCTCAAGTTAGACTTTCATCCCGCTGGCCGTCACTTCCTGCAGATCCCGGGTCCGAGCCCGGTGCCCGACCGCATCCTCCGGGCGATGAGCTATCCGACCATCGATCATCGCGGCCCGGAATTCGGCGAACTCGGCCTGCAAGTGCTCGACGGCATCAAGAAGATCTTCAAGACCCAGCAGCCGGTAGTGATCTACCCGGCGTCGGGCACGGGTGCGTGGGAAGCGGCGTTGTCCAACACGCTGAGCCCCGGCGACCACGTGCTGATGTTCGAGACCGGCCACTTCGCGACGCTGTGGAAAAAGATGGCGGAAAGCCTCGGCCTGAAGCCGGAGTTTCTCGGACTGCCGGGTATCGAAGGCTGGCGTCGTGGGGTTCAGCCGCAGATGATCGAAGAGCGTCTGCGCGCCGATACGCAGCACACGATCAAGGCCGTGTGCGTGGTGCACAACGAGACCTCCACGGGCGTGACGTCGGACATCGCCGCCGTGCGCCGCGCGATCGACGCAGCGGGTCACCCGGCGTTGCTGCTGGTCGACACGATCTCCGGCCTCGCGTGTGCCGACTACCGTCATGACGAATGGGGCGTGGACGTCACCGTCTCCGGCTCGCAGAAGGGTTTGATGCTGCCGCCGGGTATCAGCTTCAACGCGCTGTCGCCGAAAGCGCTTGCCGCCAGCAAGACGGCCAAACTCCCGCGCAGCTTCTGGGACTGGACCGAAATCGTCGAGATGAACAAGACCGGCTACTGGCCGTACACGCCGAACACGAATCTGCTTTACGGTCTGTCCGAAGCGCTGGAGATGATTCTCGGCGAGGGGCTCGACAACGTGTTCGCCCGCCATGAACGACTCGCCGAAGCGACCCGCCGCGCGGTGCGTGCGTGGGGTCTGGAGATTCAGTGCGCCGATCCCTCGGTGTACAGCCCGGTGCTGACCGGCGTGATGATGCCGGAGGGTATCGATGCCGACGCGGTCCGCAAGCTGATCTACGAACGCTTCGACATGTCGCTCGGGACGGGCCTCGGCAAGATGAAAGGCCGCATGTTCCGCATCGGCCATCTGGGCGATTGCAACGACCTGATGCTGCTCGCGACGCTGGCCGGTTGCGAAATGGGTCTGCGGCTTGCGGGTGTGCCGCTGAAGGATAGCGGCCTGCCCGCCGCGATGGAATGGCTGAGTCAGCCGACGAAGGCGTCCGGGCTGAAAGCGGCGGCTTGAGGCTGAACCTGAGGCTGAACCTCGAAGCCTGAACCTCGAAGCCTGAACCTCGAAGTCTGGACCTCAAGGCCCGAAAGGCGCGGCTACGCATCGGTATCCGGCGAGCCGCGCCATGAAAGACACGCAGTGACCGGCAATCCGCCGCATGAAACAGGCAACTGAAAACAGGCAACTGAACACCAGACAGACTCGCAGCCGGGGAAGGCGTCCAGCACTTCCCTCACCAAGCCGCGCCGAAGACGCGGCCCCGAACAACATGCAATGACCCCGCGCGGCCAACGCCGCCGCGACGGGCAACGACGCGGCTCGCCATCTCAAGCGCGCCGTCGACACATGCAATGGAGAGAGACGATGAAGCGGTTTCGTGTGACCAGTGCGACCAGTATCGTTCTAGTGATGCTCTGCATCATGTACTTCATCACCTACCTCGACCGCGTGAACGTCAGCACGGCGGCGGCGGGTTTCGGCAAGGAATTCAATCTTTCGCATACGGAAGTCGGCCTCGTGTTCTCGGCCTTCGCCTACCCGTATCTGATCTTTCAGATCATCGGCGGATGGGTCAGCGATCGTTTCGGCGCGAAGCGCACGCTGCTGTTTTGCGGCGCCGTGTGGGGCATCGCGACCTTGCTGACCGGTTTCGCCGGCGGCTTGATCTCGCTGCTGGCCGCTCGCGTGCTGCTCGGTTTCGGTGAAGGCGCGACTTTCCCCGCCGCGACCTCCGCGATGGCGCGCTGGGTCGCGAAAGAGAAACGCGGTTTCGCGCAGGGCATTACGCACGCGGCGTCGCGGATCGGCAATGCGGTCGCGCCCGGCCTGATCGTGCTGGTCATGGCGACGTGGGGCTGGCGCGAATCGTTCTACATCTGCGGCGTGTTCAGCCTGTTGTGGGTCGGCGTGTGGGCGATCACGTTCACCGAGCATCCGAAGGATCATCCGCGTATCACGACCGAGGAACTCGACGTGCTGCCCGCGCCGAAACCGAAAGCGGCCGGCGTGCCGTGGGGCAAACTGTTCCGTCGCATGTGGCCGGTCACGATCGTGTACTTCTGCTACGGCTGGACCTTGTGGCTGTTCCTCAGCTGGATTCCGCAGTACTTCCTGCATAGCTATCACCTGCAATTGCAGAAGTCGGCGATCTTCGCGTCCGTGGTGTTCTTCGCCGGCGTGCTCGGCGATACGCTCGGCGGCATCGTGACCGACTGGATCTTCACCCGCACCGGCAGCCTCAAACGCGCTCGCAGCTGGATGGTGTCGGTGTGCATGTTCTTCTGTCTGCTCTCGCTGATCCCGCTGATGTTCACGCACGACCTGTATCTGTCGATGGCGTGTCTTGCGTCCGGCTTCTTCTTCGCCGAAATGACGATTGGTCCGATGTGGGCCATCCCGATGGACATCGCCCCGGAATTTTCCGGCACCGCGAGCGGCATGATGAACACCGGCTCGGCGTTGGCCGCGATCATCTCGCCGGTGGTGGGCGGCTTCCTGATCGATTACTTCGGTAGCTGGGAGTTGCCATTCGTCGGCAGCATGCTGTTGATGGCGATTGGCGTGGTGCTCGCGTTCCGCATGCAGCCCGAGAGCAAGTTCGCGCTCAACCCGGCGGACAAGGGCGCGGTTCCGACCCGCCTCGGCGCATAGACGTCGACATCACGCGCCGTTTTCTCTCCACGCTTTCACGACGATATGACGACTTCACTCAGCCAGCGTCTCGCCGACGCACGCCGCGACCACATCACGCTCGACGCGCTGCCGTCCGACCTGCCCGCCGACGCCGAAGCGGCCTACGCGATCCAGCACGCCCTGCTGGACGCGAGCGGCCACCGCATCGGCGGCTGGAAGATCGGCGCGAAATCGCACGATGGTCCGATCCAGGGCGCGCCGTTGCCCGTTGCCGATCTGCACGCCGACGGCGCGCGTCTGCCGCGCGCACAGTTTGCGCCGCTGGGACTCGAACTGGAAATCGCGTTTCGCTTCGCGCGTCGTTTCGAGGCGTCCGCCGCGCCGTATAGCGAAGCGGACGTGCGGGCGGGTATCGGCTCGATCGGCGCGGCCATCGAGATCGTCGCGAGCCGGTACACCGCATGGCCCGGCGTCGACAAGCTCGCGCAACTCGCGGATCTGCAGAACCACGGCGCGTTGATCGTCGGCGAGTTCAGCGCGTATCGCGACGACTTTCCTTTCGTCGCGCCCACGCTGCGTTTCAGCTTCGATGGTCACGACATCGTGCAGACCGAAGCGGCTAACGCGCCCGCCAACCCGGCCGGCGATCCGCGCCGTCTGCTGACCTGGCTCGTGAATCACGCGACTTCGCGTGGCATCGCCGTTACGCCGGAGATGGTCATCACCACCGGCTCTTACACGGGCATGTACTTCCCGCGGCAAGCGGGCAGCGCGAGCGGCCGCATCGAAGGCCTCGCGCCGGTCGGCCTCACGCTGTACTAACCCGCGGGCCGCCCGTTCCACACAGGCAGACGATATGACGAACCCCACTTCCGCTTTGCTCGTCAAGCCGATTCATCTGGTGCCTTCCGCCGCGCGTCTGACGACGCCGCTCGCGCAGCAACTGCGCAAGTCGTTGCGCGGCGACGTGCTGTTCGATCTGGCGAGCCGCGGCCGGTACGCGACCGATGCGTCGATCTACCAGATCACGCCGATCGGCGTGGTCGTGCCGCGCGATCAGGACGATCTGCGCGTCGCGCTGGAAATTGCCCGCAGCGAGAAGGTGCCGTTGCTTGCGCGCGGCGCCGGCACGAGCCAATGCGGCCAGACAGTCGGCGAAGCGCTCGTGATCGACACGAGCAAATGGTTGAACAACATTGTCGACTTCGACGCCGACGCGCGCACGGTGACGGTCGAGCCGGGTGTCGTGCTGGACCATCTGAACGCGTGGCTCAAGCCGCACGGCCTCTGGTTTCCGGTCGATGTGTCGACCGCCGCGCAATGCACGATCGGCGGCATGGCGGGTAATAACTCGTGCGGCTCGCGGTCGATCGAATACGGCAACATGGTGCACAACGTCGAAGCGATCGACGCGATTCTCGCCGACGGCAACGACGCGCGTTTCGCGTCGTTGCGCGACGCGCCGCAAGGCGCACGTGTGCAGCAGATACTCGACGGCGTGACGCGCATCGCGCAACGCGAGCGTGACGAAATCGCCGCGCAGGTGCCGAAGGTGCTGCGCCGCGTGGCGGGCTACAACATCGATCTGTTCGATTGCCAGAACCCGCGCGCCTATACCGACGACGGTTTCGCGAACCTCGCGCATCTACTGGTCGGCTCGGAAGGCACGCTCGCGTTCAGCCGGCAATTGACGCTGAAGCTCGCGCCGCTGCCCGCGCACAAGATGCTCGGCGTGGTCAACTTCCCGACCTTCTGGCAGTCGATGGACCTGACTCAGCACATCGTCAAGCTGAAGCCGGTGGCGGTGGAACTGGTCGATCGCACGATGATCGACCTGGCGATGAGCAACCCGGCGTTCCGTCCGGTGATCGGCAAGGCGCTGGTCGGCGAACCGCAGGCGATTCTGCTGGTGGAATTCGCGGGCGAAAACCGCGACGCGCAACTCGCGTCGCTCAAACAGCTCACCGAATTGATGGCCGATCTCGGCTTGCCCGGCTCGGTCGTCGAGATGCCGGACGCGAATGAACAGAAGGCGCTGTGGGAAGTCCGCAAGGCCGGCCTGAATATCATGATGAGCATGAAGGGCGACGGCAAGCCGGTGTCGTTCATCGAAGATTGCGCGGTGCCGCTCGAACACCTTGCCGAATACACGAGCCGTCTGACCGAGGTCTTCCATCGTCACGACACGGAGGGCACGTGGTACGCGCACGCGAGCGTCGGTACGCTCCACGTGCGGCCGATTCTCGACATGCGTCGCGACGGCGCCGTGAAAATGCGCGCGATCGCCGAAGAGGCCGCCGCGCTGGTCCGCGAATACAAGGGCGCGTATTCGGGCGAGCACGGCGACGGTCTGTGCCGCGGAGAATGGGTCGCGTGGCAATACGGGCCGCGGCTGAATCAGGCGTTCGCCGACATCAAGGCTCTGTTCGATCCGGACAATCGCTTCAATCCCGACAAGATCGTGCGTCCGCCGAAGATGGACGAAGCGCGGCATTTCCGTTTTCCGCCGGGCTATCAGGAGCAGACCATCGCCACCGCGCTCGACTGGTCCGCGTGGAATGTCGAACGCGATCCGCTGACCGGCAAGGAAACCTTGGCGGGCACCGGCAACGATCTGTCCGGCGGCCTCGCGAAGGCCGTCGAGATGTGCAACAACAACGGCCATTGCCGCAAGTTCGACGCGGGCACCATGTGTCCGAGCTATCGCGTGACGAAGGACGAGCAGCACGTGACGCGTGGCCGCGCGAACACGCTGCGCCTCGCGATCTCCGGGCAACTCGGCGAAGCAGGCCTCGCGAGCGACGACGTCAAGGAAACCCTCGACCTCTGCGTATCGTGCAAGGGTTGCAAGCGCGATTGCCCGACCGGCGTCGACATGGCGAAGTTCAAGATCGAAGCGCGGGCGGCGCGTGTCAAGCGACACGGCTTGCGGCTGCGCGACAAGCTGGTGGCGTTCATGCCGCGTTATGCGTCGACGGCGAGCCGTATGCCGGGTTTGATGGCGTTGGCCGACAACGTGCCGTTGCTGTCCACCTGGTTCAAGCGGGCTGTCGGCTTTGCGCCGGAGCGCAGTCTGCCGCGCTTCAGGAAGTCGTTTCTCGCGAATGCGGTGGCTCACGCACCGGCCAGGTCGTCTACGACGAGCCAGCCACAAGGCAGCGCGCTGAAGGAAGTGCTGCTGTTCGTCGATACATTCAACAACCACATGGAGCCGGACAACGCACGCGCCGCGCAGCGCGTACTCGAAGCTGCCGGCTACACGGTGCATTTCAACATGCGCCAGGGTGAACGCCCGGTGTGTTGCGGACGCACCTTTCTCGCGGCGGGGCTGGTCGACGAAGCGAAACAGGAAGCGCGACGCATGCTCGATCTGTTCAAGCCGTTCGTCGAGCGCGGCGTGCCGATTGTCGGCCTCGAACCGTCGTGTCTGCTGTCGTTGCGCGACGAGTTTCTGCACTACGGTTTCGGCGAGGAAGCGCAGCGGCTGGCGAAGCAGGCGTTCCTGTTCGAGGAGTTTCTGGTGCGCGAGGACAAGGCCGGACGTTTGCAACTCGCGTTGAAACCGCTCGCAACGCCGGAGGCGCTGGTGCATGGCCATTGCCATCAAAAGGCTTTCGACGCGTTCACGCCGGTGCAAACCGTGTTGAAGTGGATTCCGGAACTGAAGGTATCGACGGTGGAGTCGTCGTGCTGCGGGATGGCGGGTAGTTTCGGCTACGAGGCCGAGCATTACGCGACCTCGCAGGCGATGGCGGAATTGTCGTTGCTGCCGGCGGTGCGCAAGATCGACGCCAACACGCTGATGGTGGCCGACGGGACGAGTTGTCGTCATCAGATTCACGATGGCGCGGGCGTCGACGCAATTCACGTGGCACGCGTGCTGGCGATGGCCTTGCAATAGAGCAATGAAGCAATGAAGCAATGAAGCGCTAAAGCGAGCCGCTCCGCGTATCAGGCAACCAGCGCTTGCCGATACGCGGACGGCGCCACCCCGACGCTTTCGCGAAACCGATGACTGAAGTGACTGGCGTTCGCGTAGCCACATTGTTCGGCCACCTGGGCGAGTGGCAGCGCCGTGGTGCGCAACAGCGTCCGCGCACGTTCGAGCCGTTGCTGCGCGATCCACGCGGCGGGCGGCAAACCGAACGATGTGCGGAACATCCGCGCGAGATGGAATTCGGATAACGACGCAACTCCGGCGAGTTCGCCGAGCGTGAGCGTCTGCGCGAGATGCGTCTCGATGTAATCGCGCAAACGCCGCCGCGTGGCCACCGACAATCCGCCTTTGAGCGCGGCGTCGGCGCGGCGCACGCCTTGCGCGCGCAACAGCAGACTCAGCACCCGATGCGCGGTTTCGTTCGTGCGCAGCAAGCCGTCCGGGTCTTGCCAGTCTTCGTTCGCCAGCGTCTGACACAAGCTGGCGATCTGCTCGTCCTCGAAATAAGTACGGTCCGCAAGCGTCAGTTCGCGCGGCTCGCGATCGAGTTCCTGAACGGCGCGTTGCGTGAAATGCTCGGGCAGGAAATACAGATGCATGAAGTGCATGTGCCCGCGTACCCACCAGCGCGATTCGTGATCGCCGGGTAGCGTGCAGAGCCGGGATGGCGCGCCGTAATGCCCGGGCATTTTCTGCCGCTCGGTGCGGTAGCCGCCGTTCAGATAGCACGACAGCGTGTGATGGCCCGGCTGTTCGTACGCGGTTTCCGCCTCTTCGGTATCGCGCGTCCAGATGGCGACCGCGAGCCGGTCGCCGAGCCACGCGAAACGGTCGAGATTCGCGTTCGAGCTGCTCAGCGTGTGACAAACCGAATGCAGGCCGAAAGGCGTTTCGGTGGAATTCAACACGGGGGCGGGCGTTCGAGCGTTCACGGGACAGGCGGGATACAGCGGAAATCGGGCTGGCCGCCAGTATACGGCGATGTCCTCGCGGCCGCTCGTCACCAAGAAAAAGTGCGCAATCCTGGACAAGTGCCGCGGCCAGCGCGCGCGCATAGTCGGGTCTTCAGCATTCGCAGTGATCGACCCGACCATGAATTTCGCGCTTTACGTCGTTACCGTTTTGATCTGGGGCACCACCTGGATCGCCATCAAATGGCAGCTGGGCGTGGTGCCGCCGCCCGTTTCGATTGCGTGGCGTTTCGGCATTGCGGCGCTCGTGCTGTTCGCGCTGCTGCGCGTCATGCGCCGGCCGATATGGCCGCCGCGCGCCGCGTGGCGATACCTCGTCGCGCAGGGGCTGGCGCTGTTCTGCGTCAACTTCCTTTGCTTCTACTACGCCGAGCGGGTGGTCCCGAGCGGACTCGTCGCCGTGGTGTTTTCCACCGCGCCGTTGCTGAACTCGATCAACGGCCGGCTTTTCATGGGCCGTCCGCTGCAGCCGTCGGCGATTGCGGGAGCATTGCTGGGGCTGGTCGGCATCGTGTGTCTGTTTGTCCAGCAGATGACCGGTCACCTCGGCGATCACACCGCCTGGTTGGGACTCGGCGTGGCCTTCCTGGGAACGATCTGCTTCTCCGCCGGCAACCTTTTGTCGAGCCGCATGCAATCGATGGGGCTGCATCCATTCGCGACCAATAGCTGGGCCATGTTGATCGGCGCGGGCGTGTTGACGGTGGGTAGCGCGCTGGCGGGATTGCCGTTCGCGGTTGAGCCGACTGTCCGCTATCTCGGTGCGCTCGGCTATCTGTCGATCTTCGGTTCGGTGATCGGCTTTACGGCGTACCTGATGCTGGTCGGCCGCATGGGCCCCGAGCGAGCCGCGTATTGCACGGTGCTGTTCCCGATCGTGGCGCTGGCGGTGTCGACGGTGTTCGAAGGCTATCAGTGGTCCGCGTTGGCGGTGGTGGGTTTGCTGCTGGTGCTGGCGGGGAACCTGGTCGCGTTCGATTTGACGCGGCGGTTGTTTGCGCGGCGGGCGCAGGTTTCGTGAATGGAGCGGAGGTGAGCTGATCCGGGAGCGGGAAGTTCGCCGGATCGACCCAAGGTGAGCTTTTCCAGGAGGCGGTTAAACGGCCACGAGAGAGGCGCGATTCTTGACCCGCGGTTATTCAGCGCTTCTCCATTTATTTGCAAAACCCATCAAACCATAAAATACTTAAACTTCTCAGATTAATTGTCCTGGTGTTCAATTCGGCATGGCGATATTTCGCGATGTTCGGAGAAGAGCAGTGTTGGACGATAGATCACGACAAGCGCTTGCTGCCGGTCAGGTAACCGGCGGCCCCACCTGCGCGCTGTCTGTTTCACCTGGGCGCAATGCCGGTGGAACGCATCGGAATCCCTCGCTACATAGCGCATTTCGCGGATTTGCACAGCCTGTTCATCTCCACTCCACAGACGGGTCCGGCGCCGAAACTTATCGCTAGCCGATCCGCCTTGTCCCGATTTTAGACATTCAGGTTTTCCATCAACACATTATCTGGAGTTGAAACAGCCATGCCATCTCGCGAAGAAATTACGCTGATTAAAGATCTGGTCTTTGCGTTCCAGGCGTTAGCGATGAATGATCTGGGTAGTGGCGTCGCCGGACATTTGACCGCCCGTTTGCCCGGCAGGAAGACCTTCTGGACGATCCCGTTCGGCTACGGCTTCGAGGAAGCGACCGCCGACGAGATGATCGAAGTCGACTTCGATCTGAAGACCATCACCGGCACGGCGAAGTGCAATCCGACGCTGAACATTCATACCGAGATCTACGAAAACCGCCCGGATGTGACGTGCATTCTGCACACGCATGCAGAGGCGTCGCTGGCGCTCGGCATCGTCGGGGAGTGCCTTGAGCCGATCACGCAAAGCGGCGCGCTCTTCTATGAAGAGATTGTTCTCTTCGACGAGTTCGAAGGCATTGTGCTCGCCAGGGAAGAGGGCGCAAGCATTGCGGCCAGGCTCGGCGAGAATCGCGCGATCCTGCTGCGCAGTCATGGTTCGATCGTCGTCGGTCCGTCGATCGCCGAGAACGTGATTGCCGCCATCGTGCTGGAAAACGCGGCGCGCATCCAGTTGCAATGTCTCGCTGTCGGCGACGCCAAATTACTGCCGCACGAAGAACTGCTGCAGACGAAGCGATTTCTCAAGAGCGCGTATGTGATGGACTTGCGCTGGCAGCTACTCTGCCGGCAGGCGCGTCGCTGGAATACCTCGTTCGCCGTGGAGAGAGCAGCGTGACCGGTCAACTCAAAAAATCGCGCGTGCTGATGCTGTTAACCTCGAAATTTGTCGAGCAACGTTATGAAGTTCTGCGCGCCACGGCGCCTGAGATCGAAGTGTTGACGGCACTCCCCGAATACATCGACAGCAGTATCGAGGCGATGTTTACTTTCAGGTTGCCGGCCGGCGTCGTACCGCGTTTGCCTGCGTTGAAGCTGGTCGCTTCCGCCGGTGCGGGCGCCGACGGCATTCTGGGATGCGAGGACTTGCCCGCGCACGTGCGGGTGACTCGGGCGGTCGATCCCGGCCTCGGCTTCAGCATGGCGCAATTCGTCGCGATGCAGATATTGCGTCAGTTTCGCTCGCTGTCAGCCATCGAAAAGCAGCACGCGGCGGCTGAATGGAAATGGATCGATGTACCGGACGCGCGCAAGTTTACGGTTGGCCTGATGGGCATGGGCTCGATGGGACGCGTCGTTGCAGATGTGCTGACCGGTCTCGGGTTTCGCGTGACGGGGTGGGTACGAAACGAGCGGCCAGACTCGCCCGTTCCGACCTTTTCCGGCGAGGCAGGTCTGGCGCCGTTTCTCAGTCAGAGCGACTTCCTGGTCTGCCTGCTTCCGCTGACCATGCAGACGCGCGGTCTTCTCAATCGCGAGACCTTGTCGCAGCTTCCGCGGCATAGCTATGTGATCAATGTCGCGCGCGGCGGCATCGTGGTGGAAAACGATCTACTCGAACTCATCGCGAGTGGCCATCTGAGCGGTGCGGCGCTCGACGTTTTCGCCACGGAACCCTTGCCTCTGGACAGTCCGTTCTGGCGGCACGAGCGTGTGCTGGTGTCGCCGCATTGCGCGGCGCAACCGGCGGTCGAACCGGTCGTCGAGCAGTTCATCGAGAATCTGCGACGGCTATCGGCTGGAGAAAAATTGCTGAACGAGGTCGATCGCACCGCCGGGTACTGAAGTGCAACAGGTCGAAAGGATGAGGTGGTTGAAATGAAGCTGGCAAGCTTGCATGACGGCAGCCGCGACGGTGCCCTCGTGGTTGTTTCGCGGGATCTGCTCAGCGCGGTCGCGGTTCCGAAAATCGCACCGAGTCTGCGTGTCGCCGTCGAGAACTGGGCTCAGGTCGAGGCGGAACTCGAGGACGTGTACAGAAAGCTGAGCAGAGGATCGCTGGCCGAGGCGGTCGACTTCGTTTCGTCACCGGTGCGGGCTCCGCTTCCCCGTTCGTTCCAGTGGCTCGACGGCTCGGCGTTTCTGAATCACGCTGAACTCGTGCGCAGGGCGCGCAACGCCGATATTCCCGCCAGCATGTACAAGGAGCCGATGATTTATCAAGGCGCATCCGACAGCTTCGCGGGACCGCACGACGACATTGTCGTGCCGGATGAAAGCTGGGGCATCGACCTCGAATCCGAAGTCGCCGTCATCACCGACGATGTGCCGATGTCCTGCTCACCGCAAGCGAGCGCGGCGCATATCAAGTTGCTGGTGATCGCGAACGACGTCAGCCTGCGCAACCTGATGCCCGACGAACTGGCAAAGGGCTTCGGCTTCGTCACGTCCAAACCGTCCACGGCTTTCTCGCCGGTGGCTGTTACGCCCGACGAACTGGGTTCGGCGTGGGACGGTCGCAAGCTGTCGTTGAAGATTGAGAGCCGGGTGAATGGACGCGTGATCGGCACGCCGAACGCGGGCGTGGACATGAATTTCGATTTCGCCGAGATCATTTCATTTGCGACCAAATCTCGTGTGCTGTCGGCTGGAACCATCGTCGGTTCGGGCACGGTGTCGAATCGGGATCGTAGTGTCGGTTCGGCGTGTTTGCAGGAAATCCGGATGATAGAAAAAATCGAAACGGGTGAAGTCAGGACGCCGCATCTGCGCTATGGCGATCTGGTGGAGATCGCCGCGCTCGACGACGCCGGCTGGGCGCCGTTCGGCCACATCCGGCAGCGCGTGAAAGCGCCGCAAACAGCGTGATCCGGCGGAGTCAGCGATGAACATTCTTAGCCTCGGCTACGTGGGCGTGACATCGACCGATCTGGATTCGTGGCGCGCGTTCGGCCGGAAACTGCTGGCCCTGGACCCGACGCCGGCCACATCGCATTCGCGACATCGGGTCGACTATCAGTTGGACTCGAAGCATTCGCGCTTCATGATCGATGCCTGTTCCGTCGACGGCGGCGCGTTCTACGGGCTGGAGGTTGCGGGTCCGCTGGAATTGCTGGAGGCGGCCAGTCAACTGGATCGTGCAAACGTCCGCGTTGCTGCCGCGAGTTCGCTCGAACTGGAGCGTCGCGGCGTCGCGGGAATGGTCTATTTCATCGACCCGGCCGGAAACAGGCTGGAGATCTTTCATGGCTTGCGCGATGCCGCAAGTCCGTTCGTCTCCGCTCGACCGGTTAGCGGTTTTCGCACGGCAGAGCAGGGCATCGGGCACGCGGTTTTCATGGTGCGCGATATCGCTTCGGTGCTGCCGTTTTATACGGATGTGTTGGGATTCGGCCTGAGCGATTTTGCGCTGGCACCGTTCAAGGCTTATTTCCTGCATACGAAGATCGACGCGGCGCGCCATCACAGCATCGCGCTGGTCGAGACGGGACGCGTCGGTGTCCATCACCTGATGCTGGAGACGTTGTCGCTCGACGATGTCGGGCAGGCCTATGACCTGGCGCTGCAGGAGGACGGGATGATCGGTGCAACGCTCGGACGCCATACCAATGATTTCGTCACGTCGTTTTACGCGTGGTCGCCGTCGAAATTCATGATGGAGGTGGGCTTCGGCGGTCGCTCGGTCAGCCAGCCATGGGAGGCGGCGGAACTCGTGCATGGGCCTAGCATCTGGGGACATGACCGGACATGGCTGGACGAGGCGGGCCGTGCTCACGCCCGCGAGTTGCGGATTGCGGCCGCGCGTGCCGGCGTGCGCGCGCCCTTGCAGATTCCCGAAGGGTCCTTCGAGACGTTCCGGTATGGAACGCCACGGTAGGTCGGACGCGGCCGCAACGACGTTCGCTAACGGCCACGCGGTGCGGGTATTTTCATTTGCACCGTGGCTTCGCGATTATCGGCATTGATTCTGTCTTTGCCGGTATATCGCGATTAACTGTCATTCAGATCCCAGAGAAAAAACTTTGCGCCAGAATAGATTGAACTACACTTGTTTGATGCTGTGAAACAGGCATCGTCAATATATTGAACGGGATTATCCATGAATCTCACTTCGCGGCAGTTGAAGGCGTTCACGGCGGTAGCGCGCCTGGGCAGTTTTACCAAGGCCGCTGAAGCAGTCGCATTGACGCAATCCGGGCTGAGTCTCATGTTGAAGGAGCTGGAAGCGCAACTCGGCACGCGTCTGTTCGACCGTACGACGCGCTCGGTCCGCATTACGGCCGCCGGGGCGAGATTTTTGCCGGTCGCCCAGCGTACGCTGGCGGAACTCGAATCGGCGGTGCGCGACATCGGCGACATGTCGGATGTCGAAAATCGTCGTGCGACGGTGGCCGTCACGCCGGCCATGGCGGCGGGCATTTTGCCGGCGGTGCTGACCTCCATCGCGAACGCGTATCCGCACATCGAGATTCATATGAAAGAAGCGGATTCGAGCCAGATCATCGCGCTCATCGATTCGGGCGAAGTCGATCTCGGTGTGGATGCCGTCGTTAAAAGTTCGCCGGGCATTACCCGGGAGGTGGTCGGCACCTTCGACATGGTGTATGTCTGCCGGGACGAATTTAGAGAAGTCCGATTCGGCGGCACGGCTTTTTCCGCCGAAATGGATTGGGCGGACATTCCCGCCGCGCCGTTGATCGGCATGTCCGCCGGTAATCCCATGCAACAGATCATCGATCAACGACTGATGGACTTGGGGCGCGCCATTGTCCAGCGGGAAGCGTTCAGTCATCTGCTGACCATTGTGGCGCTTGTCGAGGCCGGCCATGGCGCGGCGATCCTGCCCGCGTTCGTGCTGCCCATGTGTGCGCGCTTCTCCGTGCAGGCGACCCATTTAAGGCGGCCGAGCGATTCGATCGACGTGTACGTCGCTCGCAAATCTGGACGGACGAACTCGGAAATCTGCACCATTTTCACCGAGGCCGTGACCCTGAAGCTGCGTTCGCTCGTCAATGCCGCAGCGCCGGGTTGAGACGTCGCATCCATGCGGAACCTGTTTCCGCTCGAATAATTTAATTCAATTCATGATTTCGGGGTTCTCTCTATAAATATATATATATATCGAATTCCAATAAATTGATTGATAACTCCAACTTCACCGTCGAAATTTTGTATTGGTATATTTTCCTTGCCGGATGATCTGTGCGCCGGATTGCCGATGGTTAAATTGCATGATGTCGATCTGGTTATGGTGAGGCGATAACGCATTCGCTCAAGATCGGAATAATATTAAAAATACCTTTTCTGTCTCGCTATCCCTGGAAATTCGATTCTTCATATTCAAGCGGATTTAATTCGAATTGCGATCGGGCGCACGGTTACGTGCATGCATGCTGATCCCGGCGTGCAAGTTGCTTATTGGTTAAGGATAGCGAATGAAATTTGATTCCAGAAGTCACGGATATCCCAGACTCGCCATGTTCGTCGACGGAGAGTGGGTCGAGGGAGGGGGGCGTCGCACTCACCAGGTCGTTAATCCCGCGACGTGCGACACGATCGGCGAGATGCCGCTCGCCAATGCCGCGGATCTCGATCGCGCGCTGGAGGCTTCGCGCAGGGGTTTTCATATCTGGCGCAACAGCGCCGCCGACGAGAGAAGCCGGGTGCTTGCCGGTGCGGCGCGACTGATGCGCGAACGCGTCGAACAGATTGCGGGGAACGTCACGCTGGAGCAAGGAAAGCTTCTTGTCGAGGCAAAGAACGAAGTGCTCGCGAGTGCCGCGCTTTTCGATTTCTATGCGGGCGAGGCAAAGCGAATTTATGGACGTGTCCTGTCTCGACCCAGCGGCGCGCGCTCCTTGGTCGTGAAGGAGCCGATCGGTCCGGTCGCGGCGTTCACGCCGTGGAATTTTCCGGTCGATAGCCCTGCACGCAAGCTGGGCGCACCGATCGCAGCGGGCTGCTCGGTCATCCTGAAACCGGCGGAGGAAGCGCCTGCCTCCGCGATTGCCGTGATTCAGGCTTTGCTCGACGCCGGGCTGCCGAAAGAGGTGGCGCAGCTCGTGTGTGGCGTACCGGACGAAGTCTCTCGCCATTTGTTGGCCTCGCCGATCATTCGCAAAGCGAGCTTCACCGGCTCCACGGCAGTCGGCAAACACCTCATGCGTCTTTGCGCCGACACGATGAAGCGCACGACGATGGAATTGGGCGGCCACGCGCCCGTCATCATTTTCGACGACGCCGACGTCGATAAGGCGGTCAACATTCTGGTCGCGACGAAGTATCGAAACGCGGGGCAGGTGTGTGTGTCGCCCACGCGATTCTATGTGCAGGACGGAATCTATGACCGCTTCGTCAGCGCCTTTTCTTCGCGTGTGGAAAAGATCAACATCGGCGACGGCCTCGACGAGACCAGCATGATGGGGCCCACAGCGAACCCTCGGCGCCCCGTCGCGCTGGAAGGCTTGATTGCCGATGCGGTGTCGCATGGCGCGAGAGTTCGAGTGGGCGGTGAACGTCCGGACGGAAAGGGCTTCTTCTTCCGTCCGACTGTCCTCTCCGAGGTAACGGCCCACGCCCGCATCATGAATGAAGAACCCTTTGGGCCGATCGCATTGACCGCCCGGTTCTCGACCTTCGATGAAGTCGTGGAGCAGGCCAACCGGCTTCCGTTCGGCCTCGCCGCGTTCGCTTTCACCGAAAACGGGCGGCGTGCGAATCTGATTGCGGATGCCATCGAAGCGGGCATGGTCGGCATCAATACGACGGTGATCCGCTATGCCGATAGTCCGTTCCAAGGGGTCAAGGAAAGTGGACACGGTTCGGAGGACGGCCCGGAAGGTGTCGACGCCTGCCTGGTCACGAAGTCGATTCATCAGATCTAACTCCACTCGATCGCAACGCTCACGGATGAGTTGCGCGCCTTGCTTCGCGCGACGCGCAACGAATCGACAAATTTAGATCACGACACGATCCGATTATTTCGGCATCCGGATCATTTTATTTTAGATCTCTCTCGAAGCAACGATCGTATTCGTTAAAAACCATGGAGACACGCAAGTGAAGAAAACAATCGTAACGACTGCCGTGCTCGCCGGCGCGACGTTGGGGCATGCGGCCAGTGCCGGGCAAGCCGTCTCAATCGGTTTCGCCGGTCCGCTGACGGGAGCAAACGCACAGATTGGCAAGGACGCGGAGAACGGCGCGCGGCTTGCGATCGAGGAAGCGAATGCGGCCGGCATCCGGATCCACGGGCAACCGGTCGAGTTCCAGCTTCTCGCGGAGGACGACGCCGCGGATCCGAGAATGGCGGTGACGGTCGCGCAGAAGCTGGTGGACGCCGGCGTGGTGGGCATGGTGGGTCACGTCAATTCCGGTGCCACTCTGCCCGCATCGAGGATCTATGCGAATGCCGGCATTCCGCAGATCTCGCCTGCGGCCACGAATCCGGACTTTACCCGTCAAGGCTTTCCCACCGCATTTCGCGTGATTGGGGACGACTCGTATGTGGGCCGCGTGCTGGGACAGTACATGGCCAGGGAAACGAAGATCCGCCGTCTTGCCGTGATCGACGACCGTACCGCTTACGGACAAGGCTTGGCGGATGTGGTTGTCGAATCGTTCAAAGCGAACGGCGGAACGGTGGTCGACCGCGAGTACGTGACGGCAAACACCACGGATTTTCGCGGTGTGCTCACCAAAGCCAAGTCGTCGCAGGCGGATGCGATTTTCTACGGCGGCGTCGACGCGCAAGGTGGTCCATTGCGTAAGCAGATGACCAGCCTCGCGATGACCATGCCGCTGATCGGCTCGGGACTCGAGACGGACAAGTTTCTTGAGCTGGCCGGCGGAGCGAACGGCACCGACGGCACTTTGTCGGCAGAGCCGGGCGAGCCGCTCGACGACGTTCCCGGCGGCAACGCATTCAAGAGCCGCTTCAGCAAGTATGGAAAGGTCGTGCTCTTCGCGCCGTTTTCGTATGACGCCGCCTGGGCGCTTATCAATGCGATGAAGCGGGCCGATTCGACGGTACCGGCCGTGTACCTCCCGCAGTTACGAAAGGTCGACTTTGCTGGCGTGACGGGGCGCATCGCGTTCGATGCGAAAGGCGATCTGTTGTCCGCGCCGGTCACGCTTTACCAGGCGAAATCCGGTCACTTTGCTCCGATCGGTACCACCACGCTCAAATAAAAAAGCCGGATTGCCCGGCCATGTTCGCCCACAAAAAACGCTCGACAATTGACAACGGAGATGTTGATGAAGAAGGTTCTTGCTGTATCAGGTACAACCGCGCTCGTGCTGTTCGTTCCCACGGCATTCGCGCAGAGTTCGGTCACTTTGTATGGTCTCGCCGACACGAGCATTCGATACCTGACCAATGCGGACTCGAAGAACAACAGTCAGACCGCAATGGGAGAAGGTGTCGAGACCCCGAGCCGCTGGGGTTTGAAGGGGAGTGAAGATCTGGGCAACGGCGTGTCGGCCGTTTTCCGTCTTGAGAACCAGTTCCAGCTCTGGAGCGGCAAACTCGACAATAGCAGCAACACGTTATTCCAACGTCAAGCCTACGTCGGACTGTCCAGCAGCCAATATGGCACGCTCACTTTTGGACGTCAGCAGACGCCGTTCTTCGAGGCGATGGGAAGAACCTTCGATCCCATGACCGTTGGAGACTACTGGCAGGATAGTTACGTATACAACCCTGTTGGCCCGTTCCTGACCGCCAGCAGTTCGGTCAAATACAGCGGCCAGTTCGGCGGCCTTCACGTCTCGGGCATGTACGGTTTCGGCGGTGTGGCGGGCAGCACAGGCGAGAACAGCATGTACGGCGTGACGGTTTCATACGATATCGGACCGTTTTCCGCGGATGCCGGTTTTCAGCAAAACGATCTGGGCGGCAAGAAGTTCAACATCGCGAACGTAAGCGGTGTCTATGCGATTACGCCGTCGGTGAAACTGCTCGCCGGTTGGCTGCACTCGCAGGATAATACCGGTCTCGCCGACATCGACATGCAGCAGTCGGGGGCTCCGACTCTGCCGCACGTGAGCCCGAATCGTATCGACGATGCGCTGTACGTCGGCAGCACGTGGCAGGTCACGGCGCCATTGACGCTGACGTTCGCGGGCTACTACGATCATGCGAGAAACGCGGCCACGCTCGGCGGCGCGCTGGGCGCCGGTATCAACTATTCGGCAACGATCCTCGCCGAATATGCGCTTTCCAAGCGTACCGAAGTGTATGGCACAGTCGATTTCGCGCGCGGTAACGGGGCCTTTCTGGCCGACTATCCGGGCCGTAACAATCAAACCGGTGTCGCGTTGGGCTTGAGAACTCTGTTCTGATCTGGAGACGGCGGGAACGGCGGGAACGGCAATAAAACGAGAGCGCCCAATGCAAACATTGGGCGCTTTCCCGTTAACGTGACTGCTGGCCGCGCAGCGGTGAATCAGCGAGGTCAAGCAGATCCAGCAATCGGCGGTTCTGCTCGGGAAGTCCGACGGAAATCCGCAACCAGTGTTTCAGCCCATATCGGCCCATTGGCCTAACGATCACGCCGTTCTTCAACAGATAGGCGTTGACGGCTCCCGCGGTTTCGCCAAACTCGGCCAGAATGAAGTTGCCGCACGACGGAAGCGTACGAATTCCCAACGCACCGAGTCCTGTCGAGAACTGTTGCAAGCCCGCAAGATTGACCTCTCGCGTCGCATTGCAAAAATCGACGTCGGCAAGCGCGGCGACTGCTGCTGCCTGCGCGACGGTGCTGACGTTGAAGGGCGATCGAATCCGGTTCAGGTAGTCCGCAATGTCGGGATGACTGATCGAGTAACCGACGCGAAGGCCCGCCAGTCCATACGCCTTGGAAAAGGTTCGTGCGACGATGAGATTCGGAAACTGTTTGATCCAATCGACGGTATTGTATTGACGCGCGGCCGGCAGGTACTCGTAATAGGCTTCGTCGAGTACGACGAGGACAGAAGCGGGCACCTTGCTCAAGAAGTCGAGCAATGGTTTTTCGTCGATAAACGTCCCAGTCGGATTATTTGGGTTCGCGACAAACACGACTCGGGTATCGTCGCGGATCGCTTTCAGCATCGCATCGAGATCGTGGCCGTAGTCCTTTGCAGGAACGGAAATGCCGTCGGCCGCGACGCGCAGTGTTGCCTGCGCATAGACCGCGAACGAGTATTGCGAGTACACCGCGCTCGTGCCGGCCGACAGAAACACGCTGGCGACGAGATCGAGAATTTCGTTGCTGCCCGCGCCAAGCGTCAGATTGTTTTCTTCGACCTTCAGGTGCTCGCAGAGCGCTTGCTTCAAATGAAAACCGTTGCCGTCCGGATAAAGCGCACTGTCGTGCATCGCGTCCACGGCCGCTTGCCGGGCTTGGGGCGACATACCGAGCGGGTTTTCATTGGATGCGAGCTTGATGATTCGTTCCGGTGAGATACCGATTTCGCGCGCTAGTTCTTCGATTGGTTTACCGGGTTGGTAAGCTTCGGCGCGCAGGATTTGAGGAAGTGCGTTGACCATGGTGGATAGAAATTAAAGGTGAAGACGAAAGGAAAGGCGGTCCGACGACCGCCTGGGGATCATCGATTGACGATGGGTTTGGCTAGCGGTTCGACGGCGTCGCTGTTATGGCTCGTGGGTGCGCCGAACTTGAGACCGATCAGACCGATGACGAAGAAGAACGCGCAATAGTGCGCGGGGATGTACTTATCCCCGGTATCGTGCAACAGCCAGGTCAACACGAATGGCGTGAAACCACCCAGCAATGACGCGCCAATGTTGTAGGCGACCGATAGACCGGTCGAACGAACCGGCACGGGAAATAGTTCCGCGCAATAGGTCGAGATAGGGCCTTGAAACGCGCCCATCAGAACGGCAAAGATCACGGATGTCCCGAGCACGGAGATTATCGACGGCGCGTGGATCGTCCAGTAGTAGCACGGATAAAGTACCGCCAGAATCAGCCACAATGTCCAACGCAGAATTACATCGGCGCCGATCCGGTCGGCCAGAATCCCGAAGAACGGAATGAGGATCATGCGGACAATGCCCGCAATCACAAGCACCTTGAACGGGACCGACGCGGGGAGGCCGAGATTGCGGACAGCGTAGATCGGCAGATACGAGATGACCACGTAGGCCATGACATTCAGCGTCGAACTCAGGGCCACCGCTACCGCTATTTCCCGCTTGTGGCTACGTACCGTTTCGCGCAACACGCCTTTCGGCTTGTGCGCGGCCTGTTCGAACGCTTCGGTTTCGGTCATGTTCCTGCGCAGGTAAAAGCCCAACGGACCGATCAGCAGGCCTACCACGAACGGAATGCGCCATGCCCACGATTCGAGTTCGGCGTCGCTGAATCTCGTCGTAAGCAGCGTGCCCATCAAGGCCGACAGCAGCGAGCCGAAGCATTGCGCAAACATCTGCAGACTGCCGAACAGATTCTTTCTGTTCTTCGGCGAGAACTCGACCAGCACGGCGGTGGCCGTGCCGAACTCCCCGCCTGCGGAGATGCCCTGGACGATGCGTGCGAGCACCACGAGTACCGTGGCGCCGACGCCGATCGTGGCGTATGTCGGCGTGAAGGCGAGAATGGCCGTGGAGAACGTCATCAGCGTAATCACGAGAGACAACGCCTTTTTTCTGCCGGCGCGATCGGCATACATGCCGATCAATACACCGCCGAGCGGACGGAAAATGAAACCGGCGCCGAAGGTGGCCGTGGTGGACAGCAAGGCGGTGTAGGGATCGCTTGCCGGAAAGAACTGCCGGGAAATCAGAACGGACAGAAATCCGAAAATGATGAAGTCATACCATTCGAGCATATTGCCGATGGTCGATGCTAGCGCGTTGCGCCATTGCTGTTTGGGGGATATTTCCATGAGAGTCTCCTGATCGACGAATTTTTTTGAGTAGTAAAAATGGCGCTTCAAAACGGCCCGCGGCGGTGTGCGGGGTTCGTCACGAGTCGTTGGCAAGGCGGCGGGCGAGGAAGCGTTCCGTGAGGCGTACCCAATAGGTGGCGCCGATGGGCAGCAGTTCGTCGTTGAAGTCGTAGCTGGGGTTGTGCAGCGTGCAAGGCCCGTTGCCGTGCCCTGCCGCGCGATGGTCGCCGTTACCGTTGCCGAGCAGCGCATAGCAGCCTGGGCGGGTCAGCAACATGAACGCGAAATCTTCGCCGGTGGTGGTCGGTTCGATGTTGTCGTCGACCTTGGCCGTGCCCACCACCTCCCGCATCACCTCCACGGCAAAGCGCGTCTGGGCGATGTCGTTGACGGTGGCAGGATAGCTGCGCCTGAAGGTCGTCGACGCGGTGCATCCATGGCCGGACGCGAGGGCCGTTGCGACCTCGCGCATGCGCGTTTCGAACAGATCGATCAGCGTGTTGCTGAACGCGCGAACCGTGCCGGACATCCACGCACAATCGGCGATCACGTTGTCTTTTTCGCCGCCGTGAAATTGCGCGACGGTCAGCACGGCGGCATCGATCGGACGTTTGTTGCGCGTCACCAGTGCCTGCAGACCGTGATAGATCTGCGCGGCGGCGAAGAGCGGATCGTGTCCCAGATGCGGAAGCGCCGCATGCGAGCCGACGCCGGACACGTCGATGCGAAACTCCGCGCTGGCCGCCATGATCGGACCCGCAGTCACGCCGAAGCGACCTGTTTCGAGCCCCGGCCAGTTGTGCAGGGCGAAGACCGCATCGACGGGAAAGCGGGTGAACAGGCCGTCGTCGATCATCGCCTGCGCGCCGGCTCCGCCTTCCTCGGCCGGCTGAAAGATGAAGACGATCGTGCCGTCGAAGTCTCCTCGCTCGGCAAGATGACGCGCCGCGCCGAGCAACATGGCGACGTGGCCGTCGTGGCCGCACGCGTGCATATGGCCGCGTCGTGTCGAACGATGGCAAAACGTATTGAGCTCGTCGACGGGTAGCGCGTCCATGTCCGCGCGCAGACCGATCGATGCATGGCCATTGCCTTTTTTCAGCAAACCGACCACACCCGTTTTCCCGAGTCCGCAGTGCACCTGCAAACCCCAATGCTTCAACCGCTCCGCGATCAATTCCGCAGTCCGGTTTTCTTCATATCGAAGTTCGGGGTGTTGGTGAAGCGAATGCCGGATCGATTGCAACTCGCCGAACGCCGCCTGAATCTCTGGAATGACCTTCATCGTGCAGAAAGATATGTGTGCTGGTTACTCTCCTAAGTAGACTTGATGCGCAGTTATTTGTGAAACCAGAATATTAAATAGTTTGATTGACTCTCCTCATCAATGCGATTCCGGTACAGAACAATTGTTGTGATTCGCTTATGAATCGATAAGACACTTTCACTTCACAGACGAGTTGACGAGGTGTCCAATTCGCTGCCATGGCACGTTTGCCATGTGCAAGTGGAGGAGAGGCAATTGAGCACTCGGAAGGTATTGATTGCAGGCGGCGGAATCGGTGGATTGACCTGCGCGCTTGCGCTGTTGCGGCGTGGTATAGACGTCGACGTGTACGAGCAGGCGCCGCAGCTTTCAGAAGTCGGGGCGGGGTTTCAGATCAGCGCAAACGGCACGCGCTGTCTCTTCGAGCTCGGCCTCGAAAGCGCGCTGCGCGATTCGGCGACAGAAGCGGCGAGCAAACAGGTTCGACTCTGGAATACCGGTCAAACGTGGCCGCTCTTCGATCTCGGGAAGAGTTCGGTCGAGAAATACGGCTTCCCTTACTACCTTGTCTATCGCGCCGATCTGCACGATCTTCTCGTGCAACGTATTCGCGCGCTGAAACCCGACGCCATTCATTGCGGCGCGAAAGTGACGGGTTTCGATCAGGACGACACGTCCGTGCGCGTGCAACTGGAGAACGGTCACGCGGCCGAGGGCACGTTGCTGATCGGCGCTGACGGGATCCATTCGAACGTACGCCGTCGGCTGTTCGGCGAAGGCGATGCCGAGTTTATCGGTTGCGTCGCGTGGCGAGGCCTGATTCCGAGCGAGGCACTGCCGGAACATCTGCGCAGCCGCATCGGTACGAACTGGATCGGACCGGGCGCGCATGTCATTCACTATCCGTTACGGCATGGGCGGCTGGTGAACTTCGTCGGCATTGTCGAACGAGACGACTGGCGGGTCGAATCGTGGACCACGCGCGGTACCGTTGACGAGTGTCTTGCCGATTTCAGCGGCTGGCACCCGGATGTGCAGACGCTCATTCGCGGCATTCGCGAACCGTTCAAATGGGCATTGCTTGCGCGCAAACCGATGAAGAAATGGACACGTGGCCGCGTGACCTTACTCGGCGACGCCTGTCATCCCACGCTTCCCTTTCTTGCCCAAGGTGCGGTCATGGCGATCGAGGACGGCCTCGTCCTCGCCCGTTGTATCGACGCGCACGCGGTGGATCCCGCGGCCGGACTCGAGCGCTACGAAACCCTGCGCATGGATCGCACCGAGAAGATGGTGAACGGTTCGACTGCCAACGGTGCACGGTTTCATAACCCGTTGCTGGCCAATGCAGACTATGCGTCCGAATACGTCAACACGGAGTGGGCCGAGGAGCGGGTTCGCGAACGCTACGAATGGCTTTTCGAGTACGACGCGACACGTGTCGACGTGGGTGGCCGGCACGTCGTTTAGCGGCGGTCTTATGGCGATTTCGCCTGCAGCGTGAGCAGACCGTCATGCATGACGGCGAGAAAAAAGGAGACCAGCATGCAAACCGATGCCACACCGGTGGATGTCGAACGCTACATCGACGACCATCGGCTCAGTGCGAGACAGATCGTCATCTTCTTCGTGTGTTCGCTGGTTGCGATGGCCGATGGTTTCGACGCACAGGCGATCGGCTATGTCGCGCCTGCGATCATCCACGATTGGGGCGTCAATCGCGCCGCGTTGACACCGGTCTTCGCGGCCGGGCTGACCGGCATGGCGCTGGGCGGCATGTTGTTCGGCACGCTCGCGGATCGCATCGGCCGCCGCTCGGTCGTGCTGTTGTGTTGTGTGCTGTTTAGCGTGTTGACGTTCGCCGCGAGTTTGGCCACGTCGATGACGGAATTGACGGTTCTCCGCTTTCTGGCCGGTCTCGGTATTGGCGGCGCGATGCCGAATGCCGTCGCGCTCACGGCGGAATATGCACCGAGGCGAATTCGCGCCACCGCGTTGATGACGATGTATAGCGGCTTCTCTCTGGGCGCCGCACTCGGCGGGTTTCTTTCCGGCTGGCTGATTGCCGCTCAGGGATGGCAATCCGTGCTGTTTTTTGGGGGTGCTTTTCCCGCTTTCACCAGTCTCGCGGTACTGCTTTGGCTACCGGAGTCGATTCGTTTCATGGTGGCGAAAGGAGATGACAACGCCCGCGTTGCCGCTCTTCTGCGAACCTTCGATTCGCGATCGATCTTTACCAGGGAAACCCGATTTATCGCAATAGAACCTCGTCCGATGCGCTCGCCCGTCGCGCAACTTTTTGAACACCGTCGCGCCCTTCGTACGCTGCTGCTGTGGATGATCTATTTCCTGAGTTTTTTGGACTTGTATCTGCTGTCGAACTGGCTGCCGGTCATGATTCACGATGCCGGAGCGAGCGTGACGCAAGCGGTATTCGTCACGTCGCTTTATCAGGTAGGCGGCGTGCTGGGCCCGATTCTGCTCGGCCGCTTGATGGATAAACTGCGACCGGCTGCGGTGATGGCTGTCGTGATGGCAGTCGGCGGTATGGTCGTGTCGCTGATCGGCGCGTTGGGAATACAGTCTGCGGCGTTACTCGCCAGTATGGTCGGTATCGCAGGACTGACGGTGATCGGTGGCGTGGTCTGCTCGCATTATGTCGCGGCGGACGCGTACCCCACGACTGTACGATCGACTGGACTCGGATGGGCGTTCGGTGCCGGACGTGTCGGCGGAATTGTCGGCACGCTGTACGGCGGCGCGCTGTTTGCGTTGCATATCGACATCCGCGACATGCTGCTCGCGGGCGCATTGCCGCTCTTCATCGCGAGCGCCTTAGGTGCGGTGTTTGCGCGCATCGGAAATGACGGCACGCCGTTCTTCAGACGACGTGCAGCGCCATGCGAGACCTAGATGCCGGTGCGGGGGACATGTCGTGTACGCGTGATTTTGTGCCGCCTCCGTAGCCCCAGGCATCCCACTTGCTACCTCTATCTGGTCCCAACGACCCAACGAGGCGCAGATAGATGATTCACCGACCTGTCAGACTCCTCGGCAGCCTGACCGCTCTTGTCATAGTGATCGCGTTGCTATGCCACGCAATCGACCCCAAAGCGCTACACCAGTACGCCCCAGATCTCGTCTATTACACGAAGCGGCACCTGCTGCTGGTGGGCTATTCGATGGCCGCCGCGCTACTCGTAGGCATTCCGGCAGGCATGGCGCTCAGCCGCCCGCGCCTTGCGCGTCAGGCCGAGCGCTTCATGCAGATCTTCAACATCGGCAACACGGTGCCCTCGTTAGCCGTACTGGCAATCGCGCTCGGCATCTTCGGCATAGGCGATATTCCCGCCTTGGTGGCGCTATTCCTGGCGTCGCTGCTACCCATCACCCGCAATGCGTACGAAGGCATGAAAAACGTATCGCCCGCGCTGCGGGAGGCGGCCCGAGGTCTAGGCATGACCGGCTGGCAGTCGCTGCTGCGTGTCGAGTTGCCGAACGCAATGCCGATCATCATCGGTGGCGTGCGAACGGCGCTGGCGATTAACGTGGGCAGCGCGCCGCTCGCGTATCTGATCGGCGCGGACAGCCTCGGTACGTTGATTTTCCCGGGCATCTACCTGAACAACCAGCAGCAACTCCTGTTGGGCGCGGCGGCTACCGCCATACTCGCGCTGGTGCTGGACGGCATCGTCTCGGCAAGCAGCCGTTACTTGCTGGCCCGTCGCGGGGTGACAGCATGATGGCGTTATTCAACCGCAACCGTAACCGAAGCCACGTCCGCAATCACGACAACGATAGTCATCGCGTTAGAAGCCGCATCGGCAAATTCACCGCTGCCGCGCTGCTAACGCTATGCGCAGGTATCGCCGGCGTTCATGCAAATGCTACGACCCTTGTTGTCGGCGGAAAAAATTTCACCGAGCAATACGTTCTTACCGAGATCACGTCGCAGTATCTGCGCTCGAAGGGCTACACGATCGATGCTCGCACCGGTCTCGGTAGTGTCTTGCTGCGCAGTGCGCAGGAGAACGGCCAGGTCGACGTCACGTGGGAATACACCGGTACGGCAGCGCTCGTCTACGACAAGATCACCGAGAAACTCGATCCGAAAGCGATGTACGAACGCGTGAAGGCGCTCGACCAAAAACGCGGTCTCATCTGGCTCAACTGTTCGCCGTTGAATAACACGTACGCGTTGGGCTTACCGCAACAATTCGCGCAACAGACGGGCATCCGCACGATCTCGCAACTCGCCGCGAAGATCGACGCCGAACCGAACAAGAAGCACGTGTTCGCGATGGATGCGGAATTCGCCAATCGCCCCGATGGACTGAAGCCGCTCGAAGCCGCGTACAACATGCACTTCACGCGCGCGGAAACGCGCCAGATGGATCCGGGACTCGTCTACACCGCGTTGCATAACAACCAGGTGCCGATCGGTCTGATCTACACGACGGACGGCCGCGTGAAGGGTTTCGACATCGTCGCGCTGGAAGACGACCGTCATTACTTCCCGGCATACAACGCCACGCCGGTCGTACGAAAGGCCACGCTCGACCGCAACCCGCAACTCGCGACGCAACTCAACGCGCTCTCCGACGCGCTGAGCAACGACACGATGCTGGAGATGAACAAGCAGGTGGACATCGACGGCAAATCGGTACACGACGTCGCGGCGGAATTCATTCGCACGCACAGGTTGCCCTGAGCGCCCCGAACGCGCGACGCGTAGCCCCGGAGAAACCATTCCATGACTGTATTCGACTATCTATCGGCCAACTGGCCTGAATTGCTGCAACTCACCGCGCAGCACGTGTGGCTTGTCGGCATCGCCGTCGGCTGCGCGATCGTGGTCGGCGTGCCGCTCGGCATTCTGATCAATCGGCACGAGTGGCTGGCCGCGCCGTTGTTGAGCGTGGCCACCGTGATACTGACCTTGCCGTCGATCGCGCTGTTCGGCCTGATGATCCCGGTGTTCTCGCGCTTCGGCCAGGGCGTCGGCGCGGTGCCGGCGATCACCGCCGTGTTCCTCTACTCGCTGCTGCCGATCATGCGCAACACCTACCTCGCGCTGCGCAATGTCGACGCCGGCATCAAGGAGGCCGGCATCGGCATCGGCATGACCGTGTGGCAGCGGCTTCGGCTCGTCGATTTGCCGCTCGCGGTGCCGGTGATTCTCGGCGGCGTGCGCACGGCGGTGGTGATGAATATCGGCGTGATGACGATTGCCGCGGTGATCGGCGCGGGCGGTCTCGGCACGCTGATCGTCCGCGCGATCGGCCAGAGCAACATGATGAAACTGCTGGTCGGCGCGGTGCTCGTGAGCGTGCTCGCGATCGTCGCCGACCTGCTGCTGCAGGCGCTGCAACGCCTGCTGACACCGAAGGGAGTGCAAAAGACATGATCGAACTCGACCAACTGACCAAGACGTTTCAGCAGAAGGACGGCCAGCAGGTGAAGGCCGTCGATTCGGTCAGCCTGACCGTCGGCCAAGGGGAAATCTGCGTGTTTCTCGGCCCGTCGGGTTGCGGCAAGACCACGACGCTGAAGATGATCAACCGCTTGATCGCGCCGACCTCGGGCCGCGTGCTGATCGACGGCGAAGATACGTCCGGGCTGAACGAAGTCGAATTGCGCCGCCATATCGGTTACGTGATCCAGCAGATCGGCCTGTTTCCGAACATGACGATCGAGGAGAACATCACGGTCGTGCCGCGTCTGCTGGGCTGGGACAAGAAACGTTGCCGCGAGCGCGCCACCGAGTTGATGTCGATGGTAGCGCTCGATCCGAAGCAGTACCTGAAGCGCTATCCGCGTGAATTGTCGGGCGGCCAGCAACAGCGGATCGGGGTGATTCGCGCGCTCGCCGCCGATCCGCCGGTGTTGCTGATGGACGAGCCGTTCGGCGCGGTCGATCCGATCAATCGCGAGTCGATCCAGAACGAGTTCTTCCAGATGCAGCGTCAGTTGAACAAGACGGTGATCATGGTGAGTCACGACATCGACGAGGCGATCAAACTCGGCGATCGGGTCGCCGTGTTCCGTCGTGGACAACTGGTGCAATACGATCATCCGGATACGCTGCTCGCTCATCCGCGCGACGAATTCGTCGGCGCGTTCGTCGGCCAGGACAGTACGTTGAAGCGTCTATTGCTGGTGAAAGCCGGCGACGCCGCGACGCAACCCGAAACCGCGCACGCCGATCTGCCGGTTGCTCGCGCGTTCCAGATGATGGACGAGAGCGATAGCCGTTATCTGACCATCGTCGACGACCGGCAACAGGCGCTCGGCTTCGTCACGCGCCGCGCGGCGCGCGCGGGGCAGGGCGTGTGCGGCGATCATCTGACGGCGTTCAAGGCGACCGTCAACGCGGACGAGCATCTGCGGATCGTGTTGTCGAAGATGTATCAGTTCAACTCGTCGTGGATGCCGGTGCTGGATGCGGATGGCCGGTATGTCGGCGAGGTGACGCAGGATTCGATCGCGGATTACCTGAGCTCGGGGCGTTCGCGCCGGCAGACGGGACAGCCGGCAATCGTGTCGCCGGCGGTGGCGGCGGAGGCGGCCGCGGCCGCGGCGGCGAGTGCTGCGAACGAGCCTGCGGCGGGCGTGGTGGTTGGGCAGCATTGACGCTGAATAGCAAGCCATTCGACGCGTGCCGCCGCGAAAGCTTGCCGGGATGTTCAACCCACAAATGCTACGACGATCGACTAAGGAGGGGCGTCACGCCCCTCAATGCACCCCCACCCCACCCCGCGTCGCATCCACCACCGGCCACTGCGGCGTCTCGCCCAACCACGGCGTCGACGCCGGCGCGGAACGACCCGCATCCTCGAACACCTCGCCCAGCCAATCCACAAACGCCCGCACGCGCGGCGACACCTGACGGCTTTTCACATACGTCACCGATACAGCCACCGGCGACGCCTTGCACTTCGGCATCACCTCGACCAACTGTCCCGACGCCAGATACGGCATCACGGTCGCCCGGCCGGGCTGAATCAAGCCCAGCCCTTCGAGCCCGCAAGCCAGGTACGTGTGCTCGTCGTCCACCTGAACAAAGCCGCCGACCTTCGCCTTGCTCGTGCGCGCCGCCACGCTGAACTCGAAATCCATGCGCCGGCCCGCATGCACGGACGACCAGTTCACGGCAACATGACGCGCAAGGTCATCGACATGCCGAGGCTCGCCATGCCGCGCGAGATACGCGGGACTCGCGCACGTCACTCGGTCGAGCCAGCCCAGCCGCCGCACCAGCAAACGCGAATCAGGCAGTTCGCCGAGTTCGATGCTGCAATCCACGCTCTCGCCCCCCAACTCCGGCGCGCGATGATTCACGCCGAGCGCCAGCTCCACATGCGGATGCAACGTGTGAAACGACGCCAGCCGAGGCACCACGATCGACGCCGCGATCATGCCCGGCATCGCTACACGCAAACGGCCACGCAAGTTTTCCGGCCGGTTGAACAGACCCGATTCGACCTCCTCGATTGCCGCGAGAATCTGCGCGCAGCGCTCGTAGTACTCGGCGCCTTCCGCGGTCAGCGTCACCTTGCGCGTGGTGCGCACCAGCAATTGAACGCCAAGCAACGCTTCGAGCGACTGCACCGTGGTGGTCGCCGTGGCGCGTGGAATCTCCAGCGATTCCGCCGCCCGCGTGAAGCTGCTCGCATCGACGATGCGCACGAAAATGCGCATGGCTTGTACGCGGTCTATCACGATGCTCCTCCCGTCGAAGGCCGATCCGTCTGCTGCCGCGTCAGCCCGAAGGCGATGAGCGGCGCGAGCGCGAACGTGGCAAACAACCACAGCGCCGTGTGCTGCGCGCCGGGCAGCGCGGCCAGCGTCGTCAGTCCCGCGCCGTTCGCGACGAGACCCGCCAGCGCGGAGCCGACCGCCATCGAAAACAGTTGAATGGTGGTGATGGACAGCGACGCGAGGTTCTCCTCGCCAGGTCGCGCGGCGCTGAAGACGCACGTCAACAGAAACGGCCAGCCGATGCCGAGGCCAAAGCCGACGCTTGCCAGCGCCACGCACAGCGCCAGTTCGCCGCCGGTGCTGTCGAGCAGTCCCGCCATTGGCATCAACCAGGCGAGCGCGCCTAGCCCCAACGCTTCGATCAGCGGGCCGACGCGGCTCAGGCGTCGCGCGACGGCGGGAGAGCGTCCGGCACTGAACATCGAACCGGCCGACCAGCCGGCCGCCATCAACGCAGTCAGGTAGCCGGCCTCCAGCGGCGAGCGACCGTGAATGGTTTGCAGAAAATACGGCACGAAAATTTCGCTGGTGATGCCGATGCCGAGCAAACTCAAACACGCATAGAGACGACCGATACGCGTGCGGATCGAGTACGAGCCGCTCGGCAGCAGACGCGCGGCGTTGTCCTTGCGCTCGAGTCGCGCCAGCAGCCATACGAGCCCGAAACCCGCGACGACACCGGCCGCGTTCCACAGCATCCGCTCGCTCAACGTGGCGAGCGAGATCACCAGCGCGGACGCGCCCAGCACGCTGACCTTCAGCAAGGGCGTCGGCCCGGCGGCAACGTCGGATGCCGACGTGCGCTTGCCGTCCACCTCGCGATGGATGATCGCGGCGAGCACCGCCACCACCGGCAGCAACACCCAGAACGCAAGGCGCCAATCGCCGAGTTGCGCGAATACGCCGCCGAGCGCCGGGCCGCACAACGTCGCGACGCCCCACATGCCGGAGACGAAACCCATCGCGCGAGGCCACAACGATTCGTCGAACACGACGCGGATCAACGCGTAACTGAGCGCCAGCAGAATGCCGCCACCGAAGCCTTGCAGCGTGCGGCCGACGAGCATCCACGGCATGGACGGCGCGCTCGCGCAGACCACGCTGCCCACCGCGAAAACCGCGAGCGCGACGAAGTAGGCGGAGCGCGCGCCGAGTTTGGCGAGCAGGGGCATCGACAGCACCGACCCGAGAATTGACGCGACGACGAACAGCGTGGTGTTCCACGCATACAGTTCAAGGCCGCCGATCTCGTGCACGACCGAAGGCAGGATCGTCGTGGCGATATACACGTCCGTGGCGTGCAGCGCGACGCCGCCCGCCAGCGCCAGAATGCGCCAGCCGTTGCTGCCGGTCAGCAGATCGCCCCATGACGGCGCGGTGGATTGCAGATTTTTCATGTCGTGGACAGCCGTTCGTGGTTGACTTATTATGCAAGCATTGGCTTGGATAATAATGTGACCCGATGAGATATGCAAATGAAAGCTTGGAAAATTCAAAAGCGCCGGCAAACGCCGCGGTGGCCATGAACACGCCAGCCGTGCCGGTGGATCGCATCCTCAATCTGCTGAAGACGCAGGGGCCGTCGTCCACGGCGTCGATCGCGGCCGAACTGGGCATCACCGTCGAAGCGGCGCGTCAGCAGATTCAGAAGCTGCTCGGAGGCGGTCTGGTCGAAGGGCGACAAGCGTCGCAGGCGGGGCCGGGGCGTCCGGGTCAAAGCTGGGGGTTGACCGAAGCCGGCAACGCGCGCTTTCCGGATACGCATCCGCAATTGACCGTGCAGTTGCTCGGCTCGATTCGCCAGCTTTTCGGCGAAGCGGGGCTCGACAAGCTGATCGATCAGCGCGGGGTCGAGACGCGTGCGAATTATCTGGCGGCACTCAAATCGTCGAAGGGATTGAAGGCGCGTCTGACGAAACTCGCGGAGATTCGCAGCGCCGAGGGCTACATGGCCGAGTTGCAGAAGGATGGGCGCGACTGGCTGCTGCTTGAAAACCATTGCCCGATCTGCGCGGCGGCGCGTACCTGTCAGGGGTTTTGCCGCACGGAGCTGCAGCTGTTCGCGGAGATCGTCGGCGAGGAGGGCTCGATTGCACGAGAAGAACATGTGCTGGCCGGCGCGCGGCGCTGCGCGTATCGGATCACGCCAGCGGGCAAATAAACGCGAGCGCGGCGAACGAGCCTGAGACTTGTCGGGTCGCTCGCGTCGCGTATCGAGCGATGCTTTAACCCACGTCGTCTTCGCATGGATCGCGAATAGACGTCTCCGCGCGATCGGTATATAACCGAGTAACCGAGTGCAGGACAGGCTTGTTCACCGCTACTCAAACACGGGAAGACTCATCATGACGCAAGACGTTTCGCCCAAGCCACCCACGCCCACATCCACCACCGGCGACGGACCGGGTTTCGAACACCTTGAACATCTCGACGCGGCGCTGAATCACGTCGATCAGCAGGTCTCGTCGGGCAGCATCGCATCGGGCGCCGCGAAGGGCATTCTCTACAGCCTGATCGAAACGCTCGGCGCGTTCGTCGGCGATCCGGATCTGCCGGAGCACGCGCGTTCGGGTTACGAAGGGCTGCTGGAAGCCGCGCGCGAGTTGCGCGCCAGGCTCGATCATTGAAATCCGCCGACGTTTTTCGTCGGTACCGCCGACTGTGATAAAAAGGCGCACTGTTCCCAACACTGCGCCTTTTTCATGATCTCCGCGTCCGCTCTCGCGCTGCTCGCCATCGGCATTGTCGTCGTGCTGATCACGCCGGGCCCGACCAATACGTTGCTCGCGGCCGCCGGTCTGCGTCAGGGGCTGCGGCGGTCATG
Source organism: Paraburkholderia sp. D15 (assembly GCF_029910215.1). Taxonomy (NCBI): domain Bacteria; kingdom Pseudomonadati; phylum Pseudomonadota; class Betaproteobacteria; order Burkholderiales; family Burkholderiaceae; genus Paraburkholderia; species Paraburkholderia sp. D15. The sequence goes on along the minus strand of NZ_CP110396.1, from coordinate 1,613,854 downwards.
GCCGTTGATCGTCGCCGAATTGTGCGGTTACCTGGTGGCGATTTCCGTGTGGGGACATTTTCTCGTGCAAGCCGACCACGCATTGCCGTGGTTGCCTTCGCTGTTGCGCGTGGCGGCGGGCTTGTACATCGCCTATCTCGCGGTCGATATGTGGCGCGCCGCCGTCGCGCTGCCCGATTCCACGCAACGCAGCATCGGCATGCGGACGTTGTTCGTCGCGACGCTGCTGAATCCCAAGGGCTTGCTATTCGCCGGCACGATCTTTCCTGCCGTCGCCTTTGCGCATCTCCCCGCCTATCTGTTCGCGATGTCGATCTTCGCCTGCCTGCTGGTGCCGATCGCGCTCGCGTGGATCGCGTTCGGCGCGGCGCTCGGCAGCGGCAAGCTCGCGTGGCTCAATCCAGTGAAGATGCAGCGTGGCGCGTCGATCGTGCTTGGGGTGTTTTCGCTGTCGCTCGCATGGGCCGCGTTGCATTGAGTCGAAGGCGCGTGCCGAGTGACCTGGCACGCGGCGAAACAGAACAACGCAAGACGGGACGAGCTGCGCTACGCGTCCACGCCGTCGCTCACGCTCAACGCTTCGAGCCATTCCGCCGGGCCCGACGTCAACGCGAGTTGCGGCGTACCGTGCCAGTCCGCGCAACGTTGCAGCGCGCGGCGCAGATCGCCCGCAAGTCGCGCGCTCAAACGCACCCCAGGTTCGATATGCAGCGACTTCAACTCGAACACGCGTTGAGTACGGTGCGCTTTCGCATCCACGCGACCGACCAGCCGGCCGCGGCTCAACAGCGGTAGCACGAAATAACCGTATTTGCGTTTTTCCGCCGGCGTATAGCATTCGATCGCGTAGTCGAAGTCGAACAACGCAGCGGCGCGCTTGCGATCCCACACCACGGGGTCGAACGGCGACAGCACGGTCGTCACCGTCGACGCGAGCTTGCCGTTCGCGCTCTCGTCGAGTAGCGCAGCGAACTCGCGATGCACGAACGTGTCCTGCTTCCAGCCTTCCACTCGCACGGGAATCAGCTCACCGCGATCGGCCAGCGCATGCAGCTCGTCGCGATAAGGGCGACGCGGCAGCCGGTAGTAATCGGCGACCCAGTCGGCGCGCGCGATGCCCAGGGCGCGGCAGCTTCGCTGCAACACACGTTCGGCTACGACATCGGGCGGCGGTAGGTCGCGTGCATCGTCCCAATCAGGCAGCACGCGCTCGGTCACGTCGTAGACGCGATGGAAATTGCGCCGCTCGGCCACCATCAGTTGGCCGATCGCGAACAGCACCTCGAGGTGACGCTTCTCCGGCTTCCAGTCCCACCAGCCATTACCCGTGCCGGCTTCGCGCGCGAAATCCGCCGAGCGCACCGGCCCCGTCTCGCGGATGTGTTCAAGCAGCGCGTCGATCGCCGTGCGATGCTGCGCGTGCCATTCGGCGGCATATTTCCAGCCCATCCCGCCTGGATCGAGCATGCGATGCCGCAGCAACGCGTAATCTTCGGTCGGCACGAAGCAGGCCTCGTGCGACCAGTACTCGAACAGCTTGCCTTCGGCGAGATGTTCGTCGAGCCATTGCGGCGGATAGGCGCCGAGCCGGCTGAACAGCACGAGGTAAGGGCTGCGCGCGACCACGTGGATCGTGTCGATCTGCAATTGCGCCATGCGGCGGATCGCGTCGAGTACATCGGCTTTGACGGCCTTGCGGCGCGGCGGCGTCAGCAAACCTTGTGCGGCCAGATGCAGCGTACGTGCTGCGGAGAGCGGCAGAGTCTTCACGCGGTCGTCGGTCCTCGTCGGTCCATCAGTGACTGCGAAGGGAACGGACGCGAGGTCCGCATCGGCAGCCGCTACTGTAGCGTGAATAGCGCGGACGAACCGGCGTGCGCGTCCGGCTCGATCACCAGCCGCGCCCGTGATGACGATCCCAGCCGCGATGCCAGCCATGATCGTGGTGCCAGCGGCGGTCGCGGTAATAGTCTCCACGATAGCGGTAGCCGTAGGCCGGTTGCGGCGCATAGACGACCGGCGGTGGCGCGTAGACCGGCGGAGCGGCATACACCGGCCCCGGCGTGTTGACGAATACACCGACATTCACCCGCGCCGAGGTGGCAGTCGATACGCAGGCGGCGGCAAGGCCGAAGGCGGCGAATACGATCGCGCGTTGGATCATTGCTTGTCTCCTGTCGGCCAACCTGCGCGCCGGATGTTCAGGCGCGCCGTGAGTCGGCCCCATGCAACATGAGTTGCGGTCGAAAGGGTCAGCCATTCACTGTCGAATGGCTGACGACCATATTACGAGACAGAAAGCAAGACAGGTGCTACGAGTTGAAGGCGTGTGTAACAGCAGATTACCCGGTGAGCCAGGCAACGCCGTGATGCTTATGCGCCGAGCGCGACCGCTTCCTCTGCCGACACGGCCAGCAGTTGATGGATCTGCGCGACCACCGCCGCGCCTTCGCCGACCGCCGCCGCGACGCGCTTCGTCGAGCCGGCGCGCGCATCGCCGATCGCGTACACGCCTTCGACGCTGGTGGCGAGATCGCATGCCGAACCGCCGTCGACGGCCGCGCCGGTGAGCACGAAGCCCTTCTCGTCCAGTTCGACGCCGCAGGTGCGCAGCCAGTCGGTATTCGGATCGGCGCCGGTGAAGAGGAACAGATGGCGCGTATCGAAGTGATCGGTGCCGTCGGGCAACGGCTTCTTGAGACCGACGCGCGACAGGCCGCTCTCATCCGCGTCGAGGCGGCCGATTTCCGAATTCGGATGTACGAACACGTTCGGCAACGAGCGGATACGGTCGATCAGATAGCGCGACATGGTCGCCTCGAAGCCGCTGCGCCGGATCAGCACGTGGACCTTGGCGGCGTGCGTCGCCAGATAGACGATGGCCTGGCCCGCCGAATTGCCGCCGCCCACCAGCACGATCTCCTGACGCTTGCACAGCTTGGCTTCGACCGGCGATGCCCAGTAGAACACGCCGCGTCCGTCGAAACGGTCGAGGCCTTCGAGCGCTGGCCGCCGGTACACCGCGCCGCTCGCGATCACGATGGTGCGCGCGGTGATGTGCCCACCGCACTTCAGTTCCAGCCGATACGGCGACTCCGCGCAATTGAGCGCCTTCACGTGAACCGGAATCGCGACGTGCGCGCCGAACTTCTGCGCCTGCACGAACGCGCGGCCCGCCAGCGCCTGGCCGGAGATGCCGGTCGGAAAGCCGAGATAGTTTTCGATTCGCGAACTCGCGCCGGCCTGGCCGCCCGGCGCGCGGCTGTCGAGCACGATCACCGACAGGCCCTCGGAGGCCGCATACACGGCCGTTGCGAGCCCGGCGGGTCCCGCGCCGACGATCGCGACGTCGTACACGTGCGAGTCGTCGAGGTCGGGCAGCAGACCGAGACAGGTCGCCAGTTCCGGCATGCTCGGATGACGCAGCACCGAGCCGTCCGGACAGATCACGAGCGGCATGTCTTCCTTGCGCGCGGCGAATTGCTCGATCAGACGCAGCGCGTCTTCGTCGCGTTCATCGATCACCGAATGCGGATGGCCGTTGCGCGACAGGAAGCCTTGCAGCATCACGAGGCGCGCATCGCTGCTGTTGCCCAGCAGAATCGGGCCACCCGCGCCCTTTTCGATCAGCGACACGCGACGCAGGATCAGTGCGCGCATGATCCGCTCGCCGAGTTCGGCCTCGGCGACGAGCAATGCGCGTAATTGGGTCGGCGGAATCAGCAGCGCGTCGACGGCGCTCAGCGCCATGCCGTTGACCAGCGCGGGCTTGCCCGACAACTGTCCGACTTCCGCCAGAAAATGCCCGGCGCCATGATCGGCGATCACCACTTCGCGGCCGATCCCATCGCGCTGATAGACCTTCACGCGTCCTTCGAGCAGCACGAACATGCCCGGACCGGTGCGGCCCGTTTCGAACAGCAGCTCACCAGCCTCCCAATGGCCCATTTCGCCGAAACGGCGCAGCCGCTCGATTTCCGCGCAGGTCAGCGAGGGGAACATCTGGTGCATGCGCGTCGCGAGATTCGAGAATGGCGCGTCGGCGACGATGGTTTGGGGTTGTGCTTCAGCTTCTTGAGTCGAGACGTCTTGAGTCGAAAGCATTGAACCGCTCCTTCGGTGTTCATTGATTGTTTGAACGAGACGCGGACGGGACCGCGCATCAGACGCGGGCACGACGCGCGAAGCGGTGCGACGCGGCGCGCAAGGCGCCGGCGCGATGGCGCTGCCTGCTGCGTTACACGGCTTTCGGCGCGACGCCGTCGACCGCGATGTCGGGCGGCGGCACGTCGGGCAGCGCCTCGACGGGCCTGCCCGAGTCACGCCATGCTTCCATGCCGCCGCGCAACGGCAGCACGTCGGAGAAGCCGGCCTCGTTCAACTGCTTGGCCATCCATGCCGCGGAGATTTCGTTCGGGCAGGAACAGTAAATCACCAACTTCTGATCGTGCGGATACGTGGCGACGATCTCATCCAGCTGCCGTTCGTCCGCGAACTGCGAACCGGGAATCACGAACGGATCGAGCTTGCGCTTTTCCATCGAGCGGATGTCGAACATCACCGGCGTCTTGCCCGTGGCCACCAGCGCGGCGAGTTCGTCGACCTCGATACGTGCGGACGCAAGCTTCGAAATCAACTGGCGACGGCGAATCCAGCGGTAAGCCGCGTACAAAAGCAGCAACGCGACGACCACCAGCGCGGCCGTGCGGCCGAGACGCCCGGCCATCGCGAACAGCATGTCGATCTGCTTCGCGAACAACGCGCCGATGATCAGGCCCGTGCCCGACCACAACGCGGCGCCGACGCCGTCATACGTGAGGAACGTGCGGTAGCGCGTGCCCATCGCGCCGGCCATCGGAATCGAGACGATCGACAGACCGGGTACGAACTTGGCGACGGCCAGCACCCGCACGCCCCAGCGTCCGAAGAAACGCTCCGTCTTCTTCACGCAGGTATCGCGTGACAGCGACAGGCGGCAAATCGTCTTCAGCGTATTGCCGCCGTACATGCGTCCGGCGAGATACCAGGCGCTGTCGCCGATCAGCGTGGCGAAGATGGACAGCACCAGCACCGGCAGCAACTGCGTTCCCACCGACCCCGGATGCATGGCCGCCATGGCCCCGAACAGAACGAGCGACGGCATGGCCGGCACCGGCAGTCCAATGGAAGCGGCCAGCACGTTGACGAAGACGAGCGCCGGTCCGTATTGCTCGACCAGATCATGTAGCATCGGCTTACATCCGCGACCCTTTCGGGAGCGGCGCAGGTAGGGGAAAGCGAAGGAGAATGCAGGGATTATGGACGTATTTTCGAGACGTGCAAACGTCAGGAAAACTTGTGCTTTTTTTCGTAGTTGAAAGCGCGGTTGCGGCGTTCTGAAAGCGTAAAAACGACACGCGGTATGAACGCTCTCGCGCTCATACCGCGTGTTTTTACTTCAAGACCTGTTACTGACGATGATTGTGCTGTTCGCCCGGCAGCTCGGCGCCATGCGCGCGGATCGCGGCAATCAGTTCGGCTGGCGTGATTTCGTAGCGCACTTCGCGATGGATGCCGGGCTTGCGCTCGTCGACTTCGATCAGAAGAATGCCTTTGCCGTCTTCTGTCGATTCGAGGCGCAGCGTGCGAAGTTCGCGCGCCGTTGCGTCGTCGTATTCGGTGAGCAGGGCCATTGACCCGGAGGACCCGGTAGTGCGCATCGAAGTTGTCCTTAATCCGTTGTGTTGATCGAACCATTGTACGGGCAGGATGCCGCGCCGTCTGTCGCGCCATGTGCACGCCTCGCCGTGCCGCCCGTTCATTTCCAGCTTGCCCGGATTCGCCTTGCGCGTTGCCTGGCGCGGCCCGCCGGGCAGCGGACGCCGTGACGCAACGCGGTAGCGACCAGTGTAACGCGACTCCCCGCCACGACGAATGCATTTTTCGTGCCCCGCGGCGGTGCACTCCTTCTGGCCGGCTGTCATGTGGATGACGTAAGCGCCGGTTAGGCGCAGGTTATACGACGGCTCCCGTATTTCCTCACCGTTGGGGGGCGGCATGTTCAAGGGCGTGGCAATCATGGCCATCGTGACAAGCATGGCGAGCGGGCAAAAAAATAGCCCGTCCATCGATGGACGGGCCGCTAAACGCCGTTGTTACTCGGGTCAGCCGGCCCGTGCAACCAGGTTGGGCGCTGACGGTTCAATCGTGATGCGTCAATACCTCACTGTCGAGGTGGGAGTAACGCCGATCTATCAGAACAATGTCGCTGCTTCGTGGCTGTCGTCGTGGGTGTGAGCGGGGCGCGCGGCGCCGCGTTTCGCCGGTGCGACCGGTGCGGGAGTGGCTGTGGCGTTCGACGTCACGGCCGGACGCGCCGGCGCGGCGCGCGGCGCTGGCTCAGCCTCGGCCACGGTGAACAGGCGCACGGCTTCGTCGAGCACGTCGGCCTGTTCCGCGAGCCGCTGCGCGGTGGCCGCCGCCTGCTCGACGAGCGCCGCGTTCTGCTGGGTCGCGCCGTCCAGATGCGAGACCGCCTGGTTGACCTGGCGAATCCCCTCGGCCTGCTCGCTGCTGGCATTCGCCACTTCGACGATGATCGACGACACGCGACTCACGGCTTCGTCGATCACGCGCATCTGCGAGGTGGTGCGTGACACCAGTTCGGTGCCCGCCGCGACTTCGGTGGCGCTCGCTTCGACCACCGACTTGATTTCCTTCGACGACGCCGCGCAGCGCTGCGCCAGCATCCGCACTTCGCCCGCGACGACCGCGAACGAGCGGCCCGATTCCCCGGCGCGCGCCGCTTCGACGGCGGCGTTCAGCGCGAGGATGTTGGTCTGGAACGCGATGCCGTCGATCACGCTGGTAATGTCCGCGATACGCCGCGAGGCGGCCGTGATGCCGGCCATCGTCTGTTCGACCTGACCGGCGATCTGGCCGCCGACGGCCGCTGCCGCCTGCGCGTCCTTGGCGAGATCGAGCGCGCGCACGCTGGCGTCGGCGTTGGCCTGCACGGTCGTGGTCAGTTGCTCCATGGTCGCCGCCGTTTCCTCGAGCGACGCCGCCTGCATTTCCGTGCGACGCGCGAGGTCGACGTTGCCGCTGGAGATTTCCCGCGCGTTGTCGAGCATGCCGGTGATCTGCGCGCGTACGTCGAACACGATCGCCGCGAGATTGGCCTTCAACTGGTTCAACGCCTGCAGCACGTCGCCGAGATCGTCGTGACGCGCGATTTCGAGATCGGCGGTCAGATCGCCCGCGGCGAGACGCGTCGCGATGCCCGACATGTCGCGGATCGGCGTCGCGAGCTGGCGCGTCAGCACCTGCCACAGCACCACGCTGAGCGCGGCGGTCACGCCGAAGGCGATCCAGAACGGTGTGGGCGGCACGCCCTGCCAGGCGGCGAAGCCGGCCGCCAGCAGCACCAGCGGCGTGAGCGCGTAGCCGATGGCGGCGCGCGTCGCGACCGGCAGACGCATCAGCGCCTGGAGGCGGCCGAGCAGGCCGGTGCGCACCACCACGCCACGGCGCAGCTTGCGGCCGCGCGCCTGGCCTTCGCGCATGCGGGCGTACAGCGCTTCGGCGTCGCGGACGGCTTCGCGGTCCGGTTTCACGCGCACGCTCAGATAACCGACGATCGCGCCTTTCTCGACCACCGGCGTGACGTTCGCATGGACCCAATAGTGGTCGCCGTTCTTGCGGCGATTCTTGACGAGCGCGGTCCACGGACGGCCGTCGCGGATCGTCGTCCACAGATCGGCGAAGGCGTCGCGCGGCATGTCCGGGTGGCGGATCAGGTTGTGCGGCTGACCGATCAGCTCTTCGCGCGTATAACCCGACACGGCGATGAACGCGGGATTGCAGTACTGGATACGGCCGGTGAGGTCGGTCGCGGAAACCAGCATTTGCGACGAAGGGAATTCGTATTCATGCCCGGTAACGGGCTGGTTGTTGCGCATGGCGTTCCTTGCTGATGCTGCCCCGGCGGGTTGCAGTGCTTACGGTGTTGCAAGGAATAACGGCAATTTTTTGCGTTCGCTTGAGGGTTTCCCAGTAAACCACTCAGGTTTAGGCGGCGCCTGGCCGTTAATGCAGGGTTATTTCATGCGTTTCGCGTAGCCGCCGGAACGGGCGCCCGATGCCGCCGGATGTGTCGGACAAAAGCGCTACACTTCGCCCGTATAAGGCCTGCAGGCGCGGTTCTCCGCCGCAGTCGCCGCGTTACCGCTTCATCGCTTCACTGCTTCACCGCCTTGCCGGGGGCGCCGCGACGTTCGACCGGCCCGCTCACGCTTCCTCTGCCACGCGAGCCATGCAAAAGATCCTCGATCGCACTCAGGAATCACTGGCGCACGCGTTCGCTTCGCTCAAATACAGCGCGAAGCGTCAGCAACGGGTATATCTGGCAACGATTGCCTCGCTGATGCTGATCGTCGTCGTGTTCGCGCTCGTGCTCGCCGGGATCGGCGCGGACAAACAACTCGACTACCTGCGCACCTACGCCGCGCAGAATGCGGCGGATATCTCGCTGGTGCTGCATCGCGAGGAGTCGTTCCTGCGGCGCACCGAGTTCACCGTCGATTACTACCGGAACACGCAGAACGTCTTGCGCGTGCCCGATGCGGTCGAAGACGCGATCCGCCGCAATGGCGTCGCGCGCGGCGATGTGGGCCGGATCGACGCGGGTTTCGATCTGCTGGTGAGCGACGCGACGCGCGATGCCTGGGGCGCGGATTTCGGCTCGCAACTCTGGCGTCTGTATGAAACGGCGCAATCGACATTGGTCACGCAGCAGGCGTTCGAACTGCGTCAACGCGCGGTGCTGCTTGGGCTGGATCGCGACTATGCGGCGATCCTGCCGTCGCTGAACGGCGGCGCGGGGGCAAATGGCGGCAATCGCGTGAATGGCGCGAATGGCGCGAATGCCGCGAACGCCACGGACGTGGCGAATACGGCAAACGCGCCGAGCCCGGCAAAATCGGCGGTCACGACGGGCACCACGCCGCTGCAACCGTCGGCGATCGCCACGCTGCGCACGACCCTGCTGCACGAACTCCAGACGCAAACCGGCAAGCGCATGCCCGCGAAAGGCGAGCGCGTCTGGCTCGGCCCTTATCGCGACCCGCTGCAAGGCATCACGGTGATCTCGGCGCTTAGCGCGTACTACGACGCGAATGACGAACCCGTCACGCTGATCGCAGTCAGCATCCCGGTCGAGGCGCTGCCCGCGCATCTGAAATGGCCGGACCGCGAGGGCGCGATGCTGCTGATGATGGCCGACCATCGCCTGATCCTGTCGTCGCCGCCGCTCGACGCCCGACGCGTAGCGATGCTGCAAGGCGTCGTGACCCGCACGCAGCCCGACGTGACGCGCTATACACGCGATGGCGTCGTCTTCTACGAACCGCTGACGCCGGGCTTCGGCGCGCTGGTTGGTTACGTGACGTGGCGCGGCCTCGCCGCCGCGCTCGGCTGGCAACTCGCGGTGCTGGTTTCGCTCGCGCTGCTCACGCTGTGCGCGATTGCGCTGACCGCGCGCTTCTGGGGCTTGCGGCTGTTGCGCGTCAGTTTCGCCGAGACGTCGCGGGCGCTGGAGAGCGAGACCATCAACCGCATTCTGGTGAGCGCGACGCCGGTGGGGTTGTGCATCGTCCGGCAAAGCGATCACGCGATCCTGACCGCGAATGCGCTCGCGTTCGAACTGTTGCGGATCGAGCCGGGCGGGCAGCGCTTGCCCGCGCATATCGTCGACGAGTTTCATGCGCAGGCGCCGGATAAACCGTCGGTCAATGCGTTCGCGAAGATTGCCGTGTTTGTCGTGCCTGCGACGCCAGCCGCCACGCCGACCACACCAGCCGCGCCAACGGCCGTGCTCCCGGACGAGCGCGACACGGCGGCCGATCGCTTCCTCCAGTTCACCTACGCGCCGGCCCGCTACGCGGATCAGGACGTGCTGTTCTGCGCGATTCTCGACGTCACCGCGCAGCACGAACTCGAACAGCAATTGCGGCTCGCGCAGCAGACGTCGGAAGACATGATGCGGGCGCGCTCGAACTTCTTCGCGTCGATGAGTCACGAGATCCGCACGCCGCTGAACGCGTTGCTCGGCAATCTCGAACTGTTTTCGCGGACGCCGGGACTCGAAGCGCATACGCAGCGGCTCGCGACGCTCGGCGTCGCCGCCAACGCGCTACGCGGCATCGTCAACGACATCCTCGATTTTTCGAAGATCGATGCGGGCGAGATGAAGCTTGTCTGCGAGGTGTTCCGTCCCGTCGACGATCTGGAGAACATCGCGCTTTCGTATGCGCCGATGAAGGCGGACCGGCCGATCCGGTTCTACGCGCATCTGTCGCCGACGCTCGATCAGGAACTACGCGGCGACCGCACACGTATCGCGCAGATCGTGAACAACCTGCTGAGCAACGCGTTCAAGTTCACGTCGTGCGGAAAGATCACGTTGAGCGCCGGGATCGTCGACGATCCCCAGGGCAAACCGGTGCTGGTTTGCCGGGTATGCGATTCGGGGATCGGCATGGATCAGGCGCTGGTGGCGCGGCTGTTCAATCCGTTCGTGCAAGGCGAGGCGAGCACGTCGAGCCGCTCCGGCGGCACGGGCCTCGGGCTGTCGATCTGCGCGCGGTTGTGCGAGCTGATGGGCGGACATATTTCGGTCGAGAGCGTGCTGGGTGTCGGCAGCGCATTCAGCGTGTCGATTCCGCTTGCGCTGTCGCCCGTGGAGTCGCGCACGCCGGCCGTCGAGCCGCCGCGCCGTGGCAATGCGCTGGTGGTTTGTCAGGAGCGCGAGTCGGGGTTGTTGCTGGAAATCGGCCTGCAGAGGAAAGGCTGGAGCGTGCATACGGAAACGTCGATGCGTGGAGCGTTGGCGTGGCTGCGCGTGAATCGTCCGGATGTGCTGGTCGTGACTGGCGAATACGAGCTCGATGCGGTGAGCGCGCTGCGTGAGATTCAGGCCGTCGGTGCGGTGTGGATCACGTACGCTGGCCCGCATAGGCCGGCTGAATGCGCGGACGGCGTATTCGAAGCGAGCGAGTTTAGCCGCAAGGCGGTGTTCACCGCGGTCGATCTGGCGGCGGGTGGCGCGATGGCGGATGAGGCTGCTGCAACTGCTGCAACTGTTGCGGCTTCTGTCGACGCGGTCGCTTCAGCGCCGCATGAAGTGGCTCCGGCGTTGCAGGGGCTGACGGTGCTCGTGGCCGAAGATAATCCGTTGATTCAGAGCCTGGTGGTCGAACAGCTCGCTGCGCTGGGCTGCTTGCCGACGCTCGTCGGCGACGGACGGCAAGCGCTCGCTGCCGTCGAGCAGGCGCATTTCGACGTGCTCTTGAGCGATATCCATATGCCCGTGATGGATGGATATGCGTTGCTGGCGCGGCTGCGAACGTCACGCCCGGACATGCCCGTGCTGGCGTTCAGCGCCGTCACCGATAGTCGGGACGATGCCGCCTGGCGTGAGCGCGGATTTGCGGGGCATGTGGCGAAGCCGGCGTCTTTGGCGGAGCTGGAAGCGGCGTTGCTGGAGGTCGCGACGGCGGCGCGGCGCGCGAGCAACTCGGCGCCGGGTACTACCGCTAGCGAAGACAATGCCGCCGACGCACCCGCTATCCTCAGCGCGGACGACAAGGCACGCTACGAGGCGATGCTGAAAACCCATCTGCAAAGTGAGTTGCCCCGTCTGACGACGATCGTCGAGCAGGAAAATCGCGAGGCGCTGGCCGGCTGGGCGCATAGCGCGGGCGGCGCGTTTTTGGTCGTGCAGGAAACGGACTTCGCGCGGCAATGCCGCGAGTTGCAGCGGCTGTGCCGGGAAAGTGCGCAGTGGACCACGGAGATGGACGAACGCGCCATCTCGCTGCATGACGCGTTGATCGATCGCTTTGGGGTTGATGGGTAGCCGACTCGCGCGTGCGCGCTAACCGGCTTGCGTCGCCGGGTTGCTGACGAGGTCGCGAATCAACCCGGTCCCGCGCGCCGGGCGATGAAATCGATCTCGACCAGCGCATCGCGAGCCAGCGCAGTCACGCCGATGCAGGTTCTCGCCGGCAACGCATTGGGCGGAAAGTAAGCGCGGTAGACGGCGTTCATCGATGCGTAATCGCGCTTGAACTCGGTCAGAAAAATGCGCGCGGCGACGACGTGCTGCAGGCCGAGACCGACGCCTTCCAGAACCAGCTTCAGGTTGTCCATGACGCGCTGCGTTTGCGCGACGACACCTTCGGGGAGCGGCGCGTCGTCGTCGGTCGGCGAGGTGGGCATCTGGCCGGTCAGGAAAACCCAACCGTCGGTTTCGGTGGCGTGCGAGAAAGGACCGACCGGCGTGGGCGCGGTCGGGATCATCCAGAAGGTGGGCGCGGTGGTCATGGGCGAGGCGATGGGTTGGCGAGAAACGTTACGCTAACCGAATAAAAGTGATTCCGGTGCGCGTATTGCGCATTGGCGCCGCCACCTCGGTCGCCCCCTCACTCCCTCAAACCAACCCCGTCGCGTAATAAACCCCAATCACGAAGAACACCGCCATCGTCTTGATCACCGTCACCGCGAAAATGTCGCGATACGACTGACGATGCGTCAGCCCCGTCACCGCCAGCAGCGTGATCACCGCGCCGTTATGCGGCAGCGTATCCATGCCGCCGCTCGCCATCGCGACCACGCGGTGCAGCACTTCCATCGGAATATGCGCGGCTTCGGCGCCCTTGATGAACACGTCCGACATCGCCGCCAGCGCGATACTCATCCCGCCCGACGCCGACCCCGTGATGCCCGCCAGCGAACTCACCGACACGGCCGCGTTGACGAGCGGATTCGGAATGCTCTTCAGCGCATCGCTGACCACGAGGAAGCCCGGCAACGCCGCGATCACGCCGCCGAAACCGTATTCCGACGCCGTGTTCAACGACGCCAGCAATGCACCCGCCACCGCCGCCTTGGTACCGACGGCAAAGCGCTCGCGCACCCGATTGAACGCGGTAATCACCACCATCACGATGCCGATCAGCAGCGCACCTTCCACGGCCCAGATCGCGACCACGCTCTTGATCGTCGTCGTGACCGGTGCATGAATGCCCGGCAGAATGTCCGGCGCAACCGTGTACGACGCGCCGTACCAGTTCGGAATCCAGCGAGTCAGCAAGAAGTTCGCGACGCCCACCAGCACTAGCGGCGCGACCGCCAGCAGCGGATGCGGCAGTTGCTTCGATTCGACGCGCTCCGGCTCGTTGACCAGCGCCGTGCCGTAGCCCTCGCCGGTCGCCATCGCCGCGCGGCGGCGCCATTCCAGATACGTCAAACCCACCACGATGATGAACAGCGAGCCGATCACGCCGAGCGTCGGCGCGGCCCACGAGGTCGTCTTGAAGAACGTGGTCGGGATGATGTTCTGGATCTGCGGCGTACCGGGCAGCGAATCCATCGTGAACGAGAATGCGCCGAGCGCGATCGCGCCGGGCATCAAGCGCTTCGGAATATTGCTCTGGCGGTACAGCTCGGCGGCGAACGGGTACACCGCGAACACCACCACGAACAGCGATACGCCGCCATAGGTGAGCAGCGCGCACACCGCGACGATCACCGCATTGGCGCGCGAGCGGCCGATATAGCGGATCGCGGCGGCCACGATCGACTCCGAGAAACCGGACAGCTCGATCACCTTGCCGAACACGGCGCCCAGCAGGAACACCGGGAAATAGAGCTTCACGAAACCGACCATCTTCTCCATGAAGATGCCGGTGAAGACCGGCGCGACGGCGGCCGGGTCGGTCAGCAGAACGGCGGCGAGCGCGGCGATCGGCGCGAACAGAATGACGCTGTAGCCGCGATACGCGGCGAACATCAAGAACGCCAGCGCGGCAAGGACGATGACAAAGGACATTGAGTCTCCAGAGCTTGGTTGTTCTACGTAGTCGCCGTCTTTGAGGATGCGACGGCACGGCGGCGGCAAATGCAGGTTCCGTGCCACAAGCGGCGCAACGGCTAGTGCCTTGATTTCTCAGGCCGAACTTCGGAATGCGCTGCGATCGATTGTACTCAAATGTCTCAAAATCGGGACTGAATTTGTCGGAAGATACGGGTAAACAAGGGAAAATGCCGATGCGACGGCCTTATTGGCCGTCTCTCCAGTGGGATAAAATTGTCTACCAAATGAGACAAGCCCAATTAAAACCCTACCCGGAGACGGCGACAACATGATGAACGACTGGGCGGGTCTTCCCCTTTCCTACAGCGATGTCCTGCGCCGCGCGATGGACTCCCTGTTCCGCACCTTCGAAAACTTCAGCGAAGGCACGTTTATCGTCGATGCGGAAGCGCGCGTCGTCTGGATCAATAAGCGCTATGCGGCGCGCTTCGGGTTCTCGGACCCGCAGCAGGCCATCGGCCGCGATTGCGAAGCGGTGATTCCGAACAGCCTGATGCGCGAAGTCGTGAAGACCGGCAAGCCGATTCTGCTCGATATTCTGGAAACCGGCCGCGAACCGCTCGTCGTGACCCGTCTGCCGCTGAAGGACGATGCCGGCGAGACGGTCGGCGCGGTCGGCTTCGCGCTCTTCGACGAACTGAAGGCGCTGACGCCGCTTTTCTCGCATTACTCGCGCGTGCAGGAAGAATTGATCGCGACGCGCCAGTCGCTCGCGCAGGCGCGACGCGCTAAATATACGTTTGGCAGTTTCGTCGGGACGAGCGCTGCCAGTCTCGAAGTGAAACGCCAGGCGCGGCGCGCGGCGCAGCTGGAATCGCCGGTGCTGTTGCTCGGCGAAACCGGCACCGGCAAGGAACTGCTCGCGCATGCGATCCACGGCGGCTCGGCGCGCGCGAATCAGCCGCTCGTGACGGTCAACGTCGCGGCCATTCCCGATACCTTGCTGGAGGTCGAATTCTTCGGCGCGGCACCGGGTGCGTATACCGGCGCGGACCGTAAAGGCCGCGTCGGCAAATTCGAGCTGGCGAACGGCGGCACGCTGTTTCTCGACGAGATCGGCGACATGCCGCTGCCGTTGCAGGGCAAGCTGTTGCGCGTGCTGCAGGACAAGGAGTTCGAACCGCTCGGTTCGAACCGGATCGTGCGCGCGGACGTGCGGATCATCGCGGCGACGTCGGCCGATCTGCCCGCGCTGGTTGCCGCGGGCCGCTTCCGCGCGGACCTGTTCTATCGCTTGAACGTGCTGACGATCCTGGCGCCGCCGCTGCGCGAACGCGCATCCGATATCGAGGCGCTTGCCTACGCCATGCTCGAAGACCTGTCGACGCAAGCGCGCGGCGCCAGCCACTTCGAATTGCAGGACGACGCGCTGCGACTGCTATGCGCCTACGCATGGCCGGGCAATGTGCGGGAATTGCGCAACACGCTGGAGCGGGCGGTGATGTTGTCCGACAGCGAACGGATCGATGCGCAGGCGCTCGCGCCGTTCATCGGCCTGACGCAAGGCGGTCATCGCGGTGCGGTCGCCGCGTCGGGCGACGCGCCCCGCACCGGTGCGGCGGCAACGATCGACATGGCCGAGCCCGCGCCCGTGACGTTCGACACCCTTTCATGGAGCGACGCCATGGCGGCCTTCGAGAAGCGTTTCCTGAGCGACGCCCTGCGCGCCAACGAAGGCCGCGTGACCGACACGGCGATGCAGATCGGCATGGGCCGTGCGACGCTCTACAAGAAGATCGCGGCCTATGGCATCGACGTGTAACGAAAGCCGCGATGCCGGGTGACGCAGCGTAATTGCCGCGTGGCACAATCCGGTGATCGAAAAACAAGACGTGATCGGGGTTTCAAATGAAACGCAGGAAATGCAGTCTCTCCCTCTTTGCGCGCCGGGCGGGCGTCACGCTGGCGGCCGGCGCATTCGTCGTGTTGGGTGGTTGCAGCAGCAGCGCGCCGCTGTTTCTGTCGGACGGCCGCGCGACGGTGCTGGTCCAATGCCCGGCCGGCTCCGATTCATGCGCGCAGCAGGCCAACGCCAGTTGCGGCGGCGGCTATGACGTGGTGCGCCAATCCAGCGATAACGGCACGCTCAGCCTGATCTACGCCTGCCGCGCCAAGTGATGCGTCGCCGGCGCCACGCCGGCGATCGCTCCAGACCGTCTCACAACCTTCATTTTGAAGCGCCATACTCGCCGGACGGCGGAATGGGTTTTCTGTCATAAAAGCAAATTCAGTCGCAATTGTCACCGTCACGCCAAGTCATGGCGTCGTCGCAAAATTATCATACAAAACTTGATTTAACGTCTTATTTTCCGATTAATCATCGGTTGCCGGTGTTATTACCGATGCCGGTTTTTCTGCCGTTTGTTCAGCGGAGTCGGTGCGGCACCTAACGGAACGCGAAGTTTATCGGCAGTACGCTTTTATGGCGGCTTCGCTTTATAAACCTTCTGCATGTTTTGCTGGTTTTATCGTCGAGGTGAAAAGGGATGAAGAATAATTTTCCGTAAGAATAAAAAAGAGCGTTCCGTCGAAGGCACGCTTTATGCTTGAAATCTTGCGTCGAAACTAGTTCAACGAGCATTCCGGGGAAAGCCAATGGATCATCACCAACTCGAACGAGATATCGTCCATCTCGAACACGTCATCTCGCATATCTCTGCCGCGGACCGTATTCCGCTGTCGTACTGGCGCAGCCGCATCGACTCGGTGTCGGGCGCGGTGCGGATGCCGGCGCAGGCGAACCGGATCAGGCGACTGGATGCCGTACTCGCCGAACTCGAACTGCGGCAGAAAGTGTGACCGCTCCCCGGAACGGCACACGGCATGTCACCCCTGCAAAGGTAACGTTTTCTGAAGACGCGCGGTAACGGTCAATGTTTCCGATTAACTGGCCGCGCCTTCTTTTATCCGATCTTTGTCAACGCTCCAATTATTCCTGCATGGGTTTTCTGTTCCTCGCGTCGGACACCGATTAAACACGTCAGTTATTCAATAATTTGAATGGAGCGGTGTGTCCATGCGCGGCGTGAATATGAAAAACCTCTCCATTGATTACAGAATAATTCCGCAGCCAACAAAATAGTCAGCAGAGTCGGCTAACGGCGCCGGCAGTTGTCCGCGCAAGGTACTCGACGGCGGGCGTCGCGTGTACGATGCGATTCATGACTGAACGTGCCGCCCGCGGCCACGAAACGTCCCGTAACACGACCTGCGACAGCGAGCACCACTCTCTATCCGGCGTTTTATTCGTCTGATAGTGTCCGCGAGGGACTTTCCACCCTAGCATCCTGCAGTTCGTCCACCCGACCGGAGCATCCGCCATGGCCACGTACAAGCAGTTGACCGCGCAGCTCGAAAAACTTCATAAGGAAGTCGCCGTCGCTCGCGAGAAGGAGATCGAGCAGGCGATCGCCGACATCAAGCAGAAGATCGCCGAATACGACCTGACCGCCGAGGAACTCGGCTTCACGAGCAAACGCGCGGCGGGGCGGAAATCGGTATCGGTTGCCAAATACCGGAATCCGAAAACCGGCGAGACGTGGAGCGGGCGTGGCCGGTCACCGAGCTGGCTGGCGGGGAAGAACCGCGAACGGTTTTTGATCGACGGTTGATGCGCGTCGACGCGCGTCGATCTCGATCGATTCAATTCGAAATGCCCGCCGGTGCGGCGTCTGTCGCCGTGACCAGGCCGCCGTTTTTCTGAAGTGATGCCACGCGTGCGACTTTCCGCACCGCTGGCCGAGTCCCGAAAACGCTCACCTTTGACCTTCGTTCGAGGCTACGGTCATGGATAAGTCCGCACGAACCCATGCCGGTTCGAGTTGGTTCGGTGAGCCTGGTTTCAGCGTGAGACGCACCGTGCCGTTTGATCCGCGCTGCCGTTCCGGCTGACGCGACACGCTGCCCGAAACCCGCGCCAGCCTTTGCTGGCAGGCGTTCCCAGGCTATCCGAAGATTCACGCATAACCTCGCCTCATACGCTTACCTTCGTTTCAAGCTCGTGTGGATGGCGTGTCGGCTCCGCGCTGCCGGTGCGCCAGCGTCGTCACTCGCGTTCACCTTTATGCGTTTGTGACGCGATCGCTGTCGCTCTTCCCGAAAACCCTCACCTTTGCGCTCGCGCACCTTCACCGAGCCGCCTGCTCCGGACAAACCCGGAGTTGAGTTCGCCTCATACCCTGCATCAAAACTCATCGATACAGGGTCGTCGACACCCCGCCGCACAATCCGCTCATCCCCCTACCGCAACGGAATCGGCATGAACGCATCGATGGACAAACAACTCTTTATCGGCGAAGGATTCGAAGGCCCCGGCGTCAATCTCGCCCACATCAACGTGCTGGTCGGGCCGCGCAACGGCCCGGCGGGCCAGGCGTTCGCGACCGCGCTCGCGACGCCGTCGGCGGGACACGCGCCGTTCGTCGTGATCGCGCGTCCCGGCGTGCCGACCAAACCGCTGACGCTCTATGTGAACAAGGCGCAGATCGGCAGCGAGTTCCACGGCAACGCGACGTGGGGCGCATCGCAGGCGGGCATCGCGAAGGCGGTGGCCGAATCGCTGGAGAACGGCACGTTGCCGCCCGAAGCGGAAAACGACTGGGTCGTCGTGTCGGCGAACTGGGTGAACCCCGCCACCGACGATCTCGACGCCGTCTTCGACAACAACTACCGCGCGTGCAGAAACGCGATTCTCGCGGCGATGAAAGGCCTGCCGCATCGCGACGAAGTGTTCGCCGCCGCGCGCGAGGTATCGAACCCGTTCTACACGCCGAAGCAACGGTGATCACGCGCGGCGTCGTTTGACCGCATGCGAGCCGCCACCTGCCACCCGATGAGAGACAACATCATGGAATACATTCGCCTCGGCCAGTCCGGCCTGAAGGTGTCGCGTTTGTGCCTCGGCACGATGAACATGGGCACGCCGCAATGGAAGCCGTGGATCTTCGACGAAGCGCAAAGCGAGCCGATCGTCCGTCACGCGCTCGAAGCCGGCGTGAACTTCATCGACCTCGCGGATTTCTATTCGACCGGCGTCGGCGAGGAAGTCGTGGGGCGCATTCTGAAGCGCCTCGCACGGCGCGAGGAAATCGTCGTGACCACCAAGGTCGGCTACGACATGGGCGCCTATCAGAACGCCGGCGGACATTCGCGCAAGCACATCATGGACGGCATCGACGGTTCGCTCGCGCGCCTCGGCATGGATTACGTCGATCTCTACATGCTGCATTTCTTCGACGTCAACACGCCGGTCGAGGAAACCATGGGCGCGATGAACGACATCGTGCGCGCCGGCAAGGCACGCTATATCGGCGTCTCGACCATGTACACGTGGCAGTTCGCGAAGATCATGCAGGTCTGCGAGCGCAACGGCTGGCACAAGCCGATCAACATGCAACTGCAGTTGAATCTCGCGTATCGCGAGGAAGAGCGCGAAATGATTCCGTATTGCCAGGATCAGGGCGTCGGCGTGTCGGTGTTCAGTCCGCTCGCTCGCGGTCTGCTCACCTGCGATCCGAACTCGACGCGCAACCAGACCGACTTCTTCACCGCGCAAATGTATGGCGACCGGGCGTCGCGCGAGATTGCCGCGTCGGTCGCACGGGTGGCGGCGCGGCGCGGCGTGTCGGCCGCGCAGATTGCGCAGGCGTGGGTGCTCAATCATCACGGCGTCGCGAGCATGCTGGTCGGCGCGGACACGCCCGCGCAGTTCGACAGCGCGCTCGCCGCGCTCAACACCACGCTGTCCGTGGACGAGCTGTTCGAACTCGAGCGCAACTACACCCCGTGCGATCTGATCAACGATTACACCGCGGGTCGTCGTATTGCCCGTGAACCTCGGCTTGCGCAAGCCGGCTTCGTCGAGGATCTGGAGAAGGCGGCATGAACGAATTTCTGCGGACAGGTCATTACATCGGCGGTAAGTGGTATCAAGGCGCGAGCACGTACGCCGTTCTGAATCCCGCGACGGGCGAGGCGATCGCGCAGGTGGCCAAGGGCGGCGCGGCGGAAGCGACGCAGGCTATCGCGGCAGCGGCGCGCGCGTTGCCCGCATGGCGCGGGTTGACCGCCAAAGAGCGCGGCGCGCGCGTCAAACGCTGGGGCGAGTTGATGCTCGCGCATCGCGACGCGCTCGCCGAACTGCTGACGCTCGAACAAGGCAAGCCGCTCGCCGAAGCGCGCGGCGAAGTCGGCTACGCGGCCAGCTTCTTCGAATGGTTCGCGGAAGAAGCGAAGCGCGCGTATGGCGACGTGATCCCGAGTCCCAACCCGAACGCGAAGATCATCGTGACGCGCGAGCCGGTCGGCGTGGTCGCGGCGATCACGCCGTGGAATTTCCCGCTGGCGATGATCACGCGCAAAGCCGGCCCCGCGCTCGCGGCCGGCTGCACGATGGTGCTCAAGCCTTCCGAGGAAACGCCGCTGTCGGCGCTCGCGCTTGCGGTGCTCGCCGAACAGGCCGGCATTCCGCCGGGCGTGTTCAATATCGTGTCCGGCGATGCCGTGGCGATCGGCGGCGCGCTCACCGAATCCGACGTGGTGCGCAAGCTGTCGTTCACCGGCTCGACGCGCGTCGGCAAGCTGCTCGCGAAGCAGTCGACGGATACGCTGAAGAAGCTCTCGCTCGAACTCGGCGGCAACGCGCCGTTCATCGTGTTCGACGATGCGGATCTCGATGCCGCCGTGCAGGGCGCGATGGCATCGAAATTCCGCAACACGGGGCAGACCTGCGTGTGCGTGAATCGCTTCTACGTGCAGAGCGGCATCTACGAAGCTTTTACTCAGGCATTGACCGATGCCGTGCGCAAGATGCGGGTGGGCGATGCGTTGCAGGGCGAGGTCGAGCAAGGTCCGCTGATCAATCAGGCGGCGTTGCGCAAGGTCGAAACGCATGTCGCCGATGCCTTGCAAAAGGGCGCGCGGGTGCTGACCGGCGGCAAGCCCCACGCGCTCGGCGGCACGTTCTACGAACCCACCGTACTCGCCGACGCCTCCAGTTCGATGCTGATCGCCGCCGAGGAAACCTTCGGCCCTGTCGCCGCGTGCTTCCGCTTCGACACCGAAGAAGAAGCGATCCGCGCCGCCAACGACACGCCGTTCGGCTTGTCGGCCTATTTCTATACGCGCGATCTGGCGCGGGCATGGCGCGTCGGCGAGGCGCTGGAAAGCGGCATGGTCGGCATCAACGAAGGGATTCTGTCGACGGAAGTCGCGCCGTTCGGTGGCGTCAAGCAATCGGGTCTGGGCCGCGAAGGCTCGAAGTACGGACTCGACGAATACACCGAGCTGAAATACATGATGATGGGCGGCCTCGGGCGCTGAGTACGCAACACGCGGCACAACCTTGCGTGGCCGGCATGATGCCGGCCACGCAAAGTCATTCATAAACACGAAGGAGACAGCGTGAGCAATCAGGACATCCAGACGGCCACTCTCGGCCTCGCCCCTACCTTGCCCGCCGCGCCGGCCCCGGCGCGCGGTCCCATTCCGCTCGACGACGTGCCGCTCAACGCGTTTCACGTCAAGATCGCCGGTTTGACGTTCGGCGCGCACTTCACGGAGGGTTTCGCGCTCGGCACGATCGGCTACGCGCTCGCCGCGATGAATCGGCAGATGCCGCTCGACGCGTTCTGGATGGGCATGATCGGCAGCTCCGCGTTGATGGGGATTTTCTTCGGCAGCCTGGTGTTCGGCTGGTTGTCGGATCGGCTGGGACGTCAGAAGATTTTCCTGCTGAGCTTCCTGATCATCACGGCGGCCGCGTTCGCGCAGTTTTACGTGCGCTCTCCGGCTGAATTGTGCGTGTTGCGCGTACTGATCGGCTTCGGCATGGGTGGCGATTTCGCGGTGGGGCACGCGATACTCGCCGAGTTCTCGCCACGCAAACATCGCGGCACGCTGCTCGGGTCATTCAGCGTGGTGTGGACGATCGGCTACGTGGTGGCGAACGTGCTCGGCCTGCATTACGCGGATGCGTCGCCGGATGCATGGCGCTGGTTGCTTGCGTCCGCCGGCGTTCCTGCGTTGATCGTGCTGGTGCTGCGCATAGGCACGCCGGAATCGCCGCGCTGGCTGCACGACAACGGCCGCCTTGCGGAAGCGCGTGCCGTGCTGCTCAAACACTTTGGCGCCAACGTCACGCTCGACGGCGCGCATGACGACCATGGCCACGTCGCCGGCGGCTTCGCGCGTCTGTTCAGAAAAGACCTGATTCGCCGGACGATTTTCAACTGCGCGTTCTTCGTGTGCCTCGTGATTCCTTATTTCGCGATCTACACGTTCCTGCCGACCATCCTGAAAGCGATCCACCTGAACAACGACTCGAGCGCGGATTTCCTGCTGAATGGCTTCCTCGTGCTCGGCGCGCTGATCGGCATCTGGCTGACGATCAAACTGTCGCGTCGCATGTTCCTGATCGGGTCGTTCGCGGTGACGTGTCTGTCGCTGGTTGCGCTGAGCGTGCTGCCCGAATCGGCGACGCTCGGCATGATCGTCGCGTTCGCGGTCTTTACGCTGACGATGTCGGCGTTCTCGAATCTCGTCGGTGTCTTTCCGCCCGAGTGCTTTCCGACCGAAGTGCGAGCTTGTGGCGTCGGTCTCGCGATCGCATGCAGCAGGTTGGGCTCGGCGGTGGGCACGTTTCTGCTGCCGCTCGGCATCGTCCACCTGGGTTTTCACGCGACGATGACCGTGCTCGCCGCAGTTCTGCTGATCGGCATGGTGGTCTCGATCGCCTGGGCGCCCGAGACGAAGCACCTCACGCTAAACGAAGCCAGCGGCACTTAAACCCGGCCCCAACGAACGCTGAACTCAACCAAACCCGCCGCATCGGCAACGATGCGGCGGGTTTTCTTTTGTGCGATTCGAATCGCTCCTGCGAACACGTATCTGCGTGATCCAAAAATTTCGGACAAGTCTTATTTTTATCTGAAATTAAAACCAATCTTTCTTAAATCTTCTCGTTTATCTCAGTCCATCTCAATTAAATAAGAATCGTCTGAGGTACTTAAGACATACCAAATCTTAATATTTCTTTGCGCCTGAACGAAAGGCCAATGCTTCTAAGTCAAGACCGCCGTTTTTCCCGGCACGGAACATTGGAGCGCCCAGGGGCCAACGGCGAGCCAGACCCTATATCGATTCGCTGTCGATTCAAGTCACTTTATTTAATTCACTGGAGTAACAACATGAAAGCCATTTTCCCCGCCATCGCGATCGCCACTAGCGGTCTGTTGGGCCTCGCATCGTTCGGCGCGCACGCAGCGGACGGCACGATCACCATTACCGGCACGGTGTCGGATTCGACCTGTTCGATCAACGGCAAGGCAACCGGCACCTCGGCCGACAAGTCGATCACGCTGCCGACCGTCTCCGCAGGTTCGCTGTCCGCAGCGGGCAACGTCGGCGGCACGTCGAGCCCGACCGACCTCGTGCTGGCCCTGAGCGGCTGCTCGGGCACCGCAACCAAGGCGATCGCCCGTTTCGAAAACGGTCCGACCGTCGACCAGACCAGCGGTTATCTCAACAACTCCGGCACGGCGACCAAAGTGCAGGTTCGTTTGCTGAACGGTCAAATGCAGCCGATCAACATCACGACGAATGCGAATAACGACATTTCGACGAATTCGGCGACGATCGCCGGCGGCGCCGCGAACCTGAAGTATTTCGCGCAGTACTACTCGACGGGCGTGGCCACTGCCGGCACGGTCAACACGTCGGTTCAATACACGATGCAGTATCAGTAAGCGAGGGCCGAAGGCGTTCGTGCATACGAACGCCTTTTTAACGGGTTTTTTTCAAGATTACTTTCGAAGGTGCTGTGATGAAGTTGCTCGGAAAAATGACGATGGGAATCGGTTTTGCGTGTGCGCTGCTGGCTGGCGGCGCGCAAGCAAGCGTGACGATCGGCGGTACGCGAGTGGTGTATCCGCTCGAGCAGCGCGAAGTCACGGTGAAACTGGACAACGACAGCCGCAGTCCGTCGCTCGTACAGGTCTGGATGGACGACGGCAATCCCGATGCGAAGCCCGGTGAGATCAAGGTGCCGTTCGTGATCACGCCGCCGATCTTCCGGATGGATGCAAAGAAAGCGCAGACGCTGCGCGTCATGTATAGCGGCGAAGCGCTGCCGCAGGATCGCGAGTCGGTGTACTGGCTCAACGTGCTCGACATTCCGCCGAAAACGGACGGCGCGTCGGACGCCAACTCGCTGCAACTGGCCTATCGGACCCGCATCAAGGTCTTCGTGCGGCCGGCCAAATTGCCGGGCAATCCGGAGCAGGCGCCGACGCAATTGACCTGGAAGGTCGCGGCATCGCCGGACGGCAAGGGCCAGGCGGTCAGCGTGACGAATCCGACGCCTTATTACGTGTCGTTCAGCGAAGTCGACGTGGAAAGCAGCGGTCATGTCTTCAAGAACGAACAGGGCGGCATGGTTGCGCCGCATGCGTCGGCGGTTCTGCCGGTCGCGAAGATGAACGCGGCCGGTTCGGGCGCCAAAGTGCATTACACCGCAATCAGCGACTACGGCGGCGCGATCGAAGGCGACGCGACGCTCGGCCAATAGACCGCGCAAGTCGCGCCGGTCGGGCGGAAGTCTCCGCCCATCACTCAACTTTTCTAACGCATGGCGTGCGGTGCCTCGGCAACGCGCAGGGTCGACGCACGTCCGTTGCAAACATTATCGAGTTGGTCAGATCATGAAACTTTCACCTCGTCACCCGTCGCTTGCTCAAGCCAATGAATGCGTGAGTTCGCTCGGACTTCGCCCTGCTGCTGCCGTCGTACTGTCGGTTTTCGCGGTGTTGGGCGCTGTCCAGTCGGCGAGCGTGCATGCATCTGAAACCAACGGCGCGGATGCCGTTCAGTTCGACACGACGTTCCTGCGCACCGACGCCACGCAAGGCGTGGACGTCACGCGATTCGCACGCGGCAATACCGTGTCGCCGGGTGTCTATTCAGTCGATATCTGGGTCAATGATGTGCGTGTGGCGCGTCAGGACGTGCATTTTGTCGCGCCGCATGAAGGGAAAAATGCACGGGCATGTTTGAGCCGTCAGATGCTGGAAAAGCTCGGCGTCGACTTCGCCAAGGTGGGTGCGGGCGAAAATGGCAAGGCAGCCGGGAATGCGACGACGCCCGCGTTGGCCGCCCAGCCGGCGCACGCTAATGACGCCGCCGCGAATGCCGACGATTGCGTCGATCTGGCCGCGCTGGTGCCCGAATCCTCGATCGATTTCGATTTCTCCGAGCAGAAGCTGATGCTGAGCGTGCCGCAGAAATACATGCGCAACGCCGCGCGCGGCTACGTGCCGCCGGAGATGTGGCAAAAGGGCGTCAACGCCGGCTTCGTCAGCTACAACGCGAACACCTATCACACCGCCGGCTCGGGCATGCAGTCGACGCAAAGCTATCTCGGCCTGAATGCCGGCGTGAATATCGGCGCGTGGCATTTCCGTCATCAATCGTCGGTGACGCAGCAGACGGGGCAGGGCACGCGTTTCGACGACATCGCGACGTACGTGCAGCACGATGTCGCCGCGTTGAAATCGCAGGTCACGATCGGCGACGGCAACACGACCGGCGACGTGTTCGACAGCGTGCAGTTTCGCGGCGCGCAGATCGCGACCGACGACCGCATGTTGCCCGAGTCGTTGCGCGGTTATGCGCCCGTCGTGCGCGGTACGGCCGAGACGAACGCGCGTGTCTCGATCCGCCAGAACGGTCAGGTGATCTATGAGACGAGCGTGTCGCCGGGTCCGTTCGAAATCAACGATCTGTACGCGACGGGTTACGGCGGCAATCTCGACGTGACCGTCACGGAATCCGACGGCCGCACGAAGAGCTTCACCGTGCCGTATGCCGCGGTCGCGCAATCCCTGCGGCCGGGCACCACGCGCTTCTCGGTGACGGCTGGCCAGTTGCGTAACGCGACGCTCGATACCAGGCCGAATTTCGCGCAATTCACGTTGCAGCGCGGCCTCACGAATCTGGTGACGGCTTATGGCGGCGGCATTGCGTCAAACGGGTATGTGGCCGCCGATGTCGGCGCCGCGCTCAACACGAAGTTCGGCGCATTTTCGGCCGACGTGACCGCCGCTCAAACTCAGGTGCCGAATGAAAGCACGATGCGCGGCACCAGTTTGCGGATCGGCTACAGCAAGTTCATCGATCCGACGAACACGAACATTTCGGTCGCGGCTTACCGTTATTCGACGGCGGGCTTCATGAGCCTCTCGGACGCGGCATCGGTGCGCGATCTGGCGATGCGTGGCGGCGATACCAATTCGGTTTATCGGCAACGCAATCGCTTCCAGCTCACGGTCAACCAGAGCTTCAAGAAGTACGGGACGGTTTTTCTGAGCGCGTCGGCCCAGCAATACTGGAATCACGACGGCAGCGACACGTTCTATCAGGCCGGTTACACGAACAGCTACAAGTACGGCACGTACAGCGTGACGGCCGGCCGCACGCGTAACTCGGACGGTTCGATGTCGAACCAGTTCATGGTGAGCACCACGATTCCGCTGGGCCATAGTCAGCATGCGCCGCTTCTGTCGGCGAACCTGTCGACCGGTTCGGGTACCACGAACATGCAGACCAACCTGAGCGGCTCGCTCGGCGATGCGAACCAGTATTCGTACAACGCGTACGGCACGTATGGCAGCGGCAATGGCAGCAGTACCGGCAACGCCGGTGTGAGCGGCACGTACCGCGCGCCGTACGCGCAACTGACGGCGTCCGCGAGCTCGGGCTCGCAATCGAGCCAGGTGTCGGCGGGGATCAGCGGATCGGTGGTTGTGCATCCGGGCGGCGTCACGCTGTCGCAGACCGTGGGCGACACCTTCGGCATCGTCGAGGCGCCGGGTGCAGCCGGCGCGAATGTGAGCAGCGCGCCTGGCGTGAAGCTCGATCGTCGCGGATATGCGGTGGTGCCTTACCTCACGCCGTACGGCATGAACACCGTCGATATCGATCCGAAAGGCACGTCCACCGACGTCGAATTCCAGTCGACTTCGGAGCAGGCCGTGCCGCGCCTCGGTTCCGTGGTGATGCTCAAGTACAAGCTGGTGAGCGGGCGCGCGGCGTTGATCCGCGCACCGCAATTGGGTGGCAAGGCGTTGCCGTTCGGCGCGGATGTGGTGGACGCGAATGGCAAGACGGTGGGCGTCGTCGCGCAGGACAGCCGGATTTTCGCGCGGGGCCTGGAGGATCAGGGTGCGCTGTTCGTGAAGTGGGGCTCGGCGGCGGCGGAGTCGTGCCGTATCGACTACGTGATGCCGAAGAAAGCGGAGAAGGTTTCGCAGGCTTATACGTCGATCGAAAGCCATTGCGTGGCGGGGGAAATGACGGCAGAAGTCGCTGAAAAACCGGCTGCACTTGCGTATTGACGGCAGACGATCGGGAAACTTCAAACTGAATAAAGGAGCGTGTGATGTCGCAACGCAAGTGGTGGTTCCTGCAAGTACTTTTCCTCGCCGTCATGGCGTTCGGGTGGACGGCAAGCGCACGAGCCGATTGCCCGACCACTGGGCTGCCGAAGACTTTTAACTACGGACCGATTGCGGTTTCAAACAACCTTGCCGTTGGGGACGTGATCCCAGGCACCGTGCAGTCATTTACGCTGTCCGGAAAGTGTTCTGCTGGCAGTCTGGCGAACCAGACGGTCGTAGCTTGCCCTAGTTCGCAGTATCCCGTTTCCGGTACGTCGGACGTATACAGTACGGGCCTCGCAGGTGTCGGGATGCGCATGCGAAACAGTAGCGGCACGCCGCTGATCGGATCGGGCTATTGCGACGTGAGATCATCGCTCGGAACAACCGCCGCCGACGGAAGTTTCAACGTGTCCGGTACTTTGGAACTCGTCAAAACCGGAACCATCACTGGCGGCACGATTACACCCACAAGCACCGTTGCGAACTACTTCACTGGGCTACTCGGTACAGGCGTCGTACTCAATAATGGCACTAACACAATGCAGATCGCGAACGGTACCGCGATCCGGACTGTGACCTGCTCCGTCACGGCCGCCACGGCCTACCAGACGGTTCCTCTGGCGACGATCAGCCCGTCCATGCTTGCAAATGCCGGCGCCGTCGCAGCAAAGACCCCGTTTTCACTCGCGCTTAACTGCGACAAAGGCATTAGCGTCGCGATAACGTTTACATCCGCCTCTGGCGCTAGCGGCATTCCATCTGTGCTGGGCTCGAACGGCAGCGCGAGTGGCGTCGGCGTGCAGCTTCTCGACGCCTCGCAAAAACCCATCACGCTCGGTACCGCGCTCCCGCTGACTTCGTCCACGCTCGGCAACGATTCGTTCCCGTTTTACGCCCAGTACTACCGCCTGAGCGCGGCCACTGTAAAGGCAGGGAGAGTCAACGCCACCGGCATCTTTACTATGAGTTACCAGTGAAGTGAAGATCGGCGGCGGAGTCGTGCCGTATCGACTACGTGATGCCGAAGAAAGCGGAGAAGGTTTCGCAGGCTTATACGTCGATCGAAAGCCATTGCGTGGCCGTTATGCAGGCGTCTGTGCCAGATGTCCCGGCACAAGCGCTTGAGCTGCGCGCCGCGCAATGACGCACAACATGAACTTATTTGTTATCAATTCAAAATGGACTCCATGATTTACCCAGGCAAAATCGGCCGACGAGTGAACCTGGCATTCGCACGCGTGACCATCACCGCAAAACGTGCAGTCATACTGATGTTGGCAATCGTAGGGGCTTGTTATTTGCCAACGACGGCATATGCGGCAAAGGGGACGATTTATTTTGGGAACGGTGCGAGCGTCATTGAGGCGTCGGTCGCTAGTTCCGCCGTCAAAATACCGGCAAATGCGGTTCCAGGCCAGGTCGTCGCCCGGTTTGGCGGCAACGTGATATTGACAAGTTCGAATGTCACTTGTCCGATTACGCTAAGCGAAACGGTGGACAGTACGCCTTGGTCCGGTAATCCTTCGATCTTTCTGACGAACGTCCCCGGAATCGGCGCGCAGATTGAGATGTCTGACCCTGGTAGCCAAATTGTCTCAGTTCTTCCTCAAAAGACGGCATTTACTCCAAAGGAGGGGCAGACCAACATTAATTTCTTTCCTGATATTTATGTCACGGGCCCTAACGGATCAGGTCCGTTAGCTATCCCCGCTGTCAACGTCACGTTCTCCGGCACCTGCATCGACACGACCACGCAGCGTATCGTTGCGCCGTCGGGTCCATCGATTCAACCGGGCACCTGCAATGTGACGAATTCGTCAGTTTCCGTAGTGCTCCCACGAGCGTCTCAGGCAGTCATGCCGAATATCGGTTCAATTGCCGGCGCGACCGACTTTTCGCTAGGTCTGAACTGTAGTAGCCCAACGGGCGTGTACATTTCCCTAGCCGATGCGTCAACGCCGTCCAACACTTCAAACATCCTCACGCCCGGTCCAGGTTCGACGGCCAATGGCGTTGGGATACAGATATCTTCGAATTCGGTTCCACTAACCTTTGGTGATCCCGCCG
This sequence comes from Paraburkholderia sp. D15, assembly GCF_029910215.1. NCBI lineage: Bacteria > Pseudomonadati > Pseudomonadota > Betaproteobacteria > Burkholderiales > Burkholderiaceae > Paraburkholderia > Paraburkholderia sp. D15. Next base: position 1,584,439 of record NZ_CP110396.1, on the reverse strand, counting down.
GCCAACCCGGCGGTCCGAACTGGTTGTCGCTGGGAACAAAGAGTGGTGCTGTAACCATCCCGCTGACTGCGGCATACATTCGAACAGGCAACTTGGGCGGGGGCGTTTTGAGAGCACTTGCGACCTTCACGATGAGTTATCGGTGATGCATCGAATGATGCCCGCGAACGCCCCCGTCGTGGGCGCGCGGCTGTTCGACGGGCGAAATTGATTTCGAACGAGGGATGTTTCTCGTCGACCTGCGTCGATCACCCGTCTGCCAGCCGTCCATTTCCCCGCCTTCCACCCCCATGACGTGTATCATTCGTTCCCTGCGCTGTTCTGCGCTGGCGATTCCCGGATTGTCGAACGCTCGTTCGTGACCTGTTTCCGACTCGGTCGGGTTGCCATTGCGATGCGGGTTCCGACCCAATTCCCGCAGCTCGACGCCGCCGCGCAAGACGTGGCACGCCGGTCGCCACAAGCCGCCGGGAATCGTCCGAACCCCTATCCGTGACCGCCAGACCCGATGTCAGTCTCCGAACTCAAACGCCGCCGCACTTTCGCGGTTATTTCCCACCCGGACGCGGGTAAGACCACGCTCACCGAAAAACTGCTGCTGTTCTCGGGCGCGATTCAGATCGCCGGTACCGTGAAGGGCCGCAAGAGCAATCGCTACGCAACGTCCGACTGGATGGAAATCGAAAAGCAGCGGGGCATTTCGGTCGCGAGTTCGGTGATGCAGTTCGAGTACGGCGACGCCGTCATCAATCTGCTCGACACGCCGGGTCACGAAGACTTCTCCGAAGACACGTATCGCGTGTTGACCGCGGTCGATGCCGCCGTGATGGTGATCGACGGCGCCAACGGCGTCGAAGCGCAGACGCTGAAGCTGCTCGAAGTGTGCCGCAGCCGCAAGACGCCGATCGTCACGTTCATCAACAAGCTCGACCGCGAAGTGCGCGAGCCGCTCGAACTGCTCGACGAAATCGAGCAGCACCTGGGCGTCGCCGCCGTGCCGTTCACGTGGCCGATCGGCATGGGCAAGGACTTCCAGGGTGTCTACGACATTCAGCGCGATCAGGTGCGCCTGTTCCGCGCCGGTCAAGACAAGGCCGGCGGCGAAGTCGAAACGCTGCAAGCACTGAGCGACGAAGAAGGCGAACGCCGCTTCGGTCACGCGTGGGTCAAGGCAAAGGAAGAGATCGACCTGATCACCGGCGCGTCGCCTGACTTCGATCGCGAGCAATTCCTCGCCGGTCAGCAGTCGCCTGTGCTGTTCGGCTCGGCAATCAATAACTTCGGCGTGAAGGAAATTCTCGACGCGCTGGTCGACCTGGCGCCGCCGCCGTCCATGCGCATGACGGTGCAGCGTCCCGTGCTGCCGGACGAGCCGAAGTTCACCGGCGTCGTGTTCAAGGTGCAGGCGAACATGGATCTGGCGCACCGCGATCGCGTGGCCTTCATCCGCGTGTGTTCGGGGCACTTCGAACGCGGCATGGCCGTGAAGGTGACGCGCACGAACAAGACGTTCCGCGCCAACAACGTCGTGACTTTCCTGTCGCAACGTCGCGAGACGGTGAGCGAGGCGTATCCGGGCGACATCATCGGTATTCCGAACCACGGCACGTTGAGTCTCGGCGATACGCTGACCGAAGGCGAAATGCTGCAATTCGTCGGTCTGCCGTTCTTCGCGCCGGAAATTTTCCAGACGGTGGAAGTGGTCGATCCGATGCGCGCCAAGCAGCTCGGCGAAGCGCTGAAGCAACTCGGCGAGGAGGGCGCGATTCAGGTGTTCCGTCCGGAAGTCGGCGGGCTGATGATTCTCGGCGCGGTCGGGCAACTGCAGTTCGAGGTGGTCTCGCATCGTCTGTCGACCGAATACAAGGTCGACGTGCGGATGGCGCCGGCGCGTTACCGGATGTCGCGTTGGGTGACCTGCGACGATGCCGCCGAACTGCGCCGCTTCACCGATTCGTACGCGGCGCGGATCGCCATGGACGCGTCGGATGCGCCGACTTATCTGGCCTCGCACGTGTCGGAAATCGAAGTCGCGCAGAAGGCGTGGCCGAAGATCGTGTTCAACGAATTGCGCGAGCATTCGGGCGCACCGTTCAGGAAGTCGATGTAACACGGCTCGATACGCGAGTTCGACGAACTCGGGAATCCGGCAGTAAAAGCAGAAAGCCACGTCAGCGAGACGTGGCTTTCTGCTTTCCGGCGCCCTCGCCGGTGCTTTCCCGGCGGCCAGCAAGAACGCTGCGCCGTCTCAACCCTCGGCAATCTTCAACCCTTCCTCCCGCATCCACCCGGCAAACGCCTGCACATGCTCCAGCCCCGCATGCCGCTGCGCGATATCGAGCCAATACCCGAACGGTCCCGCCACCTCGACCTCGGAAAACTGCGCGAGGCTGCCGTCCGCGAGCTCATCCACGATCATGTTCCGGTCGACGATCGCGAGCCCGGCGCCCTTGCGCGCGGCGCGAATCGCCTGCTCCAGGGTGGAGAACTCGATGCCGTTTTCCGCATACCGGGCGGGCAGCCCAGCGCTGGCTAGCCAGTTCGGCCACAGATCCAGCCGCGCGTCGTTATGCAGTACGTGCAGCGCGGGCATTCTCTCGAGCAGCTCGCCAAGCGGCTGATCCAGCAGACGCGGCGCGCCGACCAGCACGTGGCGCTCGATCATCAGCAATTCGGAGTGGCCTTCGCCTTGCGCCAGCGCGTGACGGCCGAAGCGGATATGGCAGTGACAGTCGCCGCTCGGTTCGGTCCGGATCGACAGTTCCACGTCGGGCAGCTCTACCGCGAGCGAGCCGAGCCGCGGCGAAAACCACTGCGTCGCGAACGTGGGCGGCACGGCAACCACAAGGCGCCGCCGTCCCTTGGCTGCCGAGATTTGCCGGAAACCGCGCTCGATCGTGTCGAATGCCTCGGACAGACACGGCAGGAACTGCATCCCGGCCGGCGTCAGGCGGATCCCTTTGTGATCGCGCTCGAACAGCTTCGCGCCGAGCGATTCCTCCAGCAGCTTGATCTGCCGGCTCACCGCGCCTTGTGTCACGCACAGCGCAATCGCCGCGCGATTGAAACTCATGTGCCGTGCCGTCTCTTCGAAGAAACGCAACGCGATCAGCGAGGGCAAGCGCCGCATACATCACCTTCTATTTCTTGAGTCATGCGCCGCAGGCGGGTCAGGGGCGTGCCCGCGCTGCTGGATGGATGGCCGTGTCGTGGACGGCCGCGCGTTGTCTCCCACGCGCGTCGCGAGCCATGGTCGGCCCGCGTTGTGTATCGCGATGCCGGGTCGGCATCGACCGGGATTGTCGCATCGGCGCTCGATATTTTGCTTGAGCGGTCCGAAATAATTCCACCGCATTCCGTCCGTATCCGTTCTATTTCCGACGAAAATCAGACGCTTCGCAAGCCGCCCGAAAACTGCCAGGACGACGCGCCGCGCAAGCGCCCGAGTTTCGCCTATCCTGACGACAACGCGCGTGCGCCGCCCAGGCCGCCGCGTTCTTCCAACCAGCGGAGCGCCCGTGACCGTTCGCAATCTCGACGCCTTGTTTCGTCCCAAATCCGTCGCCGTGATCGGCGCGTCCGAGCGGCCCGGCAGCACCGGCGCGATGGTCTGGGCGCGCGTCCTGGAGGGTGGCTTCGACGGTCCGTTATGGCCGGTGAATCCGAAGTACACGGTGCTGGGCGGCCACAAGGCGATCGGCGACGCCGGCGATCTGCCGCAAGCGCCGACGGTCGCGCTGATCTGCACGCCGCCGGCGAGCTGGCCCGGGATCATCCATAAGCTTGGCGGGCTGGGTACGCGGGCGGCGATCATCGTCGGCGAGGTGCGTAGCGACGACGATCGGCTCGCGTTGCGGCATGCGCTCTCGGCGGCGCGGCCGCATCTGCTGCGGATCGTCGGGCCGGGCAGTCTTGGCGTGGTGTCGCCGGCGTTGCGCGCGCACCTCGGGGCGCCGTCGTGCACGGTGAAGGCGGGCGGCGTCGCGTGGGTGTCGCAGTCGAACGCGCTGACCAACGCGGTGCTCGGCTGGGCGCACGCGCGCGGGCTCGGCTTCTCGCACGCGGTCGCGCTGGGCGGCGAGGCAGACGTGGATGCCGGCGATGTGCTCGATTACCTCGCGAGCGACCCCGGCACGCGCGCGATCCTGCTCGAACTCGACAGCGTGCGCGCGGCGCGCAAGTTCATGTCGGCGGCGCGCGCGGCGGCGCGCAATAAGCCGGTGCTGGCGCTGCGCTCGGGCCGCGCCGACCCGGCCGACGCGCTCTACACGGCGGCCTTCCGGCGCGCGGGCATGGTGCGCGTCGATGCGCTCGACGACCTGCTCGACGAAATCGAAACGCTCGGCGTCGGCCGGGTCGCGGCGGGCGCGACGGCGACGCTGATCACGAGCGATCGTGGCCTCGCGACGCTCGCCTGCGATGCCTTCGCGGCCGCCGGCGATACGCTGGCACCGTGGCCGGACGAGGCGTCCGACGCGCTGCGGCTGGCGTTGCCGCACGCGGTCGGCGGCAATCCGCTGCAACTGGGCGACGACGCGAAGCCCGAGCACTTCGGCACCGCGCTCAAGCTGCTCGCCGAGCACCGCAGCACGGGCACGGCCTTCGTCGTGCATGCATCGACGCATGGCGCGCCGGTCGGTGAAGTCGCACAGGCGTTGATCGCGAATCAGCGGTTCGCGTATCGCGGCTTGCTGGCGTGCTTCTTCGGCGGTGTGGATGCCGCGACGCGCGACGCGTTGCACGCGCAGGGGATTCCGGTGCATACGACGCCGCAGCGGCTCGCGCGCGCATTCGCGCGGCTGGTCGATTACCGGATGGGGCGCGAATTGCTGATGCAGACGCCCGAGGGCTTGCCCGCGCAGGTGCCCGAGGCGATCGATGCGGCGCAGGCCCAGGCGCGTGAGGCGTTGGCCGCGGGAACGAACCAGTTGGCCGGGGCAGCGGCGGTGCGCTTTCTGCGGCGTTTCGGCTTAAGGGTGGCGGAGGACGCAAGCCGCGCGCAGTCGGAGGCCACCGAGGCCACCGAGGCCACCGAGGCCAAAGCGACGCCCGCTGCGCCCACGCGAAGCACCGCGCCGGCTACGGCAAGCTCCCCCCAACCCATCGTCGACATCGCCGTCGAGCTTCACGACGACGACAACTTCGGCCCGGTCTTCCGCTTCACGGCGCCGTCGGTGGACGGCGTGTCCGAGGCGCTGCGCGTCTACGGCCTGCCGCCGCTGAACCCGATGCTGGCGCGCGATATCGTCACGCGCTCGCGATACGCGCGGCTGGTCTCGCCCGAGCCGACGCTCGCCGCGCTGACGGCGCTCTCGCAGGCGGTCTGCGACGTGAAGGAAATCGTCGGCCTGCAACTGACGCTGCGGGTCTTCAAGGATCACGTGACGATAATCGCGCCCACGCTGAACATCGCGACGACGCGCAGCCGGCTCGCGATCGTCCCGTATCCGCGCCGCTTCGAGGAGACGCTGGACTGGCAAGGGTTGCGGGTCACGGTGCGGCCGATCCGTCCGGAGGACGAGGCCGCGCATCACGATTTCGTCGAGGCGATGACGCCCGAGGATTTGCGTCTGCGCTTTTTCGGCGCGGTGGGCAGCTTCGACCACTCGCAACTCGCGCGCATGACGCAGATCGATTACGACCGGGAGATGGCGCTGATCGCGACGGTCGTCAGCGAGGAGGGGTTCACGCGCACGCTCGGCGTGGTGCGCGCGGTGGCCGATCCGGATAACGAAACGGCCGAATTCGCGGTAGCGGTGCGCTCGGACCAGAAGGGCCGGCGGTTGGGGCAACTGCTGATGGACCGGATCATCCGCTACGCGCGCACGCGCGGCATCCATTGGCTGGTCGGCGAAGCGCTGCGCGAAAACGGTCCGATGATCGCGCTCGCGAGGGCCAGTGGTTTCACGATCACGCCGACGGATGATCCGGGCGTGGTCGGGTTCCGCATGGCGCTGGACGAAGCCTCTGATACGAGCAACGCAGAGGCGGCGCGCAAGTAACGCAGCAGGTCCGGCAAGCCGCTACCCAGGCAGCAGCCACCCGAGCGGCGACTAAAGCGCCCCATCAAGCCCCGCCAAGCCCCATCAAGCCGCCAGCTTCGCCATTGCGTCATCCACCTGCGCGCGCGTCACGGCGAGCTCTTCCAGCCACGCATCCGCGTACACCGCGCCGGTTTCCTTCTCCAGACGCGCGATGGTCGCCGCGCAGCGGTTCGCATCCTTCGGCGTCGCGATGAACGACTTGACCGACTCGCCCGCCTTGAACGCATCGAACAACGGCACGCGAATGTCGTCCGGCAACGCGCGCGAGGTCCATTGATACGGCTTGCCGTTGTGCGTGAACGACGGCGGCAGCACGCGTTCCTTCTTGGCGGCCGGAATCAGGCCGAACGTGCGCGCGGCTTCGCCGATCTGCTCCGGCGAAAACAGCTCGTCCGGGCTGATATCGAATTGCTGGATGAAGGTTTCGATGCTTTGCATCGCCGCCGCGCGGTCGTCGCGGCGCTTCTGCGCGTGCGCGACGATGTCGCGCAGTTCGTCGGCTTCTTCGGGCGTGATCGTGAAGCTCGACTGCTTCTGCTGGAGTTCGGAAAAACGCTGGAATTCGGAATCGGTCAGAAGTTTCGCCATTGCTTATCGAGGGGCGCGCACGAGCGAACCCATGCGGCTGAAATTTGAAAGGGTCGCCATTCTAAACCATGTGCGCGAGCGGCCGATTTTCCGGCGGCGGCCGCCCGCGCAGGTCGTAAAACGCGGCCGCTCGACCGCTACGCGGCGTTCTCGCGATACATCGACAGCGCCTGCACGGTGTCGCGCAACAGCGTGGTCGCGGCTTCCAGCGTGGGCGCGACGTATTCGTCGATGCGTCGCAGATACGGGCAGGTGAGCACCGCGATCGCCTGGCCGGCCGGCCCTTGAATCGGGAACGTCACGTCGGTGACGCCGAAAGTCTGCTGACTGTCCTTCTGCGAGAAACCGGCGGCGCGGATGCGCTCGCACGCCGCCTCGAGCGCGTCGCGATCGATCGTCACCTCGCCTTTCACCCGCGTGTGTTCGGCCAGCATCTGCTGACGCTGCTCGACGCTCTGGAACGCCAGCATCACGCGGCCCGAGCCGGTATCGATCAGGCCGACCCGCGAACCGAGCCGCACCGACATCCCCCACGTACCCGGACCGTCCACCTGCGCGATCACCAGCAGGTTGCCGCGGTCGTACACCACGAGGTGACAGGACTGTTCGGCGGCGTCGGCGAAACGCTGCATCAGCGGCAACGCCTCGGCGATCAGACGGTTCATCGGCGGATGACGGTGCGCGAGCGCGTACAGCTTGAGACTCAGCGAATAGCGGTCGCCGCCCGCCGAGCGCACCACGTACTGGCGCGCGACGAGGCGTTCGAGCATGCGGTACATCTCGCTCGCATTGCGTCCCAGCAGCTTGGTGATTTCGGCGCGCGTCAGCCCGTCCTTCTGTTCGGCGAGCAATTCAAGGATGTCGAGACCCTTGTCGAGCGCGGGTGCGCGGTAACGGTCGTCGTCTTTGTCGTCTGCGTCCATAGCGAGCGAGGTTCCAGGAGTTGTTCTCATTATCTGGCGCGAGCGAGCCAGTGCGTAGCGAATCTGCTGGATAGCAATCTTCGTCCAGGGAAAACACGGACGCTTGATGCAGTGCACATTCCTTGACTTCGAAAAGTCCGTATATGAATAATACGTTCATTGGTGAATGAGCGCGACAGTCCTCCACCAATGCATCGCAACGCTCGATAAGAAAGCGCAGGACAAAGCGCCGGGCCGCCAGCCCGGTTCACGCTGTTCCCACAACGCATGAGGACGGAGCGCGCGCTCAAGCGCGGCGCGCCGTCCGAGACAGGAGACAACCATGTCGTTCGAGAAAGGGCCGTACACGGCTCGCCGTTGGTTCCGCAGTTCGCTCTTCACCCTGGCCGCCGCCGCGTGCATGGCCGGTCCCGGCGCAGCCGGCGTCGCACAGGCGGCGGACGCCGGCAAGATCGGCCTCGATCTGCCGCTGCTGACCTCGCCGTTCTGGCAGTCGTACAACAACTACCTGCCCAAATACGCGAAGGATTCGGGTCTCGACATCCTCGCGCCGGTCAATTCGAACGGCGATCCCGCGCAGCAGATCACCGATATGAACAACCTGCTGAACCTCGGCGCGAAAGGCATCGTGGTCGGTCCGCTGGATTCGGCGGCGATCAGCCGCGCGCTCGATGCCGCCGCCGCGAAGAACGTGCCGGTGGTGGCCGTGGACGTCGCGCCGACTCAAGGCAAGGTCGCGATGGTGGTGCGCGCCGACAACCGCGCGTACGGCGAGAAGGCGTGCAAGTACATCGGCGATCACGTGAAGTCGGGCAAGGTCGTGCAGATCATGGGCGACCTGGCATCGGTGAACGGACGTGACCGCTCGGAAGCGTTCCGCTCGTGCATGAAGGCTTATCCGGGCATTACCGTGCTGGAGATTCCGGCGGCGTGGAAGGGCGACGTGGCGGCCACCGCGCTCGACAGTCTGCTGACCGCGAACCCGGACGTGAAGGGCATCTACATGCAGGCCGGCGGCGTGTATCTGTCGCCGACGCTGCAGACCTTGCGCCGCAAGCAGATGCTGTTTCCGGCGGGCGATCCGAAACACGTCGTGATCGTCAGCAACGACGGCATTCCGCAGGAATTCGATGCGATTCGCCGCGGCGACATCGACGCAACCGTTTCGCAGCCCGCCGATTCGTACGCGAAATACGGCCTGTTCTATATCAAGGCGGCGTTGGCGGGGCAGACCTTCAAGCCGGGCCCGACCGATCACGGCAGCAACATCATCCAGTTGTCGCCGGGCGTGCTGGAAGATCAGTTGCCCGCGCCGCTCGTGACGAAGGCGAATGTGGACGACAAGGCCTTGTGGGGCAATACCGTCAAATGAGCGGGCAAACGAGCGGACCGACGGGAGGACCGATGAGCGAGTTCAGTGCGACCTCCCTGCCGGGCGCTGCGCCCGGCCAGTCCTCCTCTGCGGTCGTCGAAGCGCTGGGCGTCACCAAGCGCTTCGGCTCCACGGCCGCGCTGAACGACGTCAGCATGCGCGTGCTGCCCGGCGAATCGCACGCGCTCGTCGGACGCAACGGCGCCGGCAAATCGACGCTGGTGTCGATCCTCACCGGCCTGCGCAAACCCGACGCCGGCGAGGTGCGCTTCGGCGGCGCGCCCGCGCCGTCGATCGCGGATCGCGACGCGTGGCGCGAGCGCGTCGCGTGCGTGTATCAGCATTCGACGATCATCCGCGATCTGAGCGTCGCGGAAAATCTGTTCATCAACCGGCAGCCGTCGCGTGGCGGCGTGATCGATTGGCAGGCCATGCGCCGCGACGCACGCGCGTTGCTCGATCACTGGAAGATCGACGTGCGCGAAGATGCCCGCGCCGGCGATCTGAGCGTGGAGGCGCGGCAACTGGTGGAGATCGCGCGCGCGTTGTCCTATGGCGCGCGCTTCATCATTCTCGACGAACCGACCGCGCAACTCGACGGCGACGAGATCAAGCGATTGTTTAAACGCATCGCCGAATTGCAGCGCGAAGGCGTGACGTTCCTGTTCATCTCGCACCATCTTCAGGAGGTGTACGAGATCTGTCAGGCGGTGACGGTGCTGCGCGACGCGCGGCATATCGTCAGCGCACCGGTGTCCGCGTTGCCGCGCGAGCAGTTGATCGAGGCGATGACCGGCGAACGCGGCGGTCTCGCCGTCGCCGACGCGGCCGCGCGCGACGCGTTGCCGGCCGGCACGCCGGTCGCGCTGGAAGTCGACGGGCTCGCGGGCGCCGATTACGAAGGCGTGTCGTTTGCCGTCAAGCGCGGCGAAGTGGTCGGGTTGACCGGCGCGACGAGCAGCGGCCGCACGAGCGTGGCCGAGGCGATCGCCGGTTTGCGCGCGGCGAAACGCGGCGCGATCCGTGTCGACGGCAAGACGCTGCCGCCCGGCGACGTGCCGGCCGCGCTCGCGCATGGCGTCGGTTGCGTGCCGAAGGATCGGCATCACGAAGGGCTGGTGCTCACGCAATCGGTCGCGGAAAACGCGTCGATGACGATCGCGCGCCTGCTCGGCAAATTCGGCATCGCGCCGCCCGCGAAGAAGAACGCGTTCGGCCAGAAGATGATCGACGCGCTCGGGATCGTCGCGCAAGGCCCGGAACATATCGTGTCGGGACTGTCGGGCGGCAATCAGCAGAAGGTGGTGATGGCGCGCGCGCTCGCGACCGATCCAGACGTGCTCGTGCTGATCGATCCGACCGCGGGCGTCGACGTGAAATCGAAGGAAGCCTTGCTCTCCGTCGTGGATCGCGTGCGCGAGGAGGGCAAGGCCGTGCTGGTCGTGTCCGGCGAACTCGACGATCTGCGTACCTGTGACCGTGTGCTGGTCATGTTCCGTGGCCGCGTCGCGGCCGAATTTCCCGCGGGTTGGCAGGACCACGACCTGATCGCATCCGTTGAAGGAGTCAGTCTCCATGAAGAATAGTGTGCCCAGCCCCGCCTTCGGGGCCGCGCAAGCGCAGGGACAAACCCAGGCGCCCGCCGTGGCCGCGACGCGCGGCAAACGCGCGCGCTCGGAACTGGCGCGGCTGCGCGAGCTGGCCTTGCTGCCCGCGCTCGCCTTGCTGCTGGTGATCGGCGCGTTCGTCAGCCCCAGTTTTCTGACGCGCGCGAATCTGATCAGCGTGCTCGGCGCGTCGGCGGCGCTTGCCCTGGTGGTGCTCGCGGAATCGCTGATCGTGCTGACCGGCAAGTTCGACCTGTCGCTCGAATCGACCGTGGGTATCGCGCCCGCGGTCGGCGCGATGCTGGTGATGCCGGCGGCGTCGGCGGGCTTCGGCACGCAATGGCCCGCCGCGGTCGGCCTGCTCGCGATCGTCGCGGTGGGCGCGGTGATTGGCGCGATCAACGGCTTTCTTGTCGTGCGCTTGCGGCTGAATGCGTTCATCGTCACGCTGGCGATGCTGATCGTGCTGCGCGGCATGCTGGTCGGCGCGACCAAGGGCGGCACGCTGTTCGACATGCCGCCTTCGTTCTTCTCGCTCGCCACCACGATCGTGCTTGGTCTGCCGCTGTCGGTGTGGCTCGCGGCGGCGGCGTTCGCGATCGCCGCCTTCGTGTTGCGCTATCACCGTCTGGGCCGCGCGTTGTACGCGATCGGCGGCAATCCGGAAGCGGCGCGCGCAGCGGGGATTCGCGTTGAGCGCATCACGTGGGGCGTATTCGTGCTCGGCAGCATGCTTGCCTCGGTGGGCGGACTGATCGTGACCGGCTATGTCGGCGCGATCAACGCGAACCAGGGCAACGGCATGATCTTCACGGTGTTCGCGGCGGCGGTGATCGGCGGGATTTCGCTCGACGGCGGCAAGGGCACGATGTTCGGCGCGCTGACCGGCGTGCTGCTGCTCGGCGTCGTGCAGAACCTGCTGACGCTCGCGCAGGTGCCGTCGTTCTGGATTCAGGCGATCTACGGCGCGATCATTCTCGGCTCGCTGATGGTGGCGCGCCTCGCGAGCGGCGAAGGGCAGAACTGATGCACGCGAACAACGGAGAACTCATTTGACCAGCCGCTCACTGCCGACCGATTCCCGCCTGATCCTGCTCAGTCCCGCCGACAACTGTCTGATCGCGGCGGCGCGTCTCGAAGCGGGTACCCCGGTCGAGATAGAAGGCGAGCGCGTGACGCTCGCCAGAACCATCGAACTCGGCCACAAGGTCGCACGCCAGCCGCTCGCGAAAGACGACAAGGTCTTGCGCTACGGCGCGGTGATCGGCCACGTGACGGAGAGCGTGGCGCGCGGCGCGCATCTGCACACGCACAACCTCGCGAGCGATTACCTGCCGACCTACACGCACGACGCGGGTCACGAGTTCGTCCCGCACCCTTGATTGACGCGTACAACGACGCGGCCTCGCGCCGCGCTGGAACGATCATGACTGACACATCCGTAGCAACTGCCGGCGCGCCGCCGATGCTGCAAGGCTATCTGCGCAACGACGGCCGCAAGGGCATCCGCAACGTGGTCGCGGTCGCGTATCTGGTCGAATGCGCGCATCACGTGGCGCGCGAGATCGTCGCGCAGTTTCGCGAGCCGCTCGACGCGTTCGACGATCCGTCCGCCGAGCGCGAACCGCCGGTGCATCTGATCGGTTTTCCCGGCTGCTATCCGAACGGCTACGCGGAGACCATGCTCGAACGGCTGGCCACGCATCCGAACGTGGGCGCGGTGCTGTTCGTGTCGCTCGGCTGCGAGAGCATGAACAAGCACTATCTCGTCGACGCGGTGCGCGCGAGCGGCCGTCCCGTCGAAGTGCTGACCATCCAGGAGAAAGGCGGCACGCGCAGCACGATTCAATACGGCGTCGACTGGATTCGCGGCGTGCGCGGTGAGCTGGCCGCGCAACGCAAGGTGCCGATGGCGCTGAGCGAGTTGATCGTCGGTACGATCTGCGGCGGCTCGGACGGCACCAGCGGCATCACGGCCAACCCGGCGGTGGGCCGCGCGTTCGATCATCTGATCGAGGCGGGCGCGACCTGTCTGTTCGAGGAAACCGGCGAACTGGTGGGCTGCGAGTTTCATATGAAGACGCGCGCGGCACGGCCGGAACTCGGCGATGAAATCGTCGCGTGCGTCGAGAAGGCCGCGCGTTATTACTCGATTCTCGGCCACGGCAGCTTCGCGGTCGGCAATGCGGACGGCGGCCTCACCACGCAGGAAGAAAAGTCGCTTGGGGCTTACGCGAAAAGCGGTGCGTCGCCGATCGTCGGCATCGTCAAACCCGGCGATATTCCGCCGACCGGCGGCCTCTATCTGCTCGACGTGGTGCCGGACGGCGAACCGCGCTTCGGCTTCCCGAACATCAGCGATAACGCGGAGATCGGCGAGCTGATCGCGTGCGGTGCGCACGTGATTCTGTTCACCACCGGCCGCGGCTCGGTGGTCGGCTCGGCGATCTCGCCGGTCATCAAGGTGTGCGCGAATCCGGCGACGTATCGCAATCTGTCCGGCGACATGGACATCGACGCGGGCCGGATTCTCGAAGGACGCGGCACGCTCGACGAAGTGGGCCGCGAAGTGTTCGAGCACACGGTGGCGGTGTCGAACGGCGCGGCGTCTAAGTCGGAAACGCTCGGGCACCAGGAATTTATCCTGACCTACAAGACCTTCGAACCGGTCGGGCCGGCCTGTCTGCCGTCGAACGTGGCGCCGGCGCGGCGGGTCGTCGCGGTGGAAGCGCGTTAATTCACCAACGCGCCATTGCGCCGAAGCACCGAAGCGCCGAAGCGCCGAAGCGCCGAAGCGATTCAGCGATTCAGCGATTCAGCCAAAAGCGCTTGCGTCATCGAGCGAATGTCAGCTCGCGGGCACATCTCGTCCGCGCATGTTAAAAAGTCAAGAAACAGGAGACGCGTTCCATGACCACATCGATCGGTTCGAAGCTCGCGCAGCGTCGCCGCGTCGGTCGCGGCGCGCTGCAGGTGGGCGGGTTGGGACTCGGCACGGCGCCGCTCGGCGGCCTCTACCGCGATCTCTCCGACGAAGAGGCGCATGCCACCATCGCCGCCGCGTGGGACGCGGGCGTGCGCTACTTCGATACCGCACCGCACTATGGCAACACGAAGGCCGAGCATCGGCTGGGTCATGCGCTGCGCCACTATCCACGCGGCGATTACGTGTTGTCCACCAAGGTGGGGCGCCGCTTCGTGCCGCGCACCTCGCCGTTCGACGACAAGGAAGGCTGGCAGAACCCGCTGCCGTTCGAAGCGATCTACGACTACACGCACGACGGCATTCTGCGTTCGTTCGAGGACAGCCAGCAGCGCCTGGGCATCGTCGATATCGACATGCTGCTGGTGCACGACATCGGCCGTGTCACACACGGCGACCAGCATCCGCACTATTGGCGGCAATTGACCGAAGGCGGCGGCTTCCGCGCGCTGGATGCGCTGCGCTCGTCGGGCGCGATCAAGGCGGTGGGACTCGGCGTCAACGAAGGCGCGGTCATTCTCGATGCGATGGCCGAATTCGATATCGATTGCGCGTTGCTCGCGGGCCGTTATACGCTCCTCGAACAGACCACGCTCGACGACCTGCTGCCCGCCTGCGAAGCACGCGGCGTCAGCATCCTGTTAGGCGGCGCGTTCAATTCCGGCATTCTGGCGCGCGGTGTCGAGGGCGATCTGAAATTCAATTACGGCACCGCGCCGCGCGAAGTGATCGAGCGCGTCGCGCGGCTGGAAGCAGTGTGCCGCGAGCATGGCGTGCCGCTTGCTGCCGCTGCCTTGCAGTTTCCGTATGCGCACCCGGCGGTCGCCACCGTGTTGACCGGCGCGCGCAGTGTCGACGAATTGCGCGAGAACGTCGCGTCGTTCGAGCAGCCGATCCCCGCCGCGCTGTGGTCCGCGTTGCGCGAGCAAGGCTTGCTCGACCGCCGCGCGCCCGCGCCAGAGGACTGACCTGACGATGCCTATCGATGCCCACCAGCACTATTGGGACCCCGCTCGCGGCGACTACGAGTGGCTGACGCCGGAATTGACATTGCTCTATCGGCCGTTCGGCCCGGCGGATCTGAAACCGCTGCGCGAACGGGCGGGCATCGAACGAACGGTGGTGGTGCAGGCGGCGCCGACGCTCGACGAGACGCGTTACCTGCTGGACATCGCGCGGCATGAGGCATCGATCGCGGGGGTGGTCGGCTGGGTGCCGCTGCTGTTACCCACGGCGCCGGCGCTGATCGAAGCGCTCGCGCACGAACCCAAGTTCAAGGGCGTGCGGCCGATGTTGCAGGATTTACCGGACGACACGTGGATCGCGAATCCCGATCTCGCGCCCGCGATCGAGATGCTGATCGCGCACGACCTGAGCTTCGACGCGCTGATTTACGCGCGCCATGCCGAGCATTTCGAGACCTTCGCGACGCGCTTTCCGGCGCTGCGCATCGTCGTCGATCATGGCGCGAAGCCGCCGATCCGCTACGGTCGCGGCTCGTTCGCGGGCTGGGCCGACGCGATCACGCGGCTGGCGGCGTTGCCGAATGTGCATTGCAAGTTGTCGGGGCTCGTCACCGAGGCGTCGTTGAGCTGGACCGAAGACACGTTGCGGCCGTACGTCGAGCATCTGCTGAAGACGTTCGGTCCCGCGCGCCTGATGTGGGGCAGCGACTGGCCGGTGCTCGATCTGAACGGCGACTATCTGCTGTGGCATTCGGTGGCGACGACGTTGCTCGCATCGTTGAGCGAGAGCGAGCAGGAGGCGGTTTTCGGCGGCAATGCCGCCACGTTTTACAGGCTTTGAACGGCGCGTCGGTGCTGTCGGTGCCATCGGTGCTGTCGGTGCGCCGACACGCCGGCGCGCAGCAAACGAACTCGCAGCACACGAACTCGCAGCAAACGAACCCAAGCCCATTCAACCGGAGTCGTAGATGACACAAAGACTGGCTGGCAAGACGGCCCTGATCACCGCGGCGGGACAAGGCATCGGCCTCGCCACCGCCGAGCTGTTCGCGAGCGAAGGCGCCCGCGTGATCGCCACGGATATCCGCATCGACGGGCTCGCCGGCAAGCCGGTCGAGGCGCGCAAGCTCGACGTGCTCGACGGTGCCGCGATCGCCGCGCTGGCCGCCGAACTCGGCGCGATCGACGTGCTGTTCAACTGCGCGGGCTTCGTGCACGCCGGCAACATCCTCGAATGCAGCGAGGCGGACTGGGATTTCGCCTTCGACCTCAATGCGAAGGCGATGTACCGGATGATCCGCGCGTTCCTGCCAGCCATGCTGGAAAACGGCGGCGGGTCGATCATCAACATGTCGTCGGCGGCGTCGAGCGTGAAGGGCGTGCCGAACCGGCTGGCGTACAGCGCGTCGAAGGCGGCCGTGATCGGACTGACCAAGGCCGTCGCGGCCGATTTCATTACGCGTGGTGTACGCTGTAACGCGATCTGCCCGGGCACGGTGGCTTCGCCGTCGCTCGAACAGCGGATCGTCGCGCAGGCTCAGGCGCAAGGCGCGACGCTCGATGCCGTGCAGGCCGCATTCGTCGCGCGTCAGCCGATGGGCCGCATCGGCAAGCCGGAGGAAATCGCCGCGCTGGCGCTGTATCTCGCGTCCGACGAATCGTCGTTCACCACGGGCCACGCGCACGTGATCGACGGCGGCTGGTCGAATTGACGGCACCCCACGCAACCCCACGCGCCGGCGTATCTTGCCAGGCAAAAACCGAACACCCTTGACCGTATAGGAAAGTGCAACGATGAAACTGCTTCGTTATGGGCCGAAAGGCCAGGAAAAGCCGGGCCTGCTCGACGCGCAAGGCAAGCTTCGCGATCTGTCCGGCGTGGTCGGCGATATCGACGGCGCGGCGCTGACCGACGAAGGGCTCGCCAAACTGCGCGCGCTCGACCCGGCGTCGTTGCCGGCGGTGGAAGGCAATCCGCGTATCGGGCCGTGCGTCGGCAAGATCGGCAAGTTCATCTGCATCGGGCTGAATTACGCGGACCATGCGGCGGAATCGAATCTGCCGGTGCCGGCTGAACCGGTCATCTTCAACAAGTGGACCAGCGCGATCTGCGGGCCGAACGACGACGTGGAAATTCCGCGCGGCTCGAAGAAGACCGACTGGGAAGTGGAGCTCGGCGTGGTGATCGGCAAGCCGGCGAAGTATGTCGACGAAGCCAACGCGCTCGACTACGTCGCCGGTTACTGCGTGGTCAACGACGTGTCGGAGCGCGAGTGGCAGATCGAACGCGGCGGCACGTGGGACAAGGGCAAGGGCTTCGACACCTTCGGCCCGATCGGTCCGTGGGTCGTGACGCGCGATGAAGTCGCCGATCCGCAGAACCTGAGCCTGTGGCTCGAAGTGGATGGTCATCGCTACCAGAACGGCAGCACGAAGACGATGGTGTTCGGCGTCGCCAAGCTGGTGTCGTATGTATCGCAGTGCATGAGCCTGCAACCGGGCGATGTGATCTCGACGGGCACGCCGCCGGGCGTCGGCATGGGTGTGAAGCCGAATCCGGTGTTCCTGAAGCCGGGACAGACGATGCGCCTGGGTATCGAAGGGCTTGGCGAGCAGACGCAGAAGACTTACGCGGCGGAGTGAGCGAAGCGGCGGTGTTCGTCGCGCGTCGCTGGTAAAAAGTGAAGGCCGTTCCTGCACCGAGCAGGAACGGCCTTTGTCGTTTGTCGTTTGGCGTGTTCACCGGCGCCGGCACCGTGACCGGCAAGCCGTCTTCTCATCCCGCCGGTTCGTGCTCGCCCGTCTCGCCGATGCGATTGATGGTCCCCTGCGCCACCGCCACCAGCTTCTCGCGATTCCCTTCCACCACATAGACCTCGCACTGGCAGGTCGCCTGGTAGCGGCCGGCATACACCACCTTGGCCCGCGCGATCAGCGTGCCGTTCATCACGGGCCGCAGATAGTTGATCTTGAATTCGCCGGTCACGACCTTCGGACCCAGCGACAGCGCGCCTGCGAACGTCAACGCGTTGTCGGCGAGATAGCTGATGACGCCGCCATGCACGAAGCCATGCTGTTGCCTCAGCTCGTCGCGGATCGGCAGGCACAGCGTCAATTCCTGGCTGCCGGTGTGCATCAGCTCGGCGCCCAGCAGCATGCTGAACGGCTGGGCATGCAGCGCGCCGCGCGCCCGGTCGAGGAGGTCGGTCATCGTGGTTCCTTCGGGCGGAGCCCGCGGTGGGATTCGCACGGCGGCGCGTGGATGTGTAGTCGCGCTGCTGCGCGGTTGCCTTGTCGCCTGGTTGCGTCTTAGCAATCCCTACCCACTCTAGGAAGCGCCGATGCACCCCGTCAAGGTGAATCGGAAAAATGTGCGGGGCATTGTTGCGAAAAATGGAGGAATCGCGAAGTTGAGCGATGAAACGGGGCGGTAAGACGATCTTCGTCGAATATTGATCTCAAGCAATGTCCGGTATTGCCGTTAACCCTTGACGTAGGTCCCGTCATTCTTTGTCTTCAGGTATTCACGATGTTCAGCAAGATCAAGGTCGCCTCCGGCCTGTTGTGTGTTCTGGCCGCCTTCTGCGTGTTCCAGCTGGTTACGGTCGGCCTGGGCTTCTGGTCGCTCACCAGTACG
Organism: Paraburkholderia sp. D15; assembly: GCF_029910215.1. Taxonomy (NCBI): domain Bacteria; kingdom Pseudomonadati; phylum Pseudomonadota; class Betaproteobacteria; order Burkholderiales; family Burkholderiaceae; genus Paraburkholderia; species Paraburkholderia sp. D15. Next base: position 1,566,320 of record NZ_CP110396.1, on the reverse strand, counting down.
CACGACGACGTCGACGACCTGTCGAATATCGCGCTGAAACAGGTGGACGCGGTCAACGAAACGACCCAGCGCCTGATGGACGCGCGCATCAACCTGTCGCGCGCCGGAACGCGCATGGTGCGCGGCGGCGGCGAGCCGACCGACATCGTGCAGCACGCGCGCGAGCAGTTGTCGGCCGCCGACCAGTCGTTCGCCGCGTTCATGAGCGCGCAGAAGACCAGCGACGAGAACACCGCCCGCGCGACGGCCCTCGCCGAGCGCTACAAGAAACTCCACGACGCGCTGTCGGAGCTCGCGCAGTTCCTCGACGGCAACAACATTCAGGCGTTCCTCGACCAGCCGACGCAGTCGTTTCAGGACGCGTACCTCGTCGAGTCGCATAACTTCGTGAAATTCGGCAATGCCGCGAGCCGTGCGTCGCTCGATTCGATCGATGCGCGCATGGCGACCTTCCGCGCGGTGAGCATCGCGATTCTGGTGTTGCTGGTGGCGGGCACCGTCGCTGTCTACGCGGCGCTGCGTCGTGGCGTGGTCGCGCCGCTGGAAGAAGCGGGCCGCCACTTCGACCGCATCGCGCAAGGCCGCCTCGACCAGCCGATCGCGTCGCGCGGCACCAACGAAATCGGCCGCCTGTTCTCGGGCCTCGCGAAAATGCAGGCGAGCGTGGCGCGCACCGTGCAGACCGTGCGCGAATCCGCCGACTCGATTCACCTCGGCGCCGACGAAATCGCGACCGGCAATGCGGATCTGTCGGCACGCACCGAAAACCAGGCGGCATCGCTCGAAGAAACCGCGTCGAGCATGGAAGAGCTGACCGCCACCGTGCGTCAGAATGCCGACCACGCCCGCGAAGCCAACGCGCTCGCCGAAACCGCGCTCGAAGCGACCTCGCGCGGCAGCGAGGTGGTCAATCAGGTGGTCGACAAGATGCGCGGCATCGCGCAAAGCTCGGACAAGATCGCCGAGATCATTTCGGTGATCGACGGCATTGCGTTCCAGACCAATATCCTCGCGCTGAACGCGGCCGTGGAAGCGGCGCGCGCGGGCGAGCAGGGGCGCGGGTTCGCGGTGGTCGCGGGCGAAGTGCGCGGCCTCGCGCAGCGTAGCGCGCAGTCGGCCAAGGAAATCAAGACGCTGATCAGCGAGTCGGTCGCCGAGATTCAGGGCGGCTCCACGCTGGTCGAGCATGCGGGCGAGGCGATGAGCAACGTGTCCGCATCGATTTCGCGCGTCACGCAGATGATGGCGGAGATCAGCGCGTCGTCGCTCGAGCAGAGCACCGGTATCGAGCAGGTCAATCAGGCGGTGGTGCAGATGGACGAGATGACGCAGCAGAACGCGGCGCTCGTCGAACAGGCGGCGGCCGCTGCGGCTTCGCTGCATCAGCAGACGCAACAACTCAAGCAGGCCGTGTCCGTGTTTGAAATTTCGGAAAGTGTGTTGCGCACGCAACATTTCGATGCGATTCGCATGGACGGCGGTGAAACAGGCTTGTCCGGGCTGCGCGCGATTTAAGCGCGGAAGCGCTCGAAAGAGCGTGCCGGACAAAAGAAAATGGCCCGCGAATGCGGGCCATTTTGCATTAGACGCGAGCGCCTAAGTGTGGCTCAACGTACCGGAAGGTACTTAGGCCGGCGTGATGTTTGCAGCCTGCTTGCCCTTCGGGCCTTGCTTGACTTCAAACGACACTTTCTGGTTTTCCTGCAGGGACTTGAAGCCGCTGCCTTGAACTTCCGAAAAGTGCGCGAACAGGTCTTCGCCGCCGTCGTCCGGCGTGATGAAGCCAAAGCCCTTTGCATCGTTAAACCACTTCACAGTACCTGTTGCCATTTTTAATCCAGTAAATGTTGTGTGTTGCATTCGCGACCGCTATTTCTCAACGCGAGATCGAGCGCGAAGGTGGAGTTGTATCACGTCTTAAAGATCGATGCCAATCAACCCGTATTCGGGTATTCCCCGGCCCGGCACGTTTCGAAGACCCGAAAGGTGCGCGGAAAGAGGCTCCGGCCGGGAGGTTAAACGCTTTGTATGACGCTTCCAGGAAAAACGTTGACAGCGCTTTTTGGCGACGGGTGTGTCGTAAAAGCGTCGATCTTTATGCTTTTTGATGGAATCGTTAGCTAATTTTCGGCAATGAGCGTCTTCGGGTCGTGAGGCGAGCGCGCTTCGACCTACAGGCGCGCTTGCACGCGTTCAGGACGGCAATGCGTCGTAAGCGGTGGCCAGGTGATACGGCGTGGTGGACGGCATGTCGGCACGCGCGACGTCGCCAGCCGGCGTTTTGCACTCGAACCAACCCGCCGGACGCAGGAAGCGCTGCTCGAAAAGCGTGATCTGGCGGGGCAGCGCGGCGCGTACGGCCGCGTCGTCATGACTGGCGAGCGCGCGCAGATACTCGGTTTGCGCCCAGATCCGCTGGGTGGCGTCCTTGATCTGGCCCGCTTCGTCGAGCGATGCGTACACGCCGCCGGTTGTCTCGTCCACGCCGAGTTGTCGCGCAAATGCAAAAGCGCGCTGCAGCGATTCGACGAGGCCCGAATCGTCGAACAGACCGCCTGCCTGCCTGACCAGCCAGAACCATTCGAACTGGTGGCCGGGTTCGAGACGGTTGTCCGCCGCGTCGATCGGCAATTCGGCGATGCAACCCGTCGGCGCATGCACGAAGTGCCGCGCGACGGCGCCCGCGAGGCGCCGCAAGGCGGCGTCGAACGCGTTGTCGCGGGTGGCTTCGCGCGCCGCGAGCCATGCTTCGGTCAGATGCATCAGCGGATTCTGGACCGGCGTACCGGTGACGCGGCCGAAGTCCGCGCTGAGTGCGGCGTTGAACAGATCGTCGTCGGCGGCGAATTGGGACTGGATCAGCGCCGACGTGCGATGCACCGTCTCCAGCGCGTCGGGGTTGCCGTGGCGTCGGCCGAATTCGGCGCAGGCGAAGACGACGAAAGCGTGGGTGTAGAGGTCCTTGGTGGTGTCGAGCGGAGCGCCTTGCGCGTCGACGCTGTAGAACCATCCGCCGTTCCGCGTGTCCTGAAAGGTGTGCATCAGCGAATCGAACAGCACCTGGGCGTGTCCGGCGTCGCCCGCCTGCGAGAACACGAACAACTGCCGCGCGCACGCCATCGCCCGATAGCGCTCGGCCGGCAGCGGCTGGCGATTCTCGGCACTCACCGCCTCGTACGGCAGTTTCAACGCGGTATTGAAACCCGCGCCGCGCCACATGGGCAACACGACGTTCGCGAAGTGATCGCGTAGCGCGGCGGCGAGAGCGACCGTCGAGCCGGCGGATGGGTTCATGCTGTGCATAGTCATTCAGTGGATCAAACACGGTATGGCGAAGCGGCGCCGGATTGTATCGGCGGGCCGGGCGTTGGCCCGGCGTCTGCAACTGCGGGCGCCGCAACGGCGGGCGCCGCAAAGTGCGGCTTAGGATAAAGCAAACGGGTCGGCTTGGCACTGCGGCCGGGAAGCGGCAATCGCTTCGAATCATGAAAGACAAGGAGGAAAACGATGTTGGGGAATCTCGAACTCATCTCCCGGCTGGTACTGGCCGCCGCGCTCGGCAGCGTGATCGGCTTCGAGCGGGAGCGGCTCTCGTGGGCGGCGGGGTTGCGCACGCACATGCTGGTCTGCGTCGGCTCGGCGCTCATCATGATCGTGTCGGCCTACGGCTTTGCCGAAGTGCTGACTGGCGAACACGTGGTGCTCGATCCGTCGCGGATGGCCGCGCAGGTCGTGTCGGGCATCGGCTTTCTCGGCGCGGGCTCGATTCTGCTGCGCGGCGAGATCGTGCGCGGGCTGACGACCGCAGCGAGCTTGTGGTCGGTGGCGGCGATTGGGCTGGCGGTCGGCGGCGGGCTGTACACGGCGTCGATCGCGGCGACGATCATCATTCTGATCATCCTCGCCGGCATCAAGCCGCTCGAGCGCCGCTTCATCACCGTCAAGCAACGGCGTCAGGTGTCGATGATCGTCGAGCGCGGCAGCATGACGTTCCACTCGCTGCACGACGAACTCGGCGCCGCGAGCCCACGCGTCAAGCAATTCGTGATGCAGCAGAGCGACGACGCGCCCGAGTGCGACGAGGTCATGATTACGCTGCATCGCGTGTCGAACACGGAATACGAGGCGATCTGCTCGCGCTTGCGGCAATTGCATGGCGTCAGGCAGTTCCGGCAGGACGAAGTGTCGTCCTGAAAAGGCGAAAATCGTCGGCGAATGGCTTCGGCGGGCATGGGCGGCCATGCGACAATGCGGTCTCGAAAAATTCCAACGCATTGACGAGCGGTGCTCGGCGCCCGCTTTGCGGCGACGACCGCTTTTTTCTCTATGGCAGATTCCGCAGCATCCACGCAGTCCCGGCCTTCGCGCGCCGCTTCGAAGAAGCGACGCCAGGCCACCGTCTCGACCGAAACCGAAAACAAACTGGCGCGCGCCGCGCGCTCCGCGCGACGCCTCGCGCAACTGAGCGACGCCGCTCGCGACGACAGCACGCTCGACCTGTTCCCCGACGATCCCACCCGCGCGACGCTGGAAGCGATGAACATCGACATCCGGCAGGGCACGCTGCACGGTTTCGAGTTGCCGGAAGTGGTGCTGGCCGCCGTCGGCGTGATCGACGCGGGCGATGGCGCGCTGATGGACGCGCGCGTGGCGCGTCGTGGGATGCGGGTGGCGAAGCCGGAAGAGCCGACGCCGGTGCCGGTGAGTGGGCTGTTGAGCGGGCTGGAGATGGAGCCGGGGTTCGGGGTCAGCGGGGAGTTGCCGCTGACGGCTGCGCATGAGGCGGCGGTGGAAGCGGCGCTGGCGGATGCGAAGCCGGCGGGTGAGGTGGACGCGGGTGAGAAGGAGGGGAAGGTCGCGGGTGTGGCGGGGTCGACTTCTGTTTCTGAGGCTGGAGCGAGGTCGGCTGCTTTGGCTCAGTCGGCTTCGTCGCCTTCGTCGGCGAAGCGGGATGCGGCTGTGCCGCTCACGCCCGCCATGGCCGCGGCGACCGTCGCGCGTAGCGTGACCGCGTTGCGCCAGGCCGCCGAGTCGGCTGCGGGCAAGGATGCGAAAGACCCGTCGACGGCCACAGCGGCCTCGAATGCCACAAAGCCGGCCGACGTCACGCCGACGCAGCGATTCGACGCGACGTTCGGTAAAGCGGCCGCGGCGGCGCGTGAAGGCGCTGTGGATGCGGGCGCGATTGGCGCGAGTAGCGCGAGTAGCGGGACGGCGGCGCGCGAAGGCAATGTGGCTGCAAATGCGACCGCAAACTCAAACCCGAACCCAAGCCCGAACGACAGCACGGCGGCCAGCGCGAATGTCCATGCGGACGTCGTCGGTGTGAAAGCGAACGCGATCGCGAATGTGGTTGCGGGTAAGGGCTCTGACGCAGTCGCCGGCAACAACGTCGGCACGTTGCCGGGCGTGAAAGCGAATACGACCATCGAAACGACGTCTGGTGCAAACGCACGTGAGAAGTCGGGTGTGACGGGCGGCGCGCGTGCCGGTGGTGTGAACACGGGTCCGGTGAACGGCGGCCCGAAGGTCGGCGCAGTCGACGGCGCGTCCGCCCAACAAAACGCTGCTGCGACAATCGGCGCAGGCGCGTCAACCGCACAGGCCGCGCTGAAGTCATCCGCCGCCGTCTCGACCGCCACGGCATCCGCTGACGCCCAACCGGGCGTCAGCGCGTCGCTCGACGCCGCCGCGTCCGCGCAATCGAACCCGGCGTTCGCCGAGTCCTGGCGCGAGGCGCGCCGCGCCGAAGCTGCTGCCGCGGCATTGCGCGCCGCGCCGGAATTGGATCGCGCGCGGGCGACCGCCTTCGCGGATACCGTCGACGCGCTTTACGGCGTGATCGCCGACCAGCGTCGCGCGGCGGACGATCACTCGCGTCGCATGAAGTGGTTGCTGCCGGTGGTGGTGGGCGCGCTGCTCGGGACGGTCGCGATCGGCATCACGCAAACCGTGCTGCTGATGCGCCTCACGCGCGAAACCACGGCACAGCAGCAACGCATCGAACAGTTGATGCAGAGCCAGCAGTCGGCCATGACGAATCTGCTCGATACGCATAAGGCACTGGCTGATGCCGTCGCCGCAAACGCTGCCGCAGCGTCGGCCGCTTCCGCTACGCCTCAGCAGACCGCTGCCGCACCGGTTCGCGCGAAACGTACGGCGCATGCCGCGCAGCACGTGCACAAGCCGAAGTCGGCTGGCACGCACTAACTCGTTGAAATCGACGGCCGACGCGCCGTCGACCCGCTGATGGTCCGTCCGCGTGCAATGCGCGGCACTTCAGGGATCAACACACAAATCCTCATGCTTTTAATGCCACGGTTAGCCGCGCCGGGCGCCCCGCTCTTCGGCGCTCGCACGATCGCTTTCCCGGCGTTTCCTAGCCGATTGCCGCCAACCTCAGCCCCAGAGCGCCACTTTCCCTCCCGGCCCCAAATCTCAAAAAACGGGGACGTTGTCATGGTGCGACGCACCATCTAAAAACACGTTGTGACAACGCACCACACCCCAGAAATTGCTGCATTGCACTAGCTTTGTCCTAGGGAAAACCCTATAATCTCTTCTTAAGGGAAAACCCTAGTCAATGCAGTAACCAACCGGGAGTCGCCATGAGCTTCATTTTCGCTTTGTTCCAAAAGGTCAGCGACCTCTTTGCGTCGCCTCATCTGCCGCTGGATTCGGACTACTCGTATGAAGCGCGTAGCCGTGAAGCGGACCGCGTGCGTCGTGCACAGTCCACGTTGTTCGGCATCAAGCTGAGCGACTAAAGAGGTCGTAGAGGCCTGAGCGCGGACTACCGCGTACAGGCGCGCGTTTCGGGCGCGCACTATTTGAGCCACAGTTCGCGAAATGCGTACCGTGGCTTTTGTTTTTTGGCCGACGATTCGCGACTGGCGCGTCACCGAATATTTCCTGGCCGAAATGAATGTAACGGCGGCTGACAGGGTGCTGACACTTACCTTGCCCGATCCCGCGCGCATGGCTTTGCAGGTGCGTCTTGAAAGCGATTCCACGCATCATTCATCGGTCCCCATCATTGAAACCAGCGCTTACAAGTGCTCACGTCTTCACGCGGTTTGGGCCGCTAAAGTTGGTCTCAAGCGTACGGCGTCTGGTTGAGCCTGCCACCGCAGGTCGCGGTCGACCGCACTGGACGCTAGCCTGGATACCAAACTTTGATGGGAGGTCACTATGAAAACCTTTAACAAGACATCGCGTTCGATCATTGCGACGCTGCTCGCCGGCGGCGCGCTGCTGGCAGCCGGCAGCGCCTTCGCTCAGGAACGTGTGTACGGCGAACCGCAGATGATCCCGGTGGGCGTGTCGATCAACATCGGCTGGCACGGCGATCGTTATTACGACGGTCATCGCTACTGGGCGCATGACGACTGGATGCGTCATCACCCGCACGACTACGATCCGCATCACCACGACGACCATCGTCCGCCGCCGCGCTATTAATGCGCGCATGACGACGCCGCTTCGTGCGGCGTGCAATCCACAAAGCCGGTCCTTCCTCGCGGAAGACCGGCTTTGTCACGTTTGGGCGGCCGTTTGCCAGTGCGCAAGACAAATGCGCGAGACAAATGAGCAAGACAAGGACGGGAGACAAAGCCGCAAGACAAGAGCCCATGAGCCCCCCCGCAAAAACATCCGCCGCAGACCGCGCCCGCGTCAACGCGCGGTTCGACGCGCTGCGCTATGCTGCCTAGCTTTCATCGACGGTAATGGGGAACGGCGTGGACAAGGCAGCGATAGGCATAGTCGGCACGGGACTGATGGGCGTCGGCATCGCGACGCAAAGCGCGTTGCATGGCCACCGGACGCTCGTCCACGACGTCGATCCAGCGCGTCTTGCAAGCGTCGCGCCGAAAGCGGAAGCGGTGCTCGACGAGCTGATCGACGCCGGCCGCATCGACGTTGCCGCGAAGCAGGCAGCGCTCGCGCGCATCGAAACGCACGCGCAACTCGATGCGATGGCCTCGGCGCAATTCGTGATCGAAGCGATTCCGGAAGTACTCGAACTGAAGCATCGGCTGTACGAAGCGCTGACGCCGTTGTTGTCCGCCGATGCGATTCTCGCCAGCAATACCAGCGGCTTTCCGCCCGACGCGCTGGCCGCGCCGTTGCAAGCGAAAGAGCGTTTTCTGATCGCGCACTTCTGGAATCCGCCGCACATGATTCCGCTGGTCGAGGTCGTGCCCGGCACCGCGACCGCACCCGAGGCGACGCAACGCACCGCGGACCTAATGAGCGCGATCGGCATGGAGCCCGTCGTGCTGGCGAAAGCGATTCCGGGTTTCGTCGGCAATCGGTTGCAGTTCGCGGTGCTGCGCGAGGCGCTGAATATCGTCCGCTCCGGTGCGGCGACGCCGGATGTGGTCGATCGCGTGATGAAGGCGTCGCTGGGACGGCGCTGGGGAATCGTCGGGCCGTTCGAAGGCGCGGACATGGGCGGCCTCGATACCTTTCTCGACATTGCGTCGCATCTGATGCCGGAGCTGGCCAAGGATGAGGACGTGCTGGATCTTCTGCGCCGCCAGGTCGAAGCGGGACGCGTTGGTGTGCGGACCGGTGCCGGATTCTATGACTGGGACGATGCGCATCTGAATCGCGTTAAGGCAGGCCGGAAACGGGTGATTGGTCGAGAATAATCAAATTGCGTCATTGGCCGTAATTGGATTGAATATGTAATTTGACGGGGATGCGAATTCGACCGCAGTCGTAAATAACCTGATGCCGCAAACCATGGAACAACGACGGTCTACCGCACAGTGAGTCCGGAAGAATATTCTTCAGTAGTGAGGATCGGGAGCGCAAAAATCTGGAGCTCGTGTGATGGTTAAAGCTGGAGATGTATTTGCTATCAAGACTGCGAACGGGGACGCATATTTCCAGTTCGTGAAGAAGATTGCTCCCATGGGCTCGTTGATCCGGGTGCTTCCAGGTACATTTCCAGATCAGCCGCTGGAATGGGATGGGCTTATCGATTGCGAAACAAATTTCTGGATATTCTTTCCGGTCACTGTCGCACTAAAGCAGGGGATTGTGCGAAAAATCGTGCATCGTCCGATACCAGAACATGCTCGTAAGCCGCCCATCTTTCGAGCGGGTGTCGTGGATCCGTCGACCAGCAAGGTTGAGACATGGTGGCTGTGGGACGGAGAGAAGGAATGGAAGATCGGTACTCTCACCGATGAACAACGACGGCTACCTATAAGAGGTTCATGGAACGATACGTTGCTCGTTAAGCGGATTGAGGATGGTTGGCTTCCCGAAAAGGATCCGCGGTAGCGGCGTAGCGGCATGCAATAACACTCACCTATGAAAAACTATCGGACGAATTTCCCGCGAAACTATGGCCATCCAGATATCGTACTAGCGCTCAACCTGGGCCTTGACGCCCAAGCGAAGTGGTTACTGTCGTACTTTGAGGATGAGATTCAGCGCGGAGTTGTGTTTCGTCCAGACGAGACGGTTCAGATCGGGTGGACGCTCGTGAAGCTGACGACAGATGCGCAAGGCGATCTGGAAATATGGGAGCCTCGGTTCGATGTCATGCCTGTCACGTGGATTCGAGGGGCGAATAGCACCGTCCGCGACCTCATCCTGCAGAGAGAAGTGTGCGCACAAGTCGACATTGAGCCGAGCTTTCCATCCTTAAGACAGTCAGGCATCATTTCTCCGGATTTTCTCGGCGCATCGGGTGAGTTTGTCATGACCCGGGATGAGTCCAGCGGAAACGATTCGGGTTGGCTGTTTCGTGAGGAGGCGTATCAAGGGTCCAACGGCAGGCATTGCTCATTGTTCGAGATCGCAGTTAGCCATCAGAAAATTATTCCTTTTTTGGCGCTTCCGGCTGGCGCGACTGTTGTATGTTCGCAGGACAGTATCCGCATAACGTACGGTTCCACCGAGATATCTTCCGTCTCGAACGAATTCATCGGCAGGGCTTTGATAAGGTAGAACCTCTGCGGAACCTGGATGCCAAGACTTGATGGAAAGTAAAGGACGCTCTGTGGAATGGCCGCTGTTTATCTGGACAACCGCAAGAACCAACTCATCAGAATTGGATAAGCGAATGTTCGTCGATTTTGAATTGAACTATTACCTTGGTGAACTGCCACAGATTGACGTGGATTGCTAACTTACGTTTACAGCATTACCGGGACCATCTGGGCACGAGAAAGCCTGACGTACCAAGTGTATCGTTGGTCTGATCGCACTGTTCGGGACAGTTTTGTCGCCGCATTACTTACGAAATAGCAGGAGTAGTTCGTCAGATTTCGCGTATGAACTCAACTGCAACAGCATCGGTCAGCCAGACATCGTTCTCAGCTAGAAAAAACTTGAAGCCACGTTGATGCATTCGCTGAGCTTCAATTTTCAACACGACGGGTTTGCCGTACCGTTGCCCCACAGACAGAGCCGTAGTCATGTCCTGCGACAGATGCACATGATGACGAGCACCTGCTTTCAGGCCTTCTTCAAAGATAGACGCGAGAAAACGCGTCGCCGTGCCATGGTAAAGAACTTCAGGGGGTATTTGCTCGACGTATTGCCGCTGAACTGTTGAAGTCGAATGCCCTTGTACTGCGCGGATGCGTTGACCGTCCTCGGAAATCGCAAATCGCTTTTTATCATTGGTCGCGACGACCTCCCGAATGATTGCATGATCGAGTACTCGTCGCTGCCCGGCGGCTCCAGCAATCAAACAATCAATGTCGGCCCACCCTTCTGCATCGAGATGTAATCCGATAGTCTGCGGTTCATGACGGAGGATGTAACTAAGGAACTTGCTGGTTTCGTCGAGTTGTTTCTTGTCCATATGAATTGATGGTGTCATTGCGTTTTAAGAGCGGCGCGCCTTGAACACGGAAATTCTGACACCCCCGTCATCCATGCGCTTATCGCCCGCCTCATACAGTCCCTAGACTGTATCGCACGAATACAAGCGATAGCCTGTAAATCACGGCAACAATCTAAAGCCTGTAGAACTTGCCACCAATCCCTCCCCAGCAAACCCCGCCTCTCTGCGGTATAACTACCCCTCCTCACCCCACAGCCCCCGCCCATGCCCCACCACTTCTACAACCCCGCCAACGGCCACAACCTCCCGCACGACCCGTTCAAAGCCATCGTCGCCCCGCGCCTGATCGGCTGGATTTCCTCACGCGACGCCGAAGGCACGCTCAATCTCGCGCCCTACAGCTTCTTCGGTGCGTTCGCGAGCTCGCCGCCCATCATCGGTTTCAGCAGCGAGGGCCGCAAGGACAGCATCGCCAACATCGAAGCCACCGGCGAATTCGTCTGGAACCTCGCGTCGAAACCGCTCGCGGAGCAGATGAACCGTTCATCGGCATCGGTCCCGTCGCACGTCGACGAATTCGACCTCGCCGGACTCACGCCCGCGCCAGGCCGCAACGTGAACGTGCCGCACGTCGCCGAGTCGCCGGCCGCGCTCGAATGCAAACTGTTGCAGGTCATACGTCTGCACACGATAGACGGCGCACCGATGGACAACTATCTGGCGCTCGGCCAGGTGGTCGGCGTGCACATCAACGACGCGTATCTGAAAGACGGTCTGTTCGACACGCACGCCGCGCAGCCGATCATGCGCGCGGGCTACCGTGCCGACTACGCGGAAATAGGCGACATGTTCCAGATGATCCGCCCTCGCGCATAACCCTGCAAAAGCTGCGCTAAGCCGCACTAAGCCCTCCGCACCGACCCTCGCAAACCCCGCGCAACTGGCCCGCTTGATGCTTGCAACCGACGCTCCACCGCGTCGTTTTCACCAGCCGGCTCACTCACCAGGAGCGCGATCATGTCCACCGAATTCGCCACGCAGTTCAGCCACATCCGTCCGCAAGACACGTCCTACGAGGATCAGGGCTTGCGCGACTTCTTTCTCTACCGCGACCTGGGCATCGCGCAGGCGACCGGCGGCAAGGTACTCGCGCAGCTCGTGAAGGCGAATCACGCACCAGAGCAAGGCACCGGCTGGCACCGTCATGAGGCCGATTTCCACATCGTGATCATGTTGAAGGGTTGGGCGCGCTTCATGTACGGCGACAAGGAGACGCTCGTCGCCGCCGGCGATTGCGTGCATCAGGCGCCGGGCATCGTCCACTATCTGTTCGATTACTCGGAGGACATGGAGTACATCGAGATCGTGTCGCCGGCCGACTTCAAATCGATCGACGTCGACGGTCCATGCGATGTACCGGCCGTGACGCCTTGGAAAAGCGTGGCGGCTTAATTAATCCCCACCACCAGCGCTAGCGTCATCGCCGAGCGAAGCACCGGTCACCGGCACATCATCCGCCACCGCTGCCGCGGCCGGCGCGGCCGCTGTCATCTCGGCCGCCGTCGCCGCGGGCACCGGCTGGATCGTCCGTGCCTTCGAACTGACCATCACCGCGCGCGGTTCGTTGTCGTAAATCACGGCGCGTACGCGCGGATAGATCTGCCGTTCCCAACGCCGTCCGTTGAAGACGCCGTAGTGTCCGACACCCGTCTGCACGTGATGCGTCTTCAGATACGGTCTCAACTTGTCACACATATCCTGCGCGGCAAGCGTCTGTCCGACCGCGCAGATATCGTCCTTTTCTCCTTCCACGGTCAGCAACGCCGTGCGCCGGATTGTCGACGGTTCGACGAGACGTCCCGCGACCTCAAGCGCATGCAACGGCAGCGCGTGCCGCTGAAAAACCGCATCCACGGTCTCCAGATAAAACTCGGCAGTGAGGTCCATCGTCGCGAAATACTCTTCGTAGAAGCTGTGAATCGTGTCGGCCTTCGCGGGATCGCCTTTCGCGCGTTCGTAGTACATCGTTTCGAACGAGTCGAGATGACGTCCGAGATTCATCGACATGAACGCGGTCAACTGCACGAAGCCCGGATACACGCGACGCTGCGCACCCGCGAAACCGAACGGCACCGCGCTGATCAGGTTGCGTTCGAACCAGTCGAGCGGTTTGCTTTTGGCGAGTTCGTTGACGCGCGTCGGGTTGATCCGCGTATCGAGCGGCCCGGCCATCAGTGTCATGCTGGCGGGCTGCGCGGGGTGATCGTCCGCAGCCATCAATGCGACGGCGGCCAGTGCGGCGACCGTCGGTTGGCACACCGCCAGCATATGCGTGCCAGGCCCGATCGCATTCGTAAAGTCGATCACGTGCCCCACGAATTCGTCGAAGCCGAAGCGGCCTTCGCCAAGCGGTACATCACGCGGGTTGTGCCAGTCGGTGATGTACACGTCGTGTTCGGCGAGCATCGTGCGCACGGTGCCGCGCAACAGCGTGGCGAAGTGCCCCGACATGGGCGCGATCACCAGCACGCGCGGTTGCCGCGTGGAGAGCGTAGCGTCCTTGCGGAAATGCAGCAGCGAGCAGAACGGCGTACGTGCGGCCACTTCCTCGACGATTCTGACCGGCTTGCCCTCGCTGACCACACTGTCGATATCGAACGGCGGCCGCACGGGCGTGAGCCCGGCGAGCGTCATCAACTCGCAGGCCGCGCGCAGCGATCGTCCTTGCGACGTTGCGCCGATTGCAGGCCACGTGTCCAGCGAATGCATCATCAACGCCGCGCCGTGACGCATCGGCAGCATCATGTCGGCAAACGCCTGGTAAGCGGGATAGGCGAGCAGGTTCATAACCTTCGCACGCGCCTGAAGAGAGTGGAGTGAGCCCACTGCAAGGCAAGTCATGTGCCAATCGCACCGGGACACGCGCTCAACCGTTGTCACGCATTGGCATAGCATTTGCGCGTGTAGCGACAACGGGCCGGAATTGCCGCGCTTTGGTGCGCGCACGCACGGCAGCGTGCATGCGCGACCTCACGCGTCGCGCGGATGTATCGCGATTGCGTCGAGATGCGTCATCAGGAGGACATTCGTATGGCGAATACCACGCTCACCATCAGCAGCAAGAACTATTCGTCGTGGTCATTGCGCGGCTGGCTGCTGACGCGCTTCAGCGGCTTGCCGTTCGACGAGATCGTGATGCCGATCGACGACCCCGCCGCGCGCGCCGAATTGTTGCTGCTCTCGCCATCGATTCTGGTGCCCTGTCTCGTCCACGACAGCATCAAGATCTGGGACACGCTGGCCATTGCGGAATACCTGAACGAACTGAAGCCGGATGCCGCGCTCCTGCCGAAGGACCTGCGCGCGCGAGCGCATTGCCGCTCGATCTGCGGCGAGATGCATTCGGGTTTCGCGTCGCTGCGCTCGGCCTTGCCGATGAACCTGAAAGCGCACTTTCCGGGTTTCAAGGTCTGGGCGCGCGCGCAATCGGACATCGACCGCATCGTAACGATCTGGGGCGACTGTCTGAAACAGTACGGTGGCCCGTTTCTGTTCGGCGAGCGCAGCGCGGCGGATGCGATGTACGCGCCGGTCGTCACGCGTTTCGTGACTTACGACGTGAAGCTCGATCCGGAGATCGTCGACTACGGGCAGCGCATCATGGCGCTGCCCGACATGCGGGAGTGGATTGCCGGCGCGCAGCAGGAAGTGGAAGAGATCGACGAACTGGACGTCGAGTTTTAACGCCCGCATCCATCAATGCGAGCTTATTCTCTTCCGCCTTCGAGCTTGAACACGCTGACCACCTGCGCAAGACGCGCAGCCTGATCGCGCAACTCGGCCGCCGCGAGTTCCGCCTCGCCGACGATCGTCGCGTTCTGCTGGGTCGCCTCGCCGATCTGCGTGACGGCGAGATTGACCTGCTCGATACCGCCCGACTGTTCGCGCGACGCGACGCTGATCTCGCCCATGATCGCGCGCACCTGGCCGACCTGTTGCACGATGCCCTGCATCGTCGAGCTGGCTTCCTCGGCAATGCGGAAACCGCCTTGCACGGTCGCGGCCGATGTTGCGATCAGGCTCTCGATCTCCTTCACCGAGGCCGCGCTGCGCTGCGCGAGCGCGCGCACTTCCGAGGCCACCACCGCGAAGCCCTTGCCGTGCTCGCCGGCCCGCGCGGCTTCCACGGCGGCGTTCAACGCGAGGATGTTGGTCTGGAATGCAATGCCCTCGATCACCGTGGTGATCTCCGCGATCTTCTGCGACGAGCGGCTGATTTCTCCCATCGTCGAGACCACGCGTTCGACGGCGCGGCCGCCTTCGAGTGCGGCGTCGGCGGCGCGCGTGACGAGCGTGTTCGCTTGCGCCGCATGGTCGGCATTCTGCTGCACGGTCGACGTGATCTGCTCCATGCTGGCCGCCGTCTCTTCGAGGCTGCTCGCCTGAGTGGCGATCCGTGCGGCGATGTTGCCGCTGCCGGTCGCGATCTTCTCCGTGCCTTGCGACATTCCCGCCGACGCGTTGCGCACCTGCGAAACGATGCGCGCGAGTCCTTCGCCGATACCGTCGATCGATTGCATCAAGCGGCCGATTTCATCGTGGCGCTCGCTGCCGTGATGGGCGACGCGCACGCTCAGATCGCCCGAGGCAAAACGCTCGGATGCCTTGGCCGCTTCGGCCAGCGGACGGCTCACGAGACGCCGCACCGCGATCAGGAACACCACCGCGAAGCCGCCGACCAGCACGAAGCCGAGCACGAGGAACGCGTTGCGCGTGGTGGTGACGTCGGCCATCACTTCGTCGCGCGGCGCAATGCCGCCCACCAGCCATTGCCATTCCGGCACCGTGACGAACGAAACGAATTTGTCGCTTGCGCTGCGTTCGTTGAGCGTGGCATCGGCGGAGCGGTATTCGAGTTGGCCTTTTTTCATGTCGAGCATCTGCTGATACGGCGCGTTCGCGTTGTCCGCGTTCTGGCCGGCTGCAGCGGGATGCACGATCAGCTTGCCGCGACTCGCACCCTTCGACGCATCGAGCACGAAGTAATAGCCGCTGTCGCCGATCTTCAGATTGCGGATGTCGTCCTCGACGGACTGGATCTGTTTATCCACGTCCACGCCGACGAACAGCGCGCCGATCACCCGGCCACTGGCGTCCGTGATGGGACGGTATTGCGTGATCAAACGTTTGCCGAAAAGCGCGGCGAGTCCGGTATAGCTCTTGTTCGCGAGAATCAGCGCGTACGCGGGCGCCTTGCGATCGAGCAACGTGCCGATCGCGCGCGAGCCGTCCTGTTTCTTCAGCGACGTGGTCACGCGCACGAAGTCGTCGCCGCTGCGCGCGAACACGGTGGCCACCGCGCCGCTGCGTTCCAGAAACTGGTCGGGAATCGTGAAGTCGAGATTGAGAACCTTGTCGCCGGCTTTGATGGTCGGCGTGGCGACCCCGCCAATGTCGATTTTCTGGGTGTCGTCGAGCGTGTAGCCGGTCGGTAGGAAGCTCGCGAACAGCGCCATCGAGCGGTCAACTTCGGCGGACAGTGCCTTGTCGAACAGCGTGATCATCGCGGCGATCGAGCGGTCCCGGTCTGCAATGCGGTCGAGCACCTGGTCGCTGACCTGTTTGCCGGCGGTGCGGGTCAGCGCCCAGGTAAAGGCGGCGAAAATCAGCGCCACCAGTACGCACGAGAGAATGGCAAGCCGGGCGCCGACGCTCGCGCGGCGCAAAGAAAGGAATTCCATGGACGATTACGAAGTGAGGAGGACAAGCGAAAGCGCGGGCCCTGCATGAGCAGGGTCCGCGCATTGATAGCTGGTTAACGGCTGGGGGCGTGGCTTTCTTTAGGGTTTTTGAAAGCGTTTAGTAATCGGCTCTACGTGTTCATATTTCGCGGAGGGCGCGGATCGGCGTTCAGCATTTAGCGCTGCGCGGATTCCGGCGCGCCGCGCCACGTGCGCAGCAGCAACGCATTCGTCACGACGCTGACGCTCGAGAACGCCATCGCCGCGCCGGCCAGCATCGGATTCAGCAAACCGAACGCGGCCAGCGGAATTCCGATCAGGTTGTAGAAGAACGCCCAGAAGAGGTTCTGCTGGATCTTGCGCCACGTCTTGCGCGAAATGTCGATGGCGTCGGCCACCAGCGCCGGATCGCCACGCATCAGCGTGATGCCGGCCGCGTGCATCGCGACGTCGGTGCCGGTCGCCATCGCGATGCCGATGTCGGCGGCGGCGAGGGCAGGGGCGTCGTTGATGCCGTCGCCCGCCATCGCGACGATGCCCGCGCTGCGGATCTTCAGATCGCGAATCACGCGGGCCTTGTCGTCCGGCAAGACCCCGGCGTGAAATTCCGTGATGCCCAGTGCCTGCGCGACGCTGGCCGCGCTGCCGTGGTTGTCGCCCGTCACCAGCACGCTCTGGATGCCCATCTGCGCGAGCCGCCGGATCGCCTCGCGAGCGGTCGGTTTGACCGTGTCGCCGAATGCGATCAGCGCGAGGGCGGCGGGTGCGTGCGCGTCGCGCTGCATCAGCCAGGAGACCGTGTTGCCGGCGGCTTCGAGTTCGGCGGCGCGAGCGCTCGCTTCGGGCGGCAAAGTGATGCCGAGTTCGTTGAGCCAGCGCGTGCTGCCGAGCGCCAGGGTGCGGCCGTCGACCACGGCCTCGACGCCACGGCCCGCCACCGCGCGCGCCGAGGAGCTTGCTTGGAGTGCGCCAGGCGAATGAGGCGCTTTCGCCTGAACGCTCTCATCGGCATCCGCCCGGTGGTGACTTGCTGCCTCGTACGCCGCCACTACTGCTCGCGCCAGCGGATGCTCGCTGTGCCGCTGCACCGCCGCCGCCAGCGCCAACGCTTCATCGCGGCGGATCGGCCCGATCGCTTCGAATGCCGTCACCGACGGCTGCCCCAGCGTCAACGTCCCGGTCTTGTCGAACGCGACCAGTGTTACCCGATGCGCGGTTTCCAGCGCTTCGGCGTCTTTGATCAGCACGCCATGCCGCGCGGCAACGCCGGTGCCGGCCATGATCGCGGCCGGTGTGGCGAGCCCGAGCGCGCATGGGCAGGCAATCACCAATACCGCCACCGCGTTGAGAATCGCGGTCTCGCCGCCTGCCCCGGCAATCAGCCAGCCGACCAGCGTGAGGACAGCAAGCGCCAGAATCGCCGGCACGAAGATTTCGCTGACGCGGTCCACCAGGCGCTGGATCGGCGCTTTTTCGGCCTGCGCGCTTTCCACCAAACGGATGATCCGTGCGAGCGTGGTTTCCGCGCCGATCGCGGTGGTGGTCACCGCAATCGCGCCTTCGCCGTTGATCGAGCCGGCGGTGACCTTGTCGGCCGGCTGCTTCGGCACCGGCAGACTTTCTCCGGTGATCAGCGATTCGTCGATATGCGTGCGGCCTTCGAGCACCGCGCCATCCACCGGCACGCGTTCGCCGGGACGCACGATGACCACCGTGCCGACCCGCACCTGCGCGAGCGGCACTTCGCGTTCCTCCGTGCCCACGCGGATGCGCGCGCGGTCGGGGCGCAGCGCGTTCAGCGCGCGGATCGCGTCGGTGGTCTGGCGCTTCGCCCGCGCCTCCAGCCATTTGCCGAAGCGCACCAGCGTAATCACCACCGCCGACGCCTCGAAATACAGATGCATCATGTCGCCCGGATGCGTCGCCAGTTCGTAGACGCTGATGCCATACGCCGCCGACGTGCCCAACGCGACCAGCAGGTCCATGTTCCCGGCGCCGGCGCGTACCGCGCGAAAAGCCGCGCGATAGAAGCGCGCGCCGAACACGAATTGCACGACCGACGCGAGCGCGAATTGCAGCCACGGCGCCAGCATGACGTGCGCGCCGAACCATTCGGCGACCATCGGTACGACGAGCGGGAGCGTCAGCGCGGCGGAGGCGAGAACGGCGGCCAGTTCGCGGCGGCTTTGGTCGCGCTTGCGGTCGGCGAGGGAGGCGGACGGGGTGGCGGACGCGGCGTGGTCGGCCAGGCGGTCTGCACGATCCGCAAGCGTTACGGGCTCGTCGACCGCCCCGCCGTCCGGCGATGCAATCAATTGCGCTTCATAGCCCGCTTTCTTGACGGCGGCGATCAAAGCGTCTGCACTCGCATCTGTGTCGAAGCCGGCGCCGCTCAAGCTCACGGAGGCCGTTTCAGTCGCCAGATTCACGGAGGCGCCGGTCACGCCCGGTACTTTCGCCAGCGCCTTTTCGACCCGCATCGCGCAGGATGTGCAAGTCATCCCGCCAATCGCGAGTTCCGTGGTTTGCGGCGCGGGCGCTTCCGCCGCAAGCGGCGCCTCCGCTACAACCACCGGCGTTGCGTCATAACCCGCTTTCCGCACCGCTTGCGCGAGCGCTTCGGCATCCATGGCGGCGTCGCCTTCCACGCGCGCCTTTTCGGTGGCGAGATTCACCGACGCGCGCGTGACGCCTGGCACCTTCGCCAGCGCTTTCTCGACCCGCATCGCGCACGAAGCGCAAGTCATCCCGCCGATCTCGAGTTCGGCAGTGTGGGGTGAAGCGACGGCGTCGGTGTCGGCGGAATGCTGCGGCTGGGCAAGTTCGGTCATGGCAGGCAAGGCTCGAAGCGGCATGGTGCCGCGGATGAAATCAGTATTGACCTTCCTATCATGGGAAGGTCAAGCGTTTTCACAGTACATTTCAAAGCGCTCGATTTATGAAAGCCTTGTCTGGTGGGAGTCTGGAGGTTTTGTGGTTCTAGATACGACAGGTGTTCAAGTGGTTGCAGAACACGATCACGGAAACACTCACGGATATCCATCGCGCTGCGCGCTTCTATTATCTGCAGCAGAACTGGTTCGGCCGGAAGGTCGAGGGGCAGTCATTCGGCACGGCGGCCACGGCGCCGCCGGGGCTGCGCCTGCTGCGGCTCCAGGAGAACCTGTCGGCTGCACATTTGCGCTGTCAAACGCCTATATCGAAAAGCTCGACTTGAAGCAGTGCATCGATCGATACGATCGGTCGCATATGCTTTTTGTAGGTGTCGTTCAACTTGTGCAAAAGCAGTCTGCGTTCCACCTGAAAATGACCGAGTCTTCAAGAAAATGCGCAAATAGGTGTATGGCATTTTCATCAAAAAAAGACGACTTTACTTAATCATCTCTCACAAATGAATCGCGCCTGTTGGCTGTTGGAATTCGATATGGCGACGATGTAACACGGGCCATTGATTCGGGTAAAATCGCGCGCCGCCTGATTCCTGTTTCATGCGACATGAATAATTGAGGCTGCAAAGATTATAGGAATCAAGTTCATTTTCCCGCCAGAGCGGATTTAACGACGTCCGATGCCCGAAGGCTTCATCTTCCGGATGCCGTCGATAGCAAAGTGAACTGGCCGCCCCGCTTCGAGCGGCGGCTATATGCGTTTTCCACACACAGGATTCAGCATGGCTTACGAAGTACTGCAGGGCGCACTGCGCGCCGGATACACGCAGTTGGGGCGCCTTATCAGGCTCGACACGCCGCTCGGCGACGACTGGCTCGTACCGATGTACGTGAAGGGTTCAGCCCGCCTCGGCGGCAATGTTGAATTCACAGTCGATGCCGTATCGGCACACGGTGAAAAGATCAAGCTCAGCGCGCTTGTGCTGAAACCCGTCACGCTCTGGATCCAGCAGAACGATGGCACCGACATGCCAATCCACGGCTACGTTCAGCATGCACGTCGTCTCGGAAGCGATGGGCCAATGGCCTATTACCAGATCCGGTTTTCTTCCTGGCTTGGCTTGCTCAAACTCAGCAGTGACTGCCGCGACTGGCAGGAAGCTAACGGCCAGCAGATCCTCGCCGATGTGTTCGCCAGAACGCCGCAAGCGCAGGGACAGTACCGCTTCGAGTTGCGCACGCCGATCCGCTCGTACTCGCAACGTGTGCAGTGGGAAGACGACTGGAACTTTGTCTATCGCAGCATGGAAGAGGTCGGCGTCTTCCCGCGCTTCGAATTCGCGAAGGACGGCAAGTCACACACGATCGTCATCATGGATGACCTGTATTTCGTTCCGCCGTTACCGGAGCAGGTGGTGAAATTCAGCCGCTCGGACATGGACGAAGAATTCGACGGTCTGACGCAGTGGAGCGAGCAGCAGGATACGCAAAGCGAATCGATCACGACGAATACGTTCGATTACATGCGCCCCGACCTGCCGAAGGAGGTCAGCTCGCCCGCATTCAGTCAGGACGAACTGCCGGCGCAAGGTGAGCGGTACATTTACACCGGCGGGTACTCATGGTCGGACAGAGACATGGGCGAACAGCAGGCGCGCGTTCGCGCAGAGGAAATGGCGAGCCGCTCGAAGCGTTACTTCGGTGTCGGCGGTTTGCGTTGCGCGCTGCCCGGCTACTGGTACCGGCTCGATGGTCATCCCGTTCACGACAGCGAAGCGGCGAAAGACCGCGAGATGGCGATCATTGCCGTCGACTGGCAGATCCAGAATAACGTGCCAGGTATTGAAGCCCTCGCGCGGTTCCCGAAGAGCCTGCGTGCCGAAGTCGAGCAGGCCCGCGCAGCGGGTGCGGGATCGACAGTCCGTCACACGGACGGCAGTGCGGGGTTTTTTCAGGTGGAGATCGAAGCGCAGCGTCGGCGCGTGCCGTTCCGCAGTCCGTTCAGGCACCACAAGCCCGAGATGCATCTGCAAACTGGCATCGTCGGGACGCCGGACAACGAAGAGATTTTCACCGACTCCCTGAACCGCTCGAAGGTCTGGCTTTCGTGGAGCCGCAAGGGCCGTAACGAACGCGCGTCGGCGTGGATACGTGCCGCCATGCCTGACGCCGGCAGCCAGCGCGGCGGCCATTTCGCGCTGCGCAAGGGAGACGAGGTGCTCGTCGGTTTCGTGAACGGTGATTGCGACCGTCCAGTGATCATATCGAGGCTGCATGGCGGTGCGACGAAACCGGTCTTCCACTCGCACGGGCTGTTCTCCGGCCATCGCTCGAAAGAGTACGGTGGCGATGGTTTCAACGAATTCCTGATGGACGATGCCAGTGGGCAGAATCGGCTGAGCCTGTACTCAACGAGCTACAGCACCGGACTGCACATGGGGTATCTGATCCAGCACACGGATAACTCGCGCGGTGCATTCATCGGCACGGGCTTCGATCTGCGCTCGGGCGCGCACGGTGCATTGCGCGCCGCACAGGGCATGGTCATTTCGACGCAACCGGTCGCCACGCAACCAATGAACGTGTCCACCGCGACCGGGCAACTGGCGGGTGCCGAGGCTGTCCTCGAGACGGTTTCCAGGGCGAGTGAGACGAACCGGGGCGAGAGCCTGCAGGATGGGCACGATGCGCTCAAGACCTTCACCGATGCGACCCAGCACAGCGTGGCAGGAACGGTGGGCAAAGGTGGCCGGACGGCAGGCGGCGGGACGGGCAACGCAAACGGTTTTTCGAAGCCCGTCATGGTGCTGTCCAGTCCGGAAGGCATTGCACTCAGCACGCAGCAGTCGGTTCATGTCACCGCCGATCAACATGTCAATACGGTCGCGCGCAAGAACGTCATTCTCGCGGCGGGCAAATCGCTCCTCGCCAGCGTGGTGGACGGCATCAGCCTGTTCGCGCAGAACCTCGGAATCAAGCTCATCGCCGCAAAAGGGCAGGTTGATATCCAGGCGCTGAGCGATGCGATGAATCTGCTCTCGAAACTCGATCTCAAGGTGGAGAGCGCCACGGGACGACTGGTCCTGACGGCCAAAACGGAAGTGTGGCTCGGTGCGGGCGGCTCATACATCAGCATCAAGGGTGCGGGAATCGAGAACGTCACGACCGGGCACATCCTTGAGCGGTGCGCGACGTGGGACAAGCCGGGTGGAGCGAGCGCGGCGATTAGCGATCCGTTGCAGGCAACGCCCGTCGCAACAAAAGGTGGGCGCGGCCTGTCTTTTTCTGGCTGATCGCATCCGCCCATAGAACATCTCTCATGAATCACAACGGGAATGACCTCCCATGAGCAATTCACACCACGGCACACATCCTTCGCACCCCGCGCATCCGCAGCAGGCCGCGGCGACGCCCGCCACGCCTGCAGCGCCTCCCTACAAGCCGTTGGCTTTCAGTTTTCCATTTGTACCCGCTGGCAAGGACGATCCGGCCGACCCGATGACGTACATGAAGGCGCTCGGTAATGCACAGAACGGCTTCTATCCACTTGGCGCAAATGGCCTGTGGCATGGCGGGATACATTTCGATGGAAAAACTGGCAATGCGCTGAAACAGGATGTCGGCGTCCGCGCGATTGCGGACGGCGATGTCGTCGCGTACCGGCTCGATCACCAATATCCTGAACTCGAATACAAGGACAAACGCTCGGCGCTGTATTCGACGGGTTTTGTGCTGATCCGCCACAAGCTGCAAATGCCGCCGCCGCAACCGAAACAGGATGCGGCCTCATCGACTGCAGCTAGTGCGCCGGGTGCTGCGTCCAGTACGCCTGCGGCCCCGGCTTCTGCCGCCAGTACAGCGAGCGCGCCGGCTGCCGCGAGCACGCCGGCCGCGCCTGCGCAACCGCCGCAGGCTCCCGCCGCCGACACGCTGGTATTTTTCAGCCTGTACATGCACCTGCTGGACTGGGTCGGATATGAATTGGCGATCGAAGCCGGAAAGGAAGCGCCAACTGATCCGAATGCTCCGAAAATCCAGCCGATGCCGTTCTGGGAGGGTGATCGGTACTATCGCGTCGGTGCGAAGGCTAAGGATAAACAAGATGTACCGAAGCCCAAAGCCCTTCCGCCCCTGCCGCAACAGACGAGCGGCGGGATCAATGCGGACAGCGATCCCATCGGCGCCATGATCCAGAATGATTTCAAAGTGCCGTCGCCAGCCCCGGTCAACGCCAACAATGTCGAGGGCTCAGCGCCCGTTCCGACGCCAGTTTCCGGAATCCGTGTACGCGATTCGGCCGGTGGAAAGATTATCGGACTGCTGCCGACGGGCTCGGAACTGGTTGTATCTACCACGGAGAAATCGGACAAGCCAGGTTGGGCCAAGATCGCGAGGATCCGAAGCGGTACGCCCGTTGCAGCCGTGGCGGGTCAATCACCGTCGCCGCATGCTCCTTATGGCTGGGTGTATGTCAACGAACTCGATATCGTGGTTGATCCAAAACCCCTCGATCAGGTGGTAATACTCAAGACGCCGTTTCCCGTGACGGCTGGAACCGTGATCGGCTATCTCGGCCAGTATCAGGATTACACCGATTCGAGCTCATTGCCGCCGGGGCGCACGCACCCGATGCTGCATCTGGAGACGTTTGCGGGACCGGATCTGGAGGACTTCATCAGCAGAAGCCGGGAGCGGGTCAAGCAGCTACCGGAATCGAAAGCGTTCCTGGAAATCTCACCGGGCGCGCGGCTGGTAACTAACCTGCCCGAACGTGATCAAACGCTGACGCAGACCGGTCTGCATCTGGTGCCGCTTGGCGATACTCAAGGCTCGTGCTGGATCAAGGTGCAGCCGAAGACTGCGGCCGCCGCATCGCCAGCGACCTCGAATCACCCTCATCCGGGTAGTCATCCTGGGCATCCGCATCCTCAATCACCGCATCTCACTAACTTCGGATCACCGCTGTGGGTTGACGCCAGTCTCGCGAACCAGGTGACGACTGGCGTTGTGAAAGGCTGGAAAGACTTTCCTCTGACAGTCGCTGGCGCGAATGGACCGGGTGCGGATTTTCGCGACGTGTTCCGTCGCGTCGATCTCGACAACCTCGGCGCGCAGAATGTCGCGAAGGACGACAAGCGGGTGCATTGGTGGAACGTCACGATTGGTACGAAGGACGGTACGACCCGTCAGGGCTGGGTGTGCGAAAAGGACCACCCGCTCACACGTATGTGCGGACCTTGGGATTGGCCAGGTTTTGATCTGATTGACAGCAGCAGTATCAAGCCTGTCGACATGTTCAAGCGTTACCTGCACGTCACCCAGCAATTAATCGACGGTGAGGACAAGTCGGAGTTCGAACCGAGTGCGTCGCTGGTGAACGGCGGGGAACTCATCACGAAGCTGGAAAAGGCGATTGATACGAATCACGATGGCAAGATAACGGCGCAGGAATTGAAGGTCGCTCAGCAGGTGCCGTGGCTTGCCGAGGCGCTGTCGCATCTGGTTGTGCGCTGTGAAAGCGAATGGGGCGGCGGCCTCGGCAAGTGGGACGACCTGTCGCCACTGATGAAGAAGCTGTTGTGGCTCTGGAAAGCCGAGCTTGAGCGCATCGGCAAGCTGCAATGGTGGGAACAAGTTGCGGGCGTTGGCGGCTTCCCGAATGAGCTGAATCCTTGGCATTTTCATCCGATTGGGCTAATTGGCAATTTTGTGAATTCTGTAGATAGAGGAAGGATCCTTCGATTGTCAGATCAGGATGTGGATGATCTGATCAAGGTCACAGCAACTGAGGTTGCGTTGAGTCTGGATGACGACAATTTAGGGAAACAAGCGGGTGCTGTTGTTGACACTATTTTAAACCGCCGCATGACTGGGCTTCAAAAATGGAACACAATCAGAGGCGTAATCAATGAGAGGTGGCAATTTTCAGACATCAATGCGCCAAGGCCAAGCGCTTACGGAAGCGTGCAAAATGTACCTGAGAGCCGAGTTTCTCCAAGGGTAAGGTCGTTAGTCGTCGCTCACCTGCAAAGCCGCGCTAACGGAGGGGCTTCGCTTGTCGGAAATAACTTGAGTTATGCCAATCCATATGCCTTGGATGAGGCTTCGGAAGCGACGAGAGCATGGGTTGAAGATGTCATCCATCAAGCAAGCATAACTGGATACAGGTACGGAAGCGGACACGCAGTTCACGTGCACGGGACAACGCAAGGACTAATGTCTTCCAGGCCCGATCCTTATACAATCGAACTTCCCGATTCATATAGCAACTAGTGTGTTGAGGATTTCATGAAAAGAGTAATTTGCTTAATTATCTTGTTGTTTCCTTTGGCTTCTTTTGCGAAAGAATGTGCAAGTACTGGGAATGTGTACGGGGACTTGTCTTGCGCTGATCGCACTCTGAATGATTCAAAAAGAGAGCTCAATGAAATTTACCAAAAAATATACTCGGCTACGCAATACAAGAATGAGTTTGAGCAATCGCAGAAAGCCTGGCTTAATTACAGGGAGAAACAGTGCAATGGCTATATTGCGGCCGAGGCTTCGCAATCTCAAGGCGCTGGTTCCGGCTTAATTACGAAGGACTGTCTGGTCGCGATCACCCGGCAGCGAGTCGACTACCTGAAAACTCTTATCGAGAAATAGGCCGCCGACATGATGAATCTGATCCGCGTCGGTGATGACACCGACCACGACGGCAAGGTTGAAACGGGCTCTACGATGATGCGCTTTGACGGGCGCTTCGTCGCTCGCAAGGGCGACCGTATATCCTGCCCGCGGCACCCCGACGTCTCGCCCAACCTGATCGAGGAAGGCGACACATCGATGACCGATGACGGCGTTCCGATTGCTCGTCACGGGCATCGTGCCACCTGCGGATGTCGCTTGATTTCAAGCTTGGTGTGACTAGTCTGCTGGCATCAAAACAGCGGATTCGGCGCTCGGGCATTCGGTGAATATTCAGCGCATAAAACGCAAGCGGATACGAACGGCGCTTGGCGGCCACTTGCGGCCGTTCGACCTGCCATCCAGTTAGACGTTCGAATGTCCGCTTCACTCAGTGCTGCTGGCTCTCAGGACGTGCACCGCTTCTCTATTATCACTCCGTGCAGTTGGTAAGCGATACACGAGCCATGACTAGCTGTACGTTATGCTGCTTGTCAGTTCAACGCGTGCAGGTTAGTACATCATGGCAGACGTCGCTTATAACTTTTCGGGTGAAGGTGATTTCAGAGAGAGCGAGTTTGACATTCCCCCGCCACAATCCATTTGGATGTGGTTCAGTAAAAACAAGCTGCATCCTTGACCGGTCTTACCATGCAATGATGGGATTCAAAAACAAACAATGAAACCATTAGTTAAATATTGTCGGGGAGCAGTCGATGCACTCAATGCCCAATACAAGATGACCGAGGTCTTGGGTCACGCGGCAACCGCTGGCACAGCGAGGGAGCGCCTGATTCAGGATTTTCTGACTAGTCATCTTCCTGAGATGACTAGCGTGGTCAGCGGCGTGATCGTTGATTCAACCGGGCAGCGCTCGAAACAGCAAGACATTGTGTTGATGTTGAAATCAATGCCGAGGCTGGCTTTCGCAAGTGGCCACGACTTAATCTTTCGCGAAGGGACGGTCGCGACTTTCGAGATTAAGACCCAAATCACATCATCTGTACTAGATGACATCGCTGACAATATTGCGAGCGTAAAGCGTTTGGTGCCGACGACGCTTGCGGGCGCACAACTGGGTGATCTTGACTGGCCATACAGCAGGATTCTTCACGTCGTGTTGACGTACGGGGGATCGGGTTTGGACGCTATCAGCAAGAAGCTCAGCACTCTTCCCGAGGCGAGCAAGCCAGATGTCTACCTAGATTTGACGAGGGGAATTCTGGTAAAGAATGAAGGCTTTCTCTTCTTACTGAGCGGTTCTGAACAGTATCTTTGCTATGAGGATCCTGCAGTAGGCCTTGCACGCTTTCTTGCGTTACTGTCGAAAGTAACCGGACGAATGGTGACGAAGTCTATCGAGTGGGAAGCGTATATTTCATAATCAGATCTTGGCGATCTCGAATTCTAGTTTGCGAGGATCTAATCGAGGACGAGCGTTATGAGTTGGGTGAGCAGCTGCGCACGACATGGAAGGACCGTTCAGGGGCGAAATTTGCCTGCCGACTCGGCTTTCTGAGCGATATCACGATCTCTCAACGTATCGCCGCAGGCAGGTCGAAGGACCGCTGGTTTTGGTTCCCAGCGCCAAAATCGTCCAGTTCCACATAATTGCAGCTATCTACCCCTTTATTTGCGGACACTGGGGCCTCTGCGGGTATCACCCATCGAAATTTGGCGTTGCGTGGTAGCGTCACGTCGTGACCGACCGGTTCCGCCGCCCGAGTCGCGGCATGCGGCCGTCAGGCGCGACGCTTGCCACGGGGATCTACCGGATAAAAATCCGACCGGTCTTCCTGGGCGCGAGCGCTGGATCGTCGCCGAAGCTCTCCGACATGCCATTGGCCAAAGGCAAAGCGGCTGGACAACGCGGTCGTGTTCCTGCCCGATACCGCTTATCGCGTAATATCCGTTCTTTACGTCATGACCAGAACGGTCAGATCATGGTCACGCCTACACCGCAACCCTTATCGAAGGCTCAGGAAGCGTTCAATCGACTCGCCGATCTGCTCGCCTTGCGTGACGAGATTGATGAATTCACGCTAAGCCGGCTCGAGCGCATGGCCAAAGAGGCGCTGCAGGTTGATGCATCGAACGCATACCAGGTGCTTGGTATGATCGCATCACGTCGGTGGGACGCGGCGGGCGTCAATTCGAACTTCCAGCGAGCGATACTCTCTGCCCCACGGGCGGAGATCCACGCCAACTTTGGTCGCGCCCTGTGCGACCTGAACGATCTTGAGGAAGCGTCCGTTCAGGTGGGAATCGCGGCCGACAAGGAACCAGAAAACCTGCTTTACCTGCGCAGTGCAATCAACTGGTCGTTTTGCGCGGGTAGATGGACACGCGCACAGGAACTGATGCGCGTGCTTCTTACCAGGACCAAGGAGCAGGTGCAACAGTCTGCAGAACTGGTGTCCATGGCCGAAATGGCCCAACGCATTGGGTTGCGGGAGGAGACCGTCCAGAGAACCGTTTCCTGCGCGATGGAATTCTTGCAGTCGAAAAAGATTCGCGTGGTTAACTATTCCAACAGCGCAGAGAAGGGCCGGGGTGAAGAGTGCATCTACTTTGCATTCATCGTGGATGTCGACGCGGAAACGGCGCGCGATGTTGACGACGAGTTGACGCCGATCCTTTTCCAGCAGGTGGGGGAATTGCAGCTTGACTCCTTCGTTTTCACAATCGAGCCGAAGGTGCTGTATGAGTCCCAGTGAATTTATCGATGCTGCTGAAAAATTCCTCTCTGCCGAATTTGGCGAAGCGGGAAGACGCTCTGCGGTATCGCGAGCGTATTACGGTGCGTTTCATGGCTGCTCGCGCTGTTTGCCCGTCGATCTGCTGCCGGCTAGGGAAGCGCGCTATGAGGCGGGAAGTCACAAGGCGCTGGTCGGCTCGCTGGAGGCCTGGGGTAATAGCACGCGCGACGGGCGTCATAGTGCGCAGAGGGCGGCCCGAAAGCTTGCTCGCCTGCGTCGGGCGCGGGTCGACGCCGATTACCAACTGGCATCGCGCCTCACCTTCGATCCTTCGAACTGCGTCCGGGACGCGCGGGAAGTCCTCAGTCTTGTTGAGAATGCCAGACGGCTTTTCGACAAGGCGGAGGACACCGTGTAGCGTCTGCGAGCCGGTCGCGCATGGCGTGTGTTTCGTGATTTTCGAACCATCGCTGAAGCCGCGGTATGCGCTCTTCGCAGGTCAGGGTAATCAACCGCTCGTGCGCGTCGTCGTGAGGGTGGCCATTCAGAATCGGACTAGGTTGCGTGGAAACGACAACAGGCCCGATGAAAGACCAACGGATCACCGACAATGTCAGTCCGGGCGCATTGAGGGTCGGACTGTTGAAGTGCTCCTCCAGCGTGAAGCACGCGCGGCACGGCCCGCAGCGCGACAGAACCTGTGACGAAGACCGATGGCCGCGAGGCTCTGCTGGTTTGCCCCCGAACCGATGTCCATCAACCCGATCACGGCCTGTGCCACGCCTCCAGCCGGACTTGGCATTGAGGTTGATGAAAGCAAGCTTGGCAAGCCATTGTTTAGCGTTTAATGATCTGGTGACACTTTGTACTTTGGAAAGTTTTTGTTCAGCAGGCATCGTACGAACGGCGCATTGAAAAGGTCGCAAAACATTGCTGCTTGTTTGGCGGGCGCCCCTCTGGCATGAGGCGCGGCTCTGCGACCTCGTCCAGGGCGACGTAGGGAGCACGAATCTAGAAAAATACGCTGTCGTCCGGTCTACATTGGCATTTGATATGCAACGTTGTTGCCCTGTTCGGAGAGGGAGTACATAAATGGCGCTTTCGTGGATTTTGCTGTTTCCCAAGTCCAGATGTCGGTATTCCGACCACGTTCAGACGCCCGATGACCGGCTGAAAGTCCCAGCCGTGATGAACGCGTGTTGTTTGAAACGGGGCTCAAAAAGATAGGTCACTTCGGTGGTTGAAGCGAAGGCACGTGCTTTCCGTCGGCATAACCCGTCAAAAAGTTAAGGTCCGGTTTTGCTCCATTTGCGGCCTTCGAACTGAGACGATCCGAACGACGGGGTTGGGTCGACTGCGGTCCTTGGGATTCTTTTCGCGTAGCTTATATCTTAGGTCGGTGGGAGATGCGTTGTCGGGCGCGCGCATGTACTGCTGCATCATCGGCGTTGGTGTGAGCTTTTTTGCTCGGTGTTCGGCGATGACATGCTGGTGTGTTGCAAACAAGCTGCGCATAAATTACGCCAAAAGCACAATGTTTCCCCTACGGGCAAGCATAGGCTGGAAATTTGACCTTCCTATCATGGGAAGGTCAAGCGTGCAAAGCGCACATCGGCATGGTGCGGCCGAAAGCCGCGTGAAAAGCGCCTGAAGCGCGCGTTTCACGCCTTTGCGCTTGCCTGGTGGGCGAGGATACGATACAACCCGGTGTTGTCGGCATCGCGTATGGCGGAGCGGCTGCGCTGGGTTGGGGAGACCACGCAACAGCTACTTTCGCTGCACACCGACGTCTCCTATAGGACCGCACGTTCCGCCACCTGAACGAATGATAAAAAATCGCCGAACACCGTTTTCGCTTCACTGGACCTGCGCATCGTTCGCAGGCCTCGCATTTCTGGCCGGTTGCGCGTCGCCTCCTGCCGCGACCCAGAAACCCACCGGCTGGATCAAGGACGAAGTTGCCGATTCGTACGTGTTCGGCTATCCGCTGGTGCTGATGGGCGTCGCGCGCGACGCGGCGGTCGGCACCGAGCCGGGCCAGGCGCCGCTCAACACGCTGCGTCACGCGCAGGCGTTGCCGCCGATCGGCGCGGCCAATCCGCAGCAACCGAGCCTCGATACGCTCGATTCGACCGGCTGGCTCGACGTCGGCAGCGAGCCGGTGATCGTGTCGCTGCCCGATTCGCACGGCCGTTACGTGGATGCGCGGGTGCTGGACATGTGGACCAACGTCGTCTGGTCGACCAGCTCGCAATTCGCGACACGCGCGGCAGGCATCAAATCGCAAACGATTGCCTTCGTCGGTCCCGGCTGGCAGGGCGATTTGCCGAAGAACGCGAAGCGCATCGATCTGCCGACCCGTAACGCATGGGTCAGCATTCGCATCCAGTCGAACGGCACGCGCGATCTGACGGCGGTGCGCAAGTTGCAGCGCGCCATTCGCGTGGCGCCGCTCAGCGTCTATAACGGCGACACGCGTTCGGCCTCGATTGCGCCGCCGCGCAGCAATGCTGCCGACGCGGCCGCAAGTGCGTCCGGCACGCCGGCCGCGCAGGTCGCCGCGCTGGACGCGAACGGCTTCTTCACGCGTCTCGCGCAGGCCTTGCCCGACAATCCGCCTACGCCCGCCGATCCGCACGCGCTGAAATTCCTCTCCGACCTCGGCGTGACGCCGGGCGAACCGGTCAAGCTGCCGTCCGCACCGGACGCGATTTCGGCTGGTCTCGCGGAAGGTCACGACCGCGTCGTCACGCCGCCGTCCAATCTGCTGAGCGCCAACGGCTGGAGCTGGTTCGGCGACGGCGTCGGCAACTATGGTCCCGACTATGCGCTGCGTGCGTATGCCGCGGCCACCCAGGCGGGCATCGGCACGAAGGACGATGAAGTGCGCGCGGTCGTCACGCAGGACAGCGACGGTCACGCGCTGAACGGCGCCAACCGCTACGTGATTCATTTCGCGCCGAATCAGGTGCCGCCGGTGCGCGGCTTCTGGTCGATCACCGCGTACACGAAGGACGGCGCGCTCGGTGAAAGCGCGCCCGCGCGTCAGTCGGTCGGCGATCGCAGCGGCGTGCGCCGCAATCGCGACGGTTCGCTCGACGTCACCGTGTCGTCGGTGCGCAGCAAGAGCGCCAACTGGTTGCCGGCGCCGCGCGCCGACGTGCAACTCGTGCTCCGCATGTATGCGCCGAAGCCGCAGGCCACGGACGGGAGCTGGCAGCCGCCGGCGGTCGTGCGTCAGTGAAATGCGTCGCCGGCGTGACAGTCATGCGCAAGCTGCGTGACGGTCGCGCCGGTTGATTGAACGAACGAATGAACGACCGAACGAACGAAATCCGCCGCCTTTCAGCGGCGGATTTTTTATGTCGACGATGATTGTGTAAGCCGCGGCTTACATTTCTATCGGAGGCGGGATTCACGACTTATACTGCCGCTTGCGGGATTTTCGTTTTCGCGGCGGGCTTGCCGCCGCACTACCCAAGACCGAGCATGGCAAGCCTCAACAAAGCCTCATTAGCTTCTTCCATGCAGACCGTGCGCGACGTCGCGCAGTCGCGCCGTACCCGGCGCGTCATGACCGGTCTGCTGATCTTCATCGTAGTGTTCGGTCTGCTCGGCTTTTTCGCGGCGCCGCCGCTGATTCGTCATATCGCCGAGCAACAACTCAGCAAGCAACTCGACCGGCCGGCCAGCATCGGCCGTATTGCGCTCAATCCGTACACGCTGCGGCTCGAAGCGGATCGCGTGCATATCGGCGATCGCGACAACGCGGGCGATTTCATCGATATTTCACGGCTTATCGTGCAGGCGTCGTGGAGTTCGCTGTTTCGCGCGGCGCCGATCGTCGATGAAGTGCAGGTCGATTCGCCGCGCTTTCATATCGTTCGCTATGACGCGCAGCGCTTCAATTTCACCGACCTGATCGACAAGTTCTCGAAGCAGCCGTCCAAACCGGACAGCAAGCCCGCGCAGTTTTCCGTGTCGAATATTCGCGTCGAAAACGGCCAGATCACGTTCGACGACAAACTGCTCGGCGCCACGCACGTAATCGATCAATGGAAGCTCGGCATTCCGTTCATCGCCACGTTGCCGTCGAAAACGGACATCTTCGTGGAGCCGTTGCTGCGCGCGCGGATCGACGGCAGCCCGCTCGCGATCGACGGCAAGACCAAACCGTTCGCCAGCTCGCGCGAATCGGAAGTGTCGCTGCGCTTCGACGGACTCGACGTGCCGAAGCTCGTCTCCTACGTGCCGACCCGATTGCCGGTGATCGTGCAGTCGGGCAAGTTGTCCACCGACATCAAGCTGAACTTCGTCATCTCGAATGACGCACCTTCGCTGCGCGTGGCCGGCACCGTCGATATGAACGACGTGGACGTGCGCGACCAGGGCAAGGCGCCGTTTTTCGCGGCCCGTGCGGTGCACGTGGCGGCGGCGACACTCGAACCGTTGAAGAGCGTGTATCGCTTCGACGAGATTCGCGTCGATGCGCCGAGCGTCGATCTGGCACGGGACAGGAATGGCGTATTGAGCGTCGAGCGGATGTTTGCGCCGGCGGGAGCGGTTTCGACGGCTTCGAACGCTTCTAGCGCGTCGGCTTCAGCGTCGGCGGGTAAGACGGCTTCTGCGCCGGCCGCCACGTCTGCGGCGACATCGTCCGCAACTGCCGCCACCAACGCCAGCGCGGCCACAACGGCAACCGCCAGCGCACCCGCCGCCGCACCGGCGGCCGCCGCATCCGGCGCCAAAGCGACCGGCACCACCGCCGCACCGCCGCTCGACCTGTCGATCAAGCGCTTCGTGCTCAATGACGGCACCGTGAACGTGCGCGACGAAGCCGCTTCGCGGCCCGTCGATCTCGGTCTGCAAAAACTCGCCGTCACGCTGACCGATTTCTCGACGCTGGCCAGCGCGCCCGCGCACTACACCGTCAACACGGACTTCAAGGACGGCGCCGGTTCTCTCGGCGCGGCCGGTGCGTTCGGTCTCGTCGCGAAGACCGCGAGCGCGAAGCTCGACCTGAAATCGCTGAAGCTGCCGCTGCTGCAACCGTATATCGACACCGCGACCGCCGCGCAAGTGACGGACGGCGCGCTGAGCGCCACCGCCAACATCGGTGCGAACTGGTCGAAGTCGCCGGTTGCGGTGATGGTCGCCGACTCGCAACTCGATCTGCAATCGCTGAAGCTTGCGGCGCGCGACGGCAAACAGCCGCTGGTCGCGCTCACGCAAGGCCGCGTGACGGTCAGGCAGGTGGACGTGGCCGCGCGCACCGCCGACGTCACCAGCATCGACGTGACCGGCCTTTCGGTCGATGCGCAACGTCAGAAAGACGGCAGCATCAACCTGACCTCGCTCGCCGGTCCGCACGAAGCCGCGCAGCAGCGCACGGCGATCCATGCGGTCAAGAAGGCGGAAACGCAGGGCCCCGCGTGGCACTACAAGATCGGCGAACTCAACCTCAAGGACGCGAGCGCCGAGTTCACCGACAACACCACGCCGCAGCCCGTGCGCCTGAGCATCACGCCGCTGCAACTGAAGGTGCAGCAGATCAGCGACGACCTGAGCCGCCCGCTGCCGGTCGATCTGCAAGCCACGTTGAACCGGAAGGGCACGCTCGGCATCAAGGGCGACGTCACCGCGACACCGTTGAAGGTCGCGGTGAAGGTGAACGCCAATCGTCTGGATGCGGCGGCGTTCGAACCGTATTTCGGCAGCAAGCTGAACGCGGTGATCGCGAGCGCGCTGCTGAACGCGAACGGCGATCTCGCGCTGAGTCAGGCGAAGTCGTTGAAGGCGAACTATCGCGGCGACCTCGCGGTGGTCGACGTGCGGATGCTCGACAAAGCCACCTCGGACCCGTTCGCGGGTTGGGGTTCGCTCGCGCTGACCAACCTGAAGGCCGACTACGACGAGCGCGGCACCGAGGTCGACGCGGGCCGCGTGACGTTCTCGAAGTTCTACGGACGCGTGCTGCTCGACGCGCAAGGCAAGCTCAACCTCAAGGACGTGGTCGCGCATGAAAGCGGCGCCGCGCAATCGCTGACCCGCGACAAGAGCGGTGCGGACCCCGTGCAACTGACGCCGTCGGCGACGCCGGCCGCCTCCGCGCCAGTGGCCGCCTCGGCTGTCACGCCGGCCGCGCCCGCCACCGTGACGGCCGCGACGCCGCCGCAAAGTCCGGTCAAGCTGCACTTCGGCCAGCTCGTGCTGCAACAAGGCCGCGTGACCTACACGGACAACTTCATCAAGCCGAACTTCACGGCGAATCTGGTCGGCATTCAAGGCACGATCGGCGCGTTCGGCACGCAATCCACCACGGCCGCGCCGGTGGATGTCGCCGCGAAACTGGCGGCCAACGGTCCGATCTCCATTCGCGGCACCGTCAATCCGCTGATCGCGAAGCCGGCGCTCGATCTGACGGCGAGCGCGCATGACATCGAACTGACCAATCTCACGCCGTATTCGGCGAAATACGCCGGCTATCCGATCACCAAAGGCAAGCTGAACGTCGATCTGCACTACAAGCTCGATAACGATCAGTTGAACGCGAACAATCACCTGTTCATCGATCAGCTCACGTTCGGCGATCACGTCGAGAACAACACCGCAACGAAACTGCCGGTACGTCTCGCGATTTCGCTGCTGAAGAATTCGCGCGGCGAGATCGATGTGAATCTGCCGGTGTCGGGCTCGCTGTCGAATCCGGAGTTCAGTATCGGCGGCCTGATCTGGCATGCGGTGCTGAATCTGCTGGAAAAGGCGGTGACCGCACCGTTCTCGCTGATCGCCAACGCGTTCGGCGGCAGCGGCGAAGAGTTGGGCTACGTCGAATTCGAACCCGGCTCCGCGCAGCTCACGGACGCCGACAACAAGAAGCTCGACACGATCGTGAAGGCGCTGTCGGACAAATCGTCGGTGAAGATGGATCTGATCGGCCGCGTCGATCCAGCGGTCGACGAGCCCGCATTGCGCACGCAGTATGTCGAGCGCCTCGTCAAGCAGCAGAAGATCAAGGACGTGGTTGGCAATGGCGAGAGCGTCGATCTGTCGACGGTAACGGTCGATCCGAAGGATTACGACAAATACCTGACCAAGGCCTATAAAGCTGCCGACTTCAAGAAGCCGCGCAACTTCGTCGGTCTGACGAAGAGTGTGCCGGACGACGAGATGAAGACCGCGCTCGCCGCCAACGCGCCGATCGACGAAGCGAGCTTGCGGCAACTCGCGCAGCAGCGCGCGCAGAGCGTGCAGCAGTATCTGGAAGGCAAGATCGACAGCAGCCGTGTGTTCATCGTCGCGCCGAAGCTGAACGCCGACGGCATCAAGGACAAAGGTGCGACCACGCGGGTCGATTTCGGTTTGAAGTGAAGCCGGCGAACGATCAGGCCGCGCGCGTTTTTTTCTTCAGCGCGGTTTGCTCGATCACGCGAGCGAGCGTGTCGAACGCGGGGCCGATCTTGTCGTTCGGCACGCACGCGTAACCCAGCAATAAACCGCGCCGCGCAGGCGTGTCGCTGCTGTAATAGCTCGCGAGCGGTCGCACGATCACGCCGGCCTCGAACGCGGCGGCGGTCACCGCGCGATCGTTCGCGTGGTCCGGCAAGCCGAGCACGAGATGCAGGCCGGCCTCGTCGCCCATCACCGGCAGTTCGCTGCCGAAGCGCGCGGTAATCGCGTCGATCAGCATCTGTCGCCGCTCGCCGTACAACGCGCGCATGCGCCGGACGTGCGAGGTCAGATGGCCGTCCATGATGAAGTCGGTCATCACCGCCTGCTGCATCAACTGGCCTTCGCGATACAACTCCGCGACGCCGGTGCGGAACGTCTCCACCAGATGCTCGGGCGCGATCATGTAGCCGATCCGCAGGCCGGGAAACAGCATCTTGCCGAGGCTGCCTACGTAGATCACCTGACCGGCTTCGTCGAGTCCCTGTAACGATGCCAGTGGCCGGCTGCCGTAACGGAACTCGCTGTCGTAGTCGTCCTCGATGATCCACACGTTATGCTGGCGCGCGTATTCGAGCAGCGTGCGGCGACGCGCGAGGCTCATCACCATCCCGAGCGGATATTGATGCGACGGCGTCACCAGCGCGAGACGCGGCGGCTGTTGCATGTCCTGCTCGCGTGGATTCAAACCTTCGGCATCGACGGGCACCGGCACCAGGGTGATCCCCGACGATTGCAGCACGCTGCGCGCCCCCCAATAACACGGTTCCTCGACCCACGCGCGATCGCCGACGTCGGTCAGCAGACGCACGGCCAGATCGATCGATTGGTGAATACCCGTGGTGATGATGATCTGATCGGGTGTGCAGTTCACCGAGCGCGCCACGCGCAGATAGTCCGACAACGCGCGCCGTAACGGACGATAACCGCCGCCGGGTGCATAGGTCAGCAAGTCGGGATTCGCTTCCTTCCACAAACGCGCCTGCAGGCGGCTCCACGTGCGCGCCGGAAACTCGGCGACGTCGGGCACGCCCGGCATGAATGCACCCCACTGTTTGGCGGAGACGCCGGCTTTGTCGATCAGACGCCGGCCGCGCGTGGAGAGGTCGTTGAGATCGCGTTTCGGTGCTTGCGGTGTGGGCGCAACGTCGGTGGGCGCGCGTTGCGTGTCCGGCTTCGTCAGCGCCGGCTGCTTGCGCGTGTTCATCGCGGCCGTGTCGGGCCGTGTATCGGCGACGTAGGTGCCACTGCCGGTCGTCGAGATCACATAGCCTTCGGCGGTCAATTGATCGTAGACGTGCAGCACCGTGTTGCGCGCGATGCCGAGATCTTCGGCGAGCGTGCGCGAACTCGGCAGCTTGGTGCCGGGCGGTAACTGGCCGGTCAGAATGGCCTGCTGCATCAGCCGCAACGTCTGCCGGTAGACCGGTTCGGCGGCCGCGCGATCGAGCCTCGCGGCGAGCCAGTCCGACAAGATCACGGTGTCCAAGTGGTTCTATCCGGAATAATGAAATGGTTCCATATTGTAGAACCGTAACGGTCTATAGTGAGCCTCGCAATTGACACAAACCCCGCTGTTTTCAGGGGGAGCCTGCCGGATCGCAGAGGAGACTGGAACGATGAAAACCGATGACGTGATCGTCAGCTTTCGAGGTGTGCGCAAGACATATGACGGCGAAACGCTGGTCGTCAAACAACTCGATCTGGACATCTATCAGGGCGAATTCCTGACCCTGCTCGGACCGTCGGGATCAGGCAAAACCACCTGTCTGATGATGCTCGCGGGTTTCGAATTTCCCACTGGCGGCGAGATCTGGCTCGACGGCATGCTGCTCAATACCGTGCCGCCGCATAAGCGGAACATCGGCATGGTGTTTCAGAACTACGCGCTGTTTCCGCATCTCACCGTCGAACAGAACGTTGCATATCCATTGACCGTGCGCAAGGTATCGGCGCAGGAACGTGCGGAGCGTACGCACAATGCGTTGAAGATGGTGCGCATGGAGAGCTT
Organism: Paraburkholderia sp. D15; assembly: GCF_029910215.1. NCBI lineage: Bacteria > Pseudomonadati > Pseudomonadota > Betaproteobacteria > Burkholderiales > Burkholderiaceae > Paraburkholderia > Paraburkholderia sp. D15. Next base: position 1,528,056 of record NZ_CP110396.1, on the reverse strand, counting down.
CGCGAAGCGTTATCCGGCGCAATTGTCCGGCGGCCAGCAACAGCGCATTGCGCTCGCCCGCGCGCTGGTCTTCGAACCGAAACTCGTCTTGATGGACGAGCCGCTTGGCGCATTGGATAAACAGTTGCGCGAGCACATGCAGTACGAACTTAAATCGCTGCACGAGAAGCTTGGCGTGACTTTTGTCTACGTCACGCACGATCAAGGCGAAGCATTGACCATGTCCGACCGCGTCGCCGTGTTCGACAAGGGCATCGTGCAACAACTCGATACCGTGGACCGTCTCTATGAATCGCCGTGCAATGAGTTCGTCGCGAACTTCATCGGCGACAGCAACAAGCTGCGCGGCACGATCGCGAATGTCGACGGCGAGTACTGCGAGTTTCAGTTGAGCGACGGCACACGTCTCACCGGCCGCAATATCGGCGGCGCGCGAGCGGGTACGCCGGCAGTCGCGTGCATTCGGCCCGAACGGATGAAGCTCGCCGAGCGCACGGTGAATGGATCGGTGCGTGTCGGCGCCAATGCCCTCAGCGGTGAAGCGCGCGGGCTGATCTACTTTGGCGACCATGTGCGGATGCGCTGCGGTTTGCCGCAACAGGACGAGTGTTTCGTGAAAGTGCCGCTCGGCACCGAAGCGCTCGATACGTTTGCGCCTGGCGCGCCGGTTGCGCTGGAGTTCGCGCCTGAACATCTGCGGGTTTTCGCGGGCGCGTGATCCAGTCAGGCAAGCGGCGCATTCCATTTATTTAAACAGACACCGCATTCAGTTAAGCCAGTACGCCGAACGTGCAACGCGTTTGGCTTCACGCAGGTTTTCCAGCAGCACATAACAAAGCCGCATCGTACTTAGCTTGAAGTACACCACCAAGGAGAGCATCACACCATGAGCAAGATCGTGAAATCGCGCTGCGCCGTCGCTGTCGGTGCTGTCGCGCTCGCGCTGGGCGCCGCGCAAGTCAATGCCGCCGAACTGACCGTCGTGAATTTCGGCGGTGCGAATGGCGACGCGCAAAAGCTTGCCTTCAATCAACCGTTCGAATCGCAGACGAGCAATAAAGTGACCGCCGTCGAATACAACGGCGAGCAGGCCAAGGTGAAGGCCATGGTCGAAGCCAAACATGTGAACTGGGATGTGGTGGAAGTCGAGTCGGGCGACATTGGCCGTGGTTGCGATGAAGGTCTGTACGAGAAGCTCGACTGGTCGAAGCTCGGCAAGAAGTCCGATCTGATTCCCGAAGCGCCGCAAACGTGCGGTGTCGGTTTCTTCGTGTGGTCGACGGCACTCGCCTACAACGCCGACAAGCTAAAGACCGCGCCGACCGGCTGGGCCGACTTCTGGGACGTGAAGAAATTCCCGGGCAAGCGCGCAATGCGCAAGGGCGCGCGCTACAACCTCGAATTCGCGTTGATGGCCGATGGCGTGCCGCCGAAGGACGTCTACAAAGTACTGGCGACCAAGGAAGGTCAGGATCGCGCGTTCAGGAAGCTCGACGAGTTGAAGCCGAATATCCAGTGGTGGGAAGCGGGCGCGCAGCCGCCGCAATTCCTGGTGGCGGGCGACGTGGTGATGTCCACCGCGTACAACGGACGGATCGATGCCGCGCAGCGTGAAGGCAAGAACCTGAAGGTGGTGTGGAACGGCAGCATTTACGACCTTGATTATTGGGCGATTCCGAAGGGCACGCCGAACAAGGCGCTGGCCGAGAAGTACATTGCCTATTCGATTTCGTCGAAGCCGCAGCAGGATTACGCGCACAACATCGCTTATGGGCCGGTGAACACGGCGGCGATCAAGGCGCTCGATCCGAAGACGCTGGCTAATTTGCCGAACTCGCCGGCGAATGGAAAGAATGCGGTGCTGCAGAACCTGGCGTTCTGGACCGATCACGGGGATGAACTGGAGCAGCGGTTCTCGTCGTGGGCTTCGAAGTAAAGGGGTGAGGGCGCGGCCTTGGTGATGAAGGGGCCGCGTTGTATGGGTGTATGCAATGCTGCTTTGTGGCATGGGATGAGAGTAGCGCTGAAGCGCTAACTCTGGTCGACGCCACGGTGTGGCATGGGACCAGAGTAAGCGCTAAAGCGCTAACTGGTCGACGCCACGATGTGGCATGGGATGAGAGTAAGCGCTAAAGCGCTAACTCTCATCGACGCCACGGTGTGGCATGGGATGAGAGTAAGCGCTAAAGCGCTAACTCTCATCGACACAGGAGACACGTGTGACTACGATGATGATCGCCGCCGATTCGAAGCCCGACGCAAGCGGCCGGCTCAAGCGTGAACTGAAAGCCGCGGAATCGAAAAAGCGGGCCATGGCCCTGCTATTGATCGCCCCGCTCGCGATTTTTCTGCTACTCATCTTCGTCGTGCCGATCGGCGCGCTCCTGACCCGCGCCGCGCAAAATCCCGAAGTGGTCGGCGCACTGCCGCATACGCTCGGCGCACTCAACGGCTGGGACCGCAAAACGCCACCGCCCGACGCCGCCTTCGCCGCGCTCGCCACTGACTTAACGGCCGTCGCCGACGGCGACGGCATGGGCGCACTCGCGCGTCGCCTCAACGTGGAAATTCCCGGCTATCGCTCGCTCGTTGCGAAGTCCGCGCGCGCCATGCCGTTCGTCGACGACAACAACAAGCCGCTGCAACTCACGCCCGCCCAGGTTCACGCGAAATTCGTCGAACTCGACGAGCGCTGGAACGACATCACCTACTGGCAAGCCATCGCGAAGAATGCCGGCGTCTACTCGCCGTTCTATCTGCTCGCCTCGCTCGATCACAAACAGGATGCGTTCGGCCACATCGTCCCGACCGATCCCGATCAGCAGATCTATCTCGCCGTGTTCAGCCGCACCTTCGTGATCGGCGCGGCCGTCACCTTCTTCGCGCTACTGCTCGGCTATCCGCTCGCCTACTGGATTTCGACGCTGCCCGAACGCCGCGCGAATCTCGTGATGATTCTCGTGCTGATCCCGTTCTGGACGTCGATCCTCGTGCGCGTGGCGGCGTGGATCGTGATCCTGCAAAGCGAAGGGCTCGTCAATAAGGCGCTGATGGCGAGCGGCCTGATTCACGACCCGCTCGCGCTGCTGTTCAATCGCACCGGCGTCTACATTTCGATGACGCACATCCTGCTGCCGTTCATGATCCTGCCGCTCTACAGCGTGATGAAGTCGATTCCGCCGACCTATCAGCGTGCGGCGGTGTCGCTTGGTAGCCATCCGTTCGCCGCGTTCTGGCGCGTGTATGTGCCGCAAACCTATCCCGGCATCGGCGCGGGCGCATTGCTCGTGTTCATTCTCGCGATCGGCTACTACATCACGCCAGCCCTGCTCGGTGGTCCCGGCGATCAGATGGTCAGCTACTACGTCGCGTATTTCACCAACGTGACGATCAATTGGGGCATGGCGTGCGCGCTCGGTGGACTGCTGCTCGCCGCGACGCTCGTGCTGTACGTGATCTACGGACGCTTCACGCGTTCGTCGTTGAGCCTCGGCTGACCGGAGACCATTGCGATGAAACTTGCCAAGCCCATGTTCGCGCCGCATACGTCGATGGTCGAGCGTGTATGGTATTTCGCTCTGCGCGCGCTGGCCGTGCTGACCCTGCTGTATCTGATTCTGCCGGTGCTCGCGATCGTGCCGCTGTCGTTTTCGTCGAGTACGTTTCTGGTGTATCCGATTCCCGGCTGGTCGCTGCGCTGGTATCAGAACCTGATCGCCTCGGACGAATGGCGCATGGCCGCGAAGAACAGCTTCATCGTCGCGCCGTCGGCGACCATCGTGGCAACTGTGCTCGGCACGCTCGCGGCGATCGGCCTCACCAAGGCGAATTTCCGCGGCAAGGGCCTGCTGATGGCCATCCTGATCTCGCCGATGATCGTGCCCGTGGTGGTGGTCGGCGTCGGCATGTACCTGTTCTTTGCGCCGCTCGGTCTGGCCAATACGTATATCGGGCTGATTCTCGCGCACGCGTCCCTCGGCGTACCGTTCGTCGTGACCACGGTTGCGGCGACGTTGCAGGGATTCAACTACAACCTCGTGCGCGCGAGTCTCTCGCTCGGCGCGAATCCGGTGAAGACCTTCTTCCGCATTACGCTGCCGGTGATCGCGCCTGGGGTTATCTCGGGTGCGCTGTTCGCCTTCGCGACTTCGTTCGACGAAGTCGTCGTCACGCTGTTCCTCGCCGGCGCGGATCAAACCACGCTGCCACGCCAGATGTTCACCGGCATCCGCGAGAACATCAGCCCGACCATCGCCGCGCTGGCGACGATCCTGATTATCTTTTCGACGGGACTGCTGCTGTCGCTTGAATGGCTGAGAGGCCGCAATGCGGCGCGCGCCGTGAAGGCGTGAGATTGATTACCTTAGCTGTAGGATCAGATACTTAAGGTTCCTTACATTCTGCAAAGTTCCAATCCGTTTCTAAGATTGTTCCCATTCCCCGGGTGTCTGTGGCTGGTCATACTCTGAGCCCTCTTTAGCCAGATGCGCTCGACGCAGACAGTCAATGAAATTCCAGCTAACGATGCTTGCGTTCGCGCTGACCTTGACGGGTTGCGCGGACCGTGCCGCCCACGAGCGGCTGGGTATCGAAGACGCCTCGGTGTTGCAGACCGGTGTCGGCGCCACGCAGGACGAAGCAGCGGGCGCGGCGAACGCTGCATGGGTCGATGCCTACGCAACGATCGCCGATAGTCGGGCGGCGGTCACGTCGCTTCAGGCGCGACTCGACCGGATTCCTGTCGACAAAAACGAGTACTTTCGCGCGAAAGCGCAATGCTGGCTGAGCGCCGCGCAACAGGCGCAACACGCACATGATGGCTGGGGTTTCGTCGAGGAAGCGATCGGCCAGGCAGCGAGCCTGACGATCGGGCTGGAACGTGGCGTGGCGATGTCGGCCGCGAATCCGGCATTGCGCACGGTGTCGACGGTGCGCCCTGATTTGTGGAAGATTGTCGGCACCATCAAGGCGGATCCGTTGCTCGCGCAATGTCAGGAAGCGCAGGCGCCGCTTGCTTGCGCCGAAGTCGAACTCATGCAGACCGGACACGATGCATGGCTCCGTAGCTTCTCCAAAGCAGAGCAGCGCTTACCTGAGATCAAGGCAAAGCTGATCCGGTCGGCGCAAATAACGTTGCAATGCCAGCAGGCCGCGGCGAGTGCTACGGCGGCGCCGGCGATCACCTCTTCACGCGAGTCGCCGCAGACCCTCACGCTGCGCGCCGACTCGTTGTTCCGTTTCAACAGCGCCGCTATTTCATCGGCTGGAAAGCGCCAACTCGATGCTTTGGCGATAAGCGTCAAGCGTACATCAACCGTCCCGACACTCAAGATCGTCGGCTACGCCGACCGCATCGGTACGCCTGCCTACAACCAGCGATTGTCCTTGTCGCGCGCGCAAGCCGTCGCGCGATACCTGCGCACGCGCGGCGTGACATGGCCGATCGATGCCGAAGGCCGTGGCAGCGCCAGTCCGCTGGTGGCGTGCGCGCAAACCCAACGCGATGCCTTGGTGCGTTGCCTCGCGCCGAACCGCCGCGTCGAAATAGAACGTGGTGTCGCGCGGTCATAGCCGTTAAGCGGTGTCGGGGAAGTTCTTTAAAGGAAGAGAAATCATGTCGACTATTCTGGTGATCGACGATCATCCGGCGTTCCGGATGATCATCAAAATGCAACTCACGCAGCTACTGGGTATTGAGGAAATTGTCGAAGCCGACAATGGACAAACCGCTGTCGAACTAGCCCGGCAGCATACGCCGGAACTGGCGATTCTCGACCTCGATATTCCGCGAATCAGCGGATTGGACGTGATTCCGCGCCTCAAGCTTGCGCATCCGCCGATCCGTTTGCTGGTGCTGTCCGGCCACGATCCTGCTACCTTCGCACCGCGCGCGATGCGTTCGGGCGTGCACGGCTTCGTCGGCAAATCGCAGGACATGCGGGAAATCATGCGGGGCGTCGAGGCGGTGCTGGCCGGCTATACGGTTTTTCCGGTCACGTCGAGCGGCGCGGGCATCGCGGTTCCCGCCGATGCGGGTGGCGAGCAAGGCAGAATCGGGTTGCTGTCGGATAAGGAACTGGTGATTCTCCAGATGCTCGCGAAGGGCATGTCGAATAAAGCCATTGGTGACGCGCTGTTCATCAGCAATAAAACCGTGAGTAGTCACAAGACGCGTGTCATGCACAAGCTCGGTGTGAAATCGTTGGTCGAGTTGATCGATCTCGCGCGTCGCTGCCGGATCGCTTCCACGAACTGACGCCGGGCCATCGACATGACGACTTCTGCAATGTCCTCCGGCATGGCGTACGGACTCGAAGCGAAAGCGCTGGCGCTCACCGGCGGTGACGCTTGCAGCGCGAGACGTCTTCTTGCGCTGATCGTGGAAACCAATCGGGCCGCGCTCGCTCAATTACACGCTGGGTTCGCGGCGGCGACATGGGATAGCGTGAGCAGCGCCGCGCATCGCATCGCCGGTTCGGCGCGCATGCTCGAATGCGACGGACTGATTGCGTTGCTGACTCAATTGGAAGCCGCTGCGCGCGGTCGCGAGATCGGCACGGTCACGGCGCTGATGCGCAGCGTGGCCGATGCATTGGCGTCGCTCGACGCGTCGATCGACGCCGCGCTCGGCGAGGCCGTGGCGTTCCGATACCACCGGTAACGCGCCATGACCTTGGGCACATAGCTCATCGTCTCGGCATACGGCGGTATCTGGCCGCCATACTTCTGCACTGCGCCTTCCCCGGCGTTATACGCGGCCAGCGCCAACTCCAGGTCGCCGAACTGGCCAATCAGCGCTTTCAGATAACGTGCGCCCGCGGCAATGTTCTGACGTGGGTTGAACAGATCGTTCGCGCCGTGTCGCGCGCCCGTGCCGGGCATCAACTGCATCAATCCCGTCGCGCCTTTAGGCGACACCGCTTGCGGATTGCCGGCGGACTCTACGTCGATCACCGCCATGAGCAGTGCGCGGTCCACGTCGGCGAGCGCGGCGGCTTCGTCGATTGCGGGTGCGAACGCCAGGATTCGTGCGGCAATGGCGTTTGACGATCGACGTGTTGAATCGGTAGGGAGCGTGCCGTCGCGCTGAATGACGACTGAGATGGATGGTGGCGCGTCGAGCGCGGCCGATGCCGATGCTGATGCGGATTCAAGTCCGTGCGCCTCTACCACGTCGGTGTTGGCACGCATCCCGCCAATCAACATCACTACGCCATCCGTTCGGGGAGCGTGCGAATGCTGTGCATCAGCAGCTTCGGCGAGAGACGGGTATGCCACGATGCTTCCGGCAAGCAGTCCCGCGAACCGCAACGCGTGCATCATGCAGCGGCGGTTCATCGCTCGCCTGTCGGATTCGGCGAATCGTTCAACGCGGACACCCGCAGCGGCGACTGCATGCGCACCATGGCCTCCGAATCGAGCGAGATGGGCCAGCGACCCGTCGCCACACCGTCCTTCAGTTGCGTTTTACACAGCGCGTCGCCGTTCTGCGGTTTGCCGTACGGGTCCTGATTCGCGGGCTCGCGGGTCAGAATGCCCATGGTGCCGATACTGCCAATCACATTCGTTGCGTAGTAGATGACCTTGTTCACCAGCGGCACATACATGTTGTAGCAATAGTGCACGTGGATTTTCAGAAGATTGGCATCTTGTATGTTCACGCCCGATGTCGCGCCGGATGCGACCGTGGCATCGCGATACATCAGCGAATCGTTGGGGATCTCGGTGTAATTGGCGCCGGTGTCGGGGTAATAGCGAGGGCGTGCATAGTCGCGTATCGCAGCGGCGGTGGGATTGAGCACGGTGATGACACTGTAGTTCGCGGCATCGGTCTGGGCCTTGGCGAGTGCGCTGTTGACGCCATCGGCACTCGCCTGGCGCGCGTAGACTGGTGCGAGCCCGCGAGCGAGACCATTGCGCATCGCCTGCATCGAGCCGTTGTTGACCGCGCCTTCGCGCGCCGCTTCAAGAACTGCCACGTCCAGCGTCGACTTCGCCTGATAGAGCAGCACGAACTGCAAGATGCCGAAGCAGACGAACAACAACGCCGGCGCGACGATGATGAACTCCGCCATGGACTGACCCGCTTGCCGGCATTTGCGCGCACGGAATACACGCCGTTGAGGTCTGACATCATATTCGTATGCCGCCGTGCAACGTAGATGCGCGTGGCGCTGCCTGAAAAACGAAGAAATCACTGGGCCGCCCCAAAAACTAACGAGTCGCCGACCGACAAGGACTGTCGACGCGCACCACCCGCCGTCATCTCCAACGTCTGTCTCGCGCGAAGGTTGAACAGCACGCGTCGCTTCGGCACGTCATGATGAATCGCGACAACGCGCTGATGCCGGTCGAGAAACACGATATCGATAGCGAAGCGCATGCCAAACGTGTGCACGGCGCCGCAACGCTTGATCAGCAACGCTTCGCCGGAAGGCAAATGGTCACGGCCGAGTAGACCCCGCATGCGCGTACGAGAGGTGTCTGCCACCGTCACCGCGACGCCGCAATCGCGTCCGCGCAGATAGAGATGTGCTGTCGTCACAGCAACCCCTCCTGAACGAACTTCATCGCAATCGGGAAGCCGAGCACGATAAATGTGATCGGAAAAATGAACATGAGTAGCGGGAACACGAGTTTGACGGGCGCTTCCATCGCCTGTTTTTCCGCGCGCTGAAAACGTTCGGAACGGCGTTGCTCGGACTGGAAACGCAGTGATTTCGCGAGACCCGATCCCATGCGTTCAGCCTGAACCACCGTGCCGACGAGATTGGTAATCTCCTTGATACGCAGACGATCGTCGAGCCGGCGCAAAGCCTCCGTGCGATTCAGACCGGATTTCAGATCGCGAAGCACGTGTTCCAGCTCCCAACGCAACGGCCCGGCCGGTCCCTTTTCAACGGCCTTTTGCAGCGCGCCGTTGATGTTCAAGCCGGCCTCGACGGCGAGCGTCAGGAAGTCGAGGTAGACCGGCAACTGCTTGAGGATTTGCGCGATGCGGCGGCGCCTGACGTCGCGAGTCCAGATACGCGGATAGTAATAGCCGAGCAAGGCAATACCCAGGGCGGCCAGAACGGAAAACATCCCAAGCACCGCCATCAACGCAAGCGCGACCAGCATGGCCAACGCCGACGAGATCATCGACAGCGCGATGAACTGGTGTGCGTTCATCAGAAACGTGAGCGACGTCAGGCGTAACTGCAAGTCTGTTTTCTCGACCAGCTTCGGACTGAAACGCCGCCCGAAATGATGCACGACGAAGTTGACCAGCGGCCACAAAGGCCGCAGCGACTTCGGCAGCGGATCGAGAAACGCGCGATCTTCCTGCGGCACCGCGCCGGCGAGACTGTTGATCGACTTGTAGCCGATCGCGAAGATCGCGATCACGCCGAAACTGACGGCGAAGGCAATGAATAGCAGCATGATTTACACGTCGATATTAGTGATCTTGGAGATCGACACATAGCCGAGCAATTCCATGACGCCGATGACGGTCAGCGTCGCCCAGCCGACGGGCTCATTGAAGAGCGGCGCCATCGCCTTGGGTTCCATGAAACGCAGAACCAGCATCAGAAACAGCGGCAGGCAAGTCATCACGATGCCCTGCATGCGGCCCTGCGAGGTCAGCGCCTTGATCTTGCCGTCCATCTGGATTTTTTCGCGCAAGGTGCGCGCGACGGATTCGAGCGCTTCGGCGAGATTGCCGCCCACCTCGCGCGCAATCGACACGGCGGCGGTCATCATCAGAAAGTCGGGGATTGGAATACGTTTCTCGACGTTGCGCATCGCAATGTCCATATCGATGCCGAGGCGAATCTCCCGCATCAGCAGATCGAACTCTTGAGAAATCGGCGCGGACGATTCGTGGACCACCGCCTCCAGTGCGCTGGGAAAACTCGCGCCTGCGCGCAGCGCGCCGGACATCATCAATAACGCGTCGGGCAATTGCCTTTCGAGCGCTTCAATGCGCTTCCTGCGCATTCTCGCGAGATACTTTTTGGGCAGTAACATCGCGACCGGCACGCACGCCAGCGCGATCAGGATGCTGCGGCTCAGCAGAAACGCGACAAGCGGCAGCGCGATCATCACGACCATGCTCCACGCGGCCGCTTTCTGGCGATTCACGAACACGAACGCGTCGGCGAGCGACGACTCGATTTCGCCCGCCATTTGCCGGGAGCCGGCTTTGAGCGTCGCCGTGCCCATGCGGGAAATCAGGAAGATCAGAAACAGACTGCCGAAGAATGCGAACGCGAGAATGATGGGAAGACTCATGACGGAACGCTCATTCGGGACGCGTGAAGATATCGGTATTGACCGGAATGCGTCTTCGGATCAGTTGCTGATAGAAGTCTGGGATATAGGCCGTAGGCACGAAGTCGCCGCGAATCTTGCCGTTTTCGCCGAAGCCTTCTTCCTTGAAAACGAACACATCCTGTAGCGTGATGACGCCGGATTCCATGCCGCTGACTTCGCTGATGTGCGTCACGCGGCGCGAACCGCATGAGAAGCGCGATTGCTGCACGATGATGTCGACCGCCGAACAGATCTGCTCGCGGATCGCCTGCACCGGCAGATCGAGCCCGGCCATCAGCGTCATCACTTCGAGACGCGCGATGCAGTCGCGCGGTGTGTTGGCGTGCGCGGTGGTGAGCGAGCCGTCGTGACCGGTGTTCATCGCTTGCAGCATGTCGAGCGCCTCGCCGCCGCGGCACTCGCCGATCACGATGCGGTCCGGTCGCATCCGCAGACAGTTTTTCACGAGATCGCGGATCGGAATCGCGCCTTTGCCTTCCATGTTCGCGGGTCGTGCTTCGAGCGACACGAGGTTCGGCTGCGACAGTTGCAGTTCCGCCGCGTCTTCCACGGTGACGATGCGTTCGTCGTCGGGAATGTAGCTCGACAGCACGTTGAGCAGGGTCGTCTTACCTGAGCCTGTGCCGCCGGAAATGATGATGTTCGCGCCTTGCTCGACGGCCGTGCGCAGAAACTCCAGCATGTGCGGCGACATCGAGCCGAACTCGATCAGATCTTCACCAACCAGCTTGCGCCGTGAGAATTTGCGGATCGTGATGCTCGGGCCTTTCAAGGCAAGCGGCGGGATCACGGCGTTCACGCGCGAACCGTCGGCGAGGCGGGCGTCGACCATCGGCGAGCTTTCGTCGATGCGTCGGCCGATCGGCGCGACGATGCGTTCGATCGCACCGATCACCGCACGGTCGTCGGTGAAGATCACCGGAGAGCGGGTCAGTTGGCCCGCCTGTTCGATGAAGATTTCATTGTGGCAATTGACCATGATTTCCGACACGGTCGGGTCCGCGATCAGTTCCTCGAGCGGACCGAGGCCGATGATTTCATCGAACACGCTTTTCTTCAGCGTATCGAGCGCAATGTCCGGTGTGCGGAAGCTCGGGTCGTGATTGAGGATGTCGTCGAGCGCGGCGCCGACGGTCTTGCGCAGTTCGTCGTCTTCCATGCGCGCCACGTTCAGACGTCGCAGATCGAGCGCGGAGATCACCTTCATGTGGGCCTGCTTGCGCAACTCGATGCCGAGAGGGCTATTGATCGGCGCGATGGGCAGCACGCCGGCTGCTGTCTTGCGTGGATGCGTGGCTGGCAGGCGCAGGGGGGCTTCGGCCGCGCCGGTATGGGTTGTCGCTGCGCCACTGGTGTACGGGTGCGTCCCTGGTGACGCAACGGTGGTCGCGTGCCGTGTTACGCCGGACGAGGCCGTTGCCGCGAGCGTCGGCTCGAAGTGGGCGGCGCTTGCCGGGTACAGGTCGGTTTGGGTCCGGGCCGCGAGGTGTGCCATCGGCGCGACCTCTTGCGGAAGCGAACCCGCCTTCCAGCTTGACGGCTGCGAAGACGAGGCGTCCGCCGCCTGCGTAGCGTCCGCGACGGGAATCGAGGCCAGCGCCGCGGCCGCCGCGCCGCGAACGATTCTGATCGTCGTCGTGCCGATTTCGATCTGGTCGGCCTCGGTCAAGGGTCCATAGCGCGTGACCGCCGAACCGTTGACCAGCGTCGCCGCGATGCCACCCTGATCCTCGATGTAATACGCGTTGTGCTCCCTGACGACGCGCGCCTGCAACTTGCCGACGAGCAGTCCCTTCACGACGATGTTGCAGCTCGCATCCTTGCCGATCGTGCAGCCATGTTCGACATGCAACGCGTGCACGGGCGCATTGCGTGCGTGTATCTGAAGATTAAGCATGGGGCTTCTCCACGGAGGCGTATCAGTTAGCCGGTCGGCCGAGCACGTCGATCTGTTGCGACGGCACCTTGCCGTTCGCAGCGTTCGATGCGTTCGTAGTCGCAGTCGCAGCCACCGGTCTTGCGGCGAGCGGGCGGGCTGCATCGTTCGACGCCGCCTGAGGCGGTGGGGCCGCATTCAGCATGCGCAAAGCGTCTGCCACGCCCGCGGGCGGCGTGCTGGCGGACGTGGGCGGTGCCACCACCGATGCACGCGCGACATCGCTGCCCGTAGCGGTAGGCGCTGCTGTCACACCCGCCGGATCTTGCGGGGGCAAGGTCATCTGAGACCGCGGAGCATGCAAGGACGGCTGAGGCGGTGTACTTCGAATGACCTCTGGCAGCAGCGCCGGCGTCGGCGCGATCGTGCGGCGTGGCGCCGTGGTGCGAGTGGCCTTGTCGTCGGCGGCGACGAGCGGATCGGGATTGCCGTACTCGTCACGGAAGCGCCGATCCACCTTATCCGCGCGCGCGAGCAGATCCGCGTTCGGGTCGAGATCCGGATCGGAAATGACCGGCGTCACGAAGATCACCAGATCGCTCTTCTTCGCGCGGAAACTGTCCGAACGGAACAACTGGCCGATCACCGGCACCTGACTCAGGAACGGCATGCCGTTCGAACTGTTCGCCGCGTCCGCGCTGACGAGCCCGGAAATAGCCAGCGTTTCGCCGCCGCGCATCGAAATGTCGGAACTGGTGTTGCGGGTCAGGAAGCCCGGCATGCCCGCGTAAGTGACCGTCGGATCGATCTGGCTGATTTCGGTGGTCAGATGCGCGGAAATCACGTTATTCGCATCGACCACCGGCACGATGCTCAGCTTGATCCCGTACTGCTTGTATTCGACGTTGGTCGTGCCGAGCGCGCCCGATTGCGGAATCGGCACTTCGCCGCCCGCCAGGAAACTCGCGGTGCCGCCGCTTTTCGTATTCAACTCGGGCGCGGCCAGCACGAATGCGTCGCCGTTTTCGACGGCAAAGTTGATCTGCGATGTGATGTTCGACGCAATGCCGGCGAGAAAATAGTTGGTGCCGGAGACGACTGCCTTCGCCGCGCCGGTCCCAATAGCCGCACTACCGCCAATCTGCGGTCCGCGAAAAGCACTGTCCCACGCAATGCCCAGGTTTCTCTGCGCATTGCGTGTCACTTCCATGATCTGCACCTTGAAGTGCACGGTTTTTCTGAGCGCGTCGCCCTCGTCGACCTTGGTCGTATCGATGACGTTCTTCATGTCCTGGGTCGCGGACTTGACGATCGCGACCATGTCGCGATGCACGGTGCCGGACAGCACGATGTTCGAACCGATCGCGTCGATATGCAGCCCCGGCACCGACTTCAGCACCGCACGCAATTGTTCCAGCGACGCATTCACCTCCGCCTTGGCGACGCGCACGGTGGTTTGCAGCGCGATGCCGCGCTCGTTCCACACCACCAGCGACGTGATGCCGTCCTGTTCGCCGAGCAGCATCAGGCTGCCGTCCACCACGTTCGCGGTGAGCAGTTTGCCGTTGCCGATCGCGATGCGTTTGATGGTGCCGGGGATGTGCAGAATGCGCACTTCGCCGCGAAACATTTCAAGCACGCGCGTGTTGGCCGACGTGTCTTCCGTGCCGCGCATAGTGACGGTTTGAGCGAGCGCGAGCGGTGCGGCCTCGCAGAACAGCGTGCCGGCGAGAACAGCCGGCATGACCCGGCGGCGCCAATGCGCCGCGTTGTGTTTGACGTTCATGGTGTGAAACCTGGACTCGGTACTTTAGTTCTGCTTCGGCGCGCTGGACGACGCGCCTGGCGCGACAGCCTTCTGCAGTTGTTGGGCGATGGCGTTGGCCTGCTCGTAGAGGCTCGGCTGACGCTGCGGCGAGGCGGAGGAGGATTGCGCTGCTTCGGGCGTGTTTATCGTCGCGGGCGGGGGCGCACTGGTCGCCGAACGAACGCTATCCGCAGCGCCCCCTTGCGGCACCAACACCGCCGCATTGTTCGAACCGCCGCCCGCGATCATTTCGATCATCTGCATCGGGCGGCCAGTGCCGCGATTGCCTTGCGCCGGGTCCGTGAAGACCTCGCTCTCCTGAACCAGTTGTGGGCCCGCCGCACCTTTATCGTCGGCGTTACGCAGGATCAGACGCAAGCCGCCGATCTTCTGCGCAAGCGCGACACGCGCGACGTCGTCCACCGGCACCTGCAGCGTGATCGTGGTGTAGCCCATGCCTTCCTGCCGGCTCATCGCGCTGCTGTTGGCGTTCGCCTGTTCCGGCGCGGCCGCCTCGCCCGCGTCGCGCGCACGCATGTCCTGGCCGGTCGCGAGCACGAGCAGATTCGACATCAGCAGTTGCGCCATTTTCTTGTCGTCGCTGGAGTCGTTCTCGTGGAAGACCTTGCCGAGCCAGTACAGGTCCACGCGATTGCCCGGACGGACCAGCAGCGCGGTCGAGTTGACCGTGTCGATTTCGATCGTCACCGCGCGCTGGCCGGCGGGCAACACGTCCGAGAAGTCGCGGCCGCGCAACGCGTCGATATCGCCAGCACGCAGCGGCAAACCGCGGCGCACCGCTCTGACGAGATGCGCGCTACGGTACTGCCGGAAATTGTCCGCGCGAATCATGTCGTCGTAGACGAGGTCGCTGGCAATTTCGCGCGCGACGAAGTCGTCGCTCGTCAACGGCGTGCCGACCGGCACGTCACGCGCCGGTACAACGACTTCAATGCCGGCGCGTGCGCCGTGCGCGGCGATGTCGGCCTTGAGTTTGTTCTCGCGATCGTTCAGATACTTGTACAGCAGGTAGGTCAGTCCACCCGCGACCAGCACGGCGAGGAACAGCAAGACCCATGAATTCGCGAGCAGCGAGCGGAGTTTGATTTTTTTGAACATGACCAATCGACCGTTGCCGGTCAGGGGAGCGATAGGGCGAAGCTGTAAGCGCCGAAGAACGATTTGAGGCCGAGCAGCAGTGCGGCAAAGGGCGAGAGGGTGTCTTCTTTCGCGATCAGCAGAACGGCGACCAGCGCGGTGGTGACAACGAGATATTCGGTGCACGCCTGGCCGCGTTGACGCAGCCGCCGTGCTGCAATAAACGGAGAACGTTTCGGTGTCTGCATCTCAACGGTTCCTTGTTGCATTGACGACCGCGACGCAACGGCCGTCGCGATCCGAGAAACTGACGTCCAGGCTATCTCCCTCGCGTTGCATCGCGAACGCAGTGCCGTGCGCGCCGACGGACGCGTAGTCCGGTTGATGGCCCACGTCCATCCAGCCGCGCAGCATGAGCAGGTCGCGATAGCGCCGCGCATTCCAGCGGGCGCTGCCGGGCACGTCGAGCAGCCAGGTGCGGCCGGTCTGTCCACCGTCGCGGCTTTCGACGTCCGTCAGCACCTTGCCTTGCTCGGGGAGCGGGATGACGGTATCCGGAATGCGGTGCTCGGGACGCGGTTCACCCAGACGGACCACGCTGAGGATGCCGCGCGTTCGCGGCCCGTCCACTTGCGGCGGCAGGTTGAGCACGTACAGGCAGGGTCCGTCGAGCGCGCTGAGCAGCACACCCGACGCGCTGGGCTGGCGTTTCGCCGGTACGTCTTCGCGAGTCCAGAACGCATTGAAGGCTTTCGACACGTCGTCGACCGTCCCGGCAAGCTGCACGCCGACGAGCGAGGTCGGTACGCCGTTGACGATCATGTCGCGTCCGAATGCCTGGATAGCTTGCGGTGCGACGGGCGTTTTATTGCACGCCGCGCCGGCGATCGCATTGAAGGAAATCAGCGTGACCGCAAGGCAGGCAGGACGTGTGATGGAGTAGGCGAATTTCATCACTTCAGGCGACTGGCCGGCACGATGTCTTGCTGGATACGCCCGAACTGCAGCGTGGCGATTTCCGGTGCGTATTTACGCAGGCCCATATAGCCCGCCGACGGCACGAGCGCGACATGGGCGGCAGGCACGGCGCGGCTGAAGACGGCCTTGTTGCTCGTCGAACCGTCTGGCATCCACGTGTTGGTCATCAACACGTTGGTGTCGGAGAAGGTCAGGCCGTTGAACGCGGGCAAGCCATTGTTTTTAGGCCAGAGCCGCTTGAGCGCATCGCTGTCACGCCCGACCGACACGCTGACGGTGGCCGATTGCTGCGCGCGCGTCGCCATGCCGAATTGCGCGATGAACGGCGCACCGCTCGCGGTGCCGACCGTCCATCGGCCGTTGGCGCGATCGGTCTGGCTGCTCGGCGTGTCGGCGCCCTCTGCGGTGACGACCGACAGATCCGCCATGGAGTTAAGCAGGGCGTTGCCGCCGTGGTCATGCCACATGGCCGGCTGGGACGTGGCGAGGCGGCTTTGCGCACGATCGGCGCTCGAGACAAATGCGTTGTCACCCGCCATCACGCGCTGCGCGATTTCGCTGCGCAGATCCGCGTCCGTCTTGTTCACGCTCAGCGCGGCGCTGCCGTAGAGACTCGACCAGCCCTCGGTGGTGGTGGCCAAACCTGCGTTGTTCTTTTGCGGATCGTTGTCGGTCCACACCGTGCGTTCCCACGCGACATAGCGCGAGGCCATCAAGGTGCGATTGCGCACGTCGTTGAACTTGCCGAGCATCGCGATGGCGATCAACAACACGCTCATCACCATGGTCATGGAAATGACGAACTCGGCCATCGCCTGCCCGCGTTGATAGCTTTGGCGGTGCGGACGGCCTCGACTGACGCGACGTTGTGCTTTCATCGTTTATCGACTCCGGTTGCCGTTGCCATTTGCGCTGCCTGGGCCGCCGCGCGCTCAGCCGTGCTGACCGGTGCGAGCGCGGCCTGCCAGTACGGGCTGAACAGGCTCGGATATTCGGTCCTATGGTCGGCGCGCGCCCACTGGTCGGGGTTGAGCAAACCACCCATGACCGATCCGGCGAGGAACGACTCGTCCGGACGCACGAAGTACGCGTTGGCGCTCGACAGCGCACGGATCGCACCAGCCGCCGCGTGATTCGCGACGCCGAGTTGTGCGCCGTTCTTCAACTCCACGGTTTTGACGAGGCTGTTGCTGTCGCGCGTGACTTCGATGGTGATGCGCGGCGCCTGATTGCCGAGCTGAACGCCGTTGACCTGCTGGTACGGCAACAGGCCGCCGTTGGCAGGATCGAGCGATGCGCCGGGACCGTCGCGGAACGCCTGCGCCATCGCGTCGGGTACCTGCCAGCCTGGCGTGGCGCTGCCGGTATAGCCGAAGTTGAAATAGCCGCCGTAGCCCTGCCAGTCCTGCCATGCCGCGAATGGCGGATGGGTCATGAAGCCCGTCAGGTTGCCATTGAGGCTGGCGCCATAACCGGCGATCGATTCGATCGGGCCGACGCAACTGATCTTCAGATGCGCGGTGCTCGCGTCGATGGACTGCCAGCCGGATTTGTCGTTGCGCAGCTGCGTGCCGCCGTCGTGCGTGACGTTGATGGTGAACGAACTGTTCGCACCGCAGACCGCGTCCGCGCTGTCGTTCAGCTGCTGGAAATTGGGTGCGACGCTGCGCACGGAATCGCGGTTCTTGACGAAGCCGTCGAGGGTGTCGGCGGCTGTCACGACATCGGCGAAGTCGTCCGCGCCGACTTGCCCGGCTGGGGTGACCGTTGCGGTGTAGGTGGTCCACGCCGCGAGTTGCGCCGCGTTGCGTTCGCTCGTGAAGTAGCCGCTCGTCACGTGCGTGTCGGGCTGATTGCGCTGGGCGATGTCGTCGGCGGTATCGGGCACCGCGCTGAAGACCGCGGCGTGATAATTGGCCTGCGCGACACTCAGCGCGCGGTTGAGCGTGCCGATGTTGCGCGCGACGGTGGGCAGCATCGCGTCGAGCGCTTCGCGCACCGGTGCGATGTCGGCATGGCCGGTCTGTTTCGGCGTGCTCCAGCGGGTCGGGTGATCCGCGAGCCAGTTGACGGTGTTGTCGAGTTCCGATGTCGAATAGGTGGCGTCGAGCTCGTCGATCCACGACTTGAGCGCGACCACCTGCGCGGCGGTGACCTGGTTGGCGATCATGGCCCGGTTCGTGTACGCGGAAAAATTGTAGTCACGCGCCTGCAGCACGGCTGCGCTGTACGCGGCGGCGTCGGCGGTGTTCTGAAGCTTGATTTTGGCGCTCGTCATCTGGAAGGAATTGAACGCCACGTAGAGGCCGATACAACCGGCAAACAGAAAGATCAGTGCAGGGACCAGCGCCTGCCCGCTGGCGCCGGCGACCCTGCCCCTGCCCTTGCGGGCAGAGTGTTTCATGATGGATATCGCTATTCCGGCGAGATTATTTGCCGGCGTTGTTGCTGTCGTTATACGTACCCATGTTCTTCGTCTTGTCGGCGTTGGTCGTCGCCGTGTTCGCGTTGGTCTGCGCGGTCGAGATATTGCTCTGCGCGTTCTGGCCGGACATTTCCACGGCAAGGCCGGACGTCTGGTTACGCAGCGTTTGACCGAACAGCGAGTACACGCCGATGGCGGAGACGGCGATCAGCGCGACGATGATGATGTATTCCGTCATGCCTTGGCCGAGCTGTTTGCGCTGCCGGCGAATGGGTGCAATTTTCATGGTATTCGTTTCAGGGTATTTAATGCGGATGATGAAGAGTTTCGAACACCGCTGCGAGACCTTTTCGCCGGTTCGAACAGAAAATTAATATAAATAATTCCGTGACTCGAAACGGATGAGCAACAGTGTCGGGCCGAATTATAGAAATGGACGCGTCTCGATAAACACTGAAATTTCCTAAATCGCAAGGGTGTAATTCCGCATGCGTCGGGCGCAATAAGGCACGTATTTAAGCCGCGTGAATCTGTCGATGGATGCGATCCAGGATAGATGCGGGTTCCGTGCGAACGCGCAGGCGGATCGCCGACTTGTCGCCGAAAAAAATGGAGTCCTCGGCTGTCCGCGATGCGAAAAATTAAACAGGACGCATCAAATTGACTGACCGCGACTTCTCGCGCCGTTCATTCGGAAAATTCCCGGTCCGTTTTCCATTTTCCTGATTTTTAGGGATAAGCCGTGCAGTTAGATTTGCGACGCGCGAAAACTCTTGAGCGAGTCTGCCGTATTTCGCCTCCAGTTTTTTTGCTGAGAGCGTATGCGCGCAATTTTGAATCGAACTGCAAGCGGGGCTTGCCCTCTATTTAGGTAATTTATGAACAAGTCGTATATCAGCGTCTGGAACGACGCATCGGGAACGTGGGTTGCCGCGCCCGAGACTGCCAGGACATATAGCGGTGGCGGCGTTTCGTCCTCCCGCGCGATCCTGTCCGGCAGCGATGCCGGATCTCGTTCGGCAAATCCTTTCAGGCTGGCGCTGATGCCGATCGCGATGGCGATCGGCGCGGCCATGCTGCCGGGCACCGCCGCGGCGCAGGCGACCACCGGCAACGGTGGGCTCGAACTGTGTCCGGCGGGCGTGGGCGGCCTGGGTTCCTCGTGGGGGCCGTTGTCGAGCGCCGTGGGCTTCATGAACTGCACCGCGCCGACGCAATCCGGCAGCGGCATGTCGTTCTCGCTGAACAACGCGGCGGCGGACAACGGCTCCTGGGGTTACGCGAGCGATGCCATCACGGCGCGCGTCACGGGCTACGACAGCGGTCTGCTCGAGTTGCAGGGCAAAGGCGGCATCTCGATGCTCGATGCCGTCAATATGAACGGCAACAAGATCAGCTCGCTGGCGAACGGCAACGTGTCGTCGGGTAGCGCGGATGCCGTGAACGGCAACCAGCTTTACCAGTACACGCGTTACTTCAATGCCAATTCGCCGTCGGGCGATGCGTCGACCGATGCGCAGGCGAGGGGCGCGAGCTCGGTGGCTTCCGGTCCGTCGTCGAAGGCGATCGGCGCGAACTCGAGTGCCTATGGTGCGAACGCGGTGGCCTTGGTGTCCAACTCCGTCGCGCTCGGCGCGAACTCGGTGGCAAGCCGTAACGACTCGGTGTCGGTCGGCTATCTGTCGTCGGACGGCAAATCGCAATACACGCGGCAGATCACCAACTTGACCGCGGGCGCCGCCGGCACGGATGCGGTCAACCTCGACCAGTTGAACGCGGCGATTGCCAGCGTGAGCGGCGGTAGCGGCGTGGTGCCGGCCAATGCCGTGACCTACGACAATTCGACTTCCGCGCAGATCACGCTCAAGGGCACGAAGGGCACGCTGATCACGAATCTGAAGGCCGGCGACGCTTCGTCGTCGTGGAGCACGGATGCGGTCAACGGTTCGCAGTTGTATTCGACGAACCAGAACGTCGCGAACGTAGCCAATAGCGTGACGATCGTGTCGAACAATCTGGCCAACGTGACGAACGTGGTCAACAACATCGTGAATAACGGCATTGCGGGCAATCCGCTGGTCGTGACGTACGACAGTTCCGCGCGCGATGCGGTGACGCTCGGCGGCGTGAACGGCAGCGCGGCGGTCAAGCTGACTCATGTCGCGGCCGGTGATATTTCGTCGCTCGCCAGCACCGACGCGGTGAACGGCGGCCAGTTGTATCAGACGAACCAGAACCTGCACGACCTCGCGGACAACGTCGGCCAGATCGGTACGGAAATCTATAAGCGCGGCGTCAAGTATTTCCACGCCAATTCCGCGCTGGCCGATTCGTCGGCGGTGGGCGAGGAATCGGTCGCGATCGGCGGTCTTGCCGTCGCACAGGCGAAAAACTCGGTGGCGCTCGGCTCGAATGCGCTGGCCGATCGCGCGAACACGGTGTCCGTGGGTTCGAGCGGCGCCGAGCGGCAGATCACCAACGTGGCCGTGGCAACCGGCGACACCGACGCGGTCAACCTTGGCCAGATGAACGCGGCGATCTCCAACGCGTCGATCGGTAGCGGCGGATCGCCCGACGCGGTGATCTACGACACGTCGGTCCACGACAAACTGACGCTGGGTGGTGCGTCGGCGTCGGCGCCGGTCGCGCTCACGAACGTCGCGCCGGGCCAGATCGTGTCGGGCAGCAGGGACGCAGTCAACGGCGGCCAGTTGTACAACGCGGCCAGCGGCCTGGCGTCGGCGCTGGGCGCCGGTGCAACGGTCAATGCAGACGGCACGATCGTCGCGCCGGGCTACAAGATCAGCGGCACCACGTACGGCAACGTCGGCGACGCCCTCGATGCACTCAACTCCGCGGCAGGCGACCTGGTCGGCGCGGCGAAATACGTGAAGGTCATCTCGGCGGCGAACGCAGCCATGGCAAGCGGCGCCGAGTCGATCGCGATCGGCGGCGCAGCGATGGCAACCGGCGACCGTGCACTGGCAATCGGTGCGGGTGCGAGCGCGGGTTTCGCCAATGCGGTGGCGATCGGCGTGAACGCCGTGGCGGACAGCGCGAATACCGTTTCGTTCGGCGGACGCGGCACGGAAAAGCGCATCACGCACATCGCGAACGGCATCAACGACACCGACGCGGCAACCATCGCTCAACTCAACGCGTTGCAGTCGCAACTCGTGCAAGGCACGCCGCAAAGCGGCGGCGTGAAATCGATGCTGCTCGGCGCGGTCGTGCCCGTGACCAACTACATTGCAGTGAGTCCGAACGTCGTCGGCGGCACGTCCACGTCCGCATCGAGCGATATGAACGCGATGGCGATCGGTCCGGCAGCCGCAGCCACCGCGACCAACGCGCTGAGTGTCGGTGCGGGTTCGTCGGCGGGCGGCGGCTATTCGACCTCGGTCGGCTCGGGCGCGGGCTCCGCGTCGCTGAACTCGACCGCGATCGGCGCCGGGGCAACCGTCGGCGCGTTTTCCAACAACTCGGTGGTCATCGGCTATAACTCGCGTGCCAGCTCGAGCAACGCGCTTGCCATGGGCGGCTTCGCCAGCGCGACGGGAACCGGTTCGGTCGCGATCGGCTATGGCGCCTTCATCAACTCGACGGCGACCAATGGTATGGCGCTCGGCATGAACTCGTCGGTCAGCGCCGTGAACGGCGTGGCGATCGGCTACAACGCCGTCGCGGACCGTACCAACGCGGTATCGGTAGGTAGCTCGAGCAAGCAAAATCAGATCACTTACGTGGCCGCAGGTACTTCCAATACGGACGCGGTCAACGTCAAGCAGTTGTCAGGCGTGATTTCGGCGATTGGCGGCGGTGCGGCGATCAGCTCGAACGGCACCATCACGGCACCCACTTTCACGGTTGGTGGTGAAGACTATAACGATGTCGGTTCGGCGATCGCCGCGGCGACGGCCAGCGGCTCGGCCAATTCCGTGCAGTACGACAACACGTCGCATAGCAAGGTGACCTTGGGCGGGACGGGCGCGACGGCGCCGGTGACGCTGTCGAATGTGGCCAACGGTGTGGCGAACAACGATGCGGTGAACGTGGCGCAGTTGCAGGCCATGGGCGCGACCATCGGAACGAGCGGCGTGGTGACGAACAGCTTCGTCGCGTATGACGACTCAACGCGTAGCCTGATTACGCTGAAAGGCGCTGCCGGCACCGGCACGAAGATCACGAATCTGGCCGCCGGCACGGTCTCGGCAACGAGCACGGACGCTATCAACGGCTCGCAACTGTATTCGACCAACGCGAACGTCGCGAACCTTACCGGCAACGTGACGAACGTGACCAACACGGTCAACAACATCGTCGTCAACGGTGGCGGCATCAAGTATTTCCATGCGAACTCGACGTTGGCCGATTCGTCGGCGACGGGCACGAACGCGGTGGCGATCGGCGGCGCGGCGAGCGCGACGGCGGCCAATTCCGTGGCGCTGGGTTCGAACTCGCTGGCAAGCCGCGCGAACGCGGTGTCGATCGGCTCGGCGGGTTCGGAGCGTCAGCTGATCAACGTGGCCAACGCGACGAACGGCACGGACGCGGTCAACCTGTCGCAGCTTCAGGCGATGGGCGCAAACGTCAACAGCAGTGGCGTGGTGACGAACAGCTTCGTCGCGTACGACGACACGACCAAGGGCAAGGTAACGTTCGGCGGTGTGGGCGCGACGAAAGCGGTGACGCTGTCGAATGTGGCCAACGGTGTGGCGAACAACGACGCGGTGAACGTGGCGCAATTGCAGGCCATGGGCGCAACGATCGGTACGAGCGGCACGGTGACGAACAGCTTCGTCGCGTATGACGACTCGGCGCGTAGCCTGATTACGCTGAAAGGCGCTGCCGGCACCGGCACGAAGATCACGAATCTGGCCGCCGGCACGGTCTCGGCAACGAGCACGGACGCGATCAACGGCTCGCAACTGTATTCGACCAACGCGAACGTCGCGAACCTTGCCGGCAACGTGACGAACGTGACCAACACGGTCAACAACATCGTCGTCAACGGTGGCGGCATCAAGTATTTCCATGCGAACTCGACGTTGGCCGATTCGTCGGCGACGGGCACGAACGCGGTGGCGATCGGCGGCGCGGCGAGCGCGACGGCGGCCAATTCGGTGGCGCTGGGTTCGAACTCGCTGGCAAGCCGCGCGAATGCGGTGTCGATCGGCTCGGCGGGTTCGGAGCGTCAGCTGATCAACGTGGCCAACGCGACGAATGGTACGGACGCGGTGAACCTGTCGCAGCTTCAGGCGATGGGCGCGAACGTCAACAGCAGCGGCGTGGTGACGAATAGCTTCGTCGCGTACGACGACACGACCAAAGGCAAGGTAACGTTCGGTGGCGTCGGTGCGACCAAGGCGGTGACGCTGTCGAACGTAGCCAACGGTATCGCAAACAACGATGCGGTGAACGTGGCGCAGTTGCAGGCCATGGGTGCGACCATCGGCACGAGCGGCACGGTGACGAACAGCTTCGTCGCGTATGACGACACGACGCTGGATGCGATCACGCTGAAGGGTTCGACGGGCACGAAAATCACGAATCTGACGGCGGGTGCGCTGTCGGCAACAAGCAAGGATGCCGTTAACGGTTCGCAGTTGTATGCGACGAACCAGAACGTGACGAACCTCACCAACACGGTGAACAACATCGCCAACGGCAATAGCATGAAGTACCTTGCCTTTGGTGCCTTGTCGGACGAGAGCACGGCGGATACATCGGCTGCCGGCCTCGACTCGATCGCGCTTGGCGCAGGCGCGAACGCTTCGCAGAACGACAACGTCGCGGTGGGTGTCGGTTCGAACGCGACCGGTATGGCAAGCACGGCGCTGGGCTGGCAAACCACGGCTAGCGGCGCCAACGCGGTGGCGGTCGGTACGCAGTCCGCGGCTGCCGGCAAATCCAGCACGGCGCTTGGCTCGGGTGCGAGCGCCAGCGCGACGAACTCCGTCGCATTGGGCGCGAATTCGACTGCCACCAGGGCGAACGCGGTGTCGATCGGCGCATCCGGCTCGGAGCGTCAGTTGATCAACGTGGCCAACGCGACGAACGGCACGGACGCGGTGAACCTGTCGCAGCTTCAGGCGATGGGCGCGAACGTCAACAGCAGCGGCGTGGTGACGAACAGCTTCGTCGCGTACGACGACACGACCAAAGGCAAGGTAACGTTCGGCGGCACAGGCTCGACCAAGGCCGTGACGTTGACTAACGTGGCCGCCGGCGTGGCGAGTTCGGACGCGGTCAATCTCGGGCAGCTCAAGCAGATGGGCGTGAACGTCGACACCAGCGGCAACGTGACGAACAGCTTCGTTGCCTATGACGACACGACCCAGGATTCCATCACCCTGAAGGGCGCCAACGGAACGAAGCTCACGAAGCTGGCAGCGGCTACGCTGTCGGCGTCGAGCACGGACGCGGTCAACGGCTCGCAGTTGTATTCGACCAACGCGAACGTCGCGAACGTCGCGGGCAACGTGGTGAATTTGACCAACACGGTCAACAACATCGTCGTCAACGGCGGCGGCATCAAGTATTTCCACGTGAATTCGACGCTGACCGACTCGTCGGCAACGGGCACGAATGCGGTGGCGATCGGCGGTGCGGCGAATGCATCCGGCACCAACTCGGTGGCTCTGGGTTCCAACTCGGTGGCGAACCGGTCGAATGCGGTGTCGATCGGCGCGGCGGGTTCGGAGCGTCAGTTGATCAACGTGGCGAACGGTACCAACGCAAACGATGCAGTCAACCTCGCGCAGTTGAAGGCGATGGGCGCGAATATCGACAGCAGCGGTGTCGTGACGAACAGCTTCGTGTCGTACGACGATTCGACGCGCAACAAGGTCACGTTCGGTGGTACTGGCTCGACCGCGCCGGTCGCGTTGACCAACGTCGCGGCAGGCAAGGTCGCGTCGACGAGTAACGATGCCGTGAACGGTTCGCAGCTCTACGGCACGGCGGCGTCGATCGCGGCGGCGATGGGAGGCGGCCAGACGGTGCAGACGAACGGCACGTTGTCGGCACCATCGTTCGACATCGGCGGCACGACTTACCACGACGTCGGCTCCGCACTGGATGCCGTCGACGGGCAGCTCGACCAGATCAACGTGAACTACGCGACCAACCTCAAGTACGTGAAGGTGGTGTCGACGGCGGGCGCGGCGCAGGCGAGCGGTGCGGAAGCGATCGCGATCGGCGGCAACGCGATGGCGACGGGCGACCGTGCGCTGGCCATCGGCGCGGGTTCCAGCGCGCGATACGAGAATTCGACGGCGATCGGCGTGAATGCGACGACGGACGCACCGAACACCGTCTCCGTCGGCGCACGTGGCGCGGAAATGCGGATCACGCACGTCGCCAATGGTCTGGATGCGAACGACGCCGTGACCATGGCGCAGTTGAGCGATCTGCAAAAGCAACTGGTGCAGAACACGTCGCAGGTCAACGGCGTGAAGTCGATGCTGCTGGGCGCGGCGGCGCCGGTGACCGATTACATCAAGGTGAGCTCGGTCGTCACGGGCGGCGGTTTCACGACGGCATCGAACGATCTGAATGCGATGGCGATCGGACCGATGGCGAGTGCAACCGGCGTCGGGGCATTGACGGTCGGTGCGGGTTCCATTGCCGGCAGCGCGGGGTCGACGACGGTCGGTTCGTACGCGGGATCGGGGTCGATCAATTCGACGTCGATCGGTGCGAATGCAACGGTGGGGATGATGTCCGACAATTCGGTGTCGATCGGCTATATGGCCCGTTCCACGGCCATGAACGCGCTTGCCTTGGGCAGCAATACGAACGCGACGGCCGCCGGGGCGATCGCCATGGGCTACGCCGCGTATGTTGCGCCCACCGCGACGAACGGTATGTCGTTCGGTATGAATTCGTCGGTCAGCGCGGCCAACAGCGTGGCGATCGGTTACGGCGCGGTGGCTGACCGTGCCAACACGGTATCGGTGGGTAACAGCAAGCAGGCCAGCCAGATCACCAACGTCGCGGCTGGTACGCAGAATACCGACGCGGTGAACCTCGGTCAGATGTCGGCCGCGATCGCTAATGTCGCCGGCGGCGGTGCACCGAACGCTGTCGTCTATGACACGTCGGCGCATACGTCGATCACGCTCGGCAGCGCGGACGCGCCGGTGCGGATCGCCAACGTCGCCGACGGCGTGGCCAATAACGACGCGGTCAACGTCGAGCAGCTGAAGGCCATGGGCGCGACGATCGGCACGAGCGGCAACGTGACGAACGCGTTCGTCGCCTACGACGACACGACGAAGAGCAAGATCACGCTTGGTGGCGTCGGGTCGACCACCCCGGTCGCGCTGACGAATCTCGCCGCTGGCCAGATCACGTCGAGCAGCAAGGACGCGATCAACGGCGCGCAGTTGTACAACACGGCCAGCAGCGCAGCGGCCGCGTTGGGCGGCGGTTCGACGGTGGGCAGCGACGGCAAGGTCTCGAAGCCGAGCTATACGCTGAACGGCACCACGTACAACGACGTGGGCGCGGCGCTGGTTGCCGCGGCTTCCACCGGCGGTAGCGGCGGTTCGCCGGATGCCGTCAAGTACGACACATCGCTGCACGACAAGCTGACGCTGGGCAATACCGGCACGCCGGTCCTGCTGACGAACGTGGCGCCAGGTCAGCTCACGTCGAACAGCCGCGACGCGGTCAACGGCGCGCAGTTGTACAACGTGGCGAGCAGCACCGCGGCCGCGTTGGGCGGCGGCGCGACGGTGAACACCAGCGGCCAGATCTCGAAGCCGACCTACACGCTCGGCGGCAACACGTTCAACGACGTCGGCTCGGCGCTCGCGGCAGTGGATGCCAAGGCGACCACCGGTTCGGTGAACGGCGTGGTGTACGACACCTCCGCGCACGACATGCTGACGCTGGGCAATGCCGGCACGCCGGTAACGATCGCCAACGTCGCGGCCGCGACCAGCGACGACCAGGCCGTGAACCTCAAGCAATTGAAGGAAGCAGGCCTGAAGGTCGACACGGCGGGCAACGTGATCAACTCGTTCGTCTCCTACGACGACTCGACGCGTACCACGCTGACCTTCAACGCGGGCGGCGCGCCGACCCAGTTGAAGAATGTGGCCGCGGGCACGGATCTGACCGACGCCGTCAACTTCGGTCAGATGCAGTCGTACGTCGCGCAGAACGCGGGCAGCGGCGGCACGGCAAACGGCGTCGCCTACGACGACTCCACGCGCAGTCAGGTGACACTGGGCGGTGTGGGCGCCACGACGCCGGTCACGTTGACGAACGTGGCAGCCGGCGCCAACGCGACGGATGCGGTCAACTACTCGCAGTTCTCGAGCCTTCAGAGCCAGGTGAACAACCTGTCGAACGGCGGCGCGGGCGACACGACGTACGTGAACATCAACGCACCGTCCGGCGGCACGGCGGCGGTGGCCTCGGGCACGGATGCCATCGCGATCGGCAACGGCGCGGCGGCCACCGGCGCGGCCTCCATCGCCATCGGCAAGAACACCGTGACGGCGGGCGACAACTCGGTCGCGATGGGCATGGGTGCCACGGCGCCGAACGCCAACGCGGTCGCGTTGGGCGCGAACTCGACGACGGATCGCGACAACTCGGTATCGGTGGGTTCCGCCGGCTCGACGCGTCAGATCACCAACGTCGCCGCCGGTACGCAGGCCACCGACGCGGTCAATCTCGGTCAGTTGAACAACGCGCTCGGCAGCGTGAACACGTCGATCAACAACGTCGATCGCAATGCGGCCAAGGGTATCGCTTCGGCTTCGGCGTTGAACATCGTCACACCGTATCTGCCGGGTCGCACCACGATCAACGCGGGCATTGCCAACTACCGTGGCTTCCAGGCCGTCGGCCTGGGCGTGTCGCGCTGGAACGAGAAGGGCACGATCAACTACAACCTGGGCGTGTCTTCCTCCGGCGGCAATAGCACCATCGTTCGCGCTGGTATCGGCATTGTCCTCGGCAACTAAACAGGGGCCTTCCGGCCTTTGATTGGACGCTCGAGGCGTTAGCTGTCTGGGTCGCACGGGAAGCTCCCGTGCGACCCTCTTTCCATGAGAAACAGACATGAAGTATTCGTTAATTGGCATCGCGCTTGCCGCGGTGCTTGGCGGGTGTGCGTCGTCGCCAACGCGCGAACGCCTGCAGATTCAGGACCCGACGGTGTTGCAGACTGGCTTCAAGGCGACGCAGAGCCAGGCGGCCGGCGCGGTCACGCCGCAATGGATCGCGACGTATGGCGGGATCAGGAATGGCGCGATGCTGGCCAGCGTGCAGACGCGCCTGAATGCGTTGGGCGATCGCAAGAACAACTATTTCGGCGACAAGGCGCAGTGCTGGCTGAATGCCGCGCGTGACGAACGCGCCAGTCACGACGGCTGGGGGTTCATCGAGGAAGCGCTGGTTCAGGCCAACACGCTGACCACCGCGCTGGAAACCAGTCAGGGTTTGTCCGCCGACAATCCCGAGCTGCGGACCGCGGCGATCGTGCGGCCCGATCTATGGCAGCAAATCCTGGCCGCGAAGACCTCGCCGTTATTCCCGCAGTGCCAGGAGGCGCAGCGGTTGACCGCGTGCTCGGAAGTCGAGCTGATCCATGCCGGTCACGAGGCGTGGACGCGTGACTTCAGTGAAAGTCAGCGGCTGGTGGACGGCGTCGAGAAAGGCATGCCGGCTATCGGCGCCGCGCTCGAAGCGTGTACGCCGCCGCCAGTCGCGCCGGTTGCGTCGCCGATCCCGCAGAAGATGACGCTGCAGGCCGACGCCACCTTCAGGTTCGATCGCGGCGATCTGGCCGGCATGCTGCCGACAGGCAAGGACAAGCTCGATCAACTGGTTCGCGATCTGAAGCAGGCGGACGACGTGACCGCGATTCGCGTCGAAGGCTACACGGACCGGTTGGGCAGCGACGGCTATAACCGCCAGTTGTCGGCGAAACGGGCCGAGACCGTCAAGCGGTACCTGCAAGGCGGCGGCGTCAAGACGCCGATCGCCGCGCGGGGCCACGGCAAGGAAGATCCGGTGGTGCAATGTAACGACCGCGATCGTCAGGCGTTGATCGATTGTCTGGCGCCGAACCGGCGCGTCGAACTGGAATTTGCGCGTAGCGCTTCGCCAACGCCGGGCCAGCCCACGAAGACGCAGGGGCCGGTTCAACCGTCGGCACAATCGCAAACACAACCGCAACCGCAGGCTCAGTCACAGCCACCGCATTGATGCAAAGGCATGGCCTCGCTGTGTCATGGCGAGGTCATGCCATCTTCAAGACAACGAACGCACGTGTAGGAGTTTTGTAGATTCTCGCGAGAAAAATCTGTCAACCATTTGTGAAATATCGCTTCGTTATCCAGAAGAAGCGGTGCGGGAATATTGTTAGTATTTGTTCCGATTTCACGTTGGGCTAATTGCAATTCCGTGTTGCGCCCATTGGTCATCACGAAAATGGAGCTGTCAATGAAGAGAATTGCGATTATTGACGATCATCCAATCATCAGGGGGACGATAGCCGACGTGCTGCGGGCCGATCCAGAGCTGGAACTCGCCGGCGAGTGTGGTGACGGCGAAGATGGCCTCGCCATGATCCTGAAAGAACATCCTGACCTCGTCATTCTCGACCTCGATTTACCGAGACTCGACGGGTTGTCCATGATCCGGCGCATTCGCGCCCAGAACGTCGCAACGCGCATTCTCGTGCTGTCGGCCAAGCCGGAGCACGTCATGGCCAATTACACGCGCAATGCCGGCGCGAATGGCTACGTCAGCAAGGCGCGCGACATCAGCGAATTGATCACAGCGCTGAAGACCATCCTGTTTGGCTACGACTGCTTCCCGGTCGACACGACCGACTCCACAACGCCAGGTGGATTGAGCGCGCTGTCGGCGCGCGAGGTCGAGGTGTTGCAGCACCTGGCGCGGGGCGTAAGCAACCGGGAAATCGCCGGTCGCCTGTGCCTGAGCGACAAAACAGTCAGCACATACAAAAGCAGAATTCAGGAAAAACTTGGCCTGTCGTCGCTAGCGGCACTGATCGAATTCGCTACGTTGCACAAGCTGATCGACTGAGTGGTGCGAACCGTGAATCATTCGAACTCGTGGAAATCCAGCGCGACTGCGTATCGCTGTGCGACGCCGGCCGGGTGGTATTTCTCCTGGAACTTCCTGAGACGAAGGGCCGGGAAAGAGCAATACGCTGTCAACGTGTGGGCGAGTCGCTGCGAAATGGTGGAAGAAGTAGACGTCGGAGCAGTCAAGACGGTAGAAGCAGAACAATCGTCCGCGTTCGGCGCGGTGGAGAAAGCGTCGTTCGAATCGCTCGAACCACGTTATCTGGAGGCGCTTGCGGAGGAGGGCATCGATCTCGACACGTTTCTCGTCAACTGGCGGCACGCCATGGAGGACGATATCGCCCAACTCAGCGCGTTGTGTCGCGACGGCGAGACAGAGCGCTTGCGCGGCTTGCTGCATCGACTGAGCGGTGCCGTTGGCCTGGTCGGCGCGTGCAGCCTGATGGAAGCGTTGCGCTATTTCAGCGCGAACCCGCACGCGCATGACCACGGCGCCATCGACATGCTCGCGGCGCGTGCGCGGACTCTGATCATGCAACTGGAAACCACGCCTCCCGCATTGGGGAATACCTTGCGATGAATCGACCTCTAGCCTTGATTCAAGGCGATCTGGCGCTGCCGAATGCCCGGTTGCTCAGTGGGTTGCCGCCGCCGTTCGGTTTGAGAAAACCCGGGCAGGCGGCTGAACGCCATGAGCCTCGGGCCGTCGTATCCAGCAATCTGCAACGGTCGCTACAAAGCGCGATGGAACGGGGCGCGCTTCCGGCGCAACAGATTTCAGTCGCTCGTAATGCGAAGCATGTCTTTCTCTATAAGCTGCCGGTGCAGCATGCTCATGCCAATCGTTTCGACGCGCAGTTGGCGGAGGCACGTCGATACCTCGATTCGGCGAGGGCGCGTCCGCGCTCGTCGCGTGCAGATCATGTCGTCGGGGCGGTCATTTTTCTTGGGTGCAGCATCGCGCTAGCCTGGTTGTTAGCGACGTGCACAACGCGTCCAGACGGCAAGGGGAAGATGGTGGCGACTGCACGTGCGCCTGTGGCGCCATCGGACGGTTCTAGTGTGCCTGGAAGCAAGCCCACGCAAGTTCTCGAACTGGCTCAAAGCGCGCAAACCACGCCGTCCACCGAATCCACGGAGCCTGCACTGCCGCGCGCACGCGTTGCACATTTCGCACGCTCCGCACAGCAGTCGGTTCGGCATGCCGAGCCGACTCCGGCTGTCCGTGATTCGCGAAGCAACGTTGAGAAGCCGCCTCGACCCGCTAAACCCCTTCAGCTCGCGCAGCCGGCTCAACGTTCGCACGTCGGGCGCTTGAGCCAGGCGCAAGTCGACAAGCGTCTTGCGGCGATCCGAGCCATTCCGTCCCTCACGCGGCCGTCCGTATCGGCGCAACCGGAATGGACTGCGCTTATATCCCCATTGCCGCCGGTCGGCGATTCGGCCGAGCGCGCAGCGCTTCTCGACTGGGCCGCGCGGCAGCGCAGCGCCAACGTCGTCACGCGAGCCGCCGCACCAGGTATCGCACCAGTTGCTGCGCAGGCCCCCGCACGGACCACCACAGCCACCACAGCCACCACAAACAACAACACCGACTGGAACGCCAGCATGTCCCAACGCCGCATCACAGACAATCCCGGCGCTTTCCAGGCGAGGAATGGTCCACCGTAAATCCGCCACGTCCCGGTAAAGCGTTGCGCACGAAACAACGCACCCACGCGACACCCCAACACACCCGCAACGCAAACCGCGCCCATAAAAAAAGCCCGACCAACGGTCGGGCTTCTAAAGTCGGCTGCGTCCTCCACAGGACGCAGCCCCTGCAAACAGCCTGGCTGTTCGCGTCGCCGCTTATCGGCTGGCTCAGCGTAATGAAACCGCTTAAGCCGCCAGCAGCGAGCGCAGCACGAACGGCAGAATCCCGCCGTGCTTGTAGTAGTCGACTTCGATCGGCGTGTCGATACGCAGCAGCACCGGCACGCGCTTTTCCTTGCCGTCCTTGCCGCGAATCACCAGCGTCACTTCCTGTTGCGGCTTGAAGTCCGCGCCCAGGCCTTCGATGTCGTACGTTTCCTCGCCGGTGATGCCGAGCGATTGCACGCTATCCGAGCCCTTGAACTGCAACGGCAGAACGCCCATGCCGACCAGGTTCGAACGGTGGATCCGCTCGAAGCTGCGTGCGACCACGGCCTTCACGCCCAGCAGTTGCGTACCCTTCGCTGCCCAGTCGCGCGACGAGCCCGTGCCGTACTCTTCGCCCGCGAACACGATGGTCGGCGTGCCGGCGTCGATGTACTTCATCGCTGCGTCGTAGATCGATTCCTGTTCGCCGCTCGGCTGGTGAATCGTCAGGCCGCCTTCCACGCGCGTGCCGTCTGCCTTCGCCGGGATCATCAGGTTCTTGATCCGGACGTTCGCGAACGTACCGCGCATCATCACGTCGTGATTGCCGCGGCGCGAGCCGTAGCTGTTGAAGTCGGCCTTCTGCACGCCGTTCGCCTTCAGCCACTTGCCTGCCGGCGAATCTTCCTTGATCGAGCCTGCCGGGCTGATGTGGTCGGTCGTGACCGAGTCACCGAAAATGCCCAGCGCGCGTGCGTCCTTGACCGCGGCGATGCTGTCGGCCGGCTGCATCGAGAAGTCCTTGCCGAAGAACGGCGGCTCAGCGATGTAGGTCGACTTCGGCCAGTCGTAGACTTGACCTTCCTCGCCTTCGATCTTGCTCCACAGGTCGCCCTTCTTGGTCAGCGACGAGTAGTTCTTGCGGAACGCTTCCGCGTCGAGCGCGAACTTGAGCAGGTCGTTGACTTCTTCGCTGGTCGGCCAGATGTTGCCGAGGAAGATGTCCTTGCCGTCCTTGCCCTTGCCGACCGGTTCGGTCATCAGGTCGCGCGTGATGTTGCCGGCGATCGCGTAAGCGACGACCAGCGGCGGCGAGGCCAGGAAGTTCGCGCGGATGTTCGGGTGAATCCGCGCTTCGAAGTTACGGTTGCCCGACAGCACCGCGGCCGCGACGATGTCGTTCTTCGTGATCGCTTCGTTCAGTTCCGGCGTCAGGTCGCCCGCGTTGCCGATACAGGTCGTGCAACCGTAAGCGGCCAGCGTGAAGCCCAGCTTGTCGAGGTACGGCAGCAGGCCGGTCTTCGTCAGGTACTCGGTGACGATACGCGAGCCGGGCGCGAGCGAGGTCTTGATGTGCGGCGCGACCGTCAGGCCGGCTTCCACCGCCTTCTTCGCCAGCAGGCCGGCGGCCAGCAGCACGCTCGGGTTCGACGTGTTCGTGCACGACGTGATCGCGGCGATCAGGATGTCGCCGTTCTTCACGTTCACGCCGTTCGACGTGGTGTATTGCGCGTCCAGATCGGCTTCCTTCTTCGCAAAGCCGTTTTCCGCGACCGGCTTCGAGAACAGGTCGCTGAAGGTCGACTTCACGTGACCGATTTCGATGCGGTCCTGCGGACGCTTCGGACCGGCCAGCGACGGCGTCACCGTGCCGAGGTCCAGCGTGACGACCTTCGTGTAGTCGATCTGGCCAGCCTTCGGGATACCGAACAGGCCTTGTGCCTTGAAGTAGTTTTCGAAAGCCGAGATTTCCGCGTCCGTGCGGCCCGTGCCCTTGAAGTAGTCGATGGTTTTTTCGTCGACCGGGAAGAAGCCCATGGTCGCGCCGTATTCCGGCGCCATGTTGCCGATCGTCGCGCGATCCGGCAGCGACAGCGACTTCGTGCCTTCGCCGAAGAATTCGACGAACTTGCCGACCACTTTTTCCTTACGCAGCAGTTCCGTCACGGTCAGGACCAGGTCGGTCGCCGTCAGGCCTTCGCGCAGCTTGCCCTTCAGTTCGACGCCCACCACGTCCGGCGTCAGGAAGTACACCGGCTGGCCGAGCATGCCGGCTTCCGCCTCGATGCCGCCCACGCCCCAGCCCACCACGCCGATGCCGTTGATCATCGTGGTGTGGCTGTCGGTGCCGACCAGCGAGTCCGGGTAGTAGACCGTATCCGCGCCTTCAGCCTTCTTGTGCACGCCGCGCGCGAGGTATTCCAGGTTCACCTGGTGGACGATACCGACGCCCGGCGGCACGACCTTGAACGTGTCGAATGCCTGCATGCCCCACTTCATGAACTGGTAGCGCTCGTTGTTGCGCTGGAATTCCAGTTTCATGTTCAGGTCGAGCGCGTTCTTTTCGCGGAAGTGATCGATCTGCACCGAGTGATCGACGACCAGATCGACCGGGACCAGCGGTTCGATCGACTTCGGATCCTTACCCATGTGCTTCGCGACGCCACGCATCGCGGCGATGTCGGCGAGCAGCGGCACGCCGGTGAAGTCCTGCAGCACGACGCGCGACACGACGAACGGAATTTCGTCGACGCGCGCGGCGGTCGGCTTCCAGTTCGCCAGTTGCGTGATGTGTTCTTCGGCGATCTTCTTGCCGTCGTAGTTACGCAGCACCGATTCCAGCACGATACGGATCGAAACCGGCAGGCGGTCGATCTTGATGTTCAGTGCCTTGCCGAGTTGCGGCAGGGAGTAGAACTTGCCTTTGCCGGAACCGCTGTCGAATTCCTTGAGCGTTTTGTGGAGGTTGTGGGCCATGGTGTTTTCCTTGGTTTGATCGCGGAACTACAGTACTTAACTTGACTAAATGACGTACAGATCGACGTACTCATTGACCGGCATGGCTTCGAGCCGTGCCTGATCCAGCGACACGTCGAGAATCGCCAGTTGTTGCCTGACCGGAAAGCGGCGCGCGAGGTTGGTCCTGAACTTCTCGACCAGCAACGGAATCCCGTCTTCGCGACGACGCTTGTGACCGATCGGGTATTCGACCGTGACTTCGTCGAATGACGACCCGTCGTTGAATTCGATCGTCAGTGCATTGGCGATCGAACGCTTCTCCGGATCGTGGTAATCCTGCGTGAACTGCGCGTCTTCGACACACGCCATCTTCGCGCGCAGCACATCGATGCGCGCGTCCCGCGCAATCGAATCCTCATAGTCCGCGGCCGTCAGTCGGCCGTGGATCAGCGGCACGGCGATCATGTACTGAATGCAGTGATCGCGGTCGGCCGGATTGTTCAGCGGGCCGGTCTTGTCGATGATGCGGATCGCGGCTTCGTGCGTGCGGATCGTGATGCGTTTGATGTCTTCCACGCGCCGGCCTTCGCGCTCGAGTTGCGCGTGCAATGTCATCGCCGCTTCCACCGCGGTCTGCGCATGGAATTCTGCCGGAAAAGAAATCTTGAAGAGCACGTTTTCCATCACATACGACGCGTACGGGCGCTGGAAACGGAACGCGTTGCCCTTGAAGAGCACATCGTAAAAGCCCCACGTCTTCGCGGTGAGCACCGACGGATAGCCCATCTCGCCGGTCTTCGCGATCAGCGCGAGGCGCACCGCGCGCGAGGTCGCGTCGCCGGCGGCCCACGACTTGCGCGAGCCGGTATTCGGTGCGTGGCGGTACGTACGCAGCGCCTGTCCATCGACAAACGCCTGCGACACCGCATTGATCAGCTCGTCGCGCGTGAGGCCGAGCAGTTGCCCGACTACCGCCGTCGACGCCAGCTTGACCAGCAGGACATGATCGAGCCCGACCTTGTTGAAGGAGTTCTCGAGCGCGATACAGCCTTGAATTTCGTGCGCCTTGATCATCGCGATCAACACGTCTTTCATCGGCAGCGGCGTCTTGCCGGCTGCGATGGCGCTGCGCGAGAGCCAGTCGGCCGTCGCGAGAATGCCGCCGAGGTTATCCGACGGATGCCCCCATTCGGCGGCGAGCCACGTGTCGTTGAAGTCGAGCCAGCGGATCATCGCGCCGATGTTGAAGGCGGCCTGAACCGGGTCGAGCTGGAACGACGTGCCCGGCACCTTCGCGCCGTTGGGGACGATCGTGCCCGGCACGATCGGTCCCATCAGCTTGGTGCAGGCCGGGTAGGTGAGCGCCTCGAGTCCGCAGCCGAGCGTGTCGATCAGACAGTGACGCGCGGTTTCCAGCGCGAGCGCGCTGTCGATCTGATAGTCCAGAACGTAGTCGACGATATCGGCCAGGACTGGGTCCGGGTCGGGTCGCACGTTGGAAATCGGAGCGGACATCGGGGAGCTTTCCTGACGATGCTTAGTTGCTGTTGTTGATCGCGTTCGATTGCGTCGGCGCCGGTGCGCCTTGCACCATCGCGGCCGTCTTGCACTCGTCGGCCAGACGCGAGCTGTCCTTGTCCGAGAACAGCATGGCCTTGGTCGGGATCACGACCAGGTCCATACCCGATGCGGCGTCGTGGAAACGGTCGGCGCCCGTGGTGGTCGCTTCGCGCGGCAGGTTGTAGTTCTTGTTCGCCCAGTGAACCGTGACGATCTGGTCACGCTTCATGTCGCCCTTCAGGTCGAACGAGAGGCCTTCGTTGCACGACCACTTTTCCGCGCCGTCCGGCACCGGATCGACCTTCGCTTCCTTGGCTGCGTTCGGCTTGCGCTTGATCAGACGCTTCGGTTGCGGACGCTTGGCGACGGCCTTGGCGGCCGGCTTCGTCGTGGTGGTCGCCGTTTGCGCGGCGGCGTCAGTCGCGGCGGTCAGCATCGTCGTGGACAGGGCGCCAATCACGGCGGCGATCATCAGCTTTTTCATGGAGAAAACCTTTCTATCTAGTTTCGG
This sequence comes from Paraburkholderia sp. D15, assembly GCF_029910215.1. Taxonomy (NCBI): domain Bacteria; kingdom Pseudomonadati; phylum Pseudomonadota; class Betaproteobacteria; order Burkholderiales; family Burkholderiaceae; genus Paraburkholderia; species Paraburkholderia sp. D15. Next base: position 1,490,826 of record NZ_CP110396.1, on the reverse strand, counting down.
TTGAACAATGCGCGGGCTGCCGGTCCAGGCGACCGCGTCGTGGAACTGCACGCGCCTTGAAAAACGCACAGCGGCCGCTATTTTCTCCTATTTAGCGGCAGGTACTTCAAATTCTCCGGTCCGGTGTAATTCGCGCTCGGACGAATGATCTTGTTGTCGATGCGCTGCTCGATGATGTGCGCGCTCCAGCCGGCCGTGCGGGCAATCACGAACAGCGGCGTGAACATCGCCGTCGGCACGCCCATCATGTGATACGACACCGCGCTGAACCAGTCCAGATTCGGGAACATCTTCTTCGCTTCCCACATCACCGACTCCAGCCGCTCGGCGATGCTGAACAGCCTGGTGTTGCCCGCTTCCTTCGAAAGCTTCTTCGCGATCTCCTTGATGACCTTGTTGCGCGGGTCCGAGATCGTGTACACCGGGTGACCGAAACCGATCACCACTTCCTTGTTCTCCACTCGCCTGCGGATGTCCGCCTCGGCCTCGTCCGGCGTCTGGTAGCGCGACTGGATCTCGAACGCGACCTCGTTCGCGCCGCCGTGCTTCGGGCCGCGCAGCGCGCCGATCGCGCCGGTGATCGCCGAATAGATGTCCGAGCCCGTGCCCGCGATCACGCGGCCCGTGAAGGTCGACGCGTTGAATTCGTGCTCGGCGTACAGATTCAGTGACACGTGCATCGCGTCGACCCACGATTTCGACGGCTCCACACCGTGCAGCAGATGCAGGAAATGGCCGCCGATCGAATCGTCGTCGGTTTCCACCTCGATGCGCTTGCCGTTGTGCGAGTAGTGATACCAGTAGAGCAGCATCGAGCCGAGCGAGGCCATCAGCTTGTCGGCGATGTCGCGTGCGCCCGGCAGGTTGTGGTCGTCCTTCTCCGGCAGCACGGTGCCGAGCACCGAGACGCCGGTGCGCATCACGTCCATCGGGTGCGCGGCGGCGGGAATCCATTCGAGCGCGGCTTTGACGTTCGCGGGCAGGCCACGCATGCCCTTGAGTCTGGTCTTGTAAGCGGTGAGTTCGGCCTGCGTCGGCAGTTTCTCGTGGACCAGCAGATAGGCGATCTCCTCGAATTCGCACGCGCCGGCGATGTCGAGAATGTCGTAGCCGCGGTAATGCAGATCGTTGCCGGTCTTGCCGACCGTGCACAGCGCGGTGTTGCCCGCGGTCACGCCCGACAGGGCGACCGACTTCTTCGGCTTGAAGCCGCTTTTGGGTTCTTCGCCGCCTTGTGCACCTTGTGCACCGGCGTTTTGCGTTGTCTCGCTCATCTCCCGCAATCTCCTTTGTGCCTGCTCGTTGCTTCAGGTTGAACCGCGTACTCGGCGTGGCTTGCCCGTGTGTTCGCCCCGACGCCTGTCCCTATGTCAGTACCCACTTCGCCGAACAGCGGCGCGGCGTCTGGCGCGATCGCGCGGCCCGTGGCATGTGCGCGGCGTAGCACCGACCAGTAATAGCGATAACTGGCGCGATCGTGCAGCGTGTCGTGATGGCGCGTCGGTCCCCATTGGGCGGACTGGGCGGCGAGCAGGATCTCGGTCGCCGTGGCGATTTCCTCGTCTCGCGGCGCGAAGGCCGCGACGATCGCCTCGATCTGCGCCGGATGAATGCTCCACATGCGCGTATAGCCGAACTCGTTGCGGGCGCGCGCGGCGTCGTTCGCGACCACGCTCATGTCGCGCACTTCCGTGCTGACGTTGTGCGACGGCACCTTGCCGTGTGCGTGGCAGGCGGCCGCGATCTCCAGCTTCGCGCGCCGCACCAGCGGATGATCGAACTGGCCGGGCGAGCGCATCGCGCTGTCGGGGATCGCGCCGTTGTGCGCGGAGACGAAATCCATCAGGCCGAAGCTCAGCGCCTCGACGCCGGGCAGTGCGGCGAGATCGAACGCGTGCGCGAGCGCGCCGTGGGTTTCGACCAGCAGTTGCACCGGCACCGGCTGCGCAATGCCGAGCTCGCGCCGCATCGCCTCGATAAAGGCGACCATTTCGGCGGCGTCGGGAACGTTGCGGATTTTCGGGAGCGTGATGTAAGCAGGCGCTCGCTTCGCGGCCCGCAGAATGAGACGGACGTCGTCGCGCCAGTGCGCGTGATCGAAGTCGTGAATCCGCACGCCGACGCGCCCGAAGCGGTCATGCTCGCTGCCGAGCAGCGACGCGACCAGCTCCGCGTGCTCCGCTTCGCGGCCGACCTGAGCGCCGTCCTCGCAGTCGAGCGTGATGTCGAACACCGGCCCGAGTTGCTGCTGCAGCGCGAGCGATTTCAGCATCAGCTTTTCGCTGCCGGCGTAGTGATCGCAGGCAGGCAGCACAGCGGGCGGCACTTCGCCGTCAAACAGCACTTCGGCGGGTGTGAGGGCGCGCATCTTCGGCGTCAGGGGCGTGGTTTGTGTTGAGAGATTGCTGATTCGGACGCGCTCTGCGTGCCGTGCTGCAAGGCAGCGGTGGCGCAAAGCGCGATCGGATCAGGTGCGGTAGCCAGTCCAAAGCCAGATGTAAGACACCGGCCCGCTTTGCCCTTCGCACGTAAAAAACCGGAACCCGTTGCTTCGACAGCACGGCGTTCCGGTTCGACTGCATCGAGCGCTTAGCCGAGCAGGTGTTGAACGCCTTCGCGTTCTTCCAGCAGTTCGTTCAGCGTGTGGTCCATCTTCTCGCGCGAGAACGCGTCGATTTCCAGGCCTTCGACACGCTTGTATTCGCCGTTTTCGCACGTGACCGGCACGCCGTAGACGATGTCTTCAGGAATACCGTACGAGCCGTCCGACGGGATACCCATGGTGACCCACTTGCCGTTCGTGCCGAGCACCCAGTCACGCACGTGGTCGATCGCCGCATTAGCCGCCGATGCCGCCGACGACAGGCCGCGCGCTTCGATAATCGCCGCGCCACGCTTGCCGACCGTCGGGATGAATTCGTTGCGGTTCCATTCTTCGTCGTTGATCAGCTTGGTCAGGTCTTGACCTTCTGCCGTCGCGACGCGGAAGTCCGGGTACATGGTCGGCGAGTGGTTGCCCCACACAGCCAGCTTTTCGATCGACGCGACCGGCTTGCCCGACTTGGCGGCCAGTTGCGACAGCGCGCGGTTGTGGTCCAGACGCAGCATCGCGGTGAAGTTCTTCTTCGGCAGATCCGGCGCCGACTTCATGGCGATGTACGCGTTCGTGTTGGCCGGATTGCCGACCACCAGCACCTTCACGTCGCGGCTGGCGACGTCGTTCAGCGCCTTGCCCTGAACCGTGAAGATTTCGGCGTTGGCCGACAGCAGGTCCTTACGCTCCATGCCCTTCGAGCGCGGACGGGCGCCGACCAGCAGGGCCACGTCTGCGTCCTTGAACGCGACTTTCGGGTCGTCCGTGATCACGACGCCCGACAGCAGCGGGAACGCGCAATCATCCAGTTCCATCACGACGCCTTTGACGGCGCCTTGCGCTTGCGGCAGGTCGAGCAATTGCAGGATCACCGGCTGGTCCTTGCCGAGCAGGTCGCCATTGGCGATGCGGAACAGCAGGGAGTAAGCGATTTGACCTGCGGCGCCGGTGACGGCAACGCGCTTTGCGGGCTTAGCCATTGAGAAATCTCCAGGACGATGCGTTAGACGCTAGGGGAAAACGCCATTCTATATGTGCGTTCAGCGAAGCGTTGTGAAACACGGCGGAATTCACTTTTCGCGGGCAACCCCTTAAAAGTAAGCGAGTTGCGTGACGCGCTGCGGCAAGACCGCCATGCCGGAAACCTGTTTCTGTACCACCGAGCGGGAGGGCGGAAAGACGGCGCGCCAAGGTAGCCGCTGCACGGTGCGGGCTCCTGCAAACAGCGCGTTTCGGCAAGCGTCTGACCAGCGAATGGCGGGCGAATCGAAACCTGGACTGCGAGGGAACGGCATGGTGCAGAGAGGCTGCCGGCGCGTCGCGACGCTGCGTTCCGCAGCCTCGTAAAATCCCGCAAACCCTTACTCGACAGGGAGTGTAGGAGTCGTCATCCACAAAGTCAACATTATCTTATGTCTTATATAAGACATATCTGTTGCGGGGAAAAGCCTAGACGCGCCCTAGGCCTTTATGATGAAATGCGCGCATGAATTCGAACCCGGCGAACACTGCGAATCCGAATGGCCAAGGGGCCGCGGGCGAAGGTGCATCCGTCGCGTCGCCGTCGGCATCGCCGACTTTCAGCCCTTTGTATCAGCAGATCAAGGGCTTGATTACACAAAGTCTCGAAACCGGTGAATGGAAGCCCGGCGAGATCATTCCCAGTGAAGTCGAACTGGCGGCTCGATACAAGGTGAGCCAGGGTACGGTGCGCAAGGCGATCGACGAGCTTGCCGCCGACAACCTGCTGGTCCGCCGTCAGGGCAAGGGTACTTTTGTTGCAACGCACAACGAAGACCGCGCCCAGTTTCGATTCCTCCGCTTGCTGGCCGACGACGGCGCCGAGCATCCGCACGTCAGTCACCTGCTCGAATGCCGCCGTTTGCGCGCTTCGGCCGACATCGCGCGGCAACTCGACCTCAAGCCCGCTGATCCGGTGGTGCTGATCAAGCGCCTGCTGCAGTTCGACGGCGAAGTCACCGTGCTCGATGAAATCTGGCTGCCCGGCGCGGTGTTCCGCGGGCTTACGCTCGAGCGCCTGTCGGAGTACAAGGGCCCGCTGTACGCCATGTTCGAGACGGAGTTCGGCACCCGCATGATCCGCGCGACGGAGAAGATCCGCGCGGTCGCGGCCGAGCCCTCGGTGGCCGACCTGCTGCATGTGCCCGCGGGTTTTCCTCTTCTATCGGTCGAGCGCGTGTCCTATACATATGGAGACCGGCCGGTCGAGGTACGCCGTGGTTGGTATGTCACAACCGGGTATTACTATCAGAACGATCTGAGCTGAGCGAGCTGGAAAAAGGCGCGGCATCCCACGCCCGCGCCTGTTTGAAGGCGTCTTTATCGCGTGTGCTGTCACGGACCTGTCGTGGTTTTCGCTGCAGCGCGATATAAAAAGGCGCTAAAATTGCGGATTAGTGTGACTACATAGTAGGGGTCTAGCATGGCTGAAGCCGTAAAAAAACCGAGGCCGGAATTCCGGAACATCGGTATCGGGCAGATTTTGACGGCGTACCGTCTACCGCTAGCGGGGCGAGTGTCGATCTTGCACCGCGTGAGCGGTGGTCTGCTTTTTGTTTTTCTTCCGTTCCTGCTGTACCTCTTCGATCAGAGCCTGACGTCCGAACTTAGCTTCGACGTCTTCAAGGGCTTCCTCTCCAACATCATCGTCAAGCTCATCACGCTCGTTCTCGCGTGGGCCTTCCTGTTCCATTTCTGCGCGGGTGTGCGTCACCTGTTCATGGACACGAGCCACGGTCTCACCACCAAAGAGAAGGGCAAGCAAACCTCCATCGTGGTGCTGGTCGTTTCGTCGATTCTGACGATTGCTTTCGCGCTCAAACTCTTCGGAGCATTCTAAAAAAATGGCAGCTAACAACCGAATCGGTCCGAAGCGTCTCGTCGTCGGCGCACATTACGGCCTGCGCGACTGGCTGGCGCAGCGCATCACCGCCACCATCATGGCCGTCTATACGGTCATCCTGCTCGCCTGGTTCTTCGGCGCGCGCGATTTCTCGTACGACGGCTGGGCGTCGATCTTCGCCACGCAATGGATGAAGCTCGCCACGTTCGTCACGCTGCTGGCGCTGTTCTACCACGCGTGGGTCGGTATCCGCGATATCTGGATGGACTACGTGAAGCCCGTTGGCACGCGCCTGTTTCTTCAAGCGCTGACGATCGTCTGGCTGCTCGCGTGTGCGGGCTACGCTGCGCAGATTCTCTGGAGAGTGTAAAAGAATGGCTGCAATCAAGAATTCTCTGCCGCGTCGCCGCTTCGACGTGGTCATCGTCGGCGCGGGCGGCTCGGGGATGCGCGCTTCGCTGCAACTCGCGCGCGCCGGTCTGTCGGTCTGCGTGCTGTCCAAGGTGTTCCCGACGCGTTCGCACACGGTTGCTGCTCAAGGCGGCATCGGCGCTTCGCTCGGCAACATGAGCGAAGACAACTGGCACTACCACTTCTACGACACGATCAAGGGTTCCGACTGGCTCGGCGACCAGGACGCGATCGAGTTCATGTGCCGCGAAGCACCGAACGCCGTCTACGAACTCGAACACTTCGGCATGCCGTTCGACCGTAACGCGGATGGCACGATTTACCAGCGCCCGTTCGGCGGCCATACCGCGAACTACGGCGAAAAGCCGGTGCAACGCGCTTGCGCGGCCGCCGACCGTACCGGTCACGCGCTGCTGCACACGCTGTATCAGCAGAACGTGGAAGCCAAGACGCAGTTCTTCGTCGAATGGATGGCGCTGGATCTGATCCGCGACGCCGAAGGCGACGTGCTCGGCGTGACCGCGCTGGAAATGGAAACCGGCGACGTCTACATCCTCGAAGGCAAGACCACGCTGTTCGCCACGGGCGGCGCGGGCCGGATCTTCGCGGCATCGACCAATGCGTTCATCAACACCGGCGACGGTCTGGGCATGGCCGCGCGTTCGGGCATCGCGCTGCAGGACATGGAATTCTGGCAATTCCACCCGACCGGCGTGGCCGGCGCGGGCGTGCTGATCACCGAAGGCGTGCGCGGCGAAGGCGGCATTCTGCGTAACTCGAACGGCGAGCGTTTCATGGAACGCTACGCGCCGACGCTGAAGGATCTGGCGCCGCGCGACTTTGTATCGCGTTCGATGGACCAGGAAATCAAGGAAGGCCGCGGCGTGGGTCCGAACAAGGATCACGTGCTGCTGGACCTGTCGCACATCGGCGCCGAGACGATCATGAAGCGTCTGCCGTCGATCCGCGAAATCGCGATGAAGTTCGCGAACGTCGACTGCATTAAAGAGCCGATCCCGGTTGTGCCGACCATCCACTATCAGATGGGTGGCATCCCCACGAATATCCACGGGCAGGTCGTGGGTACGTCGAAGGGTCATTCGGATCCGGTCAACGGTTTCTACGCCGTGGGCGAATGCTCGTGCGTGTCGGTGCACGGCGCGAACCGCCTCGGCACGAACTCGCTGCTCGACCTGGTGGTGTTCGGCCGCGCGGCCGGCAACCACATCGTCAAGCACGTGAAGGAAATCAAGGAGCACAAGCCGCTGCCGGCCGACGCCGCTGATTTTGCGCTGTCGCGTCTCGCGAAGCTCGACAGTTCGTCGTCGGGCGAGTACGCGCAATCGGTCGCGAACGACATCCGCGGCACGATGCAGAAGCACGCAGGCGTGTTCCGCACGTCGGCGCTGCTGTCGGAAGGCGTGGAGCGCATCCGCGAAGTGGCTGAACGCGTCGACAACATCCATCTGAAGGACAAGTCGAAGGTGTTCAACACCGCGCGCGTCGAAGCGCTGGAAGTGGCGAACCTGATCGAAGTGGCACGCGCCACGATGGTTTCCGCCGACGCACGTAAGGAAAGCCGTGGCGCGCACGCGCAGAACGACTTCGAACATCGTGACGACGAAAACTGGCTGCGCCATACGCTGTGGTTCAGCGAAGGCGATCGCCTCGACTACAAGCCGGTTCAGATGAAACCGCTGACGGTCGAATCGGTTCCGCCGAAAGCGCGGACCTTCTAAGGCACAAGCTAAAGGAATTCAGAAATGGCAAAGCGTACATTTGAAATTTATCGCTACGACCCGGACAAGGACGCAGCGCCGCGCATGCAATCGTACGAGATCGACATCGACTCGCACGAACGCATGCTGCTCGACGCGCTGGTCAAGCTCAAGGCGCTGGACGAAACGCTGTCGTTCCGCCGTTCGTGCCGTGAAGGCGTGTGCGGTTCGGACGCAATGAACATCAACGGCAAGAACGGTCTGGCTTGTCTGACGAACCTGAACGATCTGCCGCAAAAGATCGTGCTGCGTCCGCTGCCGGGTCTGCCGGTCATTCGCGACCTGATCGTCGACATGACGCAGTTCTTCAACCAGTATCATTCGATCAAGCCGTACCTGATCAACGACACGCCGCCGCCCGAAAAAGAGCGTCTGCAGTCGCCGGAAGAACGCGACGAGCTCGACGGCCTGTACGAATGTATCCTGTGCGCCAGCTGCTCGACCTCGTGCCCGAGCTTCTGGTGGAATCCGGACAAGTTCGTCGGCCCGGCGGGTCTGCTGCAAGCCTATCGTTTCATCGCGGACAGCCGTGACGAAGCGACCGGCGAACGGCTCGACAACCTGGAAGATCCGTACCGTCTGTTCCGTTGCCATACCATCATGAATTGCGTCGACGTCTGCCCGAAGGGCTTGAACCCGACCAAGGCGATTGGCAAGATCAAGGAATTGATGGTTCGTCGCGCTGTCTAGGATCAACTCACCCACGCTCCCTTGCGTCTACTGCCCGAAGGGCGGTCAGGGCGCCCGGGGAGCGGTCCGGCGCGTAGTGAAATGAACGAAACATCGCATCAGTCCGACCCTCTTCGCCGCGCGCGTCTTCGCTGGCGCGCACGGCGCGGCCTGCTGGAAAACGATCTGATCTTTGAACGTTTTTTCGGCCGATATGAGCATGACCTCAGCGATGCCGACGTGGGTGCGCTCACGCACCTGCTCGAGCTGAGCGATAACGACCTGATGGACTTGCTGCTGGCTCGCAAGGAACCGGAAGGCGACCTCGCGGACCCGGACGTGATCCGGGTGCTGGAGCTGCTGCGCAACGCTTGAGCGCCGCTAGTCCGTTGTTCCAGGCGTGCAATTATCGAAAACCTGTTTCCATACTTCGATTGAGGATGTGCTATGACCCCGTCAGATGTTAAAGCCACGCTATCGTTCAGCGATAATTCGCCGAGCGTTGAAATGCCGATTTACAAGGGCACTCTCGGCCCGGACGTGATCGACATCCGCAAACTGTACGGCCAGACCGGCAAGTTCACGTACGACCCGGGCTTCATGTCGACGGCGGCTTGCAACTCGGCGATCACCTACATCGACGGCGACAAGGGCGAGCTGCTGTACCGCGGCTACCCGATCGACAACCTCGCGGAAAACGCCGACTTCCTCGAAAGCTGCTATCTGCTGCTGAAGGGCGAACTGCCGAACGCGCAGCAGAAAGAAGAATTCGTGAACACCGTCACGAAGCACACGATGGTGCATGAGCAAATGCACTTCTTCTTCCGTGGCTTCCGTCGCGACGCACACCCGATGGCGATCCTGGTCGCCGCGGTCGGCGCGCTGTCGGCGTTCTATCACGACTCGCTCGACATCAATAATCCGCGTCACCGTGAAGTGTCGGCCATTCGCATGATCGCGAAGCTGCCGACGCTGGTGGCGATGGCGTACAAGTACAGCATCGGTCAGCCGTTCGCGTACCCGAAGAACGACCTGTCGTACAGCGCGAACTTCATGCACATGATGTTCTCGAACCCGTGCGAAGAGTACAAGGTCAACGACGTGCTGGTGCGCGCGCTCGACCGTATCCTGATCCTGCATGCGGACCACGAGCAGAACGCGTCGACCTCGACGGTGCGTCTGGCCGGCTCGTCGGGCGCGAATCCGTTCGCATGTATCGCGGCCGGTATCGCATGTCTGTGGGGCCCGGCGCACGGCGGCGCGAACGAAGCCGCGCTGAACATGCTGGAAGAGATCGGCTCGGTCGACAACATCCCCGAGTTCATCAAGCAGGTGAAGGACAAGAACTCCGGCGTCAAGCTGATGGGCTTCGGTCACCGCGTGTACAAGAACTACGATCCGCGTGCGAAGCTGATGCGCGAAACCTGCCACGAAGTGCTGGAAGAGCTGGGCCTGCACGACGACCCGCTGTTCAAGCTGGCCATGGCGCTGGAAAAGATCGCGCTGGAAGACGAGTACTTCGTGTCGCGCAAGCTGTACCCGAACGTCGACTTCTACTCGGGTATCGTGCAGCGCGCGCTGGGCATCCCGACGTCCATGTTCACGTGTATCTTCGCGATGGCACGTACGGTCGGCTGGATCGCGCAGTGGAACGAAATGATCGCCGATCCGGAACAGAAGATTGGCCGTCCGCGTCAGCTGTTCGTCGGCGACACGCAGCGTGAAGCCAAGCCGATCGCGCAACGTTGATGGGATTCCGGTTCAGGCTCGCGCTGTTTGCAACTGTCGTCTGATGCAGTAGCTGCCCGCTAGCGCGGCGCCTCGATCGATACACATGCCCCGGCGGGTCTTCCGTCGGGGCATTTGCTTTTGTCGCCGTTTTTTTTACCCGGCGACTTGCCGGGTAACGCCGATACAGGTATCGGCACTACCACCCAACCCCCTGTTTTTTATCGGTTTTTTCCATGGATGCACGGCCCCAGGCTGTAAGCTGCGTGGCATAATCGACCGACACGGTCAGCCCGCAGTCATTACTACCCCGCATACACCATGGCACAGACTCTCTACGACAAATTGTGGAACACCCACGTGGTCCACACCGAAGACGACGGCACGACGATTCTCTATATCGACCGCCATCTGCTGCATGAAGTGACCAGCCCGCAGGCATTCGAAGGCCTGAAGCTGGCTGAGCGTCCGGTGTGGCGCATCAGCGCGAATCTGGCGGTTTCGGACCACAACGTGCCCACCACGGATCGCAGCCACGGCATCGCCGATCCGGTCTCGAAGCTGCAGGTCGACACGCTCGATTCGAATTGCGACGCCTACGGCATCACGCAGTTCAAGATGAACGATCTGCGTCAGGGCATCGTGCACATCATCGGGCCGGAGCAGGGCGCCACGCTGCCGGGTATGACGATCGTCTGCGGCGACTCGCACACGTCCACGCATGGCGCGTTCGGCGCGCTGGCGCATGGCATCGGCACGTCGGAAGTGGAACACGTGCTGGCCACGCAAACGCTCCTGCAGAAGAAGAGCAAGAACATGCTGGTGAAGGTCGAGGGCTCGTTGCCGCGCGGCTGCACCGCGAAGGATATCGTGCTCGCGATCATCGGCAAGATCGGTACCGCGGGCGGCACCGGTTACGCGATGGAATTCGGCGGCTCGACGATTCGCGCGCTGTCCATGGAAGGCCGCATGACGGTCTGCAACATGGCGATCGAAGCCGGCGCGCGCGCGGGCATGGTCGCGGTCGACAACGTCACGGTCGACTACCTGAAGGGCCGTCCGTTCTCGCCCGAAGGCGTCGAATGGGATCACGCGGTCGAGTACTGGAAGCAGTTCAAGTCGGACGACGGCGCGCATTTCGACCGCGTGGTCGAACTGAATGCCGCCGACATCGTGCCGCAGGTCACGTGGGGCACGTCGCCGGAAATGGTCACGGCGGTGGACGGCCGCGTGCCGGACCCGGAACGCGAAAAGGATCCGGTCAAGCGCGACGCGATGGAGCGCGCGCTGAAATACATGGCACTCGAACCCAACGCGCCGATCGAGTCGATCAAGCCGGATAAAATCTTCATCGGGTCGTGCACCAACGCGCGCATTGAAGACATTCGCGCCGCGGCCTACGTCGTGAAGAAGCTCGGCCGCCGCGTCGCGCCGACCATCCGTCTGGCCATGGTGGTACCGGGTTCGGGTCTGGTGAAGGCGCAAGCGGAACGCGAAGGCCTGGACAAGGTCTTTACCGACGCCGGTTTCGAATGGCGTGAGCCCGGTTGCTCGATGTGTCTCGCGATGAACGCCGACCGGCTGGACCCGGGCGAGCGTTGCGCGTCCACGTCGAATCGTAATTTCGAAGGTCGTCAGGGCGCCGGTGGCCGTACCCACCTGGTCAGCCCCGCGATGGCTGCGGCTGCGGCCATCGAAGGGCATTTCGTCGATATTCGCAAGCTTGGATAAACCGCATGATGAAGAACATGAATCGCACCACTCTATTGCGCCGCTTCGCGCTCGGTACCCTGGCCGGGCTGTTGCTCGGTCTGGCCGGCTGCAACACGGTGCACGGATTCGGCGAGGACATGTCACACCTCGGCAATTCGATCAGCAACCACGCTGATAAATAAGCGATTTTTGATTGTTGCCGGCGGTGCGCCGGGCGGCTTTTCCGCCGTCACGCGCATCGTCCGCTTTTGAAACGGGCGCAAGCGTCATGGATAAATTCATCGTACACACCGGCGTCGTGGCGCCGCTCGATCGCGAGAACGTCGACACGGACGCGATCATTCCAAAGCAGTTTCTGAAGTCGATCAAGCGCACGGGTTTCGGTCCGAATGCGTTCGACGAATGGCGTTACCTCGACCATGGCGAGCCGGGTCAGGACAACTCGAAGCGTCCGCTGAATCCGGATTTCGTGCTGAACCAGGCGCGTTATCAAGGCGCTTCGGTGCTGCTGGCGCGCAAGAATTTCGGTTGCGGCAGCTCGCGCGAGCATGCGCCCTGGGCGCTGCAGCAATACGGCTTCCGCGCGATCATCGCGCCGAGCTTCGCCGATATTTTCTACAACAACTGCTTCAAGAACGGTCTGCTGCCGATCGTGCTGACCGAGCAGCAGGTCGATCATCTGTTTAACGAAACCTATGCATTCAACGGTTTCGAACTGACCGTCGACCTCGAAGCGCAGGTCGTTCGCACAACCAGCGGCGACACCGCGTACCCGTTCGAAGTCGCCGGCTTCCGCAAGTACTGCCTGCTGAACGGTTTCGACGACATCGGCCTGACGCTGCGTCACGCGGACAAGATTCGCCAGTACGAAGCGGAGCGGCTCACGAAGCAGCCGTGGTTGAATCATCGTATCGTCGGCTGAAGAACCGGCTTACCCGACTAGTTTCGAAGCAAATCTCAAGGAATTCGCATGAAGATCGCAGTGTTGCCGGGCGACGGCATCGGTCCCGAAATCGTCAATGAAGCCGTCAAGGTGCTGAACGTGCTCGGCGAAAAGTTCGAACTCGAAGAAGCGCCGGTTGGCGGCGCGGGCTACGAAGCGAAGGGTCATCCGCTGCCCGACTCGACGCTCGCATTGGCGAAGGAAGCCGATGCGATCCTGTTCGGCGCCGTTGGCGACTGGAAGTACGACAGCCTCGAACGCGCGCTGCGTCCGGAGCAGGCGATTCTGGGTCTGCGCAAGCATCTGCAACTGTTCGCGAACTTCCGTCCGGCCATCTGCTATCCGCAACTCACCGGCGCGTCGTCGTTGAAGGAAGAGATCGTTTCGGGCCTCGACATCCTGATCGTGCGTGAGCTGAACGGCGACATCTATTTCGGCGCGCCGCGCGGTGTGCGTTCGTCGCCGGACGGTCTGTTCGAAGGCGCGAAGGAAGGCTTCGACACCATGCGTTATTCGGAGCCCGAAGTGCGCCGCATCGCGCACGTCGCGTTCCAGGCCGCGCAAAAGCGTCAGAAGAAGCTGACCAGCGTGGACAAGGCGAACGTGCTCGAAACGTCGCAATTCTGGCGAGACGTGATGATCGACGTGTCGAAGGAATACGCGGACGTCGAGCTGTCGCACATGTACGTCGACAACGCCGCGATGCAGCTCGTCAAGGCGCCGAAGGCGTTCGACGTGGTCGTCACCGGCAACATGTTCGGCGACATCCTGTCCGACGAAGCGGCCATGCTCACGGGCTCGATCGGCATGCTGCCGTCGGCGTCGCTCGACAAGAACAACAAGGGCTTGTACGAGCCGTCGCACGGTTCCGCGCCGGACATCGCCGGCAAGGGCGTGGCGAATCCGCTGGCCACCATCCTGTCGGCCGCGATGATGCTGCGCTACTCGCTGAACAAGGCGGAGCAGGCGGATCGCATCGAGAATGCCGTGAAAAAGGTGCTCGAACAGGGCTACCGCACGGGCGACATTCTCACGCCGGGTTGCAAGCAGGTCGGTACGGTCGCCATGGGCGACGCGGTCGTCGCGGCGCTGTAAAGCGGTGCGTCCACCGGCAATCGGGGCGCGCTGCGCGGTTCGCGTAACGCGCCTTTAAAACGCGAATCGGCCGTTAAACCGGCCGATTCGCGCGTAATACGGACGATAGCGGCGGCGGTTAGCGTCGCCGGAATCCGGTTTTCGTGTATATTGTGGCGATGGCTCAATTGGCTCAAATCTCCTCGATTTCGACACTGCACGGCGCGACTGCCCGTGTGGTTGAGCTCGCCATCACCACCAAAACGCTCATTAAAGCGATCACCCCGAAAACGATCACGAAACGCTGATCGTCCGTCGTGCCCGCTCATCTTCCCCGCGCGGTCACTGCGGGCAAAGATGCGGGGAAGTTTCCATTCGAAGGGTATGAAGTCATGAACGTAGGTCTCGTAGGTTGGCGCGGCATGGTCGGCAGCGTCCTGATGCAGCGCATGCAGCAGGAAGGCGATTTCGACTTGATCGAACCGGTGTTTTTCAGCACCAGCAACGCGGGCGGCAACGCGCCGTCGTTCGCCAAAAACGAGACCAAGCTCAAAGATGCGACAAGCATCGAAGACCTGAAGAAGTGCGAAGCGATCATCTCGTGCCAGGGCGGCGACTACACGAACGACGTGTTCCCGAAGCTGCGCGCGGCCGGCTGGAACGGCTACTGGATCGACGCGGCCTCGTCGCTGCGCATGAAGGACGACGCGGTCATCATTCTCGATCCGGTCAATCTCGACGTGATCAAGAATGCGCTGGTCAAGGGCCAGAAGAATTTCATCGGCGGCAACTGCACGGTCAGCCTGATGCTGATGGCGCTGGGCGGCCTGTTCCGCGAAAACCTCGTCGACTGGATGACGGCCATGACGTACCAGGCCGCATCGGGCGCGGGTGCGCAGAACATGCGCGAACTGCTGCAGCAGATGGGCACGCTGTACGGTGCGGCGAAGGAAGATCTGGCCGATCCGTCGTCGGCGATTCTGGACATCGACCGTCGCGTGCTGTCGGCCATGAACAGCGACCGCATGCCGACCGACAACTTCGGCGTGCCGCTCGCGGGCTCGCTGATTCCGTGGATCGACAAGGATCTCGGCAACGGCGTGTCGAAGGAAGAGTGGAAGGGCGGCGCCGAAACCAACAAGATTCTCGGCAAGCCGGCCATGGGCACGCCGGGCTCGATTCCGGTGGACGGCCTGTGCGTGCGGATCGGCGCAATGCGCTGCCACTCGCAGGCGCTGACCATCAAGCTGAACAAGGACGTGCCGCTGGACGAAGTGAACAGCATCCTCGCGTCGGGCAACGACTGGGTCAAGGTCGTGCCGAACGAGCGCGAAGCGTCGATGCGCGATCTGTCCCCGGCGGTGGTCACGGGAACGCTGACGGTGCCGGTCGGCCGCGTGCGCAAGCTTGCGATGGGCGGCGAATATCTGTCGGCGTTCACGGTCGGCGATCAGCTGCTGTGGGGCGCGGCCGAGCCGCTGCGTCGCATGCTTCGCATTGTGCTCGACAAGTAAAGTAAACTACGCGCTCACGACGCGTAGAAAATTCAGGAAGCGTCGCGCTTGCGCGGCGCTTTTTTCATTGTGTGCTCCGAATATCTTGTCTCTTTCCAACCGCAAAAAAGGGCTGCGCGCTGATGCGCCAGGCGTCCCGATGATCTTCCGAGTCTCATCTGTTCGGGCCATGTTCGCTCGCGTGCGCAGCAGCCGGGTGGCAGCTACGGCATCGGTGGCGGCTGTGCTTTTCGCGCTGAACGGCGCTGGCGTGAATAGCGCGGTGGCCGCGCCGGCCGATGCCGCGAGCGCGCCGGATGCCGCGTCCGTTTCGTACGCGAACGGCGGCCAGTTCACGATCAAGCCCGGGCAGTCGTTGAACGATGTCGCGATTGCCGTCACGCAGTCGCACGATCGGGCGACGCTCGCACGCGCATCGCGCGCGCTGTTCGATGCGAACCCGAATGCTTTCATGAGTCACGACCCGAGCCGGATGCGGCTGGGCGCGGTGCTGACGGTGCCGGTGCTGGATGCGTCCGGGGCGCTGGCGGCTTCGTCGGCTGCCGTGGGGGCGTCTGCGCCTGCAGGCGCATCGGCGGCGATGCAGGCGGGGGCGAGTAGTGCTGCGGTCGCCGCGCCTGCACCTTCTTCAACTGCTGCGGCGAGCGCCGCAGCGCAAGCCAATGCCGCGACGGCTGGCGCGAGCAGCGCTGCCACGCATGCCGCTGCGCCTACGGCGGCGGTGGTTTCGGGTGCGTCCGGTGTGTCCGGTGCGACACCCGAGGCAAGCCCGGCGATGGCCGGTAGCACTGCCGCAACGGCGAGTGGCGTGGCGTCGTCGGCGCCGGTGGCGGGTTCGTCGGCAGCGGGCGCTGCGGCCAGTGGCACGCATGAATGGTCCGGCTCGATTCAGCAGTCGGCGAGCGGAGCGGTTGAGGGCGCGTCGGCGACGACCGCTGGCGCGCAGGCAGCATCGCAGCCGCGCGCACAGGTTTCCAGCTTGCAGCAATTGCTCGCGCTGAAGAACCGTGTGCTGATGGAGTTGCAGAAGCATGGCATCGGCGGGTCGCCGACTGCGACGCGGGCTGCGTCGGCAGGCACGGGTGCGCCGGTGGCGGGGGCGTCGTCGGGCGCGGCGCAGTCGTCGCACGGCGGCACCGGCACGGGTGCGGCGGGCTCGACGGCGCTACCCGGTGGTTTCTCGCAGACTGAGTTGAGCATCGCGGCCGCGATTGGCGCGGCGCTGGTCGTGCTGCTGGCGGCGTTGCGCATGCGTCGTCGTAAGCGCGCTGGGGCGGCGCCGGAGCAAGCCGTGTCCGTCGATGACGAAGCAACGGCGTCGGCGCGAATGGGCGCTACACCGGCCGATGCAGCAGGCGTCGCGCCAACTTTCGTTCACGATGGTTCAGCCGACGCGCATGACGATGCTGCCGTGCAGCGCGCGGCCGCGTTGGCGGCGGCGGAACGCGAAGCGGCGGAGGGCAAGGCCGCGGAGCGCGAACAACTGGAACGTCAGGCAGCGGAGCGCGAGGCGGAAGAGCGTCGGGCGGCCGCGCTCGAGGCGGAGCGTGCAGCGACTGAGCAGGCTGCGGCGGAACGTGCCGCAGCGGAGCGCGCGGAAGCAGCGCGCGCCGCAGCGGACCAGGCTGCGTCGGAGCGTGCCGCGACGGAGCGCCTGACAGCGGAACAGGCGGAAGCGGAACGTGCCGCGTCCGAACGCGCGGACGCAGAGCGCGCCGCGGCCGAACACGCCGCGGGCGAACAACAGGCGGCAGAGCAAGCGGTTGCGCGCGCGGCCGAAGAGCGTGCGGAAACTGAACGCGCCGCTGCGGAACGCGCGGCAGCGGAGCAAGTCGCCGCCGCATCGACACCGCCGCACCGGTCCACAGAGATTTCCCCGACGCAGCCTATGGCCGCCGCGTCTGAGTTCGTCGCGCCGGAACACTTGTCCACGCCAGGCTCGCTGTCCGAACCCGCGCACCCTACGCACGATTTCGTGCAGCCGGGCCCGAGCGACTCCCCAATCGAGCCGCTGCCAGCCGCGCATCACGACAATCTCGACAGCGCGACGACGGCCGCAAGCCTCGCCGCCGCAGCCGAGCTTGGCGCCGACGCCTTGCCGCGAACGCCGCTGGAACCCGTCGACGAAATTTTCCCGCAGCCCGTGCCCGAGCATCGTTTGCAATGGGACGACGAGCCGGCGCCGAGCGCCAGCGTGCCGCCTGTCGCGGAACCTGCTCCGGCGACGCAACCGCAGAACCCGCCGATCGCCTCGTCATCGGCTGGCGATTTCACGCAACAACCCGCCGAGTCGCGTGAAATGCCGCCGCCGTTCGGGCAGCCGTACATCGACGCGTCCGCCCATCCGCTTCCCGATCTGGCGCCCCCGCCCGTTCTGGAGCCGCTGCACGGCGAGCTACCCCATCAACCGTCTTACGAATTGCATCAGCCGACCCAGGCCGCTTCGCCTGACGGCGCATCAACCCTTACCGAGCCAGTACCGTTGTCGCAAGCGCAGCACCCTCTTACCGCACCGAACGAATTCCCGCGCGACGCCGTCGACGCGTTCAGCAGTCTCGACATGCCGTTGCCGCCGCGCATCGATTCGATAGCGGACGGCATTCATGCCCCAGCTTCGTTGACCACGCAGCCGGTGGCATCGCCGGAAACGACGGCGCAACAGGCGTTCGCGCCACATGACCCGGACGACGCGCCGCATATCGCCGACGAAATCAACGCGGGCACCGCCGGACACGCGTCCGTAGCGGGCCTCGGCGCAGCAGGCTTCGGTGCAGCCGCCCCCGGCGCACCGGCATCAGGTCTGGCTCCGGCCGGTCTGGGCGTGGCGGGTTTCGGCGCATTGAATCTCGACTTCGACCTCGAATTGCCGCCGAGTCCGGCTCAGCCGCTGCCGGCGTTCACGCCCGCGGACCTGGCCCGCATCGCGCGCAACAAGCTGGATCTGGCCGCCGAATACATCGACCTCGGCGATCTGTCGGGCGCGCGCGCGCTCATTCACGAAGTGATCGAAGCGAACGATCCGGCCACGCGCACCGAGGCCCGTGCGCTGCTGTCGACGCTCGCGCCGTTGTCGTGAAGCGGATCGCGCTAGGCGTCCAGTACGACGGTTCGGCGTTTTGCGGCTGGCAGTCGCAGCCGCACGGCAACACGGTGCAGGACGAGCTCGAACGGGCGTTGCGCGAATTCGCGCGTACGCCGATCCAGACCACCGTCGCGGGCAGAACGGATACGGGCGTGCACGGTCTCGGGCAGGTCGTGCACTTCGACACCGAACTGGACCGCGAGGATATTTCCTGGGTGCGCGGCACGAATTCGTTCCTGCCGAAAACCGTCTCGGTGCAATGGGCCAAGCCGATGCCGGACGATTTCCACGCGCGTTTCGCGGCGTTCGAGCGGACTTATTACTACGTGCTGTACGTTCATCCGGTGCGTTCACCGATGCTGGCCACGCGCGCCGGCTGGGTCCACACGCCGCTCGATCTCGACGCGATGCGCGCTGCCGCGCAATATCTGATCGGGGAACACGATTTTTCCGCGTTCCGTTCGTCGCAATGTCAGTCGAAGACGCCGTTCAAGCACGTGTACCAGATCGATGTCCGGCAACAGGGCGACTTCGTGCATTTCCGCTTCCGTGCGAACGCATTTCTGCATCACATGGTGCGTAACGTGATGGGCTGCCTGGTGTACATCGGCCGCGGCCGACGGCCAGTCGAATGGATGGCGGAAGTGCTGGCGAGCCGCGAACGCGAGACCGCCGCGCCGACTTTCATGCCAGACGGCCTGTATCTGGCCCGGGTCGGCTATCCTGAGCAATTCGCCGTGCCCGCGCCGCAGACCGGCAGCGTGCCGTGGAGTACCGTATGGACCGAGCAAGCGGAAACATGACCAGCCCCGACCCCCTCGCTGACGGCGCGCAAGCCGGCGCAACCCAGGCCGCCGTGCCGCATCGTACGCGCATCAAGCTGTGTGGGCTCTCGAAGCCGGAAGACGTCGCGCACGCAATCGACCTCGGCGCCGATGCGATCGGCCTCGTGTTCTATCCGCCGAGCCCGCGCTCGGTGAGCATCGCGCAGGCCGTGGATCTGGTGCACGACGTGCCGCCGTTGGTGTCGGTCGTCGGTTTGTTCGTGAATGCGACGCCGGACTGGATTCGCGAGGTGGTCAGCAATGTCGGCTTGACGCTGCTGCAATTTCACGGCGACGAGACGGCGGAGCAGTGCGAAACGCTCGCCGGCGTTGCGGGTTTGCCTTGGTTGCGCGCGTTGCGGATTGCGGCGGATACTCAACCGGCCGATTTGGTAAAATCGGCTCTCAATTATTCAGCAGCCAGCGGCCTCTTGTTCGACACGCATGTCGAAGGCTACGGCGGTGGCGGGAAGGTTTTCGATTGGTCACTTATTCCAGCAGAGCTCGCGCGTCGGGCCGTTTTGAGTGGTGGGTTGAACGCGCAAAACGTCAGTGACGCGATCCATCGCGTGCGCCCGTACGCGGTCGATGTCTCCAGCGGCATCGAAATCGTGGGCGCCCGGGGCGTGAAGGATCACGCCCGGATGGCGGCTTTCGTCCGCGCAGTGCGCGCGGCGGATGCCGAATGATTCCGGTCCCGCGGTTTTCATCCACGAAAATCGCGCGGCCACACTGAGAAGAGTGATCGCCATGTATAACTTGCCAGACGAAAGAGGCCATTTCGGCCAATTTGGCGGCGTGTTCGTCGCTGAAACCCTGGTTCACGCGCTTAACGAACTGCGCGTGTCGTACGAAAAATTCCAGAAAGATCCCGACTTCGTCGCCGAATACGAGCGCGAGCTGAAGTATTTCGTCGGCCGTCCCTCGCCGATCTATCACGCGCAGCGTTGGAGCGAGCTGCTCGGCGGCGCGCAGGTTTTCCTCAAGCGTGAAGACCTGAATCACACCGGCGCGCACAAGATCAACAACGTGATCGGCCAGGCGTTGCTGGCCAAGCGCATGGGCAAGCCGCGCGTGATCGCGGAAACCGGCGCGGGTCAGCATGGCGTGGCGACCGCGACCATCGCGGCGCGCTTCGGCATGGAGTGCGTGGTCTACATGGGCGCCGAGGACGTGAAGCGTCAGGCCGCCAACGTGTACCGGATGAAACTGCTGGGCGCGACCGTCGTGCCGGTCGAATCGGGTTCGCGGACCCTGAAGGACGCGCTGAACGAAGCGATGCGCGACTGGGTCACCAACGTCGAAAATACGTTCTACATCATCGGCACGGTTGCGGGTCCGCATCCGTATCCGATGATGGTGCGCGACTTCCAGCGCGTGATCGGCGACGAATGCAAGGTGCAGATGCCGGAACTCGTCGGCCGTCAGCCGGACGCGGTGATCGCGTGTATTGGCGGCGGTTCGAATGCGATGGGGATCTTTTACCCGTATATCGATGACGCTTCGGTGAAGTTGATCGGCGTGGAAGCGGCCGGCGACGGTCTCGAAACCGGCCGCCACGCGGCTTCGCTGATTGGCGGCAGCCCCGGCGTGCTGCACGGAAACCGCACGTATCTGCTGCAAGACGAAAACGGCCAGATCATCGAGACGCATTCGATCTCGGCCGGCCTCGACTACCCGGGCGTCGGTCCGGAGCATGCGTGGCTAAAAGACAGCAATCGCGCGCAATACGTCAGCATCACCGACGAAGAAGCGCTTAAGGCATTCCACGATTGCTGTCGCATCGAAGGCATCATTCCGGCGCTGGAGTCCAGTCACGCACTGGCCTACGCCGCGAAGCTCGCGCCGACGCTGCCGAAGGACCAAGTCCTTCTGGTCAACCTGTCGGGCCGCGGCGACAAGGACATGCACACGGTCGCCGAGCGATCGGGCATCCAGTTCTGAGCCCCGCGACGATGCGCGACGAGTTCGACGAGCCTCAGCCGGCGATTGAAACCCTGGAGCCGGTCGCCGATCAGGCGGCCAGCGCGGTGCCCGCGGCGTTGCTGCCGCAGGTGCCGGCCGGCATTCAGCTGTTGAACCGCGATTTTTTGACCGATGTAGCGAACATCCCCGACGGATCGATCGACCTGATCGTGTGCGATCCGCCGTATGGATTGGGCAAGGACTACGGCAACGATTCCGACATGCGCACGGGCGAGGATTTTCTCGCCTGGACGCGTGGCTGGCTGGAATTGGCGGTGCCGAAGCTCAAACCGTCGGGGTCGCTGTATATCTTCTGCACGTGGCAGTATTCGCCGGAAATCTTCAGCTTCCTGAAGACAAAACTCGTGATGATCAACGAAATCATCTGGGATCGGCGGGTACCGAGCATGGGTGGAACCACGCGCCGGTTCACCTCGGTGCATGACAACATCGGCTTCTTCGCGGTGTCGAAGGATTACTTCTTCGATCTCGATCCCGTCCGCATCCCGTACGATGAAGTCACGAAGAAGGCGCGTTCGCGTAAGTTGTTCGAGGGCAGCAAGTGGTTGGAGCTTGGCTATAATCCCAAGGATGTCTGGTCGGTATCGCGGCTGCATCGGCAACATGCCGAGCGCGTCGCGCATCCGACCCAGAAACCACTGGAAATCGTCGAGCGCATGGTGCTGGCCAGTTGTCCGAAGGGCGGTCGCGTGCTCGATCCGTTCATGGGCAGCGGCACCACCGCAGTCGCTTGCGCCCGTCAGCAGCGCGAATTCGTCGGCTATGAGATCAATGAAAGTTACTGTGCGATAGCGCGAGAACGCGTCAGCGCCGCTGCCACGCCCACGCCTGTGAAGGCGCGGGCGGCAAAAGCCAAGGTCCGGCGGCAGGCTGAAACGCAATAAGCGAACCGCCGTGGCGGAAGGTGGGCGGCGTGTCACGAACGAATCGCCGAACGCCTCGCGCAGTAGCCCCAATCCGAGAATATTTCCATGTCCCGTATCAAGAACACGTTTGACGCGCTGTCCGCTCAAGGTAGGAAAGGCCTCATTCCCTTCATGACGGCAGGCGATCCGAGCCCGGCCCGTACGGTCGAATTCATGCACGCGCTGGCTGCCGGCGGCGCGGATGTGATCGAACTCGGCGTGCCGTTTTCCGACCCGATGGCCGATGGTCCGGTGATCCAGCAATCGTCGGAACGCGCGTTGGCGCATGGCGTCTCGTTGCGCCACGTGCTCGCGGACGTCAAGCGCTTCCGCGAGACTAACGACAAGACGCCCGTGGTGCTGATGGGCTATGCGAATCCGATCGAACGCATGGGTGTCGACGAATTCGCGAAAGCCGCTCAGGATGCCGGCGTGGACGGCGTGCTGGTTGTCGATTACCCGCCGGAAGAGTGCGCTAACTTCGCGGAAAAGATGCGATCTGCCAGCATCGATCCGATCTTCCTGCTGGCGCCCACGTCGACGGACGAGCGTATTGCGGAAGTCGGCAAAATCGCCAGCGGCTACGTCTATTATGTGTCGTTGAAGGGGGTGACCGGCGCCGCAAATCTGGACGTTTCCAGCATCGCGAGTAAAATCCCGGCCATCAAGTCGCGCGTACCCCTGCCGGTGGGCGTCGGTTTCGGCATCCGCGACGCGCAAACCGCGCGTTCGGTCGCCGAAGTGTCCGATGCCGTCGTGATCGGTAGCCGTATCGTGCAATTGCTCGAACAAGCGTCGCCCGAGACTGCCGCCGAAACGCTCACCCGCTTCGTCGCCGAAGTGCGCGAGGCGATCGATAGCGTCGCGACTGCCCGATAACAGTTATTTTTGTCGTCTGTAGCGCAAACGGCGGGTTTGTCCCGCCGTTTGCGCGACTGCCGACCCCAGAAGGATTCAATATGAGCTGGCTCGACAAGCTGCTGCCGCCGAAAATCAAACAAACCGACCCGAAGAGCCGAAAGGGGATTCCGGAAGGCCTGTGGATCAAGTGCCCCTCGTGCGAAGCGGTGCTGTATCGCAACGACGTCGAGGCCAATTTGCACGTTTGCCCGAAATGCGACCATCACATGCGCATCGGCGCGCGTGAGCGGCTCGACGGCCTGCTCGATCCGGAAGGCCGCTACGAAATCGGTCAGGAAATCGTCCCGGTCGACGCGCTGAAGTTCAAGGACAGCCGCAAATATCCGGAGCGCCTGAAAGAGGCGATGGACGACACCGACGAAACCGACGCAATGGTCGTGATGGGCGGCGCGATCCACACGTTGCCGGTGGTCGTGGCCTGCTTCGAGTTCTCGTTCATGGGCGGCTCGATGGGTTCGGTGGTTGGCGAGCGCTTCGCACGCGGCGCGCAGAACGCGCTCGAACAGAAAGTGCCGTTCATCTGCTTCACCGCCTCGGGCGGCGCGCGGATGCAGGAAAGCCTGCTGTCGCTGATGCAGATGGCGAAGACCACGGCAATGCTGACCAAGCTGGCCGAAGCCAAGCTGCCGTTCATTTCCGTGCTGACCGATCCGACCATGGGCGGCGTGTCGGCCAGTTTCGCGTTCCTCGGCGACGTGGTGATCGCGGAGCCGAAGGCGCTGATCGGTTTTGCCGGCCCGCGCGTGATCGAACAGACCGTGCGCGAAAAGCTGCCGGAAGGTTTCCAGCGCGCCGAGTTCCTGCTGTCGAAGGGCGCGGTGGACATGATCGTCGACCGTCGCAAGCTGCGTGAGGAAATCGCGCAATTGATGGCGCTGTTGAGCCACCAGCCGGCGGACGCCGTCGCTTAAAAGCCGCGCCGCGCGCGGCTTGCCGGGGCGAACCGCCCGCGCTCATATCGCGCGTGGCGGTCGTCGGCGAAAGCACGCAAAAAGCACAAAAAATAACGCGTCGCGCGAGTCATCGTGCGGCGCGTTGTCATTTCCTGGATAATCACGGTCGCGCCAGATGGTGTCGCCCGCCGGCATCGCCGCGCGCAGCATTCCGCGCTTAACCGATTCACTCGCGATTCATTCGATGACCACTTTCCCCACTCTCGACGCGTGGCTCACGCACCTTGAATCCGCGCATCCGGTCGGCATCGACATGGGTTTGGGGCGTATCTCCCGCGTTCGTGATGCGATGCAATTGTCGTTCGCGTGCCCGATCATCACGGTCGGCGGCACCAACGGCAAGGGCTCCACGTGCGCGATCCTCGAATCGATTCTGTTGCGTGCCGGTTTCACGGTGGGTTGCCACACCTCGCCGCACCTGCTGACGTTCAACGAACGCGCGCGCATCAACGGCGCGATGGCCAGCGACGCCGAGCTGCTGCCGCACTTCGAGGCCGTCGAAGCCGCGCGCCTGAGCCTCGCCGAGCCGGTCACGCTGACATATTTCGAGTTCACGACGCTGGCCATCATGAGCCTGTTCGCCGCGCGCGGGCTCGACGCGGTGATCTTCGAAGTCGGTCTGGGCGGCCGTCTCGACGCGGTCAACATTCTCGATACCGACTGCGCGGTGATCACCAGCATCGATATCGATCACACCGATTATCTCGGCGACACGCGCGAGAAGATCGCGTTCGAAAAAGCCGGCATTTTCCGTCCGGGCAAGCCGGCGATCTGCGCCGACCCGGTCGCGCCGCAATCGTTGATCGGTCATGCGGAGAAGATCGGCGCCGAACTGTGGCTCTTCGGCCGCGATTTCCGCTACGAAGGCCAGGCGGGCAGCGAGCGTCAGCAGTGGAGCTATGTCGGCCCGACCATGCGCCGTTCGGCGCTGGCTTATCCAGCGTTGCGCGGCGCGAATCAGTTGATCAACACGTCCGCGGCGCTCGCGGCGCTCGAGGCACTGCGCGACCGGCTGCCGGTGTCGGCGCAGGATATTCGTCTCGGACTTGCGAACGTCGAGTTGCCGGGCCGGTTCCAGGTGCTGCCGGGCAAACCGGCTGTGGTGCTGGACGTCGGCCACAATCCGCACGCGGCGGCCGTGCTCACGCAGAACCTCGGCAACATGGGCTTTTTCCCGTACACCTACGCGGTGTTCGGCGCGATGCGCGACAAGGACATTGCCGGCGTGCTGGCCCATCTGAAGGACGAGATCGACCACTGGTGCGTAACGGATCTGCCGACGCCGCGAGCGGCATCGGCGGAACAGCTTGAAGCGGCGTTGCGCGAGCAGGGCGTGGAAAATGGCGCCGACAGCAGCGTGACGCGTTACCCGAGCCCGGCAGATGCATACCAAGACGCGCTAAAACGAGCGTCAGAGAATGATAGAATCGTGGTTTTCGGCAGTTTCTATACGGTAGCCGGCGTGATGGCCTACCGTAAATCGCAGCAACACTGAACGGGCGCCACGCTCGAACCAAGCGATTCATGGGAATTTTCTCGTTCGGCAAGAAAGACGACGCGCCCACCCGGCGCGGCGCAAATACCAGTTCCACCCGCGCCGCCCGTGGCGAGCGCGTGGAGCGGCGAACCCGCCGCACGGAGCGCACCGTCGACGCCGACGCCATGCTGCTCGACCCTACGTTGCCGGAGAAGCAGCGTGCGCGGCGCCGGCTCGTCGGCGCGATCGCGATGGTCGTCGCGGCCGTGGTCATCCTGCCGATGGTGCTGGATTCGCATCCCAAGCCGGTGACGGACGACATCTCGATCGACATCCCGAACCGTCCCGCGCCCAAACTCGCGAAAGCTGACGAAGACACGCAAGCCGGCGTAGCACCCGATAATCCGACTCCCGACGCAGGACTTGCCGCGTCGGGCCTCGCGGCGACGCCGGGCGCGACGACATCCGCTACACGCAATCAATCCACGTCCACATCCGCGCCACAGCCGGGTACGTCGGCCAACTCGACGGCTACCGCCGGAGCGAACACCAGCGCCAAACCGGCGGCGAAGCCGCAAACACCGGCTATCGCGGCGAATACGGCACCGGCCACGCCGGCAGCACCGTCCGCGAAACCGGCCAGGCCCGCCGTCACGCCGCCGCCCGTCACGCACAACGCGGCCGCCACGCCCGCACCGGGCGCGACCGACGACACCAACACCGCCGCCGCGACCGACAACGCCAATACCAGTGCCGGCACGCCGGCATCGCCGCCGGGCAGCCGTTTCGCGGTCCAGCTGGGCGCCTTCGCGAACGACGCGAACGCCCGCAACTGGGCAGCCAAGTTGAAAGCGGCGGGTGTACCCGCATATACCGAACATCGTAAGCAGGCCGACGGCTCCACGCTCACGCTATTGCGCGCCGGCCCGTTCGCCGACCGCGCCGCGGCCAGCGCCGCGATTGCGAAAGTCCGCGAGGCCGGCTTGACGTCGGGCGCGAACAGCGGCGCCGCACAGTAAGCCAGCGATGTTCACTGCCTTCGACTACGCTGTAATGGCGGTGATCGGTTTGTCGGCGCTGCGTGGCACGTGGCGCGGTTTTCTGTCCGAGATATTCGGGCTGATCGGCTGGATCGCGGCGTTTTTCATCGCTTGCCGCTTTGTTGGGTATGTCGTGCCGTTTATCCCGTCCACGTGGCCGGGCGGTGCGTTGACGCAGTGGCTGCTGGCCTTTGCGCTGGTGGTGGTCGGTGTGGTGCTGGTGGCGAGCGTGTTGAATGCCCTCCTGAGCCGCATCGTGCAGGCAACCGGCTTGAGCGGCGTGGACCGCTCGCTCGGTTTGATGTTCGGCCTCGTCCGCGGGGTCATCCTGGTGCTGATTCTGGTCGCCCTTGCTGGCTTGACCGAACTGCCCCAGCAGGAATTCTGGCGCAACGCCTTGCTGCGGCCCTATGCGGTCGAGGGCGTGCACGTAATGAAACCGCTGCTTCCCGAGACGCTTGCCGCCTACGTCCGCGTGTGACGATCAGGCGAGCGGTCAGAGGAACGCGGCAGGACTCCGGCGCAAACCGGTCGCCTCCACTTGCAGTCGCAAGCGCCCCGCTGACGTTCGGCTCGGGGGATCATCTCAGGCACCGGCCGCCACGACGAATTTCGTACCTTTGAAGGACATGCCATGTGCGGCATCGTAGGCGTAGTTTCCCATTCTCCGGTCAATCAGCTGATCTATGACAGCCTGCTGCTCCTGCAGCATCGCGGTCAGGACGCCGCCGGCATCGCAACCGCGAACGGCAGTAACTTTCACATGCACAAGGCCAACGGCATGGTGCGCGACGTGTTTCGCACGCGCAACATGCGTAGCCTGCCCGGCACGACCGGTATCGGCCAGGTCCGCTACCCGACGGCCGGGTCCGCATCCAGCGAGGAAGAAGCCCAGCCGTTCTACGTGAACGCGCCGTACGGCATCATCCTCGCGCACAACGGCAATCTGACCAACTGGCAACAGTTGAAAGACGAGATGTTCCGCATCGATCGCCGTCACATCAACACGAATTCGGACACCGAGGTCATGCTCAACGTGCTCGCGCACGAATTGCAGCTGTCCAGCTCGGGCCTGCAACTCGATCCGGCCGCCTTGTTCAAGGCCGTGTCGGGCGTGCATCGCCGGGTGCGGGGCTCGTACGCGATCGTGTCGCTGATCGCCGGTTACGGCTTGCTGGGTTTCCGCGATCCGTACGGTATCCGCCCGCTGTGCCTCGGCAAGCAGGAAACGCCGGAAGGCGTCGAATGGATTCTGGCGTCGGAGTCGGTGGCGATCGAAGGTATCGGCTTCGAGTTCGTGCGCGACATCGCGCCGGGCGAGGCGATTTTCATCGATATCGAGGGTAATCTGCATTCCCAGCAATGCGCGACGAACCCGAGCCTGAACCCGTGCATTTTCGAACTCGTGTATCTCGCGCGTCCGGACTCGGTGCTCGACGGCGTGCCGGTCTACAACGTGCGTCTGCGCATGGGCGACTATCTCGCCGAGAAGATCAAGCGCGAGTTGCCCGACGTCGCGATCGACGTGGTCATGCCGATTCCCGATTCGTCCCGCCCGGCCGCGATGCAGGTCGCGAAGAAGCTGGGCGTCGAGTATCGCGAAGGCTTCTTCAAGAACCGTTATGTCGGCCGCACCTTCATCATGCCGGGCCAGGCCGTGCGCAAGAAGTCGGTGCGCCAGAAGCTGAACGCGATGGGCATCGAGTTCAAGGGCAAGAACGTGCTGATCGTCGACGACTCGATCGTGCGCGGCACTACCTCGCACGAAATCGTGCAGATGGCGCGCGATGCGGGCGCGAACAAGGTGATCTTCGCGTCGGCGGCGCCGCCGGTGAAGTTCCCGAACGTCTACGGCATCGACATGCCGACGCGCGGCGAACTCGTCGCGCATGGCCGCACGGACGATGAAGTCGCGCGCATGATCGGTGCGGATCACCTCGTGTATCAGGACGTCGACGCGCTGAAGCAGGCCGTGCGCGACATCAATCCGGCGCTGAGGGAATTCGAGGCGTCGTGTTTCGACGGCAACTACGTGACCGGCGACGTGACGACCGAGTATCTCGATCGCATCGAAACCGCGCGTCTGGCGCCGTCGTCGCAATCGGATCGCGACGCCGCGAGCGAAGCGATCGACGGTGGCGGCCCGGCTCGCTCGCAGCTGCACTTGCAGTTGTCGGTGGGTTGAAGGCGGGCGCTAACGCATCCCGATGCGTTTGCCTCTGCCACCGCGGATAGCGCTTCGCGGCGCGGCGTGCAGCACGCCACGCCGCGAGCGTGTTAGCATGTTGGCTTGCGTCGATTTGATCTCAGCTTGCGGACGCGGGGCAACCCGAAACAGCTAAAGCGAAGGGTGGAAAAGCCGCATCGTTCCGCCTCCGCTCCAGCTTTCCCCCGCACATGAAGCCCGCTTATGCCGACGCAAAAGCGGGCTTTTTTGTTGCTGCCGTCCGGCGATCCGCGTGGATTTCACGCACGCGGTACGCGCCGGACGCAGCCATGGAACATTGGAAACCAGAACCAACATGGACGACTCCCTGAACTTCGACACGCTGGCCGTCCGCTCGGGCACCCAGCGCAGCGACTTCAACGAACATTCGGAAGCGCTTTTCCTGACCTCGAGCTTCGTGTTCGCGAGCGCCGCGGATGCCGCCGAGCGCTTCAAGAAATCCGAGGACTATTACACCTATTCGCGCTTCACCAACCCGACGGTCACGATGTTCCAGGACCGGCTCGCCGCGCTCGAAGGCGGCGAAGCGTGCATGGCGACCGCCTCGGGCATGGCCGCGATCATGTCGGTGGTGATGTCCGCATTGCAGGCCGGCGACCATCTGGTGAGTTCGCAGGCGCTGTTCGGCTCGACGCTCGGCATGTTCTCGCAGATCTTCACGAAGTTCGGCATTACGACCACGTTCGTCGATCCGTCTGATCTGGATGCGTGGAAAAACGCCGTGCGTCCCGAGACGAAGATGTTCTTCCTCGAAACGCCGTCGAATCCGCTGACGGAAGTGTCCGACATCGAAGCGATCGGCAAGATCGCCAAAGCCGCGAACGCGCTGTTCGTGGTCGATAACTGCTTCTGCAGCCCCGCGCTGCAACAGCCGCTGAAATTCGGCGCGGACGTCGTCATGCATTCGGCCACCAAGTTCCTCGACGGTCAGGGGCGCGTACTTGGCGGCGCGCTGGTCGGCTCGAAGCAGTTCATCATGGAAAAAGTGTTTCCGTTCGTGCGTAGCGCCGGGCCGACGTTGTCCGCGTTCAATGCGTGGGTGCTGCTCAAGGGCATGGAAACGCTGTCGCTGCGCGTCGAGAAGCAGTCGGCGAACGCGCTCGAGATCGCGCGCTGGCTGGAGCAGCATCCGGCCGTGAATCGCGTGTTCTATCCGGGGCTGGAATCGCATCCGCAGCACGAGTTGGCGAAGCGTCAGCAGAAGGCGGGCGGCGCGATCCTGTCGTTCGAACTGAAGGGCGAGACGCCGGAACAGATGCGCGCGAACGCATGGCGCGTGATCGACAGCACGAAGATCTGCTCGATCACCGGCAACCTCGGCGATACGCGCACCACCATCACGCATCCGGCGACAACCACGCATGGCCGTGTGACGCCGGAAGCGCGCGCGGCGGCGGGCATCACCGAAGGCTTGATCCGGTTGGCGGTGGGTCTGGAAAACGCGGGCGATATCCGCGGCGATCTGGCGCGCGGACTCGCGGGCTAAACGCTGGGAGGGCGGCGGTGCGTGAACTGTTCGTTCACGGCAGGTTGCCGCTGCCCGATCGCTGCGCTCATGCCGGCGGTTGCGCGCCGTGACGGCGCATCGTGACCAGCACGATGACGAGCGCCAATCCAAGGAACGCGGCGGATGTGGTCGCCGCAACAGAGAGGGCTTGGGCGAGTTCGGCCTTGGTGTGTGAACCGGATGCGGGTCCGCCAAACTCGCGAACGCCAGCCGAACGGTTGAGAGCGGACTCGACGATAAGAACGATAAGCGCCGTCCCCGTCGCGCCGCCCAGATAATGCGTCGCGTTGACGAGGCCGGAAGCCGCGCCCGCTTGACCGGCCCCGACGCCGGCGATGCCGGCCGTCGTCAATGGAACCAGCGCCGCGCCGGTGCCGAGTCCCAGCAGGAACACGGGCCATGCCAGATCGGCGAAAAAGCCGGCATTGGCCGGTATCTTGCCGAGTGCGATCATGCCGATCGCCGCGATCGACAATCCCCCGGTCAATAGTCCCTTGGCGCCAAGCCGAGGCATGAGCCGCGGCACGCCGTAGATCACCATCAGACACTGCGTCACCGATAGCGGCAGGAATGCGAGACCCGCGCGCAACGCGCTGAATCCGAGCGCACCTTGCACATACTGCGTCAGGAAGAAGAACGTACCGAGCATGCCGCCGATCAGCAGCATCCGGCTCGCCAGCGCACCTGAGCGTTGCAGGTCGGCGAAAAGCGAGAGCGGCGTGATGGGTTGCGCGACGCGTCCTTCGATAAAAACGAAAGCGGCAAGCGACAATCCCGCCGCGACGAACGACACGACGACGCCCGGATCGCCCGCACCGTCGTGCACGCAGCGTATCAACGCGTACACCAGAAGGCTCATGCCGAGCGTCACGGTCGACGCGCCCATCACGTCGAACCGTCCGTGATTACGTGGCGCGCCAGGTAGACAGCGCGGCGCGAATGCGAGCAACACCACGCCGATCGGGACGTTGATGAACAGCACCGAGCGCCACGAGGCCAGATCGGTCAGCGCGCCGCCGAGCACCAGGCCGACGGCGCTGCCGCCGCCCGACACCGCGGTGTAGAGGCCGATCGCACGCACGCGCGCGGCGCCCGCCGGAAACAGCAGCATCAGCAGCGCGAGCGCCGACGGCGCGGCGAATGCGCCCGCGACGCCTTGCGCGGCGCGCGCGATCAGCAACCCCTGCACGGATTGCGCGATGCCGCCGGTAATCGACGCCAACACGAACGCCGCGCTAGCGGCAACGAATATACGGCGATGTCCGAGGAGGTCGCCGACGCGAGCGCCCAGCAGAATGAAGCCGCCGAAGGTCAGCATGTACGCGTTCTGCACCCACGACAGATCCGCGCGCGCAAGGCCAAGGTCGGCGCGCAGAGCCGGCAGCGCTGCGTAGACGACTGTGCCGTCGATGACGAGCATCGCCTGACAGGCCAGCAGGACGGCGAGCGCCAGGCCGTTGGCCCGCGCCGCGTCAGGTTGACGTCCGCACGCGAGCGGCAGGGATTCGCGAGTGTCTGACATCGCGGCTGCGTTCAAACGGACCGGCTGATTTCAGGTTGCGTGAATGCCGCAACCTCCGCAACCTCTCCAACGCCCGCGATATCGGCAAGCGAGAAGCCCAACTCGTCGCGCAGGAAACGCGGCATGGTCCAATGCCGCAACGCGGCTTCGTCGAATGGACCGAAGGATTCGCGATACAGCGGCAACCATCGCAGCGCCTGCTCGATCAGTTCTTCACGACTCGGCGTTTGCCGATAGTCCGAATACGGACAACTGCGATGCTCGATAAAGAAGCCACCAGGCAGACGCTCTTCGCAGAGCGTGCGGTATTCACGTGTCTGCAGAATGAGGTAATGCCAGACTTCGTCGATCTGCTGTTCGACCGGCAAAAAGAGACCGCTGAGCCGTTCGCGGTGTCTGGAGATCAGATAGAGGTAACGCAGACATTCGAGCAATTGACGTTCTGCGTCGTCCGGCGATGCGCTGGGGTGTCGCGTGAAATGGCGAATGACTTCGGAATGCAGTTCGCGGCCGAGCAATGCGTTGGCGTCGACCGCTGAAGCGGAGTGCGTCGAAAGCATGGGATGTCCTCGTGGCGGGAGGGTGGTCAGGTTGTGCGAAGCGTGACGTCCGTCGTTGCCGCAAGCCACGCGTATTTGCCTGACTTGCCGATGTCGATGCAAGCGCGATGCGTCGCGCGGCAATCGAGGCCGGTTGCCTGGCGAAGGCGTGCTTCGAGATTCGCCGTTTCCTGTTGGTCTAGCGGCGCGCCATCGAACGTCGTGTAATGCAGATGCGCGCACGCCGATGCTTGCGTGCGCAACTGGTAGACGAAAACGTTCGGCGAAGCGGCGCGAATCAGATCGTCGAAATCGGCGTGCGACAGCATGCCGTTTCGAGTGCGGAGAATCTCTTTCTCGCGGCCGCAGAATCGGACGATTTTTGTGGGGTCCAACGCGTTGCCGGCTGTCTGAACGCAATCGCCGGAACGGTAGCGGATCAGCGGCATATACGGATTGCGCACACTCGACACGATCAGGCTGAAGATCGAACGGCTCGTCTCGAATGGCACGAGTTCCAGTTGCATGTCGTCGAGATATGGCAGATAGCGGCCGTGCCGGTCGCTGTAGTAGAGGTAGCCGAGTTCCGTGCTGCCGAAGAGATCGATGAGCGGACAACTAAAGTGTGCTTGCAGGAATTGCCTGACGTTGGCCGGCGTGTACTCGTAAGCGTGGATGATGCTCGCGGGTTGAGGGAAGCGCTCCTTTAGCCCATAGGCGGCGACCTTCAGCACGAAGTGCGCGAGGTGATAACTCGAACAATCCAGATGATAAAAACCATGCGGATGAGAACGCCGTGCCGCGTCGATTTCATCGAGCATGCGCTCGATATCCGCACGGTCCCAGTGCACGGGATCGAGCTTCTGATTGAGATACGAGGTGCGCGCATCGAGTCGACGCATGGCCTGCGAGTCCGGCTTCTGGCCGCGAGTGCCGTCATGTTTCCGGCTGTTGACCCGTATCACATGCTCGGTGGCGAGTACCGTGGTGAGCGACACGCGCTGACACTGCTGGTCCCACGTGAACGCGATGTCGGGATGATCGCTCCACAGCCTGTAATACGAATTCAGCAGGAAATACGGCGGCCGGATGATCTGCATTCTGGCGTGATGCGTACCGGTCGAAAGAACAAACTCGGCTTCGCCGGTTGCAAGCGCGTGTGCCAGACGCGGCGTCATCCAGTTGGCGGGAAAGTCCTGCGCGATCCCGGGCTTTTCCAGAATCGGAAAATAACCTTGCGCGATCGACTGTCGATAGATCGGAATGTCCTTGACCTGCTCGATCATGCCGGCGGTCGGCTGAGTATTCATGCGTGCTCCATGACCAGACTGCGATGTCGGTGAAGACCGGTCCTCGATCAGGACCGGTTCGATAAGCGGCCGCTAGCGCCTGTCTGCGCGGTGCGTCCTGGTGCTGGCGGCCGCCCGGATTCGACGGAATCCGGTTAGCTCACGCAACCGGTCTTGCGCAGTGGCGCGGTGCCGGCAATCGAAACGCAACCAGCCTTCGCCGACGAAACGCATCCTTCCTTGGTGCCTGACACGCAGCCGTCCGTCTGGGACGAGTTGGCGGAGACCCATTTGTTCCATACGGAGTCTTGAGCAATTTTATGAACGAGAGTTTGCATTGCTTACCTCGAAAGAAAGTTGAGAATGGAGTGCGTCCGGAGAATCTGGAAATAGTACGCATCCCTTAGCTATGTCTGAAAGCAAAGAGTAAGGTTCACTCTCTTCTGATGATTCTGCGAGCACGATTTGTCATCGAATCGTTGCATGCGCACCGGTCGGCCATCGCGCGCGACGACGCGCCGCGCGTAAAAAGCGCCGATGCGAAAGGGCTTCCAGCCGAATGAGAGAGATGAATCTGGACGACGCGAGCCGCGACACGACGATGCGGTTTTGTTCGATGCGTGCGACGCGATGACGCATGCGAGGGACGCAGCGTCGTAAGTCCGTTTTAACCGCGGGAGATCAACGACAAACAGGTCAGGCGTTCAGGTGGTCAGGCTTTCAGGCGTGGTGCCGATCGCGGGTGGCGCGCCACTGTCCAGGCGCCAAACCGAAACGCCGCGTGAACGCGTGCGTGAAAGCGCTCTGATCGCCGAAGCCGATATCCAGTGCGATGCCGGTCAACGACCGACGCGGGTCGGCGAGCAGCGCGAGCGACGTATCGAGCCGCAGACGCTGCAGATAGCGATGCGGCGTTTCGCCGAACGCTTCGATAAAAAGCTGATGGAAGCGCCGCACGCCGAAGCCGCAGTGCGCGGCGAGGTCGGCCATTCGCAACGGTTCCGACAGATGCGCGCGTAGCCACCGGTCGATGCGCGCGAAGTCGAGTCCCGCGCCCGGCGCCTGCGTGCCGGAGACGGCGCCGTCGTCGGCGATCAACGCGGCGCCCAGACGAGCCGCGGCGTCCCAGTGAAAACGACGGGCGTCGAGATCGTCGCCCGCCACGGCGCCGCCGGTGGCGCGCGCCGCGATGCGGTACACCAGCTGAGTCAACGACGCATCGACATGCACGGCTCGTGCACGGTCGAACAGCCGCTCTGGCACCGCCAGCGATGCGGCCGGCAAGTCCAGCACCAACTGCCGGTTCTCGCCGATGCCCGCATAGTCGTGCCGCGCGCCGGCCGGGATCAGCCACGCGGACCCGGCGTCGATCTGCTGCGCGACGCCGTCCACCGCCATCACCATCGCGCCGTCCAGGCCGAGCACGACCTGATGGAAGTCATGCACGTCCGATGCTTCCACTGCACCGTAGCGGCGCAGCGAAACGCAGGGAGCGGTGACGGCGGCGTGGTTCAAGACAGCAGTGCCTCGATCAGACGTCGAGCAGTTCGACTTCGAACACGAGCGTCGCATTCGGCGGAATCACGCCGCCCGCGCCGCGCACGCCGTAGCCGAGTTGCGGCGGAATGGTCAGCTTGCGCGTGCCGCCGACCTTCATGCCTTGCACGCCTTCGTCCCAGCCCTTAATGACCATGCCGCCGCCCAGCACGAAGGCGAACGGATCGTTGCGGTCCTTGCTGGAGTCGAACTTCTGGCCGTCGGTCAGCCAGCCGGTGTAATGCACGCTGACGGTCTTGCCCGCAACCGCTTCGGCGCCGGTGCCTTCGACGATATCTTCGTACTTCAGGCCGGATTCGGTGGTGACAGTCGACATGTAACGCTCCTCAGGTCAAAAAATGTGAAAGCGACATTGTAGGCGTGTTGATCGCACATCGCCGAGGTTTGCCGCGTGGCACGCGGATTGCGTGAAGACAGGCCGTTCGGCCAGACTGTTCGTGCCGGACGCGATGCCTATAATGGGGCTTCTTTCAATTAACATGCACTGCCTGAGAGGCTCGATCGTGACAACGTCTTCAACCGGAACCACCGGCGCAGAGCCGGCTGCTTCCGGCTTCGCCGTCTCCGAACGCACCGCGCTGCTGCGCGCCGAAACTGCCTTGTTCATGCGTGACCACGTGCTGTCGCTGGTGTCGCACGATCTGCGCGGTCCGTTGAACGCGATTCACAGCTGGGCTTACGTGCTCGAACGCAAGCTCGACGCGAACGACCCCAACGCGCAGCGCGCCGTCACCGGCATCCGCAACGGCGTGGATCAACAGGTCAAGCTGCTCGAAACGATCGTCGACGCGACGCGTGCCGAAACCAAATCGCTGGCGCTCGCGTATGCGCCGTTTCCACTGCATCCGTTGCTCGACGAAGCCGTCGAGGAAGTGCGCGCGGGACTCGCCCGCTCGCGTAACGTCGATGTCACGGTCGACTCGCAACTCGCCACCGAGCAACTCAACGGCGACCGCGCACGGCTCGCCGCCGCCCTGTGGCTGATGCTCGCGTTCGCGGTGGAAGCCGGCCCGGAGGGCGCCGCTGTCGCGCTGTCGGCGCGCGCGGATGCCACCGCGTGGCACGCCGCCGTCACTTACAATGCCGATGCCGCCTCGCTGACCGATCCCGCATTGCCGCACGTGCTCGAAGCCTTTGCCCGCAAGCAGGCGACCGAGCCGCGCGAGGCCAAGCGCATCGCGTGGGTGTTCGCGCTGTGCAAGCGCGTTGCCGAGGCGCATGGCGGCAGCTTCGAGCAGATCGACGCCACCGCGGACGAAGCGGCGAAGCTGACGCTGCGTATTCCGTTGAGCGCGAGCGCACCGAAGTAACGGCCCGCGCCGGCCTCGCGATCATCCGCTGAATGCGTCGCGTCCGCGCAGGGTCGGATGCGACGATCTTTTCAACTGCCTTTCACCCTCTATACTGACAACTTTTGTTGCCGGAGCCCCTCGCTTTGATCCAGCTTGTCGCCCTCGTCGGCGCGTTGTTTCTCGTTGCCCTCAACGGCTTCTTCGTGGCCGCCGAATTCGGGCTGGTCAAACTGCGCGCCACGCGCGTGCAAAGCCTCGCCGCTCGACACGGCATGCGCGGCCGTTTGCTGGCCAAGGTGCATGGCCGCCTCGACGCGTATCTGTCCGCCTGTCAGCTCGGCATCACGCTGGCGTCGCTCGGCCTCGGCTGGATCGGCGAGCCGGCGTTCGCGCAACTACTCACGCCGCTGTTCAGCCTGATCGGCGTGGAGTCGGAAAAACTGATCCACGGCATTTCGCTGTTCTTCGCGTTCTCCTGCATTTCATTCCTGCATATCGTGGTGGGCGAACTGGCGCCGAAGTCGCTGGCGATTCGCGAGGCGGAAAAGGTGTCGCTGTGGGCCGCCACGCCGCTGTACGGTTTCTATTGGGCGATGTATCCGGCGATCTGGGTGCTCAACACAAGCGCGAATGCGGTGCTGAAGCTGGCGGGTCTCGACGCCGATCACGGCCACGACTCGCATTACTCCACCGACGAACTCAAGCTGATCCTGCGCGGCCGCCGCGCGAACGTCGCGACCGAACTGGGCGCGGCGGACGGCGGCGCGTACAGCCAGGACGAGTGGAACACGATCGCGCATTCGCTGGATTTCTCGCGCATGACGGTGTCGGACCTGATGCGTCCGTCGCACGAATTGATTGGCCTGCGTCGCGATGTGCCGTTGCGCGACAACATGCAGGTGGTCGCGCGGCATCGCTTCAGCCGCTATCCGCTGTTCGAGGACGCCGCCGGCGAACGCGTGGCCGGCATGATCCATCTGAAGGATCTGCTGCTCGCGCGTCATGCGGGCAGCACGCTCGACGACCTGTCGAAATACGCGCGGCCGGTGCAGTACGTGAAGCCGGACATGCCGGCGCTCGAACTGTTCCGCCGCTTCCGCAAGGGCGCGCCGCATTTCGCGCTGGTCGGCCACAAGCATGCGAAGCCGATCGGCTTTCTCACGCTCGACAATCTGCTGGGCGCGCTGGTCGGGCAGATCCACGACGAGTTCCGCCAAGGCGACGCCGACTGGACGCGCATGGACGACGGCACCTTGATGGGCAAGGGCAGTTTGCCGGTGGTGTCGCTGGAGCGGGCGCTGGGTATCGACATCGACGAAGGCCAGGCGGAATCGGTCGGTGGCCTCGTGATTCAGGCGCTCAACGATCTGCCTTCTGAAGGGCAGCGCGTGGAGTTCGATCGCTTCGACGTGGTCGTCAAGAAGATGAAAGGACCGCGCATCGTGCTGGTGCGCGTGTACCCGAAGGTGTTCGACGACGAAGGCGGTTAGCCGTCCGCGCGTCGACGCGGCCACCCGCATTTCGCCGTTTTCTCGGTGTGCGCGTGGCTGCGTTTTGACGCAGGCCTCGCGTAGAATCGTCTTCCTCACCGAGGGGGCGACATGGGATACGTGCTGGTGTTGTGCGTGGGCTTGCTGGCGGGCACGCTGAGCGGCGTGATCGGCACCGGTTCGTCGATGCTGCTGATGCCCGTGCTCGTCATGCTGTTCGGCCCGCAACAGGCCGTACCCATCATGGCGATCGCCGCGATCATGGGCAACTTCGGCAAGGTTATCGCCTGGTGGCGTGAGATCGACTGGCGCGCGTGCGGCGCGTATTGCGCGACAGCGGTGCCGGGCGCGGCGCTCGGCGTGCGCACGCTGCTGGCGTTGCCGCCGCACGCGGTGGAAATCGCGCTGGGGTTGTTCTTCGTCGCGATGGTGCCGACGCGCCGCTGGCTCGCGCGCCGGGCCGTCAAATTCTCTCTCTGGCATCTTGCGCTGATCGGCGGCGTGGTGGGGTTTCTCACCGGCATCGTCGTGTCGACGGGGCCGATCACGGTGCCCGTGTTCATGTCGTACGGACTCGTCAAAGGCGCATTTCTCGCGACCGAAGCAGCCGGCTCGTTGACCGTCTATGCAGCGAAGGTCGCGGTGTTCAACCACTTCGGCGCGTTGCCGTGGCACGTGGTGATCGACGGCTTGATCACCGGCTCCGCGTTGATGATCGGCTCGTTCGCCGCGCGCTCCATCGTCGTGCGGATGAGTCC
This sequence comes from Paraburkholderia sp. D15, assembly GCF_029910215.1. Classification (NCBI taxonomy): domain Bacteria; kingdom Pseudomonadati; phylum Pseudomonadota; class Betaproteobacteria; order Burkholderiales; family Burkholderiaceae; genus Paraburkholderia; species Paraburkholderia sp. D15. The sequence continues at coordinate 1,452,171 of NZ_CP110396.1, read as the reverse complement.
CGCGACGTTCAAGCTGATCGTCGATGGCTTGATGCTGTCGTCGGGTTTGTCGTTGCTGTGGGCGGCCGGGCGTTGAACGCAGCACGCGGAACGCAGAACATCGCACACTGAACGCAAGCCGCACCCGGCGCGTCATCCCACCGAAGCCGCGAACACCCGCCGGTAATTTCCACCCAGAATCGCACCCACTTCGTCCGGCGTGAATCCGGCGAGCAGCAACGCGCTCGCCAGATCCGGCAACTGCTCGTAGCTGCGGAACACCGGCGGCGAAATGAAACCGAGCATGTCGCTGCCCAGCCCGACATGTTCGACGCCGACCACGTCCGCCATCCGCTTGATGCCCATGGCCATGCCGTGCAGATCCTTGAACGAGCCTGAACTCGGCCACACGCCGATCACGCCGCCCGTGCCCGCAATCACGCGCGCGTGATCGGGCGTGATGAGCCGGCTGCGCGACGAAGGATGCGTGGCCAGCGCCGAATGCGACAGCACGAGCGGCTTGATAGATGTATCGGCGGCGCGCTTCACCAGATCGTAGGTGCCGTGCGCGACATCCACGACGATGCCGAGCGCGTTGCAACGCCGTATCACGTCGGCGCCGGCATCGGTCAGTCCGCCGTGCACCGGCGGTTCGGTTTGAATATCGCCGAGTTCGTTCACGCGATAGTGCGTGAGTTGCAGATGCCGCAACTGATGCTGCGTGTACGCTTCATCGACGCGATCCACCTGGCCTTCGAGAAAATCCCCGCCCTCGGCGGCGACGATCGCGCACGGACCCTGCGAAGCGTTGGCGTTCAGAGCGGCGGCGTTCGTCACCACCTGCAAGCGCTCGCGCTCGATCAGGTGATGCACGCGGTCGAATTCGGTTTGACCGAGCGCGTACAACTCGCCGGGTTGCGGATCGCGCCACGCTTCGAAGCGTTTGCGGTTATCCGACACACGCGTGCAGGTCGTGTCCGTGACGATCGCGAGACAGACGACGTGCATGCCGCCCGTGCGCATCGGCGCGGCAAGCGGCAGAAACGGACGGCGCGCGCCGATCGCCGGATCGCGCGAGACGGTCACGCGGCCGGCGTGGCTGTGCATGTCGATGGTGAAGGTGCCGGCAGGCGGCTGCCATGTGGGCGCGGGGGCGTCGTCAGTGGATGCGGCGGACGCCGCGTGTTGATCCGTCGCTCGCGTTCCCGACCCGGGCGACCCATGCGTTTCTGTTTCTGCTTCCGCTTCGGTATAGCTGCCAAACCGGCCCGGCGCGCACGCCGCCAATCCCAAGGCCGCGCCGGACGCAAGAAACGCGCGCCGGCTGAACGCGCGCGGCGGCGCTTCCGTTGCCCGATGCGCCGCGTTGTCCGCTTCCGCTTCCGCCGCCGTTTGCCCCAGCACCCGCGCCTCGATCAAGCGATAACGCCACCCCGCCGGATCGTCGACCAGCCGCACCAGACGGCCTCGCACCGTCAGCGCATCCGCTTGCGGCGCGAACGGCGCGGCCGCATAAACCTCGATCGATGCCGCCGGATTGCGCGGCACGCAACCGCCGCAACAGGGTTCGTCCGCGCTGAGCAGGAAGTAATCGACCGCGGCGGCGTGCGGGTCCAGTGGAATCATCCAGCCCGTTACGTCGATCGTCGTATCGTGCAGTGCGTCGGCATTGCCATTGCGAATCGTCGGCCAGTCGAGGGTCATCGTCATTCCTGTCGGAAGAGGTGGCGATTTACTTGCGCGCGGCGGATTTGCCGCCTTTGTCGGGCGCCAGCGTGCCGACCATGCTGTCGACGACTTTCAGCGCCTCTGCCTTTAACGCGCCAGGGTCGTCCGATCCGTCGAGCAAACGCGCGGCTTCGCACACCATGCTGCCGATCATCCGCGCGGCGAGATACGCATTCGTCCGGGCTTTCTCGCTGCTGCCGGCCGGTCCCGTCAGCGCGCCGATCAGCAAACCGTAAACGTGCGCCTCCTCGATCTCGCGACAGCGCGCGGTGCCGAGCACGGCCGGCGCGGTATCGATGACGAGCTGCCGGTAGGCGGGCTCGCAGCACACGTCGAGAAACGCGCGGATTCCCGCGCCGATGCGTTTTGCTTTTGGTGCGCTTTCTGCCGCGGCCTTCACCCTTGCCGCGGCGTCTTCCTGCATGGCCGCGATCAGCGCGTCGAAGAGTTCGGCCTTGTCGGCGAAGTGGTGATAGAAGGCGCCGCGCGTCACGCGCGCGCTGCGCGCGATGGCTTCGATCCCGACCTGCTGATAGCCCTGCGCGACGAACAGTTCGCCGGCGGCGCCGATCAGCGCCTGGCGGGTGGCGTCCGCGTATTCCTCGCGGCGGGATTTGGGCGGCATTTCCGGGGTCGTCATGAGCGTGTTTTTATCGCTTGATTTTTCACGTTCGAATTGTAGTATACATACACGTTGTATGTGAAAGTCTTGATGTATGTGCCTTCGACTTCGCCCGCAGCGTGTAGGGACGCACGAACGACGGAAGACTCACCCCCCAGGCAAGCAATCCATCGAGGAGCAGACCAGCATGATTCACGCAGAAAAATACGTTTCGCCGACGGCGGAACAGTTAGCGAATGCCCGCATCGCCGTGCAGCGTTTCGCGGAAGAATGGCAGAACCCGGTCGCGGATAACCTGAGAAGTCTGATGCACTCCGACACGCGGAATCTGATTCCGCCAATGACCGAACCCGCCGATCGCGAAGGCGTGGTCGAGCATTTTCGTCAGGTGTTGACGCAGCTTCCGGATCTGAAGGTGGACGTGCTGCAATGGGCGCCCACCGGCGATGCGGTGATGATCGAGTGGCAGGCGTCGGCGACGGTGGCGGGTCAGGCGCTGAGCTGGCGAGGTGTCGACCGGTTCAATCTGAGGGGCGACCGGATGTACCAGGGGCAGGTGTACTGGGACACGCGCCGCGTCGCCGAGCAGGTGGCCGACGCGGTGCAACGTGCCCAGCAAAACGGCAGGGCAGGGTGACGAGGCGGTAATGAGTCATGGCCTGGTGGGCCGTGACAGTCCGGGATCGCCCGGACTGTCACGAGACCATGCGCCAAGCGCGCGCGTCAGCTACGCGGCACGCCATCCTCGACGAGCACGGCGATCGGCATGACGCTCAACGCGTCGCGAAGAAACAGCAGGCCGTTGTCATCCACCTTCGGCGCAGCGGGACTGAGCCAATCAAACAGCGCGCGAGCTGACAGATCGGATGGCACGCGCACGGCAGTGTCCCCCCAACGCCGCGGATCGATCAGCGGCAAATCGTGCGCGGCGTCCGCATCGCCCGTGCTGTTTCCGTCGCCGAGCAAGCCCGCCGCGAGGCGGCTCGCAATCACCACGGCCCACGCATTTCCGTGCCGTCGCGCGAATGCGATCGCGTGCGCCGCATGCTCGCCCTGCACGACCAGCGGCAGATACTCGCCCTGGCTCAGCAACTCCGGCAAATGCGCGCGTAACGCCAGCACGCGCTGCACGACCGCGAGCTTGACGCGACCATCGCGCCACGTCGGCAGAAAATCCGACGGCGGTGTCTGCACGAGCCACGCCTGACGCTTGTCGAAATCGACCGGCCGGCGATTGTCCGGATCGACCAGACTGAAGTCCCACAACTCGGTGCCCTGATACAGATCGGGAATGCCCGGCGACGCAAGACGCAACACCGTCTGCTGCAAACTGTTCAACGCACCGGCGCGGCCGATCCGCGCGACGAACGCCGACAGTTCCTTCAGAAATCCGTCGCGCCGCTGCGGCGCGAGAATGTCGAACAGGAAATCGCGGCAGCCGGCTTCATATGCTTCGTCGGGCGCGAGCCAGTTGGTTTGCAGCTTCGCTTCGCGTAGCGCCTTCAACTGCCATTGCGCGACGCGTTCGGCCAGCGCCTTCACGCCGGCTTCGTCGTCCGCTTGCAGATCCGGCGGCCAGCAGCCTACCAGCGTTTGATACAACATCGCCTCGGCGGCGGGACCGGGCGCCCAGTCGTAGCGCGCATCCTGACCGACGCTGCTGACCGGCGTGCCGTCGAGCGCGCGACGATGCGGCGCGTTCAAGGTCGACCACGCGCGCAGCGTCGCGCTCCAGTCCGGCGCGATCTCGCTGAGCACGGCGAGGCGTGCACGCACGTCTTCGCCACGCTTGTGATCGTGTGTGGCGGTGGCGAGGAGTGCGTGAGGAAAGCGTTGCGCGCGTGTCTGATTGCCCGCGTGGAATTGTTCGACCGACAACGCGAATTCGCCCGGGTCCGCGCCCACTTCGTTGCGCGAGAGCAACCGTCCGTAGCGATAGCACGCGGTGTCTTCCACCGCCTTCGCGGCCACCGGCGCGGTCAATTGCGAGAACAGCGTTTGCGCGGTGCGCCGCGACGAGCCCGCATGGCCGGGCTGCGTGGCGTTCTGCGCCGGCTGCTGGGCGTTCGGCCGAGCGCTTGGCGCATCCTCGGCGCTGCCGCCGAGCCATGCGTTCACGCGATCCAGCACGACGAGGTCCGCGCGCGACAGCGTTCGCCGTGCGCCTTCCAGCGCCTGATCGAAGTACACATTGTCGTCCGCGCTGCGCAGACCGTTCTGCGGATAGATGCGATACACCGGAAAATGCACGACCAGTTCGACCAGCACGCGCCGCAGCGACGTGAACGTGAAATCGCGCGTGCTGAGCGAGTCGCGGGCGATGCGATGCAGTGCACGCGCCGCGCGGTCGAGTTCCGCCGACAGGTTCTCGGCGAGAATCTTGCGGCGCGCGATCAGCGCTTCGTCCGCGAAACGCGGGCTGCGGCCGGTGAGTTCGTTCCACGTCTGCGCGAGCGGTTCCGCGCCGGCGGGATCGTGCAGCAGCGCGCCGACATCGTTCATGAAGTCGTAGCCGGTCGTACCGTCCACCGGCCAGTCGTCGCGCAACGGTTCGTCGCGCGCGAGAATTTTTTCGACGACCACGTACGGCGCGGTATCGCGCAACTCGGTGAGGCGCTGGCGCAAGCGTTGACAATATTCGCGCGGTTCGGCGAGACCGTCGACGTGATCGATCCGCAGACCGTCCACCACGCCTTCCTGATACAACCGGAAAATCAGCGCATGCACGGCGTCGAACACCTCGGGCCGCTCGACGCGTACGCCGGCGAGCGTCGAGATATCGAAGAAGCGCCGCCAGTTGACTTCGTCGGACGCAGTGCGCCACCACGCCAGCCGGAAATGCTGCCGCTCGATCAGTCGATGCAAACGGTCGCGCGTAACCGGATCGCCCGGTGCGTAACTCTCCAGCACCGACTCGATGGCCGCGCCGCCCTGCTGCGCGACGAACTCGCGCAGCATCTCGCGCGCTTCGGCGGCGCGCGGATGATCGGTGGGTTGCGTGGTGAGTCCGCCGAAGCGTTCGGCGAGCGCGGTGAGGTCGGCGCGATCGGCGCTTTGCAGGATCGACGGATAGTCGATCGGGCACACCGGAAACACGTGCGGCCCGTAGCCGATATAAAAGCGCCCGCTATCCGCATCGAAATGCAGCGCGATGCGACCGGCCGCGAGCTCTTCGCCATAGGGCGCGCCGAGCGTCGGCACCAGCACCTTGCCGCGCAGCGCCGGATCGGGCGAGTGCCAGTCCACGTCGAAATGGCGGGCATGCGCGCTATGACGACCCCATTCGAGGATGTCGAGCCACCACGCGTTGCTCGATCCGCCCACGCCCATGTGGTTCGGCACCATGTCGACGATCAGGCCCATGTTGCGCGCGCGCAGTGCGTCGACGAGACGCTTGAGGGCCGCCTCGCCGCCGCATTCGGCGCTGACCTGGGTGTAGTCGACGGTGTCGTAGCCGTGCATCGAGCCCGGCTCGGCGGTGGTGACCGGCGAGGCGTACAGGTGACTGATGCCGAGCGCGGCGAAATAGTCGACGTGCTTCGCGGCATCGTCGAACGTGTAGTCCTTGTGGAACTGGAGACGAAGTGTGGAGCGCGGGACGGTCATGGCGTATCTGGCTCCGCGGAAGGGTTGGAAGATGTGGCGGGAGACGAAGTGGCGGCGGGCGCTGTCGAGCCGGCGCGGCGGCGTTCGCGATCGACGGCGAGCAGACGGTCGCGGAACGCGTCGTCGTCGAACAGCGCGTCGATCGGCAGATGCATGCGGCGGCGCCAGTTCGGATGCTCGTCGATCGAACCCGGCAGATTGGGTTGCTCGTCCAGCGCGAGCAGGTCTTCGAGCGGAAAGGTGACGAGCGGTCCCGGCGTCGCGGCGACGAAGGCGAGCGCTTCATCCACCGGCGCGTCGTCGGCGGGCGGCGCGTCGACGTCCGGCGCGGCCACGCCCGCCTGCTGAAACGCGCGCCACAATTCGGCGCGGTCGTGCGCGCGTTCTTCCTGCGCGACGGCCTCCGCGTCGCGGCCGTCGGCGCGCGCCATCGTCTGGCCGATCCTGTTGCGCCAGGTGATGTCGCTGCCGCGCCACCAGCCGGCGATGGTCGGCAGGTCGTGCGTGGTGGTGGTGCCGACCGCGTTGCGGTCCCATTCGTGCGGCGGCTTGAAACCCTTGCCGCCGTGCGCGCCTTCGAACCACAGCACGCGAATGCCGGCAATGCCGTGCTCGTCGAGCCGCTCGCGGAAACCCGGCGGCACGGTGCCGAGGTCTTCGCCGATCACGATCGCGCGATGCCGCCACGATTCGAGCGCGATCAGCCGCAGCAGATCTTCGAGCGGATAGCGCAGATACGCGCCGTTGCGCGCACTCTCGCCCTCGGGCACGAGCCACAGGCGCCGCAAACCGAGAATGTGATCGATCCGGATGCCGCCGGCGTGCGCGAACGCCGCGCGCAACATGTCGATGAACGCGGAGAAGCCCTGCGTGCGCATCGCGCGCGGCGAGAAGGTGGTAAGCCCCCACGCCTGGCCGGCCTGGTTGAACAGGTCCGGCGGCGCGCCGACCGACACGCCCTGCAGCATGTCGTCGCGATACGACCACGCATGACTGCCGGCGCTATCGCAGCCCACCGCGAGATCGGCGATCAGTCCGACGGCCATGCCCGCCTCGCGCGCCGCATGTTGCGCATGCGAGAGACCCTTGGCGGCGAGCCATTGCAGAAACAGATGGAAGTCCACTTCGTGGCGATTCGCGTCGGCATACGCATCGACTTCCGGGCTGCGCGGATCGCGCAACGCATCCGGCCAGTTGCGCCAGTGGCCGTTGCCGCCGCCATTGCCGTTGTCCTGCGCGAGTTGCGCGGCTTGCAGCGCTTCGAAGCGCGCGTGATCTTCGAGCGAACGGCCCGCGCGTTCGCAGAAGCCGTGAAATTCCAGCGCGCGCGGCGTGTCGTGCGCGCGGTCTTCGGTGCAGAAGTTTTCGTAGAGCGCGCGCAGCACTTTCAGTTTCAGCGTGACCGCTTGCGGCCAGTCGATCAACGGCAGGTCTTCCAGCTTCGACCACGCGTCTTCGGCTTGCACGGCCTGCAGCGCCGCACGGGCCGCGTCCGCGCCAAACACGGCGGCGGGGTCGATGTGCGTGACGTTCAGCCACAAACGCGACGACGGCGAATACGGGCTGAAGCGATTCGGCTCCGCGCTGAACATCGCGTGCGTCGGGCTGACGGCGAGCGCGTGGGCCCCGCGCCGCGCGCTTTCCACGGCGAGTTGCACGAGGGCCGAGTAGTCGCCGATACCGCCGTCGCCGGTGCGGCGCAGGCCGTACAGTTGCGCGGCGATGCCCCAGAGCGGCGGGGCGCTGTCGTTGCCTTGGTTTTTTCCTTTCACCGCGGCCTGATCGCCGTCATCGTTCGCATGCAGCGTTCGCCACGCATCGGCAACCGTGTAGCAACGCGCCGGCGCGACCGCGAGCGTCATCCGTTGCTCGTTGATGACGAGCGTGTGATAACCCGCTTCGTCGATCGGGGCGAGCAAGGCCTGCTCGCCCTTGGGCGCGGTAAAACGGCCGTCGATGATCGAGCCGCTTTCCAGTTCGATCCGGTAGTGGCTGCCCGAGCGGATCGCGGCGGCAGGCAAGGCGATGCCGCGTCCCACTTCGGCGGTCATCAGCGGTGGCAATTTGCGGCCCGACAATTCGGATTCGAGCGCGGCGGCGCTCTGGCGGATCTGCGTGGCGTTGCCGCACGGCAAACCCATGCGGTCGAGCAGCACGGCTAAGGTTTTCTCCGGCACGTGCTGCGTCGTCCGGTGCGCGTCCTGCCACTCCACTTCGAAACCGGCGCGCGTGGCGAGGGTGACGATCGTATCGTTGCGTCGAGTGCTCACGCGTGGCGCTCCTGTTGGCTGGCGATGCGGGCATCGTGTCGCGTCGCATACTCGTGGACGTCGCCCGTCACCCACGCGACGAACGCGTTCGACGGCAACGTGCCGGCGCCGACCTGTTCGCGCACGCGTGGCGGCGTTTCAAAGATCACCTTGCCGGCAGGCACGTCGGCGAACGCGACGCTCGCTTTCGAGAGATTCAACGCGATCGACAGCGTCTCGCCGTCGGCGAGCTTCCAGCGCGCGATCAACGCATTCGCGTCGTGGCCATCGGCGCCGCTCAGCACGGTCGCGCCGCAGGCCTTGCCGTGCTTCAGGCGCGGCGTGATCAGCTTCGCGCGCACCGCCAGCGCGGATTGATAGAAGTGCAACCAGTCGAGCCGGTCACGCGCTTCGTCGTTTTCCTGTGCCGACGGCGATGCGTGAGAGGCCGCCTGCACGGACAGTGTCGGCGGCGACGAAGCCGCGAACGTCTGCACGTCGTTCGGATCGGGAATCTGCGCGCGGCGCTTTTCGTCGCTGAACGCGGAGAAGCGCGCGAATTCGCGGCGGCGTCCTTCGCGCACCGCGTCGGCGAGATCGCCGGTGTAGTCGGTGAAAAACAGGAACGGCTGCGTCGAGCCGTATTCCTCGTCCATGAACAGCAGCGGAATTTGCGGCGACAACAGCAGCAGACCGGTGGCGGCGCGCAGTGCGTCGTCGGAAGTCAGCTTGCGCAGACGCTCGCCGAATGCGCGATTGCCGATCTGATCGTGATTCTGCAGAAACATCACGAACGACGTCGGCGGCAAATGTCCGCTCGCTTCGCCACGCGGTTTGCCGTCGTGAATGGGCGACGGATCGCCCTGATACGCGAAACCTTCCGACAGCACGCGCGCGAGACGGCGGATCGGCTGGTCTTCATACGCGTGGTAATAGCCTTCCGTTTCGCCGGTCAGCAGCACGTGCAGCGTGTTGTGCGCGTCGTCGTTCCATTGCGCGTCGAAATGCGCTTCCAGCAGATTCGCGCTGTTGTGCTCGTTTTCCAGCACGAGATGAACATGCCGGCCATGCTGCACCTTCGCGCGGATATGGTCGGACAATTCGCGCAGCCACGCGTGGTTGTCGATCGCGTGGACGGCATCGAAACGCAATCCGTCGAACCGGTATTCGTTGATCCAGTAAGCCGCGTTGTCCGTGAAGAAATCGCTGACCTCGCTGCGCTCGAAATCGATGGCCGGCCCCCAGGGCGTATGCGTCCCTTCGCGGAAAAACGAGCGCGCGTACTGGTGCAGATAGTTGCCGTCCGGACCGAAATGGTTGTAGACCACGTCGAGAAACACCATCAGGCCGAGACCGTGCGCGGCATCGACCAGCGCCTTCAGGTCCTCGGGGCGGCCGTACGCCGAATCGGGCGCGTACGGCAGCACGCCGTCGTAGCCCCAATTGTGCTTGCCGGGAAAATCGTTCAACGGCATCAACTCGATCGCGGTGACGCCGAGCGCCGCGAGCGCGGGCAAGCGCTGCTGCACGCCCGCATAGCCGCCCATCGCGCCGACGTGCAATTCGTACAGCACCGTCTCTTCCCACGGCCTGCCATGCCAGTGTGCGTGCTCCCAGCGATACGCGCGCGGATCGATCACCTCGCTCGGGCCATGTACGTCTTGCGGCTGAAAGCGCGATGCGGGATCGGGCACGAGATGTTCTTCGTCGAGCCGGAAGCGGTACAGCGTGCCCGCGCCGGTCTCCACCGCCGCTTCGAACCAGCCGTTGCCGGTGGACGTCATTGCATGCGCGCCTTGCGCGGGGCCGTTTTCGATGTCGACGTGCACGTGCCGGCACGACGGCGCCCAGAAGCGGAACCGCGTGCGCGGTTTGGCGCCCGCGGCGCCCAGCAGTTGCGCGCCGAACGGCAGACAGTGCGCGTGATGATGCGCGTGCGGATCAATCGGACTTTCGGACATGACTCTTCACCATTCGAATTAAGCTGCCGAGGCGTTCGCAACTCGTAACGCGTGACGCGTGACCCGCCATGACTCGCGCGCGCCGCCGCCGGTCACGTCGTCTACGTGGTCGGCGACGTATCGCGACCCGGCGGACGCGCGCCCGGATCGGGCGGCAACGCCGTCAACAATCGGGGGCCATGCTGCGCGCCCGCTTTCCAGCCGGCCTGCCAGTCCGCTTCGCCGACCGGTTGCGCCGCTAGCATCACGAGGCCGTGCGCGGCCACGTCGAGCTCGGAGGACACCAACCGGTAGGGCGCGCCTTCCGGGTCGGCAGTGTCTAGCAGCACGTGCCATTCCAGGTGCGGTGCGGGCGGAGTAAAACGCAGCGTGTCCGCATTCGCGTTGAGCATCATCAACAATACTTCGGTTTCGCCGTTCGAGCCGGGACCGGCGCGCCGCAGCGTGAACGCGCGGCCCTCCGGGTCTTGCCAGGCTTCGATGGTGAGCGGATCGCCGTGTTCGTCGAACCAGCCGACGTCGAACAGACCCGGCAACACTTCCCGGTCGCCGAACAGAAAGCGCGTTTCGCGCAGCAACGGATGCTGTTTGCGCAACGCGATCACGCGCGCGACGAACTCCGTCATCTGGCGGCCTTCGGGCAATTGCGCGCGATCCCAGTCGAGCCACGACGTTTCGTTATCCTGGCAGTACGCGTTGTTGTTGCCGTTCTGGGTGCGCAGCGATTCGTCGCCGGCCAGCAGCATCGGCGTGCCGAGCGCCATCAGCAGGGTGGCGACCAGCGAGCGGCCCACGCGTTGACGGGTGGCGAGAAGGGCGGCGTCGTCGCTCGGGCCTTCGACGCCCCAATTGCGGCTGCAATTCTCGTTGTGGCCGTCGTTGTTGTTCTCGCGATTGGCCTCGTTGTGTTTCTGTTCGTACGCGGTCACGTCGGCCAACGTAAAACCGTCGTGCGAGGTGACGAAGTTGACCGACGCCCACGGCTTGCGGAAGCGCCGGTTGAACAGATCGGCCGAGCCGGTCAGACGCGCGGCGAGATCGGGCCGTAGACCCGCGTCGCCGCGCCAGAAACGGCGCACCGTATCGCGGAAACGATCGTTCCACTCGGCGAAGCCGGGCGGATGATTGCCGAGTTGATAGCCGCCCGGCCCGATGTCCCACGGCTCGGAAATCAGCTTGCGTTGCGACAGGATCGGGTCCTGGCGCAATGCGTCGAAGAAACCGGAGCCGGGATCGAAACCGTGCTGCTCGCGCCCGAGCGTCACGCCGAGATCGAACCGGAAGCCGTCGATGTTGAACGCCGTGCACCAGTAACGCAGCGAATCCATCACCATCTGCAGCACGCGCGGATGTGCGATGTTCAGCGTATTGCCGCAACCGGTGTCGTTGATATGGTGGCGCTCGTCGCCGGGAATCAGCCGGTAGTAGCTGGCATTGTCGAGGCCGCGCCATGACACGGTCGGCCCCATCTCGTTGCCTTCGCAGGTGTGGTTGTAGACCACGTCGAGAATCACCTCGATGCCGGCCGCGTGCAACTGGCGCACGGCAATGCGCATTTCGTCGAGACGATGCGTGCTGAGATACGAAGGCTCCGGCGCGAAGAACGCCGCGGTGTTGTAGCCCCAGTAGTTGCGCAGTCCGCGCTCCACCAGAAAACGATCGTTGAGAAACGCATGCACCGGCAGCAGTTCGATCGCGGTGACGCCGAGTTTCTGCAGATGTTCGATGAACTCCGGCGACGCCAGCGCGGCAAACGTGCCGCGTTCGTGCTGGCGCAAATCGGCACGCAGCATCGACGCGCCGCGCACGTGCGTTTCGAACACCACGGTTTCGCCCCACGGCACGTTTGGGCGTTTATCGTGCGACCAGTCGAAGGCTTCGTCGATCACCACGCACTTCGGCATGGCGGGCGCGGAATCGCGCCGGTCGATGGAAAGGTCCGCGCGATTCGAATGCACGCGGTAGCTGAACAGCGCGTCGGACCAGCGGAACTGGCCGACCAGCTTGCGCGCGTATGGATCGAGCAGCAGCTTGTGCGGATTGAAGCGATGCCCGTGTTGCGGTTGATACGGTCCGTGCGCGCGGAACCCGTACGCGGTGCCCGGATGCGCGTTCGGCAGATAGCCGTGCCAGACCTCGTCGGTACATTCGGGCAAGGTGTAGCGGCGGATTTCCTTGCGGCCGGTGGGATCGAACAGACACAGTTCGATTTTTTGCGCGTTCGCCGAGAACACCGCAAAGTTGACGCCGAGGCCATCCCATTTCGCGCCGAGCGGATAGGGCGAGCCGGGCAGAAGCCGGTCGGGCATTGCGTGCGACATGGTTCCCCTTCCTTCGTTCTGTCGTGTGACCGCTATCGAGGGTCTTCATGCGACGAGCGCGCGGTGTGGTGGCCGCGCGCTCGCATCGGGGCGGTGCGCTCCAGCGAACGGAGCGCCAGCCTTTCAGTCGCCGATCGTTCAGTCCGCGCGCAACACGATCGTCGCGAGCGGCGGCAGCGTCAGCGACGCCGAATGCGGCCAGCCATGGCTCGACGTCGGGTCGGTGTGAATCAGACCGCCGTTGCCCATGTTCGAGCCGCCGTACACGCCGGCGTCCGTGTTCAGCACTTCGACCCAGCGCCCCTCGCGCGGCATGCCGAGCCGGTAGCCGACACGCGGCACCGGTGTCATGTTGCAGACCACCACCACCTCCTTGCCGGCGCCGTCGGTGCGGCGATAGGCGAACACGCTGTTGCCGCTGTCGTCGCCGATCAGCCATTCGAAGCCGCCCGGTTCGCTGTCGAGCACGTGCAGCGCGGGTTCGTCGTGATAGAGCCGGTTCAGGTCGCGCACCAGCATCTGCACACCGTGATGGTTGGCGTCGTCGAGCAGATGCCAATGCGGCGACGTGTCGTGATCGAACTCGGCCATCTGGCCGAATTCGCCGCCCATGAACAGCAGCTTCTTGCCCGGATGCGTCCACATGAAACCGAAATACGCGCGCAGATTGGCGAACTTCTGCCAGCGGTCGCCCGGCATCTTGCCGAGCAGCGAGCCCTTGCCGTGCACCACTTCGTCGTGCGAAAGCGGCAGGACGAAGCGCTCCGAATACGCGTACACCATTCCGAACGTCATGTTGTGGTGATGGTATTGGCGATACACCGGGTCTTCTTCCACGTAATGCAGCGTGTCGTGCATCCAGCCCATGTTCCACTTGAACTGGAAGCCGAGGCCGCCGTCCTCGACCTTCGCGGTCACGCCCGGCCATGCGGTCGATTCCTCGGCGATCGTGATCGCGCCGGGCACGCCGGGCACATAGCCGACTTCATGATTGAGCCGCTTGAGGAACGCGATCGACTCCAGATTTTCGCGTCCACCGTAAATGTTCGGCACCCACTGATCGGCGGCGCGCGAGTAGTCGCGGTACAGCATCGACGCCACCGCATCCACCCGCAGGCCGTCGACGTGATAGCGCTTCAGCCACGCGAGCCCCGACGCCACCAGGAACGCGCTCACCTCGTTGCGGCCGAGGTTGTAGATCATCGTGTTCCAGTCCTGGTGATAGCCTTCGCGCGGATCGGCGTGCTCGTAGAGCGGCGTGCCGTCGAAGTCGATCAGCCCATGCGCGTCGTTCGGGAAATGCGCGGGCACCCAGTCGAGAATCACGCCGAGACCGGCCGCGTGCGCCTTGTCGACGAACAACGCGAACTGCTCGGGCTTGCCGAAGCGCGCGGACGGCGCGAACTGCCCGAGCGGCTGATAGCCCCAGGAACCGCCGAACGGATGCTCGGCGATCGGCATGAATTCCACATGCGTGAAGCCCATGCTCTTCACGTACGGGATCAGCCGTTCGGCGAGCTCTTCCCAATCGAGTCCGCGTTGACCTTCTTCCGCGACGCGCAGCCAGGACTCGGCATGCACTTCGTAGATCGAGATCGGCGCACGCGCGGTTTGCTTCGCGGCGCGCGATTGAATCCACTCGCCGTCGGTCCACGGAAACTGCTCGATCTCGTCGACGTGCGCGACCACCGACGCCGTGCCGGGCGGCTTCTCCGTCTGCATCGCGCAGGGGTCGGCCTTCAGCGGCAACGGATGACCGTCGCGCGACAGCAGTTCGTACTTGTAGCGCGTGCCGGGACCGACGCGCGGCACGAACAGCTCCCACACGCCGGCCTGATGACGCAGCCGCATCGGATGACGGCGGCCGTCCCACGCGTTGAAGTCGCCCACCACCGACACGCGCCGCGCGTTCGGCGCCCACACGGCGAAGCGCACGCCGGGCACGCCGTCCACTTCCATCGGCCGTGAGCCGAGACATTCGAGCACTGCGTATGGATCGCCGCCCGCGAGGCGGCCAAGCGGCTCATCGCCCAGCACGGGGCCGAACGAATACGTGTCTTCGACTTCCTGCACCACGCCATGCCAGTCGATCCGCAAGCGATACGGCGCCGCCGACGTGACGCGGCCGGCGAACAGGCCCGGGCGCAACTGATCGAGCTCGCCGAGCGTCGCGCCGTCGGCGCGCGCGATCACGCTGACGTGCGCGGCGTTCGGCAGCAGCGCGCGCACCACCGGACCGGCGTCCGTCTGATGCAGCCCGAGCTGCGAGAAGGGATCGGGGTGACGCGCTTCGACGAGCGCGTCGATTTCCAGCGGTTGCAGGCCTGCGGCCGGATCATGCTCACTCATAGTCGCCCTCGGCCGGGTTAGGCGGTGTGGCGGCGTCAGGCGCCTGGGTTGTGGGATCGTGCGACGCAGCGCCAGTATCGCCCAGCAGACGGCTGGCGAGCGCGGCAAGTCCGCGCACCGGCAAGCCGAGCCATGTCGGACGGTTGGCGGCTTCGTAGCGGATCTCGTAGGCGGCCTTCTCGATCAGGAACAGATCGAGCAGGGCCTGCTCCGCCTCGGGCGCGACCAGCGGCGTCGCCGCTTCGGCGGCGGCCGCGCGGTATTCCCGCAGGAAGGTCTCGGTCGCGTCCGCGCGAAAGCGTTCGAACAGCGTGCGCTTGCGGTCGGCGGTCTGCTGCGGCGCGCTTTCCATGGTGGACTGCGCCGCCGCGCTCGCATACGACAGCGAGCGCATCAAGCCGGCCACGTCGCGCAGCGGGCTCGACTTCTGCCGGCGCTCGTCGAGCGAGCGGGCCGGCTCGCCTTCGAAGTCGATCAGATACGCGTCGCCCTGGGCGACCAGCACCTGGCCCAGATGGAAGTCGCCGTGAATACGGATTCGCAGCGCGTCCACGTCGGCGGGAATCAGCGCGTCGACGGCGGCGACCAGTGCCGCGCGACGGTCGATCAGGCTTTGCGCGAGCGCCCGGGTTTCCGGATCGCTCATCTGTTCGATGCGCGGCGCAAGCAGATCCAGTGCGCTGGCCAGCATCGCCTGCGTGCCGTCGACCCAGGCCTTCACCTGCTTCGCGTCGGTGGGTTCCGGCGCGAAGGCGGGATCGTCGGTGGGCGACGCGAGCGCGACGTGCAATTCGCCCAGCCGTCTGCCGATGATGCCCGCCAGACTGCCGTAGCCTTCCAGCACGATCGCTTCGTTCGCGCGGTCCGGCGTCGATTGCGCGTCGGTATCCACGGCGATCGCGAGTTCGTCGACCGAGCGGCGCAGATAGTCGAGCGACCAGTTCCACGCATCGCCCTGGTTCTCGATATAGCCCTGCAGAATGCACAGCGTATGCGGCACGCCTTCCGGATCGACGCGCACCACTTCGCCATACAGCGGCGCGGTGTTCGCGTAGCCGAGGTGGGTCAGATAGCGGCTGATTTCCGCTTCCGGATGAATTCCGCTGACGAGCCGGCGCACCAGCTTCAGCACGGCCGCGTCGGCGATGATCAGCGAGCTGTTGCTCTGCTCGGCGGCGAGCCAGCGAATATCCGGCCGTTCGCCGAGATCCTTGAGTTCGTCGAAGCGCTCGGTCGGCAGGAACTTGATCTCGCTCTTCTGCACGGTAGGCACGACCGCGCGTTCGCGCAGCTTGCGCATCACGCCGTGCGCGAAGATCGGCAGCGCGAACGCATCCGTCAGATGCCCGACGTTGCGGCCGCGCCGTACGCGCGCGAGCGCCAGTTGCATGAAGAGCGGCGTGGTCGTCTCGCCGCCCCACGTGATCGCGATCGGCACCACGTAGCGTTCGGTGTGATCGCCGACGTCCGCTTCGATCTCGGTGAACGCGAAGCCGCCGTTCGGAATCGTCGTCAATGCGGCGAGCCGCACCGCGTGCATCTTCTCGTCCTTCGACGCGAACCAGCGGCGCCGGCTCAGCCACGACGGCAGCACCTCGGATTCGAGCAGCCGGACGTTCTCCGGCGTCGGACCCGCCTGTCCCTCGCGAATCACGATGGTGACGAATTCCGGCAGCGGTTCCGAATGCGCCTGCGCCCACGTCGGCCGCTGGCCGCCCGGGCACAGCATGAACCACAGGAAACCGTACGGCGGGAAGGTCAGCAGATACGTCAGTTGCCCGATCGCGGGGAATACCGAATCCGCGGTCATTTCGATGGGTACCGAGCCGTTGAATTCGGACAGGTCGAGTTCAACCGCCTGCGGCGCACGCGACAGATTCGCCACGCACAGAATGGGCGGCTCGCCCGGCGTTTCGCGCAGATACGCGAGGATCTTGCGGTTCTCCGGCTTCAGGAAACGGATCGTGCCGCGTCCGAAAGTCTGTTTCGCGCGCCGCGTGGCGAGCATGCGGCGCGTCCAGTTCAGCAGCGAATGCGGGTCGCGGCTTTGCGCTTCCACGTTGACGGCGTCGAAGCCATACAGCGAACCCATCACCGGCGGCAGCACCAGTTGCTCGGGATCGGCGCGCGAGAAACCGCCGTTGCGGTCCGACGACCATTGCATCGGCGTGCGCACGCCGTCGCGGTCGCCCAGGTGGATGTTGTCGCCCATGCCGAGTTCGTCGCCGTAATAGATCACGGGCGTGCCGGGCATGGACAGCAGCAGCGAATTGATCAGCTCGATGCGGCGTCGGTCGCGCTCCATCAGCGGCGCGAGACGGCGGCGAATGCCGAGGTTCAGGCGCGCGCGGCGGTCGCTCGCGTAGGTGTTCCACAAATAGTCGCGCTCGGAGTCCGTGACCATTTCGAGCGTCAGCTCGTCGTGATTGCGCAGGAAGATCGCCCACTGATTTGTCTCGGCGAGATCGGGCGTTTGCCGCATGATGTCGGTGATCGGAAAGCGGTCCTCGCTCGCGATCGACATGTAGATGCGCGGCATCAGCGGGAAGTGGAACGCCATGTGGCATTCGTCTTCGTCGCCGAAATATTCCTTCACGTCTTCCGGCCACTGGTTCGCTTCGGCGAGCAGCATCCGGTTCGGATACTCGGCGTCGATGGTCGCGCGAATCTTCTTCAGGATCGCGTGCGTTTCCGGCAGGTTCTCGTTGTTCGTGCCTTCGCGTTCGACCAGATACGGCACCGCGTCGAGCCGCAGCCCGTCGATGCCCATGTCGAGCCAGAAGCGCATCACCTGCAACACCTCTTTCAGCACGGCCGGGTTGTCGAAGTTCAGATCCGGCTGGTGCGAATAGAAACGGTGCCAGAAATACGCGCCCGCCACCGGGTCGTGCGTCCAGTTCGACGGCTCCGAGTCGATGAAGATGATCCGCGTTTCCTCGTACTTCTTGTCGGTATCGGACCACACGTAGTAGTTGCGATGATTCGAACCTGGCTTCGCGCGGCGCGCGCGCTGAAACCACGGGTGCTGATCCGACGTGTGGTTGATCACCAGCTCGGTAATCACGCGGATGCCGCGCGCGTGCGCTTCCTGAATGAAGCGTTTGACGTCCGAGAGCTGGCCGTAGTCCGGATGCACGTTGCGGTAATCGGCGATGTCGTAGCCGTCGTCGCGTCGCGGCGACGGATAGAACGGCAGCAGCCAGATCGCGTTGACGCCGAGTTCCGCGATGTAGTCGAGTTTCGCGATCAGGCCGGGAAAATCGCCGACGCCGTCGTTATTCGCGTCGAAGAACGACTTGATGTGCACCTGATAGATGATCGCGTCCTTGTACCAGAGCGGATCGTCGGGCAGGGGCGAGGGTTTGGCTCGCCGGTTCGAACGCGCCTTGGCGGCGTTGCCGGTGGCGCTGCCTTGAGCCGGCGACGCGGTTTGGGCTGGGTCGTCACGCTTCATATCGCACCTTCCGTTGGAGTGGGTTGGCCAGCGTCTGCGTGATGGGCGCTGTCGGAGTCGCTGTCGGCGTCGTCGGGACGTTCGGCGGGCAGGCCGCCGAGCGGCGCGATGCGCCAGATCGAAAACGGTTGGCCGGAGCCGAGCTGGATGTGTTGCCAGCGTCCGTGCCAGTCGAAACGCGCGCCCGTCATCTGATCGGTCACTTCGAGCGCGCCGTGGTCATGCAGATGCCAGTGCTGGAAGGTCTCCCACGACAACTCGATGTCGGCGCCCTGTTCGTTGAACGGATCGAGATTGATCGCGACGACGATCACGTTGTCGCGCGATCCGGTCGCTTTCTCGAAGAGCAGAACGTTGTCGTTGTGCGCGGTGAGGAACGTGAGACCGAGATGCGTTTGCAGCGCCGGATTCGCGCGGCGGATGCGGTTCAGCGCGGTGATTTCGCCGACGATGTTGCCCGGCCGGTTCCAGTCCCACGCGCGCAACTGATACTTCTCGGAGTCGAGATATTCCTCGCTGTTGGGCAGCGCGGCGGCCTCGCACAGTTCGAAGCCGCTATACACGCCCCACAGGCCGGCGAGTGTCGACGCGAGCGCCGCGCGAATCAGAAAGCCCGTGCGGCCCTGCGATTGCAGATGGCGCGGATTGATGTCCGGCGTGTTGACGAAGAAGTTCGGCCGGTAGAAGTCGCGCGCGTCGGTC
The DNA here is from genome assembly GCF_029910215.1 of Paraburkholderia sp. D15. Taxonomy (NCBI): domain Bacteria; kingdom Pseudomonadati; phylum Pseudomonadota; class Betaproteobacteria; order Burkholderiales; family Burkholderiaceae; genus Paraburkholderia; species Paraburkholderia sp. D15. Next base: position 1,433,200 of record NZ_CP110396.1, on the reverse strand, counting down.
CGCGTGAGTTCGTTCATGTACTCGATGAAGTCGCGCTTCGACTCGCGCCACGTGAAATACGTGTACGACTCGGAGAAGCCGATCTTGCCGAGACGGTTCATCATGCGCGGCCGCGTGAATGCCTCGGCGAGGAAGATCGTGTCCGGGAAGCGCGCGCGCACATCAGCGATCACCCATTCCCAGAACGGCAGCGGCTTGGTGTGCGGATTGTCGATACGGAAAATCCGCACGCCCGCGTCGATCCAGAACAGGAACACGTCGCGCAGCGCGAGCCACAGGTCGGGCTTGGCGTCGTGCGCGTAAAAGTCGGGGTTGACGATGTCCTGATACTTCTTCGGCGGATTTTCCGCGTAGCGCAGCGTGCCGTCGGGACGCCACGCGAACCACGTCGGATGCTCCTTCAGCCACGGGTGATCCGGCGAGCACTGCACCGCGAAGTCGAGCGCGATTTCGAGGCCGTGCGCGTGCGCGGCGGCGAGCATTGCCTTGAAGTCGTCGAGCGTGCCGAGCTGCGGATGCACGGCGGTGTGGCCGCCTTCTGCGCCGCCGATCGCGTACGGACTGCCGACGTCGCCCGGTTGCGCGGTCAGCGTATTGTTGCGGCCCTTACGGTTCGCGACGCCGATCGGATGGATCGGCGGGAAGTACAGCACGTCGAAACCCATGTCGCGGATGCGCGGCAGTTTCGTCGTCACGTCGGCGAACGTGCCGTGGCGCGATTCGTCGTCGCTCATCGAGCGCGGGAAGATCTCGTACCAGCTCGCGAAGCTGGCGGCGGTACGGTCCGCGTCGATCTTGTAGACGACCGGATCGCGACTCAGGAACGGCCGGTGGCGCGCGGCGTTCATCGCCTTCGCGGTGGTCGGCGCGAGCAGCAGCGCGAGGCGCGTCGCGGCGTCGGCCTTCGTGAACACCTTGACGATGTGTTCGAGCGGTTCGGTCACCGCGCCTTCCACGGTCTCCACTTCGGCGAGCACCAGCGCGAACAGATGCGAGGCTTCGTCGAGTTCGAGTTCGACCGTCTGGCCGGCTTTCAGCTTCTTCTGGATGTGCTCGACCAGTGAAGCGAAGTCGTCGCGCCATGCGATCACGGTGAACTCGTGACGGCCTACGCGTTCGAGCGGAATGTGCGCCTTCCAGATGTCGAGGCCGGCGGGCTGCGAGGGCGACATCGGCACTTCGTGCCACGCGGTTTCGTCGGCGGCGCGCCAGAGCACGGCGGCGGCGATCTTGTCGTGCCCTTCGGCGAAGATCGCGGCGGTGACTTCGGCGCGTTCGCCGACGCTGCGCTTGGCCGCGAAGCGGCCGTGATCGACCGAGGGCGTCACGCTTTCGATCGCCACGCGCGGCGCGCTCATCGCTTCGACCACGGTCTTGCGGCCGCTGCGCTTGCTGTTCGCCTTGTCGACGGGCGGCGCGAGGCAGATCGGTTTTTCCGTCACCGCGCGGTAGAGGCGCACCGCGCCGGGCGCGAGCGTGAACGGCGTCAGCGTGGCGGGCTTGCTGTGGCCCGGCGCGTCGAGCGGCACGAAGCGCGTGAAGTTGCCGGGCACGCCGGCCAGAAAGCGCGCGGGATCGACGCGCACCGGCGCGCCGAGGTCGGGATTGATCGCGATCAGGATGGCTTCGTGCGCGTCGCGCAGGTCGGGCTGGTCCGCGCGCAACAGCACGGCGACCGGGGCGCCGGGCCCGCTCAGCGGGCGCAATTCGCCGTTTGCGTGCAGCGCCGCGTTATGACGCGCGACTTCGTTCACGTGCGTGATCGGTCCGGACAGATCGAAGCGCTTGGCCTGAGCCGCGAGCGCGAATTGCGCGGCGTCGCCGCGCGTCTGCGAGATCGGCTCGGCGATGCCGTATTCGAAGCCCATCGGCATCATCCATCCCGTGCCGGTGGAGGCGGAGGCGAATAGCGCGCGCCGGTATGCGCGTTCGACGATGGCGGCGTCGTGCGCGTCGCTCAGGTCGGCGGCGAGGCGCGTGCCGTACGGCGCTTCGGGGAAAGCGATCGGCGCGCCGACGCGCGCGAGCGCCGCATGTTCCTCGACCATCCAGCTCGAGCGGAAGTCCCACCAGCGTACCGACGAGAACACGCTGTCGAAGCCGGCGCTTTCCAATCCGGGCAGATCGCCGCGCGACAGGCCGGGCGTTGCCGCGAGAAAGCGCACGTGCGGATGTTTGGCCCGCACCGCATCGCCGAGCTGGCGCCAGACGGCGGCCGGCACGCGGTGCGGGGAGTCGAAACGGAAGCCGCCCACGCCCGCGTCGGCGAGCGCCAGCAGTTGTTGCGTCCACCAACGGGTGAGCGCGGCGCTGCTGGTCGGGTCGTCGAAGTTCGCGTACGCGACGTTGTCCTCGCGATGCACGTGGCGCGGATCGAGCCGCGCCTCTTCCGATTCGAACGGATGAAACCAGTCGGAATGCTCGGCGTACAGCGCACCGTCGGCGGCCATACGGTCGATCACCAGATCGGCGAGCAGGGTCAAGTCATGCTGGCGGGCGGTGGAGGTCAGTGTGCGTAGCGCGTCGGTGGCGGGCGCCTGCGCCTCGAACACTGGATGCAATTTCGCGTGATTGCCGACCACCTGCCCGTGGCCTGCCTGACCCGGCTCGAAGAGCCCGCCGATCAGCGCGTGATCGAAGCCTAGCGCGGCGGCATGCGCGAATTGCGCAGGCCATGCGGCAAGCGGCCCAACCAGAAGTGAATGAAAAAAGTAAATCCGCGGCGCGTACCCGTTTGGAGATTCCATCGGTCGTTTCCAGATTCGTCCTGCTGCGGTGTGGATGCAATAGACATGCGATCACAGCGCTCATTGGGCTTCCAGAGCCGGCTAACGCTAGCGCGCGCCTGCGTCGAGCGAAGGCGCGTACTGGTCAATGTAGTGCATAGATCGTCACGCCGCTGGCCAGTCGAAGGTGCATGGACGCCATCTGTCGATGAACTGGCGGCCGGCCGGCACTATTCGTTGGAAGCAGCAAGCGTTGTGCCAGTGACGGCCGTGGAGCGGGGCCGGCAGCGTGCCGGAATGGGCCGGCGCATGGCCCGTGGGAGGAAACGGCGGGGTGGTCGAAGCGGGGACGGAGCGAGACGGCGCGCGGACGCCGTGGGAGCGGCGGGTGGGATGTGGGTAAATCGGGGCGCCGCGTGCGGGTTTTACACGCGGCGCCGGAGCCGTTACGACCCGACCAGCCCCGCCGCGATGTTCACGCACAACCCGAGCACGGCGACGTTGAAATAGAACGACAGGATCGACTGTGCGAGCGCGGCGCGGCGGATCGTGCGCGAGCGCAGCACCACGTCCGAGGTCTGTGACGCCACCGCGATCGTGAACGAGAAGTACAGGAAGTCCCAATAGTTCGGTTCGAGCTTGTGATCGGGAAACAGCAGCGGCGTTTCCGCGACGTCCGGGTCGTAATACAGGCGCGCGTAGTGCGACGTGAAGATGGTCGGGATCATGAACCATGCGCCGACCATCGTCAGGCCGGTCAGCGCGTAGTGCCATGCGCTCGACGCGCCGGACGAACCCTTGGCCGACGCCAGTTCGAGCACGATCGCGGCCAGGCTCGCGACCGTCGCCACGCAGATCACGGCGAGCACCACGCCGGCGTTCTCGTCGTCGCGGCGCGCGTAGTCGCGCACGCGGCCTTCGTCGGCGACGATCATGTGCAGCCAGATCAGCACCAGGTAGGTCCATACGGCGGCGTCCCAACCGGCGAGACCCCGTACCATCGGACGCGTATGAGCGGGCAGCAGCAGGGCGATCACGATGCCGACGGCGAGACCGATCAGCATACGCGGCCGGTTACGAAGAACCTGCGGAAAAAGTTGTGCGGACATGAGTGGCGTTTTTAGTCTGTTCGTGTCGCGGATTCTACCTGTGCGTACCTTACGATCGCCAACGCGCATACGTTCGCCAGATCGACGCATTATGATGATCGAATGACTTCCGCATCCGTCAACACTGTCGAGCATCATCCGGCCAACGAAGCCGGTCGCGACTTCGTGGTCGGCGATCTGCACGGCTGCGTCGATGCATTGCGCTATCTGCTGCGCAGTATCGCGTTCGATCCCGCGCGCGACCGGCTGTTCTCGGTCGGCGATCTGGTGGATCGCGGCGAGCACTCCGAACTCGCGTTGACGCTGATCGGCAAGCCGTGGTTCTACCCGGTGCTCGGCAATCACGAAGACACGTTGTGCGGTGTTGCCGAGGGACGCATGCGGCGGCAGTGGTGGTATGGCATCGGCGGGACATGGGCGATGGATTTGCCCGACGAGCGCTTGCAGCAGTACGCGGCGCTATTGCGTCCGTTGCCGCTGGTGCGCGTGGTGGGAAGCGGCAAGGAGCGCTTCAATATTCTGCATGCCGAATTCTTCGGCTCGGATCTCGAACTGGACGCGGGGAATTATTCCGCCGAGACGCGTCAGCAATTGCTCTGGGGACGCGACCTCGCGTTGGGGAACGGCGATCCCGCGTTGCAGCGCGGTCTTTCGCTGACCTATTGCGGTCACACGCCGGTGTCCGATATCAAGCAGGTCGGCTCGCAGGTGTTTATCGACACGGGCGCGTTCTCGTCCAGCGGCAAGCTGACGATCGTCGAGCCGAAGGTGTTGCGGCGCTGGTCGGTTTCGACCGACGAGGCGCGCGCGGATGGGGCGGCTGCGTTGCCGTTGCCTTGAGGCGTGATGGGGCCGTTGGCGGTTGACGGCGCGGCGCGCGAGTTTGCCGCGCGATGCATACATCGACCTTGTGCCGCCTTTTTCTTCCGGTCAGCCGACCTGATTCAGTTCGAACACCATGTCGACGTTCGTGCCGTTCCAGTTGTATTCCAGATAGGCGGCGTGATGGCAGTCGCGCAGCAGCGTCGTCCTGAACGCGGCCAGACACTCGCCGTGCGGATCGCGCACCGATGGATACGCAATACCCGCGGCGCCGGCTTCGCGCGCCGCGCGGCCTAGCGCCTGGCCGGCGAGGTAATCGTCTGGCGAGAGCACCGCGAGATCCAGCGATGCATCGTCGCGAATATCCACCACCTCGCCCTGCGCGACGACCGTGTAAAGACGCATCTGCTGACGCATGGGCGCCTCGGCCGTTGCCGCCAAAAACTTGCCGGTGTGATAACGCGTTTCGGCGATGGCCGTGACGCGCGAACGGGCGCAGTAGAACACGCCGTAACTGCCGTCGGAGAAGCGGCTGCCGAGCGGATTCAGATGCGTCAACGCGGCCATGATCGGCCCATAGCCCGGGCCGAAGCGGCGCTCTTCGAGCGGCACCAGATCGAGGTCGCCGACTTCGGTGCGAAGGCGGTCGTTGGTCATGGCTTCGAGCGCGTAGAGCGCATCGAAATCTTCCGCCGATGCCACGCGGTCGAACAGATTGACAGCCGGAAAGCGTGTGGGAATGACCCGGTACGCGGGCGACCAGTCGAGCGGCGCGCTGTGCCAGCGGTCCTGCCAGTGTGGTTGTGTCACGCCCAGCCGCCTCGCATTGCGTCGAGATATTGGCGCACGGCCACGAGATCGCTGATGTTGCCCGCCAGCATGCGGTCCAGCGCGCGACGGCCGCCGAACGGCGGCGCGCTGTTGGGACGTTTGATCCACGCGTCGGCCGCGCTGGCTTGCGGGAGAAGGATCTGCAGCGCCTTGTAGATGCCGAGCAGCAACGATAGACGTTCGAGCGTGTCGCGCCCGAGGCGGGCGGTTTCCGGCGCGGCTTTCCATTTGAAGAAGGTGGAGCGGCCAGGCGAGCCGAGCAGCACGATCTGCTCTTCGGCACTCAGGTCCCAGTCGCGCGCGATGTTGAAGAAAGCGCGCAACCCCGCCGCCGACATGTCCGCAAAGGAAGGGGATGAGGCGGGTTGTCGAATCGGCGCTTCAGGCTGGGTGGCGCGGGCAGCGTGAGCCATGAGTGGGGAGTCCTGATGTGTACTTGGTGATAATAATAGTCTAGATATGGATTTTTGCAAACTGGAGATGAGTTGGGATGGTGATGGAACGGTGCGGGAATCATGGCCAGCTAACTGACCACAAGACTCCCGCCTCTCCGTCACTTGCTGTTGGCGCTACGACCATCAAAAAAGAGGCAGTCTGGCTCGGATCCAGTCCCACCTGGCAGGCGGCATTGAGATTGATTTCATTGCAGCATCGCTCGACTGATCATAGTAGATAATCGAATCCATGCCGTCAGATAGGTCTCGCTCCGAAGCGGAATTCACGTAATAGGAAAAATATCGTTGCGCAAGTAACTTTCCCGTTTCATCGAGTAATTGAAATCTTATCTCGGTACCATTTTTGATATCTGCGCCACATAATTTGGCGAAATATTGTTTTCCATGAAAATTTTTCGATCCTCCGTTTAATTTTTTTGTGAAAAATTCGCAACGTCCGTAATTTGGCCTGTTCGTGTGAATGATCAGGCCGGTTATGAAGAAAATGATCAAGGCTAAACCGGCAAGTCTGATGACTCTAATCTGCATATTTCACCAAGTTCAAGATCGATTGGCTTTTTTAGCTTTAAGTAAACTGGCTTGGAATATATCATGAAATCTCCGCCTCGCTGGTGTTTATCCCGCCAGCGGCAATAGTCGGCGTTGTAGACTGGAAAATAGACGTCGGTTTCCTTGAATTTTCCAAACAAATTTTTTCGTGTGTCCACCGGTCTGTTTGTATTTTTTATCCAGATGTCGATGTCTGTGTCACGTTTTGGTGAGCCGGATTGCGAGAAAAGTGATCCTGGTGCGATAATTACCCCATATTTGTTCCAGTGTCCCAAATATTGTTGCCCGTTAAAAGAATAGTTGTCTTTGGCATATACGTAGATATGCGTGATTTTTGCGGTGACGTTGGAGCAATAGTGATTTTTGGATTTTTCATATCTGAAATATCTTTCGCTGGAGACTTCAACTTTGCCCAAGGCGGCGTATAGATTGAAATTGGCCAGTGCGCCGGTGAGGTCGGTCGGCGCGAGGTTTTCCAGCGTGTCCCAGTTGGATAACGACGTGAGTTGAAACTGCCAGTCGAGATGAAACTGGCGAATATCCGCCAGGAATGATCCCGTGCTGAAGCCGAGTTCGGCTTTCCTGTTTTCGGAAAACATCTTGTTGATGTGGTCGTAGATTTTCTTCTTTGCCAGATCGAGCGCTGAATTTTTATAAATATCTTTTGCAAGAAGATTTTCATATTTATTTCTGACACCGCGAAATTTCAGCACCCAGTCTAGAGTAACGATCGCATCGTCGAATGGCTGAGTTGATTTTGGGTCATCGTTGTAAGTGTGAGCGGGACTTGCAAACCAAACTCGTGCAAGTCTGGCTGAAATTTTCCAGCCTAGATTGTCCATTGCGACGGGTACATCTTGAAGATCGAAGGTTGGTGGATTTTCGCATACCTCGGCCTCTGGTTGTGTCAGGTTCTTTTCAATTTTTGGCTGAACAGCTTTCGGTTGCTGTTTAACCGGTGGCGTTTCACTTGATGCTGATTTGGAAACTTGTTGGGTGGGCGGTTTTTCACCCGGCGCAAGTCTTTCTATTGATACGGATTTTTGAGTGTCAAGAGGAATGCATCCTTGGGAGCCCGTGTATTCCTTTAGCTTGGATTCGAATAATCCTTTTTGTGGCTTATAGTAGGGAATTTTCTTTATGTGGACCATAAATATATCTGGCATATAGGGTTTTTGAGTTTTATATTTGCAGGCAACTTGTGTGTTGTCTGGCAGAAAACGATGTTGAAGTAGACCTGAAGTAGAGGTCTCTGACAATTATCATTGAGCGATTTGCTATGCGAGACGCTTATATAATTAAAAAATTGTTGCGAATGGTTAATTGAATCAATTTGAAGCTACGAAGCCGAGGAGTTAGATCAGGATCGAAGCTGACTTCTGAGCATTTGATTCTTCAGCAGATTTCCAGTGAAATCGAAGCAGCAACCAGCCCCAGCCCCGACGCACCAACATGCAGCAGATCCGCACCCCCACCTCCGCCTTTTCCTGGCCCGGTTGTCGGGCGGTCGTGTGAGAAAATCCGCTGTCTCTTAACGAAACGCTGGAGAAGCAGCAGATGTGGGTTCGAGCAGTAGCGGCGGCGCTGGCCGTATGGTGTGCGTCGGGTGCGGCGATGGCCGCGGGGTATGCGGAAACGTGGAATCCGCCGGAAGTCTCGGGGCATACGACGGTGCAGGCGGGGAAGGTGACGGTTGCCGGTGGATCCAAAACCAGCGGGGAGTCCGCGTCGAAGGTCGTTGGCGGTCACGCCAGTCACGCAGCAGTGTCGAAGACGGTATCGAGGGCGGCGTCGGGACATCGAGCGAGCGACCGGCGAGGCGTGTCGATCACGTCGGCGCGTAGCGGCAAAACGGCCGCCGCGCGCGGCGCGATGAAGAAGGTCGCCGCTAGCGGCAACGCAAAGGTTCATTCAACGAGCGGCGCGAAAAGCAGCGTCAACCTCAACACCCACGCAGCCGCCAAACCCAAATCCCGATCCCCGTCGAAAGCGAAGTCGAAAACGCCGCTAATGGTGCAGGGTAAAAAACCGCACGCGCAGATGGCCAAACTGAAACCGGTTCAAGGCAAGACCGCGCACGCCAATATGGCCCAACAACATCCGGCGCATTCGCATCCGGCGAAGGCGGCGGCACAATCCAGCGCGTCGAAACCGGCGGCATCGCAAGCGAGTGTGCCGGCTCAAGCCGCCAACGCCGACACGAATCAACCGGTGACGGCAAACGCATCCGCCGATCCTGCCACGGCCCGCAGCGGCTCCTTGCCACCCATCCTTCATTGAGCTCGAAGGCCGGGACCACGCTCCGTTCGCCTGGCCCGTGGCTTTTCCGGCCGGTTCGACCACGGGACGGCTGCCCGATGGTTAGCTAAGCGGCGCGCCGATCTTGCGGCGTGGCGTCCCACAGCCCGCCGGCGAACCCGGCATCCTCACCCCGCGCGCTTACGTTTGACCTTGCCGCCCGGCGTCCCCAGCGCCGTCCGTCCCAGTTCGACGATCCGTGCCGACAACTTCTCCAGCCGCGGCGACTGCACCTTCCACGCGTGCCAGTACAGCTCGACGTCGGTCGGCTGCTTCGGCGCCAGATCGACCAGTTCGCCGCGCTCGACGGCATCGCCGAATTCCAGCTCCGGCACCATCCCGTACGCGAGGCCGCGCTGGATCGCCATGTAGCGCGGCACCGGCGCGGGCACGTAGTGGCACGGATACGCCTCGGGCGGCAGGCCGAAGCACGTCTCCAGAAAGCGCGCCTGCAACGCATCCTTGCGCGACGACAGAATCACCGGCGCGCGCCGTGCGCTGTCGCGGGTCAACCCATCCGGAAACCATCGCTCGACGAACGCCGCCGACGCCACCAGCCGGTAGCGCATCGCGCCCAGCCGCTCGGCGAAGCAGCCGCGCATGGGCGCGGGTTCGGTCGTGATGCAGCCGATCGCGAGCCCCGAGGCGAGCAGCGCGTGCGTGTGGTCCTGATCGTCGACGGTCAGGTCCAGCAGCACGTTTTCCTGCAGCAGGATGTCGGAGAGCGCGGGGAAAAACCACGTGGACAACGTGTCCGCGTTGACGGCGGCAGCGACGCTCAGCAGCGCCTCGTTCGCACCCGCCAGATCGCTCGCGAAGTCATCTTCGAGCAACGCCGCGCGTCGCAGGTACTGCAGTAGACGCTGACCCATCTGCGTCGCCCGGCACGGCCGCGTGCGCACGATCAGCGGATTGCCGAGCCGCGTTTCGAGCGCCCGCACCCGCTGCGATACCGCCGACGACGTGATATTCAGCCGCACGGCAGCCTGCTCGAAGCTGCCGGTTTCGATGACGGCGCGAACGGCGGTGGTTTGTCGGGGGTCGAGGTCCACGGTTGCTCTGTCGAATGAGTGGGTTGTCCAAGCTTAGGCGGTCCGGGTGGTGGGATGAATGACCAACCGGCGAACCGGCGTTAACAAGCCCTAACCACCTTTAGCCAGCGGAGCCGGGTGCCGCCGCTCAAGCGGCGGGGGCGAATTTTATCCGCGCGGCGCCACCTTGAGCCGTTCGGCGGCTGAGTCGTTTTGTCACTGCAAGCCGTCACCCGTGGGCGCGGCTCGCTGCCTATGCCCGCTCGTCACTGCGAGGCGAGGCCGTTCGCCAGCAAACGCAGCGTTTCCATCGAACGCGGTTCGCGCACCCGCGAATGCAAGGTCACGCGCGATTGCGGCAGCGGCGGTAATCCCAGCCGGGGGCCGACATCGACGAGACCGCGCGGTGCGACCCGCCGCGCCAGCGGCGACACCGCCAATCCCGCCGCGATGGCCGCTCCGACCGCCGCGACGCCGCCGCCGACGAACACTTCCTGCCACCCGATCCCCGCGTCGTTCAGCGCACGCAACGCCACTTCGCGCACGTTGCACGGGGCACTGAGCAGTGCCAGCGGCAGCGGTTCGCCGACGCGCGGCAGCCATTCCGGCGTGGCCAGCCAGCCCAGCGGCTCGCTGAACAACGGTTCGGTGTCGTCGCGCGGCGGCTCGTCGGCGCCGTATCGGACGATCGCCGCATCGAGCCGGCGTTCGTCGAATTGCGCGAGCAGCGCGGTGGACGTGCCCATGTGCAGTTCGATCACCAGACCCGGATCGTGCGCGTTGAGCCGGTGCAGCAGTTGCGGCAGATCCGGCCCCGCGACATGTTCGCTGAGCCCGAGCACCAGCCGGCGCCGCTCGACCGACAACGCGCCCAGCGCGCGCTCATGCGCGTGCAGCAGGTCACGCGCGGCGCCGAGAAAGGCGTCGCCGTCGGCGGAAAGACGCACGACGCGCGGCGTGCGCTCCAGCAATTGCTTGCCGAGATGCGCTTCCAGCCGCTTGAGTTTGAGACTGACGGCCGACTGCGTTGTGTCGAGCGCGTCGGCCGCGCGCGTGAAGCTGCTCAGGTCGGCGACCAGCACGAACGCCCGGACGGCATCGAGATCGAGGACTTTCATTTCAGATGGAAATAGATGAAATAATCAGTTATGTCTGTTTATTATGATCGCATCCGCCTAATCTGTCTTTAACCCAACACGGTTAACCACAACGGAGGTTCATCATGCCGCTCACTCGAATCGCATTGCGCGCCGGCAAACCGGCGGAATACAAGAAGGCGCTGACGCAGGGCATCCAGCGCGCGCTGGTCGAAACCTGCAACGTGCCGAAAGACGACATCTTCATGTTGATCACCGAGCATGCCGCCGAAAACTTCGTGTACGACAACCAGTATCTGAACGTCGAGCGCAGCGACGATCTGGTGATCGTGCAGATCACCTTCAACAACACGCGCACGCTCGATCAGAAAAAGGCCTTGTACAAGCGGATGGCGGATGAGCTGGCGGCGTCGCCGGGGTTGCGACGGGAAGACGTGTTCATCAATCTCGTCGAAGTGCTCAAGGAGAACTGGTCGTTCGGCAATGGGCTCGCGCAATACGCGCTTTGAAAGCCGCACCTGAACGCCACGCTCGATCGTGGCATTCAGGCGCCGTCATTGCACGCTTGCGCTTGCGCTCAGGCGATCGTATCGACGACGCCGCCGTCCACGCGCAGCGCCGCGCCGGTCGTCGCCGAGGCTTGCGGCGAGCAGACGTACACGACCATGTTGGCCACTTCCTCGGTGCTCGCCGCGCGCTGGATGATCGAACTGGCGCGTTGCGCGCGCACGAATTCGGTGGCGACCTGTTCGACGGTTTTGCCCTGCTCCTTCGCGGTGTCTTCCACCATCGAGCGGAAACCGTCCGACAGCGTCGGCCCCGGCAGCACCGCATTCACCGTGACGCCACTGCCCGCCGCATGTTTGGCGATGCCGCGCGCAATGCTTAACTGCGCGGTCTTGGAGAAGCCGTAGGCCAGCATGTCGGGCGGAATATTCAACGCCGATTCCGACGAGACGAACACCACGCGACCCCATCGGCGTTCCATCATTCCCTTCAGATAGTGGCGCGTGAGGCGTACGCCCGACATCACGTTGACGTCGAAATAGCGGGACCAGTCGTCGTCGCCGGTGGAGAAGATGTCGCCGGGGCCGAATACGCCGAGGTTGTTCACCAGAATGTCCGCTTGCGGTATGGCTTTCGCGAGCGCGTCGCAACCCGCCTTATCGCCCAGGTCGCCGGCGAAGCCCTGCAACTGCGCATGCGGTGCGGTCTTCAGAATGGTTTCGATGGCGCGGTCCACCGCCTCCTGCTTGCGGCCATTGACGACGGTGCGCGCCCCCGACGCCGCGAGGCCCGTGGCGATGGCAAGGCCGATGCCGGCCGTGGAAGCGCTGACGATGGCGGTCTTGCCCGATAGATCGATGTTCACTGTGCTGCTCCTTGTCGAAGTTGCGGCGCCCGGCGCAATGCCGCCGGACCAGCCCGCGACGGAAAACATGAAGGTGGGTGATCGAGGTGATCCCAGTAATCGCAGTAATCGAAGCATTCGAGCAGAAAGTATTCCACGTTCGCGTCGCTATAATGATTCGCTGTCCTTGTCTCCCCTTTTCGAGCATTTCCCGCCATGACCACCGACCACACCGATCCCTCACACGAACCGCTGGAACTGGGCGGCTCCGTCTGGTTCCAGGCGGGCGCGCACACCCTCGGCGGCGCGTCGCGGATCGCGCTGCTCGCGGCGATCGGCGAAACCGGTTCGATCACGAATGCGGCGAAAGCCGTCGGCATGAGCTACAAGGGCGCGTGGGACGCGATCGATACGATGAACAACCTCGCCGGCGAGCCGTTGGTGGTGCGCCTGACCGGCGGCAAGGGCGGTGGCGGCACCACGCTCACGCCGCGCGCGGTCAAGCTGATCGAGACGTTCCGCGCGGTGGAGCGCGAGCATCGGCGGTTTCTGGAGCGGGCCGGCGCGGCCATCGAAGGTTTCGCGACCGATTGGGATCTGATCGGCCGCATCGGCGTGAAAACCAGCGCGCGCAATCAGCTTTACGGCACGGTGTCGGCAGTGACGCGCGGCGCCGTCAACGACGAAGTGTCGCTCGCGCTGCCTGGTGGCCATGAAATCGTCGCCGTGCTCACGCACGAAAGTACCGAGACGCTGGGGCTCGCGGTGGGGGCGGCGGCGTTTGCGCTGATCAAGGCGTCGTGGGTCGTGCTGCTGGTCGAGGACGAAGGCGGCGCGCCGCTCAGGATATCCGCGCGCAATCAGTTGCGCGGCACGGTGTCGAGCGTGAAGCGCGGGGCGGTCAGTGCGGAAGTGTCGTTGACGCTGGGAGGCGGCGCGGTCGTTACCGCCGTGGTGACCAACGACAGCGTCGATGCGCTGCGGCTCGCGGAGGGATCGACCGCTGTCGCGGCGTTCAAGGCGTCGAGCGTGATACTCGGTGTGAAGGATTGAGCGGCGCGCTTCGCGCTCATGACTCGCTGCGCACGTAGCCCGTGAACGGATGATTCTCGCGCACACAGCCGTCGCTGACCTGCACGACCTGATCGCCGAATGCGGCGACATCGTCGGGATCGTGCGTGATCAGCACCATCGGAATATCGAGCCGCGTTTGCAACTCCGACAACTCGTGCCGCATGCGCTGACGCAATGCGCTGTCGAGCGCGGAAAACGGTTCATCGAGCAATAACAGCCGAGGCTGCGCGACGAGCGCGCGCGCCAGCGCCACGCGCTGTTTCTGTCCACCAGAAAGCTGCGCCGGATGATTGCCGGCCACGCTCTTCAATTCCAGCGCATCGAGCCAGTAGTCGACCTGCGGATGCGCGAACCGCGCCCGCGGATTCAACCAGCCCTGCTGCAAACCGAAACCGATGTTCTGCCGCACGTTCAGATGCGGAAACAACGCGTAGTCCTGAAACAGATACGCGATCTTGCGTGCCTGCGGCTTCAGATCGATGTCGCGCGCGCTGTCGAAGAGCGCGGCGTCGTGCAGTGTGATCGCGCCTTCGTCGGGGCGCAGCAGGCCGGCAATCGCCTGCAGCGTCAGACTCTTGCCCGCGCCCGACGGCCCGAACAGCACGACGCGCGGCGTGCTCGCCTTGAAGGAGACGTCGAGCGTGAAACGGCGCTCGGCGCTCTGAAAAGTTTTGCGGATGTCGACGGCGAGCGGCATGTCAGCGGGACGACAACAAGGTGTGCTGCGGCACGAGGCGGCCCGCCAGCAACAGGATCACGACGCACGTCACCGAGGTCACGAGTACGAGGAAATTCGCGGTGCTGTCGTCGCCCGCCTGCACCGCCGAATAGACCGCGACCGACAGCGTCTGCGTGCGGCCCGGCAGATTGCCCGCGATCATCAACGTCGCGCCGAACTCGCCGAGCGCGCGGGCAAACGCGAGCAGACCGCCCGCCAAGATGCCGCGCGCCGCGAGCGGCAAGGTCACGCGAAAGAACAGCGCCGTCTCGCTGATGCCGAGCGTGCGCGCGGCCCGTTCGAGTTGCGGATCGACCGATTCGAATGCGGCGCGCGCCGATTTCAGCACGAGCGGAAACGCGACCACGGTCGATGCGATCACCGCGCCTTGCCAGGTGAACACCAGCTGAATGTCGAAGCGGTCGAGCCAACCGCCGATCACGCCGCGCCGGCCGAGCAGCACCAGCAGGTAATAGCCGAGCACGGTGGGCGGCAGGACGAGCGGCAGCATCAGCATCGAATCGATCACGTCGCGCGCGCCCGAGCGCCAGCGCGACAGGCCGAAGCCGGCCGCGACGCCGAACACCAGATTGAGCGCGGTGGCCCAGCCCGCCACTTTCAGCGACAGCAAGAGCGGAATCCAGGCCTGTTGCATGTGTGTGATGCCTTGTTGATGCGCTATCAGTGCGCTATTAATGCGCGGGCTTGAAGCCGTACTTCGCCAGCACGGCCTGGCCAGCCGGCGACAACACGAAGCCGATGAACGCCTGCGCATCGGCCGCATGACGGCTGCCCTCGACTTGCGCGATCGGGTAGGTGATCGGCGTTTGCGTCGGCACGTTCAGCGCGACCTTGACCTTGTCCGGCATGACGGCGGCGTCGGTGCTGAACACGAAGCCGGCATCGACTTCGCCACGCGACACGTAATCCAGGCTCTGACGCACGTTCGACGCCAGCACGGCCTTCGCGCTGACGGCATCCCACACGCCGGCGGCTTGCAGCGCGCCCTGCGCGTAGCGGCCGATCGGCACCGAGGCCGGATCGCCGTACGCCACCCGCTTCACGTTCGCCGACGCCAGTTCGGGCAACGCGGACGGCGCGAAATGACTATCCGTCGGCACGATCAGCACGAGCGAGTTGGCGGCGAAGTCCTTGCGCGTGGCGGGCACGATCACCTTTTCGGCGGCGGCCTTGTCCATCGCTTTCTGATCCGCGGACGCGAACACGTCGGCGGGTGCGCCCTTGGCGATCTGCTGCATCAGCACGTCGGAGGCGCCGAAGTTGAGCAGCACCTTGGTGCCCGGATGCTGCTGTTCGAACACTTCGCTGACAGCCTTGAAGGCGTTGGTCAGGCTGGCGGCGGCGGAGACCACCAGTTCGTCGGCGCGCGCGTTGGCGCTGATGACGAGGGAGACAGCGCTGGCGACAAACAGCGCGTGTTTCAGAAAGCGGCGGGACAGTGTCATGAAGGGTTCAGAGTCCGGCGCGGGCCGGAGCGCGAGGTTAAAACGCTATCGTAATATATGAAAGGTTATAACGGTAACCATGACGATTATTCAACGGCGCGCATAACGTGGGATGTGCAGCGGCTTCGCGCGCTGCCTTTGACGTCGCGTCGACGAATTGGCGGTGGCGAGTTAAAGCGGCTTGCGACGGCGCGGAAACAGGTTCTTCCTCGGTATGACTGGCCATACGCGGATAAACGCGCAAGCGCTCGTCGCGGCAATAGGCGCCCTGAGCGGGCCGTTTCGGCAGTGCCGAACGTCAGCGTCAAACGTCAGTGGCGCGTGACTGAGTGAGCGTATTGAGCGTTTGCGACAGCGGCGCAGTAGCCGGGCGCACGTCCCGCACCGCCCGCCATTTCGCGCGGATGAACGGCCGGTCGTGTCCGGACACCTTCAGCGCGATATGCGTGACCCAGCGTTGCGTCGGCACGTGCACGCCGTGCATCAGCAACGCGAGCACCATCAGACTGGCGGTGACGGGCAACGCCGACAGCCGGCCGGGCTCCGCGTGCCACGCCATGCGCACGAACATCAACGCGGTGAGCGCGCCGACCAGACAGCCGGTGATCGCTTCGGAAGGCGAGTGCGCACTCAGCACGACCCGCGACAAACCCACCGCGATCCCGGCAGCAAGTCCAAGCAGCACGCCGAGCAGACGGAAAGCCGGCCGGGCGGGCAGCAGCATCAGGAACAACGCGACCGGATAGACGGATGTCGACAACATCGCATGCCCGCTGACGCCGGTGAAATCCAGCTCGCGCACGCCGACGCCCCAGCCGAGAAACGCCAGCTTGGTGACGGTCGTCACGCCGATGGCCGCGCCCAGCAACAGCAGCCAGCCGGCCGCCATGCGCCACGAATAGCCGACCGCCAGCCACAACGCGATGGCGAACGCGAGCGGCAGCGTCATGCCGGCGGCGCCGAGGCTGGTGATCGAATACCACAGGTGAACGGGTAAATCGGGCATGGCAAAGGGAGCGACCCAGGCCGCGTAGAATCGGTTGGTAAGGAGTTAACGCGCGAGCGGCACGAAGCGCCGACCTGACGCAGGCTCGCACGTCAAATTGTTAACCGCCAGTATAAGGCGGGGAGTTCGGCCGGTTCTGCCGGACGCCGCGCACCACGCTTTCGGCTTGGGACGCAGGCGGTCGAACAGGCCTTGACGCGATTTGACGCCAGACTCCCGGCAAGGTTCGCCGGGTGGACAATTTGCCTCGGGATGGCAGACCGCGCGCACAGCGGGGCATGAGGAATGATGTTATTGTGCATTGCACAAAGACGCATCGTTCTACGGGCGAATCCTGCCCCTTTTTGCGAGGTTATCCGCCGATGGCAAAAAGTCTGTCGAAAATCTGGCTACGCGGGTTGAAGCGATTGCTTGCGATCCAGTCCGAATCCCTGACCAAAACCGCGAAGACCGCCAAACGTACGTCCACGCGGCCAACGCGCACCGCCACCAGCAAGCCGTCCGCGAAAGTGCGCCCGCTCAAGGCGGCAGCCGCGCTGCGCACCCCGGCGAAGCGGGAAGCGCCGCGTCCCGCTGCGCGCGAATCGCGCGTGCGGCCGCGCGCATCGGCGTGGGCGAGCGGCTCGTGGACGCGTTCGTTTCACTCGGCGCCCGCGGCGCCGGGGCGGCTCGTCAACCATCTCCAGTACGGTTTGTACATCCCGTCGGGCCATGCGCTGGAAGCCATGCCGCTTGTCGTGATGCTGCACGGCTGTACCCAGTCGATCGATGAATTCGCGGAAGGCACGCGCATGAACGTGCTCGCCGACCGCTTCGGCTTTGCGGTGGTGTATCCCGAGCAATCGAAGCACGCGCATTCGCACCGCTGCTGGCACTGGTACGACGCCGGCGAGAGCGCGGGCGGCGCCGAAGCGCGCGCCGTGGTCTCGCTGGTGGATGCGCTTGTCGCGGAACATGGCTTCGACAGCGAACGCGTGTACGCGGCCGGCATCTCGGCCGGTGCGGGGCTGACCGCGCTGCTGGCCGTCCACTATCCCGAGCATTTCGCGGCGGTGGCGCTGCATTCCGGCCCCGCATTCGGCGAAGCGCGCACCGGCATTACCGCGATGGACGTGATGCGGCGCGGCGCGCGCGGCGAGCCGGCGCAGCTTGTCGACCAACTGGTCGACGTCGCGCATTACCCCGGCATGCCGGCGATCATCGTCCACGGCGATGCCGACCACGTCGTCTCGCCGGTCAACGCCGATCAACTGGCGGAGGAATTCCTGCGCCTGAACCGTATCGTCGATGCCGATGGCACGCGCAAATCTGGCGAGGTGCGCGAGGAGCGCAAAGGCGGCGTGGTGATGCGCGATTTCGTGCGCGGTGGACGGCGAGTGGTTCGGCTGTGCCGCGTGCAAGGGCTGGGTCACGCATGGAGTGGCGGCGATGACGCCGTTCCGTTCCATTCCGCCAAAGGTCCTGACGCTAGCGCCATGATCTGGGAATTTTTCAAGCATCAACGCCGTACGGGAGCCGGCCAGATCGCTGCAAATCCTTCCAGGGCGGCCGCAGCGGGCGCACGGTGACATCGGAACAACACTTCGAAAATGAGTCGTAGCGCGTCAATAGGGTTTTCCCTATAATACGGGTTATCCCTTAGGCGTTAACGCCTAGCACTCATTGTTGAGGTCGACCATGTACCTGCTTAGCCGCCTGTTCCTGTTTCTGACGAAATCGCCCGAGCAACTCGCGAAAGAACGCGCTGACGCTTTCCTCGCCGAAGCCACCGATCTTTACGATCTCGAATTCCGCATGCGCAAGCTGGATCGCGAAGCAAACCCGCGCCAACCGTCGTGGATGAGCCAGCAGTACTAAGCTGCTTCAGGTTTGTTTTTCGCATCGGCGGGTAGTGAGACGCCGGTGTTCGGGTGAGGCGCCAAAACCGAAGCTGGCAGAAAGTCTGCGCGGTTTAAACCACCGGATTCATTTGCCATAGCGCGTGATTCAGTACCGCGGCGAATGCCACCCACGCCACATAGGGCACCAGCATCATGCCCGCCCAGCGGTCCCGTCGCCAGAAGACGCACGTCAGCGCGACGATCAAGACCAGCAGCACCACAATATCGACCAGCGCCACGCCGGGTCGATGCAGGCCAAAGAAGAGCCACATCCACGCTGCGTTGAACGGCAGTTGAACCGCCCATAAGACGATCCCTGCTCTTAGGCCGTCGCGTTTCCACACGCGCCATGCAGCGACCGACATCAGCACATACAGTAACGACCATGCCGGCGGAAACACCCAATCCGGCGGATTGAACGCGGGTTTATGCAGCGCGACGTACCACGCGTCCGGCAAGAACCGGCTCGCGACGAACCCTGTCGCCAGTGTCAAAGCCAGAAATACGATCAGCGACGGCAATCGGCGCATGCTTGTTTTCCTCTCTTTCAATTCGACTGAAACGGCGTTCGTCCAGCTCGATCCACGTGCTCCGTCCCGTGCAACGTAAGCAGGCACTCACTTGCCAAAGCGAGCCAGCGTGCGTTCCCGCGCTTCGGCGTGATCGACGATCGGTTCCGGATAATCCTTGCCGAGCACTACCCCAAACGCCGCAAGCTGCTCCGCCCCAGCCTTCCACGGCGCATGAATCCACTTCGACGGCAGCTTTGCCAGCTGCGGTAGATAGCGTTTGATAAAGCGCCCGTCCGAATCGAATTTTTCCGATTGCGTGATCGGATTGAAGATCCGGAAGTAGGGCTGCGCATCGCATCCCGTCGATGCCGCCCATTGCCAGCCGCCGTTATTCGCCGAGAAATCGAAGTCGTTCAACTGCTCCGCGAAATACGCTTCGCCAAGCCGCCAGTCGACGCCGAGATCCTTCACGAGGAAGCTCGCCGCCACCATCCGCAGACGGTTGTGCATGTAGCCGGTCGAGTTGATCTGCAGCATCGCGGCGTCGACCAGCGGATAGCCGGTGCGGCCTTCGCACCAGGCAGCGAAAGCCTCCTCGGCGGCCGGCCCTTTTTCCCAGCGCAGCCGGTCGTATTCTTCCTTGAACGACACGCCCTTCGCCAGACGGGGGTTGTGCGCCAGAATCATGAAGTAGAAATCCCGCCAGATCAGCTCGGATAGCCATGTGGCCGAGCCTTGTCCGTCGGGTTGCAACGACATCTCCTGGGCGAGCCGCGCCAGCGTGCGGATCGAGACAGTCCCGAAACGCAGATGCACCGACAGATAGCTCGGGCCCTTCGCGGCGGGAAAATCGCGGCGGTCGGCGTAACTGTCGATGCGGCTCATGAAGTCGTCGAGCAGGCTCTGCGCGCCGCTCATGCCGGTAGGGATCGCCAGTTCGGCGAGGTTGCTGGGCGCGAAGCCGAGCTGCTTGAGCGACGGCAGCTTGCGGTGCAGTTTGGCCGGCGTCGGCGCCAGATGATCCGCGTACTTTTCCACCGGATACGGTTTCAGGTCGAACGCCGTCACCTCTTTGAGCCAGGCGTTCTTGTACGGCGTGAACACGGTGAAGGGTTTGCGCTGGCCGGTCAGTATTTCGTCGCGCTCGAAAATCACCTGATCCTTGAACGTCAGCCATTGGCGTTCGGCGTCTTCGAGCCGCTCACGCACGGTTTCGTCGCGGTCGATCGCGACCGGCTCGTAATCGTGATTCGTAAAGACCGCGTCGACCCCCAGCTCATCTGCGAGCTTCGGCACGAGTTCGGCCGGATCGCCATACAACACGATCAGGCCGCCGCCCTGTGCGCTCAAGGCCTCGTCGAGTTCGTGCAGCGCGCCCAGAATGAATTCGATGCGGCGATCCTGCGTCTGCGTATCCGGATGACGCTTTTGCCAAAGCTCGTGCAGCGGCTGAAGAATCGTCGTATCGAACACGAACACGCACCAGACGCGCTCGCAATGTTTGAGCGCGTAGTAGAGCGCCGCGTTGTCCGTGTTGCGCAGGTCGCGGCGGAACCAGACCAGACCGGTGTCGAAGGAATCGTTCAGTCGTCGGGCGCGTGTCATGGGCAGCGAGAGTCGGTGAAGGGTTGCGTGGATGCGCGATCGCCGGCGCTCACGGATTGGATCGGTATCGCATGTTACGTGCCGCGTCCGTCAACGGCACAGCGCCCGTTCCTATTGTGCAGGGAACGGGCGCTGTTTGATCCGGCGCGGTCCGAGGCGCCGCTTCGAGCGATGCTTCGGCGATCAGCGAGGTCGCAGCTTACGCGACTTGCAGGCGAACCGCGACGTTGTTGCGCGTGGCGTTCGAGTACGGGCAAACCTGATGCGCGGTGTCGACCAGTTCCTTGGCAGCCGCCGCGTCCAGACCCGGCAGGGAGATGTGCAGGTCGATGTCGAGCGCGAAGCCGCCCTTGTCGTTCGGGCCGATGCCGACTTCAGCCGTGACTTGCGTGTCTGCCGGCAGAGTCTGCTTCTTCTGACCCGCGACGAATTTCATCGCGCTCAGGAAGCAGGCCGAATAGCCGGCCGCGAACAGTTGTTCCGGGTTCGTGCCCGCCGCGCCGTTGCCGCCCAATTCACGCGGTGCTGCCAGCTTGACGTCCAGTGCGTTGTCCGACGAAACTGCGCGGCCGTCACGGCCGCCGGTGCTCGTTGCGCTTGCTTTGTAGAGGATGTTCATGATGTTGCTCCGTGGTTTGGATGATCGGGGTTTGCATACTTGCCGCGGCTTGCTGGCCCGCCTTTTTGGCGGAGCGCTGTGGAAGCGGCATGTGATAAAGATAGTACACAAATCATTTGCGTGCAAATGAAATTTTGAATCGAGTCGATAGCGAGCCCGGCGCGTCGAGCCGGCTTAGTGATCCATGTAGTCGTTGAGCGTGGTCCGCAGGCGTGTCAGATCGTCACGCAGCCGCAGCAGAAACTCCGGCGTTTGCTGGGTCGCACAGAAGATTTCGGCGGGCACTTCGCGCGCCTGGCGTTTCAAAGCCGTGCCGGCTTTGGTCAGGCGGATGTACACCAGCCGTTCATCGTCGATACCGCGTACGCGTTCCAGCAGACCTTGCGTCTCGAGGCGCTTGAGTAGCGGCGTGACCGTCGCGGAATCGAGATTCAGACGCGCGGCCATGTCCTTGACCGTCACGTCGTCGCTCTCCCACAGCACCAGCATCGCCAGATACTGCGGGTAGGTGAGGCCGAGTTTGTCGAGCAGCGGCTTGTACGCTTTCGTCATGGCAAGCGACGTCGAATAAAGCGCGAAGCAGAGTTGCTCGTCGAGCGTGAAGGGTAAGGCGGGGCGCTGGGTCATGATGCATCTCACGGGAAATTGCGTGCAAATCGATCGCACGCAAATCATTGTGCCGCAAAACGATGCAGGATGACGAGAGGGAAGGGGGTGGCGGGCGCCGTGAGCGCGCCCGCGATTGTGTGGCCTTCAGTTCGAATGAGGCCCGCGTGGGACAAACGCCCCGCGGGCGTACTGCATGGACCGCGCTTGCGTCAGACCCGCGCTCAGGCGGCCGGCGTGGTCGGCAGGTCCGGCGCCTCGGGCGCCTGCACGCCGAAGCAGCCGCGGTATGTCGCGTAGAACGAGCAATACAGCATGGTGATGACGATCATCGTCGCGGGCATCAGCACGGCGAACGCGAAGTCGGTCGCGCCCAGCGCCTGCATCAGCAAGGACAGGCCGAACGACACCGTCGTCGAGGTCGCGAACCACAGCGCGCCGAACACGATGAACGCGCCGCGATTGCGCCAGCAACTGACGATGCTGAAGAACATGGCCTTGACCGGCGGCACGTCGTGCCACGCGGTGAGGATCGGCGAGAACCAGAAGATCATCGCCACTGGAATGTAGAAAGCGAACGCGGTGAGAAACGCGAGCGGGATATTGCTGTTCTGGATTGCGTCCTGATCCATCGCGGCGGTGCCGAGCATGACCTTCAGCAGCATGCCGCCGTCGGCGAGCGCAGAACCGGCGAGCACCAGCGCCATCGCGACGACGTACAGCACGCCGAGGACCAGCAACCGTCTCGCGACCACCGGGCCATACGAATGAAAACCGTCCACCAGGATGGTCGGAAACACCGGTTTGCCGGCGATCGTATTACGGCACGCCGCCATGAAACCGACCGCGACGCCCGGAATGAAGGCCAGCGGCAACACGCCGCCGATCACCGGAATCTGCGCGAGCAGCGTCATCACCAGCAGATAGGTGAAGAAGAGCGTCAGAAACGCGAGCGGGTTCTTGCGGAACAGCCAGATACCCTGCCGGAACCATACGTAACCGGTTTTCGCGGGAACTTCGATCAGTTGCATGAGCTATGAATGCCTGGGAGTGCAACGCCGGAAAGGCGTTCGCGCAAAATGCGCTCGAAATGGCCGGGATCGTGCGGAGTCAACATCTCTGCCGCGCGCGGCAAATGAAAATCATACAGGCGCGAGACCCAGAAACGGTACGCGCCGGCGCGCAGCATGTCGCCCCAATGGCGATTTTCTTCGACGGTGAACGGCCGCACGGTTTGATACGCGCGCAGCAGCGCCTCGGTGCGGGCATCGTCCAGCTTGCCGGTGGCGAGGTCGACGCACCAGTCGTTGACGGTGACGGCGACGTCGAACAGCCACTTGTCGCAGCCGGCGAAATAGAAATCGAAGAAGCCGCCGAGGCGCACCTCATGCCCCGTCTCCGGCGCGGCGTGGGCGAACATCGCGTTGTCGCGGAACAGATCGGCATGGCACGGGCCCGCAGGCAGCGCGGCGTAGTCGGCCGATGCGAAGAAGGCTTCCTGGTACGCCAGTTCGGACGCCAGCAGGTCGCGCTGCTCGCCTTGCAGAAACGGCAGCACTCTCGGCACGGTTTCGCGCCACCACGGCAGGCTGCGCAGATTCGGCTGATAACGCGGATAGTCGCGCCCCGCGAGGTGCAGGCGCGCCAGCATCTGTCCGACTTCGACGCAGTGCTCGACTTTCGGCGACATTTCCGGCGCGCCTTCCAGCTTGGTGACGATAGCCGCCGGCTTGCCGCTTAGGGTGCCGAACAGCGAACCGTCGTGGCGCGGCATCGGGTCCGGTACCGGTACGCGGTGCGCGGCCAGATGCTGCATCAGGTCGAGATAGAACGGCAGTTGTTCGGCCGTCAGCTTTTCGAAAATCGTGAGGACGTATTCGCCGCGCGTCGTCGTCAGAAAGAAGTTGCTGTTTTCAATACCGGACGAGATGCCGCGCAACTCGACGACATCGCCGAGATCGTAGTGGGACATCCATTCTGTGAGTTGGGGTTCGGTGACAGCGGTGAAGACAGCCATGCGGGAAATGTCGATCAGGTTGGTCGGGCTGGCGCAAGACGGCCAGTGCGAGATGTGGCGGGTAGGACGTGGTGTCGAACGCCGGGTCGATGGGCATCGAAAAACTTACGCGGTCTTACCGCGTTGGATCTTCCCTGCGCAGTCCGCCTCGTAAGCGGACTGACCGGCCCTTTCTTTCGGCTGTATCGCGCGACGACTTGTGGGGTCCGCGGCCCAACGGTCCGGTCAGGATCGCCAGGCCGTCATGCATCAGTCAATCAGTAGGTCAAATGCACGGACGGCAAGCGCGTGCTGGCCTGACCGTTGTCGCGCACCTTCGGCGACGTGTCGAGCGGCGCGCTCATCTGATAGCGCGTGCCGAGATTCGAATGCACGTTGATCTCGACGGGCTTGCCTTTGTCGCGGTATTCGGTGATTTCGGTGCCGTTAGGGCTCTTTTCGTAGAAGCTCGGCGTGCGCGGCACGTTGATTTCAACCTTCGAACTGACCTCGGCGGCCGGGCGATTGATCTTCTCCAGGTCGGGCAGGCCGGCGCGTTCATTGGCCGACTGAGGTGCACCGGGGGGCGGAGTGTCATCGACAGGCTGGGCAGCCATCGCGGCGTTGCCAAAGGCGAGGGCCAGTGCAACGGCGACGGGAAGGAGCGGCTTCATGGTGATTCTCCAATAAGGTGGCCCGATTCTAGCAAATCCAGCCACGCCGACGAGCGCGATTGCCTTATTTTGCGCCGCTTTCGCGCCACATGTGCGCAATCCCACGCGGCTTGCCGCGGCCGGGCTGGCAAGCGTCGCAAGGTCATTTGGCGATCACGGGTTCCGTGGTAATGTCGTCGCATCAATCGAGGCGAATGAAGATGAACAACGATACCAATCAACGCGCGGTGCAGACTCCCGCTAACAGCTTCCCAACCGAATCCTTCGACGACGCCGCCGAAGCGGTCACCCGCCTCTCGGCGATTTACGAAGCGAACACCTCGTTCCTGCGCGACGCCTTTGCGCGCTACCGCCGCAACGAGTTGTTCGAACGCCGGGTGCGTGCCTGTTACCCGTTCGTGCGTGTGCGTACCGAGATCAATACCCACATCGATTCGCGCCGGTCGTACGGTTTCGTCGCGGGTCCGGGCGTGTTCGAGACGACCGTCACGCGGCCGGACCTGTTCGGCAATTACTATCGCGAGCAATTGCGGCTGCTGGCCAAGAATCACCACGTGAAGATCGAGGTCGGCGTGTCGGAGCAGCCGATTCCGATTCATTTCGCGTTCGCCGAGGGCATTCACCTTGAAGGTGATCTGGATCGCGAACGCCTGTTCCTGATGCGCGACGTGTTCGATACACCGGATCTGGCGCTGCTCGACGATCGCATCGTCAACGGCACGTACGAGCCGCTGCCGGGCGACCCGCATCCGCTTGCGCTGTTCACGGCGGCGCGGGTGGACTTCTCGCTGCATCGGCTGAAGCACTACACGGCCACGTCGCCGACGCATTGCCAGAATTACGTGCTGTACACGAACTATCAGTTTTATATCGACGAGTTCGTCAAACTCGGCCGCACGATGATGGCCCACACCGACGACGAGGAACTGCGCGCGTATCGCAGCGAATACACGTCGTTCGTCGAACCCGGCGACGTGATCACGTACAACGAGAATCTCGGCGAACAGGCGCAGGAGGGCACCGCGCCGCCGCGTCTGCCGCAGATGCCCGCCTATCACCTGAAACGCGCGGACGGCAGCGGCATCACGATGGTCAACATCGGCGTCGGGCCATCGAACGCGAAGACCATCACCGACCACATCGCCGTGCTGCGCCCGCATGCGTGGATCATGCTGGGTCATTGCGCGGGGCTGCGCAATACGCAGCGTCTCGGCGACTACGTGCTGGCGCACGGCTACGTCCGCGAGGATCACGTGCTCGACGACGACCTGCCGCTGTGGGTGCCGATTCCGGCGCTCGCCGAAGTGCAGGTTGCGCTGGAGCGTGCGGTCGCGCAGATCACGCAACTGGACGGTGTAGAACTCAAGCGCGTGATGCGTACGGGCACGGTGGCGAGCGTCGACAACCGCAACTGGGAACTGCGCGATCATCGCGAGCCGGTGCAGCGTCTGTCGCAAAGCCGCGCGGTTGCGCTCGACATGGAAAGCGCGACGATCGCGGCAAACGGTTTTCGTTTCCGGGTGCCCTACGGCACGTTGCTGTGCGTGTCGGATAAGCCGCTGCACGGCGAGTTGAAATTGCCCGGCATGGCCGACCAGTTTTATCGCGCGCAGGTCGATCAGCATTTGCAGATCGGCGTGAAGGCGATGGAGTTGCTGCGGATGAACGGTTTGCATCGACTGCATAGCCGGAAGCTGCGCAGTTTCGCGGAAGTGGCGTTTCAGTAACGACTCGCTTCGAAGTAAGAAAATTCTCAGTTTCTCTTATAAAGAGAAAGGGATTTTATGTCTTGAGCGTGAACGAAAATTTTACACCCAAAATTTGTTGAAAACGTTAGTAACGGATGCTACATTAACGGTCATGTAGCCCTTGGCAGTAAGCCGACGCACCTCATCCAGCGCCGCGCCGAACCCTTGGGCTTTTTTGCATTCTGGGCCGGTAAAACAGGGGGTGAAAATGTCGACAGCGATCCTCATCGACGGGGCTTTCTTCATCAAGCGCTTTCGCGCAATCGAACCACACAATGCTCATGACGCGCGCCGGGCTGCGGAATGCGCCCATCGGTGGGCTTGCGCGCATTTAACGTTTAGGAATCCTCGGCGCAATGGTGGCGGCGCGGGAACGGGGATCGAGCGCGAGCGGGGGCCACAGCAGCGGCACGATCTTTATCGTATTTTCTTTTACGACTGTCCGCCGCTCGACAAGAAGATGCACAACCCGATCAGCAAGCAGGCAATCGATTTCGGCAAATCCAGCGAGGCAACGTTCCGTCTGGAATTGCACGAACATCTGCGCGGCATGCGGAAGGTCGCGCTGAGGCTCGGGCATCTGTCGGCATTCACGCAATGGGCGATCAAGCCCGACAAGGTGGCGCTCTTGTTGTCCGGCAAGATTCAGATGGCGGATATCACGCCCAACGATGTAGCGGTCGACTTTCGGCAGAAAGGCGTGGACATGCGCATCGGGTTGGACGTTTCATCGCTGGCATTCAAGAAACAGGTCGATCAGATCGTGTTGATCGCCGGCGACGCCGACTTCGTGCCCGCGGCAAAACAGGCGAGGCGCGAGGGCATCGATTTCATTCTCGATCCGATGTGGCAACACATCCCCGCCAATCTGCACGAGCATATCGATGGTCTGCGATCCACGTGCCCGCAGCGACCTCGCGTCACATCTGCCCGAACCCCGTCAATCCGATCAAACTTCCCGCGGCCAGCAGCCAGAGCGGGTGCACCCGAGTCTTCAATGACAATGCCGCTGTGAAGGCGGTGATGCCCCATGCGATCGCCGTCGGGTCCGATGCCCTTGCGATCAGCACCGCGCTCGCCGCGACAATGCCCGCCGTCACCGGCACTAGCCCCAGTTGCGCGTAGCGTCGCCACGGGCGGTCCTTGAAGCGCTCCCACGCGTGCAACGCCAGTATCGTCACCAGCGACGACGGCCCGAACTTCGCTACCGACGTCACCAGCATCCCCGCCCAGCCGGCCACATGCCAGCCGACCAGTGTGACGATCATCAGGTTCGGTCCCGGCGCCGCCTGCGCGAGCGCGAACAATGCGCTGAACTCGCTGGCCGGCATCCAGTGGTGCACGTCCACCACCTGCCGCTGCATCTCCGGAAGAATCGTATTGCCGCCGCCGAACGCGAGCAGCGAGAGCTGACTGAAAATGACCGCGAGGGCAATGAGCGTGTCGGTCATCGGGCGCTCCTCGATGCAATGTAGATGCTGAGCGGCGTCAATACGAGCATGGTGGGCAACAGCGGTAGACGCAATACCGCGATGGCGACGAAACCGAGCGCGGCGATCACTGCCGCCAGCGGCTTATTGCGCAACGGCAGCACGATTTTCACCGCCATCGAAATCAGCAAGCCCGCCGCGGCAGCGGCCAGTCCAGCAAAAAGATGACGCACATGCGGATCGTTCTGCGTATGTTCGTACAGCACACCGAGTCCGATCACCACCAGCGAAGGCCCCGCGATCAACCCAAGCAGACCGGCCAACGCGCCCGGCACGCCGCGAAAGCGCATGCCCATCGCGACCGATAGATTGATGACGTTGCCGCCCGGCAAAAATTGGCACAGGCCCAGCAGGTCGGTGAATTCTTCGCTGGTGAGCCAGCGGCGCTGTTCGACCAGCGCGCGCCTCGCCAATGGCAGCGCTCCGCCAAACGAAATGAGTCCAAGGCCGAGAAAGCCGCCGAAAATTTCCCGCAGTGTGGGTGTTGGCGCGAGTGCGGACTCGGGCGCGGTGAGGTCTTGATCCATATTGCAGGCTTCCAGTTCAAGCTCAGCAGATTAGCGCCGAACCCGTGGCGCGCAAAACGATTTTTCGGTGCGCCTTTGTGATCTAGAATCACAAGCATGGCCCGTAATCTTCCTCCCTTCCCGGCGCTGCGCGCTTTCGAAGCCGCCGCGCGTCACGAAAGCTTCACCGCCGCGGCGAACGAATTGCATGTGACGCACGGTGCAATCAGCCGCCAGGTGGCGTCGTTCGAAACGTGGCTTGGCGTGCAGGTGTTCCAGCGCCGCGGCAAGCGCGTGCGTCTGACCGACGACGGCCGCCGCTATCTGTCCACCGTGCAGGCCGCCTTCGACAGCATCGCACTCGCCACCGATCAACTGCGCGACACCGGCGTCGTCCACGTCTTGCGCGTGAACGCGCTACCCACGTTCGCGATGAAGTGGTTGTTGCCGCGTCTGCATCAGTTCCAGCGCAAGGTGCCGAACGTGGAACTGAGATTGTCCACTTCGAACGCGCCGGTCGATACGCTGGAGAGTTTCGATGTCGCGGTGCGTCGCGGGCCCGCGCATTGGCCAAATTGCGTGAGTGGCCACTTTCTTGGAGAGAGCGAGATACCGGTGTGCAGTCCGGCGCTGTTGCAGCGCTCGCCGATCAAGGTTGCCGACGATCTCGCGCGGCACGTGCTGCTGCATTCCGATACGCGACCGGATGCATGGGCCAACTGGTTATCGGCGGCAGGGGTGACGGTTAAATGCCGGAAGAAGCAGTCGTTCGACCACTTCTACCTGGCGTTGCAGGCGGCGGTGGATGGTCTCGGCGTGGCGCTCGGACCGTTGCCCTTGCTCGCGGATGAACTCGTGTCCGGGCGCCTGGTCGTGCCGTTGAGCGGTCCGCGAATCGATGCGCGCGGCTATTGGTGGGTGGCGCGCCGCGAGGTTGCGCAGGCGCCGCTGGTCGCGCAATTCTGCGAGTGGCTGCAGGCGCAAGGCGACCAGACGGATGTCGCTGAAGCGGGCAGCCTGGAGGCTGCCCCTTAGCCAGGGTTACAGATAGAACATCCGGTCTTCATCCGATTTGGCCGGATGCGGTTCGGCTTCTTCGCGGTCTTCGTAGAACTTCAGCACCGCTTCGAGCACCTGATCCGGATCGTCGATCACCTGCATCAGATCCATGTCGGTGGGATTGATCAGGCCCATCGGCGTGAGCGAGTTCTTGAACCACGCGAGCAGGCCTTCCCAGAACTCGGCGCCCACCAGAATGATCGGCACGTGGCGCGACTTCTTGGTTTGGATCAGCGTGAGTACTTCGGCGAGTTCATCCAGCGTGCCGAAGCCGCCCGGCATCACGATCACCGCGTCCGAGTTCTTCACGAACGTGACCTTGCGCGTGAAGAAATGGCGGAAGCGCAGCGAGATGTCCTGCCACTGATTGCCCGATTGTTCGTGCGGCAATTCGATGTTCAGACCGACCGACGGCGCCTTGCCCGCATGTGCGCCCTTGTTGGCCGCTTCCATGATGCCGGGGCCGCCGCCGGAGATCACCGCGAAGCCCGCATCGGAGAGCTTGCGCGCGATTTGCGTGGCGAGTTTGTAGTACGGCGAGTTCGGCTTGAGCCGCGCCGAACCGTAGATGCTGACGGCCGGACGAATCTCCGAGAGGTACTCGGTCGCCTCGATAAACTCTGCCATAATCGTGAACATCTGCCACGATGCGCGGGCCTTCTTGGCCGTTGCGCGCTCTTGATCTGCGAGCGATCGCAGACTCGGAATCACTTTTCTCTTAGTCATAATGCCTGAAGAACGAAACCTTGAAGGTAAGACCCTGCTATTGGTCGACGGTTCGAGTTATCTGTACCGGGCCTACCATGCGATGCCTGATCTGCGCGGTCCCGAAGGCGGCCCCACGGGTGCGCTCTACGGGATGATCAACATGCTGCGGCGCATGCGCAAGGAAGTCACGGCAGAGTATAGCGCGTGCGTGTTCGACGCCAAGGGCAAAACGTTTCGCGACGACTGGTATCCCGACTATAAGGCGAACCGTCCATCGATGCCGGACGATCTCGCGCGTCAGATCGAGCCGATTCACGTGGCCGTGCGCGCGCTCGGCTGGCCCTTGCTGATGATCGAAGGCGTCGAGGCCGACGACGTGATCGGCACGCTCAGCACCGCAGCCGAGAAACACGGCATGAACGTGATCGTGTCGACCGGTGACAAGGATCTGGCGCAGCTCGTGTCGGATCATGTCACCCTCATCAATACGATGACCAACGAAACGCTCGACCGTGCCGGCGTGATCGCCAAGTTCGGCGTGCCGCCGGAACGCATCATCGACTATCTGTCGTTGATCGGCGATACGGTCGACAACGTGCCGGGCGTCGAGAAGTGCGGGCCGAAAACCGCGCTCAAGTGGCTCACGCAATTCGACTCGCTGGATGGCATCGTCGCACATGCGGACGAGATCAAAGGTGCGGTAGGAGACAATCTGCGCCGCGCGCTGGATTTCCTGCCGATGGCGCGCAAACTCGTGACCGTCGAGCGCCATTGCGATCTGACCGCGCACATCGTGTCGATCGAGGAAAGTCTGCAAAGCAAGCCGGAAGCGCGCGACGAACTGCGCGACGTGTTCGCGCGCCACGGCTTCAAGACCTGGCTGCGCGAGGTGGAAATCGCCGACGTCGTGGAAGGTCCGCAAGT
The DNA here is from genome assembly GCF_029910215.1 of Paraburkholderia sp. D15. Taxonomy (NCBI): domain Bacteria; kingdom Pseudomonadati; phylum Pseudomonadota; class Betaproteobacteria; order Burkholderiales; family Burkholderiaceae; genus Paraburkholderia; species Paraburkholderia sp. D15. The sequence goes on along the minus strand of NZ_CP110396.1, from coordinate 1,402,340 downwards.
GGACGCGGAACCGGCGTTGTCGGTGGATCACGAGCGGCACTATGAAACCGTGCAGACGTGGGAGCAGTTCGACGCGTGGCTCGCAAGGATCGACGCCGCCGAACTGACTTCGTTCGATACGGAAACCACCTCGCTGGATCCGATGGTCGCGCAGATCGTCGGCCTGTCGCTCTCGGTCGAAGCGGGACACGCTGCTTACGTGCCGCTCGCGCATCGCGGTCCGGACGCACCCGTGCAGTTGCCGCGCGACGAAGTGCTCGCCAGGCTCAAGCCGTGGCTTGAAAGCGCCGATCGCAAGAAGGTCGGTCAGCATCTGAAGTACGACGAGCAGGTGCTGGCCAATTACGGCATTGAAATGCGCGGCATCGAGCACGACACGTTGCTGCAATCGTACGTGGTCGAATCGCACCGCACGCACGACATGGACAGCCTCGCGCTCCGCCATCTCGGCATCAAGACGATCAAGTACGAAGAAGTCGCGGGCAAGGGTGCGTCGCAGATCGGTTTCGACGAGGTTGCGCTCGAAACCGCCGCCGAATACGCGGCGGAAGATGCCGACGTCACGCTGCGTCTGCATCAAGCGCTGTATCCGCAAGTCGCCGCGGAAAAAACGCTCGAGTACGTGTACCGCGAAATCGAAGTGCCGACCTCACGCGTGCTGCGCAAGATGGAACGCACCGGCGTGCTGATCGACGCGGAGAAGCTGCGCGTGCAGAGCAGTGAAATCGCCGCGCGTCTGATCGAACTCGAGAAAGAAGCGTATGAGCTGGCCGGCGGCGAATTCAATCTCGGCTCGCCGAAGCAGATCGGACAGATCTTCTTCGAGAAGCTTGCATTGCCGGTGGTGAAGAAGACCCCGAGCGGCGCGCCGTCCACCGACGAAGAAGTATTGCAGAAGCTCGCCGAAGATTATCCGCTGCCGAAGATCCTGCTCGAACATCGTGGTTTGTCGAAGCTCAAATCGACCTACACCGATAAATTGCCGCGCATGGTCAACGCCAGCACGGGCCGCGTGCATACGAACTACGCGCAGGCCGTGGCCGTCACCGGGCGTCTCGCATCGAACGATCCGAACCTGCAGAACATTCCGGTACGCACCGGCGAAGGCCGCCGGATCCGCGAGGCGTTCATCGCGCCGCCCGGACACAAGCTGGTCTCCGCTGATTATTCGCAGATCGAATTGCGGATCATGGCGCACATTTCCGGCGACGAATCGTTGCTGCGCGCATTCTCGCAGGGCGAAGACATTCACCGCGCCACCGCGGCGGAAATTTTCAGCGTGACGCCGCTCGAAGTGTCGAGCGATCAGCGCCGCGTGGCCAAGGTCATCAACTTCGGTCTGATCTACGGCATGAGCTCGTTCGGCCTCGCGTCGAACCTCGGCATTACGCGCGACGCCGCGAAGCTCTATATCGACCGCTATTTCGCGCGTTATCCGGGGGTCGCGCGCTATATGGACGAAACGCGCGTCAGCGCGAAGGCCAAGGGCTATGTCGAGACGGTGTTCGGCCGCCGCCTGTGGCTGCCGGAAATCAACGGCGGCAACGGCCCGCGCCGCCAGGCCGCCGAGCGCGCGGCAATCAATGCGCCCATGCAAGGCACGGCCGCCGACCTGATCAAGCTGTCGATGATCGCGGTGCAGAAGTGGATCGAAGACTCGAAAATCGGCACGCGCATGATCATGCAGGTGCACGACGAATTGATCCTCGAAGTGCCGGACGCCGAACTGTCCGACGTGCGCAAGCGTTTGCCCGAGCTGATGTGCGGCGTCGCCGATCTCAAGGTGCCGTTGGTTGCCGAGGTCGGCGCCGGTCTGAATTGGGAAGAGGCACATTGACGCACAGGTGACGGCTAGCGATAACGTCGTGCGCATGTCACATATGCGCATTGATAGCTTGTGACAAACCGTGCCGCTCACGGACAATCGCTGAAAGACGGCGCGTTGCGACGCGCCGTGCGACGCATAACCGATCAGCAAACACGGAGAGTTCAATGCATCGATTTATCGTCGTTGGTGGAGGCGCGGGGGGGCTGGAGTTAGCGACGCGTCTGGGCGATCGCTACGCGCCCCACAAGAACAAAGGCGCCGCGCGCGCGCAGGTGACGCTCGTCGACCGCAACCCGACCCACATCTGGAAGCCGCTGCTGCATGAAGTGGCGGCGGGCAGCATGGACCCGTTCACGCAGGAACTCGAATATGCAGCGCAGGCGCGCTGGCATGGCTTTGAATTCCAGCAGGGCGAACTGGCCGGTCTCGACCGCGCCAACAAGCGTCTCACGCTCGGCACGGTGCTCGACGACGACGGCGCCGAGCTGTTGCCCGAGCGTGAACTTGAATACGACACGCTGATCATCGCGATCGGCAGTACCACGGCATTTTTCGGCGTGAAGGGCGCGCCCGAGTTTTCGCTCGCACTCGATACGGTCAGCCAGGCCGAGCGCTTCCGCAAGCGTTTGATCGCGGCGTGCATGCGCGCCGAACATCAGGTGCATGAACCCGTCGAGGCGACGCCGGACGAGGGCGCATCCGGTGAACCGCGCATCCAGGTGGCGATCGTCGGCGGTGGTGCGACGGGCGTCGAACTGTCGGCGGAGTTGCGCAATACCGCTCAGGTGTTGTCGGCGTATGGCCTGCATAAGCTCGATCCGCGGCATGACGTCGGCATCGTGCTGATCGAGGCGGGGCCGCGTATCTTGCCGGCCTTGCAGGAGCGCGTGTCGACGGCGACCGCCGAGCTGCTGACCAAGCTCGGCGTGAAGCTGATGATCGGCGAGACCGTCGCCGAAGTCGCGCCCGGCATGATTCGCACCGCGAGCGGCAAGACCGTGCGCGCCGATCTGACCGTGTGGGCGGCGGGCATCAAGGCGCCGGCCATTCTGAGTCAACTCGACGAACTGCCGGTCAACCGGCTCGGCCAGCTCGTCGTGCGCCGCACGCTGCAAACCGAGATCGACGATAACGTGTTCGCGCTCGGCGATTGCGCGGCGTGTCCGTGGCCCGGCAACGAGCGCAATGTGCCGCCGCGCGCGCAGGCCGCTCACCAGCAGGCGAGCTTTCTGATGAAGGCGCTCGCCGCGCGGCTCGACAACAAGCCGTTGCCGGAATTCACCTACCGCGACTTCGGCTCGCTGGTGTCGCTCGGGCATTTCAGCGCGGTCGGCAATCTGATGGGCGGGGTGATCGGCGGCAACATGCTGATCGAGGGGCTGTTCGCGCGCTTCATGTATATGTCGCTGTACCGGCTGCATATCGCCGCGTTGCACGGCTATGCGCGGATGGTGCTCGATACGTTCGCGCACTGGCTGCGGCGGACCACGCTGCCGCGCGTCAAGCTGCACTGATGTCGCTCCGCTGAAGCCGGCGGCGCCGCGCTTACGGGCGGCGCCGGCCCAGTGGTCAGGCGCCCGGCCTTCGATCTCCGGCTCGTGCGTTCCTCGGGAAAGCCGCTCCTGCAACAGGATGCCCGTCAGGCGTATCCTGTTGCCTCCAACGTCCAACCGAGGAGCGCCGCATGCTGAAACCCGAGATCGACAGTCTGGTCCCGCACGTTCCATTCAATCGCCGTACCTTCATCAAGGCCGCGCTTGGCACTGGCTTCGCGGCCGCCGTGCTGCCGGTGTCGGCGCAAACCATTCATACCGATAGCGAAGGCCTCGAGGCCGGCGAGGTGGCCGTGCATTCCGGCGACACGCTGGTGCCCGCGTATCGCGCGCAGCCGAAGGGCAAGACGCATCTGCCGGTGATCATCGTCGTGCATGAGATTTTCGGGGTGCACGAGCATATCGCCGATGTCTGCCGGCGCTTCGCCAAGCTGGGTTATCTGGCGATCGCACCGAATCTGTACGAGCGGGAGGGCGACCCGTCCGTCTATACGAGCATGCAGCAGCTCAACGAGCAACTGGTCAGCAAGGTGCCCGACGCGCAAGTGCTGGCCGACCTCGATGCGACCGTCGCGTGGGCTGGCGAGCATGGCGGCGACCTGAACCGATTGGGCGTGAACGGCTCCTGCTGGGGCGGACGCATCGCGTGGCTGTACGCCGAGCACAATCCGCGGTTGAAGGCGGGCGTGGCGTGGTACGGGCGCGTGACGGGGCAGAAGACCGCGAACACGCCAGCCAATCCGCTCGATGAAGTGGCGCAGTTGCATGCGCCGGTGTTGGGCTTGTATGGACGCCAGGATCAGAGCATTCCGCAGGACACGCTCGAACAGATGAAGCAGGCAATCGCACAAGGTCCGGAGGCCGGACGCGGTTCGCAGTTCGTCGTGTACGACGATGCGGGTCACGCGTTTTTCGCGGACTACCGCCCGAGCTACAAGAAAGCCGATGCCGAGGATGGCTGGCGTCGCGCGTTGGTGTGGTTCAAGCAGCACGGGGTGGCTTGACGGCGCGTTTATTTCGTCAGCGAGCACTGGCGAACGCTGGATTGTCCCGCTGCTGTAAAAAAGCCGTTGCCGCTAACAAGCGGCAACGGCTTTTTCATTGCCGACCAGCGCAGGCTTCTATCTACCTGTCCGTGCTCAAGGATTCGGCCCGGTGCCGATCGGCCGCTTCGGGTCCGAACTCCATTCGCTCCATGAGCCCGCATACAGCGCCGCGCCGTGCAGGCCGGCAACTTCCATCGCGACCGCATTCACGCACGCCGTCACGCCCGAGCCGCATTGCAGCACCACATGCTCCGGCGGCGTATCGCCCAGGATTGCGTGGAACTCTTCTCGCAGCGTGTGCGCCGGCTTGAAGCGGCCGTCCGCGGTGAAGTTGTCCTTGAAGAAGCGATTCAGCGCACCCGGAATATGACCGCCGACGCGATCCAGCGTCTCGTTCTCGCCGCGATAGCGATCGGCGGCGCGCGCGTCGACGACCACGCGCTCCCTCGACGCGAGATTGCGTTCCACACCTTGCGCGTCGATGGTGACCGCGAGCGGTGCGTGAGCCTTGAAATCGCCGGTGTTCTGCGCCGGCACGTCCTGCGTCAACGGCTGACCGGCCGCCTCCCACGCCTGCAAGCCGCCGTCGAGCAGCGCGACCGAGTCATGGCCGAGCCAGCGCAACAGCCACCACGCACGGGCCGCGTACATGCCGCCTTGCGAGTCATACGCGACCACCTGCTGGCCTTGCTTCAAGCCGCGCGACTCCAGCGTTTCCACGAGACGCGCGCGATCCGGCAGCGGATGACGCCCGTTGGTGCCGGTCTTCGGCCCCGACAGATCGCGGTCGAGATTCAGATAGTGTGCGCCCGGCAGATGTCCGGCGAGATAAGCCTTTTCGCCGGCTTCCGTGTCGGCCAGATCGAACCGGCAATCGATCACGAAGACGCTGCCCGGCGCGGCGGCGAGCCGTTCCGCGAGATTCGTCGCGGAGATCAGCGTGGTGTAGTGAGTGTGCGGCATGACGTCTCCTTCATAGGCGATGGCGGCTGCGTTCGGCGGCGTGTTGCCGCGACTGCATGACCGGGCTATCCCGGTAGTCTAAACAAAAAAAGACGGACCGCAGTCCGTCTTTCCTTGCTCTCATTCGTTGCGCTGACGCTGCTTGCGAACGACTCGAGGCCTGGCCGATTCAAACGTCGAGATCGACTCAGATCGTGCCGAGTTCGCGCCGCAAAAACTCGTGGAAGTGCTGCATGCCGTCTTCCATCGGGCTTTGGTACGGGCCGACCTGCGACTCGCCGCGGTCCATCAGCGCACGGCGTCCGGCGTCCATGCGCTCGGCGATTTCGTCGTCTTCGCGAGCCGTTTCCATATAGGCGGCGCGCTCGGCTTCGACGAAGTCGCGTTCGAACAGCGCGATTTCCTCAGGGTAATAGAACTCCACGACGTTCGTGGTTTTCTGCGGCCCGCGCGGGATCAGCCACGACACCACCAGAACATGCGGATACCACTCGATCATGATGCCGGGGTAGTACACCATCCAGATCGCGCCGAATTCGGGCGGGTTGCCGTCGCGGAAGCGCAGCACTTCGTCGTGCCACTTGCGATACGTCGGGCTGCCCGGCTGTTCCAGATCCTTGTGCACGCCGACTGTCTGTACGCTGTACCAGTCGCCGAATTCCCACGTCAGATCGTCGCAATTGACGAAGCTGCCGAGGCCCGGATGGAACGGCGCGACGTGATAGTCCTCCAGATAGACCTCGATGAAGGTCTTCCAGTTGTAGTTGCACTCGTGTACTTCGACGTGATCGAACATGAAGCCCGAAAAATCGAAGTGATGCCGGGGGCCGAGGCGCGCCAGATCGCGCGCGACCTCGCGGCCCTGCGCTTCGAACAGCAGGCCTTGCCAGTTCTGCAGCGGCGTGGCGCCGAGGTTCAGGCACGGGTTGTCCGCGAAATGCGGCGCGCCGAGCAACTCGCCGTGCAGGTCGTATGTCCAGCGGTGCAGCGGGCAGACGATGTTCTCCGTCTGGCCGCGGCCGTTGAGCATGATGGCTTGCCGGTGGCGGCACACGTTCGACAGCAGTTCGACTTGCGACTGCTGGTTACGGACGAGCACGCGCCCCTCGCTTTCGCTGGGCAAGGCAAAATAATTCCCCGCTTCGGGCACCATCAGATCGTGGCCGATGTAGCGAGGACCTTTCTTGAAAAGGGTTTCGATTTCGCGCGTTAGAAGCGCTTCGTCAAAGTAAGCCGTGACTGGCAGCTGGCTGTGGACAGACCGCAACTGCAATGCATTGCTCAGATTGGACATTCCCACTCCCGTGAAGACGTGAAAGCAGTGAACAACCCAACCATCGAAGATTCGATTTAGGGAGCCCGCGATTATACCCGTTTCCCCATCCCCGGGGCACGTAAGTAGTTCATTTGGATCAAAAATGTCGCGGAAGTTCGTGGTTTTTCGACCCGGCCCCAAGGATTTTTTTCTGCGACACTCGGGTGACGCGGGCGGATTAATTACACGATGAACGGAGGGAAAGGCCTCGGAGGGAGGCGGCGAGCGGATCGGAAATGTCGCTTTTGCCGTAGAATGTCCGACTTGTTTTAATTTTGCGACTATTCATGGCGAAGACCGCATCGAAAGATACTGCTGCCGCGCCTGCCGAGGGCGTCGACACCACGCCGCTGCCCGGGAACTACGAGGCCGCTCAGGCCGAGCTGGAAGAACTGGTGGCGCGCATGGAAAGCGGCAGTCTCAGCCTCGAGGAGTCGCTGACCGCCTACCGGCGCGGCGCCGCGCTCGTGGCGTTCTGTCAGCAGCAGCTCGAGAAGGTCGAGCAGCAGGTACGCGTACTCGACGGCGAGACGCTCAAACCGCTGCCCGTGAATAGTGCAGGCACAGCCGCTACTGAAAGCGGGGACGACCTATGACATTCGAACCATGGATGCGCTCGGTTCTCGAGCGTGTCGAGACGGCGCTGGAACACTATCTGCCCACCGAGGCCACCGAGCCGGGCAAGCTGCATGAAGCCATGCGCTACGCGGTATTGGGCGGCGGCAAGCGGGTTCGCCCGCTGCTGTGCCATGCGGCCGGCGAGCTGACCGGCGCGCGCGCCGATTGCCTCGACGCGGCGTCGGCGGCGCTGGAAATGATCCACGTGTACTCGCTCGTGCACGACGACATGCCGTGCATGGACGACGACGCGCTGCGTCGCGGCAAGCCCACGGTGCACGTGCAATATGACGAACCCACGGCCTTGCTGGTCGGCGACGCGCTGCAATCGCAGGCGTTCGTCGCGCTGACGTCGGACGTTCTGGCCCCGGCGCAGCAGGCTGCGCTGGTGCGCGAACTGGCGTTGGCGAGCGGCTCGATCGGCATGTGCGGCGGTCAGGCGATCGACCTGGCGAGCGTCGGCCATACGCTGACGCGCCCGCAGCTCGAAACCATGCATCGGATGAAAACCGGCGCATTGCTGCGCGCGGCTGTGCGCATGGGCGCGCTGGCCGGCGCCGCGCCGGACGCCGACGCAATGCGCTCGCTGGATGCCTACTCGGCCGCTGTCGGCCTCGCGTTCCAGGTCGTCGACGACATTCTCGACGTCACGACCGACTCCGCGACGCTCGGCAAGACCGCAGGCAAAGACGCGAAGGACGGCAAGCCGACCTACGTGTCGATTATCGGGCTCGACGCTTCGCGCGCGCTCGCCGCGCAGTTGCGCAGCGACGCTCACGCGGCGCTGGCGCCGTTTGGCGCACGCGCGCAGCGTCTTGCCGAATTGGCCGACCTGGTGGTGAACCGGGTCAGCTGAACGCGAAAGCCCGCCGCCGCGCGCCTTCCCCACGAGGTGCATGAATGAAGTGCGGGCGCGTAAGTTTTCCTACAATGGAACGACGATGTACGACTTGCTGAAAACCATCGACGACCCGGCGGCCCTGCGCCGCCTCGATCGCCGCCAACTGCAACCGCTTGCCGACGAGTTGCGTGCCTTTGTGCTCGACAGCGTCTCGCAGACGGGCGGCCATCTTTCGTCCAACCTCGGCACGGTCGAGTTGACCATTGCGCTGCACTATGTGTTCGATACGCCGCGTGACCGGATCGTTTGGGACGTGGGCCATCAAACCTATCCGCACAAGATCCTGACCGGCCGTCGCGACCAGATGCACTCGCTGCGTCAACTCGGCGGCATCTCGGGCTTCCCGAAGCGCGATGAGTCGGAATATGACACGTTCGGCACCGCCCACTCCAGCACGTCGATTTCGGCGGCGCTCGGCATGGCGATCGCGAGCAAGCTGCAGGGCGAGAACCGCATGGGCATCGCCGTGATCGGCGACGGCGCGATGACCGCCGGCATGGCCTTCGAGGCGATGAACAACGCCGGCGTCGAAGACGACGTGCCGCTGCTGGTCATCCTGAACGACAACGACATGTCGATTTCGCCGCCGGTGGGCGCGCTGAACCGCCATCTCGCGCGCCTGATGTCGGGCCGCTTCTATGCCGCCGCGCGCGCCGGCGTCGAACGCGTGCTGCGCGTCGCGCCGCCCATGCTCGATCTCGCCCGCAAGCTCGAAGAGCACGCGAAGGGCATGATCGTGCCGGCCACGCTGTTCGAAGAGTTCGGTTTCAACTACATCGGCCCGATCGACGGTCACGACCTCGACTCGCTGATTCCGACGTTGCAGAACATCAAGGAACTGCGTGGTCCGCAATTCCTGCACGTCGTGACGAAGAAAGGCCAGGGCTACAAGCTCGCCGAGGCGGATCCGGTGCTCTACCACGGCCCGGGCAAGTTCAATCCGGCTGAGGGCATCAAGCCGGCCGCCACGCCGTCGAAGAAGACCTACACGCAGGTGTTCGGCGAATGGCTGTGCGACGCAGCCGAACTGGACGCGCGCGTGGTGGGCATCACGCCGGCCATGCGCGAAGGGTCGGGCATGGTCGAGTTCGAGAAGCGCTTCCCGGATCGTTACTTCGATGTCGGCATCGCCGAGCAGCACGCGGTGACGTTCGCCGGCGGTCTGGCCGCCGACGGCATGAAGCCGGTCGTCGCGATCTATTCGACCTTCCTGCAACGCGCTTACGATCAGTTGATTCACGACGTCGCGCTGCAAAACCTGCCGGTGGTGTTCGCCATCGACCGTGCAGGTCTGGTCGGCGCGGACGGCGCCACGCACGCGGGTGCGTACGATCTCGCGTTCCTGCGCTGCATCCCGAACATGACGGTGATGGCAGCATCGGACGAAAACGAGTGCCGTCAGATGTTGTACACGGCGCTGCAACAGCCGAATCCGACGGCGGTGCGCTATCCGCGCGGCGCCGGCACGGGCGTCGCAACCGTCAAGCAGATGGCCGCGCTGCCGGTCGGCAAGGGCGAAATCCGCCGCGAGACTTCGCAACCGGCGGGCAAGCGCATTGCGATTCTGGCGTTCGGCACGATGGTCGCGCCGTCGCTGGCGGCCGCCGAGCAACTGGACGCCACGGTTGCGAACATGCGCTTCGTGAAGCCGCTGGACGCCGAACTGGTTCGCCAGCTGGCCGAAACGCACGACGCGATCGTCACCGTCGAAGAAGGCTGCGTGATGGGCGGCGCGGGTTCCGCGTGCGTCGAAGCCCTGCTTGAAAGTGGGGTTTTGCGACCCGTACTACAATTGGGCCTCCCCGATCAGTTCATCGATCATGGGGATCCGGCCAAGCTGCTCGCCGCATGCGGTCTCGACGCCGCGGGCATCGCCAAGTCGATTCGCGAACGCTTCCTCACGAACGGCGCGGTCGGCGGTCAGTCGTCGGTGAAGCGCGTCGCCTGAGGCGGCGCCGCTCGCTGAAGGCCGCGGCACTATCGCGGCTATAGCAATCTCCAACTTGAATCAGTGGGCCTTCGGGCCCATCATCCAACGCCGGCAGGGGCCGGCGTTTGCCGTTGCGCGACCTGATCCGCACGGCCGCCGAAGGCGCCCGCTTCCGCCGGTTTGCGGCAGTTCGAGGTGCGATCCTGCTGGTGGAGTTTGACTCCGCGAAGGCAAGGGGCGGCCTGGATGGCCCGGCGATTTCTGGAAAGGACAAGACAATGAATCAGATGAACCCTGCTTTCGTGATGCCCGACGTGCAAAGCACGCCCGACACGCGTCAGATTCCGATCCAGCGTGTTGGCGTGAAGGCCGTGCGTCATCCGCTGACGGTGCGCACGCAAGCCGGCGACGTGCAACCGTCGGTCGGCACGTGGAATCTCGACGTGCATCTGCCCGCCGAGCAGAAAGGCACGCACATGTCGCGGTTCGTCGCGTTGCTCGAAGAGAACAAGGCGCCGCTCGAGGCCGCTACGTTCCGCACCATGCTGGCCTCGATGCTCGAGAAGCTCGAAGCCGAGGCGGGCCGGATCGAAGTGTCGTTCCCGTACTTCGTGAACAAGACCGCGCCTGTGTCGGGCGTGCAGAGCCTGCTGGACTACGAAGTTACGTTGACCGGCGAGACGCGCAACGGCGTGACGCGTCTGTTCCTGAAAGTGCTGGTGCCGGTCACGAGCCTGTGCCCGTGCTCGAAAAAAATCTCGCAGTATGGTGCGCACAACCAGCGCTCGCACGTCACGATCAACGCCGAACTCGCCGGCGACGTGGCCGTGGAAGAACTGGTCCGTATCGCGGAAGAAGAAGCGTCGTGCGAACTGTGGGGTTTGTTGAAGCGTCCGGACGAGAAGTTCGTGACGGAGCGTGCGTATGAGAATCCGAAGTTCGTCGAAGATCTGGTGCGCGACGTTGCGCAGCGTCTGAATGCGGACGAGCGGATTGTCGCGTACGCGCTCGAAGCGGAGAATTTCGAGTCGATCCACAATCACAGCGCGTACGCGGTGATCGAGCGGGATAAGCGGGTCGCTTAAGAAGGGCGTGACTCGCACCACGAGATTGGCCAAGGTCGATCTCGCAGAATGCAAAAAGCCGCTTTTCAAGCGGCTTTTTGCATTTCTCCCGGGCAGGGCGGCCTTTTTCAGTCAGCGCGCTAACGACGTCAAATCCCAGCGCGGCTTCACGGTGAACGCGTAGTCCTTACCCGACTGATCCGGCCAACGCTGCAACCGCAACGCGCCGGCCAGCGCGATCATGGCGCCGTTATCCGTGCACAGCGACAAATCCGGGTAGTGCACGTAGAAATTACGCTTCTTCGCCGCGGCAGACAGGGCTTCGCGCAATTGCCGGTTCGCGCCGACGCCGCCGGCCACCACCAGACGATTGAGTTTGGTCTTCTTCATCGCGGCCAGCGACTTCGCCGCCAGCACTTCCACCGCTGCATCGACAAATCCGCGCGCCAGATCGGCTTTCGCCTGGTCGCAGATATTCGCGCCGCCGAGTTTTTTCGCGTGCGTGAGCACGGCAGTTTTCAAGCCGCTGAAGCTGAAATCGAGATCGCCCGAATGCAGCATGGGGCGCGGCAGCACGACCGCGCCGGGCGTGCCGAACTCGGCCATGCGCGACACTTCCGGGCCGCCCGGATAACCGAGGCCGAGCAGCTTGGCGGTTTTGTCGAAGGCTTCGCCGGCCGCGTCGTCGAGCGTTTCGCCGAGGGTTTCGTAGACGCCGACATCCGTCACGCGCATCAACTGAGTATGGCCGCCGGACACCAGCAGCGCGACGAACGGAAACGGCGGCGGTTCGTCCACCAGCAGCGGCGACAGCAAATGGCCTTCGAGGTGGTGGATACCGATGGTCGGTTTATCCCACGCCATGGCGAGCGAATTGGCGACGCTCGCGCCGACTAGCAGCGCCCCCGCGAGACCCGGCCCTTGCGTATAGGCGATCGCGTCGATGTCGCCGCGTGCCGCGCCGGCACGCTCCATCACCTCTTCGAGCAAGGGCAGCGCGCGCCGGATGTGGTCGCGCGACGCCAGTTCCGGCACCACGCCGCCGTACTCCCGATGCATCGCGATCTGCGAATGCAGCGCGTGCGCGAGCAGGCCGCGCTCGGTGTCGTAGAGCGCAAGACCGGTTTCGTCGCAGGAGCTTTCGATGCCGAGTACGAGCATGATGAATGTTTGGGAGTGAACGGCTGCGGCCGCCGGCGCACGGCCGAAAAGCGAAAGTAAGCCTGAAAGTATAGCAGTGCCGACAAGCGGCCGCAGACGCGCAGGTACAATGCGGCCCCATGGAATCCTTCGATATTGCGGTGATCGGCGCGGGCGCGGCCGGCATGATGTGCGCAGCCGTGGCCGGTCAACTCGGCCGTCGCGTGGTGCTGATCGACCACTCGCAGCGTCTCGCGGAAAAAATCCGCATCTCCGGCGGCGGCCGGTGCAACTTCACCAATCTGTATGCCGGGCCGGCGAATTATCTGTCGGCGAATCCGCATTTCTGCCGTTCGGCGCTGGCGCGCTACACGCCGCGCGACTTCATGGCGCTGCTCAAGCGGCATCACGTCACCTGGCACGAAAAGCACAAGGGGCAGCTCTTCTGCGACCAGTCGAGCGACGCGATCATCAATGTGCTCAAGGCCGAGTGCGATGCCGGCCGGGTTGCGTGGCGCACGCCGCTGTCCGTCGAGCAGGTGCGGCAGGACGCGCAGGGCCATTACACGCTCGACACGCCGTCGGGCTCGATATCCACGCGCGCGTTGGTGATCGCGACCGGCGGCCTGTCGATTCCCAAGATCGGCGCCACGGATTTTGCGTACCGCTTGGCCAAACAATTCGGCCATAAACTGATCGATACGCGCCCGGCGCTGGTTCCGCTCACCTTCGCGGCGGCCGATTGGGAGCCGTTTTCGGCGCTCTCGGGGTTGTCGCTCGAAGTGCAACTGGCGACCGGCAACAAGAAGACCGGCGTGCAATTTACCGAAGACTTGCTGCTGACCCACCGTGGCCTGTCCGGGCCGGGCGTGCTGCAAATTTCGAGCTACTGGCAGCCTGGCGAACCGATCCACATCAATCTGTTGCCCGAGCAGGACGCCACCACGGCGCTCCTCGAAGCCAAAACCGGAACGAAGCGTCAGATTGCGAACCTGCTGTCGGAATGGGTGCCGCAACGTCTCGCGCACGTCTGGCTGGAAACCCATCAGATTCCCGCCGAGGCCCGTGTGGCGGACCTGCCGGACAAGACGCTACGCCGAGTCGGCGAGGCGCTGTCCCGCTGGACGCTCATCCCCAACGGCACGGAGGGCTACCGCAAGGCCGAAGTGACGCGCGGCGGCGTCGACACGCGCGACCTCTCTTCATCGACGATGATGAGCGCGAAAGCGCCTGGCCTGTACTTCATCGGCGAGGCGGTGGACGTCACCGGCTGGCTCGGCGGCTACAATTTTCAATGGGCGTGGGCCTCGGGCGTGGCGGCCGGCCAGGCGGCCGCGGAGCACGTTTTAGGGGCTTGACGGCGCAGTAGCTTTGTGAGAAAGCTCTGCTATACTCCTGAACCTTTACAAAGTTTCGTTATTGAAAAATGACGACCATCCGCGTAAAAGACAACGAGCCGTTTGAAGTCGCCATGCGTCGTTTCAAGCGCACCATGGAGAAAAACGGCTTGTTGACGGAACTTCGCGCTCGCGAGTTTTACGAAAAGCCGACGGCTGAGCGTAAGCGCAAGAAGGCCGCCGCGGTGAAGCGTCATTTCAAGCGTCTGCGTGCGCAGATGCTGCCAAAGAAGTTCTACTGATACTGATTCTGGCGTTGTCGCGGTTTCGTTCAACGGCGCGGCAACATCCAACCGGTGAAGGCGCTGTCGGCGCCGTCACGGAAAACATGGCCTTTCCGGCCAGCCGGAAGGTCACATCCGGGTCGCATCCATTACGCACATCGCGCCAACCCGCTTGAGGAAGCAGTCCCAAGCGGGTTTTTGTGTTTAATGCGGTCGATCCGGCTGTTTTTTCAAATTCCAACGCATTCGGGTGAGTAATGAGCCTCAAGGACCAGATCAACGACGATATGAAAGCCGCCATGCGCGCGCGTGAAACCGAGCGCCTCGGCACGATCCGTCTGCTGCTCGCGGCAATCAAGCAACGCGAAGTCGACGATCGGATCACGCTGGATGACGCCGCGATCACCGCGGTTGTCGACAAGATGATCAAGCAGCGCAAGGACTCGATCAGCCAGTTCGAAGCGGCGGGTCGCACGGATCTCGCGGACAAGGAAAAGGCCGAGCTGGCGATTCTGACTGCCTACATGCCGGCGCAGATGTCCGAGGCGGAGATCGTCGCCGAAGTGCAGGCAGCGGTTGCGCAAACCGGCGCCGCCGGCCCGCAGGACATGGGCAAGGTGATGGGCGTGCTCAAGCCGAAACTGGCCGGCCGCGCCGACATGACCGCCGTGTCGGCGCAAGTCAAAGCCGCGCTCGCGAAGTAATCTCCGTCCGTTTTAGTGTGCGCGTGCCGTTGCTGGACGGACGGCGCGCGCAGCCTTGAGCTTTTCAGGTAGCGCATTTAACGTGATTCCTCCGTCATTCCTGCAGGATCTGCTCAACCGCGTCGATATCGTCGACGTGGTCGGCCGGTATGTGCAGCTGAAAAAGGGCGGCGCGAACTTCATGGGGCTGTGCCCGTTTCATAACGAAAAGAGCCCTTCGTTTACTGTTAGTCCGACTAAACAGTTTTATCACTGCTTCGGGTGCGGCGCGCACGGGACGGCCATCGGTTTCCTGATGGAGCACGTCGGCGCATCGTTTCCCGAGGCGGTCAACGAACTCGCGCAATCGGTCGGGTTGACCGTACCGAACGAACCGTCGCCGGGTTATGGCGGGGGCGGCGGCGGTTATGCGCCGGCAGCCTCCAAGGCTGTGACCACTGCTCTCTCGGACGTCATGCAGACCGCTTGCGACTTCTATCGCAAGCAACTGCGCAGCGCGCCCGGTGCGATCCAGTATCTGAAAAAACGTGGCCTCACGGGTGAAATCGCCGCGCGCTTCGGGCTCGGTTATGCGCCGGACGGCTGGCAGAATCTGGAATCGGCATTTCCCGATTATCGGGACGATTCGCTGGTTGAGTCGGGGCTCGTGATCGTCAGTGAAAAGTCGGACGCGCAGGGTCAGAACCGTCGCTACGACCGCTTCCGCGAGCGGATCATGTTCCCGATCCGCAATGTGAAGGGGCAGGTGATCGGCTTCGGCGGGCGCGTGCTGGACGGTGGCGAGCCGAAGTATTTGAATTCGCCCGAAACGCCGCTATTTAACAAGGGCAGCGAGCTGTACGGCCTGTTCGAGGCGCGTCTGGCGATTCGCGAACAGCATTACGTGCTCGTCGTCGAAGGCTACATGGACGTGGTCGCGCTCGCCCAACTCGGGTTCCAGAACGCGGTCGCCACGCTCGGCACGGCTTGCACGCCGATTCATGTGCAGAAACTGATGCGCCAGACCGATACGGTCATTTTCAGTTTCGACGGCGACTCGGCGGGACGGCGCGCGGCGCGCCGGGCGCTCGACGCCTGCTTGCCGCACGCGGCCGACAATCGCACCATCCGCTTCCTGTTCCTGCCCACCGAGCATGATCCGGACAGCTACGTGCGCGAATTCGGCACCGAGGCGTTCGCCGAGCAGGTCGAACGCGCGATGCCGCTGTCGCAGTTCATGCTCAACGAGGTGCTGACCGGCAAGGAGCTGGATCAGCCCGAAGGCAAGGCCCGCGCGCTGTTCGACGCCAAGCCGCTGCTGCAGGCACTGCCGGCCAACGCGCTGCGCGCGCAGATCATGCATATGTTCGCCGACCGGCTCGATGTGCCGTTCGACGAAGTGGCGGCGCTATGCGAGGTCGACGCGCGGATCGCGGCGGCGGCCCGCTCGGCGCCGGCCCGCAAGGACCGCCGCAGCGTGACCGGCATCGAGGAAAAGACGCTGCGCAATCTGGTGATGCACCCGCGCACGGTCGCGGTGCTCGACGAAGAGGCCGAGCAGGCGTTGCTGACGGTGACCCGGCACGGGGAATTGTTCGAGGAAGTGACGACGCACGCACGTGCGCTGGGCGATTCGGCGGAATTTCAACTGCTGTCGGATCTATTGCGAAACGGCGCAAACGCCCCAACTTTCGAGGAAATCTTTCGCAAAATTCTAGACTATGATGAAAACGTCCGGGATTTACTGCTGAAAGACCCCGAGGATGCGACCGTCATCGAGGAACGGCGCGAACAGGAACGGATTGTCGGCGAGGAATTGAAAGCGGCGATTCTGAAGATGCGGTACGACGCTTATTGCGAACGTCTCGAGCAACTATCGCGACAGTCCCGGCATACGCCGGAGGAGTTCGCGGAGCTTTCGGAATTGAATCGGAAGCGGGCCGACATGAAGCGCCAGCTCGGGCTGTAGACGGGTTGAAAAAGGCCGAAGTGCTATAATAAAAGGTTTCCAGCGGTTTGTTTTTCAAAGGGTTTTCCTAGCAAAGGCCAACAGGCAAAGGGCGATGCGATGGCAAAGACTACAGACGGAAATACAGGCGGAAATAAAGCGGCAGGCACACGCTCCAAGGAGCCGACCAGAAAGGTCACCGAGGCCAGGCTCGATTCTTCCGCCAGAAAAACGTCTACTGCCAGTGTCGCCCCGGTTGCGGGGAAGAAATCCTTGACCGGTTCGGCTGCACGAGCCGAACCGGTCAAGGCGGCGAAGTCGGTATCACCACCGGTCGCGAAACGGCCGGGTGTCAGAAGCGCAAGGGAAGCGGCTGTCGCGCAGGACGATGCGGCAGTTCGCGAGGTTCCAGTATCCACGGTTCAACCGGCTGGCGTCCACCAGCCGCGAGTCGAGACTACAGCCGGTACGGCGAACTCCATGACGAAAAAGCTGAACGAAGTACCCGTCGATGACGACGCAACCCAAAGCGAAGAAAACCCTGTGGCCGCAGCGCCGGCCAAAGTGGAAAAGGCCAAGGCTCGCGACCGTCGTGCAAAGGAAAAGGCGCTGCTGAAAGACGCGTTCGCGTCGTCGCAGCCCGGCACGGTCGAGGAAATCGAGGAGCGCCGCTCCAAGCTGCGCGCGCTGATCAAGCTCGGCAAGGAGCGCGGCTTCCTCACGTACGCCGAAATCAACGACCACCTGCCGGACAATTTCACCGAGACCGAGGCGATCGAAGGCATCATCAGCACGTTCAACGACATGGGCGTGGCGGTGTACGAGCAGGCCCCGGACGCTGAAACGCTGCTGCTGAACGACAACGCGCCCGCCGCCTCGTCGGATGACGAAGTGGAAGAGGAAGCCGAAGTCGCGCTGTCCACGGTCGACTCCGAGTTCGGCCGCACCACCGACCCGGTCCGCATGTACATGCGCGAAATGGGCACGGTCGAACTGCTGACGCGTGAAGGCGAAATCGAAATCGCCAAGCGGATCGAAGACGGTCTGAAGCACATGGTGATGGCCATCTCCGCGTGCCCGACCACGATCGCCGACATTCTCGCCATGGCCGAGCGCGTCGCGAACGAGGAAATTCGCATTGACGAACTGGTCGACGGACTGATCGACGCCAACGCGGAAGACGCGGACGGCTTTTCCGCGCAGGAAGCGGAAGCGATCGAGAGCGAGGACGAAGAGGACGAGGAAGAGTCCGACGAGGACGAGGAAGAGGACGACGGCACCGCGCAAGCCACGGCCAACGCGGCGCAGATGGAAGCGCTCAAGCGCGCGTCGCTCGAAAAGTTTGCCCTCATCAGCGAATGGTTCGACAAGATGCGTCGCGCGTTCGAGAAGGAAGGCTACAAGTCCAAGTCGTACCTGAAGGCGCAGGAAACCATCCAGAACGAGCTGATGACGATCCGCTTCACCGCGCGTACCGTCGAACGGCTGTGCGACACGTTGCGCGCGCAGGTGGACGAAGTGCGCCAGGTCGAGCGTCAGATTCTGCACACGGTAGTCGACAAGTGCGGCATGCCGCGCGCCGAATTCATCGCGCGTTTCCCTGGCAGCGAGACGGATCTCGAATGGGCTGACCGGATCGTCGGTGAAGGTCATGCGTACAGCGCCATTCTCACGCGGAATATCCCGGCAATTCGCGAGCAGCAGCAGCGTCTGCTCGACCTGCAGGCGCGCGTCGTGTTGCCGCTGAAGGATCTGAAGGAAACCAACCGTCAGATGGCGGCCGGCGAACTGAAGGCGCGTCAGGCCAAGCGCGAAATGACCGAGGCGAATTTGCGTCTCGTGATCTCCATCGCGAAGAAGTACACGAACCGCGGTCTGCAGTTCCTCGACCTGATCCAGGAGGGCAACATCGGCCTGATGAAGGCGGTGGACAAGTTCGAATATCGCCGCGGGTACAAGTTCTCCACGTACGCCACGTGGTGGATTCGCCAGGCCATTACGCGTTCCATCGCCGACCAGGCGCGCACGATCCGGATTCCGGTTCATATGATCGAAACGATCAACAAGATGAACCGCATTTCGCGTCAGATCCTGCAGGAAACCGGTCTCGAGCCGGATCCGGCCACGCTGGCCGAAAAGATGGAAATGCCGGAGGACAAGATCCGCAAGATCATGAAGATCGCGAAGGAGCCGATCTCCATGGAAACGCCGATCGGCGACGACGACGATTCGCATCTGGGCGACTTTATCGAAGACACGAACACGGTGGCGCCGGCGGACGCGGCATTGCACGCCAGCATGCGCGACGTGGTGAAGGACGTGCTCGATTCGCTGACGCCGCGCGAAGCGAAGGTTCTGCGCATGCGCTTCGGCATCGAAATGAGCACCGATCACACGCTCGAGGAAGTCGGCAAGCAGTTCGACGTGACGCGTGAGCGGATCCGTCAGATCGAGGCCAAGGCGCTGCGCAAGCTGCGTCATCCGAGCCGTTCGGACAAGCTGAAGTCGTTCCTCGAAGGGAATTGATCGGCAACTGTCGGCCGAGGTAAATGACGTAGCGGTTACAAATG
This sequence comes from Paraburkholderia sp. D15, assembly GCF_029910215.1. NCBI lineage: Bacteria > Pseudomonadati > Pseudomonadota > Betaproteobacteria > Burkholderiales > Burkholderiaceae > Paraburkholderia > Paraburkholderia sp. D15. The sequence goes on along the minus strand of NZ_CP110396.1, from coordinate 1,383,160 downwards.
GGGCTTCCCGGTTGTTTCGCGTGAGCGAAGCGGTTGCGGAGGCCCCTTTTTCGTGTACTTTTCGTGTAGTATGTCGCGCAATCGATGAACTGGCCCGGCCTTCTGACCGGGTCTTTTCGTTAGGGCTGGACGCCGTGCTGGTTGCAGGCAGCGGACTCATAATACTCTGCTGTATTTCGGAAAGCCTTGCTGGATAAGGTTTTGCGAGGAGTGCAAAAGCTCTTTTGTAATTAGGCTACTTCTAGGCTACGCAACTTTTCCTAGGGTAGAATAGCGAATCGGGCCTCTAGCTCATGCTTGGTTAGAGCAGCGGACTTAGCAAAGGCTCACCTAAACCATGCAGCACGGCATGGTGAGCCGTGAATGGGTTGCCGTGGGGCAAGTTAGCTCTGCCCTGCGGTAGAATCGCTCAAAGTCGGGGAACGCTTCTGTGCAAGTCACAATGCCAATCCCGAGCCAAGCCTAATGAAGGAAATTGGGAAGGTGTAGAGACTGAACGGGCGAGTCGTAAAGACAAGAGACAGTCCAGACCACAAACCCGAAAGGGGCGGTGAAAACCGTAGCTGGTAAGCATAATCCGTTGGTGCCGTGTTCGACTCACGGGAGGCCCACCAAATACTTGAAAGCCACTCTTCGGGGTGGCTTTTTCTTTTGCTGCGCGCTAACTTCCAGCCGTGTTCTGAGGCAACTCAGAGGTCCAGAATCTCACCAAAAACAACCCCTTCTATAGAGTGCCCCTGACTGATTGCTTGTGAAAAATCCTGAGGGAAGAAGCTGAAAAGTCATGTTTCCTTTGTCACGAATATTCTTTGTCAGTGTCGCGCCAGTCGTCCAGGTAGATACCACATTCATGATTCCAGTAGCTTGATACTGTGCGTCATTGTCGGAATCATAGAATGCAATCTGAGGGCTACCAGAAACAATTTGTGCGCCGAGCATTACAGTATGTGGAAACTTGTCACTGGAACTCCAGATAACATTCTGGCATGTTTGAGGAGCCCCCCATTGAGCAAAAGTTGTAGTCTCCAGACCTTGCCAGTATGAGAGAGGCAAAAAGGTCATTGAAGTCTGAGCCTGAGATACCCCTGATATGATCATGAGGCCGGCGAGAAGTGCGATATATTTAAGAAAGCTTTTCATTGTTGTTGTCTCCATATTCTTATTGTTGTGTATATATCTATACCGGATATTTTTCTTGTTGCAAGCCAGATATGAAAAAGCCCTCATGAAGAGGGCGTTTTTCTGAATCTCTTAGATTAGAAACCAATATTGATACCTGCTCCGATTGCTACACCTCCAGCTTGTGTCGCACCGGAAACCTTCAGGTTAACAACTGCCTGAGGAGTGAAGCGGTGGAATACTCCGACAGAGTAACCGAATGCTCCACGGTAAGATCCCAAGCCGAGACCAAGCTGTGTATCTGAACCGCTTGAAGGGTTGTAGATATTAGAGCCGATAGCTGCTGTCATTGCTCCAATGCCGTCGATTCTTTGGCCCAAGTTATCAATGCGTCCGTTCAGTCCAGACAGCTTGCTATCTGTGTATGCGTTTGCACTGTTCAGAGTGTTAGCTCCGACTGTATCTGTGTAAGTCTTTGATTGTGATACCGCCGCTGCTTGTGCATCTTGAACTTGCCCGACGTTTGCAGCGTCTGTTGAAGCTGTGCCAGCATTCACTCCATGAATCTGTCCGTTTCCAGCAATAGTCACATCACCGCTTGATCCATTGTTGTAATGAACTGCATTTGGATCAGTATTGCTAGTCTGAACTGGAGGAGGTGTAGTTCCGCCGGTGTTAGTAGTGGTATTGATATTGTTAATCTGGGTCTGTAAGTTCGTGTTGACCGCATTCAACTGGTTCAAATTCACTGCGTCTGTCCCTGCGATTCCTGGAGCTACCCCAGAAATTACAGTGTTCTGAAGCAAAACATGAGCATATGTTCCGTCAGTGTAATTTACGGATAAAGGATTGGTTCCTGCACTGATACCAGAAAGCAATGCATTCAACTGACCAAGAGGCACGGCTTGATCATTTGTTTGAGCATATGCCACACCGGAAATTGTGCGAAGGACGTTAGCCGGAGCGTAGCCCACTGCAAAATCGTAATCAGAAGTGGTGTATGAACCCTTGCCGATAGCAACTGAATTATTGCCAAAATTCTGTGCTGCGCCGATTGCAATAGAATCGCTACCAGTAGCCATGCCTGCTCCAATAGTAATTGCATTGGGACCTGAGGCAACCGCTGTCGAGCCCAATGCTACTGAGCCGCTGTTGCTTGCATTAGCTCCGTTTCCGATAGCAACTGAGTTCGAGCCGGAAGCTTGTGCTGCACTTCCGATTGCTGTTGCGACACTTCCGGTTGCCAAAGCACTATTACCTATGGCGATATCACTTGTCTGTGTAGTTTGTGCAGAAGAGCCCAGAGCAACTGAATTGTCTAACTGAGACAGGGAGTTTGCACCGATAGCAATTGAATTGAAGGCACGAGAATATTGTCCTGCTGCTTCGATTCCAGTCACGCCTACTGCTGCGTTATTACCGATAGCAATCGCACCGCCAACGTTAGTTGCTGGCCCAAACACATGAGCACTGGCATTGTTGCCCAACACTACCGAGTTCGAAGCTCCTGCTGCTGCATTTGTGCCCAGAGCTAAAGAATTGGAGTATGGCGAAACTGCCTGAAAGCCGATAGCGATTGACTGGATTGTTGCTTGAGCGGCATATCCGAAAGCTAGACCATACAAGCCTGTCGCCTGAGCGTTCATTCCAAAGGCCATGCTGTAGTCGGCTTGGGCTGTTGATAGATAACCCAGAGCTACTGAATACTGCCCGACAGCATGACTGTAGGAGCCGATTGAAGTGCTACCTATTCCATTTGCCTGAGCACTATGACCTAAAGCCGTGGTGTCATCTCCTTGCGCAAAACTGCTTGTGCCGACTGCTGTAGCTCCGTTGCCGGTTGTGCCGTCATAAGAACCAGCTTGCGAAGAATAACCAACTGCCGTGCCACTTGAATTCGTGACATTCGCATTGGGACCCACTGCGGTGCCCGTGCTATCAAAAGTGCTTTGGGCGAAAGCTGGCAAAAAGGTACTTGTTCCGAATACAGCTAGAAAGACATGAATCGTTATCTTCTTTAATTTTAAGTTTGTTGTTTTCTTCATATACGCAATCTCCTTTATTGTTGTTATTGCTATATTCTTATAGCAAAATAAAAGAGATTGTCAATTACATAGAAGGTAAGACACCAAATATATTTTAAGAGAAAAGAAAAAAGCCCCGAGGGAGGGGCTTTTAGAGATTGTCACCATGTAGGGAGATAGTGTGACAATCCAGGGGAAAAGGAATCAATGCATGAATAATATATATACGAGAAAAACTACAAGAGCAATTGCAAGAGGTCCAACTATTTTTGCTCCTTGAAGAATTCCGTCTGCCGTATCTTCGTGAATGGCTATATTTTTCTGTGCGAGTTCGTTGTTGAAGTGTTGTTTGTCGATTTCTGTCTGTGTTACTTTCATTTATAGGGTCTCCTTGTTATTGTGTTTTATAAGTTTATTGTTTAGTTGTCGCAGATTGACTAGCATTAGTCATGATAACCTGAATCGGAAGCAAAACATTCCACTGAGCCTCAACGAAATCATGAAATGACAATTCTCCGTTTGTAAATTTAAACAGGTTCTGAGCGACTGTGAGACTTAGCTCTGTAGCAAATTCTTTGTGGTGGTTCGCCATACCGTCAGCAGTTTCAGCAAGTTTCGTGAGAAAGCGTTGTTCTTCAGTCGCAGGTATAGCTATAGAAAATATTTCGATTGCTTCTTTACTCATATGTCATCCTTTTTTAGTTGTATGTATTATGTGTAACACAATATCACGCAAAGTCAACGGTTTAAGAAAGAAAAAAGCTCCTTAGATAAGGAGCCAGTTTCATATTTCATGTTCGTTTGAAATTTTGAAGAGATCGGTGTTTGTAGTTAAGTTTTGGTAATCGCTCATACATTTGCTCGATCACCCGTTTCGTGAATTCAGTGTAAGAAAGCCCGTTCTTCTTCAGGTGATCGGTGATCTGAGCATGCTGTGATTGGTCAAAGTATGTATGCACGCGGTCAACCGGGGCGAGGTCGCTAAAGACCTTGGTCTCAAATGACCGGCTCTGAGTGGGTACGTTCGCCACATAGTCAAAACTGACTGCAAGTGCCATGCTGTGGGAGCAGCGAAGCTCGGTGGCTATGCTGTGCAGGAGTTCTCTATGACGGGCGGTGGTGAATTTCATAACCTTGCATTTGTATTGGGCATATTGGCCGGTGGGTCTCTTAGTCCGTAATGACATTGCGCACCTCCTGGCTCGTGAAATTCTCAGGGATGATATCTCGTGCGTCCGCAATGGCTACCAGATCCTCAGTGACAGTCCTCCAGTCCTCATGCGGCTGTTGTAGGGCATGCAGGAAGGCTTCCTGGCTGTCGCTCGCTCTCACGGGTATATGAGCCTCTTCGAGCACGACTCTGACTCTTCTAATCTTGATTGTGAAATTCTCCATGTGTCTCCTTTTGTTTTTAGGTTGGTTGGGTAAGCAGATTCCATACAGTCCAGATAAACGCGGCAAGCAGACGGGTCGAGAAATTGATAAATCTCCCATGATCCAGTAGCTGCCAGTTCAGGACAGACAGGACAACAGCAAGAGATAGGAGCAGGGCGGATTGCTCCAGATAGGCAACGCGATTCTGAAATTGCTCTTTCTTGTCCTTTTCTCCCTCACTTGAAGCGAAAGAGTAGCTAATCCGCGCCTTTATATATTGATGCACGAACCAGATTGTAAAAAAAGTTCCCCATGGCGGAATAGCAAGGGCAAAGTGAAGCAATCTTATTTTCATGTTGTTTTCTCTCGTTGTTATCACTTATATATAACAGACAGAAAAATAAATTCAAGAGTATTGGCCTTGACATGCGGAAAACAGTACGCCACGATTAGACAAAGTAAATAAATAGGAGGAAAGTATGTTTGAGCATGTTGTAGTTCCCGCCCGGACGAATGTCCGCGTAGATCCAGAGAGCATGAGCAAGCTTGGTGGTGCGACAGGCAAGTTTCTGGTTCTGGGTATGCTGTCAGTGCTCACCGTTGTGCCCGGTCTTGCCTTGCTCAACGAAGGCAATCACCTGCTTGTCAGCCTCGGACTGATAGCCATGGGTTCGGTGCCGACGACACTTCTTATGGGTATGGTGTGCAGGGGTGGATTGGGCCTGCTCTCTGCCGTAGGTCGTAGCTTCACAGGTAGCAAGCCAAAAACCTCGCACTACTCAAAGGTAGTTCGATAAAAAGCCCCTCATCGTAGGGGCTTTATCTTTTCTTCCCTGCCAAACTTCAGATCTTGAATTTTCGGGCCTGTGTTATAGATCGCTCAGCCTTCTGAGTCAGGTCTCGCTGCATTTTGAAGTAGCTAAGGCACTTCGTTACCTCGTTCCTGATCTCTTTATCAACGTTTTCCAGATTAACGCTTGTCTCGGTCATTTTGTAGTGGCTTACAACATCCGATAGTTTTAGCTCTAACGGTTCGAAGGTTGGAACCTCAACAGGAGGATAATATTTGCGCTTGTTTAGTTCTTGGGCTTGCCTAATTCTTTCCAATGCATTTCGGTCATGGATAAATATAGCCCAATGAACTGTATCGAGGATATCTGAATGATCGGTGCCGACAGGTAACTCAGGGTATTGTTCTAAATCATGCTTGGTGAAATGTTCGGATCGAATAATTCCCGCTCTCAAGCGTTTGATATAGTTCTGACTTTCAGTTGTCTCATAATTATCTAAGTCATCTATAACGATATTTTGCATGGTCTTCTCCTCATATTTTCATTTTTCTTGATTGTGTCATTGTTGGCTGCGATTTCTGAGTCAGGTCTCGTTGCATCTTTTCGTGCATGAAATAAGAATTGACTGATTTCCTTAGGTCAGGCTCAAGCTTGTGAAGGTTGATAGTTTTTTCGGTCATGCCGTAGTGCTTGATTACGTCACCCAAGCTAATTTCGAGAGGTTTGAAGGTTGGAACATCTACAGGCTCATCACTTGGACGAAGTAAGTTTTTATCTCTAGCATTTTTAATCCTATCGAATTGCCTTTCATGATTTACAGTGACGGATTTGTGAAAAGTGCCAAGTATCTCCTCATTGGTCGCCAGTGAAGAGCGCGCGAATTCTTTGAGATTGTTTTTGGTAAAACTGGTCGCATCCCTAATTGAACAACGGAGATCTGAGTGAAATTTGGAACACTGCATACACTCTGCCTTATAAAGAGTATGTAAATTCTCGTATTCAAATTTCTCTTCATGGACACTCAAGCCAAGTTCCGAACCTAAAACATTCGAGACATCCCTTTGAAGCCTGTTCCAATCGTCATAATGCAAACCGTTTAGATTCTCCTTGTCAACATAGAAACCTTGTGTAGACCATAGATCGGCTCTCAACTCGTCCCCAACATACCTCAGGTTTTGGGGGAACTGCAAGATTGCGTGATAGGCAAGCTCTTTGTCGTTCTTTAAAGAGTCATCCACCTCGGGATAGAGCCATTTGTGATCAGTCTGCTGAAGGGCTTCCAAGACGAACAGCCGGTCGTCTCCATGGATTGCCATAATTTGCGCTCCAGTGTGATCATCCATTTCGTCCTGCGTCAGTAGGCCAAGTGCAACATCGCGGTTCTTGTAAACATCCGGGCGAACGAGTACGAACGATTCTTGCATGTGATTGTTGTTCTTCAATGCTTCAACTACTGCTGGAATGTCATACCAGTCTTCTATTTCATTGGGTTTGTCGTCGAGCTCACGCTGTCCGAATCTCTTGTCTAGCTCATAGTATCGGTTTAGTTCTTCTTGCGTCATAAGGTCTCCTTGTTATTTAAATTTGTGGGTGTGTGTATGGGTCTGTGAAGCATTGACAATTAGCAAGCTTCGCTGCTCAGTTGCCTGGTGATAGGTGCTCACAAAGCCCATTTTCTGCTCGTCTGTCCTGCCTTTCAGGTGCTTATCCATGTCCTCAGGAAGCACGGGCAGGGCATGCATGGCTTGCTGGATTCGGAAGAGGTAGCGAATATTGTTCTTCTGATACGGGGAGGCGTAGCTCTGAATCAGCGGGAAAAAGAAGTCCCCCTGCTCGTCGTAGTAGAAATATTGGAGCATGCGGACAAAGAACATGTCGTTGCTGAGATTCTTCGGGTCGATACAACTAAAAAACTCGTCGTATGATTTTTGTTGTTGTGGCTCAGGGTGGTTCCACACCAGTGCTTCTATTCTTTTAATTTACAGCTTTTCTTTGAATAGCTGGAGAGCGTAGGCAACCGCATAGGGGTTGGTCCAATCAACTGTCTCGCCCAATATCTCTTCAATCTTCCTTCTTAGTTGTTCTTTTTCCATGTTCTCCTCTTTGGTCTCTTCACTTACTTGTAACAGAAATTGAAATTAATTCAAAATCTGTTATAGGAAAAGAATAACTACAAAAAAGGAGGAGATATGGCGATTGAGAAAAAAGGAAAAATAGATGTCTATGAGGCTTGGACCAAGAACATGATTGAAAGCCTTGAGCGTTCTCACAAATATGAGACGCCTTGGTTTGCCTGCAATGAGCTACCGAATAATCCGGTGACAGGCACTCGCTATCGGGGGGTAAATTTCTTTAACCTCATGAGTGCTGGTTTCCAAGATCCACGGTTCATGACTTACAACAATGCCATGGAGCTAGCCAAGGAGCGCGGCGAAAACATTCATGTGCGAAAGGGTGAGACTGGAATACCGGTCTATAAGGGTGTGCAAGTCAAGCTCAAGCCTCGGGAAGGCGAAGATGAGCGATTTGTTATCGATGAGAACGGGCAAAAGCAACCCGCAATGATTACTGTTCTTGCCTATGCCGGGACCGTGTTCAACGGTTCTCAAATTGAAGGGCTTGAGCCGTATGTCGTGCCTGACCGGGAGGTCGTTCGAAATGAAGACGGTGAGCTTATCATCCAGGTGGCTCAGGAAAAGCTCGGTATCAAGATTGTTGAGCATGAAACGGGGGGAGCGTATTACGTGCCTTCGTCGGACACGATCCATGTGCCGACAGCCAAGCTCTTCAAAAATGACTTGCACCGTTACCAGACGGTCACCCATGAGATTGCGCATGCAACAGGACACCCTACGCGTCAGAACCGCGATATGAGCGGAAAATTCGGCTCTTTGTCCTATGCACGTGAAGAGCTAGTGGCCGAAATGACCAGCTACTACCTTTCGGCCTATGCGAATCTTAGTTATGACGAGCGGGGTCATGAAAACCATGCTGCCTATATCCAGAGTTGGCTTAAGGGAGCCAAGGAAGAAAAGAAATATCTTTACACGTCTGCTGTGGAGGCCAGCAAGGCTGCGGATCTGGTTATCAATGCCGTCGAAGGATACAAGCTGGAGGTTGCACAATCGAAAGAGCGTGAGCTTTCCCTCGACCAATCAGTATCAAAAATTACGGTGGCTCCAGAAGTCAAGATCCAGCATAGACAGGTGGCAAAAGTGCGTGAACGAAGCCAGGACTTGCAAATGGTTCAGAGCATGAGCCGGATTGCCATGTAAGTTAAAACCCCTCAATTGAGGGGCTTTTTGTTAGATAGACACTGAAGGTTTGTTGTCCTTTTTCTTCGCTGGTGGCCGTTTCTTGGCGGTGGCCGGCTTCGCTATCTTATCGATTGCTGCGTCCTGCTTAGCCTCATCAGTCTTGTAGGTCAGGGGCTTTTCGTTGGCAGTGTAGATATTGTGATACATGTCATTAAAGCCAATCTTGAACCCTTCTTCAAGCTCAGGCTTGCCCTGAAATTCCTTGGGGATTTCAATGGTGCCGCCGTCAGGGGGAAGTTTGCCTGACTGGTGAAGTTGATGAGCGTAACTGGAAGCCGCCTGACTCGCTTTCACTGAGACTTCGAGGGCAGTGACTTCAGGGTTACCCTTTTTATGTTCGTCATAAGCTTTCAGTGCGTCCTCGGCTCTTCGAGTCCAAGTGTCTAAGGTTGCATCGGCTGGATTCGCTGGCGTGTCAGTTTTGACCTTGGGGGTGTAGGACTTCACTTCCTGGAGCTTCTTCTTGTCGTCAAAGCGAACCTCAACATTCTGACCGACCTTGAAGCGTGAATTTATCGTCTTCCAGCGGTTCTTGAATTCCTCGGCGCCATTAAGAAGGTTGCTCACGGGAACAAGCTGGAAAAACTGAACGTTGTCCTTGGTGCCAGTCTTGAGACCCACAAAATACTCACCGACCTTGAACACTTCGCCACGGACAAATGGTGTCTTGTTGGTGCCGAAAGCTGGAGGAACGCCTACTCTGAAGTCAGCTCCTAATTTTTGGTCAGTTAGCTCGGGACCGTATTTTTCTACGGCTTCCATTTTGGCTGCTCTCAGTTCCTTGTCTTTGGTAACAAAAACGGCTTTTTGCTTCGATACGGTTTCATTGAGCCATCTGGCTTGCTCAGGATTGTCCACTAGCTGTTGCTGGTCGTAGACGAAGGTTCGTGTGCGCTTATCGTATGGCAAGCTCTTTTCAGCCTCGCTCGTGACTTCCTTTCCTTTGCCATTCTTCGCAGCATAGTCAAAGATTCCGCAAACGTCGTGGTCATGAGTGACGGTGACACGGTATTCTTTTTTGAGGTTGGAGATTGTGAATCCTGAATCGTTCACACAGGGTGAGAGTGTTTGATAGTTATCCATAATGCTTTCCTTTAGATCAGATTATGGTGAACTCATAGCGCAAAAGCAGGGATTGTCAACGTCTGTGATTTCCCCTTTGGGAGAATGCACCTTGCCGGTGGGGGCAGGAATGGACAGAGACAAGCGACGGGAGCATGCAGGCCTGACGGCAACGACTTCGTAGAAGAGGCGTGTGGGGCATGGTGTTGCTTGCGGCTAGCAGAAACCTCCCGCGAGGGGGAAGCTGTAGGAATGAAGAAAACCCTCTTTCGAGGGCTTTTTATATCTGAGTATTGTCAGATTAGGACACTGTGTCTTGGCAGGAAGAAGGCAGATACTTCTTAGCTGCCGTGCCTGGGCCGCACGCCCATTGGATATTGCCGTTGGCATCAGGGTTAGCCTTAAGCAAAGCAGTTGTGCCAGCAAGATTTTTGTTAGCTGCGTTGCCGTAGGTGATAGTGATTAAGCCTGCGGCCTGGTCGATACCGGAAACATACTTGCCAGTTGGGCTAGTAAGATTTAGGGTTGTTAAGTCAGGGGCTGGGGTGCCAGTCTGAGCATAATTTTCAGCGAATGCAGTCTGAATTCCGCCTGCTAATTGCAGACCTTCAGAGGCTTGAGCGCGGATTGTGTAGTCTTGGTAAGCAGGTAATGCTACTGCGGCCAAGATACCGACGATTGCTACAGTGATCATAAGTTCGATCAGTGTGAAACCCTTCTGTGCCCCGGTCTTCGCCAAATTCAATTTTGTTATTTTTGTCATAATTTTGGTCTCCTTATTGTTATTGTTGTGATTTTTCTTACGACCTTTAAACTATAAGTTTAAAAAATCAATTGTCAACGCACCCCTGCTAGAAATCAGAACTTTCCGACGAACGGTTAGCTATCGCTGTTCGCTGGCTGAATGTCGGCTTGAATCGATCCGGGTGTTGCCTGAACACACTGGCTCACTCCTGCTCCATACTTAACAAATGAATTTGAGAATTTGCAGGTATAGAAGAGGTGGCCTTGGTCATCGAGATTTGGCGAGTAATCGACAATTGCCATTTCGAGCCCCTTGTTGGACTTAAGCTGTGCTCCGTGTGCGGTGTCGCCAATAGTTACGATGAAGTGCCCGTTGATTAGCTCAGCGCTTGCGTAGGCACTGCCCGGTATCGTCGCTGTGCCAAGATCAATGTTGGTCATAGGCCACATGTGCTTCATGTTGTAATAGGTAATACCAGGGCGGACTAGGCCATTGCCATATGCCAAGGAGATCTGGACTTCCTGCTTCATGAAGTTAAGTCGCCATGTGACTGTAGACGCAACCGCCATGATTCCGATTATAGATACTGCTACCATTGCTCCGATAAGCAAAAAGCCCCGGGCGTTTGTTGTTTTTAGTTTCATAGTCCTCCTTATAAAAAATGTCGTTGTTATAGAATCGCGTCTTGGCATGAGGTTGGAAGAAATTGTTTCTCCATGTTCAGACCGGGTCCACACAGCCATTGCAAGGTTCCGTCCGGCATTTCGACCGGCTTAAGTAGCAGTTGTGCAGTCGAACCCGATAGCTTCTTATTTGTGGCTGGCTGGTTGAATATGACTTCGATAGCTTGATTCTGAATCGTCCAGACCTGCGAATATTTGCCTGTGGCTTTGAAGTCGTAGGGGATACCAGAGCCTCCGTCCACCATGATCGCTGCCAAATCTCCGGTTTGTGCGTATAGCTCACCGATCTGGGCCTTTACCGCTCCAGTCAACTGAATTCCTTCTGATACTTGAGCCCGAATTGTATAGTCCTGATATTGGGCTATTGCTACTGCTGCTAGAATCCCAACGATTGCAACGGCGATCATGAGTTCGATCAAGGTGAAACCGGCAGTTTTGATTTTTCTAATATGCATGGTCTCCTCCTTAGTTCTGGCAAATTGTGGGGAGATATCTCTTATCGACCGGGTTATTTGCACCTGAGGTCGTGCATGTCCAGGTGACTGAAGACCCGTCATTTGCCTGACCTATGAGCAACAGGTTTTTGCCTTGAATGTTCTTGTTGGCACTGTTCCCGTAAGTCGTCTGAAGCGTGATGCTTGCGTTGGCCCCGTTGGAGCTTGTGCCCGCTGTCATTGTCATGCTGGAATATTTTCCGCTCGGGATGTTCAATCCCATGTCAGCATTGGTGACTGGAAAACTCCCATACTGTGCATAGTATTCAACCGTGGGCGTTTTGAACCCGTCCATTAGACCAATCCCTTCAGATACTTCGCTTCTCACAAGATAGTCGAGATATGCCGGTATGGTTAACGCGGAAAGTATTCCGACTATCGCTACTGTGATCATGAGTTCAATCAATGTGAACCCATTCTGTCTTTTCCCCCTTATATTCATTACTTGTCTCCTTTATTGTAATAGTTATGAATTAACCATAACAAAAAAAGAAGAAATTGCAAGGCTTTGCATATACAAAAAAGCTCCCTAAGGAGCTTTCTCTATTTTTACAGCCATCCACTTGGCATTCGACCGACTGAACGATTCAATGGCGCTCTTGCTGGAGCATCTGGTTTGGCAATTTCGATAGGTTGATAGTCGAAGTGCAATCCCTGTTCAACTGCTTGCTCCTTAGCAATGCCTACAGGGTCTGGAATCTGCTCGTCAATTGATTTGGCAGGGTCAATCTTCACGCTCGCAAGTGCAGGTAGCTCGCGGCTGAGGTCGTGGGTGCTGACATAGGTCGGATTCTTGCCGAGAAGGGCGGCAAAGGCTTCAGGTGAGTCGAACATCGCTTGAACGCCTGCCGTCCCTCTGATGTCTTGTATGCGTTGGCCGGCACGGCTCACATAGCTATAGCTGATATGGGCCAGAACTGCTTTTTTGTTTTCAGGCGTTGGAGACTTGGCATAGGTAAGCAGGGGAGACTTCAAGTCGCTTGGTATGCTGCCTCGCTTGTAGTTGTTATACATGAGAGCGGCTTTCTCGTTGGGCTTCAGGTTTTCGTATAAAGCACATGGAGCCGTCACTGAAGCAGAAGCTCCGCACAAGGCTTTCACTGCGGGAGCATCGTATTGCGGTAAAACTCCTTGGACCAGTGAAGCCGCTTGCTCGGGTGTCAGATTGACTGAGCGAGCTTGAGCCTGAAGTGTGTCTTGCTCCGCTTGGCTCACGAAACCAGATAGCTGTGTGGGGTCGCTCAGGATTGGTCGTCCCAAGCTCTCCATCATTGCTCGGGTGTGAAATTTGGCATTGAAGCCATACCCGATTGCGTACCCCTTATTGTCTGGATAATACTGCCCTCGGTAGCCCTCATATTGGGAAATGATCGCAGTCTTGTAGTCGCCCTTATCGAAAGCTGCCTGTGCGACGTTGGAGCCGACATTGTTGACCTTGGCAAATCCTTGGGCTTTCTTGGCAAAAGGTGGAGGCTCACTACCTGGGGAAGGCGAAACGGGAGGCTGAGAAGCTACGGCTACAGGGCTTGAAGCAGGGGCAGTTTGAGCTTGTGTGCTTGAAGCTGGAAGACTAGCTTGAGCGGGTGCTTTGAAATCTCCAAAGAGTGTTTCTTGACCTGATAAACCTAGTGCACTGGCTGCATCTTGATCAGGTGCCTTCTTATGGTGGCTTGCAACAAGTCCACCTATTCCTAATGTTGCGACTATCGCAGTAGTTAGGAGTATCTTTCTTTTCTTCTTCATCTATTTTCCTTGTTGTTGTCTATTCTTCTTATACAATAAACAAGGAAATAGTCAATGTGTGTGTTACCTGTTTGTTAAGTATTAGGTGCAATAAAAATCCCCGTCAAGCGGGGAAGTTGTTTTATAAACCGAGAATTGCTTTGGCCTTATCCAAAATTTTGTTATTTCTGGTTTTGCTGGTGTCAATTGGTTTGAAATTTTCGTCGAGTGCAAGTGTTTTCAGAAAGTCATGGCGGTTGATATCTCCACGGTTCCAGTCGCATATCGCGGTAAAGCTGTTTTTGAGCTTCTGAAGGTCTTTGTCAGTCACTACAAACTGAGCTTCCTTGCTTACAGACAGGGTTGCTGCGGTGCCAAGTCCACTATTGCCTTTTGGCGAGATAGGCTCAAAATCATAATCTGTGTTCTTCGTTAGAGCGAACCATTTCATGAAGTTCGCTTTTCTACTAATGGCACGCATCCATTTGCTGTGTGGGTTTTGCTGGTCGAAGTAAGGAGACCCCATGTGGATTGTGGCAGTGTTACCAAGGTCCAGAATTTCTCCTGGTAGATTGTTCACAAGGATCTTGCTTTTACCGACACGCTGCCTTACCAGTTCCAGGGTTGCAGGCGAAGAATTAAAGCTGCCGATTGTGCCGAATGTTTCCATGAAAGCTGTTGCTTCATTCTGGCTCATTTTCGCCAGCAATCCTTCGAAGGTTTGGGTAGCGTAGATACTAATGATATCGAGGCTTCGGCCAATCGGAGTAATAGCCAAGTCTTCTTTTGTTACTGAACTGTGACACTCATCCATCAAGACAACAACCTTTGAGTGACCACAATCGACTCTTTTCAATCCAAGGTTTTCGCGTTTTTTGACTGCCGAATAAAGGCGAGACTTCATGAGAGCCTGAATTGCGAGGCCGGCTCTTCCGTATAAGGTTTCTGATAGAGCGAGACCATAGCGATGTGCAAGCTTGAGAACGTTTTCAATATCTATGTCACTTTCCTCTGAATGAGTCCATGCAATCAGTTTTGAAGATTTCTGAAATTCGTTGAGCCAGCTATTGACGGTCGATGTAAATTTAGATTTTGTCTCGGCATCAATCTGTGAGTACTCAACGAACTTTTGCATTGCTGTGTATAGCTCAGTGCCAGGTTCGTAAAGTTCTGGTTGAAACCCAAGCCGATCAAAGATAGGGTGCGTCATTCTTGGTTCTGCGTCGGGGTCGTCAGATTTTATCTTCTCATAGGGCTTGCAGAAGTCCATCATTGTGTTGAAGTAAGCATTGGGGGACTTGCTTGCACCCGTATATTCAATCAAAGCAATGTGAAACACCATGCCGTAGTATGCGATAGTGTGTGCATTGGTGTAAAAATAAGCATTTGCTCCGTCAGCGGCTTTCTCGGAAAAAATAGCTAATAAAGTGTTTGTTACTTCTTCTGGGGTAGAGCCATGGATATAGTTCAAATTTTTAACGGTATAGGGGCTGATCACCAGGTCAAGAATGGAACGGGAATCGTGGGGCAAGCTACCTTTGCCATCGCCTAACAGAATACCAATCATGTCGGTAGTGTCGAGTCCATTTCTCTTCTTGAACTCGTAATTTCTTAAACGCTTCTGGATTTCAGCCGCTTCTTTAACCTGCTTCTGGATACGGTTGAATAATTCTCCCGATGTCTTTGCGGTGTCTGGGTCGGACTTGAAGTCAAGGCCGGTTGCCTTGAATACATCTTCGGATAGCTCATTTTCTTTCGTGTTTATATCTTGAGTGTTATTCATATTATACAGTCTCCTTATTTAGTAATTTATATTCTTCTTCCAGCATCGCGTCATACTTATATTCTATGTCCAGCAATTCACGTTTGGTTAGTTCATGACGATTGGTTTGAAATTTTCGCTCTGCTATCAATGAGTTGATAACTTCAGTTTTTATTCTGTCGAGATCTGCAATATCTCTTTTTTCCTGGTCTCGCCTTCCATTCATTGAATCCAGTTGACTATCCCATTCATCCATTACTTCTTTGCGGATTTCCTCTTTATCTTGCTCAGTAAGTGAGTCAAAGTGAAGGTTTTTGGTCCGTGCAATCCATGCTTCCTCAAGCCAGAATCCTCGTAATAGAACTCGAAGAAGGGTCGTTTTCCCGGTTCCTGGTCTGCCAAACCAAATGATTGAACGAGACATGTCCTTGATTGAGGTCCGGGCTTCCAATCCGGCGTCAGGTGCCAGAGAGTCACCATGGGCAGTCAGGGCTCCGATTGCTTCGCCAAGTGCCACTGCATAGGTCTTGTCAGTAATGACATTCGCTGCCTGAGTTAGTCGAGCCTCGTTCTGGGTGGAGCGAATTGACGAAACCAAAGCACCGTTGAAGTGGCGGGCGGTTTCGGCCAGCACATGGGCATAGCGGCGGTTCTCTCTGCGATAAAACACATATGGAATCATTGCGGGGGCAAGGAAAGCGGCTATGCCTGAAATCGTCGTGAAGCCCGTTGAGCCATACAGTGCGGCTCCAGCACCAAACGGGAGAAGGTGCGGAAGGTAGGTAATGATCGATCCGAACCCAGCGAAGAAGCCAAATATGACCAGTTCCCAAACACTGAACATCGTCCAGAGCATTGCCAGATAGATGACCGGAATCGCCGCGCCAAGCAGTGGCATGCCCAGAACCATGAGGATATGACCCAAGCCTACTGAACCAGTCCAGAAGCCCAACATGAGAGGCCTTGCAGGACTCTGTCCTCCAATAGTTGCGTCTTCGAGGGAAATGATACTGACTACTGGGTGCCCAGTAGAGTTGACCAGCAAGTCACCCTTCACGTCCTTCAGATCTGTTGGTATGTGGTCGCCTTGTGGAACATCGTGTCTAAAAAAGCAGTCGTCAACGATTTCCTCAGATTCTTCAATGTAATCCTGGACAGGAAAGAGACCTTTGAAGAATGCGCTTGTGTTCTTCGCGTGCTTGCTTGCTTTCTCCTTAACATTTTTAAGTTGTTTCAGTTGTTCTTCCATATTTCTTATTCTCCTTTAAGTATTGCGTTGTATTTGTCAGTTAGCTCCTGAGCCTTTTGATTAAAAGTGGCTTCGTCAATCTGGTGAGCCTTGGCTTGTGCCTTCAAGTCGTTGGCTTGCTGTTTAATGTCGGCAAGTTTTTGCTCCTTGGTTTCCCCAATGGAAGAAACGGAGGAGGTTGCTGAATGGGTGGCACTGCTGATACTGGAGGTTAGTGAGTGAAGCCCTGACTCGGCGTGGGAGATAGCGCTCACAATCAAGCTCGTTGAAAAAGTAAAGCCGATAGATAAAACCATAGCAATGCTGTATGCCTTGTTGGCAACACTGCGTCTTACCTTTGACCACTTTGAGTTTCGACTCATTACAGCATGCTTATCTGCATTTCTATGGTCGAAGTGGTCCGGGTTTACTTTCTTTCTGTCATCAGGCATGCAATAAAATTCTTTGTTTGATATTACATCTCCATTTGCAAGCTTATATTTACCGCTCTCCATGTCAGGAAGTAATGCTGCTGATAACGGCGCAAGTAGTTTCGTGCCTATAGTAATTCGTTTTTTATTTCTTATCATCTATTTCTCCTTTATATTGACTTTCGGTGTCTTACCTTTTATATATATAAAGGAAAGTTTGAAAAAAGCAATAGCTAAAAAGAAAAAAGGAGACATATGGAAGCTAAATTAATAGAAGAGTATCTGAAGAAAACGGAAAACGAGAAGGAAAAAGAGGAGCTTATAGCGGCGGTGAGGGAGTCAATGGTGTTCTTCCCAAGTGATACTCAGGATCTGCTTATCTTTGCTCTATCAAACCTGCCAAAGGAGAAACAGGCAGTCTTTTTGGAGACAGCAAAAAGATTGGAAGTATTAGGCGATAAGAGCCTGCTCGTCAGTTTATTAGGCCAGCAAGTTCATTTTCGCGTCCTTGCAGACGCAATAAGTGCAGCGGCAACAATGGAGAGCAGGTTTGAGAGTGGGGCCGAGCGTGCTGTGGGCAAGCAAGTCAAGAAGCTCGATGATGCGGTTGACAATTCCGAGTCAAAAGTGCACAACCTCCTAACTCAGATAAAAATAGATCTTGGACAAGCCGCTACGGATTGGGCTAACCTAGAAAGAAAATGGTCCAGTCTTATAAATCAAGTAAACAAATTTCATGAGGATAAGAATAAAAGTGCCGAAAAAGAATTTTCTAAAAAGGAAGCTCTTTTGGACAAGAAAGTTATTGCAATAGAAAAAGATGTTGAGCGTATTTATAGTAACAAAGCAGTGGAAGAGATCTCCGAGTCAGTGACAAAAATAGTTCTTGGGAAACTTGGCTGGAAGGTTGTCGGATTTTTGATCGGAGTGAATCTGGGAGTCAGTGCAACTGTTGGAATTGTTTTATGGGAAATATTCAAGAAAACCGCGATGCAATAACAAAAGCCCCTTTCGGGGCTTAAGTTTAGGAGAAGTTCTGTCCTCGTTTCACCGATTGGCTTCTAGCCTCTACCTGCTGCCTCATAGTCTCCATGAATTTGTCATGAGGATTTATGAATTCGGAAATTGGACGGCTTGCTCGAACACGGCTTAACAATTTCTGGTTATCGCGCTCCTGCTCTTGCTGGCGCTGTTGCTCGATCTTGGCTTCTCGTTGAGCAATAAGCTGGGCTTGCTGGGCTAGAAATGCCTTGTGCTTTTCCTCAGGCGACTGCGTGGTCTCAACCTTCCACTCGTTGCGATAGGTCTCAACCTTCTGACCGCTGTTGTCCTTTAGGACCACATCCTCTTTACCCTGCTTATCAAGCTTCACATGGTCGCCAAGCTGGACTGCTTCAGTCAGATCTTCTTTCTGGAATGCCTTTGCGAAGTCGACACCCCAACGAGTCACTTCCTGACCGTTATTTTTCAGGGTCACAAAGTAGCTGTCGCTATTCTTTGGGTCATGCTTGTAGGGGGCTGCGCCGTGGGCTAGCAATGTGCCGGTGAGTGTTTGCTCAGTCCTTACGTCTGGCTCGATAGCTGGAACCTCTGGAGCCTTCTCAGGTGCTTTCTGCGCGGTCTGAACAGGTGCAACTTCCTTCATGGCTTCTGAAGAGGCTACAGGGGCGTTTTGAAGCTGTTTCTGGGCCTGCATCGCTTCATAGCGTTCTCTGTAACGGCCATGGCGTGCCTTCTGCTCCTCCATGGTGGAGAAGCCTTCAGTTGCTGGCTTCATGTTGACTACAAAGCTCTGTGATTCGCGGTTCAAATCAGGATACTGTTTCTCGATATCGCGGATACGATCCGCATGGGCAACACGGCTATATTGTGTGTATGCGTCAAGCAAATCCTCTGTTGGAGCTATCTTGTTGGCAACCCTATCGGCATACCCGACCAGGAACCTTTCCTTCTCAACAGCCTGGCGAGCTTCCTGTAGTTGCCAATCGCCGTTTGCAGTGTCGAAATCGTTCTTCTGAAGACCGTGAGCCTCAGTCATGGAACGATAGGCGATAGACACGGCTTCTTCTGCCTTGTGACGGGCTTCCTCGTCGCTCAAGTCACCAGTGATGTCTCCGTGCTTTCTGTCCTGAATGTGGCGCTCCTTAGTCTCGCCCCCAATGCCCATGTAGTAGTCAATAGCCTGACCGGTTGTGATATCAAACATGGTGGAAAGCTGGCTATTTGCATAGCCCTTCATGAGTGCGCCCTGGTCGTAAATTCCGACAATGCTCATGTAGTCAAAAGCGTCTTTGTTCAGAATACGGCTGTCGCTCAAGTAGTCCTTAAACATACCTTCCTCGAAAGCCTGATTGAGATCGTCCAGGCTTGGATTGGTTAGTTGGCGATACTCAGCCAGATCAGCTTCACGTTTGTTCGCTACTTGTGCCCAATCGGATTCCTTCTCGACATAGGCAGGCTCCTGAACTACCGGCTCAGCTACGGGTAGGGTTGGAGCAACTTCTTCACGTTGAGTCATGACATTCTCAGTAACCCGATTTATAAAAATTTGTGCGTCAGGGTCAACGGTGATTTGGGTAGCAATCTCTTCCTGGTGGATCTGATAGTTCAGATACAGAGCCTGGAGCTTTGGAGAAATTTCGTGTTCAAGTCCATCGAACTCGGCCGCACGGTAAGCGAAAATCTCTTTTTCGAGGTCATGGCGCTCGTGCAGGACATGCCACTGCTCAGGAGGGGCATTAAGAAAATCATTTGCATGTGCGTCCTGCATGGCCTTTTGGGCTAGCTTCTCAACCTGGACGAATTCAGGCTGGATAGGGTCGGCTAGCTCGTCTAACAAATTCATGCGTTCATTCACGGCATAGTCCTCGCCACGGTTCAAAAACTGGCTCTCTATGCGTGAAAAAGTATAGAAGTCGCGGGGCAACTCCATGGTCATGCCAATGTTGGTCAGCAGCTTGTTTTGCAGATCCTGCAAGCTGTATCTTTCTTCTACCTTCGGTGCGTCCACTGAAACAGGTAACGCAACCTGTTCCGTGATTTCTTCAATAATTGGTGTCACCTGAACTGTCATAGGCCCCAAGTCCTGATAGAGCCAGTCCATGGTTCCCTCAGGGATAGTTGTTATGAATTTGAACTCGTCGTAGTTGGCGGGTCTCCATGCAAATTGTTCGTCTATATCTATAGCCATACTGTCTCCTTTTGTGTTATAAAATTACTATAACGAAAATCTTTTTAAAATCAACTCGTTGACACCATATAAGTCACTTTTCTTCAGTATTTAATAGTGCTGTTATTTCATCGCTAAAAATATTGTCAGCATCCCTGGCAGGGGTGGGCTGAGATAAGTTCTCATACTTCGATTCCTGAGCATTTGCATATGTCGCTAAGTCCTCGTCCGTTAATTCAGGGGTGGAGTCATGGCTCATGTCGAAAACCTGATCGCTCTCGTCGCCTTCCTCCTTAGCTGCGTCGGAAATGGGCTTTGGGTAAATCTCGTCAAAGATTGCTCGCACGTCTACTTCAGGCGGCTCCTTGGCAATCTGGTAGGTCCACTTCGCAGGTTCAAGGCGAGACTTAGCGCCGCTGAATCTTATGAGAGGGTTGTGGAGAATGTAGGCATTCTCATTGTTAGACGGGAGGTAGAGCATGCGAATTTTCATTTCGTCAGGCATGCCAAGCAATTGGTCGATAAGGTCATGCTTGTTGGCAAGTGCCTCCCTGTTCTTGAGCCATGTTCGAAGCCGGTCTGTCACGGTGGGACGATAGTCACCGTTTATATCGAGACCAAGCTTGCTGTTGATCTCAGACGGGTGAATCACGATATCGTCATGAACCTGCCAGTTTTCACTAAACGAAATCTTGCCGTCACTTGTGCTCTGAGAGCGGTGGAATTTATTGATTTTCTTGTTACCGACAACTTCAGAGAGAATTTTTGAGGTCTCGCCCTGGTTCGATCCGAACACGAAGAGGTTGCCTGTGTTGCCTAGCAGGAAGTCAACGAACTCCTTCTTGTAGATTGAGACAAGTTGGCTCAAGTCCTGACAAGCAAGCCAAATCGAAATTCCACGAGAAGCGAACAATTCGAGCCAGCGTTTAATGTCCTTCTCAATGTTGCCGAGTGTCTGAAATTCATCCAGCATGACATAGAATTTCCGCACAATCCCCATGTCCTTGTCGTCCATGTATGTGCCGCCTAGCACGACACTGGTCATGTAAGAAAGGGCGGCATTGATAAGGGGAGTCGTTACCTCTGGGAAGTCGGCACTTTGCTTGAAGACAAAGTATTTCTTCTCCGGATTCTCATCGCGAATCCAGTCACCAAACGAAACTCGTTTCGTGCCCTCGAATCGATCCCATTCTTTCCAGCGTTGCAAAATTGGCTTGCCCCCGCTCAGCGATGTCATATGATCGTTATGGGAGAGTGAGGTGAGAGTAGCAAGCTCGAAACCCTTCAACTTTGAGCAAACGATATCGAACACCTCTCGCATGCCGCCTTTTTGCCATGCAGTGAGTTCAGCATGGATTGCATTCCATGGATCTTTCAGGCCGTGCTTGCGAATGAGGGCTCGATAAATGAAGTCATGCGTCTGGCGATTCAGGAAGGCGAGGGCGCAGTAAGCGTCTGCCGCGTCATCGTTGGCAAAACTCCTGCGGTGGCCTTGGCGCATTTCTCCGGCGGTCAGTTCTAGTAGCTCAGGAATTGCTTCGAGTGGGCAGATCACTGCTTTTTCGTCTTCAGTGAGGTTCTGGCCGGCGAGCTTCATGACCTCCTTATAGTCCTGTCTCAGGATTTCCTGGAGGTCTCTCCACTTCCACTGTTTGGCTCCTTTGGTCTGATTCAAACCTCGGACAAGGCCACGAAATACGATATTCGGGACAATGTGGTGATAGTTGGTCTTGGGCTTGCCGTCTACCACGTTTTCAAGGTCGAACATGGGATGCAGGGCTTCTGCCAGCGTAAGAATGTTTTCTTCGTATGACAGCATGCGAACGGACATCTGCTTGATTTCATACTTCGTGTTGTAGCCGTCCCATACCATGGCAAGCGTGGTTATGTTCTTGATACCGTTGTTCACAGAAGTGGCAAGGTTGTCTTTGGATTCGCCGGTGCCCTCCAGTGCCTGAAGGAATTCAATTGCCTTGGGATAGAATTTGGCTACTTTATCTTTGTAGAGATAAGGGTTAGCGATAATGTCTTTGATAAGATGGACCGTATTATTTAATCCGTAGTCCTCAGGATATAGGTTAGCGAGAATTGCGGAAGCTGCACAACATACGGTGCGGGTGCTGGAGGTCCAGTGCGTGTTTTGTCCAGACGGTGCGTCAGGGACTTGCTGGAGCCAGAAGGTCTCCCAATGGTATTCAGTTATAAAATCTTTTGGCATGTGCCAGACAACCCCGTTTAGATCTTGAGGTGCAACAAGATATGCTTCAGCCGGTCTGATTTTTCCAGAGCGTTTGCTGCGTCGGTCCTTCACTGAGAACCACTTTGAGTAGTCATCTTTTGGAGTGTCTACGATCAAAACCTTCACATTGCCGCCGTGCTCATTCTCATGCTTGAACTGCATGAGAGGTCCGGTCATGGAGTTGGTCTTGCCTCGGCGCGAGCCCCCAACGAAGACAGAATGCGGCCGACGTTGGGTATCCGGCATGTAGATCACGTCCTTTGGTTTTAGCTCTTTGTAGCTGTTGCTGTTCATAGGATTGAAGTAGTAGCGGGTAGCCAGAATAAAAGCCGGTGGGCTTTTGGTGTTTGCCATCTGGTTATCGAACTGAGGCTTCAAAACGTCGAACGCATCGTCTTCTTCGTAGAGAACTTTTCCGCGCACCTGATATTCGTTCACGGCTGGCTTCATACTAATTTTGGCGAGCATGAATGAGGCAATGCAGGCGGTAGCAATAGACATGAACCAGCGATATGAGAGGAGACTGAGTTTGTCGACTTCTGGTGAATTAAGCCAGTCAATCCACTTCATGTAGAGCCAGTAGGTGTCACCCCGGAAATGTGGAATCAGTCTGCCAAGCCATACCTCATAAAACTCAAATACTAGCTGGCCGACCGGGTGATTGTTTCCCGGTGGCATGGGGAAAAATGGCAGGGCATGATTGAATAGGCCAACAGCCAACGTAAGTGTTAGCAAGAAAGATAGTATTCCTATCAGTATAGGCCCCCCCATGGGAACATATGCAATTGTTGTATCGAGGGGAGGTCTGGAGCCTGGCAGGAGGTAGATGACCTTTTTTTTCTTCTTCATGTTCGATCCTTCTTCTTATTGTTGTTTTCATTTATGTGTAACGCAACTAGGAAGGGGAAGCAAGTCCACCCATGGAAAAATCAAAGCTCGGGGTGGGGAAAGGAAATACTGCCGGCCAGCGCTTTAAATTTTGTCGTTCTGGGCGATTTGGAGGCTATCCCTACTTAACTAGGGAACTAACCAGGGAGAGCTTCAGCCTTTTTGTATAAGGCTTACAGCCATTTTTTCACTCTCCCTGGATGAATTTTAAAAAAGATTATATGGAGATGAGAGTAAGTAAGAGGAGACAGAAATCCAGATTTTTCTATTGTTCATGGATTCTACTAGGGAACCCAGGGAGAAAGCTTGGAAGCCTTATCTGTATTGGCTTTACCTCTCCCTACTATATTTATTTTAAGTAGGGAGAAGTAGGGAAGGTAGGGATAAGAAACCCATTGAAAAGTTGGTCGAGCAAGACTCGATCTATGCCTTACGGAAAGTCAAAAGCGGTGTTTGGGAAAAATCCTCGCTCTTGCAGGAGCGAAAAAGGGCAGAGATAAGCAAAATAGTCAAGCATGCCTGACGGCACTGACTTCGTGAGAAGGGGGAAGATCTGGCTTATGGGGTTGCCCTGCGGCTAGCAGAAATCTCCCAATCGGGAGAGGTGTTGCCTTTGCTCGGGAAAGCTTGGCAGGATGAGTTAAACCCTCGGGGTAGAGGGTCAAATTTTGAAAGGCTTGTCCTTGCTGCCTGTCAGTCCACGAATCTTGGTCATGAAGTTTTGCCATGTCCAGAAGTAGATACTGCGCTTGGCAGGCTTCCACTCGTAACCATCCATGACTTCTTCGGCAATGTAGTAGTCACGCACGCTGTTGGTCTGCATGAAGCTGTTAAATTTTTGAAGCTTGTAGTCCGCTTCTTCCTGGAAATTATTGTTTTTCTTCATGATCAATCCTCCCTTATTTGTTGTTGTCGATCTCCTTGAAAATTGCAATTCATAGTTTGCATATACAACTTATAGGGCGCTCAATCGAGATTGTCAAGCGCCTACTATAAGAAACGCATTTTTGAAATCAGGAATGCTTGAGAATCTTCTTCTGCTCAGCGATTTCTTTTCTTCTCTCCAGTTCTGCAAGTGTCGTCATAACTTCGCGGTGAAGTTTTTCCTGAGCAGCGGTGCGAAGAGGTTCCTGATATCCCACATCGAGCTTGACCTTCTCACCATGCATGGCGACTTCAAGTTTCTGCTCAACCTCGTATTTTCGATCCTGTCGCACTTTGCGATAGATATCCAGTTCACGTGTGCCGTCGATAAGCTGGTAATCGTAGGTGCTCTTCTTCATGGCACTAGCTGACATGGCAGACATGAGACTAGAGAAATCGTCTGTTGGGTGCGGTGCAAATTCTCCACCATCAGCAATCTTGTAGTAGTGTTTGTCGAGGAAGGAACGAGTCTGAAGGAAGGAATCGAGCGTGCCGGGTTCCATGGCAACGTTCTCTTTTTTCGAAACCCACTCGGCTACCTTCAGCATTTGCGGTGTAGGTGGCTTATCTTCGAGATCCATTTTCGTTGCCAGCTTGTCCGCCATTTCTTTCGATAAGTGAATGGTTATGTTATTGCGGTGGCGAGAAGCTGCGACATAAGAGAGGTGCAAGCTATTGACCGTAGCACTAGGAGCCCAGTCAGAATCATTCCGGGTCTGACCTTGCGATTTGTGGACGGTTGAACAGTAGCCGTGGCGAATAGGCAAATCGTCATCTCGGGTGTTCTTCCAGACTGTGTTGCCGTTGTCCATTTTTAGCTGGATAGCGGAGACGCCTCCAGTGAGCTTGTTGGTGCGTAGGGAAATTATGGTCCCAATATCACTGTTCTTGAGCTTCTGGGTCTGCATGTCACTGCTCTTGTTGTTGCGAACGAAGATTGCCCGGTCTCCGACAGCGAAATTTCTCACGGTGCCGTCTTCACAAGTCACCTCGGCTTCCTTACCCTGCAACTTGCCCTGAGCCTTCAACTGGTCACGAACAGCATTGTTGATAGCCTCAACTTCGTCGTTGCTAGTTCCGATAATTATTTTCTTCTCGAAGGCCTCAGGATTTTTCAGATAGCTTTGGGCTACACCCTGCATGCGTTGCTCTTCAGTGTCATAGATAATCAACCGGCCTTCGTCATAGAGGGTTCTCAGGGCTTTATGCGCGTTACCGGCTGCAAAGTCCATGACCATGTCACGGTGAACAGAGGACTTCTGGCGATTGATTTCTGTGATTTCCTGAGCTACAAACTGCTCCGTCAGAACCCGGAATGTGGCTCCATGCTCTACGGCGTTTAGCTGCAAGAAGTCTCCGCATGCAACAATTTTTGCCCCTGCCTGGTTAGCGTGCTTAACGATCCGGTGCCATGAGTCGAGACCGACCATTGCCGCCTCATCGAGAATAACGATTGACTTTGAATCCCACTGAATTTTGCGCTCGTCCAGCATGAGCAGCATTTCACTGATATTGCCGCACTGTCCTTTTTTAATCTGGGCATCCTTCCCCAAACCTTCGGCCGCAGTTGAGGAGGGAGCCATACCCCAGACGTTGTAACCCTTGCCCTCGTAAGCTTCCTTCATGGCTCGCATGGCGAATGTCTTACCAGTGCCCGCCATTCCTTTTATGAGACTCATGGAGCCGGGTTGTGTCAGGGTCTCATGGAATGCTCCAAGCTGCCCTTTTGAAAATTGGACATTGGTTTTCAACTCCTCGCTCATTTTTTCTTCGAACTTCAGCCGCTCAAGAATGGCTTCCTGCTCGGTGAAGACAAACGCTGTTTCGTGGGAGCGTGCTCTCGACGTGTCAGTAATATAGTGCTCTTTCTCAACGACTCCCTTGGTTGTGAACACCATGTCACGGGCATAGCGAATCTGTTTCTGGCGGTAGTCAACAGGGTCTTCAATTTCGTCCAGAAGGAATTCCTTGTAGTAGGGAATCTGCTCCTTCTGAATCATAGCCAGACACTGGCTCTCGAAGATTCTGGCGGCTTCACGCTCAGCATGATCCTTGTCATGACTTTTCAGAAGCTGGATTGTGATATGGCTTTTGAACTGGTCCTCAGTGAAAACAAGTTCTTTTGTTTTCCTAAGAAATCCTCTCACAAGCTCATCGTCGTGGTCCTGCTGCTCTTTCTGTGTTCGAATGGTGCCAGTGATACGGTCAATGAAGTCCTCAGCGTCTGGGTCATAAGCGTCTGGCTTGGATTTTTTGGAGGAGCGGGCCATTTCCTGAGACTGAACCTTGCGTGAGAAATTGCTGGCAAGTGTCTCGTCAGTGATAGTGGTGTAGTTTGGCCGGCGTTGATTGAAGTCGAGGTGCTTCTCGATATCGGCCATGGTCCAGCCCAAATCGTCAAAGTCCTTCTTCCACATTGCCTTCATTTCGGACGGGGAGAGTTCAGCCTTGGAGTCACGGCTCTTGACCCGTGCAATTTCCTTGGCGATAGGACCACTCTTGCCGTCTGCCTTCATCTGCGCCTCGATCTCTTCTTCACGCTTATTGAAGAGCTTCCTGACGTTTTCAGGAACAGCGGAATCAGGCAAGTCGTAGCTTGTAATGTTGCGTTCTTCAGGCTTCAGGTATTTGTTCTGTGCGTCTTCCTTGAGCAAGACTTCTTCGAATACGAAGCCGAACTCCTTCTCCAGTTCTCCCTTCATAATACACATGTATTCAGCGGAAAACTTGGCTTTATTTTTGGCAATGTAGCCACTGAAGAGGGAGCCTAAGCTATCGTTTTCACCTCGGGCAACATTCATCAGGTCGAAGTGGACGTGAATGAACGGACATGAACTGCCTGACTCGGTGACACCTCGATTCTCAATGTGCATGAACGACACTGCCATGATTTCCTTGGCGTATTGAAGCTCAGTGCCGTCTTTTCCAAGGCGAATGTAGGCGTCTTCGAGCATGCCCTTCATGCAACGATCCAGCGCTTTATCGACAATAGCTTTGAATCGCTCTTCGGCGGTAGAATCTTCAACGAACATTTTGACCAGTGTCTTGCTCAGATTCCCGCCCGTGCTAAACATCATTTCTGTGCCAATGGTGTGTCCTTTGTCCGTGTCAGCAGGGGGAGCATAGGAGCCGTCTGCGTTAATCTTCAGGGCGTTCCTATTGAGTCGAACCATGAGGCCGCGTGGGGTTTCGATAGTGTGTTTGCGTAGTAGAGAATCCTTCTCAAGCCAGGTAGCAGGGCAATATCCCGCGCTCAAATCTCTCCACATGTCGAGTGACAGAACCTTGTCCTTGATACCCAAGCTTTCAGGTAGCTCACCGTGGAATTTCGGGGCATATACTGACTTATTGATTTCGGCCGCGTGAGCCTGCATGCCTTGCGGAGTAATGTCAGGGTATTGTTTTTTTAGCTCTGCCAAGGTCGCAGTCATGTTGTAGGCGATCTGCTGCTCGTGATAGTCGCCATTTTTCATGGTCATAAAGTCTTCAAGTTTCATAGTGCTGCCGTCCCGTGGGTTCTTTTAGTTTTGCTTATTTTCTCTTTGTTTGGCCTGCATCATGTGCAAGGTCCGGTTCTCTGCTCTGAGGGTTGTCACCTCTTCCTGGACTGCAAGCAGGATCTGCTTCAATAGGTCAAAATCTGCTGCTGTCCTTCTGGCGTGTTCGTCGTAGAACATGGCTTTAGCCAAAGCCTCATGGTAGAACTTCGAGCGCTTGGGCTCCTTGCGAGTCCTCTTTTGCTCTTCAGCAACTCGGCCGTCTAGGTATTCGACTTCAAGTGCGGTTTCTCGGTGGGTGTATCGCATTACTTCCCTCCTAGCCAGAGACCCAATGCAAATGCTCCGACACTGAAAACGCACCAGATGACGGTCCATGTCTGCTCGCTTCCGAGTGCGTAAAAGAAGTCGTGTGCTGCTGTTAACTGAACTGATTCCTCGGGGTAGGGCAGGCGAAAATGTTTGAGTTGGTGCCTGAAGTTCTGGACTACCTGGTCGCCTTCGAGAAGGGAGATTTTGATTGTCTTGTTGTTTTCATTCATGGCTGTCGTCCTCCATGAACTGCTTCACATACTCAGCACTGCCTTTTCTGTTTGCGAGCAAACGGTCGAGAAAGAGCCACGCTTTCAGGTAGTCTACTTCCTGCCTGAGCTTTTTGATTTCTCTTGAATTGAATAGATCTAGTGTGGTTGTGAAAATTACTGAAACTAGCAGTAAAAAGAAAAGTGCAATGATTGTCATGTGTCTCCTGTTATGTCGTTGTTACTCCTAATATAGTGTTTTTTAGTTGCTTGTCAAATGTCTGACATTACTTTCTGAAGTTTTGGGACTGTAAGCCTCATGGCTCTAAGGTTTTACGATAAAACTACATTTTAATGTAATGGGTGCTTGGAATTTTCAAAAGGCTGAAAGCTCGATCAACGTATGTTGAATGTTAGGGCAGGGCCCTAACCTATCTCTATCTCATCTATACAAAGTCTATACATTGTCTTTCGACTATCTCTATGCTGTCTTCAGGCTATCTATATAAAGTCGATACGTTGTCTGCTTGACATAGCGTTTTATTGCGCTAGGATTTTAGAGCTACTAACAGAAGGAGACAAATGACTAACATTCAGCGACTAACAGAAGACGCTATAGAGCAGGAAACGCAAACTTTGGCAAATAGTGTGTGCCTGCCATCATTGATTGAAGTGATAAGAGAGAACTACGATACTTGGCGCGAGAAGCTGTTTCCCGTCCTCAAATTGCGTGGTCTGGCTCGGTATCGTTACATTGCCGACCTACTCAAAAAAGCTGGTTACGGCAATGCAAGTGAAGAGCTTGTGAGGGGATACATGCACAAGGTCAAGGTTGAGCGAGCCAAAAAGAATATGAAGGGTGAGTGAATTTATGGACAAAAGACTTCATGAACTCACTGACCTGGCGATTGCGGAACTGGAGGATGAGGTTGGGGTGCAAAATCTTCGTATGGCTATTCGAGAGAATTTTGACGACTGGACGATGCGCCTCTTCCCTCTCCTTCAAGCTCGCAAGAAGGGGTGCTATCCGTATGTAGCGGATCTGCTCAAAAGAGCCGGGTATGAGAACGCAACCGAGAATCTGGTTCGAACATACTTCTGGCAGATACGTGAAGCTCGTAGGTCTGCGAAGGCTAATCAAACACCCTCCCTCCCTCCACAAACGGCGCCAGTGGCTTCGCCCGCACCAATGCCCTCCTCACCAATGCGGGAGGCTGAAAAGGTGTTTGTAGCTCCTCAGCCCGTCTCCTCATTTAAAAATGCTAGTAGCCCTGCGGTAGTGCCTCGGGTGCTATCGGGTGAGCCTATAGAGCCTGACTGGAATTGGCATGAGCAAAGCCAGCGACTTGAGCTTGAGGGAGAGGGTGACTACAAGGGGATAGGCTGGACTGAGCTTGACGAAAGAATGTATCGCTACTTCCTGCAACTGGCAGAAGACAATGGGATTCCTGACCTCTACAGTCATGTCCCTGCCATGAACAAGCAACTCCGCTCGGACGTGAGCCGCAGCACATTGAGAAATCTAAAAAACAAGAGGGCGGCTTTCTCCCTCCCCCGATAGCAAAACGCCCCTGAGTTTTTCAGGGGCCTTCTTATTGGACTACACACTATTAGAAGAGAATTTTTTTGGTCGCCTCTTTATATGTGTTCAGAATCTGCTCAAGCTTCTCCTGTTCAAAAAATGGAAGTCTTTGTGCCTCATCTCGTGTGTAGAAAAGGTCAAACAACTTGGCAGTCGGTAACCTGTTTTTTAGGATACTGCTAAAAGATGGCGCAATTGTAACCTCTGTCACCCTGTAACGGTCCTTAAGTTTCTTGACTGAGGCGTTTCTTTTGTATTCCTGTTGAACCCCGCTGATTTGGTTTTCAAGCATCAGTCCGTTCTTGAAAAGGAATGCAAACTCAATCACTGCGTCAGGGTGAACATCGCACAACATGTCTTGAAGTTTACCGATACCCTGCTTTACTGATTTGTCAGCGTCAAATACGGGGACAACAAAAATTAGCTTTGTGCGTGCATTAACAAAAGCATTAAGGAAAGAATACATATCCCCAAATACGTCATACAGTTCGTCCATGCTTGAAGCTGGCATGTCGTAGAACTTGAATTTGCTAGGAGACTGTAAAGTATTGACTAGCTCTTGCTTGGCTTTACGGATATTGAAGAATCCGCAACCGTAATTTTCAATCTTATCTATTCTACCGTTGCTGTCCCGTGTAAAGCGGAAAGTAGGATCTAGCTTGTCGTGGGCAACCAGTTCACCTGAGGCGTCGCGTAAGCCATAGGTCTCCAGGTTCTGCATGTGGTCACCATCTGCGACATAGGTGTCGTGGCTCACTCCAAGGCGCATGAGGACTTCTTTGAGTCCCTTGCAATCCATAGACTTGCCAGCTTGTCCGATATCCCCAATGTGAAAAACTGCTGAATAGATTGGGGGTTCAACCTTCCGCTCTTCGAAAATGTCATCAAAGTTTGGTGC
Source organism: Paraburkholderia sp. D15 (assembly GCF_029910215.1). Classification (NCBI taxonomy): domain Bacteria; kingdom Pseudomonadati; phylum Pseudomonadota; class Betaproteobacteria; order Burkholderiales; family Burkholderiaceae; genus Paraburkholderia; species Paraburkholderia sp. D15. The sequence goes on along the minus strand of NZ_CP110396.1, from coordinate 1,352,690 downwards.
AAGGTCATCGTTCTGTTCTTGTGTTACTTCTTCAGTTTTTTTGTTGTTGTTTGCCATTTCTTAGTCTCCTGTATTTTAAGTTATAGTGGCTATCTGTTGTTCCTAGTTTTTCTATTACTGCTTTAATCACAAATTCTTTGTCTGTGATGCCCAAGGTTCGCGCCTCATCAGTTATGTGCTGCTTAAGTGATTCCGGCATTCTCAGGCAAACGTTCTTTTGTATTTTTTGTTCATTCAAATCTACCTCCTTTTTTAAGTTTGCATATACCTTCTATAAGGGATGATAGATTTAAAGTCAATACTAAAAGGGAAGACACCCCAATTAATTAGAATGCCTTTATTGTATAAGGGCTTTGTTTTATTCTTCCGCCGCCTGTCCAAAGTGCTTCCTATACAGAGCAATGAAGTATTCTTTGATCAGAAGCCAGTTCTCGTAAATCTGAGTTTCGGTGAAAGGCACTGTATCTTTTACTTTTGTTACTTCCTTTATGTTGGCTTGGTAGAAAACATCAAATTTTGACCGCTTATGGTTAAGCTCGCATATCACGAGAAGGTGAATAGGTTCAAAGTCTTGCCTGTGGAGCACTTTATTGATACCGTTGCGGACCTCAATATCTACTTTCTTGTGTCCAGTTACATAGACAACATAGGCATATCTTCCACCTAGTTGTTTGACGATTCTGATTGTTCCGCCCTCGATACTTAATTTTGTTCTTTCTTGTTTTTCTTGTTCCATAATAAATCCTCGGTTGTGGTTGCTAGCTCCTTAGCTAAAAATTCGTTTCATACCATCTGCTGCCTTCTCTGCGCCTTCGATAACATAGCCGATAAGGTCAAGAATTGTGTTCCAGATACGTTCCCAGCTAATGAGAGTTCCAGCAATGTAGAATACGGCTGCTAATAATAAATACATTAAGAGTGCGCTAAAAAATTCCATGATAAATCTCCTTTTGTTGTTGTTAATCTAATCATAACCAGTAATTACGATTATTCAATACTTTAGGGTGCTTGTTCAGATAAGTGGTTTCTTTTACAGATAAACGGCAAGTGATTCGCTTTACCAGAATAGAAGAGATCTCCGTAAAAAAATGAGAGATAAACATAAGATCAGAGAGAAATAAAAGCTGTAGCCAATCTGCGTAGACAGTGGCTTTTGGGGCAGGGGTTCTCCCCCCTGCGGGTAGCAGGAGTCTTCCCAACGGGCGAAGGGCTTGGAGTGCGCTGATGAAATAAGCCCTCGTGAGAGGGCATGTGTTCAGTTTGTGGTGGGCTAACCCGTGCTTTGAATTTGCCTTATGCAATTTTCTTAATCAGTTGTTCAATAAAGAATCCGACGTACATAGCTCGTTTGTCATTGTCAAAAATTACGATTTCTTGTTTTTCAACGTGAAAGTAGATCTTCGCTTCTTGGATTTGCTTGACAGTTCGGCGTGCTGCATCAGAGTAATCAATATCATACTTATCAAGCAAGCGGTCAAGATGATTGATGTAGATTCTTGTGTCGTTTGCGAATTTTGGATTTTTCCATGTCTTTACGGTCTTATCATTTAGAAGGTCAGTGCTAAGTTTTTCTGCGATTTCGAGAGTAGTTTCAACTGTATATTTTCCCATTTTAATTCTCTTTATTTTTTGTTTTCATGTAAATATCATAACCGATTGTTAATTCTATTCAAGTCAATATAGGTATGCTTAAGATAGACGGTTGATATTGAAGATAAAAGGGAAGTCGATACTTCGATAGAAGAGGCTTGTCATCCATCTCTTCGCTGTTCCCCTCCGGGTAGGAGAGGCTTCCCATAGGGAAGGGTTTTGCCTGTCCAGTGGTGCTCTTCTACAAGAAAAAGAAGCCCTCACTGAGGAGGGCATGCTTCAGATCTTGTGCTTCTTAATAGTGGCCGGCTCTGGCTTTGTGGGAAGTTTTTGTTCAAGGTCACGAGTGCGTTTGTATGTCTCATATAACTTTTTGAAACCTGGTATGTCAATGGGTGTGTTCATGAATTTGTTTGCAACACTGGGATCTGCGCCATGGTCGAGGAGGAAAACAATTTTGTCCAAGTGCTCAGTTGAGTCAGGAAAAATGTTGAGATGAGCAGCGAGCACGAGAAGGATTGGTTCTTCGTTGTGTCCAAATCTGTGATTGATATCCATACCATGTTCACTTATCAGGTTTTCGAGATAGGCAAGTGGTTGGTACTGGATATTCTGAATGATGTCTTCGTCCGGAAGCCAATTATTGAGGGATGTCCTCTGAAATCTCCTCGTCATTGTTTGTCTCCTTGGCTGCGAGAAAAAAGATCAAGAAATCGCTCCTTGAAACTGGCATAGGAGAAGTTGTTATACGAGTCCCGGCAATCTTCAAAAAGCCTGATAACCGTTCCCATGTTCGCATGATAGAAACGGGTCACTTGCTCAAGGGAGTCCTCCTGCCACGCCTCCAGCGGGATAACGTGCAAGTCCTCATCGGGGTGTGCTTGCCGTGTAAATAGTGCGGTGCTCGACTCATAGGGTGATAGCCTTTGATGGAGGCAATCCCCGTTGAGTGCTGAAAACATGGTCAGGACATTGTTCACGCTTGCGTAGGGTCCCCATGAAGTCAAAAAGCGGCTCCCGAGCTTCTTATCGAGCCGTATGAGGTGACTCGCAAGGTTGGCAATGACATGGCTGCGATTCACACTAAAGCCGTCTGAGAGGTAGCTATCCAGCAATTGCTGACACTCGGTATCGAAAGCCTGTTTGTAGTGCTGGAGCCTCTTCGCAACTGTGCTGGATAGGGTCTGGCAATAGATAGTGTTGCCGTTCGTGAAAAGCTCCTGTGACTCATTGGTGTGGTGGACAAGCAAGGTCAGAGCGGTGTTGCCGTATGTCGGCTGGTCGCTCTCAATGAGGCTCACACTCAAAGACTTGCCTGTCGCCATATAGACGTGACTAAAGCAGAAGTCGGGGGATAGGTTCGAATCGAACTCCAAGCTAAGGGCTTCGTTGTTCTGGCCGTGCCGAGGGAAGTTTTTAAACCGGCTCACGATTGCATAAACAGCGGCGAGCTTTTTGTCCTGCATGAACTCGCGGCCAAGGTGCGTGTGCAGGCGGGTTGCCCGGCGAGGCATGAGCAAAAGGATAGGTTGCTGGTAGCCGTAGCTCGCGAGGTCATTGTTCATATTTTTTTATTGTTTAAATTTTTCTTGGTCTCTCCTCACTCGGCAGATTCTGTGAGCTTACTCAGTGGGTCGAACTCTCCAGCTAGAAATTTCTTGGCTTCCCTTTTTGTTAGCTCTATTTCTCTTCCCGTTATGATGACAAAGATAGTGACAAAATACTTGCTGTAGTTGTGAGTATCGCCTTTGCAGTAAAGAACATTTTCCTCAAGGTCCCACTCATAACTATTTCGTGTGCCGGAAATATATGTGACTTCGTCTGGCTTCTGGAAAGTGTAGAAAAGATCTTTTGAGTCTTTTGGATCAACAAATAGTTTGGCGAGCCAGGGTTTTTTATTCAGTTTATTGTTGCAGCTTTCTAGTGTTAGTGTTTTCATGGTTTTTCCTTGTTGTTGTAAATATAATATAACAAGAAAAAATATTTATTCAATAGTAAGTATGGATACTTCCGAAAAACGGTTATATTTTGGGATAAATGGTTTTGAGATATCAATAAAAAATCCCTCGCAAGGGAGGGCAAGATAACCTGAGATCTGGTTGTGTGGTTTCTTTAGTGGCTTCATGTCTGACCCTCCAATTTATCGTATCTTCTCATTAAGATTTTTTTGCGTTCTTCGAATTGTTCCTTGGACAGTCCACTTTGCCCGTACGACCAAACCAGCTTGTGGCTGTCTTCTATCAACTGGTCACGCTGGCAAAAGTAGTCACAAGCCGAAGCCGTTGGTAACGAGTCCATGTGTATCAGTTCCGCTGCCAGAGTGGACGGGTGAGTGAGGTCGTATGCAACGCCTCGGGCTGATACGACAGAGCGGCTGTATGGCTCAACTGTGCGGGTGGAATTGAAGAGGATCAGGGCTCCAGCAATCATGGTTATTGCTACTGCAAAGGGAAGGGTGCGGTTCGGCTTCCTTTTTGGCTGTTGCTTGAAGAATTCGACGGCGTCGATTTCAGGTCTCAGGTTCTTTTCTAGCTTCATATGGTTCTCCATGTAATTAGTATCGCCCGTCCCGGTGGGCTATTCCGTTCTTGCAGCTTATTTCTTTCGAACTTCCCACTCCTTGAACGCCGCAATATACTGCTCAAGCGATGGGGTTCTTATAGATTCTGACTTTCAGGTTTTCCACAATGGCCGGGTTATATTGTTGAGTTGCCAGTTTCTCTTCTTCTTTAAGCTGTAGCCGATACATTTTGCTATTAACGCTCAAGTCCTTTTCTCTTTCGCTAACTTCTGCGCGAAGTAGCTTGATGTCGAGTTTGTTTCCCGCTTCCTCTGCTTTCCAAAGTCTTTCTAGGGACTCTTGAAATAAATTATAGAGTGCAGCTTGCTCTTTCCTAATCTCTGGATTGCAGGAAAACACCAGTGCTGTTTGTCCGTCCCTGATTTCAAGGTTGGTAAATAAGATAACTTTCATATTTTGTCCTTGTTTTTGTTGTCATATATAAACTATAACTGATAGATCTTTTTATTCAATAGTATGTGGCGATACTTCAGATAGACGGTTAAATCTGAAGATAAACGGTTTGCCCCACGAATCTCGCAGGACAACAGTTAAGCTTAGATTCGTTGACACATATTCGAATGTGTACGCTATTGTTTAATCTCACTAACAACGAAAGAGATTGAACATGATTGAAGCTCTGAAGAAGTTCGCAGGTGGTTTCCGTATCGTTCAAATCAGGAAGACTGAGGGCATGGAAGGCTCGGGCTGGATTGGCCTTGTTGTGCTGAACGGTCGGGTGCTTGGGGAAGCTGCGGACTATGGCAACGGTGGACCCTGCCATATCAAGTTCATGAGGAAAGAGGACAACGAAGCTCTGGCGGCTCATGCAAAAACGGTCATTAAGGATTTCGAGTTTGAGACCGATGGCATGTTTTTGGAGTTTCTGGCGAACTATGAGCTTGCTGTCAAACGCCTGAAGACTACGGCTAAAAAGAAGCTCATGCAGTCTGACGAAACGAAGCTTGATAGCAACGGTGTCGCTGAAGCGTATAGCTCATGGAGCCTGCTGGACACTCCTGAGAATCGGGCAAAGATTCTGGCTCGTTATCCCGATACCAAGTTCCTGAACGACGAACTGGTGACATGGGAAGATCTGAAGGTCGGCAAGAAGCGGTAAGAGAAACTATAAACTACAGAGAAAACAACATGATTAAGACAGTGGATAACTTCAGAGTCGAGATTGAGAGTGCAGTGGAAGAAGCGAAAGAGGCATTCTGGGCAGTGATTGCGAGCAAGTTTCCTGAGGTTAAGTCTGGAGACTTCCCGCCTGATGCGGCTCACCAGTTCGACCATCATTGTGAGCTTGCGGTGTTAATTTGGCTCAGACTCAATCACCCCGAAATCGTATAAGAACTTGCTTCCTAAAGACGGATAAGCCCTCCAAGTGAGGGCTTTTTTTGGCCTTCTCCTTGCAAAACTTTTGTCTCGGGGATTCACCTTGATTCATGTTCGGATACTTCTTCGGGTGTCTTATACTTGTCTACAAAATACATTGATGGAGGAAGCTGGGCAAGGTATAGAAGACAACAGAAATTTTGCATATTCTTTGGGAGAAAAGAAAACATGCTGATCATAAATTCTCCTAGATTCTTCATCTGTTGAATCAAATTTGAATAGGAATAATCAACGGCAAAAACGTAATTATTTAAAGAAGCCTTATCAATGGCAGCGTGAAAATCTATAAATGCGTGATATTCTATTAAAAAGACTCCAATCGCTAACCGGAGCATGAAAGCCATATTGAAGAGTATCCATATCTTTAATCCAATGTTCGCAATGGGGCCGCGTTTATTTTTTGTCGCGTTTTCTTGAGGAGCAACGGCTGGCTCTTGGCGTTTTGTTGAATTCCATAAGTCAAAGTTTTCGTCAGAGTCGATTATTTTGGGAGTTTTAAAAAACTGTATATCGAGTTCTTGTCTGTCGTTCATAGATTCTCCAGGATTGTTTCGAAATTCATGAATTTCTCCTTTTTATTGTTGTCATGTAAATATCATACTTGATAACTATTTTTATTCAAGTCGATAGGGGTGTGCTTAAGATAGGCGGTCGGTTAAAGCGATAAATGGCGAGGAAGTAGTTTGATACTTCGCTAGAAGAGGCTTATGATTGAGTTATCTGGTTTCCCCCTCCGGGAAGGAGAACTTCCCAACGGGAAAGGTTTTGCTTGTCTTTCCGTATACATTAGATTGGTTGATATGAAATAGCTGCTTTTGACAATTGTTATCTTCCTGTTATAAGAGGTAATAAAAACAGGAAGATAAAATGGATAACAATAATAATGAAATAACCTTCTTACATGTTCCCTTTGCGGAAAAAGACAATGCAAAATCTCTAGGGGCGAAGTGGAGTGCGACAGACAAGAAATGGTTTGTTCCCGCCGGCATTGCCCTCAAACCTTTCTCCCAATGGCTCAAGGTTCCTGCAACGATAGAGAAGAAAACACTGGATACTTCCCGGTGGGTCAAGGTGCCGGAACATAGCCCCAAGCTCTATGTCGACCTCGTCCCGAAAACGGGCTGGTATTCGAATCTTCGAAGCGAGCTTGCTGCGCATGAATGGGATCTGATTCGACACACTGCTTACAAGCAGGCTGGCAACAAATGCGAAATATGCGGGGAATCGGGGTTTGCTCAGGGAAAGAGTCACGCCGTGGAATGTCATGAGAGATGGACATATGACAATGCAACCCTGACTCAAACACTCGCGGGTGTTCAGGCTCTCTGTCCGAACTGCCATACGGCAACACACATGGGGCTTGCCAATATTCGCGGTCAGTCTCAGGAAGCAACGGCTCACTTAGCGACAGTCAACGGGTGGTCTGCGCATGAGACTAATGAACATGTTCAAAATGCCTTTGCTGACTGGATTGAGAGAAGCGAGAAGGAGTGGCGGCTCGATATGTCCTGGCTCCTTGCCTATGAAAATGAACTATCCCCTGCGACAGTGGCAAAGGTTCGTCAAGCCATGGCAAGCGACGGGTCCGATAGAAAAATGGCGAATGCCAGAATCGAGGAGCGGTGGGAAGGTCAGTCTGAAGAGGACATGACGGGTGCGGAAATCATGGCAGGTATCATGAGCCAGGCTGGAATCATTTAATCGGCGCCTCTGACTTGCTGCCGTGGTGACACTAAGGCTTCATGGTCTAGAATCGCCAGCAAACGAATTCTGACAAGGCAGGCATGCAATGACATGGGGAAGCTTCGTATCGTCGCTCATAGTGGCTGTGGTCGTTGCGTGGCTCACTCACTATCTGATATTGAACAGGGAAGCGAAGAAGGAAACTCGGGACCTGAACTATCTGGCTTTGAGGCTCGCGTTCGTGCTGGAAAAATTCGCGGTGGATTGTGCAGGAATGATTTCAGATGCCGTTCTGCATGACGATAGCAGGGGGTCGGCCGGCAAGGTTCATGTGCGCTTGCCTGAGTTGGGTGAGTATCCAGTGGAAGCGGACTATGCAATGCTCGATCAGAACCTTCTTGCCCAAGCATTGGCATTCAGGCTGGAAATCGACACGGGCAACAATGGAGTGTCATTTCTTGGCGAGGTCGCACATGATGACGATCAGGACGGTGAGTGTAGAAATCAGTGCGCTCGCCTCGGGCTGAAGGCTCTCAACTTGTCGCAGGCTTTCACTGAGAGATACGAGCTTGCCCCGTTCAACCTGAATGTAAATCTATGGGACTTCAAGCGAGTGCTCAATGACCAGTTTGAACGGTATAGAAAGTCTCAGTTGCCGTCGAGCAATGACACTCTATAAAAATGAAAAAGCCCCTGAGTTAAGGGCTCTTGTCGTGCTTAGGGTCTGGTAAGTTTTTTTGTCAGTAGCTCAGTGAAATCTTGCACCTGACCGCAAATAACATGAATGTAAATTATGTCTGGGGTGACTCTGTAGATTATCCGCTGTTGGTTCGTAAGTATCTGTCTGTAGCCGTCTGGGTATTCTTGAAGCTCGGGCGGGATAGAGCCTGAATCGGGGAAGGTGGTTAGGTAGTCTATCTTCTCGTGAATCTGCTTCTTGACTAGCTCCCATGTGCCCTTGGGCTTGTATCGCAGTAGGTAAGCTCGCAGGTCCTTCAAGTCGGCTTTGGCTGAGTCCGTGAACTCTACCCTCATACACCTTCCTCCCTGTCCAGTCGGTCAAGCTCGGCAAACACGTCCTCGGCCGGCGTCGTCCTGCCTTGTGCAATTTCCTTCTGTCCGAGAGCCAGAATTTTCAGAAGGGCTACGGTCTGCTGCTGTGCCTCATAGGTGGCGATGTCCTGCACAACCAGCTTGGCTTCCCCGTTTTGAGTAATAACCAGCGGCTCATGAGACTCGGTCAGTTCCGACACAATCTTGGCCGCGTCGCTCTTGAGGTAGCTGATCGGCTTAATGTTGGCTAACTTCATGGTGGCTCCGTGGGTGTTCTACAAGACTAAATATAGACCGAATTTGGTCCGGCGTCCAGGCGAAAAGCGTAACAGTCAGAGTAGCAGGAAGGGAAGACTGGCAACCGTCTGCCTGCAAAACCTGCTTTAGATTTTGGTCTTTTTGGCTTTCTTATCTGTGGGCTTCGATGGTAGCTCTCTTTGCAAGCGGCGCTCGCTATCAATCTGATTCTTTACCTGCATGACTTCATCAGTCATCGTGAAAGTGTAGCCCTCTCTGGCTCCTTCCTCTGCAAGTTTAACGGCAAGCTCTCCGTTGAAATAATCAGCAAAGTACTGGTAAAGAAAGGCAAACGTCTCGGGATTGGATCTTTGTGCCAATGAAGAGAAACGCCATGAGCAAGTATCTATATCTCTAGGTGCTTGAGAGCAGTTTATAAGAAGTGAATCAAAGTGATGAAAAGACTGTGGGTCAGGGTATCTATCGATGCATTTTTGCAAAACTTCGTTGATTTCATGCTGTGTCAATCCGGGAAACTCGTTATAACTAATGATGCAGTTCATCATGCTCATAAATTGAGCGCCTGACATAAATGGATAGCTAATTGAATCTCTGCTGTCGATTTGTTTATTTTAATAGATTGGTATTGACTTAAAGCCATATTATTCTCCTTGTTGTTGTTCTTATCGTTTTTTGTATGTTGGCAATGGAACGAATTGCTGTGTGCATGCGCTCTCCAGAACCAGACCCCGCACAAATGAACCCAAAACGGATTCAGGTCCGCAGAGAAAGCACGACATGACGTAGAGCGATGCTGCCTCCGCTTGCTTGTTCGCGGCTTGCCCATGTGTAGCTGGTGTCTTGCTGGCATTCCTGAAGGTCGCCGCTAACAGGGGGAGTGCCATTCCTGGGTCACGAGCTTTCTCGGTCCTTTGGGCTTCTTCCTCATACTCCTGATCTGCCAATCGCTGTGCGGCACAAATCAATTGTGTGCGGGTGTATTTCTGACGAAGCTCCTTGAGAATTTTTTTGCGAGCCTCGGGAGTGTCTTTCTCCGGTTTGGGCTTGTCAGGTAAGTGGGACGTATCGAAGTTAAACATTCGACACCTCAAATTCCTGCGAACGGTTCTCCTTCAGCCACTTGCGAGCGTGAGCCAGTGCCTGGTCAAGGTTGCTGCCGGTCTTAGCGATTCGAGCATTCTCTAGAAGCTGTGTGCTGGTCAGCCCACTACGTTTGAAGGTCTTGGTGGTAACGGTCAAGCCGTCCTCGTCCATGACGAAGAGGGTGCAATTGTCCCGATCTGCCATGTAGCTGCGAGCTTCAAAATGCAGGTTGTAGCCCTTCTCGTAAATATCAATGAAGTGCCGATTGGTGGGCTTCAGTGTGGTGACTGCCTGTCCCTTGCCCGAGAGCTTCAGGTAGTTAAAACAGGTGGTCTGTGCTACCCCGCTGCGTTTCGATACGGCCTGAAAAGTGACCTTCTTTCCCTCGTCGGTCAGATGCTTGATTGCCTTCTGAATTGCAATCTCGCGCTTACGCTTGGGTGATTTCTTTGTGAAGTCTAGTGTTGCCATTTTATGTGTGTCTCCTTATTGTTATGGTTAATTGTCCCTTGTTGCAGGGGCTTGTTCGTTATGCCGGTAATCGGAAATATTTTAATGCTGCCTTGTCTTCAATAAGTTCTTTGAAATCGGGAAAGGTGTCGTCGTATGAAATACTAACCACTGAGTCGTCAATCTTGACCCAGAGGGTTGATAGATTGTCCGCAGTGTAGACAAGAGCAACTTTCGAATTCGTGTCTACCAAGTTTGCTGTATATCCATCTTCGATGGCTTCAATATTAGTTGTGAATTTGCGAATGTTTAATACTTTTGCTAAGTCGCTAAGAGCGGAATTGATTTTGTTGAGGTCTGCCATGATAGTTCTCCTTTGTTGTTATCATGCTTATATGATAACAAGTAAGAATTTTTATTCAATACAACAGGGGTGGCATTCAGATAAGTGGTTGTATTAGTGGATAGACGGTAGAAATGAAAATGAGCCGTTGCGGCCCCGGGGTGTGTTTGCGACTAGCAAAACTCTAAGAAGAAGGTTGTTGTGCTCATATTTTGGTCGCTCCTCGTGTCGTGCCTTCCTTCGTGGGCAGTAGGGCTTCATAGTGCATGCGCCGTTGCTCTGCTCGATACTCCTCAAGAGTGCTGATTGCCTCAATACATAGTTCTGGGTAGCCCTTGAGGCCCGCTGGCTTGCTCATGCGAAAGACGATCTCTGTGCCATGGAAAATCTTGACGGTGTTGGTTGTTTGAGCCAGATTCTCAATCGTGTTTTCAAGTCTCCGGTCGGCTCTCCCGTTGCTCGTGATCGCAATTTGAAGGTCTAGCTCCTTCATGAGGCTCCTGAAGTGCGCCCAGTCTCGCGTCTTGCATACCTCGAATAATTCGTCTCGATACGACTGGCGGATTCGGTAAGGTAGCTTCGTAAGGGAGGCATTAGTCAGCCCCTCGTGGTGAATGATCATCATATTTTGGGTCTTCGGGTTGTCTGTGTATTGCGGTGGAGAGTGGATTGGAGGTAAGCATGAGTCTTGAGGGCTTCGTAATCCTTCAAAGCGTCAGCCATGACATGGAGGTCTATCAGATTGTTTTCTGACAGAATTCCGGCGGCGATTACCGTTCCGTCGCTCTCCATGATTTCCAGCTTCAGTTCCAGCTTTTTGCTCTCGCGCCAATAATCGGCTTTGCGATAGAGAAAGAGGTTTTGCTCCCCCCGAATGCGTTTAATAATGTCTACCGTGGTAGCAAAGGAAGAGGGAACGGCTAAAACCCTGGAGGGGTTGTCTTCCGTCTCCAGTGCCATAGCTTCTGAAATCTCATTGTCAGTCATCAATTCGAGCAAGTAGATTTGAGTCATTTCTTTTGTTGATAATACGATCTGTTTTTTAAGCGATAGTTTTGCGTTGTACATGATTGTTATATAAGAAAAAGTTTAATTGTCAATAGTTGTGAGTTACTTCTTTTCGGTTTGTTCGAATTTAAAGTGTTCGTTCGAGCCCAGATCAATCGTTGAGTTGTAGCCCTGAATTACGGCGTTAGGAATATTTTTAATCTCGCAAATAGCACGAATCTTTAAAAAAATGCGAGTGGTAAGAAGAGGGACGAAGAAAAAGCCGGTGTCTTCATCTGTGGCGATAAGTAATTCGTGGTCAAACGTGGTGTAGTTGTGAGTAGCTGTTGTCACGGTAACTCTCCTTTTCTTTCTGTTGTTGTAGTTTAACTATAACCGATGTTTTATTTCATTCAATTCGATATGGGCTTGTATCAGACGAATGGTATTGAATGAAGATAGACGGTTCAACGAATATGGGACAATGATGATTAGAGAATTTAAAGATTTGCTGGAACCAGGAACGCTGTTAAATGCCGTTGCTTTATCGCACCTTCAGTCGTTGGAAAACTGTTGGAGTGGGTTGGCAGTAAAAATGCAGCAGGCAAATGATGTTTTACCTCCGAGATGTTACTTTGATGCAACCGTCAAAAATGTTAGTAGCAAACCGTCGGATAAAAACCCAAACTATTTTTTACAAACCGAAATCAAGCTCTCCGCTATCACGCATTTAGTAGGCATTTGCTACATGCAACTCGTGACTGGAACTGGCGGATTCGATGAGGAAGTTGCAATCCAGGCAATCGAGGAGCTTCGTAAGCTCGCTCCTCCGAATGTCAGTCACGATTTCGAAACCAAGTTAGTGGAATTACCGCTTCGTTGGGAGGAGGGGGAGTTCCTAGTTTCACTACGGGGTTATGTTGATCATTTTGCACAGGCGATCATTTCCGTTCACGAGCACAAAATGTTCAAACATGAGTTTGGGGTATGACAATGAAAATGATAAGAAGCTGGAGAGGGGCGGTGCTGGTATTGCCGAAGAGGCTCGGGAAACCGTTCTGGACATTCTAAAGTCGATCTATCGAAAGCAACGCAAGCGCTTGTGAGAGAAGTCCCCAGACGCTAGGGGGCTTTTTTCATCAAAGTATCAGTTCTTGGTTGTAGCTATTGACGACCAATGTTTCATAAACTAACTCGAAGATTGCTTGGTGTGCGGCTCCTCCTGACATTCTTATAACTTTAGCGGTGAATTTTTCAATATCAATGTTGTGATTTTCTAGGTCTGCAATGATATGGTTTGGGTTGTATTTTGCTTGATACATGAGGATGCTCCTTTTTTAGTTGTTATGGTTAGCCCGTTAAGAATGGGTGGGCCGTTACCCCGATTGTATTATCTTTGTGCGTCTTTCCATTCATTGTAGGTAGTATGAAATTGAACGGGTTTATAATCATCCATCGCTATCCAGTGTTCATAGTCTCGATATGGAGAGTTTGGTTCGTTTGCTCCGCTCGTGTCGCAAATAATGATAACTCGATCACCGAACCATTCTGAAACCCTTCCCCATTGATTTCCGCAGGCTTCCCAGAAAATGAATCCGAAAACCAATTTTTGATGAAACTGATAAAACTTGTGTATTTCGCGGGTCCAGCTTCCGTCTTCTTGTTTTTCATAGCCCTCTGGATCGTATTGCTTGCCCCAATTGGAAAAGTCCTCTTGTCGGGTCTTGCTCAACCATTTTTTTCGATTTTTCTTTTCCCACTGCGCAACTGTTGCGTCAACCTCATCTTGTGATTTGAGAATCACCAAACTTGCCTGCTCTTTCTTATCCAGATTGACGATATTAAAGTATGTGCTCATGACTTTCTTCTTTTTTATTGTTGTCATGTAACTATCTTATTCGATAGAATTTTTTATTCAATAATAAAAGGTAGTCATTCAGATAAAAGGTCGAAAGTAAGGATAAGCAGGGCTAGGTTCGATAGAAGAATGTTGTTCGTTGACCGTATGGTGTTGCCCTGCGGCTAGCAGAAATCTCCCGAGAAGGGAGGATTGTGCCTGTGCGGTGGGTAGCTCGATAGGAAGAGGTGGAAGCTATTCGAGCATGGATATAACTTGCTCTTTCGTCATGGGGTGGCTCAGTCCCTCTTCGTTGATATGGACGAAGCCTGAGCCGTGGGAAGTGTTCCTGTGTTCATACAGTCCTGCTCTGACGATATTGAAGACAATGCGGCTGCCGAAAACGATTGGTGGTATCTGGTCGCGCCCAAAGGTCCATTTTTCATCGAGCTTCGTGATACGGGCAACCCAAGCCTTCTGGTCGGTCAGGGGAGCTTCAATGGTGGCGATAGGGCTACTCATACAGCCCCCTGCGACACCTACCTGTCTCATTCTCGGTGAAAGTCTCATTGAGGAAGGAGTAGCAGGGCTTGTTCAGGTGGGTGAGATCTAGCTGGTGGCGTTCGCCTCGGGGAAGTTTGATAGATCTGACTTGCTGCCGTTTGAGATTGATATGAGCCTCAACGCGGTCCAGGGTCCAGCCATTTACTTCAGCCATATGTTCCCGGACGTCTTCCCCATAGCCAGACTTATCAGCCAGTCCGACATGCTTAATTTTGTGGCATAGAGGGCAAAGTGCCTGCATGCCGATAAGCTTCTGGATCTTGCCTTCGTGAAGCCAGATTTCGTGGCATTCGAGGTCATGCTTGAATCGCTGCTCTGTTCCCTTCTTCCCGCATACCTCGCATTTATCGCCTGCCAGTTCAGTGTGGAGCTTTCGTATCTTCCCCCACTGTGAAGGGGTTAGTCTTGAGCGGACATTGATGCCGTGCATGGAAAAAGGAACCATGTCTACTTCGATTCGTGGCCTAGGTTTTCTCAGGGCATAGATTGAAACTCCCGCTAGTAATGTTAAAATTATTAGTTCAATCATCAATTCTCCAGTTTTACCTTTTGTTTTGGTATTTGTATTAGGACCCCAATAGCTTCGTCAATATTTGATTCTTTAAAACCATAATCGTCGTCTGTAAGATAGATGGTCTTGGTATAAAATCCAAACGGTATCAATAAGCTAAACGCATTATTTCCATGTTTGCGAAGTGTGAAGCCTTGTGAATCTTTGCTTAGAGCAAATCCGAATACATCTTTTCGACCTTCCATGACATACATATTTAGGGAATCGTGAAGCTTCCACCCAGCTTGTTCGATCACATCAGGTCGAAATACGATTCTTGAGGTTTTCATATACTTCGTTGCAGATGGGATGATTCTGATTGGGCAACTTGAGGAGGGCCCTCGTGTAGGTGCAATTCGAGTGAACCCCATTGCGGTAAACATCTTAGGGTCATTAAATTGTTTGATATCAATGCTCATTTTTTCTCCTTTTTTTAGTATGTAATTGAGACTGCGTTTCCTTCCTGCTTCACTACTGCGCCTTTGAGTTCACTCGCTTGCTGCACTTGGCAGTTTCTAATGTATGCAAGTTCAGATTTCATTTGCTCAAGCTTGTCAGAAGAGCAATCGTAATGAATCGTTGCTGTCACCTGAAGATCAGCAGTTGCTATCTTTGCTTGTGTTGTTGTGGTAAATATCAGTGAAGCTAAAATTATTGTTAAGAATTTCATTGTTAGTCCTTTATTTGTTTTCTTAATTTAATCATAGCGGGAAATTACTTTTATTCAATACTGAAGGGCATTCATTCAGACAAATGGTAGGTTTCAGAGATAAGAGGTAAGCCCCATAGAGAGGCTCACATCTTAGATAGATTGTTTGGTGAATTTGCAGACGCGAGGAGTGGGCTTCAATGCTGGAGGATGGCTGGCTTTGAATGCATGCTCGGCTCTGTGCGAATCGAGATCTGGAGGAAAACAGTCAGAAGCCTTCTTTCCAGGCTGTAGCATTTGAGCAATCGCAGTGGTGAAGTTCGCTTGTATGGTGTCGTGTATGAAGGCTTGGGTCTGGACCTTTTCCATTTCGAGTGCCGTGTGTCTGGCTATGGATTGATCGGCTCTCAGTAACTTGGGAAGGTGGTAGAGAACGTGCAGGGCGGTATCTTTGTTGATAGCTGCGATAGCCACGTCTCGATCAGCCTGAAGGGTCTCTGGTAGGTGCGAATAGTCGTAGTGATTCTGTGTCAGTTCTCGAATCGCGTATTCTTTATCTGTTAATTTTCCGGCCATGGTCGCTCTCCTTTTAGTTATGCTAATTAAACTACCGGAAGAAAGGAATTTGGCAAGTTTTCAGATTTCCCCGTTGGGAATGCTCACCTTGCCGGTGGGGCATACATGGTTGGGCATAAGCGAAAGGGAGAGATATGCCTGACGGCAATGACTTCGTAGAAGGTGCATGGAACAGTCTGCTGTTGCCCTGCGGCTAGCAGAACCCTCCTGAAAGGAGAGCTTGGGCATGGGTAGCTGGATAAGAATGGGAAAAGCCCCTGCATGAGGGCCGTGTGGTTACAGCTTCAGTTCGCGTGCAATCGTAGTGTAGTTTGTAGGGTGGATATGGTCCGCACCAATTAGGGAATCGACATTGAGGGTCTTGTCTCCGTGGGCGGCCGCCACTTTCGCGACGGTCTGATGCTTGGCAATTTCATAGCTCGTGGGTAAGATCCAGACTACATTCGCTGACTTCACGCGGTTTCGAATAGCTTCCAGGTTTCGAGCGGTAGGTAAGCTACTGCCTCGGTCGTTCACCCCAAGACTTATGACGGTGGTGTCGGTGGCTGGAATCACTGAGAAGCGTGTGAGAGCGTCCCTGGTGTTTAGTCCTACCTTGGCGTTCGCTTGGCAAGCTGGGGCCTGGGTTGAGATACCGTATGCAATGCTGTCGCCCATAATGAAGCATGAAGCATGAGCTTGGGTGGCAAGTAGAATGGTAAGTGTGATAAGTGTTAGTTTATTCATATTTTAGTTTTCCTTGTTGTTGTGTATCTTGTTATCCTCGTTATATATCTTGTAGGTCTTCGTCTATCAGATAGACTTTATGGCCGGCACTCGGAATCAATGTCTTCCTGCACCAGATTTCGAGCTTCTTGAGGTTGTGTGTTTCGGTCTTGTCCGTGATCCGGTCATTTGTCTGTATGTCCAAGGTATCCACATAGAAGACACCTTTGCGGCTCTTCGTATGCACCGCTACAAGCAACTCGTCGTTGTGTAGCTCGTGGCTATGGGCAAGCTTGGGGCTGCGGTAGTGGTCAGTGAGAATCTTGCGGCTCATTGTTTGCCTCGCTGGATTTCGCAACGGCGCACCTCGGGCATGAGATTGATATCGCCATATGGGTTTATATGCAGTAGGCAGGCTTCAACCTGTGTCGCGCGTTCAATGCCGGCACTCAGGCGAGCGAACTTCTGTGTGTCGCCCCTCGGGGTGCTAGCTCTCACCTTCATCATGGCGTTCGCAGTAATCTGGTAGTCGCTCACGAGGCTCTGAAGAGCTTCCTGATTGTCGCGTCCGATATGGAATCGTTGGATACTCGTAAAGAGACACCAGGCGGTCAGCATGAGAACGGCAACCTTTCCAATCTCAGTGATATGCGACACCGTCTTAGGCTTTGGCAGCGGGGAGGAGAAGAGGTCGATATCAAGCTCATGCTTCATGGGAACCTCTTACTTCTTCAGGAAAGCGGCTGTTTCGGATAGTCTCAAGATAAATTTGCTCAGCTTCCTTATGTCTTCGAGTCTCAGTTGACTTAAGGTGAGCCAACAATTCAAAGATTGTGCGGGATTGTTCATTGTTGTTCATTTCTTATCCTCTGTTGTTGTATTACAAATATACAAAGGATAGGAATATATTCAATAGTAAAAGACTGGTCTTTAGATAAATGGTTGAGATTGACGATAAACGGGCAAACTTATTTGCTCGTTTTCTGCTCTGCTGCTTTCAACACTGCTCGTATCGCGTCGCGTTCTTTCTTCAACCCTGGATTGAGACCGTTATTCTCAGCCTCCAAAAGAACATCCTGGTAGAGGTCAGGTTGCTGGTCTTCTCTTTGCCAGAAGTGAATCGAGATATAGCGTGAGGAGTGAATAAGGCTCGCTGGCTCGGGTTCTGTGCGGCCATTCCAGTTGAGAGCGACCTCTCTGAGAACAGGTTTATCTGGCAAGCGATCAAAGATTTTTACAGTGCGAATCTGGCTCATGATTGTTCACCTTGAGTCTTCTTGTCTCCGACGTGTGCAGTAGTATTGAAATAACCGTGGCTAAACATGAGCGTTATCTCTCGGTCAAACCAGGAGTCATGCTTTTTTGGAGCATCAAATACCTGTTCTATTAAAATGCTCAACTTGTGAGGGTCTAGCATTTCGGGAGCGTAATCCATGGAATTTGCTCTTGATCTAGTTTTTATATGTATTCTGGTTTTCATGTTTTTGTCCTTTTTTGTCTTGTTGGTTTGTAGCCATGTTAGGGGCTTTAGCCTGGACGTGCCAGGCTTGGTTTTTAATAAAACATCTTTCAGTCGATTTCGTCATGCTCGTGTAGCTTTGCAACTTTGAGCCAAAGTCGATCAAGGTTTTGCTCTTGCCTTACTAGATATTGACCAAATTTGAAATTTCCTGGAATTCCAGCTTCGCTTGCTTTGCTCAGGCATTTTTGCTTCCATTCATCCTGCCAAGCCTGTATAGCTGCTATTCTAAAACTGACCAATTCAGAGTAATGTGCTTCGAACCCTTCCGTATCTTCGATATCCCAACATGGATCGTTTTTCCAGCTTTGTTTTAGGTCGTTGAGTTCCTGTTCGGTGCGTGTAACCAATACCTTTTCCATATTTTTCCTTTGTTGTTGTTATATTTCTATCATACGAAATACTTTTAGTTATTCAATAGTAAAGACTAGTCATTCAGATAAGTGGTTGATATGGACGACAGACGGAATCGCTGAAAAAGGCGATTTCAGGTAGGATGGCTGGCTAGGCTTGACCCCGTGGAACTGCCCCGTAGAGTGGAAGGGTTCTCTTTGCCCCCGAAGGGCAAGGCAGTGTTCGAAGCGGGGTTTATAGAAGTGCTATGCAGATAACGACACTAGACAAGATATGAGAAATCTAACGCGGATTGGTGTGTTCTACGATGGAAGCTATTTTTCCATGGTGAGCAATTATTATATGTATCACCACGAGAGGAAAGCTCGTCTATCAATCAGTGGGCTTCACAAGTTTGTGAGAAGCATGATTGCTAAAGAAGAAGAGCTTGACGAAAGATATGTACAGGTTGTCGACTCACATTACTTCAGAGGTAGGTTCTCCGCGCAGCAAGTCAGTGAGCGCGACATGCTTTTCAAAGAGCGGATTTGGGACGACACACTGATTAAAGAAGGGGTGATTACCCATTACCTCCCCATGGGTCCTGACGGGACCGAAAAAGGCGTGGATGTGTCACTCGCGCTTGAGTGCTTCGAGGTGGCGCAACTAAAAAGTCTCGATCTCGTGTGCCTCGTGGCCGGCGACAGTGACTACGTTCCACTGGTCAGAAAGCTCAATACCCTTGGTGTCCGGGTCATGGTTCTCGGGTGGTCATTTACCTACCATGCGGAAAGTGGGGAAGAGCGTGGAACGCGTGCGTCTCAGTTGCTCATGAGTGAGGTCACTTACCCCTTTGACATGACAGCAACGATCGACGGCTTAGAGGCTTTACCTGCTCAAGAGCAAGCGGCATTCGAGGATCTGTTCGTGAGGCGCCGTGGCGTTCAAAGGCATGCGCCTGGGGTTGAAATCGAGCCGGTAGAGCCTCATGTGGGGTCGGCTGACTTGGAACCCGTGGAAGACAAAGACGGCTGGCAAGACGGCGTTATCGTAACTCTCAGTGACGGCTATGGCTTCCTTCGTCCCAATTCGGGAGGAGAGAACCTGTTTTTTCACCATACCGCGCTCGAATCAGGTGAGTTTGCTGACCTCTTCAAAGGCCAGGAAGTCAATTTTCAGGTCGGTGTAGGCTCTCGCGGGACCGATGTTGCACTACATGTCAAAACATACTATTGAAGGAAAATGACACATGAGAATGAACAGAAACGATGTAGCTTGGTATAAGTCGCAGGTTGTTGTTACGGTAGCTCGTCAGATTGAAGTGCCTGACTATGAGTTTTATATGCCGGACGAATTGCTTACTAAAATTCAAGATAGAAATAAAGAAGTATTCTTGAAGCTTGAGACTTTCTTCGAAGTCTACGATAAGTGGTGGGCTTATCAGGAAGAGAATGAAGCTGAGATTGAAGCGGGTGGTCTTCGTGACGAAAAATTGACGGCAAACATTGCATTGATTCAGAAGCGTGATACGACTCGTCAAGAATTGGTCGATGCAGTAAAGAAGAAGTAACTTTGTCAATACTTACTATTGACTTTATCTGATTTATATGTATACTTTTATTGTTCTGGTGAATAAGAACAGCTTAAAAGTAGTGTACTTTCCTTTTAGATAGTTGTATTTTGTTGTTCCTCTCTGGTGTTGTCTGTTTGTGCTTGTTGTAACCAGAAAAGAAAAAGGACCCGGTTTTTGCCGAGTCCTTTTTTCATTTACGGGGTTTCACATAGGGTCGCGGGGGTTGTCCCTGAACCATGTCCGCGATTCCACTTCTCGATTTCCGGGCTAATCAGTCACCCGGATAGCGTTGCTCGGTCGGGTCAACAATAGGCACTTCGATTTGGTCATCGGGATCTGCTCTATTCCCGATAATCAACTTCGGGAAGCCATATTTCATTTCCACTGTCCCGAGTCCTGCGTTCTCAATCTCATTCAGTGCGTCGCGATCAAGTTCATACTCGTTATCGCCGTCGCATTGATAGACCATAAGCCCCAAATTTTCCCCTAACTGGCGCTTAAGATCGTCTACGGTGTCTTCACTTCCCTTGCCCTCGGTCGAGAGAGCATGGCTGGCCTGGATTTCTTCGATCTGTTCTTCGAAGTTTTGAATGTCTACGCTATCCATGGCTTTTCCTTCAACATCTAATCGGTCATTGAAATACTAAGATTTGCTTTGTGCTGGACCCTCCAGCAAATTTTGTTTGCTCCTGTTTGACATGCGGGTTAGTTCATCAGAACTCTTCGCTTGCATTTCTTCTCGCAAGTGGTCGATTTCGGCTTTGAGTTGGGCAATGTCACGCTCGTAACTCGCTGCCATTTCACGAAAAGCTTCCTCCCTTCCTTGCTGTCGTGCCTTTTCTAGCGGGTCGGTTGACTCCGCTGCTTTCCTGCTGGCTTCCTCAGCCTTATGTGCAGCCTCCTTCGTGCGTCGGCTCGTGAATCGAGCGATCAAACCCTGAAGCTGCTCCCAAAGCCAATTAAACAGGCGGTGCAGGCGTTTCAGGATAACGGGCAGGAAATACTTGAACGCCTCCTCAATAATTCGTTCTTTCAGGGGTTTGGCCGGCATGCTGGTCTCGCAGGGGTGGTTTCCGGTGCGTGCCTTCTGCTTGCACGGCTGAGAGCAATCCTACCCGAAATTCGAGCCGTCGAAAATTGGCTTTCACAGTGGTATCGTTGGCGACTGGCCCAAGACTCGGGAGAAGCCGTGCAAGAAATAAACGTACCGCAACCTGACCTTAATGACCCGTCCAAGCTGTCGGACAAGCAGGTGCTAGAGCGTATCGAGTCGCTGACGGCTGGACTTATGAAGTTCTGGAAGGAGGTTAAGGGCTGGGCCCCAGACGAAGCGGCGGCTCTTCTCAAGGGCTCAATGCTGGAGTGGCAAACCTCGCTCGCGGTTTCGCTAAAGCGTTGGCCTGAGTGCAAGACTGAGGGCGATCTTGTTTTGGCGTGGACTAACCTCGGAAGTCTGGCAGAAGGCGCATTGAAGCTCGTGCTGTGTGCCTACCTGAAAGACTATTTCGCCAGCAGTAAGAAATCGGTGGAGTCCAAGGGCCTGAAAAAAGGTAAGACTGAGGCCGAGATTGAAGAACTAAAGAAGAAGATAAATTCTCCAGACGGACTTATGTTGGAACCCTTGAAAGTGTTCTTTGCTGAGCATATCTGGAGCAAAGAGTCCGAACATCATAAGTTTATTGAAGAGATTCAGTTTCGTCGTAATGCTATCCATGCATTTCAGAAGAAAGATATTGGAACCTTTGAAGATTTCAAAAAAGCTATTCGTCGTCACCTCCTCTTGCTACGAAGAGTAAATGATATGTTACCGTATCCTGACGATATCTATAAACCCGTTGAGAAAGGTTGGTTTGAGAGGAAAGTCACGGTCACGATTGCTATGCCAGGTGAAAACGGAGCACCAAAAAAACCCGTCATGACAAGAACTGTAACTATTCGTCGCGCAGGTAACTTTAAGCAAGAGATTCATACACAAGAAACCAAAGAATAACTATCAACATATAAATATAAACTGAGAGGAAGAGGAGCCATGTTTGACGTATTCACTGACGAGATTGAGTTGCTGATCAAAGACGGCCTCGCGAACCTCTATTGGTATAAGGGAGACCTTCATAAAACCTGGCTGAGTTCGAAGGTGGAAGTTCGGCTTGTGACGGAAATCAAGAATTTGCGGTCGCCTGAAGGCTCCCCGCTCACCAAGCGCGATCAAATGGATGCACTCTATGAGCGTATTCGCACGATTGACTACAACAGACGGCTGGAGATTTCCCGGAATTTCGTTAGGGTGCTGATCGAGCGCGAGAGCTTTGTTCCTCAGGACAGGGGACACCAGATCCAGAAGGCCCAACTTGCCGCGTTGCGTTTGCGAGAGTTGCTGGGCAAGCAGTCCAAGGAGCAGGAAGTCAAGCAAGCTCGTGTTATTCCTCGGGTTCAGTCCTATGACGAAAAGCGTCAGAAGCTTCATGAACGCTTTCTCGATAGCCACAATTTGACCCCCCAACAAAAAGGCTATGCGCTAGAAAAGTTGTTTGCGGATCTGATGGAGGCAAGCGGGATTCCGGTCGAGCGTCCGTTCAACAATCTGGGAGAGCAGATTGATGGTGCTATCAAGTATGAAGGCCGCTACTACCTCATCGAGTTGAAGTGGACGGCCGACAAGGCCGACCCTGTACAGCTTCGCAATTTCTATGTAAAGCTCTTGGGGAAACCTGACGGAAGGGGCATTTTCCTCTCTATGTCAGGGTTCACGAGCGGTGCTGTTCAGACCCTGCCTCATGGGAAAGAAATCAATATGGTGTTGCTTGATGGTGTGCATCTTTCGAATGTGCTTTTCGGTCACTATACGTTCAAGCAACTGCTCGACCACGCGGTTAAAACGGTTTCGTTGAAGGGCGAAATTTATTGCTCGCATGCACTGGAGAAGTCATGAAGTTTTCGGAGAGAAACGGATTCGCCCAGATTCATGCGGCGCCTATTACTGCCAGGCTGGAGGCTTCAAAGGAGCTTCGCGGGGTGGTGGTGAATAGTGCGCTCGATAGCGGTTTCAAGCACGACAAGCTGCGTGAGTTGCTGTGTCGCATGCTCCAGAAGCGGCCAGATTCGAACAATTGGAGTCCTGGCAATGTCGAGTCAGAAGTCCGTGGCTTGCTGGACGATGCTCACTGGTATGAGGTCTATGACTTCATAGAACTACTCGGAAGTCTGCATGGCTTTCAACAGGAAAAATTCCGGCAAGATATCAACCGATATTTCCTGGTCAATGGTGTTGGCTGGTCGCTCGATCACAACGGGCAAGTGGTTTATCGGGGCGAGGAGGGCTTTGACCGCGTTGTAGCCGACGCACATGCCACCGAAAAAGCCCATGGACATATGACGGCTTCGCGTGAGCTTCATGAGGCGATTATGGATCTGTCGCGTCGTCCCGTTCCTGACACTACAGGCGCGGTGCAGCATGCCATGGCCTCATTGGAATGCGTGGCCCGTGAGATTACTGGCGAAACGAAGCTGACCTTAGGTGAGTGGGTTAAGGCTAATCGGGCAAGAATTGGCTCTCCACTCGATAAGGCGATAGAGAGCATGTGGGGCTTCACTTCAAACAGAGGCAGACACTTGAGCGAAGGTGGTGAGCCATCGGCGGAAGAAGCAGAATTGATTGTTGGCTTTGCTGCCGCTTTGGGAGCTTACTTGTCGAAGGTTGGAAAAAGCTAGCAAAGCTTTCTCATGGCTACAGAAGCATGAAGCGCTATAAAGCATCGTTGGCAGGAATGGTTAGCACCTTGCGGTTCAAGTTGCCCAAATAGACCAGGAAGGCGACTTGAACAAGTCCGAGCACTACAAAAAAACTCGCTTTTTCGCTCAGACCTCCCCAGATACAAGCAATGGCAAACAGGGCCATTACGATAGCGAGGGGAATGCCAGTTATCTTCGAGCGGAAAACCGTCCCGTCCGCTCGCGATACTCCGGCGACAATCTTTCTGCCCATATAAGAAACAACCCAGATTGAGATCGAGGCTGGAGTTTTGAGACCTTCCTGTAGAACTCCGTCCAGTGCGTCACTCACCGATAAATTTTTCAGACGGTCATTCCCGATTTCAATGTAGGTGTAGCGGGTGTAGCCAGATAGAACGCGACTTGTTCCCAGACGCTCAAGGCTTCCTGTGTATTTTTTCATGTTAGTCTGCTAGTTATAATTTGATCAGTATTACTGAACAGTTGTGACTACCCAGAGGCGATACTCGTGCATAGGGTCGTCAGCGAGATCGAGACCCATGGTTTCAACCAAGTGGTCAAACATGAAAGCTGCTTTCGAGGTTATGTTGTCCACAAAGAAGCCATGATTGGGAAACGATTTGAGCGGGGGAGTGGGGCCAGTTGTCCTGCGTGTCCCCGTATTTTTGACACTGGTTTTGGGCATGGTCGACCAGTAAAGAATATTGGGTGTGGTCGAGCCTGTTTGTCCCGGCGCAATATCCTGAGCACAAAATGGGACACCGTGGATTTCGCGCGATTTGGTCGGAGAACTCCATACGACAGCAGATACGGTCAAACAGTATCCTTGGGGCGGCGCATACCCGCCGTCAATTGCGTTCCATGTATATCTCGAAGTGTTTGCGTCAGGGGGCATCGAATCAATGGTGAGGGCTACACGCGGCCAGCCAGATTCGAGCGGGTGATTAGCGAAGACACCCCTGAGACCAGACGACGAAAAAGCGTCATTGGCTGGCGGTGCGGTAACTCGCGACTGAAGCGACATGACGGCATTGGTCATGCTCGAATTCAGGGTTGCGACTTGGTCCGCGCAACCGGTCAGCAGCACGGTTACGAGTAATAGCTTTTTCATCGATTGTCTTCTGTTGGCCTGAATCCCCGGCACGGCTAAGCCATGCCCCCCAGCGCATGTATGATCATGCTGGTGCGGATTGTCAGCCGCTGCAATCGTTCGTGATAGCTATAAAAACTTATAGGTTTTAGGGGGTAATCAAGCGAAGACTGATAGCCTTGGCGACGGCCTGCCGCCTGTTGGTAGCATTCAGCTTGTCACGGGCATTGGTGAGGTGAAACACAACCGTGACCTCCGCGATAGATAAAATCGAGCCGATTTCCCAAGCCGTTTTTCCGCGCGATGCCCACAGCAAACATTCTTTCTCGCGCTTCGTGAGCGGTCGAATGGCAAGAGGGGGAGCTTCACCAAAGCGACGCGCCGCTTCATTAACATAGAAGGCTGCAAGCTGGATTTGCCCCACGAATGCTGAGGCATGTAAGCGGTCCCGATAAGGGGCGGTGTCAGAGGCAACACTGAACAGTGACCATTCACCGTTCGCGCCGTGAATCGGGATCGTGATTCCATTGGCAAGCCCATGCTCACGCGCTTCGTCAAAGACAACATTGCGGCCCTTAGCCGACTTGTCCCAGAAAATCGGAAGCGTTCTTTCAGTCGCTTGCCGCACGACCGGGTCGTGGCGGATATGCTGAGCTTGCTGATAGCGAATGAGCCATGACTCGGGATAGGTCGTATAGATATTTCGTGCTGGCAAATGCTCAGGATCGACTTGCCCTTGGTCGTGAAAAAACTGTCTCGCGCCTCCGCTATCCACCAGTGGAGAAAAGAAGAGGCTTGGAAAGCCCATGCCTTTAGCGAGCCTGCTCACACCGTTATGCAGTTCTTCGTGCGAGTCTGAATTTAGCAAGTCTTCGAACAGATAGAGGTCGTGCTTCATTTTTTTGGTTCTTGGATTGCCTGACGGCGTTGTTCACGGCTTATAGTCCGGTCTCCTCGCCATTCGCAAGGCAACCGACTTTAGCATGTGACTTTGGCCGGCGTCACGCGGACAACGTCTTGCCTGCACGGAGCTAGTCCCAACAAAAGACAACCCCTTTTCCCGTTGGGAAGACTTCACCTAGCCGGTGAGGCAATGATGAATCCCTCACTTCTTCGAAGCCGGTGCCGTCAGGCTTGAACGATCAATCATGGGTTTGCCCTGCGGCTAGCAGAAATCTCACGAAGAGAGGGTTTTATATTCGATTTTCAAGTTATCCCTACTAGAAATGACAACTACCCAGGGAGACTTTTAGCCTTACTGAATAAGGCGAAGAGCCAATTTTTAACTCTCCCTACTAGAATTAAAAAAAAGATTGTACGAAGCATGAGATAAGACCAAGTTTCGCTGTTTCTCCAATTTTCTTTTGTGCTCGATTTCTACTAGGGAAGCCAGGGAGAAATCTTGTGAGCCTTACCTGTATTAACTCTATCTCTCCCCGGTATATATTTTTTTAAGTAGGGAGAAGTAGGGAAGGTAGGGATAAGAAACACATTGAAAAAAATTCGGTAGAAAAAGCGGCGTGAGCTTCTTTGAGATCTGTCCCCGGCGCTCTCTGGTGAGTTGGCCTGCACAGAAAAAAGCCCCTGCATGAGGGGCTGGTTGGTGGAGGAGGGGAATCAAGCGGCTTTTTGCTCGGGTGTCTTAGAGCTTTGCTCAGCTTGCCCATTCTCAGCAAAGGGGTCCATGGTTGCGAAATTATCATGGTCGTCCTGATTTTTTGCGTAGTCCGAGAAAAGCATATTTGCCTTCTCGCCAATGTAGGCTGCGAACAATGACTGACATTCCGCTTTTCCTGGCAATCGGTAGAAAGGTTTGGTCGAGCCTCCTTTCCAGTTCACTGCCCAATTTGAGGGGAAGTTGAAAATTTTCCCGAGAGTCTTTGAAAATTCCATGATCTCGATACGGTTTGAGAAAACCGAATTTTCTTTGAAGTGCTGGAAAAATTCAGCGCGGTTCAGCTTGGCTTCCATTGCCCACTGCTGCATTGACAAGAATTCATAATCAAGCTCACCTGAGAGCAAGTTGTAGAGATATTTCTCAACTGGTCTCAGTGATTGAACCTTGACCTCAGTCTTCGCATCGTTTGCAACTAGATTTTTTGGGTCAAAACCAGTCAGATCGATCTCGTTCATAAAGTAATTAACCAGATAGTGCTTGCCTTCGCCTTCAAGCCATTTATAGTATTTGTCGAAATATTCACGATCACCAATCAATGTGTCCGTGCAGTTAAATACATTGAAGCGACGATCATTTGTGCCAATTGGGACAATCCAGTCCTCGTTGCTCGTGAAAACATAGAAGGCAACATTGGGAATTGTAGTGCCGGAAACATGCTTGATTGCAATATTTCGGGTCTTGGCGGTGATTGCGTTCTTTAGCTTGCCTTCTTTGGTCTTGTCTCCACCCCAAACGCTTTCTTCCATGAGGAAGTATTTCAGGTGAATGGTCGAGTCATTGAACCCAAAAATGTCGTCCACATCGTCAATGATCCGGCTGTGCTTAGGACACATTTCGCTCAAGGTAAGGGAAATTGTGGTCTTACCGCAACCCTGCTTACCTTTCAGGGCGACACTGGTTCCTGTTTGTTTCTGAGGGTAACGAACCGTATAAGCCAGGAGCTTGATAAGGTGATCTTTGTGTTCCTTCGTGCCGTCAATTAACTTATCAATATGGTCAAGAAAAGGCTTATGGTCTCCTTTTTTAGGTTCAACAAAACCATGCCAGAAGTTCAATGCTTCAGGGTTCTTGAACTCGGGATTGACATTGAAAGTTGCATACTCGTATCGGGTGCATAATGTTTCAGACTCAATCCAAAGAAAGCTAAAGAATTTCTTGGTGCAACGGTCATTTTCGCAAACGTAGAAATTGTCGCGTCTATGATAGTCATGGAAATCTTTGATGCTTTTGAACTCGTAAATAAGTCCGACATCTGGGTCCGTGCGTGAGCTAACGATTACTGTCTTGCCGTTTAAGTTCAGCAGCGAGTATTTTTCAAAATATTCGACATATTTTTTGTATTTTGCAAGGTCTTCAACGCTATTGAACAGGAAACCAAATTGGTCAAGATCGTCGTCTCTTTTCTGGTCTTCTGCGTTGGGTCTATCAGTTGTAGCTTCTGTATTGACATTTTCAGAATCTTTGTTTATTGTTGTCATAGTATTTTCCTTTGTGAATTCTCGTCTGGTGTCCACCTTTGAGAGTTAGTTATTAAGTCCTTCAGATTGCAGTCTGAGGGATTTCTTGTTTCTTAGACTGTTGCCTTGATCAATAAAAGTTTCGCTTCGATTTCGCGTCTTACTGCTTCACGCATGAGGTCGCTAGTATTAAATCCAAAATCTCTTAACTTTTTAATGTCACGCTCCATGTCTTCCGTAGATTTGAACTGTAGCAATTTTGGGTAGTTTTGTTTTTCACTCATAATTAATCTCCTCGTATTAAAAGTATTACCTGTATTACTAACAATAACGTCTTTTAGGTTGTTGTCAATACTTCAGAGAAAAAATGTTTCATCTTTCATATCTCTCTGCTCATGAAAAGCTTTCCAGTTTTTTAAATCAGGAATGAAAGTCATTGCTGGTGTTGGTCTGTCGTAATCAATAATTCCATGCCCACAATAATTCCTGAAGCTTCCAAGCTCGATATTGCAAGCAAGCAATGGATAGACTATCTGGACAGTGCTCATGATTACCATGTGCCAGTCGATATCCAGCGCAACCACATGAACCTGTCTCAGTCTGGCTGGCTGTCGCTCGTATAAATCCTGAAGCTGTGCCAGAAGCAGGGTGCCCGCTCCGCAACCTCCTGTATCCCCAAACAGAATGTGCTTGCCGTCGCGCAGGTCAATGTTGTGAAATCCTGTGAGACCCGTGGCAACCGGCCATGGAGTCAGAAATTGCCCCCACTTTATGTTAAGCCTGATCTGGCTATAGAGACTGCCTACCAGGTCGGTGAACGGGTCACGGCTCTTCATGAGCAACAGATAGTCCTCAGCAATATCTCCAAGGCGTTCCCATGCCTCAGGATCTGCCCTGTATTGGTCCAATTCGCGATAGAAGCTCGAATCAACGCGAAGGTCGCCAGAAGGGAAGGCAAGTCGAAATAGCCCCTCCCCAACGAGAGCATTGAATAGAACCTGCATGAGGTCATCGACAACTGACTTGGGCGTGAGTCCTTGCTTCGAGACCCGGCAAATTTCGTCAATCTTCTTGGCGATTGTTTTCATAGCTGTGTCTCCCCATTGAATGGCCGGCAGTGCATATAAGTCGTCTCGTCCAGCATTTCAGTCTTCCCGTTATGCAAGGTGACTTCAATCCCGTGAAAGCCTCCGTGACGGCCGCGTGTGAGAACTGCTGCAACACGGTCGATCTCACTTGCTCGTGCCTTCAAAACGGACTGGAGAGACAAGCTCCAGTTAGTCAAGTGGTCGTAGTTCAAGACATACTGACAAAAGAGCATTCCCCCACTGTGGTAGGGCAAGCCAAGCTTTTTCTTGTGCTCTTGAAGCCAGGTGTTCGCGATCACAACGGTGTATTGCTTCTTTTCAGTGTCGTTCAATCTGTATTGGTTCTTTTTCATAGTGCTCTCCTCACATGGTCAAGTTAATAGTTGCTGGCTCGTCCACTCCGAATGGATCAGACCCGTTCAGTTCGTCCGGGGTGAGATTGCTTTCTTCCGTGTGTGGTTCGTCACAAGCCTCCGGTTCAGGGCAGCCGTAATATTCTTCAAATCCAGCCGTCTCCTGAAAGCAGGCAACTTCGCCGTTGAAAAACTCAACTTCAAAACGGCATGGCATGTATGGATCGTTTTCAGTCATGAAGATACGAAGCTCGGGATATTTCTTTGCAAGCTCGAACACCTTCTCTCCCCAATGTCCTTTGGTTGTGAAGGAGATACAAAATTTATGCTCGGTCAGGTTCCAGCCAATAAAATCGAGAATATGAAAGTAATTTTCCGGACCAGTGGTCATTTCCTTATTTATTACTTGTAGTGCGGAAATGCCTTCAATCGTTACTGATACATGTTTTGTGTTTGCCATGATTTTTCCTTTATGTGATTGTGTAAGTAATTTTATGCTTCTATCTTCAATTCTCAATGTCACCCATGGCAGAATAAAAATCCAGGGTTGCCATAAACCGGCTTGACATTGAGTTTCGTTCCGTCTCTCTCTAGTGCGTAAGCTGCATGAGTGATCATGCTGGAGAGGACACTATCCAGCTCGCGGTCGTTGAAGAAAACACACTTGCTGTTAGTTCTCTCTGCCAAGGCGTAGAAATCTGATTTCGTCAGGCCGTCTTTGTTTGCAAGCTCCAGACCTCGCAAGATCAGGTCTTTCCCTTCCGCACCAAAGATATCAAACACCATCTTGATTGCTCTTTGCCGGTAGTGGCGAACAATCCGGCTCTCTGCCATCATGAGTGCGAGAAAAGCCGATTGCATTTCAACAATCTGGTTATTCTTAAAGCCTGCTCGCTCCAGAAGTTCTCCTGCTTGTGTTACCTGCGCTGCTGCTGCGAAAAATTTGTCTTCGTTCATAGTGGGTCTCCTCAAAGGTTAATTTCGATGCTGTTGATTTCAAGCTCCAGGTGGGGTTTTTCGGCCGTCCCGATATTGTTCATCTCGCCGTAACTATGGAAGAGCACAGAGCGTTTGCCGTGGGTGTTCTTCATTTCAACCGACAAAACACAGTAGGGGTTGAAAGACTCTTGCTGGTTAGCGGTGGCTACAATCTTTCCTGCAAGGCTAATAATTGCCTCCTTACCGCTACCCATAAGCTTCTGGATGTCTGCCCTGAAAGCTCTATTGTTTTCAATGTCCTCGTCAGGATTCTTCGTGCCCCATGCTTGGGCAAGGCCTACCATGTAGGAAAGGTGTGCTTCGTAACGGTTCTGGATATCGAGAAAGCCGTTAATCGCTTGAATCAGTTTCTGGTTGTTAGTCATTTCATGCTCCTTAGAATTGTTTAAAGTGTTTTTGCTTCGTCTTCGGTAATCCATGCAAAAGGGGTGTAGCCATTGCCGTAGTTAAACGACATGCCAAGAATTCCCCACTTCTTCTTCCAGTCATAAACTTCAAGGTTCATGCTTGGATAATCTGAAAGTTTCCCTTCGAAATGCACGAAAATATAGTCCGCGCCGAGCTTATCGGCTTCTTCATCAACCATGGCTCTGAACTCCTCGACATTGTCTTGTTCGGGGTTGAATTCAAAAGTCCTTCGCATCAATCGGGCAATAATGTGATAAGTCGCGTTGCTGGTGCCAGGGATAAAGTCAGGCTGATTCATAGCTTTAACCAGTGTTGCCGCCATGCTGTTTGTAATCGCTGAGGCAAGAGGGCTGAGGCGGTAGGTTGCTTCAAACGACAAGTTAGGGCGATTCGATTTCATTGCATTTCTCCTTGGTTAAAATTGCAGTGTGTTGCGATAAAGTTTCCGGCCAGATAATTTAATTGGTCCCGTGGCAGGTTCGGGAATAGGGTCCTCATGAAAAGCTTGGTCGTGCTTTGAATCTCCTTGTAGTCTGGTGGATTGGATTTCCAGGAATCAATTTTTTTGAGAAGGAATAGAGTCTGCTCAATGTTCATGACCGTTCTCAAAGCAAAACTACGAGGGTGTTGTAGGGAATTTCTTCGTCTTCATGCATGTCCTCTTGCTTTACATCAGCGAAGCTATACAGAAAAATCGCTGCCTTGCCTTTGTAAAATCCATGGTGACAATCACGAAATGCTACGGGGTCGAAGTTCTCATGCCGGTTGGCCGTAGCTGCAACTTCACAAGCCCAATTGAAGGCTCTGCGCTTGCAGTTATTCAAAATCAAGCCAAGCTGAGTTTCGAACATGCTCATATACTTGTCGCCTGATTGCGAGTGTTCCCAAAGCTGGTGGTTGCCGTCTGCATTCAAGAGTTTTGACTGATTAATAGCTTGGAGAGTCATAAGCGAGTTCACGGCATCTTCAAGTTTTGCAATAAATTTGGTTTTCATGTTTTATCCTTGTTAGTTGTAGTAGTGCTTAGCGTGCCGATTCTTGCCAGTCGATGTCAGTCCACTCTTCGTGCAGCAGGCATGAAACTCCGATATAGGAGCGTTTGCCTTTTTTCTGGATAATGTCAGTGATAAAGTCAGGTTCGTTCACTTCGTTCATGCTCATTTTGAAAAAGACAATTTCGCTCGCTCGTCCGTCATCGACGGCTTTAATCAATTGAGCTTTCACGCCTTCTTCGAAACCCTGATCAACAGAAAATCCCCCCACGAATTCATGGTCGCGATATTCCACAAAGTCAGAGCGACATTTCCCGGTGATAAGAAACTGCTTCTGGAAAGTGTCAACAATCGAGAGCGTGTTAAGAATGAGAGAAGGGCGAACTTTAATGTTTTCGAGTTTGATTTGTTTCATGGTTTTTTCTCCTAATTAAATGCGGTGGCTGATAATGGTGGTTGTGCTCTCAAAGATTTCAGAGGGCAAGAGGTGAACAATTCGGCGTGCTCCTGCCCGGATAAGTCGCTCTGCAACTTCGAGAGGCGATTCGCCATGCTTCAGAACCGTTGCATTGCCGGTCTCATCCAGAAGAACCGACGGGGCATTGGAATGCTTCGCAGGAGCTTCCTTCAGGCGGTAGTAGCCGTTGCTGTCAAGACTCAGAGTGTTGCTCGCAATCAGTGAGTTGACGGCCTGGATCATTGCCGTGCTGTCCACACTGCCTCCAAGTGCTGCAACGAGTTCATCTGCAATGTCGGTCCGGCTCATGGGCTTGTTATCGAGAAAGAGACCCCGGATAACAGTCATGTATCGGTTCTGCGACGGGTTTGCCTTGATAGCAACGGGCAGGCGGGTGCCATTAGGCCCGCGCTTCTTCACCCCCATGAGGTCATAAATCTGCTTATAGGTGTAGAGAACCGGGATACTGATGCCAGTGAGATTCGAGATTTCGGACAGGCTGACCTCAATCCCTTCACTTTTCAGGGTTTCAACTGTCAGCTTCACTTCTGCCATTCCTTGATGTTTCGATTTGTAGGCTTTCATTGTGTTGTTCCTCATCAGTTAGTTAGTGGGTTGTCCCGTCTATGTTTGCCTGGCTGTTTGAAAGTGAATTCATTCGACGGGGCAGTTATCAAGAAATTGCAGATTTAATCCGAGGCTGCATGTTGGCCAATTCATTCATGCAACTTATTTTTTCATCTGCTTTTCTTTAATGTGGTGCCAGAATATCCTTTAACTTTCAATCTCCCTACGCAGCTTTGGCAGAGTAAAATGCCAGCTCTGCCATGGAATGGCCCTTGGCTTTCTTGACAAGACAGAATGAATTCTGGTAACGCGGAAATTGGTGATATGAAGCGTCGGCTCTGGCTTAGAGCCGTCTATGCCCGTGCGGGTGTAGAAGACGGGTATCAAATGACGGTGGCTTGCCGTGAGGCGGGAAGCTATCTATCGGCATTGGAGGGCTTGCGATGGGATAGATATGAGGCAGGGCAGTTACCTCAGCGGCGGGTGGTCGATATGGTCAATAGTGTCCTCACCGGAACCGGCTCAATGTTTCATGAGGGTCCGTTCGATCTTCCCGTTTGGGAGGTGCTAGAAGGTAACGAGAAGGCTTGCTTAAAGCAGGTAGATCATTTCCTTGATTACCACTATAAGAATGCGGGTGAGGTGAGGCTGGCCGAGCCGCTTAAGGCAAGCTGGAGCTTTTTGCACGTTCAGTTTGCAGAAGTGAAGCCTGGTGAGGATTGGGATCTCGAAGACAGATTCAGGAAGGTGACGGCATGCTTCAGAACCCTGCAAGCGGACTTGACGGTTCGACACTTGAAGCTTGATACGAATGTCTATTCCCTCGTCTTCACTGAATATCAAAGCTCGTCTGACTCTGAAGTTCCCTATTCCGCTTCATCCCTTTTGGCTGCGATAGCCATGTGGCAACTCGCCATTAAGTGTCCAGTCAAGTCGTTCAGGGAGCATGCTCAATACTTCCTTGAGGGGTTAAACCAAGGGGCTATCGCATATGAATTTGACGAATTCGGCAAAGATATCAGCGAGTATATGTCGGTCTTGCTCAAGAATTCTGGAGTGGTGGGAAAGGATAACCTCTTGCCGTTGCCAATGCCCGGTCCAAGGATTGGCGATAAGTTTTAGGGGCGTTGACTTTCCCAGATTTAATCGTAAAGTAGTAAGGCTCCAAGCAAGTTCGTTGTTGTCTTCTTAGAGTAATTTGTTGTTGTTCATCTGTTGAAAAAGGCGCGACCTCCTTCGCGCTTTTTTCTTTTGTAGCTCACACTTCATGCAAAGTTGACAATTTATCAAAATCCGTAAAAAAGAAAAAAATCAATCTGCGCAAACAGGCCTGGTCAGTTAGGCAGTCTTTTTTTTCGTCTTCGCTTGACAATCGGGTGAAATTTGGTAGAACTATATTATTCACATCCTAGTGTGAATATATAGAAAGAAGTCAGGCCGTTTTTACTCCCGTTTAGATTGTCTGTTTTTCTTCGCTATTTTTTATTAGCAGAATCGCCCTCAGTCGCCTGAGGGCTTTTTTGTGGCTCGTTGACTTTATGTGTTAACGCTATATAAGTGAAGCAGACGACAACAATAACAATAATAAGGAGGCCTTATGTATCTCGTCGCATTACTTCTCTTCATGAGCATGCTGCCGCAATTGGCCCATGCTCAAAATCTCTTCACGGTGCCTCAGGGCGATCTTGCTCTAGCACTTACCAATGCGGTATTCCCAGACTTGGCCGGCACGGGTGGAGCAGATCCCATGGCGTCGGGAATCGGAATCTTCGTTGCCTGCTGTTTGATAGTCGGAGGTGTGCTGGTGACTCATACCTTGTTTGTGACCACGGTCGGCACGGCTCATGACGGTGAATTCCTGGGCAAGAAATACAATCCAGCGTTCATGCCGATTCGATTTGCTGCCTTCACGGCGTTGCTGCTTCCGGTTGTCAAGGGAAGCTACTGTCTCATGCAAGTGATTGTCTACTGGCTCGTAATTCAAGGGGTGGGGCTAGCTGATACGGTATGGACGAAATACGTCTCGTCTCAGAACCTGAGCCAGTCCATGACGGCTTCAATCACGCCTCCCCAAGTCAATGACTTCGCCTACAAGACCTTCGAGTCTCTGGTGTGCCTGCAACTCGTCCAGAATGCCATGAAAGATCCGAGTGCCGACGTGCTCAATGGTGGCTCGGATTTCGGTCAGTCTACGGCTACTGGAACCATGAGCAACTTTATTTATTTTGGTGACAAAAACGAGGTCTCGGGCTTTACGAAAGATAGCTGTGGTCGAATCACTATTGGCATTTATAGCGTGCCTGCCGTGCAAACTTCGAGCGTAACAAGTTTCATGTTCAATGTGTCTGACGCATACACTCGCATGAAGGCAATCAATGACGCTCATCCTGCTGAGGTCAATAAAATGATTGCTTCGCTGACTCCTCTAGCGGCTCGGGTTGCGGCCGGTGCCGTTATCGATCCGGCTCAGATTGACAAGATAGCGAACACTTATCAAAGCGACATGCTACAGGTGGCTCAGGCTCAGGTGGCAACCATGGATCTGTTCGCCAATATCTCTCAGAATGCCTCACAAAACGGATTCGCGGTAGCTGGTGCGTGGTTCGTGCCGCTGTCGTTCTACATGGATATGATTAACCGGTCGGTGGCCTCAGTTCCTACGGCTACAGGTCCTAACGGCATGACAACCGGAATCGTTCAGGATCAGTGGGAACACATCATGTCTCCCCTGCAAAAGACACTGGATAAGGCAAGTCAAACCCTGACCCTCGGGATTGATAGTCAACCTGGTGGAGCAAACCAGTCCTGGTGGTCTTCAATCAAAGACACGGTGCTCAAGGGTGACGTGAATGTGATTTTTAATAGGGTCTTTTCCTCCGTCACACAATACAAAACGATAGACGGTGAGAACCCCATGATGAGCCTGACTCGTCTTGGTCACTATGTATTAGCTGCCGGTGTTGGCTCGTTCATGGCGGTCATCGGTCTCATGTCCACGGTAGGCAATGCTCCAGGAATTGGAACGGCGTTGCTGGCTGTCATGAGCTTCGTTGTGGCTCCGCTGCTGATTACCGGGGTTATCATCACCTACATTTTGCCCTTCATGCCGTTCCTCATTTTTATCGGGGCCTTGGTGGGTTGGGCAGTGTTAGTGATTGAAGCCGTGATTGCGGCGCCTCTATGGTGCGTCATGCACTTGACGGCAAACGGTGACGAAGTTTTGGGGTCCGGTGCTGCTGGATACCGGCTGGTGCTCTCCCTTCTTCTGAGGCCCGTCTTGCTCGTGTTTGGTCTTATCGCTGCTCTCACCATGACTCAGGTCGTGGGAGACCTTCTAAACCGTCTTTTTGCCGGTGCATTCCTGCTGAGCCAAACTGATTCAGGGTTCCTGGTGAAGGTGTTGGGCGGCATGATCATGGCTCCAATCATGTATGCGGCAATGATTTTTACCTTCCTGAAAAAGTCGTTCGAAATGACAACTCATATTGGAGACCATATCGAAAATTGGATCGGCAATGGTGGTCCTAAGTTGGGTCAAGACGCTGCTGATATGGGC
Organism: Paraburkholderia sp. D15; assembly: GCF_029910215.1. Classification (NCBI taxonomy): domain Bacteria; kingdom Pseudomonadati; phylum Pseudomonadota; class Betaproteobacteria; order Burkholderiales; family Burkholderiaceae; genus Paraburkholderia; species Paraburkholderia sp. D15. The sequence continues at coordinate 1,316,605 of NZ_CP110396.1, read as the reverse complement.
GGGGATAGCTCACATACTTTCCGTGCTGCGGCTCTGGTCGGGAACATTGCCGGTCAAGGTGCTGAAGGCACTATGAATGGTAAGAAAATGCTTGCCAATGCTCCTACAGGTGGCACTCCACGCGAACTGAAAGACGAAAAAATGCAGGGGCAAATGGAGGCTGTTAAGGCTGGTGCGCTCAAGCAACTCGGACCCAATGCCAAGGAAAACGACAAGTTCTCGACGGGTATTCAGACTGAGGCTCGCATGAATCAGGTCATGGAAAAATTGGGCGGTGCCGATTCTCCCCATGCTGAAAAATTCCTCGACAGTGTCAACGAGAGAATGGCTAAGGAGCCAAACATTCCTCCTTCAGAGCATATCAATGCCGCCTTTCATCGTCAGTTGAGTCAGAAATATGGTGTTGGCACTGGAACAGCCCTACATGAAGTCTCAGGCGGTAGTTATGCTGGTCCTGAGTTCGATAAGGCTGTGGAAGGTTATGAGACTGCATATGCCAAACTGGACGATGCGGGATTCAAGCCAGATCAAGTTCGTAGTCAGATTAAGAAGGTCAATGAGAAGGCGAGAAGTAGCTTTAAGAATGATAATGATTCTGTGCAAAATGGCGGCAAGTTCAAGATGGGTGACTATCTGAAAAATGAGCTTGGAAATGTTGGAATAGAATAAAAAAAGCCCCTCAAACGAGGGGCTTCTGCATGCTGCTTGAGTAATCAGGCTGCTTTCTTGGCTTTCTGATCTGCTGCATTCTTTTCCATACGCTTTGCCTTTGCATCGATTTCTTCGCGGGTGTAGCCCAAGTCTGCAAGTTGTTCCTTGGTCGCTTTGTGGCCCGATGCCTTTTCCACGCGAACAATCAGGCCCAGACGCTGCTCTTTCTTTTCATAGGCAATGAACTCGCTGAACGGCTTCTTCTGCTTCCAGAGATCGAGAAGACCTTGCACATCTGCTGGGACCGTCTTCAAAGCGGCGGGCCAAAGGATCGCAACGTCGCCCTTCTGCAAAGGCGCCGCTTGCTTCTTACCAGTCTCGGCAGAGGCAGCGTTCGATCCTGCGGGAGCTTCGCCGTTTGAAGGCTCGTCGCTCTTGAACACATCCGAAGTCTTGAGGCGGAAGGTGGCTGTAATCTCTTGAGCAACAGCGATAGCTTGCGCCTTGTTGCTTACGAGAGCCGAAATGGGAAGCGAATTTTCAGCGATGATCGTGTGAATGTTGTTGATAGCCTCTTGTCGACCAGCCTCCAGCGCGTCTTCAAATGCCTTCTTTGCTGCTTCCGCTGCTGCTTTGAGGTCTGCCAAAGATTGGGTCTTCGTTGCCATGTCCATGTCTTCCTTCTTTAGAAAAAAGTAGTTCTACAATGTGGTTTATAAAGCTCACTGAGTCTGTCTCAACAAGCTTCCTTCTTGTGTGCCTTTTGATGTTTGTACTTTATATCTAGCAACAATCAGCGTCAACAACTTGATCATGTCTCTTTGCATATTTTTATTTTTTCATGTTTAACGATTGAATTCGGACACTCAGCATGCATGAAACCATTGGCAGGGAGGAGGAAGTTTGGTTCCTCTGTCTCCTGAAAACCCTCACCTTGGCAAACCTGTATTCGCATTGTTTTCATTCATGAATGTTAGTGAGCACTATCATTGAAAGATAGATTTCTCCAGGATAGGCAAACCCTCCCGTGGGGAATCTTCTCCTTGCCGGAGTGGCGTCAGAGCATGAGAACAAGCAGATAGATAAGCTTCACTGCTGGCGGAAGGGGTGGAGCAAGTAGAACTCTTTGAGAATAATGCAAGCCAGCGTTCAAAGCTCATGCTTGCTATGGACTCGGTCAATGACCGTTTTGGGCGAGGAACCCTGAAAGTAGGAAGTGTGGAAGGCAGGCAACCATGGCATATGACACAAGACAAGAAAACGCCTTGCTATACGACAGAGTGGTCAAGCCTTCCGGTTGCGAAATGACAAGATTCGCATAACTAAATATTGGTTATTGCTCCGTTCATACCTCAATGGTCGTCGTTTTCCAAACGTCTGAGGCAAGACCTATAAGCATGTCTTGCCTGCCATCAATAGCGGTTGAATCCCAAGCGTCAAATGGCTTCAAATCTTGGTTGATTCGAGTAATCGAGGTGTTCTGCCCGACATGGCTAAGCCCCACCAAACTGCGGGTAAGATAGTTTCCGCTTTCTTGATACAGTGCCTTCTTCTCGGCATAAAAATTGTTGCCGGCAACTACATTGATAGGCTTTTCGAGGAGTGTGAGGTTTCCGAGTCTGGCCTTGTATAAATGGTAGTTGAGGGTTGGATTCGCCAGTGCCCAAGATGCGGTCAATTCCGGTGTTGGAGTCTGAGGCAAGATATGTTCAATTTCGAGGTTAATGTAGGGGGCAAGGCTTGCGGGGCTCTTCGTCCCGTTGAATGCCATATCCACATACTGCGTCAGTTTTGCGATCAAGTATCGTGACCGATACTGCTGCATTGAATGGAGGTTGAATCGCTTAAGCGCATCCTTCAGTTCGGCGGATTTGCTTTCCATGTTTGTCTCAAAGCGCTCAGCCACAAACGAGTTCAACCGCGTTTTCTGCGCTGCAAGGTCCGGCTCAAGGCTTATGACTCGAAGCTCATCGGCCCACAACGAAAAGCTGCGTTCCAAATCTTTCGTCGGTGTTTTGGTGAAAATATAATAGAAAAGGAAGCTTTCAAGTTGCACGACGAAATGATCAAACAGTGTCTTTGGCAATCCAGCGGCAGCGAGCAAGAGAACGTAGTGCAAGCTGAATGCCCCGCCTGTCAGACGCTTCAGATTGTCCATGGGAACACTAGCCTTGCGGTCATTGCCTTGGCCGCTGCTAAAGGCAAGATAGTTCTCGACGTTCAGAATCACCTTTCGGACGAACTCGAAGGGTTTCGCCCCGTATTCGCATAGCCGCGCATTGTCTTTCTCAACGAACCAGTCATAGATTTCGTCTTCCCGCACGACAGCATCGTTGCGAGCATTCTTGATAACGTAGTTCGCCATGAGGTAATAGCGAAGGAACCGAAGAGGCTTTTCTTTCGCCTGCTCTAGAGGCTTGGTGATCTTCTTCCATTCGTCCTTAAGCCTTGTGAACTGCTCTTGCTTCACCTGTGTGAACAGCAAGTTTTTCAACAAGTCCATTGGGTTGAGGCCGACACCGCGCTCGTTGATAGTCTCAAAAATCTTTAGTGCGCTGCTGACATCGGTCGAAATTTGAATAAAGACAACATTGTTGGCAAGATAGCCCCAGTACTTCTTGAGTTGTGCAGTGTCTTCGAAATTTGTTTTCAGATAGTTGTAGATCGTGTCGTAAGCACCAAGGAGATTTTCAAGCGAGCCGAAACTTGGAATGGTCGCGGCCTGAATGGCAGTGCGCACCGTTTGCGGGTCGGCATCGAGTTCTACGAGTTTGCGCATGACGTCGCCTGCGTTCTCGTATCTTGGATCGAGCTTCAATTTGGCTTGAATCTCACCTTGATCGTCGGTATAGCTCATCGAGACTAGGTTCGCTATCAGTTGCTTGTGCTGGCTATCCGGTCCGAACAGGTTCTTAAGGGCACATAGCAACAGAAAAAACGTCGTCAAACGTTGCTGACCATCAATTACTTCGAAATGTTCCGGCTCGTCACTTGGCGAGACAAGCACCGTCCCTATGAAGTAGGGACGCGAAGAACCGGCATCGATTTGCTCGTTGATGTCGTCAAGTAGTTGCTGAACTTCCTTGTCAGTCCAAACATACTCTCGCTGGTAGTCTGGAATAATGTAGTAACACTCCTTGAAGGCTGTGTTGATAGTGTGCTGGTGATTTTCGATGCGCGCCATTGTCTTGTTTTCCGAGCGGTGCGAGTTGTTGTTAGTGCGAAGGCTTGTGTATGGTCCTTACTCTTCTTCGAGTAACGAAGGCTGGTTCGCGACAATAGGATTGATAAACTTCGAAAGCATATCTTGCTGGTCGGTCAAAAACGGTGCGTCTTTGACTTTCTGGTGGAGATTGAGCATTCGCTTTTCGGCGCGAATCAAAATCGTGTCGTAGCGAAGAGGCCTGATTTTCACTTGATCGTCGTCCTCAGTGCGGGTGCCTCCTTCCCCTTGTTCGATCTGGTCGCCAAGCACGAAGCCGTCTACCTTCGTGGCTTTACCAATAATGCCTTTTTTCTTAAGCTCTTTTACATACTTCCAGACTTGCTCTTTTTCCTTTGATCCAAGCGACAGCCCCGTGGTCTTCAAGTCAACAATGACGACATGCGCAATTCCGTCCTCGTTGTATTCCTCATCAAAGGAAGAGCATGCATAAAAGCCGACACTGCTGTCGGGCAAGATAACAAAGTCTGGTCTGTTAAGTGTGCCCTTGCCACCCTTCACGCCGAAGAGGTCGCGTATGACGGTTGTCATTCCTCGGTTGGCCGTGAATTCTATTGACTCAAACTGAGGGCCGAACATCCATAGACCCTTCTCAAAAAGAGGCTGGAGTTCGTGAACCTCATCAATGCCCGCTACCTGCACCTTCGCTTTGAGTTCAGCAATAATTTTTAGGCGGGTCTGAATCTCGTCCAAGGCAATCTTAGCCATTCCTATGGTCCACTCAGTCAAGATATTGTGGAGAGCATCGAGATCGGAAGGCCCCTGAGAATGCAGTAGGTCAAGCAAGCCAAAGCGAGATTTCGATTTTTCTAACTTCGTGAGAATTGTCGTAAGTTGAAGTATTTCTTGTTCGCCAAAATTCGGACATTTTTCCACAACCTCATTGACGAATGAGTGAACGCGATCCTTGCTCAACGGTGCCAGCGTATTGACAGACGGACTTATCTTGTCAAGGACATTCTGTCGTTTGCTGTTGAGTTCGTTTCTGGTGGTCTGGGCGATAAGTTCGCGAATCTTGTCTTGAATGATAGGTCGCACCTTCAGCCAAGCGGCATTGTCTTCTTTGAACCAGGACCAGTCTTCTTTGACGGCGTCTGCGCTCTTCAAAAAGTCAGCCTGGACAATGAAGGTATAGCGCTTCGCTTCAGAAGATCTTCCGTCAAGAATGCGAGAGTAGTCAGTGCTTCGCCATGCACAATCACCGACAGCACGGTTTAGAACCCACCAGGCTATACCGTGTTGTTTGGTCGATTTATCCGCTTTCAGCGTGTCGATGTGATAGATCGTCGCCTCTCCGACACCCTCAATAGGGACCTTCACAACTGAGAGGCATGAGGAAGGTATATCGTTGAACGTGATGCGCTTCTGGTCGACAAGGACTTCGAAGGCGGGGTTAGCCAGAAATCGACTACCCAGAAGCTGGCGAGCTTGTTCAGTCGTCAAAGGAATATACGGAATTTCACCGTTGCCTTTGATCTCTGTGCCATGACCTTCCACGCCTTCCGATACATGCTCAATCTCTTCGAAAACAAGCGGGTTGCTCGGAGTGCGGGAAACCTTGACAGTGAAGCGCTCGCCGTTCTTGCATGAGGTGACTGTATAGGCCGTGGAGAAGCAAAAGCTGGCGAATCTTCCCTTACCGTTTTTACCGAAAACGGCACGAGGAAGACCTGAAACATCACTTGGCGGCTCAGTTACCGGGCCGAACTTTGCAATCCGGTCATACGACATGGCGCGCCATATATAACTGAACTCGGCAAGGGTCATGCCTTTGCCGTTGTCTACGATAGAGAATTGTTTCTTCTTCTCGATATCGGGAAGTGTGATTTCGACCTTGGTAGCGTATGCGTCCCATCCATTGGCAACAAGCTCAACAATGGCCGTGCTCGGGTTGGTTATGATCGGGCCAGCCCAACTCTCAAGAAAACGGTCTTCGTAAAGTAGCCCCTGCTGGTCCATGGTCTTCCTCAGTATATTTTTGTCAGGTGTCTTGGTTAGCGAAGCACGATGTCTTCAGTCAAACCGTCATACCGGTAATGAACTATTTCACCGTTTTGAAGCAACTGCACAGCGGCTTCAATGATATGGAGCGGTGCCACGAACCATTCTCGCGGAACCGCCTTCTTGCCTGCGTCGTCGGTGACTGTGATATCAAGACAGTTTTCGCCGAAGAAGGTATGCAACAGGGTCTCGAACTTGTGGACGTTCATATTGTAAGCACGATATGCTGCCTCGACCTTCACCGGGGCCATAAGATAAGTCGGCTCGTGCTCTGCGTTCTTTATGCGGTCCTGAACAGATCCTTTGGTGAATCCGATCTTGAAAAGGTTGGGGATAGCAGTGACGGCGGGAAGGGTGCTTCGTGACGATAGAACATAAATATGGCCTGCTTCCTTGTCTTCCGCTTGTATCCCTTCCAACTCTTCGAGTGCCTTGTCTCTGCTATCCAGGATACGGCGGCCAGCTTCATCTCTGTATAGCTCGCGTGCGAGAGAGCGAAGCAGGATATCTGACTCCGTGCCGTTCTCATATATGCAGCGAAGGCGAGCGTTCAGTTTTCCGTTCTTCGCTATGCGCTCCGGCTCCCCCACATGTGCGACGTAGACCATGACCCCGTGAACAATGAAGAAATGACCCTCGCGTATCTGCTGCTCGCCTGTGAACGCCCTAGCTTCTCTCGTCCCGTCTTTCAGTTCGGCATGACATTGTGCAAACAACGGCTCAAATTCTTTGAAGTCGGGACATGGCTTGCGCTTCGCAATCCTGTCAGGTAGATCGACGTCCTTGGGCACATGCCTGAACGTAAAGATATCGTCTGGTCCCGTGTCTAAGAGGCCCATGCTGTCGTCAGTGAAAATGTCCTGTATTGTTTCGACGGGCTTACCTAGCAAGCCGTATTCATCAAACGGACGAAGCAACTCCGACTTTTCAGCGCTTTCCCGAAATCCCGACAGACGACTAAAAAGCTTGAATTCGGGAACGTTGCCTGTGTCGCCTCCCGGCTCTCGGCCGTTCTCCAGATAGAAAGTCTCAATTTCCTTGAATAGATTGACGAGCCGTTCGTCAGCCGAAAAAACGCCGGTGCTGGCCGGCTTCACATCCAGAAGGCCGTCATCGTCCTCGCTGACTATCCTCAGAAGGTCCTCAAGCTTCATACGCCTTCCTTGCGTCGCATGTTCTTGATATAGATAAGGGCGTCTCCCATACGAGCCTCCAGCGGATCGGACGATTGCTGATTCGGTGCTCTCCCGTTGATCCGGTTGAACTCCTTAATCTTCGGCCAAAGCAACACGGCCTCATCGGGGGTCATGACAATGCGAGTGGCCTCGATAGTCTCTTGTATGACCTTGAGCACGCTCGCAGTAACCGACTTAGATAGGATTTCGTAGGCGGCCTGGAACGGGTTCACTTGGTCAATCAAGTCTATGTGAAGATCGTCAATATTGACAAACTTACCTGCCATCTTAATGAAGCGTCGGTCCCCGTCTTCCTTGAACTCTCCGCCCTTAATAACGGAGTCGGCAACGATATGCTGACGCACGGACTCTACGTCCTCGTCCGACAGGTCCGGGTAACGCAGCTTGATGATTTTGGGAATGAGAACCTTATTGATGACTTCCGCGTCTACCGTTCCAGGTATCGCCTTTATCATAGTGTCGTCTTGGAGAATCTGAGCTTTCAAGTCGTTCAGATCGGACTCAAGAATGTCTTTGACACGCTTCGTTTTTGGCTCCTTGAATCCTCCAATTTTCACTTCTCCGGGGCCAGCTTTATCGTCGTCAGATAGCTTCGCCTTGAATTTGAAATTGGGTGCAAGAACCTGCTCCATGAGAAGGGAGCAGGTGATCGCCTTCAGCATGTTGTTCACAGAGAGCTTAACCAGATCGTCGGTTGCGTCCGGCTCTGCAATCAAGTTCGTGAACTGAGCATGCGTTTTGTTGCTGCTATCGCGCGTGCAGCGGCCGATGATTTGAATGATCTCAGTCAGCGAGCCACGATAGCCAACGGTCAATGCGTGTTCACAAAACGACCAATCGAAACCTTCCTTTGCCATGCCAAGCGCAATTACCAGGTCCAAGTCATCGGGAGATTTCACACTGCGCAGGAATGCGACGATACGGTCACGCGCTTTTGGCTCGTCAAACACGAGATCAGCAACTTTGATAATCTTGCCGTCTGAACTTCGCTTGACGTGAAGTAGCCCGGTGTTCTGATCTTGAAATTCAACATGCCCGATTTTGCCAATGATTTCGTCAACTTCCCGATACTTATCTTGGGTTGATTCACCGGAGCGCACGCTCGGAATATGAAGAATAGTTTTTTTGTCAGTGTCTAGGATTTCCGGTATCGCTGTCAGATATTGCCGCTTGTAGAAGTGGTATCCAATTCCCAAAGATTTCAGGTAGGTGTATCCGTTGAGTTGCTCATAGTAGTTGTAAGTTACTTTGGTAAATCGTGCTTCGTCCTCCGGCAACAGCACGGGAATGCTGTCGCCTCGAAAGTAAGACCCGGTCATTGCAATGACATGTGCAGTCGAGTTCTGCATTACGCCGCGCAGCAGGAATCCTAGGCGGTTGTCCGCGTCAGCCGAAACGTGATGAAATTCATCAATAGCGAGCAAGCAGTCGTTGAATACGTCGTCTTCCATTGCCTCGCACGCAAACCGCAAAGTGGCATGGGTGCAAACCAATATCTGGTCTGCTCCGGCCATGAAGTCAACAAAGTATTTCACCTTGCTGCCGTCGCCCCCAGGTGTGCAGAGGTTGCTCTTGGGGTTGACGATCCAGTCTTCAAAGAAGCCGTATTTGGAGAGTGGCGTTGAATCGAACGAGGCGCCAATGGAGCGCTCTGGAACCGCAATAATCGCCTTCTTGACGCCTTGATTGCGCAGCTTGTCCAGCGCGAGGAACATAAGCGCGCGGCTCTTGCCCGAAGCGGGCGGTGCCTTCAGCAAGAGATATTGATTATGTCTCGCCTCGTAAGCACGGGCCTGCATATCACGCATGCCCATATCGTTGATATTGGTGCTTTGTCCTGTCTGCTCGTAGGCTACTTCAACGATATTGGGCAACTTCGTTCTCCGTCATATGCTCATACAATTTAAAGAGGGCTTTCAGTCGCTCTTCGTCGTTTTGGAACGGTTTGTTCTGATAGCATCCTTCCACGAGTTCATCCATTTCGCGGTGGGCCTGTAAAAGAGGCACGGGCATAAGTGTGGGATCGTAGAGGTTAGCGATCACCATCTCTGGATAGTTTTCGCGTATAGCTAATATCTTAAATACGCATTTTCTTATTTTCTCCCGAACCGCGTCGGGGATCTCGGGGAAGGGAAAATTGTTGTATGCAATAACGTTCGAATACCGGATTCGGGAATCCAATGTGCCGCAAGTTGCCTTCGTCCATAGCATGTGCAACCGCGAGGAAACTACGCCAAAAATGTAAGGATCGCTGTCGTAGATTACCTGCGCAGAATGTATCGCAATATGAGTGGAGTCGTAAAACCCGACCTGTAGATAGTCACGGCGCTCCGATGACGTGCACGGCACTAACATGAATGAGGATTTGGCTGTATGCCGATAGCGAAATTGGTGCGAGCGATTAACCAGCGTCCTAGCGACGTCCCCACCTTCGAGGCGGAATTGCCTGACCAGTGCGACTCGCTCTGCGATAGGGGGAATGTTCAGAGCATCTTTGAGTTGGTCGTCCTCAATCCATAGACACCACTTCTCCATGTTATAGAGAAATTCGTTTCCGCCAGTAAGTTTGCGTATAAATTTTTGGGCCGAAGGGTAGTCTTTCAACAAAGCATCTTTTTCGTCTCTTTCAAGCTTCAGATAGCCTTTGTCTAGCGGCATGTTGCCATAGACCATTTCAGGTATGTCAGACAGGACACGGTTGCACTTCGCGATTATCGCGTTGGAGGCATCCGTTAGATACGGTCCGATATTTTTCGCTGGCAGTCGCCGGTCTTGGAGGTAGATCCACTTTGGCTGCTTGGACTGGTCTCTTAGACCAACGATGGCGCAACTGACGCCTGCCGTATTTTTGGCATTGTTTCCCCACTTGAAGCTTTGGTGTGCGAAATCGATCTCAATGCCTAGCGCAAAGATATGCGGCCAGAGAAGCGACACCTGGTCGCCTTGAACAACCGAGTTGGTGGTGACAAAGCCTGCTTTGGCTTTGCTACCGGCTACATATTGCGCTGCTAGATAAAACCAGCATGCTATAAAATCCAGATTCTTGTAGTCGCGGCTGTGGGCAAATATAGAGGCGATGGCGCGTTTCTGTTCGGCACTTTGTTTCTTAGAACCAAGATAGGGCGGATTGCCGAGGATGTATGTCTCTGTTTCGTCGTCGGTAGCACAGACGGTTTTCCAGTTGAGCACGGTAGCATCGCCGCATACGACATTGCCGCTTGGCTGCAACGGGAGGGTAGGGTGGGTACGGCCGAAACGCTTGAGAGATACAAGATTCATTTGGTGCTCAGCGAGCCACAGAGATAGCAAAGCAACTTCGTGGGCGAAATCGTCCAGTTCTATGCCATAAAACTGCGACAAACGAACGCCGGAGAGGGCGAGCCCACTTTGCTTGTTTAGCTCGTCAAGCTGTTTGAAAATCTCCATTTCGAGTCGACGAAGTTCCTTGTAAGCGATAATAAGGAAATTTCCCGAGCCGCATGCGGGGTCGAAGATGCGTATCTTGGCGAGACGAATCAGCAATTCGTTAAGACGCTTTGTGCTGTTTTTACTGCGCTCAAATTCTTCATAGAGGTCGATCAAAAACAACGGCTCAATCACTTTCATGATGTTGGTGACTGAGGTGTAATGCATGCCCATGCTGCCGCGTTGATCGACATCAACTACTGCCTGAATCATGGACCCGAAGATATCGGGATTGATCTCCGACCAGTTAAGCTCCGATCCGCACTCAATTAATATGTTGCGTGAACGTCTAGAAAATTTTGGGATGGGGTGTTCGTCTGCAAACAATCCGCCGTTCACATACGGAAATTCTCTTAGATAAGCGGGGCCCCTGCTGCGATCAGCAGTGTTCAATACCTTGAACAAGGTTTGCAAGTATTCGGCTAGGTCGTCCCCGTCCTCAGATGTGTGAGCCTGGACGCTTGCACTAAAGAGATCCTTCGGAAATATCTCCGTATCTTCTGCAAAGAAACAGAAAAGGAGTCGTGACAAAAACACATTCAGGCCGTGGGTGGAAGCCGGGTCGCTTGCCGGGTTGTCAACCTTGAGTATGTCGAAAAGCTTCGCCATTTTCTCAGCGGCTTTGACATCGGCTGGATTGTCAGCGACGTGCTGCGCCTTCTTTTCGAAACCTGCCCACGGAAGGAAAAATGCGAAGTGCTTTTGAAGTTCTACGAAAGCAATGTTGAGCTCTTCTTCCGTCTTGCTGTCTATAGCAAATAGCTTATTGAAGTCAGTGGCGACCAAAAAACGCGGCTTATTCCGCTCGACGGCCGGCTCGTCGCGTGCTTCAAGTAGTTGTTCTTCTAGATTTTGTTTAGTGGTGGCAATGAACAGCAGATTGTTTTTCCAGAGAACACGATTTTCGACCTTTGAGAGGTTGTATGTTCCATTGCCCGTCGCTTGCAGTCGTGTAATCGAAGCCTTTGGTTTGTTATAGGCAAGCAAAAGATCAAAAATGAAGTCTTCTTGGGAAGAATTCAGCAAAACCTGACGAACGTTTTCTTCGATCTGTGCAATGTTCATGTTGTTCCGCTTCGTGTTCTCAGGTCTCTAGTTATCAGGGCCGATTGGTATCTGGCGGCGCTTTGGCCTATAAGCAAAAACGGCTAACCGTCCAATGTTAGCCGTATCATATGATAGTTGATCGCGCAGCCTGATTGGAGGCGGTTTTTTACTGGGAACCGCAGATCGACGCGCTGCTCATCTTGCAGTGGATAGCGAATGAACTATCTCCCTGAAGATCGGGTTGGCGCCCTCTACAGATAGGCCGGGGGACAGGTCTGCGCACTGCCCGAACGACTCAACGAGTGAGCGATAAAGAGCTTCTTCTTCCTCGTCGTCTTCGTCTTCCAATTCATAGGAAGCGAGAAAGCTGGCGGCAGTCGTGTCGTCGTCGTAAGGGATTGAGAAATCAACCCCCACATCCTTCAAGTTGCGGTTCGCAGCCTTCCATGGTGCACTTCCTTTGCCAATCTGTTCAAGCGAATTCTCGGCAAACGGTGACATGTAGATTCTGAGAACGTATGCACTGTCCACTTTGATCTTGCGCTTCGTTTGCAGAGCAATGAATGAAATCACTGACTCACTTCCGGCTAGCACAAGCTCAGGGATAATCGCGTTGAAAACGTTGGTCGCCTCTGGCTCGGGCAGGGCATCAGCGGCAATATAAAGCCACTCGTAGAAATATTCCTCGCGTTCGGTCTTCCTCATGTAGCGAAGAGCGCTCAGAAGCATGTGGCGGGTTTTGAACCAGTCTTTGAATTTTTCCGTTCCCCATGGCTTCTGCGAGTAGCAAGCAGTGAGAAGGTCAAATGTGTCGTCTATGCCTTGGATATATTCTTGGGTCATACAGTCCTTAGAGCTTGCCGCCGTCCCTGTTTGAGGAAGGAGTGGTTTCCTTCACTGGCAACGCCTGGAGCTTGCCGTGCAGGTTATATGCGTTAACGGCCTGACGGAACAAATCATTAGGGTGGATATCAAGCGCTGTCTGCCCCTCCTTGTTGGCAATGTCCACCTTCATGCCTTGCGCAAGCAGGGCAGTCGCGAAAGAAGGAAACTCAGGGTCATTACCTTCATAGGTGGCGAGCACGTGTGCAGTCGTGTAGGTCTGCAACTCGTCCCCAATCAATCGTGCCGATACCTGATTGAGATCACCCCCAAGATCAATGAACTCTTCCACCTGAGCGAGAAGCTTTGCTAGGGAAACATAAGGAAGTTGATCGGCAATCCATGCTGTCAAATTATTTTGCGGCAAATCGTAGTATTCGTTGGAGACCAGAAGAAAGCCGTCCGGCTCCTCGCTCATTGCAAGCGACTCGAAAAAATCTACTCGCAAGTCTCCGTAAATCATTAGAGGGGTTGAAGAGGCGAACATAAAACCTTCGAGCTTACGAATCTTCGTCCTGAATTCTGCCGTGCTTGAAACAGTCAGATTGTCGAGCCACTTTTTCACTTCGCTTGACTTGTAGCCAATATTTTTCGGCTTCTTAATGAATTTTGGGCCGCCTCCAGTTACTCGCCACTTTTCGAGTGTATGAACAGATTCACCGATCCAGTCTGCAACTTGCTCAGTTGAAAGAACAGCATCGGTGTCCATAACACGAATTTGCTTCTCACTTTTTACGGGCTTCAGAGCTTCAATTACTGCAATCAAATCTTTTGCAGTCAAAGGAGTGTCGGGGTCAAGATTGCCCAGTTTGAAAAGCAACTCGTCTGAATTCATGCCGCTTCCTTGTTATCTTCTGTTGTTTCTGTCGTCTGCATAGCTTCTATACCTTTTTGCACAAAGAGATCTTCAACGGCTTGAAGAGCTTCCTTGATTTCGTCGTAGTGCTGCATAAGGTAGTGCTTGTTAATATCAGTTGCCTTGTGCTTGAGCAGAAAATTGATTGTTCTCTCATCAATCTTCTGAAGCCGTGCGCTCGTGCCCCACGTTCTGCGCAAATCATGGTGAGTGATGAGCTTACCGCAATTTTTAGCTATGTTGGCAAAATGGGCTTTCGCATCTTGCGTTACATGGCCGACCTTGCTGTCGTGATAGCCAAACACATAATCGTTTATCTTCTCTTTTTTGCGACGCTCCAAAATTTCCATGCCAAGCTTCGTAACGGGGAAAATATAATCAAGTGTGTTCTTGGTGGAGTAGTAGCGAACTTCCCCAAGTTCAAAGTCAACGTTTTCAAATTTAAGTGGTGCAATGTCAATGCTTCGGCCAACTTGCAGCAAGCTAAAAAGAATATAGTCACTGATCACTGGATTATGCTTTGCATATTTAAGAACCGCGCTCCACCAATCCCCGAATTCTTTCTTGCGAACATCGACAAAGTTAGTGCGTACATTCGTCGGCTTCCATTTTTTGTAAGCTTTAAGAATGTCAAAAGGGTTGTAGTAGTTTTCAGTGATTGCAAGATTCTCACGAGCAATCACAAAATTAAAAGCCGAACTCATGAATTTGAACGAGACTTGATGAGTTCTGACAATCGGAGCCAGAATATTACCCTTGACTCGGGTCGGCTTTGCACGCTCATACATTTCGAAGCGATTCAATACTTCTTCGCGTGTGATACTTCTAAAGGGTCTGTCAAGCCAGCTTGAAAGAGTAGCAGCGCCCTTAATTTTCCATTCTTTAGTCTTTTTATCTTGTTCCAGTAGTGTAAGTTCTCGTTCGTCAAAGTAATCGTATGTGTAATTGACGCTGCGAAGAGTGCCGTGACGGCCTTTCTTATTTCCTTCGATATGTTTTTCTTTGTAGGTATCGAGAACCCAACGCACGGTCTGAGTCGTATGAGTAGTAGCTTGTGCTTTCTCTTGTTTTTCTACCTGCTTCTTTTCTTTTTTAGTCTTGTTCGGATCAACACCATGGGTCAGTTCAGACAATTTTTGCGCCGCCAGCTTGCGAGCCTCGGCAACCGTGATATGCCCAAATTTGCCCAAGGTCACCCGTTTCGGCGCGCCCCCGGCAACCCGCTTATATACAATAAAGCTTTTCGAGGTTGCCCCTATTCGGATACCGAACCCATTGATATCGGTGTCCACGATGGTGATCTGTTTGCCGTCGCTGAGCGGCCAGGAGTCGATTGCCGCCTGTGTTATTTTTGCCTTCTTCGGGTAGTCAAACATGGGTTGTAGCCTCCGTGGTGGTGTAGCCTAATTCTAGGTCTAGGCTACGGTCGCGTCCATCAAAAAGGCTACGCATAGGCTACGGGAGAGTGACAAGCAACGGCAACCAATGACAAGCAGTGATTATATAATTCTCGTGAATTCAATGGGTTAGGGCGGCGTGCCTATATGGGATAAGGGGTCAAGGCTACAAAGCAGCGGACTCATAATCCGCCTCCGAAAGGACATCGTGGGTTCGAATCCCACCCGGCCCACCATGGATGTGAAAAGGGTTCCGACATATCGGAACCCTTTTTTATTGCGGGCGTGGAATCGATAATCGCGCGCGGCAATATGTCGCGTTTCAGGTGCGATTAAATCGGTCGCGTGGATTCAAACAGATTTTATTCCGCGCTTTCTATGGCCTCTTCTGGTTTGCTTCAACGTAGCTGGAAGGCGTGCGCCAGGTTGCGCAATTTGTTGTCGCGCGTGACTACATCCTGTTCCGCAAAATCTGGGCTTCTTCTCCGCGAGTGGCACGTGCATTGCTGAATGTCGGCGTCAAACCGTATCAATAACGAGAACTATCATGCGACCCGACCACACCGCTACCGACTACGTCTCTGCCCAACCGCTGCTGCCTTCGCCGCTTGACGGCATCGAAGTCATGCCGCGCAAACGGGTGCCCGCGTTGACCCGTATCACGTTCTGCTTCGCCTGGCTTTTCGGACTGGAGGCCTTCCTGACGGGCTCCGTGGACGATGTCCCGAGCTCGTTCGATTGAGTTGAGCGACGTTCGGTCGATCGCGAGCGCTGTTGCGACGGATCGAGTGGGGCGCGGGCATTGAAAGTTTCGCTGCGAAGTTGGGCAAAAACTACAGAAACGACGGGGGCGGCGCGCGTTGCGCACGATCTCCCGAATTCGCTGCGCCTTTCGCTCAAGCCACGCCCCGATGCACGATCCCGCGGGAATAGCTGTTGCGCGTCCATGATTGGGAGCTTTTTCCCGTCACTGGACGTTCATCATGCAAACCGATCCCACCGTCGATCCCTTCGCCGACCCCTCCAATCAACCGCTCGATGAACCGGGTGAGCAACCGCGTCCATTGCCCGGTGAGCCGCCCGAGGCCGATCCGCTCGCCCCTGAGTCGCCGCCGGAGAATGATGACAACTAGCTTGCCTCGCGCTTGCAGGACGGGCGCATAAGGTAAGGCTTGCCGGGAACTAGGGAAACTCCGTGTAAAAAATGGACAGTGTTCGTCGTTAAATAGAGTCGGAAGGCTGTTCGATGGTTGCCGTCCGCTCTCAGCACGGGTCTTGTCACGCGGCGGCCGGCGCCGCAGTTCACCTCCGGGCAACACCCGTGCTGGAGGCTTCCCTGTCCACGCTGCCTCGCTCGCTGTTCTGCCGTCCCCACCCAAAACGCCACGCCGCCTTTTCCTGCGTCGCCCTCTGCATCTCGATCACCGCGAAACCTGGCTCGACTACTTCGACTACACACTGCGTCCCATCATTTTCCGTCCTGCCATTTTCTTGCTGTTGATAGGCGACAAAATGGATTGAAATGACGCGACCAGATTAATCGAATTAAGTTCCCGTCTTTTTAAAATAAATGTACGGCGCGACTTAATGCAGTACCTTGTGCTGCCTCATTTTCGAGCAATATCCAAACGATTTTTCCGATTGGGTCCGACCCGATTACGTCAGCCGTATTAAAACGGTGTTGCAAACGCACAACTTTTAATATTGAGAACTTGCCATTCAGTTATGGCGGGAGCAGATGCCCTGCCTCCGTGATGTTGCGATAACTGTCTAAGAAACAACGACTTAATAGGTTGTGTGACCAGATTGTTGCGAATTTTGAAAAATCCTGTTGTGTAAATTGCGGGCTTCCCGATTAGGGTGTCCCCCTACACTCACGCTTCGTTTCAAGGGTGCCCGGCTGCCGGCCGAAATTCGGATCGGCAAAAAGGGCGGTGGCGGATGCAACGCATGCGCTGTCGAGGCAGGTCCCGCTCCCCGCGTAAATTTATCGAACAGGAGTCCCACGCATGAAAAAGAGTCTCATCGTCGTTGCGGTTGCCGCATCGTTCGCATCCGTCGCTCACGCACAAAGCAGCGTGACCCTGTATGGTTTGCTCGACGCAGGCCTGACGTACACCAGCAACGTCAACCACAACGCCAAGTACTCGGCAGGTAGCGGTGGTATCAACCAAAGCATGTTCGGTCTGCGCGGTTCGGAAGATCTGGGCGGCGGTCTGAAGGCAATCTTCACGTTGGAAAGCGGCTTCAACGTCAACAACGGCAAGTTCGCTAACAACAACGGCATGTTCAACCGTCAAGCGTTCGTCGGTCTGTCGAGCCAGCAATTCGGTACGGTCACGCTGGGTCGTCAATACGACGCGGCACAAGACTACCTGGCACCGCTGACCGCGACGGGCAGCTGGGGTGGTACGTACTTCGCTCACCCGTTCAACAACGACAACCTGAGCACCAACGGCGGCTTCGCGGTTAACAACTCGATCAAGTACTCGAGCGCTAACTACGCAGGCTTCACGTTCGGCGGCACGTACGGCTTCTCGAACCAGGCTGGCGCATTCGCAAACAACCGTGAATACAGCGTCGGTGCTGCATACCAGTGGCAAGGCCTGCACCTGGGTGCTGCATACGCACAGCAAAACAACCCGGGCGCAACGAACGGTGCTGGCACGGCAAGCAACGGCGGCGCGTCGGACGGCTCGCTGCTGGGTCTGGGCGGCAACTTCCGTCAACGTGAGTTCGGCGCAGCAGGCTCGTACGCATTCGGCCCGGCAACCGTCGGTCTGGCATGGACGCAATCGCGCATCGACAACGTTCTGGGTGGTGCACAATCGCTGCGCGCCAACAACTACGAAGTCAACGGCAAGTACAACCTGACGCCGGCAATGAGCCTGGGCGTTGCTTACACGTTCACGGACGGCAAGGGCTACGGCTTCGCAACGAACGGCGGTTCGGATTCGGTCCGTTACCACCAGATCGGCGTGCAAGCTGACTACTCGCTGTCGCGTCGTACGGACGTCTACGCTCAAGCCGTGTACCAGCACGCAATGGGCGACAGCAACGCAGTTGCTTCGATCTACAGCGGCGACAACTCGCAACTGCCGTCGTCGTCGAAGAACCAGACGGCTGCTACGGTCGGTCTGCGTCACCGCTTCTAAGCTTCAGCAGAAGCCTGACCTTGTTGTAGAAAAAGGTGCCGTTCGCGGCACCTTTTTTTATGCGCGCAATTTCTGGAAGAACAAAAAGCGGCATTTCAATTGCACATTTATCGCACGATAAATCGTTGCCGTTTCTGACAATTGCACACGTTTATCTAACAAGAATTAACGGTCGCGCAAGCGGGCATGCGTTAGTCTGAAGTCCATCCATCGACAGACTTATTTTCGCGGCCACGTCTTCAAGCCGGGCCGCGAGTGCGCGTTTCCACTGCATGAAACCTTCCGCTTCAGACCCGTTGCCTCAATCGCCCGTCATTCACGATCTCACCGACGATCAATGGCATCGCATCGTGCCGTTGTTGCCTGAAATGAAGGACCATGGCCCGCGCCGAGGGCGTCCGAGCATCGATATTCGTCGCGTGGTGAATAGCGTGATGTGGGTGTTGCGCACGCGTGCGCCGTGGAGCGCGATGCCTGAGCGCTACGCGCCGTATCAGACCGCGCATCGCTACTATTTGCGGTGGAGAAAATCAGGGGTGTTGGCGGATATCGCGTTTGCGCTGTTTGGCACGGATGCGATGCTCGATCGTCCGCTGTCGCGCAAGAACGATATCGGAACCGCGTAGATCGCGATCGACGCGACCCACGCGCTTAGGCATTCGTCCTTCAGACGGCGCTATGCCGGCTGTTCGACCTTGAACACCGCCACCGCATGCCGTAGGCGCTCGGTCTGTTCATCGAGCGAGCCGGCCGCGGCGGCTGCCTGCTCGACGAGCGCCGCATTGCGTTGCGTGACGTCGTCCATCTGGCGGATCGCGAGATTCACCTCGCCGATGCCCGAACTCTGCTCCTTCGACGCCGCCGAAATTTCGTTCATGATCGCCGTCACGCGGCGCACCGCATCGACCACTTCGCCGATCGTGCTGCCGGCCCGGCCGGCCAGCGTCGAACCTTCGCCGACCTGCGCGACCGACTGGTCGATCAGCACCTTGATCTCCTTGGCCGCCGTCGCGCTGCGCTGCGCGAGGTTGCGCACCTCGCCGGCGACGACCGCGAAACCGCGACCCTCTTCGCCGGCGCGTGCGGCTTCGACCGCGGCGTTCAGCGCGAGAATATTGGTCTGAAACGCAATTCCTTCGATCACGCTGATGATCTCGCCGATCTTGCGCGAACTATCGGAAATGCCGGCCATTTTCTCGACCACGTCGTTGACCACCTGGCCACCGCGCGCGGCGATGTTCGACGCGTCCGCCGCGAGTTCCGAGGCGGTGGCCGCATTGTCGGCATTCTGCGTGACGGTCTTGGTGAGCTCGTCCATGCTGGCGGCGGTCTGTTGCAGCGACGCGGCCTGTTCCTCGGTGCGGCTCGAGAGATCGAGGTTGCCCGCCGCGATTTCCTTCGATGCCACCGTGATCGTTTCAGCGGAGTTCTTGATCCGCCCGATGGTGGCGGCGAGCTGATTGCGCATTTCGCGCAGCGAATACAGCAGGCTCGACGTATCGTCGCGGCGCAGATCGATGTGCGTGGCGAGATCGCCGCGGGCGATCTGCATCGCGATGGTCGCAGCCGTCACGGGTTCGCCGCCGATCGAGCGCGATACGCTGCGTACCACGCGCGATGCGACGAACGACACCAGCACGCCGAGCACGATCAACATGCCGGCCGAACGCTCGAGCGTCGTATAGAACTGCGCCTGGATGTCGTCCATGTAGGCGCCGGCGATGAAGTCCCAGCCCCACGGAGCAAAGCGCTTCACGTAGCCGATCTTTTCGCTCGGGGTGGTTTCGCCGGGTTTCGGCCACCAATATCCCAGGTAGCCGGCACCAGACGCCGACCCACCCGCCCGCGCGATGTCGCTGTAAAGCGCGTTGCCCTTGGCATCGCGGAAACCGCTCATGTCCTTGCCATTGAGCTTCGGACTCATCGGATGATCGACCATGACGGAGTCGCTGCGCACGATCGTCACGTAGCCGGAGGCACCGTAGCGCTGTGCATTGACGCGGGCGATAGCCTGCTGTTTCGCGTCATCGACGGAGAACTTGCCGGCCTCGGCCTGCTTCGCGTAGTCCGCGACGATCGATAGCGCCATGTCCGTCACGTCGGCGAGGTCGGCGCGCCGTGCGTCCATCTGGGCGTTACGTGCGTCGAACGCATTGACAACGGTTACGATCAACAGCGCAACCCAGCACAACAGCAACGGCACCCACAGTTTCTGTTTCAGTGTCAGACGGTTCATTATCGGATTCGACGATACGTTGGGCTCGGAATAGGGATGGGCTGCAATCTGCGTTGCATGAATCGCATAACGGCTGCTTCAGCGCTTTCTTTATTTGTTTCTGCTGAAAATTTAAGCGAGCAACAGAAAGGCCGCGTGTGGCGGCCTTGACGAGGGTGGGTCAAGCGAAGACGCTAAATCAACGAGCGGTGCGGCGCCGGGTGTCGCCTCGCCGAGTGTTAATTCAAATCTGTTCCCGCCCGAACGCGGCCAAACGATCCAGATCGAGCACGTCGATCTGGTTATAGGAGAGCTGCAAGATCCCCAGTTTTTCGAGGTTTTGCAACGCCTGATTGATTCTTTGTCGCGAAACGCCGGCCAACAGGCCGACTTCTTCCTGCGAAATCGCGAGTGTGCGGCCAGTGTCGGGATAAAGATCGGGATTGAACAATTGTGCGAGCGACTGGGCGACGCGCGCATCCACGTCCAGCAAGCGGCTGTTTTGGATCGACGCGATGAATTCGCCCATCCGGTTATTCAACTGGCGAATCACGAAGCCGGTGAACGGCAGGCTCGACTCCAGCAATGCATGGAACGTGGCCGACGGCACGAACATCACGAGCGATGGCTGGATCGTGGCGACGTCGTACTTGCGCAGTTCGCGCTTGATCACGCTACCTTCGCCGAACCAGCCGCCGGGCGGCACGCCCGACAGCGTGCAACTGCGCCCGGACGCGTTATAGATGGCGAGCTTGATCAGCCCGGAATGCACGCCGATCCAGTAATGCGACGGCTCCTGGCGGCGCGCGACCCATGCGCCGCCCTCCAGCCGCTCGGCGTGCGAGTTCGCGAGCACCAGCGCCTGATGGCCGGCAGCGAGCGCGCGAAACCAGGCGCAGGTGTCGAACAGCGCGGGCAATGCGTCCCGGGGAATCCGTTCGGCGCGTGGCGAGCGGGCATCTGCGGGAACCGGGAGCGTGGCGTCGTTCATGAGTGGCGTTGGGTGTCGCGGATAGAGAATCAAACCTCAGGGCGAACCACTCTGTCATTTGAATGACAGACAGTTCACCATGGGCGTTGCTAGGCTTGCTCACCAATCAGAATAATCGACGGGGCGCCCGGCGCCTCAGGAGACGATGCGATGAAGCACATGTTCGAAGAAGGCCTCGAGCGGCGTGAGGCCAACTATGTCCCGCTGACGCCGATCGATTTCATCGTGCGTGCAGCGGAAGTCTACGGTGAGCGGCCAGCGGTCGTCCACGGGGAGATTCGCCGCAACTGGCGCGAGACGTATGAGCGCGCGCGGCGTCTGGCCAGCGCGTTAAGGCAGGCTGGTGTCGAGCGGGGCGACACGGTGGCCGCGTTGCTGCCCAATATTCCTCCGATGGTGGAAGCACACTTCGGCGTGCCGATGGCCGGCGCCGTTCTCAACACGTTGAATACGCGGCTCGACGTGTCGTCGCTGCTGTTCATGCTGCGTCATGGCGAGGCGAAGGCGTTGATCGTCGATACGGAATACGGCGAGCTTGCGCACCGTGCCGCGCTGGAGTTTCCCGACCTGCGCGTGATCAGCGTGGCCGACGCGATGCCGGCGGACCCGGCGAAGTTCATTCGCGCGACGGACTACGAGGCGTTTCTGCAAACGGGCGATCCCGCGTTCGCGTGGACGATGCCCGCCGACGAATGGGATGCGATCGCGCTGAACTACACGTCCGGCACGACTGGCGATCCGAAGGGCGTGGTCTATCACCATCGTGGCGCGTATCTGAATGCGCTGAGCAATATCCTCGAATGGGATATGCCGAAGCACGCGGTCTACCTGTGGACTTTGCCGCTGTTCCATTGCAACGGCTGGTGTTTCCCATGGACGGTCGCCGCGCGCGCGGGCGTGAATGTCTGTCTGCGCAAGTTCGACGCGAAGACGGTGTTCGATCTGATTCGCCGCGAGAACATCACGCATTATTGCGGCGCGCCGATCGTGCAGAGCGCGCTCGCCAACGCGCCGGCCGAATGGCGCGAGGGTATTACGCATCGCGTGTCGACGATGGTCGCAGGCGCCGCGCCGCCGCCCGCCGTGATCGCGAAGATGAAGGAGATCGGTTTCGATCTGACGCACGTGTACGGCTTGACCGAAACCTATGGACCCGCGGCGGTGTGCGCAAAACAGGAATCATGGGAAGCACTCGACGACGCCGCGCGCGCCGAACTGAACGCACGCCAGGGCGTGCGCTACCACCTGCAGGCCGCGGTCACCGTGCTCGATCCGGACACCCTCGCTCCCGTACCCGACGACGGCGAGACGCTCGGCGAAATCATGTTTCGCGGCAACATCTGCATGAAGGGCTATCTGAAGAACGAGCGCGCGACAGAAGCGTCGTTCCGCGGCGGCTGGTTCCACACTGGCGATCTCGGTGTACGGATGCCCGACGGCTACATTCGCATTCGCGATCGCAGCAAGGACATCATCATCTCGGGCGGCGAGAACATTTCGAGTATCGAAGTCGAAGACACGCTGTACCGGCATCCCGCCGTTTCGGTGGCGGCCGTGGTTGCCATGGCCGATCCGAAATGGGGCGAAGTACCGTGTGCGTTCGTCGAACTCAAGGAAGGCGTCTTGGTGAGCGAAGAAGAAATCATCGCGCACTGCCGGCTGTTTCTCGCAGGCTACAAGTTGCCGAAGGCGGTGCGCTTCGGCGAATTACCGAAGACGTCGACGGGGAAAATCCAGAAGTTCGAATTGCGCGCGCGGATCAAGGCCGAAAGTGGCGAATAGCGCACGCTCGTTGTGCGGGCCGTCGCGCGCTCAATGCGTACCTGAGCGCGGACTTTAGCGCAGACTCAACCACGCGTATCGACCCATTCATGTGCCCAATGTGCCGAGTGACGCAGAGCCTGTTCTTCGTTCGGGAAGTAGTCGAGCGAATAGAACTGATAGCGTCCCTCTGCGCGCGCGCTGTTCGCGCGTTCGAGCAACAGGTTGGATGAGAACGTACCGTCGGGCAAACGATGCGCCGAAGGCTGGATGGCATAGCCGTTGTAATGATGTAAATGTTTGGTTTGCATTTTATTTTTAATGATTGTTCGAGTGCGCGCCGGCCATGCGAACGCCAATGCGTGTCGCGCGGACGAGCTGATTCAAGCCATTGCGAGCCGAATTCTGACGCAGTCGGAAAACGAAAAATGGGCGTTGAAGCCGGAGGGGAGAATGAGGTGCAACGAGGCGTTTGGCGCTTTGGCGAACTGCTGAACTTATCGTGCAGCTCTAAAGCGGGCGCGCCAACTGTGGGAGACCAGGCTCCGCGAGGATGTCGCTGCAGCCCGATGTCCGTTGCCGGACACCAGGCCCTTCAAACTTACAGCGGCGTGATGTTTGCCGCTTGCAGACCCTTCGGGCCTTGCTTCGTTTCGAAGCTCACCTTCTGATTCTCAGCCAGCGTCTTGAAGCCATTGCCGCTGATTTCGGAGAAGTGCGCGAACAGGTCGTCGCCGCCCTTGTCCGGGGTGATGAAGCCAAAGCCCTTGCTGTCGTTGAACCACTTAACGGTACCGGTATCCATGAGGAATCCTTGAGTAGAAATAGAAAAATGAAATGCTCAGTTGAAGAGCGGGCGAAGCATCAAGGAGGGAGAGGACAACGAATACCGCTGAGGGAGCGAGACATTGATGAACAGCAATCGAACTTCTTGAACTTCGGGCGCAACAGTAACCGCCAGGGTGTGCTGGCGTCAACACCTAACTTGTAACTGTTTTGAGGCGCGCCCGGCGGACGGCGCGTTGAATTGCACTGTAGAGCACGCTGGTTGGGCCGCAGCGATGCGGCCCTCGTGATTTGTCTGCGCTTAGATGCCCACTTTGTGGGCCGTGAGAATCAGCCGAAGACCGAGCGCGGCAACGGCGGTCGCAGCCACGCGATCGATCCACGCTTTCCACTGCAGATAGATTTCGCGTGGACGCTTGCTCGAAAAGCACAGCGCGACGACGGTGTACCAGCCGGCTTCGATCGTGAAGATCGCGGGCGGCAACGCGAAATAGGACCACAGCGGCGGATGCTGCGGCAGCAGCGCGGCGAAGATACTGCCGTAATAGACGGCGGTTTTCGGATTGCTGAGTTGCGTGCTCAAACCGACCCAGAACGATTTGCCCGGACGGGTTGTGGCGCTTTGCGCGGCGTCGAACGCGAGCGGTTGAGCCGCGCCGCGCCAGATTTTCGATGCGAGGTAAACCAGATAGAGGCCGCCCGCTATTTTCAAACCGACGTAAAGCCATTCGACGGTAGCAAGCAGCGTGTACAGCCCAAGCAAGGCGATGCCGCTAAAGAACACGCCGCCGACTCCCATGCCGAGCGCGGTAGCAAGCCCGTCGATGCGCGACAGTCCAATAGCATTGCGTGCGACGATCACGAAGCTCGGCCCGGGACTCATTGCGCCGAGCAGCAGCGCGGCGAGAATGGTGACGATGGCTGTTGACGCTTGCATGGTTTTTTCTCCAGTGGGTGGATAGGTGTGCGTGTTTCATGCGTCGGCGGAACTTCGCCCAATGGTCGGACTCAGAGCGATTTCCTGTTGGCGCTTATTGTAAGCGGGCGCGCAGGCTTCCATTCGAGCGAATAAAAATGAATGGCGTGCGGACATCGCCTGTCGTTCGTTCACTGCTGCAGACCGAAGAACTTGGATGCTAGAATTCTTCTCCATAGTCGTGATTTCGAATTGCGCATGGCCATTTGAATCACACCCAGGCTTCGTGTTGTTTAGCGAAGCCTTTTGATTATCCAATTCGGGCAATACCAGCCTCGACACCGATAGTGATGAAAGAGCGAGAAGGACAAATGCTGCTCGACCTCGACGGCAATACGCGCGAGCGTTTGATCGTCTGGATTCGCCGGCGCATGGACGAGTACGGCATCACGCTTGAAGCGCTCGCCGAATCGATCGAAGCCGACGCGAATGCGGTTCGCGAGGTGCGCTACCGCGATGCATTCGGCAATACGTGGGACGGTTACGGCGACAAACCCGATTGGCTCGCGCGGGCCATCTGGGCCGGGCAGAGCATCGATCATTTCCGTTGCTGACGAGATCGAACGGAACTCACTGGAAGCTGAATGTCGTACTGCTGTCGTCGTCTTTTGTCCGTATTTCCCGCTAGTCGTTTTCCCGTGTGGCTCCGCTGCATCGCGGTGTTCGGTCTGCTGTGGCTGAACGTCGGCGGGTCGTTCGGAGCGGTGCATGAGCCCGCGTCTGCGCGGCAGTCGTCGGCACGGTTCGTTCGCGTGAGCCGGCACGTTGCGCCGGCAGCGAAGCGCACATCGAAAGCGAAAGCGCATTCTTCCGGACACGCGAAAAAGACCACGACAGGCAAGGCGAGGCGCCGTGTCGCGCATAAGCGCAAGCTGCAGACGAGCTTCGAGCGGCCCATGCATGTGAGTCAACTCAAGACGAAACATCGCCGGCAGATGGCGCGTAATGCGCGCGAACCGCGCGCCGGCCGGCGGCCCGCGAATGCGGCCGCGCAGCGCCACGCGCGAACCGTGACGGCAGCGCGAGCGAATGCACACTCGCCTGCACACGCACCACTTCGTTTACTGGCGCGCTGCGGCTATACGCCGAAGTCGCGAGCGTTGCTCCGCGCCAAAGCCGTCTACGTGGTGGACGAACGAACGCAGACCGTGCTCGCCGAAAAGCAGGCTGAGCGGATCATGCCGATCGCTTCGGTATCCAAACTGATGACGGCAGTCGTGTCGCTCGATACGCAACACGCGCTGAACGCCCCGCTCGACGTCACGGATCAGGATCGGGATTACGACAAGTTCACCGGTTCGCGCTTGAGCGTCGGTTCGAGACTGTCGCGCCACGACATGCTGCATATCGCGTTGATGTCATCCGAGAATCGTGCCGCTGCCGCGCTGAGTCGCGATTACGCGGGCGGCCGACCAAGCTTCGTCGCGGCGATGAACGCGAAGGCGCGCGTGCTCGGAATGCGGAATACGTCGTTCGTCAACGGGACGGGACTGTCGCCGGCCAATGTGTCGACGGCACGCGATCTGTCGCGGCTGGTCGCGGCGGCCAGTCGCTATCCGTTGATTCGCGCTTATTCGACCGATCGCGCGCAGGTGGTTCGCCCAGGCGGCCGCCACGCGCAACTGAGTTACGTGAATTCGAATGCGCTCGTGCGAGGCGGCGACCGTTCGATCGTGCTGCAGAAAACGGGCTTCATCAACGAGGCTGGGCACTGTGTGGTGGTGCGCATGATGGTGCACGGACGTCCGGTGGACATCGTGGTGCTCGGTGCGCCCGGCCCGCACGATCACATCGCCGACGTGGCGCGCATCAGCCGCTGGCTGCGATGTTCGTTGCGGTAAACGTTTTCAGCGATCAGGCGCGCGCGGGGAACACGGAGAAACTGGAGAACGCTGCGCCGACGCGGACAAAAAAAAGCCCGCGCGGGGCGGGCTTAACTACTCGGAGTTTCGCGATCCAGTCGCAAACCGGATCAAGCGCAGTGTATTTGAAAGCTGGATGAAAGTGTAGGAAATCTTTATTAAAGGTCGAAAAACACCGTTTCCCGATCGCCCTGCATGTGGATATCGAAGCGGTACACATTCGCCGTATCCGGCTCGCGACGCGCGATCAGCGTGTCGCGCCGTTCCGCCGGAACCGCCGCCAGCACGGCGTCGCGGCTGTTCGCGCCGGTTTCGTCCTCGAAATAGATCCGTGTGAAGGTGTGCAACAGCATGCCGCGCATCGTCAGGATCACGTTCAGGTGCGGCGCTTCGTCCTGGCTCACACGCCCTGGTTTGATGGTCTCCACGATAAAACGCTTGTGCGGGTCGGTGCCGGTGCCGACCCGCGCAAAGCCGCGAAAACCCGTCTTCACGATGTCCTCGCGCGATTCGGGAAAGCGTCCGTCCGCATCGACCTGCGACACTTCCAGCATCGCATCGCCGATCACCGTGCCGTCGCCGTCGAACACCTGGCCGACGATCGTGATGTGCTCGCCCGCGGCCTCGCGGTCGGCTAGCACGGGCGTGAAAAGACTTCTGAAGTCGAAGTCGTACTGCTGCGGGCACAGACCGTACGCGAAATAAGGTCCGACCGTTTGCGAAGGTGTTTGCTTGAGCGTGGTCATGGTTTAGCGCTCCATCGGCGTTTCGTTGCGGCCGCGCAGCACGATGTCGAAGTCGTAACCGAGCGCATAGGCTTCCTGCGTGGTGTCGAACGAGAAGTTCGCGATCAGACGGTCGCGCGCGTGCTCCGGCGTGCCCTGGAAAATCGGGTCGAACGCGAGCAGCGGGTCGCCTGGGAAATACATCTGCGTGACGAGACGCGAGCCGAAGTGATCGCCGAACAGCGAGAAATGAATATGGTTAGGCCGCCATGCGTTCGGATGATTGCCCCACGGATACGCGCCCGGCTTGATCGTCAGAAAACGGTAGCGGCCGTCGTTGTCGGTGATGCAGCGGCCCGCGCCGAGGAAGTTTGGGTCGAGCGGCGCGTCGTGCTGATCCGCCTTGTGCACGTAGCGGCCGGCGGCATTCGCCTGCCAGATTTCCACCAGCGTATTGCGCACCGGGCGCCCGCCCTCGTCGAGCACGCGGCCCGTCACGATGATGCGTTCGCCGAGCGGTTCGCCATTGCGCACGGCGTTGCGCGTCAGGTCGTGGTCGAGCGCTCCGAGGTCAGCCGTGCCGTAGACCGGAACGCGCTGGTCGCGCAGCTTTTCCTTCAGCGGAATCAGCGGCAGCGTGGGACCGCGTTTGACCGACGAGCCGTAGCCGGGAGAGAGGTAGTCGGGGTGGGACGCGAAGTCGCGCGCGCTGAGAAAGGACTCGTCCATCGGTGTCTCCTTCGGGGCAATGTGGGAATGGCGTTGTGGGGGAGACTTTAGCCGTCGCAAGCGGTTATGAAAAATGACGTTTTCGCACTTTTCGTATAACCTGAGGTTATGCAACGCAGCCTCGCGGATAGCCGCGTCAAATTCCGTCATCTCCAGTGCTTTCTGGCCGTCGCGCAGTTCGGCAGCGTCCAGCGGGCGGCCGATAGTTTGTCCATCACTCAGCCCGCGGTATCGAAGACGGTCGCCGAACTCGAAGCGATTCTCGGCGTGAAGCTGTTCGAGCGTGGCCGTCACGGCGCCGTGCCGACCCGCGAGGGGCAGCTCTTCATGCCGCACGCGAACGCCTGCGTGAGCGCATTGCGTCAGGGCGTCGATCTGCTCGCGCGCGCCGAAGGCGCGGTCGCGGCGACGCTGGAAATCGGCATTCTGCCGACCGTCGCCGCCGCGTTGATGCCGCCGGTGCTGGAGCGGATTTCGGCGCTGTGGCCGCGCGTGATCGTGCGTCTCGCGACCGGGGCGAATCCGGAATTGCTCGAGCGGCTGAAAGCGGGGACGATCGAATTCGCGATCGGGCGGCTGGCCGATCCCGAGCGGATGGTGGGGCTCAGTTTCGAGCAACTGTTCAGCGAACCGTTGATTGCGGTCGTGCGTGCCGGGCATTCGCTGGCGCTCGGACCGGGTTTGCCCGCCAGCGCTCTGGAAGATTTTCTTGTGGTGCTGCCGCCGTTCGGTACGCTGATCCGGCAGTCGGCGGAGAGTTTGTTGAGCGCGTGGGGCGTACCGCCGTTGTCGGCGTTCGTCGAGGTGTTGTCGGTTTCCACGGGGCGTGCGTTGACGTTGGAAAACGGCGCGGTGTGGTTCGTGCCGCAGAGCGCGGTCGAGTACGAGCTGGCGCGAGGCATGCTGGTGCGGTTGCCGTTACCGTTCGCCGGCACGGATGAACCGGTGGGTTTGATCCGGCGTTCGGATACACAGCCGTCGCCGGTCGGGCAGGCGTTTATCGAAGCGGTGCGCGGCGTCGCGCAGCAGCGCATGACGGCGATGCCTGCTTCTAATGGAAGCGGCTCGCGCAGGCGGGGGCGGGCGAAGACGGCAAAGGGTTGAGGCGCCTTGATCCGCTAGCGGCAGGCTCAAGCGGCTCAAGCGGTTCAAGCGGCGCCAGCGGCTTGTGGCAAGCAGTTGGCAACGCGCGGGAAGCCGCAAACTGAAACTCGCAAGCGCCACAACAGCCAGTCAGGCGTTTTGCTCAATGTGAACCATTTGGTACAAAATGACGGTTGCGATGCACCCGTGACCCGGTGTACAAACACGGTGCAAAAACCTGCAGAAAACCCCGCTGCAGACAAACCTGCAAACGGCGCCACGCCTCGAAAGACCGCACAAGGAGATTGCCATGCCCAGCGACCTGCCCACTCCAGACGCCGCGCTGCGCGCCGTGTCGGTGCCTGAGCACAATCCGCTCGGCACGGCCGGCCTGGAATTCGTCGAGTTCGCCGCGCGCGATCCGCAGGCGCTCGGCGAGACCTTCGCGCGACTTGGCTTCAACGCCGTCGCGCGGCATATCAGCAAAAACGTCACGCTGTACCGGCAGGGTGAAATGCAGTTCCTGATCAACGCCGAGCCGGATTCGTTCGCCGCGCGTTACGCCGAGGAATACGGCGCGGGCATCTGCGCGATCGGCATTCGGGTGGCGGACGCGCAGCGGGCGTTCGACCGCGCGATCGAGCTGGGCGCATGGGAATTCGAGGGCGAACGGATCGGCCAGGGCGAACTGCTGATTCCGGCGATCCAGGGCATCGGCGATTCGCACATCTATTTCATCGACCGGTGGCGCGGGCGCGCCGGACAACAAGGCGCCGCCGGCGGCACGTCGATCTTCGACATCGATTTCCGGCCGCTCGACCCCGCCGCGAGCCCCGACCCGGCTCACAAGGGCACCGGGACCGGCCTCGTCGCGGTCGATCACCTGACGCAAACGGTCGGCGAAGGCCGCATGCAGGAATGGCTCGATTTCTATCGCGACCTGCTCAACTTCCGCGAGATTCACGAGTTGCACGCGAACTGGCATGTGTCGGCCGAATCGCGCGTGATGGTGTCGCCGTGCGGCGCGATCCGCGTGCCCTTGTACGAGGAAGGCACGCGCCGGACCAACCTGATGCACGACTATCTGCCGGACCATCCCGGCGAGGGCGTGCAGCACATCGCGCTGGCCACCGACGACATCTTCGCGTGCGTCGAGCAGTTGCTCGCGAACGGCGTCGAGTTCGTCGAACCGCCGTCGCGTTACTACGATCAACTCGACGCGCGTCTACCGGGCCACGGACTCGACGTCGCGCGTCTCAAGCGCACGCACGTTTTGGTGGATGGCGAAATCGGCGCGGACGGCATACCGCAGTTGTTCCTTCAGACGTTCGTGCGGCGCCGTACCGGCGAGATTTTCTTCGAGATCGTTCAGCGCCAGGGGCACCATGGT
Source organism: Paraburkholderia sp. D15 (assembly GCF_029910215.1). Taxonomy (NCBI): domain Bacteria; kingdom Pseudomonadati; phylum Pseudomonadota; class Betaproteobacteria; order Burkholderiales; family Burkholderiaceae; genus Paraburkholderia; species Paraburkholderia sp. D15. Next base: position 1,286,214 of record NZ_CP110396.1, on the reverse strand, counting down.
TTCGGCGAAGGTAACCTGAGCGCGTTGGCGCAGGCGCGCGAGTCGCAAACCGGCGCGTGAATCGCTCACCCGTCAACGCACGACCGCCTCAGTCACCCCCGCGATTCCCACCTGCCAACCCGGGATTCCCCGCGCTATACGCAGCCGCTTCATGCAGCAACCACTCGCGGAAACTCGCGAGCGGTTTCCCGTGACTCAACTCGGTCGGATAAACGAGGTAATACGCCGAATCGGCAAGCGCGGGCACATCGAGCGGCACGACGAGGCCCAGTTGATCGAGCTGCGCATCGACGAAAAAGCGCGGCACCAGCGCGATGCCGAGCCCGGCCGCTGCCGCGCTGATCAGCATCGTGTGGAGTTCGTAGCGCACGCCCTGCATGGTGCGGTTGTCGTCGACGCCGAGGTTCGCGAACCACGCCGCCCATCCGTCGGGCCGCGTGGTGGAGTGCAGCAGCGGGTAGTCGAGCAGATCGGCGGCGTGTTTCACCGGATGCGTCAGCAGACTCGCCGCGCACACCGGCACGACCTCTTCGCTGAACAGAAAATCCGCCGACGTCCCCGGCCACGTCGGCTTGCCGTAGTGGATCGCCGCTTCGAAATGCGTGTCGGCGAACGGGAATGTGCCGGTGCGCACGCCCATGTTCACGCGCACGTCAGGATATTGCGCATTGAACGCCGCGAGCCGTGGAATCAGCCATTGCGACGCGAAAGTCGGCAGCACCGCGAGTTCGAGATAACCGCCGCCACTGCCGTGCGCGATGATCGACAGCGTGTCGCGATCGAGCTGTTCCAGCGAGCGCCGCACCTGCGCGCTATACACCTTGCCCGCCTTCGTCAGCACCACGCGTTGCTTGACGCGCACGAACAGCCGCACGCCGAGATTGCTCTCCAGCGTATTGATCTGCCGCGATACCGCGCTTTCCGTGAGGAACAGTTCGCGCGCCGCATACGTGAAGCTCTCGTGCCGCGCGGCGGCTTCGAACGCGAGCAGCGCGCCCATGTTGGGGATCTTGAACTTTCGCACGTTGATTCCAAAAACGCATCAAGTGGCGATTTTATCTCGCTTTACGGGAGCTTCGCGATTTTTGAATAATCATGCCTTCCAGTCTGCGGTGGTACGCGCCGTGCGCCTATCTGCAGACCTCATCGGCGCGTCGGCGAACGCGCGATGCCCCACTCGAAGCCCGATACAGAACCGATATGCGAAACATCAAGAATGCTAATGTCGAACAATTGCTGCTGAAGCTGCTCGGCGCCGACACCACCTTGCGGCTGTTCGCCACGCTGAACCATCCGCGGATTCTGAACGAGTGGGAAGAGGGCAGCGTCACGCGCGCCGAACTCGCGCAGGCGATGAACATGGCGTTGTTCGAGGATTTGCTGGCGCGCTCGCCGAACGGCCGCCGCTATACGGACGAAACGATCGCCGCCGGCGGCAGCGTGTATTTCGATCACGGCGCGCTGCGTACGGTGCGCTGGCCGCACAGCGGCGCGCTGCCGACCGGCGAGGCGGCGTTCGCGCGCATTCTGCGTCCGCTTGGCTTCAGCATCAACGGCCGCTATCCGCTCGACCGGTTGGGCATGACCGGCCGCGCGTGGGCGCACGACGACGCGCCGGATGAGATCTCGCAATTCTTCGTCAGCGAGTTGCATCCCGAGCGTTTTTCGGCGGCGTTCCAGCAGGCGGTGACGAACGTGATCGGCGCGTCGCGCGATCCGTTGACGCCGCGCGCGGCAGGCTTGCTGTGGGAACTCGAACGCGACGGCGTGTTGCCGCTCGACGCGGCGCACGAATTGCTGCCGGTGATCGTCGGTGCGTTCGCGCGTCAGCACGAGACGCCCCGCGAAGCCGATTACGAAGTATTGTTGAAGGAGTCGGCGGAAATGGCGTGGATCGCCACCGAAGGCAATGCGTTCAATCACGCCACCGATCGCGTCGCGGACGTCTTCAAGCTGTCCGACGACGAGAAGGCCAAGGGCCGTCCGATGAAGCCGGAAGTGGAGCGCTCGCGCTCCGGTCGCGTGTTCCAGACCGCGTATCGTGCGGACATCGTGCGGCGCGAATTCGTCGCGGCGGACGGCGGCACGGTGACGCGCGAGGTGCCGGGTTCGTTCTACGAGTTCATCACGCGCAAGCGCACGTTCGATCAGGACGCGCGCCGTTGGGAAACGGATCTGCGCTTCGACGCCGGCAACGCGCAAGGCATCTTCAAGATGACCGCGAGCCAGGCTGCGTAAGCGCCGCACGCGACAGACGAGGAAACACCGTGAATGAAGCGCAAGACGCGGACATGAGCGCATCGAACGAGGCCGTGCCGCGCACGGCTCACGCACGGCGCGCGCCTGCCACGCCGTTCAGGCGCACCGCCGCCGTGATGCAGGCGCTCGAGGCGGATCTGCGCAGTCACGTGCGCGGCGAAGTGCGCTTCGATCAAGGCTCGAAAGCGCTGTACGCATCCGATGCGTCGAACTACCGGCAAGTGCCGCTCGGCGTCGTGGTGCCGGCGGATGTCGACGATCTGCTGGCCACGCTCGCCGCGTGCCGCCGCAACGACGTGCCATTTCTGCCGCGCGGCGGCGGCACGTCGCAGAACGGCCAGTGCGTGAACGTCGCGGTCGTGGCCGATGCGAGCAAGTACGTGAACCGCGTGGTGTCGATCGATCCGGTTGCGGGCACGGCGATCGTCGAGCCGGGCGTGGTTTGCGACACCTTGCGCGATGCCGCCGAACGACATGGCCTCACCTTCGCCCCCGATCCCGCCACACACAGCCGCTGCACGCTTGGCGGCATGATCGCCAATAACTCGTGCGGCGCGCATTCGGTGATGGCGGGCAAGACCGTGGAGAATGTCGAGGCGCTGGAAATCGCAACCTTCGACGGTGCGCGTTTCTGGGTCGGCCCCACCGCCGACGACGAACTCGAACGCATCATCGCGGCCGGTGGCCGTCAGGGCGAAATCTACGCGGCGCTGCGGCAGTTGCGCGACACCTACGCCGAACAGATCCGCGCGAAATTTCCGCGCATCAAGCGACGCGTGTCGGGCTTCAATCTCGATCAACTGCTGCCCGAAAACTGCTTTAACGTCGCGCGTGCGCTGGTGGGCACCGAGGGCACCTGCGCGGTGACCTTGCAGGCCAAGGTGCGTCTCGTGAAGAGTCCGGCGAAGCGCGTGATCGTCGTGGTCGGCTTCACCGACATCTACACCGCGGCGGATGCCGTGCCGCATTTCATGCGCTGCGAGCCGATCGCGATCGAGGGACTCGATCGCGCGATCATTCGCGGTCTGCAGGCGCGTGGTCTGAAGAAGGACGAGATCGCGTTGCTGCCGCCCGGCGACGCATGGGTCGTGCTCGAATTCGGCGCGGATACGCAAGAGGCGGTGTTGCGCCAGGCGCGCGATGCCGCCGCGTATTTCTCGTCGGGCGAAGCAGGGCCGAACGTATCGGCAATGCTCGTCGACGATCGCGCGATGCAGGCGAAGGTGTGGTCGATTCGCGAGACGGGCGCGTCGGCGGTGGCTTTGTCGGTGGACGACGGCACGCCCGATCCGGTGGTCGGCTGGGAAGATGCGGCGGTCGATCCGCTGCGCCTGGGCGACTATCTGCGCGCGTTTCAGGCGCTGGTGGACCGCTATGGCTACGAGACGAGTCTCTATGGTCATTTCGGCGACGGCTGCGTGCACGCGCGCATCACCTTCGATCTGCGCAGCGCGGCGGGCGTGGCGACGTGGCGCAATTTTCTGCGCGAAGCGGCGGAGCTGGTGGTCGAATTCGGCGGCTCGCTGTCGGGCGAACACGGCGACGGCCAGGCCAAGGCCGAGTTTCTGCCGATCATGTACGGCCCCGAACTGATGCAGGCGATGGAGCAGTTCAAGGCGATCTGGGACCCGGCCAACCGGCTGAATCCGGGCAAGGTCGTGCATGCCTATCGCGCCGACGAAAATCTGCGGATGGGCCCGGCCTACAAACCGGTGACCCTGCAAACGAAGCTCACGTTCGCGAGCGCCGAGGGCGAAGGGTTCCAGCGCGAGATCGAGCGCTGCATCGGCATGGGCAAGTGCCGCTCGCTCGATGGCGGCACGATGTGCCCGAGCTATCGCGCCACGCGCGAGGAACGCTATTCGACGCGCGGCCGCGCGCATCTGTTCTGGGAGATGCTGCAAGGCGACGTGATCGCCGACGGCTGGCAGAGCCGCGAGGTCAAGGACGCGCTCGATACCTGCCTCGCGTGCAAGGGCTGCAAATCCGATTGCCCGACGCATACGGACATGGCGTCGTACAAAGCCGAGTTTTTATCGCACTATCACGAGACGCATCGGCGTCCGCGGCAGGCGTGGTTCATGGGTCGCATCGGCGAGTGGGCGCCGTGGGCCGCGCGCTTTCCGCGCTTGACCAATTTCATGACGTCCGCGCCGGGGGTGTCGTCGTTCGGCAAGTGGATCGCGGGCGTTGCGCAGACGCGTGAGCTGCCGCGTTTCGCGACCACCACGTATCGGCAGATGGCCAGGCGTGCGTCGCCCGTGTCGAGCGCAACGCGTAGCGATGCGGGCAAAAAGGTCATTCTCTGGATCGACACGTTCAACGATCACTTCACGCCCGACGTCGCGCAAGCCGCCGTGGATGTATTGACCCGACTCGGCTGGCACGTGGTGCTGCCGAAGCGGCGCCTGTGCTGCGGACGCCCGCTCTACGATTTCGGCTTGCTCGAACGCGCGCGTGAACTGCTCACGCATATCGTCGACGATCTCGCGGACGACATCGCCGCCGGTGTCCCGGTGGTCGGTCTCGAACCCGGCTGTCTGTCGGTGTTCAAGGACGAGTTGCTGAAGCAGCTTCCCGGTCACGCGCTGGCGAAGCAACTGTCCGCGCAAACGTTCCTGTTTTCGGATTTCGTCGCGCGTCAGCCGTTCGAATGGCCGACGCTCGCCGCCGACGTGATCGTGCACGGCCATTGCCATCAGAAGGCGCTATTCGGCATGCAGGGCGATGCAGCGTTGCTGAACAAACTCGGCGTGACATGGAAACTGCTCGACACGGGGTGCTGCGGGATGGCCGGCTCGTTCGGCTTCAATGCCGCGCATCGCGATCTGTCGGAGAAGATCGGCGAGAACACCCTGTTTCCCGCCGTGCGCGACGCGTGCTCGGCGAATGCGGAGACGATCGTCTTGACCAACGGTTTCAGTTGCCGCGAGCAGATCGAACAGGGGACCGGGCAGCACACGCTCCATATCGCGCAACTCGCGCAGCGTGCGTTGGCGGCGGCGCGGGAAGGCGCGAGCGTGTGAAAGTGTGAAAGGGTGAACGTGGATGTCGCGGCGGAGTGATGCGTAAGGGCGGACGCGTTATTTCTTCGAGGTCTCGCCAGCGGCCGGCGCCGATGGAATGTCGGCGCTGGTGGCCATCCACAACACTTCGGCGTCTTCCTCGCTGGTCGACACCGCGGCATGGCCGGTGCGGCTGTCGAAGTACAGACTGTCGCCGGCATTCAGATGCGTGGGCGCATACAGCTCGGAATACAGGCACACGCTGCCGCTGATCACGTACAGAAACTCTTCGCCTTCATGACGGCCCCAGTCGTCGAAGGCATCGAGCGTGTGCGCGGAGATGCGGATGCGGAACGGCAGCATCGCCTTGTGCGCGAGGTCGGTGGCGAGCAATTCCATTTGATAGCCGCGGTACGCGTGACGCTGACCTTCGTTCCTGCGCGTGAGCGCGCGACGGCCGCTCGCGCTGACTTTGGGCGTCGAGCCGAACAACTCGCCGATTTCGATCTTCAGACCCAGCACGATTTTCTGCAGCACGTCGAAGGTGGGCGACATCAGGCCGTTCTCGACCTTGGAAAGCGTCGAGCGGGATACGCCGCACAGGCGGCTCGCGGTTTCCAGCGTCAGGTCCTGCGCCTGACGGGCGGCGCGCACGCGACGGCCGAGGTCCGCGGTGGAGGGATCGGCGGGTTTGGTGAGATGAGTATCCATGGGGTCCGACAGCTTGAAAGCTCGCCTTCGTGGGCGTGTGGTGTTTCCGATCATAACATTGAGACTCGCGGCCTCGGCCGGTGAGGGAAGGCGCGGCGCGGCGGCTCGATGATTTTCTTTCTTATCGGAAACGCGGATGGCGCGTAGCTGGGAGCGCGGGACGTTTCCGGGTGTGAGATGGCGGCGATAAGCCATCGCTCGATTGGAAAACTGGCATATCTTGCCGGTCAATTCGATTCGATCGCATTTATTACCCGAATCAAATTGCGTGTGGAAGCGTGATTGCGGTCGGCACGGATTAGCGTATTCCAAATGCCTCTTCTAATGCGAGCATGCCGCCGCCGGAATAACACAACGTCCGTCGAGAATAATGAATTTGCCGCGAAAATATGCTGACAGCATATTGATTATTTTTTGTTAAATGTTGTCCGTATGGTTATGTTCGTGTGCCGTTTCGATTACGATGCTGGGATTAAAAAACGGCTTCACGCAGAATAACGATCCATGTCTCAGCATCGTAAAAAACGGGTAACGGGGAATCAAACGCGCCGAAAACCATTGGGTAAGGCCGATCTTCTGCCGCATAGCGCGAACTATGTGCGTGAGCAGTCGCTTTGCTGGCATCTGGCGCTGGCCGCGTTCAAAACGGGTAACGGCAATGGCGAGTTACTGGTCAAACTCGTCAAGGCGCTTTATCTTGCCTGGTATCTGCAACAGGCCGGGTTCGGCACGGCGGAACGCGAGTTATATCTCGACGCCGAGCGCATTCTGGATGCCGCAGCCCGCAGCGCGAATCAGAACGTATGGTCGATTGCGGTGGCGGATTGCTCGTCGATTATTCGTATTCTCGATCTGCATGAGCAGCAATTGCTGTCCGCACCGGTGTTCGCCGTCGACGAAGCTGAAACGCGCGTTATACGATTTGGGAAGAGCGATAAACGGTCGCCGTGGTAAGCGAGACTGGCGTCCGCGACAGGTTGGATGGGTTTCGCGTTTGGCGGTTTTGAGGCTTTGAGTATTATCTTGCGATGTCGTGTAGCGGTGTCTTTTTGTCCCGCTATTTGCGGTCGATTAATGTTGCCGCTGAAATCCTTCATCTGGCGCACGCCGCGCCAGTGGCATATCAATCACTCTTCCGGCGGCGCTTTGCGAGCCGCCGGAGTCGGTCCTGAGGTCTACCCTGGGTTAATCAGGATGCCTTCGCTTGTTTGCGCCTGACTTGCTCTTCCGCGAAAAGCTGCATTTCTTCCGCCAGCGCTCTCGCTACCGTCGGCCGCTCGGCCATTTTCAGGTAGTACTTTTTCACATTCGGCCATGCCTTCAAATCGATACCGCTGTATTGCGCCCAGTTCAGGACGGTCACGAGATACGCATCCGCGACGCTGAATCCGTCCTGCAGGAATTCGTGCTCGGCGAAATGCCGGTCCAGTACGCCAAAGCGCAGCGCCACGCGCTGATGCGTGTAGCTCCGCACCTCCGCCGATGCCTCCGGGTCCAGCAGCGTCACGAATACACCCTTGTGCAATTCCGTGCTGATGAAACCCAGCCACTCCTGCAGCTTCGCGCGCGCCGCCGTGCCCGCTGCCGGCGCCAGCCCGCTTTCCGGATAGGCGTCCGCAACGTACGGCAGGATGGCGGTGTTCTCCTTCAACAACCAGCCGTCATCGGTGCGCAGAACCGGCACCTGCCCCAAAGCGTTGATCGGGTAAAAATCGGAACCGTCGCGAAGACGCTTCGACTGGTTGTCCACTTCGATAAAACCCGCGTCCGCGCTCGCTTCGTACAACGCGATACGCGTGGCCAGCGAACACGCCAGCGGCGAAAAATAAAGCTCCATGCTCATCACTCCCGTCGTTGATATTGTTTTTGTACTATAGTGTATAAAAATCACTGGTGGCAACTATTTTTATGCATGACGGTACAAAAAACGACAAGCGGGCGCGCGGGCGGCCTCGCAACTACGATCCCGATCAGGCGCTCAGCGACGCGCGCGACGCGTTCTGGCAAGGCGGTTACGCGGGCACATCGCTCGACGCGCTGAGCGAGGCCACCGGTATGAATCGGCCCAGCCTGTATGGCGCGTTCGGCGACAAGCACGCGCTCTACCTGAGCTCGCTGGATCGCTACATCGAGTACGGTCTGCAGGGAATGGAGGCTGCGCTCGGCGGGGAGCGTCCATTGGGCAGCGCGTTGATGGCCGTCTATGACGGCGCGTTGGCCATCTACTTTCCTGGCAGCGATACGCCGCGCGGCTGCTTTCTGATCGGCACGGCACTCGCCGAGTCGCGCGCGGATGAAGAGGTTCGCGACAAACTCGCCGCAGGTCTGAATATTTTCGATGCCGCCTTCGAGCGGCGTTTCGAGCGTGCGAGGGCGCAAGGCGAAATCGATGCATCCGCGAATCCCGCCGTGTTGGCGAAAATCGCGTCGGCGATCCTCCACACGCTTGCGGTGCGGTCGCGCGCCGGAGATTCGCGCGCATCGTTGCGCGCCACGGCCAAGGCCGGCGTTGCGATGATGTGCGGGACGCCTACCGAGGTGTCGGCAAAACCCGAGGCAAAACCCGAAACGCCGGCCGCTCCGCGCAAAAGGAAGTGATCGTGTCGAGCGGATATAAGCCCTCGGTGAAAGAAGCGGGCGGAGAGAGCGTGGCATGCTGACATCGTTCTTCTGGAGCGGCGACGTGATCCGCAGCCGACGCGTCAGCAGCATCGTGCGATCCGCCACGCTCGACATTCCGATGCCGCCGGCGCGTCTGATCGCGGACTGGCAACGGGAAATCGCGACCAACATGGTGCTCGAACCCGGCGACGTCGAAGTCATGCCGTTGGCCAGGGCGCGTGCGCGTTGGCCGAACTACACGGCTTGCGTGCAAGCCATGTCGGCTTGGTTGAGCGCGCTCGGCTTGCCCGGCGTGCTGGCGTCCAGCGATGTCGCGTTGATGGCGTGCCGTGGCGCGCGCTATCACCACGATGCGAGCCAATACGGCGGCGCGGCGTTCTGCAATCTCTTCGTGAGCGAGGACCGTGGGCAGGACGTGCATTTCCCGGGCGCCGGCCGACGCATTCCGCTGACGCGAGGCACGGCGCTGTTGTTCGACACCGGCCAACCGCATGGCGTGATTCGGCGCGACAACGATCGCTTCGATGCCACCGCCTTCGCGCCGGACGACGACGCCGTGCAGATCTTCCTCACGTGGGAACTCGCCATCGAAGATCCGCACGTCAGCGAGGCGCTCGATATCGCATTCGATGTCGCTTCCGCTGCATCGACTCTGCCCGATGACGAACAGGTCCGGTTCGATGGCGAACCGGTTGTCGTGTGTCCGGACACCGGGCGCTGGCGTCGTGCTAGCGTCGCCGGCTAGTCTCACGCCGGCTTAACGAACGAGCCGCGCGCCGCGCGTCTTATCGTCGACGCCGCCCCAGCGCCAACTTCTCAAAGCGTCGCGGCGACGCGGTCCACGATCGCCTTGCGCCGCGCGAACGATTCCGCGGAACGTTCGCGCGCCAGCGCCACGATCGATGCCGGCGCGGTATCGACGCTGCCCGAATCGAACGGCGGCGCGGGCGCGTATTCGAGCTGAAGCTGCACTGCCTGCGCTTCCTTTTCTCCGACCAGTTCGCTTGCCAGCGTCAGCGCGAAATCGATCCCCGCCGTCACACCACCGCCGGTCAGCAGATTGCCGTCGCGGACCACGCGTTCGCGCACCGGAATCGCGCCCAACGGTGCGAGCAGCTCGTGAAACGCCCAATGCGTGGTCGCGCGGCGGCCATGCAGCAGGCCGGCCGCACCGAGCACCAGCGCACCCGTGCATACCGAGGTCACGTAGCGCGCCCCGGCGGCCTGGCGGCGGATGAAGTCGAGCGTTTCCCGATCCTCCATCAAGTCGTTGACACCGACGCCGCCCGGCACGCAGATCACATCGAGCGCGGGGCAGTCGTCGTAGGTCGCGCTCGGCACCAGGGTCAGGTTGCTGCTCGACTGCAGCGGCGCACGGTCTTTCCATACGAGATGCACAACGGTATCGGGCAGCGATGCGAAAACGTCATGCGGTCCGGTCAGATCGAGTTGCTGCACACGCGGAAACACGAGCAGGCCAATGTGGAGCGTCATTGCGGTACCTCGTCGGTGAAAGTGTCGGTCAAAAAAGGAAGCGGCCTGACGGCAGGCCAACTCTGCGTGGATGGACAGATCCACTGTACGCAAGTATCGTCTGGCAGGAATGCCAGTCACCCCTCGATTTCCGCCAGACCTTATCCCTGCCATGCGTAAAACCCTTCGTTCGATCAACGTGCTCGCCTTCCCGAACGTGCAGCTTCTCGACGTGTCCGGGCCAGTTCAGGTGTTCGCCTCGGCGAACGAAATCGCGCGGCAGCGGGGTCTTGCTCCATGCTACGAGCCGCGTGTGATCGCCACGGAACCGGGCACGGTGATGTCGTCCGCCGGCCTGGGGCTCGCAACCTACCCGTTGCCGTCGGGCCGCTCGCCGTCGGATACCTTCATCGTCGCGGGTGGGCGCGGGGTTCATGCAGCGGCGCAAGATGCCGCTTTGCTGCGCTGGGTGCGCCAGCATGCGGCCGCGTCGCGGCGTGTCGCGTCGGTCTGCACCGGTGCGTTTCTGCTCGCGGCGGCCGGGCTGCTGGACCAACGGCGCGTCGTCACGCACTGGGCGCATTGTCACGAACTCGTGCGGCGCTTTCCGGCGCTCCAGGTGGAGCCCGACCGGATTTTCGTGCGAGACGGTCAGGTCTGGACGTCGGCAGGCGTGACGGCGGGCATCGACCTCGCGCTCGCGATGGTCGAGGAGGATCTCGGCCGCTCGATGGCGCTCGACGTCGCGCGCGAACTCGTCGTGTTTCTCAAGCGACCGGGCGGACAGTCGCAGTTCAGCGCGGCCCTGTCGCTGCAACAGGACGACGATCAGTTCGGCGACCTGCATGCGTGGATCGTCGAACACCTGAGCGTCGATCTGTCGATCGCGGTGCTGGCCGCGCGTGTCGGCATGAGCGAGCGCAGCTTCATGCGCCACTATCGCGCGAAGACCGGCAAAACGCCGGCGCGCGCGGTCGAACAGATTCGCACCGAGACGGCGCTCGGTCTGCTTGTCGATACGTCGTTGCCGATCAAACGGATCGCGGCGCGCTGCGGTTTCGGCAGCGAGGAGACCATGCGGCGTAGTTTGATGCGCGCGATCGCGGTTACGCCGCAGGCGTATCGCGAGCGGTTTGCGTCGGGGCAGGGCGAGATGCAACGCGCGCAATAATCCCTAAAGTTCCTTTTATTTGACAAAATAAGGAGCATTAGGGAATATTGCTGGCGTTGCTACTCCGGCCTATCGCGATGCTCGACGCCATCTACACCGTTGAAGAAGCGGCTGACCGCTTACGCCTTCACCCAAAAACCGTGCTGCGGTTCATCCGCGAAGAGCGACTGCGTGCCACGCGCGTCGGCAAGGCGTATCGCATTCAGCGCGCGGACCTGGAAGCGTTCGCCGGTGTGCCGGCCGAGGTCGCGGCGAGGCCAATGGCGGCGCGGGTCACCAGCATCGCGGAAGTACCGGATGCATCGCAGGCGCTTCATCAGTACATCGCGCAAAATCTGCAGGCGGCATTGACGGCGCGTACTTCGCCCGTTTATCCGATTCATCTGGAGACGATCTTCGATCCGGCGCAACGTCAGTTGAAGATCGTGATCATCGCTGCGTCCGGTGACGCCGCTGTCTTGCTCGGCATGCTCGACACGCTGCTCGACGCCTTTCAGCCATGAAGCCGATCTTCCGATCGAAGCGCGCGGCAGCGGAAGTACTTGACGTCTACCGGCGCACGCTCGCGTACTGGCCGGCGCCATGCCGTCATCTCACGCTGCCGACTCGCGAGGGCCACACTTTCGTGCTGGCCTCCGGCCCCGAACATGCGCCTGCCGTGTTGCTGCTGCACGGCTCGCAGACCAACTCGGCGAGCTGGATGCGTTACGTGTCCGATTGGGCGCAGCGCTTTCGTGTCTATGCGATCGACGTGATCGGTGAAGCCGGTTTGAGCGCGCCTTCTCGTCCGCCCCTGGCGAGCGACGCCTACGCGCTGTGGCTCGACGACGTGATGCAGGCACTGCAACTCGACCGCGCGGCGATGGTGGGCATTTCCCTCGGCGCGTGGATGGCGCTCGATTTCGCGATTCGCAAACCGGCGCGCGTCGAGCGGCTCGCGTTGTTGTGTCCTTCCGGCATAGGCAGGCAAAAACCGTTTCTGTTGAAGATCGCTCCGTTACTGCTACTTGGCGCATGGGGGCGCCGGCGTATTCGCGACATCGTGCTCGGTCCGATGCCCGACGATCTTCAACCCGCGGATCGCGCGATGCTTGATCTGATGGAGACGATCGACCGTGGTTTTCGTCCACGGCTCGGCACCATTCCCGTTTTCACCGATGCGCAATTGCGCACGCTTGCCGTGCCGCTGTTGACGATGCTCGGTGGTCGCGATGCTTTGCTCGATTCGACGGAGTCGCTGGCGCGGTTGCGTCGGCTGGTGCCGCACGCGGATGTCCGCTATTTCGCGGAGCAACCGCATTTCATTCGCGGGCAGGGCGATGCGATTGCCGGGTTTCTAGCTGCTCGCGAGGAGGCATTGCATCGTGCGATATAGCGGATTGACCCTGGGCGACACGCGTGTTCTCGTTAGCGCGGAAAACGACGAGCGGTGGCTTGCCGATGAACGCGACGTCGATGCACTGATCGTTGCCGCACGCGAGCATGACGCGAGTTGGGTCGTATTGCGCAGCGTCGCGTTGCCTGACGACTTCTTCAAGCTCGCGACGGGAATGGCCGGCCGTGTCGTGCAGAAGTTGATCAATTATCAATTGAAGGTGGCCGTCGTCGGGAACATCGCTTCGTGGCTTGAGCAAAGTACTGCATTGCGTGCATTGACTCACGAAAGTAATCGTGGCGACACGCTATGGTTCGTTGCGGATCTGAATGAACTGGAGCGGCGTTTTGATGCAACCAGGAAAAAGGCACCATGCCATTAGTTTCGTGCCTTGTCTCGGTGTGCCAAAGCCACCTCGCTGACGCGCAGAACGCGCGATAGCGAAGCGGCTTTTCCATTCGACTTCGACTTCAATCCCGGCCGCTCTTTCAGGCGTCCGCAATCAACTTACCCGCCTTCGCCCACGCGTCGCGCGGCACTTCGGTAATGACCACGTCGAGACTTTCCGGCGGGCAGGCCAACGTTTCGACGGTAACGCGTGTGACTTCACGAACGAACGCGCGCTTTTGTTCCAGCGTGCGGCCGGGCAGCATTTCCAGATGCAGGACAGGCATGACAGTTCTCCGTTAGCGGCGTTCCGGATGGAAAGCCAGTACACGCAGTGTCGGGCACATTGAAGCGCGGATAAACATGCGATGATTTCAGTCATTCAACACCGCCAGGTTCTCAATCATGGATAAGCTCGCCGGCATGGCGATGTTCGTGCGAGTCGTGGAAAGCGGCAGTTTCGCCGCCGCGGCCGCGCTCAGCGACGTCTCTCCGACGATGGTCGCGAAACATATCCGCACGATCGAACAACGTCTTGGCGCGCGTCTGCTTCATCGCACGACACGGCGTCAGCAATTGACCGAAGTGGGACGGCTTTATTTCGAACGCTGCCGAAGCGCGCTGGCGGAAGTGGAGTTGGCCGAAGCGAGCGCATCGGAATTGCAGAGCAGTCCGCGCGGGCAGGTAAGACTGGTGGCGCCGGTCACGTTCGGCAGTCATAGCCTGGTGCCGGTACTGACCGATTATCTGGCGCGTCATCCGGAAGTGAGTGTCGAGTTGACGCTGGATAACCGCGCGCATGCGTTGATCGACGAGGGTTACGAACTCGGCATCCAGATCGGCGAGATCGACGACGCCAATCTCGTTGCGCGTCCGCTGCAACCGTATAGGCGGATTCTCGCGGCGGCGCCGGGCTATCTGCGCGAGCATGGACAACCGGATCATCCGACGCAGTTGAATGCGCACACCTGCCTCGGCTTGTCGTACTGGAGCCGGCACGATCTCTGGCGTCTGGTCGGTCCCGGCGGCGAAACTTGCGACATGACGGTCAAGGGGCGCTTTACGTCGAATCATGGCGGCGCATTGCGGATGGCTGCCTTGAGCGGCGCGGGTATCGTGCTGCAGCCGGAAGTACTGCTCGTCGACGATATCGCGGCTGGCCGCCTGGTACCGGTATTGCCGTCGTGGTCGTATCGGCCCACGCCGATGCATCTGATCTACGCGCAGGATCGGCGGCCGACCGCGAAATTGCGCAGCGTGATCGATTTTCTGATGGAGCGATTCGGGCTGGAAAGCCGGGAGTCGCGTCCCCCGGAAAAGTTGTCGAGAAAGCTTATTGAAAGAAGTGTGCAGAAAAAACGTCGCTGAAAACAGCCTGCCGGGAAGCATCGTCACTCTACGTGCGTAGCACATAGCCCTGAAACGAGCGTGCTTCAATGAACGCTCACGTTGCACTATCAGAGGCTTTCACATGACGACGTCAATCTCGAACAGTTTTCCTCGCAGCGCGGCACAGGTGACGAACGACCCGGGTCAAATAGGCGGTGGTGGGCGGAATGGAGAGAACGATAAAGACGAAGAGTCCGTCGTTCCGGCGATCTTTATTCCGCAGCATGACGAATCCGTTTCGTCGTCGGTCCCCGCGCCATTCGGCAATAGTTTGCACTTCAAGGCGGGCGGTTTGAATCTTGCCTGGAATGCACTGCAAAAGACCGTGCCTCAACACGCCATTCCGGCGGCGCTCATGCAGGCCAACCGGATGGGCTATGCGGCTAACGGAATAGTGGGTAACACACTGAGAGCGGCGGGACTAATTGGACAATTGGGCGACCCCGGAAGCACTCAGTCCACTGGCGGAACCTTATTGCAGATCGCCAAGGGTTTGGGAAACGCGATTGGCTACGCCATCGATTTCTCGAACGTTCAGGACAAGCGGGCGACGGTGCGCAATTATCTGTTCGCGCCGGTAAGACAAAGAACGTATTCGCGCTTGATCTCGTCGCCGGAACGGGGCGCGGTCGAATTGCGCGAATTGAATCCGCGACCCGCATCTCCGCCGACTCGACCGGCTACGCGAAAAACCGTCGACTCGGGCACGCAAACTTCGCCGCAAGCGCTTGAGTCGCCCCATCTTCCAAGCGATGCGCGAGCGAAACGGGATGCGCCGGCGCAAACCACGGTCGCCGACGTGAACAGAGCCACGCAAACGTCGAATCAGGCACCCAGTCAGCACGTGCAGACCGATCCGCATCCATCGTTCGACGCCTTGACTGGAGCGAAGAAAATGAGCCGTGAGATGCAAACGGAGGCAGGCCCGTTTCACGATGCTCCGCAGGCCACGCATTCGCCGAAGGCCGATACGACGCGCGCGGCAACGGCCGCTCATGCGGAGACCGCGACGCAGGCGGGAACCTCGTCGCAGACGCATGCAGCGGCGCGCGAACGCGAAACGCCGATACGGTTGCCGCTGCTGACCGATCATGCGGCTGGAACGTCAGGGATTGGCCGTACGTCGCAGGCGAGCGTCGAAACCCGGAATCAGCGCACGCAAAAAACCGAATGGCGGGCCCCTACGACGGCGGCGCCGCTGACACGCGATCGATCGAGCCAGACCTTGCGAATGCCCGAACGGATCGACGTCCCTGTCGCGGCAACTGCGGGTTGGCGTGACAGGGTGCCGAGCAGCGTCAGGGGGAATGGACATTGGGTCGTGGTCGACGCGATGGCGCTCGCGTCGGACATCAAGAATCAGAAGGAGAACCCAAGCGCATTGAGCGCACTGACGTTGTCTTCCGATGTAGTAGGTTCCGCCGGCGACGTCATTGCCGCCGCCAACATAAGAGGCGGCGCAATGCTGGGTCTGGCATCGAAAGCGCTTTCCGCCGGAGGCACCGTGCTTGGCGTCGTGCCGTCCAGCGTACAACTGGGCAAGGACGCGAAGGAACTGCGAGCGCATCCGGACAGCGAACAGGCCAAATGGAACGTGGGCAACGACGCGGTCCATCTGTTTGGCGGGCTCGCCGCGGCGGCCGCGGCGTTCGCCTTCCCTCCCGCCGCGGCGGCGGCTTTGCTGTTTCCGAATTTTGCCGAGATCCACCACGCGGAAGTACTCCGGGGCGAGGTCAACAAATTGCGCGCGGAAGGACGCAATACGGAAGCCGACGCCATGCACACCGAGTACAAGGAAGCCGCGCTCAACGCCACGCCGCTGGTCAACTGGTTCGGTCCGCTCTACCGGCACGCGATGCGACCCGCGGTCGAGTCGTTCGAAATAGCGCAAGGCAATAAACCGGGGACGCCGCCGAAAGACGGCGTGCCGCGCGAACTGCCGGCTAACGCGACGGCGGCCGCGAAGCGTTACTATCAGACCGCCTTGTCCGAGCGCGAGAAGAGCTTCGCAACGAAAGCGAAACCGTACCTGAAGAACATCAACGAGAATATGAGTGCCGATTCCGTGACACTCCTGTCGCGCTCGCCGCAGATGTTCGGCTGGCCGGCTACGGGACAGCCGATGCGTAGCTTCGAGCGGGCGGTCGCCATCACCTATTCGAAGCACGACGATTCGGTGACGGCGCGCTTTCTCTCACCGCAATCGCAAGGCGTATTCACCGTGCCGAAACTCGATGGCATTGCGCGAAACAGCCAGGCGAAAAATCTGATACTCGTGAACAACATGCTGGACCCGGAGACAAAGCAGGTGAAGTTCGATATGTCGAACTACAAGAACGATTCGTACGGCGACTTGATCATCGCGGACCCGAAGCATTACACCGTTTGACGGTAAACATGAGAAAAACTTAGGGGAGGTGCACGATCACGTGCGCCTCTCTTTTTTCTCTCATCGGCACTGACGAAAATCGCTCGTTAAGCCTTGAATTCCACGGAAACGAATACTTTCCTGCACGGCTCCAGCACTTCCCATGTTCCCTTGAATCCCGCCGGAATGAGGAATCGGTCGCCGGCGCGAACGGTTTTACCGGTGCCGTTCGCATCGCGAATCACGGATACGCCTTCGAGAATTTCGCAGTATTCGCTCTCGGTGAAATTCACGCTCCACGTGCCGCAAGCGCCTTCCCATAGCCCGGCGGCGAGTTGACCGCAGGGACTGGTGAAATGCGCATGAACCTGTTGCAACGGTGTGCCAGCCAGAATCGCTTCCGGCTTCGGCATGTACTCGACACTCTCCCTGGCGGGCAGCGAAAAATCGACGATGTTCGAAATACTCATGATGTCCTGGATAAGAGCGGGATAAAAATCGGCGCAAAAAGCGCAAGGCAAAAGAACACAAGGCAAAAGAACACAAGGCAAAAAAAGCGTGGCACACGCACCCACTGCATGCGCCACGCCGGAAAAGACTCATCTGAAAACAACGGGCCTGCTCATGGCATCGCGTCGCCGCTATTAGCTACCGGACTTCAACTGGGCCCACAACCGGTTCTCCAGCCGCATGATCGGCGCCGGTTGCGGGCGCATCAGCGTCATCTTGTTCAACACCGTTTCAGGCGGGTAAACGTTCGCGTCCTGCTCGATAGCCGGCGTGACGAACTGCCGCGCGGCGCGATTCGCGGTCGGATAGAACACTTCGTTGGTGATCTCGGCGCTCACCTTCGGATCTTCGATGTAGTTCATCCACTTCATCGCCGCTTCCGGATGCGGCGCATCTTTTGGAATGACCATCACGTCCATCCAGAGCAGACCCGCGTCCTTGATATTGGAGAAGCGCACTTCATAGGATCGCCTGGCCTCGGATGCTCGCCGCCGCGCGATTCCCACGTCGCCGGAAAAACCGAACGCGACGCATATGTCGTTATTCGCGAGGTCGTTGATATAGCCGGACGAATTGAACTGCGTGATGTACGGTCGAACCTTCTTCA
Organism: Paraburkholderia sp. D15; assembly: GCF_029910215.1. Taxonomy (NCBI): domain Bacteria; kingdom Pseudomonadati; phylum Pseudomonadota; class Betaproteobacteria; order Burkholderiales; family Burkholderiaceae; genus Paraburkholderia; species Paraburkholderia sp. D15. The sequence goes on along the minus strand of NZ_CP110396.1, from coordinate 1,268,337 downwards.
GTACTTCGTAGGCCGCCTGATAGTCGCCGGGATTGGTGCTGTTCGGATCTTTGTGCAGATACTGAAGCACGGCGGGGAAAACGTCCGCCGCCGAATCGAGGAACGACACGCCGCAACTCTTGACCTTCGCGAGATTGGCCGCGTCGAATATCAGCGACCAGCTATCCACCGGCGCATCCGCGCCGAGTGCTTTTTTCACCGCCTGTACGTTGTAGCCGATGCCGTCCGTGCCCCATGCCCAGGGCACACCGTATTGATTGCCGGGGTCCGCGTCGGCGATCAGTTTCATCAGGCCCGGATCGAGATTCGCGAGATTCGGCATCTTCGATTTATCGATCTTCTGATACACGCCGGCTTCGATCTGACGCGCCATATAGCTCGATGTCGGCACGACGATGTCGTAGCCGGAACTACCTGCCAGCAGTTTCGCCTGCAATGTGTCGTCGCTGTCGTAACTATCGTATTTCACGTTGATGCCGGACTGCTTCTCGAAGTTGGCAATCGTGTCCTTCGCAATGTAGTCGGACCAGTTGTACACATTCAGCGAGGTGTCCGCGGCGCAAGCGGCGTTCATCGCACTCAATGCAGTCATGGCGGTCAGCGAGCACAGCATCGTACGGGTCTTCATTCTGCAATCTCCTGGTTATCGATCTTCACGTTTCGCTGCGCCGACGCGTGCATGCGGGACGGTCGTGACGGTCCACTCGTCCCACGCCGTCGCAATGCATGCGAGCGGTGAGAAGAGGCGTGACGCCGCCTGCCGCGGCGCGAAGCGCACAGCAGAGTTAAAGCGCAGTTGAACAGGCGAACCCTTTCAGCCGTTTCGTGCCGGCAAGCGAACTTGCATGGACGCGAACAGGCCAACGCATTGCAAACGCACCGCCGGAATCAAGCGGCGTAACGCCTGCAATGCAGGGCGCGAAACAGGAAGGCGCTAAGGCAGAAGCGACGCGATTTCGTCGGTACGGACGGGAATGGCGGAGGGAGCGGCGATGACGTTATGCCGGCGCACGGAGCGGCGCGACAGTACCGTATCGATAGACAGGGAGCGGGATGGCGAAGCGCAGTTGCTCCCCTGATGAGCGATCGGACAGCCGAACAGGATCGTTCTTTCCCGACCGCGCTGGTATCTCACCAATGGACCACGGACTTTCACGATTGAACCCGAAGCGACGTTGAGTAGATATCCTCGCCATATCAACGACAACCACGCGGCGAGAATCACTGAACTGCCGCGCTAGGATAGCCGAGTCATTATTTTCGTCAAAGACATTTCTGACACCGTGCTGTCATGGTCGCGCGGAATCGGACGTTGTCGTATGCAATCACGTGATGCATTCGCATTGCGCGAGCGATGAAGATGCGGTGCACAAAAACGAATGCGAGCGCATGACTGCGCTCGCATCGAATGATTTCAAACTACCGGTCGTGCTACCGGTATCACTGGCTGTTCGACGGCGCGGGCATGGTCGGATTCGCCATCGGTGCATTGGTGCCCGTTTGCGAGGTGCCGCCCGAAGGACTGCCGTAACCCGTCGCGTTCTGCGCGGCGACGCGTGCTTCGGCGGCTTGAATATCGGCCGGATAGGTAGCGTCGGTTGCAACCGCGGGGTTATAGCCGACAGCCTCGAGTTGTTTCAACTGCGCTTTGACTTCCGCGCGCGTAAGCGGTTGTTGGTCGGCCTGCGCGAATGCGGCGACAGGTGCGGCGAATGCAACCGCCAATGCGATGGTGTTGACGAGCGACTTCATGATGGATCCCTCCGTGAATTTTTTAATCCGGCGCCACGGCAATCCTTGGCACCATTCACGGAAGTCTAGAAAGCCGGAGAACCGGCGAAAACGGCCGGGAGGTTAATTCAGTATTGCAGCAAACGGTAAGTCGGCGGGATGTAAGGCGTGCCGTAAGGTCGGTGGAATCGTGAAAAATGCACTCATGCGCGCTCACACGCCCTCGCGCACGCCCACCTTGTAGGCGGTGATCTGGCGATACGTATCGCCCGCCCGCACGATCACGGCTTCCTGCTCCGCCATGTTGACCTGGTTCGGAAAGCCGCCCGCCTCAAGGCACAGCCCTGCGTGCGCCTGATAGACGGCACCGCCGCGCGCTGTGTCGCCGGTCAACCAGTTGCCGGTATAGAACTGCAGGCCGCGCTGATCGGTGGACACGGTGAGCTCGCGTCCACTGCCCGGATCGTATGCGCAAGCCACCGGGCGTACAGATGACGCGTTGCTGTCCGCCGTGTCATGTAGCACGTAACAATGATCGAAGCCCCGCGCGCGCGCCAGTTGTTCATGCGGCCAGTCGAGCCTGGCGCCGATCGGCGCGCTCTGGCGGAAGTCGAATGCATTGCCCGCCACATCCGCGAGCCGGGAGGGGATCATGGCCGCGTCGACTTCGAAGAAACGGTCGGCGTCGATCGACAGCACGTGGCCGCGAATGTCCGTGCCAGGCCGTCCGGTAAGATTGAAGTACGGATGACTCGTCAGGTTCAACGGCGTCGCCGCATCGGTGACGGCTTCGTAGGCAATCGTCAGGATACCGTCGTCGTCGAGCGTGTAGCGCACCTGCACGGTGATGTTGCCCGGAAAACCCGCATCGCCTTCGGGCGACTCCAGGCGCATGAGCAACGCGCCGTTGTCTTCGCCGACCTCCCAGAGCGCGCGATGAAAACCCGTCGTGCCGCCATGCAGGAGATTCGCCCCTTCGTTGCGATCCAGCATGTACTCGATGCCGTCGAGCGTGAAGCGCGCACCGGCGATCCGGTTGGCCCAGCGACCGATCAAGCCGCCCATGTAGGTAGTGGACGCCGCGTAGTCGGCGGGCGTGTCGTGACCCAGCAGAATGTCGCCGAGACGCCCCGCGCGATCCGGCGCGTGCCACGAGACCAGCGTCGCGCCGAGGTCACTGATCGCGACTTTCATTCCATGCGCGTTGCGCAGTGTGAACAGCCGCACGGGGTCGCCGCCGGGCAGCACGCCCCATGGCTCGGAGGAAAGTTGTGCGATGCTGATCATGTCGTCATTAAAAAAACAAAAAATGGAAGCGTGTTTTAACCCGGCGTCGACGTGGCGTTCGCGCGCTCCTGATACTCGCGCGGCGTGCAGCCGAGTTCGCGTCGAAATACCGCGTACATGTATTGCAACGATGTGAAGCCGCAACGGATCGCGACCTCCGCGCTGGACGCGTCGCGTTTGGCGAGGAGTGCTTTCGCCACATCGAGTTTGTGGCGCAGGATTTCCTGGTGCACCGTACACTGCCGCTCGCGCCGGAAGTACTCTTCGAGCGACGAACGCGATACGCCCACATAGTCGGCCACCTGTTCGGTGCGAATGCCCTGACACGCGTATTGCCGGATGAAGTGCCGCGCGCGCATCACATACGGACTCGCGAGCGGCTGATGTTTGGTCGATTCGAGCACGTTGATGCCGACCGGCGGCACGAGAATGCGCCGGCCGGGAAAGCGCGCGCCGTGCAGCATCTGATGCAATAAGTGGGCAGCGGTACGGCCCATTTCCTCGGTACCTTGAATCACCGACGAGAGCGGAATGCGCGTCAGCGTTCGCGTGAGTGGATCGTTGTCGATGCCGATGATCGCCACTTCCTCAGGCACCGGAATACCCGCGATCAAGCAGGCCTGCAGCAGATGCCGCGCACGCGCGTCGGTCACGGCGATGATGCCGACGGGCTTGGGCAATTGCCGCAACCACGCGGTGAGTTGTTCGGTTGCCTGGTTCCACGATGGCGCGCTGGTGGACAACCCGCGATAGATCTCGCTGTCGATCTGCCCGGCGTCCCGTCCGTCCGCCTCGCGCAAATGCGCGAATGCCAGTTCGCGTTGTTGCGCCCAGCGGTTCTCCTGCGCTTGCGGCAGGCTGTACAACGCAAAGTGTTCGAGACCCGCGCCGATCAGATGCGTATAAGCCAGCGAAACGAGCTTGCCGTTATCGGTGGCGATATAGGGTAAGTCCGGAGGATAGTGCGCGGGATCTTCGAACGACGACCCCACCGCGACCACCGGCAACGGACAATCCCGCAGCGCTTCGCCCACTGCGGGGTCGTCGAAATCCGCGATGATGCCGTCACCGTCGAACCGCTCGATGCCGGTCAGCCGGCAGCGAAAATCCTCTTCGAGAAACAGATCCCACGCCACGCGCGTGGACAGCAGGTAATTGCCGATGCCGGTGATGATCTCGCGGTCGTAGACCTTGTTCGCGTTGAACAGCAGCGCGATCCGATGGGTCGTCTGGGGTGTTTGCGGACGGGTCATGGCATGAATGGCGCGCGGATTCCGGATCACCTGCGCGCCTTCGTCTCCTGTTGAATGCGGGTTTATACCGCCTCGTTTTTTAAGCGTCTGGTTATTCTAGGCCGCGAATCGTGTGGCCGTGCGAAACAAAAATGCGGGCGGTAAGAAACATCAAGCACGCTGCGCAATTTCGCAATTGCCGATGCAGTTCGCAAGCGTCAGCATGGCGTCACCTTGTCGACCGCCGCGGCGATGCCGTGCGGGTTGCAGTGCACCATAAACTGGAGACGCCGATGTCCTACTTCGAACACATTCCCGAGATCCGTTACGAAGGCCCGCAATCGGACAATCCGCTTGCGTATCGCCATTACGACAGGAACAAAAAGGTACTCGGCAAGACGCTCGAAGAACATCTGCGCATCGCCGTGTGTTACTGGCACACGTTCGTGTGGCCCGGCACCGACATCTTCGGGCAAGGAACCTTCCAGCGACCCTGGCAGCAGGCCGGCGACGCGCTCGAACGCGCACGGCAAAAAGCCGACGCCGCGTTCGAGTTCTTCTCGAAGCTCGGCACGCCGTATTACACGTTTCACGATACCGACGTGGCGCCCGAAGGCACGAGCATTAGCGAATACAGCGAGAACTTCTCGCGCATGGTCGACGTGCTGGCGCGCAAACAGCAGGACACCGGCATCCGCTTGCTGTGGGGCACGGCGAATCTGTTCTCGCATCCGCGTTACGCGGCGGGTGCCGCGACCAGTCCCGATCCGGAAGTCTTCGCGTTCGCCGCGACCCAGGTTCGTCATGCGCTCGACGCCACGTATCGGCTCGGCGGCGAAAACTATGTGCTGTGGGGCGGCCGCGAAGGCTACGACACCTTGCTCAATACGGATCTCGCGCGCGAGCGCGAACAGCTCGCGCGCTTTCTGCACATGGTGGTCGACCACGCGCATCAGATCGGTTTCAAAGGCGCGTTGCTGATCGAGCCGAAACCGCAGGAGCCGACCAAGCATCAATACGACTACGATGTCGCGACCGTTCACGGCTTCCTCCTGCAATACGGACTCGACAAGGAGATCCGCGTGAATATCGAGGCCAATCACGCGACGCTCGCGGGTCACTCGTTTCATCACGAGATCGCCACCGCGTACGCGCTCGGTATTTTCGGCAGTGTCGATGCGAATCGCGGCGATCCGCAGAACGGCTGGGATACCGATCAGTTTCCGAACAGCGTCGAGGAATTGACGCTGGCTTTCTATGAAATTCTGAAGCACGGCGGTTTCTCCACCGGTGGCATGAACTTCGATTCGAAAGTGCGGCGGCAAAGCGTCGATCCGGAAGATCTGTTCTACGGCCACATCGGCGCGATCGACAACCTCGCGATCGCCGTCGAGCGGGCGGCGGCGCTGATCGAAAACGATCGGCTCGATCGCTTCAAGCGCGAGCGTTACGCGGGCTGGGAAGCGGACTTTGGCCGCAAGATCCTGTCGGGCGATTTTTCGCTGTCGTCGCTGGCGGCCGATGCGCTGGCGCGGCAATTGAATCCGCAACATGCGAGCGGCCGTCAGGAGTTGATGGAAGGCATCGTGAATCAGGCAATTTACAGCGGGCGTTGAGAAGCACGCTGAAGCAAAGGCGTCCGAGGAAGCGGCAATAAAAAGCGCGGTGGAAAGCGCAGTAGAAAACGCATCACGATAAAAAAATCGCACGGCCACGTCGACCGTGCGAAACAGAAAGCTTTGGCTAAATCGCTTGTCCGGTCTCGCGGCTCGCAGCGCGGATCGTCCAATCCGGTATTCCGGCTATCAGAAGAAGGAGAGAGACATGAAATTCGCAACGCGTCGTACCGTATTGAGTTCGTTCGTTTGTGGAGCGGTGCTCGCCAGTCTGTCGCTGGCGGCGCCGCTCGCGCATGCCAGCAAGGATCACCCTGAAATCGGCTTCTGTATCGACGACCTGCGCGTCGAACGCTGGTCGCGCGATCGCGATTATTTCGTCGCAGCCGCCGAGAAGCTCGGCGCGAAAGTGTCCGTGCAATCGGCGGATGCGAGCGAGGAGCGGCAGATCTCGCAGATCGAGAATCTGATTTCGCGCGGCGTGGACGTGATCGTGATCGTGCCGTTCAATTCGAAAACGCTCGGCAATGTGGTCGCCGAAGCGAAGAAGGCCGGCATCAAGGTCGTCTCGTATGACCGCCTGATTCTCGATGCCGACGTGGACGCCTACATCTCCTTCGACAATGAAAAGGTCGGCGAGCTGCAGGCCCAGGGCGTCTATAACGCGCAGCCCAAGGGCAATTACTTCCTGCTCGGCGGCGCGCCGACCGACAACAACGCGAAGATGCTGCGCGAAGGCCAGCTCAAGGTGCTGAAGCCGGCCATGGACAAGGGCGACATCAAGATCGTCGGCCAGCAGTGGGTGCCGGAGTGGAGCGCCTCCACCGCGCTGCGGATCGTCGAGGATGCGCTGACCGCGAACAACAACAAGATCGACGCGATCGTCGCATCGAACGACGGCACGGCCGGCGGCGCGATCCAGGCGCTCGCCGCGCAGCACATGGCGGGCAAGGTGCCGGTGTCCGGGCAGGACGCCGATCTGGCGGCCGTGAAACGCGTGATTGCCGGCACCCAGACCATGACGGTGTACAAGCCGCTGAAACTGATCGCCAGCGAAGCGGCGAAACTCTCCGTGGCGCTTGCCAAGGGCGAGAAGCCCGCCTATAACGCGCAATACGACAACGGCAGGAAGAAGGTCGACACGGTACTCCTGCAACCCACGTTGCTTACCAAAAGCAATGTCGACGTCGTCGTCAAGGACGGCTTCTATACCCAGGCCCAGCTCGCGAGCCAATGAGCGTAACGTGCGCGCGGCGGACCCCGGCACGCGTTCAGCGTGTCGAGGCCGCCGCACGCCTTGCAGCGAGGCATAGCGAATGACTCAACCGTTACTGACGATGCGGGGCATCGTCAAGGCGTTCTCCGGTGTGAAGGCGCTCGACGGCATCGACCTGACGGTCGCGCCGGGCGAGTGCGTCGGGCTGTGCGGCGAGAACGGCGCGGGCAAATCGACGTTGATGAAAGTACTGTCCGGCGTCTATCCGTACGGCACGTGGGACGGCGAGATCACGTGGGAAGGCCAGCCGCTGAAGGCCGCCAGCGTGCGCGACACCGAGCGCGCCGGCATCATCATCATTCACCAGGAACTGATGCTGGTGCCGCAGTTGTCGGTGGCGGAGAACATCTTTCTCGGCAACGAAATCACCTTGCCGGGCGGCCGCATGAATTACGCGGCCATGTATCAGCGCGCCGACGAACTGCTGCGCGAACTCGGCATCAGCGGCATCAACGCCGCGCAACCGGTGATGAACTACGGCGGCGGCCACCAGCAGTTGATCGAGATCGCGAAGGCGTTGAACAAGCGCGCGAAGCTGCTGATTCTCGACGAACCGTCGTCGTCGCTGACCGCATCCGAGATTCGTATTCTGCTCGACATCGTGCGCGATCTGAAACGTCGTGGCGTGGCGTGCGTGTACATCTCGCACAAGCTCGACGAGGTGGCCGCCGTATGCGACACGATCAGCGTGATTCGCGACGGCCGTCACGTCGCGACCGAGCCGATGCACGCGCTGACCACCGACCGCATCATTGCGCTGATGGTGGGCCGCGAGATCAAGAATCTGTTTCCGCGCGAGCCGCATCCGATCGGCGACGTCATTTTCGAAGCGCGTCACGTGACCTGTTTCGACGTGACGAATCCGCGCCGCAAACGCGTGAACGACGTGTCGTTCACGTTGCGTCGCGGCGAAATTCTCGGTGTGGCGGGGCTGGTGGGCGCCGGCCGCACGGAGTTGATGGAGGCGGTGTTCGGTGCTTATGCGGGCGTGAGCGAGGCGACGGTGCTGATGAACGGCAAGCCGCTGAAGATTCGCGCTCCCGTCGATGCGATTCGCGCGGGCATCGGCATGGTGCCGGAGGATCGCAAACGTCACGGCATCGTGCCGGGACTGAGCGTCGGCCATAACATCACGCTCGCGGTGTTGCAGCGCTTCGCGCGCGGCGGCCGCATCGATTCGGCCGCCGAACTCGACACGATCCATACGGAGATGAAGCGTCTCTCGGTGCGCGCCGCGCATCCAATGCTGTCCATCGCGAGTCTGTCGGGCGGCAATCAGCAGAAGGCGGTACTCACGCGCATGCTGCTGACCGATCCGGCTGTGCTGATACTCGACGAACCCACGCGCGGTGTCGATGTCGGCGCCAAATACGAAATCTACAAACTGATCTTTCAGCTCGCACAGCGCGGCATGTCGATCGTCATGGTGTCGTCCGAATTGCCCGAGGTGCTCGGCATCAGCGATCGCGTGCTGGTGATCGGTGAAGGCGAGCTCAGAGGCGACTTCGTCAACGACGGCCTCACCCAGGAAGACATACTCAGCGCCGCGATCCGTCCTGTGCAGCGATCCCCGAACCCAACCGCAGCGAGTGCCGCATGACGCCCGATGTCACTTCCCAACCCGCCGATGGCGCCGCGCTGCGTGGCGCGTTCGGCGGCACGCAGCGTATCCAGCAACTGTTTGCGCGCTACAAGATTCTCGCGTTGCTGATCGCCGTCGCCGCGATCTGGATTTTCTTTTCGTTTCTCACGCACGGCGCGTTCGTCACGCCGCGCAATCTGTCGAACCTGCTGCGGCAGATGTCGATCACCGGCATGCTCGCGTGCGGGATGGTGTTCGTGATCATCGCGGGCGAGATCGATCTGTCGGTCGGCTCGCTGCTCGGTCTGCTCGGCGGCGTGGCGGCAATACTCGACGTGAACCGCCACTGGCCGATCGGCGTGACCGTGCCCGTCGTCATGGTGCTCGGCGTGGCGGTCGGCATGTTCAACGGCTGGTGGTCGACGTATCGGCGCGTGCCGTCGTTCATCGTCGGCCTGGGCGGCATGCTCGCGTATCGCGGCATTCTGCTCGGCGTCACGGGCGGCTCGACGATCGCGCCGGTGTCGGACGGTTTCGTGTTTCTCGGCCAGGGGTATTTGCCGCGTCTCGTGGGTGACTTGCTCGCCGTGGTGCTATTCGTGCTGCTCGCGTTTCTGACGCTGCGGCAGCGGCGCAATCGTGAACGCTATCAATTGCGCGTGGTGCCGGTGTGGCAGGACGTCGCGAAGGTCGTCGGCGCCGGCGTGATCCTCGCCGGTTTCGTCGCGACGCTCGACCGTTACGGCGGCATTCCGGTGCCGGTGCTGTTGCTGCTCGCGCTGCTGGGCATCTTCACGTGGATCGCGACGCAGACCGTATTCGGGCGACGCATCTATGCGGTCGGTTCGAATCTGGAGGCGACACGGCTGTCGGGCGTGAACACCAATCGCGTGAAGCTGGCGATCTTCGCGTTGATGGGGCTGATGTGCGCGTTCGGCGGCATCGTCAATACCGCGCGCCTCGCGGCGGGTTCGCCGTCGGCGGGATCGATGGGCGAACTCGATGCGATCGCCGCGTGCTTTATCGGCGGCACGTCGATGCGCGGCGGCTCCGGCACCGTGTACGGCGCGCTGATCGGCGCGCTCGTGATGGCGAGTCTCGACAACGGCATGTCGATGCTCGACGTCGACGCTTACTGGCAGATGATCGTGAAGGGCGGCATTCTGGTGCTGGCCGTGTGGATCGATGTGGTGTCGGGATCGAACCGGCGGTGAGCGGCAGGCCGCTTCAGGCGTGCGCGTCGATCATCCAGCAGGCCGCGCGGTAACGGACTTCGTCTGCGTGCACGTACGGGGCGAACGCCGCTTGAATGGTGGCGACGATGTCATCGCGCTTCGACGCGTCTACTGTCTGAAGCACGCGCCCCACGGGACCGAGCCGCGTGAGGTACGCGGCCAGTTCGCTTTCCGGCAACGTGCAGTCCACATCGAGCGGCTGGATGTCGATTCCGTGCCAGCCGCTTTGTTGCAGAATCGACGTCACCCGTTGCCGGTCCGCGAAAGCGAACTGTCCCGGCGCGCCGGGCTGACGTGCGGGCAGATCCGGCAGCAGCGGTGCGGCGGCGCGTTCCGCCGTGGTCATGAATGGATTGTCCGACGCGCTGCGCCATGCGATGCAGTGCAATGCGCCGGCGGGTTTCATGGCCCGGCGCAGGTTCTCGAACGCGACGACCGGATCGTCGAAAAACATCACGCCGAAACGCGAGACGGCGACGTCGAAGCGGTGCGGCTCGAACGGATGCGTCTGCACGTCGGCGCAGAGAAACCGCGCGCGGGAGTTGTCGTGTCGTGCGCGTGCTTCGGCGACGGCGATCATCGGTGCGGAGACGTCCGCGCCGAGGCAATAACCATCGGCATTGAGCCGGCGCGCCAACGCGAGCGTCGTGCTGCCGGTGCCGCAGCCGACATCGAGTACATGCTGAGCGCCGCCGTCCACGAGCTTCGAGGCGAGCAGCGTTTCGAACGGCTGGAACATGCGGTCGAGCACATCTTTCGACGCGATCCACGCGTCGCCGGAAGAACCGTTCCAGAGTTGGGTCTGTTCGTCGTTGGCGTGTCGTTTCGTCGTCATGGTCGTTACCCTCGTCGCGCTTCGCGTGCCGTTGCACAGTGGAAGCTACACTATGCAACTTCAAGTCGACTTGAGGTCAAGCGTGATCAAGCTGGACATTGCCGAGGTGGCGCGCCGCGCGGATATTCCTGCATCGACGCTGCGGTTCTACGAGGAAAAGGGCTTGATTGCGTCGAGCGGGCGGCGTGGGCTGCGCCGTCAATTCGACGACGCGGTGCTGGAACGGCTCGCACTGATTGCGCTGGGGCGCGCGGCCGGTTTTTCGCTCGATGAAATCGCGCGGATGTTCGCGCCGGAGGGACAGCCGCGCATCGACCGTGGGATGCTGGCGGCGAAAGCGGACGAACTGGACCGCACCATTCGCAAGCTCACTGCGATGCGCGATGGCCTGCGGCATGCGGCAGCGTGTCCGGCACCCAGCCATATGGAATGCCCGACGTTTCTGCGGATCGTGCGGGTGGCGGGGAGCGGGGCGTTGGGCGGGAGGAGGAAGCGGGCAATGCGCGCTGCGGAGCGTTAGCGAGCTCTATGTTGTTTGCACAACGGATCGCCGGACGACGCGCACGTCCGCCGCGATTGCCATGTTAGCCAGCGCATCGATGGTAAAAAGATTTATCTTGCCGCGCATGAGATTCGAAACGCTTGACTGAGTGACGCAAAAACGGCGGGCGGCTCCCTTCTCACTCATCCTTGTCCGGGTGATGTGTTCCTTTAGCGCCGTCATCAACGCTGAGCGAAGCTTCATATTCTCTGCCTGCTCCGGGGTGTCTTCGATGGCGTCCCACACACTCGAAAATGTCTGGTTGCTCATCTGTTGGTCTCTTTCATTTCACGGTAGCGCGCTATTTTCGCTCTGAACGGGAAGTGCACGGGCGCACATTGCGTTTCGTTTGCGCTATGTCATAGATTGCTGGCGATCTTCGGTCCGTTTCGCATCAGCGCGTTAGCACGATGAGGTGCGCGTCATTGCCTTGAGCATCGGCGACCTGGCGTAGACCGGCATGATCGGGCCAACCGCGCTACTTCATTGAGCGTGCCGGCGTGCCGAACCATCGCACTTCGGCGCACGCCGGTTTTCCGATCAATTCGCAAACATCTCCACCAACGCCACCACGACCGTGAACACGCCGATACATCCGCCCAACGCGGCTACGCTTTTCATGAATTGCGACATACGGAACTCCGCTCGATGAAGTGACAGGGATCAAGGATGGAACGTATTTAACCCGAAATGAAAGCTATAAGAAAGCTTTTCAAAAATAAAACGTAAGCGAACCCGGGATTATCCCAGGACGCGATCCGCCGCGCGCACGCCCCAATAAGACGCTTCCTCGAACAGCGACATCCCCGATAGATCCGCATGCGCGAACAGCACCGGCCCATCCGCGTCGCGCAACGCGAGCAGACCCGGACGGCTGAGAAAGCCGACGTCCGGCGTCGCCATCGCGTGACCGCGCACCGTGATTTCCAGCGCGGCCGCGTGGCGCCAGAGATCGAGTCCGTAGGCCGGCAGCAGATCGATCGCGGCCTGGCCGCGCAGATCGTCCGGATGCGCGGCGGCGAGCCAGCGGCGTGTGTCGTCGGGCGACTTGAGATCGAGCGCCTGATACGCCGAGAACACCGAGCGCTGTGGCGGCGACAGACGAATCAATTGATGTGTCGAGACCACGTAGCCTAGACCTTCACCGCGATAGACCACGTTGTCCCAGGCGAGCGGCAGGCCCGGCGCCTCGCGCGGCATGCCGTCCATCAGGAAGTTCGACACCAGCCACGGCGCGCGTGGCGGCAGGTCGCGCGGCGCGTCGAAACCGTATGCGGCCATCCGCGGTATCACGTGCTGCGCGACGAACAGCGGCATTGCGCTCACCACGCGGCGGGCCTTCAGCACGAAGGTGGTCGGCACGTCGTTGCCGTCGAGCCGCACGCACAGCACCTCGACGCCGCCGTTTTTTTCATCGACGCGCGCGGCGAAGCCCGGCACCGGCCATGCGGATCCGCCGGTGCGCTGCGTGATCGACGCGCTCAGCTTCGTCACCATGCTGTGCAGTCCATCGGGCCAGGTCAGCACCGCGCCGTCCTCGGCATTGCGCGCATGACCACCGCGCGCCGAAAAATAATGCAAACCGGCCCACGCGGACACGCGGTCATAACCGGCGCCGAAGTCGTCGCGGCACGCGTAATTCAGATACCAGTGCAGCGACGGCGCGGTATAGCCCTCGTCGAACAGCCACTGCTTGAACGAGCGCTTGTCCAGCGCGCGCCAGCGCGCCTCCTGCGACGACTGCGCGACGGGAATGCAGAACACCTTGCGGCCGTCGCTGCCGATCGCGCCACGCAGTGCATCCGTATAGGCGAAAAAGCGTTGTTGCTGCGCGAGCTCCGCGTGGTCCACGCCGCGCGTCGGCACCAGGCCGTCCTGCCATTGGCCGTCGATCAGCAGGCGTTCGTCCGGTGCGTGGACCAGCACGCGTTCGTCGAACACCGGCCGCGCGGTGAACGGATCGGCCTCGATCACACCGAAGTCGGCGAGCATGTCGCGCAGATGCGTCGATTCCATCGACGGCAACGGCAGATAATGCGCGCCCTTCGGGTAGCCGAGATCGCCATACCGGCCGCCTGCCGAATTGCCGCCGAATTCGGGACCGGCGAGCACGACGAAATCCTTGTGCCCCGCCCGCGCGAGTTGCCACGCGCATGACAAACCCGCCGCCCCCGCGCCGAGGATCGCGATATCGACGCTCAACGTGCCGGACGGCGCGGGCAGGCTACGGTGATCGCGCAGCGCATGACCCTCGCGCATGCCGGGACTGTCGATCACCGGCGTGGTCTCGATCCATCCGGTGCGGCCGCAACCGGCCAGCGATGTCAGCGAAGCCAGCGAGCCCAGTGAAGCGGCACCCGCGGCGCCCGCGCGCAAAAAAGTCCGGCGGTCCATCAGCGCAGCACGTGTTTCCAGTCGTCGTCGAAAAGGCGGACGAGCGGCTGGTCGTTCAACTGGTTCGGCGCCATCGGCAACGCGGGCATGTCGGCGGGGAAATGAAACATGTCGACGGCGGTCTGCGCGTCGAGCCAGCGCATCGGCTCGGCGTAATGCGTCGGGATCGTATAGTCGTGCCGTTTGCCGGCGATCACGAAGCCCCAGTCGCCGAACGACGGCACGTAGCAGTGATACGGCCAGGTGTTGAAACCGGCTTCGCGCAGCGTATCGACGATGGTCCAGTACGCGTGCGGCGCGAAATACGGCGAGGTCGATTGAATCACCGCGTAGCCGTTCTCCGACAGATGCCGCGACAGCATTCGATACACCGGCACCGAATACAGACGCCCCAGACCGAAGTTGGTCGGATCGGGAAAGTCCACCACGATCGCGTCGAACACATCGGCGTTCGATTCGAGCCAGCGCACCGCGTCGTCGTTGATCACGTGCACGCGCGGATCTTTCAGCGAACCTTGATTGAGTTTGACGAGCGGCGCGGAGGTCGAGAACATCCGCGTCATGGCCGGATCGAGATCGACCAGCGTCACGCTTTCGATGTTGCGATGCTTGAGAATCTCGCGCACCGCGAGCCCGTCGCCGCCACCGAGCACGAGCACGTGCCGGGCCCACGGCAACGCTTCGAGCGTCGGATGAATCAGCGCCTCGTGATAGCGGTGTTCGTCGCGCGACGAAAACTGCAGGTTGCCGTTCAGGTACAGCCGCATGTCGTCGTGCCATTGCGTCAGCACGATGCGTTGATACGGCGTGGTCTCGGAGAAGATCGTCTCGTCGCCGTACAGGCCGTGTTCGGCCCAGTGCGTGAGCCGCCCGGACAGCGCGAAGCCGGCGCCGAGCAGACCGATCACGAGCGCGGCGCGCATCAGTTTGCCGGTCACGTTGCTGATCTCGGCGCGGAACGTGTGCGTGGTCCACAGCGCGACCATCGCGTTGAGCATGCCGAACAGGAAGCTGGTGCGAAGCAGGCCGAGACGCGGCGCGAGCACCAGCGGAAATATCAGCGAGACCGCGAGCGAGCCGAGGTAGTCGAAGGTCAGTACGTCGCTGACGGTATGGCGGAAGGCCTGACGGCGCTGCTGGAACGCGCGCATCACCAGCGGAATCTCCATGCCGATCAACGCGCCGAGCGCCAGCACCACCGCATACAGCGCCGCGCGAAACGGCGTGGACAGCCACGCGAACACGCCGAACAGCATGACCGCCGACAAGCCGCCGAGCAGTCCCACCAGCAATTCGATATCGACGAAGCGGTCGAGCACGTCGTCGTCGTCGACGAATTTGGCGAGCCACGAGCCGACGCCCATCGCAAACAGATAACAGCCGATCACCGACGAGAACTGCAATACCGAGTCGCCGAGCAAATAGCTCGACAAGGTACTGCTGATCAACTCGTAGCCCAATCCACAGGAAGCCAGCACGAGTACCGAGAGTATCAGCATCCGATTATGTTTAATCGTCATGCTGGGCACTCCGGTCCGATCTGGATATACTGGCGGCGATTTGCGCGCATTGCGACACACAAAATCCGGGAGATTAAATGGGTGATGCCTTTTCTTATGGAATTCATTTCCTGTCGGCGTTTGTACTGATCCTCGGATTCGCGGCAGTTTACCTCAAGGTCACGCCGTTCGACGAACTCGCGTTGATCCGCGAAGGCAATGTCGCGGCGCTGCTTTCCTTTGCCGGCGCGTTGCTCGGCTTCTGTCTCACGCTGGCCTCGAGCATCGCTCACAACTCCACGCTGCCGCTGGTATTGATCTGGGCATTCGGCGCAATGGTCGTCCAGGTCGCCACTTATGCATTGCTCACGCGTCTTTTGCCCGGCATGAACCACGCGATTGAATCGCGTAATAACGCAATGGGTGGATTGATGGGCGCGGCTTCGCTGGTCGTCGGCATTATCAATGCGGCCTGTTTGACCTGATTCTGCAAATCTTTGCAAACTGATTGACATATTTCATCTCAATGTCTGATTGGCAGGCGCCTCGCGCGAGGAGTACACGATGAGTTTTGGTTCGTTTATTCGCAAGCAGTTTGTCGACGTCCTGCAATGGACGGAAGACGGTGACGGCGTATTGGCCTGGCGTTATCCGATGGAAGATCAGGAAATCCAGTACGGCGGCCAGTTGACGGTGCGTGAATCGCAAATGGCGCTGTTCGTGAACGAAGGGCGGATTGCCGATGTCTTCGGCCCCGGTCTGTACACGCTGACCACGCGCACGCTGCCGGTGCTGACCAGTCTGCGCAATTGGGACAAGCTGTTCGAATCGCCGTTCAAGTCCGACGTGTACTTCTTCAGCACGCGTCTGCAACTCGGGCGCCGCTGGGGCACGCCGCAACCGGTCACGATCCGCGACCGCGAATTCGGCCTCGTGCAGGTGCGCGCGTTCGGCATCTATTCGTACCGCGTGGTGGACGTGCCGGCGTTTCATCGCGAGATCAGCGGCACGCGTGGCGTCTACACCGTCGACGATCTCGAACAGCAGTTGCGCAATCTCGTCGTCACGGCCATGAGCGTGGCCTTCGGGAATGCGGATGTCGCGTTCGTCGACATGGCCGCGAATCAGGAAGCCCTGTCGCAGCGCATCGGCCAGGCGCTCGCGCCGGTGTTCGCGCGCTACGGCGTGGCGCTCGATTCGTTCACCGTGCAAAGCGTGTCCTTGCCCGACGCGTTGCAAAAAGCGCTGGACGCACGCATCAGCGTCGGCGTGAGCGGCGATCTGAACAAGTTCGCGCAGTACCAGGCCGCGCAATCGATCCCGCTCGCCGCGCAGAATGCGGGCGGCGTGGCCGGCGTCGGCGCGGGCCTCGCGGCCGGCGCGGCGATCGCGCAGACCATGACGGGCGCGTTGAATCAGACGCAGCCGCAGCCGCAGACGCAGACCCCGGCACCGGCTACCGCCGCGCCGCAAGCGCAGCCCGCCGCCGGCTCGATCGACTACGTCGAACGTTTGCAGCAACTGAAGACCCTGCTCGACAAGGGCCTCGTCACCGAAGACGACTATGCGAAGGCGAAAGCCGAGATTCTCGCGAAGCTGACCCAATAATCCCACTCGATGTTCAGTACTTCGTGTCCACAATGCGGCGCGCCGCTCGAATTCCGCTCCGCCGCGGCCGTGATGGCCGTGTGCGGATCGTGCCGCAGCACCTTGCTCAAACACGGCGAAGCGGTCGAACGGCTCGGCGAGATGGCCTCGGTGTTCGAGGATTACTCGCCGTTGCAGCTCGGCGCCACGGGCCGCTATCAAACACGCACGTTCACCTTGCTCGGCCGCATCCAGTTGCGCTACGACGCGGGCTACTGGAGCGAGTGGTACGCGAGTTTCGACGACGGTACGTTCGGCTGGCTCTCCGATGCGTCGGGGCAGTACGCGGTCACCACGCAGCGCGTGCCGGACGCCTCTGAACTCGCTGCATTGCCGCGCTTCGATTCGCTGAGTCCCGGTACGCCGTTCGAATTCGAAGGCAAGCGCTATCTCGCGTCGGACATCCGCACCGCGCAGTGCGTGGGCGGCGAGGGCGAATTGCCGTTTCGCGTCGGCGAGGGCTGGCAGGCGCGCGTCGCCGATTTCCGCTACGAAGACCGCTTCATCACGCTCGACTACGCCGACGCCGACCAGCAGAACGGTCAGCCGACGGTGTACTCGGGCGAGTCGGTGGAACTGGCCGACCTCGCCTGCCAGGGCTTGCGCGACGAAGCGCAGATTCGCGAGACGGCAGGGCGTTATCGCGGCGAACTGAAGGCGTTCGGCTGCCCGAGCTGCGGCGCGTCGCTCGATTGCCCGGTCGGCGTCGCGGACTACGTGATCTGCGGCTCGTGTCACGCGGGCGTCGACTGCAGCGCGGAACAGGCCACGCTGTTCTCGAAGAAGCGCACGCTCGAAACGATCGAGACCGCGCTGCCGCTCGGCGCGAGCGCGACCTTCGACGGCGCGAAATACACGGTGCTCGGCCTGATGCGCTGCCGCACGCCGGATGGCGAATACAGCTGGGACGAATATCTGCTGCACAACCTCGATCGCGGCTTTCTGTGGCAGGTGCATAGCGAAGGCCGCTGGGAACGCGTCGACGTGCTGAACCGCTGGCCGATGATGAGCCAGCGCGGCCAGGTGCTCGACGACGGCAAGACCTACCGCGAAAGCGAGCGTTACGAATCGGAAGTGATCTACGTGGCGGGCGCGTTCAACTGGCGCGTGCAGGTGGGCGACAGAACATCGATCACGGATTTCGCGTGGCGCGACTTCAAGATGACGCGTGAAGAGTCGTCGAACGAAATCGTCTGGTCGAGCGCGAAGCCGTTGAGCAACAGCAAGGTGGCCGACCGCTTCGGCATGCCCGAACTGAAGGGCGGCGCGGCGAAGCCGTCGAAGCAGGCCAAACCGGCAAGCAAGGCGGCCAAGGCTGGTAACGGCAAATCGTCGAAGAGCGGGCACGCCACGGTCGGCTTCGGGCCGTGGCCGTGGATCGCCACCTTCCTGATGGCGTTCGTCAACTTCGGCAGGCTCTTCGAGTTCGACGGTTCGACGGTGCTGGTGATCATCGGCATCGTGGCCTTGTGGGCGCCCGAGTGGATCTGGCGCGCGTTCCACGAAGAGTCGAGGTAAGCGTGAGACAGCTTTTATATGTGCTTTACGCGCTCGTCGTGATCGTCATGTTCAGTTGCACGTCGATGACCAGTGGCAGCGGTGGCGGTGGCTATGGCGGTACGTCGGCGCGCAGCGGTTATTCGTCGTATGGGTCGCACAAGTGAGCGGGAGCGCGCTTAAGCCTTCGCCGGCAACTGCATC
The DNA here is from genome assembly GCF_029910215.1 of Paraburkholderia sp. D15. Lineage (NCBI taxonomy): Bacteria > Pseudomonadati > Pseudomonadota > Betaproteobacteria > Burkholderiales > Burkholderiaceae > Paraburkholderia > Paraburkholderia sp. D15. The sequence goes on along the minus strand of NZ_CP110396.1, from coordinate 1,249,761 downwards.
TGCGTCTACGCCGGCACCGCGCGACGCGTGCGGCATGCATGTGCTGGCGGACCTCGGCGGTATCGATGCCGATCTGCTGCGCGATGCGGCCGCGCTCGAAGCGATCCTCGTCGGCGCCGCGAACGAAGCGGGTGCACGCGTGCTGTCCGCGCACTTCCATCATTTCGGCGGCGAGCATGGCGTGACCGGCGTCGTGCTGCTCGCGGAATCGCACATCACGATTCACACGTGGCCCGAGCATCGCTTCGCCGCGCTGGATGTGTTCATGTGCGGCAACGCGCGGCCGGAACGCGCGGTCGAACGGATCGCGCGCGATCTGCGGGCGGAAGTCGACAACGTGCGGCGTTGTGAACGCGGCGAACACGTTGGCGCCCCAGGCCGATAGCGCGTCAAGGCGCCAGACCGGTCGGATCAGATCAACCCTAGCGTCGACGCCTTCAAGGTCGCCGCCGCGCGCGTCGAACACTCGAGTTTGCGGAACACGCTCTCCACGTGCGTGCGCACCGTGCTCGGACTCATCTCCAACGCCTTCGCCACTTCCTTGTTGCTCGCGCCCTGGCTGATGTGCCGCAGCACCTCGGCTTCGCGCGGCGACAGCAAGCCGCTGCGCGCCGCGGGTTTCGCGCGCTCGGCTGACGGCGTGTAGTCGTCGCGCCCGGCGTTGAGCAGCGCATCGACCGGCCGGGCGTCGAAGCGGCCCGCCGCGGCTTCTTCCTTCAGCAATGCGGCCGCTTCATCCACGGACAACGCCGCGCGCCACGGCCGCGCCGAACGCAGCGCCACCCAGCTCGCCGACGCCGCGAGCACGCGCGCTTCGTCGCTGAGCATGCCGCCCGTCGCGCCGCGAAAATAGCCGGAGCCGTCGAGCCGCTCATACGCCTGCGACGCAATCTCCGACTCGCGCGCGAGCGCACCGATCTGCTTGCCGGCGCGAGCGGTCCAGTAAGGCACGAGACGCACCTTCTCCCACGCCGCCGACGACAGGCGCCCCGGCGTGTTCCAGATCGCGTTCGACACCGCCATGCGCCCCATGCCGTGAATCAACGCGGCGAGATAGGTGCGGTGGCGAACCGCGTCGTCGAAACCCAGGCACGCGCAGCAGTCCGCCGCCGTTTCGGCCACGCGCCGCGAATAGCCGGCCATCCAGGGCAACTTCAGGTCGATCACATCGGCGATGATTTCGGGCGCGGTGTGCTGATGAATCGGCAACGCGTCGAGCGCTTCGTCGCGAGCCGCCGCGTCGTGGCGATCGAGTTCGGCGAGCCAGTCGGCCGCCTGCGCGCAAACAAGACTGGCGAGCCCGGCCGGATACCGGCGGCCCGCTTGCCGCTCGATCATTGTCTGCGCGGCATCGAGCCCATATGTGCGGCTCAGAATTTCGAGGTCGCCCGCGAGCACGACGAGAAAGACGGTTTCCGGCACGCGCGCGCCGGCCAGTTTGTTCGGTGTGCCGCCGCCGTCCCAGGTTTCGAAGATGTGGCGCAACGCCGTTTGCGTGGCGTGTTCGAGGCCGAGCATGCGCGCGATGTCCCCCGATACCTCGCAGTGAATCTGCGCGAGCGGGGTGATCGTCGCGTCGAGACGTCCCTGCGCTTCGGCCACGCCGCCCCAGCCTGGGCGCATCGCGAGCATCGCTTCGCGGCCGCCGACGTCGTCGCCGAGCATCGCCGAGAACTCCGCCGCATTGGCCGTGCAACCCGACCAGCGCAGCAGCGAGACCTCTTTCACGATGTCGCATTGCGCCGCGTCGTAGCCCGCCGCGACCGCGAGACGCGCGGCCAGCCAGCTGGTGCGCAACGAGTGATCCGTCGGCTGGCCCATGCTGAGGTCGCCGATGAAGGCCAGCGCCTTGACGGCGTCGAGCGCGCGGAGGGTTGAAGCGTCTGCCATGGGTGTCGTTCGGGTCCTGTCTTGCGAAGCGTGAATGGAGCACAACGATGGAGCACTGTGCCACACCTGCCGAAGGCCGCCTCGGTCATTCGACCGATACAGCCGGCGGGCGGATCGGCGCATTCTTCACCCCGTATTCCCATCCGCCGTTTTTATCTCCACTACGAGGACCGATAGTATGAACACCCTGCTCAAAAAATGCCTGGCCGCCGCGCTCATGTTCGGCAGTCTGCTTTCCCTCAGCGCGTTGACGCCGGCGAGCGCCGCGCCCAACGACGACCTCAAGGGCAAGAATGTCGTGCTGGTGCACGGCGCGTTCGCCGACGGTTCGAGCTGGGCGAAAGTGATTCCGCTGCTGCAGGCCAAGGGGCTGCACGTGGTCGCGGTGCAGAACCCGCTCAGTTCGCTCGACGCCGACGTGGCCGCCACGCGCCGCGTGATCGATCAGCAGGACGGTCCGGTGATTCTGGTCGGCCACTCGTGGGCCGGCGCGGTGATTACGCAGGCCGGCAACGACGACAAGGTCAAGTCGCTGGTGTACGTGGCCGCGTTCGCGCCGCAAAAAGACCAGTCGATCAACGACATCCTGAAGGGCAAGCCGGCGCCTTCGTGGGCTTCGGCATTGCAGAAGGATTCGGCGGGCTACCTGACGCTGTCGACCGATGCCATCATCCACGACTTCGCGCAGGATCTGCCGGTCGCTCAGGCGCGTCTGGTGGCCGCGACGCAAGGTCCGTGGTTTTCCGGCTGTACCGACGACAAGGTGACGCAGGTGGCGTGGCAGAACAAGCCGTCGTGGTTCGTGGTGACCGAGAAGGACCGTATGATTCCGGCGCCGCTGCAGGACGCCATGGCGCAACAGATTGGCGCGAAGGTGGTGAAGGTCGACGCGAGCCACGTCGTGATGCTGTCGAAGCCGGCGGAAGTGGCGGCGGCGATCGTGGAAGCGGCGCGCGCGACGAAGTGACGATGTAAAGCGGGTGGACGGCATGGCGGATGTGGCGGGCCGGGAACGCTTGACATGCACCAGGCCCCGCGAGCCCGCTCAAGGCCCCGCCGTCTCCCACCCGCCGCCCAACGCGAGGAACAGATTGACCTGGTCGATCGCGACCTGGCCTTCCGCCGCCGCGACCTGCGATTTCGTCGAGGTCAGCGTGCGCGTCGCGTCCAGATCGGAAATGAACGACTCGCGCCCGGCCACGTAGAGCCGATGCGTTTCATCCGCCGATGCCTCGGCGGACTTCAACGCGGCCCGCAACGCATCGGCACGCGTGGCATCCGATGCGTAAGTCGCGAGGTTGGTCTCGGTCTCGCGCAGCGCGGTCAACACCACACCGTCGAATTTCGCCAGCGCCACCTGGCTCGATGCCTCGGCTTCGCGCACGCGTCCGCGCGCACCGTTGGTCGGGAAGGTCCAGCTGATCAGCGGACCGAACGCCCAACGCGCAGTGGGCGACGTACCGAGGTCTTCGAGAATCCCCGTCAAACCCGCCGATGCGCCGATGCTCACGCTCGGATACAACGCGCCGGTCGCCACGCCGATGCGCGCCGTGGACGCCGCCAGTTGCCGCTCGGCCTCGCGCACGTCCGGACGACGCTTGAGCAGCGCGGCACCGTCGCCGATCGGAATCGGCTGGCGTAGTGTCGGCAGACGATCGCACGCGAGCACGGCCGGCGGCAGATCGGACGGCGCACGCGCCAGCAACGCCGCGAGCCGGTACTGCGCGATCTTGCGCCGCGCGATATAGCGCGGAATATCCGCCGACAGCGTCTCGACCTGCGTCTGCCCGCGCGTCACGTCGGGCTGGTTGCCGCGACCCGCGTCACGCAAACGGCGCGACACGTCCACGCGCTGCTTCTGCAAGGCGAGCGACTGCTGCGCGATCCTGAGTTCCTCGGCCGCCGAACATTGCTCGACATACGAGCGCACCACGTCGGCAACCACCGAGATGCGCGCGAGGTCGCCGGCGGCCTGCACGGATTCGGTGTCCGCCTGCGCGGCTTCCACGCCGCGCCGCAGCTTGCCGAACAGATCGATTTCGTACGAGATGCTGATGCCGATGTCGCCTTCGTTCGCCACCGGCAGTTTTTCGGTGAGCAGGTATTGCTCGGCGGATTCCTGCGCGCGTTCGAGCGCCACCGACGTCTTGCCGGAGAAGCCACCCTGCGCCTGGGCGACGCCGAGCGCTTCGCGCGAACGCGCGAGGTTGGCCGCCGCGACGCGCAGGTCGGTATTCGATTGCAAGGCTTGATCGACGAGGCTGTTGAGCACGGGATCGTCGTACAGCTTCCACCAGATAGCGGGCACGGTCTGGCGCGAGGTCAGCGTGCCGTCGGCGCCTTCGAGCGGTGCGTTGGCGAGCGGCGCATTGACGAGCGCCTGCTTGGGCAGCGCGTAGTTGGGGCCGACGTTGATGCAACCGTCGAGTGTGGCGATCAAGGGCAAGAGCGGCAACAGCGGCAACAACGGCAGAAGCGGCAAGCCGGCCAGCCGCCGCGAAAAGGCCTGTAAACGCGACGCTTTCATTGCGATGCGCCCGACGCGGCGACCGCCGCCGACGCATCCACCGCGCCGGACGCATTCGTCTGCGGATGTTTCTTCGCGAGCGGCGCGAGATCCCGCACCGACACCGTCGCCGTGCGGCCCGCGATCATGCGGAAATCGGCCGGCACTTCGTCGAGCGCGACCCGTACCGGAATACGCTGCGCGAGACGGACCCAGCTGAACGCCGGATTCACGTTCGGCAGCAGATTCGAGCCTTGCGTGCGGTCGCGGTCCTCGATCGCGGCGACGATGCTCTGCACGTGGCCGCGCAGTGCGCGCGGCTCACCCATCACCGTGATGTCGACCGGTTGCCCGATGGCGATACCGCGCAGCTTGGTTTCCTCGAAATAGCCGTCGACGCGGAACGAATTCATATCCACCACCGCGAGCACCGGACGCCCCGCCGCGACGAATTCGCCGGCGCGCGGCGCGCGATCGTTCAGATAACCGTCGACCGGACTCAGGATCGTCGAGCGTTGCAGGTTCAGTTTCGCGGTATCGATCGCGACGTTCGCATCGGCGAGCGCGGCTTCCCCAGCTTCGACGCGCGAGCGGCTTTCCTCGTACACCTCCGCCGCCACCAGATTGCCGAGCTTGCGATTGCGCGCGTCTTCGCGACGCGCCTGATCGAGCGTGGCGCGGCGCTGCTGCGCGTTGGCTTCGGCCTGGCGCAAGGCGAGCGTGTAGCGCGCCTGATCGATCACGAACAGCACCTGGCCTTTCCTGACCTGCTGGTTGTCCACCACCTCGACCGACGAGATCAGGCCGGAGACGTCGGGCGCCACCTGGATCACGTCCGCGCGCACGTGACCGTCGCGAGTCCATGGCGCGAACATGTAGTAGTCGACCAGTTTCCACAGCACGAGCGCCGCGGCCACCACGACAATCAAGGTCAGCAGGATCTGACCGACGGAGAACCAGGTTTTTTTCACGTTATGAGTCTGTGCGAAACGACGACGACAAGGCCCAGCACCAGCACGTAGATGCCGAGATCGAAGATGGAGCGATGCCAGACGAAACGGTAGAAGCCGACGCGCGCGAGCACGGTGCGCAGCGCGAGGTTGATCAGATACGCGATCAACATCAGCACCAGCACGGCCGGCACGAACACGCCGAAGATATCGATTTCACCGATCATCGCGGGTAGGGGAAAAGAGCAAACGGGTGGCGGACGGGCGCATGGGCGTCATGGGGCGGCAGCTTCCGGTTCGGGCGGCGCGGGTGTCGTCAGCGTGGCCGGAAACAGCGAAAGACGCAAGCCGACCAGCGCATGCAGCGCTTCGCGCAAACGGCGCGCGGAATGCGCGGCGGTCGGGGAGGGCGTGGCGGGTGTGGCTGGGGGGGACTCCGCGCCGCTAGCGTGGGTTGGATCGGTTGGGTCGGCTGGTTTGGTCCCGGCCGCCGCGTCGGCAGCATTCGCCAGTCCTTGCGCGGTCACGCGCGCCACGGCCGCGTCGATCGATTGCATCAGACTTTCCGGCACCGGCTCGCGTTTGCCGCGATCCACGCAGTATTCGTAATACGCGCGCACGTCGTCGAGCACGTGATCGATCGCGGCCGGCGCGTCGCCGCCAAGCTTGCCTGTTACGCGGCGCAGGTCGAGCGCGTTGAACGCGATACGCAGATCGCGAAAACTTTCGATCGACGGATGGCGGTGATCGTCGGTGGCAGCCAGCCGCGGGATCAGCTGCATCAAGCGGTCGAGCATGCGCGCGGCGAGATTGCGTGGGTCGTCGATCTGCCGCGTCGACGCGGTGAGCGCCACGTCGGCCCAGCTCGAGCGCAGCAGACGCGCCGCCGCGAGTTCCGCGCCGAACGGCCGCGTGACGCGCGTCCACACATACGCGTACAGCAGCCCCGCGAGTCCCGCGAGGTTGCTGTTCATGAACACGAGGAAGTTGGCGTCGTAAGCGTCCTGAATGCTGATGAAGGTCGCCGTGTTCACCGCGACCAGCACTGTCGCGAGGTTGAACTGCGGACGCGGAATCAGCGTGCCGACAAAGATGAACGGCGCGGCGAACATGATCACCAGCATCGGAAAGTCATGTACGTGGGGCAGCACCGCGAACAGATAGACGCCTGCCGCCACCACGCTGATCGCGGTCGCGACGAAGAAGCGCAGAACCATCGGCGCGGGTTCGTCGAGCGCGGCGAAAAAGCAGCACGCCACCGCCGCGAGCGTCACGGCGCCCGCGCCGTCGTTCCAGCCCGAACTGATCCACAGACTGCACGCGAGAATCACGGCCGCCGCCGCCGAGCCGGTGGAGAACAGCATGATGCCGCGATCGTAGAAGCGCTCGGTGCCGCCCAGCCGCCAATGACGAAAACGCGGCCGCCACGAACCTTCCTCGCGCGTGATGATGATGCGCAGCGAGCGGCAGTCCTGCCACACGTCGATCACCTGTTTCATCCGCCACAGCGCGTTCGACAGCAGTGCGCCGTCCCAGCTCGCGAGCGCGGCGGACGGCGGCTGCATGGCCGCGATGCGTGCGCGCAACGCATCGGCGGCGGGATCGGGATGATAGCCGGCGCTGACGGCGGGCAAGGGCGCGTTGAACCACTTGATCACGTCGTTCAGCAGCGCTTCGAGCCCTTCGGGCCAGGTTTGGCGGCCGCTGTTGTACAGCGCGATCAGCGGATCGGCGAGCGACGACATGATCGGCAACAGTAGCTGCATGCGTCCGCGCAATTCATGCGCGCGCGCCAGCACGTCGGGCCGCGTGTGATCGTAGGCCAGTTGGCTCAGCAACAACTCCAGACCGTTGATGGTGGCCGCGAGCCGTTGCCGCGCGCCCGAAATCGCCGCGCCCGCGATGCGGCCGGACAATGTTTCGGTGGCGTAGAACGCGGCGTCGCGGAACCACGCGTCGGTCCGCTCGATGATGGTCGGCGCGAGCCGGCTCGGAAACAGCACGCTGCCCACCACGCTCGCGCAGACGATGCCGAGCGTGATCTCCTCGGTGCGGCTCACCGCGAGATCGAACACGCCGGCCGGATTGGTGACGGAGGGCAGTGCGATGATCGGCATCGTATAGCCGGCCAGCAGGAACACGTAGCTGCGCGCGGTGCGGTCGGACACGGCGAGATACAGCAGCGTGCCGGTCCAGAGCGCGACGATCACGCTGAACAGATACGGCGATTCGACGAAGGGCGGCACCAGCAGCACCGCCGCCGAGGCGCCGAGCGCGGTGCCGAGCGCACGATAGAGCGCCTTGGAGCGGGTCGCGCCGACGAACGGATTCGACACGATGTAGACGGTGGCCATCGCCCAGTAAGGCCGGGGTAGTTCGAGCGCAAGCCCGATGTAAAGCGCGATCATTGCCGCGGCGAAGGTTTTGACGGAGAACAGCCAGTCGCGTAGGGACGGGTAGGCCATGAACCGTTACGCCTGATCGCCGATGTCCGCGGTGAACGCGGACAACACGCGCAGGGTCGCTTCGAGATCGCTGCGCGACACGCCCTTCAATGCCTGCGCGCGCAACGTCACCAGCTCTTCTTCCATTTTCGCGGTGACGGCGCGGCCTTCTTCGGTCAGCACGACGGTTTTCGCGCGGCGGTCTTCGGGGTCTTCGTCGCGGCGCATCAATCCCGCCGCGCACAACTGGTCGAGCAGCCGCACCAGCGACGGCCCTTCTATCCCGACGTAATCGGCGAGCGTGACCTGACGCACCGCCTCGCCGAGCCGGCTTGCGGTCAGAAGCGGCGTGGCGCACGCCTCGGAGACATTGAAGGCCGCGAGCACGCCGTGGCTCGTGCGCCGCCACTTACGGGCCGCAACGACGAGCGTGCTGCTGACGGTGCGGCGCAAGGTATCGAGATTGGTCGACATGGCCGGCATTGTAGGGCTAAAAAATTCGTTAGCAAACTATTGATTCGTGATTTTTTCGTGACGCGATCTGGCGTGACCTGACCGGTCGGCGCGGCGCGCCTCGGGTCAAGCCGCCAGTCCGAGCCGTACCGTGCGAGCCAGGTCGTCGAGCTGGAAGGGTTTGCGCAGGATCGTGCAGCGTTTCACCGCGAGCCCGGAGATGTCCACGTCCGCATAACCGGTCGCGAGAATCACCGGCAGGTCTTCGCGCAGCTTGCGTGCCTCGGTGATCACGTCGATGCCGTTCATGCCGGGCATCGCGAAGTCGACCATCAACAGGTCGGGCTTGTCGTTCGCCAGACGATTGAGGCCGGCGCGGCCGTCGGCGGCTTCGGTCACGGTGTAGCCGAGCATGCGCAGCGACTCCACCAGCATCGCGCGCACTTCGCCGTCGTCCTCGACCACCAGCACGCGTTTTTCGCCGACCACGCCCGTTTCGGTATCCGGCTCCGCCTCGGCTTGCGGGGCCGCGCGCTCGCGCAGCGGCAGCCAGATTTCGACGGTGGTGCCCTTGCCCTCCTCGCTGAACAGGCGCGCGGTGCCGCCTGCCTGTCTCGCGATGCCGTACACCTGGCTCAGGCCGAGCCCCGTGCCCTTGCCGATCGGCTTGGTGGTGAAGAATGGATCGAACACGCGCGAGACGACCTCGGGCGGCACGCCCGAGCCGGTGTCGATGACTTCGAGCACGACGTAGCGGCCATGTTCGAGGGTCTCGTCCGGCTCGTCGCGCTGCTTCACGCGGATATCGAGCCGGCCGCCGTTCGGCATCGCGTCGCGCGCGTTGATCGCGAGATTGAGAATGGCGAGTTCGAGCTGATTGGCGTCGGCCTCGGTCCACATCGCTTCGCCGTCGAATTCGTTCGCGTACTGGATAGTGGAGCCGAGCGACACCGTGATGATGTCGCGCATGCCTTGCAGCAGACTGACGACATCCACCGCTTTCAGATCGAGATTGCTGTTGCGCGAGAAGGTCAGTAATTGACCGGTCAGCTTGGCGCCGCGTTCGGTCGCGCGTTTGACGGTGGCGGCCATGCCGCGAATCCGTTCGTCGCCGCTCACGCGCCCGATCAGCTCCGCATTGACCATGATCACGTTCAGCAGATTGTTGAAGTCGTGCGCGATGCCGCCGGTGAGCTGGCCGAGCGCTTCCATCTTCTGCGACTGCACCAGCACGGCTTGCACCTTGGCGCGCTCGTGGATCTCGGTCATCAACCGGTTGTTGGCGGACGCGAGTTCCTGGGTGCGTTCGGCGATGCGGCCTTCCAGCGAATCGTTCAGTTGCACCAGCGCTTCCTGCGCTTCGATCCGGTCGGCCAGATGGCGGCGCGATTCGTACTGCCGCGCGCGCGCCCGCAACGACGAGGCCACCGCGCGCCGCAGCGTCTCGGAGTTCAACGGACGTTCGAGCACCACCACGTTGCCGAGCCGTTCGAGCACGTCGAGCCCGCGCGCGGAGCGGTGGCCAATACGCGATGCCGCCAGCAGGATGAACGGGAAATCGGACCACGCCGGCTGCTGGCCGAGCCAGTCGAACAGACGCGTCGCGTGCCGGTCCGCGAGCGCTTCCTCGGCGATCAGCGCGGCGCCCGCGCCGGCGTCGAGCGCTTCGGTGAGCGCGTCGGCGCTGCGGCAGGTGACGCAGATGCGCTCGTCTTTGCGCAGGACTTCGGTAATCACGTCGGCGTCGCGGCCGAACGGCGCCAGGATAAGGACACGCTCCTCCATGACCCGGCTACCTCGACGTGTCGATGACGTGGGGCGTGGCGCCAAGCAGCGCCGTACCGCCGCGATACGCCGGCAGGCCGGACAGGATGCCTTCGAAATCGCGCAGCGCCTCGCCGACCTCCACGCCCCGGTGGCTGAGCCGGAACTGGCGGATCGAGCGTTCGTGCGCACTGGCGCGGCTCTTCACTGCGGTGACGGCAGTCAGCACTTCGCCTTGATGCTCGAAGTAGCGGAACAGTACAACGATGTCGCTGAGATAGCTGATGTCGATATTGTTTTGTATCTCGCCGATGATGCCGTGCTGGCCCAGCACCAGCATCGTGATCACGCCTTGCTGATTCAGGTAGCCGAGCAGTTCGTGCATCTGCAGCAGCAGATAGCGTTCGCCGGGCATGGCTTGCAGGTAGGCGTTCAGGCTGTCGATCGCCACGTACTGAACGCCTTTTTGCTCCACCGATTCGCGCACGTCGCTGGCGAACTCGCCGGGCGAAATTTCCGCCGGATCGATCTGGCGCAGGGTCAGCAGTCCGCTCTCGATGTGGGGCGCGAGGTCCATGCCGAGCGTTGCGCAGCGGATCGTCAGCGTGCTGAGCGTTTCGTCGAACACGTAGTAGACGCAGCGCTGGCCGCGTTTGAGCGCCGCCACCAGACACGACACCACGGTGGTGGTCTTGCCGACACCCGACGGGCCGATCAGCAGCGCGTTGGTGCCGGGGATCAAGCCGCCGCCGAGCAGCGCATCGAGGCCCGGCGTGCCGGTACTCAGTATGTCGGCGGAGAATTCCTGATGATGTTCGGCGGCGACGAGCCGCGGATAGACGTCGATGCCGCCGGTGTCCAGCGTGAAGTCGTGATAGCCCTCGCGGAATTTGATGCCGCGCATCTTGGCGATGCGCAGCCGCCGCCGGTTGCCGCCGTAGTCGTGCACGAGGTTATCCAGCGTGATCACGCCGTGCGCGATGCTGTGCAACTGGATGTCGCCAGGGTCGGCGGTATTGTCGTCGAGCAGCAGCACCGTGCATTCACGCGTCGCGAAATAGCGTTTGAGCGCAAGAATCTGCCGGCGGTAACGCAACTGGTTCTGCGACAGCAGGCGCAACTCCGAAAGACTGTCGAGCACGATGCGCGCGGGCTTGAGTTCGGCGACCTGCTGAATCACGTTGCGCACGGTTTCGCCGAGTTCGACTTCGGCCGGATGGAGCACGCTCTGCTCGTATTGCGGGTCGAGGCCTTCGTCCGACAATAGTTCGAGAATCGTGAAGCGGCTGAGATCCCAGCCGTGGCTGTCGGCGACGGAGATCAACTCGTCGCGGGTTTCGGACAGCGTGATGTACAGCCCGACCTGGTTTTCCTGAACGCCCTTGAGTAAGAACTGCAAGGCAAGGGTAGTTTTGCCAGTGCCCGGCGCGCCTTCTACCAGGTACATGCGGCGCGGCGTCAGGCCTCCGCCGAGAATGTCGTCGATGCCTTCGATTCCCGATGAAAGGCGGGCCGTCGGGTGGGCGGCGGGTGAGTTTGGCATGGCGTGCGGTTCGCGTCGATTTAGTGGCCGGCAATGACAGAGCCGGTACGGCGTGGATGCAAATTTTGTGCCTATGCGCGGTGATGCGGCGCGTGCCCGTCTACAGATGCGCGCGCGCTTGCACGAGTTGAATGAAGCGCGAGGCCGCGCTGTTGTGCAACGCCGCCGGATACGCCAGATGCAACGGCGCGCTCAGCTTCGACGGATTGGCCAGCGTGCAATACACGGTGCCCACCTGGTCGTAGCGTTGCATCGACGCGGGCACCAGCGTCACGCCGAGACCGGCCGCGACGAGGTTGATGCCCGACACCATGCGCGGCACCTCGCGCGCGATGCGCGGCACGAACCCGGCCTGCCGGCATGCGGCGAGGATGTCGGCATACATGCCCGGCGCGCCCGGCCGCCGCACGAGAATGAAGTCTTCCTGCGCCAGCGCCTTCAACGACACCTGCGGACGTTTGCCGCCCGCGCGCTTCAGTAGCGGATGCCCGACCGGCAACACGACCACCATCGGTTCGTCGAGCAAGAGTTCGAACGACACGCCTTCGCGCGCGTCGACCGGCTTGCGCAGAAACGCTGCCTGAATCTGTCCGGCGGCAAGACGCTCGATGATCTCCGCCGCGTTCAGTTCGGCCAGTTCGACGGCCACCTCGGGACACACCGCGCGGAACGCGCGGATCGTTTCGGTGGTGAACGGATGGAACGCGGCCGAGCTGGTGAGTCCGATCGAAATCGTGCCGAGTTCGCCGCGCGCGATCCGGTTCGCCTTCTCCACCGATTGCTGTAGTTCGTGCAGCAGACGTTGCGCGTCTGCGGCGAACGCCTGACCGGCAGGCGTCAAGGTGACGCCGCGCGGCATGCGGACGAACAGCTCGAAGCCGATCTCTTCCTCGAGCGTGCGGATCTGCTGCGACAGCGGCGGCTGTTGCATCGCGAGGCGCTCGGCCGCGCGCGTGAATTGGCCTTCCTCGGCGACGGCCAGAAAGTAGCGCAGATGACGTAGTTCCATTGCCGTTTCCCTCTCCCTTTTCGTCTCGTGGCTGCCGGCTCGCGCCGTTCTCTGCCATATTTTGTATGTATGGATTGTGCGTAAAACAGGTATTTTACATTTACCACGGCCACTCCTACGATCTCGTCCATCGCATCGGCAAAGGCCGGCATCGCCTCAGGCGAGCAAGCCGCTCACGTTGCGACATAAAACAAAATCGACTGGAGACGTCAGTGAAAAAACACTATGCGGTGGCCGCGTTGGCGGTAGCGGGATGCGCGAACGCGCAGGCTCAGTCATCGGTCACGCTGTACGGGTTGATCGATACGAACCTCGAATTCCTGAATCATGCGAGCGCGAGCGGCGGCACGCTGGTACGCGAGAATTCCGGTGGCTTGAGCAATTCGCGCTTCGGATTTCGCGGCACGGAAGATCTCGGCGGCGGCAACAAGGCGTTCTTCATTCTCGAAGCGGGTTTCAACGGCAACGACGGCACCAATGCGAGCGCGGGCGTACTGTTCAACCGCACGGCGGCGGTCGGTGTCGCGAACGATGCCTACGGCGCGCTGTCGGCCGGTCTGCAATACACCGCGATGTACGACACGCTGATCAAATACGATCCGATGGTGTTCGGTCAGCAATACACGTGGATGCCGACCACGGGCTCGGCGGACAGCTTCTCGTTCAAGGCGCGCCTGAACAATTCGGTCAAGTACGTGGGGCGCTTCGGCGGCCTCACCGCGACGGCGGACTACAGCTTCGGCGGCACCGCGGATTCGTTCCAGAGCAGCGCGGCGTATGGCGGCGCGCTCGATTACGACACCGGCAGCTTCGCCGCCGCACTGGCCTACGACTACCGCAACGGCGCGATCAACTCGACCGGCATGTGGACCAAGTCGCGCAACTGGAGCGCGTCGGCGCGCGAGCAGATCGGCGACTTCACGATACTGGGCGGCTACGAGCACTATCTATACAACCCGACCAAGGGCGCGACGGTGTCCTCGGCCTTGTGGTTCGGCGGGGTTCGCTATCTGATCGTGCCGCAGTTCCGCGTGACGGCGGCCACGTACTATCAGAGCAACAAGACGGCGAACGTCTCGAACTCGTTGATGGGCGTGCTGGACGCGGACTATATTCTGTCGAAGCGAACCGATGTGTATGCAACGATCGCTTACGCCGCTGCCACGCGCTATGCCAACGACAAGTACACGCCGGTGGGATTGACGAGCGACACGGCGTTCGGTCCGAACCAGACCGGCGTGACGCTCGGCATTCGCCACCGGTTCTGAGCAATTCGAGGCAGGCCGGCATTTCAACGACGGAATCGACGATGCGCCGCGTTCAAGATTCAGGGTTATCGCATCATCATCGTGCGTGGCGATCAGGAGCGGGTTACATGACTTTCCATCTATCACGCGGTTTGGCGGCGTTGTGCGTCGCGACGAGCGCGGCCGTTTTGCCGGCGATGCCGCAGCCGGCGTTCGCGGCGCACGCGTATAAGGCACATCTGAAGCCGGTTGCGGTGATCTCCGATACGCGCTTCACGCTCGACACGCCGCAAGGGCAGGCGGAGTTTCCGCTGTATCTGTCGAAGGACTGGAACGTCGCGCAGCCTCAGGTCACGCGCGCGGTGATCGTGATTCACGGCAAGCTGCGCAACGCGGACGTGTACTACCGCACCGCGCAGAACGCGCGCGCGGCCGCGCACGCCGATCCCGACACCACGTTGTTGATCGCGCCGCAGTTCCTGGCCAATCTCGATCTGCGCGTGCACGACGAACCGGCCGATCTGCTGCGCTGGACTGGCGACGCGTGGATGGGCGGCGAAGCGGCCAACGGCCCCGCGCCGATCGGTTCGTACGAAGTGCTGGACGCGATCGTCGCGCGTCTCGCCGATCGCAAGCTGTTTCCGAATCTGCGCCATGTCGTGTTCGCCGGACATTCGGGCGGCGGCCAGGTGGTGCAGCGTTATGCGGTGGCGGGGCGCAATCTCGCCGCGCTGACCGACGAAGGCATCGACGTGCGCTACGTGGTGGCGAGTCCGTCCACGTATGCGTATTTCGACGCGTTGCGTCCGGACGCCGACGGCGTCGCCGCGCCGTTCGACAGCGCGCAATGCCCCGACTTCAATCAATGGAAGTACGGCATGGACAAGCGGCCGCCGTATCTTGCCGACCGCTCGCCCGCGCAACTCGAAGCGACCTACGCGGCGCGGCGCATCGACTATCTGGTGGGCGGCGCGGATAACGATCCGCAGCAAAGCGCGCTCGACAAATCCTGTGCCGCCGAGGCGCAAGGTCCGCAACGCGTGGCGCGTGCGCAGGCGTATTACCGTTATATGCAGACGCGTCATCCGCAGGGGTTGAACCAAAGTTTTCACATCGTGCCGGGCGTCGGTCATGACGGCGCGCGCATGCTGACTTCGGTCTGCGCGCTGGCGGCGATGTTCGACACATCGAATGCGCAAAGCACGCAAGGATGCGAGCCATGAGCGAAGCGACGACTCTCAAGCAAGGCAATGGCGGTGCGCGCCCGGGCGCCGATCCGTCGAGCGCATTGAGCCCGGCGATGGTGCGTCGCGCGATCTTCGCGTCCGTGCTCGGCAACGGCCTCGAATGGTTCGACTTTCTGATCTACGGCTACTTCGCGAAGATCATCGCGCAGGTGTTCTTTCCGGGCGGCAGCGGCTTCGTGTCGATCATGCTGACGCTTGCCACGTTCGCGGTCGGCTTCATCGTGCGGCCGATCGGCGGCATTCTGCTCGGCATTTACGCGGATCGCGCGGGGCGCCGCAAGGCGCTGTCGCTGCTGATCATTTCGATGGCGGCCAGCACCTTGCTGATGGGCTTGACGCCGGGTTACGCGCATATCGGCATCGCGGCGCCGCTGCTGGTGGTACTCGCGCGGTTGCTGCAAGGGCTCTCGGTGGGCGGCCAGTTCGCGACCGCGTCGGCGATGCTTGTGGAGTACGCGCCGCCGCACAAGAAGATGTTCTACGGCAGCTTCAACATGTCGGCGCAGGCGTTCGCGTTGCTGCTGTCGTCCGGTGTCGGTTATCTGCTGACCACGCAGTTGACGCATGAGCAACTGGTGGCCTGGGGGTGGCGTCTGCCGTTTCTGTTCGGCGCGCTGGCGGGACCGTTCGGTTTCTATATCCGGCACCGCGTGGCCGAGTCGCCGGAGTTCGAGCAACTGCTCGAACATCAGGACAAGCCGCCTCGCGTGACCATCCGCCAGTTTTTCCACGACAACGGCGATGCAGCGATCTGCGCGATGGGCGTGATCATCGTCGGAGCGGCAACGAACTATGTGTGGCACTCGTATCTGTCGGTGTATGTCGAACGGCAACTGCATCTGCCGCTCTCCACCGCGTTGCTCGGCGCGTTCGTGTCGGGCGTGCTGAATCTGTTTCTGTTTCCGCTGTCGGGCAAGCTCGCCGATCGCTACGGTGCGTACCGGTTGTTCTATCCGGTCGTGATCGCGTGGATTATCTGCGTGTATCCGCTGTATCGCTTCGTCGTCACCGATCCGACGCCGGGCCATCTGTTCATCGCGCAGATGATCGCCACCGTGTTTCTCGCGGCGATGTCCGGCGCGCATCCCGGCATGCTCGCGACACTGTTCCCGGTGCGTAGCCGTTCGGCGGGCGTGGCACTGTCGTACAACATCGCGGTGACGCTGTTCGGCGGCATGGCGCCGCTTACCATCACGGGCTTGACGCGGGTGACGGGCAGCAGTCTGACGCCGGCGTTTTACCTGATATTCGCGGGGTTCGTGTCGCTGGCCATGGTGTATTTCACGCGCGCTGGTCGTGAACCGCGCGGCGCGGCGGCGAGCGTCGTCACGCACTAGATGTCGATGAACCACGAAATCAACCACGAGCTTATTGCATGACCCAGCCTTCGATCATGGACGACGAACGCGCGCCGAATGAACGCCCGGTCGCGGTCGTCGCGAGCCGTTATCTGCAGGTCTCGACGCCGGCCGGCAGCGGCACGGTGCCGGTGTTCGCGAACGGTGACTGGCTCGCGCCGGCGCCGACGGTGCGGCGTGTGGTGATTCTGATTCATGGACGTTTGCGCAACGGCGATACGTACTTCGAGTTGGCGCAGCGCGCGTGCGAGTCGGCCGGGGCGAGCGCGGACGATACGCTGCTGATCGTGCCGCAGTTTCTCGCGAGCGCGGATCTCGATGCGCATGCGTTGCCGTCGTCCACGTTGCATTGGGACTGGACCGGCTGGATGGGCGGCGACAACTCCCAAGGTCCGGCGCCGCTCAGTTCGTTCGACGTGCTCGACGCGATTTTGCACACGCTCGCTTCGCGCGAGCAGTTCGGCGCATTGACCGACGTGGTGATCGCAGGGCATTCGGGCGGCGGCCAGGTCGTGCAGCGATACGCGGTCGTCGCGCGCGGCGATGCGTTGCTGACGGCGCGGGGCGTCGCGCTGCGTTACGTCGTCGCGAATCCGTCGTCGTATGTGTATTTCGATGCGATGCGGCCGGATGCGCGCGGCGAGTTTGTCGCGTTCGATGCGGCGTCGTGTTCGTCGTTCAATCGCTGGAAGTATGGGTTGGAGCATTTGCCGGCGTATGCGAAGGATGCCGGCGCGAGCGGTACGATAGACGACGCCATGACGGAAAAGCTCGAAGCGCGTTACGTGCAACGTGATGTCACCGTGCTGCTGGGCGGCGCGGATTGCGATCCGCAGCATCCGGCGCTCGACCGGTCTTGCGCGGCGCGTGCGCAAGGGGCGCATCGGCTGGAGCGGGGGCTTGCTTACGCGCGCTATATGGCGTCGCGGCATCCGCGGGGATTATCGACGCACAGGACGTTCGTGATCGATGGCGTCGGGCATGACGCGGGTGGGATCTTCACGTCGGCGCGGGGGCGGGAGGCCTTGTTCGGCACTGGACAGCGGTAGCGGCTTCAATGCATTGCGATGGCACGGAACGGACGGAGCGCACGACGATGGGCACGGAGACTGCTACCGCGCTAGGGCCCGTGAATGGTTTTCCATTCGCGCGCCTCTTTCTCAGGCATTCAATGACTGAAGGACTGCGCCCATGAACCGGACCCGACTCTTCGCGGCCACGCTGGCCGTCGCAACGCTAAGCACCATGCTGCCCTGCAGCGCATTCGCCGACGATGCGCCCAGCCCGTGCGCGTCGCTCAAACGCATCGTGGCCGCCGCGCCAGGCGGCTTGTCTTCGCTGACGCCCGACGACGGGAAAGGCGTCGCGCAGCCCTATGGCGACGACGCGCAATGTTCGGCCGCCCGTGGCAGCTATCAATGCATGTGGACGCCGCATCACGACGCGGGATCGAACGCGGATGCGCTTCAGGCGGTGGCGGCGGACATCGCGTCATGTTTGCCCGAAGCGACGCACGATCAGAATTCGCCGGGACGCCAGCACTTTTATGTCGGCGCGCCGGGTAAGCGAACCGAGATCACGCTGTCGCCGACGGGGTCGAACAAGCTGCGGCTGGTGGTGTCGGGGAAGTGAGGGCGTGAGTCAAGGAACAGGCTGTAACGCCGGCCACCACGTCCAGCCTCGCCGCGAGCAGCGCAATTCGATGATCGACAGCGGCGCGATCTCGATGCGCTGTTTTCCCTTTCTTCGTCGGCACGAATCCGCTGTGGCTCGTGCAGGGTGGAAAGCGCGTAAATCCTAAGGCCTATGCTCGGTTCACGGTGTTCGCCAACAAGTGACGTGCTCCGGTATGGAAAAGCTCCCCATCACCGCTAGTCGCGTAGGTGAATGGGCTGCTTGTCACCTCGGGTTCTCACGCGGGAATCTGCACTTCCCGCAACCGTTCGATTAAGATGCTCTCGTCGCCAAATGATTTTTGTGCGGCCGTTGATTCTTCGGTCGAAAGCGCCGATTCGACAAACTGATGACGTAACTGTGGATCGATCACGTACTTGTTCGCAAAGGCTATCAACTCGGTTTTGAAGTCACCCTGTGCACGGATGTAATAAATAAATCGCTCGCTTAAAGCTAGTGCTGGCACAAGGGAGGTTATCAGCCCCTTGTTACCCCAACCTGTCGCTAACAACTGCAGCACTTCGTAGACTGCAAGGGTGTCGAGCACCTCCACAAAGTTTCGAACTTGATCGGTATTTAGCCCAATCTTTCCTTCGACCAGCCGCGTCACAAATTGCAGACCATCAACGGACTCCTTTCCGCCGAGAAAGGCCGTTATCTCAGTCTTCAGCATGCCGTCGGTCGCGAATACTATAAAATAAATTAGCACGGCCGACTTCCAATCGCTTGTTGGAGTCGACGTGCCGAACACTCTGAACAACTCACCACTATCGACTAGCCTACGCAGGTATGGCTTTAAGCGCAAACGGTCGAGACTAAACAATGCCGCGAGGGATGGTATTAAATAGTCGTCGCTTCCCCAGGAAGAAATCTTATAGGCGTGGACTTGTTTCTTAACGATGCCTTCAGCGATAGCGTCGAAGAAGTGTTCCTCTCCTGTTTCCATAGCTTGCTTAAGGAGTGCGACCGCAGCAGTTTCCATCTTTTCGGATTCGAATCGAGTCCTAAGCCAAGTCAGTTTCGCGTCTTCGCCACCTCTACACGTACAGCAAGTCAAAATCCAAGAACGCTCAGTGTGCCTGGTCTCTTGGCAGAGTCGAGCCCACAGTTCGGCACCAACCGGCAACGCAATCTGCTCCGCCCCTTCCGCTGTTATTGCTGAGTGCACCTCCGATATTGAAAGTACGCCACCAAGCGAAGAGGTCCATGCTTCCCACGCCACAGCAATTTGCTTAGTTAATGGGTCTGGTTGGTCATCCGCAGTTGCAACGATGTTTCTGAGCATCTCGACAATCAGCATAGCCGTCTGTTCGCGAGACGACGAGATGTCCAGTAGGGCTTGTAGACCAGACACAAGATTTTCATTGAGCAACCGCAAGCTTTTTGAAGCAGCCATGGTCGACAAGGCCACCTGACGAAAATGAAGCATCGTTCCCGCCGTCAGCGGTTTGTGCTTGAGCTGCGTACCGTCTTCCGCTATTGCCAAGGGGCAAATCGCCCTTACAGCTTGCAGCAAGCGTTCCTGTTGCCCCTGGAGAGCACTTAGGTCCTGCCGAATATATCGGTCGAGAACGAATTGGAAAGCAGGGCTTTCCTGAAACAGCCGACTTAACGCTTCGCTGTCTCCATTGTCCAGAGCGGCTTCAAGCCTTGGACGAACAGAAATGTAGGAAGCCTCCTCTTTCGTTGATGCATGATGGTGCAGCATGGCGAACGTATCGGCTAGAGACTCTTCGCGAAGAATTCGAGTTACCTCCGTCGGCGGAACACAACTGTCCGCGAGGAGCTTTTCCTTCGAGAGAAGGTACGCCGCCAGACTGGATAGGGATACTTTGTCGGACCACTCAATCTTTAACAAGACAAGTTCGTTGACAAACGACACGATTGCTCGGGGAGTCAGACTAGCCGAGAGCGGTAGCTCTTCATAGAGCCGCAAAATTTCATCGTAATCACCAAGCAAGTCTTCCCCGAATGCCTGCACCAGCTTTCCGTTAAAGTAGTTTTTCCACGAATGAAGCATCGGTGGCGGCAAGGAAAATCGTAGCTGGAAAACCTTTTCGAGGAACGATGACGGAGCAGGGTCTTTCGCTGATACAGCCGAGGCAGGCGTGGATGACTGAAGCACTCGCCCTTCGTCCGCCACTGGTATGAGCACCCATAATCGACGGAGCCACTCATGTGATTTGAACTGGGGATTGTCGAGGAACGAACGGAGAAGTGCCCACACTGCTTTCGTATCGGCTTGGTCAATGCGGTCGAGATTGTCTATGACTATGACGAGGCGACGGTTGTCTTGCTCAAGGATGACCTGCATCAGTTCACCGAACGCATCTTGGAACTCGATGGAAGTCGGCTCCGGGTCGTCCCGAACTTCGACAGCTTCCTCATCCGAATTGCGTCGGATGATAAAGCCCATGGCTTCGTTGGAAAGCAGATGAAACAATGCGAAAGCTACGAAGCCTGTCAGCGCAGTCGAGGCCAGAAGTGGTGCAACTCCGAGCGGTTCGATTAGACGTTTTTCGAGCTCCGCCAACATCGGTGCAGCAATGCCTAGCGCCGCAAGCGCCGACAAAATTACCTTGGCGGAGTTGGAGAAGAATGGGGTTGTCTTCCGAGACGTTGTTTTGAGCCGTCGACTCAGTTGATCTAGCCTTTTCGTCCAGAGAGACTCACTCGCCGTGCCATCGGAATTTTCTAACCATTTTCGTTCAGTGAGTTTTTGTACAAGCGCTGATAGAAATGCACGACGAAGCGGATCGCCGACGTGCACCCACGCGTCGTACTGGAAAACTGCGACGTCAGGCGATTGCAATACCTCTTTGCCAGGCTTTTTGGGGGCAGAATGCTCCAACTGCTCGGCGACGATCTTCACGACGGTCGATTTTCCGGCTCCCCACGTGCCGTCGAGCCTAATTGTTTGCCCGCCAGGGGATGTCAGGACGAGCTTCGATATCGTCGTTGCAATCCTTGCGTGTGCTCCGCCCAAGTCATCGACGTTCGATGGCTCATCCAGAAGAAGGGTCGGTGTTCGAGTCATCACACTCTCTCAGATAAAATATGTTTGGGCACCGGGTCTGTTATTGATGCCGGACACTTTAATCTATCGTTGCAAGTTGTTTAGCCATACTGATCCAAATAGCGTCGCGGATGCCAAATATGGCGACGAAAGATAGTAACGCAGGAACAGGTTCGTTTTCCAATTTTTATGCCCGACCAGAATGGTCAATCAAAGCGCGCGGTGTTGTATGCGCAACTGTTTGCAACCAACGGAGATTCGGACCCGGGATTTGTAAAGTGCGCGACGACCAACCGATGCCGCAAGGTATATCAAAAGTGCATCGACTACTGCACGGAAACGGAGCTTCCGACACGAGGTGGAACTGGAATCCCCTTTTTTAGATGCAAAAACAAATGCATCGCGGACAACGGATGTTAAAGGAACGTCATGATCAAAAATCCTGAGATTGCATCAGATCTGAGCAACCGGTTTCTCGGCGTCAGTGGAGCAATTAACGACGCGATTATTCTGGTGCAAGAAAGCTGCCCTGCCGACGAATTCAAAGCGTTTCGTCGGGCAATGGGTCAACTACTCGACCAGGTGTATGTTCTGGCTCTCGAACCGCTCTACGAAGCGCACCCCGACATCGCACCACCTGAACTGGAATTCAAGCCTCGCGGGAAAGGGCGATAGCGGGGACGAGGGGGGGGCCAACGCGTCGCCGCTAGCCGACTGCCGGCCACCACGTCCAGCCTCGCCGCGAGCAGCGCAATTCGATGATCGACAGCGGCGCGATCTCGATGCGCGGGAACACCTGCGCAGCAGCACCGAGCGCCACGACGATCGCCGCCCGCATGACCGGCGCGTGAGTGACCGCGACGATAGTACGAAGCTTGTTCTTATCGTCGAGCGTCCGTTGGCTTGCCGGATCGCTGAGCGAATCGAGCCACGCGCCCACGCGCTTGACGAGTTGGCTGAACGACTCACCGCCATGAGGCTTGGCGTCGGGATCATGCATCCATGCCCCGAGTTCTTGCGGCGCTTCGGTCAGCAGATCGGCGAGACGCCGACCCTGCCACGCACCGTAATTCACATCGGCCAGATTGGCATCGACGATTGCCGCGAGCTTCAGCGCCTGCGCCGTTGCACGTGCGCAGAGCGCCGGGCTGACCAACGCGCTGGCATCACCCGGAATCGAAAGATGCGCACGTGTGGCATCGATTTCGGCAATGCTGCGCTGATCGAGCGAGTCGAACGACACATCGCCGGGGAAACGGCCCGCGCGCATCGCGGCGGTCGACGCGTGACTGATCAATAAAAGCCGAATGTCCATTCCGTTGAATCCCTCGAAGCTACATCGATGCCCAGCGCCCAGCGCCCAGCGCCCATGCGGCGCACGCACTTACCGGTTATCGAACGCGAAAGTTTAGCGCGTAGAATAGCGGCGTTGCGAAGCACGGAAGCCGGTGAGAACCCGGCGCGGTCGCGCCACTGTAATTGGCTTCTTCTGCCAACAGCCAGACCCGAGCTTTGCGCACTCCCTTTGCTATCGACTATCGGGGCGCGTTACCCCAGGAGATGTCATTCATGACCCAAGCTGTATTCGATTCCGCCAATGCGCCCGTTGCGCAACCCACGCCGATTCCGTTGCGCGAATTGCTGCCGTGGATCGTGTTCGGCGGCCTGCTGCTGTTGCTCGCCATTTACTTCGTGGGTGCGGAAGAGGGCGCCACGTCGCTCGTGCCCGGCATGTACGTCCATGAGTTCGTGCACGACGGCCGCCATCTGCTCGGCTTTCCCTGCCACTAACGGAGTCGAACATGGTCGGTAAATTGTTGGTACGCGGGATGCTCGCAGGCATCGCCGCGGGATTGCTCACGTTCGGTTTCGCCCGCGTGGTCGGCGAACCGCAGGTCGATCAGGCGATCTCCTTCGAGGAGAAAGCCGATGCCGCTAAAGGCGAAGCGCCCGAACCGGAAATCGTGAGCCGCGAGACCCAGGCCGGTTTGGGTCTGCTCACCGGCGTGGTGACGTACGGCGCGGCAGTGGGCGGGCTGTTCTCGCTGGTGTTCGCGTATGCGTATGGCCGGGTCGGCGCGGCGAGTGCGCGGGCTCTGTCCGCCTGGCTCGCGCTCGCGGCGTTCATCGCACTGGTGATCGTGCCGAACATCAAGTATCCGGCGAATCCGCCATCGGTCGGTGACCCCGAAACGATCGGCATGCGCACCGGGTTGTTCTTTCTGATGATCGCGATTTCCGTCGCGGCGATGGTGTTCTCGCTGAAAGTGCGTCGACGTCTGGCCGTGCAGCTCGGCGCATGGAATGGATCGATCGTGGCAGGCGTGCTGTTCGTCGCGATTATCGCGGCCGTGCAGCTGTCGATGCCGGTGATCAACGAAGTGCCCGCGGCCTTCCCCGCCGTGCTGCTGTGGAAATTCCGCGTAGCGGCGATCGGCATGCAGGTCATTATGTGGACCACGATCGGACTGTTGTTCGGCGCGCTGGTCGAGCGCAGCGCTTTCGTGCGGCCGGTCCGGCGCGCGGCGATCTAGGCAGGTGGCATACCGCGCGCACCGCTTGATAAGGTAATTGGATCAAGCGGTTGCCGCGGTTGTGGGAAGGTTATCCACAGGCTTGCGAACAAAAACTGGGGATAACTGAAGCGACGACGTGACGTCTATCGCGACCGGTGCCCGACCTTGTCCATCAGCAGTCGGCGCATGGTCGTGAGAAGCTCGGCACCTTCCACGGGCTTGCGCAGAAACGCGTCGTAACTCACGAACGCCGGCGGGCTCGGCTCTCCCGAGACCAGAACGAATGCGACGTCGGCGAGTCCCGGCGCGGTGCGTAACTGGTGACACAACTCGCTGCCCGACATGATGGGCATGCGCCAGTCTGCAACCACGATGTCGACGGGAGAGCCGGCAAAGCTTGCCAGCGCGTCTCGCCCATTCGTCGCGCTCCGGACGTCGTACCCATCTGCCTCGCATACCGCGCGCCATGCCGCGAGCGCTTCGACGTCATCATCCACCAATAAGACGCTTGTCATACCAACCCCGTTCCGCAACCAGATCTCGCATTTCTTACGCGACACCGACTTCAAAATACACGCGCCGCCGGGCTACCTGCAATTGGACAGCCCGAGAACAGGTTTCGTTGCCATTCAGTTCGACCGGATCAGCAGCCAGGCGGAAACCGCGTATGCGTGTCACATACGCCGATTGCAAAACCTGTTCCCGATGAATGTTGGCGTAGGTGCCGGAGCAAGGCGTGGGTCGGGAAATGCGCGGGTTAGGAATGTGACGTCGTTCCGGGCTCAGACTATTTCACGCACTCCGGCCACGGAGCGCCCAGTTGAACACGCGCCGCGTCGTCGCAGCGGGGCGTGTCAAGCGATCGAACAATTGGGCGACGGCGCCGTCGAGTTGAGCCCATGCCGGACCTGATGTCGCGTCTTTGCCGGCATCGAGCGCGGCGGCACTATGCGTGGAGCGATTCTCGCGTTGTCGTTCACTTTCAGCGCGCGAAGCACGCGCAATGCTGCCTTGATATCGCGCGATCAACGTATCCAGCCGCACGACGATCGATTCTCTGTGCGCAGCGGCCGAAGCGAAATCTGCGCGATCGAGCATCGTTCCTTCCGGCATCGAGCGCGTATTTTCATCACGCGCCGCGTCGCTCAATACCCGTGCCCAATGCAGGCAGCACAGCAGCGAACCGGTCGCCAGTTCGACATCGGGATTCCACACGACCACACGTTGCGTCTGCAACGGCTTCAACGCGATGCGCAGATCGTGCCAGCTACGATCGAGCTTGCGCATCGCCGAGGCCGCTTCGTTCGACGTGAACGTATTCGAATCCTTAGCCAGCACCACCTCGCGCAGCGCGCCAAGCACGGCGCCCAGTTTCGCTTCGACGTGGCGCGTCGCCGCCAGCGGCATCATCAACATCGCGACGGCGAACGATACGAGGCAGCCCACCAGCACTTCCTCGATCCGCAACTCGGCCAGCGGTCCCATCGCAAAACCCAACTCGCCGTACACAAGCCCGACCAGCACGGTGATGAAGAACACGCCCGGCGCGTATGCGCTCAGAATGAAATACGCCCAGCCGAATACGCACAACACCATCGCGGCGACCAGCCACATCGGCGACCCATGCAAGGGCGCGACCAGCAGCACGCTGACGAGCGCGCCGGCCAGCGTCCCCGCCAGCCGCTGCGCGCCGCGATACACGGTGTCGGCGCGCGAGCGTGTGCCGAGGAACACGACGAAGGTGGTGATGACCGCCCAGAACCAGCGCTCGGGTGAAAGCGAGTGGCCGATCAGCATCGCGAGAAACGCGGCGGTCGTGGCACGCGTCGCGGGAAGCCAGCAGAGTTTGGCGCGCAGATCGGCGAAACGCGCGGCCATGGGTGCGATGCCGTTGGGGCGTGCATCGGGCGGCGCGGCGGGTTGAATCGCAGGGCGATGCGCGATCTCCTTGAGCCGCGCGATCGCGTGGCGCAATGCTTGCGCGTGGGGGGCGTTCGTCGTGCTCTTCGTATTCGTCGCGTTCGTTGCATCTGCAACAACCGAGCCCGTGTCGGGTTCCGAAGCAAACGCATGCTGCCCGGCGGCCACCTCCACCTCGACGATTCGTTCGCGCACCGTCTCCGCATTCGACGGATTCAGCAACGCGAGCTGTTCTTCCAGCGACAGCGC
Organism: Paraburkholderia sp. D15; assembly: GCF_029910215.1. Lineage (NCBI taxonomy): Bacteria > Pseudomonadati > Pseudomonadota > Betaproteobacteria > Burkholderiales > Burkholderiaceae > Paraburkholderia > Paraburkholderia sp. D15. Next base: position 1,223,975 of record NZ_CP110396.1, on the reverse strand, counting down.
CGCTTCGTTCAACGACGACAGGTTCGCGAGATCCGGCGCGTGCAGTACACGTGTGGCGCGCAAGGTCACCGTGTGAACCGCCAGCCGGAAACTGGCGGCGACCCGCGTCGGCACCAGCACGCGACCCACCAGCGTCACCGTCACCGGACCGGCAAGGGACAGCAGCAGCGACTGCGCGACCTGCATCGTCGAGGGATGCAGATACAGACCCAGATAGAAGCACACTACGCCGAGCATCGCGCAACCGAGCGCGCGCGGGCCGCAGGCCTGGCAAAGCATGCCGGCGAACATCACGACGAGAAAGCCCGCGTCGCCGGCCAACGGATAGCGGCTGAGTGCGCTCGCCGCGGCGAAGCACAGGCACGCGCAGAGATAAAGACGCAGGAGCGTGCCGAACCAGGCGGCGCGGCGCGCGTCGCGCAGGAACAGCGGCGCGACCATCGCGAAGAGGATGCCGGGCGCGGCGAGTGTGATCGGTTGATGGTGGGAGACGGTCCACGCGATGCTGACGACGCCGGTGAACAGGCAGGCGAGCGCAACGCGTAGCGCGGTGTGGAGTCGCACGAGTCCCGGGTCCGCGGCGAGCAGGCGGTCGGCGACGCGTGAAAACGCGGCAGCAATCATGATCGATGATATCCAGGCTAAAAGCCGCGACCGGCTTGTGACCGATTGCGGCGGGGCGGGCGAGAGGCCCGCCACCTTCAACTCGTCGAGCGGGATTGCGGCACCGGGATCACCGGCATCGCAACCCATCCGACGATGGGCGATAACGCGCGAATGGCCACACCGGAGACATCGCAAGGGGTGGCGCGACGTCGCGGGTGGATTCGGGTTTTCCCGGATGATACCTGGACAAAATCAGGCTTGTCGAATTTTTGCGGCGGCGCAGCAGGGTGCCGCACGTCGCGCTGCGGCTTGTGTTGGCGATTCGATTCAGCGGTCCGAGGCAAGGGCTGAATCGAATCACCGGCCTTGAATGGGCGATCGCCCTAACTCGCGTCGTGGAAAATCACGCCGACCGTATGGCGGTGTCCCGAGCGCAGACGGCTTACGCCGTGTCGGAGATTCACGCGGTAGGTGCCGCGCGTTCCCTGCACCGGGCGATGATGCACGGCGAACACCACGGCGTCGCCCTTGCGCAGCGGTACGACCTCCGCGCGCGATTGCATCCTCGGACGCTGCTCCGTCATCACGAACTCGCCGCCGGTGAAATCGACGTCCGGCTCGGACAGCAGAATCGCCGCTTGCAGCGGAAACACGTGCTCGCCGTAGAGATCCTGATGCAGGCAGTTGTAGTCGTCGGTCGCGTACTGGAGGATCAGCGGGGTCGGACGCGTCTGGCCGACGGCATGACAGCGCTCGATAAATTCCGTGTGCGCGGCCGGATAGCGCACGCCGATGCCCATCGCCTCGTTCCAGCGGTTGGCTACCGGCGCGAGCTTCGGATAGAGTGCGCCGCGCAGATCAGCGATCAACGCGGGCAGCGGATACGCAAAGTACTTGTATTCGCCGCGGCCGAATCCATGCCGCGCCATCACGACGCGGCTACGGTACAAATCGTCGCGCGGATACAGCGCGGTCAGCGCGTCGCATTCCTGCGCGCTAAGCAGATTGCGCAACATCGCGCAGCCGTAGCCATTCAATGCTTCCTCGACGGCGAACCAGTCGAGCGTGTCGATGCGCTGTTCGATCGAACCTTGGGGGGATGTCGTGGCAGCGGAAGTGGCAGTGGCTTCGGTGCGTTCGAATTCCAACGGCAACGCCATCTCTCGCGAGCGCGGGGCTCTCGCTATCGTATTCATCAGTGCTCTCCGTGCGGCAATCATCGAGTGATGACGGAGTTTAAGTACGTAAGCGAAGCCGCGCACTCCAACTCTTGCTCTCTTATTCGATGACTGCGATGACTGCGATGAGCATGCGTGCCCCGTGTCTGTGCGTCATGCTCCGCGGCGAGGCAGGTTCGTCGCGCGGTGTGGATTGCGCAAAGGCGATCTGAATCGGAGTGAGGTGGATCAAAGCGAAACGAAGCAAAGCGAAGCGTGTGTCGACCGATTCGTCACTCAGCACGCAGCCGGGGCCGCCGCGCCGTTTTCGCATTCGGCCAGCAGCGACAGCAGCTTATCCAGCGCGAACGGTTTTCTCAGGAAGCCCTTCACCGGCAGCGAAGGCGTTTCGCCACTGCCGCTTGTCAAAATGACCGGCACGGAGGCCAGTTCGCGCGTCGCCCGCATCGATTCGATCAGCTCGGCGCCGTTCATTTTCGGCATGCGCCAATCGCACACTACCGCGCTGACGCGCGTGCGCTGCAGCCGTTCGAAAGCCTCGGCGCCGTCCGCTGCCGTGGCGACCGTGTAGCCACGGCCGACCAGCACGGCGCGTAGCGCGGATAAAGCCTCGGGTTGGTCGTCCACCAGTAAAACGCGACTCATAGTGCTTCTGCCTGAAATATTCGTGTGTTGTGGGTTGTCGTGGCGCCGCTCGCGCCGTCGAGGCCGCGCTATTAAGCAAACGCTGTGCCCGCAATCGTGTGCGATGCACGACGAATTTCCAATAAGAAACGATTGCGATGTCGCCGCGTGCCTCTCGATGTGGGGAATTCAGGCGCCACGCGGCCTGCGCGACATTCGCTTATCCCGTCCGTGTGCCATGCCTGACAAGCCAATGCGGGTTTTTCCGCGCGCCGGGCGCCGTAAATAGTGTTGCCGCCACAAAAACCCGCGTGTATAGTTTCCGAACTTACTCTTGTTTCGTATCGGAAATTAAAGGGATTCTCATGGACGCTTCCACCATCCTCGCCGACCTCGGCATCGCCCACGCGGCGCAAGCCGGCGACATTGCAGTTCATTCACCGATTACCGGCAATCTCATCGGCCGCGTGGCCAGCAACACGGTGGCGGAAGTGGACACGGCGCTTGCCCAGGCAAAAGACGCGTACACCGCGTGGCGCAATGTGCCCGCGCCGCGTCGCGGCGAACTGGTGCGTCTGCTCGGCAACCGTCTGCGCGAAAAGAAGCAGGCGCTCGGCAGCATCATCACGCTCGAGACCGGCAAGATCCTCCAGGAAGGTCTCGGCGAAGTGCAGGAAATGATCGACATCTGCGATTTCGCGGTCGGCCTGTCGCGTCAGCTCTACGGCCTGACGATCGCATCGGAGCGTCCGGGGCATCGTATGGCGGAAACGTGGCATCCCATGGGGACTTGCGTGGTGATTTCCGCGTTCAATTTTCCGGCGGCGGTGTGGTCGTGGAATGCGGCGCTCGCGCTGGTCTGCGGCAACGCGGTGATCTGGAAGCCGTCGGAAAAGACGCCGCTCACCGCGCTCGCCGTCAATCAGATCCTGAGCGAAGCGCTGCAGGAATTCGGCGACGCGCCGGCCGGGCTGACCGCGTTGATCAACGGCGGCCGCGACGTCGGCGCGAAACTGGTGGCCGACCCGCGCGCGTCGATCGTCAGCGCGACGGGCAGCACCGAAATGGGCCGCACGGTCGGCGTGGAAGTCGCGAAGCGTTTCGGCCGCTCGCTGCTCGAACTCGGCGGCAACAACGCGGGCATCGTCACGCAAACGGCGGATCATGAGCTCGCGATGCGCGGCATCCTGTTCTCGGCCGTCGGCACGGCGGGCCAGCGTTGCACGTCGCTGCGCCGGTTGTTCGTGCATGACAGCGTGTACGACAAGACCATCGAACGTCTGAAGCAACTTTACGCAAAGGTGCCGATCGGCAATCCGCTCGAAAAGGGCACGCTGATGGGGCCGCTGATCGACAAGCAATCGTATGGCCGCATGCAGGAAGCGTTGCAGCAGGCCACGGCCGAGGGTGGCAAGGTGTTCGGCGGCGAGCGCGTCGAGGTGGCCGGTTACGAGAACGGGTACTACGTGCGTCCGGCCATCGTCGAGATGCCGTCGCAAACCGACGTGGTGCTGAAGGAAACCTTCGCGCCGATTCTCTACGTGCTGCGTTACACCGATTTCGCGGAAGCGGTCGAAGCGAATAACGCGGCGGTGCATGGCTTGTCGTCGTGCGTGTTCACTACCGATCTGCGCGAAGCTGAACGCTTCCTGTCCGACGCGGGCAGCGATTGCGGCATCGCGAACGTCAACATCGGACCGAGCGGCGCGGAAATCGGCGGTGCGTTCGGCGGCGAGAAGGAAACCGGCGGCGGCCGCGAATCGGGTTCGGACGCGTGGAAGGCCTATATGCGCCGCGCGACCAACACGGTCAACTATTCGTCGGCATTGCCGCTTGCGCAGGGTATCGACTTCAATATCGGTTGATTGCGCACGGGTGTGTACGTGTAGTTGATCAGGAAAAGCGGCGCATCGTGCGCCGCTTTTCGTACGCAGGCTTCAGCCATGCTTCAGTAATCCGTTTGCGCCGCCCGGCGTAGTCGAGCGGCGACGCTACTCGTGGAGTGAGACGTGAGTGCCAAAGTCGTGATCGTCGGCGGTGGGGTGATCGGCAGTTCGATCGCGTATTTCTTGCGGCTGTCCGATCCGACAGTCGGGGTAACGGTGATCGAGCGCGATCCGACTTACGCAAGATCTTCCTCGGCGCTTTCCGCGGCGTCGATCCGTCAGCAATTCTCCACGCCCTTGTCCATTCAGATGTCGCTGTTCGGCATCGAGTTTCTGCGCTCCATCGGCGAGCGGCTCGAAGTGAATGGCGCACAGCCTTCGATCGATCTGCACGAAGGCGGCTATCTGTTTCTCGCGACGCCCGCGGGTGAAGCGACGCTGCGCGAGAATCACGCGCTGCAAAAAAGTCTCGGCGCCGATATCAGTTTGCTCGATGCTGCCGCGTTGCAGACGCGCTTTCCGTGGCTCAACACCGAAGATCTCGTGGCGGGTGCGTATGGCGAAAGCGGCGAGGGCTGGTTCGACGGCTATGGCCTGGTGCAGGCGCTGCGCAAGAAAGCGCAGGCGCTCGGCGCGCGTTATGTGGCCGACGACGTCACCGCGATCGATCGCGACGGCAAACGCGTCACGCAGGTGCGCACCGCGAGCGGCGAGATCTATCCGTGCGATGTCGTGGTGAACGCGGCAGGCGCGTGGTCGCGCCGCGTCGCGGAGATGGTCGGCATCGACATTCCGGTGTTCGCGCGTCGGCGCAGTATTTTCAATGTCACGTCGCCGGGGCAACTGGAACGGTGTCCGTTGCTGATCGACCCGAGTGGCGTGTATTTTCGTCCCGAGGGTCGCTCGTTTATTTGCGGCACGTCGCCTTCGCCGGAGAACGATCCCGACGATCTGCCGCTCGACGAAGTCGATCACGCGTTGTTCGACGACGTGATCTGGCCGACGCTCGCGCACCGCGTGCCGCAATTCGAAGCGCTGCGTGTGCAGAATTGCTGGTCTGGCTATTACGAATACAACGTGCTGGATCAGAACGCGATCATCGGCTATCACCCGGATGTCGATAACTGCATTTTCGCCAATGGTTTTAGCGGTCACGGTTTGCAGCAAGGTCCGGCGACGGGGCGTGGTATCAGCGAGTTGATCTTGCACGGGCGTTATACGTCGCTCGATCTCGGTTCGCTGAGCTTCACCCGCGTGCTGGAGAACCGGCCGATCGTGGAAAAGAACGTGGTGTGATCGCTCGGTCGATTGCGCCGGGATGATGCGGAAAACGCAATACGTAGTGCGTAGATATCGTTTGCCGCCTGCGTCGGCGGTGCGCACAATCGACGCCGTTCTACTACCGAATCACGCACAGGTCGATGGGTCGACAATGAGTTGACTCATCGACCGATGCATTCAACGGCTCGTCACCATGTTCGCCTTTACTCCCGCATTCGAAGCGCCCACCGGTTCGCCGATTCGCGAGCTGTTCAAATACCTCGCGCAGCCCGGCATGATCTCGTTTGCCGGCGGTTATCCGGCCACCGATCTCTTCGATCGCGAAGGCCTGGATGCAGCCGCGGCGCGGGCATCCCAACAGACCACCGCGTGTCTGCAATACGGACCGACCGATGGTCTTGCCGTCCTCAAGGATCAGCTCGCCAGTTTGATGACGCGCCGGGGCACGCCGTGCGCGGCGCAGGATCTGCTCGTGACGACGGGTTCGCAGCAGGGGTTCGATCTGCTGTTGCGCGTGATGGTTGCGGCGGGGGACGTGGTGCTGGTCGAGCAACCCGCGTATCCCGCGACTTTGCAGGCGCTCAAGCTGCAAGGGGCGGACGTGGTGACGCTGCCTGTCGATCACGATGGGCTCGACGTCGCGACGCTTGCCGCGCTACTCGACGCGGGTACGCTGCCGCGTGTGCCGAAGTTGTTGTATACGGTGCCGACATTCGCGAATCCGACGGGCGCGACGTTGTCGCTCGAACGTCGCAAGGCGTTGCTGGAGTTGGCGGCGCGTTACCGGTTTCTGATCGTCGAGGACGATCCGTACGGTGATCTGCGTTTCGATGGCGCGGCGTTGCCGTCATTGCTCGCGTTGAGCGATCAGGTGCCGGGCTCGCGTGACTGGGTGGTGCATTTTTCGAGTTTGTCGAAGATCGTCGCGCCGGGGTTGCGAGTGGGCTGGATGATTGCGCATGCGGAGATTTTGCGGCGTTGCGTGGTGGCTAAACAAACGGTCGATCTGTGCAGTTCGCCGTGGACGCAGGCGATTGCCGCGGAATATCTGGCACAGGGTTCTTTGGAGCGGCATCTGCCGCGAATCGTCGATGCTTATGCGAGGAAATGCCGCGCGTTGTGCGATGCATTGGAGACGCAGATGCCGGAGCATGTTGCGTTTCATCGGCCAGCCGGTGGGATGTTTGTGTGGGCGCGATTGAAGTCCGATGAGAATGCGGCGGATTATTTGCGGGCTTGTATCGAGAAGAATGTGATGTTCGTGCCGGGTGCCGCGTTCTATAAGGACAAGGTCGATCCGGCGGCGCTGAGGTTGTCGTTTGCCGCGCCGGGAGTGGAGGAGATTGAGGTGGGGGTGGGGAGGATGGGGGCGGCGATGGGGTGAGGGGCAACGCGGTGTCGGGACTGGCAATAAGATGTCGTTTAGAGATATTGCTTGCTGGGATGGCACTGACAGCCCCATGCATCAGTTGTTCGGCGGGAGCACGTTTTTATTTAGGTGGATCAGATAGGTTTTTGCGTCACCTTTGGTATGTTTGATGTCGCGGGTTTGTTGCCAGTGAACGATCCCTCAGCATCGGAAGAACAACCGTGATAGAGAACAGCAGTGGCAAGAGAAATATCTCGTCAAACGGGGCGGGGCGATATGCGCTGACAGTATCCGGCGACCCTTGGCCAGTAGACAGGCCGGACGCAGACCATCGACAATTTCTGTGGGCCGAAAAAGGACTGTTGTGGGAATCAATGAAGACATCAAACGGTTGCGTGATTGCGGCGAAGTGCGTTGTGGAATTTTGCCGTACTCGGCACCGACGCCCGCAGTTGTAGCGAAAGCGTTCGATCTGCGCGGTGACGACGTCTGCTATCGCGAAATCGATGAGCGTACAGCGCATTCTTTTGTTGCAGAGGTGCTGCATCGCGACCAGGCGTACAGCGTTGAGATCATGACGGCGGCTCAGGCGAAACAATTGACGGGGAAATTTTTCGAACAGTTCGGCGCTCAAGCTCGATACTTCACCAACAATTGGTGTCCAGTTACCGACGCGACGTTCGATGTGGGCGTCCTCGTAATCGGTGTCTTGCAGTCAGGGTGTCTCTGGGTCGAGGACGAAGACTAATGCAGCCGTGACGTTAGTGTCTGTCATATCCACCACGCTCGACCAAATTGCAGATGCTGTAAAAGTCTCGCCGCTGGCGATGTTCAAAAGCGATAGCAACGCGAATCTGGGCGACCTATTGAACGCCCTCGGAAAGACGGATCGTCTAATACAACCGATTCTGGAGACATGGAATAGCGCTGTCCTTCCGGTTTTTTCGCAAGTCCTTCGTGAGGACAAGGTGTCTACTGTGTTCCCGAAATGCGTGAATCCCCATTACGTTATCCCTCAGGTGCCATAGAGATTCATGTGAATCGTATATGTCATAGATCGCTTGCTGCCGGTCGCCGTCCAGGTCGATGCTGAATTTTTTGCCAGGCGGGGTATAGATGCTGCCGCACTATCCTGGCCCGACCATCCTGCACTGAAAGAAATCGCTCGTGATCTGGCGGCCCTGCACCGCAAGCCGTCGAGCGGAGTTCGAGGAACCAGAAAGATAAATTGAATTAGCTCGAATCTTGCTCTAACAGCGATGTCGCCGAAACTTCGAACCATTGCAGGAATAGACGGATTGCCTCGATAACGATGGACGCGGACGCTCGCAAAGACAGAATATGCCTCGTTTCCCCTGATCGAATGAGTACTTTCATCGGTTGTCCAGGCGGATAGAAGACGAATGCTTTGCCTTCGCGATCAAACTGCTCTCCCCAATTGGTCAGGAAATTGAAGCTTCTATATTTTTCCCAATCGCCCTTGCACTGTTTGACAGTTCGCTCGTCTTCAATCAGTTGATCGCCTCTTGCTGCATACAGCAGCCTGTCCAGTAGGTCCGTCAAGTGTTCATCTGTCAGGCCTTCAAACTCGTCAAGCCAGAGATTGGGAATTGTCGTCAGAAGCTGCTTGAAACCCAGATAGGCCGGATACAACGAGCAATAAGGGTTGCTAAAGTCGCCTATCGAAGTACCAGCGCACCATACTTGCATTCGCCCATAGACGGCGGATGGACGAGCAAGACCTGGCTCGATCATAGCCTCTATCGCAAACTCGGATTTCAAGCCGAATAACATCGATCAACGTCCATAGTTCAAGTGCAGTTCAATCGCCGCGCAATGTACTTCAAAGATCGCGCAAAAACCGGATCAACGCCTCGCTAACAACCTCCGGCGCCTCCTGCTGCAACCAGTGCCCCACTTCCGGTACGACTCGAGAAGCCGAAAGCCTCGGCACGATCCTCGGCATGCTATCGATGATTTCACGCATACCCGGCATCGCTAGCCCAGTGTCACGCTCGCCAACGAGGTATAGCGCAGGTACCTCGACCAGCCGCCCTTCCATTGCAGCCTGCAATTCCCAATTGCGACCGAGATTACGGTAGTAGTTCAGACCGCCGCGGAAGCCGCTCTCGCTGAAGGCCTTCACGAACCTCTCGAAATCGACAGGCGTGAGCCAGGCCGGCAGCGCAGGTGGATCAATCAGCGAATCGAGTAGTCCACCATTTCGCGGCACGAAGCCGAATGGATTGGGCGTAGTCGCGTCACGTACGCCGACATCGCCCGATGCCGAAAAATAGATCTTGCGCAAAGTAGCCGCAACGTCTCGCTCGAACTCCGCTTCGGCCAATCCGGGCTCGGAAAAGTAGTGCGTATAGAACCACGCCTGCTCGTTCTGCGGAAAAAGCCGGCTCGGCGCCATTGGCGCGCGGCCCATCATCGGCACGCCGAGCGCGGCGACGGCGCGAAAGCGATCAGGCCGAAGCTGCGCAGCTTGCCACGCAATCGAAGCGCCCCAGTCGTTTCCCACGATGACCGCGTCGCGCGCGCCAAGCATATCGACGAGCGCTACCAGATCGCCGACGACATCGAGCACCGTATAGCACTCGATTTCCGTTGGACATTCGCTCGACCCATAGCCGCGCAAATCGGGCGCCACCGCATGGAAGCCGGCGCGAGCCAGCGCCGCCAGCTGATGACGCCACGCATGCGAAGTCTCGGGAAAACCGTGACAAAGCAGCACCAATGGCCCCTTGCCCTCTTCAGCGACATGCAGGCGTAAGCCATTGGCTTCGATGAATGTTTGGCGGTAAGCGGTCATGGTTGCCCTGGCGAAAATGATTGTGCACGGAAACGCGGAGATAGCGTAACATCAAAAGTTGCACATTTACAATATTCCCGATCATGCAACGCGATACTCGACTGGCTCGACTTCTGCACGTTCTCATCCACATGCATCTTCGTGGCGGCGCCACCACGTCGGAAACAATCGCGCTGATGTTGCACACGAACCCTGCCTTCGTTCGCCGAACGATGGCGGCATTGCGCGAAGCGGGGTATGTCAATTCAACAGGTGGGCCTGGCGGAGGTTGGGCGCTTGCATGCGATCTAGGCGACCTCACGGTAAGAAACGTCTATGAGGCGATCGGCCACGCCGAGCCATTTGTCATCAGCGTTGCGGACGACAATCGCACTTGCCCGGTGGAAGCGGCGGTGAACCGCCATATCGGCGCGGCGCTGGATGCAGCGGAAAAAACTTTACTTGAATTACTGGGAGAGACGCGACTCTCGGAGATCGCGCGCGACGTCACGTCGTCGAGGCAACGCAAGCCGAAAAAGAAGGCCGAATGAGAACGCTCACGACGCAATACTTCTCCCGTCACACCTGAACGACTCAATCGACGATCACCGCGAAGCAAGCATACGACCGCCTAGTGCCACCAGCGCCACGCCTGCCGTCGCTTCAAGTGTGGCTTTGCGACGAACCAGCAGACGGCTGACAGCAGGTTGCGATGCGAGCAATGCAAGGCCGCCGTACCAGCTCAATGAAATAGCTGCGGCAAGCGCCACGAGCGTTACCCCGAACCACATCGGCGCATGAGGGGGGACGAGAAGGGCGAACACGCTGCCATAGAACGCCATCGACTTCGGGCTCGTCATGCTGACGAAATAGCCTTTCTTCGCGGCATTCCAATCGGACGTAACGGCTTTGTTCTCGACAACCAATGGCCGACGCGCCGTCACGATCATCTTGACGCCAAGCCAGATCAGATAGATTGCGCCCGCCGTTCTGAGCACGGTGTCGATCCAGCTCACGTGCGAGAGCACCAGACCTAGTCCCGCAGTCGCAATCAATGCCCATGTGGCGGAAGCGGCGGCCAGCCCGATGCTGGTCGCCACGCCGGCACGCCGCGACGCGACGGCCGTCGACGTGACGATGACGAAGTTAGGTCCGGGACTTGCCACACTCAGTAGCAATACACCAGCCAGCGTCAGCAAAGTCGTCACATAGTCCATGGTGGTTCCCGTTGAGCACATTGATCCCGTGTGATTGTCCACGATTAAACGGATCTTTGCCGGCGTTGTCGTTGCTGTCTCGCGAACGCGCCGCGCGCGGCTTGCTCGATGTGTTCAGTGACGTTCAAGACGTTCTTTCTCGCCACGCGTTACTCGTAAAAAAGCCGTCTTTTTTTCAATGGCGTTTTTTGAGGGTTATAAGACCTTTGCGCCATTAGCTCCCCCTTCCATAATTGCCGGCGACATCGGGCTAAAAGCAGTGCCTCGAAGCGTTTGCGCTTTGGGGCCTGCCACTCGATCAATCGCGACGCAAAAAAGGAACACGAGATGAGATTGAAGAACAAAACGGCTTTAATCACCGGCGGTACGAGCGGAATAGGTCTCGCGACCGCCAGGCTTTTCATCGCGGAAGGCGCGCGGGTAGCGGTGACAGGGCGTGATGCCGCCGCATTGGAGCGCACGAGGATTGAACTCGGCGAAAACGCGCTCGCTTTCAAAGGCGATGTCCGTTCTCTCGACGATATGAAGGTTATCGCGGCGGAGATAAAAGAGAAGTTCGGTGGCCTGGACGTCGTATTCGCCAATGCCGGCCGCGCTTTCCCGTCCGCACTCAACGACATCGACGACGCGCTGTACGACGACATCATGGACATCAACGTCAAGGGCGTCGTGCACACGATCCAGGCGACGCTACCGCATTTGCGCGAGGGCGCATCGGTCATTCTGAATACGTCTTTCGTCGCGCAGACCGGCGCGCACGGCATCTCGTTGACAGCGGCGGCAAAAGCCGCCGTCCGGTCGCTTGCCCGCAGTTGGTCCTACGAATTTCTGGACCGCAAGATCCGTTTCAATGCGATCGCCCCCGGCGCAATCGACACGCCACTGATGAGCAAATGGGGCATGCCCGACGAGTGGGTTCGCAGCCGTAAAGCCGAGTTCGCCACGGCTATTCCAGTGGGGCATCTGGGCAAGGCGGAAGACATCGCCAACGCCGCGCTCTATCTCGCCAGCGATGAATCTTCCTATGTCGTCGGCACCGAACTGGTCGTCGATGGCGGCGCTTCGCAGCTTTAAGCCATCGTCTCGCGTTTCACAGGAACACATCACAATGACACACGACACCGAAAATCATCCCGCCGAAGGGCGATCAGCCGACGTAGTCCGTTCGCGCCGCGACGTATTGAAACTGGGAAGCATCGCTACGCTCGGCGCCATCCTCGGCGGCGGCGTACTGCTTGGCCACAACACACCCGCTTTAGCGGACACGGACAGCGCGCCGCTGCTGTCGCCGAACGATCCGCTCAACATCGTCATCGCCGTCTATCCCGGCGGGACGCTGCTCGACTTTGCCGGCCCGAGCGAGGTATTCCACCGCATACCTAACACGACCGTTCGCTATGCGAGTGTCGATGGCGGTCCCGTGACGCTCGAATTTGGCGTCGTGTACGGCAAGACCGAGCGGCTGGCGGATATCGCCAAGGCCGACCTCATTCTGGTGCCCGGCGGCGCCGACATGAGGGCGGCCATGCGGCCGGAGTATCTTGCGCAGATTCGTCGCTTATCCGAGAGCGCGAAGTTCATCACATCGGTTTGCACAGGATCGCTCGCACTCGCCGCAGCGGGTGTGCTCAACGGCAAGCGCAGCGCCTGCCATTGGGCCTTCGTCAACAAGCTGGCGCTGTATGGCGCGATTCCCGTTCCCGACCGTTTCGTCGAGGACGACAATGGCCGCTTCATGAGCGGCGGCGGTGTGACCTCGGGGATCGACTTCGCGCTGCGTGTCGCCGCCAGATTGAGAGGCGCGCAAAGTGCGGAATTCGCGCAACTCCTGATCGAATACGATCCGGATCCGCCGTACCACTCCGGTCATCCGAGAAGTGCGCCGCCCGCAATCCTGGCAATGGTCGAAGAGAAATTGCCCGGTGCGACCAAAGGACTCGCTGCGTTGCCTGGCGTTCGGTAACTTCGAAAAAGAACCGCGACTGACAGGACAGTATCTGCCGCACCTGCAGCAAGCAGGTGTGGCGCTCTGTCTTTCGCGTCACCATTGACGACTGGAAATCATTGAATGCGACGAAATCATCTTTACGTTGCTGCATTGGCAGTGTGTCTCTCTCTTGCAGCGTTCGACGTTTCGGCGAGTACTCATGGCCAGCATTCGCTCGAAGTGGCGATCAAGGCCGAAAACACGCGATGGGCAGAAGCCTTTGGCCGAGGCGACTATAAGGCGATCGGACGCCTGTACACGGAAGACGGTGCGCTTTTGCCGCCCGGTGGCGAGAGAATCATTGGCGCTAACGCAATTACCGAGTACTTCACGAAGGGGCACACTGAAACCACGCCTGATATCTTGTCCTTCAGCAACGAAGAATTCTATGGCGACGGCAAGGCCATGACGGAAGTCTCGGATGCCGAAATACGCGATCAGCGTGGCAACGTCAAATTCCGCGGCAAGCAGATCCTGATCTTCGTGAAGCAGGGTGGCGTGTGGAAACTGCACCGGGACATGTGGAGTAGCTCGAGCAACTGAAACACATCGGTGCGTCGAGGTCATTCATTCGGTTACCGCTCGCCGTTCAATCGACTCGCGCGCCGGATCGATTGCGGCGGATGTCCGTGCAGTTTGACGAAAGCTCGGCGCATCCGCTCCGGATCGGTGAATCCCACGGCGAGCGCGATCTGTTCGATGGGCTCGCTGCCGTCCTGAAGGCGCAATCGCGCGGCTTCGACGCGCAAGCGCTCGACTGCCTTCGCCGGCGTTTCACCGGTTTCCCGCCGAAATGCGCGGCCGAATTGACGCAGACTCAAACTCGCGGCTTCCGCCAGTCGCTCGACCGGCAGTGCTTCAGTCAGATGCTCCCGCGCGAAATTCAGCGCGATGCGGATACGGTCCGACTCGGGTTCCATTTGCGACATCGCGGAGAACTGCGACTGACCGCCCGGCCGACGATACGGCACGACCAGAAATCTGGCGATGGTCCGCGCGACGTCCGAGCCCATATCCCGTTCGATCATGGCGAGCGCCAGATCGATGCCCGCGGCAATGCCTGCCGACGTCCAGACGTGCCCATCCATTGTGTAGATGCTGTCGCCGACAACCTTGATGCGGGGAAAACGCGCTTGCAATTGCGCGGTGTACTGCCAATGCGTGGTGGCTCTGCGTCCTTCCAGCATGCCGGTTTCCGCCAGCAGAAACGCGCCGGTGCACACGCTTGCGACCCGCGAGGTTCTGGCGGCCAGTCGCGTGGCAGCCATGACGTTTTCCGCCGTTTGCATCGGCGCGATAGTGCCGCCGACGAAGATAACGGTGTCGAAAGTACGTCTACCGACGGGCTTCGTCTCGATCGGCAGGCCCGTATTGCCGATAACCGGGCCGCCCGGTTGCGAGATCACATGAAGGGCATAAGGCGAGCGGCCGGCGGCTGCGGCCACCTGATTGAAAGCCGAAAGCGGTCCGGCCAGATCGAGCGCATCGTGGCCGTGACAAACGAAGAATCCAACGCGATGTGTCATGAGCTACTTAACCGGTCACTCAGGGGTGGTGACGTAGTTTAAATAAAACCCTCAAATCGCGCCATTGCTGCTTAACGGCTCGTTTGTATCATCGAAGCCGTTCCGGATGCAGCAGAACAATGGACAGCTCAGCGCGCCACATGATCCGTTTCACCGAACGGCGACTGCAGCACAATGGCCTCATCGCGCTCAGGCCCCGTCGTCACCATCGACACCGTCACCCCCGTTTCCCGCTGAATCGCCTCGATCAGCGCGACGGCCTGGGCGGGCAGCGCGTCATACGAACGAATGCCCCGCGTCGAGCCTTCCCAACCATCAAAGCGTTCGAGCACCGGCTTCAGACGCTGCTGCTCCGCATACGTGGACGGCATGTAATCGATCCGCCGGCCGTCGAGTTCATAAGCGACGCACACATAGATCGAATCGAAACCGTCGAGCACGTCCAGTTTGGTCAGCGCCAGCAGATCGATGCCGGCGACCTTGCAGCTCTGACGCAATTGCACGGTATCGAGCCAGCCGCAGCGGCGCGGCCGGCCGGTGTTGACGCCATATTCGCCGCCGCGTTGGCGCAGTACGTCGCCGAGCGTGCCGTCCACCTCGGAGGTGAACGGTCCTTCGCCGACACGCGTCGCGTAGACCTTGCTCACACCCAGTACCTGCCCGAGGCGCGACGGCGCGATGCCGGTGCCGCTGGCCGCGCCGGCAGCCACGGTGCTCGACGACGTCACATACGGATAGCTGCCCCAGTCCACGTCGAGCATCACCGCTTGCGAGCCTTCGAATACCGTGCGTTTGCCCGAGGCATGGGCTGCGTCGAGTTGTTCCCAGACGCGTCCCATGAACGGCAGGATTCTCGGTGCGAGGTCGAGCAATGCATTCAACAGCGGTTCACGCTCGAACGGTTCGAGACCGAGTCCGCGAAACCAGGCATTGTGATGTTCGAGCAGCACGTCGAGTTTTTGCGCGAGCAGTTCGGGCTCGGCCAGATCGCAGATTCGCAAGCCTCGGCGGCCGACCTTGTCTTCGTACGCCGGACCGATGCCGCGCAACGTGGTGCCGAGCGGTTTGGCGCGCAGGCGTTCCTGAGCAGCGTCGATCGCACGATGGATCGGCAGCACGAGCGTGGCCGTTTCGGCAATCTGCAATACATCCGGCGTAATGCGCACGCCTAGCGCGCTCATGCGGTCGATCTCCGCCAGCAGCGCCTCGGGGTCGACAGCGACGCCATTGCCGATCAACGCGAGCTTGCCGCGCACGATTCCGCTGGGCAACAGCGCGAGCTTGTAGGTCTGACCGTTCACGACAAGCGTGTGCCCCGCATTGTGGCCGCCGTTGTAGCGGGCGACGATGTCCGCCTTCTCGGCGAGCCAATCCACGATGCGGCCCTTGCCCTCGTCGCCCCACTGCGCGCCAACCACGACAACATTCGACATACCGACTCCCTGATGCGTTGAACCCTGGTGACAAAATCGAACAGATCGTGAACCCGATCCGCCGCGAAACGTGGTCAATATAGAGGCTCGGCACGATCACGAAAATCGATATAAACTCAACTTATTTGTCAGCAAAACTCACATAGGAATTGCAGCATGCCGCGTCGCCTGCCGCCGTTGAACGCGTTGCGCGCATTCGAAGCCGCCGCCAGGTTCGAAAGTTTTTCGGCCGCCGCCGATGAACTTTGCGTGACGCATGGCGCCGTCAGCCGGCAGGTGGGGCAGCTGGAGGCGTGGCTCGGCCGCGATCTGTTCGAGCGTCGTGGCAGGCGCGTCGCGTTGACTGCGCAAGGGCGCGTGTATCTGTCGGAGATATCGGCGGCGCTCGACCGCATCGCGCTCGCCACCGACGAACAGTTGCGCGTCACGCGCCAGCAGATCATCCGGGTCAATGCGCCGACCACTTTTGCGTTGCGCTGGTTGCTGCCGCAACTGTCCAGTTTTCAGTTGACCAACCCGGCAGTGGAAGTCCGGCTGACGACATCGGACGAGCCGATTGAAAAACTGCGCGAGGAATGCGACGTGGCGATTCGCGGCAGCGAGCAGAAGGCGGCGGGGTATGTGGTCAGCGAGTTCCTGTCGGAAGTGCGGTTGCCGGTGTGCTCGCCGAAGGTGCTGGAGGTTCATCCGCTACGTCGCGTGTCGGACCTCGCGCATCACACGCTGCTGCACACGGCGACTTATCCCGGGCTGTGGGACGAATGGCTCGCGGCGTGCGGGAAGCCGCGGCTCGTGCCGCGCAATTCACAGCAGCTGGATCATTTTTATCTGACGTTGCAGGCCGCGATCGACGGCCTCGGTATCGCGATGGGGCCGACCGCACTGGTCGCGCTCGACGTCGAAGAAGGACGTCTCGTGTTTCCGTTCGACGGTCCCGCGTTGCCCGCGTGGCGGTATTGCAGCTACGTGCACCACGCGCGGCTCGGCGATCCTGCTATTGGTATTTTTCTGGCGTGGTTGCGGGAATTGGGGCAGCGGTTTTCACGGAGCGTGTAGATCGATCCGGAGCAAAGCGGATTGCAGACGGCCCCGCGGCGCTTCAATGCCGCGGAGCCGTCACACCCCATCGCTCAAATCTGCATTCCACCCGCCACCTCGATCCGCTGAGCGTTGACCCAACCGAATTCGTCGGAGAGCAGTCCCGCGATAACCGGACCGACGTCTTCCGGCACGCCGACGCGTCCCAGCGCCGTATGATCGGCGACCATCTTGTTGACGGTGGGGTTATCGCGTACCACGCCACCGCTGAAATCCGTCGCGATAGCGCCGGGCGCCACGACATTCACCGCAATCCTGCGCGGGCCAAGTTCGAGTGCCATGTAACGCGTGAGCGATTCGACCGCCGCCTTCATGGGGCCGTAAATCGCGCGGCCATTCATCGCCACGCGCGCAAGGCCCGACGAGATGTTGACGATGCGGCCACCGTCGTTCATCAACGGCAGCAGCGTTTGCGTCAGCAGGAAAACGCCCTTGAAATGCACGCCGAACTGTAGATCGAGTTCGGCTTCCGTACCGGTCGCGAGCGATGCCGCCGATGACGTGCCAGCGTTATTCACTAGATAGTCGAAACGCTGCGCGGTCATTTCGGCCAATGCACGCGCCAATCGATCGCTGAAATCCGTAAAGCTGGCGGCGTTGCCCGTATCGAGTTGAAGCGCGATGGCGGGTGCGCCTAGATCCGCGGTGAGCGCGACCACCTTGTCCGCTTCTGCCTGATTCGAGTGGAAGGTCAGGATCGACCGTACGCCGCGTTTGGCGAGCGAGATCACGGTATTGCGGCCAATGCCGCGGCTGCCGCCAGTGACGACGGCGATTTTGTTCCCTGCTACGTCTGCGTGTTCGGTTGCCATGTGTGTGCTCCTGTTAAAACACTGGAGACGATTATGGCGCTGGGCCTGCAGCGATCTGAATACCCAAACCGCCCCGATTCTTGCCTATTCCTGCCTGACGACGTATGGTTGCCAGTCAATGCCGGGAAAGGAGAAGGGGCTCATGCTGGACGAACTGGTAGCGGCGATGCTGCGATACACCGACCGTCGGGAAGGACCTAGCCCGTATTTGACCGCGATCGGCACCGTTTGCATTCTTCGGTCGGACCATCCGAATCCGCCGGTCCATCGCCTGTCGCAACCCGCGATGTGCATCGTGGCTCAAGGCGAAAAATGGGCGAGCTTTGGTGGCACCCGTTACGCGTACAAGGCGGGTGAAGCATTGATTGTCGGCGTCGAGGCGCCGTCGGTCGGCCGCGTCAGCAGCGCGAGCCCCGAGCGTCCATGTCTCGTGCTGGCATTCGAACTCGATCTCGCGATCATGCGCAGCGTTGCGGCGGAATTGAAGAGGCCGCCCAAGGCCAGCAGCGAAATCAGCCGGGGCGTGTTTGTGACCGACTTCCTGGGGCCGCTCGCCGATTGCGCGCTTCGGCTCGTGAAGCTGCTCGATACGCCCGACGCGATTCCCGTGCTTTACCCGCTCGTCATGCGCGAGATCTGCTATTGGCTTTTGACCGGGCCGTACGGTGGCGACGTGGCGCGCATGGCGTTGGCGAACACTGCGTCGCAAGGCGTACTCAACGCGATACGCTGGCTGCGCGACAACCTCGCCAGACCGATTCGCGTCGAGGAACTGGCTACGGTCGCGCAGATGAGCCCATCCGCGTTTCATCGGCATTTCAGGGCGCTCACGTCGCTTTCGCCGCTCCAGTATCAGAAGCAGCTGCGGCTTTTAGAGGCTCGCCGGCTGATGGTGTCGCGCGGAGCGAACGTCGAAGCGGCCGCGTTTCAGGTGGGCTACGAAAGCGCGTCGCAATTCAGCCGCGAGTACTCGCGAATGTTCGGCGAGCCGCCCAAGCGAAACGTGAAGGGGTTGGAGGCGAGGGCGGACGAAGCTGCCCGCCGTGGCGATGGTGAAGCGGTTGCGAGGGGTGTGGCTTGATCGGCGTCGGAATGTCGGCACCGCGCCCGCTTCACACGAGCGCGGCCCCCACTCAGAACCGATACTCCGCCTTCACCGTCCCCTGCTGCGCCGACGCATGTGTCGTATTGATCAACGCATCGTACCCAACCGACACGGTCAGGTTCTTCATCGGCTGCATGCTGACGCTCACGCCCGTGGTCAGATAACCACGCGGCAAGCTCGTACCCGGCGCGGTGAACAACGTGCCGTCCTGTGCCGAGACGCTGACCGCGCGGCCCGCATCGAGCACCTCATGCGCGTAACCGACCCGCAGTTGCACCGCCATCGGCCGCCATGCGTCGCCGAACGCGCGATCCAGCGTGACACCCACGTACGGTTGCAGGCTGTGGACGTTGTCCGTGCCCACGCGCAGATCCTGACCGCCCGCGCCGCTTTCGCCGAAACCGTTCGCGTGGAAATACGCGTAGCGCAAGCCCGCCAGCGGCGTCAGCACGAAGCTGCCCAGCGTCAGCGGCAAGCTTGCCTGCGCGCCCGCCGTGAACTCCTGCCCGACGTGATCGCCCTCGGCCGTACCGACACCCGCGAACGGCCGCTTCTGCGACAGGAAGTCGACGCCATAGCTCACCGTGCCGGACACCTGCACCGGCCCGAGCGGACGGCTCGCGTACAGCGCGGCGCGCAACGTGTCCTGCGTGCCCGAGTCGCCGGTGGACTGTTCGTCGAGATCCGTGTGCGTATAGCCTGCCGCCACGCCCACCGTGTAGTCACCCATCCGCTGATCGAGGCCCGCGAGGAAACCGTACTGATTCGCCTGGAAGCCCGGTGCGCCATTCGTGCCGCCGACCTTCGTCTGCGACCCGCTCGCGTTGATCCAGCCTGCCGCGGCGCCCGGCGTTGCGCCCACGACGCCCGATGCACCCGCACCGCTCAAATGACCGAGCAGCGCGGCCGTGGTGGTCTGCGCGTTGAGCAGCGCCGCCGTGCCCTGCGCGGTGTAGATGCTCGTGTTCACCGGCGCGATCACGGTCGGCGCCGTGCCGCCGCCCGGCGTGCCCTGCGCGTTGGCCAGCATCAGTTCGACCGTATTCGCCCCGTACGACACCGACGATTGCAACGCGCCGAGATTCGCACCCGACGACGCGTTGAACGCGCTGCTGGTGAACTTGCCCGTCACGCCGCCCGCGGCCGACACGAGCGTGTACTGCTTCGCCGTGTACGTGCCCGGATCGAAGGTCACGGCCAGCGCGCCGCTCAGCGCCGCGCTGCCGGTCACGTTCAGTTGCGACGCCGCGGTCGGGCTCACTTCGATGGCGAGCGTCGCGTTGCTGGCCTGCGTGTAGTTGCCGCCGACGTTCAGCGTGCCGATCGAGCCGCCCGGCGCCACCGTGCCGTTGTTCGTCACGTTGCCCGCCACCGTGCCGTGACCGCGCAGCGTACCCGTGCTGTCCACCAGCGCATTGCCGGCGATGCGCGCGTTCAGGTGGTTGATGTCGCCGACTTCGAGTTCGCCCGCGACCACTTCGGTCGTGCCGCTGTAGGTGTTCACGCCGTTGAGGATCAGCAGGCCGTTGCCGTTCTTCGTCAGCGAACCGTTGCCCGTGATCGTGCCGGCGAAGGTGCCGGCGCCGCTCACGCCGAGCGCGGCGTTGCTCAGGTTGATGGCGGTGTTATTCACGCCGGCCAGCGACGAGAAATTCACTTGCAGCGCTTGACCCGAGCCGCCGGTACCCACGTTCAGCGCACCGCCGTTCATCGTCAGGCCGCCCGTACCGAGCGCGTTCGCCGAGGCCAGCGTGAGCGAGCCGGCGTTCACCGTGGTGCCGCCGGAGAAGGTGTTCGAGCCGCCGAGCGTCAGCCCGGCGTTGCCGTTCTTGATCAGGCCGCCGGTGCCCGACACGTTGCCCGACAGCGTCGTGTCCGCGCTGCCGCCGATGGTGGTCGTCGCGTTGAGCACGATCGCGTTCGCGACGTTGATGGCCGTCGATGCATCGAGCGTCGCGGCGTTGTTCACCGTCAGCGTGCCGGTGCCCAGCGAGCTGCTGGTGCCGAGCACGAGACCGCCGCCGTTGAGCGTGGTGCCGCCGGAATAGGTGCTTGCGCCGCTAAGCGTTTCGACGCCAGCGCCGTTCTTGATCAGCGCGCCCGAGCCGCTCAGCGTGCCGGCGAAAGTCTGGCTGGTCGCGTCGCCGAAAGTCAGCGTATGGCCGCCGAGCGCAACCGTGCTGCCGGCTACGCCGGAGAACGCGCTGAACGTCTGGTCGCCCGCCGCGTTGCTCATGTCGAAGGTCGCGCCCGCGCCGGTCAGACTCAGCGCGCCGCCCGCCACGAGACTGCCCGCGCCGCTGAGCGCGAGCGTGCCCGCGCTGATCGTCGTGCCGCCGGTATAGGTGTTCGCGCCCGTCAGCGTTTCCGTGCCGTTGCCGGCCTTCACGATGCCGGCAGTGCCGCTGAGCGTGCCCGCGAAAGTCTGGTTCGAACTGTCGCCGAACGTCAGCGTATTGCCGCCCATGGCCACCGTGCTGCCCGCCACGCCCGACAGCGCACCGATCGTCTGGTTCGCACCCGCCGTGCTGATGTCGAAGCTGGTGCCCGCCGCGCCCAGCGTCACGCCGCCGGTCGGCGCCAGGCTGCCGCCCGAGCCGATCGCCAGCGTGCCCGCGTTGATCGTGGTGCCGCCCGTGAACGTATTCGTACCGGTCAGGGTCTCCGTGCCGCTCCCGACCTTGGTCAGCGTGCCGGTGCCGGCGATCCCGCCGCTGAACGTGCCGTTGGTCGCGCTGCCCACCGTCAGGTCGTTCGTGCCGACGTTGACCGTGCCCGAGCCCGTCAGCGTGCCGAACGTCTGCGTGCCGTTGCCGGCCGACAGATCGAACACCGCACCGCTGGCGACATTGACCGTGCCGTTTGCGTTGAGGCTGGCGTTCGCGCCCAGCGCAAGCGTGCCCGCGTTGACCTGAGTGCCGCCGGTGTAGGTGTTGGTGCCGTTCAGCGTGAGCGTGGCGCCGCCGTCCTTGGTCAGGCCGCCCGTGCCGGAAATCGAGCCGTTCAGCGTCAGATCGTGGGTCCCGTTGACGGTCAGGCCCGCGTTCAGCACGACGTTGTTGGCCAGCGTAGTGGCCGCATTGCTGTCGAGGGTGGACGCGCCGTTCACCGTCAGCGCGCCCGAGCCGAGGGCGGTGTTGCTGCCCACCACCAGACCGCCCTCGTTCATCGTGGTGCCGCCGCTGTAGGTGTTGTTGCCGCTGAGCGTTTCGGTGCCGGAGCCTTGCTTCACGAGGCCGCCGGTGCCGGTCACTGAACTGGCGAGCGTCTGGTTCGTCGCGTCGCCGAAGGTCAGCGAGTTGCCGCCGATACTCACCGTGCTGCCTGCCGCGCCGGAAAGTGCGCCGACCGTCTGAGGGGCCACGGCGCCGCTGATGTTAAAGCTCGCGCCATTGCCGGCCACGTTGACCCCGGCGCCGGCAGCGAGGCTGCCGTTGCCGGACAGCGCAAGCGTGCCGCCGTTGATGGTCGTGCCGCCGGTATAGGTGTTCGTGCCGGTCAGCGTCTGTGTGCCGCCGCCCGCTTTGACGATGCCGCCGGTGCCGCCGATCGTGCCGTCGAAGACCCCGTTGTTTGTGCTACCGAGAGTGAGCGTCTGCGGGCCGAGCGAAACCGAGGTGCCGGCAACGCCGGTCAGCGCGCCGATGGTCGGGGAAGCGGTCGCGCCGCTCACGTCGAGCGACGCGCCCGCGTTCGCCAGATTCACGTCCGACAGGCTGCCGCCGCCCGATAACGCCAGCGTGCCGGCATTGATCGTGGTGGTGCCGGTGAAGCTATTCGATCCCGTGAGCGTCTCGGTGCCCGTGCCCTGCTTGACGATGCCGCCGGTGCCGGTGAACGAGCCCGAGAAAATCTGATTGGTGGAATCGCCAAACGCCAGCGTATTGCCGCCCAGTGCAACCGTAGTGCCCGCCACGCCCGAGAGCGCGCCAACGGTCTGGTTGGCGCCCGCGGTGGAGATGTCGAAGGTGGCGCCCGTCGCGTCGAGGGTCAGCGGGCTGCCGGCCGCCAGGCCACCGCCCGCGCCGAGCGCCAGCGTGCCGCCGCTGATCGTGGTGCCTCCGGTGTAGGTATTGAAGCCCGTGAGGATTTCGGTGCCGGTGCCCTGTTTGACGATGCCGCCGGTGCCGCCGATCGTGCCGCCGAAAGTCGCATTGCTGCTGTCGCCGAGCGACAGCGAGTTGGCGCCGAGCTCAACCGACGAGCCTGCCGCGCCGGAGAGCGCGCCGATCGTCTGGTTGGCGCCCGCGGCGCTGATGTCGAACGTGGCGCCCGCGTTCGCGAGATTGACGCCGCCCGTCGCCGCCAGCGAGCCGCCCGCGCCGAGCGCGAGCGTGCCGCTATTGATGGTCGTGCCGCCAGTGAACGTGTTGGCCCCGGCCAGCGTGGTGGTCGCCGCACCATTTTGCGCGATGCCGCCCGCTCCGTTGATCACGCCGTCGAGTGTCAGCGCGTTGCTGCCGCCGAGCGCCAGCGTCACGCCCGTATTAATGGCGATCTGGTTGGCGAGCGCGGTGCTCTGATTATTGTCGAGGGTCGCGTTGCCGCTGACGGTCAGCGCGCCGGTGCCGAGCGCCGCGTTGTTGCCGACGACGATCTCGCCCGCGAACAGGTTGGTGCCGCCGATATACGTGTTGGCACCCGACAGGGTCGTCGTGCCGCTGCCCGACTGGGTGAGCTGGCCTCCGCCGGAAATCGTGCCCGACAGGCCAAGGCTGTTGCTGCCGCCCACGGTAAGACCATTACCCGTTACAACGATGTTGTTCGACAGCGTGATACCCGGCACCAGGGACTGGATCGCGCCACCGCTGGACTTGATCGTGCCGGTGCCCAGCGAAGCGGCGTTGTCGACGAGCGCGGTCGCGCCGTTTTCCAGCGTCGCGTCGCTGACACTCGAGGCGCCCGAGAGCGTCCATGTGCCGCTTTGCACGTCCAGATGATTGAAGTCGATGTAGTTGTTGTTGTCGATCGTGCCTGTCGGCAACACGCCGATCTGCAGGCTCAGCGTGTTGTTGCCGCCCGCGCCGCCGTCCACCACGCCGGTGGCCGCGAAATTGACCGTGCTCACGCCGATGGTCAGGTTCTGCGACGTCGCAGTACCGCCCGCCGCGTTCACCGAGGAGTCGGTGGTCGCGATGAATTGATTTGTGCTACCGGCGCCCAGCGACACGCTGCCGTTGATGGTGCCGGAGTTCGTAAAGATATTGCCGGTGACCGATGTGGCCAGCCCGACGCGCCCGGTGATGGTGCCCGAGTTGTTGACCGTGACCGCGGCGCCGCCGTACGCGACCATCACGCCCGCATCGGCGCCGAGCATGGTGGCGCCGGAGATGGGCGCGGTCGACATCGTGCCGGTATTCGTGATGTTGGTGATGCCGCCGGTGGCGTTCTGCGACACGAGCGCCATGCCGGTCTGACTGAGTGTCGTACCGGTGGTGCCGCCGAGAATGCCGTTGTTGGTGATGGACTGCACGCTGGCCGTCGTGTTGCCGACTACGAGCCCCGCCGACAGGACGTTCGGGTTCGAGCCCAGCACGGTCGGATCGATCCGGCCGTTGTTGGTGACGGTGACGTTGCTGCCGGACAGCGTCATCGACGTACCGCCCACGCCGAGCAGCACGCCGAGGCTTGCGCCCGGATTGATCGTGACGTTCACGTCGTTCGCACTGTTCGTATAGCTGGGCGAAAGCGGATTCGCGGGGCCGGAACAACTCACCGTGGTGCCGGCCGTCGCACAGGTCGCGTACGCGGAAACGGGAATAATGCCGGCGCCCACCAGGGCGACGAATACCCCCATGGCGGGCAGCAGGTTGGGCAGTTCGGCGTGTTTCGAATCGCGAGCGCGAGCCATCTCGTGGTCTCCCTATGCAAAAGCTTGTTATGGATATCGGCTTTTATCCCGGGAGCAATAGGGCTATTGAGCAGTTTCGATCGATGCGAACGAAACATTCACGCCGGCTTGAAATTGCTGAATGCGTCATGCGGGTAAACCGCGACGCGGCAGCGATAAAGCGCTCTCAGGTGTAAAAGCTTGTTTTGTCTGAATAATACTGATGTAAGGCGGGGAAAGACTACCGTGGCGTAGCGGAAACTGTCAATGAAATCGCGGCTGTGGCGGGGCTTTCCACGCGATTGTGTTTGCAACGCGCGACGCGCCGTATTGAATGATTGACGTGACGCAAAAACAAAAGGCCGCTGTCGAAAAGACAGCGGCCCTGATTATTACGGCGAGTTACGAATGCATGGTGAATTTGTAAACGCGCAAACGTTTGTCGCCACTACGATGTAAAAATTTTAAGGTAAATCCGCGCAGTCAAATGGTGTGCGGATAAATCCTTCCGGGTCGATCGCCGCCCGTTACCGCCCGTTATTTATTGCCCACCGGCGAGACGACGCTTGGCGTGGCCAGCGTGTTGTTCGTCTTCGGTGCCGGTGCGACGTCGGCAGGCGCGCCGTTCATGCCCGGCTGCATCCGCGCGTTCGGCAGGCCCGAACCCGTGCCGCTATCCGAGCCGGTGGTGCCCGGCGTGCCGTAGCCGCTCGTCGAATTGTTCATCATCTGGCTCGTCGCGGGGCTGGCCGTGCTGCCCGACGAGCCGTTGCCGTTACCACCGCCGCTGCCCGCGCCCGCGGATTGCGCGTAGGCGCCGCCGGACAGCGCAAGGGCGGCGACGGCTGCGATCAGGGTGCTGGTTGCCTTGTTCATGATCCGTTCCTCCTTAATAGGGACTGGAATGTGGGCGCAGACGATTGCCGTCTGCTTGACCATGAATTCAGCAAGCGCCATGCCGCGCGAAATGGCGATGTGCCGGAACGAGGTACGGATCGGTCGGCGCAGGGTGCGGCTCAAGCCGCGTTAATCCGCTCGTGACCCGCCTCGCAATGGCGCACGAGAGTGGGGCGCGATAACAGGACATGCAGCGTCCGCATATGCTGGCCGTTGCTTACTTCGCGGCTTGTCCGTCGCCCAGATACTGCTTTTCGAGGCGGGCGATCGTGCCGTCCTGTTTGAGGCGGGCAAGCGCGGCGTCGAGTGCCTGCAACGTTTTCGCGTCGCCCTTGCGCACGCCGATCACGCTGCTCGCACCGAGAATCGACGGATCGTCGATTCTCGGACCGGCCAGTTCGAAGCGCGCGCCTTCCGGCTTCGAGAGAAAGCCGAGCCGCGCGGCGGAGCCGAGTACGACGGTCGCGTCGAGCCGGCCGTTGACGAGGTCGGCGTAGATGCTGTCCTGATCCTGATACTCGCGCACCAGCACGCCGTGCGTTTCCCAGTTCGCCTTCACGAACGACGACTGCGTCGAGCCTTGCAGCACGCCGACGTGTTTGCCGGTCAGCGACGCCGCGTTAGGCGCGAGATGACTGCCGCGCGCGGCTACCAGCCGGATGTCCGCCGGATAGACGGACTGCGTGAAATCCATCACGGCGCGGCGGGCCGCGGTGGGCGCCATCGACGCGTTGATCGCATCGAACTTGCGTGCCTGCAGACCCGGGATCAAACCGTCGAAGCTGCTTTGCACCCACACGCATTTCACGCTGGCCGCCGCGCAGATCGCGTTGCCGATGTCGATGTCGAGTCCCGCGAGACGGCCGTCGGGCAGCTTGTATTCGTAGGGCGGGTACGTCGGGTCGGTGCCGAAGCGCAGCGTCGCGGCCGCGCACGCACCGCTCATTGCAGGTAGAGCGACGGCCATGACGCAGAGCGCGGCGGTGATGCGCGACAGGCGGCGCGCACGGAACGAGGGGGGCATCATCGAAACTCCTTCACGGGGGATTGATCGCATCGAGATGCGAGGCGCTGCATGAGGCGACATGGGCGAGGGCACCTGGACCAGGCGACATGCGCTAGGCCGCGCAGCGCGCATGCGCGAGCGCGACGAAGAAACGCACGCCGAGCGGCAGGACGTCGTCGTTGAAATCGAATTCGGGGTGATGGCAGTACACGCCGCCCTGGCCGAGCAGCGCATAGGCGCCAGGGCGCCGCAGCAGAAACTCCGAGAAGTCTTCCGAGCCGTTGAGCGGTGGGAATTCGCGCAGCACGTTGTCCGTGCCGAAGATTTCCGCGGCGACCTGTGCCGCCGCCTCGGCCTGCTCGCGATGATTGATCGTGGCCGGCGAGCTGTTGCGGAAGTCGACGGCGATCGCGCATTCGCTGAGCGTGGCGACGCCCTCGCAGATAGCGCGGATGCGCGACTTGGCGAACGTGCGGACGCCTTCGTCGAAGGTACGTAACGTGCCGGTCAATTCCGCGTAAGACGGAATCACGTTCGGCGCGCTGCCCGCGTGCACGCTGCCGATGCTCAGCACGGCCGTCGCGCTCGGTTCGATCGAACGGCTCACGACAGTCTGCAACGCGCAGATGAGCTGGCCGGCGGCCATCACCGGATCTTTGGTTTTTTCGGGCGCGGAACCATGGCCGCCGACGCCGTCGATCGTGACGATCACTTCGTCGCACGACGCGAGCATCGCGCCGTCGAGCACGCCGAAGGTGCCGGGCGCAAAATGCGGCGCATTGTGCAGCGCGTAGATTTCGTCGTAGCCGAAGCGCGTTTCGATGCCGTCGGCCAGCATCGCGTTCGCGCCGCCGCCGGTTTCCTCGGCGGGCTGAAACACCAGCACGAGCGTGCCCGCGAAATCGCGATGACCGCTGAAGTGCCGCGCGACGCCGAGCAGCATCGCGGTATGGCCGTCGTGGCCGCATCCATGAAACACGCCCTGACGTTGCGAGCGATGCAGCGGGCGGCCTTCCTCTTCCATCGGCAACGCGTCCATGTCGGCGCGCAGCGCGATCGTGCGGCCCTTGCCGCGTTGTCCGTGCACGACCCCGACGACGCCCGTGCCGCCGATGCCGGTGTGCGTTTCGATGTCCCACGCACGCAGTTTGGCGGCGACGAGTTCGCTCGTGCGATGCTCGTCGAAGGCGATTTCGGGGTGGGCGTGAATGTCCCGCCGCAGCGCGACCAGTTCGTCGATATCGATGTCGATGGCGTTCGTGATGGCGTTCGTTGTCACGGTGTGCTCCTTGTATACTTCGGGCGTTCGTTCGTTCGTGCTGGCTGGAGTTCACATACTAGGGGCGCCCCGGCGGCGGACAATTTCCAATTTCTCATGTACATAGCCAACGCTTATGGAACGCGGAACGCTCAAGACGGCGCAGTTGCAGATGCTCGTCGCGATTGCCGAGCAAGGCACGCTGATGGCCGCCGCCGACGCGTTGAACGTGTCCCAGCCGGCGGTGACGAAGAGCATCAAGGAACTGGAGGCGCGCCTCGGTGTACAGTTGCTGGAGCGCAGCGGCGCCGGCGTGCGTCTCACGCGTTACGGCGAAGCGCTGCTGCGACGTGCGCGTACCGTGGTCACGGAAATCGCGCGCGCCGAGCGTGAGCTCGAAGAAATGAAATCGGGCGTGGAGCGCACGCTGTCGATCGGCGTGTCGCTGCTGGCGTCATCGATGACGATGGACGACGCGTTGCGCGCGTTTCGTCGACGGCTGCCGGATGTCAGGCTGAACGTGTATGAATGTTTGCCCGCGCAGATCATCGACGGTTTGCGCGACGGCTCGTTCGACCTGTGCGTCGCTTTCGTGGCCGATAGCGACGTGACCGCGGAATATCGCGTGGTGCCGCTCGCGGAATCGGCGCAGGTATTGGCGGTGCCGAGCGGTGATCCGCTGGCGCGCGAAACCAAGCTCGCGCGGCTGACGAAGGCGCGCTGGCTGTACAACTACACCCGCGATAGTCTGCCTGCTTTCTGGCGAGAGTTGTGCGGCGACGGCGCGACCCTGGCGATGCCTCTGCAGGTGAATGTCTGCACATCGCAACGCCTGTACACGCAACTGGCCGACGAGCCGGGAACGGTGAGCGTGTGGCCCGCGTTCCTGCTGCAAGAGCAGATCAAACTCGGACGAATGCAGCGCCTCGCGACCGATGCGCGAACACCACGCCTGACCCTGGGTTTGATGTATCGACGCGAACTCGTGCTGGGCGCCAGCCTGGAATATTTCGTCGAATGTCTTCGCAATGCCAGCGCTACGTCTGAAAATGCGAATGCAGATAATCGATAAATACCCGCAGCTTCGGCGCCAGATTGCCTCCTGAAGGCCAGATCACATTGAGCGCGATCACGCGCTCGACCTGCTCGTCGAGGATCGTGCAGAGCGAGCCGTCCGCCAACGCCTGCTTCACCGAAAACGACGGCAGGCATGCAATCCCCAACCCACGCAACGCAAAACACAGGCGCGTTTCGATGTTGTCGCACACCATCGAGATCGGTAAAGGGACTTCCTGTTCGCCATCCGCGCGAAGCAACGGCCATGTTTCGAGCTTGCCCGTGTTCGGATAGCGGTAGTGCATGCAAACGTGATTCACCAGATCGGCGGGAACGCTGGGCGTGCCGTGTTGCGCGAGATACGCGGGCGACGCCACCAGCAACAGACGGAACGCGCCGAGGCTGCGCGCCGACAGACGAGAATCCGAGAGCGGGCCGGTGCGTACGACGGCATCGAAGCCTTCGTCGATCACGTCGACCGTGCGGTCCGTGAAATTGAGGTCGAGTTGCACGTCGGGATACGCGTGCATGAAGTCGCCTAGCACTGGTAGCACGAGCGAACTGACGAGCGGCAAGCTCACGCGCAGCCTGCCGCGTGGCGCTTCGGCCCGCTGCGATAGCTCCAGTTCCGCTGCTTCGATTTCGCCCAGGATGCGCCGGCTGCGTTCGAGAAGCAACGCGCCCTCCGAGGTCAGCGTGACGCTGCGCGTGCTGCGGTGGAACAGGCGCACGCCGAGCCGCTGTTCAAGTCTCGCGACGCGCTTGCCGACTGCCGACGCCGACACGCCGAGCAGCCGGCCCGCTTCCACGAAGCTGCGCGTTTGCGCCACCTGCACGAAGACCATGAAGCCGTTCAGACTTTCCAAAGCTGCGCTCCCCAATTGCGGACATGCGTGTCCGTTCAACGCGGAACTCTAGCCTGTTTTTCTCCTGCAAGCGCGCTCGTACCATCCACGGACTTACACCTTGCGAGGATTTAGTATGTCCGTGCGATCGTTTTTATCCAGCCCGAATGGCGACCCGGGCACGTTGCGGCGACGTGTCGATGCGGTGATCGATAGCGCGCTCGACGAGAAGCGCCTGGTTGGCGCAGTCGTGCTGGTCGCGGAGCGCGGCGAGTCGCGGTACCGGCGCGCGGCGGGCCTCGCCGATCGGGAAAGAGCGCGGCCGATGCGCGAGGACGCGTTGTTCCGGCTGGCGTCGATCAGCAAACCGATCGTCTCCACCGCGGTGATGGTGCTGGTCGCGCAAGCGTCGCTCAGTCTCGACGACGAAGTGACGCGCTGGCTTCCCGAATTCCGCCCGCGTCTGCCGGATGGCCGCGAGGCGCGGATCACCGTCAGGCAGTTGTTGTCGCATACGGCCGGGCTCGGCTACCGTTTTCTGGAGGTGGACGAGTCGGGTCCGTATGCGCAAGCCGGCGTGTCGGACGGCATGGATGCGTCGAACATCTCGCTCGACGACAACGTACGCCGGATCGCCAGTGTGCCGCTGGGCTACGCGCCCGGCGCTGCATGGGGTTATTCGCTCGCCGTCGATGTGCTCGGATTGTTGATCGAGCGTGTGACGGGGACAACGCTGCAGGTCGCGATTCGGGCGCTCGTCACGACACCGCTCGGCATGACCGACACCGCGTTTTTTGCAACCGATCCCTTGCGGCTCGCTGCCGTCTATGTGAACGATGCGCCTGAGCCGCACCGGATGCGCGACGAGGAAATCGTCGCGCCGTTCGAAGGCACGACGGGAATCCGTTTCGCACCGTCGCGCGCGCTCGACCGCGATGCATTCGCGTCGGGCGGCGCGGGCATGGTCGGCACGGCGGGCGATTTTCTACGCTTGCTCGACACGTTGCGCAGCGGCGGTGGGGCGTTGCTGCCGTCCACGCTGGTCGATCAAATGGGCTCCGTTCATAGCGGCGAGGCAGGTCCGCCGGACGCGCCCGGCTATGGTTTCGGTCTTGGCTTCTCGGTGCTGCGCGATCCGGTGCGGGCCAATTCGCCGGAGTCCGTCGGCACATGGCGATGGGGCGGCGCGTATGGTCATTCGTGGTTCGTCGATCGTGTGCGTGGCCTGAGCGTCGTCGCGTTCACGAATACGCTTTACGAAGGCATGTCGGGCACGTTCGTCGCACAGTTGCGCGATGCGGTCTATGGCGAAGCGGGTGGCTTGGGCGACGACGAGCGTCGTGATGGGTGACATCGATCTCGCGGCGCGATCGTGTGAGGCGAAGACCAATGTCGATGCCGGTGCCCATCGTCATGCCGAGGGCGATGGCCGTGTGAATCCGCGGCGCCTGCCGCTCGCGGGTTTGCTCATTCTTGCGATGTGCGGCTTCGTCACGATCCTGACCGAAGCGTTGCCGGCCGGATTGCTGAAGCTGATGAGCGCGGACCTCGGCGTCTCCGAGGCGCTGATCGGCCAGTTCGTGACGATGTATGCGTTCGGCTCGTTGATCGCGGCGATTCCCGTGGTGGTCGTTACACGTCGCTGGCGGCGCCGTTCGTTGTTACTGCTGTCAATCGTGGGCTTTATCGCGGCCAACACAGTCACCGCGATCTCGACGAGCTATCCGACGATACTCGTGGCGCGATTGCTCGCGGGCGTATCGGCGGGCGTTGTCTGGGCGTTGCTGGCGAGTTACGCCGCGCGAATGGCGCCACCGGATCTTCGCGGGCGTGCCATCGCGATCGCGATGGTCGGCACGCCGCTCGCGTTATCGATCGGCATCCCGTTGGGCACCTGGCTTGGCGCATCGCTCGGCTGGCGCATCACGTTTGGCGCGTTGAGCGGGCT
The DNA here is from genome assembly GCF_029910215.1 of Paraburkholderia sp. D15. Taxonomy (NCBI): domain Bacteria; kingdom Pseudomonadati; phylum Pseudomonadota; class Betaproteobacteria; order Burkholderiales; family Burkholderiaceae; genus Paraburkholderia; species Paraburkholderia sp. D15. The sequence continues at coordinate 1,192,216 of NZ_CP110396.1, read as the reverse complement.
GGCGCTGACACTGGCCGTTTGCGTACGTGCGATCGTGCCGGACTTCGCGGGACAGTCTTCGAGCGAGACGCGTGGCGTGATGGCGACGTTGCGTCGGCCTGGGCTGAAGACGGTACTTGCTGCAACGTTTCTCTACGTGCTTGCGCATAACGTGCTCTACACGTATATCGCGCCGTTCGTCGCGTTGTCCGGCGGCGCCAATCGTGTCGATGCGCTGCTATTGACGTTCGGTCTCGCGGCGCTTGTCGGCATCGCCGTGGTCGGCTGGACGATCGACGCGTGGCTCAAGCCCTTGATGATTGCCAGCACGCTGCTTTTCGCGTCGGCTGCGGTCATCATGGGCGTTGCCGCCAGTCACGACGTTGCCGTGCTGGCCGGCGTGGCGGTGTGGGGATTCGCATTCGGCGGCGTGGCAACGGTGTTCCAGACCGCGTCGGCGGAAGCCGCCGGCGAGCTGGCCGATATGGCGCAGTCGCTGATCGTCACGGTCTGGAATCTTGCGATCGCGGGCGGTGGGGTGTTGGGTGCGGCGACGATCACCCTGGCGGGACCCGCTGCGCTGCCGTGGAGTGCGGCCGTATTGCTTGCGATGACGCTGCTGGTCGTGTCGGCGAACTGGCGAAGCACTTTGCGGGATCGTCAAGGTGACGCGTGACTCAGTGTGAGCGCGCCGCGCCGAAGCTTCGTTTATTCCGCGAGTTCATTGCTTCGTATACTTCCGGATCGCTTCTTCCGTGACCGGCGTGAAGAAGTTGATCAGGTTCCCATCCGGGTCGCGAAACAGCAACGAGCGATTTCCCCACGGTTGGGTTGTCGGCGCCTGGACGAAAGTGATCAGTTTTTCGAGCTTGCGGTATTCCGCGTCGACGTCGTCCACGCGGAATTCGACGATCATCGAACGATTGCTGGCCGGTGTCGCCGCGCCGGCTCCGAACAGGGCCATGGTGCGTGTGCTGCCGATCGCCAGCGTGCAGGACGGCGACGATAGTTCGACGAAGTCCGGCGTATACCACGTGGCCGTCAGACCGATGTTCTCGTAGAACTGGACGAGCCGTTCGATATCGTCGGTGATGATGCGGGTGGAAACGAAATCCATTGTTGATCCTCGGGGCGATGTGTCAGGATGCATCCGGGCTTCGGCGGGATTGAAGAAGCCCGGCCAGCGCGTCGTTGCAAAAGCTGCGCGACGTGATACGTATCCTACGAAAGCACTGCTGCCACCGTTCTGTCAGCAGTCAGCAGTCAGCAGTCAGCAGTCGACCTCGAACTCATGCGCCGATCCGACCGACTTTTCCAGATCATCCAGATCCTGCGACGCTCGAAGCGTCCGGTGACGGCTCGCGGACTCGCCGAGGAACTGGAAGTGTCGATACGCACGGTGTACCGCGATGTCGCCGACCTGATGGCGCAACGTGTGCCGATTCGCGGCGAGGCGGGAACCGGGTACGTCCTCGAACGCGAGTACGACATGCCGCCGCTGATGCTGACGGCCGATGAACTGGAAGCAGCCGTGCTGGGCGCGCAATGGGTCGCGCAGCGTGGTGACCCCGTACTCGCGAGAGCGGCCCGCGATCTGATCGCCAAGGTGACGGCCGCGATACCGGAGCAACTGCGGCCTTTTATTGCGGAGCCGACGGTCGGCGTTCCGACGCCTTTGTCCGCATCGACTGAAACGCTCGACGTCGCGCAGGTGCGCAAATGGATTCGCGAGGGGCGCAAGCTGCGTATCCGTTACCGCGACGAGCAACGGCGTTCGAGCGAGCGCACCATCTGGCCGCTGCTGATCGGCTATGCGGACACGGTGCGTCTGCTCGTCGCGTGGTGCGAGTTGCGTCAGGCGTTTCGTCACTTCAGAACGGATCGAATCGGCGATGCGGTCTTTCTGGAGGAGCGGCACAACGAGCGGCGCAGTGTGCTGATGACGCGCTGGAAGCGGTATATGAAAACGACGCGCGGCGTCGAGTTGCCGGAGTGAGGCCGGGTGGCACGCCGATTGCAACGCTGGCGCGCACCCAGTCTCAGTTCCAGTCCCCGTCCGGCACGCCAGCACGCCAGCACGCCGGTACGTCAACGAATCGTAGGGCACCGTGAGAACGATCCGCGCACTCGAAGCACTGAACTTCTTCATGGCGGATGTCCAGGCCGGCATCGGTCCGTTTCTCGGCGTTTTTTTGCAAGCGCGAGGGTGGGGCACGGACATGATCGGGACGGTGATGAGCATCGGCGGCATCGCGGGGATGCTGGCGACGTCGCCGGCCGGCGCGTTGGTCGACGGTACGCGTTACAAGCGCGCGTTGATCGTGGTGGCCGGTGTCATGACGGTGCTCGCGTCGAGCCTGTTGTGGGTCTCTCACGAGTATTGGATGGTGGCGGTCTCCCAGATCGCCACTGCGATCACCGGCGCCGCGATCGGGCCGGCGATCGCGGGCATCACGCTGGGAATCGTGAGGCAGAGCGGTTTCGACCGGCAGTTTGGACGCAACCAGGTGGCGAATCACGCGGGCAATGTCGTTGCCGCGGCGCTGTCGGGATGGTTGGGTTGGCGCTATGGTTTCGGCGCCGTGTTTGCGTTGAGTGCCGCGTTTGGCGTGCTGTCGATTATCTGCGTGGTGATGATTCGTGGTGATGCGATCGATCATCATGTCGCGCGAGGGTTAGCTCCGGCGGAGCCCTCACATGAGGCCGCCAAGGACGACGCGGCCAGCGGACTCCGGATTCTGTTGCAATGCCGTCCGCTGCTGGTGCTCGCGGCCGCACTCGCGTTGTTTCATCTCGGCAATGCCGCGATGCTGCCGCTCTACGGGCTTGCGATCGTTGCCGCCCATAAGGGGGATCCGAGTGCCTTCACTGCCGAGACCATCGTGATTGCGCAAGGTGTGATGGTGGTTGCCGCGATGTTTGCCAATCGGTTGATCCGCTGGCGCGGATACTGGTGGGTCATTCTTCTCACCTTCCTCGCGCTGCCGGTGCGTGGGCTGATCGCCGCTTCGTTGATCGAGGCGTGGGGCGTGTGGCCGGTGCAGGCGCTCGACGGTGTCGGCGCGGGTCTGCAGAGCGTTGCCGTGCCGGCGTTGGTGGTGCATCTGCTGAACGGCACGGGGCGCGTGAATGTCGGGCAGGGCGTGGTGATGACGGTGCAGTCGGCGGGCGCGGCGTTGAGTCCCGCGCTTGGCGGGTTGCTTGCGCATCGGTTTGGTTATGCCGCGGCGTTTGTCGCGCTCGGGGCGGTGTCGACGGGGTCGCTCGCGTTGTGGGTGGGTTGTGGGGCGGGGATTCGGCGGGCGTGCGGGGCGGGGGGTACGTCGGCATAGCGTAACGGCAATTGACGTATGCGCTCAGCAGCAGACCACACGCTTTGGTTTCCAGCAGTGGGTCGAACGGTGACCAGAGTTTTGAGCCCAATGAGGGTAGGAAGTGGCGAACGAATGTATGTTTGATGCCTTGGTGTGCTCATCTCCGGACGTCGCGCACAGCGAAATATAAATTTTTATTGTTTAAATTCAATAGATATCCGCCGTACACATTTTGGAATGAGCCACTTTGCCCAAGTCCGTCAAAGTTGAATCCGACACATAAGTATCGTTGCCGTCCCTCTTTTGCAAGGCTCCATTGCGCCAACGCGGGGTTGAATTCCGAGTATTTGACGGGTTTGCCATTGTCAAGCGGTATGGATTTCGAAAGCGGATAAAGTTTTCCGGAGTAGATCAGAGCCTGATCACGTTTTCCATTGGCATAACCTACATCGGCTCCTTTGTACTTGAAGATGTAGGTGGCGTTAAAGCCAGGTGCGTAGTTGTCTTCTTGAAGTACGGTATCTTGGGCAATGTCGTGGATCGTAATAGACGACGCGGTCGAGTGTGCCTGAAGGCAACTTTCGATCAGGTTTTCGCTGGGTGATGCTGCCCATCCCGTAATTGAGACAAAAATTATTGCTGCCGCGAGTCCATTTTTCATCGATATTCACTCCCACCTGTAACGTCGAGATATTGCTGATTATACTTCCAAAAAATCGTGCCACCGATGCCGGCGGTTGAATCGTAAACGTGGTCGTAGCGGCCTGTCTCTATTTTTTCAGTTTTCACTTTTTTTGTCTTTTTGTCCTTTGTTTTTATAATTTTGTACAAAATGACGAGTTTGGTGGAGTCTTTGATGTTATATATGTTGTGACTGGGGTCGGTAATTTTTATACCATGTCTAACTTTGAAGTGATTGGCATAGTTTGTCTTAATGTCAGCGCCATCCCAGAAATAGGCACCATTCGACTTGTCCGGGCCGCCTGCAAGTGCGTTACGCGCAGCTGCGATTGCGGCCTGCATGGCGGGATCTTTCGCGATCTGTGCGTCAGTCGCCTGCATTAATTTGTTGTAGCGAGCATTTCCATCACCTATCACGAACGAAAAAGTCGGATCATTTTTTGTGAACGTAGCCATATTGGAATAGCCACGGGCGTCGCGCTGCCGTACCAGCACGCTTGCGATGGCCATCATTTCGTCGGAATTATCCTGTAACGATGCCTCACCGAAAGCCATCGCCGCGAGTTGCCTCGTCTGCGCATCGAGCGGTTGTGCAGGTGCTGGCATTTGCGTCAGCGCAGGCGTCGTCGTCGCTGTCGACGTGCTTGCGGTTGCTGGCGCGCTGGCGGGTGTCTGCGTGTCCGAAGGGGGGGTGCTGCTCATATGCTTTTCCTTGCTGAATCTCCCGCAATCCATGTAATCAGTTTCAAAGAGGGTTGCCCTGAAACACTCACTGTCTCGCCGGAGGAATATTGGCCTTTTTTCGTATGCAGATCATCATCGGCATATAAATCGTAGTGATACCCTTGTACCGGCGTGGTTCCGTTCTCTAACAGAACGAAGCTTTGTTCAACAATTTCCTCATCGGAAGAAATGGGGAGGACCGGCAAGGCATAACTCATATTTGCCGGCCCATTGAAGCTATGTTGGCTGCCTTTCACATCGATCGCGCCAGGTGCATGAATCTCGATATTGCCGTCCTTAAGACGGATATATGCGCCACCCGACGTCAGAAGAATTTCTTGCTTTGCCGCTACGTCGATTTTCTCGGTTGCCGACAACATCGTCATGGTTTTCTGAGCGATCACCTCGATGTTGTCCGAGTGTGCCTGTATTTCGATTTTTCCCTTTGCCGCAAACAGTTTCATCCCAGCGTTCTGCACGAAAAGGCTCAGCTTTTCCACGACGCTCGCAATCAGCGACTTACCCGTTGCGATATGCGTGCTCTGCCCACTCACGAGATTGATGTGTTCATCGCTGGCGACGTGAACGGATTTCTGTGTAGACAGTGCGATGCCCGACGGACTGCCGAACAGCATGACCGGCTCCCTGAAAGCATTGGCGCTTCCAGTCCCACCGCCCGCGGTGTTGCCGCCCGATGACGAGCCTGATACGTTGTTCTGCGTGGCATCCGTGAATGCCTTCAGCGAGTCGTGCCCGTCCTTGAGACTTTCCGCCTGATGGGTTGTACTGGCATCCGACATCGTTTCCAGCACGCTCTCCGAATTGACGAGCTGCGACGTGGATTGCTGTACGTTCAGCGGCTGAGCGCCTGCCGGATAAGTCGTGACGTACAGACCTTGACCCGCCCGCACCGCGCCGTAGGCATCCGATTTCAGATCGAAACCGCTGCCCAGGTAGCCGCCCCGTGTATTGCCACTCTGGTCGATCAGATAGCCCAGGTGCAGATGCGCATTCGTATTTGTCGAATAGAGATGAACGCGATTCTGACCAGTCGAGTCGTCCATCACCAACTGGTTGTAGCCGCCGCCCTGATATTCCTTTGACTTGTAGCCCGATAGCAGTCCGTTGGAATGCCAGTGCGGTTGCGTATTGCCGTTGTAGATGCGCCCGGTTACGACGGGTCTGTCGCAATCGCCGCCTACCCAACTGATCAGAACTTCTTCTCCGACTCTGGGCACATGCACACTGCCGTACCCGCCGCCGGTATCGGACATCGCGACGCGCACCCAGCAAGATGCTTTTTCGTCACCGTTATTGAGCCGGTCCCAGTGGAAGCGCACCTTGATACGGTTCAGCGGATCGGTATAAACCTCGACGTTTTTGGGCCCAACGACAATCGCCGACTGCAGATGCATCTCCGGCTTGTGATGCTCGAACGGGCTGCGAAAGGGTACGGCCTTACGTTGCGCCTCGATCTCGACGAGGAAGAAGCCTTCGCTGCCGTCCGCGTGTTTGATCTTGAGCCCATTGCTGGACGCGCGACTCGCCAGGATTTTCCCGATGTCGCCGCGCAAGCTATGCGGGAAATCGGCCGACATGGTGGAAACCGGCAGGTTGTTTTCAATGAACCACGTGGCTTCGATGATCGCAAACTGCCGGTTCTGGGCGCTGTCCGTCGCGTGCTCGGGATGATCGTCGAGTTCAAACCAGCGCCCAGCGTCGGCACCTCGTAAACCGCCCGAAGCAGAGAAACGCTTGGCGCGCGACTCCCATTCCTCCATCCGGACTTTGGACAGTTGATCGCCCCGATCCTGTCCGCCATAGGTGTAGGCGCCGGTGTATTCATATACCTCGGCCTGCTGGGGCAGATTCCCCTGTGTAGGCACGGTGGGGATGTTTGTGCCCTTGGGAAATGCGACCGGTGCGGGTGCCTTGTAGTCGAACGTACGGGTCGTGAGCGTAGTGCTTTGCAGTGTTCGCGTGCCCGACCACTGGACCAGCGCGTCGGCTTCGCTATTCGTGCCGGCACGATAGAACTGAACGCTTTGCGGCGACAGGGGCTGGAAAGCATCGAGACTGTCGGTGACGACGAGCGTATGGGACTTGCCGTCGCTCGCCTGCTCGAAGTAGCCGAACAGTCCTTCGCTTTCCATCAGGCGATGGACAAAATTCCAGTCTTCCTCGTATTGCATGCAGAACGAACGCGAGGGTAGCGCCTTGCTCAATGCAAAACGGAATGCGCCTTGCGCCTGCGGGTGCATGTTGAATACGTCAGTCAGAATTTCATCGGCTGACTTGTCCTGCCAGATTCGCGCGTCCTTGCGAAAACGCAGGAAGTGCATCCACGAAGCGAAGGCTATCTGATAACTGGTTAAACCGCTGTCGGATCCGAGGCGACGTGCGGTGTGCACATATCCGTGGTGAGGCAGGTAGGACTTGTCGGCCTGCTGGATCCAGAGGGTGACGGGCTGGGCAATCAGCGTCTTGAGTTCGAGGTCGCCGGACGTGGAAATTACGTCGGCAGTAAATTCGTAGTGACGGCCGATTCGCGATGTACCAACGAGGCGTTGAGGCACCAGGATGTTTCTGCCTAACTGCGTATCCAGCTTCAGCAGCCGATCACTCTGGACGAGTCTGCCAGTCATTACCCCGATCAGGTCCTGCGTTCCCATACGGCCTCTTAAATGTTAACCAGTCGGACAGTTACATACACGGCGCCGATTCTACGAAACTTCGAATAAATCGGACAGCTGTTTAATGAGGCTAACTTTAAGTGACATAGATTTTATAAACGTAAGTATGCCGGTTGCATACATTGCGACTTTCGAAAGTTCTTTCACGCGTCCCTACCGCTGTTATGCGTTATCACAAAATTCTCGGCGTCACTGAATTGAACAACTCTCGGTTGAGAATAATGCGAAATGGTTTTTCGCCATCCATCGAAGCAGCCTGTCCACGTCTGTGTCTATCGGCTAGCCAGCGCTCAACTGGCAATCAGTGCAGGCACTCTCAAAATGAGTGCGTGATTTATCAGGCGTTGTGTGAGATCGGGCCACTGCGGCGACGTGTGGCTGGGATTGATGGCCCAAGGCATGTAGGGCAGTACCCATCTGGCAATCGGCGTGTGTCCCAACGTTTTAACGCGTGCTCTTCTTCGGCCGTGAGCCTAATCATCTGCAGGAATGCCATGTGGTCTTTGGGCGTGTCGATAAACGGGACTCAAAAGTGGACGCGAAGTCCATCAGGCAGAGTGAGGTGCTGGCGTCCAACGCAATCGGCCGTTCGCCGTCGTCCAGTACTTACCGCCAAACCCGCTTCTGCTGCTAAAAACTAATTCGTGAGATCTTGCAGAAAAATTGATTGACTAATTCAGCAGTTCAACCCACGCCGTCGAATGTCTTGAACGCTGCATTCATCACCCCGCCGAACCACGCCATGACTTTCCAAAACCGCCAAGCCCAATCGTTATTGAACTGCGTGAGCATCGGCAACCTTGACTCGCTACAACCGGCAGCGGGAAAATTGATAGTCCTTGCAGCCGCGCCTCGCGGCCGCAAGTGTGGGTGTTCACGTACCTTCAATGGAGGTTCGTATGAGTTATCACCTGGAAGGTCGTCTCCTCGAAGTTTGCAACTGTAAGGTGCTGTGTCCTTGCTGGATTGGCGAGGACCCTGACAACGGAACCTGCGACACCATCGTCGCATGGCACATCGACAAGGGCACGGTGGACGGCGTCGATGTCGCCGGCAACACCATCGCCGCTGTCGCCCACGTACCCGGCAATATCCTACAAGGCAACTGGACCGCCGCGATCTTCATCAGCGACCAGGCCTCGAAAGCGCAGGAAGACGCGCTCCTCAAGGTCTACACCGGGCAGGCCGGCGGCCCGGTTGCCGATCTCGCCAAGCTCATCGGTCAGGTCGTATCCGTGGAGCGGGCGCCGATCCGCTTCACCGTGGTCGCGGGCAAGGGCGAGCTCGAAATCGGCGCGGATTATTATGCCGAGCTCGAACCTTATCTTGGCGCGACCGGTGGCCAGACGACGCTGTCCGACACCGTGTTTTCGACCGTGCCGGGTGCACCGGTGTTCGTCGGCAAGGCCCCGACTTATCGATCGAAGAACCCGGCGCTCGGCATCGACCTCCACATCAAAAATCAGAACGCTCTACAGAGCACTTTCGTGTTCGACGCATGAACCCGATGGCCGGCCCTTCGCCGGCCCGCGCTTCGCGCCATGCTCACGTGTTCCTGCCGATTCTGGTCGCGTTGATCGCGCTGGCCTGGCTGGTGTTGTGGGCGTGGGCACGCAGTCCGTATGGACGCTACATCGAGCACGCCGACTGGACCGCGTCGGGACCGGCGGCATTCCTGTGTCGTGTCGTTCCCGCGGGCAGCGTGGTGGTGCCCGTGGTGCTCTACGCGGTCGCGTGGATATTGATGACAACCGCGATGATGCTGCCCACCACGTTGCCGCTATTCAGTGCCTTCGACCGGTTGACGGCCGGACGTCCTGATCATGCCTGCCTGCTGACGCTACTCGGCCTGGGCTACATGACGGTGTGGGGCGCCTTCGGAATAGTGGCGCACGTGCTTCATAGCGCGGTGCTCTCGGTGGTCGCCAACGTACCCGCGCTGGCCTGGCGCGGCTGGCTCGTCGGCGTCGCCGTCATTGCGCTGGCGGGCGCGTTTCAGTTCAGCAAGCTCAAGTACCGATGCCTCGAAAAGTGCCGCACGCCCACGAGTTTCGTCATCGAACGCTGGCGAGGACACGCGCAGGCCTGGAACGCCTATGCGCTTGGCGCGCGGCACGGTCTGTTCTGCGTCGGTTGCTGCTGGGCGTTGATGCTGTTGATGTTCGCGCTCGGCACCGGCAGCCTCGGCTGGATGCTTCTGCTTGCTGCCGCGATGGCGATCGAAAAGAACGTTACCTGGGGCCGGCGGTTAAGTACGCCCATAGGCGTGGCGCTGTTGTCATGGGCCTTCGTCCTGGTGCTGACCCATGCGTGATACACGCGACGGCCCAGCTTTCTTGCGAACGATTGTGCTCACTGCCGCAGCGATGCTCGCGTTCGCGGCGAATTCCCTGTTATGCCGGCTCGCTCTACTGCGAGGCGAAATCGATCCGGTCAGCTTCGCCGGCATCCGATTGATTTCGGGGGCGATCATGCTTGCCGTCATCGTGCGGTTCAAGTCGCGATCGCATGTACCCAACCGTGCCGACTGGTTCGCTGCTGTCATGCTGTTCGTCTACGTCGCGTTTTTCTCCTTCGCGTATCTCACTCTGTCCGCGGGGACAGGTGCGCTGATTCTGTTCGGCGCAGTTCAGTTGACGATGCTCAGCGTGGGCCTGCGCTCCGGCGAGCAGTTCGGCGGTATCGCGTGGCTCGGTCTTGCCCTGGCCATCGCGGGGCTGGTTTATCTGGTGTTGCCGGGTATCGCGGCGCCGCCGCTTGTCGGCGCGGCCTTGATGGCGGTCGCGGGCGTTGCTTGGGGCGTGTACTCGCTGCGTGGCCGTAAAGTGGCCGACCCGCTCGCATCGACGGCGGGAAACTTCGTGCGAGCGGCGCCGCTCGTCTTATTGATGAGCGCGGTTTTCATCGCCGGCGGGCGCGCTCATGCGACTGAGACGGGCGTTGCGCTCGCGATTGCATCGGGTGCGCTGACGTCCGGCATCGGGTACGTCATCTGGTATGCGGCGCTGAGCAGGTTGACCGCGATGCGGGCCGCCACGGTGCAGTTGTCGGTACCGCTTATCGCTGCATGCGGCGGCGTGGCGTTCCTGTCGGAAGCGATCACGCCGCGCCTCGTTGTAGCGTCTGCTGCGATTCTTGGCGGTATCGCGATGGTGCTGATCGGCAAGTCCCGTGGATAGCGACCGTCAACCAGCAAGCCCTTCGATCGCCGACGTTACTTCGCCAGAACAATGTGTGTGGCTCGCTCCGTCGGCACATGCTCGACCGTTCGATATCCGAGCGCCCGGAGATCGAGACCGCTGAAGAGCGGTTCGCCTTGACCCAGCGCGACCGGTGCGACGGCGAGATGAATCTCGTCGACATGGCCCGCCTGAATGTACTGCCTGACCGTCTCGACGCCGCCGCCGATCTTGATGTCCTTTCCGCCCGCTGCGTCGCGCGCCCTTTGCAGTGCGACTTCGATGCCTTCGGATACAAAATGAAAAGTCGTTCCGCCGAGCATTTCAATTGACGGTCTCGGATGATGCGTCAGCACGAAGGTCGGTGCGTGATACGGTGGATTGTCGCCCCACCAGCCTTTCCACTGATCGTCCGGCCATTCTCCACGGATGGGTCCGAACATGTTGCGGCCGAGGATGAAAGCGCCGAATCCTGCCATCGCGCGTTGGGCGAACTGATCGTCAGGGCCGGTTTCGCCGCCTTCTTTTCCGATCATCTGGCGAAAAGTCTGCGTTGGGAAAAACCACTGGAAGATTTCCTCGCCGCGTACGCCGAGCGGATGTTCAAGGCTCTGCTCGGTTCCCGCGGAGAAACCATCGAGCGAGACACCAAACCCGGCAACTTTTACTTTAGTCATTCACGTCTCCGTCCGTGCTGTGGATGCGGTGATGGGGAGGCCAGTCGATTCGATGGACTGGATTTCATTGCTACGACGTGTGAGGGGATGGTGAATCGACAGTGGGTCGTCTCCGTGAAAACCCGGATGCTGAGTTTCCGCGCTGACTCGAACAGAAGCTCAGCAGATGAGCGAACCTAGAGTGGCGTCGAACTCCTCCGGTTCCAGCAAGCTCACTCTACCCCTCGCTGAAACACGGCCCCATGTTCTTCGCTAACCGCGACACCAACCCAGCCGCCCGCATCGATCGTCGCGCCTTGCAGGTTCGTCTTGAACGCCCGCGTTGTGCTGACCGCATGCGACGTCAGATCCACCGACAACAACTGCGTCACGCTATTGCTCTTGCAGGTATCGCCGAACACGCTGAGCTTATGCCCATCCATCGCAGCGGCCTGCAGCTTGCAAAACTCCGCGGCCTTCGCGGCAAACGTCGACGTGATCTTCCCCAAACGATCGAGTACCGTCACGTTCAACACGCCGCCGGGCGCTGAACTCACCACGACCGTGTTCCCGTCCTGCGCAACCAGCGCACTCGTCCCCAGCGTCACACCCGGCGACGTATAAGTCGACCACAGGTAGCGGTTTTTGTCGAAATCGATCTTCGACACCGCATAGCCATCATGCCCCGCGCCGGGATTCGGCAGGAACTGACCCGCCACCACCAGATTCCTGCCATCGAACACGGCCGACGAATCGGCACCGAACGCGCCACTCGGCAACTGCCTGATGCCGGTCTGAACCAGGTCGCCATCGAACTGCGCGACGTAGTTGCCGAACGGCCCGCCCTGCGCGGACTTCTCGCTCGTGCTACCCGCTACGACGAGACCCGATGAATTGACGCCGAGCATATAAAACCACTCGTCGAACCCGGCGTGGAGGGTGTGTTGTTTCTCCAGCTTGCCCGCCGCCGAAAGACGGTTCAACACCACACGCTTCTGCTTGAGCGACTCGCTGCTCTGCGTGCTCTCCACCGATACCACATAGACCGATTGACCCGCGACGCCGCACGCCTGCACCGAATTGCCGGCATAGCCGCGCGTGAACGGAATCGGCGTACGCCATAACACCCGGCGGTTCGTTGCGTCGACCATCACGGCCATTCCCGACCAGCTCGGCCCGCTGTCGTCATAGATGTTGCCGCTGATGCAGTAGCGGCCATTGCCGACCGCCGTCACCGCATCGGCGGAAAATCCCTCGGGCGTGCCGAGCGGAATGTCGACGGTCTGCGCCGATGCCATGGCGACGTGAAACAGCATCGCACTCATCGCGACGCGTGCCCATTGCTTGAACTGAAGCCCTGCTTTCATCGTGTATGTATCCCGTCCACTATCCATGCTGCCGAATCGGTCCACCCGGATTAAGTGGATCGCTTCAGTTCTCTATTCTCGTGTGGTGTCTGCCGACTAGCCAAAAAATCAGGGAAACAGGCATCAGACTTTGTTGCTGGCGGATTCTAGGTTTCACGTATCGACAGAGTCAACCGAAAGGAAGTGGCAATGACGAATACCGAAGGTGCAAGCACAATGTAAATTCAATCTGAATTATCAGGTATCACCCGATTTGTTCCAACGACGATATCCACAACGCCGCTATGATCGTGAGCGCCCGCTCATGGCAGAATCCGAATTCGTATTTCCCGCAGTTCCCGCGACCCCCCCTATTTGTAAAACGAAGGAGGTATTTCGTGCATGCCGCGCATAGGTTTTCACGCATTTCCCTGATCCGGACTGTCACGGCCGTTCTACTCTCCGCTGTTGGGCTGGGTTGCGCGATTCCGGCATTCGCATTCGACTGCGCCAAAGCCGCCAAACCCGTGGAAAAGAAAATCTGCGCGAATAAGTCTTTGCTATCGGCGGACGAGCAAATGAACGCGGCCTACTCGAAATTATTGAAATCCGCGCCCGACGCCGAAATCCGCGAGATGCTGGTGCGTAGCCAGCGTCGCTGGATTGACGCTCGCAATACGGGTCTGGACGGCGATTTGCAGGGCAATTCATTGAGCGCCGGCGAAGTCCGCAAGCAGATTGCCGAGCGCACGCGTTTGCTGCAAGACCAGTCGGACAAAGGCCTGATCGCCATCGCCCAAAGGGAGCGGCAATGGCTCGCCAAATATGCGGGCGGTCCGTTTAGCGGTTTCGCGGCGGACTGTTCTTTCATCCCGAACGACCGTAGCGGAACCACGGTGTCGTACACCTGCTTCGGCGCCGTGCACGTTCAGAACCACGACCGCGTTTGCAGCCAGAGTCAGGACTTTGCGAGCTGGCAGACGGACATGTACAGCACGGTCAGTCGTGTGGATGGCGGCACCGTCCACGCGCAAGCCTACTGCGACAGTCAATCGAACGCCTGTAACGACGGAAGCAGCAAGGCCGGCTGGGTGCGCGCCGCGAAAGCGGACGGGGAAGACCGGTTTCCGGTTCCGGCCTCAGGCATGCCGCGACTCGATGCGGAGATGTGGTCGCTTGTGGATAGCGCCTGGTTCAATAACTGTCTGACGACGCCGCAATATCCGGCGGGGCTTTAACTCGCATGAAATTTTAATGAATCCCTCAGCGATTCCCCACCAGAAAACCTTCTAAAACGTAGCCGACTGTTAAATGCAAAGAAATACAAAGCGCGACTGGTTTCCTGTTAAAGATATCGGTTATCATCGCTGCCTTCGGCGATTGATCTGCAATTGACCGCATCGACTTAATCCGCCGGGCATCCACGTTATCACCGTCGCATCGAACCAGAAGAAATCAGATGAAGATGTCGCGCAAAAAGATTGCAATCCTGGTAGTCGGTCTTCTGGTCGTGGCCGGCGTGGTCATTCAGGCGGTGTGGCGTCCATTCGGACATCGCAAGGCGCATGGCCCGGAAAATACCGAGGTCGTTCTCGACATTCACCACCCCGACGCGGTAATCGACAGCGAAGCGCTCTCGCGTCTGCCGCGCGACATCCTGCGCGTGCCGTTGCTGCACGACGTGCTGACGCAGGATTTCGTCGACTATTACGAATCGAACAACACGCGGCTCTCCGCCGAAGGCGCGCTGCGCCGTCTCGCGTTCGAACATCAGCTGGACTGGCGCGACGAACTGATCCGCCGCGTATTCGACGAACCCGCGCACGTGCTGCTGTGGCGCTCGCCGGACGGTCGTCTCGGCTACTGGGCGATGTCCATGCATCGCAATGGCCTCGCCAAGCTGCTGCAAGGCTATGCGAACGTCGCGGCCAGCGACTCGCAACTGAGCCAGGTCGCCAAACTCTCCGGCGACGTCCCGGTCTACGCGCTCAAGCTGGCGGTCGGCCGCACGCTGCTGTTCGCCACCAAGGACGATCGCCTCGTGGTGCTGTCCGCGCCCGGCGTGCTGCTTGACCAGAAAGGCGGTGTGCTGAGCGAGCGCGGCGACGCGGTGTTCGAGATGCTGTCGTCGGGCCGTGACGACGCGGCCCGCGCCTACAAGCTCGACGCCCCCGGCGACGCGCCGAAGGGACACCGTCTGGTGGTCTCGGCAAACTATCTGTCGTTCGGTTATCAGGCGTTCTTCTCGGGCATCGACGCGCTGCGTTTCGATTTCTCGTCGAACGGCAATGCTCCCGCAACCTGGCAGACGGCCGCGTTGATCGATCCCGACAAGCTGCCGCAACAGTGGAACAGCGCCGACCTGTGGCACGCGCTGCCGGCTAACCCGGCCGCCTGCACGAGCTTGCCGGCCGACTGGAAAGAGGCCTCGGGTCTGCTCGGCAAGGTCGCCGACGGCGGCGCGGACGCCGCCTCCGCTATCACCGATCAACTAGCCGGTCCGGCCGCCGTGTGCTGGTACGCGAAATCCACGCTGGTCGCGCCGGTGTTCGTCGCGCGCGTGAAGACGCAGGACGCGGCCGCAACCGCCGCGCTGAAAACCGCGCTCGGCAAAACCTTCGGCGACGCGATCGGCGCGTACGAAGCGAAGGCCGCCAAAACCGACGGCAACACCGGCTATCTGCGCCTGCCCGTCACCACGCGCGACGCCGGCGCCGGCGTCACCGTGTGGCAACGCCCGGTGAGCGCGACGTCGGGAACGGCGTTGACGAGCAAGGCTTCGTTCGCGTCGCAACTGTCGGCGGAGCGCTATTTCCCGGTCACGCTCGCGCTCGCGCACGGCTATCTGATCTTCTCGCCGGATAGCCGTCTGGTCGACGACACGCTCGCGGTGCTCGACAAGCGCTATCCGGCGCTCGCCGACACGCTCGCGCCGCAACGCCTGCCGCGCACGATTCTGACGCTCACGCCGTCGTCGGCCGCCGCGTTGATCGAACGCGAAGCAGGCGCCGCGTTGCCGGCCGATCAGGAAGCGGTGTTCCGCAACGCATCGCGCACGCATCTCGTGCCGAAGCTGCGGGCGCTCGCGCATTACCCGCCAGTGTCGTTGAGCCTGCCGCAGAGTCTGCCGGGTTCGACGGGCTGGGTGCCGGTCGACTGGTGGTTCGATCGCGCGAAGGCCGGCAACGCAGACGCGGACGCGGGCACGAACCCATCCGGCACGACCGACGCGCCGGCGGATCAGCCCGGCACCGAGGGCGACTAAGTGCGCGTCCTTCGCGTCCCTCGCGCGGCGGTCAATCCGCCCGCGCGCCGCGCGTGGCTCGCGCATGCGGCCGGCGCCTGCCTGCTGACCGGCTTGTCGCCGCTTGTTCCGCTCGCGCATGCGCTCACCGGCAGCGCCGCCCCGGCCGATCCCGACGCGTTGTCGCCGCAACAATCGGCGGCGTTTCGCGCGTGGTTCACGCGCATCGTCGATCAGCAGATTCGGCGCGGCCCGACGCCGCGCTGGACGCAACGCGACTGCGCCGGCCTCGTGCGTTTCGCGGTCGGCGAGACGCTCAAGCCGCACGACGCCCGCTGGCTGCGCGCGAACGGCATGACCGGTCTCGCGGACGCGAGCAGCATGCCGCCCGAGTTGCAACTGTCGGCGACACAACGCACCATCGCGAACCGCTGGACCCAGCTCGACGGATCGACCGGCGCGTACGCGTCGGCGATCGCACTGATTCAACGCAACAGCCGTTTCGTTTCGAAGGACGTCAATCAGGCGCTGCCCGGCGACCTGCTGTTCTTCGACCAGGGCGACGACCAGCATCTGATGATCTGGCTGGACCGCTACATCGCTTATCACACAGGCACCGTCACGCCGACCGACACCGGTCTGCGCGCCGTCGCCGTTTCCGACCTGATGCAATGGAAAGATTCCCGCTGGCAGCCGCTCGACGGCAATCCCAACTTCGTCGGCGTGTTTCGTTTGGACTTTTTGACACCATGAAGCGAATCCACTCCGTCATGTCATCGAATCGCGCATCGAACCTTGAAGCAGGGCGCCTGCGCCATCGCGCGGCGCTTGCACTGGCTGCGCTGATCGCGGCCGTGACGCTCGCGCTCGCACCGGCCGCCTATGCCGACGACGCCGCATCCGGCGCCAATGCCGATGCCAACGTCGCCGCGAATCCGACCTTGCAGGCCGCACCGGGCAGCAACTTCAGCTCGCAACGCGTCGACGGCCAGCCGTTCTTCCTGCTCTCCGACGCCAGCTTCGGCAGCGATCAGCCCGCCCAGGTGCGGCTCGAAGCGCCCGGCCGCGATTACAAGGACGCGTTGCAGGCCTACGGCGGCGCGGACATCGTCGTGTATCGCGTGGCGAAGCCGCTCGACTTCCTGAAGGCGCAGAAGAATCTGCATCGCGTGAACGTCGCGCCGAATTACCAGGGCGAAGGACTCGCGAACACGCTCGCGTATCTGTGGGACCGCTGGTTCACCGAAGCGCGCCGCGCATGGCAGCGGGTGTTGTCGTTCGCCACGCGCAGCAAGGCCACCGAGGCGGCGCCGCAATTCAAGCTCGGCGAGCAGACCGGCAAGGCCACGCAGTTCCAGCAGAACTCGCAATTCGCGCCGCTGAAGGGCTATGACGTCGTCGCGCGCTTCCGCTATCCGATCTGGGACGCGAAAGTGATCGAGCCGCCCAAGGGCGTGAACCTCGAAGGCAGCAGCAGCAACTTTATCGAAGCCAGTTCGGGCAACGTGATGATTCCGGTCGGCAAGCTGCCGCCGGGGCTGTACATCGTCGAGGCCGTGATCGGCAACTATCGCGCGCATACGCTGCTGTTCGTGTCGGACACGGTGGCGGTCGTGAAGGCGGCGTCGAGCGGCATGCTGGTGTGGACCACGCGGCGCGACAACGGCAAGCCGGTCGCCAACACCGACGTGAGCTGGACCGATGGCGTCGGCGTGCTGCAAAGCGGCACGACCGGCAACGACGGCGCGCTGATGCTGCAACACGTGAGCCCCGAACGCAGCTACGTGCTCGGCACCGATCCGCAGGGCGGCGTGTTCGTCTCCGAGAATTTCTATTACGACAGCGAGATCTACAACACCAAGATCTACGCCGTGACCGACCGGCCGATGTACCGGCCGGGCGATCCGGTGCACGTGAAGTTCATCGGCCGCACGTTCCAGAACGCAACGCAATCCACCGCGCCCGCCGAGGCCGACATCAAGCTCGACGTGCTCGATCCGAACGGCTCGCCGGTCGCGACCAGCAAGGTGCATTTCGCGTCGGATACCGGCGCGGACACCTCGTTCACGCTGCCCGCGGATGCCACCGCCGGCGGCTACACGCTGCGCTTCGACTACAACGGCGACGTCTACGGCAGCGCGTTTCGCGTCGCCGAATACGTGAAGCCGCACTTCGACGTGAACCTGTCGATGGACAAGGCCGACTACGCGACCGGCGAGCCGCTGAAAGGCAAGATCCAGCTGCGCTACCCGGACGGCAAGCCGGTGCGCGACAGCAAGATCTCGGTCACGCTGCGCGCGCAGAAAGTGACGATCGTCGACGGCGAACTGCGTTACGCGGGGCTGTTCCCGGTCAAGCTCGAACAGCAGGAGCTGACCACCGACAGCGACGGCAACGCGAGCCTCGCGCTGCCCGCCGCGACCGAACCCAGCCGCTATGCGCTGACGCTGTTCGCGCAGGACGGCGCGGCCTACAAGGTGCGCGTCACGCGTGAAGTGCTGATCGCGCGCGGCGCGACGCCGTATCGCCTGACCACCGCGAAGTCGTTCTCGCAGCCGAAGGAAACGGTCAATTTCGATCTGCAGGCGCTCGGCGCGATCGATCCGTCGTCGCATGCGCCGGCCAAGTGGGAATGGACGCGCCTCGAATCGCGCACGCACGGCGAAGGCGCGTTGAAGGGCGCGGTGACGGGCGGCAAGCTGTCGTTCCCGGTGCAGTTCGACGAACCCGGTTCCTACATGCTGTCCGTCAAGGACGACACCGGCAATCTGCTCGCGGCATCGAGCCATTGGGTCGCGGGCGATGGCCTGAAGGCGATTCCGGGCAGCGTCGAAATCGTCTTCGATCGCGACAGGTACAAGATCGGCGATACCGCCGAGGCGCTGATCACGTTCCCGATGCCGGTCGACGACGCATTGCTGACGCTCGAACGCGATAACGTCGAGCATCGCGCGCTGCTGTCGGCGGGCGGAGACTGGTTGCAACTGCAACGTGTAGCACCGTCGCAATGGAAGGCGCGCATCAAGGTCGGCGAGGAGTTCGCGCCGAACATGACGTTCTCGGTGCTGTACGTGCATGCCGGCGAGTACGTGTTCCAGAATGCGGGCATCGTGGTCGCGCAGCCGCAGATCGAACTGAACGTGAAGAGCGACAAGCCGGTGTACGGCCCGGGCGACACGGTCACGCTGAACTTCGACAGCACGCTGAACGGCAAGCCCGAAGCGGCGAATCTGACGGTCAGCGTGGTCGATGAAATGGTCTACGTGCTGCAGCCGGAAATCGCGCCGAACATCGTCGATTTCTTCTATCACCCGCGCCGCAATAACGTGCGCACCTCGTCGAGCCTGTCGTTCATCACCTACGACCTCGCGCGTTCGCCACTGAAGGGCGCGCCGGGTGGACCGCAACGCGCGAACTACAACGAGCGCGGCGTGAAGGTGCTCGAACGTCCGCGTCGCGACGACCAGGACACGGCCGCGTGGGAAGGCAGCCTGAAGACCGACGCGAACGGTCATGCCACCATGACCTTCAAGATGCCCGACTCGCTCGCGCGCTGGCGCGTGACGGTGCGCGCGGCCGCGCCGGACGGCATGGTCGGCCAACGCACCGCGTACGTGCGCTCCGACAAGGCGCTGTATCTGAAGTGGAGCGGGCCGTCGCATTTCCGTCCCAACGATCAGCCCGCCATCGACATGATCGCGTTCAACCAGACCGATGCGGACATGGACGCGCAATGGCTGGTCGACGGCGGCGGTCTGTCGCTGAACCAGAAGGTCACGCTCAAGCGCGGCGCGAATTATCTGCGCCTGCCGAGCGGCGCGCTGAAGGCCGGCGTGATCAACGCGACCTTGCGCCGCAACGGCAAGGACGTCGATCGTCTGCAGACCACGATCCGTCTCGACGCGAGCGGCTGGCTCGATCTGCATCAGAACACGGTGGCGCTCGACGGCTCGAACAAGCCGCTCAATCTGCCGCAGGACGCGCAGAACGTCAGCGTGCGGTTCATCGGCAGCTCGGCGAGCCAGTTCATGCGCGTGGCCGACGATCTGATCAATTACCCGTACGGTTGCGCCGAGCAGACGTCGAGCCGCCTGATTCCGCTCGCGCTTGCGCACGACGCGATCGGCCGCGGCGATAACGCCAGTTCGACGCAAGGGCTCGAAGCGTTGCTGCGCAACCAGCGTCAACGTCTGGCGATGCTGGCAGGCGTCAACGGCACGTTCGGCTGGTGGGGCGACACGACCGGCGGCAGCGCGCTGATCACCGCGTACGCGTATTACGCCGACTGGCTCGCGAGCCGCAGCCTCGGTATCAGCCTGCCCGCCGATAACTGGCAGCATGCGATGGACGTGTATCGCGACGCGGGGGCGAAGGAACCGCTGCTGCATCGCGCGCTGGCGTTGTGGCTCATGCAGCAGATGGGCTTGCCGGTGGCGACGCCGGTGTCGGGCGTCGCGTCCGACCTGTTGAGCGATGCGGCGGCGAGCGCGAAAGCGGACGCGGCCGGCGGCCCGACGTATGCCACCTCGGACAGCATCGTGTTCGCACAGGCCGATACGCCGCGCGGCAAGCAGATGGCCACGCTGCTGATCGCGTCGCTGGCACGCGGCTCGAATGCGCAATTGCCGGATGGCTTCGACGCCGCGGCCAGCACCGCGCGTACCGCGCTGGCGAACGATCCCGCGCCGCTTGTGCAAAGCCTGCTGGTGATGACCGGCGACGCCGGCGGTGGCCCGGCGGCGGACACCTCGGCCCTGCTCGCGAAAAGCAGCGCCGATTACCCGACGCTCGACCGCGCGCTGACATTGCTGTGGCTGCGCAAGGCGCTCGGCGGCGACACGCCGGTGGGCGCGCTGCCGTCGCTGCAAGGCGCCGGCTGGACGCGCGCGGTGACCGCAACCGGCACGCCGTTGTGGACATGGAGCGGCGGCAGCGGCGCAAGCCTGCCTGCCACGCTCGACGCGGGCCCGGCCCGCACCGACGTCAACGCGCTGGTCTCGTTCCGTAGCCACACCAGCGAGGACAGCCGTCTGAACGTGACCATCGAACGCCGCTTCTACAAGCTCGAACCGCTCGACGCGAAGCCTGATCCGAAGAAAGGCGAGAGCGCCGAGAGCCAGCTGGGCCGCGCGTCGTTCACCGCGCGCCGCGTGAAATCGGGCGATGCGATCGACAGCAATGCGCTGTACGTCGACGAAGTCGTGCTCACGCCGCGCTCGGGCAATGCGTACCACTATGGTCTGCTCGACGTGCCGCTGCCGCCGGGCGGCGACGTCGAGGCGACCAGCTGGGGCGTGTCGATCGACGGTCTGCCGGGCGAGAAGGAGGGCGCGAGCGGCCCGCAACCGTTCGAACGCGCGGCGTCGTACGAGATGGGCGAGCTGACGTATCACCAGCCCGTGCCGCTGCTCGACCGGCCGGTCACGTTGCGGCAACTGGTGCGCTTTGCGCTGCCGGGGACGTTCACGCTGCCGCCGGCGCGCTACTTCCGCATGTATCAGCCGGACGCGAAAGCGTTCGAGGGCGGCAAGAGCGATCGCGTCACCACGCTGCGTATCGAGTAAGCGAGACCGCCATGTTGCGCACGCTCCGGCATACCCGCGAACGCCTGGCTACGGCGCTGCGGGTGGCGCTCGTCGTCGGCGTGGGGTGGGGGGGAGTCGTTGTCGGCGCCGGCGATGGGGTCGCGTTGGCGGCTCAACCGGCTTCGGCCGTATCGTCCGCTGCATCGCCGGCCGTATCGCCGGCCGCTTCGTCCACTTCGTCCGTTGCGCCGTTGCTGCGCTTCGCATGGCAGCGCGACGGTCACGATCAGCTCTGGCAAGTCGCCGCCGACGGTCCGGCCACGCCGGTTTCGCCGCAAGCCGCACAAGCGTTGCCCGCCACACTGGACACGCCGCTCGGCAGCGTGTGGAAGCTATTCGTCTACGCGTATCTGGTGGACCGTAACATCGCCACACCGGATTACACGTGCAGCGGCGGCGACCGCGAGGAAGTGTATTGCTGCATGACGGGCGGTCATATCGATCGCGAACACGCGCTGGTGCAATCGTGCGGGCTGTTCTTCGAACCCGCGCGTCTCCAGCTCGATGCCGCCGACTGGCGCAAATACTGGAGCGCCGCTCACGCGCCCGCCTGGCTGCGTGACCTGAAAGCGCTGACGCCGGCTCGCCGTGTGCCGGTGAGCGAACTGCTGGCCGCGTTGCAGGCGGTGCCGGCGAGGCCGCGCGAAGCGGCGGCGAGCACGCTGGTGTCGGTGCTGACCAGCGGCCGCGGCGAGGGCACGGTGTCGCTGTACGGCAGCGTGCTGCGCGCGAAAACATGGACGATGCCGGATCCGGCACGGCCGGGCGCATCGATCGGCGGCGCGGCGGGTTGGCTTGCCGACGGAACGCCCGTGTGGCTCGGTGGTCGGGGCGGCAGTCCCGGCGTGCTGAAGGCCGCTGCGCCACGCATCGGACCGCTGCTCACGCAAGTCGCCATCCCCGACGACGACGGCTGCGTGCTCGTCGATTTCTTTAGCCGCTATCCGATCCGCCAGGTGCTCGGCGACACCGGACCGGCGGCCGCGCCGGAAGGTCCGCTGCGCGGCGACTATCGGGTCGGTTTCGTCAACGGCAACTGGGCGCGCGTGACGAGTCACGGCGAACTGCGCCTCGATCGCGATGCGGCCGGCGCGCTGCAGGTGGTCGGCCGCTTCGGCATGAACGATTACGTGGCGCGCGTCGTCGAGCGTGAAGGCGACACGAGTCAACCGGAAGCCGCCAAGGCCCTCGCGGTGGCGGCGCGGACCTACGCGGTGCAGCACGGCAGCCACGATCACGGCTGCTACCGGATCGACGACAGCAGCAGCACGCAGCGCGTCCTGCCGCGCACGCCGACCGCTGCCGCACGCCGCGCGGCCGATCTGACCGACGCGCTGGTGCTGACCGGCGTGCCCGTGCAGTACCACCACGATCAAGCCGCGCCAGGCCAGATGAGCTGGCTCGCCGCGAAAGCGTCCGCGCAGAACGGCCAGAGCTTCGACGCGATCCTCGCCCGCACATGGCCGCAGGCGACGCTCACGTCGTTCCTCAGTCCGCTGGCGGGCGACTGCATCGCGGTGGCCGGCGCGCGCGAATGGCTGCAACGCAATGCGCCGCTGTGGGCGCGTCGTCTCGACGGTGCGGCCGGTTACGAAACGCCCGATCTGCCGGCGGTGTGCGAAGTGCGCGAAGGGCGTCCGTATGAGGACGCGCAGCGCAATCGCATCTACATCTATCGCCTGCAGACTGAAGAAGACCGCATCGCGCTGACGCACGAATACATTCACCTCGCGTTCCAGCATCATCCGCGCGGCCTCGACGAGGATTTCGTCGAACGCACCGCGTGCACGCTGATTCGTACCGACAATCCGATCCAATGAACTCCGATCCGCGTCCGCTTTCGTGTCTGTTTCGCCGCGCTGGCGCGATGCGCCGGTTGCGGATGCGCGTGGCCGCCGGCGGCGTTCCGGCATCCGTGTCCGCGTTCGCGGTTTCATGCGCGTTCGCGGCGTGCGCGCTCGCGACGCTGGCGGCAACGTCCGCCGCGCTGCTGGCCGCGACCACGACACCCGCCCATGCCGCCGACACCGACGCCAACGGCGCGATCGCCGATCTGACCAGCGCGTTCGGCGGCTGGCGGCACAGCGGGCTCACGAACGAGGGCGAGCATTACGTCGCCGCCTATCCGCGTCCGCCGGTGGATCGCGGCGCGCAGCGCTATCGCACGCTGATCGAGGGACGCCTGCGGCACATCGACAAGCACGCGCGCCGGCCGCCGACGCTGGTCGTCAACGGCAACCCGACACCGCTCTATACCGACGACGAAGGCGCGTTCGCGCGTCCGTGGGCGTTCGGCGCGGGCTCGAACAGCATCGAGCTGATTTCCGCCGACGGCAAACAGCATCAGCGCATGCAGTTCTACGAGGCCGATCGCAGCAAGCCGCAGGCGAAGCTGCGCGCGATCGTCACGTGGGACGACCCGCATGCGCAGGTCGATCTTCACGTGATCACGCCGGGCGGCCTGCACGCGTTCTTCGCCAACCCCACGCTCGAAGACGGCAGCGGCTTCGACGTCGATTCGGTGGACGGCGCGGGGCCAGGGATATTTTCGTCGGCGGCGCCGGAGCACGGTACCTGGCTGTTCTTCCTGAACTACTGGGGCAACTTCGATTCGACCGGCTACAACTTCGACGCCCACGCGCACGATCGCGACGTGATCACGGCGACGCTGACGCTGGTGTTCAATGAAAATACGCCGAACGAACGGCGTGAAACGAGGGTCGTGCCGCTGCGCAAGATCGGCGACCTGATGCTCGTGAAGAGCGAGCGACTTTGACAGCGGGATGGGAGCAGTGAAGATGACGTTCAGAACGACGAAGTGGATGAAGGCGGCGTGCGGCGTGCTCGCCGCGGCTTGCTGGCTGGCGGCGCCGGCGGCGCGCGCGAGCGATATCGACTTCGCCGCGCCGTTGAACGGCTGGCGCAACACCAGCGGCGACACCGAGCGCTACACGCAGGACGTGCATTACCCGGCGGTGGCGGTGCAGACGCCGGAAGGGCAGTCGAAGTTCGCGCTGATCGAAGGGCAGATCCGCAACACGCCGAAGAAGAAGGGCACCTCGGTCGGCACGCTGGTGGTGAACGGCACGCCGTTGCCGCAACGCGTGGAGGAAGACGGCCGGTTCTCGCGGCCGTTCGCGTTTTCGTCGGGCAGCAACGGCGTCGAGCTGCGCGCGCCGGACGGCACCCGCAAGCGCGTGCAGTTCTACGACGCGTACAGCGGCAAGACCCAGCCGAAGCTGCGCGTGGTGCTCGCATGGGACACCGACGGCACCGACCTCGACCTGCACGTCGTCTCGCCCGATGGCGTGCACACCTGGTACGGCGACCGCGTGGCGCCGAACGGCGGCTCGCTCGACGTCGACGTGACGACCGGTTACGGGCCGGAGATTTATTCGTCGGCGGCACCGTTGAAAGGCACGTATCTGGTCTACGTGAATTACTACGGCAACGGCAATAGCGGCGCCGATATCACGGTCGCGCAGATCACCATCATCACCAACGAAAACACGCCGGACGAAAAGAGCGAAACGATTCGCGTGCCGATGCGCAAACCCGGGGAGCTGACGCTGGTGAAGACGTTCGTATTGCCGTAAAGCGGTTATAGAGCACGTTGAAACGTGCCGGGACGCGTTAGAGCAGGTTGAAGCACACGTCATTAAAACGTCGATAAATCCGAGAAAGGGGAAGCAAAAATGGATGCACTCGAACAGAAGCAGCCGTTGTTGACCTATGACGGCAAGATTGGGGAGCTGTACGGTATCTTCATCAAAAATCTGCTGTTGCAGATTATCACCCTGGGCATCTACCGGTTTTGGGCCACCACCAATACGCGCCGGTATGTCTGGTCGAGAATGCGCTTTCAGGGTGAGCGTTTCGAATACACCGGCACCGGCGGCGAATTGTTCAAGGGCTTTCTGCTGGCCATTGCGATCATGTTCGGTGCGGTGGTCGGCGCTGTTGTTCTCAGCGTGATCTTGCGCGCTGTTACCGGCAGCGCGGCGCTGTCTTCCCTGCCGTTAATCCTGCTGTATCTGGTGGTCGCGGTGATCGCGGCGGGCGCGTATTTCAGCGCGCAGCGCTATCGGCTGAGCCGCACGCAGTGGCGTGGCATTCGCGGCGGCATGACCGGCTCGTCGCTCGTCTATGGCGCGTATGTCCTGCTGTACGGTCTGCTGTGCATCGTCACGCTGTGGCAAATGTGGCCGTGGGCGTCGCTGCGTCTTGCCGAGCGACGGATCAACGCGAGCAGCTTCGGCAGCCTGCAGTTCCAGTTCAAGGGACATGCGGGTGCGCTGTACGGCGCATTCGTCGGTACCTTTGTCGGCGTGATCGTGTGGTTCGCCGTGCTCGGCGCGATTTTCTACCGCTCGCTGCTGGCGCTGCTGCCGATCGGTCACGCGCCGCTGCATACGCACGACGCGGGTGCGGGTGCCGTGTTCGGTTCGATCTTTCTGTTCTATGTGCTGTTCATCGTCGGCGCGCTGCTGATCCAGTGTTTGTATCTCGCCCTGCTGACGCGTCATGTGCTGGGCAACACCACGCTCGGTACGCAATTGCGCTTTGGCAGCAGCATCACGGGTACGCGTCTGCTCGGCATCATGCTGGGCAATCTGGCGATCTTCATCTTCACGCTCGGCCTCGGCTTGCCGATCGTGCTGCATCGTGGCCTGCGTTTCGCGGCCGATACGTTGCAGGTGTCGGGTCAACTCGATCCGCAGACGCTCGGCCAAAGCGACCAGACGCCGCCGCGTACGGGTGAAGGCATGCTGAACCTGCTCGACCACGGCGGCGCGTTCTAAGGTGAGTTGGATGGAGACGGCGTCGGCCGAAGCGCGTGCCGATCGTACGCGCTACTACGACGGCCTCAGCGCGGCGGCCCATGCGGCGACGCTGCGCTGGCGCGACGAGGCGCTGTCGATCGACCGTGTCGATGGTGGCGAGGGGGGGGGGCGTGAGCTGGCGGTCTGGCCGCTTGCACGCCTGAGCATCGGCGAAATCGATCCGGACGGCAGGGTCGCGCTGTCGTGCAAAGGCCAACCGGGACGCGTATCGATGGATGCCGCTGCGCTGCCGCCCCGGATTGCCGCCCGCATCGCGACGCCGCGCACGAGGCGCCGCCAGTATCTCGGCTGGACGCTGGTCGGCGTGGTGAGCCTCGGGCTGGCGTTCGCGCTCGTCGTGAGGCTGCCTGCCGTGGCCGCGACGCTGGTTCCGCGCAGTGTGGAGAACCATCTCGGCGAGATGGTGGAAACCGTCGTGGTCAACCAGCATCGCGTCTGCGTCAATGCCGACGGTCAACGCGCGCTCGAGCAACTCGAAGCGCGTCTTGCCGGCGCGGCGGGCATTGCGCAACCCATCCGCCTTGTGGTGATCGACAGTAAAACCGTCAACGCAGTGACGCTGCCCGGCGCGCGCATGGTCATCATGCGCGGGCTGTTGCAGGAGGTGGACAGCGCCGATCAACTGGCCGGCGTGATGGCGCACGAGACGGGCCATATCGCGCGACGCGATCCGGTCGTCGCGCTGATTCGCGGCGCGGGCATCAGCCTGGTCA
This sequence comes from Paraburkholderia sp. D15, assembly GCF_029910215.1. Taxonomy (NCBI): domain Bacteria; kingdom Pseudomonadati; phylum Pseudomonadota; class Betaproteobacteria; order Burkholderiales; family Burkholderiaceae; genus Paraburkholderia; species Paraburkholderia sp. D15. Next base: position 1,165,259 of record NZ_CP110396.1, on the reverse strand, counting down.
GCACCACGCTCGGCATCAACCTCGGTATCGCGGACGTGTCGTCGCTCGCGGGACAACTCGTGAACCTGTCGTATAGCCGCGATATGGAGCGCCTCGCGGATGCGAACGGCGTCGCCTATCTTCAGGCGAGCGGACTGCGCAGCGACGGGCTCGCAGGCTTCTTCGCATTGACGAGCCGCAAACATGGCAACGCGGGTTCGACGGTCGAATTTCTGTCGGATCACCCGCGTATCGCCGATCGCGAGAAACGCAGTCAGGGTTCGCCACTCGGCGAAAGCGCGTTGACGCCGAAGCAATGGGCGGCGGTCCGGGGGATGTGCGGCAAGCCTTGAGGTGTGTGGTTTCGTTGCGGGTGTGAGGCGGGGAATACCGCGGAAACGCGGGGTAGGGTTTTGCAGAACGGCGGGGGAGAGTACAGCAGGAAGGTGAAGCCGCTTGCCGCGCGGCGGTGCGCGCGGCAAGCGTCAAACAACGAGCTTAACGGTCGAGGAACGACTTCAGACGATCGGCGCGGCTCGGATGCATCAGCTTACGCATGGCCTTGCTTTCGATCTGACGAATCCGCTCACGCGTGACGTCGAACTGCTTGCCGACTTCCTCAAGCGTGTGGTCCGACTTCGTGTTGATGCCGTAGCGCATGCGCAGCACCTTCGCTTCGCGCGGCGACAGCGAGTCGAGCGCGTCGTCGATCGCGGCGCGCAAGTCGGCCTGCATCGCGGCGTCGGCCGGCGACGAAGCCGCCGAGTCCTCGATCATGTCGCCGAGCGTGGCGTCGCCGTCGTCGCCGACCGGCGTTTCCATCGACACCGGCTGCTTGGCGATCTTCAGAATGCCGCGCACCTTCTCTTCCGACAACTCCATGCGTTCGGCCAGCACCGACGGATGCGCTTCCTGACCGGTCTGCTGCAGAATCTCGCGCGAAATGCGGTTCAGCTTGTTGATCGTTTCGATCATGTGCACCGGCACGCGGATCGTGCGAGCCTGGTCGGCGAGCGAGCGCGTAACCGCCTGGCGAACCCACCACGTGGCGTACGTGGAGAACTTCCAGCCGCGACGGTATTCGAACTTGTCCACCGCCTTCATCAGGCCGATGTTGCCTTCCTGGATCAGATCGAGGAACAGCATGCCGCGGTTCACGTACTTCTTCGCGATCGAGATCACGAGACGCAGGTTGGCCTCGATCATTTCGCTCTTGGCCTTGCGCATCTTCGACTCGGCCGCGACCATCTGACGGTTGATTTCCTTCAGATGCTTGAGCGGCAGCGAAACCGTCGCTTCGATCTCGATCAGCTTCTGCTGTTCGGACTGGATGGCCGGCAGATGACGCTCCAGCGCCGCACCGTACGACGTATTGCCGCGCGCTGCGCGTTCCGTCCAGCCGAGGTCCGCCTCGTGACCGGCGAACGACTCGATGAACTTCTCGCGCGGCATGCCGCTCTTCGACACGACGATTTGCAGGATGTTGCGCTCGATCGCGCGAACCTGCGCGACCTGATGCTGCACGTCGCCGCACAGACGGTCGATGGTGCGTGCCGTGAAGCGGATCTTCGCGAGGTGTTGCTGGATTTCCTCGCGAGCGCGCTGATAGGCTTTCGAGCTGACGTCGCCACGCGTGTGCGATGCGTTCATCTGGTCGGACAGCATGCCGACCTGCGCGAAGATTTCGAGGCAGTCGCTGGTGAGTTGCTTCAGGCGTGCTTCGTCGGCGGCGGACGAATCGGCCGGACCGCTGTCGTCGTCGTCTTCGTCCTCGTCGTCCTGTTCTTCCGCATCGGCGTCGTCTTCGGCGGATGCGTCGGCGCTCGCGCTGTCGTCTTCGGCCGCGACCGTGTCTTCGTTCAGGCCGTCGACCAGTTCGTCGATGCGCAGCTCGCCGTCCGCGACCTGCTGGGCGCTCGCCAGAATCGCGGAGATCGCGAGCGGGCAGGCGGCGATCGCCTGCACCATTTCGTGCAGACCGTCTTCGATCCGCTTGGCGATGGCGATTTCGCCGGCGCGGGTCAGCAGTTCGGTTGCGCCCATTTCACGCATGTACATGCGCACGGGGTCGGTCGTGCGGCCGAATTCCGAGTCGACGGTCGACAATGCGACTTCGGTTTCCTCGTCCGCCTGATCGTCCGACACCACGGCCGGCGAGTTCGAGTTGAGCAGCAGCGTTTCGGCGTCGGGAGCCTGCTCGTAGACCTGCACGCCCATGTCGTTGAACGCGCTGACGATGCTGTCGATCGCCGCCGTCTGCGCGAAATTGTCGGGCAGGTGGTCGTTGATCTGGGCGTGGGTCAGGTAGCCTTGCTCCTTACCCAGCTGGATCAGCGCGCGCATCTGGCGCTGACGTTCCTCTGCCTGTTGCGGCGGCAGTTCGGCCGCCACGGGGATCGCTTTGCCGGCGCCCTTGCCCTTGGCCGCGCGGCCTGAGGGAGTCTTGGGGGTGTAGCTGGCGTTATCGTGTTGCGAATCTTCGCGATCAAAAGGGTTCACGTATTCTCCTCTAGAGGCTTCGCTATGAGACGCAAGACGCGACCGTCAGGCGTTTCGAGCATGGCTCAACATCACCTGAGTGACTCAACGCGGTTGTTTGGCTGTTGCTCTGGGGAGCAAAAAAGATGAGCCCGCTCGAAGCGGGCCGATAGAAATGTGCGAAATTCGCGCGGCTCGCATTATATACGAGCTTGTGCGTTCGCGCTCATTGTGTGCACAGGAAATCGTCGTGCACGATGTCGCAGGTCCGTTCGTCGTCCGCTGGTCACACGTGAAGCGGTGTGTTGAGGTCGTGGGATCAAAATGCGTACGAATCGACGGATTGCAAGCGGGCCGGTATGCAGGGCGAGCTAGTTCGTCGGGATGCGGGGCGATAGGTTCCCTTGACCCCCTATATAGAGGGAGGACGTTTCTGGCGTCGATGCAGTCTTCACGAAAAGAAAATTCACACAAAGGGGTTGACGACACGTCGGTCGTTCTCCATAATCTCGTTTCTCTGCTGCTGATGCAGCGACGCAGAAGGAAGTGGGCGGTGCAAGCCACCTGAATCTTTTTGCGAACGATCTTTAAAAATTAACAGCCGATAAGTGTGGGCGCTTGATGCGGAATGCGAGCCGGATTCTTCGGAGTCTGGCGTAAAGCAAAAGTATCAAGTCTCACACAGTAATGAAAGGAAGGTTTGACCGTCGAAAGATGATCGAACAATTCGTCAGTACGTTGAGTGAGCGACCGGGTTCGAAAGAGCCCGAAAAACAGTAACAGGTTTGAACTGAAGAGTTTGATCCTGGCTCAGATTGAACGCTGGCGGCATGCCTTACACATGCAAGTCGAACGGCAGCACGGGAGCAATCCTGGTGGCGAGTGGCGAACGGGTGAGTAATACATCGGAACGTGTCCTGGAGTGGGGGATAGCCCGGCGAAAGCCGGATTAATACCGCATACGCTCTGTGGAGGAAAGGGGGGGATCTTCGGACCTCCCGCTCAAGGGGCGGCCGATGGCAGATTAGCTAGTTGGTGGGGTAAAGGCCTACCAAGGCGACGATCTGTAGCTGGTCTGAGAGGACGACCAGCCACACTGGGACTGAGACACGGCCCAGACTCCTACGGGAGGCAGCAGTGGGGAATTTTGGACAATGGGGGAAACCCTGATCCAGCAATGCCGCGTGTGTGAAGAAGGCCTTCGGGTTGTAAAGCACTTTTGTCCGGAAAGAAAACCATCGCCCTAATATGGTGGTGGGATGACGGTACCGGAAGAATAAGCACCGGCTAACTACGTGCCAGCAGCCGCGGTAATACGTAGGGTGCAAGCGTTAATCGGAATTACTGGGCGTAAAGCGTGCGCAGGCGGTTCGCTAAGACAGATGTGAAATCCCCGGGCTTAACCTGGGAACTGCATTTGTGACTGGCGGGCTAGAGTATGGCAGAGGGGGGTAGAATTCCACGTGTAGCAGTGAAATGCGTAGAGATGTGGAGGAATACCGATGGCGAAGGCAGCCCCCTGGGCCAATACTGACGCTCATGCACGAAAGCGTGGGGAGCAAACAGGATTAGATACCCTGGTAGTCCACGCCCTAAACGATGTCAACTAGTTGTCGGGTCTTCATTGACTTGGTAACGTAGCTAACGCGTGAAGTTGACCGCCTGGGGAGTACGGTCGCAAGATTAAAACTCAAAGGAATTGACGGGGACCCGCACAAGCGGTGGATGATGTGGATTAATTCGATGCAACGCGAAAAACCTTACCTACCCTTGACATGTATGGAACCCTGCTGAGAGGTGGGGGTGCCCGAAAGGGAGCCATAACACAGGTGCTGCATGGCTGTCGTCAGCTCGTGTCGTGAGATGTTGGGTTAAGTCCCGCAACGAGCGCAACCCTTGTCCCTAGTTGCTACGCAAGAGCACTCCAGGGAGACTGCCGGTGACAAACCGGAGGAAGGTGGGGATGACGTCAAGTCCTCATGGCCCTTATGGGTAGGGCTTCACACGTCATACAATGGTCGGAACAGAGGGTTGCCAAGCCGCGAGGTGGAGCCAATCCCAGAAAACCGATCGTAGTCCGGATCGCACTCTGCAACTCGAGTGCGTGAAGCTGGAATCGCTAGTAATCGCGGATCAGCATGCCGCGGTGAATACGTTCCCGGGTCTTGTACACACCGCCCGTCACACCATGGGAGTGGGTTTTACCAGAAGTGGCTAGTCTAACCGCAAGGAGGACGGTCACCACGGTAGGATTCATGACTGGGGTGAAGTCGTAACAAGGTAGCCGTATCGGAAGGTGCGGCTGGATCACCTCCTTTCTCGAGCTGACGTGTTCAACGTTGAGCGCTCACGCTTATCGGCTGTAAATTAAAGACAGATACGCAGACAGACGCAGGGGTCTGTAGCTCAGTCGGTTAGAGCACCGTCTTGATAAGGCGGGGGTCGATGGTTCGAATCCATCCAGACCCACCACTGTTTCTGCGGTGGGGTTCGCCGCTGAAGGGCGTATCTGTGAAGACTGCATCGGCAGACGATAATTGATCGTGTGTCTGTATGTGACTGGGGGATTAGCTCAGCTGGGAGAGCACCTGCTTTGCAAGCAGGGGGTCGTCGGTTCGATCCCGTCATCCTCCACCAATCCTCAATGCATAGTGTTCTGCCGGCAAGACGGGCAGAGAGTTGTGCATTGGCGATTGAGCCAGTCAGAGCGAGACGTGGTTATAGCAACCGCGTGATCGGCTGTCGTTCTTTAACAATCAGGAAGAAGTAGTAAAGAGATTCACGAAAGCATGCTTAGAGATGGGTGTGCGAGTAGGTGAATCAGGGTTGTGATTGTATCAATGTATGAAAAGGTGATCGAAAGATTGCCTTGGAATACGGCGCAACACGAATACTCAACCTGTAACGATGTGGCGAAGGCCGTGTTCCGAGTGAATGCGCCGAAGACACACCCGTTATAGGGTCAAGCGAACAAGTGCATGTGGTGGATGCCTTGGCGATCACAGGCGATGAAGGACGCGGTAGCCTGCGAAAAGCGGTGGGGAGCTGGCAAACGAGCTTTGATCCACCGATATCCGAATGGGGAAACCCACTCCTTATGGAGTATCCGTAGCTGAATACATAGGCTACGCGAAGCGAACGCGGTGAACTGAAACATCTAAGTAACCGCAGGAAAAGAAATCAACCGAGATTCCCAGAGTAGTGGCGAGCGAAATGGGACCAGCCTGTACTCTTTATCTTCATTGTTAGTCGAACGCTCTGGAAAGTGCGGCCATAGCAGGTGATAGCCCTGTAGACGAAAACAGCGAGGAAGAACTAGGTGTACGGAAAGTAGGGCGGGACACGTGAAATCCTGTCTGAAGATGGGGGGACCATCCTCCAAGGCTAAATACTCGTGATCGACCGATAGTGAACCAGTACCGTGAGGGAAAGGCGAAAAGAACCCCGGGAGGGGAGTGAAATAGATCCTGAAACCGCATGCATACAAACAGTCGGAGCCTCGTAAGGGGTGACGGCGTACCTTTTGTATAATGGGTCAGCGACTTACATTCAGTGGCAAGCTTAACCGATTAGGGCAGGCGTAGCGAAAGCGAGTCCGAACAGGGCGATTCAGTCGCTGGGTGTAGACCCGAAACCAGGTGATCTATCCATGGCCAGGATGAAGGTGCGGTAACACGTACTGGAGGTCCGAACCCACTAACGTTGAAAAGTTAGGGGATGAGCTGTGGATAGGGGTGAAAGGCTAAACAAACCTGGAAATAGCTGGTTCTCTCCGAAAACTATTTAGGTAGTGCCTCGTGTATCACCTTCGGGGGTAGAGCACTGTCATGGTTGTGGGGTCCATTGCGGATTACTACGCCATAGCAAACTCCGAATACCGAAGAGTGCAATCACGGGAGACAGACATCGGGTGCTAACGTCCGGTGTCAAGAGGGAAACAACCCAGACCGCCAGCTAAGGTCCCCAAATATGGCTAAGTGGGAAACGAAGTGGGAAGGCTAAAACAGTCAGGAGGTTGGCTTAGAAGCAGCCATCCTTTAAAGAAAGCGTAATAGCTCACTGATCGAGTCGTCCTGCGCGGAAGATGTAACGGGGCTAAGCCATATACCGAAGCTGCGGATGCACATTTATGTGCATGGTAGGAGAGCGTTCCGTAAGCCTGCGAAGGTGCATTGAAAAGTGCGCTGGAGGTATCGGAAGTGCGAATGCTGACATGAGTAGCGATAAAGGGGGTGAAAGGCCCCCTCGCCGTAAGCCCAAGGTTTCCTACGCAACGTTCATCGGCGTAGGGTGAGTCGGCCCCTAAGGCGAGGCAGAAATGCGTAGCTGATGGGAAGCAGGTTAATATTCCTGCACCATTGTTAGATGCGATGGGGGGACGGATCGCGGAAGGTTGTCCGGGTGTTGGAAGTCCCGGTCCTTGCATTGGAGAAGGCGCTTTGGCAAATCCGGGCGCGGAATTCAAGGGTGCGAGGCCAGTGATCTAGGTCACGAAGCAATCGGAAGTGGTTCCAGGAAAAGCCTCTAAGCTTCAGTCTAACAAGACCGTACCGCAAACCGACACAGGTGGGCGAGATGAGTATTCTAAGGCGCTTGAGAGAACTCGGGAGAAGGAACTCGGCAAATTGGTACCGTAACTTCGGGATAAGGTACGCCCCTGTAGCTTGATGCGCCTGCGCGCAGAGGGTGAAGGGGTTGCAATAAACTGGTGGCTGCGACTGTTTAATAAAAACACAGCACTCTGCAAACACGAAAGTGGACGTATAGGGTGTGACGCCTGCCCGGTGCCGGAAGATTAAATGATGGGGTGCAAGCTCTTGATTGAAGTCCCGGTAAACGGCGGCCGTAACTATAACGGTCCTAAGGTAGCGAAATTCCTTGTCGGGTAAGTTCCGACCTGCACGAATGGCGTAACGATGGCCACACTGTCTCCTCCCGAGACTCAGCGAAGTTGAAGTGTTTGTGATGATGCAATCTCCCCGCGGCTAGACGGAAAGACCCCATGAACCTTTACTGTAGCTTTGCATTGGACTTTGAACCGGTCTGTGTAGGATAGGTGGGAGGCTTTGAAGCTGGAACGCTAGTTTCAGTGGAGCCGACCTTGAAATACCACCCTGGCTTGTTTGAGGTTCTAACCTTGGTCCGTAATCCGGATCGGGGACAGTGCATGGTAGGCAGTTTGACTGGGGCGGTCTCCTCCCAAAGTGTAACGGAGGAGTACGAAGGTACGCTAGGTACGGTCGGAAATCGTGCTGATAGTGCAATGGCATAAGCGTGCTTAACTGCGAGACCGACAAGTCGAGCAGGTGCGAAAGCAGGTCATAGTGATCCGGTGGTTCTGTATGGAAGGGCCATCGCTCAACGGATAAAAGGTACTCTGGGGATAACAGGCTGATACCGCCCAAGAGTTCATATCGACGGCGGTGTTTGGCACCTCGATGTCGGCTCATCTCATCCTGGGGCTGTAGCCGGTCCCAAGGGTATGGCTGTTCGCCATTTAAAGAGGTACGTGAGCTGGGTTTAAAACGTCGTGAGACAGTTTGGTCCCTATCTGCCGTGGGCGCTGGATATTTGAAGGGGGCTGCTCCTAGTACGAGAGGACCGGAGTGGACGAACCTCTGGTGTACCGGTTGTCACGCCAGTGGCATCGCCGGGTAGCTATGTTCGGAAGAGATAACCGCTGAAAGCATCTAAGCGGGAAACTCGCCTTAAGATGAGATATCCCCGGGGCTTCGAGCCCCTTGAAGGGTCGTTCAAGACCAGGACGTTGATAGGTCAGGTGTGTAAGCGCAGTAATGTGCTCAGCTAACTGATACTAATTGCCCGTAAGGCTTGATCCTATAACAGGTGTGTGTCGGCAGCCGTTAGTGCTTCAGCACTTATGGATGCCCCACCCTGCGCTACGCGCAGGGTCTTATGCAGACCACACACAGGTTGAGATCAGTGTTGTGCCAGATAAAACAACACAACCCCCGCCACTGATGTCACATCATCAGAAACTACTTCTTCCGGATTGGTCGTGATGCCCCAAAAGGCGCCACGGCAACAAGTCATGCCTGATGACCATAGCGAGTCGGTACCACCCCTTCCCATCCCGAACAGGACCGTGAAACGACTCCACGCCGATGATAGTGCGGATTGCCCGTGTGAAAGTAGGTAATCGTCAGGCTCCCCAGCAGCACACTGCAGCAAACAGAAACCCCACCTACAACGGTGGGGTTTCTGCGTTTACGCGCCTGAAAATATGGCCCGGGAACGTGGCCAGAACCTACCCGTCCTTACCCGGCGACGTCAGCGACCCCGCCAGTTCCCCCGCCTTCAACGAACCCATCAACGACATCAGCGTATTGAACGCATTGCCGCCGCCTTCGCCGCCCAGCTGGATCTGCGGCACCAGCGGCACACGCGATACCTCGAACGCCTCGGCTAAACCGAAACTCGGTGGAAGGAGAATTGCTGCCTATTTCTTCCACGATCAGGCTTCTAACTCCGTTCTTACGCTCGCTTTCGCGTCGGTGCCTGGTACGTCATTCCCGCCGTAAAACGATCCAGCCGTTCGCTGGCATCGGTAATCGCCCATAGCGGTGCGCGGTGCAGTTGCTCGTCGTAGTTCGTGGCGATGGCGGCGAAAAGCGCGACTCCCGCTGCGTCGAGCTTCCATTCGTTGGTAGTTCGACCGGTATCGAATACCGCTGCTACCATCCGCTCGGCCACGCCGAGTTGCTCGCCGGTCGCTGAGCCAAAGCCCGCTTCGGCGAGGAAACCGGCCAATAGCATGGTCTGCGTGAGGGTTTGAGCGTCAGTCATGCTGCCCGCGCCGCGGCGAAGCGCGTCGAGCGACAGATGCACTCGCAGCGCTAATTCGTCGGCGGTTTGGCGAGCAATCGGCAACAGCATGGCCTTGGCATGTCGCGCACGCGCAGCGCCAGTGTGGCGGGAGAAAGGGATCGGTTGTGCCATGAGGGTCCAATGTTGTGCCTGTGCAGACGCAATAACGGCGCGAGCGGCAAAAGGTTGAGTCTCACGGTGACATATAGCTGCTGGGTCGGAAAAGACGCCGGCCAGTGGCCGTTTTCGCTTCGCACGCCAGTTTTTTGTTATCTGAGCACCTTTCAGGACACTCGATTCAGTCTTTCGGCAATCGACCGCTACGTCTGGGCGGTGGCGACCGAAGCATGTTGGTCGTGCACGCAGCGATGCGATGCTGCCGGTACCTCACCCACTGGCTACTGTTGCTGTCAGACGGGCTACCACTCCGCTTTTCAAGGTGTTTGTTACGTGCGCACCAGCGGCAGACGCCGGCGTTCTCCGCCATAGAACGCACGTTGATCATGAGGCCAAGAACGAAATCGGCTCACAAGCCGGTTGCGGCGCGTACCTTACAAAAACGCATCTATCTTGGGCGATCACTCCGACCGCTGACCGCTGACCGCTGACCGCTGACCGCCAACCGCCAACAGCCAACAGCCAACCGCGAACGGCCCACCGCCCGCCGCCCAGCACGCAGAACACACAACATCACCCCTCTCCACCCTCATCCGTCGACGTCACGCTACGCGCCCGCACGCGTCGCCGGATCTCCGAATCCAGGATCAGCCTTCCGCGGAGTTTCCCCTTCATCCGCTTAACATAGCGCGGCGCCTCGGTCATATGAACCACCATCAGCTCCCGCACCTTTTCCACATCACGCTCGCGTGCAGCCTTGGTAATGGCCTTATGGATCTTCACGTTTGCCGCGCCGAAGCGTTCATGTTCCGATTGCGGTGTGTCGTTCCGAAACTCGATCAGTTGCCGGATCATCTCGTTGATCAACTCGCAACTGAAGCGCAGAAATGGATTCGGATTCGCGGCCGCCAGGATGTCGTGAAAGTTCACATCCTCCTGCCGCTGCCGCACGATGTCCTGTCCGCCATGCGACGACGCCGGTCGATCGCAGCACGCAATGCTGGCCTCAAGTGCTTCAAAATCCTGCTCCGTCAGATGCGGCACCGCGCCCGCCGCAAGCTCGGGCTCGAGCAGTTTGCGCACGGTGTAGATATCGTCGATGGACACGTCTTTAAAGAACAAGTAGTTCTGCAGCAATTGCAAGGTTCGGTCCAGCGGCACCTCCACGACCATGCCGCCGCCGCTCGGTCCGGTGCTCACCTTGATGAGTCCCTGCACCTCGAGCGATTTCAACGCCTCGCGGATCGTACTCTTGCTCACCGAGAAGAGTTGCTGCAACTCCACTTCCCGCGGTAGCCGGTCGCCCGGCTTCAGATCCTTCTCCGTAATCAGCCGCTTGATTTCCTCGGCGACCAGATCGCCGCGCTTCTGCTGCTTGATCTCAATCGCGGCGCCCGCTTTGGCGCGATCCATGGCCATGTTCGATGCTCCCAGTTTGTCCTGTGCGATCTTCGATCAGACCGTTGGCCTGATGACGGCCCCAAAGGCCACGTCGACGCCGCCAGGAATTTTGCCTTATTGACACCCGAATTTATTGTACCTACGATCAAGTCCAACCTATTTATCATGATAAATAGAACAAAGCCGATGGGATAGCAGAACCTTGATGGCGGCCAGCAACCTCAAGCAATCGCTCGCGCGATTTACGCAATCCGCGCAGTTTCGTAGTCGGTCAGTGTGTGTCTCTTCCTGAGGAGCGTCATTTTGAATCGCCGAAATATGTTAAAGCTGGCCGCGCTGTCGGCCGTTCCGGGGACGTTGAGCGCGCTGGCAGCGCGAAGCGCTTTCGCGCAAGCGAGTACTTTGCAGTTTGCGTGTCCGGTGCCGATGTCCGGGCCCTTCGCGGCCAACGGAAAATACGCCGATCTCGGTATGAAGCTTGCCATCGAGCAATACGGAAAAGTACTCGGTCAGCCGCTCGCCTACACGGTGCTTGACACCGAAGGCAAGCCCGCGACGGCAGTGCGTCGCGTGCAGGAGATCGCACAGCAAAAAAATGCCCGCTTCTTCGCCGGCGGTATTTTGTCATCCGAATCATTGGCGATGGGTAAGGAAGTGCAGAAAGCCGGCGGCATTTTTATCACGACTGCCGGCGCGGACGAAATCACCGGCAAAGACTGCAATGACGCGACGTTTCGCTGGTCGGTGCCGACCTATGGCGCGATCGAACAGACAGTACGTCCATTGATCCAGATGATGCCGAAGGCCAAACGCTGGTACACGATCACGCCGCAGTACGTGTTCGGAGACGGTCTGTTGTCGGCCGCGAAGTCGATCTTCAAGGAGAAAGGGATCGAGCACGTGGGCAATAGTTATCACTCGCTGAACGAGAAGGAATTCAGCGGATATCTAACGAATGCGGTGGCCGCCAAGCCCGACGTATTGCTGATTCTCAACTTCGGCTCGCAGTCGTCCGATACGCTTCGCCAGGCGGTGAGTTTTGGTTTGAAGAACAATTGCACGATTCTGATGGCGTGGGCATCTGGTCTCGAGCAATTCGAATCGCTGGGTGCGGATCTGTGCGACGGTGTGTATTTCGGCGCGCAGTACTGGCACGGCATCGATTCACCGCTCAATCGAGATCTTGTCAAACGCTCGAATGCCGCATTCAAGGCGAACCCGAACTACAGCCTCGCGGGTTCCTATATCTGCACGAAAATCCTGCTCGACGGCATCGTGAAAGCGGGCAACGTCGACCCGAAAAAGGTCGTGGCCGCACTGGAAGGCATGAAATACGATGGTTTGACCGGCCCGGAGGAAATTCGCAAGGGCGACCACCAGGTGCTGAAGAACTACTATCTGTTGAAGGGCAAGGCGAAGAACAAGATGAAAAACGCCGACGACTACGCGGATATCGTGAGTTCCGGGCAGTCGTTCCTCTCGCTCGATCAAACCGGTTGCAAGATGGCTTGATACACCGTCGTGGTCACGGTGCCGCCACGCGCCGCACCGTTGTGCCTGCAACGACTGAACACCGCGGTCGCGCTCGTCATGAACGCACACCGGTCTCTCCCCATTCTCTAGACGAACGCCATGAACGTTTATCTTTTGCAGATCGTCAACGGCATCGGAGTGGGAATGCTGTACTTCCTGCTCGCGGTCGGCTTGTCGATCGTGTTCGGTCTGCTGCGTTTCGTGAATTTCGCGCACGGCGCGTTCTATTTACTCGGCGCGTACTTCTGCTATCAGGCGATGCAATGGTCGATGAGTTTCTGGACCGCGCTGGTGGTCGTGCCGATCGTCGTGGGCGCGCTGGCGTGGGTCGTCGAGAAACTGATCCTGCGTCATGTTTACGCGCAGCAGCACGAGTTCCATATTCTCGTCACCGTCGGCCTCGCGCTCGTCGTGCAGGAGTGCGCGATTCTGGTCTGGGGGCCGCTCGGCGATAACGTAGCGGTTCCGGACGTGCTGAACGGCGTGGTGATCTGGGGGAGTTTCGTGTACCCGAAGTACCGGCTATTCGTGATTGGCTTTACCGCGGTACTGGCGGCATTGCTGTGGTGGGTGCTGGAAGGCACACGGCTCGGTAGCGCGGTGCGGGCGGGCAGCGAATCGACCGAGATGGTGTCGCTGCTCGGTATCAACGTTCTGCGCGTATTCAGTCTCGTGTTTGCGCTGGGTGCGGCAACGGCCGCCTTGGCAGGGGTACTTGCCGCGCCGATTCGCGGCGTCGATCCATTCATGGGTATCGAGGCGTTGAGTGTCGCGTTCGTGGTGGTCGTGGTCGGCGGAATGGGCAATTTTCTGGGGGCGCTCGTCGGCGGATTGCTGGTCGGCATCGTGCAAAGCGTAATGAGCACGCTGTGGCCGGAGGGCGCGCGGTTGATGATCTATGTCGCGATGGCGGCGGTCCTGTTGCTGCGTCCAAACGGGTTGTTGGGGAGGGCGGCATGATCGATACCTCTAAACCGGTTGTGTCGAAGGCATCGACGTCGTCTGAGCCGGCGGCGAATGGCGTGCTGCACCGCTACCGCTTTCTATTGCTGGCGCTGCTCGTGGTGTGCGTCTTGCCGTTGACGCTGCGCTCGGGTTCGCTGGCCACCGAGGTGCTGGTATTCGCACTCGCGGCACTCGGCTGCAATCTTTTGCTGGGCCACACCGGCTTGCTGTCGTTCGGTCAGGGTATCTTCTTCGGGCTCGGCAGCTATTGCGCCGGTCTCGTTTTGACTAAAACGTCGTTGCCGGTACCGGTCGCATTGCTCGCTTCAGTCGCGATCGGCGCAGCGGCCGCAGCCGTGGTCGGCTGGTTTTCGATTCGACAGCGCGGTACGTACTTTGTGATGCTGACGCTCGCGTTCGGACAACTGTTCTATTTTCTCGCGTACACGACGCCTGATTTGACTGGCGGCGACAACGGCTTGCTGGACATTCCGCGTCCACCGCTCGGGCTCTTCGGGCATGCGTTGCTGTCGCTGGCATCGCCGTGGCAGTACTACGGTTTTGTCGCGGTGCTGTTTCTCGTCGTGTTCTGGTTGCTACTGCGTGTATCGCATTCGGTATTCGGCCGGACGCTACTGGCGATTCGCGACAACGAAGCACGTGCGGCTGCCGTCGGGTATGACGTCAAACGCTTCAAGCTGATGGCGTTCGTGATCTCCGGCGCGGTTACGGGTCTGGCGGGCGCACTGCATGCGCTGATGACCGGTATCGCGCCGCTCTCGAACATCGACTATCACACGAGCGAAATGATCCTCGTGATGACCGTGATCGGCGGAACGGGCAATCTGTTCGCGTCCGTATTGGGTGCCGCGTTCTATGTGCTATTCGCCGACTGGCTTTCGACGCTATGGCCGCGCTGGCTGCTGCTGCTCGGCATCGTACTGATCGCGGTTAGCCTGTTCATGCAGCGCGGCTTGTGGGGATTGGGCGAGCGAATCTGTCGATCGTTGCGGCGAGATGATCAAAACGATCAGAACCGCAGCGACAGGAACGACGATGCCAGTGGAGAGCCCGTATGACCGAAGCCATTCTCAAGGCGAACGGCGTGGTGAAGCGCTATGGCAAATTCACCGCGCTATCGGACGTCAATCTGAACATCCAGCCGCGCACGGTGCACTCGGTCATCGGACCGAACGGCGCGGGGAAAACGACGCTGTTTCACGTACTGACCGGAACACTGCCGATTACCGAAGGCAGGATCGTGTTCGATGGTCACGACGTGACACGCGAGCCGGATCACAAGCGGGTGCGTCGCGGCATCGCGCGGTCGTTCCAGGTGACATCGCTCTTCGCCAATCTAAGCGTGCGCGAGAATTTGCGCCTTGCCGCACAAGGTGTCGACGCGGTGCGCGCGCTGAACGCATGGACGCCGCCGCTCGGCGCGCTTACGCATGCGGATACCGTCGATAGCGTGCTCGAACGGCTCGCGTTACAGCGCTTCAGCGCGACCTTGGCGGGTGCGCTCTCGCACGGCCAGCAACGGCGGCTCGAAGTGGGCATGGCGCTCGCCGCGCGGCCCAAGGCGATCTTTCTCGACGAGCCGACATCCGGCATGGGCATCGACGATCTCGACGACATGAAGCAGTTGATTCGCGGCCTGCGCGACGATTACACGGTCGTGCTGATCGAGCACAACATGGGCATCGTGATGGATATCTCCGACACGATCACGGTGATGCAGCAAGGGCGTGTACTCGTGGAAGGCCGTCCCGATCAGATTCGCGGCGACGAGCGCGTGCGCAGCGCCTATCTCGGCAACATGATCACGGGAGGCCGGGCGTGATTCTCGACATGCGGGACATCCATGGCTTTTATGGCAAGAGCCACATTCTGCAAGGCGTGAGTCTGCAGATCGGCGATGGCGAAACGGTCACGCTATTAGGCCGCAACGGCGCGGGCAAGTCGACCACGCTCAAGGCCATTGCCGGCGTGGTTAAACCGGAACGCGGCGAGTTGACCTTCAACGGCTCGAAGATCGATGGCATGGCACCGCACAAGATTGCGTCGCGCGGTGTGTGCCTCGTGCCTGAGCATCGCGGCATTTTCCGTTTGCTCACTGTTGAAGAGAACCTCAAGCTCGGCGCGCGCAAGGATTCGCCGTGGCAGCTCGACGATATCTACCGCATCTTTCCACGCTTGAAGGAGCGGCGTACGAACGGAGGCGCGCAACTGTCCGGCGGTGAACAGCAGATGCTCGCCATCGGCCGTGCGCTAATGAATCATCCGCGGCTTCTGATGCTCGACGAACCCGTGGAAGGTCTCGCGCCGGTGATCGTCGAGGAGATCGTCGCTCAGCTCAAACTGATTCGCGAAGCCGGCGTCGCGATTCTGCTGGTCGAGCAGAACCTCGAAGTCTGTACGCAGCTCGCGGATCGCCACTACATCATCGAGCAGGGTGTGATCGTTTATTCGGGCGACAACGCGTCGTTCGCGGCGGACGAGTCGATCAAGGATCGCTATCTCGGCGTCGGCGTTGTCTGACGCGCGTCCCGTCTTCAACACGAGGAAGCATTGATGCAAGTTCAGGAATCGAAAACCGTTGTGGCATCCACCCATCTGCGGGTCGACGGCGCGCGCCTCTGGAACAGTCTCATGCAGCTTGCGCAACTCGGCGCGACCGATAAAGGCGGGGTATGCCGGCTGGCGCTGACTGACCTGGATCGTCAGGCTCGCGATCTGTTCATCGCGTGGGCGAAGGAGATCGGCTGTAGCGTGCGGGTCGACGCGATCGGCAATATCTTCGCGCGGCGCGCTGGATTGCGCGACGATCTGCCGCCGGTGATGACCGGCAGCCATATCGACACGCAACCGACCGGCGGCAAGTTCGACGGCAATTACGGCGTACTGGCCGGGCTCGAAGTTCTGCGCACGCTCGCCGATGCGGGCGTGAGGACCGAAGCGCCGCTGGAAGTCGCGGTGTGGACCAACGAGGAAGGCTCCCGCTTTGTTCCCGTGATGATGGGCTCAGGCGTTTTTGCCGGTGCGTTTACGTTGGAACACGCGCTCGAACAACGCGACCGTGAAGGGATTTCCGTGCGCGATGCGCTGACCGCGATCGGCTACGCGGGCGAAAGCGAATCGCCGCACGCGGTCGGCGCTTACTTCGAGGCACACATCGAACAAGGGCCGGTTCTGGAAGCGCATGACAAAACCATCGGCATTGTGCAGGGCGCGCTGGGGCAGCGTTGGTACGACGTGATCGTGCACGGGATGGAGGCACACGCGGGCCCGACGCCGATGGACTTGCGCCGCGACGCGCTGCTGGTCGCCGCGGATCTGATTCATGCGGTCAATCGCATCGCGCTCGATCACGCGCCGCACGGACGCGGTACGGTCGGATGGTTGAACGTGCACCCGAATTCGCGCAACGTGATTCCGGGGCGCGTGACCCTGACGGTCGATCTGCGTGCGGCCGACGACGCCACGCTCACCGCCATGGACGAAGCACTGCGCGCCGCCTGTTCGCAGGCGAGTGCGCAAGCCGGCATCACGGTCGATGTCGAGCCGGTCGTGTACTTTCCGCCGCAACCGTTCGCCGCTGACCTGGTTGCGGCCGTCAAGCAAGGCGCGGACAGCCTGGGATTTTCGTCGATGGACGTGATCAGCGGCGCGGGCCACGACGCCGTTTATCTCGCACGCGTCGCGCCCGCCGCGATGATCTTCGTGCCGTGCAAGGACGGCATCAGCCACAACGAGATCGAAGATGCGCGCGCGGATCATCTGGAAGCGGGATGCAACGTGCTCCTGCAAGCGATGCTGAACGCCGCGCGGCGAACGGAGCGCGACACGAGGCCGGACAGCGAAACGCAATCCACGTCACGGAGCGTACGCGCATGAAAATCCTGATCGCGCGAATGAACCACGAGACCAACACGTTCTCGCCGGTAGCGACGCCGCTAAGCGCGTTCGGCCGCAAGGGTCCCAGCTACGGGCAGGATGCGTTCGACGACAACAAGGGCATGCAGACGGCAATGGCCGCATTCATCGATGCCGCCGAACGCGAGCAGGCCGAGATCGTCACGCCGGTGTCCGCGTCGGCGAATCCGAGCGGACCGGTGGAGGCTGCCGCGTACGACGCGATCGCCGATGCGATCGTTGCGGCTGCAACCGGATGCGACGCCGTGATGCTCGACCTGCACGGTGCGATGGTCGCGGAGAACTCGAACGACGGCGAGGGCGATCTGCTCGAACGCGTGCGCGCCGCGCTGCCGCACGCGCCGATCGCGGTTGCGCTCGACCTGCACGGCAACGTCACGCAAAAAATGATCGACAACGCGGACGTGATCGTCAGTTTCAAAACCTATCCGCATGTGGATATGTACGAAACCGGCGCGCACGCTGCGCGGCTGATGTTCGCCATGATTCACGGCGAAGCGAAACCGGTGATCGCCTGGCGACAGCCGCCTCTGCTCACGCACACGCTGCGCAGCGCGACGGCGGAAGGTGCGATGCGACGCGCGGTGGAGGCCGCGCGCGCGGCCGAGGCCGATGGTCTGCTTGCCGTTTCGGTGTTGTCGGGCTTCTCGCTGGCCGACATCGCCGCGCCTTGCATCAGCGTGGTGGTTGTCGGCAACGGCGATCTCAAGCAGGCGGAAGCAGCGGCCGAGCGTATCGCGCGACAAATCTGGGCGGAACGCGAGGACTTCGTCTATCGCAGTGCGCCGCTCGCGGACTCGGTCGCGCAAGCGGCAGCGCTCGGACTCGCGCATGGCGCGGACAAACCGGTCCTGCTGCTCGACCACGGCGACAACTGCATGTCCGGCGGCACGTGCGACACCATGGATCTGCTGGAAGAAGCGCTGAAGCAGAAGCTCGAAGGCATCGTCAGCGGGCCGTTGTGCGATCCGCAGGCCGTCGCGGCGCTGATGGCGGCCGGTGTCGGCAGCACGGTGACGGTGAGCGTCGGCAACAAGATCGCGGGTAGCGCGGTGACGCCGCGACCACCGGTCTCCGTCACGGGCGTGGTGCGTGCGCTGACCGATGGCGAATACGTGATCAGCGGGCCGACGTATACGGGACAGCGCGCGTTCATGGGACGTGCCGCCGTACTCGATACCGGGACCGTGAAGCTCGTGCTGACCGAACGCACGCACGAACCCTGGGATCTCGGCGTGTTCGAGAGTGTCGGTATCGATCCGCGCCGCGCGCGTTTTCTTCTGCTGAAGTCGCGTATGTACTGCCGGCCGGTTTTCGTGCCGATCGGCGCGGCGCTGGTGGAATGCGATAGCCGCGGCGTGACGAGCTCGGACTATGGGCTGTTCGCGTTCGAGCGCGTGACACGCCCCGTTTATCCGCTGGATAGCGGCACCGAATGGCCGCTCGCCAACTGATCGCGCTCACAGGTTGTCGATATCGCGAGGTCAGGGCTTGTGCTTCGCGTGAGGAGTCTCTATAATTCGCGCCTCTAAAGGCTCGTAGCTCAGTTGGTTAGAGCACCACCTTGACATGGTGGGGGTCGTTGGTTCGAATCCAATCGAGCCTACCAACGCATCAGTGACGTAGACGAAAGCGGTTCCGCTTTCGTCTACTGTCCTGTCAATATATGGCATCGGCGTTTGCTTTTACACGCCATGTTCTTCGTAGTCACTCCCTCCGTTTCATTTCCAAAGCTTTGGCATTCGAGTATTCGAACTTGCCGCGCATTGCGTCGTCTATTGCCAATGCGCGGTACAGTTAAGCCTTTCCGAATCGCCACGCGCATTGCGGCTATCGCTGTCATTACCGGTCTTCTCTATCACCACGGTCGCCACTGAAAGAACTGCCGCGCGCGTCACACAGCGCCGGCAGCTTTAACAAGGAAGCTGACGCAATGAAGAAGCTGATCAACGACGTCTCCTCGGTCGTCCCCGACATGCTCGATGGACTCGCCGCGCTCAATCCCCATCTCTCGCTGCTGCAAGGCGGCACGATCGTCGTGCGGGCCGATGCCGAGTCCGCTGCCGCGCGTGGCGAGGTCGCATTGATCTCCGGCGGCGGCTCGGGTCACGAGCCCGCGCATGGCGGTTATGTCGGCACCGGCATGCTGAGCGCGGCAGTGGCGGGCGAAGTCTTCACCTCGCCTTCCACCGACGCCGTGCTCGACGCGATTCGCGCGGTCGCCGGCCCGGCGGGCGTGTTGCTGATCGTGAAGAACTACACGGGCGACCGCTTCAACTTCGGTCTTGCCGCCGAGATCGCGCGAGCCGAAGGCATCCCCACCGAGATGGTGATCGTGGCCGACGACGTCGCGTTGACGGCAAGCGGCGATCACGCCGGACGTCGTGGGCTCGCGGGCACGGTATGGGTCCACAAGATCGCGGGCGCGGCGGCCGCGGCGGGTCAGCCACTCGCGGAGGTCGCGCGGATCGCTCGCGAGGTGGCGGCGGCGCTCGGCACGATGGGCGTTGCGCTGACGCCGTGCACGGTGCCGGCGGCCGGCAAGCCGGGCTTCGAACTCGCTGACGACGAGATCGAATGGGGACTCGGCATTCATGGCGAGCCTGGCGTGGAGCGCGGTGCAATGGCATCGGCGGAAACGATCGTCGGCAGGTTGCTGGCGAAGATCGTCGACGATCTGTCGTTGCAGTCCGGCGAGCGCGTGGTCCTGCTGGTGAACAACCTGGGCGGTACGCCGTCGAGCGAGTTGAATGTCGTCGCGGGTTCGGCACTGCGTTATCTGAGCGGAAAGGGTATCGAGGTCGAGCGCGCGTGGGCCGGGACGTTTCTCAGCGCGCTGGAGATGGCGGGCGTGTCGCTGTCGCTGTTGCGTGTGGACGATGAACGCTTGCGATGGCTCGATGCCGCGTCTCACACCAGCGCATGGCCAGCGTTGAGCGGCCGCGTGGCGCCGGTTTCCGTGCGGCCCGCGCCCGTCAGGCCGGAGAGTTCGAGCGGTCCGACGCTCGCGCGCGAAGCGCCGTTGCGCCGCGCGATCGAGGCTGTTTGCGCGTGCCTGTTGCAAGCGGAGCCCACCTTGACGGAGATGGATCAACGCGTCGGCGATGGCGATCTCGGCATCAGCCTCGCACGCGGCGCACACGCGATACTCGACGAGATCGACACGTATCCGTCGGCATCGACACCCGATGCGGTGTTGCGCCGCATGTCGGCGACCTTGCGACGCGTGATCGGCGGCACATCAGGGCCGCTTTACGCGGTGATGCTGGTGCGCGCGGCCGTCGCGCTTGAACAGGCGCGCGCTATCGAGGCAACGGATTGGGCCGCGGCATTCGGCGCGGGGGTGGCGGGATTGATGGAGCTTGGCGGGGCGCAACCTGGCGACCGCACGATGGTCGACGCGTTGAAGCCTGCCGCGGATGCTTTGCAGCTGGCGCTGTCGAGTTCAAGCGAGATAGGCGGGGCGTTGAAGGCGGCGGTCGATGCCGCTGTGGAGGGCGCGGCGCGAACCGCGTCGATGCATCCTCGCAGGGGGCGTTCCAGCTATGTCGGCGATCGTGCACTCGGTCATGTGGACCCCGGCGCGCATGCCGTGGCGCTGTGGCTCGCGGCGATTGCGGTGGCGCTCAAGGAATGACAAAAAGTGGGGGCGCGCGTTGCGTTACGCGTGCACCGTGACGCTGCAAACGCGCAGCCGGTATCAAGGACGCAGCAGATCGAATCCGGCCAGTGCAACGACACCGCTGACGACGATCAGTGCGACCGAATGTTGTCCGAAGTAAAGCAGGCCCGCGGCGGACCAGTTTGCCAAAGCGAAGGCGGCGATACGTTTCATGCTTAAAACCCTGAAGCAGCGGCGAGCGCTTAGCTCGCCGCGTCGAAAGAATCAAATTATCGCATGGGCTGCCGATCCCGGCTGGCGAGCGAAAAAGGGCCTGTTTTAAGGGGCGAAACAGGTTCACATCATGTTTTAAGTTAGCTCACCTCTTCGAAAACATCGCGCAGCCACTGCGCGAACACTCTGACCCGCGACGAAAGCTGCCGGTTGTGCGGATAGAGCACCGATACAGGCATGGGCGGCGGCGGGAACTCGCCGAGCACGATCTTCAACGTGCCGGCGGCCAGTTCGCCCGCCACCCGGTAACGCGGCGCCTGCACCATGCCGAGCCCGGCAATGGCGGCGCCCGCATAGAGGTCCGCGCCGGTAACGGAGACGAGAGACGGAAGTTGCATCTCGATCACTTCGCCGTCTACCGTGAATTCGAGTGGCAATGCACGTCCAGAACTGCTCGAAATGTAATTGACCGCGCGATGATGTTCGAGTGCGTCCAGCGTGTCCGGCTCGCCGAATTGCGCGAGATACGCGGGACTCGCCACCGTGACCTGTTCCAGCGATGCGACGCGCCGTCCGACCATCGACGAATCCTGCAGCGTGCCCGCTCGCAGCACGCAGTCGATACCCTCGCGCACGAGGTCGACTAACCGGTCGTCTTCGCCGATATGAAGCTCGATGCCGGGATACCGCGCGACGAAGTCCGGCAACGTAGGGACGATAAAGTACTTGGCGAGCGTTCCCTGAACATTCACGCGCAACAGTCCCTTTGGCGCGACGTTGTGAAACGAACCCTCGGCCTCTTCCATGTCGGCGACGAGGCGTACGCAGCGCCGGTAAAACGCTTCGCCGTCGTGCGTCAGGCGCACCGTGCGCGTAGTGCGTTCCAGTAAGCGAGCCCCAAGCCGTTCTTCCATCCGTTTCATCAGATTAGTGACGGTGGCGCGAGGAATCTGCAGATCGTCGGCAGCACGCGTGAAGCTGCCGCGCTCGGCGATCCGGATGAACACCTGCATCTCCTGGAAACGGTCCATGTCCGCGAACTCCGAGGCTATTGTTAAAGCAAATGGAATGATGATACCAATTCGGTGCCAATTATCTTTGCGGCGATAGCGGCGATGATTCGTTTCATCCACTCACCTTTGCATCATCGACCGACAAGGAGCAGCACATCATGACGATCGCCAAAAACAGTCAGGTAGCCATCGTGACCGGCGCATCGCGCGGTATCGGCGCGGAACTCGCACGGCGTCTCGCGGCCGACGGGTTTGCCGTCGCCGTCAATTACGCGTCCAGTTCGCGGGAAGCCGAGACGTTGGTCGCCGAACTCGCGGCGCAAGGGGCGAAGGCGATTGCGGTCAAGGCCAATGTCGCCGTTGCCGGCGAAGTCCGCGCGATGTTCGAGACTGTCGAGCAGCAACTCGGCAAGATCGACGTGCTGGTGAACAATGCGGGCGTGCTGAAGACCATGCCGCTCGCCGATACGCCGGACGCGCTGTACGACCAGACTTTCGACATCAACGTACGGGGTACTTTCAACACGCTGCGCGAAGCCGCCGCGCGAATGAACGAAGGCGGCCGCATCGTCAATTTTTCGAGCACCACGCTTGCCTTGAACATGCCCGGCTATGCGATCTACAACGCGACCAAGGGCGCTGTCGAAGCCTTCACGCATGTGTTCGCGAAGGAATTGCGCGGTCGACGTATTACCGTGAACGCAGTGGCGCCGGGGCCGGTCGCGACGTCGTTGTTCTTCGAAGGCAAGACGGATGAGCAGATCAAGACGTTCGCGAACATGCCGCCGCTGCAACGGCTTGGTCAGCCGGAAGATATTGCCGCGGTGGTGTCGTTTCTGGTTAGTGAAAGCGCGGCGTGGGTGAATGGTCAGGTTCTGCGTGCGAATGGCGGGTTGGCTTGATGCACGGAAAAGGATGTTGATCGTTAAAGCGTGCGTTATTTCAATGTCTTGTGAAATAGCGTATCCGCGCGATTAACGGACAATCAATCCGGAAAGGCGCAGCCAGTCGATCAACGCATCGATATCCAATTGATCGGTCGCAAAGCCGATCACCCCGTCGGGGCGCACGACAAACAGGGCGCGTGCGCCCGGCTCCCACGCCGTATTTGCATGACCCAGCGTATCCACGAAGGTCGGAATATCGCTCGTATTCGTGCCTGTTTCGTTGAGCGATAGAGACGGCGAAAATCCGGCCGGCTGCACGACGATCGCATGCACCGTGTCGCCCGCTGCAGCGAGCGCGGCGTCGAGTATTGGTTTCCAACCCTCGCCGAATGCCAGCAGCGTTGCGTGCGGGCCGCGGAAAATGTCGAACAGTCGCAGCGTTGTCGAATGCTGTCCATTCAGCAATCCAGGCGCGTCGGGTGCGCGGTCGCCCGCGCGCACGCTACCGGGCGCGGTGCGCATTTCGCGCGACAAAGGCGATTCGCGGTAGTGAATATCAAGCTGTGAGGTATTTTCGTTGCGTGCGACCAGACCTTCGGTCTTCGACGAAGCCACGGTGTCGGCGAGCCGCGTCGACAAACCCAGCACATGACGGGCGACCGGCAATCGTTCGGCTTCGTAGGTATCGAGCAATGTACTGTCGGCGCCGGACTGAACGGCCGCGAGTTTCCAGCCGAGATTGAAAGCGTCCTGTATGCCGGTATTCATGCCTTGACCGCCTGCCGGCGTGTGCACGTGAGCCGCATCGCCGGCCACCAGAATGCGGCCCGCGCGATAGCGATCGACGAGGCGAACATTGGCACGCCATAGCGAGGTCCACGTCGGCGCGGACAACCGGATATCAGTGCGGCCAGTGTCGCGTTCGACCATCTGCTGGAAAACTTCCAGCGTCGGCGAGTCCGGTCCTTTCGGGCCGATGGCGATCTGCAACTGGAAGGCGTCCGTGCCCGGCAGCGGCGCCATCGCGAGAAAACCGCCGGCGGCCGGACGCCAGATGTGCCAGTGCTGACGGTCCACGCCCTCCACGTGTAGATCGCCTACCAGCATGCGCATGTCCTCACGCGTTTCGCCGAGGAAATTCAGCCCCGCTACACGACGCACGGTGCTGCGTCCGCCGTCGCAACCGACCAGCCACGCGGCCTCGATCTGCCCGGTGTCGCCGTTGCGCTCGATCGTGGCCCGCACGCCGTTGGCATCTGCCTGCGCGTCGACCAGTGTTGTGCCGTAACTCACACGAGCGCCGAGCGACGCGAGGCGATTGCGCAGCGCAGCCTCGGTGCGCCATTGCGGAATCAGGATCGACACCGGGTACGGCACGTCCGGCCGCTTCTCCGGCACGGCGCGCGGGATGTCGCGGAAGCCGCCGTCGTCGGTGTACTGACGGTATGGCAGATCGCCGCTGCCCGCATTCACGATCTCGCCGGCAATACCGAGGCGATCGAATACTTCGAGCGAGCGCGGCTGCACACCCTTCGCGCGTGAGCCGGAAAAGGGGCCTTCAGCGGCGTCGATGAGCTGGAAAGGCACGCCGCGCACGGCGAGTTCGCAAGCGAGCGTCAACCCGGTGGGGCCGGCGCCGACAATCAGAATGTCCGGCATCGATGTCATGTTCCGTGCAGATCGTGGGACGTAGGCGGATAGGTCGTGACGTGAGCGCTATCGAGTGCGAGCTTATTGTCGATGATCTCGACGGTTCAGTCGAATGGTCGTTTTTTCGCGTCGTGTCGGAATTCGTTAGATGGATGTCGCTTGGCCGAAAATCCGCGCCGCGCTTTTTGCCGTAGATGCGGGAGTCGACATTGCCGATTGCGGTCCCATGCTCATGCTCAAAAAAATCACCATTCGCGGCGGTTTGGCCGCGACGATCTCGGGCTACACGCTGCTGTTGATGCTGGTGGTGGCCGCGGCCATCGCGGGTCTCTACGGCAGCAATGCGGCGCTGCGCGAAATGTATCGCGACGACACGGCGTCGCTATTGCACCTTAAAACGAGTTCGGAGCGCCTGCTGTTGCTGCGTGGCGGCCTGGGCGAAGTCGAGCAACTGGTGAGCGCGGGCAAACCCGCCGGCAAGGAAATCGCGAGGCTGCACGCGCTTCTGAACGAGAGCAATGGCGAACTGGACGCATACCGAAGTCTGCACGACATGGATGAGACGGAGAAGCCGTTATTCGACGCGCTGCAAGCCAAACGGGGCGAGTTACTCAAACAGGTATTCCAGCTCGCGCTGAAGCAACTCGACGAGGAGAACCTCGTCGATTTTCTCAGCACCCAGCGCGAAGCATCGGCACCGTTATTCGCCGATTATCAGAGCGCACTCACCGCGCTTGAGAACTACCAGGTGCAACGCCAGAAGGGGCGTTTCGATAGCGCGGACGCACGCTTTCACCTGATGCTCTGGGCGCTCGTGGCCGCCGGCGTATTGGCGCTCGGCATCGGCGTGCTTGCACAACGCGCGCTGGCCGGCGCGATCGTGCAGCCTGTTCGCCTCGCGGTGGAGTACTTTGGCCGTATTGCAGCCGGCGATCTGACCAGCACGGTGGACGTGCAGCGAGACAACGAAATGGGCTATCTACTCGACGCGCTTCGGGGCATGCAGCACAGTCTGGTGCAGACGGTCCAGAAAGTGCGTGGCAGTACCGAGGCGATCGTTCACGATGCTCGTGCGATCGCCAGCGGCAGCGCCGCGCTTTCCACGCGCACCGAACAGCAGGCCGAATCGCTGCAGCAAGCCGCAGCGAGCGTCGAGCAATTGACGGCTACGGTCAGACAGAATGCCGACAATGCGCGCAGTGCGAGCGAGCTGGCCATCGGTGCGTCCGGTATCGCGTCGCGCGGCGGGCTGGTGGTCGGCGAAGTCATCGCAACGATGGATGCAATCTCGACCAGTTCGGGCGAGATCGTCGGCATCGTCGGCGTGATCGAAGGTATTGCGTTTCAGACCAACATTCTCGCGCTGAACGCGGCAGTCGAGGCGGCGCGGGCGGGCGAGCAGGGGCGGGGATTTGCGGTGGTTGCCGCCGAAGTGCGCAATCTGGCGCAGCGGTCGGCGTCGGCGGCGAAAGAAATCAAGGAGCTGATCGGCGACTCGACGCGCAAGGTCAGGGACGGCAGCGCGCTGGTCGCGCGTGCGGGCGCGACGATGGATGAAGTCGTGCAGGCCGTCGGCCGCGTGACGGCCATCATGTCCGAGATCAGTCTCGCGTCGAGCGAGCAGACCGTGGGCATCGAGCTGGTGAACAACACCGTCATTCAGATGGAAGAAATGACGCAGCAGAATTCGGCGCTCGTGCAAGAAGCGTCGGCGGCTGCGGCCTCGCTCGAACAGCAGAGCCGGCAACTCGACGAGGCGGTGGCGGTGTTCCGATTGAAGCAGACGTAACGGCGGGCACGAATCGCTGCTACAACTGACGCTCCACCGCGGCCTTGTCGATGATCGACCAGACCTGCCGGATCTTGCCGCCGGAAAACTCGTAGAACACGTTCTCGTCGAACGTGATGCGTTTGCCTTGCACCGGCAGTCCGAGAAACGCGCCGGCCGGCGTGCAGTCGAAATGCAGCCGGCTGGCGATGCGTGGCGGCTCGCACACCAGCAGTTCAATTTCGAAGTGCAAATCCGGAATCTCGCGGAAATCCCTTTCAAGCATGGCGCGATAGCCAGACAAACCAATCTGCCGGCCGTTATGGATTGCGTCGTCGCCGACGAATTCACCCAGCTTCGACCAGTCCTGTCTGTTCAGGCAGGCAATGTAGTCGCGATAGATCCCGGAAAGATTCTTGTCCATTGCAATTGTCCCTTGTGCTGCGATGCGTGAGTCGATTTTCGGCGACTTGAGAGATGGCGTCGCGTCAACGTCATCGAGCGACCGTGCTCAATATAGAATCACTCGCAATCGGCCGTTCTTCAACCCGAATCCGATCGGCAGATTCCACGATTTGACATTGACACCACGATCGCTAATTCGAAAGCTCAATGAAAATAATGCGCCAATTCAAAAACGAGACTTTACGTTCGCGTACCCGTCGGGTCGCTGCCGTGTTGCTTGTCGCCGGCACGATGGTCACGGCCGTCACGGCAAAGGCAAGCATAACGTCAAACTCTTTGTATGTGCCTGTGCAGAATACGCAGTGCCGCTATGGTCTGTCCGCGGACGATCTGAAGTCCGTGGGGCCTGTCGCGCAGAGCGACGTTCATCCCGACGTGGCAGTCCGGGTATCGATCGACGAACACGGGCAGGTTAGCGATGCAGTCGTCGAGAAGTCGTCGGGTAATACGTTGCTCGACGGTTTGGCGTTGCAGGCGGCGCGACGCGCACAGTGCATGCCGTTCTTTGGGAGCGACAGCAAGGCGGTTGCGATCCAGACGAATTTTTCTTTCGATCTACCGCGCCCCAACGCGGCGCCGGTGGCGGGGAGCGCCGGGTTAGCGGCCAATCTTCCAGGGGCGCCGTTGTCTGCGAACACGGGTAATACATCGCTGCTGGCGGCGGGCGTTCCTTTTGAGTTGACGAAACCTTTCGACGCGACCGGGTACGCCAGATTCGGCGTTGAGCCTGGATCGCCGAAGGCAAAAATGCTCGAGGATTGGGCTAAGAAACTCGCGTCGGACCCGGACATCAAGCATTACTTTTCGCCGGCCGGGAATTTGCCGAACGTGGTGCAGGCGGGATTGTCGCGTGCGCTGGCTCTGGTCGACGGGACGGCGAGACTGTCGCCGGGAGAGCGCGAGCGGATCATGCAGATGACGACGCACGCGCTGGATAACGCGCCCGCCGATTGCGGCGGTGTGAAAAATCTGCAGAAGATCACGACCAGTCATCAATCGATGGGCACGGAGAGCGACGACGTGTTTCGCGCTCAACTGGACGCGATCTTCAATTTGATGAAGCAGGCAACCCAGAGCACGCCGGTGCCGCAAATTACCGCGGGCCAGCGACTGCAAGGCCAGGTTGCACTCTACGCGTCGATTGCGGACGCACTCAAGCGTGATCCCACCGAAACGGAAGATCTCGGCCTGTTGATGAGCGGAAAATCGGCGGAGCTTTCTCCCGAAGCATGGTGCAAAGCCACGCGCTTTTACCAGCATGCGTTCGAAAAGACGCCGCAACCGATGCGCGATTGGGTCATGATGTCCGAACTGGACACTCAGCGCCGCAATTTGACCACGCTGTCGACGACGTTGAAGAATCTCGCGGCCATTAAACCGGCGACGCAAACAGCGAACGTCACGCCGAAGATAGTCGACTACCCGGAAAGAGTGCGGCAACGCATTCGCCCGAACATCGTGTGGGACGGCAAGGGGAGTGGACTGGAAGCGGTCGTTGAAGTCCACTGCGCGTCATCGGGCGGTCTCGAGTCGGTGAAGCTCGTTCAATCCAGCGGCGACCGTGCATGGGACCGTGCGGCGCTTGAAGCCGTCAAACGCTCGGACCCGATGCCGGTCGATGAAGACGGTCAGGCGCCGCGCGTGTTCAAGATAACGTTGCGGCCTGGGGTGTGAGGTTGGCGCCGAAAAAATCGAGCAGACTTTGAGGTGCGTGCGGGCCGAGGCAGACCTCGAGTACGCGTTCGGCCTCCGCCGCCTCGGCTGCGCTACGGGTGAACATCTGTTCTTCGAACGCGGCTAGCGCGGCTTCCTTGTCGTCAGGATTCGCGGCGATGGCCTTGCCGAGTTCCGCGCCATCGAACATCGCGAGGTTCGCGCCCTCGCCCGAAGGAATCATCAGGTGCGCGGCGTCGCCGAGCAGCGTGACGCCTGGCACGCGAGCCCATCGGTGATTAATGGGCAACGCGTGAATCGGGCGAAACACGGGGTTCGTTTCGCCGTCGGTGATGAGCGCCGTCAACGCAGGAGACCAGCCGGCGAATTCACGGGCAATACGTTCTTTCGCCGCGCCAGGGTCGGTGAAATCGATTTCATCGAACCACGCCTGCGGCTTGTTCAACTGCACGTACGTGTGCAAAACACCGTGTGGTTCTCGGTGAGCGAGAATGCCCTTACCCGGCTCGATTGCAAACAGGCCGCCGCTGCCTACGGCTGCGGCGCTCGCCTTGTGGTGTGTGTCGCTGTCGTGCAGGTACGTTTCGATGTACGAGGTGCCGACGTAAGCCGGCTTCGCGCCGGAAAGCAGTGGGCGCACTTTCGACCACGCGCCGTCCGCGCCGACCAGAAGATCCGTTGTCGTCGTCGAGTTGTCGGCAAAGGTCAGCCGATGTCGTCCATCTTCAAACGCCGACGCGGTAATAAGCTTGTGTCCCCAACGAATCGTGCCGGCGGGCAACGAGTCGAGCAGAAGCTGGCGCAGCGCGCCTCGCGGCACTTCAGGGCGACCACCGGTGCCGTCGTCCGGTTCGTCGAGTAACACCTGGCCGTTTCTATCGAGCACTCGCGTTGCCTGACCCCCCGCGTGAATGATCGCGACGAATTCGTCGAATAGTTCCGCGTCTTTGAGCGCGAGTTGCCCATTGTTCAGGTGGATGTCGAGCATGCCGCCCTGGGTGCGCGCGTGAGCCGACGCATCCGCTTCATAAACCGTCGCGGCAATACCGTGCACGTGAAGCACCCGGGCCAGCATCAATCCGCCAAGACCCGCACCGATGATTGCAATAGGCGTATGCATTGCTCTTCCTTATGAATGGAACGTCATTCCATGATAATATGGAACAACATTCCATCGACGTCAAGCAGCAACATGGTCAAAAAATCGCGTGGTACTCAACGGCGGGAGGAGTCGCTCTCGCGGGATCAGATTATCGAGGCGTCGATCGCGTTGCTCGACAACGGCGGCGAGAGCGGCCTGACGTTTCGCGCGCTGTCCGAGCGGCTTGCCACCGGCGCGGGGGCGATTTACTGGTACGTCGACAACAAGAGCGATCTACTCACGGCCGCTTGCGATGCCGTGATTGCCGGGACGGTGGACGCGACATCGAATGCAGCCGCGCTCGACGCGTCGCCGAAAACCGCGATCCGCGCACTCGCGCTCGGTATGTTCGATGCGATCGACGCGCACCCTTGGGTCGGTGCAGCGCTGACGCGTGCGCCGGGACAGTTGCCCACGGTGCGTATTTTCGAGTGCATTGGCCAACAGGTTCGTGCGTTGGGCGTGCCGAAAAAAGCGGAGTGGGGCGCAGTGTCGGCGCTATTGAGTTACATCCTCGGCGTGAGCGGGCAGAACGCGGCGAATGCACACGTTGCGCGCGAGCTGGATGCAGACAGAACGCGCTTCCTGAATGAAGTGGCGACGATGTGGTCCGAGCTCGATGCGGACGAGTTTCCTTTTACTCGCAGTGTAGCGGGCCGATTACGGAGTCACGACGATCGCGGTGACTTTCTGACCGGCATCGATCTTATTCTGGCCGGAATCGAAACGACGCACGGACGCTGATCGTTCCATTCATCCGCGAGCGATTCCGGGTAGCGACGATGTCGGTGCACGCGGCGTAAAGCCGGTAGGATAGGAAGCTATTTCCTGCTCCTCCACGAGACTCGGCATGTCGGACTCGCTTCTTTTTCTCGCTTCCATGATGGAGCCCATGCGCGGCTTCGTGGCGGTGGGGCGGCGCATGAGCATCACACTCGCCGCCGAAGATCTGTGTTTGACCCAGTCGGCGCTGAGCCGGCAAGTTAAAGCCCTGGAGGAGCGCCTCGGCGTCAAGCTGCTGACGCGGGGCCATCGCGCGATCGCGTTTACGCCTGAAGGCGAGCGCTTTTTCCGCAGCGCCAGCAGCGCGCTTCAACAATTGCAGGACGCCGTCGGCACGGTGCGACGCGTCGCGCAGAGCCGTTCGCCGGTTACGCTGAGCGCGAGCATCGGCGTGACGGGACTCTGGGTGTTGCCGCGTCTCGGGCGTTTTCAGGAGTTGAATCCCGGCATCGATCTGCGCGTCGCCGCGAACAATCGCGTGCTGGATCTCGCCGGCGACGGTATCGACCTGGTGATCCGCTATTGTCCTTCTTCGGCTGTCGACGACAGCGCGGTTCTTTTATTTCATGAAACCATTGGGCCAGTCGCGCATCCCGCGCTGGGTATCAAACAGGTTTTGTCGCCGCAGGATCTAGCCGGACAGGTCCTGCTCGAATTCGACGAACCTGGCCGCCCGTGGCTGCATTGGGAAGACTGGTTCAATAGTGTCGGCTGGCGCGATGTCAAACCCAAGGCGCTGCTGCGCTTCAACCAATACGACCAGGTTGTGCAATCGGCCATGGCGGGGCAAGGCATTGCGCTCGGACGGCTCGAATTGATCAAACCGATGATCGCGGATCGACGCCTCGCGCTACTCGACGCGCCGGAGTCCGGGCCTTTGAATAACTACGCTTACTGGTTGATGGGCGCCGAGGCTTCACCGCGGGCCGATGTGCGCGCGGTGATGGAGTGGATTGTGAGGGAGGCGAGGCCGTAGGACGCGTACGCCGCGGGTTTTCACATTCCGCCGGTGCATGCGAACCGAACGCAATTTGCGCTTGAGCCAGACCGCCTCGCGGGATTCAATGACAGCATGGCCGGCTCGATTCGAGTTGGCGTCATGGAGTCTGTCAATGAACGTCGATCCCATTTCAAACGAAGCGCTCGCGCCACGCTGTCCGTTAGCCGAAGCGAATCCAGGCAACCTGATGAAAGCCGTTCTGACGAATGGCTTTTCGCCAGCTCGTTCGCCCATGCCATCGGTGCAGGCAACGCTCGGCTATTTGCATCCTACTTGCGAACGTCCGTATAACTACGCGTATCAACCGCCTGCGGGCGAGGCTTGGGAAAACTATCAGCACGACGATCGCGTTGTGCCGATTCGCGACGGACGATTCGCATCCGCGCGCCACTCGGTGCAGGTAGAAGGGTTTGAGCTTTGGGACGCGCCGTCGAGTGTCCGCGACTTCAAGAATAGCGAGACCGTCGCCGAGTTTTATTACCCTGAACTCAAAGAACTCGCGTTACTCGCAACGGGTGCGAGCCGCGCATATGTCTTCGATCATCTGGTGCGCTGTCGCGAGCCGAGCCGTGGACCGCTGGGTTTCGGCCGGCCGGAGAAAGGCATGCCCGCGTCGGCGAATGGACGCGTGCATAACGACTACACGGAAGACTCCGGCCGCAAAAGGCTTGCGTTAGTGCTCGGCGATGAAGCGCAAGCGCTGCGCGGACAGCGGTATGCGATCATCAACATCTGGCGGTCGATCAAGGCGCCGGTGCTCGATACGCCGCTTGCCGTATGCGATGCCAGAACGATCGATTCCGCCGATCTGGTCAATGCCGAGGTGCGCTACCCACGACGCGTCGGCGAGATCTTTCTGGCGACGCATTCGCCGCATCACCATTGGTACTGGTTCTCGGCGATGGATCGGCACGAGGCGCTGGTATTCAAGCAATACGACTCGCGTGTGAGCGGCGTCGCGCGTTTCACGCCGCATGCCGCATTCGATAACCCCGATGCGCCGGCAGGTTTGCCGCCGAGGGAAAGCATCGAAGCGCGCTGTCTCGTCATTTACGATTGATCGAATGCGGAGAAGATATGACTCAGCCTGATCTCACACCACGCCGCATGATCGAATTCTGGTTCGATTTCGGCAGCAACTATAGCTACCTGAGCATGATGCGGATCGAAGAACTCGCACAGCGCGACGGTATTACGGTGGCATGGCGTCCCTTTCTACTCGGTGCGATCTTTAAATCGTTCGGTTGGGAGACGTCGCCCTTTGTCCTGCAGAAAGAGAAGGGCGCCTACGTGTGGCGCGACATGGTGCGTCAATGCGAAAAATATCAATTGCCCTGGACTCAACCCAGCCAGTTTCCGCGGCGCTCGTTGCTTCCCATGCGAGTTGCACTGTTCGGCGCGCAACAGTCGTGGGGCGGCGCGTTTTGCAAGCGGATCATGCAGCTCAATTTCGTCGACGATCGCGAAGTTGATGATGCTGATGTCGTCAGCACGGTGTTAATCGATCTCGGTTTGCCAGCGGACGAGATCATCGCCGCCGCACAGACGGAGCAGAACAAACTGGCGATGCGCGCGCAAACCGAAGAGGCCGTGCGGCGTGGTATTTTCGGCGCGCCCACGTTTTTTGTCGGCGAAGAAATGTTCTGGGGCAATGATCGTCTGGAAGATGCGATCCTGCTGGCTGCCCGTTAGAGGCCATGGAACGGCAAGCGGCGCATCCGCTTGCCATTCCGTTCGCGGTTGGTGATTGAACCACTTCCGCCGGGTCAAACCTGCGAGGCCGTACGAGCTTCGAGCGCACGCACCACGGCGATCATGTCGTCCTTGTCGTGTCCCATCGCATGCGTTTCCGAAAATAGCGCGTAACACACGTCGAGCAACGGCGATGCGACGCTCGCTTCTCTCGCCGCTTCGGCAATGAGGCGATTGTTCTTCAGCACATCGGTGATCGATGCCTGCACGTCGAAATCGCGTGTCACCAGCTTGAGCGACTTCACGCGGGAGATGCTACTCGCCATTTGCCCGGCATCGACGACCGCGCGGAATTGCGTCATATCCAGACCATGATGATTGGCGAAATGCGCCGCTTCGGCCAGGCCCGTCACGGTGGTAATCAGAAAGATATTGACCGCCAGTTTCATCAGCAGCGCATTCGGCACGGGGCCGCACACAATGGTCTCGCGGCAAATGGGTTTCAATAGCGCGCGTATCGATTCGACCGTGTCGGCGTCGCCCGCGAGCATCGCCACGAGTTCGCCCGCCTCGGCGGGTTTGCGCGATCCCGACACGGGCGCCTCGACATAAGCGCCGCCGGCCGCACGAATGTCGGCCGCGAGCGCGCGCGAGTACTCCGGCGAAGTCGTTCCCATATGAAGAATCGTGTGCCGCGCGACGTTGGTTTCGAATTGCGGCGTTCCGCGTCCCAAGACCGCATCGATGGCATCGTCGTGCGCCAGCATCAGAATCACCGTGGACGTGCGTTCGAATACCTCGGCGGGACTCGCTGCCACGTTGGCGCCGGCGGCGCGCAGTGGCTCGATTCTGTCCGGCGAGCGGTTCCATATTGTCAGTGGCGTACCCGCGCGGAGCAGGTTGAGTGCCATGGGCTGCCCCATGACGCCGATGCCGATAAAGCCTACGTCCATATGCGTCTCCATGGCCACGCCGTCACCGGCTTCGGAATGCGATACCGGTCGGCGTTTATCCATTCGATGGTGTCAGGAATGCCACGCCGCGACAAAGGATAAAAATTTGATGATGGATGAGTGGCGCTCACCTGAACGCGTCGAGGTTCTTTATTTCCATCACCATGTCCGGATTGGCCGGACTCGTGAAGCCGAATTTCTCGTAGAGGCCATGCGCATCGGCGGTGAGCAGCATGATTCGGCGCAGGCCCTGAAGGTCCGGATGGGCGAGTACGCACTTCATCAACCACTGCCCGAGCCCCAGGCCTTGCCAGTCGGGGAAAATGAATACGTCGGACAGGTAGGCGAATGTCGTCGCGTCCGTGATGACTCGCGCGAAACCAATCTGTTCTGCTTCATGGAAAAGACCGAATGCCAGCGAGTTCCGGGCGGCCCTTTCGACTTTCTCTCTGGCGATGCCCCTGGACCAGTACGCGACTTCGCTGAGGTATTGGTGAATTGCCGCGAAATCGAATTTATCGATGTCCGTGGTGACGGACAGGCTTTCTTCTTTCCATGCCATGGTTTTCTATCGACCTCGCAATGACAGTTCGATCACTTGAATGCGGGAAGGCCTCGCCTTTTGCAAATTAAACCGGGTGTCATGTTCGAGAGACATGCACAGTCACCGGAAATTTTTCCGAACAGTTCTAACTGCTTGCCAAGGTGTCCGCGTCGCGGAACGTGACACTGAGTCGGCCAGGTTCGAACATGAACGACGGCGCCGTGCCGAACGTCGCGCAACTCGAACGGGCCGCGCCTTGGGCCAAGCGTCGTCCTGCGTGCGTGGAGTGAGCTGAAGACAATTGCGTGGCGGGAGAGAAGTTGGGGCAATGCAGATGATGCATTCGAGCATTGCCTCGACTTCTCCAGGGAAGCGAGGTTTCGTTGACGTGGATAGCTGGCTGAGTACCGATGCGATCGGCTATCCTTACGTCCGCAATCAGCGCAGTGAAGCCGTACACTTTCCGGGCACGCCACATCGGAATTCCGGCCACCGCGCGAGTCGCGATAAAACCTACAACGACTTCCCGGACCGACCATGCTACGCCACACCTTTTCGAGTCATCGACGCGCTGTTGTCAGCATTCTGTTGGCCACCAGCGCCGGCGCATTGAGCGGTTGCAGCGACAGCATGTCGGACGCCGACATCGCTTTCGTCACCGCCAACATGCCGCCGCAATTCCAGTCGATGCGAATGTACGGCGCGGTGCCTGACAACGCGCCGTTGGGCAGCAGCAATTCGCACACGACGGGCCGCTTGCGTCAGGCCTGTCAGGCCATTATTCGCGCACAGGGCCAGGACGTTCGTCAGACGGTGATTCTCGAAGACGAGCCGGGCGATTCCTTCGATTTCGACGCGACGCGCACCTCGGATGGTTTGAATGTGACGTCGGACGGCCTCAGGCCGCCGAGCGTTGACCCGGTCGGCTTTCGCACGCGCTTCACCACTTGCGTGAATGCGATTCGCGATAAATATGCGGCTGAACCTGAGAAGGCGCCGTTCAAGTAACCGACGGCGTCTTTCATGCGGTCACCGATTCAGCCATGCGCGGGAAAGCGCATGTCCTGCTAATTGCGCGCTATCCGGCCAGATTCTTTATGCCCTGGTCCGCCTGCCGACACCAGTAGTCGAATGTCCCTTTGACGATCGACGGTTTGAGCAGGTAGTCGTGAGCCTCGCTCGCGAGTTCATCGGAAAGGGGCGTGAGCGGTCCGAAGACCCGCGCGCGTATCTGCATGCGTGCCGCGCGCTCCAGATAGACCGCGAGGTAGGTCGCTTCCTCGACACCATCGCCGGCCGTCAGCAAGCCGTGATGCGCCAATAAAATCGAGCGTTTCTGGCCGAGTGCTTCGGAGATGATGACGCCTTCCTGGTCCGCGATCGGCACGCCTGGCCAGTCGGCGAGAAAAGCGCAATCGTTGTGAAAGGGCGTCATGTCCATCTGCGACACGATCAATGGCTGTTTCGCGGCAACCAGGGCGGACACATAGGGCGGATGCGTGTGGACGAGGCTATGGCGATCGGGGCGTGCTTCATAGACCCAGAGATGGAAGCGGGTGGCCGGGTTAGCCATGCCCGAACCTGAAAGCGTATTGAGGTCGCGGTCGACTTCGATGAAGTCATCGGGCGTCGCTTCGTCGAAACCCAGGCCGAAGCGAAGGGTCCAGTACGCGCCGTCGCGGCTGGAGCGGGCGCTGATCTGACCGGCTAGTCCCGCTTCCTGTCCGGTCATGGCCAGAATCCGGCATGCGTAGGCCAGTTTCTCCTGAATGGTGCGTTGCTTCGGCTTGAGATGTGCCTTCATCTCTTGTGTAGCACGCTCGTCGAAGTACTCCTTTGCTCGTAAGTCCATGTTTTTCTCCACGTCAGTAATCTTTCGGCGCACGCCGGGTTTTTCGTCGCGTCAAACGACCGCTTACTCCCGGCTTGCGCTCGACTCAGCGCAACAACGCAGCCTTATCGGATTCCATTGCCCACTGGTCTGCATCGGGCAAGGGTTCAACCGGTCCATTCGCGCGAGGATACAACTGCGCGAGCTTCGCGTTCAGGGCCGCGAACGGCCGTTGCTCATCGGTCAACTCGTAGTCGGGCACGATTGCGCCGATTGGGCAGACGACCACGCAGGTTGTGCAATTGATACACCGTTTCGGGTCGATCACCAGAAACTCGGGGCCCACGTGAAACGCGTTGACGGGGCACGCCGTGACGCAATCGCCGTAGCGGCAACGAATACATCGATCGGTGACAACACAGGACATAACACCTCCTCAGGCGAGCGCGACGCGGCGTGCCCGCGATTCCAGTTCACTCCACGAGATCGCCGCCGCGACGCACGATCCCGCGCGCCCGGTCATTTCGAATCGGACAGATCTTCGCGATACGTCTCACGCGCGAACCACGTTGCGATCAGCGTGATGACACCCAGCACGCTGATCAGCGCGGCGACCGACTCGATATGTTTCGTGGTGGCAAACAGCCAGGTCGCCGCCATCGGCGTGAGTCCACCGCCCAGCGCCGCGGCAATCTGCACGCCCAGCGATGCGCCGCTGTAGCGCACACGCGTTCCGAACAACTCGGGGACGAAGGCGGCCTGCGGTCCGAACAGCGTCGCGTGACCGAGGCTCATGCATACCGCCATGGTCGCGACGATGAGCATGTGATTGCCGGTCTGCACCAGCCAGAACATCGGGAACGAGGCGACGATCGTGCAGAACGCGCCGAAGAAGTACAGCGGCCGCCGGCCGATCCTGTCGGACAGGTGGCCTGCCAGCGGTACGGTGACGAATTCGATTGCCGCTGCAATCAACAGACCGTTCAGCATCACCGTGCGCGGCACGCCGGCGACCTGCGTGCCGTACATCACGACGAACACGGACAGCAGATACACCCAGGCGACTTCGGAGATCTTCAGGCCGATCGAGATGAACAGGCTGCGCTTGTACGAGCGCAGTACCTCGAAGAGCGGTATCGCGACTTCGGGTTCCCGCTTCATCGCGCGCAGGAATTCCGGCGATTCGGTCACCCGTAGGCGGATCACCAGACCGACCATCACCAGCACGATGCTGATCATGAACGGAACGCGCCAACCCCAGCTTAGGAACTGGTTTTCTGGTAGTAAACTCGCCAGCGCGAACGCCGCCGTCGACAACACGATGCCGAGCGGAAAACCGATCTGCACGATTCCGCCATACCAGCCGCGTTTATTGCGCGGCGAGTGCTCGATCACCATCAGCGCCGCGCCGCCCCATTCGCCGCCCAGACCGATACCCTGCACGATGCGCAGGAGCACCAGCGCGATCGGCGCCCAGATGCCGATCCGCTGGTAGGTCGGCAACACGCCGACCAGGAAGGTAGCGCCGCCCATCAGGAACATCGTGACGACCAGCATGGTCTTGCGGCCGAGCTTGTCGCCGAAATGGCCGAAAATCGCACCGCCCAGCGGCCGCGCGATGAAACCCGCCGCGAACGACGCGAGCGCCGCGATCGTGCCGACCAGCGGATCGAACGCCGGAAAAAACAGCTTGTTGAAGATCAGCGCCGCTGCGGTGCCGTAAAGCAGAAAGTCGTACCACTCCACGGTCGTGCCGATCACGCTGGACAGCATGATCGTTCGCATTCGCAGCTGCTCCGAATCGCTTCGTTGTCCCATCTCAGCCGGAAGTGCGTCCAGCCGGTCTGCGCCTGTCAGTGCCATGTGGTTTCTCCTTGAGTGAGCGCGTGAAATCCGCGCGGTCGGCTGGTCGGTCGATGTTTCCCAATGCAGAACCAATATAGGCTGGACAAAAAACAAAAAACAAATTAAGTTTCCATATCGTAAACACTGATGGGTAGTCAGGAAACTTCGTCCTACAGTGTTCACAGTCTCGCGACACGCCGCGAGATCGCCCGAAATTCAACGAGGAGCACACCATGCAAGCGACCGAAACCGCGCAGGACACCACTGCCGCCCGCCATTTCAACCAGCGGCTGCAAGGCAAGCTCGAGCCCACGCAAGGCGGCTCGATCTACGTGGACCCGAAAAAGATCGAATGGCAGAAATCGCAGTTCGACAAGATCTGGATGAAGGTGCTGTACCGCAACGACGACGCCGGTGAGATGACGGTGTTGCTCAAATGGGAACCGGGCGCGACGCTGCCGTTCCATCGTCATCCGGAAATCGAGCAGAGCTATGTGCTGGAAGGCTCGTTCTACGATCACGACGGTATCTGCCGCGCGGGGGAATTCGTTTATCGCGTCCCCGGATCGCTGCACGAAACGCATTCGGATGAGGGCTGCCTGCTGCTCGCCGTGTACCGGAAGCCGAACACGTTCTTCAACGCCGTCGCCGGCTTCGAGGACAAGGCGTACTAACAGGAAACGAAAGGGGTGCCGCTGGGCGGTGAGTTTCCTGCGAGTGTTACAATTGGGTCGCGAACACCGCGACCTGGCTGGCTGACGCCGGGCGACGGGTTCGTCTCTGTTGATTTTGGAGACACCACT
This sequence comes from Paraburkholderia sp. D15, assembly GCF_029910215.1. Lineage (NCBI taxonomy): Bacteria > Pseudomonadati > Pseudomonadota > Betaproteobacteria > Burkholderiales > Burkholderiaceae > Paraburkholderia > Paraburkholderia sp. D15. The sequence goes on along the minus strand of NZ_CP110396.1, from coordinate 1,126,158 downwards.
GGATCATGGCCAAGAAACAAGCTGCATTACGCGAACACCCGGCGCCCGAATTCGACGAGATGTCGAACGAAGACGAGGAAGCCGTTTGCCGCCGCCTCAAAGCGCTGCGCGTCGAGCAGGGACTGACGCTCGACGCGCTCGCGAATCTGTCGGGTTTCACGAAGGGATATCTGTCGCGTATCGAGAACGGCGGCAAGGCGCCGCCCATCGCTTCACTCGCGCGCATCGCCCGCGCACTCGGACAATCGTTGAGCTACTTTTTTCTCGACGACGTGTCGAGCGCGTCGGCGCGGCTCGACGAATCGAAGGTATCGGTCGTGCACAAGTGGGAGCGCAAACCGGTGGCGCGTGGGGCATCCGCATTCGGATATGACTATGTGAGCCTCGCGCACAAGCGCGCGGACAAACTGATGGATCCGTTCGTCTTCACGTTCCCGGAGTCGGTCGACGTCGATCAGTTTTTTCAGCATTCCGGCGAGGAATTCATTTACGTGCTGTCCGGGCGAGTGGCGTTCGAGGTCGTGCTGAACGGCGTCACGCGCAGCTACACGCTCGAAGACGGCGATAGCATTTATTTCGATTCGAGCCTGCCGCATCGCGGGCACAGCATCGGTGGCGAAGCTCAGGCGATGGTCGTCATGCAGGGCGCGGCCGGGGACGACGACGACTGACGGAAATCGTCGGCCGGTAGCGCACCGTACGCGTCGATGCGGCAGGTTTGCCCATCAGGAGAGACAGGATGAAAATTGCAGTGGTGCTGTATGACGCGGTCGAACCGATCGACCTCGCGGTTGTCGGCGTGCTGTCGATGGCCAGGCGTGTTACCGACCAGCTCGACTACTTCACGGTCGCGCAACATGGCGGTTCGGTCACGTTGCAGAACGGCCTGCAGGTGCTCGTCGATCATTCGTTCGACGAGGCGCCGGCCGCCGACGTGATCATCGTGACGGGCGGTCCGGGTTGGGAGACGCAGACCCGCAACGCGGCGATGCATGCGTTCCTGCGCGAGCGAATGGAGAATGGAGAGGTGATCGCCAGCGTATGTACCGGCGCGATGATCCTCGGTGCGGCCGGCGTGCTGGACGGTAGAACGGCGACGACCAAATTCGAAGTCGTGCCGCCCGAAACCAGTCCGCTCGACACGTTGCGCGACCGTTACGGCGTCGATGCAACGGCCGCGCTGACTGTCGATGCCGGCAGCGTCGTGACCGGTGGCGGCGTCACGCTCGGCATCGACACCACGCTGTATTTGCTGCAACGTTTTCTCGGCGAGCGCGTTGCCAGCGAAACCGCGCGCATCATGGAATACAGCGCGGCGTGGCAGGCGAATCGATCACGCTTGCCGACCTTGACGCCCGAAACCGCCGAGGAAGCCGCGCGCGTTTGACGCGCGCAACACCCCTCAGCGTCTTCAGCGCATCTGTCCGTCAATCTGCTGCCTCAAGCGCTTTTCTTCTTCCTGCAATTCTGGCGTCAACGCCTCGCCGAAATCCGCGGGTTCGAAGAAAGGCCGAATCTCGATCTCCGAATCGCTGACCATCGGATTCGGGCAGCGCTTGACCCATTCGATCGCTTCATCCATCGACTGAACCTGCCAGAGCCAATATCCGGCGATCAGTTCCTTGGTGTCCGCGAACGGCCCGTCGACGACAGTCCGCGTTTTCCCGGAAAACTGAACGCGTACCCCTGCCGAGCTGGGCTTCAGTCCATCGCCGCCCTGCATGATGCCGGCCTTCACCAGCTCCTCGTTATATTTGCCCATCGCCGCGATGAGCTCCGTGCCCGGCATTTGTCCAGCTTCGGACTCGGGGGTTGCCTTCACCATAACCATGACGCGCATGTGATGTCTCCTTCGAAGATGATCGTGTTGCGAGGCCAAGGCGCCTCTACCGACTACGACGAATGATGGTGAGCGAAATCGACAGCGTGCACGGTCGATTTCGCGGCGAAGCGTCAACGCGTCGACCGGGCCTCGAGCAGGTCGAATGCCTCGTCGATATAAAACGTCAGCGGCCGCGCGCCGTCTTCCTGCCGCCAGTTCTCCTTGGCGAACCGCAGCGTGCCCATGGCCATCATCGCGTCCAGCCGTAGCGCAGGCCGGCGCACCGGGTCCGGCCACAGTTCGTACATCGCCTCCGCCAGCACCTCTTCCAACTGAACGAAAAGTGCGTCCTTGCGTAGCCGCAGCGCGTCGATCGACCGAAGAATCTGGTCCGCGATCAGCGATTCGTCGGTGTCGTAAAGCGGGGCAAGCGTCAGGAACGTTTTTCTCGCCGCCTCGAGCGGCGATTGATCCGGCGACTGCGCGAGGAAGGTCGGGCGCAGCGCGTGCGGAAACTCGCCGCTCTCGTGCGCCAGCAAAACGTCTTCCTTCGACTTCAAATGATGGAAGAACGTCCGCCGCGAGATCCCCGATTCCGCTGCGATCGCGTCGAGCGTGGTCTCCTCGTAGCCGTTCTCCTTGAACAGCCTGAGGGCGGTTTGGGTGATCAACTCGAACGTCAGACGGCGTTTGCGCTCGCGTAGATCGCCAGGAATTTTCTCTTTGCTTTTCATTGTGGGCATTCTGACGACCGATGGGTTTCTTGACAAGTTTGCACTCAGTGCATAAAGTGCACTCGGTGCAATTTAAAGGAGGCCCAACATGGCTTTATCGAAAGTGTGGTTCGTCACGGGTGCATCCCGTGGATTCGGCCGCGTCTGGACGGAGGCCGCGCTGAAACGCGGCGATCAGGTCGCGGCCGCGGTGCGGAACCCCGCGTCGCTCGACGAACTCGTCGAGGCATACGGTGATTCATTGCTGGTCCTGCCGCTCGACGTGACGGATCGCGACGCGGTGTTCGACGCCGTCGGCCGGGCGCATGCGCATTTCAGGCATCTGGACGTGATCGTGTGCAACGCCGGCTACGGCTACATGGGCGCGATCGAGGAGTTGGAACACGAGCAGGTCAAAGCCAACTTCGACACCAACGTGTTCGGCACGCTGTCGGTCGTTCAGGCCGCGCTGCCCATCCTGCGCGCGCAAGGTAGCGGTCACGTGCTGACCGTGTCGAGCATTGGCGGCGTGATCGGGTTTCCGACCGGTGGCAGTTACACCGCGAGCAAGTTCGTCATCGAGGCGATGTCGGAAGCGCTGGCGGGCGAAGTGGCGGGCTTCGGCATCAAGGTCACGATCGTCGAACCGGGGCAATTCGCCACCGGGTTCAATGCGTCCGTGCGAAGCCCGCTCGCCATGCCGGCGTACGACCCGATCCGTCAGGCCATACGCGCGTCGTTCAAACCGGAGGATGTCGGCGACCCCAAGGCGACCGCTGCGGCGATCCTCGAAGCCGTGGACGCCGATCAGCCGCCGCTTCGTCTCGCGCTAGGGTCGGCGACGCTCGCGAAGATCCGCGCGACCTACGCGGCGCGGCTCGGCAATTGGGACACATGGGAAGCGGTATCGAACGCCGCGCAAGGCGGCCGGCAATCATCTTAAGGCAGTGATCGGCAAGGACATTCGACGTCCGGACCGCTGCCTGTCTCTTTCAGATTCAAACGGAAAAACTAATCCATGAAGCTTTTTACGACGTTGCTTGTTGCGGCCGGCCTGATCGCGGCTGCGTCGCTCAATGGCGCATTCGCGGCCGATACCTATGCATTGGACCCCGCTCATACGCAGACGATCTTCACCATCGATCACCTTGGTTTCTCGACGATCACCGGCTCGGTTCACGACCTGAAGGGCACATTGATTCTCGACACGGCTAGGTTGGAAAACAGTACAGTCTCGGTGACGATGGCGGCCGATAGCGTCGATACCGGTTTTGCCGCGCGCGACACGGCGTTGCAAGGGCCGATGTTCTTCAACGTCGCGCAGTTTCCGACCATGACGTTCACCAGTACCCACGTCAGGAAGACCGGGGCGAAAACGGCGGACATCGAAGGCGACTTCACCTTGCTTGGCGTCACGAAACATCTGGTATTGAAGACGACATTGAACCGGATGGCCCAGGATACGACCGGCACGAACGTCTATAAGGCAGGCTTTACGGCCACCACCACGATCAAGCGTTCGGACTTCGGCATGAAAGCCTATGTCCCCTACGTGGGCGACGATGTGCACGTGACGATCAATTTCGAAGGCATCAAACAATAAGCGAACCAGGAGAGCGTGACGATGAAACTGCTACTACTCGGCGCCACGGGGTTGGTGGGAAGCCGGACACTGGCGCTCGCGCTCTCCGGCAACGTTTTTTCCGAAGTCATTGCGCCGACACGTCGACCGCTGCCGCCGCGAGACGGATTGGTGAATCCGGTTGCATCGGGACTGGAGACGTTGGTCACTGCGTCGATGTCGTACGAACCGGATGCGGTCATCTGTGCATTGGGAACGACGCAGGCGAAAGCAGGTTCGAAAGAAGCGTTCCGTCAGGTCGACTACGAACTCCCTCTTATATTTGCCGGCGCCGCGCATTCCGCCGGCGTGAACACGTTTGCGATCGTGACGGCGATGGGAGCATCCGCTGAGTCGATGAGCTTCTATTACAGAACCAAAGGCGAGGTGGAGAAGGGCATCCGTGAAATCGGGTTCCAGTCTCTTTCCATTTGCCGGCCCAGCCTTATCGGCGGTGAGCGGAATGAAGCGAGAACCATGGAGGGCGCGGCGCTGACCTTATTCCGCGTATTGGCGCCAGTCCTGCCGAAGAAACTCCGTATCAACTCCGCCGATGCGATCGCCGCCGCGCTGATCGATGCCGTTATCGCGGCGAAGCCTGGGTGTCGCTACATCCACTCTCAGGAAATGGCCTGAATGGCCTGAATGGCGTGGTTGCGCTACAGGTCGAGTACGACCGCCTCACTGCCCGCCTTATTCTCCGTATCCGGCCTGCCGACGCATAACAACGCGCAGCCCGGTTCGATATCCGCCGCCACTTCGCCCTGATAAGCGACGCGTCCCTTTTGTAACCGCGTCGAACAGGTGCCGCACTCGCCGATCCGGCAACTCGATTCGACCGGTATGCCCTGGGCTTCGGCTAATTCCAGCAAGGTGCCGTCCTGCGCGGACCAGCGCACCGTGCGCTGGGAACGCGCGAAGATGACTTCAGCGGTTTGAGGCGCAGCTTGCGTCGCTGTTCCGGCCGCGGGCGTCGAGGCGGAAACTGGCGTCGGCGTGCGCTTTACGCTCGCCGGGCCGAATGCTTCGAAGCGAATGCGTTCGTCGAGCACGTTCAGCGCGCGCAAGCCTTCGTACAGGTCGCGCATGAAGGCGGCGGGGCCGCACAGATAGAAGTCGTAGTCGTCGAATGGAAGAAGCCGCTTTAATGCCGCGATATCGACGCGCCCGTGTCGCGAGCCGTCCTGTCCGGTTTGCAGCGGATCGGCGGCGCTGTTCAACAAATGCACCGCGACATGGGGATGCAACGACGCGATCCGTTGCAATGCCCCGGTGAATGGCCGGTCCTGCGAACTGCGCGCGCCATGAATGAAATGCACCGGCCGCGTGCTATTCGCTGCGATCAACGTATCCAGTATCGCGATCATCGGCGTGATGCCGATGCCCGCCGATAACAACACCGCTGGGCGAGTACTCGCCGCGTCGAATGTGAATGCGCCGCGTGGCGTACGCGCGTGAAGCTGGGTGCCGGTCGTTGCGTGCGCGTGCAACCATGTCGATGCAATGCCTTCGCGCTTCACGGAGATCCGGTAGCGCGAACCGTCGCCCGCGGCCGAGAGCGTATAAGTGCGCACCAATGGCGGCTCGCCGTCCTTCACGGGAAGACGGATCGGCAGATATTGACCGGGCTCGAAGGGCGGCAGCGCGCGACCGTCCGCGGCTTGCAGATAGAACGAGCGAATGGCGGGCGTCTCGTCGCGGACATCGACCACGTTGAAAGCGCGCCATTCGTTCGCGGTACTTTCTTTAGCCACTGTCAACTCAGCTGACAACTCAACTGGCGTTGCACGCGCTGCGCTTTGCGCGGCAAACTGCGATGCGTATTCCACTGTCGACCAACGAAACGGCAACACACGCGCGCTGCGCCGCACATCTCGCACCCGAAAACGCAGCAGCCGTTCCGCTCCGGCAAATGCGGCGATGTGCGCAAATGCGCCGCCGCCCCAAACGATCTCCGCATCCGCGGCGATATACAGCAGATCGCCGCTCGCAAAGTCGATGAACAGCAAACCCGCGCGCGGATCATGCACGAGGTTGCCCAGCGTGTTGAAGAAGCGGTTGCCGCTGAAATCGGGCACCGTCAGCGTGCCGTCTGCATCGACGTGAATGAAGCCCGGCATGCCGCCGCGATGCGACACGTCCACGCCGCGCGCGAAACCCGCGTCGTCCGAACCGTTCGCGCTTGCGATGAAAAACGTATCGGCCTGCCGCAGCAGTGCGCGATCCGCGTCGCTCAGCGATGTCGCGCGGACTTGCGGCGGGATGGGTTTAGCGGCGTCGCGCGGCACGAAGGTCGGCGTGCGGCTTTGAATGTACTTCGGACAGTTGCCGAAGCTCTGGCTGACGCGCAGCGTGATCGCTTCGTCGTCGAGCGACGTGATCACGCCGTTCACGCGATTGCGGCGGCGCGTCTCCGGCTGAATGCCAAGTCCGCCGATCATCCCGCCCACGCGCCACGTCCCCTCGAGTGGATCGCCGGGCAACGCGCTGCCGGCCATGCGCAGCGTGTGCGAGTCCGGCGTCGACACGAAGCCCGGTGCGCCGACGCGTAGCGACGCCCACGGTTGCCCGTCGGCATCGAGACCGCCCAGCACCATGAACGGCCGCTCCGCGAAAAACAGCCGATGCTGCTCCGGCATCTCCGTGCGAATGCCGCGTCGCCCAGCGGAATTCGCAAAGTCCGCGACGCCTGCGCGCGTCTGCACCGCCAGCTCGCCGGCGTGAAACGGCGAACCTGGCGTGGAGAGATCGGCGAGTGGAATGTAGACGTCGGACATGGCATGCCTCCGCATGAGGCGTCGAAAACGCGTGAAGTAAAAAGCGATTCGAAAAGTCAGCGATCGCGGTGCTGCATCACTCGGCCAGCAAACCGGCCTTGCTCACGGGCATCGCGACGAAGCCCGGCAGCGCCTCGACACGCCGCAGCCACGCGCGCAGATTCGGATACGGTTCGAGCGACACGCCACCTTCCGGCGCATGAGCGATATACGCGTGCGCGGCGATATCGGCGATGGTCGGGTGATCGCCCGCCGCGAAACGCTTGCCGGCGAATTCCTTTTCGATCACGTCGAACAGATTGACCGCGATGGTCTTCGCGGCCTCGTGATCGTGCGGCGCGCCGAACACCGTCACGAGCCGCGCGCGGCACGGGCCGTAGGCGATCTGCCCCGACGCGAGCGACAGCCAGCGCTGCACGGCGGCCGCGCCCAACGGATCGGTGGGCAGCCACGAGGCGTCGCCGTAGCGCTTCGCCAGATACACGAGGATCGCGGTCGAATCGGACAGCACCACGTCGCCGTCCTCGATCACCGGCACCTGACCGAGCGGATTGAGCGCGAGGAATTCGGGGCGGCGGTTGTCGCCGGCCTTCATGTCGATCGGGACGATTTCGAACGGCAGGTCGAGCATCGCGAGAAACTGGCGCACACGGTGTCCGTGACCCGACAGCAGCGTCGTGTGAAGGCGGATGGGGGCGGCGGGCTGGTTGACTGGCATGATCGTGATCCGGTGAAAGTGGAGGACGTTTGGCGTCGAACCGAAATGATTCCGACGCGACGGTTAAAGAGTAGTGACTGTGAGGCGGTTCCGTAAGGGGGATAATGGGCGAAACATAATCCCCTTTGAATGGACAATCGATCATGGCCGATCTGCGCGACGTCAATCTCAACCGGCTGGCGGTTTTCGTCGCCGTGGTGGAAGCCGGCTCGCTGACGGCGGCAGCCGAACGGCTCGGCCTCGCCAAAACGATGGTCAGCAAGCACATGCAGCGGCTGGAGGCGGAGGTGGGCGCGAGTTTGCTGGTGCGCACCACACGGCGGCTCAACGTGACCGAGGCCGGCCGCACCTTCTATGACGCCAGTTGCCTCGCGTTGCGCGCGGCCGAAGACGGTCTGTCGGCCATCGCGGGCGAGGTGGGGCCGTTGCGCGGCACGTTGCGCGTGAATGCGCCGATCGACTTTGGCTTGCAGTTCGTCGCGCCGGCGCTGGTGGAATTGCGCCGCGTACATCCGGAGCTGGAAGTCGATCTGCAATGTGTCGATCAACTGGTGGATCTGGTCGGCGAGGGTGTCGACGTGGCGATTCGTCTGGGACGTCTGGCCGATTCGAACTATCGCGCGGTGAAGATCGGCGAGTTCGTGAAGTGGATGGTGGCGAGCCCGGCGGCGCTCGGCGCGGGCGCAGCGAAGCCGGCAGAGCTGGCGATGCTCGCCGACCGGCCTTACGTCGCGGTGGCCACGTTGCCGCGGCCGTTATCGGTAGCGCTCGAGCATCGCGACGGGCGCAAGGACAGTCTGCGCTACCCGAACGCGTTCCTGACCAACACGGCGACGGCGGCGCGCGCCGCGACGCTCGCGGGCGGCGGCATCGCGCTGCTCACCGATTTCTCGATCGCCGACGATGTCGCCGCCGGCCGCCTCGTGCGTCTGCTGGACGGCTGGGCTACCGCACCAGCGAATATTCATGCGATTTTTCCGGCGACGCGTTTCCCATCGCGCAAGGTGCGGGCCTTGATCGACGCGGTGAAGGTGCAGTGGCTGGCGGCGTTGGCGTTGCGTTCGGGCAAGGCGAAGCGTTCGAGCAGTCGCGCCTAGCCGCGCCGTTTCTTGCCGGTTCCCGCGAACATACTCATGCGCCGCAAAATCCACTCGAGCAATTCGTGTGCGGCCGCCACCAGCGGACGGCCGGATTTGACGAGGACGCGCGCCTGGGTGCCGCGAAACAGCGCATGGTCGATCGGCACGATGGTCAGTTCGCCCGCCGCGATCTCGCGATAGACAGCGAACTCGCCGATCAAGGTGACGAAGTCGTCCGACGCGACGATGCGTTTGAGCGCGGTCAGCGAATTGGTGGTGAGTGTCGCGCGAATTTCGATGTTCTCGGCGAATTCCAGCATTCTCGCCGCGTGCCCGATGCCGAAGGTAGCCGGCATCAACGCCAGCGGATAGTCGAGCACGTCGTGGATGCTCGCGGGGCCACCGCGCAGTGCCAGCGGATGCGTCGGCCGGACCAGCAGCACGACCGGCTGCGCCGAACTCGCGCGATAGTCGACGCGCGGATCGGGCGGCGGGTTGTAGGCAAGGCCGATATGCGCGCGGCTTTCGGCGACTTCGTTGAGTACGTCGTCGACGGGCAGCATCTGCACGCCGATCTCCAGTTTCGGGTACTGCGCACAGAACGCGGTCAACACTTCGTCGACCAGCATGTCGACGTAGCCCTCGCTGATCGCGAGTTGCACGTGCCCCTGTTGAAGACCTCTTAACGCGTGCAACCGGTCTTCGAGCTTTTCCTGCTGCGAGCGATAGCCTCGCCAGAATTCGAGCAGATGCGCCGCCGCCTCGGTGGGTTTGACGCCGCGCGCCTGGCGTTCGAATAGCGTCGAGCCGAGTTCGTCTTCCAGCAATCTGATCTGCCGCGTGATCACGGACGGCGATGTATTGAGGCTGTCCGCGGCGCCGCGAATCGTGCCGTGCGTCAGCACTTCGTGGAAATACCGCAGGCGTTGCTGGTTGATTTCGCGCATTCCAGTGATCCGTTCGGGCGGTGATAGGGGCGATCGAGTGTTGCTCCACGGGCAACGATACGTGAACTTAGTTGCTGTTGCTAGTGCGGCTCGGCATCGGCAAACTGCCTTCACCCGATCGAGTCGCGCTGCGCCGTAACAAGCCGGCGGCAGCAAGGGCTCGTTCAACGACATGCCACGACATCAGCTACGCACATCACTGGAGAAGGAGTTTCGCCATGACAGAGCAGATCAACACCCGCCGCCGGCGTTTGCTCGGTACGACGCTCGCAGGGATCAGCCTGCTCGAACTCGGCCTGAGCGGTATCGCCAACGCGCAGACTTCGGGCGTGGCGGCGGGGTCGCGCAGCACCGCTTCGTTCGGTGCGATCAGGCAGGCCGACATCGGCACGCTCAGCATGGGGTATGCGGAAGTGGGCCCGGGGAATGGTCCGGTGGTGATTCTGCTGCATGGCTGGCCGTATGACATCTACAGCTTCGTCGACGTGGCACCGTTGCTGGCGGCGGCCGGTTATCGCGTGATCGTGCCGTATCTGCGCGGCTACGGGACCACGCGCTTTCTGTCCGCGGATACGCCGCGCAATGGGCAGCAATCCGTCGTCGCCGTCGACATCATCGCGCTGATGGATGCGCTGAAAATCGACAAGGCGGTGTTCGGCGGTTTCGATTGGGGCGCGCGGACGGCGAACATCATCGCCGCGTTGTGGCCGGAGCGCTGCCAGGCGTTGGTGTCCGTGAGCGGCTATCTGATCGGCAGCCAGGAAGCGAATCGCGCACCGTTGCCGCCGAAAGCGGAATTCGCGTGGTGGTACCAGTTCTACTTCGCCACCGAGCGCGGCTATGCGGGCTACGAGGCGAACCGTCACGACTTCAATAAGCTGATCTGGCACACGGCATCGCCGAAATGGAATTTCGACGATGCAACCTTCGATCGCTCCGCCGCGTCGTTCGACAATCCGGATCACGTTGCCGTGGTGATTCACAACTACCGTTGGCGTTTAGGGCTCGTCAAAGGCGAAACGCAATACGACGAACTGGAGAAGCGTCTCGCAATGGCACCGGGCATTGCCGTGCCGACCATCACGATGGAAGGCGATGCGAATGGCGCTCCACATCCGGAGCCCTCCGCGTACGCGAAAAAGTTCACGGGAAAGTACTCGCACCGAAATGTCGGCGGTGGAATTGGACACAATCTTCCGCAGGAAGCACCGAAGGCATTTGCCGATGCGGTCATCGATGTCGCACGGTTTTAAAGTACTGTCGTCATTCAATGTCGGAGAGCCTGATGAGTACTCGTGGACTGAAAGGATCTTGCCATTGATTGCGGCATCTACCCGTTTCATCAGACGTGCAAGGATCCGCTGATGTGGCGCGCCAATATCGGATGCCTCGAAGGTATCGATCCGTATTCGCTGGAGGCAGGTGTTGCCGATGGCGCCAGTCTGTCCATCGTGGAGGACGCATGAAACGGGTGCTGTCGATCATCGCATTCGTGGCCGGCGGTTTCGCCGCGGAGTGGGCGCATCCGTTTCAGTGCTCGCTCGTGAGTACGACGAGTACAAGCGCGCGGATGGAGAGTCGCAAACGGCGCTTCCAATGAGGCGTGTGAGAAAAGCGCGGAGAGGCGTCGAAAAAATTATTTTGCAAAGAGGGGTTGACCTATGGAATTCCACTCTGCATAATTCGCCTCCCGTTAGATGACGGACGCGAAGAAAGCAGAGCTTCTGAGCAAAATGATCTTTAAAAATTAACAGCCGATAAGTGTGGGCGCTTGATGCGGAATGCGAGCCGGATTCTTCGGAGTCTGGCGTAAAGCAAAAGTATCAAGTCTCACACAGTAATGAAAGGAAGGTTTGACCGTCGAAAGATGATCGAACAATTCGTCAGTACGTTGAGTGAGCGACCGGGTTCGAAAGAGCCCGAAAAACAGTAACAGGTTTGAACTGAAGAGTTTGATCCTGGCTCAGATTGAACGCTGGCGGCATGCCTTACACATGCAAGTCGAACGGCAGCACGGGAGCAATCCTGGTGGCGAGTGGCGAACGGGTGAGTAATACATCGGAACGTGTCCTGGAGTGGGGGATAGCCCGGCGAAAGCCGGATTAATACCGCATACGCTCTGTGGAGGAAAGGGGGGGATCTTCGGACCTCCCGCTCAAGGGGCGGCCGATGGCAGATTAGCTAGTTGGTGGGGTAAAGGCCTACCAAGGCGACGATCTGTAGCTGGTCTGAGAGGACGACCAGCCACACTGGGACTGAGACACGGCCCAGACTCCTACGGGAGGCAGCAGTGGGGAATTTTGGACAATGGGGGAAACCCTGATCCAGCAATGCCGCGTGTGTGAAGAAGGCCTTCGGGTTGTAAAGCACTTTTGTCCGGAAAGAAAACCATCGCCCTAATATGGTGGTGGGATGACGGTACCGGAAGAATAAGCACCGGCTAACTACGTGCCAGCAGCCGCGGTAATACGTAGGGTGCAAGCGTTAATCGGAATTACTGGGCGTAAAGCGTGCGCAGGCGGTTCGCTAAGACAGATGTGAAATCCCCGGGCTTAACCTGGGAACTGCATTTGTGACTGGCGGGCTAGAGTATGGCAGAGGGGGGTAGAATTCCACGTGTAGCAGTGAAATGCGTAGAGATGTGGAGGAATACCGATGGCGAAGGCAGCCCCCTGGGCCAATACTGACGCTCATGCACGAAAGCGTGGGGAGCAAACAGGATTAGATACCCTGGTAGTCCACGCCCTAAACGATGTCAACTAGTTGTCGGGTCTTCATTGACTTGGTAACGTAGCTAACGCGTGAAGTTGACCGCCTGGGGAGTACGGTCGCAAGATTAAAACTCAAAGGAATTGACGGGGACCCGCACAAGCGGTGGATGATGTGGATTAATTCGATGCAACGCGAAAAACCTTACCTACCCTTGACATGTATGGAACCCTGCTGAGAGGTGGGGGTGCCCGAAAGGGAGCCATAACACAGGTGCTGCATGGCTGTCGTCAGCTCGTGTCGTGAGATGTTGGGTTAAGTCCCGCAACGAGCGCAACCCTTGTCCCTAGTTGCTACGCAAGAGCACTCCAGGGAGACTGCCGGTGACAAACCGGAGGAAGGTGGGGATGACGTCAAGTCCTCATGGCCCTTATGGGTAGGGCTTCACACGTCATACAATGGTCGGAACAGAGGGTTGCCAAGCCGCGAGGTGGAGCCAATCCCAGAAAACCGATCGTAGTCCGGATCGCACTCTGCAACTCGAGTGCGTGAAGCTGGAATCGCTAGTAATCGCGGATCAGCATGCCGCGGTGAATACGTTCCCGGGTCTTGTACACACCGCCCGTCACACCATGGGAGTGGGTTTTACCAGAAGTGGCTAGTCTAACCGCAAGGAGGACGGTCACCACGGTAGGATTCATGACTGGGGTGAAGTCGTAACAAGGTAGCCGTATCGGAAGGTGCGGCTGGATCACCTCCTTTCTCGAGCTGACGTGTTCAACGTTGAGCGCTCACGCTTATCGGCTGTGAATTGCAGCAGTCTGGATGGACAATCCTCAGTGCGCAGTGTTCTGTGAAGAGCAGAGTACTTCGCATTGGCGATTGAGCCAGTCAGAGCGGGACGTGGTTATAGCAACCACGCGATCGGCTGTCGTTCTTTAACAATCAGGAAGAAGTAGTAAAGAGATTCACGAAAGCATACTTAGAGATGGGTGTGCGAGTAGGTGAATCAGGGTTGTGATTGTATCAATGTATGAAAAGGTGATCGAAAGATTGCCTTGGAATACGGCGCAACACGAATACTCAACCTGTAACGATGTGGCGAAGGCCGTGTTCCGAGTGAATGCGCCGAAGACACACCCGTTATAGGGTCAAGCGAACAAGTGCATGTGGTGGATGCCTTGGCGATCACAGGCGATGAAGGACGCGGTAGCCTGCGAAAAGCGGTGGGGAGCTGGCAAACGAGCTTTGATCCACCGATATCCGAATGGGGAAACCCACTCCTTATGGAGTATCCGTAGCTGAATACATAGGCTACGCGAAGCGAACGCGGTGAACTGAAACATCTAAGTAACCGCAGGAAAAGAAATCAACCGAGATTCCCAGAGTAGTGGCGAGCGAAATGGGACCAGCCTGTACTCTTTATCTTCATTGTTAGTCGAACGCTCTGGAAAGTGCGGCCATAGCAGGTGATAGCCCTGTAGACGAAAACAGCGAGGAAGAACTAGGTGTACGGAAAGTAGGGCGGGACACGTGAAATCCTGTCTGAAGATGGGGGGACCATCCTCCAAGGCTAAATACTCGTGATCGACCGATAGTGAACCAGTACCGTGAGGGAAAGGCGAAAAGAACCCCGGGAGGGGAGTGAAATAGATCCTGAAACCGCATGCATACAAACAGTCGGAGCCTCGTAAGGGGTGACGGCGTACCTTTTGTATAATGGGTCAGCGACTTACATTCAGTGGCAAGCTTAACCGATTAGGGCAGGCGTAGCGAAAGCGAGTCCGAACAGGGCGATTCAGTCGCTGGGTGTAGACCCGAAACCAGGTGATCTATCCATGGCCAGGATGAAGGTGCGGTAACACGTACTGGAGGTCCGAACCCACTAACGTTGAAAAGTTAGGGGATGAGCTGTGGATAGGGGTGAAAGGCTAAACAAACCTGGAAATAGCTGGTTCTCTCCGAAAACTATTTAGGTAGTGCCTCGTGTATCACCTTCGGGGGTAGAGCACTGTCATGGTTGTGGGGTCCATTGCGGATTACTACGCCATAGCAAACTCCGAATACCGAAGAGTGCAATCACGGGAGACAGACATCGGGTGCTAACGTCCGGTGTCAAGAGGGAAACAACCCAGACCGCCAGCTAAGGTCCCCAAATATGGCTAAGTGGGAAACGAAGTGGGAAGGCTAAAACAGTCAGGAGGTTGGCTTAGAAGCAGCCATCCTTTAAAGAAAGCGTAATAGCTCACTGATCGAGTCGTCCTGCGCGGAAGATGTAACGGGGCTAAGCCATATACCGAAGCTGCGGATGCACATTTATGTGCATGGTAGGAGAGCGTTCCGTAAGCCTGCGAAGGTGCATTGAAAAGTGCGCTGGAGGTATCGGAAGTGCGAATGCTGACATGAGTAGCGATAAAGGGGGTGAAAGGCCCCCTCGCCGTAAGCCCAAGGTTTCCTACGCAACGTTCATCGGCGTAGGGTGAGTCGGCCCCTAAGGCGAGGCAGAAATGCGTAGCTGATGGGAAGCAGGTTAATATTCCTGCACCATTGTTAGATGCGATGGGGGGACGGATCGCGGAAGGTTGTCCGGGTGTTGGAAGTCCCGGTCCTTGCATTGGAGAAGGCGCTTTGGCAAATCCGGGCGCGGAATTCAAGGGTGCGAGGCCAGTGATCTAGGTCACGAAGCAATCGGAAGTGGTTCCAGGAAAAGCCTCTAAGCTTCAGTCTAACAAGACCGTACCGCAAACCGACACAGGTGGGCGAGATGAGTATTCTAAGGCGCTTGAGAGAACTCGGGAGAAGGAACTCGGCAAATTGGTACCGTAACTTCGGGATAAGGTACGCCCCTGTAGCTTGATGCGCCTGCGCGCAGAGGGTGAAGGGGTTGCAATAAACTGGTGGCTGCGACTGTTTAATAAAAACACAGCACTCTGCAAACACGAAAGTGGACGTATAGGGTGTGACGCCTGCCCGGTGCCGGAAGATTAAATGATGGGGTGCAAGCTCTTGATTGAAGTCCCGGTAAACGGCGGCCGTAACTATAACGGTCCTAAGGTAGCGAAATTCCTTGTCGGGTAAGTTCCGACCTGCACGAATGGCGTAACGATGGCCACACTGTCTCCTCCCGAGACTCAGCGAAGTTGAAGTGTTTGTGATGATGCAATCTCCCCGCGGCTAGACGGAAAGACCCCATGAACCTTTACTGTAGCTTTGCATTGGACTTTGAACCGGTCTGTGTAGGATAGGTGGGAGGCTTTGAAGCTGGAACGCTAGTTTCAGTGGAGCCGACCTTGAAATACCACCCTGGCTTGTTTGAGGTTCTAACCTTGGTCCGTAATCCGGATCGGGGACAGTGCATGGTAGGCAGTTTGACTGGGGCGGTCTCCTCCCAAAGTGTAACGGAGGAGTACGAAGGTACGCTAGGTACGGTCGGAAATCGTGCTGATAGTGCAATGGCATAAGCGTGCTTAACTGCGAGACCGACAAGTCGAGCAGGTGCGAAAGCAGGTCATAGTGATCCGGTGGTTCTGTATGGAAGGGCCATCGCTCAACGGATAAAAGGTACTCTGGGGATAACAGGCTGATACCGCCCAAGAGTTCATATCGACGGCGGTGTTTGGCACCTCGATGTCGGCTCATCTCATCCTGGGGCTGTAGCCGGTCCCAAGGGTATGGCTGTTCGCCATTTAAAGAGGTACGTGAGCTGGGTTTAAAACGTCGTGAGACAGTTTGGTCCCTATCTGCCGTGGGCGCTGGATATTTGAAGGGGGCTGCTCCTAGTACGAGAGGACCGGAGTGGACGAACCTCTGGTGTACCGGTTGTCACGCCAGTGGCATCGCCGGGTAGCTATGTTCGGAAGAGATAACCGCTGAAAGCATCTAAGCGGGAAACTCGCCTTAAGATGAGATATCCCCGGGGCTTCGAGCCCCTTGAAGGGTCGTTCAAGACCAGGACGTTGATAGGTCAGGTGTGTAAGCGCAGTAATGTGCTCAGCTAACTGATACTAATTGCCCGTAAGGCTTGATCCTATAACAGGTGTGTGTCGGCAGCCGTTAGTGCTTCAGCACTTATGGATGCCCCACCCTGCGCTACGCGCAGGGTCTTATGCAGACCACACACAGGTTGAGATCAGTGTTGTGCCAGATAAAACAACACAACCCCCGCCACTGATGTCACATCATCAGAAACTACTTCTTCCGGATTGGTCGTGATGCCCCAAAAGGCGCCACGGCAACAAGTCATGCCTGATGACCATAGCGAGTCGGTACCACCCCTTCCCATCCCGAACAGGACCGTGAAACGACTCCACGCCGATGATAGTGCGGATTGCCCGTGTGAAAGTAGGTAATCGTCAGGCTCCCCAGCAGCACGCTGCAGCAAACAGAAACCCCACCTACAACGGTGGGGTTTCTGCGTTTACGCGCCATGAAAACATGGCCTCAGAACGCGGCCAGAACCTACCCGCCCTTACCCGGCGACGTCAGCGACCCCGCCAGTTCCCCCGCCTTCAACGAACCCATCAGCGACATCAGCGTATTGAACGCATTGCCGCCGCCTTCGCCGCCCAGCTGGATCTGCGGCACCAGCGGCACACGCGATACCTCGAACGCCTCGGCTAAACGCAGCATCACGGTCTGCATCAACTGCTTGTCCGCGCCTTCTCCCTGCAGTGCCTCGGACTTCGCCTTGATCGCCGAAGCCTCCGCTTCACCGACTGCCTTGATCGCCGATGCGCGTCCCGAGCCTTCCATTTCCTGCCTGAACTTGTCGGCCTGCGCGAGCGCCTCGATTTCCTGACGACGTTTCTCGGCAGCCTTCACCGCCGCCGAACCCTGGTTCTCCTTGATCGACACGTCGACCAGCGAGCCGGTCAACTCCTTCTGCTTCGCCGCGCGCTGTTCGGCTTCGTTCAACTCGCGCTGCTTGTCGGCGGCAATCTGCTTCTGCGCGAACGTCTCCACCTGTTCGCGCGCGATCTGCCGGTCACGCAACTGCGCCATGATGTTCTCGATCTGCATGTCGCCGGTTTGCGGCTTCGGCGTACCGATCAACACTTCCTCGAATTCAAGCGAATACGCCTTGAAGCGTTCGCGCATCTCGCTCGACGCATTGCTTTGCAACTCGCTGCGCGACTGGATCAACTCGATGAACGTACGCGTTTGCGAAACATTCTTGAAGTACGACGACACCATTGGATCCAGCGTCTGCTCGACGAGCTGTTCGATGTTGCCGAATCGCTGCACGACGAGCGGCGCCTTGCGATAGTCGATGTGCACGACCACCGACAACGGCAGTTGCGGTTCGAACGCATCCTTGGTGATCAACGTGATTTCGCGCAGATTCGAGTCGAAGTTCGAACCGCTTTCGCCGGCTTTCCACAGCAGCACGAAGTTGGTCGTGGGCACGAGTTCGATCTTGCCGGCGTACGGATTGAACGCGTACTTGCCTGGCATCAACGGCTCGCTCCACACGCCACGGCAACCGGTTTTAACCAGTTCGCCGTGGCTGTATTCGTTGCCCGACACATCATCGCCGCGACGCCCGGTGTACGAGACGACTACGCCCACATAGCCGACCGGAATGATCGTCTTGGTCAGAAACTCCACGGTCGCGAACAGCCGGTTGATGTAGTAAGTGCCTTCCACCAGCACGCGTTCCTGACGACCACGCCGGCCGCCTGCGGCGAGAAACTTCTCCGGTTCCTGGAAGGCGTTGTGCAGATCGCCGACATCGGGCGCGAGGAGTTCGTCGACACGCAATCCCGGCCCATCCTGCACCGTGACGACGGCGATCTGATCGGAGCCGTGCGTGCCCGTGACTTCCTTGATCACGACCGGCGTGAACGCGCTGCGTTCATCGAGCACGTCGCGCATGCGGGCATAGTACGCACGTTCCTCGGGCGCCATCGACAGCGAATAGGTCGTGTCCTCCGTCATCACGACGAATAGCGCCGGATTCAGGATGTGCGTGCCTTCGCGCAGCACCTTGCGTTGCGGACCCTTCTGGCCGCCATGTTCGAGGAACGCGCGCACGTCGCGGAAATCGTCGACGGTGGAATTGTCGGCGAGCGTTTGCCCCGCCGGCAGATCGACGCCGTCACGCGCGAAAACGTAGCCGATCTTGCCTTGCGTGACCGACACCATCGGCCGGATATGCACGCGGTACTGGAACGGCGTGAAGAAATGAAATCCACCGCGGCGCACGTCGGGCTGGAAGCCCGCTTCGCCGTTCAGTGCGAGCAGGCCGACCTGCACCGATCCCTGCGTACTCCAGATCTTCTCGACCACGCCGATCGCGTCGTTCGGAATGTAGCGAACCGTCCCGGATAGCCAGAAACCGGCGACCAGAATCACGCCGATGACCAGCAAGACGATCAAAGGCACCAACAAACCCATCGATAAAAACGTATGCATGTTATTGGACTCTTTTTAGCGTTGTACTTCGAATGGCCGAGCGTCACCCACTGCTGCCGCCGTGTGACGGAGCACGAGTGCGACGCAAGGTCTTGGGCACTGCAATGAAACGAATGAACCGCCAGCGCAATCAGGCAATCCGGCAATCAAGCCATCAGCCGTCAAGCGGTCGGACGATCAAGCGGTAGAGCGACGTCAGCCGTCGAGCGGCGTGGTGGGATTTCTATCCCGGCGCCGGGAGAGGGGCGGGTTGCCGGTAATGGCCAGCACGATCCGCCACGGAGATTGCGGCGCCGGCGACCACGACGCGTTCGAGCGACGCACGACGCGACCCGCTAACGCGAGCTGCGTTGCGGCCTCGGAGAAAGGCAGCGGCAGAAGCCGTGGCGAGAGAAGGGAAAAGGGAGCCAGTGCGCGCAGCACGCGGGATTCGATCCCATTGCGTGTGGCGTCGTGCTCGATGAAGCTCAGAAACCAGACAAACGGTGCAGCAGTAGCGGCTTGCAAGATGTCAGCGACCTTTCCGCGGATTGCGAAACTGATCGAATTCTATGCCTCGCCGCAAAAAAATGTTCAAGAATTTTTGATGACGGAAAGCTTTTAGAGCAGCGCTTCGCTCGGCGGGATTTCACGCGCGAAGCGTGCGATGTGCAACGGTAGATTGCGCAGCCCGTTTCCCTCTCAGCGAAAGGAAACACGCACGACACATTGAAGCCACACTATCTGAAGCCACACTATTGCGTACGCCAATTCAACTCATCTCGCCTGCCCGAATCCGCCGCGCAAACGTATGCGTTCGCACGCGAGTGATAACCACAATAAATACGCATGAACATCGGCTGTTGCCGCTATGGCGGCGAAGCAGCGTCTGTGCAAATAGCAATGGAGCGGCCCGCGAAAATCCGTGTATCTTCTCTAAGGTTAGCGATCCTGATGCCGATAACACGTTCAACCACCGTGCTGCCGCGGCCTGATGTCGCCTGCGAAACGGAGCTTTTCGCAAAACTAATTAACAAGCATAAAAAATATAACTGCCGGCGTCATTTCGTTCAGATCGATTTCATTCGATCGACATGACGCGGCGGACACTGAAAGTCGCCGAGTAGAAGTATCCAGATTGCATGAGCGAAAACGCAATTTTCCCTATGTGAAATGCATAAGGCTGTGAGATTGCGTTGTCCGTTCGTTCTGC
Organism: Paraburkholderia sp. D15; assembly: GCF_029910215.1. NCBI lineage: Bacteria > Pseudomonadati > Pseudomonadota > Betaproteobacteria > Burkholderiales > Burkholderiaceae > Paraburkholderia > Paraburkholderia sp. D15. The sequence continues at coordinate 1,106,166 of NZ_CP110396.1, read as the reverse complement.
GATTCGAGAAGTCCTACCGTTTTTCATCATGATGGAGGCCGTGCCGGGGGCGCGTCATATGATGGAGTTCGATCCTCAACCTTCGTCGAGCGGAGCGCATCGGCGCGCGTCGGCACATGCTCCGGACGACGCGGCGTTTATCGGCTCGTCGCTCGCATTCAGGCAACTGGTGCGCATGATCGACCGCGTAGCGCCGACGCATCACGCCTTGCTGGTGACCGGACCGACCGGTTCGGGCAAGGAGCTGGTCGCGCGGCGCATCCACGCGCTCGCGCTGAATCGCAACGAGCCGTTCGTCGACGTCAATTGCGGGGCAATGCCAGAACACCTGGTCGAAGCGGAATTGTTCGGTCATGCGAAAGGCGCGTTCACCGGCGCGGTCGACCATCGCGACGGATTGCTCCGCCAGGTCGGACAGGGCACGTTGTTTCTCGACGAAATCGGCGAATTGCCGTTGGCGTTGCAACCGAAACTCCTGCGCGCGCTGGAGACCCGCAGCTTCAGACCGATCGGCGCGTCGTCGAGCGTGCGTTTCGAGGGGCGCGTGGTGGCCGCGACGCACCGCGATTTGCGCACGGCCGTGCGCGAAGGACGCTTCCGCGAAGACCTCTATTACCGGCTCGCCGTTTTCGTGCTGACGGTGCCGGGCCTCGATCAGCGTGCCGACGACATCCCTCTGCTGATCGAGCATTTCGCCGCGCAACAGCCGCGCGCAATCGAATTCACCCCGGCGGCGCTGCGCTGTCTATGTCAGCAGGCGTGGCCGGGTCATATCCGGCAGTTGCGCAATCTCATCAGCCAACTGAGCGTGCTGGCCGAGCGCACCCGGATCGACGCCGACATGCTGGCGCCGTTTCTCGCAACCGATACGGTCGACAAGACATCGCGCGCGAGTCTCGCGGACATGCTGCTGCAACTCGACGGCGACGACAAACTGGCCGCCGCCGAAAACCTGCTGATCGATCGCGCGCTCGAACGCACGCATAACAACAAGAGCGCCGCGGCGGTGCTGCTGGGGGTGAGCCGCAAAACGATCGAGCGCCGCCAGAAGGCGCGTGAGGAACGTCATCGCGTGGCGCGCGATTGTCTGGCGCAGGCGGACGTGCTGGTCGGCGCATCGCAGTTCCAGGAGGCGATCCCGTTGCTGCGCCGCTGTCTCGACCTGTTGCTGAAGAGCACCGGGCCGGACGACACGCGCCATCTCCAGTTCGAGGCGTACCGCATGCTCGGCGTGTGTCTGCGCAGCGTCTACGGCTGGCTGCACGCCGAAGCGACCGCGTGCTACATGGCGGCGCTCGCCGCGGGCCAGGGCGTGTGCGACGAAAACGAACTGGCGTCGGTGCGCTTCGGCGTCTGGACGACGCAGCTCACCACGTTGCAACTCACCGAAGCGCGCGCGACCGCGCAGAACCTGCTGCAACAGGCGCAAGGCATCGGCCGTCAGGCGACGCTCGACGAGGCGCACGTCGCGATGGTCAACACGCTGTTCTGGCTGGGCGACAGCGAGGAAGCGCTGGCCTGTCTCACGCGCGGCGGCCTGAGCGGGATCGGCCGCAAGGATCGTCGCATCGGCGTGCAAGGGCTCGATCTCGCCGGTCTTGCGCTGACCTTCGAGGGTCTGGCGAGTTATCAGATCGGCGCGGTCGATACCGCGCGCCGTGCGATGGAAACACTGATCGCCCGCACGTCGGATGGCAACGACCACGCGCTGGGCCATGTGCTCGACCTGCAGGGCGCGGCGTGGCTCGCGTTCCTGTTCAACGACATCGACCGGCTTGGCGAGCTGGCCGCCGAACTCGACGCGGTGTCGAAGGTGGCGGCCTTCACGTTCTATCGCGGCGTGGGCAAGGTGTTTCGCGCCTGCTTCCTGAGCGCGCGCGGCGCGCTCGACGAAGCCCAGACGACCTTGCTGGACGGCTACGACAACTACATGGCGAACAACGGCGGGGCGCTGTTCTACTCATTCAAGACGTGGCAGCACGGCGAACTGCTGCTGCGCGCGGGTCGCCCCGACGCGTGCGAGGCGCTGCTGGCCGGCGCGCTCGATGAGGCCATCGAGCGCCAGGAGCGCGTGTATCTCGGCGAACTGCTGATTGTCCGGGCGCGCGCGCAATGGGCGCTGGGCGATCTGAACGGAGCCGAGCAGGGGCTGCGCAGCGCGATTTCGACCGCCCGCGCGCTGGGGTCGGTGCCGGCGCGCATCGCCGCATCGACCTATCTCGCGGATCTGCTGAAGCAGAGCGGACGACGCACCGACGCGATCGACGTGCTCGAACGCGCGCTGCGCGCGGAGTCGTCGGAGCGGCCGGCGCCCAATGCGATGCGTGCGTTCCGCCTGCTCGCCGAACTGCGCCACAACGGTCAAAGCGGCATCAACGCCGGCAATGGCATCAACGGCATCAACGGTATGAACGGCAGCAACGGTAGCAATGCAGACAGCGATTCCCTCCAACCGCATCAAAAAGGATTGGCACATGGCTTATGAACTCGGTCCCCAGGATCTGGAACCCTTGCTGCTCGGGGGTGCGTTTTTCGGCAGCGGCGGCGGCGGCACCATCGAATCCGCGCGTCATCTGGCCGCGCATTTCCGCAAAGGCGACTACTACCCGCGCGACACGGTCAGCATCGTGACGGTCGAGGAAGCGTCGGGCGAGCACGCACAGGGCGAGGCCGTGATGGTTGCCTACCTGGGCGCGCCGGAAGCGATCAACTCGGCCACCTATCCGACCGGACCGGTGGAAGCCGTGCGTAGCGTGCAGGAACGGCTCGCCGCGCAGGGCCGCAAGCTGGCCTATATCGCGCCGCCGGAAAGCGGCGCGCTGGGTTTCAGCGTCGCGTGTCTGGTGGCGGCGAAGCTGGGCCTCGCGGTGATCGACGCCGACGGCGCCGGCCGCGCCGTGCCGTCGCTGCCGATGCTCACGTACGCCGCGCAGGAGATCGATCCGCGTCCGGCGTTTCTCGTCAGTCAGAGTGGCTTGAACGTCGAGCTGAACGTGACGCCGCGGGCCGGCAGCAACGGCGGTGGTTCGATGCATCAGCAGGACGTGTCGGTGATCGTCGAGCAGATGATGCGGCCGATCGTCGGCGATCCGGAGTTCGGCCAGTTCGGCGGCCTCGCGATCTGGCAGATGAAGCCCGAACAACTCGCCGCCGCGTTGCCGATTCGCGGCACGCTGACGCGTGCGTTGACGCTCGGCCGCGCGGTCGGCGCGGGCCGCATCCGCAACGTGCCGCAGATGATCGCGTGGCTCGTCGAGCATTGCGGGATTTCGGCGCGCGCGATTTCCGAGCCGGGCGAACTCGTGTCGACGAAGGTGGACACCAGCGGCGGTTTCGACGTGGGCCAGATCGGCATCAAGGCCGGCGCGCATACGTACACCGTGATCTACGAAAACGAATCGCTGCTCGCGTGGGACAGTCAGCGTCCGCAACCGATCGTGCTGGCGCCGGACAGCGTCGCGTATTTCGTCGAAGGCGAAGGCCAGTCGATCTTCACCAATGGCGACCTGGTGCTGGCCGACGGCAAGCCGAATCCCGTCGTCGGCAAACGCAAGATCACGCTGATCGGCTGGGAAGCCGAAGCGCCGTTGCGCGTACCGGGTGGTCTGATTCTCGACAGCTTCCAGGTGCTGCTGCAGAAGCTCGGCTATCTCGGCCCCTACGTGCCCGTGGGCAAACTTCATTCGACGTCGCAGCGAGGAGAACTGTCTTGAGCGCACCGCTTCGTATCTGCGTGCTCGTGCCGGTCGCGACGAGCCAGTTCAACGACCGCATCCTGCAGGCGGTCGCCCCCGTGGTGCCGCCCGACGTTCAGGTCGAGGTCCGCAACATCACGAGCGGCCATCCGTGTATCGAGAACCGCACCAACTGGCTCGAGAACGGCATGCCGGTCGTTCAGCTCGCGAGTGAAATCGCCAGAGACGGTTTCGACGGCATCTGGCTGACCGACTTCGACATGGCCGGCGTCGAAGCGGCCAGAGAAGTGATCGACATTCCGATCGTCGGCGGTTTTCCGACATCGGCGGCCGCGGCGTTGCTGCTCAGCCAGCGCTTCTCGATCATCACGATCCTGCAAAGCACGCTGGCGATGCAGCGGGGCCATCCGCAGAGTTATGGCCTGCAGGACAACTTCGCGTCGATCCGTTCGATCAACTGCCCGGTGGACGATCTCGGCAACACCGACGTGGTGGTCGCCAGAACCTTCGAGCAGGCGATGAAGGCGATCAAGGAAGACGGCGCGCAATCCATCCTGCTCGGCTGCACCGGTTTCGTCGATGTGGCGAGCCGCGTCGGCGCGATGCTCGAAGCGGAGCTGGGCGCGTATGTGCCGGTGATCGATCCGAATCACGCCGGCTTCAGTTTCCTCGTGGGGCTGGTGCGCATGCGCGTTCGTCCGAGCCGGTTGACGTATAGCAAGTACGTGCTCGGCTCCTGACGCGCGGCGTCGCGGCTATGGACTGACGCCAGGCAAAAACCGAAGCGGAAAGTGCGGCGCGGGAAGTGTTTTTCCGCGCCGCATTTTTTCTTGCCGACGCGCCAACGTTTGCGCGTCCATCATCGCATCGCGCATGCCGCGCGCGAGGACGAGTGGATGAATTCGTCCACTCGAATCCACTCGAAAGGACGCCGCCGTCCACTTCGACGCCCCATCTTCTCCCCGTTTTACCGCCTCCTCAATCTCCGCCGCGTTTGGCACAGGCCTTGCATTGTCTGCCCCGCGTTCCGAGGCGCGCCGGTTCAGCCGGCGCAAATATAAAAAAGTTGTTTTCTCTGCAAACGCGTTACTTCGTTCAGCGAGGAAGACCATGAGTCAAGCAGCGCAGCATCCCATCACCCCGTACGGCGTGGCGATCCATCAGGCGATGTCGACAGGCGATCTGACGCAGATGAAAGCCCTGCTCGCCAAGGCGGAATCGCTTCTGGAGCAGCAAGGCAATCTCGCCGCCGCGATCGAAGTGCTCAAGCTGGAAATCGCCAGGCTCGAGCGTCAGTAAGTCGTCGCCTCCCTTCATCGACGTCCCATCCATCATCAGGAAAACAGCATGGCTACCATTCCCCGTATTGGCCTGTTCCCGGCCCGTTATGTCGTCGGCACTGGACAGCCCGGCGCGCCGACGCTCACGCTCGGCCTGCTGGTCGATACGCCGCGGCGCACCGTCGTCGGCGGCGCAACGATCACGCAGGCGGTGAACCCGCCGCTCGATTTTCACGCCGACACCTGGGGCACGTTCACGTACCTGGCGCTGATGCCGCCGTCGGAAACGCGCATCCTGGTGGCGTTGCAAGGCAACACCGGCGGCCCGGAATCGAACTCCATCACGACCTTCCGTCTGCATCTCGTGCTGAACAGCGACTGGCAGGCAGGCGTGGCGAACTACAGCTACCTGAACAACGGCTCGTGGCACGAAGTCGGCAACGTGCCGGCGAGACTCGATCCGGAATTCGTGCCGCTCGAGCCGGGTCCGGTGATTCCGAACCGTCCGCACGTCGTCCCGACGCCGCTCTATGGCGTGAGCATCCAGCACGCGGCCGCCAGCGGCGATCTCGCGCACATGAAGACGCTCGCGACGTTCGCGCAGCAGCAGCTCGACAGCCGCGAAAGCATTCAGGCCGGCCTCAGCGATCTGAAGGCTGAAATCGCCCGGCTCGAAGCCGCTCGCTAACGCGCTGGATCGTCACGCTTCGCTATCTTTGTTCACAGGAGTTATCGCTATGACCGTCGGTCTTTTCCCGGTTAATCTGCGCGTCGCGACGCCCGCGATCGGCGCACCCGTGCTCACGCTGTCGCTGCTTGTCAATACGCCGGCCAAACGCGTGAGCGGCGTGGCCCGCATCTATCAATCGACCTACCCGCCGCTCGAATTTCACGCGGACGTATGGGGCAATTACACGCAGTTGCTGCTGAACCCGAATGCCGAGGCGGACATCGTTCTCACGCTGTCGGGCAATCCGTCGGGACCGACCAGCGGCCTCGCCGAAACGTTCCAGTTTCACGGCGTGCTGAAGAGCGGCTGGCAGTCCGGGCAAGCCAGCTACAAGTACTTCGAGAACGGCCGCTGGCACGACATCGAGCACGCGCTCGTCACGCTGGTCGGCGCGATCCAGCCGCACGAGCCGAATCAGCCGGTCACGCCGCTGTATGGCGTCGGTCTGCAACAGGCGAAGGCGTCCGGCGATCTGACGCAGATGAAGGCGCTTGCGCAGCAGGCCGAACAGCATCTCGGCGATGCCGGCAACATCAGGAACGAACTGGCGAAGCTGAACGCGGAAATCGCGCGTCTGGAAGGACGTAGCTGATCGGCGCGGCACGGGCGCCAAAGCGCGCCCGATGCCGATACCGGACGACGTGCCGTGGTTGGGGTGCCAAGGCGCGTCGCCGGTGTCGGCGGCAAAGGGCGGAGCGCATCCGATCGCGCGCGAGCAATACCGCACAGGCACGGCACACACGCTGGGCAACACACACAAGATAGGGACGCCACAATGCTCGAGACCAGTCAGCAACCGGCGCGCTTTCTGCGCGACGACGACTACACACGCTTCGTTCCCGTTCATGTGGTGTGGGAAATCACACTGGCCTGCGATCTGAAGTGTCTGCATTGCGGCTCGCGTGCAGGGCGCCGGCGTCCCGACGAATTGAACACGCAGGAATGTCTCGACGTGATCGATTCGCTCGCGCGGCTCGGCACGCGCGAGGTCTCGCTGATCGGCGGCGAAGCGTATCTGCGCAAGGACTGGATTCAGCTCATCAAGGCGATCCGCTCGCATGGCATGTACTGCGCGATCCAGACCGGCGGCCGCAATCTGAATCCGGCGCGGCTCGCGGCGGCGGTCGAGGCGGGGCTCAACGGCGTCGGCGTTTCGCTCGACGGACTTGCGCCGCTGCACGACAAGGTGCGCAACGTGCCCGGCGCGTTCGGCCGCGCCGTCGACACGCTCAAGCGCGCGCGAGCCGCGGGCCTCGCGACCAGCGTGAACACGCAGATCGGCGCGCAGACCATGGCGGATCTGCCGGCGCTGATGGACACGATCATCGAACTGGGCGCGACGCACTGGCAGATTCAGTTGACGGTGGCGATGGGCAATGCCGCCGACAACGACGAACTGCTGCTGCAGCCTTACCAGTTGCAGGAATTGATGCCGCTGCTCGCGGATCTCTACAAACGCGGTCTCGACCACGGTCTGTTGATGAACGTGGGCAACAACATCGGCTACTACGGACCGTACGAACATCTGTGGCGCGGGTTCGGCGACGAGCGCGTGCACTGGACCGGCTGCAGCGCCGGTCAACAGGTGATCGCGCTGGAGGCGGACGGCACGGTGAAGGGCTGCCCGTCGCTCGCGACGGTCGGCTTCGCGGGCGGCAACGTGCGCGATCTTTCGCTCGAGGAAATCTGGCGTACCAGCGAAGCGATTCACTTCGGCCGGCTGCGTTCGGTGGACGACCTGTGGGGCTTTTGCCGCTCCTGCTATTACGCGGACGTGTGCCGCGGCGGCTGCACGTGGACCTCGCATTCGCTGCTCGGCAAGCCGGGCAACAACCCGTATTGCCACTATCGCGTGATCGAGTTGCAGAAGCAGGGGCTGCGCGAACGGATCGCGAAGGTCGAGGAGGCTGGGCCGGCTTCGTTCGCGGTGGGCCGTTTCGACCTGGTGACCGAACGCATCGACGACGGCACGCCCGTGTCGAGCATCGTCAGATCGGGGCAGACCATCGAACTGACGTGGAAGAACAAAGGCAAGCGCGCGCCGGATATGGGCCGGCTTCCGACGAAGCTTGAACTGTGCCGCAACTGCAACGGCTACGTTCATGCGCATGAACACACCTGCCCGCATTGCAACGCGGACATCGCGGCCGCCGCGCAAACCTACGAAGAGCAGGCGCAATACCGCCGCACGCTGATGACCAATCTCGAACACTTGCTGGGGCAGCCGGTGACGTGAGAGCGGCGCGCTAGCCTTTGGTGGCTGGCGCGTCGTTTTTTATGGCGTGCATTCACGCGCGAGCGGCAAACCCGGATCAACCTCTATCTGAAGTACTCGCTCGGCGCCACGCCCAGCACCTTGCGGAACATCGCCGTAAACGCGCTCGGGCTGTCGTACCCGTGATCGAGCGCGACATCCAGCACCGACGCGCCGCTCGCCAGTTGCGGCAGGCTCAGCAGCACGCGCGTGTGACGGCACCAGGCGCCATGTGTCATGCCGGTTTCGCGCTGGAATGCCCGGGCGAACGTGCGTGCGTTCATGCCGGCATGTTCTGCCCAGCCCTGCAACGACGCCTCCAGCGACGGCTGCGCAATCAACGCCGCGCACAGTTCCGCGAACGCGGGATGACGCGGCATCGGCACGTGCAACAGCAGCGGTTCGGCCACCGCGATTTCATCGAGGATCAGCGCAAGCACGCGCCGCTCGCGCTCGCCGTGGTCGCTGGCCGGACCGATGCCGGCTGCCGTCACGATCAACTCGCGCAACAGCGCGCTCACAAGGATCACGCGGCATTCGCCGGGCAAGGTCGCGCACGCGTCGGCGCCGGCGGCGACGTAGACGGTGCGGACCTGCGCGTCGCTGGCGATCTGGATCTCGTGGCGCACGCCGCCCGGCACCCAGACCGCGCGTCCGGTCGGCACGATCCAACTGCCGCCCGCGACCCGCACGATCATCACGCCGGAAATCGCGTAGAGCAATTGCGCGCTGCTGTGCGCGTGCGGCGGAAATTCCGCGCGGGCGGGCTGGTCAGTGGCCAGCACGACGACCGGCGAGACTTCGAGTGCCTTCTGACTTTCGACGAAACCGAAGTTGTCTATTTCGCGACGATGCATGGCAATTCTGCGAGAGATGACCGGATCGCAGGACTCTACCATCTGTCCTCCGAATCCACTGCCGGGCATTTGTCATGGTTCTTCCGGGCGCTTATCGCACCGTTTTTCGCACCGTTCATCGCGTGGCTCGCCGTCTTGCTGATTACTTCTTACGCCGCGCAAGCATCGGTGCGCTCTCGTTACTCGCCTCGGCCTGTTCACTCGATGCGCCGTATCGCGCACCCTCGACGCCGGCCGCCGCCTCCGCACCATTCGTCTCCACCGGACACGCGCCCGTCACCGCGCAACCGTTAGCGGACGACTGGTGGCGTCTCTACCAGGACCCCGTGCTCGACGGGCTCATTCAGCAAGCGCTCGATCGGAACCGCGATCTCGCGGTCGCGCTCGCGCGTCTCGCGAAATCGCGGGCGGTGTTGAGCGAAGCGGGCGCCGCGCAACTGCCCGATACGCAACTGGCGCTCGGCGGCAACTACGGCAAGCAGAGCGCCGATCAAACCGTCGCGGCGGCGCGTCGCGATTCGGCCGACACGCGCTGGGCGTACTCGCCGTCGTTCACGGTGTCGTACGAAATCGATCTGTGGGGACGCGTGCGCCATCTCGTCGACGCTGCGCATGCGGACGCCGACGCGATGCAGGCCGCAACGGACGCCGTGCGCGTGTCGGTCGTCGCGGCGACCACCGAAGCCTATCTGCGCACCTGCTCGAGCGGCGCACGCATCGACGTCGCGCACCGCTCGCTCGGCGTCGCGCAACGCGTGCTCGAACTCACCACGCGGCAGCGCGACCGTGGCCTCGTGTCCGATCTCGAAGTCACGCGCGCACGGGGTTTTCTCGACGAAACGCGCGCCACGCTGCCCACGCTAGAAGGCGAGCGCCGCGCGGCGCTGTTCGATCTCGCGGTGTTGCTTGGTCGTCCGCCCGGCGAGTTTCCGGCGCAGGCCGACGCCTGCCGCGTAACGCCGGTGCTCGCGGCGCCGTTTCCGGTCGGCGACGGCGCCGCGCTGCTGCGCCGCCGCCCCGATCTGCGCGAGGCGGAACGCAGGCTGGCCGCCGCCGATGCACGTGTCGGCGTGGCGCACGCCGAGCTGTATCCGTCGATCGTGCTGGGCGGCTCGGTGAATGTGCTGTCGACCACCGGCAGTCTCGCATCGCTCGGCGACCAATACGCGATGGCTTGGGGCGTGGGCCCGTTGATCAGCTGGCGCTTTCCGAATCTGGCCGCGAGCCGCGCGCGCCTCGCGCAGGCGAAGGCCGGCAACGCCGAGGCGCTTGCCGCGTTCGATCGCGACGTGCTGACCGCGCTGAAGGAATCCGAGCAGGCGCTGACGTTCTACGGCGCGCAGTGGACGCGACAACACGCGTTGCAGGATGCGCGCGCCAACGACGCCCGCGCGTTCCACCTCGCCGAACTGAACTACCAGGCGGGCGCGCTGGATTTCCTCGATGTGCTCGACACCGAACGCACGCTCGTCGCGGCCGATGCGGCGCTGGCCGCGTCGGCGCAGGACCTGGCTGTCGATCAGGTCGCGGTGTTCAAGGCGCTGGGTGGCGGCTGGCAGCGGTAGACGGCTGGCGCACCACATCGTCGTTGAACTGCATCGTCGTTGAACTGCATCACGTTGAACCCCATCGCAGCGCATCGTCGTCACGATGGATTCGTTATTTTTTTCAAAGGTCCCGATATGAGTACTACCGTCGTTCCCGGCAAGTCGTCGCCGCTGAGCAAACGCAATCTGATCGTGGCGGGGGCAACCGTCGCCGTGGTCGTGCTGGTCGTCGTGGGCATCCGCTGGTGGACCGTCGGCCGCTTCATCGAGAGCACCGACGACGCCTACGTGCGCGCCGATGTCGTCACCGTCAGTTCGCGCGTGCCGGGTTACGTGACGAGCGTCGAGGTCGACGACAATCAGCCGGTGCGCAAGGGCGATGTGCTTGCGCGGATCGACAGCGCCGACTACGCGGCGAAACTGAGCCGCGCGCGGGCGAGTGTCGATGCCGCGCTCGCGACCCTGCATGCGGACCAGGCGAACCTCGCGACGCTCGACGCCCAGATCGCCCAGCAAGGCAGCCTGACGGCCGCCGCGCAAGCGGACGTGGCGGCGGCGCAGGCCGGCGCGATCCGCCGCAAGGCCGACGCCGAGCGCTACCGGCAACTGGCCGCCGAACAGGCATCGAGCGCGCAGCGCTGGGAGCAGGCGCATGCCGACGCGCTCACCGCCGACGCCGCGCTCGCGAAGGCCGACGCCTCCGTGCAGGCGCAACGCGGGCAGCAAACCGTGTTGCTCAAGCGACGCGCGCAAAGCCTCGCGACGATCGAGCAGGCACAGGCCCAGCTCGGCATGACGCGCGCGGCACTCTCGCTCGCGCAACTGGATTTCGATCACACGACGATTCGCGCGGCCGGCGATGGCACGATCGGCCAGCGCGCGGTGCGCGTCGGCCAGTATGTCGAGACCGGACAGCCGTTGCTCGCGGTGGTGCCGTTGCAGGACGTCTATGTGATCGCCAACTTCAAGGAGACCGAGGTCGCCGCGATGCGTGCGGGCCAGGCGGTCGAGATCGACGTCGATACCTACGCCGGGCACACGCTGCATGGACGCGTGGCGAGCATCGCACCGGGCTCGGGCGCGCAGTTCGCGCTATTGCCGCCGGACAATGCCACCGGCAACTTCACCAAGGTGGTTCAGCGCATTCCAGTGAAGATCCGCGTGGACGGCGGCCCGCGCGATGCGCTGGCGTTGCGGCCCGGCATGTCGGTGATCGCGCGCGTCCATACCGGCGACGACGCCGTGCAACCCGTCGCGAGCCGTTCATGAGCGCGGCGGCGACGGCTTCCCGCCGTCACGAGCCGGTGTCTTGGCGCGCGTGGGTGGCGGTGCTCGGCGGCGTGTTCGGCTGCTTCATGGCCGGCATGAACGTGCACGTCACCAACGCGTCGCTGCCCGACATTCGCGGCTCGCTCGGCGCGAGTTTCGAGGAGGGCTCGTGGATCACCACCGCGTATCTGGTCGCGGAGATCATCGTGATTCCATTGACGGGCTGGCTCGTGAAAGTGTTTTCCATCCGGCGCGTGATGCTGGTCGGCACGAGTGGGTTTCTGGTTTTTTCGCTGGTGTGTTCGGTGGCGCCCACCATCGACGCGATGATCGTCGCGCGCGCGTTTCAGGGCGCGTTCGGCGGCGTGCTGATTCCACTGTCGTTTCAGCTGATCGTCACGGAGCTGCCCGCGTCGCGGCATCCGCTCGGCATGGCGTTGTTCGCCGTCGCGAATAACGTTGCGCAGGCGGCGGGGCCATCGCTCGGCGGCTGGCTCACCGACATGTACTCGTGGCGCTGGATTTTCTATCTGCAGATTCCGCCCGCGCTTGCGCTGCTCGCGGCGATCGGCTGGTCGATCAAGGCCGAGCCGGTGCATCTCGACCGCTTGCGCAAGGCCGACTGGCTCGGCATCGCGACGATGGCGATCGGCCTCAGCGCATTGCAGATCGTGCTGGAAGAGGGCGGCCGCAAGGACTGGTTCGGGTCGAGCTTCATCACGAATGCTTTCGTCGTTGCCGTAGTGGGCTTGAGTATCTTCGTGGTCGTGCAGTTGCGTCGCGACGAACCGTTCATCAACCTGAAACTGCTGGGGCGCTACAACTTCGGGATCGCGAGTCTGATGCAGTTTCTGTTCGGCGGCGCGGTGTTCGCGGTGGTGTTCCTCGTGCCGAATTACTTTGCCGAATTGCAGGGCTATAACGCGCGCGACATCGGTGTGCTGATGGTGCCGTATGGGCTCGTGCAGTTCGTGATGTCGTTTCTGACGCCGCCGCTGATGCGTAGAACGAGTGCGCGCACGACGATCATCGCGGGCTTCACGCTGGTTGCGATCGGCTGTCTGATGAACATACATCTGAACGTGGATGCATCGGCGAACGTCGTCGTGCCGTCGCTGATCGTGCGCGGCATCGGACAGTCGCTGGTGGTGGTCGCGCTCGGCGTGATGGCCGTCGATGGTATCGAGAAGTCGCAGCTCGGGTCGGCGTCCGGGCTCTTCAGCATGGTGCGCAATCTTGGCGGCGCGATCGGCATCGCGATTGCCAGTCAGATCGTGGTGGAGCGCGAGAAGCTGCACGCGTCGCGGATCGGCGAGGCGATCACGCCGTTCAACGGCGCGTATCGGGATCGGATGGTGGAGATGGTCAGAACGTTGAGCGGCGCGCACATCGGCCGTGTCGATGCATTGGCGTCGGCCGGCTTGGGCGATGCGCGTGCAGCGGCGTTGGGCGTGATCGATAAGGTGGTGGGCCGCGAAGCGCTTTTGATGGCGTATAGCGATACGTTTCTGTTGGCGGGTGTCGCGATGCTGGGGTGTACGGTGGCGGCGTTTGCGCTGCGGGGGCGCGGGAAGGGGCGCGGTTGAAGCGATTGAATCGGGGGCTTTAAGCGAAAGCCGCTGGCGACCGGCTCTCGCTTTTGATCGATTCCGCGCTACGCATCGACGGGATCGTGATGACAAACGCAGAGCTTGTTGCCGTCCGGGTCGCGAAAGTAAGCACCGTAGTAGTTCGGGTGATAGTGCACTCGCAAGCCGGGTGCGCCCTCGCATGAGCCCCCGTGTGCGAGTGCGTGGGTGTAGGCGAGATCGACGGCCTGCCGGTCCGGCGCCAGAAACGCGATCATCTGGCCGTTGCCGAAACGGGCCGGATGTCCGTCGAACGGTTTGCCGATCAGGAACAGCGGACGCGGCGCATCCGGCGCCATCCAGCCGGCCCACGGCTTGTCACGATCGCAGAACTTCATCTTGAGCCGTAGCGCTTCCATGACCGGCGAGTAGAAGTGCAGGGCACGGTCGAAATCGGTAATGCCGATGAAGACGTGGGAAATCATGGCCGACTTTTCCAGAGTTCGTGATGACCCAGTCTACCGGAACGGGTTGAGTACGGTGGTGGTCCGTGGATGAACGAAGGACGAGTGCGGTAACGGTTTGCCGGAATGGCGAGACGGAGAAACAACGAGCTTGAGAAATTTCCAGGCCTGGAAAGACAAAATCCGCCATGAAGGCGGATTCATCTTAAAGAAGGTGCTACTCAGGAGGCTTTTAACCGTCGCGATGGCCGGTCCTGTCCGGGAGTTCCATCACCAAAGTGAAAGAATTATAAGGAATCTTGCGCTCCCCGGCAAGCGGTCTTTTCCGCCGACTCAGACCAAGGGGATCAGGACGCGGCGGCGGTCTCGTCCACTTGCTCTCCTTCCAACGTCAAGCCAGACTGCGCCATCAGTTTTTCGTAGAACTCCAGCTTGTCCTGCAGATCCGTGACCTGTTCGCAAAGTTCGTCCGCCCGCTTTTTCTCCGCCGCCAACTCCGTAACCCGACTATTTGCTGCGACGCCAAACATCAATGCATCTTTGATCGCTTCCCGGACTGCGCCGCGCACCTTGAGGCGGAAACCCTTGTCGCGAGTCTGGTGGCGCGGACCGATCTGGACCATCGGTGCGATGATTCGACTGGCAGTGACCGGTTGAATCATGCGGCATACTGCCCAGCTTCGTTTCCGATAATGAGTCAGCGTTGTCAGAGCAGAAGTGACTTCCACGGAAGCCCTTTCGGTTACGCCGGGATGCTTTGACGAGATAGGCACCACCTGCAACAAATCTTCCTGATCGCGCTCGATGACCTGCATGACAATCGCCAGACGGCGTTTCGGCATGCTGAAGAGCTGAACGGTATCCGCGTAGCGTTTGTTGCCCTTGATCGAGCCGCTTGCTTTGCCGACGGAGAGCGAATGGCCAAACTCCACCTCGACCAGGGTCCATGGATGAATGACCCGACGCACCTTCTCCTTCCGCGTCGAAAGGATGTTTTTCAGGTAAAAGTCTTTCCTGCTTTGTGGTCGTCGTCTGAGCGTTACGATGTACGTCAACGGAGCAACACCCGTTTTCAGGCAGACTTTCAGAACCTGCCACCGATATTCCGCGTGCCCGACAAACTTCTTCGTGAAGAAAACAGGATTGTCTGGCCGAGGGTGACCCGGCAGCAATACCTCTTCGATATGCTGATGCGATTCGAAGCCAAGCTGCGCATGGCTCGCAACACCGGCCGCGTTCGCTACTTCTTCTTCGTAGATTACGACAATCATCGTGCATTGAACCCGAGCTTTTGGTTTGTGACTCTCCTCATGAGGGCGGCTTTATTTTACAGGGTTCTGTCCAGTCTCTAAAAAGTAAGTTAGCACTCCAATTGTCTATATCGAATGAATCTCCACATTCATGCCGAATAGGTGGCGATCCAGGCGAACGCCGCCCCGTTGACGAGCCGGCTCATCTATATGCCGTATTGAATGCGCCGATCCACCGGCCGTTCACTCCCGCTCAACGCCAGGCTTGCACCGACCGCCGCCCGCCACCGCCCGGCAACGTCCGCACCATGAGGACCACGAGTATCGCAAGCAGCGGCAGCATCAGCACGCTGCCTTCCGGACCGGCCGCGCCGCCGCTCAACCATGCGGGTCCGCCTGGACGGCTGGTCAGCCAGTGCCCGCTCGCGAGCGTCCCGCTATCGGCGATGCCGAACACGAACGATTGACTCCAGTCCCAGGCCGCGTGAAAGCCGATCACCCACCACAGCGCGCCGGTGCGCCAGATCGCAAAGCAGAACACAAGCGCGGTGGCGGCCACCGACACGATGCCGAATGCCGTTTCGCCGGGATTGGTCAGATGCACGAGCGCAAATACCGCCGACGTCACGAGACTCGCGGCCACGGGCCCCACACCGCGAAACAGTCGAAACAACACGTAGCCGCGAAAACTCGTTTCCTCGCTGAACCCGACGAGCACGAACACGACGGCCCATAACGCCGCCGATTCGAGCAACGGCTTGAGTGCAACGCCAGACGGCTCGATGCTGACCGCGTGCAGAGCGCGCAGCGTACCCATCAACAACGCCATCGCCGCAGCGCCGAAAAAGAGCCCTTGCGCAAGATGAGCGACGCGCGAGGCGCGCTGCGGCGCCTGCAATCCATAGTCGCGCCACGAGCGTTTATCGATCAGGCTCATGACCTTCGTCGCGACCACGGCGGCAAAGATCATCGCGAGTTCGCCGATCAGCATGCGCGACGGTTGCAATTCGCCCGTCATGGGCGGCAGATGATGCAGCCGATGCGCGGCATACGCGATCCCCGCCAGCAGCGCGCTCATGATCATGACGAACAGCAGCACGGCCCAGCCCGCGCGCAAGCCGTCGCGGCCCATCCAGACGCGCGCAAACCGGCCGCCGGAAAAGCGTCGCCATCCTCCGCACCGATCGTGGTCCACATTGCCGCCAGGTTCGAGATTGCCCGATGCCTTGCCGTAGTCTTTCGATTCGCTCATTCGTTGCCCTCGTTACTTGTTGTTTGAATTGGCCTGAAGAGGTTGGTATGTCAGCGTGCCGCTAGACGGGCGCGCGCAACTTGTCCTGCAGCATCGACGCAAACAGGTTGAGTGCCGCGCCTGTTTGCTTCAGATCGCCCGAACTGAGAAATTCGAGCATGAGACCGTCCACGACCGCGGCGCACAGCGTGGCGATAGCGCGCCGGTTCGCCGACGGCGGAAACACGTTTTCGATGATCGCGATCCAGCTCGACGCGGACCGTTCCACGTAGCGGCCATACATGGCCGGGTTTTGCAGGGCGAGCACCTGGACTTCGAACAGCAACCGCACGTAGCGGCTGTTCTCGGCGGCCGTTGCCCACGCCCAGAAGGTCTTCAGAATGCGCGACTTGCCGGCCTGAGCCATCAGCTCGACGAACGACGTTTGAACACGCAGACGAACCTCGTCCATGACGGCCTCGATCAGGCCGTCTTTCGAGCCGAAGTGATAGACCAGCAGACGCGCGCTGCTGCCGATCTGCTCGCCTAACGGACGCAGCGACAGCTCGGCCATGCCGTTGTCGAGAAAGTATTCCAGCGCCTTGTCGCGCAGTTCGAGTTTGCGATCCATGAAACGAACGTTACATGTAACGTTCGTTTCAGTCAAACAATCTGGAGGAAACGCAGTCGCGTGCGAAATCGCCGGTGCCGCTCCGGTCGTCGTGCGAACGCAACGCAGGCCCGAAAAAATCCTGCGAGGCCGCTATCGGACAGGAAAACGTTTGCGGCGCGGCCTGCAGCGCGGCCGCATCCCGCCGGGGTTTCGAGGAAGCTTTCTTTAATTACTGGCGGTAACGAAACTGACATATTGGCGCATTAGCGTGCTCATTTCTCGTTCATCGGGTAGTCACGAAATGCACCCCGCGCTTGCGCAGTTTCGCCGCCCCGGAGTCGCCGCAAGCCCGCGTTGCGCCGGCGATTTGTGCCAGGATGTTCCCGCCATCGACGCGGCCGATTCGAACTCGCTCGCCATGGAGATCTTCTATGCGCGCCGCGATATGCTCAGTCTTGCCGTGCTGGAAGGCGAGCGGCCGATCGGACTGATCAATCGCGACATTTTCCTGTCGCAGATGAGCAAGCCGTTTCATCGCGAACTCTACGACAAGAAAAGCTGCATCGCGTTCATGGACAAGGAGCCGCTCATCGTCGACGCCGACATGAGCATCGAAGCCCTGACCTTCAAGACTGTCGAGGTGGGCAACAAGGCGTTGTCCGACGGTTTCATCGTGACGCGCGCGGGCCGTTTCGCCGGCCTCGCGAGCGGCTTTCAACTGCTGGGCGCGGTGGCCGAAATGCAGGCCGAGAAGAACCGCCAGATCATGCAGAGCATCGAGTACGCGAGCGTGATCCAGCAGGCCATGCTGCGCGTCTCGCGTGACGCGCTCTCGTCGATGCTGGCCGATGCGGCACTGGTGTGGGAACCGCGCGATGTGGTCGGCGGCGATTTCTATCACTTCGCCACCTTCAGCGACGGCTGGTTCGGCGCGGTCGCCGACTGCACCGGTCACGGCGTGCCGGGCGCGTTCATGACGCTGCTCGCGTCGGCCTCGTTGTCGCAAGCGCTGGAACGGCTCGGCCCGCGCGATCCGGCCGCGCTGCTCGCGGCAGTCAACCGCAACGTGAAAAGCCTGCTGGGACAGGTCAACGGCACCGGCGAGTCGCCGCAATCGAACGACGGTCTCGATGCCGCGTTCTTCTGGTTCGACGCCGCCGAACGGCAATTGCATTTCTCCGGCGCGCGCATCGCGCTGCACGTCTTGCGGCCGAATGCCGAACGCTTCGACAGCATCGCGGGCGAACGCATGGGCGTGGGTTACGTGGACAGTCTGGCCGACTACGGCTGGGCGCTGAATACCATTGCGCTCGAACCGGGCAGTCTGCTGTTCGTATCGACGGATGGCCTGATCGATCAGATCGGCGGTCCGCGCAAGATTGCTTTCGGCAAACGCCGCGCGCTCGATCTGATCGTCGAGCGCCGTACCGAATCGTTATCCGTCATCTGCGACGGTTTGCAACATGCGTTGGCGGACTGGCAAGGTGCGCAAGTGCGCCGCGACGACGTCACGCTATTTTTTGCACGCGTTTAGGGTAGTCCATGAATATGTTTGAACAGCTCGACCAGGATGCGGCGTTCTTCGAACTTGCACAACGGCGCAATCTGATTTTCTATCACAAGGGTTACTTTTCCCACAGCATCGTCGCGGCCATGAGCGAAGTCGTGAAGCTGCAGCTGGAAGTGGCCGGCGTCAGCGGACCCACGCGGCGCAAACTGTTTTCGTCGTTCATCGAACTCGCGCAGAATATCGTGCACTATTCGTCCGACGCGCTCGTCGAGGGCGGCGAAAGCGGCGCGATCCGCGAGGGCGCGGTGTGTATCACCACGGAAGGCGACCGTCATCTGATGCTGTGCGTGAATCCGATCGCGACGACGGCGGTGGATAGCCTGCGCGAACGGCTCGAACCGTTGCGCAGCATGTCGGTCGACGAAATCAAGCAGGCGTACAAGCTCACCTTGCGCGCCGACACGCCGGAAGAAAGCAAGGGCGCGGGGCTGGGTTTCCTGACCATGGCGCGCGACGCGAGCGCGCCGCTGGAATTCGCGTTCTATCCGCGTACGGACGCGCCGGAAACCACGCTGTTTTGCCTCAAGACCATCATCTGACCAACGGACGACCACGCGCCATGGATAATCTTTATATTGCCGCCACGACTACGTCGCCGGAAGTCGATTTTCAATTCGATCAGAACGTGCTGACGTTCCGGGGCGAGTCCTATCCCGAGAACGCCGCCGCGTTTTACGCGCCGATCATCGAACAGTTGCGCGCCTATCTGGCCTCGCGCAACGATGCGGTCATCACTGTCGATGTCACGCTGACTTACTTCAACAGTTCGAGCACCAAGATGCTGTTCAGCGTGTTCGATGCGCTGGATCAGGCGGCTTCGTCGGGCAATCGCGTGCTGGTGCGCTGGTATCGCGATGCCGAGGACGAAACCATTCTCGAATTCGGCGAGGAATTGCAGGCCGATTTCACGGCAATCCAGTTCACGGATTGCCCGGTCGCAACCTGAGGACGGCTACGGTGGGCTCCTCTTCCTCATCGGACACACCCGCGAACGACGCGCCGGACCTGTTCCGCAACGAGAGCGACGCGCTGGAAAAGGCGCGCGCGATCCATGCGCATGCCGACGCGGACCCGCAGCAGTGCCGCGTCGCGCTCGCCGAATTGATCGGCCATTTCGAACGCCTGATGCGCGAGACGCGCCGTCTGATCGGCCGCAGCGACCGCGCCGAGCGCGAGATGCATGCGCTGACGCAGCAGTTGCAGTATCGCGCGACGCATGACGCGTTGACGGACGTGCTGAATCGCAGCGCGGTGATCGAGCGCACGATCAAGGCGTTGCGGGTCGACCGCGCGGTGATGATCCTGCTCGACATCGACGAGTTCAAGAAGGTCAACGACGACTTCGGGCACCCGGTCGGCGATGCGGTGATTCTGGGGATCGTCGCGTGTCTGCGGCGCATCGTTGGGGAGCGCGGGGCGATCGGCCGCGTGGGCGGCGAGGAGTTTACGGTACTTCTGCCGGGTTATGACCTTGCCGACGCGTTGCAACTCGCCGACGAAATGCGCGCGGCGATCGGCAATCATGTATTCGATGCGCCGGTGAACCGGCGCATTACCGCGAGCTTCGGCGTCAGCGCGAATCCAGCCCGGACCGATTTCGATACCGCTTACGGTCTGGCCGATTCGGCGTTGTACAAGGCGAAACGCGGCGGCCGGAATCGCGTGGAGTTTGCCGATCCGCAATGGGTTTCGGCGGAGATGCCGGGCGGGGATTGAGGCGCCTGGTCGAGCGTCTGCACGGCGTGGCGCGGACTCGCTCGCTTGTTGTGGTCGCGGCTGCGAACGTGGTGACTCCTGGCGTTTCCCGTCTGATGGCCCCTAGCGGCCTTTCTTCGGCGTGGCCGGCGCCGTTCGCGCGCGCCGGCGGCATCTGAGCAGATACGCTTCGATCATATCCACCAGTTCCTGTTTCAACGCGGGCGATCCTATCGTGCCGCGATGCGCTGCATCGTGAATCGCGCCGGAGACAGCCGCCGAGATGACCTGCGCCGCGGCATCGATCGATTCCTGCGTGCGCGTGTCGCCGGATTGCGCAATCAAGGCCGCATAGCAACCCAGGTATTCCGCGTCGAACTTTTCGTGTACGGACTTCGGCCCGCGTGCGCGTGGCGCCTCTTCGAGCAAGACCCGGTGCAACGCCGGATTGATGCTGTGCACGCCGATCATGCCGTCGATCAATTGCTCCACGCGCCGCGCAAGCGGCAGCGTGGCGTCGCCGATTGCCCGCAGCACGGCGAGGATCTGATCGAAGTGCCGCGCGGTGATCGCCTGGGACAGGATCAGCTTGTTCGGGAAGTACTGATACAGCGAGCCGATGCTGACTCCGGCAATTTCCGCGACTTCGTTCGTGGTGAAACGGGCCCAGCCGCGACGCCCGAGCACGAGACCGCCCGCGACGAGAATCGCCTCCACCGTGGCGCGCGATCGCGCCTGACGCGGTTCCTTGCGCATGGCTGAAACACGGGCCGATGCGCGCGACGAATTGGGCGAGGATGGGCGGGTGGTCAAGTTGGTGGCTCCCGGGGAATATGAGCCCAATGCTCACATTGTTAGGGACGTTTGGCAATGATTTGGCGTGGCGTGGCGAGACATGTCGGGCGTCGTGGCGCCAGACGCGGTGATCATGCTTCGATTCGCGTCGAAGCATCGGGAAGGGAGCGGCCTCTACACTGGCCTCACTCTCTTTCATCAGGACAGGTCATGCCTCTTCGCTTCCGCGTCGCCTTCAAAACCGCCGCTGCAGATTCGGGCGGCCGCTGATCATGGCCGATCTCGCGATACACCGCGGCGCCGCATCCCGTGTGCTGGCCGCCACCTGCATCAGCTACACGGTGGTGTTGCTGGATGCCTCCATCGTCAACGTCGCGCTGGCGGAAATCGGCCATACGTTGGGCAGCAGCGTGGCCGGACTGCAATGGATCGTCAACGCGTACACGCTCACCTTCGCGAGCCTGCTGATGACGGGCGGCACGCTCGGCGATCGCTTCGGCGCGCGCAACGTGTACCTCACTGGCCTGACGGTGTTCGTGCTGGGCTCGGTGCTATGCGGTTGCGCGCCGAACCTCGCGACACTGAGTCTGGCGCGCGCGTTGCAGGGCATCGGCAGCGCGCTGCTCGTGCCGTGCTCGCTCGCGCTGATCAACGACGCCTATCCGCACCCCACGCGCCGCGCGGCGGCCGTGAGCCTGTGGATGGGTTGTGGCGGCGTGGCGATGGCATCGGGGCCGCTGATTGGCGGACTGCTGATTCATTCGTTCGGCTGGCGCAGCATCTTCTTCGTCAACGTGCCGATCGGACTGGCCGGTGTCTGGCTCGCGCAGGCGGTCGAACGGACTCCGGTCGAGCGGACGGCGTCGTCGCGCACACGGCATGTCGATCTACCGGGGCAACTCGCGGTGGCCGTTGCGCTCGCCAGCCTGATCGGGGTGCTGATCGAAGGGCACCGGCTGGGCTGGCAATCGGCGCCGATCGTGGCGGGTATGACGATCAGCGTCGCCGCGTGGACGACGTTCTTCGTCGTCGAGTTTCGTACCCGGCATCCGATGTTGCCGATGCAGTTCTTTCGCAATGCGCTGTTCTCGGCATCGACGCTCGTATCGATGATATCGGCCTTCGTGTTCTACGGGATGCTGTTCACGTTCAGCCTGTTCTACCAGCAGGCGCGCGATTACTCCGCACTCGACACCGGCCTCGCATTTCTGCCGATGACGGCGATGGTCGCGCTCGGCGGTCTGCTGTCGAGCCGGGTCGTGAAGCGGCTGGGCGTGCGGGAGTCGATGTGCGTCGCGTTCGCGCTCTATGCGCTTGGTGCGCTCGGCATGAGTTTCGCCACGGCGAATTCGCCATACTGGCTCGCGGTCGCGCCGATGCTCGCGATCGGCATGGCGTCCGGTTTCATTTCGCCGGCGGCGACCTCGCCCGCGCTCGGCACGGTCGACAGGCAGCGTGTGGGGATCGCCGCCGCCGTGTTGAATTCGGCGCGGCAGAGCGGTTCGGCGCTCGGCGTAGCGGTCTTCGGCACGTTCATTTCGACCGCCCACGTGTTTCAGGCCGCGATGAATCTGATTCTCGGCATCGTGGTGACGTTGTCGATGTTCGCGGCTGGCGTGTGGTGGATGGCGGCGCGCGCTCACGGCTCGCGTTGACGCGCGCGTGGCCACGCGTGGGATGGTCAGCTTGCGGTGGGCAACTTCGCCGCGCCGAGCGTGGATTGCAGATGTTCAAAACCCGCCGCGGCGGCGAATTCCGGTAGCCGCCAGATTGCGCCATTCGCGCCCCAACTGCCATCCGGCACGTCGCGCACGATCACCGACGTGCTCAGCTTGCGCCGTTCGGCGGCCGGCGCGGCGGTGCGCAGCGCATCGTGCACGAGACGCACGTAGCGGGCTCGCGCGGCCGCGTCGAGAACACCGGCCGGGACGTCGATACGGACCATGCACGGCAACACCTGCTCAGTCACGTCGATACCACCGCAGGTCCACAATCCCGGCGCAATTTCGTCGATGACGATCCAGCACAGAAAACGCTTTCTCGCGTCGTCGGGAATCTGTTCGGCTTGAGCAGCGGCCTCGTTGAGCAGGCGTACGAGCGTTTCGCGATGCTCATCCGGAAAGGCGTTTCTGGGAAATCTGGCGACGATGTTAGGCATGCAAGCTCCGTAATTAGATTCGAGAGCTTGAATTAGAGTGCAGGTTTGGACAGAATTACAGTGTCCAAATAGGCGCTTTTCATGCGTATCCAGCCAATGCACGATTTCACGATACTGGTACTCGAAGGCGCCTATCCGTCCAGTGTTGCACTCACCATCGACATGTTGTCGGCCGCCGCCGCGATGTCGGCGCGCGTCGGCGTGGCTGCGCCGCGCTGGCGCGTGCGGGGTGTTGCAAATGCGGTTGCAGGTCCGGCCGCGGTTGCGAAGGTGCCGCTCTCGCACGGCCTGTCGATCGACGCGACGCCCTTGCCGAAAACGTCGCGCGCTGACGGCTCGATCTGGATCGTGCCGGGACTTGGGCTGGATAGCCCGGCGGAGCTGTCGGCGCGCCTCGAACGCGATGACGCGCGCGTCGCGATCAAGGCGCTGCAGGCGCACGCGCGCCGCGGCGGCACGGTCGCTGCGTCCTGTTCGGCCGTGTTTCTGCTTCAGGCGGCGGGTTTGCTGACCGGCCGCCGGGCCACGACGTCATGGTGGCTCGCGCCGTTGCTGCAAGGTCTGGAACCGGCCTGCACGGTCGACGCGGATCGCATGGTGCTGGAGGACCGTGGCGTGGTGACTGGTGGGGCGGCGCTTGCGCAGGCAGATCTGATGCTGCATCTGGTGCGTGGGCGTTTCGGAGCGGCGCTGGCCGATGCCGTGTCCCGCGTGCTGCTGCTCGACGCGCGGCATGCGCAGGCGCCGTTCATCGTGCCGTCGTTGCTGGCGAGCGGCAGCGATCTGATCGCCAACATCGTGGCGCATGTGGAGTCGGCGTTGCCGGCCATGCCCGGTCTGTCCGAACTGGCGGCGCGCTTCGGAATGTCGGAGCGTACGCTCTCGCGTCATGTGAGAGCGGCGACCGGGAGAAGCACGCAGGATCTGTTGCAGAGCGTTCGGCTCGGCAGAGCGCGGACCTTGCTCGCGACGAGTCGCATGAGCGTCGAACAGATCGCGGAGCAGGTGGGGTACGGCGATGCCACGGCGCTTAGGCGGATGATGCGAAAACTTGTGGGTGCGACGCCGCGGCAATTCAGGGTGGGCGGGTGAGACACTCAGGTTTTCCGGTGGCGGTACAAGGCCAGATTGACAAGCCATACAGCGACGCCAACGATCAGCAGGCAGGCGAGAAGAATCACAACACCGGCGAGATCGAACATGTCGTCTGGATTGTCGTAGTCCCGGTTGCCAAGAAGATGTAATACGAACTGTATCGAGCCGGTGAGCCAAGGCCATTCGACAGGCAGATTCACGACATATCGGGCAAGCAATACGCCCAATAGCAGTGTCGCTGCAATGTTTGCAGTGTAGCGAGCGATGCGCATTACTTTACGTCCACGTAGCCATAGGCCTTGAGGGTGGTGCCTGGGACCGGTAGGGTAGCACCTTGTTTGTGCAGATAGTCCGCCAGTACTTTGAAGCGATCGGGATTGACTATCGTTATGCATCCCTTGGATAAACCACCTGGCCCCATGGGGTGCAAACGAAAGGCTCCGCGTTTGATGCCGTTGATGATGGTCGTATCTCCCGTTCCCTCGCGCCAGAGCATGAACCAGTGACGGCGATCCGCTCCATAAACTGCCGCAGCAATATCGCGTATCCATCCAGCGCGCCCGCCGCTCTGACGGTCGACGATGTAATACCGGCCCGGAGGCAGTGGCCCGAGGTTTTCCTGTGCGACGGCATTCGGATTGTCTCGTCCCGTGGATGTGCCGGAGAACGCCGTAAAAAATCCGGCGCCCGGACACAATAACGTGGAAGTTGTTTTGGAATTCAGGCTAAACGTGCACGCAACCGGCATAGGAAGATCTTCGTTCTGAACGTTGAAACATGCATGCTACAAAGCAGAAAATGGATCGACCCACGGACACAAGCCAAATCACGGGCGGATTTTTCTGGTTTTTAGATAGGTACAATCCCCCCAAACACCGTCTCGAAGTTGCATCGTTCATTCGCATGCGCGCGTCACGCGGCGAGCGCATAGTCGGCGAACATGACATCGCAGCTCTCTATTCGTCATTTCAAGGACACAATGAATCGTTTTTTCGCCGCGGCGGCGGCCGTCTGGGGGATCGGCGGATCGATCGCGCTGATCGGCGGCTTGCTGCTGCTCGGTAAATCCAATGCGCTTGGTGCGTCGCTGACGCCGTATATCGGCGGGGGATTGATGGCGATCGTCGGCGTGCTCGGCGTGATCGCCGGGCTGATCGCGGCCGTGTGGCCTTCGGGGAAGAACTCTGCGCGAAGCCAGCACAAGCCGTAATTGCGTGTAAAAGACCGCGCGAAAAGAAAGGCGGCGGCACTAAAGTTTGCAGCGTGAACAGCCGTTATTCATTGAGGGGCATTCCGTCCGGTCTGTCCAATCTCGACGAATCGCATTGTTCAAAGGAGGTGTGCCGATGCAGATCACCAGCGCCACCAGTCCCAGCGCCTGGCCGACCGGCAGCGGTTCGACCGGCACCACGAACCCGGCCGCGACGGCTGCCTCGACGTCCACTTCTTCCACGACGGATGCCGCTTCGGCGTCGTCCAGTTCCTCCAGCTCGTCGGGCTCGCAGTCCGGCACGAACGCTTCGACATCGTCGAGTTCATCCACCAGCGGTACTTCCGCCTCGCATGCCAAGGGCACAGGTAAGGGCGGCGGCGGTGGTGGTGGTGGTGGCGGTGCGGACAGCAGTAGCAGTTCGAGTTCGACCTTGTCCGCCATGCAGCAACTCGAGGATTTGATCAAACGGTTGCAGGCGCAACTGGCTCAGATCCAGTCGGAAATGGCGCAAGCGCAGAGCTCGCAGACGCGGGCTACGCACGCGGCGTCGCAAGGCGTTCAGTCGGTCGGCTCCATCCAGTCCAGTAGCGCCTCGCAAGCCGGCGGCTCCGCACAGACCGACGACGCTCAAAGCACGCAGGCCGCACGTGCGCGGCGCAGTCAACCGGCAGAATCGGCCCAGGCGGCCGCCGACTCGCCTCAGGTCAGCGTGCAGGCCACCGTGGTGAGCACCCTGCAAAGCGAGGTGTCGACGATCAATTCCGCGATCGAAATGGCCACCTCCGAACTGGCCCAACTGATGCTCGCGTCCGGCCAGACCACCGGCATGATCGACACCGAGGCCTGAAGCGCGGCATCTTGCCGGGCAGCGAGTCGCGGGAGCGCTCGGTACCGGCTGGCGTCGCGCGTGCCTGTGCAGCGCGGTTGCGGGCGCCGCCTCTCACAGCCCGACGATTTCCTGCCGGAACGTCGCGCACAGTGCTCGCACCGATTCAGGGCTATGCGGCACCGGCAGCGCCGCCATCGCGCGGAAGAACCTGTCATGGCGCGCCGGCGTCGATACCAGGAACATGCGGGCGTTCTGATCGAGCCGGTTGGTGAACCCGTGGACATCGCCGCGCGCCACCGTGACCCGGTCGCCGGGATTGAGCACGCGCGTCGTGTCGCATAGCGTGAATTCCAGTTGCCCTTCGACGAGGGTGAAAATCTTTTCCTCATCGAGCGATTTGTGTTTCGGCGCGCCGCAGTGCCGGGCGATGTTCATATCCATGACGCTGACGGGACTCGCGTCGCCGCCGCTGATCAATTGAACGGTCATTCCGGCGAATTGAACGACTTCCGCTGCCTCGCAAAACTCTGATTGCATGATCGATTGCACTCCTGGTTGATCTGACCCATGAGTCGGGCTCAGTGCGGACATTCTGTGCGCAACCGGTCTGCCGAAAAAGACCGTTAAAATTGGCGGCACCTGCCAATGGAATGGACAATGGATCTCAACGCCTGCCTGGCATTCGTCACGGTTCTCGAATGCGGTTCTTTTTCCGCGGCCGCGCGCCGCTTGCGCATTCCGCGCTCGACGGTCAGCGCACGCGTCGCCGCGCTGGAAAAGCGGCTCGGTACGCGGCTATTACGCCGCACCACGCGGCAAATCGCGCCCACCGACGATGGCAGCATCTATTTCGATCAGGTGGCACCCGCCATCAGAACATTGCGGGAGGCGGAGTTCACGGGCGCGAGTGGCGACAAGACGCTGCACGGTTCGATCCGCATCAGCGTGCCGCTCGATTTCCCAGTAGATGTGCTGAGTCAAGCGATTGCCTCATTCCGGGCCCTGCATGCGCGCGTGAGCTTCGACGTGATCGTCGACAATAGCGTCAGCGACTTCGTGTCCGACAACATCGACCTTGCGATTCGGGGTGGGAATCCCGGCAGCGACGATTTCGTCGCGAGACAAATCGCGAGTTTCCGCTTTGGTCTGTTCGTGAGCCCGGCTTATTTGCAGCAGCGGGAACGCAACGAGGAGAACCTTGCGCAATTGATGTTCGAGGATCCTTCGGGCAAAGCGCAGGCGTTGAATTCGGCAACGTCGCTGCAGTCGAAATCCCACCATGCCGTCACCGCCAACAGCTTCGCGCTGCTCAAGCAACTGGCGCTGGATGGCGGGGGCGCGGCCTTTCTTCCCGCTCATCTATGCGAAGATGAAGTGCGTGAAGAACGGCTGATTGAAATCGATCAAGGCCGATCCGCTACACCGGAAATTGGCCTGTTCATTGTTTATCCGTCGCGAAAGGACATCAGTTCGAGAGTGAGAAAGTTCTCCGAGCATTTCGTGGCGTTGCTGGAGGAGACGGCTTCGAATTGAATGCCGGCAATTGAAGAATAGATAGATAACTACGCCACCGTCATTTCTGGAGTACAGCAATGAGCAATCAGACCGCAAGCCCCGATGTCGTTTCCCTCAGGTCGTTCCTGCCGGCAAGAGACTTCGAAACGAGCCTGCGTTTCTATACGGATCTGGGTTTCGTCGCGTCGCGGATCAGCGGGCAGATCGCCTCGATGCAGCTCGGTCCGTTCGCGTTCCTGCTGCAGGAATTCGATTCGCAGGAGTTCGCCAACAACTACATGATGCATTTGATGGTCCGCGACCTCGACGCATGGTGGGCTCGCATCGATGCGCTCGATCTCGCCGGCCGCTACGGCGTGCAGGCGCCGAGAGCGCCGAAACTCGAGCCTTGGGGTTTGCGCGTCGCGTATGTGTTCGACCCGTCCGGCGTGCTCTGGCACATCGCGCAAGACAGCCACTGACCGGACCGGCGGGCAGGCGGGAAAGATCGAACGCGCAGCGTGCGCGTTCGATCCGCCACATCAGATATTGATCTGACCGCCCATTTCCACCACACGATTAGCGGGCAGGCTGTAGTACTCCGCCGCTTGCGCCGCGTTGCGGGCCAGAAAGGCAAACAGCTTTTCGCGCCACAGCGACATCGCCTTGCTTTCTCCGGTGGCGAGTACCGTATCGCGGGCGAGGAAGAACGAAGTATCGGACGCTTCGTAGTGCCATTCGGGAATCTGTTTCTGCACGAACTCCAGCACGCGAGGCACGTTTGGAATCTCGGTGAAGCCATGGCGCACCACGACCGAGTAGCATCCGTTGCCGAGATTTTCCACGATGGCTTTCTGTTCGTCCGGCACGTGCGGCACGTTGTCGGTCGTACCGGCCATGAAGATGTTGTACTGGTGCATGACGCCGTTGTGCTTCAGGTTGTGCAGGAACGCGCTCGGCGCCATGCCGGCGACGCCGCCCGGAAACACCGCCGTGCCGTTGGTGCGCGGCGGCGAATGCGAGCCGTCGCACAGCGAATGGATCAGCGGGGCGAGCGGCAGGTTGTCGCTGCGCATGCGCTCCATCAGGGTTTCGCGTCCCTTGTGCCAGGTGGTCATCACCGTGAATAAGGCGCCGCCCGCGAGCAGCGGGAACCAGCCGCCTTCCATCACCTTGCTGACGTTGCTCGAGACGAATACCGCGTCGACCAGCGCGAGCGGCCCGATCACCGCCGCCGTTTTCAGCGGACTCCATTTCCATAGATCGTGGGTGATGAAGTACATCAGCAAGGTCGTCAGCAACATGGTCGACGCCACCGCGATACCGTAGGCCGCCGCGAGATTATCGGAGGATTTGAAGAACACGACGAGGAACACCACCGCCGCGTACAGCGAGATGTTGATGAACGGCACGTACACCTGGCCGATTTCGTGCGACGACGTGTGCACCACCGGAATACGCGGCAGGAAGCCGAGTTGCACCGCCTGCTTGGTCATCGAGAACGCGCCGGAAATCACCGCCTGCGATGCGATGATGGTGGCCGCCGTTGCCAGCAGCACCAGCGGAACCAGCGCCCAGCCAGGCGCGGAATTGAAGAAGGGCTGCGCGATCGTCGACGGCTTTTCGAGCACCAGCGCGGCTTGCCCGAAGTAATTCAGAACCAGGCTGGGCAGCACGAGAAAGAGCCATGCGAGATTGATCGGCTTCTTGCCGAAGTGACCCATGTCGGCATAGAGCGCTTCGCCGCCGGTCAACGCGAGAAACACCGAGCCCAGCACGATGAACGCAGTGGTCGGTGCGTGCGCAACGAACGCGACGGCGTAAAGCGGCGACACGGCACGCAGAATGTCCACATGCGTGACGATGTGCGACAGACCCAGCGCGGCCAGCGTCACGAACCAGACGATCATGATCGGGCCAAACACCTTGCCCACCGCGCCGGTGCCGCGTTTCTGAATCTTGAAGAGGCCCGTGAGAATCACGAGCGAGATCGGCACGATCCATTCGGTGAGGTGCGGATCGACGAGCGTCACCCCTTCCACCGCGGAGATCACCGAGATGGCCGGCGTGATCATCGAGTCGCCATAGAACATCGCCGCGCCGAAGACGCCGAGCGTCAACAGCACGCGACGTAGCCGTGGCGGCGCAACGCGCGACGCGAGTGCGGTGAGCGCGAGAATGCCGCCTTCGCCGTCGTTGTCGGCGCGCATCACGAAAGTGACATATTTAAGCGTGACGACCACGATGATCGCCCACAGAATCAGCGAGACGATACCGAAGACGTTGGTTTGCGTGATGCCGCCGGCAGCCTTCAGGCATTCGCGCAACGTGTAGAGCGGACTCGTGCCGATGTCGCCGAACACGACGCCGATCGCACCGAGCACCAGGCTCGGCGCCGCGGCTTTGGCGGCAGTGTGGGAGGAGGAAGTCGCGGAGGAGGACATGGCCTGATGTAAGCGAAGTGAATGCTGCGAAGATGGCGGCGAACAGGACGCTCGCCTGCGCGAATCCTACCTTGCCTTCCTTTCAGAAAACATCGCGATGTCCGCTCATCGCGCAATGCTTTCTTCGTACCGATGTGCTGGCAATCGTCCTGGCAATCGGCCGGCGCGCTTTCGCTTGAAACGCGCCGGCCGTTCTACTGCTGGTTGCGTGTGCAACTGTGTGGGGTTCGGCGTGACGGCTAACGCACCCGCGCTTTATCCGCCTCGCGCTTCACGCCGCGAAAATCGTTGGCCGCCGCCATCATCCGGCGCTTCAGCAACGGCACGTTGTTCACCACGCGCAGACCGGTGCGCATCGCACCGAGCGCCACGCGGCCTACCACGGGCCGATGCAGCGGATCGCGTGCATCGAACTGTTTGCGCGATTCCGCCACCGCATGAAAACCGTACTCGCGCATCTGGGCTTCGTAACCGGCCACCGCGTCGCGACCCGAAAGCGCACCGCGTTGCGCGTCGCCCAGCCGTTCGGCGAGCAGCGCGGCATCGCGCAACGCCGTGTTGGCGCCGACGCCGCGGCCCGGCGTCATCAGATGCACGGCGTCGCCGAGCACGGTCACGTTGGTGGTGGGCCAGGCATCGACGGGTAGCGAGGTGCGCACTTCGATGCTGAATGCCGTGGCCGGATCCGACGCGCGAATCAACGCACGCAGATTGGGGTGCCAGCCGTCGGTGATCTCCGTCGCGAGCGCGAGCAGCGCGGGCTGTGCGAGCGAGGCGGGATCGGCCGGCAGGTTGTGCCGCGCGCCCCACACGCCCCACATCAGATAGTCGCGCGTGTTGTCGAACAGCAGACCCGGCCAGCGTTCCAGCAAGCCGGCCTCGTTCCCGCCGATGCCTTGTTTCGGCCCGCTGTCGCCCCACGGAAACTCCATCACATGCACGATCCCGCCGAAGCCCTTCGGCGCATTGATCAGCGTGATGCCGTCGAGCACCTTGGGCGGCAGCAGCGCGCGCGATGCCGCGGTCATCGGCACCTTGGCGGCAATGCTGACGATCCCCGTGCTTTCTATCCGCGCGTGCGGCAACAACTGTTTGCGGACTGTCGAGCGCGCGCCGACCGCGCCGATCAGCAGGTCGCCGCTCGCATGCGTGCCGTCGGCGAAATGCGCGGTCACGCTGCCGTCCGCGTGCTGTTCG
Source organism: Paraburkholderia sp. D15 (assembly GCF_029910215.1). Classification (NCBI taxonomy): domain Bacteria; kingdom Pseudomonadati; phylum Pseudomonadota; class Betaproteobacteria; order Burkholderiales; family Burkholderiaceae; genus Paraburkholderia; species Paraburkholderia sp. D15. The sequence goes on along the minus strand of NZ_CP110396.1, from coordinate 1,074,918 downwards.
TAGCGCGTGAAGACTTTGTCGAAATGCACCTGTTCTTCAAGGCCCGTGAGCAACACCTGCCGCAAGGTCATGCGGCTGACCGATTTGCCGCCGCTCAGGTTTTCGTCGTCGAGCGGCACGCGCAGCAACTCCGTCATGTGTTCGGTGAGGATGTTGAAGTGCCCCGGCGTGCGTGCGCAGGTTGCGAGAAACGTCGCGAACAGTTCGGGCGACAGGCATGCCTGCAGCGATGCGACGCCGTGCGCGTTGATCCCGACGCGATAACCCTGCAACCCGTCTGTACGCGTGCGATCCCGTTCGTAGACGGCGACCTCGATACCGTGCCGTTTGAGTCCGTGTGCGAGACACAGTCCGCCGGTGCCGGCACCGATGATGATCACTTTCATGGGTTCACGGCTCATGGCTTTTTCTCCGGGGACGAGGTGGCTGCGGGGGATGGGCTTCGCTTGTACGAAGTAGCGTCGGCGGCGAGCGTGAAGCGCTGGGCGATGTCCGCCAGCCACGCCTCGCTCCAGGTGAGCGTGCCCGCCTTCAGATCGTCGATCACGCCGCGCACCCAGTCGCATTGCGCGACGAGTTGCGCGCGGACCAGTTCGCCTTCGAGCAGAAACAGTCGCGGCACCTGCATGGTTTGCGCTTGCGCGGCGACGGCGTCCTGCCGCGTCAGTTCGCGTTCGAGTGCGGCGGCGCGCGTCTCGAGCTGACGGCGGACGTCGTCGGGCGTCAGCAATGGCAGGAACGACAATGCCGCCGGAAACGCGGGGAATTCGCGCGCAGGTTGCGCTAGTTGCTCGCGCAACCAGAGGCGCGCGGTGTCGCGGCCGGCCTCGGTGATCTCGTAGATGGTGCGTTCGGGGAAAGCGCCGTCACGCTCGGTTTCGCGCACCGCGATCAGGTCGCCGCGCAGGAGGCGATCGATTGTCTGATACAGGCTGTTGCGCTGGCTGACGTTGATGACCTCGTCCTTGCCGCGCGCCTTGATGAGCTGCTGCATCCGGTACGGATGCATCGGCGCTTCGGTGAGCATGGCGAGGACAGCGAGCGCGAGCGGGGAGTGGCGAACCATGGGCGTGACTAGTCGTTGTGAGTCTAGTCATAATATAACTAGTCACGCCGGTGGTGCAAGTGGGCGGCGACGCATGGGTTTTCCACCTGCGCAGCGGTTCCGCTATGCGGGCGATCCGCCGCTCAATCGATCTGCTGCTCGGTCGTCGCAGCAGCAACTCCTCCCGCGGACTCCCTACGCCGTCAGCGCCATGTGAATGAGTGGAAACGGCCGGCCGGCGGAATCGGTCGGCGAGCGGCCGACGTCGCTAAAGCCGTAATGCAGATAGAACGCGTGAGCGCTGGGGTTCTGTTCGTTGACGTCGACGGTCAATTCGGCGTGTTGCGCGCGCACGTGATCGAGCAGTTGCGTGCCGATGCGCTGGCCGAAATGCGCGGGGTCGACGAACAGCATTTCAACCTGCGCGTCGCTGGTGCCGATGAAACCGGCCAGGTTACCTTCGGCGGTTTCGTAGACCCATACCGAGACGGCGGGTAAATAGATATCCCGGACTTGCGGATAAAGATCCTGAATATCCTGTTCGCTGAGAAACGTATGCGTGGCACGCACCGAGCGGTGCCAGATTTCCGCGAGCGTTGCGTTATCCGATGGAATGCGGTTTCGAATGGTCATGAATTGTCGAATCGTTTCTATTTGAGTGTGATCGGTTCGTTGCGAGTTCAACGAGTCGCGCGACTATGCACGCTTACGCGAGACTTTACCGGTTGATCTGCAATTCAGAGAAAAGAACACGATTCGCTTGACGTTCGTCTTCGCACTTAATACTATCGAGTCAATTTCCAACGCCCTCCCGGTCCGCCGGGAGGGCGTTTCTTTTTGGTGGTTTTTGGCGATTTTCAGTCTCCCCACTCCATAAAGGAACCCGTTGGAATGAACATATCTACTTCCGCAATAGAACATGCCGGTGAGAACTTCACCGCCAATCTCGGCTACGTGCAGCACGGGACCGGACCCGAAAATGTACTGGTCATGCATGACTGGCTAGGCGATCACACGAACTACGAGGCGATGCGCCCTTATCTCGATGGCACCGCTTTCACCTACGTGTTCGTCGACCTACGTGGCTACGGAAAATCGTTCCACCTGCGCGGCACCTACACGATCGAGGAAATCTCGCGCGACTGCCTCGCGCTGGCCGACACACTCGGATGGCATCGCTTTCATCTGATCGGCCATTCGATGACCGGCATGGCGACGCAACGGATCGCCGCCGATGCTTGCGCGCGCATCAAAAGCGCCGTCGCGATCTGTCCGGTGTCGGCCGCCGGCAATCGTCTCGATGAAGCGTCGCTCGCGTTCTTCGCGAGCGTCGCGGAGAACGACGATGCATTCCGCCGTCTGCTCAAGTTCGTGACGGGCGGTCTGTCGGATCGATGGGCGGAGGTCAAGCTGCGCCAGCACCGCGCCAACGTCAGCGCCGAATGTCGCTCCGGCTATCTGACGATGCTGACCACCACCAACTTCGTCGACGAGGTGCGCGGGTTGCAAACGCCGTATCTGGTCGTTGTCGGCGACAAGGACCCGGGTCTCGACGAAGCAGCGATGCAGCAGACCTTCATGGCATGGCATCCGCGTGCCGAACTGCTGAAGATTCCGAACTGCGGCCACTATCCGATGCAGGAGTGTCCGCCTTATCTGGCCACGGTCATCGAAAACTTCTTACGCCGGCACGCCAGTTAAAAGCGGCTAAAAACAGCTAAAAAAAACCAGCGATGCGTTCCTGAAGCAGCAATCGACGAACGCATCGCTTAAATCCACTCACGCGTGCAACACCAGTTTCTGCACGCGCCAGTTCAGCAACTCCGCCACATACAGCACGTTCTCGGACGGACACGCCATCTGGTGAATCCAGCCGAACTGCTTGAGTTGCTTGCCCGACTGCCCCAGCACGCCGAGTACTTTTCCATCGAGCGTCATCTTGTAGATGCGGCCGGGGTAACCGTCGGCGCTATACAGCACCTGATTCGGTCCCGGCGAGATGCAGATGGCCCACGGCGCGCCCGGCGCGAAGGTGCCGGCGGCGAAGGTCGCTTCGTCGGGCATGTTGCCGATCGCGGGCCGCGCGCCCGGCGGCACCGGCACGTCGATCGTGATTTGCCGCTGGAAATTGCCGTCGGTATCGAACACCTGAATGCGGCGGTTGCTGCGGTCCGCCACGTAGATGTTGTCGTGCGCGTCGAGCGCGATGCTGTGCGGCGTATGAAACTGCCCCGGCCCGGTGCCGCGCTCGCCCCACGACTTGAGCCAGTTGCCGTCGCGATCCACCTTGGCGACGCGCGAGTTGATATAGCCGTCGCTGATGTAGGTATTGCCCGCGACGTCCCACGCGACGTCCGTGACCTGGCGAAAGCGTCCGTCTTCGGCGGGGAGCGGCGGATTGGGATGCTTGAGCGGTCCGGTGTCTTCGTCGGCGGCTTCCTGCTTGCGACCGAACACCATCGCGACGCGGCCGTCCGGGGTGAACTTGATCACCATGTCCGAGCCTTTGTCCGTGACCCAGATGTTGTCCTGCCGGTCGATCTTGACCGTGTGCGCGAACGACCACGCGTACAGATTGCGTCCTATCTCGCGGATGAAACGGCCATCGGGCGCGAATTCGAGCAACTGTGCCGCGGCCGCGCCATAAGCAGGCCCATTCGAATTGCCGCGCGACAACACGAAAATATGGCCATGCGAATTGAGCGCCACGCCCGAGCATTCGCCGAAGTACATGTCCTTCGGCAAATGAACGGGGTTGGCAATCGAATCGTAAGCGATCGCGGGCACGGCTTGCGTGTCGGCGAACGCGGACGGCAGCGCGAGTCCAGCGGCGCTGCCGGCGACCAGGTTCAGGAAAGTACGGCGGCTCATCGCCCGATGTTCGGCGCTGCCACAGCACGGGCACAACCACCCATATTGCTCGCTCATCCGGTGTCTCCTTGCAGGTTATCCGCTGTCCGGTCTACGCCGCGTACGTCATCTGCCTGTTCACACGTCGCAGCGCGCCAAGGGAATGCTAGTTCACAAAGCGCTTAATGGCTAAGCCATCGTTGAGCTACGTTGGCTTCGAAGAAGAAAGAGGCGGCCAACAGGATGGTGATCAAGGCGATTAATTTCGCTATTTCTTTCGATTTTTGTCGTTCCCCACGGCGCTAAGATCGCCGCAGCCGGTAAAAAAGGGGCAAAGAATGGTGAACCACCTGAACCCGTCAGCGTCCGTCGCGCCGAACAAGTCGCTCAAGATCGATGCCATTCGATTCCTCGCGGCGTTCTGGGTGCTGATGTATCACTTCCGTCCGCCTGCCTTCAAGGAGTTCTTCCCGCATCAGCTCGCCTTTCTGGGCGGCGCGTTGTGGTCGGGCGCCACGGTGCTGTTCGCCGGTCCCGCCGCGGTGATCGTGTTCTTCGTCATTTCCGGCTACTGCATTCACAACGCGTATCAACGCGACGTCGCGCTCAAGCCGATCAACTATTACGCGTCACGCTTCATCCGGATCGGCTTGCCGCTCGGCATTCTGCTGTGCATCGTTCAGCCGTTGCCGACCGGGCAGAATTATCTGGAGTCCGTGCTGTGGTCGCTCTATTGCGAAATGGTCTACTACGCCGTTTATCCGCTGCTGCGTCCGCGGTTCCGCTATCTCGGCGAGATGATCGTGGGCAGTCTGCTCGCGGCCGGCGTGATGGTGGCGGTGGTGCGTCTGTTCGGACATCCCGTCTGCCATAGCTGCGTGTACGAAACCTATCGCGTGCCGGGCACGGCGTTGTTGTACGCGGCCGGCTGGATTGCCGGCTGTCTGATCGCGGAAACACAGCGCAATGCGTTGCGTTTCGAAGTACGCGGCGCGTACTCGCCGCTTACGTTGGTATTGAAAAACGCGCTGGACCGCTGCACGCATTATTTTGCCGATCACCTGATTGCGCTGCGTATCGCAGTCGTCGCGGCCGGCGCGGCCGTCATGATTCTGCTGTCAGGTTCCAGCCTCAAGCCTGCCTTCATGCCGCAGATCACGGCGGATATCACGTTGCCGCTGTTTCAGTTCCTCGCCGCGATCTGGCTGGCCACGGAAACCGCGACACCGACCCGTAGCGCGATCTGGTCGAGACTGGCAGCGTGCGGCGCATGGTCGTACAGCCTGTATCTGTGCCACAAGACAGCGCTCGGCATCCTGGAAGCGATGGGTTGGAATGCCGCGTCGCCGCGAGTGTGGCTTGTGCAGATGGTGCTGGCGTTCGCGATCAGCTACGTGTTCTACCGCCTGGTCGAACGGCCTTCGCACCTGATTTCGCAGCGCTTGCGCAAATATGCGCCGAACGCGTCGACCGCGCCGGTCGCACGCGCCGGCGGCGAGTGACGGGCTGCGCGGGCTCGCCGGAGCCCGCGTCCGCTTCTACTTTTGCTCGCTGTTTTGCGTGACGATCATCGTCAGGGACGAAGCAAGAATCGCTTTCGCGAGTTTGTCCTCGTCGACCGCGCGGGCCAGCGTCACCGCGCCGACGATCGTCGCGACGATACCGAGCGCCTTGCTCTCGCTGTGACCCGCCAACGTGCCGGCGATCTGCGACGTCAGCGAATGCACGTAGCGCGTCAAATGCTCCCTGACCTCGGGGCTCGCATGCCGCGCTTCTCCCGCTAGCGCACACAACGCGCAACCATTGCCGGGATCTTTCACGTGACGCTCGCTGAGAAACATCTCGGCGATTGCCTGCAACGGTTCCTTCTGCTTTCCGCCGCTTTTTCCCGCTGCCGCGCGAACCGTGCCGATGCGCTCGCGGCTCTGCCCAACCGCGTATTCGAGTGCCTCGACGATCAGTTCGTCGCGTGACGAAAAATGTCCGTAAAACGCGCCGTGCGTGAGCCCCGCGCGCCGCATGCAATCCGCGACGCCCAACGCGCCGATCCCGTCTTCGCGAATTTGCCGCGCTGCCGTTTCAAGAACGCGCTGCCGGCTTTCCGCTTTCTGTGCCTGCGAGTAGCCCATCCCGTTCCCCCTGTCTTGACAATCTGCATGATGAGCATAATACTGAAAATGTGCATGACGATCAACATGCAGAATGATCTGATTGGTACAGATTCGAAGTGTCCATTGATGCGGCGACGATTCGCCGCTTAACCGTCGAGCGGCGTCGCCCAGCCAGGGCACGGCTCATGGCTCATGGTTCATGAGCCAGACCGCCGGCGTCGCGAAGGAGAGAGAAGATGCGTTTCAAGGGAAAGACTGCGTTGATTACGGGCGGCAATAGCGGCATCGGTTTCGTGACCGCCAGGCTGATGATTGCCGAAGGCGCGCGCGTGGCGATTACCGGCCGCGATCAGGCGAAGCTGGACCAGGCGGTCGCCGAACTCGGCGAAAACGCATTGGGCGTGCGAGCCGATCTCGACGACGAAGCCGCGTTCGGCCCGTTGTTCGAGCAGATCGGCGCCGCGTTCGGCTCGCTGGACATCGTGTTCGCCAACGCCGGCATTTCCGGGCCGACGCCGCTCGGCGGCACGTCGGCGGCCGCATTCGAGGCGATTCTGCGCACCAACCTGACGGCGGTCTTCCTGACGGTGCAGGCCGCGCTGCCGTTGATGAGCGCGGGCGGCGCGATCGTGTTGAACGGCTCGGTCATGCGCGAGCTGGGTTCGCCGGGCTCGGCCGCTTACTCGGCGACCAAAGCCGGTATCACGGGCATGGCCAGGGTGTTCGCGACCGAGCTGGTGCAGCGCGGCATCCGCGTGAATACGGTGATTCCAGGCGGCACGCGTACGCCGATCTGGACGCGCGGCGCACGTGAAGGCGCGACACTCGACGCCACCGAAACGGCGCTCGCGCCGCGTATTCCATTCGGCCGTCTGGCGGCGCCCGAGGAAGTGGCGGCGGCGGTGCTGTTCCTCGCATCCGGCGACGGATCCGGCATGACCGGGGCCGAGATCGTCGTGGATGGCGGTACGACGGGCGCACCGTGGGGGTCGGCGGTGTTCCGCCAGAGCGCCTGACGCGAAGCGGGGCAGGCGCGCCGACGCACTGGTAGCCGGAGGGCTGAACACGCCGCGAGTTGCAGGCCTTTGCGCGCCGCCTAATACGTCCCGCTTACGAGATTCGTTGGCGTGCCGCCGACAAAATTCTCGATGTTGTCCATCAACTGATCCGCCAGCCGTTGCTGCGCTTCGTCCGATGCCCACGCGACATGCGGCGTCAGGATCACGTTCGGCCGCCCCGCCGCGCGCAGCAGCGGATTGTCGTCTTCCGGCGGCTCGCCTGCCGTCACGTCGAAACCCGCGCCGCTGATCAAGCCTTCGTCGAGCGCACGCACCAGCGCGTGTTCGTCGACCAGGCCGCCGCGCGCGGTATTGACGAGCAACGGCCGGCGTTTCATCGCGCGAAATTCGGGCATGGCCAGCATGTTTCGCGTGTGCGGCGTGAGCGGACTATGCACGGTGATGATGTCGCTGGTCGCGAGCACCTCGTCCCACGGCGTGTAAAGCGGACCGAGCCCTTCGCGGCCCTTGTGCGCGGCGAACATCGGCTGCATGCCGAAGGCCTTGCCGATTTCCGCGACGCGCTGCCCCAATACGCCTTCGCCGATAATGCCGAGCCGCGCGCCCGCCAGGTCGTGAATGGCGTGGGTGAAGAAACAGAACTGCCCGGATTTTTGCCACTCGCCGGCGAGCACGTCGTCGCGATACGCGATCAGATTGCGCCGCAACGCGAGAATCAATGCGAAGGTGTGCTCGGGCACCGTGTTGATCGCGTAGCCGCGAATGTTGCTGACCGCGATACCGAGCCGTTCGCAGGCGGCTTTGTCGACGCAATCCGTGCCGGTCGCGGCCACCGCGACGAGTTTCAGATCCGGCAATTGCGCGAGCAGGTCGCCGCTCAACGCGACCTTGTTGACGATCGCGATCGATGCGCCCGCGAGACGCGTGAGCACCTGATCCGGCGCGGTGCGTTCGTATTCGATCGACTGATGGTCGAAGCGCGGCTCGCGCAACATGATTTGCGGCGCCAACGTGGCGCGGTCGAGAAAAACGATCTTGTGCATGGTCAGGTTCCCGTCGATTTACAGATGCCGTTTCGCTTCGGCGACGATGTGCCCGGCAGTGATGCCGAAGTGCTCGTACAGCGTGTCTGCCGACGCGGATGCGCCGAAGCCCGTCATGCCCACGAAGCCGCCGCGTTCGCCGAGATAGCGGTCCCAGCCGAATCGCAACGCGGCCTCCACGCCCACGCGCACGGTGCCCGCGCCGAGCACCGCGACGCGATAGGCCGCGTCCTGTTCGTCGAAAATTTCCCAGCAGGGCATGGACACCACGGCGGTGGGAATGCCCTCGTCCTGCAACAGACCGCGCGCCTGCACGGCCAGCGCGACTTCGGAGCCGGTGGCGAGCAAGGTGACGGCGCGCGCTCCGTCCTCGGCTTCGGCGAGTACATAGGCGCCGCGTTGCGACAGCGGCTGAGCGCTATGAGTGCCGCGCACCGGCGGCAACGTCTGGCGCGCGAACACCAGCGTGCTCGGGCCGCTGCGATGTTCGAGCGCGAGCGCCCAGCACTCGGCGGCTTCCACGGCATCGGCGGGGCGCAGTACGCGCATGTTCGGCATCGCGCGCAGCGACGCGAGGATCTCGACGGGCTGATGCGTCGGCCCGTTCTTGCCGACGCCGATCGAGTCGTGGCTGAACACGAAATTCACGGGCAAGCCCATCAATGCGGCCATGCGCATCGCGGGGCGCTCGTAGTCGGAGAACGCGAGATAGGTGACGCTGGTCGCGATCACGCCGCCATGCGCGGCCATGCCGTTCGCCATCGCGCCCATCAGATGCTCGCGCACGCCGCAGTGGACGTAGGCGCCGCTACGGTCACCGGCGGTGAATGCGTGCAGGCGGCGCTTGTGGCCGGTGGGCGCTTCGAGATCCGCGCAGCCGACCATGCGTTCCGGCAGCAAGGGCGCGAGCAGATCGCTGATTTCGCCCGACAGCGCGATGCCGGCTTGCGGTTCGGCGCGTTCCACCGCGCGCTGGCGGTACGCGTCGAGCACGTCGCGCCAGCCGGCCGGCAATTGGCCGGACTGCACCCGCTCGAACTCGGCGCGCTGCGTGTCCGGCAGCGCGGCCACGCGCGCCTGCCACGCGTGGTAGCGCGCGTCGTTGCGATGACCGGCCGCGCGCCACGCGCCCAGAAGGTCCGCGGGCACCTCGAACGGCGCGTGCGGCCAGCCGAGTTGCTCGCGCGCGGCCTCGGCGTCGGCCGGGAACAGCTTGCCGCTGTGACCGCCGCGCTGTCCTTGCAGACGCGCGATGCCGCGGCCGATCACGGTCCTGCACGCGATCATCGAGGGGCGCGGGTCGGCGCGCGCGATCGTCAGCGCCGCCGATACCGCGTCGAGATCGTGCCCGTCCACCTCGACCACGTGCCAGCCGGCCACGCGGAATCGCGCGCGGACGTCCTCGCTGATCGACAGCGCGGTGCTGCCGTCGTCGGTGATCTGGTTGTCGTCCCAGCAGAGAATCAGTTTGCCCAGTTGCAGATGCCCGGCGAGCGAAATCATTTCCTGGCCGATGCCTTCCTGCAGACAGCCGTCGCCGACGAACGCGTACGTGTAGTGATCGACCAGATCGCTGCCGAATTTCGCCGCGAGATAAGCTTCGGCGATGGCCATGCCGAACGCGTTCGCGATCCCCTGGCCGAGCGGGCCGGTGGTCGCTTCGATCCCATGCGCGGGTTCGTATTCGGGGTGGCCCGCGCAGTGCGAGTCGAGCTCGCGGAACGACTGGATCTGATCGAGGCCGATCGCTTCGTAGCCCGTCAAATACAGCAGCGCGTACAGCAGAAGCGAGCCGTGTCCGTTGGACAGCACGAAGCGGTCGCGGTCGGGCCAGGTTGGATCGGCGGGATTGAATTTGAGGTGCCGCGTGAATAGCGCGGTGGCGATTTCGGCCATGCCGAGCGGCACGCCTTGATGACCTTCGCCGGCGCGCAGGATCGCGTCGATGGAGAGAAAACGGATCGCGTCGGCAAGCCGGGCTTCGGGGATGGACATGGCAAAAGGCTCCTCTACGCCGGCCCGCGACGCGGGCGGCGGCAATCGAACAAAGCGGAAGGGGTGGACAGCGAAACCGGTCGACGCGGTGCGGGACACGCGGGACGGTCCACGCGGGTGGACCGCCGCGGCGACTCAACCGAAGCGACTCAACCGCAGCGACTCGGCTTCAGCCACTCAATGCAGAAACCCAGTCGAAATCCACGGTACCGCGGCCACCACGATCAGACCGACCAGCAGCGCGGCGATATAACCGAGAATCGGCCGCATGCCTTCGTCGGGATGAATGCGGCTCACCGCGCAGGCCGAGTAGTAGCCCACGCCGAACGGCGGCGCGAACAGGCCCACGCCCATCGACAGGATCACGACCATCGCGTAGTGCACGTCATGGATGTGCATGGCGCGCGCGATCGGGAACATCAGCGGGCCGAACAGCACGATCGCGGGAATCCCTTCGAGCACGCTGCCGAGAATCACGAACACGCAGATCGAGGCGGCCATGAACATCGCCGCGCCGCCGGGCAGTCCGCCGAGCGTTTGCGCGAGCTGGCCCGAGAAGCCGGACTGGGTCAGCGCCCACGCCATCGCGGTGGCCGCGCCGATGATCAGCAGGATCGCGCCGGACAGCGACGCGGTATCGATCAGCATCGGCTTGAGCCGTTTCCACTCGAAGCGGCGGTAGATCAGCAGGCCGGCCAGCACCGCATACGCGATGCCGATGGTGGACACTTCGGTCGCCGTCGCGATGCCTTCGACCACGGCCGCGCGAATCACGAACGGCAGCGCGAGCGCCGGGAACGCGATCACGAACTTGCGCAGAATCTCGCCACGTGTCGCGCGTTTCACGCTCGACATGTCCTCGCGGCGATAGCGCCACTGCACGACGATGCACAGCGTGAACGCGAGCACGATGCCCGGCAGCATGCCGCCGGTGAAAAGCGCCGAGATCGAGATGCCGGTCACCGAACCGAGCGTGATCAGCACGAGGCTCGGTGGAATGGTTTCGGTTTGCGCGCCGGTCGCCGCGAGCAGCGCGACCAGGTCGCCCGGTTTCGCGCCCCGCGCTTTCATCTCCGGAAACAGGACCGGCGCGACGGCCGCCATGTCGGCCGCCTTCGATCCCGAGATGCCGGACACCAGATACATCGCGCCGACCAGCACGTACGACAGGCCGCCGCGCACGTGGCCGAGCAGGCTGGCGAGAAACGCGATCATCGCGGCGGCCATGCCGGTCATCTCGATCAACTGGCCGAGGAACACGAACAGCGGCACCGAGAGCAGGATCAGATGCGACATGCCTTCGTCCATCCGGCCGACCACCACCGGCATCGGTGTATTGGTGGTCAGCGCGAGGTAACCGAAGGTGGCGAGCCCGAACGAGAACGCGATCGGCACGCCGCTCAGCACGCCGAGCGCGACCAGTCCGACGAAGAAGATCAGCAGGTTGAGGTTGCCGAGATCGCGCAGCATCGGTCCGAGCAGCACGAAGACGCCGATCAGCGCGCCGACCGTCGCGAGCGCGGCGAGAATCAGCCGCCAGTTGCCGAGCCGCGCGAGTCGCACCACGGCGACCAGCAGCATCAGCGCCGAGCCGATCGGCAACGCGGCGGCGCGCCACGAGTTCGACAGTTCGAGCGCGGGCGTGGTGATGAACGACTCGTCCTGCGCGAAGCTGATGGCGGGGGCGATCACCATCGCCAGAAACGCGATCGGCGCGGCGATCGCCACCACGTCGAGAAATGCCCGCACGCCCGGCGATGCCATGCCGACCAGCGCGGTCATCCGCATGTGCTCGCCGCGCCGCAGCGCGATCACCGCGCCGAGCATGGCGAGCCACAGGAACAGCATCGACGCGAGTTCGTCCGACCAGACGAGCGGCGCGTGCAGCAGGTAGCGGCTCGTCACGCCGGCCAGCAGCACGGCGATTTCCGCCAGCACCAGCAGCGCGGCCGGGATCTCCACCAGGTGCCTGAGCGCGGCGTCGAGCGCGCAGGCGAAGCGATGCTGCGCGTCGTGCGAATACGAGATCGTGATCATGGCCTTACCCCAGTTTTCCGACGGACTTCTCCAGCAGACCCCACGCCTCGTCGCCGTATTTGCCCTTCCAGTCGCGGTAGAAACTCGTTCTGGCGAGCGCGGCGCGGAACGCTTCGCGGTCCACGTCGACGAAGGTGATGCCCTTCGATTTCAGATCGTCGCGCAGCGTATTGCTCAGTTTCGCGATGTCCGCGCGCTGCAGCATCGCGGCCTTCTCGAACTCGCGCGTGACGATCGCGCGGATGTCGGCCGGCAGACGTTCCCACGCGGCGCGGTTGCCGAGAATCCAGTAGCCGTCCCACACGTGCGAGGTCAGGCTGATGTACTTCTGCACTTCGTACAGCTTGGCGGTGGCGATGATCGGCAGCGGATTCTCCTGGCCTTCCACCACGCCCGTCTGCAATGCCGAATACAGTTCGTTGAAGTTGATCGGCGCCGGGCCCGCGTCGAGCGCCTTGAACAGCGAGGTCAGCATCGGCGCCTGCGGCACGCGGATCTTGAAGCCCTTCAGGTCGGCGGGCGCGCGCAATGCGCGGGTCGACGAGCTGATCTGCCGGAAGCCGTTGTCCCACACCTTGCTGACCGACACGATGCCGGACTTGCCGATCTGCGCGCGGATGTAGTTGCCGAGGTCGCCGTCCATCGCCTTCCAGACCGCGTCGTAGTCCTTGAACGCGAAACCGGTGTTGACGATGCCGGCGGCCGGCGTCAACGTCGCCAGAATCGACGACGCCTGGTTGAAGAACTCCACGCCGCCGTTGCGCACCTGCGAGAGCAGGTCGGTGTCGGAGCCGAGCTGATTCTGCGGAAACAGCTTGATGTCGAGCCGGCCGCCGGTCGCCTCGCGGATGTGATTGATGGCCTCCTGCGCGCGGATATTGACCGGGTGGGTCGGGTCCTGGCCGGTGGCGAGCTTGTACGAGAACTCGGGCGCCGCCAGCGCACGGCGCGACACGCTCCATAACGGCGCGGCGGCGGCCAGGGTCGCGCCGGCTTTCAGAAAGTCGCGACGGTTGATGCCTTGCGGGGCATTCGAACGGGTAGTCATGATGTCTTCCTCCAATATGGCGTATCGCTCTATTTTTTCGACGCTTTTCGACTTTCTGAACGCCGGCGCGCGGCAACTGCGAAGCTCGCTCGCCGCGTCCGCTTACGACAGCGGCAGGGCGCGCGCTCAGCCGTGAATCAGCATGCCGCCGTTCACGTCGATCACCGCGCCCGTGATGTACGAGGACAGCGGCGACGCGAGAAACAGGAATGCGCCGGCCACGTCGTCGGGTACGCCGAGGCGGTTCAGCGGAATGCCCGACAGAATCTCGCCGCGTTTGTCGTCGCTGATCTTGCCGGCGTTGATGTCGGTCTGAATCAGGCCCGGCGTCACGCAGTTCACGCGGATGCCGTCGTTGCCGAGTTCGCGCGCCATCGCCTTCGCGAGACCCAGCACGCCCGCCTTGGCCGCCGAATAGTGCGGGCCGCCCAGAATGCCGCCGCCGCGCTGCGCCGATACCGACGACATGCAGCCGATCGAACCGCTTTTCTGTTTCTTCATTTGCGGCACGACCGCTTGCGACAGATACAGCACGCCGCGCAGATTGACGTCGAGAATGCGGTCCCAGCTATCCGCGTCGATGTCGAGCAGTTTGACGGCCTGGGTAATGCCGGCGTTGTTGATCAGTACGTCGATCGAACCGAAGTCGGCGACCGTGCGCTCGACGGCGGCCTGGCAGGCGGCGCGATCCGTGACATCGCACGCGTAGCCGCGATGCGCGCTGCCGATCGAGGCGGCCGCTTCCACGGCGGCTTTCTCGTCGAGATCGAAGATCGCCACGCGCGCGCCGTGCGCCGCGAACATGCGCGCGGTCGCCATACCGATGCCGCGCGGCGATGCGCCGCCGGAAATCACTGCTACCTTGCCGTCGAGAAGACGTGACTCTGACATGATGCGATTCTCCTGAATGGGATGGTTATGCTTTGTGGACGGTCTGGCTATCCGTGACTACACGGCTGCGGCTGTCACGCTGCCGCCGAGCTTGCCGGGTCGCCAGGGGCGCCGGGGGTCGCCGGGGTGGATAAGTTCGTCGAGGTTGCTAACGCAGCCACGCCTTGATCGTGTCGCACATCGCCGCGGTGGAAATGCCGTAGCGGTCGTGCAGCGTGGGCAACGCGCCCGCGTCGAGAAACGCATCGGGCAGACCGATCTGCCGGAACGGCGGGGTCACGCCATTGGTCAGCAGCACGTTGGCCACCGCCTCGCCGAGTCCGCCGATCACCGTATGGTTTTCCGCGACGACCACGAGCCGGCCCGGACGGCGCGCTTCGCGCAACAGCGTGACGACATCGAGCGGTTTGATGGTCGGCACGTGCAGCACGCCCACGTCGATGCGGTCGGCGGCGAGTTCCTTCGCGGTTTCCAGCGCACGCATGGTCATGATTCCGGACGACACCAGCAGTACCTCGGCGCCGTCGCGCAACAGCTTCGCCTTGCCGAGTTCGAACCGGTAGCCGTATTCGTCGAGCACCACCGGCACGTTGCCGCGCAACAGACGCGCGTAGACGGGACCGCGATGATCGGCGATGGCCGGCACCATCTGTTCGATGTCGATCGCGTCGCACGGATCGATCACCGTGAGATTCGGCATCGCGCGGAACAGCGCCAGATCCTCGGCGGCCTGGTGGCTCGGGCCGTAGCCGGTGGTGAGGCCCGGCAGCGCGCAGACCAGCTTGACGTCGAGGTTGTCCTCGGCGATCGCCTGGTGAATGAAGTCGTATGCGCGGCGCGCGGCGAATACCGCATAGGTGGTGACGAAGGGTTGCGCGCCTTCGTGCGCCATGCCGGCGGCGGCGCCCATCAGCAACTGCTCGGCCATGCCCATCTGATAGAAGCGTTCGGGATACGCTTGCGCGAACAGATGCAGGTCGGTGTACTTGCCGAGATCGGCGGTCATGCCGACCACCTCGGGGCGCTGGCGCGCCAGTTCGACCAGCGCATGGCCGAACGGCGCGGCGCGCGTGATCTGGCCTTCGCCGGCGATCGAGGCGATCATCGCCGAGGTCTTCAGGCGCGGTTTCGGAGCGGCGGCGCTCATGCGTTTCTCCCAGCTTCCAGCGCTTGCAGCGCGAGTTGCCACTCGTGCGCATCGACGCGGATAAAGTGGTTTTTCTCGCGAGCTTCGAGGAACGGCACGCCGCAACCCATGCGCGTATCGCAGACGATGATGCGCGGCTGCGCTTCAGGATGCGCGCGTGCCGCGTCGAAAGCGGCGACCACCGCCGCGAGGTCGTTGCCGTCCACGCGCTGCACGAACCAGCCGAACGCCAGCAGCTTTTCGACCAGCGGCTCGAACGCCATCACGTTCGATGAAGGGCCGTCCGCCTGCTGATTGTTGACGTCGACCATCGCGATCAGGTTGTCGAGCTGCCAGTGCGCGGCGGACATCAGACCTTCCCAGACCGCGCCTTCGTCGAGTTCGCCGTCGGAAAACAGCGTGTAGACGAAGGCGTCCGACTGCTTGCGTTTGAGGCCGAGGCAACGGCCCACCGCGATCGTCAGCCCCTGGCCGAGCGAGCCGCCGGACATCTCCATGCCGGGCGTGTAGCTCGCCATGCCGGACATCGGCAGGCGGCTGTCGTCGCTGCCGTAGGTCTCCAGTTCTTCGTCGGCGATGATGCCGGCCTCGATCAGCGCGGCGTACAGCGCGATCGCGTAGTGGCCGTTGGACAGCAGGAAGCGGTCGCGGCCTTCCCAGTCGGGATCGTCGGGGCGGTAGCGCATCGCGCGGAAGTAGGCGACCGCGAGCACGTCAGCGATGTCGAGCGCCTGGCCGATATAGCCCTGGCCTTGCACTTCGCCCATGCGCAGCGCGTTGCGGCGAATCTGGTACGCGTGTTCCGCGAGAGCGGCGTAGGGTGCGGGTTCGCTGGGGTTCACGGTGTCGTCTCCATGGGCCCCGCGCAGCGTCGTGCGCGGATGCTTTTCGTGGGCCGCGTCGATGTCTCGGCCAGTGATTCAAGCGTAATCGCAGCCCGTTTCGCGCTCAAACGAATTAACATGGCCGATGGATGAATTGAATTCACGCTGATGCTGCCATGCACAATCGCGTCACCCTCAAGTCGATTCAAGCCTTCGAAGCCGCCGCGCGGCTCTCGTCGTTCGCGCTCGCAGCAGAAGAACTGTTCGTCACGCCTTCGGCCGTGAGCCATCAGATCAAGCTGCTGGAAGAGCAATTGAGTATTCGTCTGTTCCATCGCCTGCATCGCACCGTGCAGTTGACGGACTCGGGGCGGCAATACGCCGAGGAAATCACCGCGGCGTTCTCGCGTATCGATGCGGCCACCCGCGAAATCGGCCGGGTCGCGAAAAGCGACATCCTCACGATCCACTGCACGCCGAGCTTCGCGACGCAATGGCTGATGCCGCGCATCGCCCGTTTCAGCGCCGCGCATCCGGATATCGATGTGCGGCTGAACGCTTCGTCGGAAGCGGCGGATCTGGTGTCGGGCGCGGTGGATGTCGACATCCGCTACGGTCCGCGCAAGCTGCAGCCGGCGGGTACGCTGGTGCTCGAATTGCCGCCCGAGACGATCGTGCCGCTGTGCTCGCCGATGCTGATGAGCGGCGACTATCCGCTGCTAGGGGTCGCGGATCTGCAGCACCATCCGCTGATTCACAGCGAAGGCTGTCTGGTCGGCTGGCGCGACTGGATGCGGCTGCATCGCAAGACACGCGTCGATATCGGCCGCGGGCCGCGTTTCGATCGCTCGTTCATGGCACTGAGCGCGGCCGTCGACGGGCTTGGCGTGTGCCTCGAAAGCGTGCTGCTCGCGCAGCGCGAACTGGAAACGGGGCGACTCGTCGCGCCGTTCGGACTGGATGGCCTGGAGGTGCGCGGCTATACGCTGAATCTGCTGAAGTCGCGCGCCGATCTGCCGAAGCTGCACAGTTTTCAGGACTGGTTGTTTGCGGAGCTGGAGCGCTAATCGTTAGCTGCCGGATGGAATGCTTGCCGCTTCTCTGTTCGGCTGCCGCCGGACACGAGGCGCGCCCTTCGGCCACGACTCAAGGAGAACATTGCATGCACGACCGTCCCACGACCCCGCTATTCGATCTCGGCGGACGAACCGCGCTCGTCACCGGCTCGGCGCGCGGCATCGGCTTTGCACTCGCGCAGGGGCTCGCCACGGCAGGCGCCGCCGTGATCGTCAACGGCACGCGCGACGACACGGTGGCCGACGCCGTCGCCCAACTGCGCGCCCAGGGTCTGAACGCGCAAGGCCGCGCGTTCGACGTGACCGACGAAGCCGCCGTCGCCGCCGCGTTCGCGCAATGGGACCAGGACGACGTGGCAATCGACATTCTCGTCAACAACGCCGGCATCCAGTTCCGCAAGCCGCTCGTGGACCTCGCGCTGAGCGACTGGCAGCGCGTGATCGACACCAACCTCACGAGCGCGTTCATCGTCGCGAAAGAAGCGGCGCGGCGCATGATCGCGCGCGGCACGGGCGGCAAGATCGTCAACATCGGCTCGCTGACGAGCGAGGCCGGCCGCGCGACGGTCGGCGCGTACACGGCGGCGAAAGGCGGGATCAAGATGCTGACCCGCGCGATGGCCGCCGAATGGGCAGCCGCGAACATTCAGGCGAATGCGATCGGGCCGGGCTATATCCTGACCGACATGAACCAGGCGCTGATCGAGAACGCGACGTTCGACGCATGGGTGAAGAGCAGCAACCCGTCGCAGCGCTGGGGCAAGCCGGAGGAACTGGTCGGCACGGCGGTGTATCTGGCATCGGCCGCGTCCAGTTATGTGAACGGGCAGATCATCTACGTCGACGGCGGCTGGCTGGCGGTGCTGTAGCGCCAGGTTCGCATGGCGCGTCGTGGGTTCGCATGCGGCGGCGCGAGGGCGGCGCGGCGGGTTTTATGATCGGCGCACCACGCTTTCCGACGGTTCCGACCATGCTCATTCGAGCCATCGCGGCCGTGACGCTGCTGTTGTGCGTCACGTCGCCCGCCCGCGCCGACTGCTTCGCCGAAGCGGCTTCGTATCAGCACGTCAACGAAACGATTCTGCGCGCGCTCGCCTGGCAGGAATCGCACGACGACATCAACGCGAAACGCGTCAACACCAACGGCTCGATCGATTACGGCCTGATGCAGATCAACTCGATCCATCTGCCGACGCTATCCTCTTACGGCATCACCTCGCATACGTTGATGGACCCGTGCGCGAGCATCTATATCGCCGCGTGGCATCTGCGCAAGATGATGCTCAAGTACGGCAATACGTGGCGCGCGGTCGGCGCCTATCATTCGCAGACGCCCGCCGAACGCGATCGCTACGCGGCGCAGATTCGCCTGATCGTGCAGCGGATGCAGCCGTATTGACGCGGCAGCGCACGCCGTGCCGGTTTGCGCTGCGATCGCATGTAACGCATGTACCACACGTACCGCCCGTCTCTGCGCTCAGCGCGACGGCGCGATCTGTTCCATGGTCGCCGAGATGCGCCGCGACAACATCGACGCGCGCTGCTGCCGCGCCTCGTGCGCCGCGCGTTCGAGCAACGCCCAGACGTCCGCGTCGGCCCATCCCGCGTGCCGGCACAGCACCGCATTCACCCGCAACGCCTCCGGCAACAGCCAGCGCCGTCCGCTATCGAGCAGGTTCGCGATCATCCGCTCGAACAGACGAATCAGCGCCGCGCCGCCGACCTGGCTCAGCGCGAGTCCCGCAAAGCGGTCGAACACCAGCAGGTCGAGAATCGTCGCGTGGCCGCGCGCCAGATTGCGTAGCGCGAGATCGGCGAGTTGGCGTGCTTCGTCGCAGGTTTCGTCGGCGGCGTCGATCCACAGCAGAAAACCGCGCGCGGCGTTCTGCCAGCTGTGCAGCCCGGCGCTTCGCGCGATGTCGGCGAGTAGCCGTGCCTGCTGGCCGGCGCGCGGCCGGTTTTCCTCCAGCATGAACAGCACGCAGGCCATTGCCGCGCCGACGCAGCGCGAGACCGGATCGGATGGCTGCCGGGCATCCTGCAGCGCGCGCAACAGGCGCGGGTGCGAAGTGGCGCGCGCGCCGGTGAACCACAGCGAAATCGCCAGCGCGTTGTGCGAGACCGCGGCGATGTAGTTGGGATGACGCGAGTCCGGTGGGCCGTTGCCTTCGGCGGGGTCGTGACGCGGCGGCGCCGACGCGTTGTCGTCAGCCGGCGCGAGCAGGGCGATCGCTTCCTCGTGCCGGCCGTTCAACATCATCAGCGCGCCGCGCAGGCGCGCGAAGCCGTGGTGCGGCGACGCGCCCTCGCATTCCTGGGCGATCTGCGCGCGCACGTGCGTCAGCAATTCGGGCGGGTCGTTGCTGAAGCCGGCCTGAAGCGTGCGCAACAGCAGCACGGAGAGCGCGTACAGACGGCTGTCGTCGGCGGCGCAGGTCGTGGCGAGCTGGTACACGCGCCACCATGCGGCCAGCGTGTCGGCGGGCGGCGGCGCGGGCGTGGTCTGCTGCATGGCCTGCGCGAGCGCGAGGTGAAGCAGCATCTGGTCGTGGACGCGAAGCGTCTGACGGGAGCCGTCGTGCGCGAGTGCGCGGCGAATCCACATCAGCCATTCGTCGTTCAGACTCGCGGCGCTCCAGATCGGCCCGGCATGCTGCAACAGCGGCGCGGCGATCTGGAAGCGGCCGGCTTCGATCGACCAGTCGACGGCGCGGCGCACGTCGGCGAGCGTGGGCGGGCAGGGTGAGGAGGGTGAGGAGGGCGATGAAGGTGAGGAGGCCGCGCGGGCCGGCGGATGCGACGGATGGCCGACCGTTTCGCTGACCCGTTCGGCCACGCGTTGCGCGTGCCGGGCGGCGACCCACGCATAGTCGAAGCGATAGGCGAGCACGCCTAGCGCGAATTGCCGCACTGCTTGCGGCATGCGCAGCGAGCAGATTGCGGCGGGTGAGGTGTCGAGAGAGGGTTCGGGTGATGCGTCGCCCGACGCAGCGGACGATCCGGCGTGCGAGGCGACGGCCGAACCTGTGGACGACGCGGCGAGCGCAGACGCGGCTGCCGCGCCATTTGCCGCGCCATTCGCCGCGCCTCGCGTCCGCTCGACCAGCAAACCCGCATCGAGCAATGCCGCGACCTGCGTCTGCAATGCGCTATCGCCGGCCAGGCCTTCGGCGCCATCGGTGCGCATGGAGACAGCGCGCGCATCGGCGAAATCGAACGGACCCGCGAATAGGCTCGTGCAGCACAGCAGATGCTGCGCGCCGGCATCGAGCGCGTAGTACGCATGCGCGATCACCGACGGCACCAGCGCCGCCGGACGCAATGCGACGTCGGGGCTACCGGCGCGCTGCATCATCACGCGCCGCCAGCGCGCGTCCCAGTCCGCGACCGCATCGGCGAGCGTCGTGCGGCCGCGCGCCGCGCGCGCGATCTGGATGGCGGCCAGTTCGAGCGCGAGCGGATTGCCGCTCAGCGCGCGGCAGATGGATTCGAGCGCAGGTCGAGCGGGTGGCGAACTGCTCGTGGAGGTGGCATGCAGCACGCTGGCGGTGCGCGCCGCGCTGAACCCGCTGACGACGCTAAAAGCGTTGGAAACAGCGGACACGTAGGCACTATTCGCGTCACCGGGCACGGAGCCGGCAATGCCGCCGCTACCACTACCGCTACCCGCTGCGAGACCCCGCGCACGCGTGCCATGCGACGCCGTGCCCATGCTGTCGTTCGTGGTCGCCGTGCCGTGCGCGTCGAGTTGCGCGAGCAGAAAGCGGCATGCATCCGAAGGCGGCGTATCCGCCGCAACGTGATGCGGATGGTTCGAGGCAAGGTTGCCTGCCGGAATCCGCGACGAGTCCAGCGGCGAGTCCGGCGACGAGTCCGACGCCGCATGCGCCGACCCACCCGCCCCGCGAGCGGCGAAGCGCAGCGGCGCGAGCGGCAAGACATACTCACCGGCGATGAACAGCGGCGCTTCCGCGCACACGATCACGCACACCTGGGTCGCGGCGAGCAGCGCGTCGATCACGGCGGCGACTTCCTGCGCGAGATGATCGCAGTCCTCGACGATCAATAGCGTCTGCGTACCGGCCAGACGCGCGACGAGTCCATCGAGTCCCGGCGTGCCTGATTGAGCGGGTGGCTGACCAGGCGGCTGAATCAGCGGCTGGGCCAGCGTATGTCCGGGCGCTTGCCCAGCCGCTTGCCCGAGCGGCGCAAGCTGCGCCGCGATAGTCGGCGCCACGCGTTCCGGCAGCGTCAATTCGGCCAGTCCGATGAACACCGCGCCGTCATGAAACAACGCCGCGCTGCGCTGCGCGGCTTCGTGCGCAAGCCGCGTCTTGCCGACGCCGCGCGCGCCCACCAGCGTGACGAGCCGGTGTTGCGGCACGCGCATCAGCAATTCGGAGAGTTCGGCGTCGCGGCCGATCAAGGGCAGGCGCATCGCCGCGGCGTCGCCGGCGCCGCGTGTTGCCGCGTGCGATGCGGACAGCGTATCTGTCGAAGCCGGGGCATCGGATGCGGACGCGGCCTGTTCTCCCCCCGGCGCGCTCTGGTCGTCGCGAATGTCGTACCACTCGGCGGTCAGACGATAGCCGCGACGCGGCACGGTCTCGATCAGATCGCGGTCGTCGCCGAGCGCGCGGCGCAGTTGCGACACGAGGGCCTGCACGCTATTGGCGACCATCGACGCGGCCGGCCAGAGTTGCTGCTGTAACTGCTCGATCGACACGATCTTGCCGCCAGCGTCGAGCAGCGCGATCAGCACGTCCATCACGCGCTCGTTGAGCGTCAGCGTTTGACCATCCGCATACAGGGTGCGCGAATCGCGCGCGAGCGCGAAGCGGCCGAACAATGTAACGCGCTGCGCCGAAGCGGCCAGCGTTTTTTCTTCTTTCATGCACCGTGCCTGGAGTCGCGGGAATCGAAGCGACAGGTATGACGCGCGTGGCGCCACCGTCGTCGCGCCACAGCGGCGGATCAGCCCGCAATGTGGGAACGTGTCGGGTACGGGAGCAATTGCCCAGATAACGATATTTTGTCCTGGCAGGGCCCGCGTGCCTATCTCCGCAAGCGCAAGTAGAGGCATTCATCGCTCTGTCGCAAAGACCGGGTAAACGGTCATGGCGTCGATGCAAACGATGCGGGGTGAGTGCCGGACCGGCAGCGGACATAGGCCTGGCGCGTGCGGCATGCGTGTCGCATGCATGGCGGCGCCATATTGAACGCGGATTGCTGCGTATGCGTGTCAGGCGCGCAGCCAGACGAAATCGCCGGCCGCGATGCCTTCGAACATATCGTCGCTCGATTCGATGATGTTCTGCAGCCAGTAACGGCCATGTTCCGCATAGTGCGACAGCAGGTCGGCGAGCGCTTCGCCGTTGAGGTCGCCGGAGAACGGCACGCGCGCGATCAGCACGATGCTGCCCGTGTCGGTGTCCATGCCGAGTTGCGCCTGGTCCTGCGCGTAGATCAGCAGATTCGCTTCCAGCATCAGGCGGTACACGCTCAGCGCGCGTCCGGCGGTGACGGTGCCGTACTGGAAGTTGATGTAGAGCGCGCCCGGATCGCTGTCGAAGTGATCGAGCCGCACGTCGAAGCCCTCGACTTCGATCGTACGCGTGTCGAGCACGTGGTCGACGTCAGGCAGTCCGACCGCGGCGCAGAGTTCGCCGATCAGCGAGGTGTAGAGACCTGTACTCATCGACAACGTCGTCCATGAAAATAGCCGCGCCGGGCCGCGCCGAAGCGCAACCCGGACGGCGGCACGACGGTGCCGGCCGGCGCGCGAACGCCGCCCGGCGCCGCCTCGCTCACGATGCCTTGGCGGCGTCCTTCAGACCCGATGCGCCGCTCTTCAGCGCGTCGCCGGCTGCCTGCGTGACGCTGGCCTGCGATTGCGCTTCCGCGATCTGCAGACCTTGCTGCGCGTTCGCGTTGATCTGGCCGATGATCCCCGAGGTGCTGGCGCCGTCGCCTGCCGCACCGCCCACGCTTGCTGCTACGTTGCCGATTGTCGAAGCAATGCCACTCATATCTGACTCCTTTAGACGTGTAGAAGAGGCTATCCGGAAGACGCCGCGGTTGCGGCGTGGGCCTGCCGGAACAGCTCGTTGCAGACCGTGGCGTCCGGAGATCCGGCGTCACGGGGTTCCGCGCGTCAGCGCGAAAAACGGGGTGATGCGAGGGTCATGCGTGCCGCGAGGCGGGCTTACTTCGCCAGTTCCTGCTCGCGCAGTTGCGCGACCACGCGGCTCGCGGCCATCAGACCCAGGTAGATCTTCGAGCGGTTGCTGCGGTCGAGGTCGTTGCCGCCTTGCGCGTCGCCGACCGATTGCGCGCTCTGTTGCAGTGCGCGTTCGAGATCGATCAGGCGCTGGCCTGCCGACGGATCGGCGAGCAAGGTCTGCAGGTTGTTGAAATCCTCGGCATGGCGTTCGATCGCTTCGTACATGACAGTCCTCCTTGAGTTCAGTGCGGTAGCGGCACGGCGCCGCCGTCGTCGGACGGCAACGGCACCGGGCCGGCGACGGCGGTGGGCGCGGCACGTGCGGCTCGCGTGGCGCCGGGCGTGGTGGACGCGGTTGTTGCGGTTGTTGCATTCGCCACGGTCGTCGCGGTGGGCGTTGCCGGTGTTGCTGCCGTTGCATTCGTCGACGCCGGTCCCGCGAGTGCCGTAAGGGCCGCTGGTGCATTCGTCGTTGCCGGTCCCGATGCCGCCGCGTCCGCCGCGGCATCGCTTGCCACATCCGGCACGGCGTAAATGTGCTTCACGCCGTCGGGCGTTTCGGCGTACTGCACGTCGCCGGACGACACCAGCGCGGTGTACGTACCCTGCCGCGGCGCAGTCTCGGGACGGCTGACGTCGGTCAGCGCGACGCGAATCTGCGTGATGCTCTTGTCGAAGTCGCCGCGCACGCGCGTCAAGGCGTTCTCCACGCGCTGCCTGTCCGCGACCGCGCCGGACACGGTGAACACGCCGTTGCCGTTGTACGTCACCTGCACGCCGTCCACGCCGATCGCGTCGCGAATACCGCGCGCCGTTTCATCGGCGAGCCGGTAGCGGCGCGCGATCACGCCGGGTTTCATGTGCTCGAACACCTGCCGCGCGATGTAGTCTTCGCTCTCCGAGCGGACCATGCCCGTCACCACCGCGCGCGCGGCGCCGCCGCTGCCGTTCGTGCCGTCGCGCACCGCATGCAGCTCGTCGAGATGCGCGTCGCTCAGCGCGCGATTCACGCGTTGCTCGAGCAGCACGTCGGGCGGCGTCAGGGCCGCGCGGCTGACGTTCGTCGTCAGCGCGAAACTGATGCCGATCGCGCCGGCGGTGATCGCCAGGCAGGCGGCGGCGATGCCGGTATAGCGCCGCCGTTTGAGACGGGCGGCGTCGCGCTCGGCATCGTCGGCTTCGCGTTGGGCCTGCACGGGCGCGCTCAGCAGCGTCGAGAGCAATGCGAGGTCGCTCGGCCACGTCGCGTCTGCCCAGCCGATGCAGACCACGGTGTCGTCGAATTGCATCGGCACGAAATCGACCATCCACACCTTGCCCGGATCGAGCGTGGCCGCCGATGGGGCCTGCGCGTCGTGTGCCGGTGGCGCGTCCGGCGCGGCGGTGTTCTCGTGATGACGCCGCGATTCGGTGTGCGCTTTCTTTGCTTCAGTTGCTGTTTCTGTCTCTGCTTGTTCCGCTGCTTCTGCTTCTGCTTCTGCTTCTGCTACTGCGTTTGTTTCTACGTTTGCTTGTGCTTCTGCGTCTGTTCGTTGCGCTGCCGCGGCTTCGCTATCCACCGGGGAACCCGCCGGCGTTGCAGCGTTGCCGGCGAGTGCTTCACCGTGCACGGCGCCGGTATCGAGCCGTTGGCTGCTCACCGCGCCATTCGCTTCGACGACCAGCAGCACGTCCGCGCCGCGCCAGTCGGTGAGCTGGATGTCGGCGTCGTCGTCGGCGCCGATCCGGTACGCTCCGGGGTCCAGATGGACCTGCGCACCGGCGTGGCGACCCGTGAGGATGCGTAGCAGTTTCATGGCGAAGTCGTGTCTCTACGGTGATGCGGGCGGCGTGCGCCGATCGGCGCTGCGGGCCCACTCGCTGTCGATGTTTTCACTGTAGCGGGTGAGATGCGACGTGCCCGGCGGCGACGCGAAGCGGCAGGCGGGGATGCGAAGCGTTCGGCGAGGTGGGGAGGAGGCGGTGTTCTCGGCAACGTGTGAGGCATGCGTATGCATGCGTCTTTGCGATTGCGGTCATGCGTGATCCGCGTTGTCGGCGTTGGCGTTGGCGCTGGCGCTGGCGTTGGCGCTGGCGTTCACGCTACTGCGGTCGATGTCGTCGATGCCATCGTCGGCATTCGCGGCTTCGTTCGCCCCCGCCCCGGCTTCGAGCGACGTCAGCGTGCTATGCGTATGCCCCGCACGCGAGCCGAGCAGACGACGTTCGAGCGTGAAGAGTTGCAGACCCAGCAGCAGATTGAAATGACGCACACGCGTTGCGGCATCGACAGTCGGCGCAGCGGCGTTGCGCGCATGAGCCGTTTCCGGCGACGCATTCGCGGCCACATGTCCACGCGTCTCGGCACCAGCCCCAACGGCACTTCCAGCCATCGCCCCACGCTCCGCCGCCCGCAACCCAGTCCGCTCGACAAGCCGCGCGCGCACCGCCGCGAAATTCGTCGCCGCCGCTTCGCCGAGCCACGCACGCGCCATCGTCACTTCGCCGGCGAGCCGGTACAGGCGGGCATCGAAACGTTGCGACGGCGCGGCGGCGATCTCGTCGCGCAGCGCCAGCAATCGATCGCAACAGGCATCGGCCAGTGCGTGTTCGCGTGTGCCGCCGTTGTCGTGTTCGAGCGCGACGGCGAGCCAGTCCGGCATCGCCGCGCCATCCAGACCCGCGCGCGATGCCGCCGCGTCGCCGACGCGCCGCTCGCCGGAGCCATGCCGCCATTCGCGCTCGCGCCGCTGCTGCTGTTGTTGCTGACCCTGACCTTGCCCCTGCCCCTGCTTCTGCCCATCCTGCGACGACTGGCCGCCGCCGCTTTGACCTCCGCGCCCACCGCGCCCACCGTCACGGCTCACGCGCAGACCGCCCGCGCGATTCTGCGCGCCGCGCTGCGGCAGACCGCGCACGTTGGCCTGCCGCAACATCTGCGCGGCGGCCTTTTTCGATGCGGCGAAGCGCGCCCGCTTGTTGGCCTGCCCCTGGCGCGTTTGCGCGAGCCGCGCGCGCAATTTGCTGGCGCGCTGCCGGTTGGCGAGCAGCTTCGCGGCGGCGTGGTGCGCATAGGCGAAGTTGGTGTGGCCGCGAAACAGCGTGGCTTGATGGTTGGATCGCGCGTCGTCGCGCGCGTGATCGGACTGCGCGCGATCGGTCCGCGTGAGCGCGTCGAGCCGCGCAGACGGCAGATTCGTCGCGGCTGGATTCATCGGCGCAACGGCGCGCGATACGCCGCTCTCGCCACGACCGCGTTGATGACGCTGATGCTGACGACGACGCGCCCGCTCATTGCGGCAACGCGGTGCGCATCATCTGGTTGGCAAAATGCAGCACCGCCGACGCCGCCAGCGGCGCGACGATCACGATCGCGATCACGACCGCGACCAGCTTCACGCCGTGCGGCAGCGTCTGATCCTGCATCGACGTGATCGCCTGCAGGAACGACACCGCGAGCCCGACCGCGGCCGCCACCAGCACGATGGGCAGCGAACAGTAGAGGCACAGCAACATCCCCTGAGCGGTCGCGCCGATCAGCGAATCGATATCCATGACGAAGTCCTGTGAGTGCGCGGCGCATCGCGTTCGACGGGCGCTATTTGTAGGTCAGCACGAGGCCGTGGATCAGCGTCGACCAGCCGTCCATCACGACGAACAGCAGCAGCTTGAACGGGATCGCGACGTTGGTCGGCTGCACCTGATTCAAACCCATCGCGAGCAGCACGTTGGCGATGATCAGATCGACCACGATAAAGGCGATGTACAGCAGGAAGCCGATCTTGAACGCGTCGGTCAGTTCGCTGAGCGTGAACGCGGGGGCCAGCACGAACAGATCGTTTTCCTTCAGCTGGCTCGCTTCTTCCTTCGGCCACACCACCGAGGCCGAGCGCAGGAAGAAGCGCTTCTCGCGTTCGTGCGCATGGTTCTGCAGGAACTGGCGGAACGGCTCGCGCGCGGCGCTGAACGCCTGCATCACCGTCTGCGAGCTGGATTCGGCCGCTGCCGGACCGCTCGGCATGTTGCGCGTGGCGGCGATCGCGACCGGCGCGAGCACGTACGCGGACACCAGGATGGCGATGCCGTTGAGCACCATGTTGGGCGGCACCTGCTGCACGCCGAGCGCGTTGCGCAGCAGGCCCAGCACCACCACGATCTTCATGTAGCAGGTCACGACCATCGCGACGAACGGCAGGATGCTGATCGCCAGAACGACGAGCAGCAGTCCTGTGAGGTCACCGAACTGAGCCATCGCCGTGCGCCATTCTGACGATGCGGATGCCCAGATGCTCGGCGACGGCGATCAGCTCGCCATAGCCGATGGTCTGGCCGTGCGCGACCAGACGGATCTGCGCGTCGACGACCGGCGTGTCGAGTTCGATCACATAGCCCGGCCGCAGCGAAGTGAGTTGCGCGAGCGGCAGCGCGACGCTGTCGAGCTCGAATTGAACCGGCAGGTCCAGGTCGCCGATCTCGATCGGCTCGCCCTGGAAATCGACGGCGAGCGGCGGCATGCCCTCGTCCGGTTGCTGCGGTTCGTCGGTCATGATGGGTTCCTCGATGATGGCAAGACGGCAGTCGTCGATTTCTACGCCGACGCTGAAACGGGTAAGTCCGGCGCTGCCCCAGGCGGCGCGTGCACGAAACGGATTGCCGAGCCGCAGCGCGGTCTCGGTGTGCGGCGGCATCGTGCGCAACAGTACGTCGCCGGGGCGCAGCGCCTCGAGCGCGGCAATGCCGATGCGGCGCGCGCCGAGCGCGATGCGGCCGGGCACGCGCCACGCCGGATGGCATGCCG
Organism: Paraburkholderia sp. D15; assembly: GCF_029910215.1. Taxonomy (NCBI): domain Bacteria; kingdom Pseudomonadati; phylum Pseudomonadota; class Betaproteobacteria; order Burkholderiales; family Burkholderiaceae; genus Paraburkholderia; species Paraburkholderia sp. D15. Next base: position 1,046,832 of record NZ_CP110396.1, on the reverse strand, counting down.
GCGCGAGCGCGGCGCCGACGGGCGACGGGTGTTCCTGTGCGAGAACCGACGCGGCAGCCGAAGCGAAGGGGGACGCATGCGGCGCGGCGATGCGCCGTTCCAGCATCGCGAGAATCGCTGGGCTGGCGTGAATCAGGGCGTCGTGGCGCTCGCCCTGGAACATGACGTCGACGCGTGCCGCGAGTGTGTCGCCGGTGGCGTCGAGAGCATCGGCTTCGGATGTGCCGCCCGACGACGGTCGGTGCACAACGGCATTGCCGCGTGGGCTCAGCCGTTGCACGTCCGCGACGCGCCATGTGCCGGCGCCTGCTTCGAGCAGTGTCTCGGTGAGCGGCGCGAGCAACGCGGTCGCGATCGACTGGCGCAGCGCGTGCGACGCACCCGTGTTCGCCGCATTCGTCGCATTCGCCGCGCTCATCGCATTCACCACGCTCGCCGCATTCGCTGCATTCGAACCCGCCGCGCCGGCGAGAATCTGCAACGCCGGATAGCGCCGCAGATCGACGTCGATCGACAGGCTGCCCGCGACGTGTACGAGCACGATGCGGCCGGGTTCGTCGACGTGTGGAGCATCCGCCGTGTCGCTGGCGGGCCGCAGTTGCCACGCATCGACCCCGGCAAGACGCGCGACGAGCGCGTCGAGGCGCGCGTCGAACAGCACGCGCGAGGCTTGCGCGGCGGCCTGGGTGAGTCGCGGAAGGCGGGCCGCAAGCGCATCCGTGGCGGTCCGCGCGGCGGCACCCTTGACCCTCAACGGTGCGGACGCCTGCAAGGCGCGCGGCGTGCCGTTCCCGGGAGCCGGCCTGTCGTCATTCAGCGGTGCGGTGTTGTCCAGCGCGAGGGCCATGGGCAGTACGTCGAAGTCAGCGTGGGGCGGTCGCCGTCGCACATCCGCGTGACGCGGGGCGGAGTGCGGCGGGCGTTGCGTCACCAGATCGCGATCTCCAACTGACGCGGTTCGCCCCAGGCGTCGAGCAGTTGAGTCAGTTCGCGTTCGAGCAGGCGACTATGCTGCAAGAGTAGTTGGCGGCTCGACGGATCCTGCGCGTCGAAACGAAGTTGCAGACAGAGAGGCGAAAGCGTCAGATAAAGCGTGGTGTCGGGCAGCACATCCGGGTCGAGCGGCAGACGCACTTCCCAATTGCCGGACTGCGTGACCGCGCGATTCGCGCAGAACGCCGCGATCTCGCGGGCCACGCGCGCCGTGAGTTCGATGAAGCGGTTCTGCTGCTGATAGACGGCGTCGACGATCGGCACGCTGACGGACCCGATCCGCTCGGCCAGCGAGTCGAGACCGCGGCGCTGGCGCGGATCGGCGGCGGAGGAGGGCGGCGCGTCGTCGTCGGCCGAAGCGTCGGAACCGGCTGCGCCGTAGTCGTCCGCGTCGCTGTCCTGCGCGCCGGCACCGGCCGGACGCGGCGGCGTGAGGCGGCGGCGCAGCAGCGCCGCGTAGTCGACGCGTTTCGTCCGCGGTGCGCTAGCCGGGTCCGCCGCGTCGGTAGCGGGCGCGATGATGCGGGCGGCGCGATGGAGTCGGGTCATCGCGCGTTACAGCGTGACGCGGCCAAGCGGCTGCAGATCGACGTGCGCACCCAGCTCCTGATACGAGTAGACCGACAGCCAGCCGAGCTGCGATTCGATCATGCGGCGCACGTAGCGGCGAATATCCATCGACGTGACCAGCGCGATGCCCGCGCGCGGCGCCGGCCCGACGAACGACTGGATGCTGTCGACCAGAAACTTCGCCTGATCGGGCGGCAGCGCGAGATAGTTGCCGGTCGGCGTCTGCTTGATCGCCTGGCGGATGTGCTGCTCGACCGGCATGTCGAACAGCACCACCGGCAACTGCTTCGCACCGTTGGCCGCGCGGTGCGCGAGAAAACGCGAGAGATCGCCGCGCACATACTCCGTGAGCATCAGCATGTCTTTCTCCTTCGGCCCCCACGCGATCAGGCTCTCCATGATGTTGCGGGCGTTGCGGATCGACACCTGCTCTTCCAGCAGGCGCCGCAGCACGTCGGCGATGCGTTGCGGCGGCAGCACCTTCTGCACTTCGGCGACGAGGCCGGGATAGTCGTTGCCGAGTTGTTCGAGGATGTACTGCACCTCCTGCACGCCGACGAACAGCGCCGCGTGCTGTCGCAACAACGCGACCGAAGCGTGCGCGATCAACTGTTCCGCGCGCCACACGCGGCTTTTCGCGGGCACCGCTTTCTCGTCGATCCAGTAGGTTTGCCGGCCGTTCGCGGCGAGCGGCGTGCCGACGTCGCACTGCGCGATGATCGCCGTGGCGGCTTCGTCGTCGATCGTGTGCGCGGCGTGCGCGTTGGCGCCGGCGCTACCCTCCGCTTCGCGCGGCGCCGCGCCGAGGTCGGGCAGCACCACCTTGCCGGGCGGCAACGCGAGCGACAACTGCGGCACGTCGTGCATCAGGAATTCACAGGTGGACGGCGGCACGCGGTCGGACACCCACATCGTGATGCCGGGAAACGGCAGGCCGAGTTCTTCCTGTAGCAGCGCGCGTTCGGATTCGAAGGCCTTGTCGAGCGCGGGCGGATTGATGCGGGCGATCAGATCGGCGGAAAGACGCACGCCGAGCGGCGCGGCGAACGCGGGTGCTTGCGGCAGGATTGCCGGCGAGCCGATCTTCGAGCCCGCGCGTTGCATCGACTCCAGCGGCTCGCTGCCGGACGCGCCGTGGCCCGGCTGACGCTTGCCGAGCCGGTACGCGGCGAAGCCGAGCGTGCCCGACAGCAGCAGGAACAACGGCCACGGAAACCCCGGCACCGCCGCGAACGCGAGCAGCAACAGCGAGGCGAACGCCAGCGCGCGCGAGCTGGCCATCAGTTGCCGGCCGATCTCCGCGCCGAGCGAGAGCGGCTTCTCGTCGCGTTCGTCGGCCACCCGCGTGATCATCACGCCGGCCGCCACCGAGAGCAGCAGCGACGGAATCTGCGACACCATCGCGTCGCCGATCGAGAGAATCGAGAAGCGATTGGCTGCCTCGCCCGCGGTCATGCCGTGATACGCGACGCCGACCGCTAGACCGGCGACGATGTTGACCACGGTGATGATCAGCCCGGCCACCGCGTCGCCCTTGACGAACTTCATCGCGCCGTCCATGCCGCCGTGCAGCGCGCTTTCGAGCGCGAGCGTCGCGCGTTTGCGGCGTGCTTCCTCGGGCGTCAGATTGTTCGCGCGCAGGTCCGCGTCGATACTCATCTGCTTGCCGGGCAATGCGTCGAGCGTGAAGCGCGCGCCGACTTCGGCGACCCGCTCGGAGCCCTTCGCGATCACGATGAACTGCACCACCGTGATGATCACGAATACCACGATGCCGACCACGAGGTTGCCGCCCACCACCAGCTGCCCGAAGCTGTCGATGATGTCGCCCGCTTCCGCGTGCAGCAGAATCGACTTGGTCGAGGCGATGTTCAGCGACAGCCGGTACAGCGTCGTGAACAGCAGCAGCGTCGGAAATGCCGAGAGCGACACGATGCTCGGCACGTAGAGCGTGATCATCAGCAGCGTCACGCTGATCGCCAGATTGAAGCTGAGCAGGATGTCGATCAGCAGCGTGGGCAGCGGCAGGATCATCAGCGAAATCATCGCGACGATCAACGCCAGCAGCGCGATTTCGCCGCCGGCCGGCAGTTTCAGCGTCTTCAGCATGATGACCTCGCGAGGTGACGTTGGGACGTGACGTTGGGGAATGACGATGAGAAGCGCTGCCGCGGGTCAGCGCGCGATGCGCGGCGCGGCAGCATCGTTGCGCGCGGCGCCGAGCGAATCGACCCAGCGCAGGATCGCGGCGACCGTTTCGAACAGCTCTTCGGGAATCGGCGCGCCGAGCTCGACCTTGTACAGCGCGCGCGCCACCGGCGGGTTGCCGACGATCGGCACGTTGGCCATCTGCGCTTCGCGGCGCAGGCGCGCGGCTTCCTCGTCGAAGCCCTTGGCGATGATCACCGGCAGCGGGTTTTCTTCCGGCGCATAGCGCACCGCGACCGCGTAATGCGTCGGGTTGACAACCATCACGTTGGCCGCGCCGACCTTCGGACGCGGCGCGCTGGTCGCCATTTCGCGCGCGAGGCGGCGGCGCTCGCCCTTGATCACCGGGTCGCCTTCGTCCTGCTTGTACTCGCGCTTGATTTCATCCTTGCTCATCTTCTTGCTGCGGATAAACAGCCACTTCTGCAGCTTCACGTCCGCTGCGCCCATCAGGATGAACACCAGCGCGGCGACGCCGAACAGTTTCAGCACGACACCCGCGAACAGGCGCGAGAGCTGCGGCAGCGGTTGATAGAGCGAGCCGACCACCATCGGCATCAGGCTCTTGATGGTTTGCCACATCACCAGCGAGACGATCGCGCCCTTGACGATCATTTTCAGCAGATCGATCAGCGCGCGCGCCGAGAAAATTTTCTTGATGCCGGCCATCGGGCTGACCGCGCCGAGTTTGAAGGCGACCGGCTTCATCGAAATCTGGAATCCGGTTTGCGGCGCGAGCGCGACGATCGCCGCGACGAAAGCCGCCGCGACCGGCATCAGCACCGCGCCCGCCAGACGCGAGCCGATCTGCTGCAACGCGACTGCGAGCGTCACCATGTCGTGATCGCCCGCGACGAAATGCAGCGCGATGTTCAGCGACGAGCGTGCCGCGTCGACGATCATGTCGCCGCACGCGACGAGCACGAGCACGCCGGCCGCGAGCAGCACGCCGTCGACGAGGTCCGTGCTCTTCGACACCTCGCCGTCGCGGCGCGCTTCGCGCAGTTTCTTCTCGGTGGGCTTTTCGGTCTTTTCGTCGCTCATGGGAGGGCTTCGGGTGGGATGACGCGCGGCGTGGGCTGTCTGGTGTGCGGCGGGCGATGTGCGGCGGGCAGCTCAGCGTGCAGCGGACGCCGGTGGACCTGCTTCGATCATAGGCGGCTGACGTGCGCACGGCGGCGCAGGGACGAAGCGCCGGACGTGCAGGCGAAGCGAGCAGGCAAGCAGGAACAGGCAAACCCGGGCAACCGCGAGCCGGCATGAACAAGAGGAGAGACGCGGCCGGTCGCGTGAACAGCCTCCGCGGCGCGCCGCATCCGCCCTGCCGGCGATCGCTTCGTTTGCGCGCGGAACGCTTCGCATCGCACGCGGGAGGTGCCGGGGCGCGTTGTTAAGGTGCACTACGTCGCAAGCGGTCGCCAGCGGTCGCAGGTGCGCCGGCCGCGGCGGACCAGGGCCCGCCGCGAACCGCGCGGCCTCGCCGGCAGGCGCCATGCGCCCTTTATTCATGGAGATCCCACGTCATGCTCCCGAGCCAGTCCACGCCGTCTTCAGCGAGCGCGCTTCCCGATTACCTGCAATGCAGTCACGAGGTCGTGTGCGGCCTGATCGAGACCGCCTCCGCGGCGTTGTTCGCGCACTTCCCGAAGGCCGCGGGCGACACGCTCGACGTCGAACTCGTGCTCGACGCGCTGCGCGTGTTTCGCCCGAAGGTCGCGGAGATCGGCATGCTCGACGGCGTGCTGCATATCGTGCATGGCCGCTGGGACGACGCGGCGCACGCGCTGCGCGCGGTGATCGATCTGGCGCCGGATTTCGCGTACGCGAAGGCGATGATGGCGTATTGCCTCGCGTCGAAAGGCGAGGACGGCTGGCGCCAGTGGGCGCACAACGCGCTCGAATCGAGCCCGAACCGCGAAACCCTGGCACTGGTGCGCGCGCTCGAAGCACGCGAAGATTTGCAGCACGCGGTGCGCGACTACCGTGGCGGCGAATTCGTGATTCCGGAGACCTGCCAGTCGCTCGTCGACGACGCGCGCGCCGCCGAGCAGTCGCCCAGCGCGACCCCTGCCGCGCTGTCGATGCCCGATCCGCAATTCAGCTATCTGCGCGCGTGAACCCACGCGCCGTTCGCACCGTTCGCCGCGACGAAACCCGCAGCCGCGCGGCGCGAACCCGTCCAGTACGATCGAGCGAGGAAATCCGCATGAGCCAGGCCATCACCAGTTCGACCATTCAGGCAGCGCTGACCAGCATGACCGAGCCGGCGCAAAGTACCCCCGGCGGCGCCAACGCAGGCGCGGCGGAAAAATTCCAGGCGCTGATGGACCAGCCGCCATTGAGCCCGCCTGCCGCGCAACACGGCGGCGGCGACGGCACCGTGTTCTCGCAGATGGTGTCCACCTACGACGCCGCCGCGCAGCACGCGATGAACCACATCACCGAATTCGCGCAGCAGTCCGGCAACATGGACGTGAAGCAGGTGATTGCCGAATCCGCGCAGGCCGCGATGGAAATGTACCAGGTGCAGTTCGACTTTCAGGCGAAGATGAGCGTGGTGTCGTCGTCGAAGTCGTCGGCGGAAACCTTGATGAAGAATCAGTGATGATGGCGCGCCGTCGATTGCGGGAATCCCATGCGGCCCGGCGGGCCGGGCTCGCGTTGCTGCTGGCCGGCTGCGCGTTGCTGGCCTCGTGCAAGAAGGAGCTGTACGCGAACCTGAGCGAGCAGGACGTCAACGAGATGACGGTGGCGCTGCTCGAACGCGGCGTGAATGCCGACAAGGTGAGCCCCGACGGCGGCAAGACCTATACGTTGCAGGTGGAAGGCAACGACATGGTCCGCGCGATGCAGATTCTCAGCGTGCGCGGCCTGCCGCACAGCAAGTTCGACGATCTCGGCAATCTGTTCAAGAAGGACGGCCTGGTCTCGACGCCGACCGAGGAGCGGGTGCGCTTCATCTATGGTCTGTCGCAGGAACTGTCGGGCACCTTGTCGCATATCGACGGCGTGATGTTCGCGCGCGTGCAGATCGTGCTGCCGAACAACGATCCGTTGGCGCAGCAGGTGAAGCCGTCGTCGGCGGCGGTGTTCATCAAGTACCGGCCGGAATCCGATATCGGCGCGCTGGTGCCGCAGATCAAGAACCTCGTCGTGCATAGCGTCGAAGGGCTCTCGTACGACCAGGTGAGCGTGACCGCCGTGGCCGCCGAGCCGGTGGAGATCGCCGCCGCCGCGCCCGAGCAGCCGTATCCGCTGCGCTGGGTCGCGGGTAGCGTCGCCGCGTTGCTGCTGGTGCTCGCGGGCGCGGCCGTCGCGCGCCGCAAGGCCTTGCAGCGCCGCTTCAAACCCGCCGCCGACGTGTTGAGCGGACGCTTCGCGGGTCTGGCGGCAATGCGCCGCAAACGCGGGTCGTCCGCCTGAGCGCGCGATGCCGGGCGAGGTCGCGATGGGCGTGCCCGTGGTTCGCGTGCTGATGCGCGGCTTCCCGCCGTCGCGAGGCCGCGGATGAACGCGCTGGCCGGGTCACCTTATCGCCGCGCGGCCGCCATGCTGCTCGCGTGGCAGCGCAATGCGCGCGGCGTGTTGCAGTGGGCGCATCCGTCGTGGCTGGCGAGCGCGCTGGCCATCGACGAAACGCAGGCCGCCGGTTTGACGCAGGCAGTGGCCGCCGCCCATGCTGACGACTGTTCGCTCGCGTTGCTGCGTCATCTCGGCTTGCCGATGCCGTCGCTCGATGCGTTCGCCGAGCCGGGGCCGTTGCGTCTCGATGCGTTGCCGGCCGCCGCCGGTTTGCGCGTGCTGCGGATTCGCGCGCTGCGTTTCCGGCGCGCCGAAATCCGCCGCATCGTCGACAAGCGGACCCGCGCGACGGTCGTGCAATGGGCGGCCTTGCCGCTCGATCGTCTGACCGGCGATGCGCAGAACGACCGGCGCGCGATGCCCGACATCGCGCAGATGGCGGCGCGCGTGCCGATTCCGCCGGTCGCGATGCTCGACGACCATGCGCTCGCGCTCGAAGGGTATGCGCTGATCCGGCGCGATCTGGAGGTGGCCATGGATCTGGGCGGCATGCGTTCGCCGTGTCCGTTGCTGCGGCTTGCGCTGCCGCGCGGCGTGGCGGCGGATAGGCCGGTGGATGGGTATGCGTCAGTCCCTTCATCCATGCAGACGCGCGACAACGCGGCGCACGCATCTCACCAATCTCACGCATCTCGCGCAGCGCGCCACTGGGTCGATCAAATCCCCGCGGACGTCGACCAGCACGGCACCGCCGCGCTGTTCGCCGAGCTTCCCAACCTGTTGCCGGAGTACCCATGGTTATCTGGCTGAGCCAGCCCCGGCAGGCCGATCGTCCCGCAGACGGCGAACGTCCGCGGCTCGGTGTGCATGGCGACATCCTGCCGCGCGAAACCTTCGGCGCGCTGGTCGACGTCACCACGGTCTACCAGCAAGCCGAACACGACGCCGAAGCCGAACTCGACGCCGCCCGCGACGAAGCCGCGCGCCTCGTCGCGGCGGGACGCGCCGAGGCCGAGGCCTTGCTGGAGATGGCGCGCGCCGAATACGACACGGCCGCGCAACGCGGCTTCGACGAAGGCGTCGCGCGCGGTGTCGCCGACTGGCTCGCGAGCGTCGCGCAAGCCGGCGGCGAAGCGCGCGTCGCGCAGCAGCAGATGCGCGGGCGGATGGCGGAGATCGTCGCCGTCGCGGTCGAGCAGATCGTGCGCAGCGAAGGCGCGAGCGCGCTGTTCGAGCGGGCGCTCGTCGCGGTCGACCGTATCGTCGAAGGGTCGACCTATCTGCGTGTTGCCGTGCATCCCGACGATCTCGACGACGCGCGCACCGCGTTCGAGGGTCTCGCGAACCGCTGGCGCGAACTCGGCCGTCCGCTGCCGATGACCGTGGTCGCCGATCGTCGTCTCGCGCGCGGCAGTTGCCTGTGCGAGTCGGATCTCGGCTTGATCGACGCGAGCGTATCGACGCAGTTGCGGACCATGCGCGCCGCGATTGCGCGGGCGTTGAAGGAGTCGGTGCAGGATGCGGCCGGCGGCGTCGAGCAGGCAATGCAGCACGCGCCGCAAGAGGCTGAAACATGAGCGTCGATACCAAGGCGAACGAGACCGCCAGCGAGACCGCCAGCGACGCCGCCAGGCCCCGTGCCAACACCACCTCGGCCGGCACGTCCAGCCAGGGCGCCCACTTCCGCCGCCTGACCGACGCGATCGAACGCGAACTGCTCGCCAGCGTCCGCGTGCGTCAGAGCGGCAAGATCATCGAAGTGATCGGCACGCTCATCAAGGTCGCCGGTCTCGATCTGCAACTCGGCGAGCTGTGCGAGTTGCGTACCGCCGAGGGCGTCCTGCTGCAGCACGGGGAAGTGATCGGCTTCACGCGCGACTACGCGCTGGTGTCGCCGTTCGCGCGGCTCGCGCAGGTATCGCGCTCGACCCAGGTGATCGGGCTCGGCCGGCCGCTCTCCGTGAAAGTGGGCGACAAACTGCTGGGCCGCGTGATCGACAGTCTCGGCGAGCCGATCGACGGCCTCGGTCCGCTCGATATCGACGACGCGCGCACGCGGCCGATTTTCGCGGACCCGCCCAGCCCGATGACGCGCCGCATGATCGAGAACACGATGCCGACCGGCGTGCGCGTGATCGACGCAATGACGACCTTCGCCGAAGGTCAGCGGATCGGCATCTTCGCGCCGGCCGGCGTCGGCAAGAGCACCTTGCTCGGCATGCTCGCGCGCGGCGCGCAATGCGACATCAGCGTGATCGCGCTGATCGGCGAGCGCGGCCGCGAAGTGCGCGAGTTCGTCGAGCTGATTCTCGGGCCGGAGGGGATGGCGCGCTCGGTGGTGGTGTGCGCGACCTCGGACCGCTCGTCGATCGAACGCGCGAAGGCGGCGTATGTGGCGACCGCGATCGCCGAGCACTTCCGCGACGAAGGCAAACGCGTGCTGCTGATGATGGACTCGCTCACGCGGTTCGCGCGCGCCGGCCGCGAGATCGGCCTCGCCGCCGGCGAGCCGCCGGCGCGGCGCGGTTTTCCGCCGTCGATCTTCGCCGAGTTGCCGCGTCTGCTCGAACGCGCGGGCATGGGCGAGACGGGTTCGATCACCGCGCTCTACACCGTGCTGGCCGAAGACGAATCCGGCAGCGACCCGATCGCCGAGGAAGTGCGCGGCGTGCTCGACGGCCACTTGATCCTGTCGCGCGAGATCGCCGCGAAGAACCGCTATCCGGCCATCGACGTGCTCGGCAGTCTGTCGCGCGTGATGCCGCAGGTGGTCACGCGCGAGTACCTCGACGCATCGACGCGTCTGCGCGAATTGCTGGCTCAGCATCGCGATGTCGAAATGCTGCTGCAGGTCGGCGAGTATCAGGCGGGTTCGAACCCGCTCGCCGACGAAGCGATCGCCAAGATCGACGCGATCAACGCGTTTCTGTCGCAACGCACCGATCATTACGCGGACCCCGCCGACACGGCGGCCACGCTGATGCAACTCGCGCAGCCGGGTGCCGGAGGCGCACGCTGATGCGCACGACGGTCCGCCGAATCACCGCGCTCAAACGCGCGAGCGCGCGCCGCGAGCGCAAGGAAACCGAACTGCGCGCCGAACTCGACACGCGGCGGCGCGAGCACATGGATCTGTCCAGGCGGGTCGACGAGAGCGTGGCGCGCGTGGCGGAACTCGATGCGATCGCGATCCAGCATCGCGATCGGATTGCCGGCATGATGACCGGCGCCGAGCCGTTTTCCATCGACGTATTCGAAGGCTGCCGCCGCTATCTGGAGGTGATCGACGCGCAGGCGCAGGATGCGCGGGCCGAACTCGACACGCGGCAACAGGCGGTCGTCGCGAAAGAAGAAGAGATCGCCGGCGCGCGCCGCGCGATTGCGCAGAATCGCGGCCGCATCGACGTATGCCGCCAGCGCACCACGCAGCTCGAACAGACGCTCGCGCAGATCGAACTCGACGCCGAGGACGAAGCGGCGGAAGAGTTGTCGCTGGCACGGCGCAGCCTCGCATGAACGATCTTTTCGTGGTGGTCGGCCCGCGCCTGATCCAGGACCTGATGGTGCTCGGCGTGTGCTCGATCCGTCTCTACGTGATCATGACGCTGTTCCCGCCGACCGCCGACGGCACCTTGCAAGGGCCGGTGCGCAACGGCGTCGCGCTGATCTTCAGCCTGTATATCGCGATCGCGCAGCCCGCCGGTTTCGCGCAATCGCTCACGGGCATGGTGCTGCTGTTCACCGGCCTGCGCGAAGCGCTGATCGGCACCGTGCTCGGCTTCGCCGCCGCAACCGTGTTCTGGGTCGCCGATAGCGCGGGGACGTATCTTGACAGCCTGAGCGGCTACAACAATGCGCAGATCACCAATCCGATGCGCTCCGAAAAGTCCACGCCGTCGGGCACGCTGCTGAGCCAGCTCGCGATCGTCGCGTTCTGGACGCTGGGCGGCATGGAGTTTCTGCTGCAGGCGTTGTACGAGTCGTATCGCTGGTGGCCGGTGGCGTCGTCGAAGCCGATCGATACCGACTTCCTCGAAATGTTCGTGCTGCAGCAGACCGATACGTTGATGGCGATGGTCGCCAAACTCGCCGCGCCGATGCTGTTCGTGATGGTGCTGATCGATCTCGGCGCGAACCTCGCTTCCAAATCGGCGCAGAAGCTCGAACTCAGCGCGCTGAGCCAGCCGATCAAGGGCGCGGTGGCGGTGCTGCTGCTCGCGCTGTTCGCCGGCATCTTCATCAACCAGGTGCGCGATCAACTCGACCTGCGCCTGTTCGCCGGACAGATGCGCGCACTGGCGAAAGCGACGCATGCGCAAGGTGCGCAGGATACGCAAGCCGCACCCAGGCAGTGATCTATGCGCGATCGCCGATTTTCAACACTCCTCAAATCGGGCCGCCGCGTTAGCTTTGTTGAAATTCTCAAGCCTCTCCCTGCACTACATTGAATCCGCAGCGTAGCGTGCGACGCCCGGCGATCCCGGCGTTCGCCACGCGGATCGACAACCAGGGAGTCCAACATGTTTTCAAGCCTGTACTTTCCGCTTGTGTCGACGCTGGCGTGCCATGAGGCGCCCTCCGGTCATCTGGAGATGTTGCGCGACGGCAAGCTGGCGGAGGCGGTGGCTCACACGAATCGTTGCGCGCAACATTGCGCGCACGATGGCGATAGCGCGTCAGGCTGCATGCAGCTTCAGGCGGATCTGCAAACCATGCTTGGCATCGAAGTCGATGCCGAGGATTCGTACCGCGAAGCGCAGAAGATGATCCGCTCGTCGCGCCGCGACGTGCGTGTCGCGTCGTGCCGCAATACCGGCTGGCAGGCGTTTTTCCGGCATCGCTTCGGCACGGCGATGTCGTGCTTCATGCGCATCGTCGACGATGCGCGGCTGGAGCGGCGGCAGGCGCTGGAAGCGCGTTTCGGTGCGCTCTGCGTGCTGTTCGAGCTGGGGCAGTGGCACGAGGCGTCGGAGTTGCTGGACGAACTGGAAGCGCTGGTGGATGCCGCGACCTCGGACGGCGAAGCCGCGTTGCCGCAGCGGCCCGTGTGGTGTGAATTGATCGACACGCTGCGCTACGACCTCGCCGCGCAACACGAACTGCGCACGGCCGCGCAACTCGCCGATCACGTGTACTGGCAGTCGGGATTGACGTCCGGGGCCAGCGTGGCGCTGGCGACGCATTCGCTCATGCAGGGCGAAGCCCGTGCGCTGCAACTCGCGCAGGCCGCCGCGCGCGTGCGCTCGCCGCTGCTGCGCGCGCGCGTCGACTATCTGGATGCGTTGCGCCGGCTGGCGGCGGGACAGCGCGAAGCGACCGACGTGGCGGTCGCGCATCTGAACTGGGCGATCGCCAACGGGCTGTACGCCTACCAGTACGCGGTGCGGCTCGAAATCGCGCTTGCCGGTCTGGCCGGCGCCGCGCCGCAACTCGCGGAGACCATGCTCGCGCCGCTCGGCGCCGACCGCCGTGCCGTGCAGGGACACCGGCAACTGGAGTATCTGTACTGCCTCGCGAAAACGCGTTCCGCGCAGGGCCGCGATCAGGAGTCGGCGCAACTCTACAGCCGCTACGCGCTCGCCGCGATGCAGTGTCTGCGCGAAGCTTCCGCCGCGCTCGCGCCGTTCGCGCATCGCGCGAAACGCGCGCCGGAACAGCTCGACGACGTCGGCGCGCGCTTGCCCGCCAGGTACCGCCGCGCGTATCGCTATCTGATGGACAACCTCGAACGCAGCGATCTGTCGGTGCGTGAAGTGGCCGCCGAAATCGGCGTGACCGAGCGCGCGTTGCAGAGCGCGTTCAAGAACAGCCTCGGCTCGACGCCGACCGAAATCATCCGGCAGAAACGCATGGAACGAATTCGCGCGGAACTGCAACGCGAGGCGGTGCACGGCGAGCAGAGCGTGTTGCATGCGGCCACCCGCTGGGGCGTGCAGAACCGTTCGACGCTGGTCAACGGTTATCGCCGGCAATTCAACGAAGCGCCGTCGGACACGCTCAAGCGTTGAAGCGACGCCATTCGCATCGACCCGTTCACTCATCAATCGAACCGACAGACCACACATGAAAGTCACTTCGCGTCGTAATACGTGGGGGGCGCGCTTCGTCGCGAGCCTGAAGCTGTGCCTGTGTCTCACTCTCGTCGCGGGCAATGTCCGCCTTGCGCTCGCCGCGCCGGTGCCGTTCCGGACCTCGATCGTGCATATCGCGGTGGAAAGCAAGGATCTGAAGGACGTGCTGCGCGATTTCGCGGCGAGCCAGGGGATCCCGGCCTCGGTCGCGAACGACGTGCAAGGGACGGTGTCCGGCAACTTCGACATGTCGCCGCAACGCTTTCTCGACACCTTGTCGGGCACCTTCGGTTTCGTCTGGTTCTACGACGGCAGCGTGCTCGCGATCAGCACCGCGAACGACGTGACGCGCCAGGTGATTCATCTCGACTTCGCGGGCACGAAGGAATTGCGCGAGACCTTGACGCAGATGGGGCTGGATAACAGGCGTTTTCCGGTGGTGTACGACCCGTCGCTGGGCGCCGCGCTCGTGACCGGACCGAGTCAGTACGTCGCGCTGGTCGCCAACCTCGCGTCGCGGCTCGACCAGAACGCGAACCGGCGTGTCGGCACCGAGGTGCGCGTGTTTCCGCTCAAGCATGGCTGGGCGGCCGACCACAACGTCGTGATCGACGGCAAGTCCGTGAAGGTGCCGGGCGTCGCGCGCGTGCTGGCCGGCATGTATCACCCGGGCAAGGACGAATCGGGCGACAACGCGGATGGCGGCAACGCCCGGAACATGGCGCCCGGCATGGTGCGACAGACGCCGATGACGGACGCGGCCGGCAACACCGGCGGCGGCTCGCCGTTCGCGAGCGGCGACGGCGGCGGCGTCAATCCGCCGTTGCCCGCGTTCTTCGGCCAGGGCGCGAGCAACGCGCCGCAATTCGCCGCGCAGTCGCCGGGGCAGGGGCGCAATGGCGGCGCGGGTTATGGCGGCAACGGCATGAACGGCATGAGCGGGTTGAGCGGCGGCGACGGCGGCACCGGCGCGGTGCCGGCCGGCGCCGGTTCGCTGCCGGTCATCAAGGCGGACCCGCGCACGAACTCCGTGCTGATCCGCGATTTGCCGCAGCGCATCGGCCAGTATCAATCGCTGATCGACCAACTCGACGTGCGCCGCAAGCTGGTGGAGATCGAGGCGCACATCATCGAAATCGACGACTCGGCGTTGCAGCAGATCGGGGTCGACTGGCGCGCGCATAACAGCCACGTCGATCTGCAGACCGGCAACGGCACGACCGCCGCCAACAGCTACGCGAACGGCCAGTTGAACCCGACCTTCAACGGGACCGATTCCTCCGGCAACACGATCCTCAACACGACGCCCGGTGGCCTCGCGCTGACGGCCGTGCTCGGCGACGCGGGCCGCTATCTGATGGCGCGCGTGAACGCCCTCGAAGACAACAACCTCGCGCGGATCGACGCGAGTCCGAAGGTGGCGACGCTGGACAACGTCGAGGCGGTGATGGACAACAAGAAGCGTTTCTACGTGCGGGTGCAGGGCTATACGTCCGGCGATCTGTACGAGATTTCGACGGGTACTTCGTTGCGCGTGTTGCCGATGGTCGTCGACGAGGACGGGCGCACGCAGATCAAGTTGCAGGTCCACGTGGAAGACGGTCAGACGAACGGGCAGCAGGTGGACAACATCCCCGTGATCACGACCAGCGCGATCAGTACCGAGGCCGTGGTCACGCAGGGCGAAAGTCTGCTGATCGGCGGCTACCGGCTGGACAACTCGTCGAACGGCGAGAACGGCATTCCGGTGCTTTCGAAGATTCCGCTGCTCGGCGCGTTGTTCCGTTACCGCGAGGACCAGCACAGTCACACCGAGCGGCTGGTGCTGCTGTCGCCGCGCGTGATCGAGTTTTGAGCGGGTCTTGAGCGGGTCTTGAGCGAGCGCTAAGCGGGTTCAAGGCGGAGGACGTGGCAGTGCATGGCGTCGTGTTCCGCCGCCCGCCGCTCGAGCGAAGCTAAACGACACTCAGGCGAGGCGGCGCACGCCTGCACGGTTTGCCACGAAGGCCCAGCTATCGCTGCTCTCGGGCGACCACGGCTGGGCGTGGCGGGCCGCTTCGCTGCCGCTCGTGTGCAGCTTGATCGTGCCGCCCGTGGTGCATGCGCCGTTCGCGGCACCGCTTGCGGGTCTGAGCGGAGGACGTGGCGCGGCGACCTCGGCGGTGCGCTCCAGCGCGCGTTCCGTGGCCCGTGCGAGCGTCGTCTCGGGGACGCGTTCCGCAGCCCGCGCAAGCGCCGGTTCCACCGCGCGTTCGACGATCTGCTCGATCCGGTAGCCGTGCGCGTACATCGTGCGCAACACGATCCCACATGCGCCGTCGAGCTGCAGTTTCTTGCGCAGCTTGTAGATGTGCTGCTCCAGCGTGCGCCCGACGATGTCCTCCGAGCTGCCCCACACCGTGGCCGCAATCGCGCGCCGCGTCACGTAGTTGCCCTGCTGCGAGAACAGCACCCACGCAATCGC
Source organism: Paraburkholderia sp. D15 (assembly GCF_029910215.1). Taxonomy (NCBI): domain Bacteria; kingdom Pseudomonadati; phylum Pseudomonadota; class Betaproteobacteria; order Burkholderiales; family Burkholderiaceae; genus Paraburkholderia; species Paraburkholderia sp. D15. The sequence goes on along the minus strand of NZ_CP110396.1, from coordinate 1,031,004 downwards.
GAATTCGCGCGCGGTCAGCCGTACCGGCTTGCCGTCGATTTCCACGCTGCCGTCGCGGCGGCTCATCCGGTAGCTGCCCATCTCGAGTTCGTCGCCAGTCGTCTGCGCCGTGCCACAAGAGCCGGAATCGCACGCGAAACGCCGCACCGCGAGCTGGAAGCGCAAGCGCAACTCGCGCGGATCGACCGGCATCAACACGATGTCGTCGGCGCCCGCGTTCAAGGCGGCCTGCACGTGTTCACGCGCACAGAAGTCGCCGACCGCGATCAGCGGCGCGCGCCGGTCGCCGTAGCAGGCGCGCCGCGCCAGCACGGGATGCGATGCGTCCATGCCCGAGGCCGCGTCGAACACGATCGCGCTGAACTCTTCCCGATGCAGCGCACGCGCCAGCTCGACGTCCTCGCCATAGCGGGTGCAGACGGCGCCTTCGGCGGCCAGGCAGCTTTGAATCAGATGAAACAAGGCCGAGTCGTTGGTGAAGATGGCAAGTTTCAATGGTTACCTCGCGAAGACATGGCCATTTTTTGCTCATTCGCTCAGGAGGACACAACAGCGTGGTCCCGGCAGACGAAAGGTAGGGGCGCACGTCCGCTAGGTACGTAACATTTTGTTAAATGGCCACGTTGACAAAAACTCGTAGACCGCATGTATGCATTGCGCGTGACAGCGATTTGCACGATTGAGGGGAATTGTCTGAAGTTAGCGGCGAATTGACGGCGTAATAGCCTGTCGCTATTTGGTCAATTGCTCGGGCTGTGAGCGAAGTTTCTGTGGGAGCGCTTCCGCAAGCCTTGTGCCGCAAGGCTTTGGCGGGAAATTTACAGAGCGTAAGGCGAAAACTGACTTTGTTTGAGGATCGGTCAGTCGTTCGGAAGCGGCGCGGCGCCATTTGCCGGGTGCGGGAAGCCACCCCACGGCGTCTGAGTGGCGCGCGTGCGGCCTGTCGTATGCGCGGAAGAGGACGCCGGCGCGTCGAGGCGCTGGCTGTAGATCAGATAGGTCGCGCTGAACGGAACCAGCAGCGTGCCGCCTTCGCGGTCGCAGAGCGGGTCGGGCGGCAGGCCGCCGGTCGTGTCGACCTGCTGGATCATCGAGGTGCGTGCGAAGCGGCCTTCGCGCATCACGCTGCCGGGCTGTTGCCGCGCGACCAGTCTCGCCCAGACCAGCGTGCCGGCCGTGACCTGCGCGAACGCGTCGGCGCGCGTGACGACGTAGCTGTTGTCGTAGGCCGTGAAATAGCCGCCCGGTGCGACCGTGCCGACGCTGCGGCGTTGCGGATCGACCAGCGTGGCGAGGTCGCCTTCGCGGGTCCATGCGCGCGCGCCGCCGTCGCGGCGGCATTCGTAGAGGGTCTGGCCGTGCGCGCTCAGCACCTGATCGAGATGCTGGTTCGGACCGGCGCGCAGGGTGAGCGGCAGGTCGGTGTCGGTGGGCGGGCTATAGGGTGTCGTGCAGGCGGCGAGTGTCAGGGCGGTGAGCGTGACGAATGCCGCGCGCGTCGCCGCGGGGAGGCGCGCATGGGACGCGTCGCTGCCGTTTGGCAAGCGGGAGGGGCGTGGCGCGCGCAAGGTGCGTGGCAGATGTGGCGAGCGTGACAGGCCAGGCAGGCGTGGCGAGCCTGGTAAGCGCGGCAGGCGCAACAAGCGTAACAAACGCAACAAGCACGACAGGCGCGAGGTGCGTGCCGTCATGCAGTCAACGCCCGGTTCGAACTCAACGCCTCGGCGACCCGCGCGCGCATGTCGTCGCTACGGTAGCCGAGGTGCGCGCCATCGTCGGCGGGAGCGAGGAAGCGGTCGACGATCGCCGTCGCCGTGTCGTTGCCGCTCGCCAGCACGTCGTGCGCGCAGCGCTGCCATTCGATGTCGTCGAGCGTGTACAGACACCAGCTCTGCAAGGCCCAGACGATCGGACTGCCTTCGCCGCGTTCGTCGATCTGCCGCAGCACCTGCGAGGCCGCCAGCCAGTTGGCCGAGCCGATCTCCAGCCGCGCCTCGCAGATATCGCCGAGCGGACCGTGCGGTTGCAACACGCGCAGCGCCTGCAACATATCTTCGAGCTCGGCTCGCGCACCGCAACGCACGCCCCAGGAAAACATCGTCAGCAGGACATTCGATACGACGGATGGGTTCGACATGATGTTGGCTCCGAAGGCGTGGTGAACATCGCGTATGGATTCGGCCGGCGAGCAGCGACGCGGACACGCGTTGCCGCATGCCGCGCATGCGTGACGTCGAGCATGTCGCGAATGGGGCGGACGTCACGCACGTCACGACCGTCACGTCTGTCACGTCTGTCACGAACGTCGGGGACGTCGCCGCTCCTCGCGATGGCCTCCGGATTGTCCGCGATGCCACACGCCCGGCGGCTCGCCTGCGCGAAGCGTTGAGCGTGCAGACGAACCTCGCGCGATGTCGCCGCGCGGTTTCACGCGCGGCGGATTTTGTCGCGCGACGGGTTCGGCTCGCGCGACGCGGCTTCGCATCGACTCCCCGCTTTGCACGCGCACGCTCCTAGTCTGTGCGATGAATTGGGCCGCGCCCGTTTCGCGCGGCCGATTCCTTATCGAACTCAACTCTTCCTCAGCGGGAGCACAACAGCATGAGCAATTCGATTACTTCAGCGTTCCTGAATTCATCCAGTGGCGTTTCGAACTTCTCGCCGGAAAGCAGCGGAATCGGCGGTGGCGGCGGCCAGGCCATCGCGAAGGTGTTGCAGGACATCGAGCAGCTTCTGAACGGCGGACAGGGCGCCACCGGCGGTAACAACGGTGGCGGCGGCAGCGGCGGCGCGACCGGCGCGAACACGACGGGCGGTGGCGGCGACATGAGCGCCATTCAGCAACTGATGCAGGACTTGCAGGCGCTGCAACAAGGCGGCTCGGGCGGCGGCAGCGGCGGCGGTGCCGGTGGCGCGGGCAACTTCGGCGGCGGCGGCGCGGGCGGCCTGGGTGGCGCGGGCGGCTTCGGCGGCGGCGCGGGTGGCGTGGGCGGTGCCGGCGGCTTCGGCAACGGCTCGGGCCAGGGGCAGGGTCTGCACGACGTGAAGCTGAACACGAAGGCCGGCGGCGAAGCGCTGCATCTGCAGGCGGACTCGAACGGCACGCTGTACAACGGCAGCGGCAATTCGGTCGGCCAGATCAACAAGGACGGTTCGGTGTCGCTGAACTCGGGCGCGACGAAGGAAATCCAGCGTCTCGAAACCGGCGGCAAGGGCGGCCTGGCCGGCGCAATCATCGAGGCGCAGAACGGCACGCGCGGCACGGAAGGCGATGGCGGCAACGTCAACTTCTCGTCGTCGCAAGTGACGGTCAGCGCAGGCGACCTGAATCAGAAGAACGATTTCTGAACGGGACGTACCGTCTGAATCGACACGCGGTTCGCGCGGCACCGGCGCCTTCGCGCCGGCCGCGCGCCGTTCGCCGAACCGTATGTTCAACCGTGTGGACCGCACGGAAGGAGACTGTCTTGAGGACCAACGACACCCAGTCGAGCAATGCCGCTCAGGTTCAACTTCGGAACGCGCAGGACGGCGAGTCGTTCGAGCTTCGGGACGTCGGCAAGGACAAGGGAAAAGGCAAGGCGCTGGACGAATCCGGCAAGCAGCCGATGCTGTCCGGGCTCGCCACGCTCACGCAGAATCGCGCGCAGACGAATGCCGCGTCGTCCAGCAGCACGGGCGGCGGCCTCGAGGGCGCGAAGCAGTTCAAGGTGGCGCGCAAGCCGGTGCCGTCGCTGCAACAGACGGCGCCGACCGTCGATACGGCTCGCACCGACGGCTCGGCGAAGTTAGCGCGGTTGGCCGAGCCACCGCGCGACCCCGCGCTCGCGCTGCAAGGCCGTTCGAACGGTAACGCGTTGAACGACGGCACGAGCGGGAATCCGCCGCCGGCCTTCAAGGTGCCGCGCAAGCCGGTGCCGGGCGCATCGACCTCGGGCACCTCGGGCACCTCGGGCACGTCGGGCACCTCGCGCACGAATGCGGTGGCGAGCGGCTCGGGCCGTCAGCCGGTCTCGAACGCGACCACCACCGTACCGGCCACCGCGACGGACACTGTGAGGCACGTGCGTTTCGAGGAGATCCAGACCGCGCCGGGCGGCGTACCGCCCACCGGCGGCCACCCCCCCGTGGTCGCGCAGAACCCGCCACCGCCGCCGCGTCCGCACGGCGAAGCGCTCGGCCGCATCGTCCCCGAGGTGTCGACGTTCGGCAAGGGGCTGCGCAAGATCGGCCGCTGGACCCGCACCGACAACGACACCGCGCTGATCAACCTCACCAACAAGACGAAGCCCGCGAACGGCGCGATCTCCGGTCTCGTCGGCGGGAAGGTGCCGGGCGTGCAGTCGGCGTACATCGCGAGCGCGACGCACGAGACCGTCAATACCGCGCTCGCCGCGCACGCCACCGCGACGGCCTATTCGCGCGAAAGCCGCTACCGCAACAATCTGAAGGACCCGGCGGCGCGCGGCGACCTGAGCGGCGTAAACGTCGCGCCCCGGCTGAACCTGGAGCAGGTCGCGGAGCGCAAGGACTTCGAGTCGCGCCATCAGCTCGTCAACGCGATCATCAGCCACGACGCGGACAACGATCCGAACGGCCATCGCGACAAGATGCGCGACGTGCTGGTGGGCCGCTACATCGCCGATGTGCACGGCGGCACGCGGCTGCGCTCGAACCTGTACAGCGGCGCGATGTCGGTGGTCGGCATGGGCGCGACGGCGGCGCTCACCGCGGGCACGCACGGCATCGCGCCGGCGGCGATCGCGGGCGGCGCGCTGCTGTCGGGCCGCGACGTGCTCAACAACCGCGGCGCGGCCGTGTCGCTCAAGCAGCACTACCGCGACAAGAAAGAGGCGCGTATCGCCGACGTCACGACCCAGCGGCTGCTGCGCCGCGGCGGCGCGGCGGACGAACAGGCGTGGGCCGATCAGGCGATGCTCGCGCGCCACGAGGTCAACCAGCAGAACATCAGCCGCTTCGTGCCGATCGGCTTCAGCCGGATCAACGACAAGAAATCGACCGCGCACAAGAAGGAAGAGACCGACCTCGTGAAGAAACGCGCGACCGAACTGGTGATGGGCGCGATCAAGGAGACGGATCAGGACGATCTGAAACGCGTCTTCACCGCGTACAGTTCGAGCGAAACGACCAGCAAGCGCTCGCTGGAAAACTTCTATCACGACGCTGGGGGCTTGAATCCCGATCTGAAGAAGGCCTGCCAGCTGATGCGCGATCTGGGCATGTCGAAGACGGAATCGCTCGCGTACCTGCGCTCGACGGTCGGCGGCCATCTGGCGCAGACCGCCAGCGCCGACGTGCTGGAGGGGATGGGCAAGAGCCGTCAGCCGATCATGCGCACGCTGGCGCTCAAGCCGGAGGACAACCTCGAATCGGCGATCGGTTCGGCGATGAAGCGGCGCTAGGGGGGCGCCGGGGTTGCGCCGGGGTTGCGTTGCGGTTGCGTCGGGAGTGCGGGCGGTTTGCCTCCCGGCGCCGCTCGCGTCGCGAAAGAGCATTTTTAACCAAGACGTTGCCCCGCGCGGCTGAGTATTCTTGCCGTACTCAGCCTTATATGGGGGAACCTCAAGGTGGCGCACTATCTTTGCCATGAACAGCCGGACTTGCTGGAGTTCGGCACGACGGTGCTCGACACGCGGCCCGGCGCGGTGGTGCTGGCGCGTTCCGCGCTGCATCCGGGCGGCGGCGGCCAGGTGTCGGACGCCGCCACGCTCACGCACGCGGCAGGCACGGCGCGCATCACGGGCGTCGCGGCCGAAGGCGGCGTGCTCTGGCATCTGCTGGACGAACCCGTGGAATTGCACGGCGACGTGCACGTGGCGATCGATGCCGCGCGCCGCTCGACCGTCGCGCAGCTTCATACCGCCACGCACATTCTCAACGCGCTGGTGTACCAGCGCTTCGCGGGCGCGCTCGTGACCGGCGCGCAGATCAATGCCGACGGCACCGCGCGCATGGATTTCGATCTGCCTGAAGCCGACAACGACGCGTTGCGCGCGCTCGACGAACCCGTCAACGAAGCGATCCGCCGCGCGCTGGACGTGCGCATCTACTACGTCGATGCCGTCGAGGCGCGCACGACCCAGGGGCTGATCCGCAGCCTCTCGGTGGCGCCGCCGCCGACTTCGGATGGCCGCGTGCGCATCGTCGAGATCGGCGATCTGGACCGCCAGGCCTGCGGCGGCACGCATCTGTCCAATACCGCGCAATCGCGGCCGATCCGCATCGGCAAGATCGAAAATAAGGGGCGCCGCAACCGGCGTGTCAGAATCGAGCTGGTCTGACGGGTTGGAGTGAGAGGCGAGCGATGCAAACATCCGATAAAAGCGAACCGGAAGTGGTCTGCTGGCGCGACGGCGCGCTCGACGGCGCATGCCTCGCGACCGCCCGCTACGGCGACCACAAGTTCGACCGCCACCTGCACGACGAACTTGTCATCGTGATGACCGAAAGCGGCGCGGGCCAGTGTCACACGCGCGCCGGCAGCGAGGTTGCCGGACCGGGCAGCGTGCTGGTGTTCGGCCCCGGCGAATATCACAGCGGCGAAGTGTGGGAAGGCCGCGAATGGATCTACCGGGCCATCTATCTCGACATGCAGGGGATCGGCGCGCTGGCGGCGGTGTTTTCGCCGGAGTCGCGCAGCGACAGTCCGCTGCTGATTCCACCCGGTCTCTACCAGGACCCGCATCTGGCCGGTTTGCTGGTGAAGGCGCATGCGAGTCTCGATCAGCCGCATGCCGTTTCGCTGATGGAGCGTCAGGCGAACTGGTGGGGCGCGATGGGCATGCTGGTGGGCCGCTATGGAGAGTCCGCGCAGGCATACGGGGAGGCTCGGCACGAAGCGCGCAAGATGGCGCAGGTGCGCGAGTACATCGAGGCGAATTACGAGCGCGATATGTCAGTCGATGAACTCGCGGAACTGGCCGGGCTCAGCCGCTATTACCTGACGCGCGCGTTCTGCAAGGAGTTCGGTCTGCCGCCGCATGCGTACGCGACGCAGGTGCGGCTGCTCGCCGCGAAACGCCTGCTCGCGACGGGACACAACGCGGCGAGCGCCGCCGCGGCCGTCGGCTTCTACGATCAGAGCCACTTGAACCGGCTGTTCAAGCGCGCGTACGGCATCACACCCGGGACGTATGCGGCGTTGAAGCCGGGGCATTGAATGCGTCGTGCAGTCGTGCCGTCGTGGCGCGTGTGCGGTTCGTGCCGCTCACGTCGCCAGTAAGGTTCACGCCGGCAGTGGCACGTCCTCGATCAACGCCGCCCGCAACGCGCGTATCCGGCGATCGACAAAATACCCGCCGCCTTCCGTGTAACGCAGATAAAGCCGTGCGCACGACGCGCATCGCCAGACCGTACAGCGGTTGTACGGAAAGTAGCGCGGGGCGACCGGCGCATCCGCCGACCAGTAATTCGTGTCGCCCGGCAAATGCTCGCTGAAGGTCGGCTCCGGGTCGTCTTCCGGCAGCAGCGTGCCGATTTCATCGAATTGCGTTTCGTCGAGCGATAGCGGTTGCGATTGCCAGCCGTCCAGCGGCGTTTTCGTGCACGAACAAGGTGTCGGCGCGCCTGCTTCCTGTTTTGCTTCGGCTTCGCGTGCGAGGGCAAGCAGGGCTGCCGCGTTCAAATAGTCCGCCATAACGGAGAGAGTTCCTGCGGGATGAGGGGAAAGGTCGTGACAGCGCGGTTCGTCGTGCTGCGCCGGACATCGTTGCTATCATGCACGCGCATCCGCCGCAGGGAAAGTTGCGGTTGCAACCTTGCGCCGGCCGGACGTGCGCTATTTCTTCCAGACTCTCATGATAAAAAAGAACGTCTCCCTCGTCGTCTGTTTCGCCGTCGTGGTACTCGGCTGGTTTTGCGCGGCGCTGTTGTGTTGGCCGGTGCTCGTCGGGCTCAAGCATCTGGCCACGGCGACGCTGATTCCGCATGCGCCCGGCACGTATCGCAATCTGGGGTTCACGTCGAACGTGGGCCTGTGGGATTTTCCGGCGAGCTTCATCGGCATCTTTTCGATCCCGCTGCTGGACATGCCCTTGGGTCCGCTAATCACGCTGTGGTGGGTGACGTTTCTGACGATGAGTCTGTCGTTCATCGGCGCTGACCGGAAGGCGGCGCGTGCCTCGTCCACACAGCAGCGGAAGAAACGCGCGCGCACGCCGCCGCTTTCGGTTGCGGGTTTCGTCAAGCGGCTCGCGATCGTCACGGCGGTGTTCCTGTTGCTCAGCGTGCCGTGCCTGCGCCGCTATGAAATCGTCACGCAGACGGACATCTACGTGCGCGATCTGTTCGATCTGCACGAGCGCGTGTATCCGCTCGCGTCGCTGAACAGCATCCGGATGAATGGCGATCCCAACGGACGCAGCGTCATCGTGTGGGATTTCGGCTTTGCGTCGGGACAAGGTTTTTCGACCGTGGGCCCGGACAGCGATGTGTTGAGGCGTTTGCTGTCGCTGCCGGGTGTCGAATCGAACGTGCGGGTGGCAGGGCAGTCGTTGCGGATGAAGTAGGCGCTCGAAGACAGCGCTACTGTTTGGGCGTCTGCGCTTTTTGCCGGTCCACGCACTCCGACGTGAACGCCATGCTCGCCTGATCCGGCGTCATACGCGGCGCGTCCGGCGCGTAGATCTTTTCGATGATCGCGTCGACGGCCTGACGGTCGGACGCATCCGCATAGTATTTGGCGGTCTGATCGAGCGCCTGGGCTTTGGTCTTCTTGTGCGCGCGCCACGACGCGACCTGGGCGGCGATATCGCCGAGCGCGAAACATTGATTGCTGACCGTTTGCGCGACGGCTGGCGTCGCCGTCCCGATCACGCACGCCGCTGCCAGCAGCGCGCCTACCACTACGCGTTTCATGACCTGAATCCTGTCATTGGATGAGTCCGGCGTGCCCGCGATGGCATCGGCTTTCGCGGCGGCCGGACGAATAAAGAACCGCGTAGTGTATCGGGAAGTGACGCGCGACGTTTTTTGCGGCCGCGTATCGGCCGGTTCTGGTTGAATTGTGGCGGGCAGGTGTCGGCGCTCGCCACGCATCGCCAGGCCTCACGGAATGGACCGCGTTGCACGCATTCGGGTTCGTCAATGCCCGAACGATTCCGCCTTCGCCGCCGCCGGCGTCGCGACATAAGGCCGCGCCGCCTGCTTGATCAGCAACGCTACACACGCGATCAAACCGGCCACCGCGATCATCGCGAAGATGCCGCCGAACGAGACATGGCGGCGCGCGAGTTCCGCGACGAGGAACGAGCCCGCGATTCCGCCGAAGCGGCCGATGCCCAGCATCCACGCGACGCCCGTGCCGCGTCCCTCGGTCGGATAGAACGCGGCGGCGAGCGCGGGCATCGACGATTGCGCGGTGTTCATCAGCACGCCCGCGACGAACACGATCACCACCAGCGCGCCGACGTTGCCCACCGCCTGGCCGATCAGGTACACGCTGACCGCCGTCAACGCGTAGCACGCGGCGATGATCCGGTTCGCGTTGAAGCGGTCCATCAGCACGCCGCACAGCACCGCGCCTACACCGCCGAGCGGAAACAGCGCGGCGATCAGCGTCGCGCGTTGCGGGGTGAGGCCGGCGTCCTTCAGCAGGATCGGCATCCAGTTGATCGACGCGTAGAAGATCACGAGGCCCATGAAGTACGCGACCCACAGCATCACCGATCCGGCGATGTACGCCCGCGACAGCACCACGCCCATGCCCTTGCCGCCGGTTTGCGGCGCGCTTTCGGTCATCGTGAACGATGGCGCCTCGGTGGCATCGGCCGAAATGCGCGCGAGCGCGGCACGAATGCGCTCCGCTCGCGCGCCGTTCGCGACCATGTAACGCACCGACTCCGGCAGCTTCACGAACAGCAGCACGAGCAGCAGCAGCGGCGTGATGCCGCCGAGCAGCAGCACGCTGCGCCAGCCGGCATGCGGAATCATCCACGCGGCGAGAAACCCGCCGAACGCGGCGCCAAGCGGAAAGCCGCAGAACATCAGATTGATCAGCGTCGCGCGGCGCCGGTCCGGGCAGTATTCACCCATCATGGTCACGGCGTTCGGCATGGCCGCGCCGAGTCCGACGCCGGTCACGAAACGCAGCGCGGTCAGCTGTTCGATGTTGCCGGAGAACGCCGACGCGAGACACGCGAAGCCAAACAGCGACACGGAGCCGAGCAGCATCGAACGACGCCCGAGGCGGTCGGAGAGCGGTCCCGACACGAGCGCGCCGCACGCGAGACCGAACAGCGCCGCGCTCAGCACCGGCGCGAGCGCGGGCTTCGTGATGCCCCATTCGGCAATCAGCGACGGCGCGATGAAACCGATCGCGGCCGTATCGAAACCGTCCAGCAGCACGATCACGAAGCACATGAAAAACACGAGCCACTGGAACGGCGAGAACGGATGCTCGTTGATGAAGGTTTGAACGTCCACAGCGCTACCGCGATTCATGAGTGTCTCCTCTCAGCGGAATACGAAAAGGCTCGCGACGTGACGAGCGATTTTTTAATCGTGCGACCGATCTAGTCGGCCGGCGTGTCTTTGCGCGTGACGGTCCGCTCGACCTTGCCGAGCCGCACGACTGTCACGCCCGGCCGCAGTTGACGCAGCGACGGCATGACGAGCATGCAGTCGTCGTACGGCGTGACCACCGGTTCGCCGTTCGACCAGCCGATCACCGTGCCGGCGTTGTCGAGAATCTCCAGGCCGGTGTACGCCGACGCGAAGCGGAAGTCCATGCTGGTCGCGACCACCGGTTGCGTCACGCGCACGATGTGTTGCGTGGCCGGGAGCGGTGCGATCCAATCGCCGGGAAGATCCGTTGCGTCGACTACGCCGGCCAGCAGCAGGAAGCGCGCGGTGGTGTCGCGCGCCACGTCGACTGCGCTACGTTCCCAGTGCTGTCCGCATTCGATCAGCAACGCGTTCTTCGGGCTCGACGGATCGCCGAAGCCCTCGTAGTCGCGCATGCGCCGGCCTTCCGGATGACCTTCGTCGCAGATCACCGTGGCGGGCGTGCCGAGTTGCGTCGCCAGTTCGCTGCCCTTGGCCAGCGGTCCCGCGACGATCAGCGGTTTGCTTTTTTCGTGCATCGAATGCAGGTCGAGCAGCAGATCGACGCTGTCGACGACCGGACGCATCTCGCGTGCGCGCACGAGTTCGCTGGACGTGCGAGCGGCGTCGTCGAGCGTCGCGGCGGTCCACACGCGGTTGAAGTCCTGATCGACGAAGCGCGCGGCGTCGGGTTTCGCGGGATCGAAGCTTCGATAAGCCGCGACGTTCGCGAAGCTCAGCGTGAGACGTCCGCGCCTGGGCCGCAGCGCGCGCTTCAGCAGTTCATCGACCACGATCGCGCCGCACACTTCGTTGCCGTGCGTGAGCGCGTTGATCATCACGTGAGGGCCGGGCGCGCCGGAGTCGAACGTGTGCACGTAGTCGATGCCGGACGCCGATTGCCGGTGAACGGAAATATCGGGGAAGTGGACTTCGATGGGATAGGCGGAGGTGCTCATGCTGACGTGTCCTGGTGATGTGGGGCGGCCTCAGCCGGGTGGGGTTTGGTCTCAGCCGAGTTTCGCCGCGATGGCTTCGCCGACTTCCGTGGTGGTCGCGCGGCCGCCGAGATCGCCGGTATGCGGACCTTGTACGAGGGTCGCCTCGATGGCCGCGAGAATCGCGTCGTGCGCGTCGCGCTCCTTGCCGGTGTGATTGCCGAGGAAGTCGAGCATCATCGCGGCCGACCAGATCATCGCGATCGGATTGGCGATATTCCTGCCGGCAATATCCGGCGCCGAGCCATGCACCGGCTCGAACAGCGACGGAAACTTGCGGTCGGGATTCATGTTGGCCGACGGCGCGAGGCCGATCGTGCCGGTGCAGGCCGGCCCGAGATCGGACAGGATGTCGCCGAACAGATTGGTGGCCACCACCACGTCGAAGCGGTCGGGGTTGAGCACGAAGCGCGCGCAGAGAATGTCGATATGCTGCTTGTCCCACGTCACGTCCGGGTACTGCGCGGCGATGCCGGCCGCGACTTTGTCCCACCACGGCATGCTGATCGCGATACCGTTGCTCTTGGTGGCGACCGTGATCTTCTTGCGCTCGCGGCGCTGCGCGAGATCGAACGCGAACTTCAGCACGCGCTCGCTGCCGTGCCGCGTGAACACCGATTCCTGCAGCACGAATTCGCGCTCGGTGCCCTCGAACATTACACCGCCTACCGACGAATATTCGCCTTCCGTGTTCTCACGCACGATCCAGAAGTCGATATCGCCGGCCTTGCGTCCCGCGAGCGGCGAGGGCACACCCGCGAACAGACGCGCGGGGCGCAGGTTGATGTACTGATCGAACTCGCGGCGGAATTTCAGCAGCGAACCCCACAGCGAAATATGATCCGGCACGGTGTCGGGCCAGCCGACCGCGCCGAACAGAATCGCGTCGACGGATTGCAGTTGCGTCTTCCAGTCGTCCGGCATCATCTTGCCGTGCTTTTCGTAATACGCGCAGCTCGCCCATTCGATGTGCTGGTAGTCGAGTTCGAGTCCGAAGCGGGCCTTCACGACGTCCAGCACGCGCAACGCCTCGGGCATGACTTCGACGCCGATGCCGTCGCCGGGAATGATCGCGATCCGATATTTCTTCGACATGGTGCTGCTCCTTGGGTGGGGCGTTCGAGCTTCTTTCGACCTTCGCTCTGTCCTCGTTCTGCCCTCGTTCGGGGCTGTGAGGTTTTTCGTTCCGGTCGATTCTAGTCCTGCCGGGTGCGAATGGTCGGCTTCAGTAACGCGCCGAATTCACCAAAACACGCTTCCACATGCATCGCGGCGCCTTACCGCCCCGCATTCAACTTGCGCCACAGCGTCGTCTTGCTGATGCCGAGCGCCGCGCACACCGCGTCGCGATCGCCGTCGTGCGCGGCAAGGGCGGCGCGGATTTCGTCGGCTTCCACGTGACGGCTGCGTTCGCGCAGCGTCAGCGCGGCCTGCTTTGCGCGAGGTGTCGTGGGCGGTTGCGCCGGTGCTTGCATCATGATTTCGGGCGCGACGCTGCGCAGTATTTCGCGCGACACGGCGGCATCGTTCGCGCCGTCGCTCAGGGTCATCGTGTCCGCGTCCCTGTCCGTATCGGCATCGGCGAGTTCCACCGCCAGCCGTTCGATCACGTTTTGCAGTTCCCGCACGTTGCCGGGCCACGCGTAGCGGCGCAGCGGTTCCGCCCAACCCGCGAGCACGCGCTCGGCGGCGGCGGCATCCGGCAAACGCGCGGCGAGCCTCGGTTCGCGCGACGCGGCCTGCAACAGCAGTTCGACCGCGAGCGGCAACAGGTCGCTCGCGCGTTCGCGCAGCGCCGGCAGCGCGATGCTCAGAATGTTGAGCCGGTAATACAGATCCGCGCGAAAGCGCCCCGCCTCGATACCCTCGGTCAACGCGCGATGCGTCGCCGCGACCACGCGGATATCGACCCGCGTCGGCTCGGTCGATCCGAGCCGAACCACCTCGCGCTCCTGCAATACGCGCAGCAGCCGGCTTTGCAATGACAGCGGCATTTCACCGATTTCATCGAGAAACAAGGTGCCGCGATGCGCGACTTCGATCAGCCCCGCCTTGCCGCCCTTGCGTGCGCCGGTGAACGCGCCTTCTTCGTAACCGAACAGCTCGCTTTCCAGCAGCGCCTCGGGAAACGCGCCGCAATTGATTGCGACGAACGCGAAATCGCGCCGCGCGCTCAACTGATGCATGCTCTGCGCGACCATTTCCTTGCCGGTGCCGCTTTCGCCGAGGATCAACACGGTCGCATCGGAACGCGCGTAACGCCGCACCAGGGTACGCACCCGTTCGATCGAAGCGGACGCGCCGACGATATCGTCGAGCCGGTAACGCGCGCTGAACTGCTGCACGCGTTGCCGCGCACGCAAGGTCCGGTCGAGGCGTTCGACCGCGCGCGATTCCTGAAACGTCAGCACGGCGCCCGCCGCGGCACCGCCGCTCGCGAGCGGTCCGCGATGCACGACGTAGCTCGCGCCGCGTACCGTGCAGAACGCGTCGCCGTCCGCGTCGGGCAGGCTGCCCGCGAGATCGGGCGCGAGCTCGAGCAGGGCGCGGCCGACCGCGCGTGCGGCATCGACGCCGAGCAGTGTGGCGAGACGTTGATTCATCGCTTCGACGCGGCCTTGCGCGTCGAGCGCGACGACGCCGTCGCGCAGATGCTGCAGCAGATTGTCCAGCCGCTGACGACGCACCGTTTCGCGCCGCGTGGCTTGCGCGACTTCGAGCGCGGTGTCGAAGGCCGCGCGGATCGACGCGCGCGAGTAGAGAAACACCGCGCCCATGCCGGCATTCGCCGCGAGATCGGTGACGAGACCTGGACCGACCAGCATGTCGATGCCGCGATCGCGCAGATCGAGCACCACGCTCTCGGCATCCTGCGCGGACTGGTACGACGCGAGCGTGACGTCGAGCGCATACGCGATCACGAAGCGCCGCACTTCGTCCGGCGCATCGCCGTGTGTGACGAGCGCGACCTTCGCGCCGTCGCGCCGCGCGCGGGACAGCGCGTGCATCACGTCGAAACCGGTCGGACTGATCTGCACGACGGGCACGGACACGCGCGTCTTCAGATACGCGCCGTTCGAACCGCCCGCGATCACGACGTCGGGACGATTCGCGCCGGCGGCTTCGATTTCGCGGACCGCGTCTTCGAAACCGTGCGACACGATGCGCAGATCCGCGCGTTCCACATACTCGCCGGCGATGTCGAAAAACAGATCGCGCAGACGGCTGATGCTGAGCGCCCAGATGCGGGGACGCTGGCCCGGTTCGAAAAGCGGTGTGCTCAAGATGGACGGCTCGTGGGGATTCGAAGAGTGCGGCTAAAGAGTGCGCCTATTATGCGCCGGGAATTCCGTTTGTGAAATTTCAGTTTCATTTGTGAAATTCGCGGCGACGCGCTAGCGGCAGCGGTTTCCCCGTCAAATCAGACACTTAGCGTGACGTAGTCAAGCTGGCCCATTCTTTGCGTTTCAAGCGGCGATCGAACACAACGCCCCCCATGCATCTGGAGACGAACTCATGAGCGAAGCAGATAACACCACGCCGGCCGCAGGCGCATTCAAGCCGAAGAAGTCGGTCGCCCTGTCGGGCGTGACCGCGGGCAACACCGCGCTGTGCACGGTCGGCAAGACCGGCAACGATCTGCATTACCGCGGCTACGACATTCTCGACATCGCCGGCGCGTGCGAATTCGAGGAGATCGCCTATCTGCTGGTCCACGAGAAACTGCCGACGCAGGCCGAACTCACCGCTTACAAGACCAGACTCAAGGGCATGCGTGGCCTGCCCGCGAACGTCAAAGCCGCGCTCGAATGGATTCCCGCCGCCGCGCACCCGATGGACGTGATGCGCACCGGCGTCTCGGTGCTCGGCACCGTGCTGCCGGAGAAGGACGACCACAACCTGCCGGGCGCACGCGACATCGCCGACAAGCTGATGGCCTCGCTCGGCTCGATGCTGCTCTACTGGTATCACTACTCGCACAACGGCAAGCGCATCGAGGTGGAAACCGACGACGATTCGATCGGCGGCCATTTCCTGCATCTGCTGCACGGTGTGGAGCCGTCGAAATCGTGGGTCGACGCGATGCACGTGTCACTGAATCTGTACGCCGAGCACGAATTCAACGCGTCGACCTTCACGGGCCGCGTGATCGCGGGCACGGGCTCGGACATCTATTCGGCGATCACCGGCGCGATCGGCGCGCTGCGCGGCCCGAAGCACGGCGGCGCGAACGAGGTCGCGTTCGAGATCCAGTCGCGCTACCAGACGCCGGACGAGGCCGAGGCGGACATCCGCAGGCGAGTGGAGAACAAGGAAGTGGTGATCGGTTTCGGTCACCCGGTGTACACGATCTCGGACCCGCGCAACAAGGTCATCAAGGAGATCGCGAAGAAGCTTTCGAAGGAAGCGGGCAACACCAGGCTGTTCAGCATCGCCGAGCGGCTGGAGTCGGTGATGTGGGAAGCGAAGAAGATGTTCCCGAATCTGGACTGGTTCAGCGCGGTGTCGTATCACATGATGGGCGTGCCGACGGCGATGTTCACGCCGCTGTTCGTGATTGCCCGCACGGCCGGCTGGAGCGCGCACATCATCGAGCAGCGCATCGACAACAAGATCATTCGTCCGAGCGCGAATTACACGGGTCCGGACGATCTGCCGTTCGTGCCGCTCGCGAAGCGCGTGTGAGTCGCTTTGCAAGCGAGTCATAAGCGAGTCACAGGCGAGTCGCAAGCGATTCGATCTTGCCGTTGGACGCTTCGGCGCTTCGGCGCTTCAGCGTCGAAGCAGTCGGGTTTTCTCCTCCATTGCGTCTCTTGAGCGCGATGCAATGAAGTTTGGCCTTGGCTCGTCGGAACCCCGAGCCAAGGTCGTTTTTTGCAGCGGCATGCCGCGCCGCGAAACACGTGGCCAGCAGCCGGCTTGCCCGCTCCAGCGAGCTAAACTACACACACTGTCCGACCGGTCCGGCGTCGCCAATCGTCGCTAAAACAAGGATCGGCGGATGGCGACCGGCACACGCCGTCGTCCCCGGATCATTACTGTTCGTCCCTACGCCATGAATACTGCCAACCGCAAACGCCTTCCCGGTACCCAGCTGGACTTCTTCGACACGCGCGGCGCGGTCGATGCGATCCAGCCCGGCGCTTACGACAGCCTGCCGTACACCTCGCGCGTGCTGGCCGAAAACCTCGTGCGGCGCTGCGATCCGGAGACGCTGGACGCGTCGCTGAAACAGATCATCGAACGCAAACGCGAGCTGGATTTTCCGTGGTTTCCCGCGCGCGTGGTGTGTCACGACATTCTCGGTCAGACCGCGCTGGTCGATCTCGCCGGTCTGCGCGATGCCATCGCCGCACAAGGCGGCGATCCCGCGATGGTCAACCCGGTCGTGCCGACGCAGCTCGTGGTGGACCATTCCCTGGCCGTCGAATGCGGCGGTTTCGATCCGGACGCGTTCGCGAAGAATCGCGCGATCGAAGACCGTCGCAACGAAGACCGCTTCGATTTCATCAACTGGACCAAGCGCGCGTTCAAGAACGTCGACGTGATTCCGCCGGGCAACGGCATCCTGCATCAGATCAATCTCGAACGGATGAGCCCGGTCGTGCAGGTGAAAGACGGCGTCGCGTTTCCCGATACGCTGGTCGGCACCGATTCGCACACGCCGATGGTCGACGCGCTCGGCGTGATCGCGATCGGCGTGGGCGGGCTCGAAGCGGAGAGCGTGATGCTCGGCCGCGCGTCGTACATGCGCTTGCCGGATATCGTCGGCGTCGAACTGACGGGCAAGGCCGCCGAAGGCATCACGGCGACCGACGTGGTGCTCTCGCTGACGGAATTCCTGCGCAAGGAAAAAGTGGTCGGCGCGTACCTGGAGTTCTACGGCGCCGGCACCGCGAGTCTGACGCTCGGCGATCGCGCGACCATCGCCAACATGGCGCCCGAATTCGGCGCGACCGCCGCGATGTTCTATATCGACGAACAGACCATCAAATATCTGAAGCTGACCGGCCGCGACGACGAACTCGTCAAACTGGTGGAGACGTATGCGAAGGAAACGGGGCTGTGGGCCGACAGCCTGAAGCAGGCCGAGTACGAACGCGTGCTCAGCTTCGATCTGTCGACGGTGGTCCGCACGCTGGCCGGTCCGTCGAACCCGCATCGCCGTTTGCCGGTCGCGGATCTGGCGGCGCGCGGCATCAGCGGCAAGGTCGAGAACGAGCCGGGTCTGATGCCGGACGGCGCGGTGATCATCGCCGCGATCACGAGCTGCACGAACACCAACAATCCGCGCAACATGATCGCCGCCGGTCTGCTGGCACGCAACGCGAACCGGCGCGGCCTGACGCGCAAGCCGTGGGCGAAAACGTCGCTGGCGCCGGGATCGAAGGCGGTGACGTTGTATCTCGAAGAGGCCGGCTTGCTGCCGGAACTGGAGCAGCTCGGCTTCGGCGTGGTCGCGTATGCGTGCACGTCGTGCAACGGCATGTCGGGCGCGCTGGACCCAGTCATTCAGAAAGAGGTGGTGGATCGCGATCTGTATGCGACCGCCGTGCTGTCGGGCAACCGCAACTTCGACGGCCGCATTCATCCGTACGCGAAGCAGGCGTTTCTCGCATCGCCGCCGCTGGTGGTAGCGTATGCGATCGCGGGCACGATCCGCTTCGACATCGAGAAGGACGTGCTGGGTATCGATGCCGATGGTCACGCCGTCACGCTGAAGGACATCTGGCCGAGCGATGCGGAGATCGACGCGATCGTCGCCGCGAGCGTGAAGCCCGAGCAATTCCGCAAGGTGTACGAGCCGATGTTCGCGGTCTCGGTGGACAGCGGCGAGCAGGCGAATCCGCTGTACGACTGGCGGCCGATGAGCACGTACATCCGGCGCCCACCGTATTGGGAAGGCGCGCTGGCCGGCGAGCGCACGTTGAAGGGCATGCGTGCGCTCGCCGTGCTGGGCGACAACATCACGACCGATCACCTGTCGCCGTCGAATGCGATTCTGCCGGACAGCGCGTCGGGCGAATACCTCGCGAAAATGGGCTTGCCGGAAGAGGACTTCAATTCGTACGCGACGCATCGAGGCGATCACCTGACCGCGCAACGCGCGACCTTCGCGAACCCGACGTTGAAGAACGAAATGGTGATCGAGGACGGCAAGGTCAAGGCGGGTTCGCTCGCGCGTATCGAGCCGGAAGGCAAGGTCACGCGGATGTGGGAAGCGATCGAAACGTACATGGAGCGCAAGCAGCCGCTGATCGTGATCGCCGGGGCCGACTATGGTCAGGGGTCGTCGCGCGACTGGGCGGCCAAGGGTGTGCGTCTGGCCGGCGCGGAAGCGATCGTGGCCGAGGGCTTCGAGCGGATTCACCGCACGAACCTCGTCGGCATGGGCGTGTTGCCGCTGGAGTTCAAGCCGGGCGTGAACCGGCTGACGCTCGGTATCGACGGAACGGAAACCTTCGATGTGATCGGCGAACGTAAGCCGCGTGCGGATTTGATCCTGGTGATTCAGCGCCGCGACGGCGAGCGTGTCGAGGTGCCGGTGACGTGCCGGCTCGATACCGCCGAAGAGGTGTCCATCTACGAAGCCGGCGGCGTGCTGCAACGCTTCGCGCAGGATTTTCTGGAATCGTCGAAGGCCGCGGCCTGAAAAAGGATACTGTCATGACTCACTCCCCTCAGATCAAGATCCCGGCGACTTACATGCGCGGCGGTACCAGCAAGGGCGTGTTCTTTCGTCTGCAGGATCTGCCCGAGGCCGCGCAGGTGCCCGGCGCCGCGCGCGACGCGTTGCTGATGCGCGTGATCGGCAGTCCCGATCCGTATGGCAAGCAGATCGACGGCATGGGCGGCGCGACGTCGAGCACGAGCAAGACGGTGATCATCGCCAGAAGCACGCGGCCCGATCACGACGTGGATTACCTGTTCGGGCAGGTGTCGATCGATAAGGCGTTCGTCGACTGGAGCGGCAATTGCGGCAATCTTTCCGCCGCGGTGGGACCGTTTGCGATCGGCGCGGGACTCGTCGACCCAGGCCGGATTCCGCGCGACGGCGTGGCGACCGTGCGCATCTGGCAGGCCAATATCGGCAAGACGATCATCGGTCACGTGCCCATCACGAATGGCGTGGTGCAGGAAACCGGCGATTTCGAACTCGACGGCGTGACGTTTCCGGCGGCGGAAGTCCAGCTCGAATTCATGGACCCGGCCGCGGAAGAAGAGGGCGGTGGCGGTTCGATGTTCCCGACCGGCAATCTGGTGGACGACCTCGACGTGCCCGGCGTCGGCACGCTGAAGGCCACCATGATCAATGCCGGCATTCCGACCATTTTTATCGAAGCAGAAGCGATCGGTTACAAGGGCACGGAGTTGCAGGACGCGATCAATAGCGATGAAAAAGCCCTCGCGATGTTCGAGACGATCCGCGCGCACGGCGCGTTGCGCATGGGCCTGATCAAACAGCTCGACGAGATCGCGACGCGGCAGCATACGCCGAAGGTGGCGTTCGTCGCGAAGCCGGCGGATTACGTCGCGTCGAGCGGCAAGCCGGTGGCCGCGAAAGACGTCGATCTGCTCGTGCGCGCGATGTCGATGGGCAAGCTGCATCACGCGATGATGGGCACGGCAGCAGTTGCAATCGGCACGGCCGCGGCGATTTCCGGCACGCTGGTGAACCTGGCTGCCGGCGGCGGCGAGCGCGAGGCGGTGCGGTTCGGGCATCCGTCGGGGACGTTGCGCGTGGGCGCCGAGGCACGCGAGCGCGACGGCGAGTGGACGGTCACGAAGGCGATCATGAGCCGCAGCGCGCGTGTGTTGATGGAAGGATGGGTGCGCGTGCCGCCGGTTGGTTAAGAGGCGATGTGAAGAAGATGGTGTAGTGTTCGGATGGATTAGCCGATATATCTATTCACGAACGAGGCGCCGTCATGATCACCGAAATCATCTTCTTCAAACTTACACCGGACGTCGATCACCAGACGTTAATGGAGCGCTACTTAAGCACCGCGGTAAAGTGGGCGCACAACCCGGATCTGATCCAGAAGTATTACTACTACGACGCGGCCACGCACGAAGGCGGCGGCGTGTACATCTGGCGCACGCGCGAAGCGGCCGCGCGCTGGCACGACGACCAATACAAGGCGATGGTCGAGAAGATCTATGGTCATCCTCCCGTGATCAGAGTGCTCGACGCGCTCATTCATGTCGATGCGACTCAGAACAAATACGAAGTCATCGGCGAGTCGCGGTGAATGGATGTTGAAGAGTCGGACGGTTGCCGGGGGATCTGAGTGGACGGGGATAGCGCGTTTGCACGCTGCGACGTGCGACTTGCTTTGTGGACGCCGGCAGATCTACACCCTCAAACAAGCATCTGCCGAATGCGCTGCAACAGAAAGCGCCAAAGCGCCTGCTGAGAGGCATCACGTTTGAGGCCATCCAGCGACGTCAGCCATAAACCGATGTAGTGCCCCGGCGCCTTTTCCGATACGCGACTCAACCCCGGTTCGCGTTCTGCCAGTAGACACCACAAAGGCGCGATTCCCGCTCCGGAGAGCACCGCACTCTTCAGCGACTCCCATGAGTTCACTCTCGTACTGATTCGCGCATTCTCCGGCGCATATTCATTCATCCAGGCCGCGAACGACTTGGGAATGTCTTCGCTCCATCCCACCCAGGCCTGTGCCGAAGGGTGATCGTCCGGCAATCCGGCTGCCTTGTACACCGCGACTTCCAGACTGCCAACGAATTCGCAGTCCAGACGCGAGGGTTGATCGTACGCGACGCAAATTCCCAGATCGGCTTTGCGGCTAATCACCGCATTCATCGGATCGCTGACGTTACTCACCTCGATGTTCACCAATGGATGAAGGTGATGAAACGCCATGATCTCGGCGATAAAGACATCGCCAAACGAAGAGGACACAGCCAGACGAACCAGTCCTTCAAGACTACCTTCCGGACGTTTCAACTGGGCACTCAATAAGCGGACCTGCTCATCCAGACGCTGCGCGACATCGAGCACCGCGCGACCCGCCTCCGTCTGGTGATACTCCTTGTCGATCTGGGTGAATAGCTTGGCCCCCACACTCTTTTCCAGTGCATCGACGCGGCGGCTGACCGTGGTTCTGTCCACACCGAGTTTCTTACTGGCGGCCTGGTAAGAGCCCGATTGCACTACAGCCAGAAAATATCGCAGGTCGTCCCAATCTATCATTTTTTGTGGTGTGCAAATTTGCACGACGGTGTGCAAACAAACTCATTTTCAGTGATGAAACGCGTCTCTATACTGGCCTCGTCTTTAAACCATGTCGATAGATTTTTCGATAAAGATAGATCACGTCCATAAAAACTGGAGACAGCAGCATGATCGCATACGCAAAGATTATTTCAAGAATGCCGACGCGTTACGCGCGCGGATGGCATTGCTTTGGCCTGGAACGGGAAATTAAAAAAGGCGAAATCGCGAGCCTTGAAGCATTCGGGACAAAACTCGTGGCCTACCGCGGCGACGACGGTAAAGTCCGCGTGTTCGACGGCTATTGTCCGCATATGGGCGCGGACCTCGCGCTCGGCACAGTGAAGGGAAACACGCTGGAATGCCCGTTTCATTCGTGGCAATGGGGTGAGGGTGGCCAATGCCAACATATCCCCTATGCATCGCGTATTCCGCAAAAGGCTCGCATTCGCGAATGGCAAACGATGGTCGAGAATGAACTCCTATTCATTTGGCATGACCACGAAGAACTCCCGCCGATCGAGGAGCAACGCATTCCTCCCCATCGTTGCTGTAACGAAGAGGGCTGGTCGGATTGGGTTGTCATCAGCCGTCCCGCCAATACCAACTGCCGCGAGTTGATCGACAATCTTGCCGACGTTTATCACTTCGAGCCCGTTCACGGTTCGCCGGTGAGCAGTTTTATCAATGTCGCGGAAGGACATACCTACTGCCAGATGCTGACGGGTGGTAATCAACTGATCGGAACGGGCGACAGTTTGCGCAGCATTGCTTTTTACCATGGGCCGTCTTACGTCATTGCGGAAATGGATGCCGAGATGTGGGGGCACCGCCTCGAATGCATCATGATGATTGGCAGTGTACCCATCCATCAAGAGAAGTTCATGATGCACTTCGGCATGAAAGTGCGAGCTGTACCCGGCCTTTCTTTCTCCGAGAATCAGAAACTCATAGCAGCGTACATTGCCAACGGTCAGGAAACCTTCTTCCAGGATCTGCGCATCTGGGACGGCAAAAAGCGCGTCGACAACCCGATTCTCTGCGATGGCGATGGCCCCGTCTATCAACTGCGCGACTGGTACAACCAGTACTACCTGGATCGGGATCAAGTGCCGCAGTCGGTCAACGAGAAGCGTGTATTCGTGACCCGCCAGCGTGACGATACCGAACAGTGGCTATTGGATGCGCACAACTACGACCTGAAGAAGAACCCGCCTATCGGTATTGTCCGCTCGTATGACGAGCATCGAAAGGCGACTGCGGCGGCGTCCTGATCCAGCAAGAATGGGAGTAACGAAGATGTCCGATGATTTTTTCGCAGGCAAGTATCCGCGCGGCTGGTTCGGTGTTCTCTTTTCGGACGAGCTTCAGGTCGGGCAAGTCAAATCGCTGCGCTATTTCGACAAGGAACTTGTCGCGTTTCGCGGCGAGAATGGCGAGGTGGCGATTCTCGACGCGTTTTGTCCGCATCTGGGCGCCCATCTCGGCGATGGGAAATGCGATGGCAACACGATCGTGTGTCCTTTTCACGCGTGGAAATTTTCGCAGTCCGGGCAATGCGTGGAAGTCCCGTACGCGAAGCGCATTCCGCTGAAGGCCCAACAAGGCGCGCTGCGACCTTACCTGGTGCGCGAGATCAATCAGATCGTGCATCTATGGTTCGATCCGGAAGGGGGCGCTCCGACGTGGGACGTGCCGACAGACGAAACGATGAACGATAGCGAGAACTGGACCCGTTGGTATTTCAAGCGCTGGCGAGTCCGAACCCAAGGTAAGGAGATCATCGAAAATCTGGTCGATGCGCCGCATTTCACCTATGTGCACGGCTCGCCGATCGAGGAGATCACGGTCGACTTCGATGGTCACGTGGCGTCGCAAACGTCAGTCATCGGCGGTCACGCCACGCTTGGCGATACATTGCTGACCCGCGCGACCTACTTTGGGCCGGGTGTGCAGCACGTCACGATGAGCGGGACTTACGCAAGTACGCAAGTCAACATCCATACCCCGGTCGATACGGAATATGTGGATGTCTGCTATGGCATCAAGATCCACCGCGACCCCACGCTGCCGGATACCGATGATATTGCGCGCGAGTACGCACGTTTCGCTCACGACGCTTTCGATCAGGACGTGGTGATCTGGCAAAAGAAGATCTATCGCCCGGTACCGCTACTGTGCGATGGAGACGGTCCGCTCATTCAATTGCGGCAGTGGTATCGGCAGTTCTTTGAAGCGGCCGATCTCGTGCAGTCGGATGGTGATCGATAGAAAGCGCTAGCCGCAGGAAATGAAACGCCCGTGCATCACAAGCGCGGGCGTTTCCGCGTCAACATTCATAGGAAAAACGCGAGTGCTGGCCGCATGCGCCGCTTCACCACGGAATCTGATCCTGCTCGAAGTAGAAGCGCCCGGACGGACCGGATGGATCTTGGGTTGCCAGCCAGACGATACCCGCCGCCGCCTGTTCGACGGTGCGATAGCCCGAATGATTGTTGAAGTCGGTGGCGGTATAGCCCGGATCGACCGCATCGACCTTGATGCCGATCGACGCCAGCTCTTTTGCGAACGACAGCGCAATAGCGTTGAGTGCCGATTTGGAACTGTTATAGCCGAGGATATTCACGCCATAGAACTGGTTAGCTGGATCGGACAGCCAGCCTAGCGATCCCAATCCGCTGCTCACCATCACGACGTTGGCACGGCCCGCGGACTTCAGCAGCGGTAAAAACGCCTGCGTCACACGGATAGGGCCAAACACGTTGGTCTCGTACACCGAGCGGATATCGTCGATCGATTGTGCGCTGGGCGCCGCTTTTGCCTTGCCCGGAATGCCGGCGTTGTTGATCAGCACATCGAGCCGTCCGTCTTCGTCCTGAACGCGTGCCGCGGCGGCCTGAACGCTATCGTCCCGCGTGACGTCGATGGGCAGAAGCCGGACGTCGTGGCCTTCCGCTATCAACGATTGCACCGCTGCCTCGCCTCGCGAGGCATCACGACAGCCGAGCCAGATACGGTAACCCAGACGGGCGAGCTGGCGAGCTGTTTCGTAGCCGATGCTCTTGTTGGCGCCCGTGATCACAACGGTTTTGCTGCTCATGTCTTTCTCCTTGAAAAAGGTTCTGTCGTCACTGTAGTGGTGTTCGGTGTGTTTTGATAATCACGCTGAAACCGAATAGACTGATCGGCATGTCGAACAATCCCAACGACGAATCCGGCCTGAATCTACTGACGGTATTTCTTGCCGTCGTGGAGGCCGGTGGCTTCCGCGCCGCTGCTCAACGGCTGCGCCTTTCTCCGTCCACCGTCAGCGAAAGAATCGCGCAGCTCGAAGCGCAGTTGGGCGTACCGCTGCTGATCCGTACCACGCGCAGCGTCATGCCGACGGAAACGGGCCGCGCGCTCGCCGGTCGCGTGGCGCCGTTATTGGCGGAAACGCGCGCCGCGCTGCACGACGCCGCAAGCTCGCAGCAAGTCGTGCGCGGTCTTCTGAAGATCAATGTGACGGGCGCGGTGATGGTCGACATCCTGCCGCCGATCATCGATCGATTCCTGCAAGCGCATCCCGAGGTGCGGGTTGAAATCATGGTGGACGACCGGCTCGTCGATATCGTGGCGGCTGGTTGCGACGCGGGCATCCGTTACGGCGAGCATCTCGCGCAAGACACCATCGCCGTGCCGATTGGACCGCGTTCCCAGCGGATTGCGTGGGCCGCCGCGCCGGGTTATCTCGCCGCACGCGGCATTCCCCGACACCCGGACGACCTCTTGAGTCACGATTGCATCCGTTTGCGCTTTTCGAGCGGCGCGCTCGTTGAATGGCGATTCAAGCGCGGCGACGAAGCGGTGAGGATCGACTCTCCGGGACGTCTCATCGTCGGCGTGGACGGCGCGGCCGCGGCGATTGAATTCGCCTGCGGCGGACGCGGCGTGATCGGGACTTTCGAAAACTGGTTAGCCCCGCACCTGGAAAGCGGCGCGCTCGAACCGGTTTTGCAGGAGTGGTGGCATGCATTCGAAGGGCCGCAACTGTACTTTTCGAGCCGGTTCGTGTCCGCGCCATTGAGAGCGTTCATCGAGCTGATCAGGGAGGAGCAGAGCGCGTCCGGCGGCGCTACGCGTAGTGGTGAGCGAGAGCATCGCTAACTGTCCGGGGTGCGTCCCAGCAAGCGCTCCAGCATGGGATCGGTCAGCGCGAACCCGACCGCGCGCGACGCGCGGCACATGGCTAACGTGATTTCAACGGCCACGTCAGGCGCACCGTAACCGCGGCGTCAGCATTTTGTCAGGCGCAGGATCGTATAACGCGCGCGCCGTGTAAAATAGCGGCCCAGAGTTCCGGCAATCAACCCGATTTTCCCCGCACGGCAAAAGCGTTGCAGGCCCACGCTGCCGAACGATCGCCAATTGGAAACGGAAACTCCCGCCGGCCTTTCGAACCAGAACCGTTTCTCCATGCCGAAGGCGCAAACGTTCGGCCGAAATCGAATTGGCAATTTATAAAAAGGATTTCGATGCAAGGCATTTCCGTTGTCGTTCCCGTGTACCGTTCGGCTGCAACGCTCCAGCCCCTCGTCGAGCGGCTGACGCCCGTTCTGCAACGGGTCGCGGAGCGCCATGAAATCATCCTCGTGGAAGACGGCGGACTCGACACGTCCTGGAATGTCATCGAAACGCTCGCGCAAGATAATCCGCGGATCAAGGGCATCCGGCTCAGCCGGAATTACGGTCAGCACAATGCGCTGCTGTGCGGCATCCGCGCGGCCAATTACCCGGTGATCGTCACGCTGGACGACGACCTGCAGCATCCGCCAGAGGAAATCCCACGCCTGCTCGCCGAACTGGAAGCCGGTTTCGACGTCGTCTACGGCGCGCCCGAACGCGAGCAGCATAGTTTTCTGCGCGACAAGGCGTCGATCATCACCAAGATCGCGCTGCAGAATGCCATGGGTGCGCAGACCGCGCGCCACGTCAGTGCGTTTCGCGTTTTCCGTACCGGGTTGCGCGACGCGTTCGCCGCTTACCAAAGCCCGTTCGTTTCGATCGATGTGCTCCTGACGTGGGGCACCACGCGCTTCACGCACCTCCAGGTTCGCCACGATCCGCGCAGCGTGGGCGTGTCCAATTACACGCTGCGCAAACTCTTCACTCACGCGATGAACATGGTGACCGGCTTCAGCACCGTCCCGTTGCAGATCGCCAGCTTTGTCGGTTTCGGTTTTACGGCATTCGGGATTGCGCTGTTCTGTTACGTGCTCGCACGCTATTTCATGGACCGGACCACGGTTCCCGGTTTTCCGTTTCTCGCTTCGATCATCGCGATCTTTTCCGGCGCTCAATTGTTTGCGCTCGGCATGATTGGCGAATACCTGGCTCGAATGCATTTTCGCAGCATGGGGCGACCCGCCTATGCGGTCGCGAGCACGCTGAACCGTGCCGAAGAACCGGTCGCGCCGAACCGTGCAGAGGGAGCGGCACAGTGAAAAAGCTCACGCTCTTCCTGATGACGAAGAAGGGCTACACGCTGCTTGCCGATCTCATCGAACAGTTTCATCCGTTGTTCGAAGTGGTGGTCATTGGCCGGGATGCCTCGCTGGACAACGACTATCACGACGAGATTGCCGGCCTGTGCGCGCAATACGGATTGCGTACGCGCGAGCGCATGCCGGATGCGCCGATCGACACCGAATTCGCGATGGCGGTTTCATGGCGTTGGATGATCGATTTTCCAGCCGAGCGGCTCATTGTTTTTCATGATTCGCTTCTGCCGCGCTATCGTGGTTTCAATCCGCTCGTCTCCTGCCTGATCAACGGAGAGGCGCGGGTTGGCGTCACCGCATTGCTGGGTGCGAAACACTATGATGCGGGTCCGGTACTTGCGCAGTCGAGCACGCAAGTCGCGTATCCGTGCACGATCGCCCGCGCTATCGACCTTATTGCCGTGAATTATCGCGAGACGGCGGAGTGCGTGCTGCGGCAATTGGAGAAGGGCGACTCGCTCAACGCGATTGCGCAGGACGAGCACCTCGCGAGTTTCAGCCTCTGGCGGGACGACGAAGATTACCAGGTGCGATGGGCGCGCCCGGCGGACTGGCTGGCCCGTTTCATCGACGCGGTGGGCGCACCTTACAAAGGCGCATTGACGCTGGTCGACGGCAAGCCCGCGCGCATTCTTGCCGCGCAAGCGCTGCCGGACGTGCGGATAGAAAACCGCGAGGCAGGAAAAGTGATCTGGATGGACGGTGCTTTCCCGGTCGTCGTTTGCGGCGAGGGACTGCTTCGCGTGACCGAACTGATAGACGACGATACCGGCGCGTCGTTATTGCCGCTCGAACGCTTTCGCGTCCGCTTTGCCTAGCCGTTCCATGCAGACAAGCAAGCAACTGGCAAGATTCGTCGCGGTCGGTATAGCGTCCAATGCCATTCTGTACGTGTTGTACCTGGCCGCCACGAGTATCGGCATCGGCCACAAAGTCGCAATGACCGCGCTGTTTGCGCTGGGAATCGTGCAGACCTTCGTCTTTAACAAGAAGTGGTCGTTCCAGCACAGCGGGTCGAATGGATCGGCATTTATCCGCTACCTTGGCGCGTATTGCGCGGCCTACTGCATCAACCTTGCGGCGATGATGATCTTCGTGGATCGTTATCACATTTCGGATCGACTCGTGCAAGCCGTCATGATCGTTGTGGTCGCCGCTTTCATGTTTGTCGCACAACGTCTATGGGTCTTCCCGGCGTCTAGCCGGTCTTTTGCGGAACAGGAATGAAAGTTTGTCCAGGATGTGGAGAGGCTAACGTCGACGATGCGTGGCATTGCGGCGCTTGCGGCGCAACTGCGCCGACCGTGGGTGGTGTTCTCTCGTTGAGCCCCAGCCTGTCGAATTCGACCAGCGGATTTCGTCCCGAATATTTCGAACGTCTTGCCGAAGTCGAAGAGCGCAACTTCTGGTTCAGGGCGCGCAACCGGCTCATCGTCTGGGCCGCTTCTCGATACATGACGCCCGGCGCGCATTTCTGCGAGATCGGTTGCGGCACGGGCTACGTATTGTCGGGACTCGCCAATGCCTTCCCCGCCACGCAATTTTCCGCCACGGAAATCTACCCGGAGGCGCTGACTTTTGCTGCTGGACGCGTGCCGCGTGCATCGTTCTATCAGATGGATGCGCGGCATATTCCGTTCGTTCGCGAATTCAGCGTAATGGGCGCGTTCGACGTGATCGAACATATCGAGGAAGACGAACGCGTGCTGTCGGAAATGCATCGTGCCCTCGTACCGGCAGGGCATGTGATCCTCACCGTCCCGCAGCATCCGTTCATGTGGAGCCAGCAGGACGAGCAGGCGTGTCACGTGAGGCGTTACCGCGCGGCCGAAATTCGTCAAAAACTGCAGGACGCCGGATTTACGGTCCGGTTGATGACTTCGTTCGTCAGCCTGCTGTTTCCGCTCATGTACCTGACACGGCGGCGCCCTCGTGTCGACGACGCTGATTACGACATCACCGCCGACCTTCGACTCGGCCGGGTCACGAATGGCATCCTCGAGGGCGTCATGGCCGTCGAAAGTGCATTTATCCGGTGGGGCCTGCGCATTCCATTCGGCGGCTCCCTGCTGATTGTGGCTCAAAAGAACAGCTGAGATTAATGATGACCGCTCCCTCTTTCGCGATTCCATTCAATCGTCCGTACATGACGGGCAAGGAAGTCACTTACATCGCCGAGGCCCATGGGTTGGGACACCTCGCCGGCGACGGACCGTTCACCAAACGCTGCCACGCGATGCTGGAGGCCAGCACGGGTTCGCTGCAGGCATTGCTGACCCACTCGTGCACGGCCGCGCTGGAGATGGCCGCGCTGCTGCTGGATCTGCAACCCGGCGACGAAGTGATCATGCCGTCGTACACATTTGTGTCGACGGCCAATGCGTTTGCCTTGCGCGGCGCCGTGCCCGTCTTCGTCGATATCCGCGCGGACACGCTCAATCTCGACGAACAGCTGGTGGAAGCGGCCATCACGCCCCGCACCCGCGCCATTGCCGTCGTCCATTACGCGGGTGTCGCGTGCGAAATGGACACCATCCTGGCAATCGCCGACCGCCACGGTCTCATCGTCGTGGAAGATGCGGCTCAAGGCGTGGTGGCGACATACAAAGGGCGGCAACTGGGCGCCCTCGGCCAGCTCGGCGCATACAGCTTTCATGAAACGAAGAATGTGATCAGCGGCGAAGGCGGTGCGCTGCTCGTCAATCGCGAAGACTTGCGCCTGCAAGCCGAGATCATTCGTGAAAAGGGCACCGATCGCAGCCGTTTTTTCCGCGGCGAAGTGGACAAGTACACGTGGCAGTCGATCGGGTCGTCTTTTTTGCCGAGCGAACTGACGGCGGCATTTCTATGTGCCCAGCTCGAAGAGGCCACCGATCTCACCCAGCGCCGGCTCGCGATCTGGGACACGTATCACGCGCTGCTCGCGCGGTTCGAGACGGCGGGCGTGCTTAGGCGCCCGGTGATTCCGGCTGAATGCGTGCATAACGGCCACATGTACTACGTGATTCTGGACCGGAAGACCGATCGGCAACGTGTTCTCGGCTCGCTGAAATCGGAAGGCATTCACGCGGTGTTTCACTATGTCCCGCTCCATTCCGCGCCGGCCGGTCAGAACCTCGGACGCTCACATGGCGAACTGCCGGTGACGGACGACATGTCCAGCCGTCTGATCCGCCTGCCGATGTGGATCGGTCTGACGAACGAACAGCAGGTGCATGTCGTGGACGCACTTGCCCGAGCCATAGAGAACGCCGGCGGCCACTAATCGCATTAATCGATTTTCTGCCGGATATGTTTTTCCTGGCTAGCGACAATAACTTTTCATGACATCAAAGCCCGCCGATTTGCAGAGCAAACAGAACTCGTTCTTTCTCATTGCTCTGGTTGTGATCGTATTGACTGTGTTTCTGGCGATCGTGGCGGCGGGCTTATTCGTCCCCGTCTATAGCGACGAAGCCGCCACGAAAATGATGCGTGGGGCGTTTTTCTCGAATGGCTGGGAGTACAACACGCTCCTTCCCCAGTGCGATAGAAACTATTTGCGCAGCGTTCCCGCGCTGCTGTATCCAGGCGCGTTCGTCTATGACATCGTCTATGGTCACGCGACGCCGCTCGGCATACGTCTTCTCGGCATGATCGCCGATCTGTGCTGGCTCGCGCTCACCGCGACCGCCGTCCGCATACTGACCAAGCCGAAGCAATTGCACTGGGCATTGCTCGCCGCCATCGCGTCGATCGTCGGACTGGGCGTGCTGCCAATGACGATGGTCATGGCGCGCGGCGAACAGGTCATTCTGCTGCTCCTGATCGCATTCCTGTGTCTGCCTGCGTTGACGGCACGCATTGCAGGGCGCACAGGCACGAGTGGCCGAGAGGGCCGCGTTGGCCTGATTGCCAGCGTGATCCTGTTTTGCGTTGTGGTTTCCGCCTTCTTCTACACGCACCCCAAAACCCTGTTCTTCATTCCGGTGGTGTTGACGTCGTGCGTACTGTGTTTCTGGCGGCATAGCCGCGCATTGGCGCTTGTGCTGGGCGCGTTCGTACTCGCGACGGTGTGGCAAAGCCTGCTTTTCGCGAGTGCCTTGACGAAGTGCCCCGGCGCACCAATGTTTTCGTCGCAGTGGCTTGCACTGATGACGCCGCCGGGTCTGTTGCTTTCCAATCCGCTGGCATTCGTCTGCGCGCTTTGGACGAATGTTCTCTCGGCGCCTGGCGCCATGCTCGATCAACTGGTTTTTGCCGACCAGTATCAGTCCGCGTGGCTGGCGGCAGCGCCGGGCGTCGCCGCGCTACCGCTAGTCGCGTGGATCAACCCGTTCATTCGCGCCGTGGTGATCGCGGCATTCGGTGTCGCCGCGATTTTGCCGCCGCTGGGTTTTGTGCTGAAACTGCGGTCGCGTCGACTGGATGGTCCGACGTGTTGTATCGCGGCCCTGTGGCTCGGTCTTTTCGGCCATATGGCCATGTATCGCTTGTGGAACTTCTATACCGGTACGCTCGCGATTCCGCTTGCGGCGCTGCTTGCCGTCCTGTCTCTCGCGGCGCTCGGCTCGCTGTTGCCGGCGCGAATCTTCAGAACGCTCACTCTCGCCGTGCTGCTGCCGTTGACGCTGCTCTTCGTGGGTAGCGCAGGATTGCTGTTGTCGAAAGTCATGCCGCCGACGATCGCTAATCTGCACGCCGCACCGGTCGGATTGCCGGGGCAGCCTCTGTCGATTCCGGCGCTGGGCTATGGCCGACAGCGAGACCAGATTCGCGCGTTTGCCGCGCAATGCCACATTCAGGGCGACGGCGCTCGTCATCTGGTGATCGACAACCTGACCTTCTTTGCCTTCGACGGCCTGCGCGAGCCATTGCAGTCGGACTACATCAACGATCAGGCGTTCGGCATCGACTATCCCGGCGAGGCATCGATCAAGATGTTGAAAGAGGCCGGGGCGCACAGCGTCGTTGCGCAGTGCGGATTGCTGTCGCCGACGCTATTGAAGCACGCCCGCCGCGAGGGCAATCTCTGCTGTCTTCAACTTGACTGAGGGTAATGGTGCGCCTTGAACGGGCGCTACCCAGTGCGCGCTCAAAGCATCGGCAACATCCCGCGAATATGTTCTGCAAAGACCGCGGTCAAATGTGAAGGCCGTCCCCGTTCGAACTTCAGCGAAATGCCGATACTCGGCAGCGCCGGCAATCCCGGGTCGTCGTGAATGACGCAAAGATCTGAAGCGACAGCGGTCTGCGTGACGACGGCTAAAGCCTGACCTGATCGCACCAACGCAGTCAACCCTGCGAGACTGCTGCTCGCATACGCGATGCGATACGCGCGCCCGGCACGATTCAACGCCTCGCAAGCCGCGACGTGGTCGAGCGTATCGGGATCCGAAAGCGCCAACGGCAACGGATCGAAATGCGCGGCATTCATCCCTGCGCAGCCCACCCATACCAGCGGTTCACGCCGGATCACATCGATGTCCGGTGTCTCTTCCGGCAACGAAATCATCGCGAGATCCAGCGCGTGCATGTCCAGTTGCTCGATCAATCGCGGCGTGGGCGCACACACCACTTCCACCAGCGCCTGCGGATGCTGGCTGGAAAACTGCCGCAATAAATGCGGCAGGAAAACCGCTGCGTAATCGTCGGGGCAACCGAACCGGATGGTCCCCGACAAGCCCTTTCCCGACAGATCGGCCAGCGCCTCGTCATGCAGACGCAGGATCCGCTGGGCGTGGACCAGCAAGCGTTCGCCGGGATTGGTCAACACGACGCCCCGCCCGGTGCGCTGAAACAGCGGCTGATCGACGATTTCCTCGAGGCGCTTCATCTGCTGGCTCAACGCAGACTGGGTGCGCCCGACGCGACTGGCGGCGCGACTCAAGGCCCGGACTTCAGCCACGACCACGAACGAACGCAGCAGATCGATTTCGAGTGAGAGGCTCAAGATATTAGTCTCGCTTCTAGCTTCCATAAGAACTATTCGTTTCCATGAAACCAGAGAGCCACCTAGACTGCAAGCTATTCCCGTCA
Organism: Paraburkholderia sp. D15; assembly: GCF_029910215.1. NCBI lineage: Bacteria > Pseudomonadati > Pseudomonadota > Betaproteobacteria > Burkholderiales > Burkholderiaceae > Paraburkholderia > Paraburkholderia sp. D15. The sequence goes on along the minus strand of NZ_CP110396.1, from coordinate 997,645 downwards.
GCAGCCAAGGAGAAGCAAGGTGTCCCGCAACGACGACGCAACGTTCTGGCGCAACGCCAGGCAGCATCTCATCCGCTACGGCGGCACTTTCGAGCCGATGATCATCGAGCGCGCACAAGGCAGTTTTGTCTACGACGCGGAGGGTCGTGCGATTCTCGACTTCACGTCGGGGCAAATGAGCGCGGTACTCGGACACAGCCATCCGGAGATCGTGTCGGTCATCAACGAGTACGCGGGCAAGCTCGATCACCTGTTCAGCGGCATGCTTTCGCGCCCCGTGGTCGATCTGGCAACCCGTCTCGCCGAGATCACGCCCAATGGTCTCGACCGCGCACTGCTGCTCAGCACCGGGGCGGAGTCGAACGAGGCGGCCATTCGCATGGCGAAGCTCGTCACGGGAAAATATGAAGTAGTCGGCTTCGCGCAGTCGTGGCACGGCATGACCGGGAACGCCGCGTCCGCCACGTACAGCGCCGGACGTAAAGGAGTGGGACCGGCGGCGGTGGGTTCGTTTGCGATTCCCGCACCGTTCGCCTATCGCCCGCGGTTCGAAAAGAACGGCGAATACGATTGGCTGGCGGAATTGGACTATGCGTTCGATCTGATCGACCGGCAATCCAGTGGCAATCTCGCGGCGTTCATCGCGGAGCCGATTCTCAGCTCGGGCGGCATCATCGAATTGCCGGAAGGTTACATGGCGGCGTTGAAGCGCAAATGCGAAGAGCGCGGCATGCTGCTGATTCTCGACGAGGCGCAGACCGGCGTGGGGCGTACCGGCACGATGTTCGCCTGTCAGCGAGACGGCGTGACCCCGGACATTCTCACGCTATCCAAGACGCTCGGCGCGGGTCTGCCGCTCGCAGCCGTCGTGACATCAGCGCAGATCGAGGAACGCGCGCACGAATTGGGCTATCTGTTCTATACGACGCACGTGTCCGATCCGTTGCCGGCCGCGGTCGGCTTGCGTGTGCTGGATGTGGTCGAACGGGATGGACTGACCGAGCGTGCCAATGTCATGGGCGCACGGCTCCGACGTGGTCTGCTCGATTTGATGGAGCGTTTCGATTGCATCGGCGATATTCGCGGACGCGGCTTGCTGCTCGGCATGGAGATCGTCAAGGATCGCCGCACGAAAGAGCCGGCCGACGGGCTCGGCGCGAAGATCACCCGCGAGTGCATGAACCTGGGGCTCAGCATGAATATCGTGCAATTGCCGGGCATGGGCGGCGTATTCCGTATTGCGCCACCCTTGACCGTCAAGGAGGAAGAGATCGATCTCGGCCTTGAGTTGCTCGGGCAGGCGATCGAACGCTCGCTGTGACCGTTCCTCTCGCTTGCAACTAATCGGCAACTAATCGGCAACTAATCGGCAACGCATCTGCAATGCGGTGGCAATTCACCGAACTAACTGCCGCTCACGTGGGTTCGTCGCCAAACAGCAAACGTTGAGGCAGGTTCTGAACGGGAGGCAGAGCGCCGCCGTTGGCGGCGCTTTCCAGTATCCACACCCGGTCGAACGTCGTGGAAGGCCAATGCGGCACCGGCGGCACGGCGCCCAGCGCGGTGACAAGTTCGGCAATCGTGCCGTGGTGCCAGCAGACCAGCACCTGTTTGCCGGCATATTGATTGTCGCTCGTCAGTAGGGCGGCAAGCTTCGCATAGTCCTTGTCGGAAAAGCTGTGGTCGATCTCGACGCCAATCTGCCGCGCCAACGGCGTGATGGTTTCCACCGGCCGATTGCTATGCTGCGACGCCCTGGTCGCGAACAGAAAGTCTATTTTTCCGAAAGTCGCCGGCGCGTAGGGTGCCAATGCGCCGGCGCGTTCATATCCTCGCGTGGACAGATCGATGCCGTCCGAGCTCGCATCGACCGCCGGGTCGCCGGGTTTTTCGCCGTGGCGAATGATCAACAGTTTCGAGGGTTTCATCACGGCATCCTTTTCCGAAGAGCCAGCACCAGCGGAGAACTCGGTGTTCTATTTGCTCGGCCACAAATAGCAGTATTGCTGACTATCTTCCAGGCTCGGGCCGACCGTCCCGTCCGCCGCAATCTCTTTCAGCCAGCCATTCGGATCTTGCGGTGTGGGCGTATCGCCGCAATTGGTGTGAACCCAGTGAATGCCGCCCTGGTAGGGAATGCCGCACAATTCCAGCCGGTCTCCCACCGCGATGCTGTCCAGCGGCGGCGGCACGACGGGCGTGTTCTGCTGATAACCGGATGCGAACACGTTGTCGATCGCGACATCGTAGTTCTGTCCGTCCGCGTCGCCCTTGATGGTCACATGCGTGTGCGAGAGCTCGACGCCCTTGAGATACGTGCCGTGTTTGAACTTCGGCGGAGAAACGACCTGACCGACCAGCAATGTTCCCGCGTTGGCGCTGCATTGCTGCGCGTCGTCGGCATGGGCGCTGCCGGAGAGGGCGGCGAGTGCGAGAGAAAGACCAAGCGAAAGACCCGACGACGCAATGTATCGCCGCGCTCCATGGTGTTTGCGAAAGTTTAAAGCCGACACGGCGGATGCTCCCTGAGTGTTTTGATTTGACGACGCTGCCGCGGTGCTCACCAGGAGAACAAAATGATGCGGAAAAAGTTGTCTCCGAGCCCGCTTGCTCAATACGCATATCTACTGCACTGGAACGCAGCGGCAGTGTAGAGGATGGCGTTTATGAACGACAAGCTGTCTTTGTGTTTTTCTTTTTCCGTAAAACTTGCGTAATGTGAATCGGCTTATCGGTAAAGTTAATCGAGCATTCGGATGCCTTTCGATTCGAATAGAAGTGCATTCGAAATCGATGCAAGATAATTGCCGTATGCCTATTGACAGCCATGCTGCACAGCACGCAGATTTGCGTGGCGTCCTCATCACGTCTCATCGCGCCAGCAAGAGTGATGGCCGCACCATCCAACGAACGGAGACACGCCATGCAGAAGAAGCACAACGCCCGGTCAAGATTGGGCGGCATTGGATTCCCGCTAGTCGTTGCATCTGTCCTGACCCTGCTGTCGCTCAGCGGTTGCGGTAACAACAGTATTAATCCGCCTGTGGCCACGCCGCTCAGTTGTGCGCAACTCGCCGGTAAAACGGTACCGGCGGCATCCATCGGTTTGCCTACTACGGGCGCAACGGTCACTGCCGCGGTCACGATGCCCGCGTCGGGTACCGGCGCGCAGGCCACGGGGGAATACTGTCTCGTCAGCGGTGCGATCAATCCGGTCGATCCGGCAGCGCCGCAAATCAAATTTCAGGTCGCGATGCCCACCGTCTGGAACAACAAGATCATGATGTTCGGCGGTGGCGGTTATGACGGCACGATTCCGGCGCCTACCGGCAATGTACCGGCTGGTCCGATTGCGCAACTCACGCCGCTCGGCCGAGGCTACGCGACCTTCGGCAGCGACTCGGGGCACCAGGCGAATGCGCTCGGCAGCGAGGACGGCTCGTTCGGCGTCAATGACGAGGCCGTGCAGAACTTCTCCGGCGACGCATTGAAAAAGACCCGCGACGCAGCGGTCTATCTGATCGACGCGCGATACGCAGTCAATGCGCCGAAGCGGGCCTATTTCGCGGGCGGTTCATCAGGTGGCCGCGAAGCGCTCGCGGTGGTGCAACGCTGGCCGCAAGACTGGGATGGATCGATCGTGCTGTATCCGGCCTGGGCGGCCGCGAGTCTCGACCTGCAGTTCGGCCGCATCACGCGTGCGTTCGCCGCGCCCGGCGCGTATCTGGATCAAGCCAAGCGTCAGGTGCTGCTCAACGCGGTGCTGGCGACCTGCGACGCCCTGGATGGCGTAGCGGACGGATTGATCAGCAACGTGGCCGCGTGTAATGCAACGTTCAATCCGTCGACGGCGACGCTCAACGGCACGCCGTTGCGGTGCCCGGGCGGCGCGGACACCGGCGACACGTGTCTGTCCGATGCGCAGATTGCCGCGCTCAACGTGTACAACACGCCGATCACGTTCGGCTATCCGTTAGCCAGCGGGGAGACGCAATTCCCGGGATTCAACGTGTACGGTGCGGATCTCGGCGTTGCGAATGCCTCGCCATTGCAACCGACAGTGACAGTGCTGGCCATGGGCACATCGCAACCCGCTTCGCCGATGCCCAACACGGCGCCGTACATGAGCGTGTTCTGGGATCAATGGATACGCTATTTCGTCACGCGTGATCCGAACTACAACTCGCTGACTGTCGATCCGCAAAACCCAGGCAGCCTGCAGACGCGTATCAGTCAGTTGACCGCGTTGCAGGACGTCAACAAAACGGATCTGTCGGCGTTCAACGCAAAGGGCGGCAAGATCCTGATGGCGCATGGCATGGCCGACGCACTGGTCAGCACGCGTTCGAGCGAGCAGTACTATCAACGCCTTCAGGCGACCATGGGCGTTTCCGCCGTTGCCAATTTCGTGCGGTTCTACGAGATTCCAGGTTACGGCCATGCGGTCAGTTCGGTCTTCAACGCTTCGTGGGATTCGCTCACGACGTTGGAGAACTGGGTCGAAAACGGCGTCACGCCGCCCGCGCAGACGGTCGCGGATACGGCGGGCGTGCCGGGACGCACGCGGCCGCTTTGCGAGTACCCGACCTTCCCGCGCTATAACGGCGCGGGCGATGTGAATGCCGCGTCGAGTTTCACCTGCGCGTCGCAATGACGTGTTGATGTAACGCGGTCGTGACGTACTCTTCGTTGCCGCGCGATGTCATGCGCGGGAACGAAGGTCACGTGCCTGACTAATTGCGTGGCGTGAGATAGCGTGTGACGAGCCGCGTGGTTTCCATCGCAAGCGATTCGATCTGCGATCGAGTCGCCTGCATTTGCACTGCACGGTGGGCGAGTGCCTCGAGTGTTGTGGCAATCAATATCGACGCCGTGGCGAGATCGATCTCCGGCGCGATGTCCGCGGGATATCTCCCCAGCGCCGCTTCGATGATTCCGACCGTGGCTTGCCTCACGACTTCGGGGCGATCCGCCACGCCAAGTCGCGGTGCGAGTTCGATCACGCAGCGATGGCGTTCCGGCGTCACGTGATCCGGCGCAAATGCGAGGTCCACCAACGCGCGAATGCAATCGTCCAATGACGGACAGCGCTGCGTGTCCAGCGCGTTGCCGAACGCGGTCAAGAATTCCTCGCAGCTTCGCTCTACTACCGCGACGGCCAGCGCCGCCTTGTTCGGGTAGTACTGGTACAGCGTGCCGATGCTGACACCTGCGCGGGTCGGCGACGCGCGCCGTCGTGAAGCTTTCGTAACCTTCGTCGAGCAAAACCTGAATAGTTGCCTCGACGATTGCGTCGACCGTGACCTTCGCACGGGCCTGACGCGGCGATTTCCGTGGGTTTACGTCCATTTGCCACCCGATAAGCGTGCGCGAGAAAAGCGAATAGTCAGCGAGACCGATTTGTCCGATATTCGAAGGACGCAATCGATGGGCGTCGTAACGGCGACATCCCTGCGATGAATGTACTGCGTATTCGAATCCCGCAACAACCCATTCCGATGAGGAGCTACCGATGAACCTGCATAACCGTGACGAGATCTCGTCAGCGCTGGACCTGAAGGACATGTGTGTTCTGCTTGCACGAGACGGAAGCATGAACCCCTATACGAAGATTGCCGCCGCGAAGCTGAATGCGGGCAACGACCTGGCCTTGATGGATGGTCGCATGCTCGCGCTTTATCGCGTGAACGACTCGAACGATGTGCATTACCCGGTTTGGGAAATGCACCCCGAGGGCGACGAACTGCTCGTCGTCGCCGACGGTTCGATGTCGGTAGAGCTTCGTGATGGAGAGGCGAGCGGCTTGACGCGCCTATCGCCGCATGCGGCGTTCGTGGTGCCGGCGATGACGTGGCATCGGCTGATCGTGCACGAGCCGTCGGTACTCATGGTGATTACGCCTCGACACAATACCGTGCATGAAGCCTAACCCGGATCGCCGCTCTATGTGGAGCATCCGATCATGAGATGACGGCGACCATTCGTGAGAATGCTCAATTCAACTCGGCTCGCTTGCGCGTGACACGATAGCGCATCTGGCCGTTGCTGAATTTCCCGACGGTCGTCTCGAGCCACTTCCCGTCGGCGGACAGGCTTTCGTCCCAGTTGGCAATCTCCACCAGCTTGCCGCCTTCATAGTGGAAGGTTTGCGACGAATGGCTGCAGCAACTATTGCGTTGCGCCGATGTAATGAGCTTGTGACGCACATCTATATCGATCTGCGACATGTCGGACAGGGTCTTGTCGAACACGAAACGCTTCGTCTTCGGATCGAAGAGAAAGAAATTGGATGTACTGTTCGGACCTGCGCCGCCCGAAGTGCCAGCGATCGTCAGATCGGGGTAGCCGTCGAAATTGGCGTCGACGAGTTCGAGACTCGTAGCGGTATCGCTCGTCGATATGTCGGTGTAGAAGTCGCGGATCACTTGCACGCGTGTGTCGCTGACGCGATCGAGTACTTCGATGGCGACCGGCACGACGGAGTCGGCATCGCCTTCCGAAGCAGCAAAGGCGACGCGAAAGCGGAACTGTTTTGTTGCCGCCTGCTGATCGACCCATTTGAGATCTTCGAGATCGTCGCGATCGATCCAGCCGCGCGTAGGGGTGCCGTTCCCGTCGAAGCGCTCGACCTGATCCCATTGCGAACCGGCTGAGACGACTGCGACGTAGCTGCCGGCAGCCAGATCGGTGTGTGACGCGCTGCGCTGGTTGTCCGAGAAAAATGGCACGCTTTTGGTCAGATACAGCATGCCCTGGTAGTCACGCGGCGTCGCGAGTTCGAAGCGGTCGCTGTGATGCGTAATCTCGTACCACGGATGCGAGCTGCCGAAAACGGCGTCGGCGCAACTCGGCGTGGCGGTGCAGGTTGCGGCTTCTGCCGGCGTCGCCTTGCGTTGCGGCGGCGTGCTTTCCGTTCGCAGGTACTTCCGGTCTGTGCCCCAACTGACCGTGAATGCATTCGCCGTCCATTTGAATGCCGCTTCGTCGCCGGAAATGTTGGTTCGACAGAAAGGCTGCGATTCGGAGTACTCGTTCCAGTCGGGAAACGCATAGGCCGGGCAGAGCTTGTTTGGGCTGTTGACGTCGTAGTGATAGTCCTTGTCGACGAGGAACAGCACGCGGTTTTGCGTGCGATCCGGATCACGCGTGACGACGGCGTAAGTGACCTTGGCCGTTGGCGGCATCGCGCGCTCGAACTTGTCTTCGTCGCGTTCGCCGTAGCTTGCTGGTTGCGCGTTCGGCGCATCGAGGTAGCCACTCGGGTCGAGCTTATAGATGCCGGGTTCGAGTAGCCCGGTGGCGGCGCTGGCCGGAACCGTCGCGGCGAGAAAAGGGAATGCAAGGAGAAGCGCAAGGATCGTGGACTTCACGGCGTCGGGTCGTTCATTGGAATGGCTGATGATTCTAATGGGTCCGACGCTGAAAGTAGCGCTTTCTCGCAACGGCTCCTTATCTCTGTCGAGAGCCGGCCGGCCGCCGGGCGCGTGATTTACCGAGTATCTTCACGTCGCCGGAGGCAAGCGCCGGACTTGCGATTTCGCCTCGTTGCATGCGCGACAGCACGCGCTTCGCATTGGTCTTGCAATCGATCTCCGCGGGCTTGGCTTCGATTTCGGCGATCAACGAAACGATATGTGTCTTACTCTGTGCGAGACGCGCTTCGAGTGCCTCGATTTCCTGAACCTTCAATCGCAGCGTTTCCAGCAGTGCGCCATGCGCCCAATTGGCCGGGTCGGGCGGCATCAACGCGGTGATTTCTTCGAGACTGAAACCGGCCTTCTGCGCGTTGGCGACCAGGTCGAGCACCAGCACGGTTTCGGCGGGATAGCTCCGGTAGCCGTTCGGTTCGCGCTGAACCGTCTTCAGCAGACCGATACGCTCGTAAAAGCGGATTCGCGACGCGGTCAAGCCGGTGCGTTCCGAGAGTTCGCCGATCTTCATGTTCCCGAGACTCCCATTGTGACTATCGAATCGCATTGAATTGTTGCGCGTGCATTCGCCGGCATTTTCTTTACACCCGCTCGAAGCGCATGCCGGCGTGCTGGACGAGACGCGCGATAAAGCGATCGTCGAATAGCGTGGCCGGTGTCCAGAAGCCGCCGGCGCGTCCCACTTTCATGCCGTCCCTGACGTGGTCCAGCGCCAGACTGACCGCTGCCTGGCCGAGTATCTTGCCCGTCGAGCCGTAGCCCGGATCGCGGTCGCCGGTCACTTTCACGCGCAGCGTGCGGCCGTCGTCAGCTTTGCCGAAGAAGCGAAGATCGTAGCGCCCGGCCAGTTGTGCCTCGGGGCTGGGGCCCTCGCTCGGTTTGGGCAACAGGAAGCGTTCCATGGCGGCACGCACGGGCCCAATCACGATCCCCAGCATGAACGCGCCAAGACCGGCCACGACGGTCACGGCATTCACGCGACCTCTGAAACCGGACCCGGTCAACATCGCTTCGTCGTAGAGGAACTGGCCGCCGTACGCATTGGCGGCCAGCGCATTGGAGCGATGCACGACGCGCTCGTTGACGGCGGCCATCACGAACGGCGCGATCCAGCCGCTGAAATCCGGATCGAAGCGGGCCGCCTTGACCGCGTGTTGGCGCGCCGTGAAGCCGTGATCCGGCGGACACAGCGCATAAGGATTCGCCAGCGATTTACGCAATGCGGCATCCGCTGCCGCTTCCTTGACGATGTTGATCATGCTAGCGACGGTGCCGCCCGACACGCCCCCTTTAAGCGTCTTCACGCGCATCTTGATGCGGGTGGCCGGTACGCCCCATTCGTTTCGCGCATGTTGCTGAAGAAAGTAGACGCCCATGTCGGACGGTACCGAATCGAATCCGCAGCAGTGAACGATGCGGGCGCCGGACTGTCTGGCAGTGGGCTCGTACTTCTCGATCATCCGTTTGATCCAGGGCGTCTCGCCGGTGAGGTCGCAATAGTCCGTGCCGGTTTCAGCGCAAACCTTGATCAAGGGCTCGCCATACAACGCATAGGGACCGACCGTGGAAACGACCACGCGAGTCTGCTCGCACATGGAGCGCAACTGGCTTTCGTTCTCCGCGTCGGCCACGATGACCGGCACATTCTGCCCCGCGGGCCCTAACGAGCGCTTCAGGCTCGTGAGTTTGCTTTCGGATCGGCCGGCAAGGGCCCATCGCATCGTTTCCGTGTGTGCCGACAGATACTCGACCAGGTAGCGGGTAAGAATCTGCCCGACAAAGCTGGTGGCGCCAAACACGACGAGGTCATAGTCCGGAGCGTTCATAAGATCCTTTATTGGCGAGGTTTGCGCAGACGCCTGTTTACCTGGACAGTGCCCGCGAAACATACTTTAAGGTTGAACTCAACTTTAAGGTCAAGCATTGATTCGCGAAAGGCGATTCCATGCTTCTCATCGGCGCGTGAAGCGAGGGTTTACCTTAGGCAGCGAGCCCCATCGTGACGCGCTTGACATTGAACTTAACTTCAAACTTAGAGTGTGTGACACGATCAATCGAGGTACTTGCCATGAACGTGTTCGACACACTGCTTCTCCCCAATGGTTCGATCATTCCGAACCGCATTGCAAAAGCTGCCATGGAAGAAAACATGGCGGACGCCGATCAGGCACCGTCGGAAAAGTTAATGCGTCTCTACGCAGCCTGGGCGGAAGGCGGCGCGGGTCTACTGATCACGGGCAACGTGATGGTCGACAGCCGGGCGATGACGGGTCCCGGCGGCGTCGTGCTGGAAGACGACGCACAGTTGGAGAAATTTAGCCGCTGGGCGCGGACCGGCCGGGCGAAAGGCGCTCAGTTCTGGCTGCAGATCAATCATCCCGGACGACAGATGCGCGCCAATCTCGGGCAACCCACCTGGGCGCCTTCGGCGATTCCGCTCGATCTGGGCAGGATGTCGAAACACTTCGACACGCCGCAAGCAATGACGCGTGAAATCATCGACGACGTCATCGTGCGTTTCGCCCGCACCGCGCGACTCGGCGAACAGGCCGGTTTTTCCGGCGTCGAAATTCACGCGGCTCACGGTTATCTGCTGAGTCAGTTTCTGTCTCCGCTGACGAACCGCAGAACGGACGAGTGGGGCGGTTCATTGGAGAATCGCGCGCGTCTGCTGCTGGAGATCATCAAGGCGGTGCGCGCCGTGGTATCGCCCGAGTTCTCGGTGGCGGTGAAACTCAATTCCGCCGACTTCCAGCGCGGTGGTTTCACGGCCGACGACGCGAAACAGGTGGTGCAACTGCTCAACGGCCTGAGCGTCGACCTGGTCGAACTTTCGGGCGGCAGCTACGAAGCGCCTGCCATGCAGGGCGAAGCTCGTGATGGCCGCACGCTGGCCCGCGAAGCCTACTTTGTGGAATTCGCCCGCGAAATCCGCAAGATCGCCGCGATGCCGGTCATGGTCACGGGCGGCGTCCGTCGTCGCCAGGTTGCCGAGCAGGTGGTGAAAAGCGGCGTGGAGATGGTCGGGATCGGTACGGCTCTCGCCATCGATCCCAACTTGCCGAGAGCGTGGCAGGCAGGTAAGGACGTGGTCCCCGAACTCGCACCGATCACCTGGAAGAACAAGGCGCTGGCATCGCTCGCCAACATGGCGGCCGTCAAATTCCAGCTAGGCAAACTCAGCCTCGGACGCACCACCAATCCGACGGTCTCACCGCTGCGCGCGCTGATTTTGCAGCAGAGCGCCAACGCGTGCCGCACGCGTCAATACCGGCGCTCGATGGCGCGGCGCGCAATCGGGTGATCTCGGGAAAAACCCACGGATTCCCGCGAATGCGTGCGCGTAATGACCGAGTATTAGCTTGCTGTACCCAGATAGGCCGCTTTCAATACGGCGGCGTCGAGCTTCACCATCTTCATCATGGCCTGGGCGACGCGCGCCGCTTTTTCCGGATCGGGATCGGCCATCATCTGGATCTGTTCGCTCGGGATAATCTGCCACGAAACGCCGAAGCGGTCCTTCAGCCAGCCGCATGCTTCAGGGGCGCCCCCACCTTCGAGAAGCGCGTCCCAATAGCGGTCGAGTTCTTCCTGGCTGTCGCAATAGACCATCAGCGAGATGGCGTGATTGAAGCTGTCGGGACCGCTCGAACTCATCGCAATGAAGGGTTGGCCGCACAGCACGAACTCGACGAGCCGGGTGGCGCCGGCACTCGGCACCGGGGTCACGCGCGTCACGCGTGAGTCGGGAAAAATTCCCGCGTAGAACGCTGCCGCTTCCTCGGCCTGCGTGGCATACCAGAGAAAAGGCGTGATCTTTTGAATCGCCATGGCAAATCTCCTGTCAATGTGAACGTATTGCGGAGGCAAATCATGTGCCGCCATTCAAACGACGAAGCAGGGTCCAGAAAATCGACACGTCTTGCACAATTGTTTCATCTTTTTGCGCGCCTCGAAATGAGGCCATGTGCCGTTACGTTACGCAATGCAGCATACGCTCGATCAACGTCAGTACCTCGGGCCGGCTTTCCCCCTTCGCATGTACGAAGTAATACCTGAGTGGCGACGCGACCTCCCGGCGTCCGACGCGCAAAAGATCGCTGCGTGCGAGATAAGCGCCGGCAACCGGCGTGCGCGCGAGCGCCACGCCCAGACCTGCCTCGGCGGCGGCGAGTACCAATGCGTAATCCTCGAAACGCCGGTCCTGCGCGCGTGGCTTGAGTGACATACCTGATGGCTCGAACCAGGCACGCCAGCCGGTGAGATCGGAGTCGTGCAGCAATGGTACGTCGAGTAGCGCGGCGTCCCCATGCCGGCGCATCTGTTTGATAAGGCGTGCGGCGAGCGCGGGATGCGCCACCGGATAAAGGTTTTCCGGCAGGAACGGTTTGACGTCGAGGTGACGCCAATTGCCCCGGCCATAACGGATGGCGAGATCGGCTTGACCTCCCGCGACGTCCACATTGCGATGATCGATATCCAGTTCGATACGCAGCGCCGGTGTTTCGCTCTCCAACGTCGCTTGACGTTCAAAGAACCACAGTTTGGCGAACGCGGGGACCATGCTCAGCTTGACCGATCGTGGACTGCGCGGCGAGCGCCACTGCTGCGCCGCGCTGTCGATGATGCCGAATGCCTGCTCGATCTGATTGACGAAGCGCTGGCCGTCCGGCGTCAATCGCACGCCTCGCGCGTGACGGTCGAATAGCGTCATGCCGAGCCAGTTCTCCACGGCCGCGACGCGCCGGCTGATCGCGCCGTGCGTGAGGCCGGAGAGTTCGGCGGCGGCGAGAAGCGAGCCACTGCGCGCGACCGTGCAGACCGTCTCGAGACTAACGAGCGGAGGACGCGCGTCGAGAACTGCCAACGGCGAGATAGAAGAAGAGGCGGAGTCCGTCGCGCCTGAAACGGCGTTTTGGACATTCCGGCGCGGCGAGGTATGAGCCATAGTCACATCACGACGTTGATCTGTGCGCTAGCTTATCAGGTCGCGACGCGGCAAGATTGCCACATGAATACACTGTCCTCCATGTCGAAACCGCGTGCGTCACGCAATGCCAGACATTCACTTCTGGCCTCGAGCGCGGTTGCCTTCACGATTCTCTCGTGGGCATCCGCTTTTCCATTTATCCACATTGGTCTGCAAGGGTTGACGCCGCTGCAACTGGCGGCGGCGCGTTTCGCCACGGCCGTCTTGCTGGTGTTCGTGTGGCTCGCATGGAAGAAGCCGAGACTGCCCGCGTGGCGCGATGCGATACGTTTCCTGCTGTGCGGTTTTCTTGGTATTGCGCTCTATAACGCGTTGCTCAATAGCGGCGAGAAAACCGTCGCCGCCGGTGCAGCCAGTTTTATCGTCAACACGTTGCCGATCTTCACTGCGGTGCTGGCCGTGATTTTTCTCGGCGAGCGCGTCAACCGTTGGGGATGGCTCGGATCGCTGGCCAGTCTGGCGGGCATCGCGGTGATTGCGAGCGGGCAGCCCGGAGGTCTGACGCTCGGCGCGGGCAGCACGCTGATTCTTGCTGCTGCACTGTGCTCGGCGAGTTACTTTGTCTTGCAGCGGAGCTTGATTCCTACCTATGGCGCACTGACCTGCACCGCATACACGCTGCTGGCGGGTGCGCTTCTGCTGACACCCTGGTTGCCAGGCGCGTTGCATGCGCTCGCGGGCGCATCTCGCTCCACGTTGCCGGCCGTGCTGATGCTCGGCGTGTTCCCCGCCGCGCTCGGATACGCGAGCTGGACTTTTGCGCTTGGCCATTTCGGCGCGGCACGTGCTGCGAATTTTCTTTATCTGACTCCTGCCGTTGCGACGGCTTTGTCGGCCTGGCTCACGGGAGAGCGACCGGGTGTCTCGACCTTGTGCGGCGGGTTGATGGCGATCGGCGGCGTGGTGTTCGTCGCATTGCGTGGGCGGAGTTGAGTTGTCGTTGAGTCGTATGCTTAAGCGCCGCTATCGCCAGCGTCATTGCTGCCGCTTCGCGTAGCAAAGCAAAGTGAAAAGCCGTATCTGTCCTCCATCATTGCGCGCACCGGATCGCATCCTGCACGCACTTGGTGCGCGCACAACCATTTGATGCAACCGTGCGGTGCGTACGTCCCTCCCCTCTAAGCGGCAACTGGCCGTTTCCCGCCAATACCTTTCTTTTGTGACGTTTTTGCAAAGGCATCGGACGAAATCTTCGCGGTGCCCGAGTTCGTTGTGAGCGCGAGACAAGGCGAAATCTTCTCTACCTAAACAATTCGGCGTCGGCTATTTTTGCCGGACTTCGAAATAGCAGTAATGCATAACTTGCCGAAAGCGTCACGCTTTGAGGCTCACGGGAATGGCGGAAACAGCGCGGATTCGTTTCTGCTCGTAGCGGGGTTGGCTCGCGCAGGTGTCTTGCATAGTGATGCTGACGATACTTACGCGAGCGGCCGACATCAACGGGCTTTCGCTCATCACGGAGTGGTCGTCCCTTAATCCAATAAAGTGAACACAGATGAAACTGAACAAGGCCTCGGTAGTTTTCCTCGCGCTCGGCACGCTCGGCGGCGTCGCTCACGCGCAAAGCAGCGTGACCCTGTACGGCATCGTCGATACGGGCATTCTCTTCAACAACAACGTGAAGGAAGCGCATCTGTACGCGCTGTCGCAAGCGACGTCGTCGCGCTTCGGTTTGAAAGGCTCTGAAGATCTGGGCGGCGGTCTGTCGGCCATCTTCACGTTGGAAAACGGCTACACGACGGGTACCGGCGCGCTGGGTCAAGGCGGTCTGCTGTTCGGCCGTAAGGCTTTCGTCGGCTTGAGCAGCAAGGATCTGGGTACGTTCACGGCTGGCCGCCAGTATTCGGTCAGCAACGATCTGACCTCGACGTTCGCGTCGGGCGCGGATTGGGCCGCTTCGGGCCTGGGCTACGGCACGCGCGCTGGCGACGTGGACAACGTGGACACGTCGAACCGCGTCCAGAACTCGCTGAAGTACGTGAGCCCGAACTATCGTGGTCTGCAAGCCGGCGTGATGTACAGCCTCGGCGGCGTGGCGGGTAACTTCTCGCAGAACTCGGTGTTCGACGCAGCGCTCGCGTACACGAACGGCCCGTTGAGCCTCGGTGCCGGCTATACGTTCGTCAAGGATCCGTACTACGCGACGTACGGCAACCAGGGCAACTCGTCGACGCCGTCTTCGGCTGTCACGGGCGCAACCGACAACATGAACAACAAGATCTACGGCGGCTATGCATCGGCTGGTTCGCAGCAGATCATCGTGGCGGGTGGTTCGTATGCAATCGGACCGGCAACCATCGGCCTGCTGTATTCGAACACGCAGTTCCAGAACCTCGGTTCGGTGAATGCGGTCGGCGCGATTCCGGGTACGAAGTACACGGGCGGCACGGCGACGTTCAATTCGGGTGAAGTCAACCTGAAGTATCAGGTCACGCCGGCACTGCAACTGGCCGGCGCGTACATCTACACGCACAACAGCGGCGCGGACAACGTGGGCAGCGCGAAGTACAACCAGTTCAACCTGGGCGCGACCTACGCGTTGTCGAAGCGCACGTCGTTCTACGCGATCGGTTTCTTCGAAACGGCTTCGGGTATCGATTCGACGGGCAAGGCCGCGGTGGCGGATCTGAACGGCAGCAACTACTCGGGTAACAACCACCAGCTGGCAGCGATCGTCGGCATGACGCATCGCTTCTAAGCGCGGCGGTTTCGGGTGAATCACCGGCGGCTTTCGGGCCGCCGGTGACGCGTAGCGATTATTCGCCGCAACGCCCGCCGTTTCCGGTCATGTCGCCTCCTCCCTCACCCCCTCCCACCCCGCAATTCCCGCACACCTTTCCCCAGACGCCGACGCAGCAACGTCCGCAACGTCGCGCCATCGACATAACCGACCTGGGCGGCGATCGCCTCGATATCGAGGCGGCTCGTGCGCAGCAGATGAACGGCGCGCTCCACGCGCAGATCCTGAAAGTACGATAGCGGCGATTTGCCGAGCACCGCTTCGATGCGGCGCTGCAAAGTGCGTGTGCTCGTGGCGAGCGACCCAGCCGCGGCATCCAGCGAAAAGCCCTCGGCCAGCCGGTTCCGCGCCCAGCGCTCGAATCGTTCGACGAGCGGATCGGCACGCGCCAGATGATCCGGAATGATGTACGGCGCCTGCGAAGGCCGTGCATCCACAAGCAGATAGCGGGCGACCACCGACGCCAGTTCAGGACTCTCCTGATTCAACAGCCACAGCGCGAGATCCAGATGACCCATCGCCGCGCCGGCCGTTGCAAAGAGGCCGGAGGGCACAAGCATGCGCGTGCTGTCGAGGCGCACCTCCGGGTAGCGTCGATGAAACAGCGGCGCAAGCCACCATGACGTTGTCGCTTCCTGTCCGTTCAGGAGGCCCGATTCGGCCAGCACGAATGTGCCGATACAGGCGGACGCGATTTTCACGCCGTCCGCGTGTTCCTCGCGCATCAGGGCCATTGCGTCGGCCACATCGCGCCGCGCAAGCGCAGGCACCAGCAGTTCTTCGGTCGTGGCGCCGAGCGCGGGCACGACCAGCCAGTCGGACCGCGTGCGCGCACTGGCCGGTTCGACAGGAACCCGCAGCCCGGACGCTGTCCGCACGTTGCGCCGCATGCCGATCACGCTGATGTCGAAGCGCGGACCGTCGCCGGCATACTGCGCCGCCGCCAGGTTCCGCGCGGTATTGAGCGTGTCGAGCAATACGGAGAGTCCGGTTCCGAATACGCCATCGAGGGCGAGTAGGGTCAGCTTCATGGCGCGAATGATGCGAAAGATGTCATTTACGACAATAGTACGAGTGCCGCTTCATGTCTACAGTGAGGGTCATCGCGCGGCGGTTGTCCGAATCGCGCCAACAACCTCGAGGAGATCGCATGAACGGCCTCAAACAGATGAATCAGGCGGAGCCGTCGAATCGGACCAATCTCGACAACCCGATCTGGGCCGCGCTGACCACGACGCAGGCGCATCTCGGGCAAGGCGATGCGCTCGCCCGTCGCTATTTTTCCGATGTCGCGCCTTTTGCCGCGCTGGCGGGCAATACCCCCGACGCTTATCGCTCGCTGCATCAGCTCTTGCAACCGGGCGAACAGGTGGGTTTGCTGTCGGCGGAGCGTGTGACGCCGATCGACGAACTGCGCGCGATACATGTCGGCGCGCTTCATCAGATGGTGGCGACGCGATCCGGTGCCGGGGAGACTTCCGGGCAGGATGTGATCCGCCTGACCGAAGCGGATGTCGACGACATGCTGGCACTTGTCCAGCAGACCAAACCCGGTCCGTTCGCGAGGCGGACGCGCGAGATGGGGCATTACATCGGCATCCGCGATAACGGCCGACTGATCGCGATGGCGGGCGAGCGGATGCATGTCGATGGCTATGTGGAGATCAGCGCAGTGTGCGTCGACGATGCTTGGCGCGGCAAAGGTCTTGCCGGTCGCCTCATGACGATTCTGCGCAATGAAATCGAACGACGTGGAGAGACGCCGTTTCTGCACGTGCTCGGCGAGAACATCTCGGCGATCGGACTTTATGAGCGTCTGGGTTTTACTTTGCGACGCACGTTCGTGCTGAGTCGCATTGCGCTGAATACCGCTGACGAACAATCTACGGTTACTCGGACATAAGCTGCATCGCGCGTGCATCGACAACGATTTGTCGTCACGTAGAATACCGCGGGCAACCTGCCCACGGAGAGAACCTTGCAGACAGTTTTCAGCAATGCCACGCCCAGCAGTGAGACGCTGCTCGCCATCGTGCGGGCGCAAACGGAGATCGCCAAACTGGGCCTGGATCTGGGCGGCGTGATGAGCTTCGTCGCCGAGCGGGTCCAGCAACTCACGCGCGCCGACGGTGCGGTCGTCGAACTGGCCGAAGGCGATGAGATGGTGTACCGCGCGAGCTCAGGCATTGCCGAAAACCTGCTGGGATTGCGGCTCAAGCGTGACGGCAGCCTCTCGGGTCTGTGCGTGAAAACGGGCGACATTCTGCGTTGCGAGGACTCGGAGACCGATCCGCGCGTCGATCGCGACGCTTGCCGGCGAGTGGGATTGCGTTCGATGATCGTCACGCCGCTCCGGCATATGGACACGACAGTCGGCGTGCTGAAAGTAGTGGGCGCGGCCGCCAATGCCTTCGACGACGACAACATTCGCGCGCTCGAACTGATGTCGGAGCTGATCGCGGCGGCAATGTTTCATGCGGCGAGATATGAAACCAGCGAGCTGTATCTGCTCGCCACGCGCGACGCGTTGACCGGTTTGCCGAACCGCGCGCTGTTCTACGACCGTTTGCGGCAAGCGATTCATCTCGCGCAACGGTCGTCGGAAAGGCTGGGTATTCTGAATCTCGATCTCAACGACTTGAAACCGATCAACGACCGTTTCGGGCATCGCGCGGGCGACGCCGCGCTTAAGGAGGCCGCCGCGCGCATGAACAAGGCGGCGCGGCGCTCGGATACGGTGGCGCGCGTGGGTGGCGACGAGTTCGCCTTCATTCTGCCGGGCATCGGTTCGAAAGCGGATGCGGAGCGGCTAGGCATGCGCGTCGTCGAGCAGATTCGCGAGCCGTTCGAGTTCGAAGGGCGCGCGCTGGATCTGGATATCAGCGTCGGCGCGGCTGTGCTGCCGGATGACGGCGTGGAGATGACGGCGCTGATCGATCGCGCGGACGAAGCGATGTATCAGGCCAAGCGGGCGAGGAAAGAGGGGCGCGTTTAAGGGGCAAGCGACATCTCTTAACGGCTTCCCAACAATCCCTCCTCACGCAATACGCGCTGTACAGCGGGTCGATTCCTGACTCGCTCGTACCACGCCTGCACATTCCCGAGTGAAGTGAAATCGATGTCCGCGTTGTACACCGATTTCATCCACGCCGCCTTTCCCCAGCCGGTCAGTGCAAACAGGTAAGCATCGGCGATCGTGAAGACATCCCCCATCAGGAACTGGCGCCCGGATAGCTGCCGGTCGACCCACGCGAAACGGCTTTCGAGTTTAGGCTTCGCGGTATCGACATATTTCCCTGCCGCGACCGCATACAGCAAAGGAATAAATCCCTTGTGGATTTCCGAAGTCAGAAAGTTGAGCCATTCGAGAAGCCGGTAACGTTCCATGCTGCCGTGAACCGGTGTCAGTTGCGATTCTGGTCGCTGATCGGCCAGATACTGTGCAATCACCGGTCCTTCCCGCAGATAACTGCCGTCGTCGAGTTCGAGCAGCGGTACATAACCCAATTCATTCACCGCGTAGTAATCGGCACCGCCTTCTATCAAATGCTTGCGTGCGTCGACGCTGATCCATTGCGCGTCGATCCCGGTTTCCTCCAGCACGATACGAATGGCCTGCGAACAACTCCCGGTTGCGTGATAAAGCTTCATGAGTTCTTCCTTGATTAAAGCGGAAAGCCGCCGTATTCAGCGCAAGGGTCTACGCGATGGCGGCAACGCGGCTAATATCCGGCAAGCGGGATAAAAAAGGAAGAAGGCAGAATAGTGTGGTGTAGGCACAAAAAATATACCGATGAAGGACGAGTGAATGAAGAACAGTGCAACCGGATGTTCAGTGGAAGAGTCGATGCGTTTGCTCGGCGGACGCTGGCGCTTGCTGCTGGTGTCGTATCTGCTGGACGGCCCGAAACGCTTCAGCGATTTGCGCAGGGACGTGCCCGGTATTTCGCAACGCATGATGACGCTGGATCTGCGCGCGCTCGAACAGGCGGGTCTGATCCAGCGAACGGTCTATGCGGAAGTGCCGGTGAAAGTCGAATACCGGCTCACCGAAGACGGCGAACGGTTAAGGCCCGTCGTCGACGTGATGCAGGAATTCGGCTTGTGGCTCAAGGCGCGACCGGGTTACAACGCGACATCGGCCGGCGATGAAATAGAGGCCACGAGCGAAGCGGACGATTGATCGCGCGCAGTAGAATGCGCGAAACATCCGGAGAGGAGACTGCGCCATGGCAAAAACGACGACCGTAAGAATCGAACAGTTGCGGCCCATGCAAGCCACTGTCGGCATGCTCGAAGTCGATGCGAAGAAAAAACGTCTATTGCAACTGGACGAGAAGGCGCTAAAAACGTTTCTGAAAGCCGCGCCGATTCCCACCGTGATCGGCCGGGGCGACCGTCATTACGTGATCGATCATCATCATCTGGCTCGCGCGTTATGGGACGGTGGCATTACGCGTGCATTCGCCGCCGTCGTCGAGGATCTGTCGAGCCTGTCGGAAGACAAGTTCTGGGACACGGTGATCGAGCGTCAGTGGGTCCATCCGTACGACGAGCACGGCATTCTCCGCGCCATCTCCGCGATCCCGGATGAAGTGTCGGCGCTGGCGGACGATCCCTACCGAAGCCTCGCGGCCTTCGTGCGGGATGCTGGCGGCTACCTCAAAACGCCCGCGCCGTTTGCCGAATTCCAGTGGGCCGCGTTCTATCGCACGCGCGTGCCGATGTGGACGACCGAATACCAGTTCCATGCCGCGGTCGAGCAAGGCGTCCATCTCGCGTCGAGTCCGGATGCGCGTACGTTGCCGGGGTTCAGGAAGCAGGGGCGGAAATAGAGCGGAATGGCTCGACTGCAAGACTGTGCAGTCCGAGTGCCGCTTTTGTCAGCTTTTCGTAGGGCGAATCGGACGGCCGTTGCTCGCGCGCATTCTCAGCCGCCACGCGAAACTCTGCTCAGACAAAATACGCCGACTCGCCGGCATTGATTGCCACCGCACGAACCTGGCGCGCGAGCCGTGTCACAGTGGGATATGAGCGACGTAGCGGGGCACATGATGAAATCGTCCGTTCTAAACGCGCTGGCGGCGATCGCGTCGCTAGGGGCCGTATTTTCTCCGCTCCCGTGCCTGGCGGATGACCTCGACCAGCAACTCGACTGCACATCGAGTCCTCACGAATTCATCGGCGCGCTGCTGGACAGTCAGTCGATCGATCCCAAACCCATGCGCATCGAGGCCAACTCGGTCAATTCGTTCCGCCCGTCGCGCGGCACGCAGCTGAATGCGTTCGGCTTCCACGTTTATGCGGTGTTCGGATACGAGCAGGACGAGCCGATGTTCAAGCAGGGCAGCGGTCAGCCGGTCAAACCGTCGACGTATGGCGTGGTCGTGAGAGCGGCGGCGGCGTCGGTCGAGGCCAGCGTGCGCCGCGCGGGCAGCGGCGCGACGGTTCACGAGGTCATTCCGTTTCTGCTCACCGCCGTTTATTGCAACGGACATTGAGGTACGCTGCGTCGTCTCTCCGTGACCACTTACATCGCTGCCCTTCATTCACTCAACCGCAAGCCGGCTTCGCCTTCTTGCACGCATCTTCGAGCTGCGGCGGCGGATCCTTCTTGAACACCGTCTTGTACGATTCAAGCACGTTCGACTGCACCACCGGCAGCGACTGCACGCCGATCCACGCAGGCGGCGTCTGCCCGATCAGCGCCTTCATCATCGCCATGGCTTCGGCCACGCCCTGATCGTAAGGGCGTTGCGAACCGGTCGCCTTCAGCGGGCCGCCCTTGGCGATCTCGATCGCCGATTGCAGACCCAGATCGACCGTCGTCACCGGAATGTTCACTCCTTGCGCGCGCATCGACGTCAGCGTATCCAGCGCCGGCTGATCCCACACCGCGAATAATCCCTTCACGTCCGGATTGCCGGTGAGAAAGTCCCCGGCGATCTGACCGACTTTCGACGGATCGGTGAAGTCCACCTGTTTGATTTTCAGATCCGGGCGGTTCTTCTTCATCCAGTCGTTCACCGCCTTGGTGCGTTCCTTCGTGCTGAAGTAATCCACGCCGAAATTCACGAGCCCGATCGTCGATCCTTTCGGTACGCACGACGCGAGTACTTTCGCGGCGATCTGGCCATTGCCCTCGCTATCCGCCGAGATCATCGACGCGTATTGCTCCGGATGCTTCAAGCCGGTCGGCACGTTGTCCATGAACACGAGCTTGATGCCGGCCTCCGACACCTTCTTGTAGGTGGCGGCGGTCGCCGTGCCGTCCACCGGAATCGAAATGATCCCGTCCGGATGGCGTTGAATCGTGTTCTCGATATCGGCGATCTGTTTGTCGACCTGGTATTCGGCCGACGCCGTGCCGATCACTTCCACGCCGTATTTCTTCAACGTGTCGGTAATGCCTTGCACCTGCAATTGCGACCAGTCGAGGTTCATGGTCTGCATCGAAATGCCGACCTTGAATTTACCGGCCTTGATCTTCGCGACATCGGCGGGCGTCAACTGCACCGCATCCACGGAGGCCGCCTTCTCGCCGTTCGGCCCCTGGCCGACGATCGTCTTCGGGCCGATCGAGCCGGCCGGCAGGCTCGTCACGCATTGCGCGTAGGCGCCCGACGACACCACGGCGGCGATTGCCGCCGCCATCACGCTACCCCATACCTTGTTCGAGCCACCACGATGTTGCTTCATGATTCTCCTCCGTTGGTCTTCACGTTTGTATTGCAGCGGTTGGTATTACAGCGACTCTTTTCCGGCAATCGGCGCGTAGGACCTGCGCCAGTCATTTCCTGGTGAACGCCACGGCGGCGACGATGATCGCCCCCTTGATCACCAGTTGCAGCGACGAACTCACGCCCAACAGCACCAGCCCGTTATTCAGCGTGCCGATGATGAGACTGCCGAGCAGCGTACCGAGCACGAAGCCGCGGCCGCCGAACAGGCTGCAGCCGCCGAGCGTCACCGAGGCGATCACGTCGAGTTCAAGCCCTTGCACCACGTCCGGCCGCGCCGCGTGCGAGCGCGCGGACAGCACGAGCGCGGCGACACCGGCCAGCATGCCGGTGAGAATGAAGGCGAGCGTCGTCACGCGGCGCGTGTTGATGCCCGAGTACAGCGCCGCCGTCGGATTGCCGCCGGCCGCATAGATCTGCCGGCCGAACACGCTGTAGTGCAGCAGCAGAATCCCCGCGATCACCGCGAGCACGGTCCAGATGATCGGCACCGGCACACCGGCGATCGTGCCTTCGCCGAAGATCGCGATGAACGAATCGTTGGTGATGATCTCGGGACGCGTCGTCGTGACCATCAGCGCGAGGCCGCGCGCCGCGCTCAGCGTGCCGAGCGTCACGAGGAAAGACGGAATGTTCAGGCGTGTGGTGACCACGCCGTTGATCGCACCGACGATCGCGCCCGTGCCGATGCCCGCAATCGCGCCGATGATCCAGCTATCGCCGAGATGCGACATGGCCAACGCCGCCGACATGCCGGACAGCGCGAGCGTCGAGCCCACCGACAGATCGATCTGCCGCGCGATGATCACGAAGGTCATGCCGATCGCGATGATCGACACGAGCGCGGTCTGCCGCCCGATGTTGAGAAAGTTGTCGATCGAGAGAAACCATGGCGACGCGAAACTGAACACGACCAGCAGAATCGCGAACGCACCGTATAACGCGTACGGCCGATCGCCTTGCAACAGCAATTGCGCAATGCGCCGCGCGCGGCTTTTTTGCGGCAGTGCCGCTTGCCGCTCTGCCGTCAGCGGCGAGACAGATTCATTCATGTTGCGAGGGCTCCGGCGGCGGTCCCGGCAGGGGACTCGAAAGAAGAACGGGACAGTTGAATCAGGTGATGCAAGGCTTCGGCATTCGCGAGTTCCGCGCGCGGCACGGTCTTGACGATGCGCCCGTCCGCCACGATCGAAATGCGGTCGCACAGGCGCAGCAGTTCGTCGAGATCGGACGACACGACCAGCACGCCGGTGCCCGCGCGCGCGGCGTCCTGCACCACGCCGTAGATTTCCTCGCGCGCGCCGACATCGACGCCGACGGTCGGCTCATCGAGCAGCAACAGCTTGGGGCGCGGATGATTCCACTTGGCGAACACCACCTTCTGCTGATTGCCGCCGGAGAGAAACTTGACCGGCGTCGACGAGGCGGCCGCCTTGACCGCGAGTTCCTTCATCGAACGTTTTGCCTGATCGTCGGCGGCCTGGCTGCGCAGCCAGCCCCAGCGCGAAAACCGCGGCAGGCGCGGCAGTGTGAGATTGCGCTCGATCGAATGTTCGAGCACGAGTCCTTCCAGGTGACGGTCTTCCGGCACGAGCGCCACGCCGAGTTGAATCGCGTCGGCGGGCGTCACGCGCGAACGCGGTTGACCGTCGATGTCGAGCGTGCCCGCTGCCACGGCGCGCAAACCGAAAATGGTTTGCAGAATCTCGGTGCGTCCGCTGCCGATCAAACCCGCGAGCCCGTGCACTTCGCCGCGCTCGACAGCAAGATCGACATCGCGGAGCCGGTCGTTGCTCACGCGTGACAGCTTAAGCACCGGGTCACCGCTCACGGCCGGATCATTCGAGGCCGCGCGCGCGGAAGTAGACACCGATGCAGTCGGAGATAACCCCCCGTCGGCCAAGGAACCCGCGGCACTCTTCTCGCGCGCCTGCATCGCCGCATGCTTCGGACCGACGATCGCCGCGACGAGCTGCTTCATATCGGTCTGCGCGGTGTTGAACATGCCGGCGTTGGCGCCGTCGCGAAACACGGTGACGCGCTGCGAAATCCTGAACACTTCATTCAACCGGTGCGTGACGTAAATCACGCCGACGCCGCGATCCGTGACCGCCCGAATCGCGTCGAACAGAATCTGTTCTTCACCGCCGGTCAGCGCGGAAGTGGGCTCGTCGAGAATCAACACGCGCACGTGACCCATCAGCGCCTTGCAGATTTCAGTCATCTGCCGGTACGCAAACGGCAACGCGCCGACCGGCGTTTTCGGATCGAGCGGAATGCCGTGCGAGCGCAGAAATTCGCCGACTTCGGCCATGAGCTGACGGTTCTTCACGAAGCCCAGACGCGTGCGCGGCTCGCGCCCAAGCATCAGATTCGCACCGACCGACAACGATTCGACCAGACTCAGATCCTGATAGACCACCGCGACGCCGGCCTCGCGCGACCGCGCCGGCGAATCGAACGCGACCTTCTGTCCGTCGATTTCGATCACGCCTTCGTCGTACGCATGCACGCCGCTGAGAATCTTGATCAGCGTGGATTTGCCTGCGCCGTTCTCGCCGAGCAGCGCATGCACTTCGCCGGGCCGCACGTCGAGGTCGACGCCGCGCAACGCCTGCACGCCGCCAAACCGCTTGGTGACGCCCGCAACGCGGATCAATGGAACCTGAGGCGAAGACGCGGCCGCGGCGGCAACCGGTTCACTCATCTGGACTGTCTCCTTCGTCGATTCGACGAAATTTTTTCGTTTTGTTCGTTGGTGTCCTGCTGACCGGGCGATGCCGGAATTGTGATGCTCGCACCATGATTTTGATGCGTCAATAACATTCATCGCACGAAAATGGCCTTTATTGGCGGCCCGTGTGAAGATTTGTTCGTCAGGCTTGTTATGATTCTATCAATCGTTGTAGCATAAGTGCGAACAAATTGTCAGCGGCTGTTGTGCGCCGCGCCAAATTCCCGGATGTCTTATGCCTGAAGCTCCTTCGTTGTCTTCATCGGTCGTCGCGCTGCGCGGCGGGCCGCTCGTTCATGCCGTGCGCAATCCCGGAATGCCGTTCGACGCATCGTGGCTCGACGGTTTGCGCGTCAATCAATCGGCGGTGGAACGGCGCACCGCGACGTTGGCCACGCGCCGCACGGTCAAGAAAGATGCGCAGGCGGCGTGGCTGCTGAAGGCGGTCACCTGCATCGACCTGACCACGCTGAATGGCGACGACACCGAAGGCCGCGTGCGTCGTCTGTGCGCGAAAGCGCGTCAACCCGTGCGCGCCGATCTGCTGGAAGCGCTCGGTATCGCGCCGCAAGGCATCACGACCGGCGCGGTGTGCGTGTATCACCGTTTCGTCGCGGCGGCGGTAGATGCGCTCAAGGGCAGCGGCATTCCGGTCGCGGCCGTGTCGACCGGTTTTCCGGCGGGACTGATTCCGCATCCGCTGAAGCTCAAGGAGATCGAGGCGTCGGTCGCCGACGGCGCGATGGAGATCGACATCGTCGTCACGCGCGAATATGTGCTGACCGGCAACTGGCAAGCGCTCTACGACGAAGTGCGCGACTTCCGCGCGGCCTGCGGTCCCGCGCATCTGAAGACGATTCTCGCCACCGGCGACATCCGCACGCTGTCGAACGTTGCGCGCGCATCGATGGTGTGCATGATGGCCGGCGCCGACTTCATCAAGACCTCGACCGGCAAGGAAGGCGTCAACGCGACGCTCGACGTGTCGCTGGTGATGGTGCGGATGATCCGCGAATACCAGGAACGCACCGGCGTGCCGATCGGCTTCAAGCCGGCGGGCGGCGTATCGAACGCCAAAACGGCGCTGTCGTATCAGATCCTGATGAAGGAAGAGCTGGGGCGCCCCTGGCTCGAACCGGACCTGTTCCGGTTCGGCGCATCGAGCCTGCTCGCCGATATCGAACGCCAGCTCGAACATCACGTGAGCGGCCGTTACTCCGCTTTCAACCGTCACCCCGTAGCCTGATAGAAGACCGATCCCATGAGCGTAGCCGAGTATTTTTCATCGATGGAGTACGGTCCCGCACCCGAGGACGATCAACCTGCGCGTGCGTGGCTCGCGCGTCATGAAGCCGGCTTCGGGCACTTCATCGGCGGCGCGTGGCATGCACCCGCGGCGGGCGAACGGTTCGTCTCGCACGCGCCCGCGAGTGGCGACCTGCTCGCCGAAATCGCCCAGGGCGATGCCGCCGACATCGACGCCGCGGTGGCCGCCGCGCGCGCCGCGCAACCCGGCTGGTTCGCGTTGGGCGGCACGGGACGCGCGCGGCATCTGTATGCATTGGCGCGCATGGTGCAACGTCACAGCCGGCTGTTCGCGGTGCTCGAAGCGCTCGACAACGGCAAGCCGATTCGCGAGACGCGCGATATCGACGTGCCGCTGGTCGCGCGTCACTTCCTGCATCACGCGGGTTGGGCGCAACTGCAGGACGCCGAATTCGCCGACTATGCGCCGCTTGGCGTGATCGGCCAGATCGTGCCGTGGAATTTCCCGCTGCTGATGCTCGCGTGGAAGATCGCGCCGGCGCTTGCCACCGGCAACTGCGTCGTGCTGAAGCCGGCCGAGTACACGCCGCTGACCGCGTTGCTGTTCGCCGAACTTGCGCATCAGGCGGGTCTGCCGGCCGGCGTGCTGAACGTCGTCACCGGCGATGGACGCACCGGCGCAGCGCTGGTCGAGCATCCGCGGGTCGACAAGATCGCCTTCACCGGGTCGACAGAAGTGGGCCGGCTGATTCGCACGGCGACCGCGGGCACCGGCAAGTCGCTGACGCTCGAACTGGGCGGCAAGTCGCCGTTCATCGTGTTCGACGACGCCGATCTCGACGGCGCGGTGGAAGGCGTGGTCGACGCGATCTGGTTCAACCAGGGCCAGGTGTGTTGCGCGGGCTCGCGATTGCTCGTGCAGGAAGGCGTCGAAGCGCGTTTCATCGCGAAGCTGAAGCGACGCATGGAGACGTTGCGGGTCGGCACCTCGCTGGACAAGAGCATCGACATCGGCGCGATCGTCGATCCGGTGCAGCGCGAGCGCATCGAGTCGCTGGTGGAAACCGGGCGGCGCGAAGGCTGCGCGATCTGGCAATCGGCCGGTACGGCCATGCCCGCTAACGGCTGTTTCTATCCGCCGACGCTCGTCACCGGCGTCGCGCCGTCGTCCACGCTCGCGCAGGAAGAAATCTTCGGCCCGGTGCTGGTGACAATGAGCTTTCGCACGCCCGACGAAGCCGTTGCGCTCGCCAACAATTCGCGCTACGGGCTGGCCGCGAGCGTGTGGAGCGAAACCATCGGCCGCGCACTGGATGTCGCGCCGAAACTCGCATGCGGCGTGGTGTGGATCAACGCGACGAACCTGTTCGACGCGGCGGTCGGCTTCGGCGGTTATCGCGAGTCGGGTTATGGCCGCGAAGGCGGACGTGAGGGCATCTACGAATATCTGAAACCGCGCGACTGGCTCAACCTTGGCAAGCGTCAGCCGGCTTTGCGCGTGGCGGGCGGAAGCGGGATCGAAGTGGAAACGGCCACGCACGGCGCGCTGATCGATCGCACGGCGAAGCTTTTTATCGGCGGCAAACAGGCACGTCCCGACAGCGGCTATTCGCTGCCGGTTCACGCGCCGGACGGCACGCTGGTCGGCGAAGTCGGCGAGGGTAATCGCAAGGACATCCGCAACGCGGTCGAAGCGGCACGCGCCGCGCACAAGTGGTCGCAGGCGAGCGCGCACAACCGCGCGCAGGTGCTGTTCTATCTCGCGGAAAACCTCGCGATTCGCGCGGACGAATTCGCGCGTCAGCTCGTCGCGCGCAACGGCGCGACGGAAAACGCGGCGCGCGCGGAAGTCGATGCGGCCGTCACGCGGCTCTTCACGTACGCGGCGTGGGCCGACAAGTTCGACGGCGCGGTGCATGCGCCGCCGTTGCGCGGCGTGGCGCTGGCCATGCACGAACCGCTCGGCGTGATCGGCGTGGCCTGTCCGGACGAAGCGCCGCTGCTCGGTTTCGTGTCGCTGATCGCGCCCGCGCTGGCGATGGGCAATCGGGTGGTGGTGCTGCCGAGCGCGACCTGCCCGTTGACCGTCACCGACTTCTATCAGGTGGCCGAGACGTCCGATGTACCCGGCGGCGTGCTGAACATCGTCACCGGCGAACGCGCCGCGTTGCTGCCGGCGCTCGCGCGGCACGACGATGTCGACGCGCTCTGGTGCTTCGGCAGCGAAGCGGATTCGACGCTGGTGGAGCGCGAATCGGTCGGCAATCTGAAGCGGACCTTCGTCGATCACGGCCGTCAATTCGACTGGCTGGGCCGCTCGAGCGAAGGCCGTCCGTTCCTGCGCCAGGCCGTGCAGGTGAAGAACATCTGGATACCGTACGGCGACTGATGGACCTCTCGATCCATTAGCGTCCGCGAAAAGTCTGAACGACCTGCACGCCAACCAGAAACTGGAGGAGACAACGTGCTGAAGCATCTGGACCTGCAATACGACAATGCCGTGCATCGCGCGCGACCGGTATCGGCATGCGTTGCTCGAAACACGCCGCCCGCGCAACGGAGCGACGCATGAGCGATCCGAACCATACTCACCATGCCGGCGCTTCGAGCGGCCGGCGCGGCCGCGTCGTCATTCTCGGCATCT
Organism: Paraburkholderia sp. D15; assembly: GCF_029910215.1. Lineage (NCBI taxonomy): Bacteria > Pseudomonadati > Pseudomonadota > Betaproteobacteria > Burkholderiales > Burkholderiaceae > Paraburkholderia > Paraburkholderia sp. D15. The sequence continues at coordinate 969,101 of NZ_CP110396.1, read as the reverse complement.
ACGTCACCGATCTGACGTTTCGCGCCGAACGCATGCCGCTGATCGGCGAAACGATCGCGGGTTCGGCGTTCGCGATGGGGCCCGGCGGCAAGGGCTCGAATCAGGCCGTGGCCGCCGCGCGCGCCGGCGCCGAGGTGGTGTTCTGCACCCGCATCGGCAACGACGCGTTCGGCGAGATCGCCCGCGCGACGTGGGCGAAGGAGGGCATTACGGCACGCGCGTCGGTGGTCGACGGGGTATCGACCGGCGCGGCCCACATCTTCGTCGACGACACCAGCGGCATGAACGCGATCATCGTCGCGTCGGGCGCGGCCGGCACGATGAGCGCCGCCGATGTCGATGCGATCGAGGCCGACATTGCCGCCGCGCAGGTCTTCGTCACGCAACTGGAGCAACCGCTGCCCGCCGCGCGTCGCGGACTCGAAGTGGCGCGGCGGCACGGCGTCACGACCGTGTTCAATCCGGCGCCCGCGATGCCCCTCGACGACAGCCTCTTTCCGCTGTGCGACTACATCACCCCGAACGAAACCGAAGCGACCGCGCTGACCGGCGTGCCGATCGCCAATGCCGACGACGCGCGCCGCGCCGCCGATGTGCTGCTCGCCAAGGGCGTCGGCACGGCGATCGTGACGCTCGGCGAAGCGGGCGCGCTGCTGCATTCGGCGAGCCAATCCATTCTCGTGCCGGCCTATCGCTGCGGCCGCGTGGTGGAAACCGCCGGCGCGGGCGACGGCTTCACCGGCGGTTTCGCGGCGGCGCTGGCGCGCGGCGACGACCCGATCGCCGCGCTGCGTTTCGGCTGCGCGCTGGCGGGCATTTCGGTCACGCGTGCGGGCACGGCGCCTTCCATGCCGACGCTCGACGAAGTGAATCGTGTGTTGAGCGAGCCGGTGGATGTATCGCAGGCATCCTGAGCGACGCCGGACCCGAATCGCGTGGTCCGGTAGTGAAGCGGCTTGATAAAGCGGGTTTGTGAAGCAAGGAGAGCGTCGTCATCATGAAGTCCTCGTTCACCGCGGCAAAACTGTTCGGCGACCGGCAATTGAATTTTCTGCTGATCGTCAACGTGCTCGTCGTGCTGCTTGCCACCTGGCTGTCGCACGGTCAGTTCGTCGATATCGACAACCTGCAGTCGATGGGCGGCCAGCTTCCCGAACTCGGCCTGCTCGCGCTCGGCATCATGCTGTCGATGGTGTCGGGCAACGGCGGTATCGACCTGTCCGGTGTCGGGCTCGCGAATCTGTCGGGCATGGTCGCGGCGCTGGTGGTGCCGCATTACGTCAATGGAGACGACTCGCCCGCGCTCTACACGGCGTTGTTCTGCGTGATCGTGGTGATCATGGGTCTGCTCGGCGGCCTGCTGAACGGCGTGGTCATCGCGCGGCTCGGGCTCACGCCGATTCTCTGCACGCTCGGCACGCAGTTGCTGTTCACGGGCTTCGCGGTGGTGCTCAGCAATGGCGCGTCGGTGCATGTCGATTATGTGGACCCGCTGTCGAATATCGGCAACGGCACGGTGTTTCAGGTGCCGATCGCGTTCTGCATCTTTATCGGCGCGGTGCTCGTGCTCGGCTGGCTGCTCAGGCGCAGTCCATTCGGCCTGCGGCTCTATCTGATGGGCACCAACCCCAAGGCCGCTTTTTACGCGGGCATTCCGCGCACGCGCATGCTGATTCTCACCTACACGATGTGCGGCGTGCTCGCGTCGCTGGCCGGGTTGATCAGCGCGACGCACACGTCCAGCGCGAAATGGGACTACGGCAACTCCTATCTGCTGATCGCGATCCTGATCGCGGTGATGGGCGGCGTGAATCCGGCGGGCGGTCATGGCCGGATCATCTGCGTGTTTTTCGCGGCCACGGTCCTTCAATTTCTGTCGAGCCTGTTCAATCTGATGGGCGTATCGCAGTTCTTCGGCGATTGCGCGTGGGGCTTTCTGCTGCTGCTGTCGCTCGCGTTCGCGGGCGGCGAACGGGTGCGGGCGATTTTCGGTTTCGGCCGTGGCGGGGGTGGTGGAAGAGTTGGCGGGACCGACGCCGCGCAGACCGTGGCGCCGAATTCAGGCGCCGCGCCCAAACCCTAGCGAATCTGGTCACGTATCACGGTTTCAGTACTCAGCGGACAACGAGCCCTGGCTGTCCGTCACGCTTAAGTGGGCGACCTCGAACGAACAAAGGAGACTGGCATGAAACTGACTCGACTGGGCGCCGCGCTCGCGGCGGCATCGATTGCGGTGGGCGTGATCGCCGCGGCGCAGGCAGCGACCAACGTGACGATCGTCACGGTCGTCAAGGTGACGGGCATCAACTGGTTCAACCGCATGGACGACGGCGTCAAGCAATTCGCCAAAGACAATCCCGGCGTGACCGCGTATCAGACCGGACCGGGCCGCGCGGATGCGGCGCAGCAGCTCAAGATCATCGAAGACCTGATCGCGAAGAAGGTCACGGCGATCGCCGTGGTGCCCTACGATCCGCCGACGCTCGAACCCGCGTTGAAGAAAGCGATGGATCGCGGCATCAAGGTCGTGACGCACGAAGCGGACAACGAGAAGAACACGATGGTCGACATCGAGGCGTTCGACAACACCGCCTACGGCGCGGGCCTGAACGAACGGCTCGCCGGCTGCATGCATGACGAAGGCAAGTGGGCGGTGCTGGTCGGCTCGCTCGGCAGCCGTTCGCAGGTGCAATGGGCGGACGGCGGCATCGGCAATGCGAAGGCCAAGTATCCGAAGATGGATCTGGTCGAGCCGAAACTCGAAACCAATAACGACGGCGAGCGCGCGTACGAAGTCGCGAAGGAAGTGCTGCGCAAGCATCCGGACCTGAAGGGCTTCCAGGGCTCGTCGTCGCTGGACGTGATCGGTATTGGCCGCGCGGTCGAAGAGGCCGGCATGCAGGGCAAGATCTGCGTGTACGGCACGGGCCTGCCGACCGAGGCAGGCAAATTCCTCGAAAGCGGCGCGATCAACGGTATCGCGTTCTGGGACCCGAAGCTGGCCGGTATCGCGATGAACAAGATCGCGCAGATGCTGATCGCCGGCAAGACGGTCGAGAACGGCGCCGATCTCGGCTTGCCGGGCTACACGAAGGTGACGGTCGAGAAGGGACCGGGCAAGGGAATCATCGTGCGCGGCCAGGGCTGGGTGAACGTCGACAAGTCTAACTACAAGCAGTATCCGTTCTAACGTTGGAAATGGAACGGCAGGTTGCTGGATGTGCGACGAAGTCCTCACCGGAGGGCTTCGTCCGGTGCGTGCCCTCGCTCTCGCGGGCACGCCGGAAACAGGCTTCACGTCACGACGAATCGCTACCATGAATCAGGAAGTCCCGACTCCGCGCAACGACATCACGCAGCCGTTTCTCCAGGTGGTTGGCGTGCACAAGCGTTTCACCGGCGTACACGCGCTGCGTGGCGTGAGCCTGTCGTTCGAGCGCGGACGCATCTATCACCTGCTCGGCGAAAACGGCTGCGGCAAGAGCACGCTGATCAAGATCATCTCGGGTGCGCAGCCGCCCGACGAGGGTGAACTCGTGATCGAGGGCGTGCGCCACGCGCGACTCTCGGCGCTGGAATCGCTCGCGGCCGGCATCGAGACCGTTTATCAGGACCTGTCCTTGCTGCCGAACATGAGCGTCGCGGAAAACGTCGCGTTGACGGCCGAACTGGCGGGCCATGCCGGCAAGCTCGCCCGCACCTTCGACCGCCACGCGCTCGCGCGCACGGCGGCGCGCGCGCTCGAAGCGGTCGGTCTGCCCGGCGACGCCGAATTCCAGGCGACGCTGATCGAGCAACTACCGCTCGCGACGCGGCAACTGGTGGCGATTGCACGCGCGATCGCCAGCGAGGCGAAGTTCGTCATCATGGACGAGCCGACCACGTCGCTCACGCAGAAGGAAGTCGACAATCTGATCGCCGTACTCGCCAATCTGCGCGCGCAGGGCGTGACCGTGCTGTTCGTCAGTCACAAGCTCGACGAGTGCTATGCGATCGGCGGCGAGGTGATCGTGCTGCGCGATGGACAGACCATGGCACAGGGCGCGATCGCGGACTTCACGAAGGCACAGATCAGCGAGTTGATGACGGGCCGCCATCTGTCCACCGAGCGTTATCGCGAAGGCAAGGTCGGCAACGAAGTCGTGCTCGACGTGCGCGGTCTCTCGCGCGGCGGCCAGTTCAACGAGGTGTCGTTCACGCTGCATGCCGGCGAAATTCTCGGCGTGACCGGCCTGCTCGATTCGGGGCGCAACGAACTCGCGCGTGCGTTGGCGGGCGTGGCGCCCGCGCAGGCGGGGCAGATCGTGCTCGACGGCAAGGCCATTGCGCTGCGCACGCCGTCGGACGCGAAACGTCATCGCATCGGCTATGTGCCGGAAGACCGCCTGAACGAAGGGCTGTTTCTCGACAAGCCGATTCGCGACAACCTGATCACCGCGATGATCGGCAGTCTGCGCGACCGCTTCGGCCAGATCGACCGCACGCGCGCGAACGCGCTCGCGGAGCAGACGGTGAAGGATTTGCAGATTGCCACGCCGGGCGTCGACAAGGCGGTGCAGTCGTTGTCGGGCGGCAACCAGCAGCGCGTGCTGATCGGCCGCTGGCTGGCGATCGATCCGCGCGTGCTGATCCTGCATGGGCCGACGGTCGGTGTCGATGTCGGTTCGAAGGACATCATCTACCGGATCATGCAGCGGCTGTCGCAGCAAGGCATCGGCATCATTCTGATCAGCGACGATCTGCCCGAACTGCTGCAGAACTGCGATCGGATTCTGATGATGAAGAAAGGCCGCGTGGCGGACGAATACGCGGCCGATACGTTGAACGAAGCCGATCTGTACCACGCGTTGCTGTCGGAAGCTGCATAAAGGACGTCCCACCCATGAACTCGCGCATCGATTCGCGCATGAAGCAGACCATGACTACACCGACCGTCGTCGAAGTCGCGCCCGAGGTCAAGCCGCCGAGCTTGCGGGCGAAGCTTGCGCGCAATCCCGAATGGTTCACTGTCGCATTGATCGCGGTGACGTGCCTGATCGTCGGCGCGATCAATCCGCGCTTCTTTCAACTGGCGACGCTGTTCGATCTGCTGCATTCCGCCACCACGATGTCGCTGTTCGCGCTGGGCACGCTGGTCGTGCTGGCCTCCGGCGGCATCGACGTATCGTTCACCGCGATCGGCGCGCTGACCATGTACGGCATCACGAAGGCGGTGTTCGCGTGGTGGCCGGATGCGCCGTTCGCGCTGATCCTGATCACCGGCGCGCTCGGCGGCGTGATTCTCGGCGTGATCAACGGCTTGCTGGTGCATCGGCTGAAAGCGCCTTCGCTGATCGTCACGATCGGCACGCAGTATCTGTATCGTGGACTGTTGCTGACTTTTATCGGCACGTCGTTCTTCATGAACATTCCGCACAGCATGGATCGCTTCGGCCGCATTCCGCTCGTTTTCTATCACACGGCGGATGGCCTGCGCGCGGTGCTGCCGGTCTCGGTACTGGCGCTGGTGCTGGCCGCGCTGGTCACATGGTGGCTGCTGAATCGCACGATGATGGGCCGCGGCGTCTACGCGATGGGCGGCAGTCTCGCGATCGCCGAGCGGCTCGGCTACAACCTGCGCGCGATCCATCTGTTCGTGTTCGGCTATACTGGCATGCTGGCCGGCATCGCGGGCATTCTGCACGTGTCGAATAACCGGCTCGCGAATCCGTTCGATCTGGTGGGTTCGGAACTCGACGTGATCGCGGCGGTGATTCTGGGCGGCGCGCGCATTACGGGCGGCACGGGGACGGTGGCGGGCACGCTGCTTGGCGTGGTGCTCGTGACCTTGATCAACAACGTGCTGATTCTGGTGGGCGTGCCGAGCACCTGGCAGAAAGTGATTATCGGCGCGTTCATTCTGATTGCCGGGACGCTGTTCGCGCTGCAGCGCAAGCGCTGAAATTCCGGCGTGGAAGCTGCGGGCCGTTTCAGGCGCGCAGCTTCACTTCCACTGCTTCACTTCCTTTTCCTCGGCGTCTGGCCCGCCTCGGTGATGATCGAATCGAAGTCGTCGACCTGCGAGAAGCGCACCGCCTTCACCACGCCGAACTTGCTCCTGTCCACCACCAGATGCCGCTCCACCGCGCTGGCCATGGCGGCCTGCTTGAGCGCGACTTCGTGAAAATTCCAGCAGGTGACGCCGCGCGCGGTATCCACGCCGCCGGCCGAAATGAAGGCCTTGTTGATGCCCATGCGGCGCAGCACCTCCAGACTCTCTTCGCCGGCAAACGAATCCGATGAAGGGATATACACGCCGCCCAGCAGAATCATCCGCACGTTGGGCTTGCGCCGCAAAATCTCCGCGACGTTCAGCGAATAACAGACCACCGTGACGTGGCGTTCGAGCGGAATCAGCCGCGCCAGCGTGGTGAGCGTCGTGCCGCAATCGATGAACAAGGTTTCGTTGTCGCCGATCAGCCCCGCCGCAATGGCGGACGCCTCGGCCTTGGCCTGCGCGAAATGGTCTTTCTCTTCCTCGAGCGAATAGCCGGCGTTGTTCGGCACGTCCGTCGCGCTGACGATGTAACCGCCCAGATAAGTGAAGCGTTCTGGACTGCCGGCGATATCGCGCCGCACCGTCATTTCCGAAACGTTCAACAGACTCGCGGCGTCGCGCAGGCGCATGACGTTCTGTTTGGCGAGAGCATCGGCAAGGGCGCGAAGGCGTTCGGGTTTCAGCATAAGGATCCTGTCGCGCGATGTGGGAGGTCGTTATGTTTTGTACGAATGGATGGGAGAATTATAACAAGGACGCTGCGAAATCGCGGGATTTAAAGGGCTTTTCGGCCTTATCAGCGAAGCAGATTATTCCGTTCAGATAAATTCATTTTCAAGGATGCGCGGTACTGCGTATTCTCGACAGATGAATCATGTCGAGGAACGCAGCATGTCCCTTCCTGCCCACGCGCTCGCTTCGCCGCCGCCGGACCCGCGCAGCTACGTCGCGCGCAATGACGCTTTCTGGCGGCGCAACCTCGCGGTGTGCGTGTTCGGTTCGTTCACGACGCTGGTGAGCCTGAGCATGCTGCTGCCGTTCTTACCGCTCTATGTCGAACAACTCGGCGTGCGTTCGCCGGGCGCGATCGTGCAATGGTCGGGCGTCGCATTCGGCGCGACGTTCTTCGGCACCGCGATCACCGCGCCGGTGTGGGGACGTCTGGCCACGCGCTTCGGCCGCAAGCCGATGCTGGTGCGGGCGGCGATCGGCATGGCCGTCGTCATGTCCCTGATCGGATTGGCTCACAACGTGACAGAACTCGTTCTGCTGCGGCTCGCGGCGGGCTTGATCGGCGGTTACGCCTCCGCGTCGATCGTGATGATCGGCACGCAGGCGCCACGCGAGCGGGCTGGCTGGGCGCTCGGCGTGCTGTCCACCGGCGCGTTGGCCGGCAATCTGATCGGGCCGCTGGTGGGCGGTTTTCTGCCGACGTGGGTCGGCATTCGCGGCACGTTCTTCGTCGGCGGCGCGATGATCGCAGTCGCGGCGGTCGCGACGATCGCGCTGGTGCGCGAGGATTTCGACCGCAACGTGGACGCGAAAGCGTCGGCGGCCGCGAAGGGCGCAACAGACGCGAAGCCGAATCGCGCGGTGATTCCCGCGCTGCTCGTCACGGCGATGATGGTGCTGCTCGCGAATATGTCGATCGAGCCGATCATCACCGTGTATATCGGCAGCCTCGGCGTGCCGCATGCGGAACTCGCGCGCGTCGCCGGCATCGTGATGGCGTGCTCGGCATTCGGCAGCATGCTGACCGCGCCCAGGCTCGGCGCGCTCGCGGATCGCGTGGGCAGCTGGAACGTGATTGTCGGTTGCCTGATCGCGACCGCGCTCGCGATGCTGCCGCAGGCGTTCGTCACGCATTGGTGGCAACTCGCGGTGCTGCGCGCAATCATGGGCATGACGATCGCGGGCCTGTTGCCGTCGATCGCGAAACTGGTGCGTCATTCGGTCGACGAGCACAACTCGGGCACGATCCTCGGCTATCTGCAATCCGCGCAATTCAGCGGACAGGTGGTGGGTCCGTTGATCGGCGGACAGATCGGCGCGCTGGTCGGTTTGCGCGCGGTGTTCTTCGTCACGGCGGCGCTGCTGGTGATGTGTGCGGGATTGAATCAGTGGATGCGGCGGCGCGGCGGGTGAGCGGTGCGTGGTGAGGGCCGAGCCGTGAGTGACGAGCGGTGGCCGATCTTGTGAGCGACCGGCAAACCGGCTACATTCGCCGTTCCCCCGCACTTCGATCGACATGATCTATCCGCGCCCCATGCCAAATCATTCCATCCGTTTGACCGACTCGCCGCAGCTCGCCGATATCGAAACGATCTCGCACAGCCTCAACGCGTTCAACATCGAGAAGACAGGTGTGGACGATGTCCGTCCGCTCGCGGTGCTGATCAGGAACGCCGGAACGGACAAGGTGGTCGGCGGCCTGACCGGCAGAACGTCGCTGGGCTTGCTCTTCATCGATCTGTTCTTCATTCCGCCGGAGCTGCGCGGCGACGGTTTGGGCAGCCGCATCCTGGCGGAAGCCGAAGCGGAAGCGATCAAACGCGGCTGTCGCGGCGCGGTGTTATATACGATCAACTTCCAGGCGCCGGAGTTCTACGCGCGACATGGCTGGCAGGTGTTCGGCGAAGTGCCGTGCGATCCACCCGGCAGCAGCCGCGTGTTCATGCGAAAAGATCTGGCATGACGCGGCCTATGACTCCGGCAACGACGGCGACTTCCCCGGTGCACCACGAACGTCCCGTCGCCCTCGTCACCGGGTCGACTTCGGGCATCGGCGCGGCCGTTGCGCGTCGCCTGGCGCGGGACGGTTTCTCGGTCGTCGTGCATTCGCGCAGTTCCGCGCAGGCAGGTCTCGCGCTCGCGGCCGAGCTCGACTCCGCCGTCTACGTGCAGGCGGATCTCGCCGACGACGCCGCGCGCGTGAAACTCATCGATGACGCGATCGCCGCATGGGGCCGCCTCGACGTGCTGGTGAACAACGCAGGCATCAGCCGCGTGATTCCGCACGCGGACCTCGCTGCCGCGACGCCGGACATCTGGCACGAACTGCACGAGGTCAACGTCGTCGCGCCGTTCCGGTTGATCGCGCTGGCGGAAAAGGCGCTGCGTGACGCCGCCCAGCGCGGCCGGTCAGGTTGCGTGGTCAACGTGAGTTCGCACGCCGGCGTGCGTCCCAAGGGCGCGTCGATTCCCTACGCCGCGAGCAAGGCCGCGCTGAATCACATGACGCGTCTGCTGGCGGTGTCGCTGGCGCCGGACATTCGCGTGAACGCGGTCGCGCCGGGACTCGTCGACACACCGCTCACCGCCGGCTGGACGCACGCGCAACAACTCTGGAAAGAACGCTCGCCGATGCGCCGCGCGGCGAGCCCCGACGACATCGCGCAAGCCGTGGCGATGCTGGTGACGTCCGACTATCTGACCGGCGAGATCCTGCTGTCCGATGGCGGGTTGAATCTCACGTAGCGGGCCCGGCGCGGCGCCTGGCTCACTGTCCACGACCGGCGTCGCGACCGGCCTCTCGATGCATTTCATGACACGCTCATGACGCGCCGAACCCCACCCTCTATACGTATTCCCTGATTCAGGTTATGCGTTTTGATGCCGTTATACAGCGACGACTCTCCGCCGTCCCGCGCCCCCGCGCGTGATGTCGTGGGGGAGGCGGAACATCCAGCGGGGCAGTGTCCCCGCATCGCTGGCGACGGAGAAAACCGCGTGAACCGACTTAGCTTGAATACCAAACTGTGGCTGGCCCTGCTGATTACCTGGCTGGGCCTGTTGTCGCTCGGCGGCTGGGCGGCATGGCAATCGCGCGACACGATGCTGTCCGATCGCAAGGCGGCGGTGCAGAACGTCGTCGAAAGCGCGTACGGAATCGTCGCCGATTACGCGAAGCTGGTCGACCAGCATCAGCTCACGCTGGATCAGGCAAAAGAACAGGCAATGGCGCGTCTTGCCGCCATGCGCTACCCCGGCAGCGGCTACATGATCATCACGACGGCGACGCCGGTGGTGATCATGCATCCCACGCTGGCCGATCTGCGCAACAAGGACGTCTCGCATTACGCGGACACCGAGGGCAAGCTGCTGTTCGTCGAGATGGTCAAGCTGGCGCAGGCGCAAGGTCAGGGCTTCGTCGACTATATGGCGCGGCTGCCGAACAAAACCGAACACGTGCCGAAGATCAGTTTCGTCAAACGCTTCGACGCGTGGGACTGGTATCTGATTTCCGGCGTGTACGTGGACGACATCAACAAGGCGTTTTACCAGGCGCTGCTGGGCTACCTGCTCACGATCCTCGTGACGGGCAGCTTCAGCACGATCGCGCTGGTGCTGATCATCCGCAACGTGAAGCGCAGTCTCGGCGGCGAGCCGGCCTACGCGGCGCACGTGGCGGAAACCATCGCCGACGGCGATCTGACGCGCACGGTCGCGCTCGGCGCGCAGGATCAGCAGAGCATGCTGTTCGCGATGCAGCGCATGCAGCACCGGCTCGCCGATACGATCCGGCGCATTCGCGGCGGCACCGAAACGATCACCGTGGCGGCCGAGCAGATCGCGGCGGGCAATCTCGATCTGTCGTCGCGTACCGAGGAGCAGGCATCGTCATTGGGCGAAACCGCCGCGAGCATGGAGCAGTTGACCGCGACCGTGAAGCAGAACGCGGACAACGCGCTGCAGGCGAATCAGATGGCGCTCAACGCGTCGAAGCTCGCGGGCGACGGCGGTCACGTCGTCGAGGAAGTCGTCGCGAACATGCAGAACATCGCGGCGAGTTCCGCACGCGTGGTCGACATCATCGCGGTGATCGAAAGCATCGCGTTTCAGACCAATATTCTCGCGTTGAACGCGGCCGTCGAGGCGGCGCGCGCGGGCGAGGAAGGACGCGGTTTCGCGGTGGTGGCGGGCGAAGTGCGCAATCTCGCGCGCCGCAGCTCGGACGCGGCGAAGGAGATCAAGAGCCTGATCGAGGACTCGGTGGAACGCGTGAACGACGGCAAGGCGCTCGTGGAGAAAGCAGGCGGCACGATGCATTCGCTCGTCGATGCGGTGAAGCGTGTGACCGACATCATCAGCGAGATCTCGGCGGCATCCGACGAACAGAGCCGTGGTATCGAACAGGTGAACGTGGCGATCGCGCAGATGGATCGGACCACGCAACAGAACGCGGCAATGGTCGAGCAGGCCGCGGCCGCCGCGCAGTCGATGCAGGAACAGGCGCAGATGCTGCGCGATGTGGTCAACGTGTTCCGCCTGCAAGGCGCCGAAGCGTGATGCGCTGAACGTGCGGGGTGCGTGGGGTGCCGCGACACCGCGCGTTGTAGTGCCACGCTTCGCCGTGCCGTGCCGTGCCGCGCTCTAACGCTCGTTGCCCGGCGGCGTGCTGAAGTCGTCCTGATCGACGAGCTTGAGGCTGTGAGCGAACATCGACGCATCGCCGCCGAACGCCGCGCTCGCGCGAACCGACGCGTTCAGCAGCAGCTTGCACGACGCGCGCATCGGCTCCGTTGCGCCGATCCGTTCGCGCGGTCCGGACACCGTCAGCGCCCCGACCAGTTCCCCACCGAGACCAAGTACCGGCACCGACACCGAGGCCGTGTCCGGATCGCGCTCGCCGTACGACACGGCCCACATGCGCTCGCGAACGGTATCGAACGGCTTTTTATAGGGCTTCGAAAACGCGAGCAGCACCTTGCCCGACGCGCCGCGCTCGATCGGAAAACGATCGCCCTCACGGATCGACACGCGCACCGCGCGCGCCGGTTCGACCCGATGCAACACCACCCGATGGTTGCCTTGACGCACATAGAACGACGAGGTCTCGCCGGAGTCCACGGCGAGTTGCTGCAACAACGGCTCGACCACGTGACGGACGTGGAACGACTCCTGATAGATCTGCGCGAGCCGCAACGGCTCGGGGCCGATCGAATAGCGGCCGTCTTCGAGCTTGCGGATGAAGCCGCCATGTTCGAGCGCGCCGAGCAGACGCAACAGCGTGCTTTTGTAGTAGCCGGTGCGGCGCGCGAGTTCCGCCAGCGAGACGCCTTTTTCGCCCGACGCGAACGCGCCGAGAATCGCGAACGCCCGGTCGAGCGCCGCGACGCCGCCGCCGCCTTTTTCTGACTCTTCGTTTTGCATGGGAGAAAGCCGTTCTGTAGAGCGGACCATGCTAGAAGGGCGGGCGGGGGACGTCAAGGGCGCATGAGGCGACGGCTCAGGACCTGGGACCTGGGACTTGGGACCTGAGACTCGCAGTGCGCATGACAGACCGCGCCATCGAACGGTGAAGCCCATCGCCGCGATGCATCACGTCAGCCGTGTGCGAGATGCGCGTCCACCAGCGGCGCAATTTCCGCGGCATGCACCTTCGCCAGATCGTGCTGACCGCCGGCCACGACATGCAGCGTCGCGTCGGGCAGCAGTGCGGCGAGCCTGCGCCCAACCGCCACCGGACTGAACGGATCGGCGTCTCCCCACAACAGCAGCACGGGCTGGGTGATCCGTCCGAGTTCATGCGACAGATCCGCCTTGAACGACACGAACCAGTCGGGCAGCGACGGGTTGTTCTTCACGAAGCCCTCGCGCCAATCCTGCACGCCCATCCCCGTCGTATCGATGCCGCCTGACGTCACGCTCAATACCAGATGCGTGACGAGTTCGGGCTTCGCGAGCGCCGCGCGGATCGCGAGCAGGCCGCCCATCGATTGCGCGATCAAGGCCGTCGGCCGGTCGATGCGGGACGTCACGACGCGAACGAGCCCCTCGAAACCGTCGACGGCAGGATCGGCCGGCTGCGCGCCGAAGCCCGGATAGCCGACCACTGCGCGGTCGGCCTGGGTGGTGAGGCGATCGGCGAGAGGGTGCCAGAAAGCGGTGTCGCCCGATGCGCCGGGCAGGAAAAGCAGCGTCGAGGGGAGCACGCGAAATTCTCCATGAATTGGGTGAAGCATTGCGGGGCGGGGATTGGCCAGGTGCCCCCAATTATCGCCCGAAGCGCTGGCGGGCGTGTCGCGAATTTTACCCGGATTTTATTGACGATCTAAATTTATCCGGGTATAAATCGCCATTCCTTCCACCTGGAGATCAACGTGACTACACCTTCACACTCCCATCGCCGCTGTTTTTCCGGCGCTCGGCGTACTGACGCCCTCGCGCAGGACGCTCACGGAGCACAGCCATGACGACGCTCGATCCACACGTCGGCGCGCTGGCGCCTGTCATCGATGAAGTCGACCTGTACGAACTGCCGGTCATCGGCACGCTGCCCGAAGAACTGGACGGCGTGCTGATGCGCAACGGTCCCAATCCGCTGAACGGCCGTTTCGGCGGAAACGACATGCTGTCGTGGTGGCCGGAAGCCGCGATGCTGCACGCAGTGTCGTTTCGCGACGGCCGTGCGCTGCGCTACGGCAATCGCTGGTTGCGCACGAAACGGTGGGCGCATGAGTACGATGCGGCGCGCGCGTCGTCGATGCTCGACACGAATCCGAACATCAACGTGCTCGCGCACGCCGGAGAAATCCTCGCGCTCTCGGAAGGCGGCGCGCCGCTCGCCATCACGACCGGGCTGGACACGCTCGGCGCGTCGCGTCGTCACGCGGGCTTCGCGCAAGGCATGAGCGGGCATCCGAAGGTCGATCCGCGCACCGGCGAGCTGGTCACGTTTCGCGCGCATTGGGAGCGGCCGTGGTTGCGCTATGGCGTGATGGACGCGCAGGGCAACACGAGCGTCGAGATGGAAATCGACGTGCCGGGCGCGTCGATGATGCATGACATCGCGATTACCGCGACGCACAGCATCCTGTTCGATCTGAACGTCGCGTTCGATTTTTCGATGCTCTCGCGCGGTTACCGGATGCCGCTACGCTGGCACGACGAGCGTCAGGCGCGGATCGGCGTGATCCCGCGTCATGGCGGCACGATGCGCTGGTTCGAGGTGAGTCCGTGCATGATCATGCACGTGGTCAATGCGTTCGATGTGGGCACATCCATCGTTACCGTGGACGTGGTGCGTTATCGCGAGTTTTTGCGTGTATCGCCGGATGGTGCGGGCTTCGTCGAGAATCCGCTCGGCGCGCTGTGGCGTTACGTGATCGACCTCGAACGCGGCACGGTGACCGAATCGCCGCTCGACGATCTGGCGATCGAAATGCCGCGTATCAACGAGCAACGCACGGGACAGGACTACCGCTTCTTCTACGCGGTCGAGCAGCCGAGCAATACGGAGATGCGTGGCGTCGTGCGGTATGACCTCGAACGCGGCTCGACGCAAACCTACGCGGTGCCGGCTGGCGATCAGAACAGCGAACCGGTGTTCGTGCCGCGCCCCGGCGCAACGAACGAGGACGACGGCTGGCTACTGGTGTGCGTGTATCGGCAGGCGAGCGATACCACGGATGTGGTCGTGCTCGACGCCCGGCAGATCGACGGCGATCCGCTCGCGACCGTGAGATTGCCGCGACGGATTCCCGCGGGGTTTCATGGCGCGTGGGTGCCGGGGAACGCGTAGCTGGCGCTTCCCGTTTGAAGTGCGGTTTGGGGTGGCCGTGCAACAATACGGCTCCCCAAACCGGAGTGGATAGAACGATGACCGCAAGCGGCACAACCCGAATCGATGTCCGTCGGCTGACGCCTGCCGAATGGGCGACTGCGTTTCCGTTGATCGCGCAATTGCGCTCGCTGGACGAAGCGGAGTTTCTACAGCGTGCGCGCCGTCAGGCGCATACCGGCTATGAACTGGTCGGCGCGTTCGCGGAGGGCACGCTGATCGGCGTGATGGGCATGCGTCCGGTTCATACGCTGGCGCGCGGGGCGCACCTGCATATCGACGATCTCGTTGTCGACGCAACGGTGCGCAAAGGCGGCGCCGGCCGCGCGTTGATGGATTACGCGGAAGCCGACGCGCGTGCTCGCGACATGACCGCCGTGTTTCTCGACGCGCATCCGGATGCGGTTGGGTTCTACCAGCGGCAGAGTTTCGTGTTTCACATCGCGCCGTCGATGAAGAAGCCGTTGGCATAGCGGGCGGCTTCGTCGTCGTTTTCGTCGTCTTGCTCGTTGTGGCCGGGATTCGACAAAAGTTGGCTCGACAGTGAAAGCGGACCAGAATGGGTGAGGGCAGAATTGTGGCTCTTTACGAACCTCGCAAGGCCACGCTTTCCTTGCTTCCTGTCAGGAGCTTTCGATGAACACGGACGCCATCGCGATGTTCGCCCGCTACAACCAGTGGGCGAACACACTCATCTACGCTGCCGTGGCGGCGCTGCCGGAAGGACTCGCCACGGAGCCGCGCGTCACGACCTTCGGTTCGATCGAGCGCACGCTGGGACATTCCTGCGCGGTCGGTCTGATCTTTCAGGCTCACTTGCAGGGGCGGCCGCATGGATTCACCGCGCGCAACATGGCCACGCAGATCGGCTTCGACGAACTGTCGCGTACTCAGCGACAGCTGGACGCGTGGTACCTGGAGCTGGCCGGCACCATGCCGGCCGAGGTGGCGAACGAAGTGGTCGAGTTCCGCTTCCTCGATGGCGGTGCGGGCGCGATGACGCGCATGGAAATGCTGCTGCACGTGATCAATCACAACACCTATCATCGCGGCTTCGTCGCGGACCTCATGAAGCAAGCGAAGGTGGCGCCGCCCGTGACGGACCTGCCGGTGTTTCTGCGCGATGCCTATCGGCGCGGCGCGTGATATCACGTAAGGCCGTGCAAGGCGCCGGTGTGCTTCTTCGTATCGTATGAAGCGCGCCGGCCTTTGACGAGCCGCGCAACGAACGCTTAAACCAGCACGCCACCCCCATCCACGACGATCGTCTGACCGGTCGAATAACGATTGGTCATCAAGTACAGATACGCGCCTGCAATATCGTCGGCCTCGCCGACGCGCCCCACCGGCAGCGCCGCGCCGGCCGACGCGTACAGTGCTGCGCGGTCGGCCTCCGGCATGCCGTCCCACAGGGGCGTGCGCACGAGTCCGGGACTCACGAGGTTGACACGCAGCGGCGCCAGTTCCACCGCCAACGCACGCGTGAACCCTTCCATCGCGGCGCAAAAACTCGCGGCCAGCGACCAGCCTTTTTGCGGACGCAAACTCGCCACGCCGCTGGTGAGCACCACCGAGCCGCCGGTGCGCAGATAAGGCACGGCATGCTTCACGGCGGTCATCGCGCCGAACACGCGCACGTCGAACGCCTTGCGAATCGTGTCGCGGTCGATGATGTCCGAGAGCGGGCCGATCTGCAGCGCGTCGCCCGCGCTATAGACAAGGTGATCGAACGGCCCGATGCGCTCGAACAGCGCGGGCAGCGCCGCCTCGTCCGTCAGGTCGGCGGCGTGACCTTCGGCGCGCGTGCCGAGCGCGGCCATGGCATCGGCCACCTTCCGGTCGCGCGACGAAATCACGACGACGGCCGCGCCGTCGTCGTGCGCGGCCCGTGCAACGGCGAACCCGATACCCGATGTGCCGCCGATAATCACGACGCGTTGATCCTGCAGTGTGTTGCGAGTGGATGACATGAAAGCGCCTTGAGTCGAATGAAAGCGAGGAATACGGAAGACGTTGTGACTGCAACCAGGCCTCGATTATTATTTCGCGGCGTCAATTGATAAATCCTTCTGGACTTCGGTCACTCCGAAGCGGAGCTTTCGAATGGATCGATTCACCAGCATGACGATCTTCGCGCGCGTGGTCGAGCGCGGCAGTTTCGCCGCGGCGGCCGAAGGCAGCGGCATGACGCCGACCATGGTCGCCAATCACGTGCGCGAACTGGAGCGGCATCTGAAGGGACGTCTGCTGAATCGCACGACGCGGCGCCATAGCCTGACCGAACTCGGCCAGCGTTATCACGCGCAATGCGTGAACATCCTGGCGCTGCTTGCTTCGGCGGAACTCGACGCGCGGGAAATGCAGGCGAATCCGCGTGGCCGTCTGCGCGTGAGTTGCCCGGTGAGTTTCGGTACGCGGGTGCTGGTGCCCGTGCTGTCCCGCTACCTCGACAGGTATCCCGAGGTTGAGGTGGAGTTGTCGCTCAGCGACCGTTTCGTCGACCTCGCGGAGGAGGGTTTCGACGCGGCGATCCGTGTGGGCGACCTGCCGGATTCCGGGTTCGTCGCGCGGCTGCTGGGGTACTCGCCACGGATTGCCTGCGCGTCGCCGGCGTATCTCGCGCAACACGGACATCCGCGCGAACCGGCCGAACTGGCGCAGCACCATTGCCTCGCCTTCATGCAGCCGAACGGGCCCGAACGCGACTGGCGCTTTCCGCGTCCCGACGGCAACGGCGCGGAGCGGGTCAAGGTGCGGGGCCGGCTCGACGTGAACGGCGGCATGGCCTTGCGCGAGGCCGCGCTCGCGGGCATCGGCGTGATTCTTCAACCGCGGATGATTCTGCACGACGATCTGGAAGCGGGCCGGCTCGTGCAACTGTTCCCGGACTGGCCGGCGCCGACATGGCCCATCCACCTCGTCTATCTGCCCGATACGCGCATGCCGCCGAAGCTCGAACGGTTCATCGCGTTTCTGGCGGAATCGCTGGATCTGGAAGCGTCCGCCAACGCGAACGTGAAGGCGGCCCGGCGAAAACGCACGCAAAGATAGTTTCTCGCCCGCGCGTCATCCCATTCCCTCTTGCCCGGCATTCGGGTTTTCCCCTGCAAGATCGCGCTTGACCCCGGCATTGTGGCGCACTAATTTATGCACATGTTCCTACATGTACTTTTTAAGAGTGCTGGATAGGTACAGGAATCCGCTGCTCGCGGCATGCAAACCATCCGGTCGATCACCATGAAAATCCGCTTTCCCGCCGCTGTTCTGCTGATGTGTCTCGCGCCCGCGGCCCGGGCGCAATCGAGCATCACGCTGTACGGCATCGTCGACGAGTTCGTCCAGGTGGTGAACACCGGCAGCGGCTATACGGGGGCGCTAGGGTCGTCCGGGCAATGGGCTAGCCGCATCGGCCTGCGCGGCAGCGAAGATATCGGCGGCGGCAATCGCATCAATTTCGACTTGCAGAACGGCTTCAATCCGAACGACGGATCGATGGCGTCGCCGGGCAGCCTGTTCAACCGGCAGGCGTGGGTGGGCGTATCGGGGAACTGGGGCGAGGTCCGCGCGGGCCGCCAGAATTCGCCGATTTTCAACGATCAGGGCGGACTCGACGCCTTCGGCGCCGCGACGCAAGCGTCGGGCTTCAGCAACTTCATGACCTTCACGGTGCGCACGAGCAACACCGTGTCGTACACGTCGCCGACGCTGGGCGGCCTGCAATTCAGCGTGTACGCGGGTTTCGGCGATGCGGGCGGTGTGCGCTCGGCGGGTTCGAGCTATCAGGCCGACGTGAACTACACGCACGGGCCGGTGGCGGCCGTGCTCGCCGCGCAGGCGGTGAAGAGCGCGGACGGCACGACCACCGACCGCACCGAGGAGGCGGGCCTGTCCTACCAGATCGGCAAGACCACCTTGTACCTCGGCTGGAGCGGCTCGAAGTGGAACGACATCAAGCTCGACGCAAACGTGTACGGCGCTTCCGCGCTGTATCAATTCACTCCGTCGAGCGCGCTGGCGCTGGGCTACACCTACCTGCACGACGAAACCGGCCAGGGCGCCAACGCGAGTCAGGTGGCCGCGCTGTACACGTACACGCTGACGAAACGCACCAACCTCTACAGCGCGCTGTCGTTCCTGCAAAACCGCGGGCAGGCGTCCTACCGGCTGGCCGGTTCGGCCAACGCCGGCTTGCCGCTCGCGTATGCCGGCGCGGATGCGCGCGGTGTCCAGTTTGGCATCGTTCACCGGTTCTGACGCAAAACATGTGCATACTTGTGCTTTTGAAGCGGCCGGCGTGCGAACGCGGCCGACCCTCGCACAGGCACAGGAGCGGCAAGATGGTGAAACGGGCATCGAAGACGGCGGAAGTGGGACGATCGAAAGCGCACATGGTGGCCGCGACGATCGAGCAGGACATTCTCACGGGACGTCTGCCGTTCGGGCAGCAACTGGAAAGCGAGAACGAACTGGTCGAGCGTTTCTCGGTGAGCCGCAACACCGTTCGCAAGGGACTCGACCTGCTGACGAGCGGCGGGTTGATCACGCGCAAGGGCGGGATCGGTTCGTTCGTGACGTTCAACGGCAAGGCGATCGACGGCGAAATGGGCTGGACGACCGCGCTCGAAAGCGCCGGCGGCGGCGCGCAAACCCGCCTGCTGCAGATCGCGCTGCTCGAAGACGAAGCGCTCGCGCGGGAACTGAAGTTGCCGCGCACGACCTTCGTCGCGATCGACCGGATGCGCGTGATCGGCGCCGACGCGCAATGTATTTCGCTGGAACGCAGCCGTCTGCCGTTCAACGACGACCTCGCCGCGCTGCCGCTCGAAGGGCTGGTGGGCGGCTCGCTGAACCGGACCTTGATCGAGCACGGCATGGTGCCGCATCACGGCGAACAATGGGCCGAGGTAGTCGGCCTCGACGCCGCCGACGCACGGTTGCTCAAACGGCGCGCCGGCACCTCGTTCCTGCGCTCGCGACGGCTCACGCGCGATCGCGACGAGCGCATCATCGAATATGTCGTGAGCTTGCTGGACCCCGCATTTTTCGCACTACACCTGGAATTCTGATGTCTTCGTCTTTGTCTTCGTTCTCGTCTTCGGACCACGCTATGCGCGTCGATCGTGCACGTGGCGCTTTTTACGGTCTCGCGCTCGGCGACGCCTTCGGCATGCCGACCCAATCGCTCAGCCGCGAGCGCATCGTTCAGCAGTTCGGACGCATCGACAGGCTGGAGGATGCGTCGGCCGATCAGCCGATCGCGCCGAACATGCCGGCGGGTTCGATCACCGACGACACCGAACAGGCGGTACTGGTCGCGAAATTGCTGATCGACGGCGGCGGCCGCATCGCGCCGCTCGCGTTCGCTCATGCGCTGATCGAATGGGAAGCGTCGATGAAGGCGCGCGGCTCGCTGGACCTGCTCGGACCGTCCACCAAGGCGGCGATCAACCGCATCATCGCGGGCGAAGATCCGTCGATGACCGGACGCTTCGGCACCACGAACGGCGCGGCGATGCGCGTCACGCCGGTCGGCATCGCGTTCGATCTGCGCGATGAAGCCGCCTTCGTCGAAGCGGTGGTGCAGTCGTGCGTGGTCACGCATCACACCACGCTGGGTATTTCGAGCGCGGCGGCGGTGGCGGCCGCGGTGTCGGCCGGTATCGAGGGCGCCAGTCTGCGCGACGCGCTCGAAGCGGGCATCGCGATCGCGCAGGTGGCCGAGCAACGTGGTTTCTGGGTTGCCGGCGGCCGCATCGCGCCGCGCATTCGCCACGCGTTCGATCTGATCGCGGACTGCGCGCCCGGCGAAGTCGCGGACACGATCTACGACGTGATCGGGACGTCGGTGGCCGCGCAGGAATCGGTGGTCGCGACCTTCGCGCTGGCCTTCGATCTGGAACGCCGCGGCGGCACGATCGACCACGCGCTGGGCGCCGCCGCGAGCCTGGGCGGCGATACCGACACGATCGCCGCGATGCTCGGCGCGATCCTCGGCGCGTGCACCGGCTACGACGCGTTGCCGCGTGCCGCGCTCGACACGGTCCGGCGCGTCAACGCGCTCGACCTCGACGGTTTGACCGAAAGTTTGCTGGGACTGCGCGCCGGCAAGTCATAACGCGCGTTCCTCCTTTATCCGTTGTGCCCTTAATCTGGAGATACGCTCAGATGGCTTCGTCACGCACGTCCAATCGCGCTCGCAAGGTCGAGACGCGGGGTATCGAGCCGGTACCCGAAAGCGAATGCAACGGACATCCGCTGCAATTGTTCTGGGTCTGGTTCGCCGCCAATATCAGCATTCTCGGGCTACCGCTCGGCGCGACGCTGGTCGCGTTCCAGCATCTCGCGATCTGGCAGGCCGCGCTCGTCGCGGTGCTGGGCGCGGCGGGATCGTTCGCGATCGTCGGTGTGATCTCGATCGCGGGGCGGCGCGGCCATGCGCCGAGCCTCACGCTGTCGCGCGCGATCTTCGGCGTGCGCGGCAATATCGGGCCGACCATCGTGTCGCTGCTGTCGCGGCTCGGTTGGGAAACGGTCAATACGACGACGGCCGCCTACGTGCTGCTGTCGCTCGCGACCCTCGTGTTCGGCACGCCGGCGCAAGCCAAGGAGGCACCGCTGCTGACGCTCGTGTTCATCGCCGTCTTCGTCGTGCTGACGATGATCGTCTCGGGGCTCGGTCATGCGACCCTGCTCGTGATCCAGAAGTGGTCGACGTATGTGTTCGGCGTGCTCAATCTGCTGGTCGCCGCGTTTCTGGTGACCTCGATCGACTGGCACGCGGTGTTCAGCGCGGCGCCCGCATCGGCGAGCGCGGTGGTGATCGGCATCGGCACGATCGCGGCGGGCACGGGGATCGGCTGGGCCAACGCGGGCGCGGACATGTCGCGCTATCAGGCGCCGGGCGTCAAGGGCCCCGCGCTGGTCGCGTCGGCCGCGTTCGGCGCGGGTATTCCGCTGATCCTGCTGGTGACGCTCGGCGCGTTGCTGTCGGTGGGCAACGACCACCTCGCGTCGGCCACCGATCCGATCGCCGCGATCCGTGAAATGCTGCCGACGTGGATGGCGGTGCCGTATCTGATTACCGCGTTTGGCGGCCTGTTGCTGTCGAACTATCTGTCGGTGTATTCGGCCGGCTTGACGACGCTCACGCTCGGGCTGAAAGTGAAGCGGGTGCAGGCAGTCGTGGTCGACGTCGTGGTGATCTTCGCCGGCTCGATCTACTTCATGCTGATCGCGGACAGTTTCTACGGTCCGTTCATCGGCTTCATCTCGCTGCTGGCGGTGCCGATCACCGCGTGGGTCGGGATCTTCGTGGTCGATCTGATTCATCGTCACGACTATTCGGCGGCCGACCTGCTCGACGTGACGCCGCGCAGCGCGTACTGGTACAAGGGCGGCATCGAGTGGCGCGCGTTCGGCGCATGGGCCGGCGCGATCGTGCTCGGTTTCTGCTTTCTCTCGACGGGCGCGTATCACGGCGTGTTCTCGAACAGCTGGTTCGGCCGCAACGGTCTGGGCTGGATCATGACGTTTGCCTTCGCGGCGATCGTGTACGGTATTCTCGGCGGCGCACGCGGCGCCGCAAAACGGTTGAAGACAGCATGAATGGAATGAATTCGCAGCACGCGGCACGTTTGATTCATACCGGCCAGGTGATCGTCGATCTGGTCATGCAGGTCGATGCGTTGCCCGTGCCGGGTGGCGACGTCCTCGCGCGCGGCGCCAGTTTCGAGGTGGGTGGCGGCTTCAACGTGATGGCGGCCGCGCGCCGCAGCGGCATGCCGGTGGTGTACGCGGCCGGTCATGGCCGCGGCCGTTTCGGCGACCTGGCCAGACAGGTGCTCGCGCGCGAAGGCGTCGAGATCGCGAGCCCGGTGGTCGAGCAACGCGATACCGGGCTGTGCGTGGCGATCGTCGACGCGTCCGCCGAGCGAACCTTCGTGTCGCACATGGGCGCGGAGAGCGAGCTCGAACGCGCCGTGCTCGATCGGCTGGCGGTGACGCCGCACGATGTCGTCTACGTCAGCGGCTATAGCTTGATGCTGGCCGACAAGGCCGCGGTGTTGATCGACTGGCTCGAACGCTTGCCGTCCACCACGCGCGTTGCGTTCGATCCGGGCCCGCTGGTCGATTCGATCGAGCCCTCGCTGCTCGCGCGCATGCTGGCCGTCGTCACGATCTGGACCAGCAACCGGGTGGAGGCCATCCGCTTCGCCCGTACCGACGACTTCGAAGCGGCGTTCGATGCGATCGTCGCGCGCCTGAGGCCGGACGCGCTCGCCATCGTGCGCGACGGCGAGCATGGCTGCTATCTGCGGGGCGGTGGAAATCGCGAATTGGTACGCGGTTTTACCGTGAAAGCCGTGGACAGCAATGGCGCCGGCGACGCGCACGCCGGTGTGTTTCTCGCCGTGCTGGCGACTACCGCCGATGCGCGCATGGCCGCGCAACGCGCGAACGCGGCGGCGGCCATTGCGGTGACGCGGCCCGGACCGGCGACGGCGCCGACCGCGCAGGAGATCGATGACTTCATCGCGGCGGCGCGTTGAGCGCCGCGCTTGCGCTCAACGGTTCACGAGTTTCGCCGGATACGTGAGCGCCAATGCGCCGCCGATCACCATGCACACGGCAAAGCCGAACAGTCCGGCGCTTTGCGAATGGAACGTGTCGCGCAGCCAGCCGATGAAATACGTGCTGCCGAAGCCGCCGAGATTGGCGATCGAACACGCGAACGCGATACCGGCCGCGGCGGCCGGGCCCTTGAGAAAGGTCGACGGCAACGACCACACCACCGGCATCGCGGCTGCCGCGCCCGCATTGATCAGCGAGAACAGGAGCACGGTGGTCAGCGTGCCGTGACTGCCCACGCCGGCCACCACCAGCGCCACCGCGGCCACCAGGAACGGCACGACGATGTGCCAGCGGCGTTCGCGCAGACGATCGGAACTGGCGCCGCAGTACAGCGTGGTCAGCACGGCCAGCGCGTTCGGCACCGCCATCAGCCAGCCGATGTGATACGGGTCGCGCACGCCGGTGTCGCGCAGAATCGACGGCAGCCAGAAGCTCGTCGCGTACAGGCCGAGCAGCACGCACAGATCGATCAGGCCGAGCGCCCAGACCTTGAAATCGACGAATGCGCCGCGCAGCGAGTGGTTTTTGTTCGACGACGGCTCGGCGTCGAGATTGGCACGCAGGATTTTCTTTTCCTCGGCGCTGAGCCAGCGCGCGGATTCGATGCTGTTCGGCAGCCACACGAGAATCGCGATACCCAGGGCGATCGACGGCAATGCTTCGAGCAGGAACAGCCATTGCCAGCCGCCCAGACCGTGCGCGCCGTTGAAGAACGCCATGATCCAGCCTGAAATCGGGCTACCGATCATGCTCGACAGCGGCAGGCCCACCATGAACAGCGCGACGATGCGCGCGCGGCGCGCGTCGGGATACCACTGCGTCAGATACAGCAGCACGCCCGGCAGAAAACCGGCCTCGGCGACGCCGAGCAGAAAGCGCACGATGTAGAACTGCATCGGCGTGGTGACGAACAGCGTCGCGCCGGACAGCACGCCCCACGTGATCATGATGCGGGCGATCCACAGACGCGCGCCGACCCGTTGCAGGATCAGATTGCTCGGTACCTCGAACAGGATGTAGCCGGCGAAGAACAGACCGGCGCCGAGGCCGTAGACGGTATCGCTGAACTTCAGCGCGTCGAGCATCTGCAGTTTCGCGAGACCGATGTTGATCCGGTCGAGATACGCCGCGAAATAGCACAGGCAGAAGAAAGTGATGAGACGGAACGTCACCTTGCGATAGAGATCGCCGGTGCCGGCGCTGCTCGTGTCGAGCATTGCACTGCCTTGATAAACATTCGCCATGACTGCCACTCCGAAAGAGGTGCGAAAAAAGAGGAGAGGTCGTGCGACGACAATCTGTCGCACCGTACCTGCAGATGTCTGTGTATCACGAGAAAAAAGGAGCGTATACGCTCCAAAATACCAATGAGGCGAGCACTGCGTGAGGGCCGGATCGAGGCGCCGTGAGTGGATCGAAAGACACTGAAATAATGAGCCGGAATGTGCGGTATATGCACCGGACTGACGCAATAAGGCACTGTGGACGTGCAGGAGCTGATTCGAGTGTAGAAGCTGAAAAAACGACGGTGCCACGCTACCTTGATCGAGATCGTCAAAAGTGCCTGGTTGGAGGGTGTACACTCTTTTCTCTTTCATCTTCGGGCCACCCCGGCCCCCGTACCGTTATGGCGTCGCACAAGGATTCCTACGACTTTCACGATCAGATCGGCCATCTGCTGCGCCGTGCGTATCAGCGTCATGTCGCGATCTTTCAGGAGGCGATTCCCGACTCCGATCTGACCGCCGCGCAATTCGTCGCGCTGTGCGCCGTCAAGGAACAGCAGCCGTGTTCGCTGAACGATATCGTCAAGGCGACCGCCATCGATCAGGCCACCATTCGCGGCGTGGTCGAGCGATTGAAGGCGCGCGCGCTGATCGAGGTGAGCGCCGATCCGAACGACGGCCGCAAGCTCGTGGTGCGCCCCACGGCAGCGGGTCTGGCGCTGATCGAGCGCACCGTGCCGTTCGCGAAGGAAGTCACGGAACGCACGTACGGTCCGCTGAATGCGGGCGAACGCGTCGGCCTGCTGTTTCTGCTGCGCAAGATGATGGAGTCGGACGGCGAGTAACGCCGTTCAGAGGGTCGCCTCGCTGATCAGCCTGCCTGCCGCGCGCAGCGCGGCGCGCACCGTTTCCGGCGTGAACGGCGGAGCCGTCAACCGTACGCCGGCGGCGTCGAAGATCGCGTTGGCGAGCGCGGCCGGTCCCGGCACCGAAGCCGACTCGCCAGCGCCGAGCGGTGCCTCGCCCTGGCGCGGCATCAGCACGACATCCAATGCGGGCAGTTCGGGGAAGGTCAGAATCGGATAGCTGCCCCATTCGCGGCTCGCCACCTTGCCGTCGACGAAACGCACGCGCTCCTTCAGCGAACGGCTCAATACCTGAATCACGTTGCCGTGCAGTTGATGACGCACGCCGTCGGGATTGATCATCGTGCCCGTGTCCTGGCCGACCGTGACGCGTTCCACGCGCACGTCGCCGCTCACGCGGTCCACCACCAGCTGCACCACCCAGGCGGACCACGCCGCGCCGAAGCCCGGAAAGCGGCTGTGCACATAACGCGCGTAGGCCATGCCGAAACCGCGTGCGTAGCGCTCGCCGGACCTTGCGCCATCGCGTTGCCGCTGTCGCCATCCCGCGCGTGCCGCCACCGCTTCGAGCAGTTCGGCGGCACGTGTGTCATGCAGATGGCGCAAGCGGAAATCGAGCGGATCGCAGTGGGTCAATGCCGCCAGTTCGTCGGCGAACGAATCGTGCGCGAACGAGTTCGGCAACGCCGACACGCCGCGAAACCATGACGAGCGCACGAGCGGCGCGAGGTCGTCGCAGGCGAAGCGGCGGTTTGGACTTTCGTACGGCGACACGGCGGTGCGGTCGCCCATTTCGAACACGCGCGCTTGCGGCGCGATCGCGCCGGTCAACAGCGACGCGAGCAGCGGCGCGTCGTTCGACGGATAGCGCGTAACGAAGTCATAGCCAAGCAGTTGTCCCGTCTCGCTGACGGTGCCGGTGACGTCGACCACCTGGCCGCAGCCCTTCGGTTCCCACGTGTGCTCGTCGGCGCGCGAGAGTTGCACGCGCACCGGCGCGCCGGCCGCGCGCGACAGCAGCAGCGCGTCGCCGCACACGTCGTCCGCGCAGTTGCGGCCGTAGCAGCCCGCTGCTTCCATGCGCACGATGTCGATGTCGGCCTCGTCGCGCTGGATCAGCGCCGCGAGATCGCAGCGCAGCGAGACCGGGTTCTGCGTGCCTGACCAGACGGTGATGCGGCCGCCGGTGTCTGCGTCCGCGTCCGCGTCGCGATAGTCGGCCACCGCGCACGACGGGCCGATCGAGCCGTGCATCTGATACGGCCACACATAGGTGCGCGACAGCGTGATCGTGCCCGGCAAGCCGCGTACCGCTTCGACGTCGCCTTCTTCCAGCAGCGGGCGGCGCGTGGCCGGCGCGGCCGCGATGGCGGCGCCGTGATCGTCGAGCGAGGCGAGCGGCGGCAAGGGCTTCCATGTCACGCGCAAGGTCTGCGCGGCACGTATCGCCTGCTCCTCGCGCTCGGCCACCACGCCGACGAAATCGCCGGTCACCACGACCGCGCGCACGCCAGGCAGATGCGCGACCGAGTCGCGATCCACCGAGTCGAGCGACGCACCGACGAAGGCGCCGCTGTCGAGGCCGCCGTACGGCGGACGCACCACGCGGCCATGCAACATACCCGGCACGCGCATGTCGTGGACGAAGGTGAGCTTGCCGGTCGCCTTCGCGGGCAGATCGACGCGCGGCGACGAGCGGCCGACCAGCCGGTACGTCGACGGATCTTTCACCGGCGTGGCGGTGTCGAGTTCGAGCGTGAGGCTGCGTCCGTCCAGCAGTTCGGCAAAGGTCACGCTCGCGCCGCGTTCGCCGCCCGCCGGCGGCGCGACGAAGATCGACCGGTCGTCGGTCGCGAGCCGCTCGACCGGCTCGCCGAGTCGTTGCGCGGCGAGCGCGAGCAACGCATGCCGCGCCTGGGCGGCGGCGCAACGCAACGGTATCGCCGAAATCTGAATCGTCGCGCTCGCGATGGTCGGTCCTTGGTTCGGTGTCGCGGCCGTATCGCCGAGCAGCATCTCGACGCGTTGCGCGGGCACGTCCAGCTCTTCCGCGACGATCTGGCCGAGCGATGTGCGGATGCCCGTGCCCAGATCCACGTGGCCGTTGAACGCGAGAATCCGGCCGTCGTCGAGGATCGCGACGAATACCTCGGGCACGTCCGGCACATACGTCGAAAGACTGCCGGGCTGGCCGGCGGCGGGTTTGACGGGGACGGCCGGGCGCCGGATCACGGCGAGCCGGCCGTCGCGCGCGAGTAGGTCGGATCGGTTCACTGTCCCTGCTCCGTGGCCGGCGGCGTGGTCAACGCGCGCGTCGTTCGATCGTGGTCAGCGCATCCGCGAGCGGCATCACCGCCGCGTACTTCTGCTGCATGTCGAACAGATTCGCGTCGTGCGGTCCGAGCGCGCGGTCGCCCACGCAGTCGGACAACACCAGCGGTCGGAAACCGTACGACATCGCATCGACCACGCTCGCGCGCACGCAGCCGCTCGTCACCGCACCGGCGACCAGCAGCGTCTGCACCGCGCGTTGCGTGAGCCACGGCGCGAGTTGCGTGCCGAAGAACGCGGACGGCACGGTCTTGCGCACCACCAGTTCGCCCGCGCGCGGCGTCAGTTCGGGGACGATCGCGCTGTTCGGATGGTCTTCGGTGAGCGTCGCCATGCCGGGCACTTTCAGCGAGAACACGTTGTCGTCGCTGCCGTCCTCCGCATAGACGATACGGCTGTGCGCGACCGGCCAGCCGGCGGCGCGCGCGTGCGCGAGCGCCGTGACCGTGCGCGCGATGGCCGGCGCGATGTTGCCGCCGCCGAAGGTGGCCGGGTCGGCGAAGCCAACCACGAAGTCGACGATCAGCAGGCCGATGTTGCCGTGCACCGGCAACGGCGTGCCGAAGCCCTGCGCCTGGTAGACGTGGGCTTCGGCGTGAGTTTGAGGAGCGTTCATCGGATCGGGTCTCGGTCTTGGTATCGGTGGATCGGGTTTGATAAGCGGATTTGATAAGCGACGAGCGTTCAGCGTGCCGCGTCGATCACGCGGCCGTCGCGCACCACGATTTCATCGTCGAGCCGCACGGTGCAGTGGCGCAGCGGAATGTCGATATGGCAGGTGGTCGTGCGGCTGCCGCCGCCTTCGTTGTTCGGGCCGAGCGAGAACAGGAAGTTGCCTTCGAACGCGCGCGCGTCCATGCCGATGGTCGCCTCGCGGTCGTACAGGCCGAGCGTCGACCAGCGCGCGCGCGGTTGCAGCCCCCAGCCGATGTGCGAGATCGCATAGCCTTCGGGATCGTCGAAGGTTTCCATGTAATCGCGCAGCAACGCCGCGTCCACGCCGCCCTCGATCTTCGTCGCGTAGCCGCCCTCGACGCTCAGCACGATCGGCTCGTTCACGTAGCGCTTCTGCGGCAACAGAATGTCGCCGCGATCGATCACGATCGTGCCGTGCGCGGTGCGGTCGTTGGGATAGGTCAGCGCGAAACCGCTCGGCCAGTGGTCCCAGCGGCCGGGTTCGTCGACGAAACCGTACTCGGCGGTCGGGCCGAATTCGCCGAGCGGGCACACCAGCGACGTGCCGGCTGGCGACGTCACGCGCATCTCGCGCGCCCCGGCAATGCGATGCGCGGCGGCCAGCACGCGCGTGCGGTCGGCTTGCGTCGGCACCATGCGCGCCAGCACTTCCGGCGGCTCGACCGCGAGCAGGATCTTCGTGCCCGACTTCAGAATGTCGTGCTGTTCGGGGGAGAACAGCAGGGTCATCAGATCGAGCACGAGGTCGCTCGCCTTGAGCGCGGCAATCGCCGGGCCGTTGCCGGTGAGCGGCGTGGTGCCGAGATACGCGAGCGAATCGCGGCTGAAGGCCTTTTCGCCGTTCACCGGCGGCAGGTCGAGCCGGTTGACGATCGCGCCGAGCGTTTGCGTGGCGATCAGCGCGCACGACAAGGTCTGCGGATGCGTGGCCGGGCTTGTCAGAATCGTGACGGTCTGGCCGGGTTCGAGACGGGACAGCGTGAGTACTTCCTTCCACGCTTCGATCAATTGATAGTCGCTGACGGGCATCGCGTGTTCCTCTTAAGCGGTCAGTGGTCGAGCGGCGCGCCGAGGAAGTCGCCGAACGCGGCGTAAAAACCGGCGGCGTTGTCCCACGGAATCATGTGGCCCGCGTTGGGCACGCGTACGTGCAGCATGTCGCGCGTGGCGCGCTGCAATTCGTCGACTTCTTCGTCGCGCACCACGTCGCCGTTCTGCGCGGTCATCAGCAGCGAAGGCACGGTGAGGCGCGCGGCGTCGGCGTGGAAATCGTCGGTGTGAAAGCCTTCGTACGAAGCGAGGATCGCGCGTTCGTCGCAGGTGTGCAGCCATTCGGCGCGCAGTTGACGTTCGGCTTCGGTCCATGTCGGGCAGAACGCGCGCATGCCTTCGGCGTCGGTGCCGGCGCGCGCGAGCGCCATCGAATCGACGTACCACGGCAGCTTGCCCGGATACGCACGGCGGCCGGGACCGGACACCGGCGGGTCGATCAGCACGACCGACGCGAGTCCGGCCGGCGCGAGGCGGGCCGCGCGCGCGGCGATGCGGGCGCCCATCGAATGGCCGACCAGGCTGAAGTGCTTCAGACCGAGCGCGGCGGCGAAGGCGGCGACGTCGGCGGCTTGCGCGTCCAGACTGTAGTCGAGCGAGTCCGATGCCGACGACAGGCCGCGGCCGCGCACGTCGAGCACGTAGGTGTCGTGCGTGCGGCCGAACACGTCGCCGACGAAGCCCCATGTGATCGCCGGACTGGTGATGCCGGGAATCAACACGATGGCGGGGCGCGCCGCGCGTGCGCCGTCGGCGCCGCCGTAGCGCAGATAGTGTTGGCGAATGCCGTTGGCCGGGACGTTGGCGCCGTACAGAAACGTGGTCATGGTGTGTGCTCCTGCAAGGGGGCGTTCAATACGCGCCCGACAGCAGCGCGCCCGCGCCCGGCACGATCGGCTCCAGATCGAGTTCGCGCAGCATGGCGTAGGTGGTGGCGATCGCGGCGGTGATCACCGGCTTGCCGGTCATTGCCTCGACCTTGGCGACCGCCGGCAGCGACGGCATCTGCACGCATGCGGACAGCACGATCGCGTCGGCCTGTTCGAACGGCATGCTTTTCACGATGTCGGGCAGACGTGCGGGATCGTGACGGCCCACGTCGAGGTTGTCGGGAATTTCCAGCGCGCGATAGTCGATCACTTCGTAGCCTTCGTGGCGGATGTAATCGACCACGAGTTCGGTCAGCGGCTTCATGTACGGCGCGACCACGATCACGCGGCGCGCGCCGATCACGCGCAGCGCGTCGACCAGCGCGCCGGCGCTGGTCAGCACCGGCGCCTGTCCGCCGTTCTCGGCGGTGCGTTGCGTGAGGCGGGCCTGCGACACGCGGTGATAGCCGTGACCCATCGCCATGATCGCGACGAGGCATGCATAGCCGAGCACGTCGACGCGCGCGTCGGACAGTTCGAGCGCGCAGCGGTCCGATTCGGCGTCCATGGCCGCCAGTTCTTCCTTCACGACCTTCTTCATGCGCATCCGGCTCGAATGGAACGTGAAGCGCTGCGGACGGATCGTCTCGCGCAGCCGCAGCATCGCCGGGATCTCCGTTTCCATCGTGGTGTTCGAGCTCGGCACGATCTGGCCGATCCGGTATGTCCTCGTCATGGTGATGCTCTCCGATCAATAGGGATGGTGCCCGACGCCGGCGGTTTCGAAGGGCGTCGCACGGTGAAGCAAAGTCTAGTGTGTACGTTATAAAAATTCAACAGAATAAAAATGTGCGGCTGCGATCGAGTGCTCGATGTAAGTGTAAATACTAGGTTTATGGCGTGGAAAAAGCCTTCGCGAGGTCGTCCATAAATTTTTGTTGCCGACATAATTTCTAATGTGTACGCTACATATAACCGTATTCAACCGGACCGTCGGAGCATGTCGCTGGACGGTGGCACGAACAGGAGAACTTCATGAGCAAAACCCGTATCGCCGTGATCGGCGCAGGCCTGGGCGGCACGGCGGCGGCCGCGCTGTTGCAACGTAGCGGCTACGACGTGCGTCTCTACGAGCAGGCGAAGGTGTTTTCGCGGCTGGGCGCGGGCATTCATCTCGGCCCGAACGTGATGAAGGTCATGCGGCGCATCGGTTGCGAAGACGCGTTGAACGTCATGGGCTCGCATCCCGACTTCTGGTACAGCCGCGACTGGCAGACCGCCGAGGCGATCTCGCGGATTCCGCTCGGCGATCACGCGTTGAAGACCTACGGCGCGAGTTATCTGACCGTGCATCGCGGCGACTTTCATGCGCTGATGACCGAAGCGGTCGCGCCGGGAACCATCGTGTTCGGCAAATGCCTGAAGTCGGTGGAAGACACCGGCAGCGACGTGCGCATGACCTTCACGGACGGCTCGGTGGAAACGGCCGACATCGTGATCGGCGCGGACGGCGTCAATTCGAAGATCCGCGACCATCTGCTGGGCGCGGAACCGCCGCGCTACACGGGTTATGTCGCGCATCGCGCGGTGTTTCCGGCCTCGCTGCTCGGCAACAAGCCGTACGACATGTGCGTGAAATGGTGGTCGCAGGATCGCCACATGATGGTCTACTACGTGACCGAGGCGCGCGACGAGTACTACTACGTCACCGGTGTGCCGCAGGCCGAGTGGCCCACGGGCGTATCGATGATGGAAAGCAGCCGCGACGAAATGCGCGAGGCGTTCGCGGGTTTTCATCCGGACGTGCAGAACCTGATCGACGTGTCGCCGTCCATCACCAAGTGGCCGTTGCTCGAACGCGATCCGCTGCCGCTGTGGAGCCGTGGCCGCCTCGTGCTGCTCGGCGACGCGTGCCATCCGATGAAGCCGCATATGGCGCAGGGCGCCGCGATGGCGATCGAGGACGCGGCCATGCTGACCCGTTGTCTCGACGAAGTGGGCGCGAGCGACTACGCCGGCGCCTTCGCGCTGTATGAAGCGAACCGCGCGACGCGGGCGTCGAAAGTGCAACTGGTGTCGCACAACAATACGTGGCTGCGCACGAACGAAGACCCGTCGTGGGTGTTTGGCTACGACGTGTTCAATGTGCCGCTGGTGTCGCCGGCGGCCGAGGTCGCGTCGGCCTGAGGCGGCTCGCACATGGCGCATCCGACTCCGCTCGCCGGACCGTTGACGCTGACGGTCAATGGGGCGTGCCGCGGCATCGACGGCGCGCAGCCGGATACGCCGCTGCTGTACATCCTGCGCAACGACTTCGAACTGAACGGTCCGAAGTACGGTTGCGGACTCGGTCAGTGCGGCGCGTGCACGGTGCTGGTGGACGGCCAGCCGACGCGTTCGTGCGTGGTGCCGGCGAGCGTCGCGATCGGCCGCGAGGTGACGACGCTTGAAGGCCTCGGCACCGAGGACGCGCTGCATCCGGTGCAGCGCGCTTTCATCGACGAACAGGCGGCGCAATGCGGTTACTGTCTGAACGGCATGATCATGAGCACGCAGGCGCTGCTGGCGCGCAATCCGCAGCCCGACGAAGACGCGATTCGCGACGCGCTGCGTTTCAATCTGTGCCGTTGCGGCACGCACTTCGAAATCGTCAAGGCGGTGCAGCGCGCCGCGATCTATTTGCGGCAGGACGACGCGCATGAATCCAGCCGATGACGACAGCGTGGCGTTGCGCGACAGCGAGCGCGACGAGGTGACGCTCCCGGAGGTCGAGGCCGAGGCGCCGGTGCCGGCGTTGCATCTGTCGCAGCGTTACCGATGGCCGGTCCGGATGGAGACGTCCGGCGACGATGCGCCGCCGGGCTACGCGGATCTGAACGTCGCAAGCGGGCACGAGCGCGACGGGACGATGACGACCTGGCAGTATCGTGCAAGCGTCGACGATGGCGCGGCTGCGTTCGACGCCGGGCGAACCGCGGCTGGGTCGCCGGGCTCGCCCGGCTCGTCCACGCCATTGCTGGTGTATCGGCATGCGCATGCGTCGGTGGCGCTGGATGGCGCCGCTGCACACGCCATTCCGGCGCAGGCGCATGCGTTCGCGCGCGAGTCGTTCATCGACGAACTCGCGCAGGGTTTGCGGCGCGATCCGGTCGCGCTGCGCATGCAGCATCTCGATGCGCAGCGCGACGACGGCGCACGCGAAACGATCCGCATGGTGACCGAACGGGCCGCGTGGGGCAGGCCGCTTGTCGCGCAGGCGGAGCCCGCGTCGCCGTGGATACGCGGACGCGGTTTCGCCTTCGATGGTGAAGCCGCAGCGGCGGTTGTGCCCGCAACGGGACACGAATCGATCGACGCGCTGGTGCCGGTGCACGCACCGCTCACGCACGATGCGCAAGATGGCCAAGACGCGCAAGATGCCCACGCCGAAAGCTGGACCGCATGGGTTGTGGACGTCGAGGTGAACCGTCGATCCGGCGATGTCGCGATCACGCGCGTCGTGGCGGGACGTGGCGCGGGCCGGCCGGGTGCGGCGCACGTGGCGGGCTTGCCGTCCTGGCAGATCGCCGGGGCGATCGAGCGCACCACGGGTCTGCGCGTACTCGCCTGGCCGTCGCACGACGAAACGGCGTCGACGAATCCTCACGAGCCGGCGGTGTCGCATGAGTTGGCCGTGCGTGATACGGCACTGCGCGAAGCGACGGACGGTGCCAGTGACGGCGGCAGCAGCAACCGCAATGGTGGCGCGCAGTCCACGCGCGAGTTGACCGGCGAGGACGCGCGTCGAATCGAACGCGCGGCCGCTCCCGCCGCGGCTGCGATCGCCAACGCCTTGTTCGATGCGACCGGTGTGCGTTTCCGCGCGCCGCCCTTCGACGCGGAACACATTCGCCGCGCGTTGCTCGACGCATCGCCGGTCACGCTGGCGCAGGCGCCGGCTGTCGCGCGTCGTCCGTCGCGCTGGCGGCGCTGGGTGGCGGCGGGCGGCATCGGCGGGGTGATCGGCGGCCTGATCGGCCTCGCGTGTTCGATGTTGCCTGGCCCAGCGCCGATCGCACCGGTTACATCCGTCGACACCAGCCTGTGGTCGGCGGCCACGCTCGAACGCGGCCGGCAGATCGCCGCCGCCGGCGACTGCGCGGTCTGCCACACCGCGCCGGGCGGCAAGACCAACGCGGGCGGTTTCGCGCTCGACACGCCGTTCGGCACCGTCTACTCGACCAATCTCACGCCGGACCGCGAGACCGGCATCGGCACATGGTCGTACGAAGCGTTCGCGCGGGCGATGCGCGAGGGCGTCGCGCGCGACGGTTCGCATCTGTATCCCGCGTTCCCCTACACGGCATTCGCGAAGATGAGCGAAGCCGACATGATGGCGCTCTACGCGTACCTGATGTCGCAAGCGCCGGTGAGCAACGCGCCGCCCAGAACGAAGCTGCCGTTTCCGCTGAACCAGCGGCGTCTCGTCGCCGGATGGAACTGGCTCTTTCACGATGCGCGTCCGTTCGTTGCGGACGACACCCGTTCGGCGCAATGGAATCGCGGCAAGTATCTGGTGGACGGTGCGGGTCACTGCGGCGCGTGCCACACGCCACGCAATGCGATCGGCGCGGAGAAGGGCGGCTTCGCGTATCTGAGCGGCGGCAGCGCGGAAGGCTGGGATGCGCCGTCGCTGGTTGCATCGCGGGCCGCGCCGGTGCCGTGGTCCGAGTCCGCGCTGTTCGACTATCTGCGCACCGGATTCTCGGCGGAGCACGGCGTCGCGGCGGGGCCGATGGCGCCGGTCGTCGCCGGACTCGCGAGTTTGCCCGAGGCGGATGTGCGCGCGATCGCGCATTACCTCGCGTCGCTGTCGCCGCCGGTGGATGACGCGGCGGCGGTGCGTGCGGCGTCGGCGCAGGTGACGCAGGTCGGCGCGAGTACCGCCGTGCCGCCCGGTTTCGAAAACGGCCGGCGCGTGTTCGAGATGGCGTGCGCGGTCTGTCATGCGGAGTCCGGCGGCGTCGGCCATTTCGGCGTGCGTCCGTTGATGGGACTGAACACCAGCATCGCGCAGGCGTCGCCGGACAATCTGCTGCACGTGCTGCAGCATGGGATCGATCAACCGGCGACGCAGGAACTCGGCTACATGCCCGGCTTTCGCGAGTCGCTGGACGACCGGCAGATGGCGGAGCTCGCGTCGTATCTGCGCGCGCGCTACGCGCCGGGCAAACCGGCGTGGCGCGATCTAGAACAGGCGTCGGCGCGTTTGCGGACGCAGGGGCATTGAGGCGTGCGGCTTGAGGCGTATCACCTGCGTGAGGCGTGTGGCCTGGTGGATGTGACTTGAGGCGGCGCACGCACGCCGCCTCGCATCGAACTCAATGCACCGCCGTTTCCCGCATCAACGCGGCCACCACCGCATCGCCCATCGCGGCCGTGCCGACCTTCGTTGTCCCTTCAGAATAGATGTCTGCGGTCCGCAAGCCGTTGGCGAGCACCTGCCTGACGGCGGCTTCGATACGATCCGCCGCTTCCGGCTGGCCGAGCGAAAAGCGCAGCATCATCGCGGCGGAGAGGATCGTCGCGAGCGGATTCGCGATGCCCTTGCCGGCGATGTCCGGCGCGCTGCCGTGACTCGGTTCGTACAGCCCCTGCTTGCTCGCGTTGAGCGTCGCCGACGGCAGCATGCCGATGGAGCCGGTCAGCATCGCCGCTTCGTCGCTGAGAATGTCGCCGAACAGATTGCCGGTGACGATCACGTCGAAATTCTTCGGCGCCTTCACCAGTTGCATCGCCGCGTTGTCGACGTACATGTGGTCGAGCGCCACGTCCGGATACTGCCTGCCGACGTCGGTCATCACGTCGCGCCAGAACTGCGAGGTCTCCAGCACGTTCGCCTTGTCGACGCTGGTCACGCGCCGGTTGCGGCGGCGCGCGGCCTCGAACGCGACGTGCGCGACGCGCTCCACCTCGGGCCGCGAATAGCGCATCGTGTCGTAGCCTTCGTCCTGGCCGGGGAAATGACCGTCGGTGGCGACGCGTCGTCCGCGCGGCTCGCCGAAGTACACGTCCCCGGTCGAGTCGCGGATGATCAGGATGTCGAGGCCGGCGACCAGTTCCGGCTTCAGGCTCGACGCGCCGGCCAGTTGCTCGTGACAGATCGCGGGGCGCAGATTGGCGAACAGGCCCAGATGTCTGCGCAGGCCGAGAATCGCCTGCTCGGGACGCAGCGCGCGCGCCAGATGATCGTAGCGCCAGTCGCCGACCGCGCCGAACAGCACCGCGTCGGCCTGCTTCGCGAGTGTCAGCGTGGCCTCCGGCAACGGATGACCGTGCGCCGCGTAGGCCACGCCACCCACCGGCGCGTAGCCGGTTTCGAAGTCGAGATCGAGGACGTTCAGCACCTTGACGGCTTCGGCGACGATTTCCGTGCCGATGCCGTCGCCCGGGAGAATAGCGATTTTCATGGCGAGAGAAGAATGGGAGTCAAAGTCGTCCCATTGTTTCCGCGATGCTCGACCGCAACAAGGCAAGCGATGATCCCGGTATAAACGCTGCCCGGCTCGGTGCTTTGCGGCGGTGCTTTCTCGCGGTGCTTCCTGATCTCGCGCCTGCTATGCATTGCTCATCGCAATGCGATTCAGGTTTTACTTCGTGTTGATGTACCAGAGCGCGTCGGTGCTCGGCGCGGGTTTCGCTTTCTGCGGCGCGGCGGCCGGCGGCGTGGGAGCGGGCGGTTGCGCAACCGTCTGCATGGCCTGGGCGGCCTGCGGTGCGGGTTGAGGCGCAAGCTGAGCGGCGGGTTGACGCGTGTCGGTCTGGGGCCGGCCCGTCGCCGGCAGG
Source organism: Paraburkholderia sp. D15 (assembly GCF_029910215.1). Classification (NCBI taxonomy): domain Bacteria; kingdom Pseudomonadati; phylum Pseudomonadota; class Betaproteobacteria; order Burkholderiales; family Burkholderiaceae; genus Paraburkholderia; species Paraburkholderia sp. D15. The sequence continues at coordinate 932,007 of NZ_CP110396.1, read as the reverse complement.
TTGATGTACCACATCGCGTCGGTGGCGGCGGCGCGGGCTGCCTTGTCGTCGCGAGGTTTCGGCGCGGTGGAGGAAGCTGTCGCAGTCGCCGTCGAGTTAGCAGTCGCCGTGGCATTCGCGGCCGATTTCGACGCGGCCGTCGCGGCCCCCGCATTCCCCGTCAGTGCCGACGCCTGCGCCGTGCCCGGCGTGCGCACGGCGCGCGCTTCGAACGTACCGCTCTGAAAGATCAGCGTCTGCTCGGCACGCGCGATCACCGCATACGGGAACTGCAGATCCCAGCGCAGCAGCACGCGCCCGTTCGGCGTCTCCGCGAAGATCGCCGGAATGTGCTTCATATCGATGAACTGGACGAACACCTTGGCGCCGTCGTCGAACACCTGCACCGGCTTCGCCTGATCCGCGCCGGTGACCGTCCAGCCGAAGTTGTACGCGGCGGATGCGGCAATCGTCGAGCTGGACGCGTTCGTCGCCGACGGCACCCCGGCCGGCACCCCCGACGGCATGCCGGCCGGCGTACCGGCACGGGGCCGGCCGGTCGTCTGCACGGGCGTCACTTCGAGGCTCGTGAAAGGACTGTAGGTCTGCGGCGGCGTGAAGGAGGGCGGAAGAATAGGCATGGAGGAATCCGGTGAAGCCGAAATGGATTGAACCGCATCATAGACCTTGCGTGCGTAGCTCAAACGCTTGTCCGGCGAGGCCGCGTTATAGGCGCCGACCGCATTCCAGTTCGGCCCGAACTGGCGAATGTTTTCCGACAGGATCCACGCGCCGACGTACGCATTGGTGCAGGGATCGAACAGGCTCTGCTCGGTGATGCCCTCGCGCGCGAGCACCGGCAGCCACGAGCTGTTGATCTGCATCAGGCCGATATCCGTCGTGCCGTTGCTGTTGGTATTGACGCGATTGGGCTGCATGCCCGATTCGACCTGCGCGATGCCGCGCATCAAACTCACGTTGACGTGCTGGAACGCGGCTGCGTCGTCGATGCAGTCGGCCCGCGCCGCGCCGGATGCGCAGAGCAGCGCGGCGGCGCAGGCGGCGGCTGTGATCAAGGGTGAGCGCGGCAATGGCGGCAATATCGACAACAATATTCGCCACTGCGGTGCGCGGTCGGTCGGCTTGTGCTTCGGGTGCGGCATGATCGGTTGGAATTGTTCTTTTGCGGGCCGCGTGATGATGGGGCGCGGCATTGGCCAGGAAGAAGCGCCATCTTACCTGCTGTCTACCTCGTGCCGCCGACGCGGCTGGCCTGTAGCGCGCCGAACGCGGCAAAGATGCGTTCGATATGGCGATTCTTGTGCGCGAGCGGGCCGCCGTTGCGCTCGTAGTGCGTGAGCATGGTCGCGTTGGCCTCGAACACGAAAACGCGGCCGTCCGGCAGCAGCGTGAAATCCACGCCGCCGTAGTCGAGGTCGAGCTTCCTGCCGATGGCCGCCACGGCGTCCCACGCGCGCTCGCCGAGTGCGGCGCGCGCATCGGCGAGAAAGCGCTCCTCTTCGTCGAGTTTCCACGCGTGGCGTTCCATGTCGGCGGAGAAGTAATGGACCATCCAGTCCGGCGAAATCGCCAGGTGATACGGGAACGGTTGCCGGTCCACGAAAATCGCCCGGTACTTGCGGTAGAAGCCGTCCGCCGACCGGTAGTCGACGAAGCTCGTCAGATAGTGCGGACCTGCGAGCGCATCGGGGCGCGCTTCCAGCGCCGCCGGCGACTCGCAGCGGATCACGCCGGCCCCGCCGTGCGTGGCGGTTGGGCGGGCCAGCAGAGGAAACGACACGCCGCCCTCGGCAAGGCGCCGCGCGAGTTCGTCGCGCGAGGCGGGCAGCCCGGCTAACGCCTCGCCGCGCACGCAAGGCGCGACGGCGACGTCGTCGAGACCCGCGAGCAACGCGCCGAGATCGTGACGGAAGGTTCTCGCCACGCTCGCGGGCGGATTGAGCAGCGGCCGCTCGCAGCGCGCGGCGAAGCGTTCGAGCCGCGCGGCGAGCGGCGCCGCGACGTCGGCATCGCCGATCGCGTTGAACACGAGGTCGTAGTGCGGAAGCTGCGCGTCTTCCTCGTCGCGCGCGTGGTCGATCGCATATTTGATGCGGCCGCAGACGGTGGTGGGGAACAGCGCGTCGAACGGCACGTTGCCGATGCCGCTGCCCGCGCACAGAATCAGCACGTCGAACGCGGGCGAGCCGACCCGTTCGACGTACACGCGCTGCAGTGCATAGGCGCGCGACCGGCAAGCGTCGGCCTCGGCGAGTTCGCCCGCGTCCGCGTGAATCGCGGCCAGGTTCAGATGCGCGATCGCGACCTTGGGGTCCAGCGCGAGCACGAGCCCGTACCAGTACGCGGCGCGGTCATGGTCGGCTTTCATCATGTAACCCGTGGCGACGTCGCACAGGCTGGCGGTGCTCGCATCGGGCAGGTTGGCCGCGTAGGCGTCCAGCGTCTGCGCGGCGATCAGGTGCGCGAGCGCGCCGAGTTCGTCGCCCCCGGCGCGCGACGCGTCGGCCATCGCGCGATGCAGGGCCGCGTTGCGCGGCGCGGCGGCCATGGCGTGAGTGGGCACGTCGTGATTGGATGTGTGATTCGGTGCGTGATTGGATGATGCCGTATGCATGCCGGACTGTCCCTCTGCGCGATGGCGCGCGCTCGCTGATTTGGCTTTCCTCGCATAGACTGCGCGATGATCGCGTGAGTGTAGCGGGAACCGTCGGGGTGCGGCGCGGCACGCGAGTCTGTGCGAACAGGAACAAGCAGAACAACCGATATCGACGATGCAACTGGAAACCGGAGTCAAAGTCAACGCAGGCAGCCGTCGTCTCGACGCGCTGATCGCAGGCGTTCTACGCGCGGCCGATCGCTCGGAGCGCTGGCCGTCGTGGCTGCACACGTTCATGGTGTTCGGCATCAAGCAGGCGTGGGTGTGCCTGTTCGGCGGCCTGATGGTCGCCTTGCTGATCGGCACGCATTTCTGGTACCCGGCGCACGCCGCGCTGCCGCGTTACGACGCGTTGACGCTCTCGGCGATCGTGATCCAGATACTGCTCGTCTGGTTCAAGCTGGAGGAGTGGGACGAGGTCAAGGTGATTCTGCTGTTCCACATCGCGGGCACGGGCATGGAGTTGTTCAAGACAGCGGTGGGGTCGTGGGTGTATCCGGAGGCCGCGTATCTGCGCATCGGCGGGGTGCCGTTGTTCAGCGGGTTCATGTATGCGTCGGTCGGGAGTTACATCACGCGTGCGTGCCGCGAGTTCGACCAGCGGTTTACCGGGCATCCATCGCTGAAAGTGACGCTGGCTTTGTCGGCGGCGATCTATGCCAACTTCTTTCTGCATCACTACTGGTTCGATTGCCGCTATCTGTTGATGGCCTGCGTGGCGCTCGCGTTCCGGCGCTGCCAGGTGTATTTCCGCATCGGCACGGTCTATCACCGCATGCCGTTGCTGCTGGGCTTCTTTCTGATCGCGCTGTTTATCTGGCTGGCCGAGAACATCGGTACCTTCAGCCACGCGTGGCTGTATCCAGGTCAGATGCAAGGGTGGTCGATGGTGTCGGCCGGTAAGCTCGGATCGTGGTTCATGCTGACCGTCATGAGCTATGTGCTGGTGACCCTGGTCAACCGCCCGCGAGCACCCGAGCCCTCGAACGGCGCGTAGCCCGGTGCTCGCGACGGCCGCCTTGCCGTGACATGACGCCGGAATGACCTGGCGTCGCGCGGCCGGCTACGAAGCCGTGCCCGCCGTGCCCGCCGCGTCCGTTTCCCGCCGCACGAAGCGGTGTTCGAGGCGCACGCGCAGCACGTCCTTCAGCGTCAGCAGATGTTCGCGCAGCACCCGAGCCTGTTGCTCGCTGATGTCGTCGAGATCGATACGTTGTTCGAGAACGGTGCCGCGCTTGACCACGGCCCAATGATGGACGGGTGCGTGCTGTTCCTTCAGATGCGCGGCGGCGCGTGACACGACGTCGAGATTGACGTCGGAGACGAGATGCAGCGTGTGGGTCAGGCGAAAGCCGGGCAGACAGTGTGACCAGTTGTCTTCCGGCTTGAGGGCGGGGGATGACGCGAATTCCTGATCCATGGCGACTCCGGAAAAAATTAAATTCGAACCGGTGCCGCTCGTGCCGCTCCCGCTTCGTTGCCGACTATCGGCCGCATCGCCTTGAGGCAACCACCTTGCCCGGGGAGGCAGGTTGGCGTTTGTACCGTTCGGTACTAACTCTGGATGCAGGACGCAGTCTAGCAGATAGCGCGGCGTCCGTGAAAGAGGCAGCGAATTTCAGCGAGCCTTTCAGTGACCTTGTCTCTCGCGTTGCACCTTGCCGAAATGGAGCGCCATGAAGATGCCGATGGCGAGTCCGCCGGCCAGCAAGGCCGCCGCATCGGGACCGGCGTCGGCCATGCTCGCGTGACGCGCGGCGATCAACAGGCCGACGGCGAGATTGGCGAATCCCCACAGCACATTGACGAGCGGCGACGAGTTGCCGATGCCGCGCGGCTTCGCGAACGGCGTCGGAAACGGGAGCCCTTGTAATCCGGCAACCAGATGGGGGACGCAATTGCACAAAAGCGCCCCGGCGAAAAACAACCAGACCTGCTGCATGGGTTCACCTCGAAGGGGATGGGAACGAAGGATCGCAACCGCTGCGGCTCGATCGTTCGAGCGGACATGCGTTTTGCGAGGATGGTCTCGCAAAATATAGTAGAGGCGACCCTCGCATAAGTCAAATGCCAGAAACGTGGCGAGGTGTTGTTACAAGTATCACTGGGTGAAAGTGGCCGGATAATGGCGGGAGCTAGATCGTGATAATATGCGAGGAAATCCTATCAAATCCTCGCTTACCGGATTGGTCATCATGATCTCGCCCAAACCTTCCGCCGACTCCACGCGGGCCGCCGAACCCAAAAGGGAGCGCGGACGTCAGCGCGTCGCCGCGATCATGGACGCCGGGGTCGAGGTCTTCACGGAGAAAGGCTACGACGCGGCGACCATGACCGAAATCGCAGCCCGCTCCGGCACCGCGATCGGTTCGCTCTACCGGTTTTTCCCGTCGAAAGAAGCGCTGGCCGACGCCTTACTGTTGCGTTACGCGCAGCACGTCAGGCACGGCCTCGCCGAGTTGGCGCAGCAGGTGCCCGACATGACGCTCGACAGCGTGGCCGACGCGTTCGTCGACTTCATGCTGGTGCTGCAAGCGCAGCGCAGTTTCGCGGTCGCGCTGGTCGATGCGCGCGGCGGCAGCGCGGCGCTGCGCGTGCAGTTTCGCGAGGCGGTACGCGGAGGCGTCGCGGATATTCTGCGCAAGGCGATTGCCGGGCTGAGCGCAAGCAGGTCGAAAGCCATGGCGACGGTGCTGCTGCCCATGATCAAGAGCGTGATCAACAGCGCCACCGAAGAGCCCGCCATGCGGGCCGTGCTGCTCGCCGAGGTGCGCGAGCTTGTGCGTCTGTATTTCGCGTCGGCGGCGGCGGGGAAAAAAGTCAAATAGGCGGGGATGTACGGCGTTTTGCGTCCGCTTCGCGACGTGCGGGTTTCTTTACCGATCGGGTTGCGGCCGTTTGATCTGTGCCCGGCCGAGCCGTTGCCGAGTCGCGCACGGCGCCAGGCGCCGCTGCGGGCGTGGTTGCTATACAGGCCGTGATACAGGCGGCGAGACGATGGGTCGCGATCTCGATCTGTTCGTCGGTGAAGCCGCCCAGCCCCAGGATCAAACCCGCCGGCCCCTTTCCGTTCGCATACATCGGCGACACCGCGCGCACGGCGACGCCGCTTTGCACCGCGAGCGCGGCCACCGCTTTATCGTCGACGCCGCCGCCCAGCCACAACACCATGTGCATGCCTTGATCGCAAGGCTGTAACCACGCGAGCTCGCGCGGCAGCACGCGCCCGACCGTTTCGATGATGCACGCGCGGCGCTCCGCGTACACGCCGCGAATGCGCCGGATATGGCGCTCCAGATGGCCTTCGGCGATGAATGCGGCGAGCACGTGCTGATCGGCATTCGGCGGGTGGCGATCCATCAGCACGCGCGCGCCGCAGAACGCGTCGACGAGATTCCTCGGCACGATCGCGTACCCGAGCCGCAGGGACGGGAACAGAATCTTGCTGAAGGTGCCGAGGTACACCACGCGTTCCGGGTCCTGCCCCTGCAACGACGGAAACGGATGGCCGGCGTAGCGCATCTCGCTGTCGTAATCGTCCTCGACGACCCACGCATTGGCCGAACGGGCCCATGCGAGCAGCGCGTTGCGTCGGGCCGTGCTCATCGGCATGCCGAGCGGGTATTGGTGAGACGATGTGACGAAGGCGGCGCGTGCGTTGCGGTTCAGCGCGATACCGGCGTCGACGTTCAGGCCCTCGGCATCCACGGGCACGCGGACCATACGCTCCGGGCGGCCGGTGCTGTCGAGAATCGCGGTGATGCCGCGATACGCCGGGTCTTCGACCCACGCCGAGTCGCCGGCATCGAGCAGGACCTGGCACGACAGATAAAGGCCTTGTTGCGTGCCGCTGGTAATGATCACCTGATCGGCTTCGCAGCGGACCGAGCGCGACCTTCTGACGTAACCGGCGATGGCTTCGCGCAGCGGCCGCGCGCCTTGCGGATCGCCATAACCTGCCGGTGCGCCGGCGCCGCGGGCGCGCAGGCGGTTGCCGAGGCGGCGCCAGACGTCGTCGGGCGCGGCGGGGCCCGTGGGGACGGAGACGGCGAACGGCGCCGCCGGCAGCACCGAAAACTGCCGCGCGATCTGCGCGAACAGGCGGGCGCGTTCGGTCAGCGGAGCGGGTTCGGCGGCGGCGCGGCGGCTCGCCGTGGCGGCGGGCGGCGTCAGCGATCGGGCGACGCGCGTGCCCGCGCGCGGCTGCGAGACCAGAAAGCCCTCATCGATCAGCTGATCGAACGCTTCGATCACGGTGCCGCGCGCAATATGCAACGACGCGGCGAGCGCGCGGCTGGACGGCAGCAGCTCGCCGGGCTTCAGGTCGCCGCGATTGACCGCGTCGCGCAGCGCCTGCGCAAGTTGCCGGCCAAGCTGGCCGGCGGCGCGATCCAGCGGGCCGATGGCGGGAAGTTCGACGATGGCGGGCGTTCTGGCCATGATTTTCTGGTCCAAGGAAATTGCATGAAACTGGCTCTACCAGCCAAACCAGTTTAACGCGAGAATCTGCTGTCCCCGGCCAATCCATCGCCCGTTCAATCGGAGCCAATAACGGAGCCTTTATGTACGTACCGACTCATTTCGACGAACCGCGCGCCGACGTGCTGCATGGCCTCATCACGGAAAATCCGCTCGGCATTCTGTTTTCGCACGGCAGGAACGGCATGGATGCCAATCACGTTCCGTTCGAATTGCATCCCGGCGAGAAAGCGCACGGCGTCCTCAAGGCCCATGTGGCGCGCGCCAATCCGCTCTGGCAGGACCTGAGCGACGGCGACGAAGTCCTCGTCGTGTTCCGCGCGGGCGACGCGTATATTTCGCCGACGTGGTATCCGAGCAAGCACGAGTTTCACAAGCAGGTGCCGACATGGAATTACCGCGTGGTGCATGCGCACGGCCGTATCACCATTCACGACGACGAGCGCTACGTTCGCGGACTGGTGGCGCGGCTGACGCGCGCGCATGAGGCGTCGCTGCCGCAACCGTGGAAAATGACGGACAGTCCCGCGGATTTCATCGATACGATGCTCAAGGCGATCGTCGGCATCGAGATCGAAATCACGCGCCTTACCGGCAAGATCAAGCTCGGCCAGAACAAGGAAGTGCGCGACATTCAGGGCGCCGGCGAAGCGCTCGTCGGGCGCGGCGAGCAGGTGATCGGCGAGGCGATGCTGGCATGCGCGGCGGTGAAGGGCTCGGCGAGCTGATCCGATCGTCGCCTCATCGATCACTAGTCGACGATGAACAAGGTGGCGCCCATCGCCGTCGAAGAGCGATGGGGTTCCGCGTTGTCCGCCACCTGATAGCTCATGCCGGGTTTCAACGTGAAGCGGCGTCCGTCTTGCAGCTCGGTGTCGAGTTCGCCTTCGACGCACAGCAGAATGTGGCCCTTCACGCACCAATGATCGGCGAGATAGCCGGCCGAATAGTCGACGCGCCGCACGCGGATCGCGCCGAACGTGCGGGTGCGCCAGCGCGCGACACCTTGTTCGCCACGATGCTCCGTTTCCTCGACGGTGTCCCAGTCCGTCACGCCGAATGGAAAGCCTGTCATCTGCATGACTGGTGAACTCCTGATCTGATCGTTGTGTCCGCCCCACCGCTATTCGGGGCGGGGGCGTGGTGTTCGACTTTAACGATTCGATGCGGTGGGCGGCAGATACAGATCGGTCGTTGGATCACCGCTACAGATGGTCTTGAGGGATGGTGGGCCGCTTGTCGAGCTTCCCGAGCTTATCGACCTTCTCGACCTTCTCGACCTTATCGCAACCTCTCGCAACCTCTCGCAACGAGCGGTTGTTCACGCCGATGGAATTCGCGACAATCGGGGCTCGCGCCGGTCCCTATCTGCTCGTGAAGCACTGAAAAGCATTGGAGAACCTCATGACCCGCTTTGCCGTCTCCCTGCGTGCCGCGATTTCCTGTAGTGTTTTCATCATGCTCACGGCGCTTTCCGTATTGACCGCCGACCCTGCGCAGAGTTGTACCCGTGTGCTCTACACGGGCGACGAAGGTCTCGTCATCACCGGACGGTCGATGGACTGGTCCGAGGACATGCGCTCCAATCTATGGGTGTTTCCGGCGGGTATCGAACGCAATGGCGCGGCGGGTCCGCGCTCGCCGCGCTGGACGTCGAAATACGGCAGCGTGGTGGTCTCGGGCTACGAGATCGGCAGTGTGGACGGCATGAACGAACGCGGGCTCGTTGCGAACGCGTTGTATCTGTCCGAAACCGACTACGGCAAGCCAGACCCGCAACGTGCGCCGATGTCGATCAGCCTGTGGGCGCAATACGCGCTCGACAATTTCGCCACCGTCGCGCAGGCGATCGACGTGTTGGGCCGCGAGCCTTTCCGGATCATTGCGCCACCGCTGCCGAACGGCAAACCGTTGACGATTCATCTGTCGCTCTCCGACGCGCAAGGCGATTCCGCGATTCTCGAATATCTCGACGGCAAGCTGGTGATTCACCACGGCAAGGCGTTCAGGATCATGACGAATTCGCCGATCTACAGCGAGCAGCTGGCACTGGATACGTATTGGAAGGGCGTGGGCGGCCTGACATTTCTGCCGGGCACGAACCGCGCGGCCGATCGTTTCGTGCGCGCGTCGTTCCTGCTCGACGCCATTCCGAAGCAACTCGATCCGAACTACATCGCCGGGGTGCCGAACCGGTCGTACGCGTTTCAGGCCGTGGCCGGCGTGATGAGCGTGATGCGTTCGGTCAGCGTGCCGTTGGGCATTTCGACGCCGGATCAGCCGAATTTATCGTCGACGATCTGGCGCACCGTGTCCGATCAGAAGAACCTCGTGTATTACTTCGATTCGTCGACGCGGCCGGATACGTTCTGGGTGTCGCTGCGCAATCTGAACCTCAAACCCGGCGCGCCGGTGATGAAGCTGACTATCGACGGCGGCCAGGTGTTCTCGGGCGAGGTGTCGGGGTCGTTTGTCGCGACGCGATCGTTCACGTTCATGCCGGCGCCTGCGCCGTGAATCAGCCCTTCAGCCCGGCCGGGCGAATCGACCAGCGCGTCGGCGTGAATTCGGTTTTGAAGCGTGACAGGAAGGACTGTCCCAACAAGCCATCCACTCCGTCTCCCAGCGAGGACGCCTCTGCACCATCCACCGTCAGTTCCACGTGCTGAGCCTCGGCGCGTCCTACCTTGATCGACGTGGCCGATGTCAATAACGCTTGCCGTTGGCCATTCACGGTCGTCATCTGAATCTTGCTCGCCCTGTCGACCGACACTTGCGCGCGTTGTGCGAAGCGGCGCGTCAATAGCGCGTAGGTCGCGCCGGTGTCGACGATAAATGTCCCGCTCACGCCATTGACAAGCGCTTTCACGCGAATCGTCTTGCCCGGCTGGCGCGGGAACGTATCGTCACCTGTAGCGTACGTGGATGGACACGATTGATGAGCGGAATAGGCGGCGATCTGCTGAACGGCCTGCGGCTGCGTTGCGCGGCCGGGTTCGGCGGACGCCCACATGCGGATCATGCTGATCGCCTCGCAGTAGCGCCCGGCTTTCGCGTGCATGTCTGCAGCCCGGACGAACAGATCGCCGTTGACTTGCGACAGATCCGGAACAAGTGCAAGCGCCTGCATATAGTCCGCGAGCGCGTTCTCGTAGTCTTGCGCTCCTTCCCGCGCCCGGCCTCGCATGAAGTAGAACTGCGGGTTGATAGCATCGAGTTGCACGAGGCGATCGGCGACGGCCATGGCTGCGCGATAATCGCTCACCGCGATCAGATCATCCGCCGCCGCATTCAGGAAGCCGTCCACGCGGCCGCATTGATCGACGAATTGAGTCAACGCGTTCGCGGCTTCGCGCCGGTATCCCATGCGTCCGAGTTGCACGGCCAGCACGTCCATGGCATCGCGATTGCAGGATTCCCTGGACAACTGCGTCAGCGCTCGCGACAGGTTGACGGCGGTCAGGTCGCTCGAAGCGACGGAATTCAGGTGATATTTTTCGACTGCCGGCTTGATGTCGTCGGGCAACGGAAGATCGCAACCGGCAAGCAGAATGGCCAATCCGCCGATGCAGAAGCGCAATGCGACGCTCATGCCGCGAATGCGCGAGGTGCGAGCGGCGATGCGCGGGGCGAAGGCCGGTGTGAAAGAAGTCGTGCGTGGTTCGAGTGGTGAATCGGTGTTTTTTGTCATTCTGGTCATGCCGCGTTTGATTCGTGACGGCGAATTGTAGCTATCCCGGCGCTGCTTTAGAGAGCAATTCGCTCACGGTCGAGTTACGCCTCGAAATGAAGGATAATTTTCCTTAATCCAACATGGGCAGCCCATGAACACACACCGCATGCTTTGTTTCGGCCGTCATGACGACAACGGCAATGCAGCCGTCGTGGTCGAACATTCGTCGTTGAATGAAGCGGAGCGTCTGGCATTCGCGCAGCGGCAGAACGCGGCGGCCACCGTATTCGTCGATGCCGATGCCGCCGGCGTGACGCAACTCGATTACTTCTATCCGCACATGCGCAGTCCGTTGTGCCTGCACGCCACCCTTGCTGCGAGCGCGGTGTTCTTCGAACGCAATCCGTCGATCGAGCGAACCCGCTTCGTCACGAGCATGCGTCGGCAGGTTCTCGATGTGTCGCGGGCTGGCCAGAACATTTTCGTCGACGTGAGTGCGCAGCAATGTCCGGCATTGAACATCGACGTTGCGCAAGTCGCGCGTTTATTGTCGACCGATGCAACGCATTTGATCGGTCTACCCAGACTCGCGTCCGTCGGCAGCGTGAAGCTTCTGGTGGAAATGAGCGACCGCAATTTACTCGATGCATTGCGTCCCGATCTTCCGGCTATCGTGAGTTGGGGAAAAGAAAACGGCGTGTCGGGTTTATATGTCTATTGCCATCTGCACGACGATGTCTACGCCGGCCGGAATTTCAATCATCTCGATCCTCGCATCGAAGATCCCGCGACGGGTGTCGCGGCGGGCGCACTGGCATCGTTGCTCGAACGGAGCATCACGTTGCAGCAGGGCGACGCGATGGGGCAACCGTGCACGCTCGAAGCTCGCTTTACACATGGTGGCGCGGTGCAGGTCGGTGGCCGGGCCGTGCGGGGTTCTGTCTGACTTTTAAACCTCTGTCGTGCGTCGCGTAGATTCGATCGGAAAAAACAATCCTCATAACGCGTACTCGCATCGCAATGGTTAAATCGGCTTGCCACCTACAGCTCGGCTCGCTAAGGTTCTCCAGCGTGGTGCGCCAATGGACATTGGTCGGATTCTCTGGATTATCTATCCAGAAAACGAGGCCTGATCTAACGGCGCTGGACGATTAGACTCGAACTCCCGACCAATCACACACGGAGAGTGCCATGGCTGACCATTCAATCAACGGGAAAGTCGTTCTGATCGCAGGCGGTGCCAAGAACCTGGGCGGCTTGATCGCGCGGGATCTGGCCCAGCAGGGCGCCGCTGCAGTGGCTATTCATTACAACAGTGCATCGAGCAAGGCCGCCGCCGACGAAACCGTCGCTGCCATCGAAGCCGCGGGCGCGAAGAGTGTCGCGTTCCAGGCGGATCTGACCCGCGCGGCTGCGGTCGAGAAGTTGTTCGCGGATACGATCGCGGCCGTCGGCAAACCCGATATCGCGATCAATACGGTCGGCAAGGTACTCAAGAAACCGTTCGTCGAAATCAGCGAGACGGAATACGACGAAATGACCGCGGTCAATTCGAAATCGGCATTCTTCTTCCTGAAAGAAGCGGGGAAGAATGTCAACGATCACGGCAAGGTCGTGACGCTCGTGACGTCGCTGCTCGGCGCCTTCACGCCGTTCTATGCAGCGTACGAGGGCACCAAGGCGCCGGTCGAACACTTCACGCGCGCGGCGTCGAAAGAATTCGGTCAGCGTGGCATTTCGGTCAATGCAGTCGGACCGGGTCCGATGGATACGCCATTCTTCTATCCTGCCGAAGGCGAAGATGCCGTTGCGTATCACAAGACGGCGGCCGCACTGTCGTCGTTTTCCAAAACCGGACTGACCGACATCAAGGACGTGGTGCCGTTCATTCGTCATCTGGTGAGCGACGGATGGTGGATCACGGGCCAAACCATTCTGATCAACGGCGGATACACGACGAAGTAATTTTCGACGAAGTACGCCGCGACGAAGTACTTCGTGCCCTACCGTCACGCGGGCATCGTAGCCGACCAGCGGCCGCGACGCCCGCCGAGGATTAAAAGGATCGACCGATGGACAAGCTCGACCAGTTGCGCATTTTCGTTCAGGTCGCGGATATGGGCAGTTTCATCAAGGCAGCCCATGCCTTGGATTTACCGCGTGCGTCGGTGTCGGCTGCGGTGCAGGAACTCGAATCGAGCCTTGCGACGCGTCTTCTGCACCGCACGACGCGGCGCGTGCAACTCACCGCCGATGGAATACAACTGATCGATCGCGTCCGTCCGCTGCTCGGCGATGTCGAAGATATCTTCTCGCTGTTTCAGACTCGCCAGAAGGAAGTGTCGGGCCGTCTGACCGTGGATGTGCCCAGCCGGATCGCGCGGCGCCTGATTGCCCCCGCGCTGCCCACGTTTTTGCGGCGCTATCCGCGTTTGCAATTGGGACTCGGGTCGACCGATCGTGCAATCGATCTCGTGCATGAAGGGGTGGATTGCGTCGTGAGAGTCGGGCACTTGCACGACAGCAGTCTGGTCGTGCATCCATTGGGCCATTTCGCGGTGATCAATTGCGCGAGTCCGGATTATCTGCGCGCCAAAGGCAGGCCGAGCCGGCCGGACGATCTTGCGCAAGGGCACGAGATGGTCGGCTATGCATCGCCGACGACCGCGCGTGAACAACCGTGGGAATTCGCTGCCGACAGTGAACTCCACAGCGTGCCTGTCGCGTCGCAAGTGGTGGTCAATAACGCCGAGAGTTATATCGCGTGCTGTCTGTCGGGTGTCGGCTTGATCCAGATTCCGCGCTTCGACGTGCAGCATCTACTCGACCGCGGCGAACTCGTCGAGGTGATGCCGGACTTTCGCGCGGCGGCCATGCCGGTGTCGTTGTTATATCCGCACCGGCGCCAGCGATCGCGGCGCCTGAATGCGTTTATCGAATGGTTCGAGGCCTTGATCCGGCCGCAACTCGAAGCGCGGCAGTGATGTGATGCTCTCGAAAAGCGCTGCGCACATGACAAGTGTCTTTTTGTTATTTAAATCGCGAGAAGTTGTAAGGCTTTCAATTGTGCCGTCAATGGAGCTTGTTAATTCGATTGGTAATGTGCCGTCATAAAGCCGGCGCCGGCCAAGGGTTTGCATAGGGCGCTTTGGCTCAAGTTTCCCACTATTTATGCCGAAAGCATGTTTTAGATATTCGGACTTGGGGGACGATTCTTATGACAATTAAATTGAAGCTCCGCTTGCTCATGCTGGTCACGCTGCTTGCCATTGGATTCGGCACGGTCGTGACATCGATCGGATTCAGTTCGGTCAACGGCGCGCAGGCTGCCTCGCACCGGTTGGAAAAGCAGGCGCGCGGTCTGGCGGATATCAAGGGCAGTGCGTTATCGACCATCGAACTCGATCCCACCACCGACGATACGAAGAAAGTATTTTCGGATGCCGAAGGAAATGTCGCGAAGTGGTCGAGCGTCATTCTGCCGTTATTCGATTCGTCCGAACAGCAGGACCGTTTCAGCAAGGTGGTGGCCGCATGGAATTCGTACGATCGCAAGTCGCGGCAATTGATCGACCTCGCGGCGCACGATTCGAAGGCGGCGAACGAGCAGGTCACCGCGCTCTATCACGCGGAATTCCAGCCGCTGCAGGCGTCGATCGAACAGATTATCGAAGAGGCCAACAGTCAGGCGGAACAGCGCAACGAAGCCGCGACCCGCACGAGCGCGACGGCGGTGCGCACGGTGATCGCGGTCATGCTGGCGGTGCTCGCGCTGGTGGTCGGCTGGATCATGGTGCTGTCGCGTTCGATCCAGACGGCGTTGTCCGGCATTCAGGGCACGTTGCAGCAGGCGAGCCAGTCGCTCGATATGACCTTGCGCGCGCCGGCCTACAGCAAGGATGAAATCGGCCAGACCGCCACCGCGTTCAATCAGTTGATGGACCGTATCCAGGCGGTGATGACGGAAGTGCGGGAGTCGGTGACGTCGGTGAGCACGGCGTCGAAGGAAATCGCGTCGGGCAATACCGATCTGTCGTCGCGCACGGAAGAGCAGGCGGCGTCGTTGCAGGAAACCGCGGCCAGCATGGAGCAGTTGACCGGCACCGTGCGGCAGAACGCGGAAAACGCGCGCCAGGCGAGCGGCCTCGCGGCGAACGCGTCCGACATCGCGGGGCACGGCAGCGAGGTCGTCACGAACGTCGTGGAGACGATGAGCGAGATCAGCGCGAGTTCGTCGAAGATCGCCGACATCATTGGCATCATCGACGGGATTGCGTTTCAGACCAATATTCTCGCGCTGAATGCCGCGGTCGAAGCGGCGCGCGCCGGCGAGCAGGGCCGCGGGTTTGCCGTCGTGGCCGGCGAGGTGCGCACGCTCGCGCAGCGTTCGGCATCGGCCGCGAAGGAGATCAAGGATCTGATCAACGCATCGGCCACGCACGTGAACGTCGGGACGGATCTGGTGGGACAGGCCGGCACGACGATGCGCGACATCATCGCCGCCGTGACGCGCGTGACCGACATCATGGGCGAGATCGCCGCGGCGTCGGACGAGCAGAGCAAGGGCATCGATCAGGTCGGCCAGGCCGTCACGCAGATGGACGAGGTGACGCAGCAGAACGCGGCGCTCGTCGAGCAGGCGGCCGCGGCCGCGCAATCGCTGGACGATCAGGCCGCGAAACTGCACGCGGCGGTGACGGTGTTCCGGCTATAGACGCAAGCGGGGCGCGCGCCGATCGACATGACGCTGCCTTTCACAGGCGTCATCCGGTTTTCTGCGGCCGCGTCCCCACGAACAACACCGCCTCGATGGCGAAAAACAGCGCGAGCGGCGCAATCGCGCCGGCCGTCCCCGCGAGTTCATCACCGAAACGGCTCGCCACGTACAGCAGCACGATCATGCTCAGCGCCATGCCGGGTGCGCCGAGACCGCGTAACGCGGCGCTGCGTTGATAGCCGAGCCAGAATGCGGCGCGCGCCACGATCCAGACGACTGTCGTCGCGACCACCGCGCGCATCGACGAACCGTCGGCACAGTACGCGGCCAGGCCGAACAGCGCCGCGGCGAAGACGATGATCTGCTCGACCGTGTTCTGCAGGTAGCGCTGGTTGATTCGCAATCTGCGAGTTTCGAAGCCCGCCAGCGGGTCGAAGGCAGGCGAGGTCAGCCGCTCGTGCGCGACCGCCTCGACGCCGGTCACGACACTGAACAGCACGGCGACGCAAAAGCATTTGAGTGTGACGAGCATGCGTGCGCCGAGGCTGTCCATGCCCGGCAACGGGGCCATGCCGCGCTCGATGCCGAGCCAGAGCACGACGGCGAGCAGCGAGGCGACGGCGATACCGGCGATGCCGGCGCGGCGTTGACGGCGAAAGTCGGATGCGGGAAGCGCGGGGCCGGTCATGGGTGTTTCTCCTGGCGTTGGCGGACGGCGGTGGAAATACGGACAAAGCGGACAAAGCCGGATAAGCCTGCACGTGCCCGCATCGGCCCGCATCGGCTTGAACACCCCCCTGAATCAGGCCCGCGATGTCCTCTTCCGCACAAAAATCCACCGCAAACAATACAAACCAATAAAGTTCCCTGCCAAAATACGACCGCTGCTCAAGAACGGTAACGCGTTGCCGATACTACGTGAAGCGAGTCCCGGTTCGAACGCGTTATCAAGCCACTTCCGCACGATGGAGACACTGTGATTCGACAAGGCCTGGGCGGCCTGCTGTTAGCGCTGTGCTGCTTGCACGGCGCTTTTGCCGCGGGCCCGGACTGCACGCGTACCTTTACGCTCGCGCTACACGACCACGGCCTGCTCTATTCGGTGGATACCGACAGCGGCATCGACAAGGATTTCGCCGAGGAGCTGACGCGCCGCAGCGGCTGCCATATCCGCGTGAGCCTGATGTCGCGGGCCAGGATCTGGAAGCTGATCGAATCCGGCGCGCTCGACTTCAGCCTCTCGGGCATCGCCAACGACGAGCGTAACCAGTACGCGGACTTCGCCTGGTACTTCAGCGACAAATACTATCTGCTGGTCCGCAAGGACGCGGGCATCCAGAAACCGGCCGACTTCGAACGCAACCGGCAGTTCCAGCTCGGCGTGATCCGCAGCTTCCGCTACAGCGAATCCGCCAACCGCCTCGTCGACTCGCTGGCCGCGCAGAACCGCGTGAGCCAGGCCGGCGGTCTCGATCCGCTGTATCAGGCGCTGATCCTGCGGCGCATTCAAGGCATGATCATCGAGCCTTTCGATTACCCTGCAATCGACGAGAAGAAAATCCGCGACGTCACCACGATCGTGGCCTTCGACGACCCCTCGGTGCCGCACGGCCTGATCATGTCGAAGAAGGCGCTGCCGCCCGAGCAGCGGGAAAAATGGCGTGCGCTGGTCGATCAGATGCGTGCGGACGGCACGGTGCGGCGTCTGTTCCAGAAGTACTTCAAACCCGACCTCGCCGATGCGATGGTCGATTTCCCGACGCCGCCGTGAGTTGGGCGCGGATTGCCCTGCTGCCGCTGCTGGTGTTGTCGGCGGCGTTGAGCGTGACGTGGGTGCTGTGGGACCACGAGCGCGAGGCCGCGCGTCACGAACTGCTCACGCAATTCAATTTCACGCTGGGCGACGCGGTGAGCCGTATCGAGCAGCGCATGGGCACCTACGAATTGCTGTTGCGTGGCGTGCAGAGCCTGTTCGCCGCCGAGGGCGAACTGGATCGCGGCCACTTTCGCGACTACGTCGACACGCTGAATCTCGACTCGAACTTCTCCGGCATCCAGGCCATCGGCCTCGTCGCGTGGGTGCCGGCGGCGAGCCGCAGCGACCACATCGACGAAATGCACCGGCAAGGGCTGCGCGACTACACGATCCTGCCCGAAGGTTCACGCGATAACTACGCGCCGGTGATCCAGCGCGCGCCGTCGGTCGGCTTGAACCGCGTGCCGCCGGGTTTCGATGCGTGGGCCGATCCGGTGCGGCGGCGCGCGATGGAACAGGCGCGCGACTCCGGCATGGCGACCGTGTCCGGCAAGGTCAATCTGGTGGTGGATACGGGGCCGAACGCGCGGCCCGGTTTCATCATGTACCTGCCGGTGTACGCGCGCGGGCAGTCGCAGGAGACGGTCGCGCAGCGCCGCGCGAATCTGCTTGGCTGGGTCTACGCGTCGTTCCGCATGCACGACGTCGTCGCGAGTCTGTATGGCGAGCAGCCGCCGGGTCTGTCGCTCGCGATCTACGACGGCGTCGAGCCGTCGTCAGCGGCGCTGTTGCACAGAACACCCGATGCGGCGACGCATCTGCCCACGGACATCACGGCCAACGAGTATCTGGTCGTCGGCGGCCACGACTGGACCCTGTCGATGACCGCCCACGACGACTTCAAGGCCCGCTTCGGCCGCAACGCGGCGTTGCAGATCGCCGCGACCGGCACGGGCCTGAGCCTGCTGCTGGCGCTGCTCACCTGGCTCATGATGACCGGCCACGGCCGTGCGTTGCGGCTCGCTTCGTCGATGACGCGCGAGCTGCGCGAGAACGAGGAGAAGTTCCGCGCGATCGCCGACTGCACGGTGAACTGGGAGGTCTGGTGGGGCACGGACAGCAAGCCGCGCTGGATCAATTCGTCGGTGGCGAAGTACATCGGCTTTAGCGTCGACGAATGCATGGCCATGCCGGACTTTGCCGGCACCGTGATTCATCCGGCGGATCTGCCGCGCGTCATGCCGGAACTTCAGCGCGGATTGCGCGGCTATCGTGGCGACGATCTCGAGTTTCGTTGCGTGCGCAAGGATGGCACGCTGGTCTGGCTGTCGGTGTCCTGGGTGCCGATCAGCGATTCGCACGGCGATTGCATCGGCGTTCGCACCAGCGGCCGGGACATCACCGAACGCAAGCAGGCGGAAGCGGAACTGCGGATCGCCGCCGTCGCGTTCGATTCGATGGAACCGATGATGATCACCGACTTCGGCGCCCGGATCCTGCGCGTGAATTCGGCCTTCACCGAATGCACCGGCTACAGCGCCGCCGAAATCGTCGGCAAGACGCCGCAGGTGTTGCGCTCGGACCGTCACGACGCGGCGTTCTACCGCAAGATGTGGGAATCGATTCATCGTTCCGGCGGCTGGCAGGGCGAGATCTGGGACCGCCGCAAGAACGGCGAGGTCTATCCGAAGTGGCTGACCATTTCCGCGGTGATGGGCGAGAACGGCATCGTCAGTCACTACGTCTGCACGCACCACGACATCACCGAGCGCAAGATCGCCGAGGAGCGCATCAAGGAACTGGCGTTCTACGACGCGCTCACGCGTCTGCCGAACCGCACGTTGCTGCTCGAACGGCTGAAGCAGGCGATGACCGCGAGCGCCCGCAGCGATGCGTGCGGCGCGTTGCTGTTCATCGATCTGGATCACTTCAAGACGCTGAACGATACCTTGGGTCACGACAAGGGCGATCTGCTGCTGCAGCAGGTCGCGCACCGTCTCGCGGTGAGCGTGCGTGCGACCGACACGGTGGCGCGGGTGGGCGGCGACGAATTCGTGATGGTGCTGAGCAATCTGCACGCGGACCCGTGCCAGGCCGCCAAGGAAACCGAAGCGCTCGGCGAGAAGATTCTCGCGATGCTGGGCGACCCGTATCAACTCGGCGAGGTCGAGTACCGCAGTACCGCGAGTGTCGGCGCGACGGTGTTCCAGGGGCATCAGGCATCGATCGACGAGTTGCTGAAGCAGGCCGACCTCGCGATGTACAAGTCGAAGGAACGCGGGCGCAATGCCGTGCGGCTGTTCGATCCGGAGATGCAGACCGTGGTCATGGCGCGCGCGGCGCTGGATGCGGGCTTGCGCACCGCCATTGAAGAGAATCAGTTCCTGCTGCACTATGAGGCGCAGATCGACGCCTCGCGGATCACTGGTGTCGAGGCGCTGGTGCGCTGGCGGCATCCGCAACGCGGCATCGTGATGCCGGCCGATTTTATTCCGGTGGCCGAGGAGTCCGGGCTGATTCTCGCGCTCGGCAGCTGGGTGCTGGAGGCGGCATGCGTGCAACTGGCGCGCTGGGCCGCGCATCCGGAGATGGCGCATCTGACCGTCGCGGTCAACGTCAGCGCGCAGCAGTTCCGCGAGCCGGACTTCGTCGACAAGGTACTGGCGATCATCGAGCGGACCGGCGCGCGACCCGAGCGCCTGAAGCTGGAGTTGACCGAGAGCGTGCTGGTGGACAACGTGCAGGACATCATCGAGAAGATGACTGCGCTCAAGGCCACCGGCGTGGTGTTTTCGCTCGACGATTTCGGCATCGGCTATTCGTCGCTGTCGTATCTGAAGCGCCTGCCGTTGGACCAGCTGAAGATCGACCGCTCGTTCGTGCGCGACGTGCTCGTCGATCCCAACGACGCGGTGATTGCCCGAACCATCGTCGCGCTCGCGCACAGCCTGGGGCTCGGCGTGATCGCCGAAGGCGTGGAAACCGAGGCGCAGCGGGATTTTCTGGCGACGGCCGGCTGCCATGCGTACCAGGGTTATTACTTCTGCCGTCCGCTGCCGGCGGAGGAATTCGAAGCCGTGTTGCGGCGGCTCGAGGCGCGGTCCTGCGTGACGGAGTGAGCGGCGGAGTGAGCGGCGCAATGCACGGCGGAGCGGCTGCCGGAGCCGCCGCTGTCGCCGCCGTGACTCGCACAGCCGCCACAATCTGTCATTTCCCTTTCGCCGAACATATGGCGGGACACGGCAACGTATGGGAGACTTTACATTTCGCCCGGCCACATTGAATTAGAGGCACGTATGTCCAGGGACGCAGACACCATCACCGATGAACGGGTTGCCGCCATCGCCGATCGCATGGTCGACGAAGGCAAGCGCGTTTCGCCCGTGGCCATCTGGAAAGAACTCGAAAGCGGGTCGCTCGTCGAGGTCGTCGAGGCTTTGCAACGCTGGCGCGACGTCAGGCAACCGCGCACGCCGGAGATGCAGGTGCAGGCCGGCTTGCCGTCGGGCATGGCCGAAACCATCATGAACGCCGCGGATCGCATCTGGGTCGCGTCGCGCGATCAGGCCGAACATGCGTTCCAGGAGCGCATGATCGCGGTCGGCCAGCATCTCGATGCCGCCTTCGCGGAGCGCGACGAGGCATTCGCCGAATATCAGAAGACCCTCGACGAAATGGAGGCGGCCCGTGAACGGTTCGCCGCGCAGACGAGCGCGCTGAACGCGGCGGAACTCAACGCCCACAATCTCGGCGCGGAACTCGCCGATGCGACCGGCCGCGCGGAAGTGGCCGAGACGCGCGTCGAGGAACTGGAGTTGCGCACGTCGGCGGATCAGGCCCAGCTCGAATCCGCCAGAACGGCGCTGGACGAAGAACGCCATGCGCGCGAGGCGCTTGCGGTCACCGTGCTGGGCAAGGACGACGAGATCGCGCGCGTCACCGAGGAGCGCGATCACGCACGGCAGCAGGCTACCGCGCTGAGCGAAGCCTGCGACGCGAAATCGGAAGAGGCCGGGCACTGGTCGCAGAAAGCGGGCGCGGCGACGTCGCGGGCTCAGGACGCCGAGGCGCGCGTCGAGGAACTGGAGCAGCGCGCGGTCGAGGAAGCCGCGCAGCACGACGCCACACGCACGAGCCTCGACGAGGAACGTCAGGCGCGCGAAGGGCTGGTCGAGGTCGTGTCGAACAAGGACGCCGAGATCGCACGCGTCACCCAGGAACACGAACACGCGCGGCAGCAGATGGCCGTGTTGAACGACGCGCATCAGGCGAAGTCGGCGGAAGCGGAGCGCTGGTCGAACGAGGCGAGCGCGGCGGCGTCGCGCGCGCAAATCGCCGAGGCACGCATCGAGGAACTGGAGCGCCGCGTGGCGGAGCAGTCCGCCGCGTTGGCGGCGAGCGAAGCGACGCTCGCGCAAGCGCGCGACACGCACGCGAGGCTGACGGAAAGTATCGCCGCGAGAGATGCCGAGATCGCGCGTATCACGTCGGAGTTCGAGCAGGCGAAACAGCAGGGCGCGACGCTGAACGACAACCTCGAAGCGAAATCGGAAGAGGCGCAGCGCTGGTCGATGGACGCCGCGGCCGCGACCTCGCGTGCGCAGGCTGCCGAGGCGCGCATCGAAGAACTCGTGCAGCGGGCGTCGGAGGAAGACTTCAAGCTCGAAGCGACGAAGACGAGTCTCGACGAAGAGCGTCAGGCGCGCGAAGCGTTGGTCGAGGTGGTCGCGGGCAAGGACGCGGAGATCGCGCGCATCGCGCAGGAACGCGATTACGCGCAGCAGGAAGTCGCATCGCTGGACCGGGCGCGCGAGGCGAAGGCGGACGAGGCGCAACGCTGGTCGCAGGATGCAAGCGCGGCCATTGCGCGCGCGCAGACCGCCGAGGCGCGTATCGAGGAACTGGAGCAGCACGGGTCCGGGCAGAGCGCGGCATTGACGGCGGCTGAGACGCGGGTCGATGAGTTGGAGCGGCAGGCGTCCAGTCAAACAGAGGCATTGACGGCGGCGCAGACACGTGTCGAGGAACTGGAACGGCATACGTCGGAACAAAGCGCTGCATTGAGCGCGGCCGAAGCTCGTAGCGAGGAACTGATGCGCGAGGCGTCCGCCGCGAGCGCCAGACTCGACACCACCCATGCGAGTCTCGAAGAGGAACGCGCGGCGCGCGACACCCTGGCCGAACTCGTGTCGACCAAGGACGCGGAGATGATCCGCGTTCTGCAGGAACGCGATCACGCGCTGCAGCAGATCGCGGCGTTGGATCAAACCCATCAGGCGAAGGTGAAAGAAGCGGCGGAAGAAGCGCAGCGCTGGTCGCAGGAAGCCGACGCGGCGGCCACGCGGGCACAAGCCGCGCAGACGGAGGCGAAGGAAACGCTCGCGCGGATCGCGACGCTGGAAGCCGAACTCGACGAAGCGCGCAACGCGTTGGCGACCGAACGTCAAACCGCGGCCACGCAGCAGGACGAAGCGTCGGCGCGGGTCGACGAGGTGCGCCGCGTCAGTCAGGAGCTCGATGCGGCGCGCGAACAGATCGGCGGGTTGAGCGCGGCCGCGACCGCCGCACGCGACGAACTCACGCGTCTCGAACAGGAAGCGAGCGCCGCGAAGGCTCGCGCGGATGCCGCTGAACAACACGCAACGCACTTGCAGAAGCAACTCGCCGAGCGGCCCGAGTCCGCGAAAAAACACGCGCGCCGCCACCCGCAACCCGACGTCAAGGAAGACGACGACAGCGCCGAGGAAATCGCCGCATTGCAGCGGCAAATGTCCGCGCAGGCCAAAGCGCACACGAAAGCCTTCGACGAATTGCGTTCGAACGCCGAGCAATGGGTCGCGCATGCGAAGGAACTCAAGCAGCGCCTGGGTCTCGCCAGCGAACGGATCATGTTCGTCGATGCGCGCAGCACGGGCGAAGTCGTGCTGGTGCGCCGCCTTTCATCGGAGCTGGAGCGGTTGAAGCCGGATCACGAGTTGATTTCGCGGGACGTGCAGCAGAAATTGATCGGCGCGACGATGGCCCAGCAACTGGCGCAGAAGGGCTATCGCTACGATCCATCGACGGCGGTCATGTCGAAGATCGAGCGCTGAGCGTCGGCGCGTTATTCATGGTGCCTGCAATAACGGATGGGTCTTTCGCCGGCGGCGATCGCGAGCAGCGAATGCAAGCGCAAGCGCAAGCGCAAGCGCAAGCGCTAATACAACCGCTGACGCAACCGGACCCGTCCGCCAGATTCACCGAGGCGCTGGACAAGATCCGGCCTTTGCTCGACCAGACGCCGCCGCTGCCGCCCAACGAGCTAGCGGAGGCCTTGCAACTCGCGGCGGTCAGTGCGCTCGGCCTCGGTCAACTTGCCGATGCCGAGTCGTACTGGCGCCGCGCGATCGACACGAATCCCCACTTCGCCGACGCGTATCTGAACCTCGTCACCTTGCTCAAAGGGCTCGGCCGTCTGTCCGACGTGGAAGCGTTGTTACGGCAACTACTCGACGTCCGCCCCGAACTCGCGGACGTTCACAACCAGCTCGGCTCGCTGCTCCAGGATCAAGGGCGCATGGCGCAAGCCGAAGCGGCCTACGCCGAGGCCTCGCGTCTCTCACCCGAGCGCCTCGAATTCCACTACAACCTCGGCACCGTGCTGCGACCGTTGGGCCGCTGGCGCGAAGCGGCCGACGCCTATCGCCGGCCGATCGGGCTGCGTCCCGACTTCGTGATGGGCTACAGCAACCTCGGCAATATCCTCAAGGAGCTCGGCCAACTGTCCGACGCCGAAGCGGCGTACCGGCAGGCGCTCGCGATCAGCGGCGACTATTACATGGCGAGTTTCGCGCTGGCCACGTTGCTATTGAGCATGGGCCGGTTCGACGAAGGCTGGCGGTTGCACGACGAGCGGCACGCCGAGCCCGGTTCCATTCAGCAGAAGACGCAAAAAGTCGTCGGCCGGCCGCGCTGGCAGGGCGAACCGCTGGCGGGAAAGACGCTGATGGTCTGGCAGGAGGGCGGCCTCGGCGACGCGATTCATTTCGGCCGCTATCTGCCGATGTTGAAAGCGCAGGGCGCGGCGCGCGTTGCCTTCGTCTGCTCGGCATCGCTGCATCGATTGTTCGCTTCGGTCGAGGGCGTGGATGCCGTGCTCACGCACGAAGCGGGCTGGGCCGCCGCATCGAACTACGACTACTGGACGAGCCCGTTGAGCGCGCCGTTCCATTTGCGCACGACGGTCGATACGATTCCGCCGCCCGCTCGCTTCACGCTCGATCCGGCGCTCGTCGACCGCTGGCGCGAACGTCTCGCCGCGCTGCCGGCGGGTCGCAGAATCGGCCTCGTCTGGAAAGGCAACGCATTGCATCGGAACGATGCGAACCGGTCGCTGGGCGCGCTGACGCAACTCGCGCCGCTGTGGCGCGTGCCGGGTGTGAATTTCATCAGCCTGCAAAAGGGCGACGGCGAGGACGAAGCGCAGACGCCGCCGGTCGATCAACCCTTGCTGCATCTCGGTTCGGATATCGCGGATCTCGCCGACAGCGCCGCGATCATCGCGCAACTCGATCTTGTGATCTGCGTGGATACGGTCACCGCGCATCTGGCCGCATCGCTCGGCATTCCGTGTTGGGTGATGCTGCCGGAGCAGGCGGTGGACTGGCGCTGGATGCACGAACGCAGCGACTCGCCGTGGTATCCGGGAACGATCCGCCTGTTCCGGCAACCGTTGGGTGGACGATGGTCCGCATCGATCGAACGGGTACGGCAAGCTTGCCTTGAACGATTTCCGCGGGCCTAGCGCACCAGCAGTACGCTAGACCCGCGGCGCCGTTCAGATCTGCGCGATGCCACCGTCGACGAAGAACTCGCTGCCCGACACGAAGCTGCTGGCATCGGATGCGAGAAACGCCACGACGTTGGCGACTTCGACATCGCGCCCGGTACGCCCGAGCGGGGTCACGCTCGCGGCGAAATCAAAGAAGCCGCTTACCTGTTGCTGGGTCGCGCCCGTTTTGTCATGACCGGGTGTCACGATGACACCGGGGCTTACGGCGTTGACGCGGATATTCCGGCCTTTCAGATCCGCCGCCCAGGTTCGCGCGAACGAGCGAACGGCCGCTTTCGTCGCGCTATATACGCTCCAGTTTTCGAACCCCTTGCTCCCGACGATCGACGCGCTAAGGATGATGGAGCCGCCCGGCCGCATGAGCGGCAGCGTCGTCTGAACGGTCCAGATCACGCCCTTGACGTTGGTGTCGAGCAGACCGTCGACGTGCTCCTCGCTCAGGCCGCCGAGGGGCGCGGGCGCCGCGTATCCCGCATTCGCGAACACGATATCGACGTACCCGGTGTCGTTCTTGACGAAATCATGGAGACGCTGCATATCCGCGGGGCTCGTCACGTCGGCGACCACGGGCACGGCGCGGTCGCCCAGTGATCTGGCCGCTTCATCGAGCTCCGCTTTTCTACGGCCGGTGATGTAGACGCGCGCCGCGCCTTGCTCGATAAAGGTTCGGGCGGTCGCCAATCCGATGCCGGAGTTTGCGCCCGTCACAATCGCGATTTTTCCATCGAGTTTCATGGGTATTCCTGAAGTAAGTTGGTTGTCCCGCTGTCTGGATGATTGAGATCCTTGGGCGGTTCCTGCGTTAGTGGCCGGCCGGTACGTCTGCAAGGCCGCCCGGAAAGATTGCCTGTGTATTTCCCTGACGATTAAACATGAGGGCTCAAGTAATTTAGATGAGGGCTCAAGTATATGTCCGGTCTCCGGGTACTTGTCAATAGTGCAGTACTCAATCATTATTCGGTCATGGGAAAAAATTCTGACGAAACGAAGACGGGCCGCGGCCGGAGCAAGGCGCGAACCGAAGAGAGAGACCTGCTCGACGAGCTGGCCTGCACCAATACCGCGCTGAGACTGGCAGCCCGGCGCCTCGGCACGCTTTACGACGAGGCGTTCGATGCCGTTGGCCTGAAGGCGACGCAAATTTCCCTGCTGGCGGAGATCGAGCGGCTCACGGCGGACGGTGAGGGCGTGCCGCCTACGCTGCAAGACCTCGCGACCAAACTGGCCATTCAGATGTCCGCGGTCACTCACGCGCTGAGGCCGCTGATCCGGGACCGTCTCGTCGAACTCCAGCCCGACGAACTGGACGGTCGGGTCAAGCGTGCCGCGCTGACACGCGTAGGCACGACACGGGTGCGTCGCGCCTTCATCCACTGGACGGAAGTGAACGAGCGTGTCGAACGGGTACTCGGCCGGGAGTCGGCCGCGGCCCTGCGGGCGCTCGCGGATCGGGTCGCGTCGGATGAATTCCTGGCGGCTTATGAAAGCGCCAGAACGGACGATTCCGAGGGGACCTGAACACAAGCCGCGCCGTGGGACGGTTGCCGCCCGCCTGTCCGGAAAGCTTGCACATCCGACCTTGGGAAAGCGCGATGTCCGGTGCAAGAATCGGGTTTTCGAGGAGGCGCGACGACCATGCCCTATCTGCAACTGGATGTGAACGACCACTATCGCGTGGAAGACAAGCGCCGCCTGGCGCTAAAGATGAGCGAGACCTACGCGCGGATGATGTCGGTGGACATCAGGCGTATCAGCGTCGCGATTCGGGAATTGGGCGAGGGCGGCGTGTGGCGTATCGCCGAAGCCGGCGAGGAACCGGTGCCGGTCGCCGTCATGATGCTGGACGTCAGAAAAGGGCGGCCGCCCGAGCTGCGCATGGAGGTGGCCAAGGCGCTGTGCGCGCATTGCATCGACATTCTCGGCCTGCGCGAAGACCGGCTCAACGTCGAATTCACCCAGCATTCCGGCGACGAAATGTATCACCCGGCGCTGGGCGGCTATAGCCCGGAATGGACGCCCGACGAGCAATAGGGCGGCAATAGGGCGGCAATACGGCCGCAGTAGGGCGCTGTTCCGCTACAGCGCGACCTGCATCGCGCCCGCCGCCCGCTGGATGGTTTGCGGCGGCTGACCGAAGGCGCGCAGGAACGCTTGACGCATCCGTTCGCGGTCGCCGAAGCCCGTATCGCGCGCGATGATCTCGATCGGGTGACGGGTCGTCTCCATCATCAGGCGAGCGGCTTCGACACGCAGCCGTTCGACCGCCTTCGCCGGCGACTGCCCGGTCTCCTCGCGGAACACGCGGCTGAATTGCCGCGGACTGAGACGAGCCGCCTCGGCAAGCCGCTCGACGGACAGATCGCTCGCCAGATTCTCGCTCGCAAAGGTCAAGGCCAACTGGACGCGATCCGATCGCGCATTCAATTCCAGCAGCGCCGAGAACTGCGACTGGCCCCCGCCGCGCCGCTGATAGAGCACGAGCTTGCGCGCGACCGTGCGCGCCGCGTCCATCCCGAGATCGCTTTCGACGATCGCGAGCGCGAGATCCACGCCCGCGCTCATGCCGGCCGACGTCCAGATCTGTCCGTCTACGACGAAAATCCGGTCTTCTTCAAGCTGTATGGCCGGGTACCGCGCCTTGAGATCGCGCGCGTGATACCAGTGGGTGGTCGCGCGCTTTCCCTCCAGCAGACCCGCGGCGGCCAGCACGAAGGCGCCCGTGCAGATCGACGCGACCCGGCGCGAATGCTGCGGCGCATGGCGGACGTAATCGAGCAGCGCCGCCGACGGTAACTGGCACTCGTTGTCGCCGGCGACGATCAGCGTGTCGTAGCCCGTTTCGGCAAGCGGCTCGCTGAACACCGAAAACCCCTGCGACGACGTGATGGGTCCGCCCTGTTCCGACACGATGCTGAACCGGTAGAACGGCGCTTCGCATTGCAGGTTCGCGTACTCGAACACGCTCGCCACGGCGAGCGCGAGCGACTGGAAGTTGGGGTAAACGACAAGTCCGACGGTATGCATGATGTCCGGGTGGCGATGTCCTGATTCATTGAAGATAGTATAAATAAGACGCGATGGCCCGCCCTGTTTCCGGCCATGGACCATTTTTCATGTCCTAAATCATTGCATCTATGACATTGAGGATGCGGGCAACCACGGCCAGAATTCAGTCCATGAACTGACATCCGGTCGGTTCGCTCCACGCAAAGGACACGACATCATGACGACTTCGACGAAAGGTACCGCGCTGATCACCGGCGCATCGGCAGGCATTGGCGCTATCTATGCTGACCGTCTGGCGAAACGCGGCTACGACCTCATTCTCGTCGCGCGTAACCCGGCCCGGCTGAACGCCCTTGCCAGCCGCCTCAAAGAGGAAAGCGGCCGCTCGGTCGAAACGGTGGTCGCCGATCTCAACGACAAGACCGCGCTCGCGCGCATCGAGAACATCCTTCGCGACGACCCGCGCATCACGATGCTGGTGAACAACGCGGGCGTCGGATCGGTGGCGTCGGTGCTCAACGGCGACGTCGACGCGATGGAATCGATGATCGACCTGAACATCACGGCGTTGACGCGTCTGACGTATGCGGTGGCGCCGGCTTTCGTGAGCCGGGGCGCGGGCACGATCGTCAACATCAGCTCGGCGGTCGCTATCGCGGTCGAAGCGCTGAACGGCGTCTACAGTGCGTCGAAATCCTACGTGCTGAGTTTTGGCCACGCGCTTCAGCGGGATCTGGCGGACAAGGGCGTGCGCGTGCAGACGGTGCTGCCTGCCGCGACCGCCACGGAGTTCTGGGATGTCGCCGGCTACGCGAAGCAGAAGGAAGCGGCCAGCACGATGACGGCCGACGATCTGGTGGACGCCGCACTCGCCGGACTCGATCAGGGCGAACTCGTGACGATTCCGACGCTGCACGACGGCGCCGGCTGGACGCAGTGGGAAGCGGACCGGCGCGCGCTTGCGCCGAAATTCTCGAATGCTAAGCCGGCGCCGCGCTATCTGCGGGAAACGGAAACGGGCCGCTAATTCACCGTTGAGCGGCCGAACCAACGCGATCCGGACTCAGGCTTTTTCCAGCACCGCCGGTTCGGACGCGTTGTTCGCCGATGTGGCGCCGCGCTTCTCGTTGTTTAAGTCGTTGTCGAACTTGTCGTTGAGCTCGCCGTTGAAAATGTCGCCAAACCGCCGCGCGCCGTGCAAGGCGATCAGCACGAGCGACGGAAACACGAGCGCGGCGTCGCGCGCTTCGTCCTCGAAACCGAAGCATGCGCAGAGCGCCGCGATCGGCAACGCGGCCGCGAGGAAGTAGCGTTTGTACAGCGAAGGCGAACGCCGCCACGCGTGAAGGAAGAACACCAGCAGCGGCACGGCGATCAACGGATTTTGCAGGCTCGGCGTGAACACGCCCTTGGCCACCACGTTATAGAAGCTGACATACGAAAGCGGGTTGATCCAGAACAGCAGGTTCTCTACGCCGTGGATTTCCACGAAGCCGCCCGAGTTCGCTTCATACCCGCTCATGATGAAATGACGCGTCACCATGCAGATGCCGATCTGCACCGCGAGCCACGCGAAGCGCTTGCCGGGCGCGACGTCGCGTTCATGCAGGAAGAACAGCGCGAGCGGCACCAGGAAGAAGGTTTCCTTGTTGAGCGAGAACAGCGCGACGAGCAGCGTGGCGAGCAGCATCGAGCGTTTCATGTAGCAGTACACGACCGCGAATGCGCCCAGGATCTCGAAGAAGTCGTAGTAGTAGCCGCCCTTCTGGAAGGTCAGCGGATAGAACAGACTGAACGCGACCATGAAGCCGAGCGCGTGACTGAATGCGAAACCATGCATGCGCGCGAGGCGGTAGACGATCAGCAGCGTGAAGATCATCGCCAGCATCACCGCGAAATACATCGCGTGATAGGCGAGTGCGACCTCGGCCGTCCAGTACTGATCCGGCACGCCGGCGAAATACGCGTGATGCAGCGAGTCGTAACGCTTGATCGACTTGAAGAGCTTCTGCGAGAGCGCCGGGCTGAACTGATCGGCCAGCCATTTAGTGGCCTTCGGCATCGACGAGCGGTACACGTATGGCTTGGGCGCCGCGCCCTCCATCATGCCGACCAGCGCGAAGGTGTGGACGTAGTCGGCGTTGCGCTGATCGTCGCGAAAGCCCCATTTCAGCAGCACGCTATTGGTGATGTTGCCGCAGCACACCAGCAACAGCACGAAGACGATCGAGAAGCGGCAAAAGCCGAGCAGCCGGCGGTGACGGGTTGAGGTCATGGCGAATCGGATTACGGGAAATGCGTGAAGTGAGCGAGCAGCACGATGGCGACCATCGACAGCATCGTGATGCGGCTGCCCCGGTCCTCCATGACGAACACCACGGGATCGTCGTCCATTTCGCCGCGCACGGTGGCGAGCCAGAGACGCCCGAGCAGATAGATGAAGCCGATCGCGACGAGCCAGAGCAGACTCGCTTCACCGTAACGCGCGACGGTGTCGGCGGAATTGATGAACAGGCCGAACACCACCACCGCCGACAATGCCGCGCCGATGCCGAGCGGCCACAGCACTTCGAGATCGGCGACGCGGTAATCGCGGCCCGCGGGGGGCTGCGCGCCGCTCTGGCGCATCGACACGAGTTCGGCGCAGCGCTTGACGAGCGCGAGGCTCAGGAAGGTCAGCAGCGAAAAGGCGAGCAGCCACTTGCTGACCGGAATGTCCACCGCCACCGAACCCGCGAAAATCCGCAGCGTGTAGAGCAGCGACAAGACGATCACGTCGATCAGCGGTTTCTTTTTCAGGGTCCAGCTATACGCGCTGGTCATCACCAGATACAGCGCGAGCATGGCCGCGAAGCCGGGCGAGGCGATCAAGCCGAGCGCGAGCGAACTCACGAGCAGCATCGCCGAGCAGCCGAGTCCGTTGGCGATGGACAGCGCGCCGCTCGCGAAAGGCCGCGTGCATTTGCGTGGATGCTGGCGGTCGTTGGCGAGATCCCACAGGTCGTTGAGGATGTACGTGCCCGACGCGCCCAGCGACATCGCGACGAACGCGAGCATCAAGGTCGTGAGTTTGTCGGTATCGAAGAACGAAAACGCGGTGAAGAGCGGCACGAACAGCAGCAGGTTCTTCAGCCATTGATGCACGCGCAGCGCCTTGATCCAGATCGCGAGGCCCGCGTCGGCGTTGGCGAACTCGCGTTCCACCGGCACCGCGCTGCGAACCGACGCGGCCACGTCCGACGACACGCCGGCCAGCACCGCGCCTTGCGACGCCTGCCAGATCGGCAGATCGGCGGAACTGTCGCCGGCGTACACGAAGTCCCGGCCAATGCGCTGCTGGATCTGCGCGAGTTTCGCGCTGCCTTTGAGATTGTCGCTGCCGTCGGTGGCGAGCACGTCGTCGAAGAGTTCGAGGTGCGTGGCCACGTTCTCCGCGACGCTACGGTGCGCGGCGGTGGCGAGCACGATACGGCGCCCGCGGCTTTTCTCGGCCGTCAGATAGTCGACCAGCGACTGGCGATACGGCAGCGACGCCGCAAGCGGATGGGTGCGCGAGGCGATCGCGCGCTTGAACGATGCACGGCCACCCAGTAGCCATACCGGCAACCTGACCAGATTGAGCGGATTTCTCTTGACGATCTGAACGACCGATTCGGCCAGCGTGTCGGTCAGCGTGAGCGTTCCATCCAGATCGACCACCAACGGCAATAGTTCTTTACTCGCCCGCACTCCGCCCCCCGAGGCACCTGCATTGTTATTGCTGGGCGAGGTTTTTTGCGTCTCGCATCCCCGGTATCGCCCAAAAAACGGCGAATTGTAACGTAAAGTTACAAAAAAAGGAGCGCTTGAGGGCGGGTATTTGATTAGTACGCGACTGGTGCGTGATAAGTGCGTGAAAAGTGCGCGCTTAGTGCGCGGTTAGTACGGCATGAGATCGCGGGCGGCGGATTTTAAAATCCGCGAATTACTGGGCGTTGTGTTTCGCCTGCCAGCGTTGCATGAAAGCGATTTCATCGCGCTGCGCCTTGATGATGTTGCGCGCCAGGCGCTTCAATTCCGGATCTTTGCCGTATTTCAATTCGACCTGAGCCATTTCCACCGCGCCCTGGTGATGGGGAATCATGTGCGCGACGAAGTCGCGGTCGGCGTTGCCGGTATAGGCGGGCGCGCTCATGCCTTGCATCATCTTGTCGTCGGCGGCCTTGAACGCTTGCGTCGAGTCGCCGGTGCTGGCGTTGGCATCGGCGGCGGACGCGGGCGTCGCGGACGGCATGCGCATGCCAGGCATGCCCGGCATCGTGCCGCTCTGCTGCGCGTGCGCGGGCGCCATGGCGACGGCGAGCGCGAGGCCGCCGGACAGACAGAGCGCACGAAAGACGCGTTGATTTTTCATTTTCATGGTGAGTGTCCGTTGAGTGGAGGGGCGTGGTTCGGTTTAACCGCGTTGCTGGGGATGAAACCCCGCCGCTTCGATCGCTTCGATGATCTTGTGCGGCGGTTGGGTCGACGTGACGTTAACGATTTTAACGGGCACGTCGATCGCGATTTTTGCCGCCGGGTCGAATTGCATGACGGCACGCGTAATGGCATTGGCGCATCCGCCGCACGACATATCGGGAATTTCGAATTCCATTTTTTGCCTCCAATGAGTAGCCGGGCTTTAATCGTGGACCTTACCACCGCAGTAAGGTCAAGCGCTAATACGGCGATCTTTTTCGCTTTGCGTCGACTATGACGTAGCCGGGCTAACGGATTTATCGGCGTGCTAGACTCCGTGCCCATGTCTTACTGGCGCAAACTCTTCATTGTCGTGCTGCTCGTATTGAGCCTTCCGGTTCAATCGTTCGCGGCCGTCTCCATGGCATGCGATAACGCGCAGTCCATCGGTCATGAAGGTGTTGCGCATCGTGAGCTCGTCGGGAACCTGGCGCATAGGGCGGCCGTCACGCAGATGGCCGGCACGACCGGGCATCACGATCATGCCGCGATGATGGCCGCGCAAGCTCATCGCGTCGTGAGTGCCCAATCGTCGGATCATGGTGCTTCCGGGGGCGCGCATCATGCTCACGCATGCCCGGCTTGCGCCGCGTGCTGTTTCGGCGGCGCGTTGCCGAATGCCGCGGTGACGTCCGCATCGTTCGATCCCGTCCGGTTCTCTGTTCCCCTGCCTCCTGCTGTTCGCGTCGCGTCGTTTCTGACCGGCGGCATCGAACGGCCTCCCAGAATCTCGCTCGTGTAGCGCATGCGCGGCCTGGTGCCGCGCGGTTCCCCGTGATTCGGCGGGGTTTCCTGTCGCCTCGACGGCCGGCTGGACGCTGGCCGCCGTGGCTGCACACGACGAGACAATTCATGCGACCGTTCATTGCGGCGCTGCTCGGCGCGACGGCAGGTTTGCCGGCGCTCGTGCACGCCAATACCCCTCAAGCCATGGCCGACCCGGCAGACGCCGCCGCGCCGGTGCCGGTGCTCAGCGCGCCATCCTCATTCGCGGACTACGTGCCGTATCGCGAGCCGGCGGCGTCATGGCCCGCGCTTGATCGCGCGACTCACGCCACTCACGATTCCACTCACGAGGAGTCGATGAAATGACGCGCACCGCGTTTCAACTCGCACCGGCGCGTGGTCTGACAAACGCCACCGCGTGGCTCGCCATTCTGCTGATACTCGGCGGCTGCACGACGTTCTCCAAAGACGGCGGTTTCGACACCGTGTCCACGACCGCATCGGAGCGGCTAGGCAAAAGCGCCGTACGCGTGATAACGCCCGAGGACCATCGCGCCGTTATCGCCCGCACGGACGAGCTCCTGTCCAAACCGCTCGCCATGGACGACGCCGTGCAGATCGCGTTGCTGAACAACCGCGGTTTGCAGGCGGCCTATGCCGAACTGGGCATTGCCGAAGCCGACCTCGTGCAGGCGGGACGGCTGCCGAATCCTGGCTTCTCGTTCAGCCGCACGCAGGGCGGCAACGACCTGAGCATCAGCCGCACGTTCACGCTCGGCCTCGCTGGCGTATTGACGATGCCGCTGGCGACGCGCATCGAAAGCCGGCGTTTCGAGCAGACGCGTCTGCTCGCGGCGGACGCGATGCTCAACGTCGCCGCCGATGCACGCCGCGCGTATGTCGTCGCCGTCGCCGCGCAGCAGTCGGCGAGCTACGCCGGGCAGGTGAGCGACGCCGCGCAGGCCGCCGCCGAACTGGCGTCGCGAATGCGACAGGCCGGTCACTACAGCAAGCTCGACCAGGCGCGCGAACAGGCCTTCTACGCGGACGCGATGGCGCAGCGCGCGAGGGCGCGGCAACAGGCCGCGAGCGCGCGCGAAAAGCTCACGCGCGCGATGGGCCTGTGGGGCACGCAAACGCAATACGCGCTGCCCGGGCGTCTGCCCGATCTGCCCACGACGCGTCCCGATTTGCCGGACCTCGAACGCTTCGCGATGCGGAACCGCCTCGACATTCAGGCGGCCAGGCTACGCACGCAGAGCGTGGCGAGTTCATTGGGGCTGAGCAAGGCCACGCGCTTCATCAACGCGCTCGACGTCGGCTATCAGAACAACTTCACCACCTCCGACGGCCGCGAGCAGGGCTACGAAATCAGCGTCGAGATACCCGTGTTCGACTGGGGCGATGCGAAGGTGGCGCGCGCGCAAGCGCTCTATCGACAGTCCGTCGATCGTCTTGCCGCCACCGCGATCGACGCGCGTTCCGAAGTCCGCGACGCGTACTCGGCCTATGTGAGCGACTACGACCTCGCGAAGCACTATCGCGACGAAGTCGTGCCGCTGCGCAAAACCATTTCCGATGAACTGCTGCTGCGCTACAACGGCATGCTCGCGAGCGTGTTCGACCTGCTCGCCGATTCGCGCGAACAGATCGGCGCGGTGAACGGCGCGATCGATGCGTTGAAGGACTACTGGCTCGCGGATACCGATCTGCGGCGATCGCTCGGCGGTCGTTTGCCGATTGACGCGGCTGCCCAGCAACCGCAGCCGCAACCGATGGCGACAACCACGCAAGCCATCCCCCCCAATGAATCCGCTCAAGCCGCTGAGCCTTCTGAACCTCTTGAATCCAAAGGTCAATGACATGCTGTCACGTCGACATTTTCTGGGCGGCTCGGGCGCCGCATTGCTAGGGGCGGCGCTGGTCAGCAAGGCCGGCGCGGCCACCTTGCCCGAAGCCCCGGCCATGAGCGGGGCAACGATGCAGCCGCCACGCGCACCCGCCACCGGCCGGCCATACACGCCGGTCGCCACGCTGAATGGCTGGTCCTTGCCGTGGCGGATGAAAAACGGCTGGAAGGAATTCCATCTGATCGCCGAACCCGTGGTACGCGAAATGGCGCCGGGCATGAGCGCGAATCTATGGGGCTACAACGGTCAGGCGCCGGGCCCGACGATCGAGGCGGTGGAGGGCGACAAGGTGCGCATCTTCGTGACCAACCGCTTGCCGGAACACACGACCGTGCATTGGCACGGCATGCGTCTGCCGTGCGGGATGGACGGCGTGGGCGGTCTCACGCAGCCGCACATTCCGCCGGGCAGGACCTTCGTGTACGAGTTCCAGCTGGAGCAGCACGGCACCTACATGTACCACCCGCACGCGGATGAAATGGTGCAGATGGCGATGGGCATGATGGGGACGTTCATCGTGCACCCGAAAGACCCGGAGGTGATGCGCGTGGATCGCGACTTCGTGTTCATCATGTCCGCGTACGACATCGACCCGGGCAGCTTCACGCCGCGCGTGAACGAGATGACCGACTTCAACATGTGGACGTGGAATGCGCGCGTGTTTCCGGGCATCGACGCGTTGCCGGTGCGCGCGGGCGACCGCGTGCGGATTCGCGTCGGCAATCTGACCATGACCAATCATCCGGTCCATCTGCACGGCTATCGCTTCGAGGTGACGGGCACCGATGGCGGCTGGATACCGCCCTCCGCGCGATGGCCCGAGGTGACTGCCGACGTCGCCGTCGGCCAGATGCGGGCGATCGAGTTCACCGCCGACCGTCCGGGCGACTGGGCGTTTCATTGCCACAAGTCGCACCACACGATGAATGCGATGGGGCACCAGGTGCCGAACATGATCGGCGTGCCGCAGAAGGATCTCGCGCGGCGCATCAACAGGCTCGTGCCCGGTTACATGGCGATGGGCGGCACCGGCGGATCGATGGGCGGCATGGAAATGCCGCTACCGGAGAACACCTTGCCGATGATGACCGGCACCGGGCCGTTCGGCGCGCTGGAGATGGGCGGCATGTTCAGCGTGGTGAAAGTGCGCGAGGGCATGGCGCGCGACGATTATCGCGACCCGGGCTGGTTCCGGCATCCGAAGGGGACGGTGGCGTACGAGTGGACGGGGGACGCTTGAGGTAACGCGGCGCGTCGTGCGCAACATCGGACGGCCCATCTCACGCGCCGCCCATTCCGTTGCCGATCATGCCGGCGGGATCGATGATCCTGTCGTAATCGGCCTCGGTGATCTTGCACGATCGAAGCGCCGCGGCCTTGAGCGTGGAGCCGGTCGCCTGGGCATCCTCGGCGATATGCGCCGCGTTCTGATAGCCGATCACCGGCGACAACGCCGTCACGAGCATCAGATTGTTGTCCACATAGGCCTGAATTCTCGCGCGATCGAGTTCGGTGCCTTCCACCGAATAGGTCCGGAATTTATCGCATCCGTCCGCGAGAATCGTCGCGCAATGCAGGAAGTTGTTGATGATGATCGGCCGCATCGCGTTCAGTTCGAAGTTGCCCTGACTTCCTGCGAACGCGACCGCCGTATCCTCGCCGATGACCTGGATCGCGATCATGACCATGGCTTCGCACTGGGTCGGGTTGACCTTGCCGGGCATGATCGACGAGCCGGGCTCGTTGGCGGGCAGCTTCAGTTCACCCAGGCCGCAACGCGGGCCCGACGCGAGCCAGCGCATGTCGTTGGCGACCTTCATCAGCGACACGGCCGTGCCGCGTAGCGCGGCGGACGCACGCACCATCGCGTCCAGCGAGCCCTGCGCCATGAATTTGTTCGGCGCGGTCACGAACGGCTTGCCCGTCAGTTCGGCGATTTTCGCCGCCACGTTCTTCGAGAATCCCACCGGCGCGTTAAGGCCAGTGCCGACCGCGGTGCCGCCAAGCGCCAGTTCGTAAAGACCTTCACGGCTGCGTTCGATCTCCGCTATGCATGCACGCAGTTGCGCGGCCCAGCCCGACCATTCCTGCCCGACCGAGAGCGGCGTGGCGTCTTCGAGATGCGTGCGGCCGACCTTGATCACGTCCATCCATCCACTTGCCTTGATCTCGATGGTATCGGCGAGCCGGCTCAGCGACGGCACGAGACGATCG
Organism: Paraburkholderia sp. D15; assembly: GCF_029910215.1. Lineage (NCBI taxonomy): Bacteria > Pseudomonadati > Pseudomonadota > Betaproteobacteria > Burkholderiales > Burkholderiaceae > Paraburkholderia > Paraburkholderia sp. D15. The sequence goes on along the minus strand of NZ_CP110396.1, from coordinate 894,542 downwards.
TCGATCATGGTGACGGCGGCGATATGCATCGCGGTCGGGAAACTGTCGTTGGACGACTGGCCCATGTTGACGTCGTCATTGGGTCGTACCGGCTGCTGCGTGCCGAGCGTGCCGCTCAGCAACTGGATCGAACGATTCGACAGCACTTCGTTCACGTTCATGTTGGTTTGGGTGCCCGAGCCGGTCTGCCACACGTAGAGCGGAAAATGCTCGTCGAGCTTGCCGGCGATCGCCTCGTCGGCCGCACGGACGATCGCCGCAGCCTTCCACGCGGGTAGCCGTCCCGCCGCTTCATTGACCAGCGCGCAGGCCTTCTTCACCGTGCCATAGGCGTGATAGACCGCCTTGGGCATCCGGTCGCCGCCGATCGAGAAATGCCGGAGCGAGCGCTGGGTCTGCGCGCCCCAGTATTTTTCGGCCGGCACGTCCACGTTGCCCATGCTGTCGAACTCCCGGCGTGTACCCGAGGCATCGAGGCCGATTGCGATATCCGCCACCCGCGGGTGATAGAGGTCCGTGTCCGTCATGTCCATTGCTCCTTGATGTCGCGTGAAGTAATCGTGCGGCCGAGGGGTAAGAACCCACGCAGCCTGGGTTCGCGCGCGGTCAGTACGCTGGGTCGTCATCGCCAACCTTCCCCTTGAACAGAAAATAAATAACCAGCGAGTAGGCGACCGTGAGCGGCATCACGAAGACGCCCACGCCCCAGAACAGGAACGCTTGACTCGAATGCGGCGCGGCTGCCTCGGTGGTCGTGATCGCGAACGGGATCATGTACGGATAGAACGAGACGACGAACGTGCCGAGTCCCACGGCGAACAATGCGACGGCGCACAGGAACGGCGCCAGTTCGAGGCGCCTCGCGATGGCCGTTGCCATGAGCGCGCTGATGGCGAGGCCGGCCAACGGCAGCAGGAGCAGCGTGGGCTGCTCGAACCAGCGTTCCATGAGGAGGCCGTCCCTGAACCATGTGGCGATGAAGGCCAGCGCGAGGAACACCAGCACGCCCGCGAGCAGGCGCGGCAGCAGCCGGAAGGCCAGTTGCTGCGTGGCGCGCGTCGACTTGTACGCGAGCCACGCGGCGCCCAGCAGCGCGTACCCCAGGCACAGGCCCATGCCGCAAAAGAGCGCGAACGGCGACAGCCAGCCGAAGGCGCCGCCGACGTAGCGGGTACCCGCCATCGGCAAGCCGTCCGCCAGCGCGCCTATGGCCATACCCTGTATGAAGGCCGCCACATAGGACCCGGCGATGAATCCCCAGTCCCACAGCCATTTCGTGCGTCGGCTTCTTTCGCGGAATTCAAAGGCCACGCCGCGGAAAATCAGTCCCGCCAGCATGACCATGAGCGGCAGATAGAAGGCCGACATCAGTGTCGCGTAGAAGAGCGGGAACACCCCGAACATGACGGTCGCGCTCATCACCAGCCATGTCTCGTTGCCGTCCCAGACGGGCGCGATCGTCGCAAGCATGCGGTCGCGCTCCGCTGCATCGCGGACAAACGGAAGCAGCATGCCGATGCCGAGATCGAAGCCGTCGAGCGACGCGTAGAGGAACGTGGTGAAGACGAGCACGGCGGTCCAGAAGTCGAGCATCATGCGAGCGTCTCCGGTTTGTCGACCAGCGTGATGTGTTCGCTTGCCAGCGACAACGGACGTTTGGGATTGGTGCCGGCTCGGGTGCCGGCGGTTTGTCCTGGTGGCGTGTCGATTCCCGCCGGCTCCGGCGAGCTGCCCGGACCGCGCTTGAGCAGACGATAGATATAGAGCGTGCCGAACAGAAAGATCACGCTGTAGACGATCGAAAAGAGTGTCAGCGTGGCGGCGACTTCCGGGCTGCCGAGCGTGGGTGTGACGGCATCGACGGTGCGCAACTGACCGAATACCGTCCACGGCTGCCGGCCGACCTCGGCGGTGAACCAGCCGGTCAGCGTGGCGATGAAGCCGACCGGAAAGGACAGGAAAATCGTCCACAGCAGCCATCGTTTTCGTTCGATGCCGTTGCGCGCGAGTTGCCAGCTGCCGTACCACGCGAGTGCGAGCATCAGCAGCCCGCACGCGACCATGATGCGAAAGGCGAAAAACGGAATCGCCACCGGCGGCCGGTCCGCCTTGGGCCAGTCGGTCAGCCCGACCTCTTTCGAATCGAGGCTCATCGAACCGATCAGACTGCCCAGATAGGGAATGGCAATCGCGTAATCGTTGGACTCGGTCTTCTCGTTCGGCCACGCGATCAACACTTCGGCGGCCGGCTGCTCGTCATGCCAGCGCGCTTCGATCGCGGCGAACTTGGTCGGCTGTTTGTCGTGCGTGTAGTCGCCGACCAGATGCCCGAACAGAAGCTGGCACGGCACCAGCACCGCCGCCAGCCCCAGCGCCATGCGCATCATGGTGCGCGACTCCGCCGGGGACTGCCCCTTCAGCGTGTGCCACGCGCCGGTCGCGGCAATGCAGAAGGCCGACGTGAGATACGCGGCCAGCAGCATGTGCGGAAAGCGCACCAGCATCACCGGGTTGAAGATGATGGCTGGCCAGTCGGTTGGAATGAACACGCCTTTGTCGCCGACCGTGAAGCCGACCGGGTATTGCATCCAGCTGTTGTTGACCATGATCCAGAACGACGACAACGTGGTGCCGAGCGCCACCATCAGGCACGAAAGGAAATACGCCCAGTGCGGCAGGCGCTTGCGCCCGAACATCAGCATGCCGAAGAAGCTGGCTTCGAGCGCGAACGCGGTGAACGTTTCGTAGCCCAGTAAGGGTCCCTGGATCGCACCGGTGCGCCGCGACAGTTCGCTCCAGTTGGTGCCGAACTGGAATGCCATGACGATGCCCGACACCACGCCCATCGCGAAGGCGACCGCGAAGATGCGTCGCCAGAAATCGAACAGGCGCCGATAGACAGGGCGCCCCGTCGCCAGCGACATGCCCTCCAGCACGCAGAGCCACGCCGCCAGCCCAACCGTGAAGGCGGGGAAAATAATGTGAAACGACACGGTTGCCGCGAACTGGATTCGCGAGAGCATGAGTGCGGTGAGGTTCATGAGACGTCTCTTGATCCGTTCGTTCAGTCGGGCCGCACAGCAGACCGGGCGGGGGGCGCGTGGGCAATCGTGGGTTAGGTGCGCGGCAAACGCGGACCAGGCGCCGGCGCAAAACGTAGGTCGCGCGCGGGCAACCCGGGCGTCACACGTTGTCCAGTCCGAGCGTTGCCGCGGTATCCGCGCGTGTCCGCCGGCACGCGCCGGCATCGCGCTTCAGGTCGATGCCGTAAGTCGGGATGATGTGCTTCAGCCGCGGCAACCACGCGTCCTCGGTCAGCCGGTCGGCGAAGCAGGTCTGCAGCACGTCGAGCGCGATGTGTGCCGCGGTCGATGCACCGGGCGACGCGCCCATCAACGCCACGATGGACCGGTCCTGCGACGCGACGAGTTCCGTGCCGAACCGCAGCTCGCCGCCGCCTCTGCCGTTCGCCTTGATGATCTGGACACGCTGGCCGGCAACCGCCTCGGTCCACTCGTTTTGCCTCGCTTCGGGATAGAAACCCTGCAAGGTTTCGAACATCTGGTGCGGGGTCTGCACGATCTGTCCCACCAGGTACTCTTCGAGTTGCAGGCTGTGCAGTGCGACGTCGAGCATGGGAAAGATGTTGGCGGGCCGGACCGATCTGAACAGGTCGAGAAGGGAGCCTTGCTTGAGAAATCGGGTCGAGAAGCCGGCATAAGGACCGAACAGAACCGAACGCTTGCCGCCTACTATCCGCGTGTCGAGATGCGGCACCGACATCGGCGGCGAGCCATGCGCGGCCTTGCCATACACCTTTGCGTGATGGCGTTGCGCGACGGCATCGGCATCGCAGCGCAACCAGACCCCGCTGACGGGAAATCCGCCGTAAAGCCGTCCTTCCGGAATGCCCGATTTCTGCAGCAGTTCGATCGACGCGCCGCCCGCGCCGATGAAAACGAATTTCGCGCGCGTGACACTGATTTCTCCCGTTTCGCGGTTCTGAACCTCGATGCGCCAGCCCTCTTTTTCGCCGCGCATGAGCTCGACGACGCGGTGCCCGTAGTGCACCGAGACCCCTCTCTGGTTGGCGAGCTGTTCCACCAGAAGATGCGTCAGGGCGCCGTAATCGACGTCGGAGCCGGTTGCCATGCGCGTGGCCGCAACGGGCGTATCCGCTGCACGGCCTTCCATCAACAGCGGCGCCCAGCCGGCGATCTCGCGGCTGTCCTCGGTATATTGCATGCCCGCGTAGCAATGGTGCGCGGACATCGCCCGATACCGTTCCCGCAGGAAGTTCCGGTTGGCCTCGCCGGTGACGAAACTCATGTGCGGACAGGCATGGATAAACTTCGCGGGATCGTCGATCTTTCCGCGCTCGACGAGGTAGGACCACAGTTGCCGCGACAGATCGAACTGCACGTTGACCTCGAGCGCCTTGGCAATGTCGACGCTGCCGTCCGGCAGTTCGGGCGTGTAGTTCAGCTCGCAATTGGCGGCGTGCCCCGTGCCGGCGTTGTTCCAGCCGCCGGAGCTTTCGAGCGCGCAATCGTCCAGGTTCTCGAAGATCGTCACCGTGAGCGACGGGTCGAGTTCCTTGAGCAACGTACCCACGGTCGCGCTCATGATGCCTGCACCGATCAGTGCGACATCAGTCATCCTAAGTATGGTAGAGGAAATCATTCCTGCCTCCGTCGATGGGATCGGTTAGATTTTTTTCACAAAGCAGGGCGCGGCGCCGGGTGCAAAGATCACGTAAGCGCGCCGCCACGGGTTGTCGTCGATGAGTGTCCAGCTATGACCGATTCCTGTCGTGTCTTCGGCGAGCAGAACGTCGCCGGGCGCGATCGTGAAGGTGGCGCCCGAGCGGACAGTGAATTCGAGCGTGCCGCTCAACGTGATGACGAACTGGCGAGCGGGCGCATCGTGCCATTCGAAAGCGCCGCCCGCGCGAGTCTCGCGAAACGAGATCGACACTGCGCCAACGGTTTCGCTCAGCACATCGCCTCGATCTCCTTTTGAAAGATCGATCGAGCCTTCCTCGAATAGCGAGTGGCCGTCGGTGCCGGTCCAGATTCGAACGCAACGGATCATTGGCGTCTCCACGATTAGTCAGGGGGCGGGGGGCTTGCTGGGCGGCAATGAAAGCGCTATTCCGCGTACGTCTGATCAAGACGCGCGTTGCGCAGGTCCGGCTTGAGAATCAGCTTGCCGCGCGCGTGACCGCTCAGACTGATCTCCATCGCCTTACGCCAGGCCCGAAGAGGAAAGACCTCCGCAATCGGGACGAATAGTTTTCCTTCGGCGGCCAGTTTCGCGAATTCTTCGAGCATGTCCCAACGTTCCGGATGGCCCTCCGAGAAGGTGTGCCGCACGCCCAGCTCATTGGCGGCGACGAAGTCCGTGATGGTCAGCACGCGTTTCGGGTCGCCGCCGGCAATCTCCACGAGTTCGGGCAAAACGTTGCTGGGTGGCGCGGTGTCCAGCACAAGATCGACGGGTCCATCCGCGAGTGCCATCACCCGTTCGACGATGCCGTCGCCGTATGCGGTGACCCGCGCACCGAGCTCGGCCAGCTTGGCCGAATGCGTTGTGCCGGCCGTCGCGATGACGCGCGCTCCTTTCAGCAGCGCCAGCTGAACGGCGGCAAAGCCGACCGTCGTGCCCGCGCCGTGGATGAGCACCGTGTGTCCATGACGCACTTCCAGGCTTTCGATGCTGCGAAACGCGGTTTCGGCCGACAACGGAATGGCGGCCGCGTTTTCCGGCGATAAACCCGCCGGCACCAGCGTCCAGTGCTTCAGGATGGCCTGTTCGGCCGCGCCGGCGCTGGTGCAGCCGGCGTAGTCGGCGGCGCCGAGGACGGTGTCGCCGACGGCAACGTCCTGAACGTCCTCGCCGATTGCGTCGACGATCCCGCACACGTCGAGTCCAACGCCGCGCGGCATCTTGCCGGCGAACAGGCCGCGGCATAACGCCCAGTCGGCCGGATTCAGGCCACAAGCGATCACGCGCACGCGAATTCTGCCGGCGTCCGGTTGCGGCAGGGACACCGCTTCCATGACCAGCACGTCGGCCGGCTCGCCGAATTCATGAAAACGCACAGCCTGCATGGTTACAGCCGATTCTGCGGACCCCGTCATTGCTCGCTCCTGTTGCAAAAGGTTTCGATATGTCAGTCACTGACGTAATGACAATAGCATATAATGTCAGTGACTGACAAATAAAAGGAGATATTTCGTTGCCAAGAAATGGAGACGCGGTACGACGCCGCTTACAGGACGCAGCGCTCGACCTGTACACGAAGAACGGTTTCGACCAGACCACGACCGCACAGATCGCGGCGCAGGCCGGCGTCACGGAGCGCACGTTTTTCCGGCACTTCGCCGATAAACGCGAGGTTTTCTTCGACGGCGAAGTCGAGTTGATCGAGAAGCTGATGGAAGCGGTGCGCAGCACACCGGATGGCGCCGCGCCGCTGGACATGCTGATACGCGCGTTTACGGCGGTCGCTCCGCTGGTCGAGGCCAACCGTCCGATTCTGGCGCCGCGGCAACGGGTCATCGAAGCGGTCCCCGCGCTTCAGGAGCGGGCGCTCGCAAAATCCGCGGCGGTCACGGCGGCGTTAGCGCAGGCCTTGGTCGAGCGCGGAACCGAGCCGGCGCTCGCGATGCTGGCTGCCCGGACCGGCATCGCCGCATTCGGTTTTGCGGCGGCCACGTGGCATGGTGACGTGTCGTCGAGCCTGGCCAGTCATGTGGAAGGGGCGTTCGCGCAGCTATGTGGGCTGACGCAGTTGGGCGGCGGGGGAGCGGATCAGCGGTCCGGGAATTGAGGCAGTAATCGAGGCAGTAATCGAGGCGGGATTTGATCCATCAGCGCCCGGACGGTGTCGTCGAGTCGATCGGGCGCGTTGACGTCGTGATGCGCGTGCGTCTTGACGTCGTCAACCCGTCAAATCCGCGAACCGGACACGCGTCGCCTTGCACGCCTCGGTAAACGCCGCGTCATAGCTGGAGAAAAACACCGTGCGCGTTTCGCCGAGCGATCTGAACAGGTCGACCAGCACCGCGCGAGCCGACGCGTCGAGGCCGCCGACCGGTTCATCCGCAAGCAGCACGCTCGTTTCGCCCAGCACCGACGCCGTCAGCACGATCTTCTTGCGCGTGCCGAACGACATCTGCTCGAAACGTTTGTCGAGATGCGGCGTCAGGCCGAAGCGGTCCGCGAGGTCCAACGCCGCCGTGCCGAGCGTCGTCTCGCGCGCGGCGGCGACTTCGTGCAGATACGCGCGGCCGGTCTGCTGCGACTCAGCGAGACAGTCTTCCGGCACGTAAGTCAGCACGGCTTGCGCGGCACGCGGCGCGGCGCGCAGCGAATGACCACCGATCCAGACATCGCCCGAATCGGCTGCGAGCGTACCCGCGAGCACGCCGAGCAAGGTGGATTTGCCGCTGCCGGATTCATCGTCGAGCGCGACGCAACCGGACGGGATGTCGTGGTGCAATCCCTGGAAAATGACGCGTTCGCCGTAGCGCTTGGTGAGGTTGTCGAATCGGAGCATCGGTTGAAACGGAAAAGGTGAGAAGGGCGCGGCAAGTTTAGCAGCGCGGCTCGGTTGGATCGGCGGCTCGGTGGCTTGGTGGCGCTATGGATCGATTGAAGCGCTGGAAGGCATGCGCTTGACGGACGATGGCTCGCATCAGCGCCCACGTTCGAATGCCAGAAAAGGTTGCGCCCGCAACATCAAGTTGCCTGCTCGCGAGCCGTTAAAGAAGTAGAGTCTGTCTTTCTTCTTCACCGCCGTTTCTTCCCGCCGACCGTCTTCCATGCAAACCGCCGACCTCGAAACGGCCCCCCTGTCTCGCGAAAAACTCCGTCGTATCGTCATCGCGATCGTGATCGGCAACGGCTTCGTCGCGTACGACTTCACGGTCTACAGCTTTTCCGCCGTGACGATCGGCATGCTGTTCTTTCCGTCGCACAGTCCGGCCGCATCGCTTCTGCTCTCGCTCGCCACGTTCGGCGCGGGCTTCGTGATGCGTCCGCTGGGCGCGATCCTGATCGGCCATATCGCCGACAGCCGCGGCCGCAAGGCAGGCCTCACCGTATCGCTCGCGTTGATGACGCTCGGCACGTGGTTGATCGCGTGCCTGCCGGATTACGCGTCGATCGGTCCCGCCGCGACCGTGCTGATGGTGCTCGCGCGCTTGATGCAGGGGCTCGCGGCGGGTGGCGAGATCGGTCCCGCATCGGCGTCGTTGATGGAATCCGCCGGCGAGCGGCGGCGTTGTTTCATGGTGAGCTGGCGCGGCGCGAGCCAGGGCGCGGCCGCGTTCGTCGCCGCGCTGGTGGGCGCGAGCACGACGATGCTGCTGTCGCCCGACGCGATGCACGCGTGGGGATGGCGCATTCCGTTCGCGCTCGGCGGCTTGATCGGCCCGGTCGGCTGGTATCTGCGACGGCGCATGCCGGCGGCCGCACCCGCATCCGGACGACGCGCGCCGCTTGCGCCGCTGCGGCTGTTCGCCGAGCATCCGCGTGCGCTCGTCTGCGGTTTGATGATGATGGCCGCGCCTTCGGTGGGGATCTACCTGACGGTGTTCTATATGCCGGCCTACCTGGTCCGTACGCTGCACCGGCCGCCGGCGATCAGTCTGTGGACCGCGTGCCTGTCCGGTCTCGTGATTCTCGTCGCGACACCGCTCGTCGCGCTGGCCGCCGACCGGTTCGCGAGCCGCAAGACCCTGCAATACCTGTCGCTCGCGGCATCGCTGGCGGCGACGTATCCGGCGTTCCGGGCACTGACGCACGGCGCGGGCGATCTCGCGGCGCTGGTCATCATCGCCGCGTACGTGGCGCTCGCGGTCAACAACGCGGGCGCCAACTCGGTGCTGATGATGGAAGCCTTGCCGGCGCATCGGCGCGCGGCGGGACTGTCGGTGATTTACAGCTTCGGCGTGGTGCTGTTCGGCGGTTTTTCGCCGTTCATCGTGACGTGGCTTATCGATCGCACGGGGGAGCCGATGGTGCCCGCGTGGTATCTGATGGGCGCGATCGTATTGACGCTGGCCGGGTTGATGGGCTTTCCCACGCGGCGTCCCGTCCCTGCAGATCAAACGCCCGCAAGCGCATGTCCTGCGGGCTCATGTCGAACGCGCGGCGAAACGCCCGCGTGAAATCGGACGCGCTCTGGAAGCCGAGTCCGTAACCAATCTCCGCGACCCGCAGATTGGGATAACGGACCAGTTCGTCCGCTGCCTCGCGCAACCGGCGATTGCGGATGTACGCGCCGAGCCCGCCCTCGTGTTCGAACCAGCGATAGATCGTCGCGCGCTTCAATTGCAGCGCCTGAACCACGCTGGTCGGCGTGAGGCCGCCGTGGTGCAGGTTCGCGTCGATATAACGGCGCACCTGGCCCATCGCCGCCGCCTGCAAGGCCGCGCGGCTCGCGCCGGTCAGACGGGTGTGCCTGCCGAACGCGGCAACCAATAACTGGGCGCCGGTGTGCAACGCGTCGGCCGCGTCCGCCGGGCTCAGCGTGGAGATGTCCTGCGCGAGCGCCGCCAGATGATCCAGCACGAGGCCGGTCAGCGGCGAGCCCTGTTCGACGATGCGGCCGTGAATCGCCGGGCCGTCCAGTTCCGCATCGACAAGCGCGGCCGGCACGAACAGACTCAGCAACCGGCATTCGGGACGCTCGACGCGAAACGGCTGGTTCAGATCGAACGCGACAATGCCGCGCACCGAACCCGCCGCGCTGCGTTTCTTCTGCATGCCCGTGACGTGCCCGATTTCGCCCTCGACGAACAGCTGGAACGCGTAATCGCGCCGCCGGTCGGTGGACACGCGCGCGACCGACCGCTCCAGCCGCATCGAGTCGGTGCGGCAGTCGGTAAAGACCATGCCGCCCACCGCGTACAGATCGATTTCGCCGCGAAAGCCGCGCTCGATCTGCGCGTTCGACGGCGGTACGTCCACCACGTGTCCGACCCGCTGGCGCCACGCGAGCAACTGCTCCCGCGCGCTCATTGCGTGGGTGCTGAAACGGCTCGTCGAGATCGCCGAACGCGAATCGGCCGCGGCTGCGGCGGCCAGATGCGAAGGCGTGGAGCGCTGATTCATGAGCGGGCGGTGGGCGAACTGGTTAAAACACCAAGAGGCAGACGTGCGGCGAGCGCGTATTTTTACACGGCGCGGGCCAATAGTGAGACGTATGGTAAAGCCCGCCAAAAAGTTTGCATTATCGTCACATGATTAGATGCCGATGGTTGTTGCCGCTTGCGGCGGCGCGGCCGCCTCCACGGCAGCCTGAATTCCATTCAAAGACGAAAGAGTCGCAAAGACCGGGGCAGCGAGCAGTAACAAGGGAGACCGCCGGGACCGGGATGCACACCTCGCATCGAGGCATCGGCAACAAGAACGAAAGAACCTGAGAGAACGGCGATGATGCGAACGGACCCGGAGAGGTCTGTCGCACATCGACCCGATATTAATTCCCGTCATTGCACCGGACCCTAAAAAAACTAAAATCGCGCCGAATACGGTAAATCCGACCGCTTTTAAAAAGGGCACGGATTAATACCAGGTATCCAGAGTACGCAATGAATTTAGCGCTGATAAACTGTGCGCCGGAGCAAAATGCCGAGCGCCGTTTCAGACGCCGTGCGCTCCGCAAAAACCGGCCGTAAAGCGCCGGATAGCCGGTAGAAACAGGCTTTTTCCGTGATTTGGCGGACCCACGTGCACGGCATACTATTCCGTGTGGAGTTCGTTAAAGAGGGACGCATGCTTGGTTGTCCTGTCTTCCATTCACGCGCGGTATCGCATCGACGGATTAATGGATGGCCCGGTCGATCGAATACCCGCCCATCTCTACCCACCTGATTTTCACCAGTATCAGGGCTCGCCGGAGCCCGTTTTTGGAAGTGACTCATGAAGCCGGGAAAAAACTCGCTTGAGAAAAAACGCGCACGCCGGATCGCCATGGCGATCGGCGCGGCGTTGATCGTGGTGCTGCTCGCGCTGGGCGTGTGGCACGTCCAGCAGCGTACCGAAGCGGCGGCGCCGGCGCTGACGGGCGTCGCCAAGCAGATGCGCGCGGACCCGTCCGCATGGACGCATGAAGAGAAGGACGCGTCGCAAATGTTGCGCGACGTGCAGAACGGCGCGGTGGCGGCGGTCGGCGTGAGCCCCAGCGCGATTCTCGTGTCGCGGCGCGACGGCGCCAAGTATTTCGTCACCGATCACAACGCGACGTTCTCGCACGCGTTGCTGCTCGGCGAGCCCAAGGCCGATCAGGCCGGCGCCTATCAGCTCGTGTGGCTGCCGGATGCGGACATCCGCACGGGCGCGGCGCGCTGGGCGCCGGTGTTCGATCAGGTGCGCGACGTCGTCAGTTTGCTGCTGCCGCTGTTGCTGATCGGCGGCATGGTGTGGTTCATGCGCCGCGAAATGCGGGGTGGCGCGAAGCTGCTGGAGAAGGCACCGGTGCTGCGTTTCGACGACGTGATCGGCGCCGGCGAAGCCAAGGCCGCGCTCGCCGACATCCGCGGCTATCTGTCCGACCCGAAGCAGTTCACCTCGATGGGCGTGCGCGCGCCGTGCGGCATCCTGATGGTGGGTGGCCCCGGCGTCGGCAAGACGCGTCTCGCCCAGGCGCTCGCCGGCGAATGCGGCGCGAGCTTCATCTCGATCACCGGCAGCTATTTCAGCGCGAAGTACTACGGCGTCGGCATCCAGAAGGTCAAGCATCTGTTCGAACTGGCGCGCAAGAATGCGCCGACGGTGATCTTCATCGACGAAGCCGACGGCCTCGCGAAACGCACGGATACCGGCGGCGGTCCCGTGGAAGCGGAAAGCAACCGCATCATCAATCAACTGCTCGCCGAGATGGATGGTTTCGCATCGAACGAAGGCGTGATCATCGTGGCGGCCACCAATCACCCCGACAATCTCGACGAAGCGCTGCGCCGGCCGGGTCGTTTCGATCGGACCGTGCAGGTGCGTCTGCCGGACCGCGAGGACCGCGCGAAGATTTTCCGTTTCTACGCCGAGAAGCTGAAGGCGAAATCCGCCGACATCGACTACGACCAGCTTGCGCGTTTGACGACGGGTTTGTCGCCCGCCACGGTGGCGATGGTGGTGAACCAGGCGGGACTCGTCGCGCGCAAGGCCGGCGACGCCGAGATCGCGTCGAAGCACTTCATGGAAGCGATCAAGATCGCCCGCATCGGCGACGTGAGCGGCGCGGAGCGCGCGCTGAGCGAAGACGAGCGCACGCGTATCGCGGTGCATGAGGCGGGGCATGGCCTCGTCGCGGCATTGCTCGGCACGGGCGTACTGGAAGAGGTGACGATTCTGCCGCGCGGCGGCGCGCTCGGCGTTGCGCTGATCACGAAGGCGCAGGACAAGCATCTGTATCGCGAAACCGAGATCCGCAACGAAATCCAGGTGCTGCTCGGCGGGCGCAATGCGGAGATCCTGACGTTCTCCGAGGCGTCGAGCGGGGCGGCGTCGGATTTGCAGGAGGCGTCGCGGATCAGCCTCGACATGGTGTCGAAGTTCGGCTTCAACCGGGACGGCGATCTGTTCAGTCTCGCCGCGCTGCCGTCGCAGTACGCTGGACTACAGATGAAAGGCGCGATCGAACATGCGAACGCGTTGCTCAAGGAATTGAACGAGGAGTGCTATGGGCTGTTGCGCGCGTACGAACCCGTGTTGCGCGCGATCGCCGATGAACTGCTGGAGCAGGAGACCGTTCCGGGTGAAACGGTCTACCGCTTGATTCACGAACACAAAGGCACGCTCAAGATCGTGCACGAACCGGAAGCGGCCTGATACGTCGACACGCCGACACGTCAATACGTCGGGATGTCGACACGTAACGGGCCGGAATCGCCTTATGGACTGCCGCCCTTGCTGGCGTCCTCGTCCTCGGGTGGCGTTTCTGTTTTCGGCGGCAACGGTTGGTCGAGGCCCGGCTCGACCGGTGTCGGAATGGCGTCGCCGATGGGCTTGGAGATGTCGGTGGGCGGGCTGCCAGGGTCTTCGTCGGCCTGATGTGCAGGCTCGTTGGGAAGCTGGATCGGTTGGGTCACGACGGTCCTCCGTCCGGGGGAAGTCCCTTCGAAGCAGCAAGGCGTGTACCACCTGGCCGTTATCCGTCAGTCGCCACTTTGCCGCCGCGACAGCGGGGCGACCGGCAAATAGCAATCAAGCGGCAGTCAGGCAGCAGTCAAGCACCCGCCAAGCCGCAGCCCAGCACCCCGCGCCGTCCCGTCATCGCTTGAAACGGGCTTATAAAACGCCCGATTTCCAGATCATCTGCGCGGCGGCGGCCACCACGAACACCAGCACCAGCGCGCGGAAGGCCGGCGGCGGCAGGCGGTCGCGCAAGGGCCGCACCAGCAGCATGCCGATGATCACCGGCACGCTCGCGCAGGCCGAGATGATCAGATCGGTCCAGCTGGCGTGCGCGCCGCCGCTCAACGCGAGCACCAGCGTGACGATCGACACCACCAGAATGATTGCGATCTGCTTGGTGAACGCCTTGCCGGTGGCGCCGGTGGCGATCAGATACATCGCCAGCAACGGGCCCGGCACCGACGCGATGCTTTCCATCAACGCCGCGCCGAAACCGAGCGCGAAACCGGCGGGCTTCGCCCACCCCGGCGACAGCGTGAGACGCGGCGAAGCCAGCAACAGCAGCGCGGCGATCATCAGAAACGCACCGGCGGCCGCCTGCGCGCGATGCGGCGCCAGCGAGATCAATACGGTCACGCCGACGACGTTGCCGATCACCGTGCCGAGCAGCGGCGCGCCGATGCGCTTGATGGTCGGCAGCATGTTGCCGCCTTCGAGCGCCTGCGGGATGTTGCCGAGGATGATCGGCATCGACAGCAGCAACACCGCGTCCTTGATCGGCAGGAAGTGGCTGAGAATCGGCATGGCGACGAGCGGCACGCCGATGCTGACCACGCCCTTGACCATGCCGCCCAGCAGCAGCGCGACGACGATGCCGATCAGCGCGTACACATCGAGCGCCTGCAGGCTGGCGCCCAGCACGCCGTCGGCGAAATTGAAATGGAACATCGTTGAGGTCCGCGAGCCCGCCGCGCGCGAACGATGACCAGGGGTCGCGCGGGCTGAGGGCTTGTTGTTATGGGCGGCCGAAGCAATGCCGCGCAAGCGGGACACGCAGGCAGGGACGCGGCGGCCGTTCAGTGAGAGGCCGCATGATACCCCGCCGTCACGCGCGCCGCTTGCAAGTGAAACGTAAGACCAGGCCGCGCGGAATGCGTGCCGACGCGGGTCGCGTCGTTTAAACGATGTCTGAAACGGTGCGCGCGTCGCGCGTACGTCGGCGGGTTTCGTCGGCTGCGGTCCGTTTCCGCACCGGTTCCCAGCGCGTTTTCAATCGCAGTATCGGCGCTTCGATCCATCGCCACGACAGCATCGCCAGCGCGAGCGAGATCGCGAACGACGCGGCGACGCCCAACCCATGCGCCCACATCGGCACGGCGCCGCCGAACAGCGCGGCGGCGTGATGGTTGCGCGTCAGATCGGGAATCAGGTTGTGATAGAGATAGAACCCATAGCTGATGCGCCCGAGCCCCGCGAGCCAGCGCGTCTCGAGCCAGCCGATCACCCTCGCATTGCGGCAGCAGGCAATCGAACACACCAGCGCCGCGATACAGATGCCGTACGCCGCGCTGACCGCGGTGAACAGCAACGGATTCGCCCACGCATTCCATGCGGGCTCGCTCACGCAGAGCGCCACCAGCGCGACACTCAACCCGGGCAGGGTCGCGCCATGCCCGAGCCATGCACGCAACTTTTCATGCTCGCGCGCAATCGTCAAGCCGCCGATCCCGCCGAGCGCCAGCAACCAGAAATTGGTCAGCGGGTGCGTGTAAATGGTGACTTCCTGCCAGTGCGCGGCACGCATGGCCGCCAGCGCAGCGAGGCCCACCGCGACGATGACCCAGCACACCGCGCGATGCCGCCGCGCGCCGACCAGCAGCAGCAACGGCGCGACGACGAGATAAAACTGCTCCTCGATCGCCAGACTCCACAGATGCGAATACCGTCCCGGCCAGTAGTGCAGCACCGAGCCGATCCAGATATTGGACAGATACGCGAAGTTGTACGGCATGCCGCTGGCGAGTTCCGGACTGGCGATGCCGAACGCCATCAGCGCGCACATCGTCGCGAGCATCAGGTAGTAGATCGGGAAGATGCGCAGCGTGCGGCGTAGTAGAAAGCGTTCGAGTTCGGCGCCGAAGCGGCTGAGCCCAGCTTCGATGCGCGCGCGCTGCGCCGACAGAATGCCGATGATCAGAAACCCGCTCAGCGCGAAAAAAATCCACACGCCGAGGTGTCCCATCTCGCCCACGTCGCCGAACAGGCGGTGCTGAAAAAAGACCATCAGGACGGCAATCGCTCGCAGTCCGTCGAAGCCGGCAATCCTTTTGTTCATATGCTGTCTTCCAGTGCGATGGCGGCGCGCGTAGCGCGGCCGTGCAAGTCGGTATTGGAAGGGAACCCATCCTACGACGAAAAAAAGCGAAAAAAATCGCCTGGCATCGACCCGCGATTTTTTTCGCGCAGGCTTACCGATCGATCTCGCCGTTCATGCATGAAGCCGCAAAACTTGCCGTGCGCGTCGTGCAACTTTTGCGGCAAAACGACGACACGGCGACTCACGCTTACCGCGTTCTTACCGCATGCCGACAGCGCAATTTCAGAAAGCCGGCACCTGTGCCGCGTTTCGGATCGAGCTGCAAGCATGGGACGCAATGGCGAGCGGGTCGGGTGGGAACGATTTATTCTCGTGAGGTTCCTACGAAGATGAATGGCCGTGCAGCGCGACTCACGACTTTTCTTCGTACGCTCAACGCAACACATCGGGCACGCGTGTTCTTCTCAAGCGCGCCCCGCCCTCATCCTGAGAGAAGCCGAATGCAAAGTCGTCCCGGGCATCCCGCAACGCGTCCCGCCGGAGGACACGCCGACAGAGAAACAGGCGGCGGCCGTTCGATCGAAGTGGACTTCTTCCGGGGCATCGTGCTGATCGTCATCGTGCTCGATCACATCCCGGGCAGCACGCTCTCGCACTTGATGTTGCATGCGTACGCGTTGTGCGATTCGGCCGAGGTGTTCGTGTTTCTCGGCGGCTACGCATCCGCCGCGGCGTACACGGCGGTGCTCGCGGGACGTGGCGAAGGCGCGGCGAAGATGCGCTTCTTCAAACGCTGCTGGGAAATCTACCGCGCGTATCTGCTGACGGCGGTGCTCACGCTTGCCTCCGGCGCGATTCTCGCGCTGCTGCATCTGAATCCGCCGATGGTCGAGCTGACCGGCTGGCAGCCGTTCGCCGCGCAGCCGCTGCATGCCGCGCTCGATATTGCCGTGCTACGTCGGCAGCCGTATCTCTCCAGCGTGTTGCCGATGTACGTGATGTTCGCGCTATGCGTGCCGTTCGCGGTGCCGCTCGCGCGCCGTTCGCCGCTCACGGCATTGACGCTGAGTCTCGCGATCTGGGCTTTGGCGCGGCCGCTGGCCGCGTTCTTCAGCATCGACGACATGGCCGATTGGGCCTTCAATCCGTTCGCCTGGCAACTGATGTTCGTGCTCGGCATGCTGTGCCGCGTGCAACCGATCGGCGAGCGTTTTCATACGAGCCGCGCCGCGCGCTGGCTGACCTGGTTCGCGGTGGCGGCGGCGTTGTCGTTCGCTATTGTTAAACTCTTCGTCCTGACGCAGCCGATACCCGGCTCCTTTAAACAGAATCTCTCGCCCGATCGCGTGATCAACTTCATCGTCATCGCCTGGCTCGCCGCGCAGTTCGTGCGCATGGGCAGCATTGCGTGGCTCGCGCGGCGACTGCCTGCCGTGGTGACGGTGGGGCGCACGGGGCTCGTGTGTTTCGTCGCGGGCACGGTGGTGTCGCTGGTCGTCGATACCGCGACGCCGCACATGTTCCATGGCTTTCGCGGCGTGCTGATCGGGCTGGGCGGCGATCTGGTCGCGATCGGCGCGGTGCTGATGATCGCGCGCGGCTGGCAGGGGTGGAAGAGTCAGCCGCCGCGTGCCGCCACGCACGGCGCGGGCTGCGGATGATGGCGCGGCGGCGCGCGCGGGCGCTGAACCAGGCCGGCTGGCCGGGTCGGCTCAGCGGGTTGTTCAACAAGGATCGCCATCGGCGCAGCCAGGTGCCGGCCGGCCGTCATCTCCCGGGCGTTGGCCGCGCGCTCGCCGCCACGGCGATCCTCGTCGCTACCATTTCGTCCATTTCGTTCCTCTCGTTCGTTTCGTTGTACGCGCAACCTGCATCCGCCGCGCCGAAGGAAGCGCCGCTCGCGATGCGCTGCGCGGAACTCGCGGGCGCGGTGCTGCCGCCCGATCTGATCGCGTTGCCGACGGCCGGCGTGCTGATAGAAAGCGCGGGCATGATCAACGCGACCGCGCTGGGCAATCAGCAGGGCGGCGAGTATTGCCGCATTCTCGGCCGCATCAAGGCCGTCAAGGCCAGCACGCCCGATATCCGTTTCGATCTGAATCTGCCGCGCCACTGGAACGGCCGCGCGTTGCAGATTGGCGGCGGCGGCTATAACGGCGTGGTGGTGAGCGGCACCGGCGTGATGCCGTTTTCGCCGGACCGCGCGCCGCTCGCGCAAGGCTACGCGACCTTCGGCGACGATTCGGGGCACGTCGGCGATTCGTCGCTCGCGGTGTTTGGTCTGGTCGACGAAGCGGTAACCAATTTCGGCTACGCACATCTGAAGAAAACGCACGACGCGGCGCTCGCGCTGATCGCGCGCGCGTACGGCCGGCCGCCGCAGCGCATGTATTTCGCCGGCGGCTCGACCGGCGGCCGCGAAGGCTACACCGTGATGCAGCGTTATCCGGACGACTACGACGGCGTGATCGCCAATTCGCCCGCGCTCAACTTTTCGGGGGTGCGTCTGCTCGGCGTGGAACTGGGTCATGCGGAATACGCGACGCCAGGCGGGTACATTCCGCCGCTGCTGCTCGAACACGTGTATCAACGCACGCTAGCCGTGTGCGACAAACTCGACGGCGCGGCGGACGGCATCGTCAGCGACGTGGCCGCCTGCCGCGAACACGAGCCCGAGATCATCGCGTCGCTGCGTTGCGCGGGCCACGCGCCGTCACGCGACGAATGCCTGACCGATCCGCAACTCGCCACCTTGATGGTGATGCGCGACGGGCTCTCGCTGCCGTACAAGCTCGCGTGGGACGTCGACGGCTATCGCGGCTACAACATCTTCCAGGGCACGCATCTGACCGGCTATCTCGGGCTCGCGCATCAGGCGGAACGCCTGCCGGTGCCGACCTTCTTCGCCAACGGCTATCTGTTTGCGCAAGGCGACGGCTATATCCGCTACTTCGTCGCGCGCGATGCCGAGTTCGACTCGCTGAAGTTCGACCCGCAGCATCCGGGGAAATATCGCGCGCAACTGATCGCGCTTTCGCAAACGATCGGTTCGATGAATCCGGATCTGTCGCGCTACATCGCGCACGGCGGCAAGCTCATCACGCTGCAAGGTCTTGCCGACGAGGTGATCAGCCCGAACCAGACCATCGCCTATTACGAGACGTTGAACCGGCGTTTTGGCAGCGAGCAGGTGAACGGTTTCATGCGGCTTTACATGGTGCCGGGTTTTCAGCACGGCAGCGGTGTGTTCATTCCGTCGGTGGATCTGCTCGGCGCGCTCGATGCGTGGGTGACGCGCGGCGCCGCGCCGGAGACGTTGACCGCAACCGATATCGCGCCGGCCACCAACGGGCGCTCGCGGCCGCTGTGCCGGTATCCGGAGTTCCCGCGTTATACCGGCAAGGGGAATCTCAATCTGGCGAGCAGCTTCGTGTGCGTGCAGCCGTGACGTTGTGACGTTGTGACGTAAAGCAGGTCAAGGCGGCAACAAGACAGCAGCATGACGACAACGCAAAGCGGCGGCAGCCCGTAAAAGCGCTGCCGCCGCCCCCAATACGGCGAGCGTCCTTCGACAACCCTCGCGACACCGTCATTGCCCGTTGTTCTGCATCGTCCCGCCGTTGATGCCGTTGCCGGTAATGCCGTTATTAGTGCCGTTATTCATCCCGCCGTTCATCCCGCCATTCGAGCGGTTCATCGACGGGCTATTCGGCGTGGCGCCGGTCCCCGTGCCCATACCGCCGCCGGTGCCGGTCACGCCCGGCGAACCGTAGCCCGACGTATTCGGGTTCTTCATCGAGCCGGGGCCGACGCCCGGCGTGACGGTGCCGCCCGCGCCGCCGGCGTTGCCGCCGCCCGCACCGACCCCGTTGCCGTTACCCGCACCGCCGCCGCCCGCACCGGCACCTGCACCCGCGCCGGCACCGCCCGCGCCACCGCTACCAGCCCCGCCGGCCTGCGCATACACGCCGCCCGACATTGCCATCACGAGTGCCGAAACAAAAATGGTCTTTGTCATGCGTTTCATGATCTACCTCCATGGAATGGGATCGAATGTCACGCGAGCACCTGGGCTCGCATGTCATAGGTGCCGCAAGCGGTGTGCCTCGGGAATCCCCGACGGCGCCGCAACAGCATGGTTTTCATCGAGCATGGGGCGTTCCCGGCGGCACGCCGCCGGGTCATGGCGATCGCTACGTGTTTTCGGGGCGCCGTATCGAAGCGCTGCAAGCATCGCGACTTTCCATTACATTGCGGGGTCGGCGGTGCTTCGGCACCGCTTCCTCCAATTCAACACACGGTGTCTGCCATCGTCGAATCCATGCAGCCAATCGTCTCGGTCACGAATCTGTCGAAAACCTATGCCACGGGTTTTCATGCACTCAAGAACATCAATCTGTCGATCGACCGCGGAGAAATCTTCGCGCTGCTCGGCCCCAACGGCGCGGGCAAGACGACCCTCATCAGCATCATCTGCGGGATCGTCAACCCGAGCGAAGGCAGCGTGACGGTGGACGGCCGCGACATCGCGGCCGACTATCGCGGCGCCCGCTCGCTGATCGGCCTCGTGCCCCAGGAGCTGACCACCGACTCGTTCGAAACCGTCTGGGCCACCGTCTCGTTCAGCCGCGGGCTGTTCGGCAAGCCGAAGAACCCGGCCTACATCGAGAAGGTGCTGCGCGACCTGTCGCTGTGGGAAAAGCGCAATAGCAAGATCATCACGCTGTCGGGTGGCATGAAGCGGCGCGTGTTGATCGCCAAGGCGCTGTCGCACGAGCCGCGCGTGCTGTTCCTCGACGAACCCACCGCCGGCGTCGACGTCGAATTGCGGCGCGACATGTGGAAGCTGGTGCGCTCGCTCGCCGCGAGCGGCGTGACGATCATTCTGACCACGCACTACATCGACGAGGCCGAGGAAATGGCCGATCGCATCGGCGTGATCAACGGCGGCGAGATCATGCTGGTCGAGGAAAAGACCGAACTGATGCGCAAGCTCGGCAAGAAACAGTTGACGCTGCAACTGGAGAGTCCGCTTGCGGAAGTCCCGGCCGCGCTCGCCGGCTACGCGCTGAGCCTGGAGAAGAGCGGCAACGAACTGATCTACACGTACGAAGGCGAGGGCGGCCGCACCGACATCATCGCGCTGCTGAAAGCGCTCGACGATGCGGGCATCCGCTTCAAGGACCTGCACACCACGCAAAGTTCGCTCGAAGACATCTTCGTCAGTCTGCTCCGGGGTAAAGAATGAACATCTACGCGATCCGCGCGATCTACAAATTCGAAATGGCGCGCACGTGGCGCACGCTGATGCAGAGCATCATCGCGCCGGTGATTTCCACGTCGCTGTACTTCGTCGTGTTCGGCGCGGCCATCGGCTCGCGCATCAAGGAAGTGGACGGCATCAGCTACGGCGCGTTCATCGTGCCGGGGCTGATCATGCTGTCGCTGTTGTCGCAGAGTATTTCGAACGCGTCGTTCGGGATTTACTTTCCGCGCTTCACCGGCACGATCTACGAGCTGCTGTCGGCGCCGGTGTCGTATCTGGAGATCGTCGTCAGTTACGTGGGCGCGGCGGCCACCAAATCGATCCTGCTCGGCCTCATCATTCTCGCCACCGCGGGTCTGTTCGTGCCGCTGCAGGTGCAGCATCCGTTCTGGATGATGCTGTTCCTCGTGCTGACCGCGGTGACGTTCAGTCTGCTGGGTTTCATCATCGGCATCTGGGCGGATGGTTTCGAGAAGCTGCAACTCGTGCCGCTGCTGATCATCACGCCGCTGACATTCCTCGGCGGCAGCTTCTACGCGGTCAACATGCTGCCGCCGTTCTGGAAGGTCGTGACGCTGTTCAATCCGATCGTCTATCTGGTGAGCGGGTTTCGCTGGAGCTTTTACGGCCTCGCCGACGTGAACGTCGAGGTGAGCCTCGGCATGACCGCGCTGTTCCTCGCGGTGTTTCTGGCGATCGTCGCGTGGATCTTCAAGACGGGTTACCGGCTCAAGAGCTAGGTTCCCAGCCCCTCCGCAATCCCCCTTAGTCCATCCGGACGATGCCTGTCCGGACCGGATCGCCGTCAATGGCGATATGCGCGACAAAAGCGCGACGCGGCGGCCGCCCAGGCCGCCCGCGGCCGGAGACAGGGCGAAGCGGAGGGGCGGCAAATGAAATCCAGAGTGCAGCGCGATGGGCTGGTGGCCGGATTGCTGGTGGCCATCGGCGTGATAGGCGTTTCCGTGCGGCAGCTTTACGCGTGCGCATGGAGCGACGAGTTTCCCGGCATGGTGTGCACGGCGGGTTCGTCGCTGTCGCTGTTCCTCGGGATCACCGGCGTCGCCGCGCTCGCGGGACGAATCTGGGCGCGCCGCTCGGGCGCGGACGAACAATGCTTCACGTTCCTCGGCGCGGTGGGCGGCGCGGCGCTGGTGTATGCGTTGGTGGTGAGCGGCGTGTAAAGCACGAACGGCACGCGCGGCACGAACGGCACATGCGGCACGAGCGGCGCGAGCGGTCGAAGCCGCTCACGCCGCTCATACCGCTCGCATCGATCAAGCCACGATCGCCGGATGCGCCTGCACCGGCCCACCCAATGCGTCGCGATGCGACGGCGGCTGCCGTCCGCCGAGATCCGCGATGCCGTACTCGTGGGCTAATTCCGCCCCCACCAGCACGAGGCCCGATTTTGTCATCCGTTGCGGATCGCGATACAGCGCATCGATCAGACGTCCGGTGAATTGCGGCGTTTCCGCCAGCTCGCTGAAACCCGCGTACTGCTCGGGATGCGCGGCGATCACGCGCGCGGTGCGCTCGGTTTGCAGCATGCCCATCCAGATCGACACGGTGGCGACGTCGTAGGGTTTCAGGTCGACGGCCATGTCCTTCGCGAATTTATCGACGCCGGCTTTCTGCGCGCCGTAGGCCGCGCCGTGCATATAGCAGCTCGCACCGAACGACGACGTGAACGCGATCAGCCCGTCGCGTTGCGCGGCCATCATCCGCGCGGCGTGCCAGCTGGCGACATAGGCGGAGCGCAAACCCACGTCGAGAATGTCGACCAGATCGAGCGGCTTCTCCCAGAACGGCGCGGGGCGAATCAGTTCGTCATGCAGCGTGGTCGCGTTGTTGACGAGAATGTCCAGCCGTCCGCTCGCGTGCTGGATGTGTTCGAAGACTTCGGCGACCTGCGCATCGTCGGCGTGATCGCAGGTCAGCGCGATGCCTTTGCCGCCGAGCCGGTCGATTTCGATCGCGGTGGCGTGCACGGTGCCGGGCAGCGGCGCGTCGCCCTCGCGTTGCGTACGCCCGGTGACATAGACGGTCGCGCCGGTCGCGGCGAGCGCCAGTGCAATGCCTTTGCCGGCGCCGCGCGAAGCGCCGGTGACGAGGGCGACGTAGGGGCGGTCGGTTGGACGCATAACGTGATGGGTAGCGTGTTCGGTCATGAATGGACAGGTCGTCGGGAAGTGGACGGGTGGGCGAGCGACGCGGCATCGAGACGCGCGGGCGGCATCACGGTCGTCGGATCGAACGCGTGCGGATTGTCGAGATCGGCCTCGCCGAGCGGAATGAACGCCATGATCTCCAGCTCGTGTCCCGACAGCGCGGGCAATCTGAACGGACTCGACAGCACATTCAATCGACGCACGCCGAGATCGCGCAGAATCTGCGAGCCGATGCCCGACAGCCTGCCGTCCTTGCGCGCCGGCCCGCCATGCGCACTCTGTTTGCGTGGGGCGCCGCGGTCCTGGTCGGCGTGCATGTCGCAATCGAGCAGCACGGCCACGCCGCAGCCGGCCGCGTCGATCTTTTGCAGCGCCGCGTGCAGCGGCCACGAATGCGCGGAGGGTTCCGCGTCGAGCAGATCGAGCAGCGAGAAGCATTCGTGCACGCGCGTCAACACGGGCACGTCGGCGTTGGGTTCGCCGCGCACCAGCGCGAGATGCGCGGAGCCGCGCACGGCATCGCGATACTGGATCGCGCGGAACGGTCCCCACGGCGTATGCAGCGGCCGCTCGCCAACGCGCTCCACCAGCGATTCGTTGACGCTGCGGTAGTGAATCAGATCGGCGATGGTGCCGATCTTCAAACCATGCCGTTCGGCGAACTCGATCAGTTGCGGCAGACGCGACATCGTGCCGTCGTCGTTCATGATTTCGCAGATCACCGCGGCGGGCGTGAGGCCGGCGAGCGCGGTCAGATCGCAGCCGGCTTCCGTGTGGCCGGCGCGCACCAGCACGCCGCCGGGGCGCGCGGCGATCGGAAACACGTGGCCCGGCTGAACCAGGTGCTCGGCGCGGGCGTCGGCATGAATCGCGGTGCGGATCGTATGCGCGCGGTCGGCGGCGGAGATGCCGGTGGTCACGCCGTGCGCGGCTTCGATGCTGATCGTGAACGCGGTGCCGTACTGCGTGCCGTTGTGCTGCGCCATCGGTTCGAGCTTCAGGCGTGCGCAGTGCTCGGCGCTCAGCGTCAGGCAGACGAGGCCGCGTCCGAAGCGCGCCATGAAATTGATCGCCTCGGGCGTCACGTGATCGGCGGCGATCAGCAGATCGCCTTCGTTTTCACGGTCTTCCTCGTCGACCAGAATGATCATGCGGCCGGCTTGCAGTTCGGCGACGATTTCGTCGGTGGTGGCCAGTTTCATCGATGTGGTGGTTCGTACTGAATGGTGTTGGGGTGTTCAACGCGCGCCCGAACCGAAAACGGGGGGACGTCGCTCGAAAAACGCGTCGATGCCTTCGCGGAAGTCGTCGCCGGCGGCGCAGTGCAGAAAGCTGCGCTGTTCCGCGTAAAGCTGGTCGACCAGACCGCGTTGCGGCGCATGCAGCAGCAGATCCTTGGTCTGCGCGAACGCGTCCGGCGCGAGCGCGCCCATCCGTTTGAGCAGCACGCGCGTTTCGTCGGCGAGTTCGTCGTCGGGCACGACCCAGTTGACGAGGCCCGCGCGCAGCGCTTCGTCGGCGCTATAGCGCTCGTCCAGATACAGCCATTGCGCGGCCTGACGCGCGCCGAGCGCGCGCGGCAAGGTGTGCGTGATGCCGCCGTCGGGCGACGTGCCGATGCGTCCATACGCCGACGTGAAGGTCGCGCGCTGCGCCGCGATCGCGAGATCGCAGACGGCGACGAGGCTCAGACCGAAGCCCGCCACCGCGCCGTTCACGCTCGCGATCACCGGCTTCGGCGAACGCGCGATCAGCTCGACCGCGCTTTGCGCAAGCCGCACGAGCTTGCCGATCGAGCGGTCGCGCGCGGCCGGTTTCGCGTCCAGCGCGGCACGCATGCTGCGCAGGTCGCCGCCCGCCATGAAGGCATCGCCGGCGCCCGTGAGGACGATCGCGCGAATGTCGTCGTGGTGCGCGAGCCGCGCCAGCGTCGCGTTCAACTCGATGGCCATCGCTTCGTTGAGGGCGTTCAAGGCGTCGGGGCGGTCGAACGTGAGCGTCGCGATACCGTCGTCGGCCGCGAGGCGGATCAATGCAGTCATGTCGTTTCGGGTTGGCGGAGTCGGGAAGGCGAGACGTGCAGCGCGTGATGCAGGGCCTGCGCGGCGTGCGTGAGGACATGGTCGGCCGCGTCGAGCGCACCGATCAGGCTCGCGAAACCGTGAATCTGACCTGGCCATCGCACGTGCGCGGTCGGCACGCCCGCTTGCGCGAGCCGCGCGGCGTACTGCTCGGCTTCGTCGCGCAGCGGATCGAACTCCGCGCTGACGATGGTCGCGCTCGCCACGCCGCGCAGATCGGCCAGAGCGGCGGCGAGCGGACTCGCGAGCGGATCGGCCCGATCGGCCTGGCCGGCGTCGGGGCCAAAATACAGATCCTTGAACCAGCGCATCTGCGCGGCGCTCAGCAGATAACCCGTGGCCAGCGATTCGTATGACGGATGTTCGGTGGCGCAATCGACCACTGGATACAGCAGCAACTGGTGCGCGATCGTACCGTCGCCGCGCAACTGCTGCGCGGCCACCGCGGCGAGATTGCCGCCCGCGCTGTCGCCCGCGACCGCGAGCGGACCGGGCCGCACGCGCAGTTCGGCGGAATGTGTGGCGGCCCAGCGCACGGTGTCGAGCGCATCGTGCGCCGCGGCCGGAAAGGGCGCTTCGGGCGCGAGCCGGTAATCGACCGAGAGCACCACGGTCTGCGCCCGCTGCGCGAGACAGCGGCAGATGTTCGCGTGACTGTCGATGCCGAGCGACACGAAGCCGCCGCCGTGGAAAAACACGGTGAGCGGCAGCAGCGCATCGTTGCCGCCGCCGGCGACGACCGGCCGATACACGCGTGCGGCGAGCGAGCCGTTCGGGGTCGGAATGCGCAGATCTTCCTCGGACGCGACCGCATCGCCGGGGGCGAGGCTGCCGGCCGCCGCGAGCATGGCGCGATAGGCGGGAGCGGTGAGCTGCGTGAAATCGAGCGCGGGCAGGGCGGCCATTGCGTCGAGCAGGGCTTTCGCCTGGGGATCGAGCGCCATCGAGTCTCCTTGTCTGGGTATGGCCGTGGCTATACCGGTTATTAGAAAGCGAGCGTACGTGCGCGGTTTTTCCGCTATGAACGGCAGCCCGTTGCGCACGCAAGCATCGAATGGAATGCATTGAAGCGCGCGGCCCTGGGGCCGGCATCGTCCGATTGGACGAGAGTTCGTTAGCACGCTCTGCGAAACTTGTCGCGGCTAAGTACTTCCACCGATGCAGGCGAACGGGGCGGCCCGTAAGCTTGGCGTCGCGATGCAAAATCGCATGGAGGACGGAGCGTGTTGATGGAGACAAGATGGGCCCCCGAAGAGGGCCAGTCCGCGAGCGAACTCGCGGACCTGAACGTCGCGCAATTCAGCGAACTTGCCGCGCGGCTTTATCAAGGACCGCTGGAAAGCACCCCCTGGGCAAGTGCGCTCGAACTGATCCGCGGATCGCTGGACGCGAGCTACGTGACGCTGATTCTGCGTTCGCCGTCGAGCGACCGGCGCGGGCTGATGGTCCACGCATCGGAGGCGGGCTCGGGTGTGCCGGGCGAAGCGTCGTACAACAACTACTACTATTCGCTCGACCCGTTCGTCGGCCTGCCCGCCGATCGCGTGGTGACGGTCGACGAAGTGTTCGGCGATACCGGCTGGCTCACCAGCGAGCTGTACAAGCAGTTCCTGAAGCCCGCCGACATCCGCTACATCATGGGCGCGGATCTGCGCACGGAGTCCGGCGTGGAGTGCCGCTTCCGGGTATGCCGGCGTCATGACGCCACGCATTTTTCCGCACGCGACAAGGCGTTCTGCGCATTGTTGCTGCCGCATCTGCGGCGCGCGGTCGAGCTGCATTCGCGGCTCGACATCGTCGAATCGGAACGCACGCTGTACGCGAGCGCGATCGACCGGATGCTGGTGGGCACGGTCACGCTCGACGAAAGCGGCGCGATCATGCGCACCAACAGCGTGGCCGACGAGATTCTCGCGGAAGGCAAGGGGTTGCGCATCGCGCACGGCAACGTGGAGGCGACCGACGCGCAGGAGAACCGCAACCTGCAACGCCTCGTGCGTCATGCGTTAATGGGCCACTTCGGCACCGCCGCGCCGATCGTCGAGGCGATGCCGATCACGCGCGGCTGCGACAAGCCGAAACTCGGCGTGCTGGTGCGGACCATTCCGCTATCGGACTGGTCCGAGGACAACAAGCGGCGCCCGGCGACCGTGCTGTTTCTGCGCGACCCGGACCGCAAGTCGCAAGGCTCGCAGGAGATCGTGCGCAAGCTGTTCGATCTCACGCCGGCCGAGACCTCGCTCGCGTTGCTGTTGACCAATGGGCTCACGCTCGAAGAGGCCGCCGACGAGCTGGGCATCAGCAAGAACACGGCGCGCGCGCATCTGCGGGCGATCTTCTCGAAGACCGGCGTGACGCGCCAGGCCACGCTCGTGCGCATTCTGCTGGGCAGCGTGGTGCCGCTGGGTTAATCGCGACGCGTCACGCGCGACGTGTCGCGCGTTAAGTCACATCACGTTCAGCCTCACGGGCGCGTACCCCGCGCCCGTGAGCTCACCGCTCAGGCATTCGCCCGCTTCTGCGACAACACCAGCAGCGCGCCGTTCTTATCCTCCAGCACCGCGCGCCACTCGTGCGGCCCCTGCTGCACCGGCACCCGCACCGACGCGCCCGCCGCGACCACGCGCGCCATCGCCGCGTACAGATCGTCGTCTTCGTCGACCTTGAACACCAGCGCCGCGCGCTCGACGATCCGTTCCTCGCCGGCCACCAGCGCCACCGTCATGCTCACGCCGTCGAGCGCGCAATAGCGCTCGCCGTCGCGGAATTTCACCGCCAGTCCCAAGCCGTCGACAAAAAGCGGCAGTGCCGCGTCGATCGAGTCGACCGGATACAGCATCATCGAAGCCTTCATTGCCTTGCACTCCCCTGGTTGTGCGTCGTGGTTCGCGCGCCCGCTCGTTGGGGCGCGAATCGATCGTAGCGTCGCGCCGGCGGGTCGCACTAGGTCCGATCGGACTAGCCCGTCAAAAACGGAAAAGCGTCGCACAGGACCGTGAAAACCCTGTGGCAGCGCGTGAAAAAACTGCTGCGTGCCGGCCGGCGAACCCGCCCTCGCCAAATTGCGCTCCGTTAACCCAAACAGACGATGCCGACAAGCCCGCGCGATCTGAAACTCCGTTGCGTGGACCGTCACGATCCTCACCGGGTTCGGCGCCTGAGAACGGGCTGCCGCCCGATTCAGCACAGTCCAAAATTCATGGAGACGCACGCAATGAAGTTTTCTCTGATTTACGAAGCCCAGACCACGGACGCTTCGCGGGAAGGCGACCACCGGGTTTTCAAGGAAACCGTCGAACAGGCGCTGCTGGCCGAGCAAGTCGGCTTCGACACCATCTGGTGCGTCGAACACACGTCGCTGACGAACTATGCGCACATGAGCGCGCCGGAAACCTTTCTCGCGTATCTCGCGGGCCGCACCACGCGCATCGGCCTCGGCCACGGCGTGATCTGCCTGCCGCCCGCGATGAACCATCCGATCAAGGTCGCGGAGCGCGTCGCGATGCTCGACATCCTGTCGGGCGGGCGCGTGCACTTCGGCGTCGGCAAGGGCGGCAGCCAGCAGGAAGCCGGCGCGTTCGGCTACGACCTCGCGGAACTGCAGCCGATGATCGACGAGTCGATGTATCTGGTGCCGAAGATGTTCGTGCAGGACGAGATCGAACACGACGGCAAGTACATCAAGATTCCTAAGCGTCCGATTCACCCGAAGCCGTTCCAGGACCCGCATCCGCCGATGTACATGGCCTGCACCAATAGCGACGGCCTGGTGCGCGCCGGACAACGCGGTCTTGGCGCGCTGGTGCTCGGTTTCGGCGGCCCGGACGAAGTGGCGAAGAAGAACGCGCTGTATCGCGACGCATGGGCGAGCCGCAAGCCCGAGGACCAGGTCGGCTTCCGTCCGACCCAGCATCTCGCCGCGCTGTGCCCGACGGTGGTGATGAGCGACGGCCAGCAGGCGCGCAAGATCGGCATTCGCGGCCAGCGCTACTTCATGGAATCGCTCGCGTACTGGTACACCGGCGGCGAACGTCCCGATCCGTCGAAGTGGGGCGACGATCTGGTGCAGGGCAACACCGGCGAAATGGTGATCCGCTCGCGCTTCGCGTCGGAAGAAGTGGTGGTCGACTTCAGCGACCCGGCGCTCTCGATGATGAACCCGAACCACGCATACGGCACCGTCGACGATTGCATCGGCTACGTGGGCCGTCTGATGGAAGCGGGCGTCGACGAAGTGCTGTTCCTGTGCCAGATGGGCACCGTGCCGCACGAAGCGCAGCTCGAAACGATCCGCAACATCGGCGAGCACGTGATTCCTTATTTCAACCGCCTGAAGGCGGGCAAGGAAAAGGCGCAGGCCGTCGCCTGACGCCGCGCGCACGCGAAACGGCCGCGCGCGCCGCTAGTCTCTTCAGACGATGCGACGCGGCGGCCGGCCCTCGAAGATGAAACGCCCTCAGACAGTTTCACACGAGAAAACATAGGAGACAGCCGTGCATCGCGACAACGATTCGAACGCCCTTGCAGCCGAACTGATTGCCCGCGCCGAGGCGCTGGCGCCGGTGCTGGCCGGACGCGCCGCGCAGGCCGAGGCCAACGGGCGGATTCCCGCCGGGACGATCGCCGACTTTCAGGCGGCGGGTTTCTTCAAGGTGCTGCAGCCCAAGCGCTACGGCGGCTACGAACTCGACCCGCAGACCTTCTTCGAGATCCAGATGGCGGTGGCGCGCGGCTGCATGTCGAGCGCATGGGTGTACGGCGTGGTCGGCGTGCACAACTGGCAGCTCGCGCTGTTCGACGAACGCGCGCAGCAGGACGTGTGGGGGCGCGACCCGAGCACGTTGATCGCCTCGACGTATATGCCGGTGGGGCGCGTGACGCCGGTCGAAGGCGGCTTCCGTCTCTCGGGTCACTGGAAATTTTCAAGCGGCAGCGAGCTGTGCGAGTGGGTGTTTCTCGGCGCGCTGGTGCCGCCGGCGAAGGACGGCGAACCGCCCGAGTACCGCACCTTCCTGCTGCCGAAAAGCGACTACACGATCCAGCAGGACTGGGACGTGCTCGGTCTGCGCGCGACCGGCAGTCACGACATCCTCGTGGACGACGTGTTCGTGCCCGACTACCGCACGCATAAGGCGATCGACGGGATGATGGGCACCAGCCCGGGCCTCGCCGTCAACGACGCGCCGCTGTTCCATCTGCCGTTCGCGCAGATCTTCGTGCGCGCGGTGTGCACCGCGTGTATCGGCGCGTTGCAAGGCGCGCTCGACGATTTCACCGGCTATGCCGCGACTCGCGTCAGCGCCAACAGCGGCGCGAAAACCACCGACGACACCGGCGCGCAAACCGCCTGCGCGAACGCGGCGGTCGCCGTCGACGAAATGAAGGTGCTGCTCAAGCGCAATTTCGCCGAGTTGATGGACGCGGCCAACGGCGGCCCGGACGTGTCGATCGAACGGCGCGTGCTGTTCCGGTATCAATCGGCGCAGGTGGCCGAGCGTTGCGCGCAGGCGGCCAATGCGCTGCTGCGTTACGCGGGCGGCAACGGCATCTACAACCGTAATCCGCTGGTGCGGCGCTTTCTCGATCTGCACGCCGCGCGCGCGCACTACGCGAACAACGTCGACCGTTTCGGACAGAACCTCGGCGCGGTGATGCTGGGCCGCCCGAATACCGATTTCTTCATCTGACGGGCGCCGTCATGAGCGAACAGACAAGCGAAACCCACGCGTTCGACGTGGTGGTGATCGGCTCCGGCGCGGGCGGCATGCTGGCCGCCTGCCGCGCGGCCGACCGCGGTCTTTCCGTGGTGGTGCTCGAAAAGAGCGACAAATACGGCGGCACCTCGGCGGTGTCGGGCGGCGGCATCTGGATTCCGTGCAATCACCACATCGCCGAACTCGGCGCGACCGATACGCGCGAAGCGGCCCGCACCTATCTCGACGCCTGCACGGAAGGCCTGACGGCGAGCGAGAAGATCGACGCCTATCTCGACACCGCGCCCGAGATGCTGCGCTACCTCGAAACGAAGACGCCGGTGCGTTACCAGTCGCTGGCGAAATACGCGGACTATTTCCAGCATCTGCCCGGCGCGATGCCGGGCTATCGCGCGCTCGATCCGCTGCCGTTCGACGGCGCATTGCTCGGCGCCGAATTCGCGCGGCTGCGCGATCCGTCGCCGGGCACGCTGGTCGGCGGCCGCGTGGCGGTGACCTCGAAGGAAGCGCAGCAGATGCTGTCGAAGGCGCCGGGTTATATCGGCCTCGCGGTGCGGCAGTTCGGCCGCTACTGGCTCGACCTGCGCATGCGGCTGCGCACGCGCCGCGACCGCCGTCTGACGCTCGGCAACGCGCTCACCGGCGGTCTGCGGCGCGCGCTGCTCGATCGCCAGGTACCGGTGTGGCTGGAGGCGCCGATGTGCGAAGTGCTTGAGGACCAGGGACGCGTGAGCGGCGTGGTGATCGAACGCGAGGGCCGCCGGGTTCGTGTGCTCGCGCAGCGCGGCGTGATTCTCGCGGCGGGCGGCTTCGAACGCAATCAGGCGATGCGCGCGCGCTTCCTGCCGCAACCCACGC
The DNA here is from genome assembly GCF_029910215.1 of Paraburkholderia sp. D15. NCBI lineage: Bacteria > Pseudomonadati > Pseudomonadota > Betaproteobacteria > Burkholderiales > Burkholderiaceae > Paraburkholderia > Paraburkholderia sp. D15. The sequence goes on along the minus strand of NZ_CP110396.1, from coordinate 862,989 downwards.
AAACGCATTGGAGCGCGACGCCCCCCGCCAACACGGGCGACGCGATCGCGGTTGGCATGCAGCTCGGCGCAGGCATCGCGCTGATGGAGCACGTGTGGGGCGCGCCGACCGTGCACGTCGAGCGCGAGGAAAAGCAGCGTGCGCTGTTCGTCGAGCGCAATCTGCCGGGCTGCGTGATCGTCAACGGACTCGGCAAGCGCTTCGTCAACGAGGCGGGACCGTACTCGGAGATCGTCCGTGCGATGTATCGCGATCACGAACAAACCGGCGCGAGCGTGCCGGCGTGGATGGTGTTCGATGCGCGTTTTCGCCGCAACTATCCATGCGGTCCGGTCATGCCGGCGTCGATGATGCCCGACTCGCGCATTCCGCCCGCGTTCCGTTCGCTGTTGCACAAGGCCGGATCGCTTGATGAACTGGCCGCGCAGATCGGCGTGAACGCCGAGGGCCTGCGCGACACGGTCGCGAAGATGAACCGCTACGCCGCGAGCGGCGTGGACGAGGAATTCGGCAAGGGCGGCAACGTGTTCGACACCTACTACGGCGACCCGAGCGTGAAGCCGAACCCCTGTCTCGCACCCATCGAAACCGGCCCGTACTACGCGGTGCGCGTCGACGCGGGCGACATCGGCACGAAGGGCGGGCTCGTCACCGACGCGCTGGCGCGTGTGCTGCGCGAGGACGGTTCGCCGATCGAGGGGCTCTTCGCGATCGGCAACACGAGCGCGTCGATGATGGGGGCGAGCTATCCGGGCGCGGGCTCGACGCTCGGACCCGCGATGACCTTCGGCTACATCGCCGCCAACCATCTCGCCGGCGACGGCGCGGCGTCGAGTGCTGCTTCAGGCGCTGCTTCCGGCGTTGCTTCCGGCGCAGTTTCACGATCCCCCAGCGAACTTCGCGGAGTCACATCATGACCGAACTCAACACCCATCCGCTGCGCGCCGACATGTTGCTGGCCATGCGCCGTCTCGCGCGCTCGGTCGCCGTGATCAGCTGCAGCGACGGCGAGCGCCGCTATTCGATGTCGGCGACGGCGGTCGATTCGCTGTCCACCGAGCCGCCTTCGCTGCTGATCTGCGTGAACCGCAATTCGTCGATCTTTCCGCCGCTCGACAAGGGCGCGGCGTTCGGCGTGAACGTGCTGTCGGCGCAGCATCAGCACATCGCGATCGACTGCAGCGGCCGCCTGAAGGGCGAGGACCGCTTCAGTACCGGCGACTGGCAGCGTTCCGCGCAAGGCGTGCCGTTTCTGCTCGACGCGCAGGCGAGCCTGATCTGCGAGCAGGACGGCCGCTTCGACTACGGCACGCACGCGATCTTTATCGGTCGCGTGGAGCAGGTGCTGATCAGCGGCGAAGTCGATCCGCTGGTGTACGTCGACGGCGCCTATACGACCGCGACACCGCCCGTGCGCTGCGCGGCCGCTTGAACGAGGCATCGCGCGCCATGTCCACCTGCGCTGAAGCCCGCCACGACCACGCGACGCCGGTGGAGGCGCCGCTCGTCGTCGACGATCCCGCGCGAGTCCGCTGGGACGACGTGTGCGACGTGCTGGTGGCCGGCTTCGGCGCGGCCGGCGCGTGCGCCGCGCTGGAAGCGGCGGCGGCCGGCGCGAAAGTGCGCATTGTCGAGCGCTTCGAAGGCGGCGGCGCGAGCGCGAAAAGCGGCGGCGTGGTGTACGCGGGCGGCGGCACACCGTACCAGCGCGAAGCGGGTTACGCGGATACGCCCGAGGCGATGTTCGCGTACCTGCAGCACGAAGTGGGCGACGCCGTAACCGCCGCCACGCTGCGCCGTTTCTGCGCGGGCAGCGCGGAGATGCTGCGCTGGCTCGAACGGCTCGGCGTGCGCTTTGCCGCGACGGTGCCGCCGCGCAAGACCTCGTATCCGCAGAACGGCTATTACCTGTACTACTCCGGCAACGAAGCGGTGGGCGATGCCGCGCGTGCGCATCCACCCGCGCCGCGCGGTCATCGCGTGGTCGGCGACGGCATGTCGGGCCGCGTGCTGTACGACACCTTGCGCGACGCGGTCGACGCGCAGCCGTTCATCGACACGCTGTGCCACGCGAGCGTGCGCCGCCTCGTCACGGATCGCGGCGGCCGCGTGATCGGCGCGCAGGTCTGGCAGGTCGCGCCGGGCCGCGCGCAGCGTGCGCACACACGGCTCGCGCGCTGGGCGGATCGGCTGCACAACGGCATGCCCGCATGGGCCGACCGTTTGCGCGAGGCCTTGCATCGCGTGGAGCTGCGCGAGAGCCGCCTCATCACGATCAAGGCCGATGCGGTGATTCTCAGCACCGGCGGCTTCATCTTCAACCGCGCGATGGTGGCGCGTCACGCACCGCGCTATCTGCCGAACTGGCGGCTCGGCGCGACCGGCTGCGACGGCTCGGGCATTCGCCTCGGCGAGTCGGCGGGCGGCGTGGCGACGCGCCTCGAACGCGTGTCCGCGTGGCGCTTCATCAACCCGCCGTATGCGTGGGCGCAAGGCTGCGTGGTGGACCGCCGCGGCGCGCGTTTCTGCAACGAGGAAGTCTATGGCGCGGCGCTCGGTCATGCGATGTGCGAAACGCGCGACGGCCACGCATGGCTGATTCTCGACGCGCGTCTCGTCAGGCAAGCGCTGCGCGAATGTCTGCGCGGCGGACTGTGGGCGTTTCAAAGCGTGCCCGCGCTGCTGCTGATGCTGGCCGGCCGCAAGCGTGCCGCGTCGGTGACGGAACTTGCCGGGCGCATCGGCTGCGATCCGGCGGTGCTCGCGCAGACCGTCGACATTTATAACGCCGCCGCGCAACAGGGCGTGGACCGCGAGTTCGGCAAATCCTCCGCGATGCTGCAGCCGCTCGCGCACGGCCCTTACTACGCGATCGATATCTCCGCGAGCAGCCGCGTGTTCCCGTGTCCGTCGATCACGCTGGGCGGCTTGCGCGTCGACGAGACCAGCAATGCGGTGCTGTCCGCTGGCGGTGAACCGGTCGCGGGCCTGTTCGCCGCCGGCCGCGCCGCGTGCGGACTGGCGTCGAATCATTACGTGAGCGGCTTGTCGCTCGCCGACTGTATCTGGTCCGGCCGCCAGGCAGGCCGGGCCGCCGCGGGCGCGGTTCTCGCGAACGGCGCCCATTTTCTGACTGCAACCGATTGACACTGAAAGAGAGAACGAAGATGGGAGACAGACTCAAAGGCAAGATCGCCATCGTGACGGGCGCCGCGAGCGGCGTCGGCAAGCAGGACGCGCTGCTGTTCGCGCGCGAAGGCGCGCGCGTGGTGCTGACCGACGTCAACGAGGAAGCGGGCCGCGCGGTGGCGGCGGAAATCGGCGACGCGGCGCGTTTCGTGCGTCACGACATCACCTCCGAGGCGGGCTGGAACGACGTGTTCGGCGCCGCGCAAGCGAGCTTCGGCACGCCGGACGTGCTGGTCAACAATGCCGCCGTGCTGCTGCTCGGCAGCATCGAGGACACCACCCTCGAACAATGGCAGAACGTGCTGCGCATCAATGCGGAAGGCTACTTCCTCGGCTGCCGCGCGGCGGTCAAGGCGATGAAGGAGAAGGGCGGTTCGATCGTCAATATGTCGTCGGTCGCGGCGCTCGGCGGCCTCGGCGCGTTCTGCGCGTACTCGGCCAGCAAGGGCGCGGTGACCGCGCTCACGCGCGCGATCGCCGCGCACTGCAAGCAGCAGGGCTACCGCGTGCGCTGCAATACGATCCACCCGGACGGCATTCTCACGCCGATGACCGAGCCGTTCTTCGGTGCGGCCGAAGGCACGCGCGAGGCGCTGACCCAGGCGGTCGATCCGCATGCGCGCATGTGTCTGCCGGAAGACATCGCGAATCTGGTGCTGTTCCTCGCGTCGGACGAATCGCGCTTCATCAACGGCAGCGAGTATCGGATCGATAACGCGCAGTTGATCATGGGCGTGGCCTGAGTCCTCCCGCCATGGCCGACACGCGTTTTCACCGGCTCAAGGTGGCGGACGTGATCGCGGAGAGCGCCGATGCGCGCTCTTTCGTGTTCGATCTGCCGCCAACGCTGCGCGAGCAGTTCAGCTATCGCCCGGGGCAGTTTCTCACGCTCAAGGTGCCGTGCGCCGACGCGGTCGTGCAGCGCTGCTATTCGCTGTCGAGCGCGCCGGGCATCGACGCCGCGCCGAAAATCACCATCAAGCGGGTGCGCGACGGACGCGCGTCGAACTGGATGTGCGACAGCGTGCAGCCCGGCGACGAACTCGACGTGATGGCGCCGGCCGGCGTCTTCACGCCGCGTTCGCTCGAAGGCGATCTGCTGCTGTTCGCGGGCGGCAGCGGCATCACGCCGGTGCTGTCGATTCTGAAGTCGGCGCTGGTCAATGGACGCGGCATGCTGACGCTGATCTACGCGAACCGCGACGCGCAGTCGGTGATTTTCGCCGACGAGTTGCGCCAGCTCGGACAGCGGCACGCGGGACGGTTGCGCGTGATTCATTGGCTCGACAGCGTGCAGGGGATTCCGCAGCAGCGTCATCTGGAAGAACTCGCGCGGCCGTGGAGCACGCAGGAATGTTTTATCTGCGGACCGGCGCTGTTCATGGAGAACGCGTTGGCGGCGATGCTGTCGCTCGGTTTGCCGCGTGCGAAAGTGCATGTGGAGCGTTTCGTTTCGTTGCCGGATCTGCCCGATCTGCCGGCGCGGGGTAGCGGCGTCGATGCCGACGCGAACGTCGCCGCCAGCGCCGAACCCAGCGCCGAATCGCAAACCAGCGTCACCGCCGCCATCGAAACGCAACTCGACGGCGCGACCTTCCACGTCACCAGCGAACCCGGCGAGACCCTGCTCGACGCGATGCTGCGTGCCGAACTGCCCGCGCCGAACTCCTGCCGCAGCGGTTTGTGCGGCGCCTGCATGTGCCGCGTCGTGTCCGGCAGCGTGACGCTGAACGCGAACCACGTGCTCGACGCCGCCGATCTCGCCGACGGCTGGACCCTCGCGTGCAGCGCGACACCCGCCAGCGCGACGCTCCACGTCGCCTTCCCCGACTAGGTACACGACACGCGCTTCACCCGTCACCCCGCACACGGAGCGCGTGCCCCGCATTCACCCTCGAATTCATCATGACGCTCAATCACATTCTGACGACGCCCGCACTGATCGCCCAGGGCGCCGCGCGCCACGGCACGCGCACCGCGATCGAAACAACGCAGGGCAATCTCAGCTACGCGCAGCTCGACGCGGCCCGCATCGCGGCGGCGCGCGCGCTGATCGGCTGCGGCATCGAGCCGGGCGAGCGGGTGGCGATCTGGGCGCCGAACGTCGCGTCGTGGATCGTCGCGGCACTGGCGATTCACAGCGCGGGCGCCGCGCTGGTGCCGATCAACACACGCATGAAGGGGCTCGAAGCGGGCGCGATCCTGCAGGACAGCGGCGCGCGCCTGCTGTTCTGCTGCGGCACCTTCCTCGGCGATTCGTATCCGGCGATGCTGGCGCCGCATCGGCCCGAATCGCTCGAACGGATCGTCGTGTTCGACGGCGAAATCGAGCGCGGCGCGCCGGTTCATCACGGCCGCGACGAAACGTGGGACGCCTTCCTGCTGCGCGCGGCCGGCACGTCGATGGAGACGTTCCGCGAGCGCGAGGCGACGGTGCGTCCCGATACGCTGATGGACATCATGTTCACGTCCGGCACCACGGGCCGTCCGAAAGGCGTGATGACCACGCACGGCCAGAATCTGCGCGGCGTGCACGACTGGGCACGCATCGCGACGCTGCGCGGCAGCGACCGCTATCTGATCGTCAATCCGTTTTTCCACGCGTTCGGTTACAAGGCCGGCTGGCTGGCGGCGCTTGCGAGCGGCGCGACGATTCTCCCGCATCTTGTGTTCAACCCGGAGCGCGTGCTCGAACGGATCGTGCGCGACCGCGTGTCGATCCTGCCGGGACCGCCCACGCTCTACCACGCGCTGCTCGACATGCCGGATCTCGCGGCGCGCGATCTGTCGTCGCTACGCGTGGCGGTGACGGGCGCGGCGGCGATCGCGCCGAGCCTGATCGAACGAATGCGCGCGGAACTCGGCTTCGAGACCGTGCTGACCGGCTACGGCCTGACGGAGTCGTGCGGCTTCGCGACGCTGTGCCGGCCCGGCGACGACGCCGAAACCGTCGCGCACACCTCGGGCCGCGCGATGCCCGGCGTCGAGATCCGCATCGCCGACGGCCATGGCGTGGCCTTGCCCGCCGGCGCGACCGGCGAGGTGCAGATTCGCGGCTACAACGTGATGCAGGGTTACTTCGGACAACGCGAGCCGAGCGGCCAGAGCAACGAAACGATCGACGCGGACGGCTGGCTGCACACCGGCGACCTCGGCTCGCTCGACGCCAACGGCTATCTGCGCATCACCGACCGCATCAAGGACATGTTCATCGTCGGCGGCTTCAATTGCTATCCGGCGGAGATCGAGCGGCTGTTCAGCGCGCATCCGGCGGTCGCGCAGGTCGCGCTGATCGGCGTGCCCGACGCGCGGCTCGGCGAAGTGGGGCACGCGTTCGTGGTGCTGCGCGCGGGGCAGACGGCGAGCGTCGACGCACTGATCGACTGGGCGCGCGGCAACATGGCGAACTACAAGGTGCCGCGCTATCTGTCGATCGTCGAACGGCTGCCGGTCAGCGCGGCCGGCAAGGTGCTCAAGTACCGTCTGCGCGAAGGCGCGGGCGACGAGCCGGACAACCCGTCCGCAAGCCCCGCGAACGCCGTCGCAAGCTAGTCCCAACAGACGATGTAGCACCGCTCCCCCAGCGCCAGAATAAGCCTGACAACAACGGTTTCTGGAGGAGTCGGAGATGATCGAAGTGCGGGCTTTAGGCTACGTCGTCGTGCAGTCGACCCAGGTCGACACATGGCGCGATTACGCCGAAAAAGTGCTGGGCATGCAGACCCAGGATGCCGCGGACGGCGCGCTGTATCTGAAGATGGACGAGCGCGATTTCCGCTACCTGATCGTGCCCGGCGACAGCGACCGCTACGTCGCGTCCGGCTGGGAACTGGCCGACGCCGCCGCGTTCGATCACGCGATCCGCGCGCTCGAACTGTGCGGCATGGAAGCGGTCCGCGCGAGCGCCGCCGAAGCCGCGCTGCGCCGCGTGCAGGCGATGGCGTGGTGCGTGGACCCCTCGGGCAACCGTCACGAATTTTTCTGGGGCGTGCGCGCGGATTTCCGCCGCTTCGCCTCGCCGCTCGGCGTGCCGGGTTTCGTCACCGGCGCGATGGGTCTCGGCCACGCGGTGCTGCCCGCGCCGCAGTTCGACGCGACCGATGCATTCCTGCGCAACGTGATGGGCTTCGAGCTCTCCGACATCTTCCGCGTGCGCTTCACCGACGACCCCGCCGAACCCGAGAAGCGCATCCACTTCCTGCACTGCCGGAACGCGCGTCATCACAGCCTCGCGATCATGGACATGGCGGTGCCGTCCGGCTGCATTCACGTGATGGCCGAAGTCGAATCGATGGACGAAGTGGGCCGTGCGCTCGACCGCGCCGCGGCGCAGGGCGTGAAGCTCTCGGCAACGCTCGGCCGCCACTGCAACGACCGGATGATCTCGTTCTACATGAAGACGCCGGGCGGCTTCGACCTGGAATACGGCTACGGCGGCCTGACGGTCGACTGGGAACAGCACAACGTCTACGAGGCGACCCGCGTGAGCCTGTGGGGCCACGACTTCAGCGTGGGATTTCTTTGAGCCGCGATGACTGCCATGAATAAACTCGACAAACGACTCAGTGCGCGCGACGTCGTCGCGCAACTCGCCGACGGCATGACGCTCGGCATCGGCGGATGGGGGCCGCGCCGCAAACCGATGGCGCTGGTGCGCGAAATCCTCCGCTCGGATCTGAAGGACCTGACGGTGGTCGCGTACGGCGGCCCGGATGTCGGCCTGCTGTGCGCGGCGGGCAAGGTGCGCAAGGTGGTGTTCGGCTTCGTGTCGCTCGACGTGATTCCGCTCGAACCGCATTTCCGCCGCGCCCGTGAAGCCGGTGCGATCGACGTGCTCGAACTCGACGAAGGCCTGCTGCAACTCGGCCTGCGCGCGGCCGCCGCGCGTCTGCCGTTCCTGCCGACGCGCGTCGGCCTCGGCACCGACCTGCTCACGCACGCGCCGCATCTGCGGACCGTGCAGTCGCCGTACGGCGGCGAGACCTTGCTCGCCATGCCCGCGATCGAACTCGACGCCGCGCTGCTGCACGTGAATGCGGCGGACCCGATGGGCAATACGCGTATCGATGGCCCGGACCCGTTCTTCGACGCGTGGTTCGCGCGGGCGGCGAAACGGTGCTTCGTCAGCAGCGAAACGGTGGTCGAGTCGCTCGCCAGCAGCGACCTCGATCTCGCGCGCCGCAACACGTTCGAGCGTTCGCTCGTGACGGGTGTCGTGCAGGCGCCGTGCGGCGCGCATCCGACTTCGTGCGCACCGGCCTATGGCTGGGATCTGCCGCAACTGAAGGCGTATTGCGCGAGCGCCGGGGACGCGGCGCAAACAGCGGCCTATCTGCGCGACGTGGTGGGCGCCGACGAAGCCGGCTATCTGCAACGCGCAGGCGGCCGGTCCCATGTAGCGGCGTTGCCGTTGCCGATTCTGTAATGGAGCGCAGATGAGCGACTCTCTCGACTATTCCCTCGCGGAACTGATGATCGTCACCGCCGCGCGCGTCTGGCGCGACGACGGCGAAGTGCTGGCCACCGGCATCGGCACGGGGCCGCGCCTCGCGGCGGGTCTCGCGCGGCTGGCCTACAACCCCGGCCTGATGCTGACCGACGGCGAAGCGTATCTGGTGGAAAACCCGGTACCGCTCGGGCCGCGCGAAGCGGGCTATCGCGTCGAGGCATCGGGCCTGATGACCTACGAGCGCGTGTTCGATTGCGTGTGGCACGGCAAGCGTCACGCGCTGGTGATGCCCACGCAGATCGACCGCTTCGGTCAGGCGAACATCTCCTGGCTCGGCGACGACTACGCGCGCCCGAAAACGCAATTGCTCGGCGCGCGCGGTTTTCCCGGCAACAGCATCAACCATGCGAATTCGTTTTTCGTCAGCGGACACGGCAAGCGCACGTTCGTGGCCGGCGAAGTGGACATGGTGTGCAGCGTGGGCTACAACCCGGCGCGCGAGATCCCCGGCATGCGCGCATTCACCGATCTGCGCAGCGTGATTACCGATCTGTGCGTGATGGACTTCGGCGGCCCGGATCACGCGGTCCAGGTGCGCTCGCTGCATCCCGGCGTGAGCTTCGACGAAGTGCAGGAGGCCACCGGTTTCGCGTTGCTCGCGCATCCCGGCATCGCGGTGACGGCGCCGCCGACCGCGGACGATCTGCGCATCGTGCGCTCGCTCGATCCCCACAATCTGCGTGCCGCGGTGGTGCGCAACAACCCGGCGCCGCGCCGCGCGTGAGGGACGTCATGTCGATCAATCCAGCCACGGCGGCAGCCGGCGAAGCGAGCGCGTCCGGCGAGGTCGTCACCTACCAGGTGAGCGACGGCATCGCGACGGTCACCATGAACCGCCCCGAGTACCACAACGCGCAGAACTCGAAGATGACCTATGCGCTCGACGCCGCGTTCCGCCGCGCGACCGACGACGACGCGGTCAAGGTCATCGTGCTGGCCGGCGCGGGTAAGCACTTCTCGGCGGGCCACGACATCGGCACGCCGGGCCGCGACATTCATCAATCGTTCGAGCGGACCTCGCTCTGGTACGACCATGTGAACAAGGAAGGCGGCGAGTTTCTGTACGCCCGCGAGCAGGAGGTGTACCTCGGCATGTGCCGCCGCTGGCGCGATCTGCCCAAGCCGACCATCGCGATGGTGCAGGGCGCGTGCGTGGCCGGCGGCCTGATGCTGGCGTGGGTCTGCGATCTGATCGTCGCGTCCGACGATGCGTTCTTCTCCGATCCGGTCGTGCGCATGGGCATTCCCGGCGTCGAATATTTCGCGCATGCGTACGAGTTGAATCCGCGCATCGCCAAGGAGTTTCTGTTTCTCGGCGAGCGCATGGACGCGGCGCGCGCGTACCAGATGGGGATGGTGAACCGGGTCGTCACGCGCGAGCAGCTGCACGCGACCACCGCGGACATGGCAGCGAAAATCGCGCGCATGCCGCGGCTCGGTCTGACCTTGACCAAGCAGGCGGTGAACCACGTCGAGGAACTGCAGGGCAAACGCGCCGCGATGGACGCGGCGTTCGCATGGCATCACTTCGCGCATGCGCACAACGAACTGGTGAGCGGCGACAAGCTCGGCGGTTACGACGCGCGCAGGATGGCCGAGTCGCAGCGCACCGGCGGCACCGGCGGCGCCGGCAACGGAGAGCGCCCATGAGCGCCGCGCTGCATACGCCGCTGTGCGATCTGCTCGGCTGCCGCTATCCGGTCGTGCAGACCGCGATGGGCTGGGTCGCCGACGCGCGTCTGGTGGCCGCGACCTGCAACGCGGGCGGCTTCGGTTTTCTCGCCGGCGCGACGCTCGAGCCGGAGCGCGTGGAAGCCGAAATTCTGCGCGTGAAGGAACTCACTGACCGGCCGTTCGGCATCAACTTCCATATGTTCCAGCCTAACGCCGCGCAGGTCGTCGATCTGGCGATCAAGCACAAGCTGCGCGCGGTGAGCTACGGGCGCGGTCCCGACGCGAAAACCATCCGCCGTTTCAAGGACGCGGGCGTGATGTGCATTCCCACTGTCGGCGCGCCGAAACATGCGCAGAAAGCGGTCGAACTCGGCGCCGACGCTGTCACCGTGCAAGGCGCGGAAGGCGGTGGCCATACCGGCTCGATGCCGACCACGCTGCTGCTGCCGCGCGTGCTCGATGCGGTCGATGTACCGGTGATCGCGGCGGGCGGTTTCTTCGACGGACGCGGTCTGGCCGCCGCGCTCGGTTATGGCGCGGCCGGCATCGCGATGGGCACGCGCTTTCTGATGACCGAGGAATCGCCGGTGCCGCGCGCGACGCTCGAGCGCTATCTCGCCGTCGACGACCCCGCGCGGATTCGCGTGTCGGCCGCGCTCGACGGTCTGCCGCAACGGATGATCGACAACCCGTATCTGCTGCGTCTCGAAGCGTTCGGGCCGCTGCGCCGCACGCTGTTCGCGCTGCGCACCGCCGAAGCGTGGCGCCGCCAGAGCGGCCTGAGCTTCGCGAGCATGGCGTCGCTCGGCCTGAAGGCGTTGCGCGAACACAGCTACACCGCGAGCCAGACGCTGATGGCGGCGAACGCGCCGTTTCTGATTCAACGCGCGATCGTCGAGGGCGAACCGGACGAAGGCGTGCTGCCGAGCGGCCAGGCGGCCGCCGTGATCGGCGCGCTGGAATCGTGCGAAAGCCTGATCGCGCGGATCGTCGACGAGGCGACGGCGCGGCTCGACACGCTCGCCGCGATGCGCGGCATTCCGGTGCACGCGTGAAGCGCGGCCAGGTTTCGCTTTATCCGCTCATGCACATGCGCACGCTCATGCACACATCCCTTCAATCATCCGCCAATCATCTGGGACGGAGACCATGACAGAACCTCTTCACAACGTCCGTGCGCTGCCGTTCAGGATCGAACGCGCGGGCGGCATCGGCGAGTTGGTGATCGATAAGCCGCCGGTCAATGCGCTCGACACGCGCGGCTGGCACGCGCTCGCCGAAGCGATCGATGCGCTCGGCCGCGACGACAGCGTCAACGTGATCGTTCTGCGCGGCGCGGGACGCGGCTTCTGCGCGGGCGTCGATATCAAGGAACTGGCCGCGTATCCCGAGCGGATCGTCGCGGTCAACGCCGGCAACTACGCGACGTTCCGCGCGGTGCACCGCAATCCCAAACCGGTGATCGCCGCCGTGCACGGTTTCGTGCTGGGCGGCGGGATCGGCATCTGCGGCGCGGCGGACGTGATCGTCGCCTCGGAGTGCGCGCGCTTCGGCGTGCCCGAGATCGACCGCGGCGCGATGGGCGGCGGCGCTCATCTTCAGCGCATGTTCGGCGTGCAGAAAGTGCGCGCGATGTACTTCACCGGCGAGATGGTGGATGCCGCCGAGGCGTACCGGCTCGGCGCGGTGGAGCGCGTGGTGCCGCGCGAGCAGTTGCGCGACGCGGCCATGGATCTCGCGCGCAGGATCGCCGCGAAGAGCCCCGCGATGCTGCAACTCGCGAAGGAAGCGCTGAACGGCGTGGAAGACGGCGACCTCGAAGACAAATACCGCTGGGAACAGGGCTTCACGTTGCAGGCCTACATGACCAACGATTCGAGCGAGGCGCGCGCGGCCTTCGTCGAGAAACGCGACGCCCGCTTCGACGCCGGCGACGCTAACGTCGAAGTCCAGCCCGGAGCGCGCGCATGAAGCTCGACTACACGCCGGCGCAACGCGCGTTTCGCGCGGAGATTCGCGAGTGGCTTGCCGCGCATGTGCCGCGCCGGCCGCTGCCGAGTTTCGACACCGAGGCGGGGTTCGCCGCGCATCGCGCGTGGGAACGCACGCTGCATTCGGGCCGCTGGAGCATGGTCACGTGGCCGCGCGAGTTGGGCGGACGCGGTTGCGACCTGATCGAGTGGCTGATCTTCGAGGAAGAGTACTGGCGCGCCGACGCGCCGATGCGCGTCAATCAGAACGGCATCTTTCTGCTCGGCCCGACCCTGATGGACTTCGGCACGCCCGAACAGAAAGCGCGCTTTCTCCCGGCGATGGCGGCCGGCGACCACGTGTGGGCGCAAGGCTGGTCCGAGCCGAATGCGGGTTCGGACATGGCGGCGATCCGCGCGAGCGCGATCCGCACCGAAGGCGGCACCGGCGACGAATACATCCTCAACGGCCAGAAGATCTGGTCGACGCGCGCGGTGTGGGCCGACTGGCTGTTCGGTCTCTTTCGCAGCGATCCGCAATCCACGCGTCACCACGGTCTGACCTTTCTGATGGTGCCGCTGTCGACGCCCGGCATCACCGTGCGGCCGATCCGGCAACTGAACGGCCACACCGGCTTCGCCGAAATTTTCTTCGACGACGTGCGCGTGCCGGTCGAAAACCGGCTGGCGGGCGAAGGCATGGGCTGGCAGGTCGCGATGGCCACCGCCGGTTTCGAACGCGGCTTGATGCTGCGCTCGCCCGCGCGTTTTCAACGCACGGCCCAGGCGCTGCGCGATCTGTACCTCGCGCATCGCGCGGAGGCGGACCGCGATCCTACCTTGCGCGATCGGGTGAGCTCGGCGTGGATGGACGCCCAGGCCTACGCGTTGTCCACCTACGCCACCGCGAGCCGCCTGCAGAAGGGCGGTCATATCGGCGCGGAGTCGAGCACCAACAAGGTGTTCTGGTCCGAACTCGATCTGCGCATGCACCAGACCGCGCTCGACATTCTCGGGCCGCGTGCCGAAGTGTTGCCGCGCACCGATGAACAACACGCCGCGCTCGGCAACTGGCTCGACGGTTTCCTGTTCGCGCAGGCCGGGCCGATCTACGCCGGCACCAACGAGATCCAGCGGAACATCGTCGCGGAACGGATGCTGGGCATGCCGCGCTCGTGATGCCGGTGCGCGCCGCCCCGGCGGGGTAGGCGCGCAACGCGGCAACGCCGGACGCTTAAACGATTGAGCGAGGAACTATGGAGTTCGTATTCAACGAGGATCAGGAAGCGCTGGCGGACAGCGTGCGGCGTTTTCTCATGACGGAGATGACGCCCGAACTGATCCGCGAGTTATGGCAGACGCCGACGGGCCGTTCGGATGTGCTGTGGCAGATGATCGCCGCGCAGGGTCTGACGGCCGTGTCGGTGCCGGAGCAACACGACGGCCTCGGTCTCGGCGAGGTGGAGTGGGCGCTGCTCGCGCAGACCTACGGCTATTTCGCGAGCCCCGAGCCGCTGCTCGATACCGCGCTGGTGGCGGCCGGCATGCTCGAAGGCTTGCCCGCGAGCGAGCGGCGCGACGCGCTGCTGCGCGAGATCGCGGCGGGCTCGGCGCGCGTGGCGGTGGCGCATCCGGTGAATCCCTTCGTGGCCGATGCGCATGTCGCCCAGGTGATTCTCGCCGAGCGTGACGGCGAATTGCATTGGCTGACCCCGCACGCGTGCCGTTTGAATGCGGTGGACAGTGTCGATCCGTCGCGGCGGCTGTTCGAGTTCGACTGGACCCCGTCCGCCGACACGCGCGTGGCGTCGCGCGAAACCGCCGCGCCGTTGCTCGCCGATGCGCTGGACCGTGGCGCGTTCGGTGTCGCCGCGCAACTGCTCGGCCTCACGCAGCGCGTGCTGGATGTCGCGATCGACTACAGCGCGCAGCGCAAGCAGTTCGGCAAACCGATCGGCTCGTATCAGGCGCTCAAGCATCTGCTCGCCGACGTCGCGATCCGCTACGAGTTCGCGCGGCCGGTGCTGTATCGCGCCGCATGCGCGATCGCCGATCGCGATCCGCGGCGCGCGCTCTACGTGTCCCACGCGAAACTCGCCGCCACCGCCGCCGCGCAGCTTGCCGCGCGGCACGCGATGCAGGTGCATGGCGCGATCGGCTACACGTGGGAACTCGATCTGCAGATCTTCATGAAGCGGATCTGGGCGCTCGCCAGCAGCTGGGGCGACGCGACGTTTCACAAGGCCCGTGTCGCCGCCGCGCTGATCGAGGATCGCGCGCCGATCGGGCCGTCCCGCACTTTCGAACTGGAGTCGCGATGAGACAGGCTTATATCGTCGACGCGCTGCGCACGCCGACCGGCCGCCGCAAGGGCGGACTCGCGAACGTGCATGCCGCGGACCTGGGCGGCTTCGTGCTGGGCGAACTGGTGGCGCGCAACGCGATCCCCGCCGACGAATACGACGACGTGGTGTTCGGCTGCGTCGATACGATCGGCCCGCTGGCGGGCAACATCGCGCGGACCTGCTGGCTCGCGGCCGGTTTGCCGCTGACGGTGCCCGGCGTGACGGTGGACCGTCAGTGCGGTTCGTCGCAACAGGCGGTGCATTTCGCCGCGCAGGCGGTGATGAGCGGCACGCAGGACGTGGTGGTGGCGGGCGGCGTGCAGACCATGACGCAGATTCCGATTTCGTCGGCGATGACGGCGGCGGTGCCGCTCGGTTTCAGCGATCCGTTTTCGGGCAGCACCGGCTGGCGCACGCGTTTCGGCGACGCGCCGGTCTCGCAGTTCCACGCGGCGCAGCGGATCGCGGATCACTGGAACCTGTCGCGCGAAAGCATGGAGGCGTACGCGCTCGAAAGCCACCGGCGCGCGCTGGCCGCGATCGAGGCGGGTTACTTCGCGCGCGAGATCGCGCCGGTCGCGGGCGTCGTGCATGACGAGACGCCGCGCAAGGACACCACGCTCGCGAAGATGGCCTCGCTCGAACCGTTGATGCCGGGCGGCGCGTTGACCGCCGCGGTGTCGAGTCAAACCTGCGACGCGGCCGCCGCGCTGCTGATCGTCTCCGAGGAGGCCTTGAAGCGCTATGGCCTGACGCCGCGCGCGCGCATCCATCACCTGAGCGTGCTCGGCGACGATCCGCTGTGGATGCTCACCGCGCCGATTCCCGCGACCCGTCACGCGCTGAAGAAAGCGGGTCTCACGCTCGACGACATCGACGTGGTCGAACTCAACGAAGCGTTCGCTTCCGTCGCGATGGCGTGGCTCGCCGAGACGCGCTATCCGCACGAACGCACCAATCCGAACGGCGGCGCGATCGCGCTGGGTCATCCGCTCGGCGCGACCGGCGCGCGGCTGATGACGAGCCTGCTGCATGAACTCGAACGCATCCAGGGCCGCTATGGCCTGCAAACGATGTGCGAAGGCGGTGGGCTCGCCAACGTCACGATCATCGAGCGCCTGTAAATACATCGCCAGGCATGTCGCCGGGCATGCCGCGACGCGTGTCACTCAAAAGGAAGGATCAAGCATGGGAATCTGCAACGGCCGCACCGTGATCATCACCGGCGCGGGAGGCGGTTTGGGCCGCGAATATGCGCTGGCGTACGCCGCCGAAGGCGCGGCGGTCGTGGTCAACGACATTCGCGCGGATGCCGCGCAGGCCGTGTGCGACGAGATCGCGCGCGCGGGCGGCCGGGCGCTCGCCAACGCGGACGACATCACGCGCCTCGACACCGCGCAACAGATCGTCGATGCCGCGCACGCGACGTTCGGCGACGTGCACGTGCTGGTGAACAACGCCGGCATCTGCCGCGACCGCATGTTCGCGAGCATGACCGAAACCGATTGGGACGACGTGATGCGCGTCCATCTGCGCGGCCATTTCTGTCTCGCGCAACTGCTGGCGCGCGAATGGCGCGAGGCGTCGAAGGGCGGCGCCGAGATCGATGCGCGCATCGTCAATACGAGTTCCGGCGCGGGCCTGCAAGGTTCGATCGGCCAGGCCAACTACGGCGCGGCGAAGGCCGCAATTGCCGCGCTCACGCTGATGCAGGCCGCCGAGCTGCAACGCTACGGCGTGCGCGTGAACGCGCTGGCGCCGGCCGCGCGCACCTCGATGACCGAGGGCGTGTTCGCCGACATGATGAAAAAGCCCGCCGACGGCTTCGACTATTTCGATCCGGCCAACGTCGCGCCGCTCGTCGTGTGGCTCGGCAGTGCGTTGTCGCGCGATGTGACCGGCCAGGTGTTCGAAGCGGCGGGCGGCATGATCGCGGTCGCCGAGGGTTGGCGCACCGGTCCGCGCATCGACAACGGCGCGCGCTGGCAGGTCGGCGAGATCGGTGGCGCGGTGGCCGCGTTGATCTCGCAGCGCGAGCCCGCGCAACGCGTGTACGGAAGCTGATGCGATGAACCTCGCTCTCTCCGGGGAACAGATCATGATCCGCGACGCGGCCGCCGAGGTGCTGGCGGAGCGCAGCGCGTCGGCGGACGTGCGGCGCGCGATCGAGCAACACGCGGGCCGCGACGACGCATTGTGGCGCACCGTGGCGGGCGAACTCGGCTGGTGCGCGCTGACGGTGCCGGAAGCGGCGGGCGGCGCGGGCCTGGGCGCGATGGAACTGGTGCTGCTGATGGAACAGCTGGGCCGGCGGCTCGCTTGCGTGCCGTACTTCGGCACGGTGTGTCTCGCGGCGACGGCGTTGGCGTCGGTGGCAGCGCAGCGTGCCGAAGCGGGAGGTCAGGGCGCCGATCTCGACACCGCGCACGACTACCTCGCGCGGATCGCGAGTGGCGAGGCGAGCGCGACGCTGGCGTTGCCGATGCGGGCGGCGTTGGGCAACGAGACGGGCACCGCTGCGCGTGTTGCCGCGAGTGTCGATCAAGGCTTTGGTTTCGATTTCAGCGCACGCGCTGTTTCGCTTCTCGCGGAAGAAACGGCCGGCGGCTACCGGCTGTCCGGCACGTTCGAACAGGTGCTCGACGGTGCGAGCGCGGACTTGTTGCTGTTGCCCGCGCGCATCGCGAATGAAGCGCAATCGATTGCGCTGTTCGCGTTGAGCGGCACGCAGATCGATGGCCTGACGCGCACGCCGCTCGTCACGCTCGATGCGACGCGGCCGCTCGCGCGGCTCGATCTGCGCGCGGTCGAAGTGCCGCGTGCGGCGTTGCTCGCGTCCGGCACCCAGGCCGAACGCGCGCTGTCGCGCACCGCGTGGTTCGCCGCGCTGGCGCTTGCGGCCGAACAGGTCGGCGGCGCGCAGCAGTGCCTCGATCTCACGCTCGCCTATACGGCGGAGCGCGTGCAGTTCGGCCGCTCGATCGCCTCGTTCCAGGCGGTCAAACACCGCTGCGCACAGATGATGGTCGAGATCGAAGCCAGCCGCTCGATCGTGCTCGGCGCGGCGCAGGCCTGGGACCAGACGTCGGACCAGACGTCGGACCAGACGTCGGACCCGGCATCGGACCCGGCATCGGACCCGTCGAGGGCCGCTACGTCGCGCGATGCCGATGTGCTCGCCGACATCGCATCGGCCAAGGCCAGCGCCAACGACGCGTTCCGTTTCTGCGCGCAGGAAGCGATCCAGTTGCACGGCGGCGTCGGCTTCACGTGGGAATACGACCCGCAGCTCTACTTCAAGCGCGCGCAGGCCGCGAGCGCGATGTTCGGCACGAGCGCGCAGATGTGGTCGTGGATCGCGCAGCGGGTGATGGCGCGCAATGCGCCGGCGGAGGGCGGCACGTTGTCCAGTCCGCTCGCCGAGCCCACGCAGAACGTGCTCGCAGGAGTGCTTTGATGAACAGTGAATTGCAGCAACAGCGGCAACAACCGCAACAACAACCGCCGCACCAACAACGCCTGCGCGACGAAGTCGCCGGCTGGATGCGCACGCATCTCACCGGCGAGTTCGCATGCCTGCAATATCGCGGCGGCCCCGGCGACGAGGAAGCGTATCCCGCCTTGCGCAAACAATGGGAACAGGAACTGGCGAAGGGCGGCTGGACCGGCCTCGGCTGGCCGGCCAGCGCGGGCGGCCGGGCGTTCAGTGTCGCCGATCAGGTGATCTTCCACGAGGAATACGCGCGCGCCGGCGGCCCCGGCCGCATGGGACACATCGGCGAAGGTCTGCTCGGTCCGACGCTGATTGCGTGCGGTACCGACGATCAACGCGCGCGTTTTCTGCCCGGCATTCTGAACGGCACACAGTTCTGGTGTCAGGGCTATTCGGAGCCCGGCGCGGGTTCCGATCTCGCCAACATCCGCACGCGCGCGGTGCGCGACGAGCACGGCAACTGGCGCGTGCACGGCCAGAAAGTCTGGACCTCGCTCGCGCACGATTCCGACTGGATCTTCGTCGTCGCCCGCACCGATCCCGAATCGCGCGGCAATCGCGGACTGTCGTTCCTGCTGCTGCCGCTCGATCAACCCGGCATCGAGATCCGCCCGATCCGCCAGATGAACGGCGGCGCCGAATTCAACGAAGTGTTCTTCGACGGCGCGCTGGCGGCCGGCGCCGATCTGGTCGGCGCGCCCGGCGACGGCTGGCGCATCGCGATGACCTTGCTGGGTTTCGAGCGCGGCATGTCGACGCTCGGTCAGCAGATGCAGTTCATCCGCGAACTCGACTGGGTGGTGGACGCCGCGCACGCCGCGGGCATGGCGCGCGATCCGTCGATCCGCCAGCGCATCGCGAAGGCATGGAGCGGCTTGCGCGTGATGCGCTACAACGCGCTGCGCATGCTGGCCGGCACGGACCAAGGCGATGGCGACGGCGCGCTCGGCCGTGAAGCGCTGATCTACAAGTATTACTGGTCGAACTGGCACCGCGAGCTCGGGCAGCTGGCGATGGACGTGCTCGGCCCCGACGCCAACGTGATCGTCGCCGACGAAGCCGGTGATCGTGAGGGCGGCGGCAAACGTACCCGTCTGCAAGGCGTTTTCCTGTTCTCGCGCGCCGACACGATCTACGCGGGCACCAACGAAATCCAGCTCAACATCATGGCCGAGCGCGGGCTCGGCATGCCGAAGGAACCCAGAGGAACGCTATGAACGAGTCTCAAACGGTGCGCAGCGCACCCGCCTATGTGCCCGGTCACCAGTTGCTGGCGGGCAAGTCGGTGCTGATCACCGCGGCCGCCGGCGTCGGCATCGGTTTCGCCGCGGCCAAGCGCTGCGCGGAAGAAGGGTGCCGCGCGCTGTTCATCTCCGACATCCACGAACGGCGACTCGCCCAGGCGGTCGACACGCTGCGCGCCGAAACCGGTCTGCAGGCCGTGCACGGCCGCCTGTGCAACGTCGCCGTGGAAGACGAAGTGCGCGCGCTGGTGGCGGACGCCGAGGCGAAGCTGGACGGCGTCGACGTGCTGATCAACAACGCGGGTCTCGGCGGTTCGCGCCGCATCGTCGAAATGGACGATGCCGAATGGTCGCGGGTCATCGACATTAGCCTCACCGGCACGTTCCGGATGACGCGGGCGATCCTGCCGCACATGCAGCAACGCGGCCGGGGCGCGATCGTCAACAACGCGTCGGTGCTCGGCTGGCGCGCGCAGGCGGAACAGGCGCACTACGCGGCCGCCAAGGCCGGCGTGATGGCGCTGACGCGCTGCGCGGCGCTGGAGGCCGCGCCGCACGGCGTGCGCATCAACGCGGTCGCGCCGAGCATCGCGCTGCACGATTTTCTGAAGAAGTCGGCTTCGGCCGATCTGCTCGATCAACTGGCGTCGCGCGAAGCGTTCGGTCGCGCCGCCGAAGTGTGGGAGGTGGCCAACGTGATGGTGTTTCTGGCAAGCGACTACGCGTCGTACATGACCGGCGAAGTGCTGTCGGTCAGCAGCCAGCACGCGTGATGGAACGCGTCCTCGCTGAAAGCGCCGGTGCCGGCGCTGCACAACCGGGCCAGGAGTTGGGCCACGAATCGGCCCGTGAATCGGGCCATGAATCGGCCCAACCCCCGGCCCGCGTGTTCGCCCATCCCGGCGAATTGATCGACGCCGTCGGCGAAGCGCTCGGCGCAAGCGCGTGGCTCGCGCTCGACCAGCGTCGCATCGATCTGTTCGCCGATGCGACGCTCGATCATCAATGGGTGCACGTCGATCCCGAACGCGCGGCGCGCGGTCCGTTCGGCGCGTGCATCGCGCACGGCTTCCTCACGCTCTCGCTCGTCAATTACTTCCTGCCGCAGATCGTGCGGATCGACGGCGCGCAACTGGGCGTCAATTACGGCTGCGACAAGATCCGTTTCCCCGCGCCGGTACGGGTCGGCGCGCGCGTGCGCGGAGCCGGCCAGCTGCTGCGCGCCGAAGCGTTCGAAGGCGGCGTGCAGGCGTGGATTCGCGTGACCGTCGAGATCGACGGCGAGGCGAAACCCGGCTGCGTGGCCGACACCATCAGCCGCTATTACCTGTGATTCGCTGTATTTACCCGTAGTCAGCTGCATTACCCGTAGAGGAAACAAGCTCATGAACGAAGCGGTCATCGTATCGGTTGCACGCACGCCGATCGGCAAAGCGTATCGCGGCGTGTTCAACGATACCGAAGCGCCCGCGCTGGGCGGCCACGTGGTGCGCGCGGCACTGCAACGCGCGCATCTGGACGGCGCCGACGTGGACGACGTGCTGATGGGCTGCGCCGCGCAGCAGGGCACCCAGGGCTACAACATCGGCCGGTTGTCGGCGGCGGCGGCGGGTCTGCCCGCCTCGGTGCCGGGCATGGCGATGGATCGCATGTGCTCGTCCGGCCTGATGTCGATCGCGAGCGCCGCGCGCGCCATTCAGTGCGGCGACGCGCGGATCGTGGTGGCGGGCGGCGTCGAATCGATCTCGCTCACGCAGAACAAGCACAAGAACGCGTACCGGGCGCGCTCGGACGCGGTGCTCGCGCATCAACCGGCCGCGTATATGGCCATGATCGAGACCGCCGAGATCGTGTCGCGCCGCTATGGCATTTCGCGCGAGACGCAGGACGAGTACGCGCTGCTGAGCCAGCAGCGCACGGCGGCGGCCCAGGCGGCCGGCCGTTTCGACGACGAAATCGTGCCGCTCGACGTGCAACGCGCGCTGTTCGACAAGGAAGGCAAGCAGACCGGCAGCGAAAACGTGCGAGCCTCGCGCGACGAAGGCAACCGCGCCGACACCAGCGCCGCGAGTCTGGCCGCGTTGAAACCGGTGTGGAGCGGCGGCGCGGCGGTCGCGCAGGGCGAGTTCATCACGGCGGGCAACGCGTCGCAACTGTCGGATGGCGCGGCGGCCGTGGTCGTGATGAGCGCGGCCGAAGCGAAACAGCGCGGCCTCACGCCGCTCGGTCTGTTCCGCGGCCTTGCGGTGGCCGGTTGCGAGCCCGACGAGATGGGCATCGGCCCGGCGCTCGCGGTGCCGAAGCTGCTCGCGCGGTACGGTCTCGCCGTGAAAGACATCGGGCTGTGGGAAATGAACGAGGCGTTCGCGTGCCAGGTGATCTATTGCCGCGATCAGCTCGGCATCGCGCAGGACCGCCTGAACGTGAACGGCGGCGCGATCTCGGTCGGGCACCCGTTCGGCATGTCGGGCACGCGCATGACGATGCACGGCCTGCTCGAGGCGCGCCGGCGCGGCGAACGCTACGTCGTCGTCACGATGTGCGTGGGCGGCGGCATGGGTGCGGCGGCACTCTTCGACACAGCGGCATAGATCGCGGATCGGAGGAGACAAAATATGAAATCGACTCTACCAGGCCTGCTGATGTCGGCGGCCGTGCTCGGCGCGGCGCTGTTCGCGTTCTCGCCGCGTCCGCTGCCGGCTTTCGCGGCCACGGCCATCCAGGCCGATCGTCTGCAGATCAACGGACTCGCGAAGCTGGAACAAGCGGGCACGCCGGCGGGCATGCGGCTCGTCGCGGTCGGCGAGCGCGGCGTGATCCTGCTCAGCGACGACGCGGGCGCCTCGTGGCGCCAGGCGAGTGTCGCCTCGGATGAAGCGTCCGCGCTCACCCAGGTGTTCTTCGTGTCGCCGCGCGTCGGCATCGCGGTGGGACACGACGGCTGGATTCTGCGCAGCGTCGATGCCGGCGCGCACTGGAGCGAGGTGCACTTCGACCATGCGCATTCGGACCCGCTGCTATCCGTGTGGGGCAACGCGGCCGGCCTCGTGTTCGCGGCCGGCAGCTTCGGTCAGCTGTTCGTCTCGCACGACGCGGGCGCGACATGGACCCAGCAGAAAACGCCCGCCGACGACCGTCACCTGAACGCCATCGCCGGCGACGCGAAGGGCACGCTGATGATCGCGGGCGAGACCGGCACATTGCTGCGCTCCACCGATCGCGGCGTGACGTGGGACAAGCGTCCGGTGCCCTACCAGGGCTCGCTGTTCGGCGTGCTGCCGCTCGCGGACGGCACATGGCTCGCGTACGGGATGCGCGGCAACGTCTTGCGCAGCACCGATCAGGGCGAGACGTGGACGCATGAGGATAGCCACGTCGGCACGTCGTATTTCGGCGCGGTGCAACTGGCCGATGGCGAACTGGTGCTGGTCGGCCAGGGCGGTGCGATCGTCACGTCGCGCGACGACGGCGCGAGCTTCGCGGTGCGCAAGGTGGGCGGCGTGCAGAGTCTCGCCGCCGTGGTCGACGTGGGGCATGGCGAACTCGCGCTCGGTGGCGAAGCGGGTATTTCGCTGCTGCCGGTGACCGCACGCTCCGCCGCGGGTGGGGCCGCGCCGGCTGCGATTTCAGCGGTGGCTCCGGCCGCCGCTTCAGCCGCTACCTCCGCTACCTCCGCTGCCTCCGCTGCGTCCGGCACGCCGCCTTCCTGATCCCCGCCGCCTGGTTCGCCAGGCGCCAGACGATCTCTCGCCGCGCGTTCGTCCGCCGTGCCCCGGCGGCGTTCGCGGGGCTCCCCGTTGCCTTGCCGTGAGACGCATCATGAATGCACCGTTCCGTCCTTCCCGTCATTCTTCCTCCCGTTCCGCCTCCACGGCGCCCACGCGTTTGTCGCGCTTCGTCGAACGTTGCGCCGACGCGATCATGCTGCATCGTCGTCTGCTGCTGACGCTGTGTCTCGCGCTGACCGTCGCGCTCGGATTCTCCGCGACGCGTCTGCGGCTCGACCCGGGCTTCAACAAGATGATCCCGATGCAGCACCCGTACATGCAGGCGTTCAATCGCTACGCGAGCGCGTTTCCCGGCGCGAATACGATTCTCGTGAGCCTGCGCTGGAGAGGCCAGGGCGACATCTACAACCAGGCGTTCATGGACGACCTGCGCCACGCGACCGACGACGTGTTCTTCATTCCCGGCGTGAATCGCTCGCGCGTGTTCTCGCTGTTCACGCCGAACGTGCGCTACACCGAAGTGACCGAAGCCGGCTTTCGCGGCGACGTGGTGGTGCCCGGCCAGTTCAGCAGCGCGAATCCGCGCGATCTCGCCACCGTGCGCCGCAACGTCGCGCGTTCGGGGCAGATCGGCCGGCTGGTCGGCAACGATCTGCACTCGGCCCTGATTCGCGCGGAGTTGCGCGAGACCGATCCCACCACCGGCAAGCAACTCGACTACGGCGCGGTCGCGCGGCAGCTCGAACGGATTCGCGCGCGCTATTCGAATCAGGACGTCGAGGTCGACATCATCGGTTTCGCCAAACTGGTCGGCGACGTCGAGTCGGGCATCAGCGGTGTGATCGGCTTTTTCGCGCTGGCGTTCGCGGTGACCGCCGCGCTGTTGCTGCTGTACACGCGCTCGCTGAAGACCACCGCGCTCGCGCTGTTCGTCGCCCTGCTGCCGGTGGTGTGGCTGCTTGGCGCGCTGCCGGTGCTCGGACTCGGCATCGACCCGATGTCGATCCTCGTGCCGTTCCTGATCTTTTCGATCGGCGTATCGCACGCGGTGCAGATAACCAATGCGTGGAAGCAGGCGCTGGTGAGCGGCATGCCGTCCGTCGATGCCGCGCGCGACGCATTCCGCAAACTGTTCGTGCCCGGCACTGTCGCGTTGCTGACCAATGCGCTCGGCTTCATGGTCATCATGCGCATCCAGATCGAGATCGTGCGCGAGCTAGGTGTGACCGCCTGCCTCGGCGTGCTGCTGATGATCGTCACCAACAAAGTGTTTCTGCCGATCCTGCTGTCGTACACGCGGCTCGAAAAAACCACGCTGGCGCGCGCGCAGCGCCGCGCGGCGGCCGGCGGCAGCCGTCTGTGGACGCGCTTCGCGGCCTTCGCGCGGCCCGTGCCGGCGCTCGGCGTGTTCGTCGTCGCGCTGGTGCTGCTCGGCTTCGGCGCGAAGGCGTCGCGCGATCTGCAGATCGGCGATATCGGTTCCGGCGCGCCGGAGTTGCGCGCCGACTCGCGCTACAACCTCGATAACGCGAGCATCACGCGTCAATACGATATCGGCGTGGATGCGCTGTCCGTGTTCGTCGAAACGAAGGGCTTCGACGATGCCTGCCTGCACTATCCGGTGATGAGCGCGATCGAGCGTTTCGAAATGTCGATGCGCGGCGTGGCGGGCGTGCAGTCGGTAGTGAGCGTGCCGTCGCTGGCGAAGATCTCGATTGCCGCGTTCAACGAGGGCAATCCGCGCTGGGGTGCGCTGCCGCGTTCGAGCGATGGCCTCACGCAGGGCGCGAATGCCTTCGATCCCGACAACGGCATGAATACGGAAAACTGCCAGGTGATCCAGGTGCTGATCTACACGACGAATCACGAGGGCAAGACCATTGCGCACATCGTCGACGAGATCAAGCGGCTCGCCGCGCAGGACCACACGCCGAACGTGGCGTTCAGGCTCGGCGGCGGCAACGTGGGCGTGATGGCCGCGACCAACGAGGCCGTCGCCGACGCCGAGATCGCGATGCTGCTGTCGATCTTCGGCGCGATCGCGCTGCTGTGCGTGGTGACGTTCCGCTCGTGGCGCGCGGTGCTGTGCATCGTGGTGCCGCTGACGGTGGTGTCGATTCTATGCAACGCGGTGATGGCATGGCTCGGCATCGGGCTGAAGGTGGCCACGTTGCCGGTGATTACGCTGGGCGTCGGCGTGGGGGTGGATTACGGCATCTATCTGTATGAGCGCATGCAGCACGAGTTGCGCGACGGCGCGAGCCTGCCCGAGGCCTTCGCGGCGGCGATGCGGCAACGCGGCACGGCGGCGTTGTTCACCGCGGTGACGATGTTCATCGGCGTGGGCACGTGGGCGTTTTCCGCGCTGAAGTTCCAGGTGGACATGGGCGTGCTGCTGGCCTTCATGTTCCTCGTCAATCTGTTCGGCGCGGTGTTCCTGTTGCCGGCGCTGGCTGCGTGGCTCGGGGTCGAGCGGGCGGAGCGGGGTGGGGCGCCTGAGCCGGCGGGGACGGTCTCGGGCGCGGCTGCGGGTGCCGCCGCGCCAGGCGCGCTCGCGGCGCGCCGGGAACGTGTCGAGGCTGGCGGAAATACCTAGTCCGTCGAGACGATGAACGCGGCGCGAGCGGCGTTTATCGTCAGACCCAGGCGCGTGTTGCGCGCTATCCAACCCATACCCGTGACGGCGGCGCGCGACCCGCGCCGCTTTTTCCATCGGAGGAGATAAGAAGATGTCCGCACGTCCCTACAAGATCGAAGCGCAACCGCTTGCGCAGCGTTATGCGCGCGGCTGGCATTGCCTCGGACTCGCGAGCGAGTACAAGGACGGCAAGCCGCACACGCTGAATATTTTCGGCCAGCGCCTTGCCGCGTTCATGGATACGCAGGGCCGCGTGAACGTGGTCGACGGTTTCTGCCCGCACATGGGCGGCGACCTGAGCGCGGGCCGCGTGGATGGCGACACGCTGGTGTGTCCGTTTCACGGCTGGCAATGGGACGGCGACGGCAATTGCCAGTCGATTCCGTACTGCAAGCGTATTCCGCCGAAGGCGAAGATCGGCACGTGGCCCACCTGCGAGCAGAACAACCTGCTGTTCGTGTGGAACGACCCCGAAGGCAGTCTGCCGGATGAAACCGTCGCGATTCCGCGCATCGACGCGTGTTTTTCCGACGAGTGGTCGGACTGGGTGATCGACCGGATGGAGATCGGCACGAACTGCCGCGAGCTGGTGGACAACATTTCCGACATGGCGCACTTCGCGACCGTGCATGGCGCGCCGGTGGACTATTTCGCGAATCTGTTCGAAGGCCACAAGGCGACGCAACTGCTGGTGGGGCGCAGCGAGCGGCTGGGCGGCGACGAACTGATTGCGCTGTCGACGTATTTCGGCCCCGCGTATCACATCACCGAGATGACGGGGCAGAGCGGTGGCCATCCGATCAATTCGATCCTGTTGAACTGTCACGTGCCGATCGACATGAACAGTTTCGAGTTGCGCTATGGCGTGATGGTGAAGAAGGTGCCGGGATTATCGGACGAGCAGAACATGGAGATTGCGCGCGCCTACGCGAAGCAGGCGCAGGCCGCGTTCTACGAGGACGTGGCGATCTGGGACACGAAGACGCGAATCGACAATCCGTTGCTGTGCGAGGGCGATGGTCCGCTATACCAGATGCGGGACTGGTACTCGCAGTTCTATCTCGACACGGCGGATGTGCGACCATCGAGCACCGCGCGCAAGGTGGTGGAGATCAAGGTGAGGGAGGGCGGCACGCCGCCGCCGTTGCGGCACGTGTTCGAAGCCTGATCGGACTCGGGATTCCCGGATGAGACGAAAAACGGTGCACATGTGCACCGTTTTCTGTTTTGCGACCGTATGGGCGCGTGGTTTCAGGACGGCTGCGCGGGCGGCGCGAGATAGTTCGCGCGGATTTTCTGGACGTTCACGTGGAGGACGTCGACGAGATAGTGCTGCATGCCGCCGTATTGCTGATCGATGATCTGGATGGCGGCGCCGATATAGTCGGGGTCGACGGCGAGGAGGGGTTGAAGGACCTCGGGGTTGACGCCGATCTTTTGAAGTTGCGCGGTGGCTTGTGCGTTGCCGGCGGCGTTATAGCGATTGGATTCCAGATAGTTGTCGATGACGGTAGCGCGATCGACGCCGAGCGCGGAGAGCAGGAGGACGGTGGCGAAGCCGGTGCGATCTTTACCTGCGGTGCAGTGATAGAGGAAGGTCTGGTTCTGTTCCGCGAGTTGCAGGAAGTGGCGGAACTGGGGTTGATATTGGGTGGGGAATTGACGATAGAGGTCGACCATGAAGTCGTGCATCTGGGCTGGCGTGGAGCGTTTCAGCAGCGGGATGATTGCCGAGGGCGCCAGGTTGCCGGCTAGCACGGGGTCGGCTTGCCAGTTGAACGTTTTTCCGAATTGGGATTCTTGGGGTTGTTTTTCGCTTTCAGCGCGGAAGTCCAGGATGGTGTCCAGTTTTAGCGATTGCAGTTTGGCTATGTCTGTCTGCGACGCTGAGGAGGGGTTGCCGCTGCGGTAGAGACGGTGGGGTTTTATTTGACTCCCTTCAGGGGTTGTTATGCCGCCGAGGTCTCTGGTGTTTTGGACTTTTTCCAGGGGGAGGTAGTGGTCTGATGATGTTTGGGTTTGGGTTTGGGTTTGCGCTGGGGCTTGGATTGTTGTTGCTAGTAGGGCTGTCGCCAGCGTTTTTTTTAGGGAGGGGTGCATAATTTGCTCGATGTTGTTGTTTGGGTTGGTCTGGATTATTTTTGGCCTTTCCTTGTATTGTTATTGGTCTATTAGCGTTGCCCCTGTGCGGGGCGGCACCTACTTCTCTTTGCCGCGGCAAAGAGAAGTAGGCAAGAGAAAGCCGCTCACACCGCCAGCTCATAAGTGGGCGCCTCGCACAGTATTGTTAGTGGTCCATCTGGAATCCGTGCCCTCGCGCATTCCGCGTTCGTGACAAAGGACTCATTCATCCCGTCTCGCGCTGCGCGCTCGGCGGGGCGGTCCATCCAAAACCGGAGGGCGGCGTTGGATTTACCCGGGGGCGCGCGCAGCGCCGCCGGAAGCATGACTGCTGTACCATCACCGCAAAATGCGCGAGAACACAGATTCCAGATGGACCACTACCGTGGCTGCGCGAGGGGCCCGCTTAAGAATTAGCGGTTTGAGCGGCTTTCTCTTGCCTACTTGTATATTCCCTCCTGTGACGACGACCCGATCAGTTGTCGCCACAGGGACAGTCAGCTCGTCTGCCTTCAGTGCTTCGAGCACGCAGAGAAGCTTGAGCGACTGTCCTTTTCATCCTCATAACCCGAACAGTTGACGGAGCCTCGAGCTCGTATTTTCCTGCAAGTATGGGTACCACGATGAATCCTGTTTCTTCCGTTTATATCGGCATCGACGTCAGCGGCACAACGCTCGACATCGCCATTCACGACACGACCGACCATTTTCGTGTCGACAATGAGCAGACCGCCATCGATCAACTGGTACAACGTCTCATCGCGTTGAACCCCACCCTGATCGTGATGGAGGCCACCGGCAAGCTCGAACTCGCCGTGCTCAGAGCCCTCTGCGAGGCGGGTCTGCCCGCTGTCGCCGTGAATCCCCGGCAGGTGCGCGACTTCGCCCGCGCGACCGGCATGCGGGCCAAGACCGATCGCATCGACGCCTTTGCCATCGCCCGTTTCGCCGCGGTCATCAAGCCCGTGGTGCGCCCGCTCACCGATGTGCAGACCGAGCAGTTGCAGGCCCTGCTGCTGCGCCGCGCCCAGCTCGTGGACATGCTCGTGGCCGAGAAGGCCCGTCTTGAGCGCGCCCACGCCGCCGCCCGCGAAAGCCTGAATGACCACATCAAATGGCTCAAGCAGCAGATCAGGATCGCGGACAACGATATCGACTCGTTCCTGCGCTCGTCTCCCGCGTGGCGTCAGAAGGAAGATCTGCTGCGCTCCGTGCCCGGTATCGGTCCCGGCGCCGCCGCAACGCTGATCGCCTTCATGCCGCAACTGGGTTCGCTGAACCGCCGCGAGATCGCCGCGCTCACCGGCGTCGCTCCGTTCAATAGCGACAGCGGCAAACACATCGGCAGGCGTCGCATTCAGGGCGGGCGAGCCGTCGTACGGCGCGCTCTTTACATGGCCTGCGTGCCCGCGCTGCGCTTCAATCCGACCATTCGCGCTTTCTATGACCGGCTACGCGAGGCGGGCAAGCCGTTCAAGGTCGCCATCACGGCGTGCATCCGCAAGCTCATCGTCACACTCAATACGATGGTCCAGCATGACACGCACTGGAGGCCGTCGATCATCTGAACTTCTTCAAGCGTTCTTACCGAAGGCGCGATCGGAGATCGTGCGGCATGCGCTCGCCTGTACGTCGCCGGCGGATCGACATGTGATCCGCCGCCCACCCGATACCCGTCGCTTGACTTCCAATACGGTTGCTTCTCTTTGCCGCGGCAAAGAGAAGTAGGTGCCGCCCCGCACAGGGGCAACGCTAATAAACCACTAGCAATACAAGGAAAGGCCAAAAATTCCAGACAAGAAAAAGCCAAAAAATTCCAGACCAAAAAAAAGCGCCGCGCAGGCAAACAAAAAACCAGTCACCCCCCTCGTGATCGAGCAATAGTCAAAGCCGCATCCTCAATCATATCTTCCTGCCCCCCCACGAGCCGCTGCCTCCCAAGCTCGACAAGAATATCCCTCGCAGGAACCCGATACTTCACCTCAGCCCGTTTAGCAAACAAAAGAAACGACGAATAAACCCCAGCATACCCAAGCGTCAGCGCATCCCGATCAATCCGGATCGGCGCATCCATGATAGGAATAACCAGATCCTCAGCCACATCGGAAATAGCAAAAACATCCACCCCCGTCAGGATTCCCATCCGCTCGCAAACCGCGACCAACACCTCCATCGGCGTATTCCCGGCCCCCGCCCCGAGCCCCGCCGCGGCAGCATCGATCCGGTTGGCGCCCGCCGCGATAGCGGCAATCGAATTGGCCACCCCCATCGCCAGATTGTGATGCCCGTGAAACCCAAGCTCCGTCTCGGCCTTCAACGCGCCACGCACCATCCCGATCCGCGCGGTCACGTCGTCCGGCAACATGTATCCCGCCGAGTCGGTAATGTAGATGCAGTTCGCGCCGTACGACTCCATCAGCCTGGCCTGCTCGACCAGTTGCTCCGGCGCCGACATGTGCGCCATCATCAGAAAGCCAACCGTGTCCATCCCAAGCTTGCGCGCCAGCCCAATGTGCTGCTCGGATACGTCCGCCTCGGTGCAATGCGTCGCCACCCGGATCGTATGCACACCCAGCTCATGCGCCATCCGCAAATGATCGACCGTGCCGATACCCGGCAATAACAACGCCGAAATCTTCGCCTGCTTCAATTCGCCGATCACGGCGCTCAGATATTCCTCGTCCGTGTGCGCCGGAAAACCATAGTTCACCGACGCGCCGCCCAAGCCGTCGCCGTGCGTCACTTCGATCAACGGCACGCCCGCCGCATCGAGTCCGCGTGCAATGCTTCGCATCTGATCCAGCGAAATCTGATGACGCTTCGGATGCATGCCATCACGCAACGTCATGTCGTGCACGGTAATCTTCTTTCCTGCCAATGACATCGTCAGCTCCTTATGCAGTGGTGGATGCGGCCAGCATCTGTTGCGCGAATACTTCGGCCGTACGCGCGGCGGCCGCCGTCATGATGTCCAGATTGCCTGCGTACTTCGGCAGGTAGTCGCCGAGTCCTTCCACTTCCATGAACACGGAGACGCGCCGGCCGTCGAATACCGGCCCGTTTTTCAGCTTGTAGCCGGGCACGTACTGGCGCACCTCGTCGACCATCGCATGCACGGAGGCCGTGATCGCGTCGATGTCGGGATCGCTCTCGGTCAGACAATGAATCGTGTCGCGCATGATCAACGGCGGCTCGGCCGGGTTGATCACGATGATCGCCTTGCCCACCGCCGCGCCGCCGATCTGTTCGATCGCCTGCGCCGTGGTGCGCGTGAATTCGTCGATGTTCTTGCGCGTGCCGGGTCCAACCGAACGCGACGATACGGTCGCGACGATCTCGCCGTACACGACCCGCTGCACGCGCGATACCGCATGCACCATCGGGATCGTCGCCTGGCCGCCGCACGTGACCATGTTGACGTTCATCACCTGCCGATCGATCTGCGCGGCGAGGTTCACCGGCGGCACGCAGAACGGGCCGATCGCGGCAGGCGTCAGGTCGATCACGCGCACGCCGCGCGCGGTCAGCTTGTCGGAATGCTCGCGGTGCACGTAGGCCGAGGTGGCGTCGAAGGCGATGCGGATGTCGTCGTCGGCGAGATGCGGCAGCAGGCCGTCGATGCCGTCGGCCGTGGTCTTCAGGCCCAATTCGCGCGCGCGCGCGAGTCCCTCGGAGGCGGCGTCGACGCCGACCATCCAGACCGGTTCGAGCACCGCGCTGCGGCGCAGCTTGTACAGCAGATCGGTGCCGATGTTGCCGGGGCCGATCAATGCGCATTTGATCTTGCTCATTCAATGCTTCCTTTAGTGAAAGACGGTCAAGCAGTCAGACGAAGCGCACCGAGCAACCGCCGATGCCTTCGATATGCATGTCCAGCACGTCGCCGCCCGCAACGGGAATCAGCGCGGCCAGCGAACCCGACAGCACGACTTCACCCGCGAGCAGCGGCACGCCGTGCTCGCCGAGCGTGTTGGCGAGCCAGGCGACGGCGTCCGCCGGATGGCCGAGCGCCGCCGCGCCGACCCCTTCGGCTACCCGTTGGCCGTTCCTGTCGAGCGTCATGCGGCAGGCGGCGAGATCCAGCGAGGCGGGCGGCACGCGTTCGTGGCCGAGCACGTAGACGCCGCACGACGCGTTGTCGGCCACGGTGTCGCCGATACGGATCGCCCAGTCGCGAATCCGCGAGTCGACGATTTCGAAGCACGCGCCCACGGAATCGGTCGCGGCGAGGACCGCCTCGCGCGTGATGCCGGGGCCACGCAGATCGTGTTTCAGATAGAAGGCGATTTCGCCCTCGGCGCGCGGCGCGATCAGCGTGTCGATCGGAATCGCTTCGCCGGCGACGTAATGCATGCCGGAGAGCAGCATGCCGAAATCAGGCTGGTGCACGCCGAGCATGTTCTGCACGGCCGCGCTCGTCAGCCCGATCTTCTTGCCGACCACGGTTTCGCCCGCGGCGATACGGCGAGCAATGAAGTGTTGTTGCACGCGATAGGCGTCGGCGATCGCGAGGCCGCCGGCTTGCGCGGAAAATGGCGCGATGGGCGCGCGGTCGAGCCACGCGCGATACAGCGTGTCGCCGAGTTCGGCGTGTAGGGTCGAGGTCATCGCAGAGACGGATCGAAAACGAGGAAAGAAATGAAGCGGGCCGCGAGGAGACGTGCGGCATGCCGGCCGCTGCTGCATGGCTGGCTTGCCGCACGTCTTGATGCCCCCGGGTTCAGTTGCCCGCGCCGCGAATCGCGTCGGGCGAGAAGAACGCTTCGTTCATCTGCGAGCCGCGCGTGAGCACCGGCATCGGTTCCTGATTCGACAGGCGGTCGGCGTAGTAAGCGCCGGAGATCAGGTCGTGATAGAACACCGCGGTCGAGTAGAACGACTTGGCGTCGAACGCGTACAGCGTCGGCGCGAGGTTGGTGCGCCACAGCGTGCCGCGTGCGTCGTAGTTGTCGGCGGCCACGGCGTTCCAGGTGTCCTCGTCGAGATACAGCACACGTTTCGCGTATTGATGGCGATAGCCGGCCTTCAGCGTCGCCTGCAACACCCACACGCGATGCAGTTCGAAGCGCATGTACTGCGTATTCTCGTGACCCTTGGTCAGAATGTCGGTGTACTTGATCGACGGGTCCATCAGCTTGTAGTTGTCGTACGGCACATACACTTCGCGCTTGCCGACGATCTTCCAGTCGTAACGTTCGCCCGAGCCGTTGAACAGACGATCGTCGTCGACGGTACGGAAACCGCCCGGCCCTTCGGGCTGATCGAAGCCGAACTCCGGTGCCTGGCGCACGCGTCGCGTGCCGGGGTTATACGACCAGGTGCGGCGCGTGTCGGAGCCTTCCTGATCCCACATCTCGTAGCCGGTCAGGATCGTGCCGCGGTCCGACAGCGGCAGCATGGTGGTCTGGCGGAAGTAGCTCTTCGCGTTCAGCGGGTTCTTCGGGTCGTAGTTCGGCGCGCTGCGCGGACCGTAAATGGAGTACTGCACCTTGCCCCAGGCGATGTTGCCGTCCGGGTAGACGACGGCCTGATCGTAGGTCGCCGTTTCACCTTCGATCGCCGACGCGAAACGCAGATTCCACATCAGCTCGACGCCGTTCTTCGGCACCGGAAACGGCGTGACCGGCGGGAAATCCTTCAGGCCGTTCTGGTCCTTGGTCATGGTGGTATTCGGCGCGTACAGCTTGATGTCCTTGTATTCGGACTCGCTGTAGCGGAAATCGCGATGGCTCGGATAGACCGGAATCTTGAACGTGTCGGGGTATTTCTTGAGCAGCGCTTTTTCGCCGTCGGTCAGACGCGCGTCGTATTGCTGCATGTTCTGCGCGGTGATCACGAACAGCGGCTTCTCGTTGGCGTACGGATCGGGGAAGCGTTGGCCCGGCTTGTAGTCGACGTCCGGCGGCGTGCCGAACCATTTGCCGCTCCATGCCGGAATCGTGCCGTCGGCGTTGCCCGCGCGCTCGGCGCCCATCGGCGTGAGCGGGCCGTCGAGTTTGGCGAGATCTTCCTGGCTGGTTTTCGCGAACGATGCAGCGGCGAGCGCCGCGCCCGCGGCGAACACGCAGACACGCAGGGCGGGTGTGAAAATTCGACTCATGACCAAATCCTCTTGCAGTAAAAAGACGGCTGATTCAAAGGGTGATGCAGGTTCCGGAAGGCGTGGGCCGCGGCGGCGCGGCCCACGCGCTGTCAGAACGAATATTTCGCGGTGGCCAGCACGTAGTCGCGATCGGCGAGCGGACGGTTGACCGGGTCCGGACTGCCGAGGAACTTCGCGTAGACCAGCGCGAGTTGCAGGTTGCTCAGGCGCGTGAAGGTCACGCCGATGGTCGCGCGGTGATCGCCGACGCCGGTCAGCGAACCGAGCGCGCCCGCGAGCGGCGACTTGCCGGTGAAGTCGTCGGAATAGGTGATCGGCACATCGAGATCCCAGCCGTTGAAGACGTTCTTGTAGCTGAGCGTCCACGCCACTTCGAAGGCGGCGGCATTGCGCGAGTTGGTGAGCGTTGTCGAACCCATCATCGGCGTGATGTTGCCGGCGTGTACGTACGAGACTTCACCCACCAGCGACTGCGATGCGGCGAGGAACGTCGGCCCGATCGAATAGATCGCCGAGAGGTTCGATTGCCAGACGTCGCCGCGCGTCGCCTGTGCGCCGGCCGGCGTGTTCACGAGTACGGCCGCGCCCTGGCGGTACGACGTTTCGCCGGCGATGTTCACGCCGTTCAGTTCGGTGGAGAAGCTCAGGCCGCTGAGCTTGATGTTGTCGAAGAACTTTTCCTGATACGACAGCGTGGGGAAGTAGGTCGTCACGACATTCGGATTCATGTCGTTGTAGTGCAGGTAGTACGCGCCGATCTCGGTGTCGCCGAGCACGCGCCAGCGGGCGCCGACGCCCCATTGGCCGCTGTTGCCGGGACGGCTGTCGGGCGCGCGCGGAATCTGCACGCCGCCGGGTCCGATGATGTATTGCGCGCCGGGACCGACCACGTCGGTATAGCTCATGTAGCTGCCTGGCGCGCTCAGCTGGTTCGGCTCGAACGCGAACTGGTAGTAGCTGAGCAGGCTGAAGTTCGGCGTGATCTGCCACTGCGTCGAAATCTGCGGGACGGGCAGCAGCACGTCCTTCACTTCGGCACCCGCGACGAACGATTTGGTTGCATCCGCGGGGCCTTGCGCACCGGCGATGTTCGGGAAGAACACGCTTTCGCCCCACGCGAGCACCTGGTCGCCGACCTTCACGTTCAGGCTCGTGCCGCCCAGCTTGAAAGTGTTGTACACATAGGCCGCGAGCAGTTGCGTGCGCCCGCCGGCCCAGTAATTCGCCTGTTCGCTGAAGTTGTTGTAGACGCCGCTGTGGTTCACCGTGCCCGGTGCGTCGTTGTAGTTCGAGTGTTGATACGCCTGATCGTAGAAGGTGTTGGCGCGCACGAACACACCCCAGTCGTCGTGCTTGAGGTTCACTTCGCCGAGCAGGCTCACCTGGTTTTCGATCAGCTTGTTCTTCGCGAAGTTGCGGTCGCCGTCGTCGCCGTTGATGTTCGCGGGCGTCAGGAGGTCGCCGCTCGGCGCGCGCGTACGCATGCCGAGACCGTAGCCCACCGTGAAGGTGTAATCGAGCGTGGTGTCCGCGCCGAGATTCAGCGTATCGCCCGCGTAAGCCGGCGCCACGCTCAGCGCCGTTGCCGCCAGCATGGTCAGCTTGCACGCCGCGCACACCGCGCGCAGGGTGGGTGCGCGCTCCTGTGTTTCGTTGATCTGCATCCTGTCTCCTCTGTGGTCACGTCTGAAATTTGTTGTGATCAGAGGTTAGGGGCCGTGTGCGGGGCGGGAATCGTCAAAACGGACTAGTCGCTTGTCCTGGGGGAGGGACTGCGGGGGAGTCCGCAGTCGGGGTCGTGCGTGGGGGCAGCGTTAAGTGCGGGCCGGTGGTTTCGCGTTGTTCAGTTGACCTGTCGCGGCGAGAAAGGCGGGCACCTCGCCGCCGCCTTCGAGCACCAGGTTGCTGCCCGATGCGTAGGCGGCAAGCGGCGATGCGAGGAACAGACAGGCGGATGCGATGTCGTCGGGTTGCGCGAGGCGGCCGGCGGGAATCGTCGCGGCAATGGCGGCGAGCGGGTCGAGTGGGACCTGCGGTTCGTGCTGATCGTGCGTGGTTTGCGATCCGTGCGCTTGCGCCGCTTCCTGCGATCGTGCCGACGCCGACCCCGACCCCGTGTGGCCCTGCGTGGCCGACTCGGTGTCGACGAGACTCGGACTCACCGCGCACACGCGCACCTTCGGCGCCCATTCGACCGCGAGCGAGCGCACGGCGTTGAGCAGGCCCGCCTTCGCCGCGCCATAAGCCGCGGTGCCCGGCGACGCGCGCAAACCGCTCACGCTGCCGATGAACAACAGCACGCCGCCGTCGCTTTGCTGCTGCATCCGCGCGTTCGCGCGCTGCGCGAGTTGCAGCGGCGCGAGCAGATTGAGGCGGATCACCGCCTCTGTGAAGCGCGGCGACGCCTCGGCGGCGAGCGCGAACGGCGCGCCGCCCGCGTTGTTGATGACCACGTCGAGCCGGCCGGTTTCGTGTTCGATGCGGGCGAGCAGCGCGTCGATCGCGTCGATGTCGCGCACGTCGGCGGCGATGAAGCGCGGTGCGCCAAAGGAAGGGCTCGACGCCGCCGCGCGAAGCGGCTCCTGCTTCTGTTGTGCTTGTTGTGCTTGTTGTGGCGGTTCGCTCCCATCCGCGCTGGGCGCCGTGCGTCCGCACAC
Source organism: Paraburkholderia sp. D15 (assembly GCF_029910215.1). NCBI lineage: Bacteria > Pseudomonadati > Pseudomonadota > Betaproteobacteria > Burkholderiales > Burkholderiaceae > Paraburkholderia > Paraburkholderia sp. D15. The sequence continues at coordinate 826,318 of NZ_CP110396.1, read as the reverse complement.
GTACACCGTCGCGCCCGCCGCGATGAACGCCTGCGCGATACGCGCACCGATGCCCTTGGTGCCGCCCGTCACCAGCACGACCTTGCCGCTGAAATCGAATCCCGTCATTGCCGTCATCTCCATCCCTCAGTTCATGTGGGCCCGATGGTAGGAGAAATGCGGCCGCGCCTCGTAGTCTGAAAAGACGATGCCGGCGCACGCCGTCGCCCCGATGATGGTGCAGCCGGCGAGCCTCGCGCCGGCTGCCGCGCCACAGAGCGCGGCGCGGATCGCCAACTATTCGTGGGACCGGAGCGGGCGCGCGAGCGCCGTTCCGTTCGACACAGGAGACAAGCGCGCATGACCGTCACGTCCACCGGCTTTCAGCAAGCCGCGCCGAAAACCCCGCACCGCCCGCCTTCGCAGGCGCCGGTCGGCACGTTCACCGAGGTGCCCGGCGGCCTCACGCTCCATCACTTCGAAGCCGGCAGCGGCGCGCCCGTCGTGTTCATTCACGGCAGCGGCCCCGGCGCCAGCGGCTTCAGCAACTTCAAACACAACTATCCGCAGTTCGCCGAGGCCGGTTACCGGGCCGTGGTGGTCGATCTGCCGGGCTACGGCGCGTCGTCGAAACCGGCCGACGCGCATTACACGCTCGACTTCTTCGTCGATGCGTTGCGCGCGCAACTGGTGGCGAACGGCATCGGCCGCGCGACCTTGCTCGGCAATTCGCTCGGCGGCGCGATCGCGCTGCAATACGCACTCGACTATCCGGAGGACGTCGACAGCCTGATCATGATGGCGCCGGGCGGCGTCGAGGAGCGCGAGACGTACTTCAGGATGGACGGCATCCAGAAGATGGTGTCGCTCTTCACGAACCAGCAGATGAACCGTCTGACCATGCGGCAACTGCTCGAAATGCTGGTGTACGACCGCAGCCTCGTGACCGACGCGCTGGTCGACGAACGCTTGCGCGTGTGCGAGCAGCAGCCGCCCGAAGTGCTGTCGACGATGCGCGTGCCGAACCTCACCGGCCGCCTCGCCGAACTGAAATGCCCGGTGCTGGGTTTCTGGGGGAGCGACGACCGCTTCAACCCCGCCAGCGGCGCGATGCGTTTTCTCGAGCACTGCGCCGACGCGCGCTTCGTGCTGATGAACCGCTGCGGCCATTGGGTGATGGTCGAGCATCGCGGTTATTTCAATCGCGAATGTCTGGAATTTCTCGCGGAGCGGCACGCCGTTTAAGGCATCCTGCGGGCTGCGGCGGCGCGTGCGCGGCCCGATCAGTCAATCAAAACACGAAGGAGACGATATGGCATTTCCCCAGCAACTATTCGACATGACCGGCAAGGTGAGCGCGATCACCGGCGGCGCGCGCGGCATCGGCGCACAGACCGCGCGCACGCTGGCCGCCGCCGGCTCGGCGATCGCGGTGCTCGACGTGTTGAGCGACGCGGGCGAGGAACTGGTCGCCGAGATCAACGGCGCGGGCGGCAAGGCGGCGTTCTGGAAGATGGACGTCACGCAGGAAGACAACGTGCAGCGCGTGTTCGGCGAAATCGCCGCGCGCTTCGGCCGGCTCGACGCGCTGGTGAACAACGCGGGCATCGAAGGCGTGAACCTGCCGACTCACGAAATGACGCTGCAGCAGTGGCAGAAAGTGATCGACGTGAACGTGAATGGCGTGTTCCTCTGCACGAAGTACGCGATCCCGCACATGCTGGCGGCGGGCGGCGGTTCGATCGTGAACCTGTCGTCGATGTACGGGCTGGTGGGCGGCCCGGACGTGCCCGCGTATCACGCGTCGAAAGGCGCGGTGCGGCTGATGGCGAAGACCGAGGCGATGCTGTACGCGGCGCAGAACATCCGCGCGAATTCGGTGCACCCGGGCTTCATCCGTACGCCGCTGCTCGAGGAAGCGTTCGCCAAGCTCGGCGACCCGGAGCAGATTTTCGCGCACATGAAAACGCTCGTGCCGCTCGCGCAGATCGGCGATCCGCAGGACATCGCGGCGGGCATCCTCTATCTGGTGTCGCCGGCCGGCCGCTATGTGACGGGCACGGAACTGGTGATCGACGGCGGCTATACCGCGCGCTAGGAGCCCATATGAACACCAGCGAAACCATGAAGGCGCGTCTGGCCGACTATATCGACGCCTTCAACGCAGCCGACGGCGCACGCGTCGCGGCCCTGTTCGCCGATAACGCGAGCATCGAAGACCCGGTGGGAACACCGCAAAAGGAAGGCCGCGGCGAGATCGACGCGTTCTACGCGTACGCGACCTCGGTGGGCGCGCGGCTCGAACTGATGGCGCCGCCGCGCGGCTCGCACGGCAACAGCGCGTCGATCAGCTTTCGCGTGCATGTGAAGACGCCGGAAGGGCAAGCCGCGTACATCGACGTGACCGACGTGATGGACTTCGACGCGGCCGGCAAGATCGTGCGGATGCGCGCGTACTGGGGCGCCGACGATTATCACGTGGCGGGGCAGGCGGGTTGAGATTGAAGTAGAAATGAAAGTCGCGGCCGGCGAACACGCGGGCCGCGACTCGTACTACGGAACTGCCTGCCTGAGTCGATCGGCTGCCGTTGAGCAACCGCGGCCGACTATCTGAGCTAACTACCCGGGCTAACTACAAGCCCGCTGTACTGCCCGGCGCATCACCACTGTACCGACGCGCCGCCTAGGACACATACCCCTGCGCGACATTGATCAACTGCACGCGGTTGCGCACGTTGAACAACTGCCGCAAGCGCCGCAGGTGATAGTCGACGTTATGCGGCGACAGGCCGAGGAAATACGCGATCTCCTTGTCTCGCTGCCCCTGCACGACTGCCCGCAACACCGCGTGCTGCAACTCGCTCAGCGTCACGCGCCGCTGCTGCTCCGGCGCGATGCCGATCACGCTCTTCGCGTGCGTCCAGATGAACTCGTGGATCGTATGCGCGAACATCAGCGTTTCCGCCACGATCGACTCCGTCATCCAGCGCGGGTTGCCGATCTCCGAGTTGAAGCACAGGCTCGCCGTGAATTCCGGCTCCGGCAACGGCATCTGCGTGAGGATGCCGCTCTTGCGGCCGGTCGCCTCCAGCATGTCGATCAAGCCGCCCAGACGCTCGCTGCGCATCTGCGCGCGCGGCAGGTCGGCGCGCATGTCGGCCGTATTCCAGATGAACGGCAAACCGGTGGGCGAGGCCAGCGCCACGCGCGGGTCGAGCTCGAAATAACGCTCGCGGAAATAGCGCGTGAGCCAGCTTTGCGACTCGTAGCTCGTCAGCACGAACATCGTCTTGTGATGCGCGGACGTGCGCGTGGCCGTGTAGCTGAACGAGTCGAAGCCCAACTGCCTGATGCGTTGCCTGACGAATTCGATGCGGTCCTGCGCACTGCCGAACCGCACCAGCGGACTGATGACCGGCGCCGCTCGCCGTGCCGCGGGCGAGGGCGTGCCGATCTCCTCCTCGGTAAACAGCGTGAGAAAACCGGTGGGCGCCGCGCTCGCCGACGTACGGCTTGACGCCCTCGATGCGTCGGCCGCGTGGGCCGACTTGCCGGGTTGCCGCGCGCCGGCCGGGTAAGCCGGTTGAGCGGTGACGACGGCGTTGTAGGCTGCCTGCGGATGCCCGGCCTCACCTGACGGCGAGCCGGTCAACCAATGCGGCAGCGTATCGCATTCGTGTTCCATGAAACGGTAGCTCCAGCGTTCTAGACGCGTGAAAGACGACAACCTGAATGATTAGCTATTTCCGAAAATTACGGTAGCCGGTTCCTTGCTATCATTTTTGAGTTCTTGCTCTGACAACGGACCGGCGCGGGTGTAGTGACTTTCATTTGCATACGGCACCTCCTGGAAATAGACGTGATGGCACGAATTCCAAAGCTGACTACGACGCTCGCCTACGATCGCTATATGGCGGGCCAGAAACTGGTGTCGAGCGTCGACCGCCCATGGCGGCATCTGGTATTGCGCTCGTATCTCGAACCGAACGAGCAGGAACTGCTGGAAGCGCCCGGTCTGCAGGACCTGACGCTGATGACGCTCGCGAGCGGCGCCGAACACCTCGAACGCAACCTGAACGGGCGCTGGGAAAGCGCCGACCTGCGCGTGGGCGATGTCTGGTTCGTGCCGCCCACGCCGATTTCGTGGCGCTGGCGTTCGATCGGCGGCGAACCGCTGTCGACCGTTCATCTGCATATCGAGCGGGCCCTGATCGATAGCGTCGCGCAACAGATGGAGCTGGGCGGTTCGCGTGAACTGTCGCTCGGCGACGCGATGCAGTTTCACGATCCGTTCGTCGCCGCGACGCTCGCCGCGCTGCATCGCGCCGCCGCCGATCCGGCCGACTCGCGGCTCTACGTCGACGCGCTGATGCACGCGCTCGCCGCGCATCTGCTGCAGCACTACTCGCGCGAGCGCCGGGCCGGCGCCGCGCTGCCCGCGCCACCCGAACGGCTGGTGCCGCGGCGGATCCGCCGGGTGACCGACTACATCCGTACGCATCTCGCGGCCGATCTGGCGATCGACGAGCTGGCCGCGCAGGCGGGGCTGAGCAGCTTTCACTTCGCGCGGGTGTTTCGCCGCGAAACCGGCGAGACGCCGCATCAGTTCGTGACGCGTTTACGGCTCGACGAAGCGGCGAGACTGCTGCGCGCCACCGATCACACTGTGTTGCAGATTGCTCTTGCGGTTGGTTTCGAGAATGCCAGTCATTTCTCCGTGCAGTTCAAGCGTGGCTACGGTGTGACGCCGCTTGCCTACCGGCTGCGCGGCTGACGGTGCGGGAGGCGCGGCGGTGGGGAGGGACCGGATGGGCCGGCGCTTCGACACCGGGGCGCTCGGGCCCGTTCGCGAACGATGCCTGAGTGAGCCGCCGACGCTTGAGTACACTGGATGAAGGCACCGGATCGCCAGCCGGTGTCGCCGTCAGCGGCGCGGCGATGCTGCGCCGCCGCACCGGCTTGCCGCGATGAATCCGGCGGCGGGCCGGGGGTGGCTCATCGGGCAACCAGGGCCGATGAACCGTCCTGAGGGTAATCACGCACTTTTCGCAGTGTGCTGTGCATTGCGCGGCTTGCAAACTACGAACTTTCGTGGCCGGGCGTGCTTGAAGCTGGCATGGGCTGGGCATCCCACGATTTAGAGCGCATAGCGGACGGGGCGAACCAACTGGTCCAACTGGCCTGACCAGATGCGCGGCAACTGTATCTTGTAGAAGCCTTGCACCGGACGACAGAATAGCCTCGCCCCATGGCTTGACCCGAGCCATCGTCCGACCGGCCTTTTGATCAACCGTCACAGCGGAAACCTAGCGATGACCCGACTTCGTATCACCTCCTGCGGCCACACCTTCACCGCCGAAACCCATCCCGATGCGCCGCAGACCGTGGCTGCCTTCCTGAAGCTGCTGCCGTACCGGCAGAAGATCATTCACGTGCGCTGGAGCGGCGAAGGCTGCTGGGTGCCGCTCGGCGACTTCAAGCTCGAAAACGACGGCGTGCCGGTCGGCTTCGAGAATCACACGAGCCATCCGTCGGTCGGCGACATTCTGTTTTATCCGGGCGGTTATAGCGAGACCGAAATCATCCTCGCGTACGGCTCGTGCTGTTTCGCGAGCAAGATGGGGCAGCTCGCGGGCAACCATTTCCTGACCATCGTCGAAGGCAAGGAAAAGCTGCGCGAACTCGGCACCAAGGTGTTGTGGGAAGGCGCGCAGGAAGTGCTGTTCGAAAAGATCTGAGCGCATGCATCGAATAACGGTCCCGCAATGGGACCGTTTTGGGCGGGCCGTCCTCCGGCTTGCCGAAAGTCCATCGGTGATTGGCGCGCGCTGACTGATCCCATCCCATCTCATCTCTTCAAATCGTTCATCGGACGAATTAGGCGCAATTCTAAAACGTCCTAAATATCTATTGTTTAGCCTAAGAAATTTGCCGGTTTTTGCTGAGCAGGTGTTATATAAATTTTTCTTTTTGAAGCTAAAAATTAGCTTTTCGGAGTATTCGTATTCGCGATGGGAAAACGCGGCGGCACACTTGGCGCTGCGTTTTTTTTCGACCAGGTGAAAGCGCGACGTGCTCTTAAATTTCTATCTTTTTCGGCTATTTATTTAGGAACGCATAAGAAAGACTTGGTGGATGAATCATCGATAAGAAGAGTGGGAGGGATGCTTGAATAAATCCTATAAAACAGTCTGGAACCGCGCGACGCGAACCTATGTGGCGGCGTCGGAAACGGCGAAAAGCCGGGGCGCGAAGGGTGTGTCGGTGTGCGGCATGCTGGTGGCCGCGAGTGCGGGGCTGTTGAGCGCGCTCGTGTTCGCGCAACCGGTGGAAGCGCAGACCGTGCAGACCGTGCGGACCTCGGAGACCTTGGAGACTTCGCAGACGACTGAGGCTGTGGAGGCGGACGATCTGGTGCGCACCGTCGGGCAATCAGGTGCGCCAGCGGCTACGCAAAGCCCGCTGAAAGTGAACCAGCTCAACCTGCTGGCAGCGTCGGCGCCTCCCGTCACCGACTATATCTCCGTCAGCCCGAACGTCGTCCAAGGCACGCGCACCAGCGCGTCGACGGATCTGAACGCGATGGCGATCGGACCTACCGCCGCCGCGACCGCGATCAATGCGCTCGCGGTCGGCGCGGGCTCGGCGGCCGGCAGCGTCGCGTCGACCGCGGTCGGGCAGGGCGCGGGCGCGCTGTCGACCAACTCGACGGTGGTCGGCGCTGGTTCGTCGGTCGGCATGCTGTCCGACAACTCGGTCGCGATCGGCTACAACGCGCGGTCCAGCGCGTTCAATACGATGTCGATCGGTGCATTCGCCAGCGCCACGGGCACCGGCTCGGTCGCCATCGGCTACAACGCGTTCGTCAACCCGAGCGCGACGAACGGCATGGCCTTCGGCGCGAACGCGTCGGTGAGCGGCACGAACTCGGTGGCGCTCGGCGGCGGCTCGATCGCGGATCGCGTCAACGCGGTGGCGGTGGGCAGCAACGCGCAGCGTCGCCAACTGGTGTACGTCGCGGCCGGCACCCAGACGACGGATGCGGTCAACGTCGGCCAGCTCGCGGGCGCGGTCGCCGCGCTCGGCGGCGGTGCGATGCTCGATCCGGGCGGTACGGTCGTCGCGCCCGCCTACGATGTCGGTGGCAAGACGTATAACGACGTGGGCGCGGCGCTGGCGGCTATCGCCACCGGCAGCGCGGCCGGCAGTGCCGACGCGCTGCGCTACGACACCGCGAAGCACGATGTCGCCACGCTCGGCAACGTGAACGTCCCGGTCAAACTCGCGAACCTCGCGGACGCCACGTTGAGCGCCGACAGTTCGGAGGCCGTGACAGGTGCGCAGCTTTACGGCACCAATCAGGCGGTCGCGCAAAACGCGGCGGATATCGCGAACCTCGACAGCGACCTCAATCGCGGCAAGACGGGTCTGGTCCGGCAAAACGCGGTGTCGCGCGATCTGAGCGTCGGTCAGGCGACGGACGGCCAACGCGTCGACTTCGGCGGCACGGCGGGGTCGCGCGAACTGACCGGCGTGGCGGCAGGCACCGCCGCGGAATCGGCGGTCAATCTCGGGCAGCTCAGCCCGGTGGTCGCGGCGTTGGGCGGCGGCGCGTCGGTCAGCGCGAACGGGACGGTGACCGGCCCCACGTATCACGTGCAGGCCGGCACGCAGACCACGGTGGGCAGTGCGCTGAATGCGCTCGACACGGGCCTGACGTCGGTGCAGAAGCAGGTCGCGGCGAACCTCGTCACGCAGCATCCGCAGACCCAGGAGATCATGGTCGGCGCCACGACCGGCGGCGACCGCGTGAATCTGGCGGGCACCGCGGGCAATCGCGTGGTGTCGGGCGTGGCGAACGGCAGGATCAATTCGATCAGCGTCGAGGCCGTGAACGGCTCGCAGTTGTATGCGAACGCGGCGAGCACCGCGGCGGCATTGGGCGGCGGCACGATCGTCAATATGGACGGGACCGTGCAGGCGCCGTCGTACACGGTCGGCGGCGCGACCTATCACGATGTCGGCGCGGCGCTCGCGGCGGCCGTCACGACCAGCGCCCAGGCCGGTGCCGATGCGGTGCAATACGATTCGAACGCGCACGATTCGGTGACACTCGGGACCAGCGCCAAGCCGGTTCGCGTGACCAACGTGCGGGCGGGCAAGCTTGCGGTTGACAGCGCGGAGGCCGTCAACGGCGCGCAATTGTTCTCGACGAATCAGGCGGTCGCGCAGAACACCGGCAGCATCACGAACCTCGATCAGCGCGTCACCGACAACACGACCGCGATCAGCAACCTGGACGCTCGCGCCACGACGATCGAAGGGGACGTGACCCACATCACGAACCAGATCAACAACGGCGAAATCGGTCTCGTCCAGCAAGACGCGGCGTCGCGCAACCTGAGCGTGGCGAAAGACACGGACGGCGCACGCATCGACTTCTCCGGCAGTGGCGGCGCGCGTGAATTGACGGGCGTCGCGGCGGGCATCACGGACACCTCCGCGATCAACCTCGCGCAGTTCCGGCCGATGGTCGCGGCACTCGGCGGCGGCGCGCAACTCAACGCCGACGGCTCGCTGACCGGTCCCACGTATCACGTGCAGGGCGGCACGCAGTCCACCGTCGGCGACGCGCTCGGCTCGCTCGACAGCGGCCTCAGCACGCTGCAGCAGGACATGGCGAGCGGCGGCATCGGCCTCGTCACGCAAGACCCGCTGTCGCGCGTCATCAACGTCGGATCGGCGACGGACGGCGCGCTGATCAACCTGGCCGGCACGTCGGGCAATCGCGTCGTCACCGGCGTGGCGCGCGGCGCAATCGGTGCGACCAGCAGCGACGCGGTCAACGGTTCGCAACTTTACGCGCAGGCCGCGAGCACGGCAGCGGCGCTCGGCGGTGGAGCGAGCGTCAATCCGGACGGATCGCTCAACGCACCTTCGTACAGCGTCGGCGGAACGGTGGTGAATAACGTGGGCAGCGCAATCGGCAATCTGGACAGCCGCGTCACGCAGAACAGCAACGCGATCGACGGTCTGCAGACCACCGTCGGCAATCTGAACGGCGCGGTCGCGAACGCGGTGCAGTACGACAGCGCCGCGCACGATCGCATCACGCTCGGCGGTACGGCGGCCAATACGTCGGCGGTGCGGCTGACCAACCTTCAAGATGGCGAATTGTCCGCGACCAGCACGGATGCCGTGACCGGCGCGCAGCTCTGGCAGACCAACCAGCAGATCGGTCTCGTCAATCAGGCGGTGCAGAACGTGCAGACCAACGGCAACGCGTACGTGTCGGTCAACAGCGCGGGCAATGCCGCGCAGGCGATCGGCAACGGCTCGGTGGCGATCGGCGGCGGCGCGGTCGCGTCCGCGCCGAATGCGGTCGCGCTCGGCGAAGGATCGATCGCGGATCAGACGGGGACGGTGTCGGTCGGTTCGGCGGGCAGCGAGCGCCGGATCACGAATGTCGCCAACGGTCAGGCGCCCACCGATGCGGTCAACATGCAGCAGTTTCAGGGCGGCATGAACGAGATCGCGCGCAACGCGTACTCGGGCACGGCGTCGGCGATCGCGCTGACCATGGTGCCGGAAGTCGATGCCAACAAGAACCTCGCGATCGGCGTCGGCACGGCGGGCTACAAGGGTTATCAGGCGGTGGCCGTGGGGTTGTCGGCGCGCGTCACGCAGAACCTGAAGGTGAAGCTCGGCGCGGGCATCAGTGCCGCCACGACGACGGTCGGCGCCGGCGCGGCGTATCAGTGGTAAAGCAAGGGGAGAAAGCGAAACGCGCCTGAACGGCGCGTCGGGAAGTATCGCAACAGAGGCGGCGGGTGCGTTGGAATGAACGTGGCGACACGAACGGTCCCCGCCGCCGTCCGCGCCGCCGCACATTTGCGCGCGGCGGCGCGGACGCCCATCAAACTACAAGGCTGTACTCAATGGAACAGCTTCATCGCTTGCGAGAGCGTATTGAACACGCCCCATGCGAGCGGCGCCAGCACGTACAGCCAGAAGACGGCGAGCATGACCTTGTTGGTCGGATGCGCGGCTTGAACGGTGGACATACGATTCTCCTTAGACGCCCTTGGCGAGTTCCGCGTCGGTCATGTGATGCTTGTCGTCGACGCGCTTGACCAGCAAATTGCAGATGAAGCCGAGCACCAGCAGCACGGCCATGATGTGAACGGTCATCGTGTACGCGTCCGCCTTGGCGACTCCGTGCGCGACTTCATACGCGCGAATGTAGTTCACCAGCGCCGGACCGGCCACGCCCGCCGCGGCCCACGCGGTCAGCAGGCGTCCATGAATCCCGCCGACGTACGCCGTGCCGAACATATCGGCGAGATACGCGGGCACGGTCGCGAAACCGCCGCCGTACATCGTCAGGATGATGCAGTAGGCGAGCACGAAGAGCGCGATCTGGCCGCTCGCGGCGAAGCTCGGCACCAGGTAGTACAGCACCGCGCCGAGCGCGAAGAAAATGAAGTAGGTGTTCTTGCGGCCGATCCAGTCCGACGCCGACGCCCACACGAAACGCCCGCTCATGTTGAACAGCGACAGCAGACCCACGAATCCGGCCGCCGCCGCCGCGCTCACGGAATCCTTGAAGCTCTCCTGAATCATCACCGACGCCTGGCCGAGAATGCCGATGCCGGCCGTCACGTTGAGAAACAGCACCAGCCAGATCAGATAGAACTGCGGCGTCTTCAGCGCCTGATCGATATGCACGTGATTGCGCGAGATCATCTTCTTCTGCGTGGTATCGGGCGGCGTCCAGCCGGCCGGTTTCCAGTCCGCCGGCGGCACGCGAATCGCGAGCGCGCCGATCGACATCGAGATGAAGTACGCGATGCCGAGCACCACGAAGGTCTCGGCCACGCCGACGCTGCTCGCGCTCTTGAAGTGGTTCATCAGCGCGACCGACAACGGCGCGGCAATCATCGCGCCGCCGCCGAAGCCCATGATCGCCATTCCGGTCGCCATCCCGCGGCGGTCCGGAAACCAGCGGATCAGCGTCGACACCGGCGACACATAGCCGAGCCCAAGTCCGATCCCGCCGATCACGCCATAGCCGAGATACAGCAGCACGATCTGATGCAGATGCACACCGAGCGCCGACACGAGGAAGCCGCCGCCGAAGCAGCACGCAGCGGTAAACATCGTGCGACGCGGGCCGACATGTTCGAGCCACTTGCCGGCGAACGCAGCCGACAAACCGAGGAACACGATCGCCAGCGAGAAGATCCAGCCGAGCGATGTCAGCGACCAGTCGTCCGGACCGGATTGCGTGATGCCGATCACCTTGGTCAGCGGACCGTTGAACACGGAAAACGCGTACGCCTGGCCAATACAGAGATGCACGGCAAGCGCGGCGGGCGGCACCATCCAGCGCGAAAATCCCGGCTTCGCAACGGTGGCCTGTTTGGAAAAGAAGGGTGAGGAGCCTGAGCTTGCGCCCGGCTCGGTGATGCTGCTCATGGTCGGTCTCCGGTTACGAATTCTTTGTTATCGGCTTTCATACAAAATGCTTTAGGCATCGCGGCGTAAAAATTACAGTTTTGTAGGCCGTCAATATATGTATTTGTATTTCATATGACGTAGGCAAATCCTGGCGAGGATGCGCTTCGTCGAACGATAGGTCGCTCACTTTTGGTTTGCAATATGAGATGCAAACACATAAGGCTTTTGCCTGGTGAAATGCGACCGTAATCTGTCGAAAGCCGGCTTCGCGAATGGTTAATCCGGAATGCATTACCGGGCGTCGCAAATGAAACGGGCCGGCGGTGGCAAATTCGCCACCCCGGCCCGGCTCGAAACGAGGGAAGTAAAACTCAGGCGACGCCGCGCCCGGTCTTCATTTTTGCGGCCACCAGCACCGAAATCAGACAGCCGATCGCAAGGTATGCGGCCACCGGATGCCACGAGCCGCCCGCGAAGCTGACCAGCGCAACCGCGATGAAAGGCGTGAAGCCGCCGCCCACCACGCTCGCCACCTGGTAGCCGACGCCCGCGCCGCTATAGCGGTACTCGGTGCCGAACAGTTCGGTGAACATCGGCTGCTGGACGCTCACCACCATGTCGTGCGCGACGTTCGCGAGCATCACCGCGAAGACCACGATCCAGATGGTTGCGCGTGCATCGAGTGCGAGAAAGAACGGCACCGCGCTCAGCATGCCGACCACCGCGCCGATCATGTAGATGCGGCGGCGGCCGAAGCGGTCCGCGAGCAACGCGAAGCACGGAATCGTCACGCAGCTCAGCGCGCCGACCAGCAGACCGATCGTGAGGAAGAACTCGCGCGGCATGTGCAGATTCGCGGTCGAGTAGTTCAGCGCGAAGGCGGTGACGATATACATGGTGAACAGTTCGGCGAGCCGCAGCGCGATGATCAGCAGAAACGCCTTCGGATGACGCAGCAGCGCTTCGACGATCGGCAGGCGCACGCTGCGTTCGCCATGCTGGCCGACCTTCTCGACGAACTCCTTCGACTCTTCCATGCTCGAGCGGATCCACAGCGCGATCAGCACCAGCACCACGCTGAACAGGAACGGCAGCCGCCAGCCCCAACTGAGGAACGACGCGTTGTCCATCGACCGGCTGATGATCGCGACGAGCCCGGTCGACAGCACGAGGCCGACGCCGTAGCCGACCTGCACACCACTGCTGTAGAACGCCTTTTTCTTTTCCGGCGCGCTTTCCACCGCCATCAACGCGGCGCCGCCCCATTCGCCGCCCACCGCGAAACCCTGGATCGCGCGCAGCGTGACGAGCAGCACCGGCGCCCACCAGCCGATCGACGAGAACGCCGGCAATAGTCCGATCGCCGCGGTCGACAGGCCCATCATCATCACGGTCAGCACCAGCATGCGTTTGCGTCCGAGCCGGTCGCCATAGTGGCCGAACACGAAACCGCCGAGCGGCCGGAACAGGAAGCCGACGCCGAAGGTCGCGAATGCGGCGAGGGTGCCCATCGCCGGGCTGACCTTCGGAAAGAACTCGGCGTTGAAGACCAGCGCGGCGACGATGCCGTACAGCAGAAAGTCGTACCAGTCGACGACCGCGCCGACGAAGCTGCCGAGCGCGGCCTTGCGCGCCTGGCTGCGTGTTGCGCGGTTGTCGGCCGGGGCGGCCGCCGGGTGGATCGTGCTCATGACGTGTCTCCAGATAACTTTCCCCGAAGGTTAGTGATGCGCGACGCTTCGCACAATCCGCATCGAGGTCGAAATGCGCGATCATCGAACGCGCGTGCGCGCATAGCGCGCGTTTTGCGCGTTTACACCGAGGCGAGCGTGTTTGGGCGATGTCCGTGCTACTTTGCAGAGGTAATCTCGACGGCGATCGTCGTTGATATACTACATACGGAATATTGATAAATGCGGCGGCGCAGCATATGATTGAGCGATTCGTTCACTCGATCATCTGGAGCTGGAAATGGACTTTGCTTCTCTCGCGCTGCTGGCCTTCGCGGCCGTGGGTCTGGGTGCCGCCGCCACGGTTTTGCTGACGCGCTGGATTCCGCAACCGGTCGCGCAACGCGCGGCGCAGCATGGCCGGTTCATCGGTTTGGGTGAACAATACGGCGGAGCGGCGCCCGTGCCGCATCGTGCGCAGGGTCAACAAGAGGCGATGCATGTCGTCAGAACTTCAAACTGAAGCAGTGGGTACGCCGCTGACTTTGTCGTTGCAGCCGATCGGCGCGAGCGCGAGCTTGCGCGATCAGGCGTACGCGATGTTGCGCCAGGCGATCGCCGACGCGGACATCTACCAGAGCCGCGAGGAAATCCGTCTCGACGAACGCGTGCTGAGCGAGTCGCTCGGCGTGAGCCGCACGCCGGTGCGCGAGGCGATGACGCTGCTCGAACAGGAAGGTTTTCTGCGCATGGTGCCGCGGCGCGGCATCTACATCGTGCGCAAGAGCAAGCGCGAAATCGTCGAGATGATCCAGATGTGGGCGGCGCTCGAAAGCATGGCCGCGCGGCTCGCCACGCTGCATGCGAGCGACGAGGAAATCGCCCGTCTGCGCCACATGTTCGACAATTTCCGCGACGCCACCCCGGCCGAGCATATCGCCGAATACTCGGACGCCAACATCGCGTTTCATCAGGCGATCGTCGAGTTGTCGAAGTCGCAGATCATTCTCGACACGATCAAGAACATCTTCATCCACGTGCGCGCGATCCGGCGCATGACGATCTCGCAGAGCGATCGCGCGTCGCGTTCCATCGTCGATCATCTGCGCATCATCGAGGCGTTGGAGAAGCGCGATACCGAACTCGCCGAGCGGCTGACGCGGCAGCATTCGCTGGATCTGGCGACCTTCGTCGAGGCGAACTGCGATTTTCTGGACTAGGCGGAACAACGCTTCGATCAGGCCCGCGGTGTGAAAGCACCGCGGGCTTTTTTGTTGCCGCTCGCTTCGTGCGATGCGGGAAAAGCCGCGCTTGACGGTCTTGAAAATATAGTATGTGATATATCAACAACGGAAAAGGCAGCTTCCCTGCGTCGGTGTTTTCCCTCGCCGAGCGCCGTTCCGTTTTCGGCTTTTCACCGTCAACACCAAGCTGGATAAGCAACACACGCATTGCGGCGCAAGCAAGCGCCTCTCGAAATCGGCCTTGATTGAATGTGATATATCACATACGGTATGAGGCGAGGCCGGCTGAACGTCCATGACCAGGAGACGACCATGTCCGCAGTTGTTACATCCCCGAACCCCGCGACAAGCAGTTCAGGCAGCACGACGGCGGAAGACACGCTCAGGCAGAAGACCCGCAACGCGGGCGTCGTCTCCGGCGGCCATCTGGTGGCGAAGGCGCTGAAAAACGAAGGGGTCGACACGATCTTCACGCTGTGCGGCGGCCACATCATCGATATCTACGACGGCTGCGTCGACGAAGGCATCCGCATCATCGACGTGCGTCACGAGCAGGTCGCCGCGCATGCCGCCGACGGCTACGCGCGCCAGACCGGCAAGCTCGGCTGCGTGGTCACCACCGCCGGTCCCGGTTGCACGAACGCCGTCACCGGCATCGCCACCGCGTTCCGTTCGGAGAGTCCGATCCTGCACATCGGCGGGCAGGGCGCACTCACGCAGCACAAGATGGGTTCGCTGCAGGACTTGCCGCACGTCGACATCATGGCGCCCATCACCAAGTTCGCCGCCAGCGTGCCGAGCACCGAGCGCGTCGCGGACATGATCTCGATGGCCGCGCGCGAGTGCTTCAACGGCGCGCCTGGTCCGGCCTACCTGGAAATTCCGCGCGACGTGCTCGATCGCGAAATCGATCTGACGCGCGCGGTGGTGCCGCAACCTGGCCACTATCGCGCGTCGACGAAATCGATCGGCGATCCGCGCGACATCGAAAAACTCGCGGACATTCTCGTGAACGCCGAACGTCCGGCGATTCTGTACGGCCAGCAGGTGTGGACCGCGCGTGGGCACGAGGAAGCGATCGCGCTGCTGCGCGGCATCGACATGCCCGGGTATTTCAACGGCGCGAGCCGCGGCCTGTTGCCGCCGGGCGATCCGCATCACTTCGACCGCACTCGTTCGCAGGCTTTCGCGAATGCCGACGTGTTGATCGTCGTCGGTACGCCGTTCGATTTCCGCATGGGTTACGGCAAGCGCATCAGCCGGGAGTTGACGCTGGTGCAGATCGACATGGACTACCGCACGGTCGGCAAGAATCGCGATATCGACCTCGGGCTCGTCGGCGATCCGGGCGCGATTCTCGCCGCCGTATTGCAGGCCGCGAGCGGGCGTCTGAAAGACGACAAGCGTCAGGCACGGCGCAAATGGATGGCGCAGTTGCAGAACGCCGAAGCCGCCGCGACCGAAAAGCTGATGCCCTTGTTCAGATCGGACAGCATGCCGATCCATCCGTATCGCGTCGCGTACGAACTCAATGAATTTCTCTCCGACGACACCGTGTACATCGGCGACGGCGGCGACGTCGTGACGATTTCCGCGCAGGCGGTGCGGCCGCGCCGTCCGGGGCAATGGATGGACCCCGGCGCGCTGGGCTCGCTCGGTGTCGGCACCGGCTTCGCGCTTGCCGCGAAACTCGCGCATCCGCACAAGGAAGTGCTGTGCTACTACGGCGACGGCTCGTTCGGCATGACCGCGTTCGACATGGAAACCGCCAACCGTTTCGGCGCACCGTATCTCGCGGTGATCGGCAATAACTCGGCGATGAATCAGATCCGCTACGGGCAGCTCGCCAAATATGGCGACGAGCGCGGCAGCGTCGGCAATCTGCTGAGCGATGTGCCGTTCAGCAAGTTCGCCGACATGCTGGGCGGTCACGGCGAGGAGGTGCGCGATCCGGCGCAGATCGCTGGCGCGTTGCAGCGTGCGCGCGAGGCGATTCATCGGACCGGGCGCTCGGCGGTGGTCAACATCTGGGTCGATCCGCGCGAGTACGCGCCGGGGACCAAAAACCAAACCATGTACAAGTAAACCAGTGACTTGCCACGACGTGGCATGGGGAGACAGACATGACGAAAGCATTGGACGGTGTGCGCATTCTCGATTTCACGCACGTGCAATCGGGTCCGACCTGCACGCAATTGCTCGCGTGGTTCGGCGCGGATGTGATCAAGGTGGAGCGGGCCGGCGCGGGCGACATCACGCGCGAGCAACTGCGCGATATCCCCGACGTGGACAGCCTTTACTTCACGATGCTCAATCACAACAAGCGTTCGGTCACGATCGACACGAAACATCCCGAAGGCAAACAGGTACTCGAAGCGCTGATCCAGAAATGCGACGTGCTGGTGGAGAACTTTGCGCCGGGCGCGCTCGATCGCATGGGCTTCACGTGGGAACGGATTCAGGAGTTGAATCCGCGCATGATCGTCGCTTCGGTGAAAGGCTTCGGGCCGGGACCGTACGAGGACTGCAAGGTCTATGAGAACGTCGCGCAATGCGCGGGCGGCGCCGCCTCGACCACGGGTTTCGACGACGGTCCGCCGATCGTCACCGGTGCGCAGATCGGCGATAGCGGCACGGGCCTGCATCTGGCGCTCGGCATCGTCACCGCGCTGTATCAGCGCACCCAAACCGGACGCGGTCAGCGCGTGCTCGCGGCGATGCAGGACGGCGTGCTCAACCTGTGCCGCGTGAAACTGCGCGACCAGCAGCGGCTCGCCCGCAACGGCACGATGAAGGAATACCCGCAATATCCGAACGGCACGTTCGGCGACGCGGTGCCGCGCGCGGGCAATGCATCGGGCGGCGGTCAGCCGGGCTGGATTCTGAAATGCAAGGGCTGGGAAACCGATCCGAATGCGTATATCTACTTCATCACGCAGGCGCCGGTGTGGGCAAAGATCTGCAATGTGATCGGCAGGGAAGAGTGGGCCACCGATCCCGACTACGCGACACCTGCCGCGCGCCTGCCGCGCCTGAAGGAGATCTTCGCGGAGATCGAACGCTGGACCATGACCAAGACCAAGTTCGAGGCCATGCAGACGCTCAACAAATACGACATACCGTGCGGTCCGATCCTGTCGATGAAGGAACTCGCCGAGGAACCGTCGTTGCGCAAGACTGGCACGATCGTCGAGGTGGATCATCCGACTCGCGGCAAGTATTTGACGGTCGGCAATCCCATCAAGCTGTCCGACAGTCCGACCGAAGTCAAACGCTCGCCGCTGCTCGGCGAACATACCGACGAGGTCATGGCCGAACTCGGTTACTCGCCGGCGCAGATCAGCGCGTTGCGCACGGCCGGCGCGATCTGAGGGCTGATCGACGCAGGGTAAATCCGAACCGCCGTAACGTTCGCGGAGCGAAACAATGGATACGTGGATGCGTTTCATGTCGAGCGACGGCGGCGTCGTATTTGGGCGCGTGGAAGGCGGCTATCTGCACGAGTACGCGAGTCTCGATCACCCGGTGCCGACCGGCGCGGTTCTGCCGATGCGCACGCTGACGCCGCTCGCGCCGTGCGCGCCGGGCAAGATCGTCGCGTTGTGGAACAACTATCACGCGCTGGCCGCGAAGCTCGACAAGCCGGTGCCGTCGCATCCGCTGTTTCTGTTGAAGCCCGCCGCTTCCGTGATCGGTACAGGCGAGGCGATCCGTCGTCCCCCGGGTTACGCGGGCAAGATCGTCTACGAAGGCGAACTCGGTATCGTGATCGGCAGGCGTTGCCGAAACGCAAGCGTCGACGAAGCAGCCGCGGCGATCTTCGGCTATACGCTCGTCAATGACGTGACCGCCGCGGATCTGTTGAACGAGAACCCGCATTTCCCGCAGTGGACGCGCGCGAAGGGCTTCGACACGTTCTGTTGTCTGGGGCCGGCCATCGTCTCCGGATTCGACTGGCGACAGGCGCGCCTCGTGACCTTGCTCGACGGCGTCGAGCGGCAGAACTATCCGCTCGACGATATGGTGTTTTCGCCGCAGCAGCAGGTGAGTCTGCTGTCGCAAGACCTCACGCTCGAAGCGGGCGATGTGATTGCGTGCGGGACATCGGTCGGCGTCGGCTCGATCAAGGACGGCGCGACCGTGTCGGTTTCGATCGATGGTATCGGCACGCTCAGTAATACGCTGGTGACCACGGCTGCTGCGGACCTGCATCACCTCGCACCGCAAACGGTTGCTGCAACCTGAGCGACGGCGAGAGCGAAAGCAAGAAGGCAGAAGATAAAGAAGCGAATGTAGCGAAAGAAAGAAGCACGCGGTCGATCGGCCGCGTGCGATGGCAGTGCAACATGGGGAGTCCGCATGCCGCAAGCGTTCGACCGTAGCGTATGCACCGGCGCATCGTCGAAGTCGACGACATCGACATCGACGTCGACGGCCGGTGATTCGTCATTCGTCGTGCGCCACGGACTCGCCGTAGTACTGCGCCTTCTTGTGCAAAATCAGTTGCGCGAGAAAATCGGCATCGTACGCGCGATGCAGATGCGCATGAAAGCGCTCGATGTACGCGGTAATGCGCGCCGCTTCGCCATTGAATTCGCGCAGTACGTCGAGCGTCGCGTGATCCCAGCGAAAGCGCAGACCGAGATCGCTGAACGCGGCGTTATACGCGCTCAGATGCGCATCGTCTTCGGTTTGCGCGACCGCGCGCGCGCCGTGAGTACTGTCGAGGGAAGGGGATGCAACCGAAGCGTGATTCATGACCGGCCTCCTGGGCACGCGAGTGAGAGAACTCGCTTGCAGCATAGAAGCGCCGAACGATTGGCAATAGTTAAAGTTTTATTGGATTGCCATAGCCTAGCGTTTATACACGCTCAATTCCTTCACGCGCGTAATCTTCTCGATCAGATTCGCGCCTTCCTCCATCAGGAAGCGTTTGAAGGCGACCGCGACCGGCGGCAAGCGTTTGTTCTTTCGATGCACGACGTACCAGTTGAGCATGACCGGAAAGCTCTCGACGTCGAGTACCACGAGATGGCCGAGCTGCAATTCGAGGCTGATCGTATGCGCGGACAGAAACGCGATGCCCATGCCCGCGATCACCGCCTGCTTGATCGTCTCGGTGCTCTTGATTTCCATTGCGATCTTCAGATTGGCGAGGCGTCCGGCGAAACCTTCTTCCATCGAATTCCACGTATCCGAACCGCGCTCGCGCACGATAAACGCTTCATTCGCCAACTGGCTCATCTTGATGTTGCGCTTGTGCGCGAGCGGATGCGTGGGCGCCGCGACGATCACGTACGGGTGCGGCGCGAACGGCTCGTTGGTGGCATCCGTTTCGTGCGGCGGGCGCACCATGACGGCCAGATCGGTTTGATTGGTCGCGAGTTGATGCAGCAGTTCCTCGCGGTTGTGCACGGCGAGATTGAGCACGACGCCCGAATAACGGCGCGTGAATTCGGCCAGTACCCGGGGAAAGAAGTAGTCGCCCGCGCTGATCACGGCGATGCTGAGCTTGCCGCCGGAGACGCCCTTGAGCTGGCTCATCGCTTCGTCGACTTCGTGGAATTGCTGCATGATCGCGCGGCTGTAGTGAAGCATCTCGGTGCCGGCCGGCGTGAGGTAGATCTTCTTGCCGAGTTGCTCGAACAGCGGCAGTCCCGCATGTTCCTCGAGTTGACGTACCTGAGTGGACACGGCGGGTTGCGTCAGATGCAATTCCTCCGCGGCGCGCGAGAAGCTCAGGTGGCGCGCCACCGTCTCGAACACTTTCAGTTGCCGCAGAGTCGCATTGCGCATCGTCATGGCCGATGTATAAGCAAACGTGAATCGACATAATAACAAACTTTAATTATTCGTAATTCAGCAATGACCCTAGCATGGGTTCGTATAAGAAGCGGAAATGCCACTACGTATTGGACTTTCCGGTAAAAAGCAATGTAATTGGTCGGAATAAAGTACTTCTTGCAATACAGCATGACGATGCGTTTGGGTTCATTCCGGTCAATAAAGCGGGTGTATGGAAACGAAAAATAAGCATTCCCGACGAGCACGGCTTCTCGGGTCAAAACCATAAGGTGGGACGCAGACGGCGCGGCAGCATGAAAAGCCGCACGAGATAAATGGCGGAGACAGGCTCATGGACGATATCAATCAGCAGGCCAAGGCGCGCGCGTTCTGGACGAATCGTTGGTGGCAGCTTGTCATCGGCATGGTATGCATGGCCCTGGTCGCCAATCTGCAATACGCGTGGACGCTGTTCGTCACGCCGATGAACACGCGTCACCACTGGGGCGAAGCGTCGATTCAACTCGCCTTCTCGATCTTCATTCTGACCGAAACGTGGCTCGTGCCGCTCGAAGGCTGGCTGGTCGACAAATTTGGACCTCGGCCCGTGGTCGCCGGCGGCGCGATTTGCGCGGGTCTTGCCTGGGTGATGAATTCGTATGCGACCACCTTGCCGGTGCTGTACACGGCGGCGGTCATTGCCGGGATCGGCGCGGGCGGCGTGTATGGCACCTGCGTCGGCAATGCGCTGAAGTGGTTTCCCGATCGCCGCGGTCTTGCCGCGGGATTGACGGCGGCCGGTTTCGGCGCGGGCGCGGCGGTGACAGTGATTCCGATCGCCAACATGATTACCCGCACCGGTTATGAACATACGTTCTTCTTCTTCGGCATTCTGCAGGGCGCGTGCATTTTCGTGCTCGCGTTGTTGCTGAAGAAACCGACTTTGCGTCAGCAAGCCGCGGCGCGCAGGAAATTCGCGGTGTCGAAGGTGGACTACACGCCGGGGCAGATGATCAAGACGCCGGTGTTCTGGGTGATCTACGTATCGTTCGTCGCGGTGGCGGCCGGTGGCTTGATGGCCACCGCGCAGATCGGGCCGATCGCGAAAGATTGGGGCCTCGCGCGCATTCCGATGACGATGTTCGGCATGACCTTGCCGCTGCTCACCGCGACGCTGTCCATCGACAACATCTGCAACGGCTTCACGCGTCCGCTGTGCGGTTTCATCTCCGACAAGCTCGGCCGCGAGAACACGATGTTCGTGATCTTCATCGGCGAAGGTCTGGCGCTGCTCGGCTTGATGGAATACGGCAGCAATCCGTACTGGTTCATGACGTTCGCCGCGCTGATCTTCCTGTTCTGGGGCGAGATCTTCTCGATCTTCCCAGCCATCTGCGCGGATACGTTCGGCAGCAAATACGCGGCCGCCAATGCCGGCACGCTGTACACCGCGAAGGGCACGGCGTCGCTGCTGGTGCCGATCGCCTCGGTGTTGTCCGCGACCGGCGGCTGGAATCTGGTGTTCATCGTATCGGCGGTGGTGACGATCGCCGCCGGCATCGCGGCGAAGTTCGTGCTCGCGCCGATGCGCTCGCGCTGGGTCGACTCGCACAACGAACCGCAGGGCGTGCTGGCGGTGGCCGGCAACGGCAAGCCCTCGCGTCTGGGCCGGTGGCCGGAACAGACCGGGGAATAGCGTGAAGCGAACGCGATCGGTGCGCACGTCATGAACGTTTCGTTGCAACAGCTGAAGGTTTTCGTGGCCGTGGCGCGCGAGCGGAGTTTCACGCGTGCGGCGCGCCGCTTCGATCTCACGCAGTCGGCGGTGAGCCGCTGCGTGCGCGAACTCGAAGAGGCGGTCGAACTGAAGCTGTTCGACCGGACCACGCGCCAGGTCGAGCTGACGAGCGCGGGGGCGAGTCTCGAACGCCGGATCGGCCGCTTGCTTGACGAGATCGACCTGACCTTGCGCGAGGAACGCGCGGCGTTCGATGGGCATACCGGCGTGGTGGTCATCGCAAGCAATCCGGTGATGTCGTCGGCATGGGTGGCGCAGGGGTTGGCCGCTTGCGCGTCGGCGTTTCCCGGCCTCGTCGTGTCGGTCGAGGATCAGCCGCAGAGCAGCGTGTTCGCGAGCGTCGAACAGGGCGAGGCGGATTTCGGCGTGGTGTCGCTGGCGCAGCCGTTGAGTGGCGATCAGTTGCATGCGCAAGCGGTTTTCTCCACGCCGTTGCACGCCGTGTTGCCGTGCGGGCATCCGTTGACGCGGCACGCCGGCATCGCGTGGACGAGCCTGAACGAGTGGCCGCTCGTGACGTTGAACGACGATGCGGGCGTGCGCGCCGCGCTCGATCTCGCGTTTGCCGCGAACGGCCTGAAGCGTCGGCCGCTGCAGGAAATGGGGCACGTCGCAGCGGTAACGCGAATGGTCGAATTGGGCCTCGGCGTCGGTGTGCTGCCCGTGGATGCGCGTTGGCCATCGTTCGGCGCAGCGCTGGTGAGCCGGCCGCTCGTGCCGGAGATGAAGCTGACCACCTTGCTCGTGCATCGGCGCAAGCGTTCGCTTCGGCCGAATGCGGCCGAGGTGTGGGCACAGTTCGCGGCATCGGCACCGGCATCGGCATCGGCACCGGTATCGGCATCGCCGGATCAAAGCCGGGCTTCATCCTCGACACACGCACCGGCAGGCTCATCCTGTGTCGCGCGCAAGGCTGCGCCGCGCGACGGCGCCGCGTCGCACGAACCCGAGCGCCGATCCACCACCTCGCCCTGACCGCGCGGATCACGCATGCCATGCCACCGGGCGGTCCGCGCATAACCGGCC
This sequence comes from Paraburkholderia sp. D15, assembly GCF_029910215.1. Classification (NCBI taxonomy): domain Bacteria; kingdom Pseudomonadati; phylum Pseudomonadota; class Betaproteobacteria; order Burkholderiales; family Burkholderiaceae; genus Paraburkholderia; species Paraburkholderia sp. D15. The sequence continues at coordinate 803,357 of NZ_CP110396.1, read as the reverse complement.
CACGCAACCCGACTCCGACATTCACTCCCTACCTCACGCAAGGAGCGTCACGATGGATACCGCAACCGAAATCCAGCGCCACGATCTGCTGATCGACGGCAAGCGTCTGCCTCCGGGCACCGGCGAATACTCGATCGACATCAACCCCGCCACCGAGGCTCCCATCGCCCGGGTCGCGCAGGGCAGTGCCGCCGATGTCGATACCGCCGTGCGCGCGGCGCGCGCCGCGCTGAAAGTGTGGAACGGCATGCGCGCGGCGGAACGCGGCCGGATTCTGGCGCGCCTCGCCGAATTGATGCGCGCGAATCTCGACGAACTCGCCGCGCTCGAAAGTCTCGACGCCGGCAAGCCGATCGCCGCCGTGATGCGCCAGGACATTCCGGCCGCGATCGATACGCTCGACTACTACGCCGGGTGGTGCGACAAGATCACCGGCCAGGTCGTGCCGGTGCGTCCCGACGCGCTGACGTACACGCTGCGCGAACCGGTCGGCGTGGTCGCCGCGATCGTGCCGTGGAATTTCCCGCTGATGATCGGCATGTGGAAGATCGCCCCGGCGCTTGCGTGCGGCTGCACGCTGATCGTGAAACCGGCGGAGATCACGCCGCTCACCGCGTTGCGCGTCGGCGAACTCGCGCTCGAAGCGGGCGTGCCGCCCGGCGTGCTGAACATCGTCACCGGCAAGGGCAGTGTGGTGGGCGATGCGCTCGTCGCGCATCCTGGCGTGGACAAGGTCACCTTCACCGGTTCGCCCTCGGTAGGGCGCGGCATTCTGCAAGGCGCGGCCGGCAACTTCAAACGCGTGACGCTCGAGCTTGGCGGCAAGTCGGCCAACCTGATTTTTCCCGACGCGAATCTCGACAACGCGGTGCGCGCGGCGGCCTCGGGAATCTTCTTCAACACCGGCCAGGTGTGTTCGGCGGGCTCGCGGATCCTCGCGCATCGCGACATCTACGACGACGTGGTCGAGCGGCTCGCGGCGCGCGCTAAATCGATCAAGGTCGGCGACCCGTCGAAGCGCGAAACGTCGATGGGTCCGCTGATTTCCGCCGCGCAGATGAAGACGGTGCTCGGTTATGTCGAAACAGGGCGCGCCGAAGGGGCATCGCTGGTCGCGGGCGGCGCGCGGATCGGCGAGCGCGGCTTCTTCGTCGAGCCGACGGTGTTCGCCAACGTCGAGCACGAGATGCGCATTTCCCAGGAAGAGATTTTCGGTCCGGTCGCAAGCGTGATCCGTTTCGACGACGAAGCCGACGCGCTGCGGATCGCCAACGGCACGCAATACAGTCTGGCGGCGGGCGTGTGGAGCGCGGATATCGGCAGGGTGCATCGGGTCGCGCGCGATCTGAAGGCGGGCACCGTGTGGATCAATACCTATGGTTATACCGATGTGCGTTTGCCGTGGGGCGGAGCGGGCGATTCGGGGTTTGGCCGCGAGCACGGCGATATGGCGATCGAGAACTTTACCGAGCCGAAGGCGGTGTGGCTCGCGATCGATCAATAGCGGCAACGGCCGGCGGCAAGAGCTGGTGCCATGAAAAAAGGATCGAACGCATCGCGCGTTCGATCCTTTTACGTCATTTCAGCACCTGATGCCTATGCCGCGAAACTCGCCATGTTCACTCGCCCTGCAATGCCATCCTCTCGCGCAGCTTGATCAGCGCGAGCACGACATCGATAGTCGGCGTCGGCTCCGCCACCAGCCGCCCCATCTCCTGCACGACGGTCAGCAGCGGATCGATCTCCATCGGCCGCCGGTTCTCCAGATCGACCAGCGTCGACGTCTTGTGCGCGCCCACCGCGCCCGCGCCGTCGATCCGCCGCTCGACATCCACGCGAAAGTGCACGCCGAACTGTTCGGCGATGCGCTGCGCCTCCAGCATCATCGTGCGCGACGCGGCGCGCGTGCCGGGGTCGCTGGTGAGCACGTCGAGCGTCGCGTGGGTTAGCGCACTGATCGGATTGAAGCAGAGATTGCCCCATAGCTTCAGCCAGATTTCGTCGCGGATGTTGTCGCGGATCGGCGCCTCGAACCCGGCCGCCTGCATGATCTCGTGCAACTGCTGAATGCGCGGCGTGCGTTCTCCATCCGGCTCGCCGATCGGGAATTTCTTGCCGTACACGTGCTTGATCACGCCCGGCTCGACGATCTCCGCTGCCGGATACAGCACGCAACCGATAGCGCGTTCGGGGCCCAGCCGGGTCCATTGCGTGCCGTCCGGATCGATGCTGGCCAGGCGCGTGCCGGCGAACTTACCGCCGTGCCGGTAGAAGTACCAATAGGGGATGCCGTTGACGCCCGTGACGATCGCCGTGTGCTTGCCGAGCAGCGGCTGCATGGTCTCGACCACGCCCGGCAGCGAGTGCGCCTTCAGCGTGACGATCACGACGTCCTGCACGCCGAGTTCGCTCGGGTCGGACGTGCAACGCACGGGCGCGGTGTAGGTTTCGCCGTCCATGATCAGACGCGCGCCGTGCTCGCGCATCGCCGCGAGATGCGCGCCTCGTGCGACGAAACTCACGTCGGCGCCGGCGCGCGCCAGTTGCACGCCCATCAACCCGCCGATCGCTCCCGCTCCAAAGATGCAGATCTTCATGATGCCGCTCCTGCGACGATGAGAAAGCGCTCGCCCGATGCCGGCTGTGCGTCGTGCAAAGCAGCATGCAATGCGCAACGACCGGCGGCGGGCCACGTCCTGAGGATACGGACGCAGTGAGAAAACGGATAGTTAAAGTTTCTCGGTCGATGCATTAGGAATCGGTTATGTAAGAGCCGCTCTGACAAGGTCAGGACTACGCTCAGATTGCTCCATCGCAACGCGCAGAGCGCCCCGGCGAATGCTGCGACGATTTGGGAAATTTCTCAGACCTAAGCCACTACAGCGCGGGCAGAATTCGAGTCCCTTCAAAGAGTGATGCGTTACCCACGCCATGCACACAGTGATTCGCCAGCCTACAGGCCGTGAGTTCGCCGATATGGAAAGCGCGGTCGCGCGCCTGCTCGATGTCATGCTGATTGGCCTGGGCACAACGCTGGCTTCGTGGTTGTGGCTGCCGGAGCCGGGCCGGGCGATCGTCGAGGCGTCCTTCGTCGCGTTCGATATGGCGCTCGCGATTCTGTTGCTGCCGTGGTTCGGCGTGTACGACTCGTGGCGCGGGCGCTCGAAATGGCACTTGAGCGTGCGCATCGTCATCGGCTGGCTGGCGGTGCAGGTCTGCGGTCTCGCGGTGATGTTTTTGCTGCATCGCACCGCGTCGCTTTCGCGGCTGTGGTGCGTGAGCTGGACCGCGTTGACCGCCGGCGGTCTGGTGACCTCGCGGCTGCTGGTGCATGCGGCGCTGGGCCGGATGCGGCGCGCGGGCCGCAATCTGCGCACGGTGGCGGTGATGGGCGCGGGCAAGCATCGCGACGGTGTGATCGCGAATCTCACGGCATCGCCGCAAGCGGGGTTTCGCGCCGTGGCTATTTTTCACACGGCGGGCGGGGGCGAAACGACTGTGCACGGCTTGCCGGGCTTCTGGAGTTTCGGCGAATTCGCCGACTGGGTGCGCCGCGAACAGGTCGACGAAATCTGGCTCGCGCTGCCGATGTCCGAGCAGGACATGCTGCTGCGAGTGCTCGCGGAATTCAGCGGCGATCTGGTCAACCTGCGCTTTCTGCCCGACGTGCGCGGTCTCGTGATGTTCGACCGTCACGTGGTCGATCTGCTGGGTTCTCCCGCGATCAATCTCGTCGCGTCGCCGATGACGCCTTATTCGTTGCTGCAAAAAGCGCTGTTCGACCGCGTGTTCGCCGCGGCCGTGCTGGTGGCGTTGGCGCCGTTGATGCTCGCCATCGCGGTTGCGGTCAAGGTCACATCGAAGGGGCCGGTGCTGTTTACGCAGCGCCGTAAAGGGGCGAACGGGCGCGTGTTCCGCATCTTCAAGTTTCGTTCGATGCGCGCGCACGCGCAAAAAGCCGGCGTGGTCCGGCAGGCGACGCGGCGCGACCCGCGCGTCACTCGCGTCGGGGCGTTTCTGCGCCGTACCAGCCTCGACGAGTTGCCGCAGTTTCTCAACGTGCTGCGCGGCGAGATGTCGGTGGTCGGCCCCCGGCCACATGCGATCGAGCACGACGATCAGTACCGGACCATCGTCGACGGCTACATCCATCGCTATCGGATCAAGCCCGGTATTACCGGCTGGGCGCAGGTCAATGGCTTTCGCGGCGAGACCGACCGCATCGAGAAAATGCAGCGGCGGGTGGAACACGATCTGTATTACCTGCGCAACTGGTCGTTCGCGCTCGACATGCGGATCGTCGTGGCGACGGTGGTGAAGGGCTTGATGAACCGCAATGCCTATTGAAGAAGAGATGGAGCGTGATTCGGTTTTTGCAGATTAGTTGGTATGGCTGATTATGTGCGTGATAACGAGTTGCGCGATTGCACACTCGTTCGAGGAGCAGGTTGAACACGATGTTTGCATTATTGAAGAGTTGTCGCCGGTTCCGGCTGTATGTGTCGATGGCGGCGGTATTGTTGAATAGCGCATGCGCAGTGGCGCCGGGCATGCGAATGAATACCTCGCGAGTGGCGGTCGAGCCTCGTTCGATGGCTGGGACGACGGATGAAATCGCCGCGACCGGAACCGTCCCGAGCGAGGCCGTCTTGGACGCGAACGCCGCCATGCCCGACATCCCGATTACGGAAATCGACGCAGCGCTCGTCGCGCGGCTGATGCAAAACCGCAAGCGCCAGCAGCTCGAACTGTCGCAACTGCTGGCCGGTACGTCGCGCGCCTACACCGTCGGCGCGGGCGACGTGTTGCGCATCGTGATCTGGGACCATCCGGAATTCGCGGCGGCGCTCGGTTCGTCGCAACTCGATTCGTCGGCGCGCGCGGGCGATCCCCTGTCCGGCTTCACCGTCGAGCAGAACGGCACGATCACGTTTCCCTATGCCGGCACGCTGCGCGTGGCGGGCTTGCGGACCGAGGAGATCCAGCAGCGTCTGAGCGCCGCGCTTGCGAAGTACTTCGTCAAGCCGCAGGTGACGGTGCGCGTGGCGTCGTACCGCGCGAGTCAGGTGTATGTGGATGGCGAGGTGCGCAATCCCGGCGCGCTCGCCGTCAACGACGTGCCCATGACGCTATACGAAGCGCTCGGCCGCAGCGGCGGCTTCAGCGACAGCGCCGATCAGAGCGCGCTGGTGCTGGTGCGCGATGGCCTGTCTCATCGCGTGAATCTGACGCAGATGCTGGCGCAGGGTGTCAGTCCGTCGCGGCTCTTTCTGAACCCGGGCGACCTGCTGCGCGTGACGGCGCGCGATGAAAACGACGTGTACGTGATGGGCGAAGTGAACAAACCCGTCTCGGCCGTGCCGCACCGGACCGGCCGTATCACGCTGGCCGATGCATTGGCGCAGGCCGGCAGCGTGAACGCGTCGACCGCGGACGCCGCGCAGATGTTCGTGATTCGCGGCTCGACGAACGGCGCGCCGCAGGTGTTTCACCTCGACGGCCATTCGCCGGTGGCGATGCTGCTCGCGAAGGATTTCGAGCTGCAATCGAAGGATGTGGTGTACGTCGACGGTAGTGGGCTGGTTCGCTTCAATCGCGTGCTGAGTTTGCTGATGCCGTTGATCAGTTCGGGCCTGACGGCGGGAGTGATCGCGAAATGACCGACGTGCTGATGGTATGCGAAGGCAATCTCTGCCGCAGTCCGATGGCGGCCGCGTTGCTGGCCGCCGCGCTGCCGCGCGTCGCCGTGCATTCGGCGGGCACGCGCGCGCTCGTGGGGCGTCGCGCCCCCGCGCTCGCCGTCGAGTTGATGGACGGCCGGGGCATCGATCTGCGTCCGCATGTGTCGAGCGTGTTGACGCCGGCGCAGGTACGCGGCGCCCGCCTGATTCTGGCGATGACGCGAGCGCAGTGCGCGCTGATCGAGCACGCGTTTCCCTTCGCGCGTGGCCGCGTCTACCGGCTCGGCGAGCACGAGCGGCTCGATATCGTCGATCCGTACCGGCGCGGCCGCTTCACGTTTGAACTGGCCATCGCGCAGATCGAGCAGGGCGTGCAGCGCTGGCTGGATGCGATCGCCGCGGTGGTGCGCTGAATCATGAGCATGCATCTCAATCCCACCGCGGTCGTAGCGCATCGTGACGATGAAATCGATCTTTCCGAAGTGACGTCCGTGCTGATCGAAAACCGTACGCTGATTGCGGCGATCACTGCAACGGTGCTCGCGCTCGGCGTCGGCTACGCGTTCCTCGGCACGCCGGTGTACCGCGCCGACGCGACGGTCCAGGTCGACGACGATACCGGCGCGCTGAACGACAAGCTCGGCGACCTCGCGCAGATTTTCAGCGGCAAGGGCACGGCCGACGCCGAGATCGAACTGATCCGCTCGAGGTCGGTTGTCGACGATACGGTGCGTCAGCTGCATCTGGATATCGACGCGCAGCCGCGCTATTTTCCCCTGATCGGCCGGGCGATCGCGCGCACGGCGGCGGACGGCACGCTCGCCGAGCCCGTGTGGGGTCTGGGCCGTTTCGCGTGGGGCGGCGAGACGCTGCGCGTGTCCCAGTTCGACGTGCCGCCCACGTTGTACACGAAGCGATTCACCTTGATCGCCGGCACCAACGAACATTTCGAGCTAAGAAGTGCAACCGGCGAGACCGTGCTCAACGGACGCGTGGGCGAGGTCGCCACCGGCATGACCGGGGACGGTCCCGTCAGTTTGCGCGTGGACAGCGTGATCGCGCGAAGCGGCACCGAGTTCAGATTGAGCCGCACATCGACGCAGCTCACCACGGTGCAATTGCAGAAAACGCTGGACGTCGCCGAGAAAACGAAACAGTCGGGTGTAATCGGCATCCGGCTCGACGGCGACGACAGCGCGCGTACCACCGCGACCGTCAACGCGATCGTGCGTGCCTACGTGCAACGCAATGTCGGCTGGAAATCCGCGCGGGCGCAACAGATGCTGGGATTTCTCGGCGACCGGTTGCCGCAGTTGCGCGCCGATCTGGAGCACGCCGAACAGCGCTACAACACGTTCCGCAATCGCAACGGCACGATCGATCTCGACGCGGAGAGCCGTCTGCTGTTGCAGGGTGCCGCCGACGCGAACGCGCAAGTCCTTGCGTTGCAGCGGCAACGTTCGGAGTTGTTGCAACGATTCACGCCGACGCATCCATCGGTGACGGCGCTCGAGGCTCAACTGGCGGATCTGCGCCGTCGACAGAACGTGCTCGACGCGAAGATCGCCGCGCTGCCGAACACGCAGCAAGCGGCTGTGCGCCTGCTGCGTGAGGTCGATATCAATTCGGGCCTCTACACCAATCTGATGGATAGCGCGCAGCAACTCGGCGTGCTGAAGGCTGGCCAGTTAGGCAACGTGCGCGTGGTCGATTACGCGGTCACCGCCGAGCAGCCCGTGAAGCCGAGAAAGGCGCTCGTGATCGCGGCGGCGGGCGCACTGGGTTTGATGCTGGGCGCGGCTGCCGCCTTCGTGCGGCGGGCCTTGCGCAACGGCCTCGACAGTCCGCTCGAAATCGAAGAGATCGCGCGTGCGCCGGTTTATGCGGTCATCTCGCACAGCGAACGGCAGATGCGTTTGCAACGCGCCGCGAGCCGGGGCGAACAGGGCGCTCACATTCTTGCCGTGAGCGCGCCTGACGACATCGCGGTGGAAGGCGTGCGCAGCCTGCGCACCGCGCTGCAGTTCCGGCTCGCCGAAGCGCCGAACAACGTCGTGATGATCACCGGTCCGCGTCCGCACGTCGGCAAGTCGTTCCTGTCGGCGAATCTCGCGGTGGTGCTGGCGTCGGTGGGCAAGCGCGTGCTGATCGTCGACGGCGACATGCGGCGCGGCGAGTTGCATCGGTACTTCGGATTGTCGCGCGAACGCGGGTTGCCGGACATGATCGCCGGCGCGGAACTCGATGCCGTGCTGCACCGCCAGGTGCTGCCGGGTCTCGACGTGCTCACGCGTGGACGTGGTTCGCCGATGCCTGCCGAAATGCTGTACGGCGAGCGTCTCGGCACGCTGCTCGAACAGTTCGCGCAGGCCTACGACATCGTGATTCTCGACACGCCACCTGTTCTCGCCGTGACCGATTCGGCGCTGATCGGCAAGCACGCGGGCACGACGCTGCTGGTGATGCGCCACGCGCGCCACAGTGCCGCCGAGTTGCGCGAGACCACGCGCCTGCTGGGTGCCGCGGGCGTGTCGATCGACGGCGTCGTGCTGGGCGACGTGCCGCTGCGTGCCTCCGACTACGCCTATTCCCCTTACCACAGTACGCCCGACACGGCGGCGTGAGCGCCATGTCGCGATGGCGAGACGCACAGATGGAGATGCACGCATGAGAAGAATTCTGCTGACCTTCGGCACCCGCCCCGAGGCGATCAAGATGGCGCCGCTCGTCGAGCGGCTACGCACGGACGCCCGCTTCGATTGCCGGGTGTGCGTGACCGGCCAGCATCGCGAGATGCTCGATCAGGTGCTCGACCTGTTCGCGATTCGCCCGGACTTCGACCTCGACGTGATGAAACCCGGCCAGGATCTGTACGACCTGAATGCGGCCATCCTGCTCGGCATGCGCGACGTGCTGAACGCGTGGCGGCCCGACGCGGTGCTCGTGCATGGCGATACCACCACGACGATGGCGGCAAGTCTCGCCGCGTTCTATCAGCGGATTCCCGTCGGTCATGTGGAGGCGGGTCTGCGCACCGGCGATCTGTTGTCGCCGTGGCCGGAAGAAGCGAATCGCAGGTTGACCGGCGTGCTGGCCGCGCTGCATTTCGCACCGACCGAACAGGCGCGCGCCAACCTGCTCGCCGAGGGCGTCGCCGCGCGGCACGTCGTGGTGACCGGCAATACCGTGATCGATGCGCTGTTGCAGGTGCGCCAGCGCCTCGCCACCGACGCCGCGCTGTGCCGCGCCGCCGATGCCATGCTGCCGTGCTTCGCGCCAGAACGCCGCGTGGTGCTGGTGACGGGACACCGGCGCGAAAGTTTCGGCGCCGGCTTCGAGCAGATCTGCGCGGCGCTGTTGCAGATTGCACGCGCGCAGCCCGATGTCGACATCGTCTATCCGGTGCATCTGAATCCGGCTGTCCGCGAGCCGGTCAATCGGCTGCTGACGGGTGTCGCCAACATTCATCTGCTCGAACCGCTCGACTACCTGCCCTTCGTACGGTTGATGGACCGCGCGACGCTGATTCTCACCGACTCCGGCGGCGTGCAGGAAGAGGCGCCGTCGCTCGGCAAACCGGTGCTCGTGATGCGCGATACGACCGAGCGCCAGGAAGCGATCGACGCGGGCGTCGTGCGGCTCGTGGGCACCAGCGCGCGGCGGATCGCCGACAACGCGCTGCAACTGTTGAACGATGCCGGCCAGTATCGCGCGATGACGCGCGGCGGCAATCCCTATGGCACCGGACACGCCTGCGAGCAGATCGCGCAGGCGCTGGCGGCGTTCTGACGCGACACCGTCGCGGAAAAAAACACAACAACGGAAAGAGAGAAGAACGATGAGTTTCGAAACGATATCGGTAATCGGTCTGGGCTATATCGGTTTGCCGACGGCGGCGGCGTTCGCCGCGCGCAGAAAACAGGTGATCGGCGTGGACGTGAACCGGCAGGCGGTGGATACGATCAATCGCGGCGAGATCCACATCGTCGAGCCCGAACTCGACATGCTGGTGCACGCGGCGGTGACGCAAGGCTATCTGCGCGCCAGCTCGACGCCGGAGCCGGCGGAGGCGTTCCTGGTCGCGGTGCCGACGCCATTCCTGGACGGCAACAAACCCGACCTCAGTTTCATTCAGGCGGCGAGCGAGGCGATTGCGCCCGTGCTGAAGAAGGGCGATCTGGTCGTGCTCGAATCGACGTCGCCGGTCGGCGCAACCGAACAGATGGCGGCGTGGATGGCTGCGTTGCGTGCCGATCTGACGTTCCCGCAGCAGGCGGGCGAGCATTCGGACATTCGCGTCGCGCATTGTCCCGAGCGCGTCTTGCCGGGACATGTGGTGCGCGAACTGGTGGAGAACGATCGCGTGATCGGCGGGATGACGCCGCGCTGCGGCGAGCTGGCGCGCGAACTCTACCAGTGCTTCGTGCGTGGCGAATGCATTCTTACCGATGCCCGCACCGCCGAAATGTGCAAGCTGACCGAGAACTCGTTTCGCGATGTGAACATTGCGTTCGCCAACGAGATGTCGGTGATCTGCGACACGCTCGACATCAATGTATGGGAGCTGATCCGGCTCGCGAACCGTCATCCGCGCGTGAGCATTCTGCAGCCGGGACCGGGCGTCGGCGGACACTGCATTGCGGTGGACCCGTGGTTCATCGTCGATTCGGCGCCGGATCATGCGCGCCTGATCCGCACCGCGAGAAACGTCAACGACGACAAGCCGCGCCATGTGATCGAGCGGGTCGAGCGCGCGGCCCGGCGTTTCCGGGAACCGGTGATCGCGTGCCTCGGGCTGGCGTTCAAGGCCAATATCGACGATCTACGCGAGAGTCCCGCGCTCGACATCACGCTCGAACTCGCCGAGCGTTTCGTGGGGCAGGTACTGGTGGTGGAACCGAATATTCGCGAGTTGCCCGCCGCGCTGGAGGGCAAGGCGCGGCTCTGCGAATTGGGCGATGCGCTCGGCGAAGCGGACGTGATTCTGGTGCTCGTCGATCACACGCCGTTCAAGCGCGTCGATCCGGTGCGCCTGCAGGCGAAGGTGGTGATCGATACGCGCGGTTTGCTGGCGAATGCCCGTGTCGCTTGAGTCGCTTGAGTCGCTTGAGTCACTTGAGTCACGTAAGCAACCGGTGGCCGCGCGAGGAGCGCGCCATGCGTGACGGTCTGCTCAAACGGTTCGAGGCGCTGCTATGCACCGGTTCGCCCGGCCTGTATCGCGTGGTCACATTTCTCGCGGTACAGCGCATCTACTCCCTGGCGGAGTTGGGGCGGGTCGCGTCGAACATGTCGATTGCGCAGATGGCGGCCTTCTTCACGGCGATCGGCTGGGCCACGCTGATTCTCGTGCGCGTACCCGGCGCGGTGCACGAACGGGCCGCGCGCGATGCGTTCTATCCGCTCGCCGCGATGGCGCTTGCCACCACGATCGCCGTGACCGTTGGGACTCTGGCGCTCGCGCTGAGTGGTGTGGTCGACGTGGATGGGGTGGGCTTCCTGTCGCTCTTGTGGGGATGGTCCGCGTATCAGGTCGCGCGTCATTACTTCGTCGCGCAGCGGCGGTATCGAACGGCGGTGGTTTTCGATCTGCTGTTGATCGCGAGTTCCATGCTTCTGCTGGGGTTGTGCCGGCAGCGCGGACTGTCGCCGTCGTGCGCGCTGGCCGCTGCGCTCGGCCTTTGCGCGGCGGGGTTGTTCGTCACGGTTGGGTTGCCGTCGCGCGGCGCGTGGCCGCGAACGTTCGACGTGAAAGGCCTGCAGTTCGGTCTGACGAATTTTCTGTCGGGCGGCATGGCGCTGGTGATCGTACCGGCCGCGACGCTGATGTGCGGCGCGTCGTTCGCCGGCATGGTGTCGCTGCTTGCGTCGGTGACGGCGGCCGGCATGCTGTTGCCGCGCGCGATTTCCCTCGCGCAACTGCCGGAGCTGGCGAGGCGCCGGGCGGCGGCACTGCCATTCGATACGACGCTGCGCGACATGCGTCGCAGCATCGGCTGGTCGAATGGCATGGTGCTGGCCGTCAATGCGGTGCTCGTCGTGGGCATGGTCCTTTGGCATGCGGAGGCCGGCGACGATCGAAGCATGGCGATCGTCGCCGGTATGCTGCTCGCGCTGCTGTGCGCGGTCGGGATGATGGGCATGGTCGGCAGCAGCGTGATGATGGCGTTCGAGAAGGGCGCCGACACGGCCCGCATCAATATGACGACGACCGCGGCGTTCGCCGTGTTGGGCGGGTCGTGCATCGGGATCGGCGGACAGCCGGGTTTCGTCCTGATCCTGCTGGCGGCGATCCTCGTGACGGCGGTTCGAAACCGGCTCGTGCGCAACAGGGCGGCGGACCTATGCGTTCAATTCGACGCGACGGGTGAGCGAGCCCGCGCTAAGGACTTATCCGTGCTTCAGCGCGAACCGGAGGCGCCGCGATGAACGTGCCCGCCTTGATGACCTCGGCGATGACCTCGACCACGCAAGCGCGACGCCCCCCGACGCTTGGTTCGATCGGTGCGTGGGCCGTCGCGCTCGCGTATCCGGTTTTCTGCATCAGCGACACCATGCTGACGCTCGAAGACGAGCGCTCGCAACACGTCAAGATCGTCGCGTTCGTATTGTTGTTGCTGGCGCTGTGGATCAGGCCGAGATTTCACCGCTTGATCGTGCTGGCCGCGCCGTTGCTGTTCGTGCTGTGGATCGACCTGATGCGAGCGTTCAACGCGGATGCGGGCATGGAAGAGTTCGTGCGCTTCCTGTTTCCCGTTGTGATCACGCTGGCGTTGTTCGCCTATCGGGACCGCATCGACGCGGTGCTGAAGGTGTTCTTTGCGATCGTGCTCAGTAACGATCTGTTCCAGTGCTACTTCTACCTTGCCTACCTGAGCGGATTGCCGTTGCTGCTGCCGATCCGGATCGACTCGGGCCTGTTTCTGCGAGCACAGGGCTGGATGGGTTTCTTTTCCGAATTCAGTTTCATCAATTTCTGCGCGTTCGTGCTGTGTCGTCAATACAGGCCGACCAGCCAGTCCCGGCGTGCCGCCTGGTTTTTTCTGCTGTTCGCGCTGCTCGGCTTCTCGTTCAAGATGTTCGCGACGTTGGCGTGCTATCCGTTGATGGCGAAGAAGATGAGTCCGCGCGTCTGGCTTGCTGCAGCGGCGGCGACCTGTGCCGGGTTATGGGTCGTGACAAGCGGCTACGTGGATTCGCTGTTGAATGTGGCGGCGGCCAAGATCTCGTTCTATATCGTCGCCGGTAATTCGGCGCGAGCCGAATCCTACCGGGTCATGATCGAATCGCTGGGCAAGGGCAATCTGCTGGGAGAGGGGCTTGGCGCGTTCGGCGGTCCTGCGTCGGTGAAGTACGGTTCGCCGCTCTATGCCCTCTATCACTTCAACTGGTACGGACTCGGTTCCGTCCTGAAGACGACCGATACGTTCTATCCGCATCTGTTCGTCGAACTCGGTCTGCTGGGTGCGCTCGTCTGGCTCGGCTTCGTGCTGCGTTACGGACAAGGGCGGCGACCTGGTGCGACATGGTGGTTTGTCGTGTTGGCCTTCTGTTTCGATAACGCTTTCTCCATGGCGCTGGTATCGCCGTCGTATGTCTTCTCCGCATTGCTCGCGATGTATGCGCTGTCGTCCCGCAGTGAATTATCCCGCAGTGAATTGTCCATCTCTCGCGAGACCGTCTCGCACAAAAGACTCGGGGCCGTCCGATGAAAGTTCTCGTCGTCACCAACATGTACGCGGCGCGCAATCCCGCTCTTCCGGCGCAAGGCGTGTTCGTCACCGAGCAGGTGGACGCGTTGCACGCATTGCACGGCGACCCGATCGACGTTTTCGTTATCGAGAGCTGGCGTGGGCGGCTGGCCTATCTCAAGTCGCTTTTTAGCGTGACCTGTCTGATCCGCCGCCATGCCTACGATGTCGTCCACTATCACTTCGGGCTCAGCGCCTGCTCCGCGCCGTGGGTCCGATTGTTCTCACGCGCGAAGGTCGTGATCACGTTTCACGGTTCGGATGTCATGGGACGTGGCTGGATGCGGAGGTTGTCTCTCGCCGCCGCGCGATTCGCGCACGCCTGCATCGGCGTGAGTGAGCCGATTACCGATGTGGTGAGCGGCGTGTCGAAACGTTGCTCGACCATTCCGTGTGCAGTGAACGAGGCGCTGTTCGTGCCGCCCAAGGATCGCGTCGAATCCGCGCCTGGTCCAAAGATCGTGGTGTTTCCTTCTTCGCCGGATAGACCCGAGAAAGACTATCCGCTATTCAGGGAAGTCGTCGAACGATTATCCGCATCGTTCGGATTCGATGTCGAGGAGCGTCATATCGACGGGTTGGATCGCATTGGCGTGCGCGATCTGCTTGCCCGGGCCGATTGTCTCGTCATGACGTCGCGGAGAGAAGGCTCGCCGCAAGCGGTCAAGGAAGCGATGGCGGTCAATTTGCCCGTGATCGCCGTCGATGTCGGCGATGTCAGGCGTTTGCTCGACGGCGTATCGCATTGCGCGGTGATCGAAGGCCGCGACGCGGCGGTGCTGGCGCGTGCCACAGCGCAGGTGTTGAACGACGCGCAGCGCTCCGACGGACGGCGGCGTCTCGAATCGCTGGGCTATTTCTCGAAGGCGGTAGCGATGCAGGTCGATCGGGTGTATCGCACGGCACTCGCCGGAACCGGCGAACGACGTTCGAAGCCGCACGCTCGCACTTGCGTGCCGACGTCGCCGCAGCCGGAACACAACCCGAACAGGACGCGCGATGAAACGCATTGAACTCTTTTCCTGCCCGATGCACGTCGCGACCATGAACGAAACCGTCGACTGGATCGGCGAGCGGATCGCACGCCGGCAGTTCACGCAGCACGTCGTGGTCAACGTGGCGAAGCTCGTGCATATGCAGACGGACGCGGAACTGGCCGCTTCGGTACGAGCATGCGACATCGTCAATATCGACGGCATGGGCGTGGTGTGGGGCGCACGATGGCTCGGTCATGCGGTGCCCGAACGCGTGGCGGGTGTCGATCTGTTCGAACGGCTGTTGCAGATGGCGGCCCAGCGCTCGCTGCCGGTATTCCTGCTCGGCGCGACGGATGCCGTGGTGGCACGTACCGCCGCCGTGGTCTCCGAACGGCATCCCGCGCTGCGGATCGCGGGTCATCACCACGGTTACTTCTGGAACGACGAAGCGGCCGTCGTGGAAACGATCCGCTGTTCCGGCGCGCGGCTGCTGTTCGTCGCGATCACGTCGCCGCGCAAGGAGACGTTCATCGACCGCTGGAAGGATCAGTTAGGCGTCGACTTCGTGATGGGAGTTGGCGGTACGTTCGATGTCGTGGCCGGCAAGGTGCGCCGCGCGCCGCCCTGGATGCAGCGCAGCGGGCTCGAATGGGCGTATCGCGTCGCGCAGGAGCCACGCCGGATGTGGAAACGCTACTTCGTCACGAACAACCGGTTTGCGCTGATGCTGATCAAGGCGCGCGTCAGGTCGATGCTGCGCCGTCCGTTGCGTGGATACGGCAAGTAAATCACCGTCGATAGCGCGGTGTTAACGTTGGAAAGGAGTCGAATGAAACGCCCGATTTTCCTGCTGTGCTTCTGCATGACGCTGCTGTTCGCGAAGACCGCGTGTGCGCAGGTCGTACCGATGCGCTGGTCCGATCCCTGGGCGTCCGCGCTTGCCAGCACCTTTACGATGATCGAAAGCGAGAATTGGCAAAGCGGATTGAGCGCGCTGCAAGGTATTCAAAGCCCGTCTGCGGATAACGTGACGATCGTCGACGATCCGCTCGATACGAGCCAACCCGCGGTACAGGTCTACGTCCGCAGCGACCAGAATTATTCGCAGGTCGCCAATGGCGCGGTGCGCGCCGAAATGGTCTTCGGCAATCACCTGAAGTTCGTTCAGGGCAAGGACTACCTGCTGCGCTGGCGCACGTATATTCCGCCGGACTATGTGTTCGATCCCAAACTCGTGATGGTGATCACGCAGATTCACCAGACCGCGCTGAGCGGTTCTCCGCCGATGGAACTGGATCTGAACGGCGGCAACTACGTGGTGTCGATGCGTGGAGGACCGAGCGTCACGACCAGCAAGTCGATCTGTTGCGCGCAACAGGATCAGGGCAGGTGGGTGGATTGGGCGCTACGTTATATGCCGGACGCGGGCGGTGTGCATGCATCGACGCAGCTTTGGAAAGATGGTGTCGCCGTGTTCGGGACGCAAGGTTTTCCGAATGCGTACCCCGGCGACAACAGCGCGTATCTGAAGATGGGAATCTATCTGCTTTCGCCGTTTCAAACGCGGAATCAGATCACGTTGCTGTTCGGACCGGTGACGGTTGGGCAACAGTGAAACAGCGGGCGGCTTCGTGGGCGTTCCGGTGCGCGTTTCTGCAATGAACCGGCGCCGCGCACGCCGTTCAGTTCACGCTTCTGACAAAACCTGGATCGCCGATCAGCGCATCGACGCTGAGCTTCACGGTGTCTTCGATCGCAATCGTGTTGCTGGTGAATTTCGGCGACTTCTGCCGCACGGTCTTGGTGGTCGAGAACACCACTTTGCGCGTCGTCGTATCGGTCACGACGTAGTGCATCTTCAAGGTCCAGTATGTGGGCGAGCGTTCGTCGTCCACCGTGAATTTTTCGATGCTGCCGCTCAGCACGCGCGTGCCGGTGTCGAGATGGAAGCCGGATATCGCCAGGCTGCGCGCGATGCCGTTGCGTACCGCTTCGTTGACGTCGCCCTTGAGCACGAGGCCGGTCATGGCCGTGTTCTCGATGCGGTTGGGCGACACGTGACCGTTGACGGCCGGGACGTAAGTGAAATCGTGGGGCGGGGCCACGCTCAGCGAGCCGGTGGCATGAACCGCACTGGCGCGCGGCGTGCAATTCAGGCCAAACCAGGACCAGGAGCAGGCGGACAGCATCAACGGCAGCGCGATGGTGCCGCAGCCTTTGAGTACCGTGGCGCGGCGCAACGAAAGCAGCGTGGATGTCGCGCTGGAGAGAGCGGTGGTCGAAGTCAGAAGCGTTGCCCTTTTTCGGTGAGGTCGTCCGGTTCAGGACAGCATGGTAACAGCGCATTGGGCGAAGCTGGAAATCCATGCGCCCGATGCACGATGCGGTGCTAGTGACGTAGCGCGCTCATGATAGCGAGTCAATTTGCCGAATGTGAGCGAGTCGTTAGAGTACGACTGCTATTGAGATCGCGACGACTCGAATCGAGGCGATCTGCGCGCTCTTTCAAAAGAAGCCGGCCTTGCCCTGAGTCATATCCACGAGCGCTGTTCGCGCAGCGTCGAGCGCATTGACGGGCAGACTGATCGTCATTCTCACCAGCATGGCGTGAACGGTGTCGGCGAGCGTGTAGCCTTGCGCGTCGAGCCAGCGGCGCACTTTGGCTTCATCGGCATAACTCACTTCGACCGTGAGCGTGACCTGCGCGATGCGTTCGACACGCGGCGCGTCGAGCAGGGCCGAGGCGATGGCGTCGGTATAGGCGCGCACCAGTCCGCCAGCGCCGAGCTTCACGCCGCCGTAATAGCGCACGACCGCGGCCAGCACGCCGTCCAGGTCGTGATGGCGCAGCACTTCGAGAATCGGCCGGCCGGCGGTGCCGGAGGGTTCGCCGTCATCGGACATGCCGGATTGGCCGCCTGCCAGCAACGCCCAGCACACGTGCGTGGCGGTGGGGTGTTCGTCGCGCAGACGGCGCAACTCGGCCATCGCGGCGTCGCGATCGGCGACCGGGAGCGCATAGCCGATGAAGCGGCTTTTGCGGATTTCGAGTTCCCGGATACAGGGCGATGCGAGGGTGTAACTCATGCTGGGATGGGTATCGGCGTTTCGCACGGATGAGTGCCATGTCTCATCGTGCGATCGAGTGGGATGGCGAGCGAGAGTCGGAAGTCTAGGCGAGGAGGGCGTGCATTGTCACCCATCGATTGCGTACAACCGAGGACACCGTCCCGCACAGGCCGCGCGAAAAGCGCGCGTCGATCGGATTGCGCTGCTTCGTCTACAATCGTTCGTTGAACACGCAACGGGTCGTTGAGCCCGTGCGCCATCAAGGAGACGACATGATCGATCTGTCCACGCTAGGTACTTTCGTTGCCGTGGTTCTCGGGCTGTTTCTGATTCCCGGTCCCGCGGTGTTGCTCGTGTTGACGCGTACCGTGCACGGCGGCCGCAAGGCGGGCATTCTCACCGGCCTCGGCGTGGCGACCGGTGATTTCGTGCATACGCTCGGTGCGGCGGTCGGGCTGTCGGCGCTCCTGATGACCTCGGCGCTCGCGTTCAACGCGGTGAAATTCGCCGGCGCCGCTTACCTGGTCTATCTGGGCATCAAGGCGTTGCGCGAAAAGCAGACCAGCACGCATTTGCCGACGGTCGCGCCGGTATCGGCTTCGAAGGCGTTTTTTCAGGCCATTCCCGCCGAAGTGTTGAATCCCAAGACCGCGTTGTTCTTTCTCGCGTTTTTGCCGCAATTCGTGCGTCCCGAACATGGCTCGACGTTTTTGCAGTTCACCACGCTCGGTCTGATTTTCGTCGCCATGAGCGCGCTTTACACCACGCTGATCGTATTGACGATCCGCCCGCTCGGCCGACTCGTCAAACGTCTGACGTGGTTGAGCCGCTGGCAGAACAAGCTGATTGGCGTGCTGTTCATTTCTCTCGGCCTGCGCGTGGCCACGCAGACGCGCTAACGCAATCGCGCGGCGCACCGTCCGGTGTCGCCGCGCGTGAGATGAAGTTCGAAACGAGGTGGGAGACGACGCGTGCGGGCGTGTTGTGCAGGTGCATTGTTCAGACCACAACACTGTGCATATGTACAGTAGCGCGTCTTTTTACGTCACCACGTAGCGCGTTTTTTTTCGTACTGGCGTTGCCGCGCAAGAGACGTTGCGCAAGGATAGACGTGCGCGGCGAAGCAGATCGATGCGGCTCGCCTTAGCTCACCATCAGCATGATGGACGTCGAAACCACGATGATGAAAAGACACGCGGCGGTGAAGAGGTCGTACGGATAGCTCATGACGTGATCCACTGAGGTGGCGGCAGGAGCGCTCATCATAAGCAGAATGTCGGCGGGGAACTGTTAAGCATTGCAAGGCGATTTCACGCCTTTCCGGTACTTCTTTTGCGCCTGATAATCAGCCGGTCTATTCGTCGCCATGCTGGCAGAAACGCCGTCCCGGCACGTGCGAAACGACGGCCTGGGCGATTTCGAGCGGCGTGCTCTCGGCGGGCACCACGCGCCGGCTCGATTCGGGCGTGTGCTTCATGGTCCATTCGACGAGACGATACGAACGTCCCCAGGGTGGCTGCAGCGGATCGGAGACCTTGCACGAGTGGATCTGGCTTACCCATTCGTTGCCGGGCATGGCGCGCAGATGCTCGAATACGGTGTCTTCAACCATGATTTCACTCCTTCTTCGCGGGCACACAGCCCGTCTTATCGGCGCGTCGTCGACATCCCGTAGAAAAAAAGCGCCGCCGGTGTTCTGGCGGCTTCAACAGGGGATGTTGTGAAGGCATGGTTACAGCAAAGAATTAAGCCAGACTTAAGAGCGCGAAAAAGCGCGCCGGTTTTTTTGTGTGCGCGTCTGGAATCGGACATCGTAACGGCGCCCTCAAGACCTCGCGAAATTAGCCGTTATTACAGCGGTTGGGGCTCATGTCCCCGTTTGGCCTTCGGGCACGCCTTATTGTTAACGTGACGAATCCCCCTCAAACGCCGCTCTCGGACCGTCTTCGCCAGCTCGTCGATACGGTTCAGCACAACGAGCGCACGCTGCGCCGTTTCCAGAATGTCGAATTGCGTTTGATCGGCGCGCAGGATTTCGCGTCCTTTCTCGATACCTTGTTCAGCGATCTGCCGCGAGAGTTTTCGCTGGCGAGCGTGACGCTATGGCTGGACGACCGCGCGCCGATGCTGCTCGAATTGCTCGATCCGGCCGCTCTGCGCGCACTCGATCTGTTCGGATTGAAGACCGCACGTGAAAGCGGTCTCGCCGCGCAAGGGTTGTGCGAGGCGGGCCGGCCCTGGTTGGGTCAACCGGCAGGACTGGATGACGCCGTGCGACGCGCGTTCTTTGGCGCCGCGCACGCGCCGGCCAGCGCGATTGTGTTGCCGCTGGCCGCGGGCGACACCGTCAGCGGTTATCTGTGTCTCGGTAGCGACGATGCGGGCCGGTTCGCCGAGAACATGGCGACGGATATTCTCGAACGCTTCGCGAGCATCGTGACCGCGAGTCTCGACAACGTCGCGCATCGAGAGCGACTGAAGCAGCTCGGCATGACCGATTCGCTGACCGGTCTCGCGAATCGCCGCTATTTCGACGAGCGGATGCGCGAGGAAATCATGCGCGCGGCACGTTACGGCGTGCCGGTGGCGTGTCTGTTCATCGACATCGACAGTTTCAAGCGGATCAACGATACGTATGGTCACCAGACCGGCGACCGTGCTCTGGCCGCCGTGGCCGCATGCGTTCGTCAGCAGGTGCGGCTGGGCGATACCGTCGCGCGTTATGGCGGCGAGGAATTCGCGGCGCTGCTGCAGGGCGACCGGGCCGACGCGCTGACCGTCGCCGAGCGCGTGCGGCTCGCGGTGGAGCGGCTGGACCTGCAGGACGATCACGGCGTGCGCATCGCCTTGACTGTCTCGATCGGCGTGGCGGCGCGCACGATCGGCGGCGCGCCGGCCGAAGCGGCCGCGTCGGGCCGCGCGATGATGGAAGAAGCCGATCGCGCGATGTATCAGGCCAAGCGCAACGGCCGCAACCGGATCGAAGCGCTGGTGCAGGCGGATAGTTGAGCCTGCAACGAAGCTGACTCGCTCACGTGCCGGGCGCATCCGGCGGCACGCCGAGCAGTTGCAGTGCCCCGCCGGTCACGCCGCTGAATACCGGACCCGCGACCGTTCCGCCGTAAAACGCCTTGCCCGCGGGATCGTCGATCATCACGGCCACGATCAGCCGCGGGTCGCTCATCGGCGCCATGCCGACGAAGAGCGCGCGGTAGCGGTTTTTCGCGTACGTCGCGCCGATTTGCTTGCGTGCGGTACCCGTCTTGCCGCCGATCCGGTAACCCGCCACGGTCGCCGCCCGCCCCGTGCCGCCGATGCCGGTGGCCATTTCCAGCATCGAACGGATCGCGCGCGCGGTAGCGGGCGTGGTGACCGTGTGCCCCTTATCCGCCGGCGCCGCGCCGCCGTTCGATTCCGCTCCCGTGTCGTCACGCAGCAGACTCACGCGATGCATCGTGCCGTCGCCCGCATACGCCGTGTAGACCTGCGCGAGCTGCAGCAGCGAAGTAGACAGCCCGTAGCCGTACGCCATGGTGGCCTGCTCGATCGGACGCCAGCGTTTGTACGGGCGCACCTTGCCCGACGCCACGCCGGGGAAGGTGAGTTCGGGCCGCAAGCCGAGGCCGTATTCCTGATACTTGTTCCAGATCGTTTCGGCCGGCAGGTTCAGCGCGAGTTTCGCCAGCGCGATATTGCTCGACTTCTGCACGGCTTCCGCGACGGTCATCGCGCCGTGATTCGACGTGTCGTGAATCACGGCCGGGCCGATCTTGTACCAGCCCGGCGCCGTATCGATGATGCTTTGCGGCCGCACCTTGCCTTCGTCGATCGACAACGCGACGACGACCGGCTTGATCGTCGAACCCGGCTCGAACGTGTCGACTACCGCGCGATTGCGCAATTGCCGGCCGGTCAGACGCGCGCGATCGTTCGGGTCGAAGCTCGGATAGTTGGCCAGCGCGAGAATTTCGCCGTTGCGCGCATCGAGCACGACCACGCTGCCGGCTTCCGCGTGATGTCTGGCGATCGCTTCCTTCAGTTGCGCATAAGCGAGTTGCTGAATGCGCCGGTCGATCGTCAGATGGATGGTCGCGCCGTTCCGCGCGGGCACCAGCGGACGAGTTTCGGAGACGACCCGACCCAGCCGGTCGCGAATCACTTCACGCTGGCCGGGCACGCCGAGCAGTTGCTCGTTGGCGGCGAGTTCGACGCCTTCCTGGCCGTTGTCCTCGATGTCGGTGAACCCCACCACGTGCGCGGCGGATTCGCCCTCGGGGTAGAAGCGCTTCGAATCCGCGATCTGCGTGATGCCCGCGAGGCCGAGCTTGGACAGATGCGCGGCCGTATCGGCATCCACCTGGCGCTTGAGCAGCACGAAGGTCTTGTCGCCGTTCACGCGGCGGCGCAATTCGTCGAGCGGCAGATCGAGCAGCTTCGACAGCGGTGCGAGCGCGGCTTCGTCGAGCAGTTTCGGCGAGGCCCAGATCTCGTAGGTCGCGAGGCTGACGGCCAGCATCGAGCCGTTACGATCGACGATCCGGCCGCGCGTCGCGTCGAGTTCGATCGTGCGTTGATAGCGCTTCTGCCCCTGGTCGACGTAGAAGTCCTGGTTCACCACCTGAATCCAGAACGCGCGGCCGGCCAGCGACGCGAACGCGGCAAACACCAGCAGCACGATCAGTCTGGAGCGCCATGGCGGCAGGCGCGCCGCGAGCAACGGGTTCTTCGCGACGCTCGCGTAGGGATCGTGCGACTGCGATTTTTTCTTCTGGGTCATTGAGTGCGGAAAAGGTCCAGCCCGGTTAACTTGCACCGCCCGAATCGGCGGCGGCGAACACTTTCAATTGCCAGCGGAAACGCACGGCCAGCATGCGTACCGCGAATCCGGCGACGAGCACCACGACGGACGCTGGTGCCGGCTCCACGCCGCAGGTCTGCAACGCCACGTACAACGCACCGGCGCCGAGCGCGATGCTGGCGTACAACTCCTCGCGCAGGATCAGCGGCATCTGGTTGCACAGCACATCGCGCAACATGCCGCCGCAGACGCCGGTGATCGCGCCGGCCAGCACCACGATCGCGGGGCTCACGTCCATCGTCGCGGCGACGTCGCAGCCGATCACGGTGAAGGCGATCAGGCCGATGGCGTCGACGGTGACGAACAGCCACTGCAGATTGCGCAGCCATTTCGCGCAGGCCGCGGCAACCGACGCCGCCCCGATTGTAATAAGAACGTAATCTGGATGCGAGATCCATGCAAGGGGATAGTGATCGAGCAGCACGTCGCGCACGGTGCCGCCGCCCAGCGCGGTGACGGTGCCGACGAGGCACAGACCGAAGCGGTCCATGCCGCGGCGCATGCCCATCAGCGCGCCGGACATGGCTTCGGCGACGATCGCGATCAGGTAGAGGAAGTGGAGCAGCATGACGATGGGCCCGGGTAAATGCGCGTGCGAAAAGCGGCCATTATCGTAAGCGGGTCGTCAGGATGAAAACGCCTTAAGCCGGATTCGGGTAGGCCAAATTCGGCTTAAGTTGATTGCGGTTCGGCGTGGGGCAAGCGTTTGGCGTGCGGTCGCAAGGAAAAGCCGCATGGTTTTAAAAATCGACGCGCCTGCTTCGTTCGATAGAAGCGTCGAGTCCGACGCGGCGTGTTAAAGAGGCGCTCTCCGCCTGTAGAGCGCCTTCTTTTTTTGGGCGATCCGTTTTGCCCAGCTCGCGATTAATGTCACCAAATCCATCAATTAAAAATTGCATGACAAATGTCATTAAAACAATGTCATGACTGGGTGATCGGGCGGGTGTCATATTAAATTGCCTGATTCGAGGCAATAGAAATATTTTTTTCGATGCCGGAGAAAATATGGCGTTTAATGAATTCAACAAATCGATGTCTGAACCGCCGGTTCGAGCTGGACGCGTATTTGATCTGTAATCGAATTCAACGGAGTAAATCATGGCTACCACTGCAAGTCAGATTGCCTCGACCTATCCGATTCCCACTTACCGCTTTGTGGTCGCATTAGGCAGCGAACAGATGTCGTTCAACAATGTTTCCGGTCTGGACATCAAATACGACACGATCGAATACCGCGACGGCGTGGGCAACTGGTTCAAGATGCCGGGCCAGCGGCAGGCGGTGAACATCACGTTGCGCGAAGGGGTGTTTCCCGGCAAGACCGAGCTCTACGACTGGATCAATTCGATTTCGCTCAATCAGGTCGAGAAGAAAGACATCACCATCAGCCTGACCGACGATTCCGGCACCCGGCTGCTGCTCACCTGGAACGTGTCCAACGCGTTTCCGACCTCCCTGACGGCGCCTTCGCTCGATGCGACGAGCAACGAAGCCGCCGTGCAGGAAGTCACGCTGATGGCCGACCGGGTCACCGTGCAGGCGCATTGAATCGCGGGCGGCAGATTGTCGGCACGGTAATGCCGCTGGAAAGCGCGTTTCGTTTATCCCTCATTGACGGAATTGACATCATGACAGTCGTCACGAGTTACCCCGGCGTTTACGTCGAAGAAATCGCCGATGGCGCGATGCTTTCCATCAGTGCGGCTAAAACCGCGGTTCCGGTTTTTGGAGCTGAGACATGGAGTTATGGTGTGCGCCGGATCGCCTCGTTTTTCGAATATCAGACTATTCGCGGTTCGGCTTTGTCCATGGACGATGCGTTCGACGCCAGCATCAAGGCCTATTTTTCCAATGGCGGCGGCGTCGCGTATTTCATGAGCGTCGAGGATCTCGCCGCTGAAGTGCCCAAATACGACGACATTACGCTGGTGGTTGCATGCGGGAACTACTCGACCGCGCGAGCGGCTATCGACGGGTTATGTCAGGCGGGCGCGAATCTGTTTGGAATTGTCGACGGCCCGGCCGCGGAGATCGTCAGCACGTTCGATCCGGCCCAAAGTTATTCCAGTAATCCGCATATGGCGGTGTATTACCCGTATCTGTCGGCCGACTGGACTTCCAGAGATATCTTTCCCAGCGTGGTGGTGGCGGCGATTTACTGCCAGAACGATCGCACGCGGGGCGTATGGAGCGCGCCGGCGAACCTGACGTTGCAGGGCGGTTTGCGGCCGAAATTCAAAATCACCGACGACCTGCAAGGCCAGTTCAATCAGGGACTGGCAATCAACATGATCCGCGACTTCGGCGCCGGCCCGACGGTGTGGGGCGCGCACGCTGGAAGACAGCGACAACTGGCGTTATGTGCCGGTGCGCCGTTTGTTCGACTCGACGGAGCGCGATATCG
The DNA here is from genome assembly GCF_029910215.1 of Paraburkholderia sp. D15. Classification (NCBI taxonomy): domain Bacteria; kingdom Pseudomonadati; phylum Pseudomonadota; class Betaproteobacteria; order Burkholderiales; family Burkholderiaceae; genus Paraburkholderia; species Paraburkholderia sp. D15. The sequence goes on along the minus strand of NZ_CP110396.1, from coordinate 778,617 downwards.
GCAACGCGATGCAATCGATGGTGTTCGAGCCGAACAGCCAGCCCACCTGGGAGCGCGTGCGCTCGGCGATCGATAACTATCTGTTCAGCCTCTGGCAACAAGGCGCGTTGATGGGCACCCGTGCGAAGGACGCGTACTTCGTGCAGATCGGCGAAGGCACCACGATGACCGCGGACGATATCGCGCAAGGGAAGATGATTGCGTCGGTCGGCATGGCGGCCGCGAGGCCGGCGGAATTCATCGTGTTGCAGTTCACGCAGAACATGGCGTCGAGCTAGCGAGCGCGCGCGCGTTCCAGTCTTATGTGCCGATCAGGACAACCGTACCAGCCGCAATTCGAGGAGAAGGTCATGAGCGTCGCCGTCAGTTATCCAGGCGTCTATGTGGAAGAAGATGCGAGCGTGGCATTGTCGATCGCACAGAGCGCCACCGCTGTGCCGGTATTCGTCGGGCAGTTCACTGCTGCTGATGGATCGGCCTTTCCCGCGAGTACATGCATTCGTATCAATAGCTGGCTCGACTTCAGCACGCGGTTTTCGTTTGCGTATTCTGTCGTGGCGGCTATTACGTCGGCGTTAGATGACAACACGCCCCCTGAGTGGAAGTACACCGATCCAGTCGTGTCGTACACCTACAACCCTGCTTGGGGCCTACGTCACTATTTCGAAAACGGCGGTGGAAGCTGTTATGTGTTGCCGCTCGTCAATCCGGCCGATACGGCGGAGCTGGCGGCGTTACCGGATGCGATCGAGAAAGAAGGTGTGATCACGCTGCTGGTCTGCCTGAGTGACGACGATACACAGAGGAAGAGCGTCTATAACGCGCTCAATACCTTGTTGCAGAACAAAGTGGATTACTTCTTGATCGCGGATAGCAAGGACGGCTCCACCGCGAGCAATCCTTCGACACTGGCGGAACAGACAGCCGTTTATTACCCCAGCCTGAAAACCGCTTATTCAGTCGCGCGCCCCGACGACTCTGCAATTGTCGTCAAAGGCTACGAGGACGACGAGAATCAGGGCAAGGATCTCAGCCTAAGCGATCTGAAGACCGCCAGTCAGGCCGAGTACCAGGCAGTGAGCGATGCGATCGACGCCTACATCGCCTCGAACCCGACTTTGACGCTACCGTCCAGCGGAACGATGGCGGCGGTCTATTGCCAGAACGACGCCAGACGTGGCGTTTGGAAGGCGCCGGCCAATGAAGCGATCTCCGGCGTAACCGGGTTGACCGCGCTGGTCACCGACAGTCAGCAAGGTCCGCTGAACGACGCCGGCGTGAATGTGATTCGTAGCTTCTCCGAGCGCGGTATCGTGGTTTGGGGCGCACGCACGCTGGCGGGAACCGCCGCGAACAGCGATATGTCGTGGCGCTACGTGTCGGTGCGCCGGCTGTTCAATAGCGCCGAGCGTGATATCCGCAATGCGATGAACACGATGGTTTTCCAACCCAATAATCAGCCGACCTGGGAGCGCGTGCGCGGCGCGATCAACAACTATCTCTGGCAGTTGTGGCGCGATGGCGCGCTGAAGGGCACGACCGAAAAAGAAGCGTACTTCGTGCAGATTGGAGAAAACATCACCATGACCGCCGACGACATCGCGCAGGGCAAGATGATCGCCAAGGTCGGCATGGCGGCGGTACGGCCCGCGGAATACATCATTCTGGAATTCACGCAGAACATGGCGTAACCGGCGGCTAGACGAACTTCAGGGGGACGTGATGCAACCCGGCCAACCCGACGTGACCTACACCGAAGGCGCAGTGGCGAACCGGTTTTCTCCGGTGGCCAGCGCGGTGCCGGTGTTTATCGGCTACGTCGAGTCGGGCGATGCTTACGCACTCTATCCGGTCGGCAGTATGGCGGAATACGAACAGAAGCTGGGTGGCGCGCCTGCTTCGAAAGGATTGCTTTACTACGCGTTGCAGCATCACTTCGATAACGGCGGGAAAGGTGGTTGGGTCATTCCCGTCGGCTCATACGCGGATCTGGCCAATGCCAGCGGCGCGCAAATGGCCGCCGCTTTCGGCGATCCCCGTATCGGTCAATTGATTGCCGCTGAATTGAGCATTACGCTCGCGGCCATTCCCGACATGGGACTACTGGATGACAAAGACACGGCCAATTGGCCGAAATCGTGGCTGGCGCTGCTATCCCTTTGCGGAGTGCGAACCGGTGTGTTCGGCGTACTCGATGCGCCCGACGACGTGAACTATGCGTCCGCTTGCGCCACGAGTTTTCTGCAGAATGATCCGGCCAATCCGGAATGGTCGGCCGCCTACTGGCCTCGCCTCGTCACCGATTACAACTGGCCTGACGACAGCGCCGTGGTTCTGCCGGCGTCAGGCGCGGTCATCGCCGCGATGCAGCTTACCGACGAAGAGCAGGGGACGTGGACCGCGCCCGCGAATATCGCGCTCGCACGTGTCGTGAAGCCGACGCAGAGCTGGATTCAGTCCGAACCGCTATTCGATGCGAACGGCGTGTCCATCAATCTGATCCGCAGCTTTGCCGGGCGCGGCACACGCATCTGGGGCTGCCGCACCTTGACGCCGGACGCAGAATCGCCGTGGCGGTACGTGCAGGTTCGCCGCTTCGTCGCCTACGTCGAGGCGCAACTTTCGCAACTCGGCCGGCGCTATGTATTCGAGCAGAACAATGCGCTGACCTGGGCGAGATTGAAGGGGCAGTCGTACGCGTGGTTGAGGCAGCTGTGGATGAGCGGCAGCCTCGCGGGAGAGACCGAGGAAGACGCATTTCAGGTGGAGATAGGCGTCGGCGAAACGATGACGGACGACGACGTGCAGGCCGGCAAGATGATCATGAACGTTGGTCTTGCGGTTTTGTACCCCGCGGAATTCATCGACATCAGCGTTCAATTCGACACCAGCATGAAGTCGTCTGGACAATCGATACCCGAGTAGACAGAACATGAACGCGATCGATCTGCTGGCCCCGTCCGTTTCGCACCGTTTTCTGGTGACATTCATGATCAACGGTATTCCCGATCCGCTGGATATCGGTTTTCAGCGGGTGTCCGGATTGAGCAGGGAGTTGACGGTGACGCCTCACCGGCAAGGCGGCGATAACGCCCGCAATCTGTATCTGGCCGACCGGATTCAGCATGGCACGTTGAGTCTGGAACGCGGAGTCATGCCGGTCAGTCCGCTGACGTGGACCTTCAATCGGGTCATGAGCGGCGCGAAGGTTCGCTACATGGACGTCATCATCGTCGTATTCGACGAGTTCTTCGTGCCCGCATGTAATTGGGTGATCAGCAATGCGTTGCCGGTGCAGTGGCGAGTGGGCGATCTGGACGCCAACAGCAATAGCGTTCTCATCAATCACCTCGAACTGCGTTATCAGGATCTGTGCTGGCTGGGGATCAGAGCATGACTGTCGAAATCAAGGAACTGGTGATTCAGGCGCGCATTGTCGACGACGACAGTGCGACCAAGGATGCGTCCCGCACCACGGTGGCCGATAGAATGCAGGAGGCCCGTCTCGTCGAGCTGGTGACCAAGCGCGTATTGGAACGTCTGCGCGATCAAGGCTGGGGAGAGAGGTGAGCATGTTGACGCGTTCGCTATCCAGGCTGACGATCAGCGCCTATGTCGATCGGGAAATGACGCAACTGGTGGGGTCGATCGTCGCGATGTACAACCCGGAATCGCTGTCGATGAATTACCAGACCGACTACACACCGGACGAGTTCATCAATACGACGCTGCAAAGCAACCGGTACTACCAGACGCGCCCCACCGGCTTGTCGATCGACCTGTTGTTCGATGCCGAAATGCCCGGCAATCGCAAGCCCGTCGAAATGCAGCTCACGCAATTGCGCTCGCTATGCTATGCGGTGGATGCCGCACGTAGCGAACCGCATTTTCTGCGCGTGAAGTGGGGGCGCATGCGCTGGAGCAGCAGGGGTTATTTTTCGGGGCGGATGAACTCGCTGTCGGTACGTTACACGCAGTTCGATCGTGACGCGACGCCGACGAGAGCGACAGCCAGCATCAGTCTGACCGCGGACGAAAGTCTGCTACTGCAGGCGGCCGAGCAGCAACTCAAGGCACCGGCGGAGGCGGCGATCCGGGCTGCCGACCTGACGCCGCTGCCGCAGATTGCCGCTAAGGCAGGCGCGAGCATCGAAGGTGGGCTGGACTATCTGACACTCGCTTCAACCAATGATCTGAATAGTCTGGACGCGATCGAGCCGGGTCAGTTGCTGCGCGTTGTACGGCGCGATGGGGCGGCATGATGCAACCCGCTCCGAAAACCGCGGTGAATGTCGATGGATTGCCTTTGCTATTGCTGTCGCCGATCTGGGTGGAAACCGAGCATCAGGTCAATCGTATTCCGTCGGCGAGAGTCGTGCTTTCCGTGCCGGGTAATCCCACGCAGACGTTGACTGAGCGCGACACGGAGATGGCGCGCTGCGAGCCCGGCGCGAGCGCCACGTTGACGGTGGATGTCGATGGACACGACGTGCGGATTTTCACGGGCGTGGTGATGCGCCAGGAGCTCAAGGTGCGGCGTGGCCAGGCCGAGTTGACGCTCGTGTTGCGCCACGGATTGCAGAGTCTCGCGGCAACCCATGGCTCGCGAGTATTCGCGCAGATGACCGACGAGGCGATCGTCAGGCAATTGTTGCGACCCCTGGATGTCGCATTGACGAAGTGCACCGGGCTCACGACCACGCATGAACAACTGGTGCAATTCAGGTGTTCCGACTGGCACTTCCTGCGCAGTCGCCTCAACGTGAATGGCGTCTGGTTGATGCCGTCGCCGGAAGGGGCGGAGATCTCGCAGCCGTTTCTGTCGCCAGCCGCCGCGCACAAGCTCTATCAGAGTCTGCACGACGTCGATGAGGATTCGCCGGTGGATGAAGGCGAGTGGCATTTCAGCGATCAGAGTCAGGCGGATGCGCTGTCCGTGTCGACCTGGGATGTCGACCGGCAAGTATGTACGTCGGCGAAAGCACGATCGGTTGCGTTGGGCAGCGATGCGTTGAACCCTGCGGCGATTCGCGCTTTAAATCCGGCGACCTGGCTTTTCGGATACAGCGCACCGTTGAGCGTCCAGGAATCGGAAAACCTCGCCAACGCGCTGCTGATGAATCTGCAGGCAGCCGCGGTTCAAGGCGATTTCGTGGTCACGGGTTCCGTCGATTACGAATTGGGGCAGACCGTGCAGACCAGCGGATACGGTTCTCGTTTCGACGGCAAAGGCATTGTTACGTGCGTTCGGCACCGCATCGGCAAGGAGAGCGGATGGAGGACGCAATTGCGTCTGGGGCTGGATGAAATCGTTCAGGACGCTTCGCTGGTGCCGAGGGCGAACGGACCGCATGTCGGTGTGATTGCACCGTTCGAGATGGACTCGACGGCACAAGGCAGGATCAGGATCAAGCTCGCCGCGCTTGGCGCCGGCGCGCCCGTGCTGTGGGCTAGGTTTGCGAGCCCCTATGCGACCAACGCAGCGGGGTTCTGCTTTTATCCCGAAGTGGGCGATGAAGTTGTCGTGGCGTTCTTTGACGACAATCCGAGTTATCCGGTGATCGTGGGCGCGATGTTCAATCCGGTCAATAAGGCACCGTTTCAGCCGGATAAGGAGAGCTTGAATAAGGTGCTGGTGGTGAAGGGGACATCCGGTAATTTGATGCTGTCGTTCGACAAGAAAGAGGAATCGCTGGTTGCCAGCGTGGATGGCAGTTCATTCGCATTGAAGCAGGGCGTGACGATGACCACTAGCGAGCCGATGTCCATCAGCGCGCGCGGCGTGAGTCTTGCCGCGCAGGAAAGCCTGGAGATGTCGGGAGATGCGGACGTGAAGATCAAAGGTCCGAGGATCGACCTGACGAATGGGTAAATGAATGCGTTGAAGCAGGAAAAGAACGTGTCGAGGAGGCCATATGGATCAGTCCATTCTGGCAAGGATTTACGGACGTGGTTGGGCGTTTCCACCCGCCTTCTCGGTGGAGGATGGCGTCGAGATGGTGGACAGCGCGATCGATGTGGGTCAGAGCCTGAGGATTCTGTTCTGCACCGAGCCGGGCGAGCGCATCATGCGCGAGAACTATGGCTGTGCGCTGTATGACGTGATGTTCGCGAATATCGATAGCGAACTGCTGTCCGACATCGAAACGCGCATTCTCGACAGCGTGCTGCGATACGAACCTCGGGCGGACGTCACGGGTATCGATGTCGAACAATCGGCGCAGAGCCCCTATTCGCTGGAAGTTCAGGTTCGCTACACATTGCGCGGCAGCCAGATAGCGGAAAAGTTAGCGGGAATCTTTCCGATCGACGATGCACAGGGGGGCCGGATTTCATGGGTGCTTTAGTCGTGGTGGACGGCGATCTGCTGAACTTTCTTCCGGCGTTCGGCCAGCGCCAGGTCACGGTAACGGGCCCGGCGGTAATCCGGGCGAGCGGCCACGCGCTGATCGGCGGAAAGCGGGTTTGCGTATTCGGCGACGAACGGCGCGTGCGGGTTCGGGCCGACTACATGATGCCCGGATATGGCATGGGGTCGGGCGTGATCACGATCGTCAGCCTCAATGTGAATCAGAAAACGCCGCGTATCAGTGACGGCATGCCGTTGATCGTCGAAGGCACGGAGTTCATCGCGCGATTCAGTCCGACTGTGCCCGCCGTCATGTCCGGTGCGCCGTTTTCGCCGGATAGTACGCCGCCCAGTATGGGCAAGGGGACGTTTCAATTGCAGCAGCAGTTCGTGACGGCGGGTTGATTGTGAATTGTTCATTTAGCCGGGCGCGCCAATGCGATGGTTGGCGGTCGCGCCGAATGACGAAACAGGAAACGCCAAACGCAGGATTGTGAGAATCGACCATGAACGACCTCTCGTCTTTACAGGACGCACTATCCGGATGGGTGACGGCGGCTTCGCGATTCGTGCTGGACAATCGCTCGACCGGGCAGTTGTTGCAATCGTTTCACGACTATGCCGCGCTGATTCCTTTCGACGATCAACACTCGTGGGCCGACGTGTATTTCAATGGCGGGGCCACGCCGGCAAGTCTGGCGGCGTTGTTTGACGATCCTTCTGTTGCCGATGGAGAGCTGCCGCCTCATCAAGCGTTCATGCTCGGGTTTCTCGATCTTTTGCGGACGCCTCGGGCGATATTGAATTACTTTCCGGCCGCGCATCGGGAGCTTTATTACCGCGGTTTGCTCGGCGTGTCGGAGAAGCCTGCCGAACCCGACAGCGTCGTGCTGGGTTTTACGCTGAAGGATGGTGTCGCCGAACAGATGGTTTCGCGCGGTACTTTGTTCGACGGTGGACAGGATACGCAGGGAACGCCGATTCGGTATGCGCTCGACGATTCGCTGCTGGTCAATCGGGGGATCTGGAGTGATTTGCGGTGGTGTCAGCCGGCGGCAGCGGATGCGCCCGCCGGCACGCAAATCTCGGATGTGCTGTTCGACGCGAGCGAATCGATCGAGTGGCCGAAAAATGGCATGCATTTATTCGCGGACAGCAGACAGCCGCAAACGGTGCCGACCGGGAGAGTAGTGGGCTCGACGTTGCTGGCCATGCCGGCCGGTACGCGGACGATTTCACTGACGTTCGGTTCGGCTATTGCGGTCGGGGATCTTGCCGTGGTCCAGATCAGCGCGGGAGACCAATGGATTGCGTTGTCGGGCAGCGTACCCGACTCAGGTGATCCGTCCACGCTGGCTTTCGCCGTGCCTGCAATGGCACCGGCTATTTCACCGCCGACGGGAGAGAATAGCCCGTCGAGTTCGACACCGTTGTTGAAGCTGGGACGCTCGGACGGTCAGCCGGTTCCGGAGATCACGGCGCTAGCGGTCAGCGCGACGGGTAGCAGCGATGTGGTGTATGGCACCGATGATGGCGCTGACCGGCTGGATGGTTTGAGTTATCCATTCGGGCAAACGCCGGTAGTTGGTTCCGGATTCGATCTGATCGCGGCGCAATGGTGCGGACTCGGCGTGCCGGTGACGCTGACGTTGACTCCGCAATGGATCGATTTGCCGGACGTCAGTTTCCCGGCGTGGTACGCGAATTATCCCGGTGTACCGGCAGATAACGATAGCTTCAAGGTGCAGCCGCTATGTGTGTCGCCAACCGGTTCGATGAAGCTGGAAGGTACGACGACGACTGGCGCCCAACCGTCCGGAACGGATGCGCTGTCGCTCTTCCAAAGCGGCGCGGAGAGTGCGCCGGCAGGCAATACATTGACGATCGAGCTGCCTGCGGGTCTCGCCGGTGCCGAGCGCGATAGTCCAGATCCGAGAGATTGGCCCCAATGGATTCGACTGGAACTCTCGGGTATGGATTTTCTGCACCAGGAATACGATCAGCTCGTGGGAACGGCCGACGTCAACCCGCCCTATACGCCGCAGATCAATGGCATGACGGTCTCCTACAGCGCGACGGCGGCCGACATTACCCAATCCGTGTTGACGCCATTCGGCGTCATGCAAAACGACGACCCGGCGCAGACAAGTCCCGACAAGCTGCACCTCTATCTGGGTTTCTCGGATAACCAGCCGGAGGATACGCTTTCGTTGTATTGGCAACTGCAGAGTCCGGCTGCGCAGGTCGTCTCGTGGCAATACCTGAACGCCGGCAACCAGTGGATCGCGCTCGACGATACCCTGGTGGACAGTACGCAAGGGCTTCTAGGCAGTGGTTTGTGGACGGCGATTCTGCCGGCCGATGCATCGGCCGAGGCTGGGCAGATGCCCGCTGGCCGCTACTGGGTGCGCGGTTTGATCGAGCCGGTCGCCTCGACGGATGTGTGTTCGCCCTACGTCTATCCGACGCTCTCGGGTATCGAGACGAACAGCATGACCGCGACGCTAAGCAACGCGGAGAATCTGGATGTACAGCATTTCACGCGACCGCTGCCTGCCGGCACGATACAAAACGCCGTTACGCCGCTGACCGCAATCGAGCAGGTGAGTCAGCCGTGGCCATCGTTCGGCGGGGCACCGCCAGAATTGCCCGGTGCGTTCTTCGAAAGAATCGCGAGCAGGCTGAACCATCGGAATCGTGCGTTGACGTGGGTGGATGTACAGGCGTTGCTCAAGGAAAAATATCCATCGGTGTTTGGGATCGGTATTCCTTCCGTGGATACGACGTTCAGCTTACCTGCGCCTGTACAGCAGGTTGCCGTCGTGATTCCGGTCAGTGGCATGAAGGACAACGGCGATCCGTTGCGGCCGGCGCTGAGCGAGGTACATCTAACGGACATGGCCGACTATCTCGGTCAGTTGGCCTCACCTTGGGCCGATATCGTTCTGAGGAACCCGACGTATAGAACGGTGATGCTCGACTACGACGTGACCTACAAGACGGGCGTGAACCCCGCCTATGCGCAGCGCCAGCTCACGCAGGCTTTGGAAGCGAGGTACATGCCATGGAGTTGGGACCAGCGCGCTGGCGTGACACTCGGCAATAGCCTCGATTACTACGCGATCGTCGCGTTCATTCAGTGGCAACCGTACGTCAGGAAGGTCGACAGCCTGACATTGGACGGCGCCAGACAAAGCGTTCATGCATCGGATGGCGAAGTACTGATTCTCGGTGCAGGAGCGGGGACCTTGCTGCCGTCGACCGACCGGAGTGGAAGATCATGAAAACCATGCCGACCGGACTACTCAAGCTGATTCGAACGAATATCGAGTTCGAGAGACTGCTCAAGCGGAGTCTGGATGCGATCAAGGCTTACGCGGCGCAGACGTGGAGCGATACAGGCGAACACGATCCGGGCGTCACGCTGCTGGAAGCTTATTGTTACGGTGTCGCGGACCTATCCTATCGATCCACGTTGCCGTTGACGGATTTGTTGACACCACCGCCTGATCAGCAGCTGGCTGATGGCGGAATCTTTCCGGCTGATTTTGGCCCGGACACGGCGCTGACTTGCGGGCCGATTACCGAAGATGACTATCGTCGCGCGCTGCTGGATCTTTGCGGTGCGGATGGCAGTGATTTCTTTTTCAGGAACGTGCAACTGGTGCCGTTGCTGCCGAGCGATTACGAGTACTGGTACGACTCGGATTCGCGGACTTTTAGTTTCGTCGAGCCGAGTCCAGTTGACGGATCGGAACCGGTTCTGTTCGATCTGCGGGGCAACTATGTACTGTATCTGGAGCCGACCCGAAATACCCAGAAAGATAATGCTGAGGCCTCAAGTCGATTGTCGAGCTTTCTGACGGACAATCGGAATCTTTGTGAAGCGGTCACGCAGATCAGATGGATCCAGCCGCAAGCGCTTAACCCCGAGATCATCATTGATCTCGATGCGGACGTTCAGGATGTAGCTGCGTTGCTCGCGAGGATTTATGAGGCGGTGGAACGTTACGTGTCGCCGATGGCTGCACGCCATGCGACCGACGAGCTTGTGAAGAAAGGCTTCAGCGTGGAAGAGATCTACGATGGTCCGGATCTGTTGCATGGCTGGATGACAGCCTTGCCGGCACCCGTGGACTATTCGCGTTCCATCAGTGTCGATCTAGTTGGTCTTGCAAATGTTTTGCTTGCGATTGACGGCGTGAAAAGCATTGAATCGATCCGCACGGCCTCCGCCGACAGTTGGGTGTGGAAGGCACAAGCGCCGGGTTATTACCCTCAACTGTGGGGTAGTGATCCAATCGGAACCATGATCAGTCAGCAGTATGTACGTCTGATTTCGGCAGGTGGGGAGTATGTAACCGCTTCGCCTGAAGAGGTCGAAGCGAAGCTTTCGCGAGGAACGATTATCGTCAATGCGCCACAAGTCATGCCCTACGGCAATTGGCGTGACCCCGGACACTACTATCCGGCGTCGGACAAGATTCCACCGTGCTACGGACTGCAGCATTTGCAGCCGGATACGGCTCAGCAGAAGCTCTATCAGTTCATGTTGCCCTTTGAGCAGGGTGTCGCGAATCAATGTGCGCAACTGGCTATGTTGCCGCAATCGCTATCGTTCGTGCGTGCGGGTTCGACGGTTTGGGGCGAGCAGTGGCCCTACCAGGAAGGCAGTATCGGCGATAACGTTCATCAGGCTTATTCGCCGCAACTCATCGCGCAGATGCGTGGCAGCACGAGTGATTATCAGCAGGAGGTCTCGGTCGTCAATGATCTGCTGGGGTACTTCGGTAGTCAGTGTTCGGCACGCATGCTCGCGACTAGCGACGATGAGTTTCTCACCGTACAGCAGGACTATTTGGCGCAACACGCCGAGCTTGGCTATTCGCGCGACAACATCCGGATCGACATGGTGTCGGCTTTGCAAAAGCGTATTGCCGCGCGGTTGGGGTTGGGTGCGAATTTGTTCGATCCCGACTGCGATATGTCGGCGCTGGAGTTCTATCTGGTCGAACATCGGGTATTGCTGCCCGTTTCTCCAGATTCAAATTACGATGTTGAACTCTATCCGGACAGCGTGACGGTTGACGCAGATAACAGTCTCATATTTTCCCAGCAGAGTGTGTCCCTGGATGCATTACGCACAGGGCAACTTATTGACCTTGTCATTAAAAATCAATCCGCCGGCGGTGACTTGCGAATCCAGGCTTTGATTGTGGATTCTGTCGATACGGCAGGTAGAACATTTTCGCTGAGTTTCCAGCAAAACGCCCAGTTGTATCTTCAACTAAACATGGTTCTGGATGCACAGAGCACCGGTACGCTGTGTTGGAAAAACTGCCAGAACTGGCTACAGGATATCGATTATTCGCTGCGTTACGCGGACGATCAGAGCGGACTGGATAGCAATTCGAAGCGTTTGAGCGTTCTCTCGTCGGGGCCGTTCCCCGCTATTGTTCAAGGGAACGATAGATTGCGCATCTGCCCAATTCTGCCGGCGGGAAAACGCGCTTCGGTCGCGGACGATTCCTCGACGTTTGACGTTACCGTAACGGATATGGACCCGATCGGTTCAACGTTGACGGTGCAAAAAATTGACGGCGAAACAGGCTCCTTTCCTGCCGATGGTGATGAGACAAACTATTACTGGTACGACCTGACGTGCGTGGACCGGTTTTCCTTTGCCGTAAGTCTGATTTTCAATAAAAGTATGTTGCCGGAAAGTGGTGACGTGCACGGCACCGATGCGTGGATAAAACAGGCTGCGCAACAGGAACTTCCGGCTGATGTTTGCGCGATCATCCATTGGATGGACGACGCGACTTTCAGGAATTTCGCCGACAGTTATGGTGTTTGGCAGGATCAACGGACGGTGCAAAGTTACTCGACTTTCCAGTTGTTGTGGATGTTGTCGCTTGGACACGCTCCGCTGGCGCTGAGCGGAATCGGCTCCATGAAAATTGCCAGTGATGTTCAGCGTACGGAAGTCATTGGCGCGGACGGCACCGAATGGAATGTGGATGTCATTGTTGAAAACGGTCTTTTCTTTGTGCCGCAGTTGGTGGTGTCGTAGATGATTGGGATATGGCGACGCGCAGGCGAAAATTCCGGCAGTGAGTCTCCATCGAGCTAATAGCGGTTCGGATGGGCTACGAAGATGCGGAGGAGAGCATGATTTTCAAAAAAGGTATCAAAGCGGTGAAAGCCGCGCTTGGCGCGACCGTTGGCCCAGCAGTGGAGGATCTAAAGGCGAAGTTTGCAGCCGGTAGTATTCCGTTGCAGACGGATTTCAGTAATCTAATCGATATTGCGGATTGTGGGCGTAAGTCTGTGGGTCAAAGCCCGGCACAGGATGGGAGTCCCGGGCAAGGTATTGTTCTTGATGCTACGGGGAAAGCCGCTGTCAAAGTAAAAAGTAACGGCGGATTGGCAGTAGACGTCGATGGTGTATTTTTTGATTTCTCATCGGCATTTCGTTCTGGAGCAATAATTTTATTTTATTCTGGAAACGCGATTCCGGATGGTTGGGCCATCTGTGATGGGAATAATAATACGCCAAATCTGGTCGGGCGATTTGTGGTCGGAGATTCTAGCAATTCAGATAGATACAGTATCTCGACATTGCCTGTTGGCGGAGAGCTTATTGGGAGTGCTGGTTCCGTAGTGGAATCAATAGCGATAAATAGTACCGCACTGACAAGAGATCAGTTGCCGGATTTGGAGTTGGATATTATATGCAAATGGGACAATGGGAGGTTGGCCGGCGATGTAGGCGTTGGCTCGTCGGAAAGTGTTATGTTTCATATTCCGACAGTATATTACGATTCGTCTGGGGATACGTTCAAGTGGACTGCGGTTACGCCAACGAATCAGCAACACGGCAATGGACATACTCATTCGGCGACAGCTCAGCCTCATTCTCATGACGTGTCCGTGGCTATGCCTTTTTATTCATTAATTTATATTATGAAATTGTAGCATCTGCCGGGGCTGAAGGTTAGTGTGTGTAAAAAATGCGCAAGTAAATTTGAGGCTGGTGATGTCAAATTCAATTGATAAATGCGTGGAAAATTGTCCGGTAGTGTTGGCGCGTGTACAATTTTCGATTTCTGTCCCGTTTGCGTACGCTCACAATTTAATTGAAAGAAGTTTGTGTTTTTTTCGGAGCGAATTTGGATTTTTATTGTTAAAAGTTATGGGGAATGTATTTGGCGAGTCGGTCATGGTTGAAAAAATCAATAGAATTTTTTTGGATTTGGGAGAGGTTGATCAAGCGAGCTTTGAATTGGATTTGTTGACGCTGCTTGAGAGGCGGTTGGCAGGTGAGATGTGGCGTGAGAATTTTTTTTCTGCTTTTTCGTCAATCGAATGGAATTCGAAAAACTGTAATTTTAAAACTCGGGAAATTGGTGCGGGCGAGGCCGATTTCCCCGTTAAAGACCTGAGTGCGAAAGTTCACTCACAGGTGAACTTTGCCCCGAGCAATACAGAATTAGATCAGCGGGTCTCCGCGAGATTACAGCTAAACGCGCCGGCTTCTCTCTCTATTTTGGCTCGAAGTTGCGTAGAGGAGCGGACTTTGGAGTACTTTTTTAAAATGTTGCAGCCACGAACCCGAAGCGACTTGGTTCGTCGTCTTGTTGAAGGCACGTCCATAGCTTGGGATAGCGAAACTTGTGACAAACAGACAATTTACATCGCGGCACTTCTATATTTTCTGTTGAACTTGCATGAGATTGTCCCGCGGCATGACGCGCGAACTTTGGTTCTGGCGATAAGGCCAACCAAACACGAGCACTGGCTGCTGGCACTATTTGACTGCGATGCAATTCATTCGGCGTCGCCCCCGCTTAAAGAAAGAGTAAAAGGCATTTACCGTCAGCCCGAAGTCAGGAACTGGTTGAAGACGCGATTTTCCGCGGCGGCGTGCCTGCGCCTTGAAAGAGAGTTCGGAATTCCAAAGCTTGAGACGTCGCAGCGCGGTGACGACATCCGCTTTTCAGATGAACTCGTCGACCTGACGAAAGACGCGTTTAGTGTCGACAACGCGGGGACCGTTCTGATTTGGCCCTTGCTCGCCAATATGTTCGGAAAACTTGGTCTGTGGATAGACGGCCATTTCGTTCAGCAGCGGAGCGCAGTAGAGGCTTCCGCATGGTTGAGTCGGATTGCTTCAAGTGACGAAGTCCCATACGTGTACCCGACCGCCTTGTCCAACGTGCTATGCGGCGTATCGCAAGACGCCGACATCCGCTGGCTGACTGCCGACAAAAGCCAACACCAACTGCTCCAGGCCTGGCTAACCGACCTCCCCGCCAAAATCCGCCCTTGGCACCAACTCACCATCGAAGACATCCGCGCACTCTTCATCCGCCGCCCCGGCATCCTCACCGGAACCGAACCCGGCGGCACTTTAGAGCTTGAAGTCGAACCCCACGCAAGCGACGTCTTGCTACAAAACTGGCCATGGCCAATCACCACAGTCCTACTCCCATGGATGGAAAAGCCGCTCACCGTGCAATGGGGCGACTTATAGCATCGCCGTAGCGTCGACCCGCGCTGCAGCGGTCAACCGAGGGCAATCAAATGATGGAATGGCAAACGCATCACGACGACATCCCGCCCGACCCTGCCGAGCAAGCATTGCCGTCCCATCTGCTGCAAGAGATCGAGCGAGTCGATTTATTGCTTCAGGGTTATCTACATCGGCGGAAGCAGGCGATGGGTTCGACACTCGGCGCTTTCCTGTTATCGCCCGAAGAAACGGAGCACCGGATCGCCGACCCGCGCGGCGTCCCACATTGGTGGAACGTGGAGGGAAAAGCGTATCCACTTCCATCCAGCAAGCCAGAGAGCCAGCTAGCCGCGGAGTTCCGGCTAACGGAATTCGAATGGAATGTTCTCTTACTCGGATTGATGGTTCACATCGACAGCCGGTATCACCTGCTATTCTCCGCCATCCAGGATCAGGAAAAACCCGGCTCACTGCCCACGATCGAACTCGCACTCAATCTCTTCTGCGCGACATCGCCGGAAAAACGCGATCAGGAAGGCAGTTTTCTCGGTAATGCGCCGCTGGTGCGCAATGGCTTTATCGACTTTCCGGAAACGTCGTCGTCCGCCGCGCGAGGTTGGAGACAACGTGCCTTCATTGCCGATCGCGGCGTCTACCACTACCTGTTCGATCAATCGTACGCGTGGCCTGACCGTGCAGGCATAACCAGGCTTATCGCAGAACCTTTTGCTTTGCCGACACATGCGGGATTCACGCATACGCTACGGCAGCTGCTTGACCGGGACGGGCCGGACTTCGATCAGGATCAGGGTGAAGACCACGGCCGCGTCCGCGGCGCCAAACCTCTAATCATCCTGCGCGGCGCACAGGCCAGCGGACGCTCACAATTAGTCTGCACCGCCGCCGGACAAACCGGCCGCGAAACCTTCGAACTGGATTGCGCCGCGGTACTCCAACCCGGCGACGCTACCCTAAAAATTCTCCGTCACATCTTCCGCGAAATACGTCTACGCAACGCATGCCTCGTCATGCGCGGTTTCGTCGAAGCGATAGAAGACAATCCGGGCCTGCTGAAGGAAGTCTCGCGGCTCATGAATCAGCCGGGGCTGGATATCGTTTGCCTGATCGAGCCCAGCGTGCCTCTGCCGAGGCTTGCGGATATTCCACAGTTGTTGCTCGATATGCCTGGCACCGATTCGCAGGAAAAAGAACGCCTGCTGCGCGATTGCTTACCACCGGAAACGAACATCGATTGCGAGGCCCTGAGTCGACGCTTCAATTTCGCGGCGCACGATCTTCCGCTGATCCTGCATGAAGCCGACCTATACCGTGAGCAGCGAGATCTCCGCGCCGACCTCGACGAAGACGACCTTCGCAAGGCACTCCGCCTGCGCGCACAACAGAACTTCGGCAAACTCGCCCGCCGCAGTTCTCCAACGAGAACCTTCGACGATCTGGTGGTCGCCGACGCCGTACAGCAGCAACTGACCGAAGTACTCAGCGCCATCAAATATCGCGAACCACTTCTCGAACGTGGATTCGGGGCCAAGGTCGGCTACGGCACAGGCATCAGCGCGCTGTTCTACGGCGACTCGGGCACAGGCAAAACCATGGCGGCCGAGGTCATCGCCGGACAGCTCGGCGTCGATCTGATCAAGATCGATCTTTCCGCCGTGGTCAATAAATACATCGGCGAAACGGAGAAGAATCTCGCGAGTGTCTTCGATCTGGCCGAGCGCGATGCCGGCGTGCTGTTCTTCGACGAAGCCGACGCGCTATTCGGCAAACGTAGCGAGACCAAGGACGCCCAGGATCGTCACGCCAATATTGAAGTGTCTTATCTGTTGCAACGGCTCGAAAGCTATCCGGGACTGGTGATCCTCGCGACCAATAACCGCAGTCATCTGGACGATGCCTTCAATCGCCGCTTCACCTTCATGATCCGCTTCCCGTTTCCGGACGCATCGTTGCGCGAACGGATGTGGCGCTCCATCTGGCCCGCGGGTTTTCAGATCGACGATAGCGTCGATTTCACTCAATTGGCGCAACGCTCCGAACTGACCGGCGCCAACATCCGCAACATCGCCCTATTGGCGGCGTGGCTCGCCGAAGCCGACGGTGCGGGTCACATCCATCTCAGGCACATCGAGTTGGCCTTAAAGCGCGAACTGGCGAAAGTAGGGCGGCTTGTGCTGGAATCTCATTCACGGGAGTCACGACAATGAGTACACCGTTTTCGCCCCCTTACACGATTGTCGACGTCAATACCGCACTGAACGATGCGTTGCGCGCATACATCGACGAAGGCGTCAGCATCAGTTTCAGTCTGCCGGACGAGGACGCATTGCCAACCGAGCCGACGGTCAGCGTGTTTCTCTATGAGATTCACGAAGATCTTCAACTGCGCATGGGTGGGTCCAGAATGTTCGATCCGCAGACATCCCAATTGATGCCGGGATATGTCAACGTCTGCTGCAGCTATCTGATCACCTATTGGGACACCGGCGAAACGGTCAGTCCCGACGGCCCGAGCGCGGCGCCGGATAACCAGGCGATCACGGTAATGAGTCAGGTGGTCGACGCGCTGATCAACAACAGACAGCTCGCGGATTTACCGGATGCCTATACCCGGATGCTTCCACCCCAGGAAGGCTTGAATGGACTGGGTAACTTCTGGCAGTCGCTTGGCAACAAGCCCCGGCTTTCGATCAACTGTTCGGTGACCGTGCCGATTACGCTGACGGACAGGCATGATCTCGCGACACCGGTCAAGACAACCGAGGCCGATGTGGTGCAGATCGCAACGGAAACGCCTTCGTCTTGAAGTCTTGAAGAACAGATTCACACCAACCTGAATGAACCAACCTGAATGCAAGGCGGTCTCTCGCAAGACCGCCTGCCATATTCCTACCAAACACTAAACACTAAACGCTAAAAAACCACCTCAAGCCGGCAGCGCAAAACTCGCGATCGCCTCACGCAACACGCCCACCTGATCCTTCAGCGAATGCGCCGCCGCTGCGGCCTGCTCGACCAGTGCCGCATTCTGCTGCGTCACCTGATCCATCTCGCCCACCGCGCGATTGACCTGTTCGATTCCCGCACTCTGCTCGCGCGACGCACTACTGATCTCTTCGAGAATCTCATTCACGCGCCGCACCGATTGCACGATCTCGCCCATCGTCGAACCGGCATTCGCCACCAGCGATGCGCCCGCTTCCACGGTACCGGTGGAGGTTTCGATCAACGCCTTGATCTCCTTGGCCGCCGTTGCCGAGCGCTGCGCAAGACTGCGCACCTCGGCGGCGACGACCGCGAAACCGCGGCCCTGCTCGCCCGCGCGAGCCGCTTCCACGGCAGCGTTCAGCGCCAGAATGTTGGTCTGGAACGCGATCCCGTCGATCACGCCGATGATGTCGCCGATCTGCCGCGAGCTGCTGGTGATCTCGCCCATCGTGCGGACCACATCGTCGACCACCTGGCTGCCGCGCGTCGCGACATCGGCGGCCTGGCCGGCGAGTTGCGCGGCTTGCAGTGCGCTGTCGGCATTCTGCTTCACGTTGACCGTCATCTGGTCCATGCTCGATGCGGTTTCGACCAGCGCCGCAGCCTGTTCTTCGGTACGTTGCGACAGATCGGTATTGCCTGCTGCAATTTCGGTCGCGCCGATGTTGATGTTCTCCGTGCCGAGCCGCACGCGCGAAACCGTATCGACGAGCGCGGCCTGCATCGTCTGCAACGCATGCAACAGGCTGCCGGCGTGGCTCGCGTCGACCGGCACGCGTGTCGCGAGATTACCGTGCGCCATCTGCTGCGCGTGTTCGACCGCCACTTCGAGATCGCCGCCGAGCGTGCGCCGAATGCTGCGCAACACCAGCATCATGACGACGGTCGCCAGTGCGCCGAGCGTCACGGTGATCGCGAGCCAGCGCAGCAGGCTCGCGTAGAACGCACTCTGCACGTCGTCCATGTACATACCGGTGACGATGTACCAGTCCCACGGCGCGAAATGCGACGAGTAGCTGGTCTTCGGGACTGGCTTCTCGCTGCCGGGCTTGGACCACAGATAGTCGACGAAACCGCCGCCGTCGTGATTCCCCGCGTTGACGATATCGACGAACAGATGGTTGCCGGCCGGATCGGTGAACTGCGCCATGTTCTTGCCGTTCAGTTCCTTCTTGATCGGATGCATCAGCATCACCGGCTGCGAATCGTTGACGGAGATATAGCCGTCCTTGCCGTAACGCATCGCCGCGAGCGTGTCGAGCGCCTGCTTCTTCGCGTCGTCCTCGCTGAGCGTATGTTGTTGCGCCAGCGTGTAATAACGGGTCACGACATGATTGGCCTGATCGATCAACGAGGTCAGTTGATCGCGGCGATCGGAGATCATCGATGCACGGTTTTGCCATGCGCCGAAGCCGCCGATCAGGATCAAACCGATCCAGAGGACGGCGACCATCGAGGCCAGTTTTTTGTTCAAGGTCATAGCAGGGGCTTGCAAAGTGGTCGGTCAGATGGGGTTCGCTGATGGGCTTCAGCGAGTCGCTTGTCGCTGACTGTGTTTACGGCTTGTCGGGTTCGAGCCCGCAGGGAGGGGAAACCCGCTGTGACGCGATTTCATTTGTCTTACCAAAGCGCCATTTCTCTGTCAGCGACGTATTGCTTATACGCGGATTACCGGATTTATTTTTTGATTGAAATCGGCTGAACGGACTTTGCTTAAATCGGGTGGCGAATTACGCGCAACGAAAATCCGTCGAATTAAAAACGTCAAAATCACACACAATGCCAACAAACGACAATCCCCCGCACAGCCTTGTCTGACGGGGCGCAATCACAAAAATTGACACAATTTTCCACTTAATGGCAAGTAGTCGGCGCAATCGCCTTCAAAAAGACGAATTTATTAAAATTCCGCTATAGTCGCCATTTTCCAGCCGCCAGCCGGGCAAAAAAGAGCGCGGATTCGGTCCGCCGCCTAGCCCCGCTGCCAGGAATCAAGAGTCAGCAAGAGTCAGGAATCAGGAGTCCACTCATATGAACGCCCGCGAACCCGCTTTCGTCCCCGCTACCCGCAGCGCACGTCTGCGCCAGATGCTCGTCAGCAACGAACTCGAATTCTTGATGGAAGCCCATAACGGGCTGTCCGCGCGTATCGTCCGCGAGGCCGGTTTCAAGGCGATCTGGGGTTCGGGCCTCTCGATCTCCGCGCAATTCGGCGTGCGCGACAACAACGAGGCAAGCTGGACCCAGGTGGTCGACAACCTCGAATTCATGGCCGATGCCAGCGACCTGCCGATCCTGCTCGACGGCGACACCGGTTACGGCAACTTCAACAACGTGCGCCGTCTCGTGCGCAAGCTCGAACAACGCGGCATTGCGGGCGTCTGTATCGAAGACAAGCAGTTTCCGAAGACCAACAGTTTCATCAACGGCGAAGCGCAACCGCTTGCCGATATCGATGAATTCTGCGGCAAGATCAAGGCCGGCAAGGACTCGCAGTCGGACGAAAATTTCTCGATCGTCGCGCGCGTCGAAGCGTTGATCGCGGGCTGGGGCATGGACGAAGCGCTGCGCCGCGCGGAAGCGTATCGCCAGGCCGGCGCGGACGCGATCCTGATTCACAGCAAGCTGTCGCGCCCCGACGAAATTCTCGAATTCGCGCGCGAATGGGCGGGCCGCGGTCCGCTCGTGATCGTGCCGACCAAGTACTACAGCACGCCGACCGAAGTGTTCCGCGAAGCGGGCATCAGCACGGTGATCTGGGCGAACCATCTGATCCGCGCGGCAACCGCGGCGATGCAGGCGGTCGCCAAGGAAATTCATTCGAGCGAAACGCTCGTCAACGTCGAAGACAGCATTGCCGCCGTCAACGAAATCTTCCGTCTGCAGGATGCCGACGAATACTCGGAAGCCGAAGACCGCTATCTGTCGAGCGCGGCGGCCGGTTCGGCGATCGTGCTCGCGGCGAGCCGCGGCAAGGGCCTCGAAGCCGTCACCGAAGACCGTCCGAAGGTGATGCTGCCGATCGCCGGCAAGCCGCTGTTGCGCTGGCTCGTCGACGCGTTCAAGAAGCAGAACGTCAACGACATCACGGTGGTCGGCGGTTATCGCGCCGATGCGATCGACAAGGCCGGCATCAAGCTGGTCGTCAACGAACAGCACGCGCAAACCGGCGAGCTTGCGTCGCTGGTCTGCGCGACCGGCAAGCTGAATGGCGACACGGTGATCTCGTACGGCGACCTGCTGTTCCGCAGCTACATCCTGCGCGATCTGGTGGAGAGCGAGGCGGACTTCAGCGTGGTGGTCGATTCGTCGCTGACCGATGCGGAGAACGCCAGCGTGCGCGATTTCGCGTGGTGCTCGGCGGGCGACGACCGTGGGCTGTTCGGCAACAAGGTGACGTTGCGTCACGTGTCGAGCGGTCAGGACGTTTCGTCGGCGATCGCGTCGCAAACGCCGCATGGCCGCTGGGTCGGTCTGCTGAACGTGCGTGAAGCGGGACGCGAGCGTCTGCAGACGGTGTTGAGCCAGTTGCAGGCGCGTCCGGATTTTGCGTCGCTCGATATGCCCGCGCTGCTGAACGCGCTGATCGAAGCGGGCGAATCGATCGAAGTGCAATACGTGCATGGCCATTGGCGTGGCGTGAACGACCTCGAGGACTTCCGTCGCGCCGGCGATTTCGCGCACGCGCAAGCGCCGTTCGCGGCAGCGGATACCGCGAGCGGAGCCGCGCAATGATCGAGGCGGCACAGTTCGTCGAAGCGGCGCGCGAGCGTGGCTTCGATTGGTATGCGGGCGTACCGTGTTCGTATCTGACGCCGTTCATCAACTACGTGCTGCAGGACGAGTCGCTGCATTACGTGTCGGCGGCCAACGAAGGCGACGCGGTCGCGTTGATCGCGGGTGTCACGCTCGGCGCGCGGAAGGGCCGGCGCGGCATCACGATGATGCAGAACTCCGGGCTCGGCAATGCCGTGAGTCCGCTGACCTCGTTGACCTGGACGTTCCGTCTGCCGCAATTGCTGATCGTCACGTGGCGCGGCCAGCCCGGCGTCGCCGACGAACCGCAGCATGCGCTGATGGGTCCGGTCACGCCGCAGATGCTGGAAACGATGGAGATTCCCTGGGAGACGTTCCCGACCGAGGCCGGCGCGATCGGCCCGGCGCTGGATCGCGCGATCGCGCATATGGATCAAACCGGCCGCCCGTACGCGCTGGTGATGCAGAAGGGCAGCGTCGCGCCGTACGAGTTGAAGGACAGCGGCGCGGCCGCGCGTCGCGTGCCGGTGCAGGCACGCTCGCAGTTCCGCAACGTCGCCGCGAACGAACTGCCGTCGCGTCACGACGCGTTGCGCAAAGTGATTGCCCGCACACCGCTCGACTCGACCGTTGTGCTCGCATCGACCGGTTTCTGTGGACGCGAGCTTTACGCGATCGACGATCGTCCGAATCAGTTGTACATGGTCGGTTCGATGGGTTGCGTGACGCCGTTCGCGCTGGGTCTCGCGTTGTCGCGTCCGGACCTGCACGTCGTCGCGCTCGATGGCGACGGCGCCGCGTTGATGCGCATGGGCGCATTCGCGACGCTCGGCGCGTACGGTCCCGCGAATCTCACGCACGTGCTGCTCGATAACGGCGCGCACGATTCGACCGGCGGTCAGGCGACGGTCTCGTCGCAGGTGTCGTTCGCGACGGTGGCGGCGGCGTGCGGTTACGCGTCGGCAGTGGAAAGCGACGATGCCGGCGTGCTCGACGAACTGTTCGACGCCGCGCCGCTCGACGGTCCGCGTTTCGCGCGTCTCGCGATCCGGCGCGGCACGCCCGACGGTCTGCCGCGTCCCACCATCACGCCGCCCGATGTGAAGACGCGACTGATGCGCCACATCGGCGCGGCCTGACCGGTTTCACTCTCAACGTATCAACGTACTCGAAGGAGCGCCCATGCTGCTGCTCAATCCCGGCCCGGTGACGCTCACCGAACGCGTCCGTAACAGCTTGTTGCAGACGGATCTGTGCCATCGCGAAAGCGAGTTTTTCGACTTGCAGGAAGAGGCGCGCACGCGTCTGGTCGATCTGTATGCGCTCGACGCGAACGAGTGGCAGGCGGTGCTGATGACCGGTTCCGGCACGGCCGCCGTCGAAAGCATGACGGCCGCGCTGGTGCCGCAGAACGGCAAACTGCTGGTGGTGGAAAACGGCGTGTACGGCGAGCGTATTTCGCAGATCGCGACGCAATACGGCATTGCGCACGAGTCGCTGAAACACGACTGGATGCAGGCGCCGGATCTCGCGAAGATCGCCGAACGGCTCGATGCCGACAAGGCGTTCACGCACGTCGCCGTGATTCATCACGAGACGACCACCGGCCGCCTGAACGATCTCGCCGCGCTCGGCGCGCTGTGCCGCGAACGCGGACTGCGTCTGCTGGTGGACGGCGTCAGCAGCTTCGGCGCGGAAGCGATCGATTTCGCCGACAGCAGTCTCGACGCGGTCGCCGCGACCGCCAACAAATGCCTGCATGGCGTGCCGGGCGCGTCGTTCGTGCTGGTGCGGCGCGCGGCGCTGGCGCAGGCGGCGAGCCGCACGTACTACCTCGACCTCGGGCGTCTCGCGCGTTTGCAGGATCAGCGCAATACGCCGTTCACGCCGTCCGTGCATGCGTATTACGCGCTCGTCGAAGCGCTGCGCGAACTCGCCGACGAAGGCGGTTGGCGCGCGCGTCATGCGCGTTATGCGGCGCTCGCCGAGCAGGCTCGCGCGGGGCTGGCCGAGCGTGGGATGGACACCGTGTTGCCGCCGCAGCAGTCGTCGGTGGTGTTGCGTGCGTATCGCTTGCCGCAGGGGATCGCGTATCCCGAGTTGCATGACGCGTTGAAGGCGCGCGGCTTCGTCATCTATGCCGGGCAGGGCGGGCTGTCGGCCGAACTGTTCCGGATCTCGACGATGGGCAATATTCACGCGCCCGATATCGAGCGTCTGTTGCAGAGCTTCAGCGAACTGATGCGCTAATGCGTTGAGATGATGGATGTGCCGGTGCGGTTCGAGATCGCCGCGCCGGCGCCAAGCCTGATGTGGGTACGCTGAGCTGCGGAGCGTAAGCGCAGCGGTGTAGAACCTCACACCGGGTCTTTATCCGGCGGTCCCTCTGGCCGCTGCGGCTCCTCGGTGTGATGACCCGGCGATGGCGGCACCAGCGGGTCCGCTTCAGGATCGCGATTCGGGTCCGCGTTGGGATCGGGAATCGGGTTGGTATGCATGTCGTAGCTCATGGATGTCGACCTCGTTGCTGAACGGCAGGGGTGGTATCGCAATCTATACCCCACGCCGATGGTTTCGCTTCGTCATTGTCTTCTGCCATTCTCTCCAGGACCTCTTCGAAACTTTTTCGGGTCCGCGCTTTTCAGCCTCCGCGCTTCCCGCGCGCTCCGCGCCTCCCTATCTTTTTGCCCGACGTCCCACGCTGAGTTGCCAATAGCGTTCGACCGCGAACACATCGTCGTAATTGCCCGCGCCGAAGGCCTGCAACTGGCTTTGATACGCGTCGACCGCTTCCCGCTTGAGTTGCGCGCGGCGCTGGGCGTCGATCGTATGGCCCGCGCTCGGCTGGGCCGGCGTCGCGACGACGCCGCGCTGCACGAGATCGGCGAGACGCGCCTGCACGACGCCGGGCGTGCGCCGGTGGATCGCTTCCTCGTAACCGAACCATTGCAGATGCGACAGACGCGGCAGGATTTCGCAGCAGGCCTCGAAGACCCGCACGTGATCGTCGTGATGCAGACCGAGCGGCATCAGCAAGGTGTTCGCGGTGGTGCGGTAGATGGTCTCTTCGAGTGCCGCCGCCAGTTTGCCGATCGACGGCGAATCGCGGTACTGGCCGTCGCGGAACGGCATGCGTAGCGGAATCGCGTCGAGTACTTCGAGCGCGCGGTTGTCTTCGAGCGTGCGTGCATGCATGGCCTGAAACGCGCCGGCGAAACCCGATCGCTCATCCCATTCGGTCTGCATTTCCTGTTCGGGCGGAGCGGCGAAGACCGTGCAGATCGCCGTGTCGGGATGCGCGGCGAGAAGTTCGCCGCAACTGAACACGGCGTCGTCGAAGTGGGGCGAGACGATGAACAGGCGTGGGCTGGTTTCGCTCATGGGACGTGGCGTGGTTGCGGGGGCGCCGATCAGGTTCCGGGCGGCGGCGCGGCGCGGGCATCGCGGCGTCTCATCAGCTTAGGCGGAATCGGCGCGGCTTGCGCGGCCGTTGTTGACGGCGCAAGCGGCATGCCTGGCGTATCGGATGTTCTTCTGTATAGAATTGATTCTTGCGTCACGCTAGATGTATAAGCACTCACATGAGCACCTTAAAACCGGATAAGCAATCACTTGTGAGCGCTAAGTCATCCAAAAACTCTGTTTCAGCACCTGTCCTTCGGGTGCTCCAGAAGCTGGGCGCCGATCTTTCGCTAGCACGCCGACGGCGCCGCCTGACTCAGGCGTCGTTGGCCGAACGTATGCAGACGTCTGTTTCCACGCTGCGTCGCATGGAACACGGAGATGGGCGCGTGCCGATCGGGGTCTTTGCTATGGCGCTGCAGGTGTTCGGCGAACTGGACAAGATCGGCACGTTGCTCGATACGTCGCAAGACGACATCGGCCTCACGCTGATGAACCAGCAATTACCGCAGCGTGTCCGCAAGAAGCGCGTTGCACCGGAATCGGGAGCGTTATGAAACGTGTCGTAGCGCAGGTGCTGACCGGCATGCCGTCGATACCGTTTTGCATCCCTCAAAGCTTCCCCAAATCCTCCGGCGTATCCACATCGCGCAAAATCCCCGCGTCGTCCACATCAAGCCGCGTCACCTCGTGCGACATGAACAGCGCACGCGCGCCGGCATCGCCGTCGAGCGCGAGCAGCGCGTCGCGATGCGCGATGCCGAACCCGACGGGATGCCCGCGCTGCCCCTGATAAAACGGCGCGACCAGCGACGCGCCGCCGTCGAGCGAGCGCGCGACCGCTTCGATGGTCGCGGTGTCGATGCGCGGCATGTCCGCCAGCGCGACGATCCAG
The DNA here is from genome assembly GCF_029910215.1 of Paraburkholderia sp. D15. Taxonomy (NCBI): domain Bacteria; kingdom Pseudomonadati; phylum Pseudomonadota; class Betaproteobacteria; order Burkholderiales; family Burkholderiaceae; genus Paraburkholderia; species Paraburkholderia sp. D15. The sequence goes on along the minus strand of NZ_CP110396.1, from coordinate 752,694 downwards.
CCTTCGGCATCGCCGCTCGCGTCGATGGCAGCCGCGAGGCTCGCGCCCATGCCGCGTTCGGCGGCGGACGCGAACACCACGTGGCAGCCGGCATCGTTCAGCAGCCGCGCAAGCGCGTCCGAGCCGGGCCGCACCACCGCCAGCACATGCGATGTCACCCGCAGCAACCGGTGCGCGGCCTCATGCGCGACCGGCGTGCCGTCAGGCATGCGCGCGAGCAGTTTGTTGTGCAGCCCCTCGGGATCGAAGCGGGAACCGAAGCCGGCGGCGAGCAGAATGCCGGTAGCGAGCGAGGCGTAGGCCATGGGGCGGGCACCGGTGGAGGAAAGGATGAGTCCGATTGTGCGATGCAACGCATGCACAGGCAAGCGCCAATCCATGCGATTGGCGCTTGCCGTCTAACATTGCACGGCTTGGGTCGGGCGGGGACGGCGAAACGCCCGCGCATGCCGCGCGTGGCGCTCACACCTGCATGGGCCCCATCACCTTATCCAGCGTAATGGGTAGATCGCGCACCCGGATACCCGTGGCGTGATACACCGCATTCGCGATCGCCGCCGGCACGCCCGTAATGCCGATCTCGCCGATCCCGCGCACGCCGAGCGAATTGATATGCGGATCGGGCCGGTCGAGAAAGGTGATATCGAGCGAATCGATGTCCGCGTTCACGGGGACGTGATACTCGGCGAGATTGGCGTTGGTGAAGCGCCCGTAACGCGTGTCGAGCAGCGTCTCTTCCTGCAGCGCCGCGCCGATGCCCCACACGATCCCGCCCATCAACTGGCTGCGCGCGGTCTTCAGGTTCAGCACGCGGCCCACGTCGTACACGGCCACCACGCGCGGCACGCGGATCGTGCCGAGATCGGCATCCACATGCACCTCCACGAACACCGCGCCGAACGAGTGGAACGAGTACTTCTGCTTCTCGTCGCCGGGCTTGACCGTCGAGGTCGCCTCGACCGGCTTGCCGCCCGAGCGCGCGATGATCGCCGCCGCCGGATCGCGCTTGCTGGGTTGCGAGCGGCTCGTCACCCAGCCGTTGACCACCGTGATGTCCTCCAGCGGGATGCCGAACACCGGCGATGCCTCGTCCGCCAGCGCCAGCGCGATCAACTGGCTGCGCGCCTGGTTCGCCGCGTCGCGCACGGCGGGCGACACGCTGGCCGCCGATTGCGAGCCGCCCGAGCCCGGCGCCTTCGGCAGCGACGAATCACCGAGCGCGAAGTGAATGTTCTCGGGCGCGAAGCCGAGCGCATCGGCGGCGACCTGGGTCATCACCGTGTAGGTGCCGGTGCCGAGATCCTGCGTGCCCGACGCGACCATCGCCGTGCCGTCCGGCAGGATGCGCGCGATGGCCGCCGCCTCGCTGCGATTGGCCGGGTACGTCGCGCTCGCCATGCCGAGGCCGATCAGCGTATTGCCGTCGCGCATCGAACGCGGCGCCGGCGTGCGCCGCGACCAGCCGAATTTTTGCGCGCCGATCTGATAGCACTCGCGCAACGACTTGCCGGACCATGGCTTGTTCTCCTGCGGATCGAGCTCCGCGTAATTCTTCAGACGCAGCGCGAGCGGGTCCATGCGCAACGCGACCGCCAGTTCGTCCATTGCCGATTCGAGGCCGAACGAGCCGGTGGTTTCGCCAGGCGCGCGCATGAAGGTCGGCGTGCCGAGATTGAGCGGCACGATCCGGTGCGTCGTGACCTGATTCGGCACCGCGTACAGCATGCGCGTGACCATGCAGCAGGTCTCGGTCCAGTCTTCGATCACGGAGGTATTCGACATGCTGTCGTGACGCATCGCGGTCAGCGTGCCGTCGTGGCGCGCGGCCAGCACGAAGCGCTGTTCGGTATGCGGCCGCGCGCCGACCGGGCCGAACATCTGCGGCCGTTCGAGCGCAAGCCGCACCGGCCGGCCGGTTTGCCGCGCCGCCATCGCGCACAGCGACACATGCGACCACGACGAGCCCTTGCAACCGAACCCGCCGCCGATGAACGGCGAAATCACGCGCACGTCGCCGGGCGCGAGGCCGAAAGTCTTGGCGACCGCCGTGGCCGCGCCGCTCACGCCCTGCGTCGAGTCGTACAGCGTGAGTTGCGGACCGTCCCAACGCGCCATCGTCGCGTGCGGTTCCATCGGATTGTGATGTTCGATCGGCGTGGTGTAGGTCGCGTCGACCTGCACGGGGCCGCTCTGCATGCCGTCGTCGAAACTGCCGCGCTGCGTGTCGGTCTGGCGGCCCTGCGGGCTGATCGGTGCGTGCGCTGTCGGCTTCGCCTGCGTGAAATCCACCGTCGCGGCGCTCGCCCGGTACGCGATGCGCAACTGGCGCGCCGCATCGGTCGCGTGTTCGAGCGTGTCGGCGACCACCACCGCGACCGGTTCGTTGCTGTAGTGCACCTCGTTGTCCTGCAGCAGCGACAGGCGCCGGCCCGCCGGCGGCGCGAGCGCGGGCCGGCCGCCGTTCGGCAGGCGCGGCGCGTTCTGGTAGGTCATCACCAGCAGCACGCCGGGCAGCGACTGCGCGCGGCTCGCGTCGATCGAGGCAATCGTGCCGCGCGCGATCGTGCTGGTGACGAGCACGGCGTGCGCGAGCCGGGCCTCGGGAAATTCGGCGGCATAGCGTGCTTCGCCGGTGACTTTGAGCAGACCGTCGATACGGTCGACCGGCTGTCCGATCAGATTCATGCGACACCTCCCGCGCGCCCGGCGGCCTGATTCACTGCACGCACGATCGCGCGTTGCGCGAGCTGCACCTTGTAGCGATTGTCGCGTTGCGGACGCGCGTCGCTCAATGCCGCGGCCGCCGCGTCGCGCAACGTGGCCTGCGTGAGCGTCTGCCCCGCGAGCATCTGTTCGGCCACGCTTGCGCGCCACGGTTTATGCGCGACGCCGCCCAGCGCGATACGCGCGGCGCCGATGCGCTCGCCGTCCATCTGCAACGCTGCCGCCACCGACACCAGCGCGAACGCGTAGCTGGCGCGGTCACGCACCTTCAGGTAATGCGCGTTGGTGCTGAAGCGCGGCGGCGGCAGATCGACCGCCGTGATCAGTTCACCGGGCTGCAGGGTCGTATCGACGTCGGGCCGGTCACCGGGCAGGCGGTGAAATTCCGCGAACGGAATGCTGCGTTCGCCGCCGGGCCCGCTCACGCGCACCACGGCATCGAGCGCCGCCAGCGCCACACTCATATCCGACGGATTCACGGCGATGCACTGCTGACTCGCGCCGAGAATCGCATGGGTGCGGTTCAGGCCGTCGAGCGCCGCGCAGCCGCTGCCGGGCATGCGCTTGTTGCATTGGGTGAACGCGGTGTCGTAGAAATAGCCGCAGCGGGTCCGCTGCAACAGATTGCCACCCACAGTCGCCATATTGCGCAGTTGCGCCGACGCCCCCGCGAGCAACGCTTGCGACAGCAGCGGATATTGCTCGCGCACCAGGGCGTGATTGGCCGCATCGCTATTGCGCATCAGCGCGCCGATGCGGATGCCGCCGTCGGCTTGCGTGGTAATGCTGTCGAGCCCGCCGATGTGCGTGATATCGATCAGCCGTAGCGGCCGTGCGACGCCGCCTTTCATCAGGTCGAGCAGATTGGTGCCGCCGCCGATGAATACCGCGCCCGGCTGCTGCGCCGCGCGCACTGCACCGGCGACGTCGCCGGCGCGTTCGTATGAGATCGCATCCATGCTGGTCGCTCCGTCAGGCGTGGCGGTGGGTGGGTGAGTGGTCTTCTGGCGCCGGGTGGGCGACGCTGGCCGCCGCAATCGAAGCCGTATCCGCTGAAACCGCAACCGTAACCGCGACCGCTGCGGCCGCCGCATTGGCACTCTGGCCCACCGTGCCGTTCTGTACCGCGTGCACGGCGGCGACGATGTTCACGTACGCACCGCAGCGGCAGATGTTGCCGCTCATGCGCTCGCGGATCTCGGCGTCGGAGAGTTGCGCGGGACGGCTGCGCACGTCGGCGGTGACCGCGCTCGCCGTGCCGTTGCGGAATTCGTTCAGCAGGGCAGTCGCGGAGCACAACTGCCCGGGCGTACAGTAGCCGCACTGAAACGCGTCGTGCTCGATGAACGCGCGTTGCATCGGGCTCAGCATGTCGTTGCTGGCGAGCCCCTCGACCGTCGTGATCTGTGCGCCCTCGTGCATCACCGCGAGCGTCAGACAGGCGTTGATGCGGCGTCCGTCGACAAGGACGGTGCACGCGCCGCATTGCCCGCGATCGCAGCCTTTCTTCGTGCCCATCAGGCCCGCGTATTCGCGCAGCGCGTCGAGCAGGGTGACGCGCGGTTCGAGTTGCAGCGTGTAGGCGCGGCCATTCACGGTCAGCGTGACCGGACGTGGCGGCACCGCTTGCCGCGTTTGCACGGGCGGCGCGGCAGGTGTCTGGGTCTGCGCGCGCAGATGCGGGGTGGCGCCGAGCGCCGCCACCGCGCCGGCCGACTGCAGAAAGCGGCGCCGCGACGGATGCTCGGGATGTTCGGGCGTGGAGGTGGACGCGTCGCTCGAATCGGGACGTTCGGTATGCGTGGACATGACGTTCTGTTGACTCCATTGAAAGGTCAATGCAGGCTGGCGAAGCGTCGAGATCCGAAGCGTCGCGCTCCAACGGATTTCACACAGCAATTTGGATGCCGTTGTGGCTACAACGTTATTCAAAAAGTACGCGAACGGCAAAGCGAATCTTGGCGGCGTTAACCTGGCGCTGACTTGATGATGCGCTGGCGAGGCGGCCGGGGTCCGTGGCATCGAACGCCGGGGCGAGTCTGTCCGGCATGCCTATCGGTTCGCACAGTACAGTTTTGCGGATTCGGCTTTGAATCGGCGGGTATGGACTGTGCTGATTCGGGGCGAGTCGACGGAGGCAGCGTGTAAGCCTGGGGAAAAGCGCTTGTCAAAGGAGGGTTCATGCAGTTCGATTACCGGCATTTCCATATCGACTGCCGCGCGCGGCACGCGGAGGACGGCCTCTTTTACGCAAGGGCGAAGATCACGCGTGCGCCGCGCAGAAGCGAACATGCGCAGTCGCACGACTCCGGTGACATCGACGGGTTCGCGAGCGAGGGCGATGCCATTGCGTGTGCGATGTCGTGGGCGGTCGAGTGGTGCGATTCGAGTTTGAATGGCCCTGCGCCGAAGGGATAAATTCGGCGAGGGCCGGGTCACGTCGGTCGCCTGGCGACTCGCGTTCTGTGACGATGCGATTTCTTAACGACGCGAATCGCGATCGGACCCGCCATGCGCCCACAATGCGCCGGCGACGAAGCCGGCCAGCGCGACGACCGCCATCGCCGTGAACGGACTTTCCGCCGTGGTCTCGCGCACGAGGCTGGTGGTGTTCGCGCAAAGCTGCTGCGCCTTGCCGGTGAGTTCGCGCGCCTTGCCGGCCAGTTGCGTGCCGGTGTCGCCCAGCACGTCACCGACCGCGCCCTGAACCTTGCCCGCGACTTCGTTGACCGCGCCTTCTGCCGCGGTCGCTGCCGAATTGGTGTCCATACGTATTTGCTCCCGTTGTCATATTTACGCGCGATGCGTTTGCCGAGGCAACGCCGTCACGCAGGCTTTCGCGCGAACCGTCCCGCGATGGGCGGCGCGCGTCCACCTGGTGGGGCGCAAGAAGCGAGCCTGGGAATTGGGGACGTGGAGCGTGCGTGGAGTTGCGCGCGTCAGAGAGTCATGGCGTCGAGGCGTCATGGCGTCGAGGCGGCGTCGGATTCGAGACACACCTGAATGCATGTCTCGAACCTCGATGCCCATCTCAGCGCCTTCGCCGCGAATTGATGCCGGCGAACACCGCCATCAGCATCAGGAAGCCGCCGAACAGTAGCGCGGAATTGAGCGCCGCATGCGCGACGCCGAGACGGTCGACGTTGAGAAAGTAGTACGGGTAGAAAGCGGACAGACTGCCGCGCAGAAACGTCACCGCGAGATAGGCGAGCGGATACACCAGCCATAGCAGGCAATGCCGCCATTTCAACTGGAAGCGCGGCACGAACAGGATCCAGTAGAGCGCGCAGAGCATCGGCAGGATGCTGTGCAGCGATTCGTTGAGCAGCATCCGGAAGCCGGTCGGCGTCCACCAGCCGCGCAGCAGCACGTTGTACGCAATGCCGACGAACACCATGTAGCCGACCACGGCGGTGATCACGGTCGGCTGCCGGAAGAAGCGCGCGAGCGGCGAACCGCGCGTGCGCAGCGCCACGCAGGTAAAACAGACCGCGCAGGCGAGCACCGTCAGATTCGTGAGATAGCTGCTCATCCGGGCCAGCCCGTCGAGCACGCTCAGACCGCGCGCGAGTGTGCGGTACAACGTCGCTTCGGCGAGCGCGACAATCGCGATCCACGCGATGAACGCAATGATCGCCGCTAACGTCACCGACGAAACACTGGGCGTATGCAGCGGAAGATCGGGCTCCCGTTGCGAATGAAGAGCAGGGCGCATGCGATCGATTTTATACGCGCCACCGTGGCCGCGAAGTGTGCGTTATCGATCGCTCGCCCTCAAGTCGCGGCATACGCGACCCCTGCCGGTATTACGGCGTGCTATGCGAGCCGGTCACCGGTTGCAGACGCTGCACGACCGCCGGAATCGCCGAACTCGCCGGCGTCGCTTCGTCGATCGAGGTGCGGCCGCCGTCGTGGAAGAACGCCAGTTCCGCCGCCTTGTTCAGCACCAGAATGCTGATGCGCCGGTTGGTCGGCTCATCAGCGACCTGGCTGTTCAGCGGCAGCACGTCCGCGAGACCGCGCACCTGCAGCAGCTTCTCGCCGTGCATGCCGCCCGCCACCAGCGCGCGGCGCGCGGCGTTCGCGCGTTCGGACGACAGCTCCCAGTTCGAATAGCCTTCCGGTCCGGCGGTGTACGGCACCGCATCGGTATGACCGGCAATCGAAATGCGATTGTCGACGTCGTTCAGCGCCGCGCCGATCTGCGTGAGAATCGTCACGGCGTAGGGCTGCAGCTTCGAACTGCCGGACGCGAACATCGGCCGGTTCTGCGAATCGACGATCTCGATGCGCAGCCCTTCGTTGGTGATCGAAATACGGATCTGATCCTTGAAGGCCTTCAACGTCGGGCTCTGTTCGATCAGCGCGGTGAGCTTCGCCTTCAGTTGTTCGAGACGGGCCGCGTCCGCGGGCGCCACGGTCGGCGCGACAGTGGCGGGCGGCGTCGGCTGCGTCTGGGTTTTCTTGCCGTCGCCCGGACGCGTGTCGGAAATGTCGCGGCCGCCGCCTTGCACCACGCTCGGCCGCGCCGCCGCGCTGCCTTCGTTGCCGCCGAGCAGGCTCGACAGCGGCGTGTTGAAGTAATCTTCGATGCCCTGCTTGTCGTATTTGGAGGTGGAGCCGAGCAGCCACATCAGCAGGAAGAACGCCATCATCGCCGTGACGAAGTCGGCATACGCGATCTTCCAGGCGCCTCCGTGATGCGCGCCGTGATCGTCGCCCTTGCGCGAGCGGCGCACGATGACCGGCGCAGGCGTCTCCACCTGTTGCGACGCGCGCGATCTTCTTTCGCTCATGATGCCGCTCCGCGTCAGGTGGCCGATGCCGGCTTCGGCATCTTGGTGGCGCGCACGGCGTCGTCGAGTTCCTGGAAGCTCGGACGATCCGCGGTGAACAGCACCTTGCGGCCGAACTCGACGGCGATCGGCGGCGCGTAGCCGGACAGCGACGCGAGCAGCACCGCCTTCACGCATTGATACGGCTTCGCTTCGGCGCGGCCCTTCGCGTTCAGCAGATCGGCGACCGGGCCGATGAAACCGTACGCGAGCAGAATGCCGAGGAAGGTGCCGACCAGCGCGCCGGCGATCATCTCGCCGAGCACGGCGGGCGGCGCGCCGACCGAACCCATCGTGTGGACCACACCCATCACCGCGGCGACGATACCGAAGGCAGGCAGGCCGTCGGCCATCTTCTGGATCGCGTTGGCCGCGACCGAGCTTTCCGCGTGATGCGTGGCCAGCTCTTCATCCATCAGGTCCTGCACTTCGAGCACGTTGACGTTGCCGCCGGACATCATGCGCAGATAGTCGACGATGAAGTCGAGCAGATGATGATCCTCCAGCACGTGCGAGTACTTCTGGAAGATCACGCTTTCCTCGGGGGCGGCGACGTCGGCTTCGAGCGACATCATCCCTTCCTTGCGGGCCTTCTGCAGCAGCTCGTACAGCAACGCGATCAGTTCGAGATATTTCTCTTTCGTGTAGCCGCCGCCCTTGAAGCAGGAGGGCAGCGCCTTGATGGTTTTCTTCAGTGTCGAGGTCGGGTTGCTCACCACGAACGCACCGATTGCCGCGCCGAAAATACACAGCAGTTCGAACGGCTGTACGAGTGCCGGCAGATGCCCACCCACGCCGACGAAACTGCCGATCACGGAACCCAGGACCAGCACCCAGCCGATTGCAACAAACATACTTTCTCCGATGGTTTCGCGTGCCGCGGAGCGAACACACTCGCTCAGAACAGGCCCTATTTAAAGGGGTTTTTCGCACGTCACGAAAAGTTTTGCATGTACTGGTAAACGGCTCGAATCCCTCTTGCTGAAGTGCGGGTTTCCATCAAATAACGAAAATTCACCAGATAGTTAGTTTGTTCATGTGTTTCCGGTAAATATGCCCGCGTGCGGACGATGGTTGCGGCCGCAACCGGTCCTGTCGCGGCATGCTTAGCAGGAAGCAAAACAGGAAGCAAAGCGGCATGCAAAACGCGTAGCGCCACCTTTTTACCGATCGGTCTGCTAGCATGGCTACCGCTTCGTGACGACGGCCTTTCCTGGCCGCTTCGCCCGCCGGACGTTCCGCCTTGCCGTGCCCGCAGCAGCAGTCTCTGTAACCGATGATCGTGAAGACTCACACAACCGGAGAAGAGCATGAAAGCCAGCACCATCGCCGAACGGGAGGCCCGTGGCCGTGCCGCCCGCGAACACTCGAAACGATCGAGCCATAAAGCGGTCGGCGACCTGCACCGCGACCCGGTGGCGTTACTTCGGCAAAGCAGCGAGGGGCGGGTCGAGAATCTCGTGCCGCTGCGCTACGGGCGCATGGCCGTCTCGCCGTTCACCTTCTTTCGCGGCACCGCGATCCTGCAGGCGCACGATCTCAGCAAGGTGCAGGACACCGGCCTCACCATGACGATCTGCGGCGACGGGCATCTGATGAACTTCGGCGGCTTCGCCACGCCCGAGCGGCAGCTCGTGTTCGACCTGAACGACTTCGACGAAGTGGCGACCGGTCCTTTCGAATGGGATCTGAAGCGCTTGACGGCGAGCTTCGTGGTGGCCGCGCGTCATATGCGCTTGAGCCGCGGTACGGCGGAAAATCTGGTGATGACGGCCGTGACGACCTACCGCGATCGCATGGCGCAATACGCGCAATGCGGCGCGCTCGAACTCTGGTACGACCGCATTACCTTCGACCTGATGGCGGAAACCGCGTTGACGCCGGAGCGCCGCCGCGCGGTGCGTCGTGGCATGGAGAAAGCGGCGGGCCGCACGCACGAAAGTCTGCTCGAAAAAATGGCCGAGTTCGACGGCGAGACGTGGACGATTCGCGACGCGCCGCCGGCGCTGTTTCACGTGCACGGCGCGAACACGCTGTTCGCCGAGGAAGACGACTGGTTCACCATCGGCAACTGGCGCACGCTGATCGAACGCATGTGGACCGGTTATCTGGGCACGTTGTCGCACGACCGGCGCGAACTGCTCGGTCATTTCACCGCGCAGGATCTCGTGTTCAAGGTCGTGGGCGTGGGCAGCGTCGGCACGCGTTGCCTCGTGTTGCTCAATGTCGATCACATGGGCAAGCCGCTGTTCATCCAGATCAAGGAAGCGCGCAAGTCGGTGATCGCGCAGTATCACAAGGCGCCGGCGCAGAAGCATGAAGGGCAACGCGTGGTGGCAGGCCAGCGCTTATTGCAGGCCGCCAGCGATATTTTTCTCGGCTGGGCGACGGGGCCGTCGGGACGTCATTTCTATTTCCGCCAGCTGCGCGACATGAAGCTGTCGGCGAACATCGAATTGTTCGATACCGATCTGCTCGAAGGTTACGCGCGCCTGTGCGGCTGGATCATGGCGCGCGCGCATGCGAAGGCGAGCGGTCAGGCGATCGAGATCGGCGCGTATATCGGGCGCGGCGATCAGTTCGCGGAGGCGCTGACCGGGTACGCGATGGCTTACGCGGATCAGGTCGAGCGCGATTACGACGTGTTTCTCAAGGCCTGCCGTAACGGCGAGCTCGATGCGCGTACCGAAGAGGATATGGCGGCGGATTTCCGCGTGTAGCGGATGAGGATGGGGGGACGCGGCTTCAGGCTTTCAGCGTCGGGCGGCGTGCGTGTCGTGCGCGTCGTGCGCTTCACGGCCGCCGCTTGTATTGCATCACGCATCGCGTCACGCATGGCATCACGCATGGCATCACGTATCGCGCGCGTCGCGCAGCGTCACGAAACGCAGCTGCTGCGCACGCGCCGCTTCGGCGAGGCGCGGCAGCACCGCGAGAATGAGCGGCAGGCCATCGCGCGTGAGCGCGGCGTTGCCGTCGTGCAGCAGCAGAATGTCGCGCGCGGCGAGGCCGTCGAGCAGGCGCCGCGTCACCGCGTCCGGATCGCGCTCGCGCGTGTCGTAGCCGCGCCGTGTCCATGCAGCCAGACGCAGATCGAGTTTGCGCAGCACCGGTTCGAGAAAAATGTTGCGCAAGCCGGCCGGCGCGCGGAAAAACAGCGGCCGTTCGCCGCTCAAGGTTTCGAGCGTGCGTTGCGCGGCGCCGATCTCGCGCGCGAGCGTGCCCGGGAACGACACCGAAAACGTATGCACATGGACCTGCGAGTGATTTTCGAGCGCATGACCACGCGCCACGATTTCGCGTGCGAGGTCCGGATAGCGCTGCGCTTTCGAACCGATACAGAAGAACGTCGCGCGGATGCCGAGCGTGTCGAGCAGATCGAGCACGAACGGCGTGACGCGCGGATCGGGACCGTCGTCGATGGTCAGCGCAATCGCGTCGGCATTGCGCGCGCTGTCGGGCAGGCGCGTCCAGTTCGGGCCGAGCAGCGAGGTGCGCGGCAGCAGGCCGGCTATCGTGAAGACGGCGTGATTCGCGAAGATCGCGGCCAGCCACCACGGCCACGCGGCCGGCTTCGCCAGCCAGCCGGCCAGCACGACGACGTGCCAGACGGCGGTGGCCGTGAGCATCGCGGGATAGCCGGTGCGCGGCCAGCGCGTCGGCGTGGACACAGCGTGAGCCGCGGCGTTGGGCGGCGAGGGATGTTCAGTCATAAAGCGTACTTCCGGTCTGCCTTCCTCCGTCCAGGGAAGGGCTTGAGTCGCGCGTGCGGCGCGGAACAGCGAACGATACCATCGATGCATGAAGCGACACAGGTTATAGGCGGGATCCGTGGGCGTGAAAGCGTGATGAAAGACGGTGGTGTGGACTGATTGTCCGAATCGTGGCAATGGGATGGCGATATATACCGAGGAGATGAGTCGTGACGGTAAACGAAGCGGTAAATAAGACGGCAACTGAAACTAAAGCGGTAACTTCAACACAAGACAGGAAAGTCGCGTTGGTGACCGGCGCGGGCAGCGGCATCGGCCGTGCGTGCGCGCTCAAGCTGCTGGAACATGGCTACAGCGTCGTACTGGCGGGCCGCCGTCAGGCGCCGCTCGATGCGCTCGCGGCCGAAGCCCAGCGTTTCAATGGCGACGCGCTTGCGGTAGCCTGCGACGTCACCGATGCCACCAGCGTCGCCGCCCTGTTCGACACGATCCGCGCACGATACGGCCGGCTCGATCTGCTGTTCAACAACGCGGGTCGCAACGGCTCGCCCGTGGAGATCGACGAACTCGATGTCGACGAATGGCGCTCGGTGGTGGATACCAATCTGACCGGCGTGTTCCTGTGCACGCGCGCGGCCTTCGGTCTGATGAAAACGCAGACGCCGCGCGGTGGCCGCATCATCAACAACGGTTCGATCTCGGCGCACGCGCCGCGGCCCAACAGCATCGCGTACACGGCCACCAAGCATGCGATCACCGGGCTCACCAAGGCCGTGTCGCTCGATGGCCGCAAGCACGACATCGTGTGCGGGCAGATCGACATCGGCAACGCGGCAACGGAAATGGCCGAACGGATGGCGCGTGGCGTGCCGCAGGCGAACGGCGAGATCGCCGCCGAACCGCTGATGGATGTGCAGCACGTTGCCGACGCGCTGCTGCACATGGCCGGATTGCCGCTGTCGGCGAACGTGCAGTTCATGACGATCATGGCGAGCAAGATGCCGTTCGTGGGACGCGGCTGACGCGTTGGCGCGGCGAAGACGGTAGCGGGCGAGACTTGCGGCGTCGCCCGCCTGCTGTCACACCTTCACACAGGACTTCAACCTATACTGGGCACTTTCCTCGACGGACAGCGATTCGCCGTGTCAAGCGCCCCACCCAGCGACGACCCGCAGCCAGTCCCACCCGTGCAACCCGATCTCGACGATTGTTGTCACAGCGGCTGCAACCCTTGCGTATTCGATCTCTACGACGAAGCGCTCGAACGCTACGCAGCCGCGCTGGCGCAGTGGAAGGCGCGACAGGCGAGACAGCTTGCCGACGCGTCGCCGCCCGTGTCCCGCAAGGCTCGCGCCGGCACGCATCCGCGCCGCAAGTCCGGATAGATTGCCCGCACCGGCTTCCACCCACAGGCCCAGACTCCACCGCTTTCGTCATGACCGACCCTCAAGCCGCGTCTTCCGATCTCCAGAGCGACCCGCACACGCTCGACGACCTGCATCGTTTCGTGCAGCGTCATCCGCGCCTTTTCGTGTTGACCGGCGCGGGCATCAGCACCGACTCGGGCATTCCCGGCTATCGCGACGACAACGGCGAATGGAAGCGCTCGCCGCCCATCACCGTGCAGGAATTTCTCGGCACGCAAGCGATGCGTCAGCGTTACTGGGCGCGCAGCATGGTCGGCTGGCCGGTGGTCGCGAACGCGCAGCCGAATGCCGCGCACGTCGCGCTCGCACGGCTCGAAGCGGCCGGTCATGTGCCGACGCTGGTCACGCAGAACGTCGACGGTTTGCATCAGCGCGCGGGTAGCCGCAACGTGATCGAGCTGCACGGCGGCATCGACGGCGTGACGTGTCTCGATTGCGGGATGCAGCATTCGCGCGCGTCGATCCAGCAGACGCTCGAAGCCGACAATCCCGCGCTGCTGAACGTCAGCGCGGAAACCGCGGCGGATGGCGATGCGCATCTCGAATGGCACGCGCTCGATACGTTTCGCGTGCCGGCCTGTTCGAACTGCGGCGGCCTGCTGAAACCCGCCGTGGTGTTCTTCGGCGAGAGCGTGCCGCGCGAGCGCGTGGAGGCGGCCTCGCATGCGCTCGACGCCGCGGACGCGGTCCTGGTAGCCGGTTCCTCGCTGATGGTCTATTCAGGCTACCGCTTCTGCGTGTGGGCGCAGAAGCTGGGCAAGCCGATTGCCGCGATCAATCTCGGACGCACGCGCGCCGATCCGCTGCTGTCGCTGAAACTCGCGGCGCCGTGCGCCGACACGCTGACCGCGCTGGCCGGGCGGCTCGCGCTGGAGCCGTAATTCGATAAACCGAAGGGAACGCCGATGTTGACGACGATCGAACAACTCGAAGCCATCTATGGCCAGCCGCAGGAACGCGCGGTACGCAAGGAGATTCCGTACATCAACGAAGACTACCGCGCGTTCATCGAAGTCGCGCCGTTCGTCGTGCTCGCCACGGCCGGGCCCGAAGGGCTCGACTGTTCGCCGCGCGGCGATACGCCCGGTTTCGTGCGCGTGATCGACGAGCATACGCTCGCGCTGCCGGATCGCCCGGGCAACAATCGCATCGACAGTCTGCGCAATGTGATCGTGCAACCGCAACTGGCGTTGCTGTTCGTGATCCCGGGTGTCGGCGAAAGTCTGCGGGTGAATGGCCGCGGGCGCATCACCAACGAAGACAAATGGCTGGACAGTTTCGCCGTCGAAGGTAAACTGCCGCGCACCGTGCTGCTGATCGACGTCGAAGCGGTCTATTTTCATTGTTCGAAAGCGCTGGTGCGTTCGAAACTGTGGGATCCGTCGCGTCATGTCGAGCGTTCGCGCCTGCCAAGCGCAGGGCAGATGCATCAGCGCATCAACGGCGCGCATTTCGATGCGGCGAGCTACGACCGCGAGCTCGCCGAGCGGGTGCATACCACGCTTTACTGAACGATCATGACCGACCCTCACTTCGCGCTGCGGCAACGCTCGCCCTCCGCCGAACGCAATCGCGAGCCGATCCTGGCCGTGTTGCGCGAGGCCTTGCCGGCCGTCGGCCGCGTGCTCGAAATCGCGAGCGGCACCGGCCAGCACGCGGTCTGCTTCGCCGGCGCGCTGCCCGGTCTCGACTGGCAACCGAGCGACGCCGACGCGGATGCGCGCGCGTCGATCGCCGCATGGATCGCGCACAGCGGCTTGCCGAATCTGCGCGCACCGCTGGCGCTCGACGTGCATCGAACGGATTGGGGCGTGGACGTGCTCGACGCGGTCATCTGCATCAACATGGTTCACATCTCGCCGTGGAGCGCGACCGAGGCGCTGTTCGCGGGCGCGGCCCGGCGTCTTCACGATGGCGGTGTGCTGTATCTGTACGGCCCATACCGGCGCGGCGGCCTGCATACCGCGCCGAGCAACGAAGCGTTCGATCAGCAACTGCGCAGCCGCGACCCGGCATGGGGCGTGCGCGACATGGAGACGGTGATCGCGCTGGGCGCTTCGGCCGGGCTGGTCTGCGAGGAGCCGGTCGCGATGCCGGCCAATAACTTCAGCCTGGTATTCAGGAAACAGGCCGCGTAGCAGGTCGAGAAGCAGGCCGGTTGGGACGCACGCTGCGCGCCACCGAGCGGCGAGTTGGCATTTCTTTTATTCTTTCACCCTCGACGTCCCGCCCACGTTTCTATCCGGCGCGACGTCCCGTCATTTATTGGACTCTGGAGAATTCACATGGGCAAACAGGCAATCGGCGTGGTGGGGCTGGCGGTCATGGGCCGCAATCTGGCGCTCAACATCGAGAGCCGCGGCCACGCGGTGTCGGTGTACAACCGTAGCCGCGAGAAAACCGACGAACTCATCGCCGAATATCCGGACAAGAAACTGGTGCCGGCCTTCACGCTGGAAGAATTCGTGGAGTCGCTGGAAAAACCGCGCCGTATTCTGCTGATGGTCAAGGCCGGCGAAGGCACCGACGCCACCATCAATCAGTTGAAGCCGCTGCTGGAAAAGGGCGACATCCTGATCGACGGCGGCAACACGCATTTCACCGACACGATCCGCCGCAACCAGGACCTCGCGAAGTCCGGCCTGCACTTTATCGGCACGGGCGTGTCGGGCGGCGAGGAAGGCGCGTTGAAAGGCCCGTCGATCATGCCGGGCGGCCAGCGCGACGCGTACGACCTGGTCGCGCCGATCCTCACCGAGATCGCCGCCAAGGCGCCGGACGGCGAACCGTGCGTCGCCTACATGGGACCGGACGGCGCCGGCCACTTCGTGAAGATGGTGCACAACGGCATCGAATACGGCGACATGCAGTTGATCGCCGAAAGCTACGCAGTGCTCAAGCAGGTGGTGGGGCTGTCCAACGAAGAACTCGGCAAGGTCTATACCGAGTGGAATCAGGGCGAACTCGACAGCTATCTGATCGAAATCACCTCGAAGATTTTCGGCAAGAAAGACGATGAAACCGGCAAGGATCTGGTCGACGTGATTCTCGATCGCGCGGCGCAGAAGGGCACCGGCAAATGGACCAGCCAGAACGCGCTCGACCTCGGCGCGCCGCTGCCGCTGATCACGGAAGCGGTGTTCGCGCGTGTGCTGTCGTCGCTGAAAACGCAGCGCGCGGCCGCAAGCAAGGTGCTCGAAGGGCCGCAGGCCAAGCCGCTCGGCGCCGAGCGCGACGCTTTCATCGAATCGGTGCGCCGTGCGCTGTATTTCAGCAAGGTGATCTCGTACGCGCAGGGCTTCGCGCAACTGCGCGCTGCGTCGGAAGAGTACAAGTGGGATCTGGATTACGGCACGATCGCGAAGATTTTCCGCGCCGGCTGTATCATCCGCGCCCGCTTCCTGCAGAAGATCACGGACGCCTACACGAAGGACAAGGCGATCGCCAATCTGCTGCTCGATCCGTACTTCCGCGACATCGCGAAGAACTACCAGGCTGCGTTGCGCGAGGTGGTGGTGGCGGCGGTGAATGCGGGCGTGCCGGTGCCGGCGTTCGCGTCGGCGATCGCGTATTTCGATGCCTATCGTTCGGAGCGTCTGCCGGCCAATCTCGTGCAGGCCCAGCGCGACTTCTTCGGCGCGCATACGTTCGAGCGCATCGACAAGCCGGGCAGCTTCCACGCGAACTGGAGCTAAGCGCGGGCGTTTGAATCGGGCGGTCCGGCGGGTGCTGGCGCGGTGCGCCGGCCGCCGGATCGGCGGCCGCCGAATCGCCGGCCGCTGGAACGCCAGCCGCCGGGTCGCCGGCCGCTCGATTTGCCATTCGCGGGCGGCAAGTGTTTGAAATGCAGTAAAAATTTCAGCGCGATGAATTATTGCTGAAAGCTATTGATCAGATAGGTTGGCGGCCCCGTACAACGAAAACTGTTGCGAAATTCGAAATAGAGTTTCGTCGTTTTAGGGGTTTCCCCTAGATGTCGACGCTCCTAAACTTCTCATTAAGCGCTACGGAACAACAAGTCCAACGCGCATTAACAACAAGTTCTGGAGGTTTACATCATGAAATCCCTTATCTCTGCAGTTGCCGCTACCGTTGCCATCGCCGCTCTGGCCGCTCCCGCCGTTTCGTTCGCTCAGTCGAACCAGCCGCTGACCCGCGCCGAAGTCCGCTCGCAACTGGTGCAACTCGAAAAGGCCGGCTACAACCCGGTGGGCGATCACATCAACTACCCGGAAAACCTGCAAACCGCGCAAGCTCGCGTCGACGCGCAGAACGGCACCGCCCAGGCTGCGAACAGCGGCTACGGTTCGCCGGCCGTGGGTACGTCGCAATCGGGTAGCCCGCTGCACGGCAACGATCGCAACTCGGTGTACTTCGGCAACTAATTGCCAGTCGCGCGGCGACCGGGAGTAGACCGGTCGCGCCGAATGTCTCGGTCGGATCGATCGAGGCGCAGCAAATGAAAACGCCGTCCGGGTCGAACCGGACGGCGTTTTGTCGTTTACGGGCGGTGTCCTGTGGTGGTCCCGCTGGCGTTGCGTGATGCGTTCGTTCGCGCCCTCGCGCTACTCATTCTTCGGTCAATGCAACGAGCGATGCCGACGGCCAATCTCGTCGAACAACGCGCGGCTCGGTTCGAGTGCGAGCAGCCAGGATTCGTCGTAGCCGCTGAGGTTGTCGAGCGCCTCGCGCAGCCGCTCGATCGCCAGCGCGGGAATTTCCACGCTCGCTTCCACACCGCTCGACAAACCCGCGATGCTGGCTAGTTGCACCAGCGCGTCGGCGGCTTCGGCCACATCGGCGGCGAAAACCAGATGCGTATTCAGCAGTTCGACCAGACCGGGCGATGCCGTAATGTCGTCGACGTTCAACTGCACGGCCAGAAAGGTGGCTTTGTTCATCCCCAACTCCTCGCAGGTTCCAGGCATGGTCGTTCGGCGCGCTGCGCGCAGGTTGACTGAGTATAGGTGAGGGCCGCGTGGTTTCAATGGTCACATGAATCGGAAAGCATAGCGTCAAAGCGCCACTGGGCCGACCGGCGCCGCCTCGCCGACGGTCTCCGCCGGCCGCCGGACCTATAATAGGGCCAGCGCAAAAATGCCGTGCCGTCCGGTGTCCAGCGTGCTTCGACCGTCGCCGGAAGGGCGCCGCTCGCGGCATGGCAAATGCTTGGGGCTGATTGAATCCGATTGAACCAGAGTGTCGAGGAAAATCACATGACAAGAGAATGGCCTTTGACGGGATCACGGTTGCTGGCCGCAGCCGCGCTGGGCTTGCTGTTCGGCGGTTGCACCACGATGCCGTGGGACAGCACGCCGTTCTACAGCAGCGCGCCCTCCCGTCCGACAACCCTCAACACGGTTCCCGTACCGGCCGGTTTCTACCGGGTGAACCCCGGCGATACGCTGCCCGCCATCGCGTCGGCGTATGGCCGCAAGACGCAGGACATCGCGTCGTGGAACGGTCTGCCGATCAACGCCGCGGTCAGCCCCGGCGAAGTGCTGCGAGTGTCGCCGCCGATGGCCTCCGGCAGCGTCGTCACGCCGCCGGTCGGCATCGGCCAGAACGGCGCGCCGGGCGCCTCGGCGCAGGCGGTGCCGAATGGGACGCCGAATCCGTCCGTCGCGTCGGCGGGGCCGCAGCCGGGCGTATTGCAATGGCCGTTGCGCGGGCCGATCCTGAAGAATTTCGCGCCGGGCAAATCGAACGGTATCGTGATCGGCGGCCGGCCGGGCGATCCGGTCAAGGCGGCCGCCACCGGTCGCGTGGTGTACGCAGGCAGCGGCATCGAGGCGTATGGGCCGCTCATCATCATCAAGCACGACGATTCGCTGATCACCGCGTACGGTCAGAACAGCACGTTGCTCGTCAAGGAAGGCGACGCGGTCGCGCAAGGGCAGACCATCGGCGAAGTGGGGGTGGATAGCCGCGGCGTCGCGTCGATCCAGTTCGAGGTGCGTCAGAACGGCCAGCCGGTCGATCCGCTCGCATGGCTGCCGAAGTCGGGCGGATGACGCCGGGCGGCTGAACTCAGGCTGAGTTCGGCCTGATCTCAGGCGGCGCGGATTTTGAACGGCGTTTCTCAGCGCCGCCTGAATTGAATACACTGTGTGGCTCACCAGCCGGCGTCGCATTGCTCCGTCGCCGCCGTCTGGCACAGGCTGTCATCCATAGACGAGACGCACAGGGACACACCATGATCGATTTGCGCAGCGATACCGTAACCCGTCCGACCCCGGCGATGCTCGCGGCCATGTCGGCCGCCGAAGTCGGCGACGACGTCTGGGGCGACGACCCCACCGTGCTGCGTCTGCAGGCCACGCTCGCCGAGCGCACCGGCAAGGAAGCAGGCCTGTTCTTCCCAAGCGGCACGCAAAGCAATCTGGCCGCGTTGATGGCGCACTGCGCGCGTGGCGACGAATACATCGTCGGCCAGCTGGCGCATACCTACAAATACGAAGGCGGCGGCGCGGCGGTGCTGGGCAGCATCCAGCCGCAGCCGCTCGAAAACGCGCCGGACGGTTCGATTCCGCTCGAGAAAATCTCCGCCGCGATCAAGCCGATCGACGACCACTTCGCCCGCACGCGGCTGCTGGCGCTGGAGAACACCATTGGCGGGAAGGTGCTGCCGGCGGCTTACGTCGACGAAGCCGTGCAGCTCGCGCGTCGTCACGGACTCTCGGCGCACCTCGACGGCGCGCGCGTCTACAACGCGGCCGTCGCGTCGGGCACGCCGGTCGCGGCGTTGTGCGCGCCGTTCGATTCCGTGTCGGTGTGCTTCTCGAAGGGGCTGGGCGCGCCGGTCGGATCAGTGCTGGTCGGCAGCAAGGCGCTGATCGACGTTGCGCACCGCTGGCGCAAGGTGCTGGGCGGCGGCATGCGGCAGGCCGGGGTGCTGGCGGCCGCGTGTCTGTATGCGCTCGATCACAACGTCGAGCGTCTCGCCGACGACCATGCGCACGCCGCGCATCTGGCGGCGGGGCTGGAGGGCATTGGCGGAGTGAAGGTGCAGTCGGTCGCGACCAACATGGTGTTCGCGCAGTTTCCGCAGCAGCATTGCGCGCCGCTCGAAGCGTGGCTCAAGGAACGCGGCATTCTCACGCAGATGCTGTACGCGTCGCGCTTCGTCACGCACAAGGACGTGTCGCGCGCGGATATCGATACGTTCATCGGCGCGGTGAAGGGGTATTTCGCCGCGAACTAGGCGGATGAGCGGACCGGTCGCTCATCGATCGCATCAAATCGCATCGCCGTATAACGCAAACGGGCGCGCTGTTTTCGCAGCGCGCCCGTTTGCGTTTCAAGGGGCAACCTGGTCGCCGCATTCCGGCTTCATTTCACGGCCGCTTTCGCCGGCGTCCCGGCCCGATGCGACGGCGCCAGCAATCGCAAGCCGCTCGCCAGACTCGCGGCGCCTGCGAAGAAAGCGCCGGCGCCGAGCGCCAGCGTCGGACCATGCCGGCCCGCGATGCCGAAGCTCAACGCGACCAGCGCCGCGCCGGTGGTTTGCCCAAGCAGCCGCGCGGTCGCGACGATGCCGCTTGCGCCGCCGCTGCGCTCCGGCGGCGCGCTCGCCATCAGCGCCTTCAGATTCGGCGACTGGAAGAAGCCGAAGCCCGCGCCGCAAATCGCCATGCGAATGCCGATGTCGAGCACATGCGGATGCGCCGGCAGCAGCGCCAGCGACGCCATACCCGCCGACATCACCGCCAGCCCGATCGCGCCGAGCAAACCCGGCGGATAGCGATCCGACAACCTGCCCGCCAGCGGCGCGGCGAGCGCCACGACGACCGGCCACGGCGTCATCAGAAAGCCCGTTTCCACCTGGCTGCGATGCAGCACGTCCTCGAAGTAGAACGGCAGCGACACGAACGCGAGGCCCTGCGCGGCGAACGAGCACACCGCGGTCACCGCCGACAGCGCGAACACCGGCCGCTTGAACAGATCGACGGGCAGCATCGGCGCCGGGTGGCCTGCTTCGCGGCGGATCAGCAGCAGCCCGAACACCAGCGCGACCGCCGCCGCGCACAGCACCCACTGCACCGGCTCGCGCTGCGCCGCCTCGCCGAGCGCGAAGATCAGCGCGGCGAACGTGATCACATTGAGCAGCGCGGCGACGGGATCGAACTGATGCGTGCCGCGCTCGGTGTGCGGCAGCGCGGGCCACGCGAAGGTCAGCGCCAGCAGACCGAGCGGCACGTTCACCGCGAACAGCCACGGCCACGTGGCGACGGAAAGAATCAGCGACGCCACCGTCGGTCCCACCGCGAACGACACGCCGACGATCAGCGCATTGGTGCCGAGCCCGCGTCCCAGCCGATGCGGCGGGTACAGGAAGCGGATCAGCGCGGTATTCACGCTCATGATCGCGCTCGCGCCGAGGCCCTGCAGCACGCGCGCGGCGGCGAGCATCGGCAGGGTCGAGGCGAGCGAGCAGGCGAGCGACGCCAGCGTGAACAGCGCGATCCCGCCGATATAGATGCGCCGGTGCCCGACGATGTCGCCGAGCGCGGCGAGCGGCAGCAGCGTCGCGACCATGGCGAGCTGGTATGCGTTGATGATCCACACCGACGCCGCCGGCGCTGCGTGCAGATCCGCCGCGATCGCGGGCAGCGCGGTGTTGGCGATCGCGGTGTCGAGCGTGGCGAGCGCGACCGCGAGCATGATCGCGGCCATCGCGCGGCGGTTGGCGGCGGACATCGGGCCGTCGGCGGGGAAGGGGATGCTGGGTTTGTCGGACAACGCGGTGCTCGTCGGGATAGTCGATGGGGTGGTCCGGTGAATTGTTACAGAGACATGGAAAACGTGCTGACGAGCGGGCGGGCGATGCGCCTTCAGGCGTACGTCTCGCGTCAGTCTCAAGGCAACTAACGGTCAGCCCCGTCACGCGTCTCCGAACTGCGCGGCGCTTGCGCTGTCACAACGCTTTCCATTCACCTGTTGCGCAGATGAGGCGAGCCGATTTGACCACGCATCCGATGGACCCACTGCTTCATCCGCACGTCATGCGTAGAAAAAATAATGGGCCGACGAGGCACGACATTCGTGACCTTCGTCATGACCTTGAATCACGTTCAGATTCTTTACGATCGCCGCACGCTCGCCCGATTGGCGAGTTCATGCACGCGGGCAGTGCCCGCCCATCGCGGCATGCACCGCCCGCGTGCGCATAACCCGCATCGCAACGTGCAGCGTCGGGCATGGCATGTGCGTCTGGTTCCGCTCGCGTTCGCCGGTGTCCGGTGGCCGTAAAATGTCCTACTCTGTTTCTTAACCCGCCTGACCGGCACGCGCCTCCCGTCCGTCACCTGTGCGGTTCGCGCCTGTCGCGTCGCTCTTAACCGGAGGCTTCGATGACAACCGTCGATCTGGAATTCGACCAGCTCAACAGTACCGTCGACGCGCTACGGCGCTCAATTTCCAATCGCATGATGTACGGCGTCGGCAAGGACGCCGTCACCGCGCATCCGCACGACTGGCTGCACGCCGCCGCGCTTGCGGTGCGCGACCGGCTGGTCGCGCGCTGGATGAAGACCACGCGCCTGCAATACGAACAGGACGTCAAGCGCGTCTATTACCTGTCGATGGAGTTCCTGATCGGCCGGACGTTTACGAATGCATTGCTGGCACTCGGCATCCACGATCAGATGAAGGAGGCGCTGGCCAGCCTCGGCGTCGACATGGACATGCTGATCAATATCGAGCCCGATGCCGCGCTCGGCAACGGCGGCCTCGGCCGGCTCGCGGCCTGTTTCCTCGATTCGATGGCGACGCTGGGCATTCCGGGCTTCGGCTACGGCATCCGCTACGAGTACGGGATGTTCCGCCAGGAGATCGTCGACGGCGAGCAGGTCGAAGCGCCCGACTACTGGCTGCGCGCGGGCAATCCGTGGGAATTTCCGCGGCCCGAGATCAAGTACATGGTGCACTTCGGCGGCCGCACGGTGCAGCGTGGCGAGCATGTCGAGTGGATCGACACGCAGCATGTGAACGCGACCGCGTACGACACCGTGATTCCCGGCTACGCGACCGACGCGACCAACACGCTGCGTCTGTGGTCGGCGCGTGCCACCGAGGAACTCGATCTCGGCGCGTTCAACCGCGGCGACTACCGCAACGCGGTCGACACCAAGAACATGTCGGAGAACGTGTCGCGCCTGCTGTACCCGGACGACTCGACGCCGGCCGGCCGCGAACTGCGGCTGCGCCAGGAATACTTCTTCGTGTCGGCGACCATGCAGGATTTGATCCGCCGCTACCAGCGCACGCACAGCACGTTCGGCCGCTTCTCGGAGAAGGTGGCGGTGCATCTGAACGACACGCACCCCGTGCTGGCGATTCCCGAGCTGATGCGTCTGCTGGTGGACGTGCATCATCTGCCGTGGGACAAGGCGTGGTCGCATGTGACGAAAATTTTCTCGTACACGAATCACACGCTGATGCCCGAAGCGCTCGAAACGTGGGACGTGGAGATGCTCGCGCGCTTGCTGCCGCGTCACCTCGAAATCATCTTCGAGATCAACGCGCAGTTTCTCAAGCACGTCAGCGAGCAGTCGGGTCACGACGGCGAGATGATCCGCCGCATTTCGCTCGTCGACGAATATGGGCAGCGGCGCGTGCGCATGGCGTATCTGGCGATCGTCGCGAGCCACAAGGTGAATGGCGTGTCCAAGCTGCATTCGCAGTTGATGACGCGTGACATCTTCGCGGATTTCGCGCGCATCTATCCGGAGCGCTTCACCAACATGACGAACGGCATCACGCCGCGCCGCTGGCTTGCGCAGGCGAGTCCGTCGCTGTCGTCGCTGATCGATCAGCAGATCGGCAAGCATTGGCGCAGCGATCTGTTCGAACTGGAACAGCTGCGCGCGCTGCGCAACGACAGCGGATTCATCGATGCTTTCCGCGAGGCGAAGCGGCAGAACAAGATCCGTCTCGGGCAGCGGCTCGCGCAGCATACGAAACTGCACTTCGATCCGGATGCGTTGTTCGATCTACAGGTCAAGCGCATTCACGAGTACAAGCGGCAATTGCTGAACGTGCTGCATGTGATCGTGCGTTACAACCAGATTCGCGAGAATCCGGAACGCGACTGGGTGCCGCGCGTGGTGATGTTCGCCGGCAAGGCCGCGTCCGCGTACCGGATGGCGAAGACGATCATCAAGCTGATCGGCGATGTCAGTCAGAAGGTCAATCACGATCCGCTGATCGGCGATCGTCTGAAGGTGGTGTTCGTGCCGAACTATGGCGTGAGCGTGGCCGAGCTGATCATTCCGGCGGCCGATCTGTCCGAGCAGATTTCGATGGCGGGGACGGAGGCGTCGGGCACGGGCAACATGAAGCTCGCGCTGAACGGCGCGTTGACGATCGGCACGATGGACGGCGCCAACATCGAAATCTGCGACGCGGTGGGACGCGAGAACATCTTCATCTTCGGCCATACCGCTGATGAGGTGGATAGCCTGCGCGCGACCGGCTACCGGCCACGGCAGATCTACGAAGAGAACGCGGAATTGCGCATGGCGCTGGACCAGATTCGCACGGGCTTTTTCTCGCCGGACGATCCGCTGCGCTTTTCCGACATTTTCCACACGCTGGTGGATTGGGGCGATCACTACATGGTGCTGGCCGATTTCGCGGCGTTCGCGAAAGCGCAGGACGAAGTCGATGCACGCTTTGTCGACAAACGCGCGTGGGCGGAAAGCGCGATTGAAAACGTCGCGGGTATGGGGCAGTTTTCGTCGGATCGCACCATCGGCGAATATGCGCGCGAGATCTGGCATGTGAATCCGCTCGAAATCAAGTGAGGGGTGAACTTGCGCGGTTGATGCTGGCAGTGGGATGAAGCGTCACGTGGCGCATGCTTGACGCGCTCCCATTCGCCACGCTATGGTTGCTAGACAAATGGGTTGCGACTACGCGGCCGGCGCTAGGCTCCAGAGACTACTTTGGGGCCTTTCGCTTTTCTAGGGGAAGATTTTCAAGCCGTTACCCAGAACGGTACCGGATGACCCCGTAAAAAACTTCTTCTCCAGAATCTGATACGCGCGATTGGCCTGATCGGGACGAAGCACCGAGAGCCCAATCGGGCGCGCCATCAAGTCGCACAAATGCAACCCTTCCGAATTCGCTTGCTTGTCGCAGACCACCACGTCGAATTCGTATTGGATACCTGAACGGTTGTCGCCCGCGCACTTAAGATGCTCGATTCATCGAGCGCGATGAAATCGGCGTAGTCGCTATGAGCTGTCCGGATCGACGTCATCGTGCGCGTTTACCGGACGAGGCTTTCGCTGCCGTTTACCGCGCGCAAACCCAGTTCGTGGCGCGGGAAATCGAACAGCACGTCCAGATTCTGCATGCCCATCAAACCAATCACGATACGGTTGGCGTCCGGTTTCGCCTTGACGATCGTGACCTGCGCGTCGTCATACCGATGCACCCACTTGCCCGAGCCGACCGCCGTGTTGTAGTTGCCGCGCTTGAGCACCTTGCCGATGTCGTCGTCGCCGGTCCAGTTCGGCGCCTTGTCCGTTTCGATGCGGATCATGTCGGTGCTGGCGGTCGCGAACACCAGTGGCGCACAAAACGTCATCCTGTCGGCGACGTTCACGCAGCCGCGCGGCCATTGCACCGTGCCGTCCGGTGCGACGACCATCGGCACGCTCAGGTAGTCCTTCGTGAGCCCGTTCGACGGGCTGAGCACCAGATAAGGTTTCGCGAAGTTCGCGTGCACCAGATACCGCTGACCGACGTTGCCGGGCAGGGCCCGCAGCGGTTGCGTGCAGCAACTGTCGTCCGGCTGCGCGGCGCCAATGCCAAGCAGGCCGGAGAACGCCCAGCCGAACTCGCCGGTGTAACCGTCCGTGCCGACGCAACGTCGCATCCCGGCCTGGCAGTCGACTTTGTCCACGGCTTGCGCGGTAATCGTGGCCGGCTTTAGCCCGGCGATGCCAAGCGACAACGTAACGGCCGCGCCCGAGACTTGCGCGCCGTTGGCGAGCGGCAGCGTCGTCACCGGACCGGCGTTCGGGTAGCGGGTACCCGGCAGCGTCGACTTCACCACGCGTACGCCCTGCGTGCCGGTGTCGAGCGCGACGTACAGCGATTTGCCGTCGAGCTGGACCGGCAGGCCGAGGCGCGCGTGATCTTCGTCGGCGCGCTCGACGTGCAGCGGGATCAGCAGGCCGTCGTTGCCGCCGTTGATCAACGCGGCCGTCGACGCGGGCGGTGTCGGCGTGGGGAAGGTGACGGCGCAGCCGCTCAGCGCGGCACACGTGCCGATGATGGCGACGAGCTGCGCTGCCGCGCGATGAAGGCGCGTGGGACGGTGAAGGGGATAGCGAAGGCGATAGTGATGGCGACAGTGATGGCAACCACGAGGACTCGCTTTCGCTCGACCATGCAGAAAGACGGCAATCGCGTTGAACAGGAACGACGGGGACATAGAACACGCTTTGCAAAATAGGCGAGTCCCAGACGAAGGCCATGCATCGAGAGCAGCGAAGAGCGCGGCGCGGGCGGCGATTTCGCCGTGAAGCCGCGTGGCGTCGCGATGAAGCCACGACGCCGGCGAGCCTGCGGGCGGGGACACGCGTTGACGGGAACGGCGACTCTACAGGGCCGTCCGGATGCACTTGCAAAGATGTGTCAACGGAATCGAGTGGTGTGCGTGTCAGCCGCCGGCGCTCAGCAATCGCGCGGCTGCCGTATCACCGTATCCTGCGCGCGGCCCAGCGTCGCGCGATCGAGCGTCGTGGTCAGCAGGCCGATCACATCGTCGAGCGTGCGGGAGGTGACCTCGACGCGAAACGTCACGCGCTGGTTCTGCTGATCGACGGTGACGACGTAAAGACGCAGATCGTCGCCAAGCGACGCGTGCAGCGCGCGCCGTCCCTCGGCCGACGATGTGCCAGGCACGGTAACGTCGATGATGACGAGGGGAACGACGCGATGGGTCCGGCGGCTGGTCGTGCGCGGTGCGCGCGGGGTGGCGAAACCGGAGGTGACGGCGGAGGTGTGCATCGTGATTGCACCGATGCGCCAGGGTGGCGGGGCGGCGCGCGTTGTGGATACGCGCCTACTCTATCGGCACGCGTCTTAACGACGCGCAAAAGCCTGCGTGGGCCGAATCAAAATCGTGTTAACGCGCCGCGCTCTTCGCTTCATCGACCGCCGCGCCCACGCGCTCGACGAACTCGCGATCGGTGCTCATCAACGCCTCACGCTCGCCGTTCGCGGTTTGCACCATCAGCCGATGAGTGATGTCCTGCGTCGCCCACGTCAGCCAGCCGACCACCACGAGCATCGTGCCGCACACGAGGCCTACCGGCGATCGCAGTATCGCGCCGACGATCGCGCCGACGAAACCGAGCGACGAGATCGTCAGCGGCAGGACCCGGTTCTTCGGCACGGTGACGACCTGCACGCCGAGAATGTCGCGCAGCGGGAACACCTGGCCGGCGGCGGAGAGTGCGTTACGCGTGACCGACACGCCACGATCATTGAAAGGAGTTTCCATCGACGAGAAGGCAAAAGGCGGCAAAGGCTGGAGCGTACCAGACTTTAAATGCCCAAAGCTTGCGATAGCTCGAACGGAAAGCACCTTGTTTCTTCGTCAGGCACCGATCCTTGATCGTGAGCGTCGACATAATGAATCTCCTCCGGTCAGACTCAAACTCGCTCGCCGCTCAACACATCAAAGCGGCGTCTCCCGGCGGCAAACCGTCAGCACCAGTTGCCGCAGCCAACGGTGAACCGGATCGGCTTCGAGACGCGGATGCCACATCTGCGACACCGTGATGGTCGCCGTCGCCACGGGCAGATCGAATGCGAAGAGCGTGTCGCGCGAAAACGAAACGTCTTTGGAGGCCGGCGTCTGAGCGCTGAAAAACGAGGCCGGCACGAGCGCGATCAAATCCGAGGTTCTGGCCACCGCAAGCGCCGCCGGAAAACTCGGCACGACGGCAACGACGGTTCGAGCCAAACCCAAGGCCGCGAGCGCATCGTCGACGGGACCACCTGTGCGGCCCCGGCGCGACGCGACGACGTGACCGAAGGCAACGTACCGTTCGACGCGCACCGGTTGTTCATCGCTCGCGAGTGGATGGCCGGTTCTCACGACGCCGACGAAACGATCGCGGAATAACGCCTGTACCCGTACCTCCGGACCCATTTCGCCGAGCACGCCGATCTCCAGATCGGCCGAGCCGTCGCGTAACGGCGTGGCGTTCTTCTCGGCTTTCGGCGCGAAACACAGACAGACCCGCGGCGCGACCGCGCTGACCGCAGCAATCAGCGCCGAGCCGAAGACTTCGACGAAGCCATCGTTGGCGCGGATGCTGAACGTGCGGCGCAGCGTCGGCAGATCGGGCTCCGTGTTCGACGGATGCAGCACCGCGCGCGCTTCGTGCAACGCGTCGCGCGTGCGTTCGCGGATCTGTTCGGCGTAAGGGGTCAACACCATCAGACGACCCGCGCGCACCAGCAGCGGGTCGCCGGTCGCCGTGCGCAGTCGCGTCAACGTCCGGCTCATCGCGGACGCGCTGAGACCGAGACGCCGCGCGGCGCCGGCCACGCTGCCTTCGGCGAGCAGCGCGTCGAGCGCGGGCAGCAGATTCAGATCGAGGTCGGGATCGGGCATGCCCGATCGTAACATCGGCGTGGGCGCGCACCGGGGGCGTCATCGCGCGAGTCAAAGCCAGGCTGGCGGGCGCAACGCCATTCACGAGCCGAGGCGTGCGGTGCAGGTGATCAATGCACGCGGCGCGCCTTCCGCCTTCAACGGCACGTGACTATATTGACTGGACCGACGGCGGCGACGATGCGAACGAATGTCCACGCGTCAGGGCGCGCCGGCTCTACAGGGAGAAATAGCATGAGTACTTCGACGCCTCAGAAAACCGTTTTGCTGATCGGCGCATCGCGTGGTCTCGGCCTCGCGATGACCGGCGAATACCTGAAGCGCGGCTGGCGCGTGATCGCCACCGGCCGCGAGAATTCGACCGGACGTCTGCGCGAACTGGCCGGCCCGCTCGACGTGGAAAGCGTCGATGTCACGCGCGCCGATCAGGTCGCGGCGTTGCGCGAACGGCTCGCGCATCGAGAAATCGATCTGCTGTTCGTCAATGCCGGCGTGAAGAACGACGACCGCGAAACCATCGCCGACGTCTCCACCGACGAGTTCGTCCGCGTGATGGTGACGAACGCGCTCAGTCCGATGCGCGTCGTCGAAACGTTCCAGGACCTGGTGAGGCCGGGCGGCACGATCGGCGTGATGTCGTCGGGGCAGGGCAGCATCGCGAACAACGTCAACGGCAATTACGAAGTGTATCGAGGCAGCAAGGCCGCGCTGAACATGTTCATGCGCAGCTACGCGGCCCGTCATGCCGACGATCCGCGCACGCTGTTGCTGATGGCGCCGGGTTGGGTGCGCACCGATATGGGCGGTCCGCAGGCGCGCCTGAGCATCGAGGAAAGCATTCCGAACCTGTTGAACACGATCGATGCTTACGCGGGACGCTCGGGCCTGCATTACCTCGACTATCTCGGCAAAGTGGTGCCGTGGTGAACGCGGGCGCATCGGCGCTCACCACGTATCGACGCACCGCACCGCTCCGCAACGCACCGCACCGCTGCAACGGCTCACGAGCAATACAGCCACGGATCGGCCCAATCCGCGACGTCGTTGGTGACGCCATTCTGCCCATCCGTGATCACGAGCCGCAGCGAGTTGCGGCCCGCGACGCTGACGCGCACCGTCTTGACCGGCGTCGCGCTGGTGACGAGACCGCTGTCGTATAGCTCGACATTGTCGGCCCACACCTGATAGTCGACCGTGCCCGCGCCCTGCGCCGCGGCATCGAGCCCGATGTCGCTCTGGAACGTCGTGCAACGTCCGTTCAAACGGTAGACGAGTTGGGCGGGCGCGTTGACCGTGATGCCGTCGATGTAGCTCGATCCATGCACGACGACCGCGCCGGCCGCCGTCGCGCCGACCGGCGGCGAGACGCCGTTGGCCGCCTTCACCGCGACCGTTCCCGATTGCACGGTGGACCAGATCCAGCCTTGCGGCGCGAGCGGGCCGTTCACCGCGACCGGATCGCTGCCGGCGAGTTTGACCAGCACGACGCCGGTGGCCGGTACCGTCTGCGTGAGGCTTTGCGTCACCGTGCCGAGGCTCGCGCCGTTTACCAGATTGGTGGCCTGCACCGGACCGCCGAGTCCAAGGTTCGCGAAGTTCACCGTGATCGGCGCGGCCGTACTGCCGCGATTGAGCAGCGCAACGGCGCGCGTGCCGTTGGCCGATAGCGGCTTGGTCCAGACCTGCAGCGTGGCGGAGCTATCCGGCGTATCCAGCACCGCCTGCAACGCCAGCGGGTCCTGATTGACGGCGATGATCGCGCTGTTCGTGAGCAGCGCCTGGGTCGCCGCGCTCTGGCTGCGCACGTCGTTGCCCGCGTTCAGACCGCTCGACATCATGGCCCACATCGCGAAGTGAGCGGTGTCCTGATCCGCGGTCATGCCGTTGCCGACTTCGAGCATGTCCATGTCGTTGAAGTAGCCCGGCACGGCCCACGCGGCGTCCGCCGCGCTGGTGTCGATGATCGACGTGACCGAGGTGAATTTCGCCGAGATGTCCTGCGAAATGCGCGACATGTCCGCGTAAGCGGGCACGTAGAGCGTGCCGTCGGCGGCGAAGTTGGTGGTCAGCGTCGTGTTCGCGCTGTACGGGTTGATGCTCAGGTACATGGTGCGGCCCGTGGCCGCGATGCCCGCGCGCATCGCGGGGAACGCGCTCAGGTTGCCGCCGCAGTAGTCCATCTTGATGTAGTCGACGCCCCAGTTGGCGAAGGTCTGGGCGTCGACCGCTTCGTGCCCGAGACTGCCGGCGCCGACGCCCGGCGGATACGACGCGGGACGCGTGCCGTGCGCGAGGCCCGCGCATGTGTTGGTGCCCGCCGACGTGTACAGACCGAATTTCAGACCTTTGCTGTGCACGTACGCGGCGAGCGCCTGGATGCCGTCGGGGAACGTCGTCGCGTTCGAATACAACTGGCCGGTGGTCGCGTTGCGGCCGCCGACCCAGCAATCGTCGACGGTCACGTATTGATAACCGGCCGCGGCCATGCCGTTCGACGCAATCGCATCGGCGACGGATTTGATGATCGCCTCGGTGTCGTTGCACGCGAAGGTATTCCACGAATTCCAGCCCATCGGCGGGGTCATGAAACGCACCTGGGCGAGTGCGATACCGGGATCGGTCGCGCCGTTGGAGACGGCGCCGCTGCTGCTCGCACTGCCGCCGCAACTGGCGAGAACCGTATTCAACGCGGCGAGGAAAAGAATCAGAAACGCTCGGTAAAAGACGGGTGAACGCATGATCGTGTCTCCTTGTGCGAAGCGCGCTGGCGCACTCGCACGATGCTGATGGAGAGTGTGGCTCTCGTCGTTATGCAGGCAAGCGTAGACCTCGACGCAAGCGTCCGCAAATTTCGGGAAGCTGGGTCACATACCAGGAAAAGGAGGGGCGTTGCGACGCAGCATCGGAAATAATAAGGATGGCATATCGTCATCCGGTGCTGCGTTTCGGGAAATATTTCGAATTGATTTGAGGCCTTGATTTAAGGCCTTTTCTTCATAACGATGGGTGTGCCGAAATCAGGTGCGGGCTGTATCACGGTCTGCTGCTGCCGTCATCGCCGGACTGAAAAAATACACGGCGGCGCCAGCCGCCAGCGGCAACACCGTCACGGCGAACAGCCACGCGTAGGTCGCGGCGCTCGTCAGACCGGACGCTTTCGCGACACCCGCGATCCAGCCGAAGCAACTGCTCGCCAGCGCGATGCCGAGAAACACGAGGCTATTGAGCAGTCCGAGACCTAAACCAAGCCGGTGAGGCGCGATGATGGAGCGCGCCTGCGACATCACCAGCGGATGAATCGAGCCTACGGAAAACAGGACGCAGATCAGCGCGACACTGACCGCCGCGCTGCCGGCCGGCACACACGCCAGCGCGAGCGCCGCCAGCATCCCGGCGATCAGCCACGCGAGCACGATCCGTTTGGGCGACAGAAACCGCACCGCGAGCGGAATGCCGAACGACGCAACGATTCCGACCACGCTGGTCACGGTCATCGCATTGCCGCGCGCGATCACGTCGAAGCCGAAGACGTCCGCGAGATACGGGCCGCCCCAAGACGTGCGGAACGTGCTGCCCACCGACATCGCGAGACACGCGGGCATCAGGGTCCAGAGGCCGGCGCGCCGTTTCGTTGCGGCGTGGCTGCCGGGCGTGCGTTGCGTGGCCGGCTTCGTGTCGTGCGCTGCACGCCGCTCGCGCGAGCGGTCCAGCGCGTCGCGCGGCTTGACGAAGCGGGCAACGCCGAGTGCCGCGACGAGCATCGCGAGTGCCGCCACGGCGATCACCACGCGCCAGCCGAAACTCGCGGTCGCGCGGCTCAGCGGCAACGCGGCGAGCAGCGCGCCGGCCATGCCGATGGCGCTCGCGGTCGTGACCGCGCGCACGTTGCGCGCGCCGTGGCCGGTGCGCAGCACATGATTGAGCAGGCCCATGAAGATCGGTGCGCAGCCGAGCCCGATGCCGGCCTGCGCGATCAGCGCGAGCGGTGCGCGGGTCGTCGCGGGCAGCACGGCCGCGCAGAACGCGCCGACGATCATCAGCGCCACGGTGGGACCGCGCACGCCGTAACGGTCGAACATCAGGCCGACGGGGAGTTGCGCAAGCGCGAAGACGAGGAAGAAGGCGCCCGCGAACCAGCCGAACATCTGCGGCGAAAAATGGAAATCGGCGATGAGTTGCGGTGCGATCACCGCGACATAGCTGCGAAAGAACTGGCTCAGTACGTAGGCGAAGGTCAGGGCCCACAAGCCGGCATCGAGCGGCGTTTCATGCGTGCCGCGGACCGCTGCGTGTGCTGCGTGTGCTACGTGTTGTTCCTGTGTGCCGTCTGTGCCGTCTGACATCGTCGCTGCCGCTTGGAGAGGAAGGCGACATGATAGCGAATCGAAGCGGCGCGTCGCTGGCGCCGATTGCGTCGATGGTCGAAGACGCGCGCCAAAGAAAAAACGCCCCGAAGGGCGTTTTGTCCAAACCCGAGGCAAGCAGAGCGCTCACGCTCTGCGCAGCCAGGGACTTGCTTAGAACTTGTGGCGGATACCCACGCGCAGCGCGAGCTGGTTGTTCGCGCCAGCTGCCGGCAGGAAGCTGCTTGCGCTCGAACCGATCTGTGCCTGCAGCGGCGTGCCAGCCTTCGACGAGTTGCCGCGAGCTTGCTGATAGACGCCCAGTGCGTACACGTCGGTGCGCTTGCTCAGCGCGTAGTCGACGCTTGCGTCGAACTGGTTCCAGTGACCGTTCGTCAGATCGGTCGCTTGCATGTACGTGTAGCCCAGTGCGCCCGTCAATGCCGGCGTGAAGGCGTACTTGCCGCCTGCTTCGTAGGCGTTGAACGTGGTCATCTTGCCAGCGTTCTGTTCGATGCTCGTGTGCGTCCACAGAGCGTACGCGGTTGCCGCGCCGATCGTGTAGCGTGCGCCGACGCCGACCGTTGCCAGATCCTTGACCACGCCGGTAGCCGAGTTAGCCAGCGTCGTCGAGAATGCTGCCGGGGTTGCCGATGCCGGGAAGCGGATGTCCGTGTATGCCGCGCCGATGCTGAACGGGCCGTTCGCGTAGTTCGCGCCGAAGCTGTAGGCTGCCGACGAGCTGCCTGCCGTGCCGCCGAATGCGCCAGCCTGGTTCGAGAAGCCGTACATGCCGCCGAAGGTCAGGCCGTAGAAGTTCGCGCTCGTGAACTTCACTGCGTTGCTGATACGGCTCGACGTCAGCTGGTCGATGTCGTTGATGTGGTAGCCGTAGTTACCCGCGACGGTGTTGCCGCCGTTCGAGTAGTTGCCGCCCAGGAAGTCGGTCGAGAACGAGTATTGACGACCGAACGTCAGCGAACCGATGCCGTTTTGCGACAGACCGACATAAGCTTGACGGCCGAACAGCGAGCTGCCTTGACCCAGCGTGCCCGTGCCCGAGTTAAAGCCGTTTTCCAACACGAACAACGCCTTCAGGCCGTTGCCCAGATCTTCCGAACCACGCAGGCCCCAACGGCTGCCTTGGGCGACGCCGTCGCCGTATTGGTACAGGCTCTTGCCCTGGGCGTTAGCGTGGTTGCTGTACGTGAAACCAGCGTCGATCAAACCGTAGAGCGTAACGCTGCTTTGTGCGTGAGCAGCGGAAGCGAACACGGCGAGAGTAGCGGCGGCAAATACTTTCTTGTTCAAGACTTTCTCCAGTGAAAAATAAGCGATCGTCAGACCGGCTCTAATGGCCAGTTCATGCGATGGCCCGAAATTTAAGGGAACGCAGAGTAAGCGATGTGACAGCTTTGCTTATTTTTGTAATCTGTCGCGTGGACGCGACACTCACATAGCATTGACAGGAGAAATCCCGCAGGGAAAAAACAGGAATAAGCTAATTCCGTTTCGCATCTAAGCGTGTGAAAAAGGATTGGTTTTCCCGGGCTGCAGGCGCATGCGACGATGCGCGCCTATTAATCGAATCGCCGACGGGGAATATCTGATGCAACGCCGCACTCTCATTCAAAACCTGCTCGCCATCACGTCAATTGCCGCTATTTCGCTGACGGCAACGTTTGCGCATGCCGACGACAAACCCATCAAGGTCGGCACGATGAGCGGACCGGACGCGCAGATCTGGTCGGTCGTCACCAAGGTGGCGGCGCGCGAGGGGCTGAACGTGAAGGTGATCGAGTTCAACGACTACGTGCAGCCGAACGCCGCGCTCGACGCCGGCGACCTCGACGCCAACGGTTTTCAGCATCAACCGTTTCTGGATAGCCAGATCAAGCAGCGCGGCTACAAGATCGTCAACGTCGGCCTGACGTACGTGTCGCCGATGGGCTTCTACTCGAAAAAATTCAAATCGCTCAAGGACTTGCCGGAAGGCGCCAAGGTCGGCATCCAGAACGATCCGTCCAACGGCAACCGCGCGCTGCTGCTGTTGCAGAAGTACGGCGTGATCAAGCTGAAGCCGGGCGTCGGCACGAACGGCGTCAACGCGACGCCGCTCGACGTCGCCGACAACCCGAAGAAGATCAAGCTGGTGGAGCTGGACGCCGCGCAATTGCCGCGTGCGCTCGACGACCTCGACGCGGCGTCGATCAACACCGACTACGCGGTCAAGGCCGGCCTGCAGCCGACCCGGGACGCGATCGCGATCGAAGACCTGAAGGGGCCGTACGCGAACCTGATCGCCGTGCGCGTGCAGGACCGCAATCTGCCGTGGGTGAAGAAGCTGGTCGCGGCGTACGAGTCCGACGAAGTGCGCAAGTACATCGACACGCAGTTCAAAGGCGCGATCATCCCCGCGTTCTGAGTGCGGGTGGGGGCGTGACGGTGTGAAAGTATGAGACGGCGCGGCCGGCCTGGCCGGCGTCGCGCTGAATGAAGAAGCCGCCTGCTGGACGAGGCGGCTTCTGTTTTTTAAGCGGCGGCTTGTGCGGGCCGGGTAGGTCTTGCGGGCCCGCGGCCGGATGGCCCGACGTCAATTGCTCAGCAACGAGCCGCTTCTGAACGCCGTCGCGCCGGCAATCCGCGCGAACTCGATGCCGGCCGTCGCGAAACGCGTCAGATGGCGCGCGTACAGCACGCCGGCCACGCTGCTCTTCAACGTGACGACCTGATCCGTCAGCGGATCGACGATGTCGGCGATTGCATGGCCGACGTCCACCCACGTGCCGACTTCGCAGCGATACACCAGCACGCCGCTGATCGGTGCGACGATCGGCTCGGCGCCGGCGAGTGGCGTGGCGGCGAATTCGAGCGGCGGCAGCGGGGCCGCCTTGCCGTCGATCACGCCGCGCGAGGTCAGATATTCGATGATCGCCTGGGCGTCGCGCTCGGCGTACTCGTAGGACACCTCGCGCTGGCCGCGCAGTTCGATCGTCACGGAGATCGAGCCGTTCGGAATCGGGAAGCGGTCGCCGAAGCGGCCGCGCAGATCCGACCAGCAGAAGCTGTGAATCTCGTCGAACGGATTGCCCACCGAATTGAGCGCCAGCAGCGAGGCTTTCGCGTCCAGATAACGCGCGAGCGGCTCGACCTCCGGCCACAGGTCGGGATTCGTGTACAGATGCAGCGCGGCTTCCCAGTCGCAATGCAGGTCGAGCACCACGTCGGCGTCGTACGAGAGCTTTTGCAGCGCGAGGCGTTGCGATTCGAGTTCGGTCGCGGGCGATTGCGCGTCGAGCGCTTCACGCATCGCGGTGCGGATGGCGGCGCGATTCGCGTCGATGTCGTCGCTCAGGCGCGCTTCGATCACCGGCTGAACCAGCGCCGACAGATCGTGGAAGTTGCGGTTGAAATTCTGCGCGGTGTTGGTTTCGAAACGGCCCGTCAGATGGCCGAGAAAGTGCTGGTTCAGACCGATCGGGTTGGCGACCGGCACCACCACGATTTCGCCGCGCACCTTGCCGGCGGCTTCCAGCGCGGCCAGCTTGCGGCGCAGTTCCCACGACACCAGCATGCCGGGCAGCTCGTCGGCGTGCAGCGACGACTGGATGTAGATCTTCTGGCCGCCGCCGGAACCGTAGTGAAAACTCGTCAGGTTGCGGGCGGTGCCGAGCGTCGGACTGATCAGCGGATGGGTTTGGGTTTGCATGGTCTTCGGTCGTCGCGTCCGCCTCGGAGGCGTTGCGCTATGTCGTTGATTTCAGTGGGAAAGCAGGTTCGGTGGCAGCGCGATTGTGGCAATCGGGCGGTGCCGCCGGGGTGTCTCGCTCGCACGATCTTAGCCGATCCGCCGCGCCGCGTGCGGCAAGCGGGCCACAGGCAAGCTACAACCCGGCCGCCCAAACGAAACGGGCCCCGCGTGTGGCGGGGCCCGTTGGTGGCCGGTCGGCGTGCGCGCCGTCAGGCGCGCGGGCGGGACTTAGCTGCCGTACACGTCGAAGTCGAAGTACTTCTTCTCGAGCTTCTTGTACGTACCGTCCTTGATGATGTCGGCGATCGCCTTGTCGATCTTCGTCTTCAGATCGGTGTCTTCCTTGCGCAGGCCGATGCCGGCGCCGTTGCCGAGGATCTTCTCGTCGACCAGATCCTTGCCCGCGAACTCGTAGCCCGCGCCGCGCGGCGTCTTCAGAAAGCCGATTTCAGCTTCGACGGCGTCTTGCAGCGAAGCGTCCAGACGGCCCGACAGCAGGTCGGCGTAAACCTGGTCCTGGTTCTGGTACGGGACCACCTTGGTGCCCTTCGGCTCCCAGTAGGTCTTCGCGTAGGTTTCCTGGATCGTGCCCTGCTCGACGCCGACGGTCTTGCCCTTCAGCGAATCGGCGGTGGGCTGCAGGCCCGAACCCTTCTTCGTGACGAGGCGCGTCGGCGTGTTGAACAGCTTCGACGAGAACGAAATCTGTTCCGCGCGTTGCGGCGTCATGGACATCGACGACAGCACGCCGTCGAACTTCTTCGCCTTCAGGGCCGGGATCATGCCGTCGAAATCGTTTTCGACCCACACGCACTTCGCCTTCAGGCGCGTGCAGATTTCATTGCCGAGGTCGATGTCGAAGCCAACGAGCTTGCCATCCGAGCCCTTGGACTCGAACGGGGGATAGCTGGCGTCGACGCCGAAACGGATCGTGGTCCAATCTTTAGCGTGTGCGCCGATCGAGACGGTAGCAAGCAGAGCAACCGTCAAAGCCGCTAGCAGTTTTTTCACTGTTTAACTCCTCGGTGTAGTTCAAATACGCCCGTCCGCGGTTGTGCCGCTGCGGGCCACCCGGCGCGACTCACGACCGGGTTTGGGTTGAAGCCGCCGGCCGGGGCGGCCAGCAGCGCGCGCCAAGCTTATCAGTTCAAAAAAATTGGGAAGCTAGTAAAACACCGGATGGTGTTAGAGGGTAGCGTTTAACGCGCAAATGTGGTTGAGCGCCGCGCCGGGCTTGAATCGGGCACTTGATGCGTGCTGGGTTGCCGGAGATGGTTGGCGACGGTTGCCGATTGACAGCGATTGTTGGATCAACCGCCGTTCGCCGGTGCGCTCGTGTCGATGATCGCCGATGGCACAGCGGCGCGCACGGCGACGGCGCCGCACCACAGTTCGCCCTTGCCCATCATGTTGGCGTCTTCCGCGCTCATGCCCGCGCAGGCGCTGTGAGCGTCGGGCGAATCCTGCGTGGCCGCGAAGACCGGCGCGCTTTGCGCGGACCCCAGATCGCGCTGCATGCGCGCGAGCGAAGCGCGCTTCATCTCGCCCTGCAGCCAGCCGCCAAAACCCAATACCGAGCTGGCCACGAGAGCCAGCAACATCCATTCCGTTTTCTTCAAGCGCATTATGTTGTGTCTAGTTCGACTGCCCGTGGTCTGTCGCCCGTTTTCGTCGGGACGAGAGATGAGGGACGAGAGGTAAGGCAAGCCATCATTATCGGCACCCGCGCCGTGCTTCTTTACGCCGACGTGCCGGTTTGCCAGCCACGGATTAAAGATTCCGCATAAATCGCCGTTATTGCGGATGTGCCCGTTTGAATTTAACGCCGGCTTGTTTGCATCTTCTGGGCCGGTCCCATGACGTCGCGTCTAAAAACGAAATTGTATTGCTTTAGCGCTATCATCGATGCTCCTCGCGTTCGCTTTCCGGCGGCGCAACGAGCGTTTCCGTCTGAAGAAAGTCACTGAACACCCCTGCGCGGATCGATGCCGCGCCTTTTGTGTTTGTCGATACGGCCTTCTGCTAAACGGTGTTGTATATGCACGAGATGTTGATGGCAGATGAGGCGCGCTGTTCTAAACGGTTCTTCGCGGGAAGAATCGCGGGCATCGCGGCGTGCGCGGTTAAATCGCGCCGCTATTGCGCATCCGCATTGTTCGCGCTTCTGGCCGGCATGATTACCGGCGGCGGTCTGTTCGCGGCGGTGCCGGCCACGGCGCTGGCCGACGACAAAGTGCTGCGCGTGCTCGCGTGGCCCGGTTATGCCGACGACGACGTCGTCAAGACTTTCGAGGCGCGCTTTAACGTCAAGGTCGAAGTCACGCTGGCCGATTCCGACGAGGCGCTGTGGGCGCTGATGCACAGCAAGGACGCGCCGCCGTTCGACGTGCTCGCCGCCAACACCGCCGAAATCGAGCGCTACACGCGCGCCGGTCTGCTCGCGCCGCTCGATCTGGCGAGCCTGCCGAACACCCGGCGGCAATTGCCGCGCTTCCAGGCGCGCACGTCGATCGAAGGACTCACGTCGGCGGGCAAGGTGTACGCGATTCCGTTCACGTACTCGTCGATGGGGCTGATCTATGACCGCAGGCAGATCGCCGTCGCGCCGCATTCCATGCGCGAGTTGTGGAATCCGAAGTATCGCGGCAAGGTGCTCGACTTCAACAGCGCGCAGCACAACTTCTCGTTCACCGCGCTCGCGCTCGGCTATCCCCATCCGTTTCAGCTCGACGCCGCGCAATTTCACGCGGTCGCGCAGAAACTCGTCGATCTGCGCCGCAATCTGCTGACGTACTACACGGTGCCGGAGGAAGCGACCGCGGTGTTCATCCAGCACAAGGTGGCGCTGATGTTCGGCAACTACGGCACCCAGCAGGTCGAACTGCTGCGCCGCGCGGGCGCCGACGTGGGCTATGTGATTCCGGACGAAGGCGCGTTGGCCTGGCTCGATTGCTGGTCGATGACGAGCGCCGCGACCGATCGTCCGCTCGCGCTCGCGTGGATCAACTACATGCTCGACCCCGGCGTGAATGCGTTGCTCACGCAACGGCAGGGGCTTGCCAATACGCTGAGCGCACCGGCGGATAAAAGCGATAACGCGCGCATCCTGTGGATCGGACCGGTGGAGGACATCCAGCGGCGCGAGGATACGTGGGCGCGCATCGTGTCCGGCGACCGCTCGGAGCGCTTCTGATGATCCGGCCCGGGCTCACCTTCAAGTTGTCGGTGCTGCTTGCCTGCATCGGCGTGCTCGCGTCCGGCGCGACCGGCTATTACGCGTACCGTGCGAACAGGACGATGCTGGTGAACGAAGCCAGCATCAGCCTCTTGACCTCCACGGAACTGCTCGGCCAGCGCTTTTCGTCGGCGATCGACGATGTCGGCGCCGACGCGCAGGTGCTCGCGACGCTGCCTTCCTCGGCGGACGTCGTGCAGACCGACGACGGCCTCGGCCCCAACGCGGCGCGCGAACAACTGGCGCAGGTGTACTCGAGCTTCATGGTGCATCACCGCGAGTACCTGCAGATCCGCCTGATTACCCGCGAGCACTACGGGCTCGAACTGATCCGTTTCGATCGCGACGGCGATGGTCTGGTGCGCGTAAAAGGCAACCAGCTGCAGGAGAAAGGGCAGTTCGCGTATGTGTTCGAGACGCTGGCGTTTTCGCCGGGCCGCATCTATACGTCGCCGATTCAGGTCAATCACGAATACGGCGCGCACGGCGCCGAAGGCAAGCCGACGCTGCGGCTCGGCACGCCGGTGGCGAATGCGAGCGGCGCGGTGGTCGGCGTGGTCGTGATCGACGTCGATCTCGCCGGTCTGCTCAAGCGTTTGCAAAGCGATCTGCCGAGCGACTTCCAGGTTTATCTGACCAACGAGTGGGGCGACTTCCTCGTGCATCCCGATCCGTCGAAAACCTTCGGCTTCGATCGCGGACGGCGCGTGCTGATCCAGGACAGCTTCTCCGTCGTCAAGCCGCTGTTCGAGCAGCAGCAAAGCGAGGTGCTGGTGAACGGCCTGTCGCGGCCGAAGCAGGCCGCCGGTCAGGTGCTCGCGTTCGTGCGCCGGCCGTTCGGCGATTACGCGGGCAACCGCTTCATCGTGCTCGGGCTCGCCAAGCCGCTCGCGGATGTGTTGTCCGGCGCGAATCTGCTCGGCGACCGCATCGTGCGCATGGTGCTGGTGTTCAGCGTGCTGGCGCTGGGCCTCGCGGTGCTGTTCGCGCGCGCGTTGACCAAGCCCTTGCATATGCTCGCGCACGCGGCCACGCATCTGTTCGCCGAGCATTCGATGGAAACGCTGCCGCTCAAACGCACCGACGAGATCGGCGTGCTTGCGCGTTGCTTCGATCGTCTGCGGCGCGAGATCAAATCGCAGATGGACGTGCTGCACGCCAAGCAGCGCGAGCTCGTGCATCTGGCGACGCACGACGGGTTGACCGGCCTGCCGAACCGCTCGCTGTTCATGCAGAAGCTCGAAAGCGCGATCGACGAAGCGACCCGCCGGCAGGAAGGTCTCGCGGTGCTGTTCGTCGACCTCGACCGCTTCAAGCAGATCAACGACCAGTTCGGTCATTCGATCGGCGACAAGGTGCTGGTCGCGGTGGCGCGCCGTCTGAAGCAGGGGCTGTGCACCGCCGATGTGGTCGCGCGGCTCGGCGGCGACGAGTTCATCGTGCTGATCGAAGGACCGCGTGCCGCCGAGGCGGCGCCCGCGATCGCGTCGCGCATCATGGCGACGCTGAACGAGGAACTGGTGGTGGACGGGCAGAGCATGACGGTGGGCGCGAGCATCGGCATCAGCCAGTTTCCGGACGACAGCGGCACCGCCGAAGAGCTGCTGCTCAATGCCGACGCCGCGATGTACGCGGCCAAATCCGGCGGCCGCTGCGCGTATCTGCGCTATCACGACGTGCTGGAAATGCGCCGCGCCGAGCAGCTGGAGCAAGCGCTGGCGCAAAGCCGGGCGGAGACGGACGCGCGCGCCGGCCGCGAGGCGGAACCGCTCGCCTGATACCCTTCGACTTCATTAATCAGATGATTACGGCCCAAAAAACGCGAGGGAAGTTTGCTTCGATAGCGATCGGGCCGAGCGCTCGAAGCAATCGTTTGCGCCGATCTTGAGGCAAGTTTTTTTCATTTCGCCGGAAGCGTTTTCACTGTCTTAACTTCCATCGCGCGCCTGCCGACAACGTCGTTATGGCAACGGAACTGACTGGAGATTTTTCCGTGAAGCGACAGGTTTGTTTTGGGGTGGCCGCGCTCGCGCTCGCCGGTTGCGCGCAGATGGCGCCGACCACCGCGGCGCATCCGGACAAGGCGCCGAACGAAGTGATCAGTTTCGACATTCCGCCCGACGCGCTCGGCGCGCGCGATCCGCAACTCACCACGGTGCTGGCCAAAGCCGGCGCGCTTGCCGCCGCGCAGACGCAGCCGACGGTCGTGCTCGTCACCGCGTTGGGACAGGACTTTCAGTATCTGAATCAGGCGGTCTGGAAAGGCGTGCCCGCGCAGCGCATGACGCGGGTCAGCTTCGAGAACCGCACGGCCGGTCTGGGCCAGCCGTATAGCGTGTCGATCAGGACGGTGCAATGAAGATGCCTGCCTCTGTGATCGCCCGCGGCGTGTCGTTCGCGTCGACTGCCTTGCTCGCCGTTTCGGCTCATGCCGGTCAGCCCGGTACGGATCTGCAATCGGCCGCGGCATTCCCTGCTGTACCCGCCGCATCCGCCGCGGCGGACAAGGTCTATCCGCCGTTGCCGTCGCTCGCGATGTTGCCGCCGCCGGGTGCGAACGACGACGATGCGCCATCGCCGAAGCCGGCCACGCATCGCAGGAAAACGCGTACGCCAGTGCAGACCGTGGAGCGCCGGATGCCGATGGCGCCGGTCGCGAAACTGGTGGTGTCCGACGCATCGCATGCGTATCTCGACGGCGTGCAGCGGCAGATCGATCTTGCGATGAGCAAGTAGCGCGCGTTCATCGCGACTCTTGCAGGCGTCTATCGAGCTTCCATCGAGCGCCTTTCGAGCGTCTATCGAGCACCTCAGGCGCGCCACCTTCACCTCTTCCTCGCCGCGACGCGAAAGGATGAAGCATGTTCCCGAAATTTCTACTGGCCGCGCTGGTCTGCTGGTTCGCGTGCGGCGCGGCCCACGCCGCCGACGACTGTTTCAACGAAGCGGCGGCCTATCAAGGCGTCAATCCGTGGGTGTTGCGCGCACTCGCCTGGTATGAATCGAAGGGCGATCCGTTCGCGGTCCACCGTAACGCGAACGGATCGATCGACGTCGGCCAGTTGCAGATCAACTCGATCCACTTCAACGCGCTCGAACGCGAAGGCGTGCCGCATCGCGCGTTGATCGATCCGTGCGTGAACGTCTACGTCGCGGCGTGGCTGCTGAAACAGAAGATGGTCAAGCACGGCAACACCTGGCGCGCGATCGGCGCGTATCACTCGGAAACCCCGCGCGAGCGGGACGCGTACGCGCGCGGGATTCGCAAGGTGCTGGTCGCGTGGGGGCAGTTGCCGTCGGATCGCTGAAGCTACTGCGCTCCGGTGCAGCCTCAATGCGGTCTTAAACGATCCGCATGCCGCCGCGATACGTCGCGCGCGGCACCGGCAGCGTATCGAGCATCGTCACGCGCACGAAGTCCGCGCGCAAGCCGGCTTCGATCGCGCCGCGGTCGTGCAGTCCGGCAGTGCGCGCCGGTTCGGCGGAGACCGTCGCCATCGCGCGGGGCAGCGACCAGTCCGCTTTCGCGACCAGTTCGAACACGGCGGTCAGCAAGCTCGACGGCACATAATCCGACGACAGGATATCGAGCAGATCCGCCTGCGCGAGTTCGAGCGCGGACACGTTGCCCGAGTGCGAGCCACCGCGCACGATATTCGGCGCGCCCATGATGGTCGAGATGCCGTGCTCGCGCGCGGCCTCGGCGGCGATGCGGGTGGTCGGAAACTCGGCCAGTACGATCCCTTCGGCCTTCGCCTGTTCGACGTGTTCGACCAGCGTGTCGTCATGGCTCGCCACCGGAATGCCGAGCCGGTTGCAACGCGCGACGATCTCGCGACGGTGCGCATCCGCGTAACGTTCCTGTTCGATCGACAACTCCGTGAGCGCGGTGGCCACGTGTTCGTCGCTCAGCTTGCCGTTGCGCTCCTGGAAGCGGCGCCATTGCTCGCGGTCGTGCCATTGGCGCTGACCGGGCGTGTGGTCCATCACCGAGGCGAGCCGCAGCAGCGGATGCGTGCACAACGAGTCGAACATCTCGACCACGTCGGCGGTGGCGATTTCGCAGCGCAGATGCAGAAAGTGTTCGGCGCGCAGCAGCTTGCGTTCCGAGAAGCGCGTAAGCGCCTGCGCGCATTGCGTCTGCAGATCGCGGCCGCGCAGGCCGACGTTCGACCGCGAGCCGATGGCGAGCGCGTCGAACACGGTGGTGATGCCGGCGGCGGCCACCTGGGCGTCGTGAATCACGAAGGCGGCGTCGGTATTCCATTGCACGCCGGGACGCGGCGCCAGATGCTTTTCGAGGTTGTCCGTGTGCAGTTCGATCAGGCCGGGCAGCAGATAGTCGCCGTCCCAATCTTCGGCCTCGCGCGCGGCGGTCGTGCCGCGTTCGACGTCGCGAATCGCGCCGTCCTCGATGCGTACCACGCCGGTGAATACTTCGTCGCGCGTCACGACGCGCGCGTTTCTGATCAACATCGACTTGCTCCGTAGTCAGTCGGACTGGAAGGTTGCGGCTGAGTGGGTGGTTCAGTGTAATGCGGTTTCGCCGGGCCCGATTCGAGTGGGCGTGGGCCGGGCCAGTAGCGTTGGTGTTGGCTTTGGCGTTGGCTTTGGTGTTGGTACTGGTGTTGGTAACGTCGTCGGCCCTTTCAGTGCTTGAGCGGCGGCTTCAGTTCGAGGCGCCGCGTCGCGACCTTGTTGCGGGTGTCCTCGTCATGAAAGATGCCGACGATCGCCGCGCCGCGTTCGCGCGCCTCGACGATCAGATCGGCGACCACGTCGCGGTTTTCCGCGTCGAGCGAGGCGGTCGGTTCGTCGAGCAGCAGCAACGGATGCTCCGCGATCAGACCACGCGCGATGTTCACGCGCTGTTGCTCGCCGCCCGAGAAGGTGGCCGGCGCGAGCGTCCACAGCCGTCGCGGCACGTTCAGCCGTGCCAGCAGCGCGGCGGCGCGCTCGCGCGCTTCGTCTTCGGCGACGCCGCGCGAAAGCAAGGGCTCGGCCACCAGCATCAGCGTCGGCACGCGCGGAATCACGCGCAGAAACTGGCTGACGTAGCCGACCACGCCGCGCCGCAGACGCAGCACGTCGTGCGGTTCGGCGCCCGTGATCGTCACGGGGCGGTCGTCGTGCGCGGCGTCACGAATGC
Source organism: Paraburkholderia sp. D15 (assembly GCF_029910215.1). NCBI lineage: Bacteria > Pseudomonadati > Pseudomonadota > Betaproteobacteria > Burkholderiales > Burkholderiaceae > Paraburkholderia > Paraburkholderia sp. D15. Next base: position 707,874 of record NZ_CP110396.1, on the reverse strand, counting down.
GGATCGAACCGGCGCTCGCGAGATAGTTGCCGTACAGGCAGCGCAGCAGCGTGCTTTTACCCGCGCCGGAGGGACCGACCAGCACCACGCATTCACCGCGCTCGACATCGAGCGAGACGTCCGCGAGCGCGTCGATCCGCACGCCGCCCTGGCCATGCAAGGTGAACGTCTTGCCGATGCCGACCGCGCGCAGCATCAGCGCGGCGTTGTCGGCGAACGCGCGCTCGTTCGCGAGCGCTTCATGGCCTGCTTCTCGGCCTGCTTCAATGGATTGCATGTCGAACCTCAAACCGGCAGAACCGAGGAAACCAGCGTTTGTGTGTACGGGTGCTGCGGATCGTCGAGCACCTGATCGGTCAGACCCGCTTCGACGACCTCGCCGCCTTGCATCACCATCAGCCGATGCGCGAGCAGACGCGCCACGCCGATGTCGTGCGTGACGATCAGCACCGACAGATGCAGTGTCGAGGTCAAGGTCCGCAGCAGATCGAGCAGACGCGCCTGCACCGATACGTCGAGACCGGCGGTGGGTTCGTCCATGAAGACGAGCCGCGGACCGGTCACGAGATTGCGGGCAATCTGCAGACGCTGCTGCATGCCGCCGGAAAACGCGGCGGGAAATTCGTCGATCCGCGACGCGTCCAGCTCGACGCGCTCCATCCATTGCGTGGCCGTGTGGCGAATGTCGCCGTAGTGACGCGCGCCGATCGCCATCAAGGGCTCGCCGATATTCGCGCCGGCCGAGACGCCGCTGCGCAGACCGTCGCGCGGATTCTGCTGAACGAAGCCCCATTCGGTGCGCATCAGCAGACGGCGGCGCGGTTCGGACAGCGCGAGCAGATCGAGGGTATCGCCATGCGACGCGGTGTAGTGCAGCGTGCCGCTGTCGGCTTCGGTCTTCAACGCGAGCGCGTTCAGCAGCGTGGTCTTGCCCGAACCCGATTCGCCGACGATGCACAGCACCTCGCCCGGATACAGATCGAAGCTGACGTTGCGGCAACCGTTGCGTCCGCCGTATTGCCTGGTGAGCGCGCGGGCGCTCAGCAGAGGAGGGGTGCGCGAGCTCATGCCGTTGCCTCCTTGCGAACGACGGAAGAGGCCGGGTCGAGCTCCGCGTCGCCGCGCCGCTCGTGACAGTAGTCGCTATCGGAGCAGACGAACATGCGCTTGCCCGCGTCGTTGACGATCATCTCGTCGAGAAAGCTGTCGGTCGACCCGCACAGCGCGCACGCGTGCTGCCATTTCTGCACCTCGAACGGATGGTCGTCGAAGTCGAGACTGCGCACCGGCGTGTACGGCGGAATCGCGTGAATGCGCCGTTCGCGGCCGGCGCCGAACAGTTGCAGCGCGGGGTTCATGTGCATCTTCGGGTTGTCGAACTTCGGAATCGGCGACGGCGACGCGAGGTAGCGGTGATTGACGATCACCGGATAGTCGTAGGTGGTCGCGATGCTGCCGTGATGCACGATGTCCTCGTACAGTTTGACGCTCATCAGCCCGTAGTCGGCGAGCGCATGCAGCTTTTTGCTTTCGGCGACGCGCGGTTCGAGCCGGAACAGCGGCTCGGGCATCGGCACCTGATAGACCAGAATCTGTTTGTCGGTGAGCGGCGTTTCGGGAATGCGGTGACGTGTCTGGATGATCGTCGCGTCGACCGTGCGGCGCGTGGTCGTCACGCCGGTGGTGCGCGCGAAGAAGCGGCGGATGTTGACCGCGTTGGTGGTTTCGTCGGAACCCTGGTCGATCACCTTCAACGTGTCCGCACGGCCGATGATCGCGGCGGTCACCTGAATACCGCCGGTGCCCCAGCCGAACGGCAACGGCATCTCACGCGACGCGAACGGCACCTGATAGCCGGGCACCGCGACCGCCTTGAGCAACGCGCGGCGCAGCATGCGCTTGGTCTGCTCGTCGAGGTAGGCGAAGTTGTAGCCGTCGGCGGCAGCGTCGTAGGACGGGGTCATACGCGGGGTGGCGTCTTGATGGTCGGGCGCGCTCATGCTGGCTGCTCCTGGTGATCGCGTTGCGTGGCCTGTTCGCCCTGCGTTTCGTGAGACGCGTGCGCGCCGCCGTGCTCTGCAACGTGCTGGGCGCGTAAGCGCCGCACGAGTTCCAGCTCCGACTGAAAGTCGACGTAGTGAGGCAGCTTCAGATGCTGCACGAAACCCGACGCCTCGACGTTGTCGCTATGCGAGAGCATGAATTCGATGTCCTGTGTCGGCGAGGCGAGCGTTTCGCCCAACTCCTCCGCTCGCAGTGCGCGGTCCACCAGCGCCATGGCCATCGCCTTGCGCTCGGAGTGACCGAATGCCAGCCCGTAACCTTGCGTGAAGGTGGGCGGCACCGCGCCGCTGCCGGCGAACTGATTGATCATCTGGCATTCGGTGATGTCGATCTCGCCGATGTCGACGCATTCGCCCAGTTCGTCGAGTTCCATTTCGACCGGGATCGTGCCGAAGCGGATCTCGCCGGCGAACGGGTGCGAGTTGGCGTAGCCGCGTTGCGTCGCATAACCCATTGCCAGCAGAAAACCTTCGTCGCCGCGCGCGAGATTCTGCAGGCGGGTTGCGCGGCTCGCGGGGAAGGCGAGCGGTTCGCGCGACAGATCGCCGGGTTCCGGTGCTTGCGGCGTGGGGCGTTCCTGTTCGATCAGGCCTTCCTTGTCGAGCAGCGTGACAACGCGCGGCATCGCTTCGGCGGGGGTGTGCGCGGCGTGCTGCGGGTTCGTTGCGAATGCATCGGCTGGAGCGTTTGCCGTGGTCGCTAAAGTTGCACCGCTGGCATCGGTCGATGCGGCATCGCCCTGCGCGAGCAACGCGAAATCCAGCAGACGTTGCGTGTAATCGTAAGTCGCACCGAGCATCTGACCGCCCGGCACGTCCTTGAAGGTCGCCGAGATACGACGCTCCACCTGCATCGATTCCGTGTCCACCGGTAGCGTGTAACCGAAACGCGGCAGCGTCGTGCGATACGCGCGCAGCAGGAAGATCGCCTCGACCAGGTCGCCCGCGGCCTGCTTGATCGCGAGCGCCGCGAGTTCTTCGTCGTACACGGAACCTTCGGTCATCACGCGTGCCACCGCGAGGCGCAACTGCTCGCGAATCTGCGCGACGCCGAGTTCGGCCAGTTGCGTATCGCCGCGCCGCGCTTTGTCCAGCAGACGCCACGATGCCTCGATCGCGCGTTCTCCACCCTTGACGGCTACGTACATCAGTTCACCTTCGCTTGAGTTGTGCGGGGCAGGCCGATCAGCGCCGCGCCGCAGACGAGATAGCAATCGACGCCGCAGGGAAACAGCGGCGCGAGCGCCGCGCGTTCGCGCCAGAAGCGCTCGGGCAGCCCGACCGGGGCGATGGTCGCCGTGTGCTGAATGCCGGGGCCGCTGAGCACGACCGGCGCGCCGCCGCTCAAGGCATCGACGCGGATCAGCAGCGTGACCGACAACTCCGGCGACTCCGCCGCGCCGAGCGCGAACCCTTCCAGCGGCGGCAGCGTGGCGGCGTCGTGGATATAGGCGAAGACGGCTTCGGCCGGATCGTCCGTCAACGGTGCGCCGGTGTGAAAGCGCAGCGCCGAGCCGAGCGCGCTGTCGGCTTGCGCGAGCCAGACCGGCGTCGCGTAATCGCATAACGCGAGCAGTGCGGCGAACGCGGCGAGATCGGCGCGGGTGGCGCCGTCGGCAGGGTTGCCCGGGTTGGTCCGGCTGGCGTTCAGCGCGGGCAACACGTCCTCGATCGTGCCGACCGTGCCCGGCCGCGACAACGCGTCGAGCAGGGTGCGGAACACCGCCTGGGTGTCGTGCACCGGGTCCGGAAAACCCGGCGTCAAGGTGGACAATGCAATCGGTGAGTTTTCCATCAGTCGCCCCGGACCATCGTGAAGAATTCGACGCGCGTGGCCGCGGCCTCCTCGCGCCGCGCGGCGCGTTGCCCGGCCTGTTGCGCCGCGAACGGTTCGATCAGTTGCCGATGCAGCGCGTCGCGATGCTCCGGCAGTTGCAGCAGCGCGTCGGCCAGGGCGGCGAGTTCGGCGCGGCGGCGGTCGCGGCCCAGATGACAGGCCACGCCGACGGCGGCGGTTTCGCCTTCGGCAACGCGCAGGCGCAGCGTGGCGCGCGTGACGGTGGCCTCGCCGAGATTGAACGGATCGCCGCTGCCGCCGACGCGGCCGCGCACCATCGCGAGACCGATCTCAGGCGGACGCAGCCAGTCGTAAGCGGGGGCGGGCCGGCCGTGCAGCGCGCGTTGCAGCGCGGCTTCGAGATCGGCGCGCGGCGTGCGGGCAAGGACCGCCATCCACGCGCGGCGCGGCGAAGTCGACGCGCGAGGCGCCGAAGAGGCGGTGGCGGACGGTGAAGCGGAAGAGGCGCTCATCGAGGTTCCTGGTGATCCGGCGAGTAGACATTTGAGCATCTATTCATCTAAACGTCTAGACGTTTAAGGGTATAGTTGTCGCGCTGTGTACGGCGCTGCGCGCGTTTCATATTTCCATCACGGCTCGCGCACTACAATGCATCCCATAGCGATAATTTGAACTCAAGGGAATGACAGCACCATGACATCGAACGACAGCGCGACACCGGGCACCTTGCTCGAACGCGGCGCGGGCGTTGCTGTGTGGCGGCAGATCGAACAGATTCTGGCCAGGGAGATCGCCGCCAGCGGTTTCGGCGAAGAGGGACGTTTGCCGAGCGAGGGAGAACTGGCCAAACGCTTCGACGTGAACCGCCATACCGTGCGCCGCGCGATGCTCGGTCTCGCGGCGCTGGGTCTCGTCAGCGTCGAACAGGGGCGTGGCACGTTCGTGCAGCCGGGCGCGATCGACTATTCGATCGGCCGCCGCACGCGCTTCACCGAGAACCTGCGTCAGCAGCATCACACGGCGGCCGGCACAATGCTATCGGCGGCGCGCGTGAAGGCCGAACCGAGCGTCGCGAAGGCCTTGAGTCTGCGGGCCGGCGCGCTGGTCTACCGGATCGAGACGTTGCACGAGTCCGACGGCGTGCCGCTGACGTTCGCGCGCAACTGGTATCCGGCCGCGCGCTTTCCCGACCTGCCCGAGGTGCTGGAGCGCACCGGCGGCGTGACCAAGGCGATGGCGGAGCTCGGCGTGCACGACTATCTGCGCAAGTGGAGCCGCATCGGCAGTGTGCTGCCCGAGCCGGAGGTGGCGCGGCGCCTGAACATCAACCGTCAGCAGCCGGTGCTGTGGGTCGAGAACGTCGATGTCGATCTGCAAGGCACGCCGGTCAAATACGGTTTCACGCATTTCGCGGCGGATCGCGTGCAACTGCTGGTGGAGCACGACGTATGAGCGGCACGACATGGGGCGCCGACGCGCGTTTCGCGGTGTATTACGCGCCCGCGAACGGTTCGAACTGGTGGCGTGCCGGCTCGGCGTGGCTCGGTCGCGATGCGGAGCAGAACCGGCCTTGCACGGCGCCGCAGCCGTCGGAGTTGACGCGGCCGCTCGCCGAGCTGACCGAGGCGCCGCGTCGCTACGGCTGGCATGGCACGCTGGTCGCGCCATTCAAACTCGACGCGCAGACGACTCGGGAAGACCTGCTCGCCGCCGCGCGCGCGTGGGCCGCCACGCAGCGCTCGTTCGAATTGCCCGTCGAAGCCGCGACGCTCGGCGATTTCGTCGCGCTGCGTCCTACCGGTCAGGATGGCGACGCGCGCATGCGCGAGGTCGCCGCGAGTGCGCTGCGGGCGCTCGATTCGTTGCGTGCGAAACCTTCGGCCGAGGATCTCGCTCGCCGGCTTGCCGCGCCGCTCAGCGAACGGCAACGTGCGTTGCTGATCGAATGGGGCTATCCGTATGTGTTCGACGAATTCCGTTTTCACATGACGCTGTCGAGCTCGCTCGCCGACGAACAGGAACGCAGTACCCTGGTGGCGTGGTGGCAGGGGTGCGCGGGCATACTCGGGCCGCTGCAGATCGATCAGGCCGCGCTGTTCGTCGAGCCGGCGCCGGGCGAGCCGTTCGTTCTGTGGGAGCGGGTGCGGTTCAACCGCGAGGGAACCTAGACATGGCGGGACGCTTGATCTACGTAATGGGGCCGTCGGGCGCGGGCAAGGATTCGCTGCTGGCGTTCGCGCGCACGCGGCTGATGGGCGAGCCGATCCTGTTCGCGCATCGCTACATCACGCGGCCGAGCGGCAACGGCGAGGCGCATGTCGCGCTGAGCGTCGAGGAATTCGCGGTGCGCTCGGTGCTCGGTCTGTTCGCCCTCGAATGGTCGAGTCATGCGCTGCGCTATGGCATCGGCATTGAAATCGACGGCTGGCTCGCGCGCGGTTGCACGGTGGTCGTCAACGGTTCGCGGCAGCATTTGCAGCATACGTTGGCGCGTTATCCGCATACCGAAGTGGTCCATGTGGACGCCGCGCCGCATATTCTCGAAGCGCGGCTCGGCGCACGGGCGCGCGAATCGGCGGAACAGGTCGCGGCGCGGCTCGCGCGTCGCGCGCCGTTCGTGCTGCCCGACGGCGTGCGCTGCACGACGATCGATAATTCGGGCGCGCTGGAAGATGCCGGGCATGCGTTGATCGCGGCGTTGAAGGCGGAAAGCCGCGTCGATTGACGCGCGTTTTTGGTTGGCCCGGCGTCTCGCATCGAAAGCGGCGCCTTGAATGGGCCGCTCTGAATCCACCGCTTCAAATCACTTACCCCGCCGCCGCGATCCGTTCCCGCGTCGCGTCCTGCAGGCACGACACGAACTGCATCACGGCCGGCGTCGGCAACAGATCGCGGCGCGACAGGATGCTGATTTCGTAGTTCGGCAGCGCTTCCTCGATCGGCGCGATGCGGATGCCGAGCGGCGCCACCATCTGCGCGAGCGGCCGCGTGAAGCAGCCGATCACGTCGGTCTGCGACACCAGCCCCAGCGTCACCGCGAACGACGACGGCGCCCGCAGCAGACGCTTCGGCACCGGCAAGCCGTGCGCGTCGAACATCGCCATCATCACGCTGTGCGGGAAATGATCCGCGCCGACCGTCACGATCCATTCGGCGTCGAGCAGTTCATGCAGGCGCGTGGCATGGGCGAGCGGATGCCCGTCACGCATCACCACGACGAACTCCGTCGAGAAAAGCGGCGCCTGCACCAGATCGCTATCCAGCGCCCGCACGTGATGAATCGCGGCGATATCCAGCGCGCCGTTGCGCAGTTGCGCGAGCGCGTCCGGAATCGTCACTTCCTCGAGATGCAGGCTGACCTGCGGCATCGCCCGGCGAAACTTCGACACCGCGTGCGGCAACGCCGTCAACGCGATCGACGGCATGGTCCCCACGCTCACCTTGCCGGCCAGTTCGCCCTTCACCTGTTCGACCGCCTCGACGGTGCGCCGCATGTCGCCGAGCAACTGTTCGGCGCGCGGCAACAGCGCGAGCCCACACGCGGTCAGCTCGATGCCGCGCACGCTGCGCACCATCAGCTCCGCGTTCAGCGCGCTTTCCAGTTCGCGGATCGTATGCGTGACGGCCGGTTGCGTGACGCCCAGCTCGCGCGCGGCGGCGCGCAGACTACGGTGATGGGCGGCCGCGACGAACGCCTGCAGTTGCTGCAGCTTCATGAGGGTAATCCCGGAGATAAGGCGCGTTAATCGGGGTGAAAAAAACAGCATCTTATTCGAACAAAACGGCGTGGCTATAGTGCTCGCCAGTTGACCGCCGTCATGCGGTTCGAATCCATGGAGCAAGAGCAATGAGCGAAGCCGCGCGTTTCACCGAAGTGTCCGACCTGGCGCCCGCAGTCGATAGCCTGCGCGAGATCCGTCATCACATTCATCACCATCCGGAACTCGCCTACGAGGAATTGCAGACCGGCGCGCTGGTCGCCGAGAAGCTGGAGCAATGGGGCTGGCAGGTCACGCGCGGCGTGGGGCGCACCGGCGTGGTGGGCACGCTGACGGTGGGCGAGGGCACGCGCCGCATCGGCATTCGCGCCGATATGGACGCGCTGCCGATCATCGAGCAGACCGGCCTGCCGTACGCGAGCGGCACGCACGGCAAGATGCACGCGTGCGGTCACGACGGCCACACCACCATGCTGCTCGGCGCCGCGCAGCATCTGGCCGCCACGCGCAATTTTTCGGGCACCGTGCATCTGTATTTCCAGCCGGCGGAGGAGAGCGGCATCGACAGCGGCGCGATGAAGATGATCGACGACGGCCTGTTCGAGCGCTTTCCGTGCGATGCCGTATTTGGCGTGCACAACCATCCGGGTGAAGAGCCGGGCGTGCTGCTGTTCCGCAAGGGGCCGTTCATGTCGGCGGGGGACAAGGCGATCATCACGATCGAAGGCGTCGGCGGTCACGCGGCGCGTCCGCACCTGACGGTCGATCCGGTCGTGGTGGCCGCCAGCATCGTGATGGCGTTGCAGACGATCGTCGCGCGCAATGTCGACCCGTCGCAACCCGCCGTGGTCACGGTCGGCTCGATGCATGCGGGGACCGCGAACAACGTGATTTCGAGCAGCGCGAAACTGGAGCTGAGCGTGCGTTCGTTCAGCCCGGAAGTGCGTGCGCTGCTGAAGAAGCGCATCACCGAACTCGCCGAAAGCCAGGCCGCGAGTTACGGCGGCAAGGCGGTGGTCGAGTACATCGAGGGTTATCCGGTGGTGGTCAACTCGGACGCGGAAACCGAGTTCGCGGTACAGGTGGCGCGCGAACTGGTCGGCGACGACAAGGTGGTTGCGCAGACCGACATTCTGATGGGCAGCGAGGACTTTGCGTTCATGCTGCAGCGGCGGCCCGGCACGTTCCTGCGGATCGGCAACGGTGCGGGCGAGGACGGCTGCATGGTGCACAACCCGCACTACGACTTCAACGACCGCAACCTGCCGGTCGGCGCGGCGTTCTGGGCGCGGCTGGTGGAGCGCTATCTGGGGCAGTGAGCGCGTCGCGTTCCATCGCCCGAATGTAAAGCCAACTTATAACGACAAGGAAGACCGCACGATGAACGCCTCGAAGGATGTTCCGATAGGAGCCGCACCCGCTTCCGCTGACGCCCGCGATGTCCGCGATACCGCCCACGTCACCCGCCGCGGCGCGATCGCCGCGGCGGTGATCGGCAACTGGCTCGAGTTCTTCGACTTCACCGTGTACGGTTTTTTCGCGGTGATCATCGGCAAGCTGTATTTCCCGTCGGCGGACTCGACCACGTCGTTGCTGCTGTCGGTCGCGACGTTCGCGGCGGGCTTCATCACGCGGCCGCTCGGCAGCGTGATGCTCGGCGTGTACGCGGACCGCAAGGGACGCAAGGCCGCGCTCAACCTGACCATCATGCTGATGGCGGTGAGCACCGGCGTGATCGCGCTCACGCCGACCTACGCGACGATCGGCCTCGTTGCGCCGCTGCTGATCGTGCTGGCGCGTCTCGTGCAAGGCTTCTCGCAGGGCGGCGAGTTCGGCGCGGCGACCTCCACCTTGCTCGAACAGGGCGGCGGCACGCGGCGCGGTTTTCGTGCGAGCTGGCAACTGGCGACTCAAGGCGGCGCGGCGCTGATGGGTTCGGGAATTGCGGCGGCGCTGTCGGCGGCGTTGCCGAAGGAGTCGCTGGAAAGCTGGGGCTGGCGCATTCCGTTCCTGATCGGCGTGCTGATCGCGCCGGTCGGCATGTATCTGCGCCGCCGTCTCGCCGACGACCCGGCCGGCGCGCACGGCCACGGAATCGAACGCGGCGTGCTGAGCGAGCTGTTCACCGGCCACTGGCGCACGCTGCTGCTGATCACGCTGACGGTGATGGGCGGCACGGTCACCACCTACATCCTCACCTTCTACATGCCGACCTACGCGATCCACACGCTCGGTCTGCCGATGTCGCTGTCGATGCTGGTCGGCGTGGCGGCGGGGCTGGTGATGCTGGTCACGTGTCCGCTGTTCGGCATGCTGTCGGATCGCATCGGCAGCCGGCGTCTGCCGATCCTGTTCGGCCGCGGCGTGCTGGTGCTGCTGTTGTTCCCGGCCTTCATGCTGATCAACCGCTTTCCGCAATTGCCCGTCATCATGTCGCTGACCGCGCTGATGCTGCTGTTTTATTCGATGGGATCGGCGTCCGAATTCGCGTTGATGTGCGAATCGTTTCCGCGACGCGTGCGGGCGACGGGTATCTCGATCGCCTACGCGTTGAGCGTGTGTCTGTTCGGCGGCACCGCGCAACTGGTGGCGACATGGTTGATCAAGCTGACCGGCAGCAAGCTTGCGCCGGCCGGTTATGTGGCGGCGTGCGTGGTGGTGTCGCTGGTCGCCGTGGCGCTGCTGAAGGAGACCGCGGATAAAGAGATCGATTGAGGGCGGAGGTGGCCGCGATCGCTGTCGCGGCCGCCGCCGTTCACGTCCTCATGTTTCGATTTCGTTGCGCGTGGCACGCATTAACGCAATGCCGCCGACACCGCCTCGTCGATCTGCAGCGCGAAGCGCACTTCGACATCGGGCACCGTGAAGCCGATGGACAGTTCCAGATACGCGTCGCCCAGCACCAACTGAACGAACGTCGCTGCCCGTAACGCGGCGGTCGATTCGTCGAAATTGCTTTGCAGAATTTTTGCGGCGAAGACGCGCACGACCTTCGCACCGTTTTCATGGAACACCTGGCCGAGTTCGGGAAGCCGCTCGGCCTCGGCGACGATGGCCCGATAAAGCCGCAAATAATCCGGCTCGATGAGGATGCGCGCCAATGCCCATCCCAGCTTGCGCAACGCGACCTCGGGCGAGTCATCCGGTTGCTCGTTCTGGGCACTGATCAGAAATTCCCCCACCTCGGCGCACATCGCGCTCACCAGCCCGACAAAGAGCGCCTCCTTCGACTTGAAGTGGCGATAGACCGTCTGTTTGCCGACGCCGGCGGCCGCCGCGACTTCATCCATCGTGGCCAGGCCGAAGCCCTGCCTTAGAAAAATAGTTTTCGCGCCGTCGAGGATGGCGGACCGCTTACGGCGCTGCAACGGGCTCAGGGCGGGGAGAGAGTGCGTGTTCATGGCAAATAAATACCAGATCGATCGATGGTTGACAAGACTAGGTAGTCTCGTTTAACTTACCCGAAACGAGACTGGCTGGTCTCGTTTATTGTGATTAATCGACTCCGCAGGCAACTCATCGAGGAAGGCGTTATGAAACTGTTCATTACGGGTGGTACCGGCTATATCGGACAAGCGGTCGCGCGCGAGGCCATTCGCCGCGGTCATGAGGTGACGGCGCTGGTGCGAGGGGATGGGTCGGCTGCTGCGAATGCGCTCACGCGTCTTGGCGTGAAACTGCATGTTGGCAATCTGTTGGAGCCGCAGTCGTTTGCCGCGATCGCCGGTGCTGCGGATGCGGCGGTGCATGCCGCGTCGACCAACGATGCTTCCGCCGCCGCTGCCGACAAGGCCGCGATTGAAGCGATGCTTTCGCATTTGCGTCCGGGTGCGGCGTTTGTTTATACGTCGGGTACGTGGGTTTATGGCGATACGTCGGGCGAGGCTGTGACTGAGGCGTCGGTGCTGAACTCGACGCCACTCGTCGCATGGCGTCCCGCCGTGGAGCAGCACGTGTTGGAGATGGCGGCAGGTCGGTCGATCGAGGCAGTGGTCCTCAGGCCGGCGATGGTGCATGGATACGGCGGCGGCGTCTTTGGCATGCTGGCCGGCATGGCTCGTCAGGGCGGCAGCGTGAAAGTCGTCGGCGATGGTCGCAATCATTGGCCTGCGGTGCATGTCGATGATCTCGCTACGGCTTATCTGAACGCGGTGGAGCGGGCGGCGAGCGCAGACGAGGACGTGAGTGGACAGATCTTCAATGTGGTTGCCGAAGAGGCCGTCGGTCTTGCGGATATAGGGGAAGCGATTCGAGCTTCGATCGGTGTCGAGCGTGTGGAGTACTGGCCGGTTCAAGAGGCGCGCGAAGCGTTTGGGCCTTTTGCCGATGCATTGGCGCTCGATCAGACGGTAAGCGGTCAGCGTGCGAGGCAAGGTCTTGCATGGGAGCCGCGTGGGCCTCGGCTGATCGCGGACCTTTCTGAGCAGAAGCACTTTCAGCAAAGCCAGGGGCGTGACGATGTCGTTTAGTCATGCCTCTTTGGAAACGATCCTGGCGATGCTTGTGGCGGTTCTGTTCGCGATTGCCGGGGTGGTCAATCTCGTAGGGCTCGGTGCGGTGAAGCGGGACTTTGCGCGCTGGGGTTATCCGGCGTGGTTTCGTTCGGTTTGCGGGAGTTTGGAACTGGTGAGTGCGGCGCTTCTTTTTGGACAGCAGACCAGAGTGTTGGGTTTGATGTTGTCTGGGGCGATCATGATCGGTGCTGTCTTCACTTTGTTGAGGAATCGGGAACCGGTTGGGCATCTTGCGCCGGCGTTGGTTTTTTCGGCGTTTGTTGTGGCGGCGGTGGTGGTGCGGGGTTGAGGCTTTTTTGCTGGCTGGCTAGTGGGACGTGAGCGCTGAGTGTGAATTCATTTTTTCCTTTGGGGAAGGTTCGTTGTTCAGAGCATTGACTGTCCGCTTGCGTGTTGCACTCACCATGGAGCGCAATGCTCGACATAAAATGGCGGCTCACAACTCTTCGAACTCAGGATCATGATTTCGTTTGACGACGGAAGTTATCGTTTCAATTTGCGGGCTGCTGCCGTCATCTTTCATGCCCACCGCTTTTTCGAACATGCTGGATATCGTTCTGACTTGAAGCGAGCGTTCGTGAAGTATCGTCGTCAGTTGGTTACAGCGGATTGAGGTGCCAACCCGGTCATACATAAAGAAAGGAGCGAAATTGCTAATCGCCTTCGGAGGACTACCGGGAACGGGAAAGACAACGGTAGCGCAAGCCCTCGCTCGTCAACTCGGCGCGGTTTATTTGCGTATCGATACGTTGGAGCAGGCGCTCGCAACATCCACGACCGACGAGACGGAGATCGGTCCCGCTGGCTATCTCGTTGGCTATGCGGTTGCCGCGGACAATTTGAGGCTTGGGTTAACCGTCATCGCCGACTCGGTCAATTCTCTGGATGTAACGCGTAACGCGTGGAGAAGTGTGGCGCAAAAGGCCGGCGTACGTATCTTCGAAATTGAGTTGATCTGTTCGGATCCCTCTGTGCATCGCCAGCGGGTCGAAGGTCGACGGGCCGATATCGCGGGCCTGAAACTCCCGACATGGTCGAACGTGCTCGAACGTCAATATGATGCTTGGGAATCGGAGCATCTTGTCATCGACACGTCGATCGTTTCGATCGAGCAGGCCGTCGAAACGATCATTCGTCGCTTGTCGGCCATACCCACGTAGAAGAATACGCGCCCTCAAAGCGGACGCAGACGCCGCAAATCGACGCTACCGCCTTGAGAGGCAATATCCTCCAGAACCGCTCGTGCCGCGGCAGCTTGCGATTCTCCAACCCGCTTCACGAAATCCGCTTCGAACTGCTTGTGGAAACCTCTTGCCGCCCGAAGCAGCGCAATAGAGCGATCCGTCAGACAAAGTGGCTTGGTACGACCGTCGCGTTCATCTTCACCCCGCTGAACATATCCCTTGGCGACCATTTCGTTGACGATTTTCAGCGCCCCTTGCGGAGTGATCTGCAGAAGATCGGCGACCTCCCGAAGACTGTGCGGCCCAGCCTCCAGCAGGCGGAACACATAGCCAAACGATGGCCCCAGATCGTCGAATCCTTTTCCGGCGAGATGCTCGTGCAGTCGCTCCTTGAAGGAGCCAAAGGCGAGGTTCAGCAGAATTCCAAACTCGATCGGCTTGTGCGTTGACATTGATTCACTCTAGTTGATAAACTTTGGTGAATTATATACGGTAAAAGATCAGAACATGCCATTCATTGCCAGTGCCGATGCTCCGTCTTATTCCATGCATGGCGCTTCCTTTACGGGCCTGGCGTCGCCCAGCAGAGGGGCGACCGAGAACTCGGTGTGGATCGTCACGTTGCACTTCGGCGCCAATGCGGTGACCCATCGATTGTCGCGCGAGGAGACTTTCGTTTGCATTGAAGGACGCGCGTTAGCGCAGGTCGGCGACGAAACCTTCGAGGTGACCGAGGGTAGTGCACTGGTCGTCCCTGCGAATACAGACTTCAAACTCAGCAATCCTGACGCGACGCCATTTCGTGCAGTCGCTGTCCTGCCTGTGGGCGGCCAGGCGATGATTGGGGATGGCGCGCCGTTCACGCCACCGTGGGCCCAGTGATGTTAGAAACAGGAGGAGTTTTCAGTAGTCACGGGCAGTATTGATATTGGTCGCGACGGGCACGCCGCGACCGTTACATCGCCGCGTATGAGCAGCGACGCGCGTCATCAGTTCATCCTCGCCGCGCCACCATCTCCGACACCGTCTGCGCCGCCTGCTGCAGCGGCTCCAGAAACGCCTTCACCATCTGCTTCGCCGAATTACGCTGCGCATTGCCGCTGATATTCATCGCGGCAATCACGCGTCCCTGCCGATTCCGGATCGGCGCGGACAGCGAAATCAATCCTCCTTCCAATTCCTGATCGACAATCGCCCACCCCTGCCGACGAACCTGCGCGATCAGCTTCTTCAACTCTTCCTTATCCGTCACCGTACGCGGCGTATGCGCATAAAGCGGCGCGGAATTCAGCGTCGCATCGAGCGCGTCGTCGTCGAGCGCGGACAGCAGCACGCGGCCCATCGACGTGCAATACGCCGGCAGCCGGCTACCGATCGACAGATTGATCGTCATGATCTTATGCGTCGGCACACGCAGCACGTAAACGATTTCCGTGCGGTCAAGCACCGCCGCCGAACAGCTTTCATGAACCTGCGCCGATAGTCCCTCCATCACCGGTTCCGCAAGATTCCAGAAAGGCATCGAGGTCAGATAGGCAAAGCCGAGATCGAGAATTTTTGGCGTAAGGCGGAACAGCCGCCCCTCGGCTTCCACATAACCGAGCGTTTGCAGCGTCAGCAGAATCCGGCGCGCGCCGGCGCGCGTGAGGCCGGTGGCGGCGGCGACATCGGTGAGCGTCTGTTCCGGCCGCTCGGCATTGAACGCGCGGATCACCGCGAGCCCCCGCGCGAACGACTGCACGTAAGAGTCGCCCGGTTTGTCCGGCGCCGGCTCGGCGCTGGCGGAATCGACGGAAGACGGCGGCAGGACTGGGCTCATGGGTCGGAAGACGTTCGCAAAGAGACGGTCGGGAGCGGCGGCCGGCGAGGCCGCGCAAAGGCGTGACGATAGCTTATGCGTTCCGTTTCGCCAACATCGCCGCCGATCGTCCGACCGGCCGCGGGTTGACGCGAATGCCGTCCGGGGATGGAATTTGTATGATGCTCCAGTGAATATGCAGCATCGATGATGCGGAAACCGGGCCACCGGCGCCGTGTCGCCGATGCTCGTAAAGAACACGCCTCCATTGCCACCGCGCTCCGGGTGGGCGATCCTGTAGCGGCGCGCGCAAGGCGGCTCACACGCATTTTTTGCAATGCAGCGCGGCGATTCGCGCAATCGGGTATAGATGGAACAATACGGATAGTGCGCAGCGTGCCTCGCCCGCATGCAACGCATTCCACACTCTTCTTTTGGGGGGCACGCATGTCCAGAAAAGTTGGTGTCATTGGTCTTGGAGCCATGGGGTTGGGTGTCGCGCGCACGTTGTTGCGCAAGGGCTTCCACGTTCATGCCTGCGATCTGCGCAGCGAAGTCGTGGAAGCGTTTGCGGTGGAAGGCGGCGAAGCCTGCCTGACGCCCCGCGAAATCGGCGAGGAATGCGACGTGGTGATTTCGTTCGTCGTGAATGCCGCGCAGACCGAAACCGTGCTGTTCGGCGAACTCGGCGCGGTGCCGGCGATGAAAAAAGGCAGCGTCGTGCTGGTCTGCTCGACGGTCGCGCCCGAGTTCGCCCAGGCGCTCGGCAAACGCATCGAGGCGGCCGGTCTGCTGATGCTCGAAGCGCCGGTATCGGGCGGCGCCGCGCGCGCCGCGTCGGGCGAACTGACGCTGATGACGGCCGGCCCGGTGCCGGCATTCGTCGGTTGCGCGGACGTGCTCGGTGCGATCTCGGCGAAGGTCTACCGGCTGGGCGACCGCCATGGCGCCGCCTCCAAGGTGAAGATGGTCAACCAGTTGCTGGCCGGCGTGCATATCGCCGCGGCGGCCGAGGCGCTGGCGCTCGGCATTCGCGAAGGCGTCGATCCCGAGGTGCTGTACGAGGTGATCAAGAACAGCGCCGGCAATTCGTGGATGTTCGAGAACCGCGTGCCGCACATCCTGAAGGGCGATTACACGCCGCTGTCGGCGGTGGATATTTTCGTCAAGGATCTAGGGCTCGTGCTCGATGCCGCGAGCACCTGGAACTTCCCGCTGCCGCTTTCCGAAGCCGCGCATCAGATGTTCAAGGCGGCTTCGGATGCCGGCTACGGCCGCGAGGACGATTCGGCCGTGATCAAGATTTTCCCCGGCATCGATCTGCCGACCCCGAAGTAAGCAGGAGCATCCGTTATGACGGCCATCTCGAAGCGCGCGCTGCTCGGCTGCATCGCCGACGATTTCACCGGCGCGACCGATCTCGCCAACATGCTGGTGCGCGGCGGTATGCGCACGACGCAGTGCATCGGCGTGCCGACGGTGGATGAAACGCCGGATCAGGCATCGAACCCGGCGCCGCCAGATAGGTTCGATGCCGACGCGCTAGTGGTCGCGTTGAAGTCGCGCACGTTGCCCGCCGCCGACGCGGTCGCGCAATCGCTCGCCGCGCTCGACTGGTTGCGCGCGCAAGGATGCCGTCAGTTCCTCTTCAAGTACTGCTCGACTTTCGATTCGACCGATGCGGGCAACATCGGCCCGGTGACGGACGCGTTGCTCGATGCGCTGTTCGCGGAAGGCGAGGAACGCAACGGCAGCCACGGCACCCACGCCTTCACCATCGCCTGTCCCGCCTTCCCGGAAAACGGCCGGACGATCTTCCGCGGTCATCTGTTCGTCGGCGATGCATTGCTGAACGCATCGGGCATGGAGAATCATCCGCTCACGCCGATGCGCGACGCAAACCTCGTCAACGTGCTGCAACGGCAGACGCGTTCGAAAGTGGGCCTCGTGCGCTATGACACGGTGGCCGACGGCGTGGCCGCGGTGAGCGACGCATTCGCCGCGCTGCGCGGGCAGGGCGTGCGCATGGCGATCGCCGATGCCGTCTCGGACGCCGATCTGTACACGCTCGGCGCCGCCTGTGCCGACTTCGCGCTGATCACCGGCGGCTCCGGCATCGCGCTTGGTTTGCCGGACAACTTTCGCGCGGCGGGGCTGCTCGACGATCACGCCGACGCCGCGCGTTTGCCGCGTGTCGAAGGATTGTCGGCGGTGCTGGCCGGCAGTGCGTCGAAAGCGACCCACGCGCAGGTTGCCGCATGGCGCGAGACGCGGCCCGCGTTCCGTATCGATCCGCTGGCCGCCGCCCGTGGCGAGGCCGTGGTCGAGCAGGCGCTGGCATTCGCGCAACCCTACCTCGACCAGGCCGAGCCCGTGCTGATCTACGCGACCGCCACGCCCGACGAAGTGAAAGCGGTGCAGCGCGAACTCGGCGTCGACGCGGCGGGGCATCTGGTCGAATCCACGCTGGCGTCGATCGCGCGCGGTCTGCGCGAGCGCGGCGTGCGCAAGTTCGTGGTGGCGGGCGGCGAGACATCGGGCGCGGTGGTGCAGGCGCTCGCCGTACGCACGCTGCGTATCGGCGCGCAGATCGATCCGGGCGTGCCGGCCACGGCGACGGGCGGCGACGAGCCGCTTGCGCTCGCGCTGAAGTCCGGCAATTTCGGCTCGACCGATTTCTTCGAGAAGGCACTGCGCCATCTCGACCAGCTGGAGCATGCCGCTCATCCCGAACAATCCGGTTCCCACGACGGAGCCACGCGATGAGCGGCGCGCCGGCCTTGCACCTCGGCAACGAAGCCCGCGTGCGCGAGGAAATCTGCGTGAACGGCGCGAGTCTCTACCAGCGCGGCTACACGGTCGGCACGGCCGGCAACATCAGCGCGCGGCTCGACGACGGCTGGCTGATCACGCCGACCGATGCCTGTCTCGGCCGCCTCGATCCGGCAGAGATCGCCAAGGTCGATTTCGATGGTCATCCGGTAGCGGGCGGCAAACCGTCGAAAACCCTCGCGCTGCATCGCGGCATCTACGCGGGCAATCATGACGCGCGCGGCATCGTCCACACGCATTCGACGCATCTGGTCGCGTTGACGCTCGCCGGCGTCTGGCGCGAGTCCGACGTGCTGCCGCCCATCACGCCGTACTACGTGATGAAAGTGGGCCACGTCCCCTTGATTCGCTATCGACGCCCCGGCGACCCCGAGGTCGCCGCGCAGATCGCCGCGCTCGCCGGTCAGGTTCGCGCGGTGCTGCTCGAACGGCTCGGCCCGGTGGTGTGGGAACGTTCCGTCGCGCAAGCCGCGTATGCGCTCGAAGAACTCGAGGAAACCGCGCGCCTGTGGCTGATCACGCAGCCGCGTCCCGAGCCGCTGAACGAGGCCGCGCTCGACGAACTGCGCGACGTATTCGGCGCGCGCTGGTAAAAAGGAAGGCGAGGCGCGGGCCACGCTGGCTCGCGTACCGCATCCATTCGTTTCAGGAGTCGTTGTCATGCCCCGTTTCGCCGCGAATCTCACGATGATGTACAACGAGCACGCGTTTCTCGACCGTTTTGCCGCCGCCGCGAAAGACGGCTTCGAGGCGGTCGAGTTTCTGTTTCCCTACGACTTCCGCGCCGAAGAGATCAAGGCGCGGCTCGATGCGCACGGTCTGACCCAGGCGCTCTTCAATGCGCTGCCCGGCGACTGGGCGGCCGGCGAGCGCGGCCTCGCGTCGTTGCCGGGCCGCGAGGACGATTTCCGCCACGGGATCGACACGGCGCTTGCCTACGCGCGGGTGATCGGCAATCGCAAGCTGCATGTGATGGCCGGCTTGATCGGCGCGGATCAGCCGCGCGAGCGGCATCGCGACGTGTATCTGCGCAACCTCGCGCATGCTGCGCAGGCGGCCCAGGCCGAAGGCATCCTGATCGTGATCGAGCCGATCAATACGCGCGACATGCCGGGCTTTTTCCTGAACCGCCAGGACGACGCGCAGGCGATCTGCGCGGAAGTGGGCGCAGCGAATCTGAAGGTGCAGTTCGACTGCTATCACTGCCAGATCGTCGAGGGCGATCTCGCGGTGAAGCTGAAGCGCGACATGGCGGGTATCGGCCATATCCAGATCGCGGGCGTGCCGGAGCGTCACGAGCCCGACAGCGGCGAGGTGAACTACCCGTACCTGTTCGACGTGATCGATTCGCTTGGCTACGACGGTTACATCGGCTGCGAATACCGGCCGCGGGCGGCGACGTCGGCGGGGCTGGGGTGGCTCAAGCCGTATCTGAACGGCGGGCGCTGAGCGGCGCGTCCGGGACAACACGCATCGACAGCAACGAGGTGGCGAACATGAAAGTGCTGATTACCGGCGGCGCGGGTTTTCTCGGTCAGCGGCTCGCCCGCGAACTGCTCGCGCGCGGCACGCTGAAGGACGTCGACGGCGTGCCGCAAGCGATCGCCGAACTCGTGCTGTTCGATGTCGTGCGCGGCAACGACTTCGGCGATCCGCGCGTGCGCGTGGAGGTCGGCGATATCGCCGAGCACAGCGTGCTCGAACGCGTGATCGATGCGGATGTCGCGGCGATTTTCCATCTGGCCGCGATCGTCAGCGGTCAGGCCGAAGCCGATTTCGAGCTCGGCATGCGCATCAATCTCGATGCGTCGCGCCTGCTGCTGGAGCTGTGCCGGCAACGCGGGCATCGGCCGCGCGTGGTGTTCACGAGTTCGGTGGCGGTGTATGGCGGCGATCTGCCCGAGGTCGTGCAGGACGACACCGCCTTGAATCCGCAGTCGTCGTACGGCGCGCAGAAGGCGATCGCGGAGTTGCTGCTCAACGATTATTCGCGGCGCGGTTTCGTCGACGGACGCGTGTTGCGGCTGCCCACCATCAGCGTGCGGCCGGGCAAGCCGAACGCGGCGGCGTCGTCGTTCGCGAGCGGGATCGTGCGCGAGCCGTTGAACGGCGAAACGGCGGTGTGTCCGGTGGCGGGCGCGACGCGTCTGTGGCTGCTGTCGCCGCGCAAGGCGATCGAAAGCCTGATCGCCGGACTCGAGCTGGATGCCGCTGCGCTCGGCAACCAGCGCGTGCTGAATCTGCCCGGCATCTCGGTCAGCGTCGACGAGATGGTCGCGGCATTGCGCGAAGTCGCCGGCGATGCGGTCGCGGACCGGATCGTGTGGGAACCGGATGCGCGCGTCGAGAAAATCGTCGGCAGCTGGCCGGGGCTGTGGGATACCTCGCGCGCCGAGCGCCTGGGGCTGAGCGGCGAACGCAGTTTCGCCGACGTGATTCGCGGCTATATCGACGACGAATCCATTCAGGTTCGCTGACACGCGTCTTTCCGCGAGCCTTGCGCGGACGGCGCCGTGGGCGTGACGCCGGCGCGAGCGCATCTATCTGGCGTCTCTCTCTATCTTCCGACTTTAAGCGATCGCTACTTTCGTGGCGCGTATCGCTCTCCACGCACGTTCGACCGTGCTTGACACGGTTTCCGGCCCGCGCCTATTATCGAGGCTCATTGTTCGATATATGACCATGAGTTCGTATAAAGAACATTTTAAGCAATTTGCCGTGTGCTGGACCGGATCGTCAGCGACTCCGCGAGCGGCGCCTCTACTGGAGACATCCCCATGACCGAAGCCTTCCTTTGCGACGCGATTCGCACGCCCATTGGCCGCTACGCGGGTGCGTTGTCGTCGGTGCGCGCCGACGATCTGGGCGCGGTGCCGCTCAAGGCGTTGATGGAGCGCAACAAGGAAGTCGACTGGAGCGCGGTCGCCGACGTGATCTACGGTTGCGCGAACCAGGCCGGCGAAGACAACCGCAACGTCGCGCGCATGTCGCTGCTGCTGGCCGGTTTGCCGCAGGACGTGCCCGGCTCGACAGTGAACCGCCTGTGCGGCTCGGGCATGGACGCGTTGGGCATTGCGGCGCGCGCGATCAAGTCGGGCGAGGCGGGGCTGATGATGGCGGGCGGTGTCGAAAGCATGAGCCGCGCGCCGTTCGTGATGGGCAAGGCGGCCAGCGCGTTCTCGCGCCAGGCCGACATTTTCGACACGACGATCGGCTGGCGTTTCGTCAATCCGCTGATGAAGCAGTTGTACGGCGTCGACTCGATGCCGGAGACCGGCGAAAACGTCGCGACGGACTACGGCATCAGCCGCGCCGATCAGGACGCGTTCGCGCTGCGCAGCCAGCAGAAGGCCGCGCGTGCGCAGCGTGACGGCACACTCGCGCAGGAGATCGTCGGCGTGACGATCGCGCAGAAGAAGGGCGATCCGCTCACGGTGTCGCAGGACGAGCATCCGCGCGAAACCAGCCTCGACGCGCTTGCGAAACTCAAGGGCGTGGTGCGGGCGGACGGCACGGTGACGGCCGGCAACGCATCGGGCGTGAACGACGGCGCGGCCGCGCTGCTGCTCGCCGACGAAGCGAACGCGAAACGCTTCGGCCTGACGCCGCGTGCGCGCGTGCTCGGCATCGCGACCGCCGGCGTGGCGCCGCGCGTGATGGGGATCGGCCCGGCGCCCGCCACGCAAAAACTGTTGGCGCGCCTGAACATGCGCATCGATCAGTTCGACGTGATCGAGCTGAACGAGGCGTTCGCCTCGCAGGGGCTGGCGGTGCTGCGCGCGCTCGGCGTCGCCGATGACGACGCGCGCGTCAATCCGAACGGCGGCGCGATCGCGCTCGGCCATCCGCTCGGCATGAGCGGCGCGCGCCTCGTGACGACCGCGATGTATCAATTGCAGCGCACGCAGGGCCGCTTCGCGCTGTGCACGATGTGCATCGGTGTCGGTCAAGGGATCGCGATCGCGATCGAGCGCGTGTGATGTAACCGCGCTTCGCGTGAGGCGCGTGGTTGCCCGCCGCTAGCGCGGCGTCGGCGGCCCGAGACTCAGCCACGCGAGCCGCCCGAGCCAGCGATGCAACACACCGCGTTTCGCCGGCAACGTGCAGCTCAACGACACGCGCGCAGCCCGCGTGTCC
Organism: Paraburkholderia sp. D15; assembly: GCF_029910215.1. Lineage (NCBI taxonomy): Bacteria > Pseudomonadati > Pseudomonadota > Betaproteobacteria > Burkholderiales > Burkholderiaceae > Paraburkholderia > Paraburkholderia sp. D15. The sequence goes on along the minus strand of NZ_CP110396.1, from coordinate 685,829 downwards.
TCGCAGCTCAGCCAGATGCGCTCGCCTCGTTGCAAACGCAACGTGTGTCCCGGGTCGAGCCAGTAGTCGTACGGAAAATTGATGCGCGTGATCCACAGACGCGCGCCTTGCACGGTCAGCGTGCTGTCCACGTCGATGCGCCACGTGAGCGTCGCGCCCGGCGCGACCGAAAAATGCACGACCATCTTCGCGGGATGTTCGTCCTGCTGATGCGCAACCGGTTGCGCGCCCTCATCCATGCACTGCGGGCTTGCCTGCTCCATCTTCCTCTCCGTTGTCGAACCGGTTGACGGAGGAGGCGCCCACAAAACAAAAGGCCCCTTCCGTTACCGGCGGGGCCTTTGGGACTTGTTTGCAGATTCAGCTGCTAACGCGCACGCACTCCCAATGGCCAGCCGATGAAGGCTCGCGTATGGTGTTTATTCGCCGTGGCGATGAGGATGTGCGTCAACATGCCGATGAGTGTGCCGTTTTGCCGCAGGGCTTGTCAACTGCAAACGCGTTGCGCGTTCGACGTGTTCACGTAGTTCATCGCGCGTGACTCGCGGCGACGTTCATCCGGATCTGTGCGGTGAGCGCGCTGCGCAGCGCATAGCGTTTGCGCTTCAACGCATTGCCGGTGTCGCTGCCTTGATGCTCGGCCAGATAGCGCAACGGCGGCGCCAGCACGAACCAGCCGTTCCAGCGCGCGAGCGCGCCGCATTCGAGCGACAGGCCGTCGTAGTCGGCGGCCACGCGGCGCTTGCGCAGACAGTAGCGCCAGTTCGCATAGATATGCGCCTGCTTCGACACGATGAAGGTGCCGCCCGCATTCAGCGACGCCGCCACGCACTGCGCGAGGTAGATCACCAGCACCTTCGGCCGCAGTCCGTGCCAGCGGCGCGTTAGCGCGCGGAACAGTTCGCGGCCGTTGACGTTGCGGTCCGGGCCCTGCACCGAGCCGATGCACAACCGGGGCCGCCGCACCTTGCCGCCGAGATACGCGAGGCTGAAGGTACAGGAGACGACCCGCTGATCGCGTCCGTCGCGAATGCACAGGGTCCAGTCGCCTTCCTTCTGGAATTGTTCGATCGATTCGAGCGACACGTACCAGCGTTCCGCGCCGATCGTGAACGACGCGATCTGCGCCGAGCCCATCGCGGCGATCCGCGCGGCGAGCAGCGGCGCGCGCTGCTGGGTCAACGCGTGATGGTCGAGGCTCGCGGCCAGCCGCTCGCGCGCACTGAAGCGGCTATGCAGGAACGGCCGGTGCATCCGTTCGAGCGCGGTCGGGTGGCGTTGCACCAGGTCGCGCAGCGGCGATATCGCGCAGCGCCCGAGCCACACCTGGGTCGCGCGCCAGCACACCAGCGAGCGCAGCCACAGACGGGCGCGCCGCCAGCGATGAAAGACGCTGGTGCCGGGATACAGTGCATGGGCGGCTTGCTGGACTGCCGCGAACGAAGCGTGGAGACGCGCGAGCCATGCTGGCCGCGGGCGTGGGTTGGAGACGGTCGACACGGCAAACTCCTTGGCCTGTTTCAACCGGGGCGATGCTAGCGACTCGCATCGATTGGCCCTGTCGAAATTGCCGGGCGCTTTGTCGAGTTTTGTCGCATCTGTCGCATGATGTAGCGCGCATCGGCTATGCTGTGCGTCGAACGCGGCGTGTCGCGCCGCGCGGCATTCCATCCGACCTGAACGACTTGCTCGAAGCACCCGCACCATGCCTTTCCGGATCCTCCTTATCGAAGACGATGACCGCCTCTCCGAGCTGGTGGCCGGCTATCTGCGCAAACACGACTATGAGGTCGAGACGGTGCTGCACGGCAACGACGCGGTGCCGGCCATTCTCAAGCGTCGCCCGGACCTGGTGATTCTCGACGTCAATCTGCCGGGCAAGGACGGCTTCCAGATCTGCCGCGAGGCGCGCGAACAGTACGACGGCGTGATCATCATGGTGACCGCGCGCGACGAGCAGTTCGACGAAGTGCTGGGCCTCGAATTCGGCGCCGACGACTACGTGCACAAGCCGGTCGAACCGCGCGTGCTGCTCGCGCGCATCAAGGCGCAGTTGCGCCGCGTCGGCGCGCGCGCGCCGGAGGCGGCGCAGCCGGAGCGCTACGTGTTCGGCAAGTTCGAGATCAATCGGGCCAGCCGCTCGGTCAGGCTGCCGGACGGCAGTCTGCCCGAGCTGACCTCGGCGGAATTCGACCTGTTGTGGGCGCTCGTCAGTTGCGCGGGAGAAGTGGTGAGCCGCGACGATCTGATGCGGCAGCTACGCGGCATCGAGTTCGACGGTCTCGACCGGACGATCGACGGCGGCATCTCCAAGCTGCGCCGCAAGCTGCACGACGACGCAAGCACGCCGCAGCGGATCAAGACCGTGCGCGGCAAGGGCTATCAGTTCAGCAAACTGGCGTGGGATTGACCCGGCGCCGCGTCACTCAGCCGCTCCGTCACCCCGCAATCGCGTAACCGCCGGAAATCCGGCGCGACAAAACTCCACAATCGCACCAGCAAATCGACAGTCGCGCGCGCCTCGCGCGACTAGTATCGCAGCCTTGTCCTTCGACTGGTCTTGCGATGTCCGCCTGCGTTTCTCCTCTCTCCCGCCATGCCGTGCTGATGATCCACGGGCTGGGCGGCACACGCCATGATTTCGGCACGCTCGACCGCAAGTTCGAGCAGATCGGCTGCGACGTGCATCTGCCGTCGCTGCCGGGACACGGTTCGAATCCCGGCGCGTTGAGCGGCGTGACGCTGAGTGACTACATGAAGCTGCTGAGCCGCACCTATCGCGAGTTGTCGACCCGTTACGAGCGCGTCGACGTGGCCGGCATCTCGATGGGCGCGTTGCTCGCGGTGATGCTGAGCGCGCGCGAAAAGATGACCCACGGCCGCCTGATCCTGCTGTCGCCGCCGTTGTTCCTCGACGGTTGGGGCGGCTCGCGGTTGCGTCCGCTGCGTTATCTGCTGTACTGCGTGCCGGGGCTGCGCCGGTTGATCCGCGTGCCGGAAGGCGAGCCGTTCGGCATCAAGAACGCGCGTATCCGCAATCTGATCCGCCGGCATCTGCAGAAGGGCAGCGGCGTGCATTACCCGTATGTGCCGCTCGCCGCGATCGAGCAGGTGGACTGGATGCGCTTCGAGGCGAAGCGTGCGCTTTCGCGCGTCACCTGCGACACGCTCGTCATGCATTCGGAAGAAGATGAAGTGACGAGTATTCGCTCGGCGGAGTTCGTCTGCGACAATCTCGCCAGCCGTTCGGTGACGCTGGTGCGCTTGACCGACAGCTACCACATGATCACACTGGACAACGAGCGCGACACGGTCGCGGAACGAACCATGGCGTTCGTTCAAGGGGCGTCGATTGCGGCGTCGTAGCAAAGAGAGAACGATGCCACACGCCGAGGCGCCAAAAAAACTCAACCCGTACCGCTATTGCAAATGGCGCTGGCTGCATTTCCGCCGCTCGTGGACCGACACGCGCGCGGACCGTATTCCGAGCTGGTCACGGCTTTATCTGCGGGTCTACACGCGGCTGCTGACGCTCACCGCGCTCGTGCTCGGCGCCGCGCTCCTCGTGCTCGGGTTCACCGCGCGCGCTACCCCTTCGCTCTGGCAAACATTCGTCACGTTGCGCGTCGCATTGCCGATCGCGATCGTGACGCTGCTGTTGCCCGCTGTCGTCGCGTATCGCTGGATGCGGCCCGTCTGGCTCGATCTGGTGATGGTCCGCGAACGCGCGATCGATTTCACCGGCGGGCGCTTCAATACAAGAGCGCGCGAATCGTACAGCACGATCATCGGTCCGCTCGCGCGCACGCTGAACGCGCTGGCCCAGCGCATGGAACGTCTGATCGCCGCGCAGCGCGAACTCACCAACGGTATCTCCCACGAGTTGCGCACGCCGCTCGCGCGCGTGCGTTTCGCGCTGGAGAGTCTGCGCGAGCCGGCCTCGGCCGCCGAATACGAAAGCGCGCTGGCGAGCATCGATCAGGACGTGACCGAACTCGACGAACTGATCGACATGAGCCTGACCTATGCGCGGCTCGAATACAGTTCGCTGCAATCGAATCTCGAAGCGACCTCGCTCGCCGCATGGTTCGACAGCCAGATCACCGATGCGACGCTGCTTTACGCCGACCGCCAGATCGTCCCGAGCAACGAGGTCGACGCCGCGATGCGCGTGGTGATGGACAAGCGCTTGATGTCGTACGCCATGCGCAATCTGTTGCGCAATGCCAGCAAATACGCCGCCTCGCGCATCATGGTCGGGCTGAGCGTGCGGCACGGCAATGTGGAAATCTACGTGGAAGACGACGGTGCGGGCATTCCGCCCGAACAGCGCGAACGCATCTTCGATGCCTTCGTGCGGCTCGACCGGCAGACCGGCGGCTACGGTCTTGGGCTCGCGATCACGCAGCAGGTGCTGCGTGCGCATCGCGGCCGCATCGGCGTGACGGACCCGGTGGTGCTCGGCGGCGCGCGCTTCGAAATCAGCTGGCCGGTCGGCACGACGTGATTCGCGGCGCGGGTGTGCCGCCACGCTTTACGCCGCGCCCGTCACGCTCAATAGGTATGGCCGAGCTGGAAATAGAAGTTGCTGCGGCCGCCCGGTGCGAACGCGACACCCAGATACATCGGTCCGAACGAGCTGGTCACCGCGGTGAAAATCGTCACGCTGCGCTTTAACGGTCCGCTGCCGAAATCGGAATCGCGGTTCCACACGTTGCCGGCTTCGAGACTCAGGCCCGCGAACAAGCCGCGAATCGGCGACGCGTTGAAGGTGGCGAGCTGATTCATATAGGTGACCTGGCCGAACACCATCGAGTTGCCCGACAGTTGATCGGCGGCATACGCGGACAGATGCTGGAAGCCGCCGAGTGTGAAGCCGAACGGATTGGTCAGATTGGTGCCGCCAAAGTCGTTGCCGCCCTCGATGCTCGCGTTGATGCTGTGCCGTCCGTAACTCGCGGCGACCAGCGCCTTGCCGTAGACCTCGGTGAAGCTGTCGTCGCCGGCGAACAGCGAACGCTCGGCGCGCAGCTCGCCGAAATACCCCTTGCGTGCAAACAGCGGATCGTCGAGCTGATCGATCACGAGCCGCGCGCGGGCGCTGAGCTGCCGGCCGGAGATGTCTGGGAACAGCAGCGGCGAATTCGGGCCGCCGTCGTCGCCGTCGTCGATCGGCAGGTTGTAGCGCGGCGAACCGTAACCGTGCGCATACGCGACGCCGATCCGGAAATCGCCGAGCCGCGCGAGCGGCAGGCCGAAGTCGAGACCCACGCGTTCGGTCTGCAACAGATATTGGGTGTACTTGACGTCGCCCGAATCGTTGTAGATGTTCGCGTAGCGGCGCTGAAAATCCACGTACGGCGCGACGTAGTAGCCGAACGAGCTGGACAGCGGCTGACGCAGCTCGGCATGCAGGTCGATCAGGTCGCTACCGACCGTGCTGTCCACCCGTCCTTCGAGACCGGATTCGGTCAGCCACGGGCGGCGATATCCGAGGTGCAGGCGGTAGCCGCCTTCATCCGTCGAACTGCTCGACAGGCCCAGACCGAACAGCAGGAAATTCGGACCCCACGTTTTTTCATGGGCGTTGATCACGAGCTTGTGCTGGTCGCCATCGTCGACGAGTTGCTGGTTCACGCTGTCGAAGTCGCCCGCGGTGGTGAGCGCCAGCAGGTCCTTGTTCAGCGCGACGGGATCGTAGACGTCGCCGGGTTTCACGTGCAGCGCGGAGCGAATGCGCGATTCGGGCACCGCGCCGTGCGACTCGATATCGATCTGCGTGATGCGGACCGGCCGCGCGATGGATGCGCTGTGCCGCGCGCGCCAGGCGGCGTAGTCGGCCGGCGAAAGGGCGAGGTGCTGGAGTTGCGGCAGCATCGCGCGCGTGGCGGCCGCGCCCGCCGCGATCGCCTGGCTCGCGTTGGCGAAATCGGTGAAGCTCAGCGAACCGAGCGCGGGCTGGATCAGCACATCGCCGGACTGCAACTGCTCGCGCTGCCGCGCGACGTTCTGGTGAATCAGAATGCCGATCATCTGCTGCATCACGTCGGCGGGCGAGGCGAGCGCGTCGAGCGGACGCAGCGGCGAGCCGATGTCGACCGCGATCACGACGCCGGCGCCCATATCGCGCGCCGTTTCGATCGGCAGATTGCTGACGATGCCGCCGTCCACCAGCGTGCGCCCGTCGATGTCCGCCGGCGCGAACAGACCGGGCAGCGCCATGCTCGCGCGAATCGCCTGCGGTAACGAACCGTGGTCGAGCACGACCTTCTCGCCGGTGCGCAAGTCGGTGGCGATCGCGCGGTACGGAATCGGCAAGCGGTCGAAGCGCACGTTGCCCGGCACCGCCGCGGTCCAGTCCTGCAACAGCGCCTGCAGACGGTTGCCCTGCACGAGGCCGACCGGCAGGCGGAAACCGTTGGCGCCGTACCCGAGGGCGAGACTGTTCACGTACAGGCGCTCGTCCTCGCGGCGCGATTGCGGGAGATCCGCGCGCTCGGTGACGTCGAACGCGATGTCGGCCAGGTTGACGCCCGACAGGCGGTTCTGCATGTCCTGCGCGGTCATCCCGCTCGCGTACAGACCGCCGACCACCGCGCCCATGCTGGTCGCGGCGATACAGTCCACCGGAATGCGGTTTTCCTCGAGAACCTTCAGGACGCCCAGGTGCGCGTAGCCGCGCGCGCCGCCGCCGGACAGCACGAGGCCGACCGCCGGGCGGCCGGATGGGCCGCCCACGGTCTGGCAGGCAAGGTCGACGGCGTGCGCGGGACGCGCGAATATGGCGATTGCAGCGAAGCCGCCCGCCAGCAGTACCGCGGTGCTGCGCAGTTGATGAGCGAGTGACCGGCGGCGCGTGCGGGGCGCGTTCTGTTTTTGTTGTCGTAAAGGACGGGCCAACACGCGGTTCATCGGTTCTGCGGCTTGAAGAAAACCGAGAGATTACATGGTTTTACAGCGGTAAAAACAGCGGATTTCGCATAAGCCCGCGTTTTCGGAAAAACGTAGGCGGCTTGCAAGCGAAGTGGGGTGTTTTCATCAGCTTGGTGCGCGCATAGCGGGCGGTGCGCGGTAGGCGGTTGACCAGGCGTCGGTAGAAAGCGCGCCGGGCTAGCCGGGGCTGGCACGAACGAATGCTAGACGCGGCAAGCGAAGGCGATACCGCCGGTCTCCTGCCGCTGCCAATCCATGTCGGGAGATGTCACGGTCGCCGAAAAACGCCCGCAAACCCTTGTCGCGCGGGGCGGCTTCGCGGTGAAACAGGGCGACATATCTTCGTTGCTGATAACACCGAGGCATCCTTCTATAGTCCGTTCGTCGCCACGCCGCACTGTCCGCCGTGGCCCGAATCCACGAAGGACATCCCGTGAAAAAACGCTCATTCCTCATATCTGTCGGCGCTCAGGCGGTTGCGCAAACGTCGCCTGTTGCGGCTGTTTTGCCTGCTTCGCATTCCTCGGCTTTCCAGGTTTCCCAGGTTTCGCTGGCTTCGTCGCTGCGTGACGCGCTGCGCAAGTTAGTGCTCGGCGCGACCGTCACCGCATGCGCGTTCGGCAGCGCGTCGGCCTTCGCGTGGTCGCAGCACGGCACCGCCTATACATCGCGCGGTACATACAACGGCGCGCGGTTCGGCTCGTGCGGCGGCGGTAGCTGCTCGCATGCGGGCGGCGTGGTCGGTCCCTACGGCGGTCTCGCGACCAACACCGGGACTGTCACGCGTACCGCGCCTGGGCAATTCTCGAACTCGGGCACCGCGACTGGACGCTATGGCAATTCGGTCCAGCACGCAGGCGATACCAGTTGCGCGGGCGGCACGTGCTCGCATACCGGCACGCTGACCGGACCGGACGGCAAGACCGCGACGACTTCCGGCGAGGTGACGAGAAACGGGCCGGGGCAATACTCGTCGTCCGGTTCGATCACGGGGGCGAACGGCAACACGGTCGACCATTCGGCATCGACGAACTGCGCGGGTTCGACGTGTTCGCGTTCCGGTACCGTCACGGGCGCGAACGGCGGCACCGTCGAGCATGCGGGTACGGCGACACGGGTCGCGCCCGGCGTCGTGACGACGTCGACCAGCGTCACCGGCGTGCACGGCAATACGGTGACGTCGAGCGGGACCGTGGTCGCGACGGGTGGCGCGGTGGTCGTGGCGCCGCCGGTGGTGGTGCCCCCGCCGCCTCTGCCTCCGGTCGTGGCCGTGGTGCCTCCGCCCGTGGTCGTCGCTCCGCCGCCGCCTGTCGCCTACGTGCCGCCGCCCGTCGTAGTCGTGCCGCCTCCACCGCCGGTCGCCTATGTGCCGCCCAAGCCGGTTGTCGTCGTGCCGCCACCCAAGCCGGTAATCGTCGTGCCGCCACCCGTGGCCTATGTGCCGCCGAAGCCGATCGTGGTCGCGCCGCCGGTCGTCTACGTTCCGCCGAAACCGGTGGTCGTCTACGCGCCGCCGCCCGTACCGCGTGCCGTGTACGTCGCTCCGCGCGCGGTCTATGTCGCCCCGGCGCCGCGTCCGGTCGTGTGGGTGCCTGGGCACTGGGTCGGCAATGTCTGGGTGCCGGCGCACTGGTCCTGATGAGGTACGCCATGCAAGTCAAGAACTGGCTGAACGCCATGCGCCGGCGTCGCGCATCGATCGACGCGTCCCATCACATGCCTGAACTGCCGCTCGACGTATCCGCAACCAGCGCCTGGCGCAAAACCGGCGCGTTCGCGACCATCGTCGTCGCGGCGGGCCTGGCGATCGCGGCGAGCCGTTTCATGGCGGCTCGCGCTGAACCGCGCCGGGTGCTGCGCGAGTTTCAGACGTCGCAGGATTGTGCGGCGCGTTACGCCGCGCTGCTCGATCTCGCCGAACTGGCGCGACGCGACGGCAAGGCGTCCGAGGTCATGATGCGCGGTTTGAACGAACCGGGCGGTGCGATGAGCGCGTGTCTGTCGCGCGTCAAAGGAACAGGGGATGAGGTTGGCGCGGGCCTCGCCAATGAAAACGCTCCCGATTCCTGACGGAACCGGGAGCGTTGGAGGTAGCAGTCACGCTGTGTCCGTACCGTTGCTAACTTCGCCACCAGGCCGGCGACTTCGCCGGCGATTCAGCTAGCGACGCGGTCAGCGACTGAGCGAGCGCTTCATCGATCGAACCAGCGAGCAACGAACCAACGAGCCGTGAGCGATGCAATCAACGTCCCTGCTGCTGCAGATACTGCTTCACGTCGCTCAACGTCACGCTGCCTTTATGGCTGCTGTCGATCTGATCGAAGTGCTTCGCGACATAGCCGAGCCCTTCGCTTTGCGCCTGCGTCTTCGTGACCGCCGCGCCGTTGCTCAGCGCGGCATTGGCGCCCAGGCGCGCCTCCAGCCGTTGCTGCGCCTGCTGCTGCAACGCGGTGCCGGTGGACGGCGCAACCGGCACCGCCCGGTTCTGCGGGAAGAACGGACCGTCGACGCCATGCGCGCCGCTCGGCGGCGTGGCCGGCGCCACCGCCTGCGGCGGCAACGCATGCGCGCTGCCGATCAGGCCGACGACGGCCAGCAACGGGGAAAGACGCCGCAATCTATTGATAAGAGACATGATGGCTCACAGGATTTGATTGATTAGGGTATCGCGATTCACGCCCATCCGCCGGGCCGCTCATTGCGACGGCAGTTGCGTGCCCGCGCTGGCCGTGGCGGTCGGCTCGCTGGCGGGACTTTCGTCGCGCCACGGGGTCGGCAGTGTCCACAGCGAGAGCGCATCGGGCATCGGCGTGCCGCGATAGAAGCGCACCAGATCGCGCTTCATCGCCGGACGGGCGGTGTCGTCCAGATAGATCATGTGGCCGCCCGGGAAGAAGTTGACCTGCAGATCCGGATTGATGCCCGGCACCGTCTGCAGACGCGCGAGTTGCTTCTCCGTATTGAAGAACGGCGTGGCCAGATCGTGGAAGCCGTTTTCCGACAACACCTTCAGCTTCGGATTCAGCGTCAGCGCACCCAGCAGATCGGGGATCGTGTCAGGCATCGGCTGGCCGTCGTGCGAGAAATTCCACACCTCGATGATGTTGTCGTTCAGCGGCATGTAGGTCGCGTTCGGCGCGGTGTAGCCGAGGTAATCCGGCATCTGCGTCGCGAGCGCGTTGGTGAACGGCTGCGAGATCAGGATGTCGGACGGATCGCCGTCGCTCTGCAGACGCGGGTCCGAATTCGGCAGCGACACGCGTCCGTCGTAGCGGCCGATCGTCGTGCCGGGCAGCAGGCTCGTCGAGAAGCCGTTGACGTTGAAGTAGCCTTGCAGCGCCTGCATCGTCAGACCGGACGGAATGGTCCATGCCTGCAGCGTCTTGTCGTTCGGCAACACCGGCTTGCCGAGCGCATTCGGCGCGCCGAGCTGGCTCAGCACCCAGGCCTGCGAGTAGCGCTTCAGACGGCTGTACTCGGCGGTCACGAACAGGCTCGTCTGTAACGCGTAGAGGCCCTGGCTGAGCGGCGCGGGCGATGCCTGGTTGTAGTACGCGGCAACCGCCGCATAGCCCGGGAAGTAGCCGGCCAGCGTGTCCGTGTCCAGCGCGAGCGCGCTTGTCGAGTTGGTGATCGCGACGGCCTCGATCGCATCCGCGAAATAGTTGAGGATCGCGGACTGCAGCACGATGCCCGTCAGATGCACGCCGGCCGATTCGAGCGCGAGCGCCAGCATGTCGGTACGCGGCGTGCCGTACGACTCGCCGTACAGATAGATCGGCGAGCTGGCGCGATTGTTGACCGTCAGATAGCGCTGGATGAAGTCGCGCATGATGTCGACGTCGGTGTCGGTGGTCCAGTACTTCTGGTTCGTATTCGGCAGCACCGCTTCGGACAGGCCCGTGCCCGGCGGGTCGATGAAGACCATGTCGGTGGTGTCGATCAGGCTGTCCTTGTTGTCGACCAGCGGATAGTTCGGCCAGTTGCCGAACACCGGATCGGGCGTGGCCACGCGGGTCGGCGCGAACGAGCCGAGCCGCAGCCAGATCGACGACGAACCCGGGCCGCCGTTATAGACGAAGGTGACGGGACGCGGCGCGCCGTTCGTGCTCGGCACCGTGTACGCGACGTACGACATCGACGCTTCCGGATTGCCGCTCGCGTCCGTCGCGGTCAGGTGACCGGTGGTGGTCGTGTAGTTGATCGGGGTCTTGCCCTGGGTCCACTGGTAATGCATGACCGCCGCCTTCTCCGAGACCTGGGAGGGCGAGAGGCCGTCGCCGGCGTTCAGCGAGTAGGCGACCGGGTCGATGTAAGTCTGGTTGGCGCCCGGCGCCTGCGACTGCGCATTGGCCTGGGCATTGAGCTGCTGGCCCGCCGGAGTCTGCTTCATGCTCGCCGCGGCGCCGCTGGACGAACTGCCGTCGCCGCCGCCGCAACCGGCGAGCAGCAGGGCCGCGACCGCTACAGTCCCCAGGGCCGGCAGCTTACGCTGGCGCAGAGGGTTCTTGCCTCTAAGACGCTCGTGTCGTTTCATCTCATTCCTTGGTGGAGGGTTCAGCTACCGTTTCACAAAGGGTCTCTTCGCGGATGAATTTGCATCGGGCCTGGAATTATTTTCGATGCATCGCCGGCGTGTTTTTAGTGGACAGCAAACGACTTGAAAAGCGACAGACGTACTGATGCAACGGCATTAAAAAATGCCATGCTTAATACGTGAAATAACGAAATATACGAATTGAATAAAACGACGTTTCCCGGAAAAAATTTCCGTGAAGTTCGCTGGGTAAGAATTCGTAATATCTGCGGCAGGAGAAAAATAGGCGACCTGCCATGACCTTGTCAAGCGTTTATCGAAATTACGTAATTTGAATATCGGAAGCTTGAATCTAAAGGCCTGAGCGGCTATGCGCGCTATCCGGACGCATGCGGTTTAATAATTACATTCTGTAAATATAATAGTTTGTTAAATGTAATAATTAATTGCCGCACTGCATCAGATTGCATTGATAAAGAAGGTTTGCGCAATCAACCGGAAAATATCCCGGACGACTTCGCTATTGCGTTTCGTCGATTTGCAATACGAGCGGAAAGCGGATGTCGAAGGTGGTGCCCACGCCGGGACGCGAAACAAAATCGATCTGGCCATTCAGCACGCGGCACAGTTCCTTGACGATCGCGAGGCCGAGACCGGTGCCCGGAATATCCTCGCCCGCCGCGCGTTCGAATTCGTCGAACACGCGGTCGGCATCCGCGAGGGCGATGCCTTCGCCGGTGTCCGCGACGCGGATCGACCAGTGGTCTGCGCCGGCCATCGCGAAGCCGAATTCGATCTCGCCGGAGCGGGTGTATTTGGTCGCGTTGGACAGCAGATTCACCGCGATCTGTTTGAGCTTCAGCCGGTTGGATATCACGGTGGGCACGGCCGGATCGAACACCGTGCGCAGCTTCAAACCCTTGGCCTCGATCGACGGACGCGACGACGCCACGAGCTCGTCGAAAAGCTCGCGCGGGTCCACCGGTTCGGCGACGAGCGGCGCGCCGTCGCCGAGCACGACCGAGTACTCGACCATCTGATCGACGAGCTGTTTCATGTCGACCGCTTGCCGGTTCGCGAGCGCCAACGCGCTGTCCGCTTTCGCGGGTGCGCGGCCGATCAGTTGCAACGCGATGGAAAACGCGTTCAGAAAATTGCGCAGATCGTGGACCACGCTACGGGTAATCTGCATGCGCGATTCGTAGAGTTCGCCGACGAGCCGCTGTTTCAGCGTCAGTTCGTGATTCGCGCGTTCGAGCCGGCCGGTGTATTCGTCGATCTTGCGGTCGCGTTCGCTGACCACTTCCTTGATCGACGTGAGCGTGACCACGCTGAGCGCCTCGGCGATCAGACGGCGCGCGCGCCGCTCGTGACGCCGGGTGAATGCGCGGTCGCGTTCGGCAAATTCGTCCAGTGCGTCGGCGAGCACCTGGTGAAACAGATCGAGTTCGCGCACCAGCTCCTCGATCCGGTAGCCCTGGCGCCAGCGCACGTTGCCGTGTTTTCTCGCATCGCGTTCGATGACCGGCTCGACCCGTTCGAGGTCTTCGAGATCGAGTGCGCTGCACAACCCTTCGAGAATTTCCGGCAGATGGTCGGCGAGTTGCTGGTAGGTCAGTTTGTCCGCTTCGACGAGTTCGTCGTCGCCGAAAACGGCTTTCATCCATTGTTCGGTGAAGCGGGTCCGTTCGCTGCGGACGAATTCGGCGAAATTGCGCAGCGGGCTGACAAGGGTCTCGGCCATGATGGTGCGTTGCGTTGAAGTTTCTACAACCTGCATCGGCTCGAATCATTCTGGACGCTCGCGACCGGGGGCGATGAACGCGATCCGCGATCGAACGACGAGGCGACTGGAAACAACGCGAGGGTTGGCCGGCGGGCACGGTGCCCGGATTTGCCGCCCGGGCAAGCCCCGGCGGCCGGCAAATTGCATCATATCGCCGTCGTTCTGGATTGTGGAACACCGCTTGCGGGAACGTAAGCAGACGATAAAGATCTTTACCGGCGACCCTGATGCATTCAATCCTGTTAGTGGACGACGAGCCGGAAATTTTGACGGCCTGGCGGCTCATACTCGAAAACGAAGGTTACGAAGTCGGTTGCGCGAGCAACGGTGTGGACGCGGTCGCGCGGGTCGCGGCCGCGATGCCCGCGATTCCCGACCTGATCGTCACCGACTGGATGATGCCGCTCATGGACGGCGCGGAATTGTGCCGGCGCCTGCGGGCGATGCCGGAACTGGCCAAAGTGCCGATCCTGATCCATACCGCCGTGCCGCCGCCCGACGGCAAGGGCAAGCATTGGGATGCCTGCTTGCGCAAGCCGGTGGGCGCGGAACTGTTTTTGACCACCGTCGAGCAGCTGTGCCGCCAGGGGCACTGAGGCAGCGGGTTCGCTCAGCCGTTTTCCCCCGCCTCGTGGCTGGCCTTCAGAAAATCGACGAACGCCCTGAGCGGCGCGGGCAGGTGACGGCGCCCCGGATAGTAGAGAAACGGCCCGGAAAACGTCTGCCACCACGGTTCCAGAATCGGCTCCAACGCACCGCTGTCCAGATGCGGGCGCAACATCTCCTCGAACAGATGAATCACGCCCAGCCCGGCGACCGCGGCGCTGACCGCGAGGTCGATCGCCGCGCCGGGCCGCACCAGCAGCGGCCCGGACGGGTTCAGTTGCAGCAGCTCGCCGGCGCGCTCGAAATACCACGTGGGCGACGCCCCGCCGGAAAACTGACCGCGCAGACACGCGTGCTCCAGCAATTCACGCGGATGTCGCGGACGGCCGCGCGCGTCCAGATAGGCGGGCGACGCGGCGGTCGCGAAACGCTGCACGCGCGGGCCGATCGGCACCGCGATCATGTCCTGTTCGAGCCGTTCGTCGTAGCGGATACCGGCGTCGCAACCGATCGACAGCACGTCGACGAAACCGTCTTCCACGACGATCTCGATGCGGATGTCGGGATACGTCTTCAGGAACGGCGCGATCACCGTGGGCAGCACGATGCGCGCGGCGCTCGACGGCACGTTGAGCCGGAGCGTGCCGGTCGGTTTGTCGCGAAAGCCGTTGAGCACGTCCAGCGCGGCTTCCATTTCGCCGAATAGCGGCGTGAGTTTTTCCAGCAGACGCAGGCCGGCCTCGGTCGGCGCGACGCTGCGCGTGGTGCGATTGAGCAGGCGCAGTTCGAGCTTCGCTTCGAGACGGCGCACGGCGATACTCAGACTCGACGCGGACACGCCGCTGCTGCGCGCCGCATCGCGAAAGCCGCCGGCACGGGCCACCGAAACGAAGGCGGCGAGATCGTTCAATTCCATGGTCACTGTGCACATTGTTGAACAACCCGTACACGTTAGACCGGTTTATTCAACAACGCAACGCGACCATACTGCGCTCAGACCTCACACATTCAAGGAGAGCAGCATGTCGAATTCCACTTTCGCCGAGACGTTCGCGCTGGCCGGCCGCAGCGTGCGCCGCATGGGCTATGGCGCGATGCAACTGGCCGGCCCGGGCGTATTCGGGCCGCCGAAGGATCGCGCGGCGGCGGTCGCGGTGCTGCGCGAGGCGCTGGCCGCGGGCGTCGACCATATCGACACGAGCGACTTTTACGGGCCGCACGTGACCAACCAGATCATCCGCGAGGCGCTGCATCCATATCCGGACGACCTCACGATCGTCACCAAGATCGGCGCGATCCGCGACGATAAAGGCGGCTGGCTGCCGGCCTTCGAGCCGGCGCAGATCGAGCGCGGCGTGCACGACAATCTGCGCAATCTCGGCCTCGATGTGCTCGACGTCGTCAACCTGCGGGTCATGGGCAGTATTCACGAACCGTCGGAAGGATCGATCGGCAAGGATGTCGAAGTGCTCGCCGGACTGCAGCAGCGCGGTCTGATCCGCCATATCGGGTTGAGCAACGTGACGGCCGCGCAGATCGCCGAAGCCCAGCGCGTGACCGACGTGGTCTGCGTGCAGAACCACTACAACCTCGTGCATCGCGACGACGACGCGTTGATCGACGACCTCGCGCGCCAGGGTATTGCGTACGTGCCGTTCTTTCCGCTCGGGGGCTTCACGCCGATCCAGTCGAGCTCGCTGTCCGACATCGCCGCGCGGCTGAAGGCCACGCCGATGCAGGTCGCGCTCGCGTGGCTGCTGCAACGCGCGCCGAATATCCTGCTGATTCCGGGCACGTCGAGCGTTCAGCATCTGCGCGAAAACCTGCAGGCCGCGCAGTTGACGCTTGGCGACGAGGTTCGCGCCGAACTGGACGCGATCGGCGGCGCGCGCTAGGGCCGGTAACGCAACGCGTCGATCAGCACCGCGAGCGCGCGCGAAGATTGGCGGCGGCTCGGGTAGTACAGGTGGTAGCCGGGGAACGTCGGGCACCAGTCGTTGAGCAGCGCCTTCAGCCGCCCCGCGGCGACATGCGGCAGTGCCAGCGCTTCGGGCACGTAGGCGAGGCCGCAGCCGGACAGGGCGGCGTCGAGCATCTGCTGCGTGCCGTTGCACACGAGTTGTCCATCGACCCGCACCTGCAGTTCGCGCCCGGCCTTTTCGAATTCCCACGCGTACAGACCGCCGTAGGTCGGTAGCCGCAAGTTGATGCAGTTGTGCTCCGTCAGATCCTGCGGCGTTTTGGGCCGTTTGCGCTTTACGAAGTACGTGGGCGCGCCGACCACCGCCATGCGCATATCGGGCGCGATGCGTACCGCGATCATGTCTTTCGCCACTTGATCGCCGAGGCGGATGCCGACGTCGTAGCGTTGCGCGACGATATCGGTCAGACCGTAATCCACCACCAGTTCGATCCGGATGTCCGGATAGCCGGGCAGCAGTTGCGCCAGCTTCGGTTGCAGCAGGCTGGTGGCCGCATATTCGTCGCTCGTGATGCGGATCGTGCCGGCCGGCTTGTCGCGCAACTCGCGCAATGCGGCGAGTTCTTCGTCGATTTCATCGAAGCGCGGTCCGACGGTCGTCAGCAGCCGCTCGCCGGCCGGCGTCGGGGCGACGCTGCGCGTCGTGCGGGTGAGCAGGCGCAGGCCGAGCCGCGTTTCGAGTCCGCGGATCGTGTGACTCAGTGCCGATTGCGACACGCCCAGTTGCGCGGCCGCTTTCGTGAAACTGCGCTCGCGCGCCACCGCGAGAAAAGCCAGCAGGTCGTTCAGATTGTCGCGTGCCATTCATGAATCCCGCTCATGGGTGTTTGCCGATTCTACCGTCTAGTCGCGACCGCGCGCAGCGCTTAAATTGGGCACTTCCCGCGAGCAAGCGGACATGGCGCACGGGTGGCGCCGTCCCGGTCGTGACGACCGCGCTCGCGAAACGAACGGGAAAAAAGGGAGAACAGCGCATGACGAACGTATCCGACACCGCACGCAAGGCGTTCGGCGATATCGCGCCGGCACTCGCGGACTACACCGACAAGGTGCTGTTCGGCGAGGTCTGGCAGCGTCCGGGGTTGTCTCCACGCGAGCGCAGTCTCGTGACGGTGGCCAGTCTCGTCGCGCTGTATCGCCAGAACGAATTGCCGTTTCATCTGGGCAAGGCGCTCGATAACGGCGTATCGCGCGACGAGCTGATCGAGTTGATCACGCATCTGGCGTTCTACTCGGGTTGGCCGACGGCCAGCACGGCGCTCGGCGTCGCGCGTCAGGTCTTCGCGGCACGGGACGCTTAAGCGGACGCACCGCGTTGCGTGATGTCGCACGCAAAATTCGAGTCAGGGAGAACGACGAATGGATTACCGGTATCTGGGCCGCAGCGCCCTCAAAGTGTCGCCGCTGTGTCTCGGCGCGATGATGTTCGGCGGCGAGACCGACGAAGCGACGTCGACGCGCATCATCGACAAGGCGTACGACCAGGGCATCAATTTCATCGATACGGCGGACGTGTATCACGCCGGCCGTTCGGAGGAGATCGTCGGCCGGGCGATTGCGTCGCGTCGCGACGATTGGGTCGTGGCCACCAAGTTCGGCTACCCCGCCAGCGCCGATGCCGGCCCCAACCGGCAGGGGCAGTCGCGCAAGTGGATCATGCAGTCCGTCGAAGCGAGCCTGAAGCGGCTCGGCACCGACTATATCGACGTGCTGTATTTTCATCGGGCGTTGACCGATGCGCCGCTCGAAGAGGGCGTGCGCGCGATCGGCGATCTGCTCCGGCAAGGCAAGATCCGCTACTACGGCGTGTCGAATTTTCGCGGCTGGCGTATCGCCGAAATCGTGCGTCTCGCGGATCAACTGGGTATCGACCGGCCGGTGGCGAGCGAGCCGCTGTACAACCTCGTGGACCGTACGGCGGAAGTCGAGCAGTTGCCCGCCGCGCATCATTACGGTCTTGGCGTGGTGCCCTACAGTCCGCTCGCGCGAGGCGTGCTGAGCGGCAAGTACGCGCTCGACGCGCCGCCGCCCGCCGACTCGCGCGCGGGCCGTGGCGACAAGCGGATCGCGCAGACCGAGTGGCGGCCCGAGTCGTTGCATATCGCGCGGACCATCGCCGATCACGCGGCACGGCGCGGCACGACCTCGATTGCGTTCGCGCTCGCCTGGGTGCTGAAAAACCGCTTGATCAGCAGCACGATTGCCGGTCCGCGCACCGAAGCGCAATGGGATGGGTATCGGGATGCACTGACGCTGCAACTGAACGCCGACGACGAGGCGCTGGTGGATGGTCTCGTTGCGCCTGGGCATGCATCGACGCCGGGCTATACGGACCCGGGCTATCCCGTCGAGGGACGGCGCGTGGTTTGAAGAACCACCTCACGCCGCCGTCGCAATGGTCTCCCGCGGGCGCCGTTTCAAGCTGACGGATCGTAGGTTTCGCTGAAATATGGTTGTAAGTCCTCCTTGCTAGCGTTAGCGTCAATGCGCCAACGGAGAGCGGCAAACCATGAATCATGCGCGTGCGTTGTGGCTCGTTCTGATGCTGTTCGTTACGACTCCCGCGTGGGCGTTCCAGGCGCGGGTCGTCGCCATTCCGAGCGCGGCGATGCACAAGACGCTCGAAGCGACGGTGGTGCTGCCCGATCAATACCGGCGCGGCAAGGCAAGCGACCGTTTTCCGGTCGTCTATCTCCTGCACGGCTCGGGCGGCGACTACACCGACTGGACCGCGAATTCGCATATCGGCAAACTCGCCGACCGTTATCACGTGATTCTGGTGATGCCGGACGGCGGTCACGAGAGCTGGTATATCGACAGTCCGGTCGATCCGCGCAGCCGCTATGAAACCTATGTGGGAACGGAAGTGGTCGGCTATATCGACGCGCATTTCCGCACCATCGCCACGCGCGAAGGCCGCGCGATCACCGGCTTGAGCATGGGCGGTTTCGGCGCGCTGCATATCGCCCTGGACCGGCCCGACGAATTCGGCGCGGCGGGCAGCATCAGCGGCGCGGTGGACCCGCGCGGCTGCGAGGACGAGCCGGGCATCGACGACGTATTCGGCGACCCGGCCCGGCACGCGGACTTCTGGAACAACGAGGCGATCGTGGCGAACGCCCGCACCTTCGGCAATGCGCATATCGCGTTGACGATCGATTGCGGGGTGAACGACTCGCTCGTGCAATCGAACCGGACGCTGCACGCGCGCCTGGTCGAACTCGGCGTGCCGCACGACTACGCGGAGCGGCCCGGCGGCCATACGTGGACTTACTGGTCCAATGCCGTGAAATACCAGGTGCTGTTTTTTGCCGGCGGCTTCCGCCGCAGCGGCAGCGTCGCGGCTTGAGCTCGCCAGCATGGTGGGAGCTCGCCAGCATGGCGGCCCGACTTCAAGCCGCGGCGTTTCTCATTCCGGCGCGACCTCGAACGGCGTTCAATCGATGCCGTGAAACACCGCATCGTCCGGGCCGAGATACACGGGCGGACGCCATGCGGCATCGCGCATCGAATGCTGGACCAGCTTCTCGACGCCCAGCAGGACCGCGAAAATCGCCATCCGCACCGGAATGCCGTTGTCCGTCTGGCGGAAAATCGCCAGCCGCGAATCGTGATTCAGATCCACGCTCAGATCGTTCGCGCCCGGCCGGCTGTCGCGCGGCAACGGGTGCATGATCAGCGTGTCGGGGCCGCAGACGCTGTCCATCAACGCCTGATTGATCTGGAAGTCGGGCGTATAGCCTTCGAACGATTCGTCGGTGAAGCGCTCTTTCTGGATACGCGTGGCGTACACCACGTCCGCGCCGCGCAGGCCGTTGCGCAGGTCGTGGGTCTGCTCGATCACATGACCGTTGCGCGAAATCTGTTCGATGATGTACGCCGGCATTTCCAGCATCGGCGGCGAGACCAGCGTGAACTTGATGCCGCGGTACAGCGCCAGCAGCTTGACCAGCGAGTGCACCGTGCGGCCGTACTTGAGGTCGCCGACCAGCGCGATGTGCGCGCCGTCGACGATCTTGCCCAGCCGCGAGAACTCGCGCTGGATCGTGTACAGGTCGAGCAGCGCCTGGCTCGGGTGCTCGCCGGGACCGTCGCCGCCGTTGATCACCGGCACGTTGGTGGCGCGCGCGAATTCGGCCACCGAGCCCTGCTCGGGGTGGCGGATCACGAGGGCGTCCACGTAGCCGCTCATCACGCGGCTGGTGTCGTAGATCGATTCGCCCTTGGCCATCGACGAAAACGTGAAGCCGGTCGTGTCGCACACCGAGCCGCCGAGCCGGCAGAACGCCGCGCCGAAGCTCACGCGGGTCCGCGTGCTGGCTTCGAAGAACAGATTGCCGAGCACCGCGCCCTCGAGCACGCGCGAGATTTTGCGGCGGCGCGCGATGGGCTGCATGATGTCGGCCACCCGGAACAGCGCTTCCACCGAATCGCGCGAGAACTGATCCACCGACAACAGCTGCGGCTTGCCCTCGAACAGCATCTGGCTGGCCAGCGACTGCGAATCTACGCTTTGCGTATGCTTGTCGCCGGGTTCGCCGTGCACGACGATTTCCGACACGAAGCGCTCGACGATCTCCGGCATGGCGCGCGATTCCTGCGAGTCGTCCGGCAGCAGCCAGGTGTCCAGCGCCCGTTTCGACACGCCGATACGGCTTGCGAACGTGTCGCGGGTCATGTTCAGACGACGCATCGCGTCGCGGAGGAAGGCTTGTTGCGGGACGCTCATGAGGGCACCTGTCGGGGAAAGAGAAGCGGGCGAAAGTGGAACTAACCCGGATCTCGAATGTACGCGGTGCGTATATTAGTTTCCCTGCGGCGGAAGTCAAGCAATTTTGCGATGCGCTTTGCCACGCCGCGCCCCGCGCGGTTACACTGCGCTTCATGCTTACCGGCCCCACGCTCCGACCCCGTTCGTCGAACTGCTCGTCCAGTCACTCGCAGACCTGCGTGTGGACGCGTTCGCCGGCGCGCTTCGTGGGCGCCAAAGCCAAAAAACAACCGCTCATCTGACCGGAGCGCGTTGTTCCGTCGTCAGATGTGCGACGGAACAGCGGTCAGTCCTCCCGGCCCCTCCTGTTTTCTCCCTCGCACCGCTGCACGGAATCGATACGGTCGTCATCGAGGTAGAGACATGTCTATTTTTTCGGGTATCTGGATTCCATTGATCACGCCGTTCGCCGATGGCGCGGTCGATCACGCCGCGTTGCGCGCGCTGGTGCGCCGCTATGCGGGCGCGGGCGTCGCCGGGCTGGTCGCGCTCGGCACCACCGGCGAGCCGGCCGCGCTCGACGACGCTGAACAGGACGCCGTGCTGGCGACGATCCTCGACGAGACTCGGGCGCTGGCGGAGGTTCGGGCCCATTCTCAGACGCAGTCCGCCGCAACGCAGGGCGGCCCGTTGCCGGTACTCGTCGGCGTATCGGGCAATCACACCGCGAGCATGCTGACGCGAATCGCGGCGCTGAACCGGCTGCCGATCGCCGGTGTGCTGATGGCCGCGCCGTACTACATCCGGCCGTCGCAGGCAGGCATCGTCGGGCATTTCACCGCGCTGGCCGACGCCAGCGACAAGCCGGTCGTGCTGTACGACATTCCGTACCGCACCGGCGTGCGGCTCGAACTGGACACGCTGCTGACGCTCGCCGCGCATCCGCGGATCCAGGCGGTGAAGGATTGCGCCGGCTCGCTCGACACCACGCTCGCGCTGATTCGCGATGGCCGTTTGCAGGTGCTGACCGGTGAGGACGTGCAGATTTTCAACACCTTGTGCCTGGGGGGAAGCGGGGCGATCGCGGCGTCCGCGCACGTGAGGCCGGAGCGTTTCGTTGCGCTGTACCGGGCGTTGAAGGCAGGGCGGCTGGACGAGGGGCGCCGTCTGTTTCATGCGCTCGCGCCGTTGATTCAGGCCTTGTTCGCCGAACCGAATCCGGCGCCGGTGAAGGCGCTGCTGGCCGCGCAAGGTGTGCTGCGCGACGAGTTGCGCATGCCGATGACGCGCGCCAGTGCATCGCTGGTCGAGCGTCTGGTGAAGCTGGATGCGGCGTTTGACGAAGTGGCGTTGCCCGAGCAGCGGGAGGCTGGGCAGCCGGCCTGAAAGTCGATGGTGCGACGGGCGAGGCGCCCACCCCCGCGCCTCGTCACTTGATCAGATTGCTCCCGGCAAGGTCTGCCGCTGCGTCGTTCCATCGTGCCCGAGCACTTCGTTGCGCGCCGTCTCCAGCGCTTCGCGCTCGACGCGCGCGAGCCGTGCATGAGCAAGCCGGTCGATCGCACCACGGTCGAGCGTGGCCAGCATGTCGCGTTCGACGACCAGCAGTTTGAAGGCCAGCGCGATCAGTCCGCACGCCAGCAGCAGATCGCCCGCGAACACCACCGCGTACAGCGCCGAGGTGGTTTGCGGATTGCCCAGCAGCAGCGATAGATTGGTGCGGTCGAGCAGCACCAGCATGACCGGCACGATCGCGTTGAGCATCGCGATCACGCTGCCGATCACCACGATCAGCCGCGCGGGACCGAGTTCCGGCCGCTGCCGGCGGCACACTTCATACAGCGTCGCGGCGCGGCACGGCAGAAAGAACAGCGTGAGCAGGACCGCGCGCAACAGCATCGGCACGCGGAACAGCAGCGCGCCGCCGTACAGCGCGCAGAACATCGCCGAGATCGCCAGCCCGGTGCGCCAGTGCGTGGATTCGCCGAACAGGTCGCGCGTGCCGCTCCAGATCAGCAGACGGCTTTGCAACGCGAGCGTCGCGGTGGCGAGCAGCAGCCAGTCAGTGCGCCAGCTGAGGTGCAGTGCGAAACAGGCGGACGACGCGGCCAGCAGATAGAAACCGATAGCCCAGAAGCGGAACGCGGCGACCCGCGCGAACATGCGTGATAAAGCGGTGGTAATGAGGGCGCAGCAAAGAAACGTGATCAACCACAGTGAAGTGAACGTCGCTACGTCGAATTTCATGAAATCTCCAGCCCCTGAACTGCTTGTTGTGCTTCATTCGTACAACGACGTCCCGTGCGGGAGCGGCATCACGCGGTCACCATCCGGTTCTTGAGCAGGTCGCCGAAATCGTCGGCGCTAAGCGGTTTGCCGAGCAGGAAGCCTTGCATCTCGTCGCACATCATGCCCTTGAGCATGTCGAGTTGCGATTCCGTTTCGACGCCCTCGGCGACCACGTCCATCTCCAGCGAATGCGCGAGCGCGATGATCGCCGACACGATCGCGCTGCCTTCCGGCCCGTGCTCGTCGAGGCCATTGGTGAAGAAGCGGTCGATCTTCAACTGCTTGACGCGAAAACGCTGCAGGTACGCGAGGCTCGAATAGCCGGTGCCGAAATCGTCGATCGCGATCTCGAAGCCGCTCGCCTGGAACTCGCGGATCATCTCGATGGTTTTCGGCGCGTCCTGCATCGCGACCGTTTCGGTGATCTCGAACATGATCTGGTCGCAGGCCACGCCTTCGGACTTGACGATCTCCAGCACGGTCGCGACGAGGTTCGGCTGCGTGAGTTGGCGCGGCGAGAGGTTGATCGCCACCTTCATCGACGGCAAGCCTTGCGAGACCCACTCGCGAATCTGGCGGCACGCCTCGCGCACGACCCAGTAGCCGATCTGCACGATCTGCCCCGAGCGCTCGGCGATCGGGATGAATTCGAGCGGCGCGAGCGAACCGAGTTGCGGATGATTCAGACGGATCAGCGCTTCGGCGCCCACCAGCCTGTCGTCGCCGCCATGAAACTTCGGCTGGAAGTGCAGCGAAAAGTGACCGGCGGCGAGCGCGTCGTGCAGCGCATTCTGGATCTGCAGCGTGCGCGTGACGGCTTCGTTCATGCTCTGCTCGAAGAAGCGGTACGTACTGCGGCCCGCGCGCTTGGCTTCGTACATGGCCGCGTCCGCATGCTTCAGCAGTTCGTCGACGCTGTCGCCATCGAACGGATAGATCGCGATGCCGATGCTCGGCATCACCTGCAACGGCTGCTCGTCGCGCCATTCGCCGTGACGCATGCGCTCCAGTACGCTCTCGGCCAGCTTGCCGGCGTCTTCGCGCGAAGCGAGGTTTTCCGCCAGCACCACGAATTCGTCGCCGCCCAGCCGCGCGACGGTATCGCTCGAACGCACGCATTGCTGCAGACGTTCGGCGAATGCGGTCAGCACCTGATCGCCCGCCGAGTGGCCGAGCGAATCGTTGATGGTCTTGAAGCCGTCGAGGTCCATGAAGAGGATCGCGAACAGCGAGCGTTGCCGGCGCGAAACCTGAATGGTCCGTTCGATGCGCTCGGTCAGCGTGCTGCGGTTCGGCAGACCGGTCAGCGTATCGATGGTGGCGAGCCGCACGATCTGGCCGTTCAGCTTCGAGACCGCGCCGGCCAGAAAGGTGGTGCGTGCATCGAAGCGCGACAGGATCAGCGTGACGATCAGGATCGCGAACGTAAGCAGGATCACCGAGGTGGCGAGCCATGCGGCGTTCACGCCGTTGGCCGCGCCGCAGA
The DNA here is from genome assembly GCF_029910215.1 of Paraburkholderia sp. D15. Classification (NCBI taxonomy): domain Bacteria; kingdom Pseudomonadati; phylum Pseudomonadota; class Betaproteobacteria; order Burkholderiales; family Burkholderiaceae; genus Paraburkholderia; species Paraburkholderia sp. D15. The sequence continues at coordinate 661,500 of NZ_CP110396.1, read as the reverse complement.
TCGCGCCGGGCAGGATATCGGCGGCTGCCATGCCGGTGTAGTGCATGCCGCTGATCGCGACGCCCATCACCAGCGCCGCGCCGACGCGCTTGTGCACCACGTGGCTCGCGCCTTCGTCGCTGAGCGCGCGCGCCATCCACAGCGCGGCGGTCGATGCGCCGACCGCGATCACCAGCGAGCCCGCGAACCAGGCCGGCTGATAGTGGATCTCCGGCGACATCTGCATCGCGGCCATGCCGGTGTAGTGCATGCCGGCGATGCCGCAGCCCATCACGCTGCCGCCGGCCAGCAGGCGGGTCGCCGTGAGGCGTTCGAGCGTGGTCAGGTAGAGCGCCAGATACGACGCGCCGATCGCGAGGCCGAGCGAGCAGGCGGTGGTGGCGAGGTCGTAGCCGAGCGGAATCGGCAGCGAGAAAGCCAGCATCGCGACGAAGTGCATCGACCAGATGCCGACGCCGAGTGCGGCGGCGCCGCCCAGGCGCCATGCGTGGCGCAGACGCGTCGACGCCAGCAGGAAGATGCGGCCGGTCAGATCGAGCGCGGTGTACGACGCGAGCGTCGCGACCACGAACGAAATGCCGACCAGCCAAAAATTGTATGAGCTCTGCATGTTAAGTCCAACCGCTGCGAAGGAAGCGGCTGAACTAGTTATCGACAGTTCACGGCGTTTATTTAATTGATTTTCAATATGTTAGGGATTGGAAACGGCGATGGTGCAAGCGTGTCAAGCAGGCGAGTCATGGTGAACTGGGTTGGTTTGGATCGAGCATGAACGCGCAGTGGCTGGTGCTCGTTTGATGCGCGTTTAGTGCTCGGTTGTGCGTTGTGTCTCGACATAAACGAGCTATAATGAGCAACAACGCGCGATATAGCTCAATCGAGCGGACATTGTCCGGCCAACCGGCGGGTTCGCGGCGCGCCACTGACCATTTACCGGAATCAGGAGATATTTCCTTGAACGATCTCATCCAGGACGCCTACGCGGTCCTTCTCCCCGCGTTCGGCGGACTCGAACTCGACGACGCCGTGCTGCGCCATCTCGATCGCGGCGGCGTGTCCGTGCTGCTCGGCGAAAGCCGCGACGAGTACGTTGCGCGCGCAATGAGCGACGAACGGCGCGCGAACGAGTCGGCCGCGCAATTCAACGATGTCGTCGAGCGTGCGCGCCGGCAAGCCGGCGGCGGCGTGATCGTCGCGATCGATCAGGAACTGGCCGGCATCCAGCGGCTGCATCGGCTCGCGCCCGCGCTGCCCGGCTTCGATACCGCGCGCGGCCTGTCCGCGGACGACATCGCGCAACGTTGCGCCGAAGTCGCGCGGGCGGCGCGCGGTCTCGGCGTCAATCTGTTTCTCGCGCCGATCGTCGACGTGGTGAGCGGCATCAACCCGTGGCTCGAACGGCGTAACCTGGGCGTCGATCCGCACGAGGTGAGCCGGATCGCGAGCGCGTTCGTGCGTGGCGTGCAGTCGGCGGGCGTGGCCGCGACGGCCAAGCATTTCCCCGGCCATCCGGTGACCGGGCTCGACCCGGCGCTGCACGAAGCGATCGTGAGCGCGACGCTGGACGAGTTGCAGCCGGGCCTCGGCGTGTTTCGCGAGGTGATCGGCGCGGGCGTCAAGGCCGTGATGACCGGCCCCGCGCTGGTGCCGGCATTCGACAGCGAAGCGCCGTCGAGCACGTCGCGCGGCACGGTCGCGTTCCTGCGCGAGCATCTGGGCTTCGACGGCCTCGTGATCTCCGACGATCTCGACGCGCCAGGTATCCTGCGCGGGCGCACGGTCGAGGCGGTGGCGGTGGCATCGCTCGCGGCGGGCTGCGATCTTCTGCTCGTGTCGAGCCAGGCGGGGCTCGACACGATCGCGCGTACCGTGGTCGAAGCCGTGGAGCGCGGCGCGCTTGCCGCCGATCGACTCGCGGAGGCGGCGCGCCGGGTGCGGACCTTGGCGCGCGAACTGGAGGGTGGGCATGAGACCGGGGTTGACGCCGGCACGCATGTCCACGCCAACCGCAACCCTGGCGAGCAATCGTCATGAGCGAACTTCTGCGCGATGCGCACGCGGTGCTGTTCCCTGTTCTTGAAACGCTGGAGTTCAACGACCCCATCCGCCGCTTTCTCGACCACGGCGGCAAGAGTCTGCTGTTCGGCGAGACGGGCGAGGAGTACGTGACGGGACGCATGAGCGATGCGCGGCTCGCACGCGAGACGCCCGACGCCTGGCATCGCGCGATCGAATCGGCGACTGCGCGCGCGGGCAAGCTGATCCTGGCGGCCGATGCCGACATCGCCGCCGTGCATCGTTTGCAAGGCGTGGCCGCGCCGTTGCCCGCTCGCGAGGCCGCGCAACGCCTGTCGCCGGCGGAGCTGGAGCAGGTCTGCTTCGAGGCGGCGCGGGGCGTGGTTGCCGCCGGGATCAACCTGGTGCTGTCGCCCACCGCCGATGTGCTGACGGGCCGCAACGCATGGCTCGAAGGCCGCACGCTGGCCGACGATGCGCAGACCGCCGCGCGGATGGTTCGCTCGTACGTGCGCGCCGCGCATCGCGCGGGTCTCCGGACTACGCTGAAGCATTTCCCTGAGCATCCCGTTCTGCAAGGTCACCTATCGCAGGACGACGCGACGGTCGCCTTATCGCTGGATGAATTACGGGCGCAGTGGGCCGCGTTCGAGGCCGGCATCGACGAAGGCGTCAGTGCGGTGATGATGGGACCGGCGCGCTTCGACGCGTTGGTGCCGGCAACGGCGGGGTCGTTATCGCGCGAGTTGATCGGGATACTGCGCGGCGACTTGAAGTTCGGCGGCCTCGTGATGACCTGCGATCTCGATCACAGGTCGACGCTCGGCGATCGCTCGCTTGCTGACACCGCTATCGCGGCACTCGTAGCGGGCGCCGATCTGCTATTGCTGTCGCCGAAGGCGGTGCCGCATCTAGCCGAGGTGGCGAGGGCGATCGTGGCGGCGGTCGAGAGCGGGGTGTTGGATCGCGCGCGTCTCGATGCGGCTACGCACGCGGTGCGGAAACTGGCCGGATAAGCGAGCGGGGGAGGACGCCGGCAGTCGCGCTCGTTGTCGAATCAAGCGGCGTGCCGGCCTTCAATCACTGGCGCGGCGAGGCAAGGCGAGGCGAGGCGACAAGCACCTGCACGCCTTGCGCGGCAAACGCATCGACCTGCTGCGCCGGCGCGTCGTTCTCCACGACGAGCGTCGAGATCGCCTCCACGCTCGCGACGCCGTGCGTGGCGACGCTCAGCAACTTTTCATTGACCACGGCGACCGCGACGGCGCCGCTGCGTGCGAGCACCGCGCGCTTGAACGACGCGTCTTCGAGACTGAAGGCCGTCAATCCTTCCTGCGCGTCGATCGCGCAGGCGCCGAGAAAGGCGAGGTCGAACGACAGCCGTTGAATGGCCTCGACCGCCAGCACGCCGACCGTCCCGCCGAGCGTCTTATCGATCTGCCCGCCGAGTGCGATCAGGCTCACGTTGTCTTTATCGAGCAGCGCGGCCGCGATGACCGGCGAGTTGGTCACGACCGTCAGCTTGCGTTGCGCGGGAATGGCGCGCGCGATGGCCAGGTTGGTGCTGCCGGTGTCCAGAAACACGCACTGTCCGTCGCCGAGCAGCGTCACCGCAGCGGTGGCGAGCGCGTCCTTGCGTTCCGGCGCAAGTTCCGTTCGATGCTGCAGACTGCCGCCGTCGGGCGGGATGGCGACCGCACCGCCGTAGACCCTGCGGCATGCCCCGGCCTTCGCGAGATCCGTCAGGTCGCGGCGAATCGTATGTTCCGATACCTCGAACCGGGCGGACAACTCCGCGGCGAATACCTTGCCCTTCGACGCGAGCAGCGAGCGGATGATCTGCTGACGTTCGTCGGGCAGGGCCTCGTAAGTCAGCATGGGCGACTCCTGTGAACGAACCTGACTGAGTGATACCGCGCATTCTAGAGCACGGGGGTACGGAAGCACGTCAGCCTTCGCCGCCCCACAGCATGGTCGACTGGTCGCCGGTCATGTACTCGCGTATTTCGTGCGGCAACGACGGATCGTCGGGCCGCAGCACGGTCGCCGCGCGCAGATGTTTCTTGCGGATCGACCCGCGCTCGACGAAACCCAGCGCAAGGCGCGTGGAAAACGGCTGCCGGAACGACGACGACGCGACACCGGTGACCACGCCGTACAGATAGCGGATAGGGCGCCGATGTTGCGGCGTGAGCACGGAGAACGTCATCTCGTTCTTCTGCCGGCCCTCGAAGTCGATCATGAAGATCCGGTCGCCGAGCAGAAAGCAGAAGCCGTGATAGGTGAACGAATAGGCGACCTTGTTGGTGCTGTCCTGCAACGGAAAACGTTCGACCGTCACGTAGCGCACGGTCGAATCGTGTTCGTAGAGGCAGGTGACCGAGCGCAGGATGCGCCCTTTGTAGATCGACGAGTTGTGATAGCGGTAATAGACGCCGAGAAAATCCTGCAGCGGCGCGCTGGACGATTTGATCAGCGGCAGGAAGCGCACCAGTTGCGGCGCGGACTTCAGATCCACCGGCAACTCGTATTCGAGTCCTTCATAGAAGCTGCGAAATTCCGCCGGCGGCAGAAACAGATCGGCCGGTTCCATCAGAAAGAACTTGGCGATCTTCAACAGGACTTTCTGCGAAGGCACGTGATAGCCGGCGAGGTACTTGTTGAACTGTTGCCGATTGACATTGAGCTTTCGGCAGAAGTCCGCGACCGAATCGAACGAGGCCACCAGCAAGGACAGATTGGCGGTGAGATGGGCGAGGTCGTTCTGTCGATCCATGTCTGTAAGCGAAGAAAAGCGTCGGTCGATGCCGATCGTTGAACAGGGCGTTGCGCGAGCAAAGCGGCCAGGCAAAATCGCCGGATGGTACGCGTCCGGCGACGCGCTGCCAACTGGTGAAAACCTGCTGGAACCCCGCAACGTGAAGTACGAAAAGCCGCTACCTGCCTATGCTTTTCGCGTTGATTCAGTGTACTGCTTTCCGTGCGTCACAGTGCGTCTCGTTTGCGCGATCTGCGAAATTGAGCGCATTTTTTTAGCGGCGAATACTCCATTCCCATGACGGGTTTCTATCGAGGCAAGGCTATGGAAGTGGATACGAGTCGCGGACTGAATGCGGCGCCGAATTTCGGCGCCGCGAGTGGCCGCGCAAAGTCGCAGGCGCCCCGGCGAAAACGGCGTATGAATCCCGCGCTCGTCACGTTGACGCCGAGCATCGTCGTGCTGACGATCGCGGTCTATGTGTTTATCGGCTGGTCGGTGCTGATCTCGTTCACCAATTCGAAGTTCGCGCCGAATTACGACTTCGTCGGACTCGCGCAGTACGTGCGGCTGTGGAACTCCGACCGCTGGAACGTGGCCGTGGTGAACCTCGGTCTTTTTTCGGCGGCGTTCATGGTGATCTCGCTGGCGATCGGTTTGCTGCTGGCGATTTTCCTCGATCAGAAAGTGCGCGCCGAAGGCACGCTGCGAATGATCTATCTGTATCCGATGGCCGTGTCGCTGATCGTGACCGGTACCGCGTGGAAGTGGATTCTGAATCCCGGCCTCGGACTGGAGGCGCTGTTTCACGACATCGGCCTGACCGGCGTGCACGTGAACTGGCTGATCGATCCGCAGATGGCCGTGTACACGCTGGTGATCGCGGCCGTATGGCAAACGGCCGGCTTCGTGATGGCGATCTTTCTGGCGGGTCTGCGCGGCGTGGACGGCGAAATCGTCAAGGCGGCGCAGATGGAAGGCGCAGGCGCTTTTCGCATCTACGCGACGATCGTGATTCCGATGCTGAGGTCGTCCGTGTTCAGCGTGATCGTCATTCTGATCTATCAGGCGGTGCGTTCGTTCGATCTGGTCGTGGCGCTGACCAACGGCGGCCCCGGTTTTTCGAGCGATCTGCCGACCACCTTCATGTACAACCTCACCTTCAGCCGTGGGCAGCTCGCGCAGGGCGCGGCCAGTTCCGTGATGATTCTGCTAGTGGTGGTGGCCGTGATCGTTCCGTATCTCTACTCGGAGTTCAAGCGTGAGCACCACGATAGCCTCTAATCTCGCCCACCGTCCGGCGCGTCCGCGCAATGCGCGCCGGCGTCTTGCCAGGGTGCTCGGCCGCTGCGTGCTCTACGCGGTGCTGATCGGCTTCGCCGCGTTCTTCATCATGCCGCTGGTCGTGATGATCTTCGCGTCGCTGAAGGACATGGCGGACATCCGCTCCACGTCGATTCTCTCCATTCCGCTGCGGCCGACCTTCCAGCCCTGGGTGGATGCGTGGCAGAACGCCTGCGTGGGCGTCGATTGCGTCGGGCTGCGCGGCTTCTACATCAATACGGTCTGGATGGTCGTGCCGGCGGTCGTGCTGTCGGCGCTGATCGGCGCGCTCAACGGCTACGCGCTGACCAAATTCAACTTCAGGGGCTCGCGGTTCGTCTACGCGATCATTCTGTTCGGCAGCTTCACGCCGTATCAGGCCGTGCTGATTCCGCTCGCGAAGACGCTGGGCACCTTGGGGCTGTCGGGCAGTATCGCGGGACTCGTGCTCGTGCATACCGTGTACGGGTTGCCGTTCACCACGATGTTCTTCCGCAATTACTTCATGACGGTGCCGCAGGATCTGATCAAGGCCGCCCGCGTCGACGGCGCGGGATTCTGGACCACCTTCATTCATATCGTGCTGCCGCTCTCGGTGCCGATGATCGTGGTCACCGTGATCTGGCAATTCACCGGTATCTGGAACGACTTCCTGTTCGGCGTCTCGTTCACGAGCGGACAGAACACGCCGATCATGGTCGCGCTCAACAACATGGTCAGCGCGAGCGCGGGCGAGCGTCCTTACGACGTGCACATGGCGGCGGCGCTGCTGGCGGCGCTGCCGACCCTGGTCATTTATGTGCTGGCGGGTAAATATTTTGTGCGCGGGCTGATGGCCGGCGCGGTCAAGGGGTAATGATGGCTTCTCTGCATATCCGGGACGTTCGAAAGAACTATGGCAACGTGGCCTGTCTGAAGGCCATCAATATCGATGCCGACGACGGCGAGTTTCTCGTGCTGCTCGGGCCGTCCGGCTGCGGCAAGTCGACCTTGCTGAATGCGATCGCCGGACTCGAACCGGTGTCGGACGGCGAGATCGTGATCGACGGCACGGTGGTGAACGACGTCGAATCGGCGAAACGCGACATCGCGATGGTGTTTCAGTCGTACGCGCTCTATCCGACCATGACGGTGCGCAAGAACCTGACGTTCGGCATGCGCGTGCGCGGCGTGCCGAAGCACGAGCAGGAAGCCGCCGTCGAACGCGTGGCGGCGATCCTGCAACTGGATCAACTGCTCGACCGCAAGCCGAGCCAGCTGTCGGGCGGTCAACGGCAACGCGTGGCGATGGGTCGGGCGATGGTCCGCGAGCCGAAGATCTTTCTGTTCGACGAACCGCTGTCGAATCTGGACGCGAAGCTGCGTACCGACATGCGCGCGGAAATCAAGAAGCTGCACCAGCGCGTGGGCACCACCACGGTCTACGTGACCCACGATCAGATCGAAGCGATGACGCTCGCCACGAGAATCGTGGTGATGAAGGGCGGCGAGGTTCAACAGATCGGCACGCCCGAGGATGTCTACGACCGGCCGAGCAATCTGTTCGTCGCGCGTTTCATCGGCTCGCCCGCGATGAATTGCCTGAGAGGCCGATTGCAGGGCGATGGCGCCGCGGCATCCTTCGTCGGCGGGCAGGACCGGAAGCAGCCGTTGAAGATCGCGCTCGGCGCGTTGTCGCCGGGGCAGCAGCGTTATATCGGGCGGGACATCGTGCTCGGCATCCGGCCGGAATGGTTCGCGCTCGCCGAACATGCCGACGCGTTCGATGCGACCGTCGATGTCGTCGAACCGACCGGCGCGGACAACTTCGTCCTCGTGTCGGCAGCGGGCGAGTCGATCATGACCCGCTTCGCGCCGGGTGTCGGACGAGCCGGCGAGTCCGTGCGCCTGAGTGCGAACGCGGCCAAGGCCTTGATCTTCGACGCGGTGACCGAACAGCGCGTGCCCTGACCGGCAACGGCGGGAACGTCAAAAGCACAAGAACCCGAAAGACGCCGCCACGATACCTGAGAGCACGCTGTCCAGGAGGGCATCCCATGTCGGACGGTCCGACGCTGCCTGTACAATGATCGCGCAGTCACTGCGCAATACCCGCGTCGGCTGTACAAGGATTGGATGCCCTCTTTCGAAATGAAAAGAACCGTGTCGATGAAGGACGTCGCGCTGGCTGCGGGCGTTTCGCAGCCCGCCGTCTCCTACGCTTATAACAAACCGTCCGAGATCTCCGAAGCTCAGCGCGAGCACATTCTGAAGGTCGCCAAAAAGCTCGGCTATCCGGGGCCGAACGTCCGCGGAGGCAGCTTGCGATCGGGCCGCGTCGGCGCGATCGGCCTGATGATTTCCGACGAGCTGCCGTACGCATTCGTCGACCCGTCCACCACGGGTTTGCTGCGCGGTATCGGTGAAATCGGCGAGCTGGCGAACGTCGCGCTCGCACTTTTCCCCTTGCAGAAAGACCTCGCCAATCATCCGGCGGAACCGGGCAGCGTCAGTCTCGCCGTGCGCGGGTTCGTCGACGGTCTGATCATCTACAACCTGCCCGACGACTATCCGGTCATCGAGATGGCGCGCAAGCAGAACATTCCCTTTGTCGTGGTGGACGCGCCGATTATCGAAGGCACGCCGTTCGTCGGTATCGACGACTTCGGTTCGGGCGTCATGCAGATGGAACATCTGCTCGAACTCGGGCACAGGAAGATCGGCATCATTGCCGACCGTCTGCGGCCCGATGGCCTGCGAGGCGAAGTGACGCGCGAGCGTTTCCAGCAATCGACGGAAAACGTGGTCCGGGCTCGCCTGGAGGGTTATCTGAAAGCGGGGCACGCGGCGGGCGTCGAATTCGAGGATCTGGTGATCATCGAAGCCGGTGGATTCGATTACGCGCACGGCGATTGGGCGGCCGCGCAGATGCTCGCGCACAAAGGTTTGACGGCGGTCGCCGCCACCTCCGACGTCATGGCGCTGTCGTTTCTCAAGATCGCCGCCGAACGGCAGGTGGCCGTTCCCGCGCAGTTCTCCGTGATCGGTTTCGACGATATACCCGAAGCCGCCGGCGCCAATCTCACCACGATCCGGCAACCGTTGATCGAGAAAGGCCGAAACGCCGCGCGCGTGTTGACCGAGTTGCTGAACAATCCGCCGGCGAGGAAATCCGCGGTGCCCCGAGTCGTACTGCCCACGGAACTCGTGGTGCGGGCGACGACGCAAGCGATTCAGCCGCGCAGAAAGAAACGCGCTTGATCAATTGAACATGCCGACGGAGCATCGCTCGCGCCGGCATGAGAGGGTGGAACCGACCCGGTGGGGCGTTAATGCGTCGTCAACTCAAACCCTGCGCGACCCGCATCGCATTCGCGGCAATCGTCAACGCGGGATTCACCGCGGCCGACGAAGGAAACCACGAACTATCCACGATCCACGCGTTGTCCACATCGTGCAGCTTGCAGTTGGTGTCGAGCACGCTCTTCGCCGGGTCCGTGCCCATCAACGCGGTACCGCACTGGTGCGAATTGGTCGCAATGCCCATGCGCTTCGTGAAGACGAACGGATAACCGGCCTTGCGCATCATGCCGACGGTCTTCTTCACGAGTTCTTCATGCGCCCGCAGATTGTTGGGACGCCAGCGCACCTGAATGCGGCCTTGTTCGGCGTTGAAGGTCACGCGGTTCTGCGGATCGGGCAGATCTTCGCTCGTCAGATAAAGATCGACGCTGTGATCGGTGATGTAACGCGAGACCGCCTTCGGTAGCCACGGCGCCATGCCCGTCACCATCGGCTCGCGAATCTTGCCGAGCATCTGGACGTTGCCGAGCGGAAAGCCGCTCCACTTCGACGCGAGATACCAGTCGTTGACGGCGAGCGTCTTCTGGAAGAACACGTCGTTCACGCGGCGCGGGTCCACGGCAAGCATGAAGGTACTGTTGTGCACCATATAGTTGCGGCCGAGAAGACCGGAACTATTGCCAATCCCTTGCGCGTGCTGCCGGTCCGCCGAGCGCAGCAGCAGCGCCGACGAATTGACTGCCCCGCAGGCGAGCACGAAGCGGTTGGCCTTGATGCGAACGGGCATGCCGTCTCGCGTGCCGTGCGCTTCCTCGATTCGTGTGCCGTCGGACGACATGACGAGTCGATCGATCTTCGTGCGCACCATCAAACGCGCGCGGCCGCTGCCGACGGCCGGGCGCAAGGCGGACACTTCCGCGTCCGCTTTCGCATCGACCATGCAGGGATAACCGTCGCAGGTCGAACACAGCACGCACGGGCGGCCTTCGCCGTAGTCGACGGCGGCCGGCATCGCGAATGGACGCAAACCTTGCGCGCGCATCGACGCATGCAGCTTATGCAGCGCCGGGTCGTGTTCGAGCGGCGGGAACGGATACTCGCCCGAGCGCCAGGGCTCGGTCGGATCGCTGCCGCGCTGGCCGTGCACTTTGTACAAACGCTCGGCGGCGGCGTAGAAGGGTTCCATCTCCGCATACGTGATCGGCCATGCCGGCGATACGCCTTCCGCGTGTTCGATCGCGCCGAAATCGGCCTCGCGAAAACGCGGCAGCATCGCGCCGAACACCTTCGTGTTACCGCCGACGTAGTAGAAGACGCCCGGCGAAAACGGCTTGCCGCTATCGTCGATCCAGTGCTCGGCGTTGCGATAGCGGCCGTCGCCGAATACCGACTGGGTCGTCCAGTTCTGGATTTCCCGCGGCAGGAAATCGCCTCGCTCGACGATCAGCACGTCGAGGTCCTTGCCGGCAAGACTATGGGCGAATGTGGAGCCGCCCATGCCCGAGCCGAGGATCACCACGTCGCACGTCATCGTGCCATCGGCGCCGGGAACGACCGTGTGCACTTCGCGCCGGAGAACCGGCGCGTAGGCATCGAGGTCGGACGCAGCGCGATGAACTATCGTTGCATCGCTCATACTGCCTCTTCGTCTTACAGATGTTGTTCCGATTGGCGGAACTGCGTGTACTCGTCCTGACGTTCGTCGGTAATGTACGCCGGGATCGGGAAATCCCACCATCCCGGTACCCACGGACCCGCCGCGTCACGATCGGTCGGTACTTCGATCAGTACCGGCGCGTTGCTGTCGAGCGCTTCCTGCAGGATCGGTTCGAGTTCGTCGTTGCTGTTCACGCGGAACGACTTCAGACCGAATGCCTTACCGAGTGCTTCGAAATCCGGCGAGTAGGGCGTGCCGTCCGGATGATTGAACTCGGTGCCGATATGGCGGCTCGTCTGCTTGCGTTGACCGCCGCGAATCGACATATAGCCTGCGTTGTTCTGCACGATGAACACCACCGGAATATTGTTCGTCACGCAGATGGCGATTTCCTGCGAGGTCATCAGGAAGTCGCCGTCGCCCAGAATGCAGACCACCGGCCGATGCGGCGCCGCGAGTTTCGCGCCGATCGCGGCGGGCACGGCCCAACCCATCGACGAGAATCCGCCCGACGTGAGGTGCGTGCGCGGTTCGTAGACGGGGAAGGTCTGCTTGACCGCGCCCTGGGTATTGCCCGAACCCACCACCACGATCGTGTCGCGCGGGAAAATCTTGCGCAGCGCACCGAGCGGACGTTGCGACGTGAACGGGAAACGGTCCGAGTCGCGCCGCGTGGAGAGCTTCGCTTCCCACTCCGCCTTGTAGCCGGCAACCTGGTCGAGGTATTCGGCGCGCTCGGGCGTGTCGTTCTTCAACGCATCGACAATATGCGCGAGTGCATGTTTCGCGTCCGCGACGATACCCACGGCGACCGGATAGTTCTTGCCGATCTCGTGCGGGTCGATATCGATGTGAATCAGGCGGCCCGGCGGAATCGAGAAGGTCACACCCTTCGCGTAGCTCGACGACGACCAGTCGGTGAAGCGACAACCCACGGCGAGGATCACGTCGGCGGTGGACGCGACCTTGTTGCCGCACAGCGTGCCGGTCTGGCCGACACTGCCCGCGAACAGCGCGTGATCTTCGGGAAAGCCGCTCTTGCCGTTCCACGTCGTGACCACCGGGATCTGCCATTTTTCGGCGAGCGCGAGTACTTCCGCCGAAGCTTCGCCGGTAATCACGCCGCCGCCGATCACGATGACCGGTCGCTTCGCGCTGCGCAACACGTCGGCTGCCTTGCTCACCGCGGCCGGATCGGGGAACACCTTGCCGACCGGCACGCGTTCCTCCAGTTCGTGCAGGGTCACTTCCGCGGCTTCGGCCTGGGTGTCCATCGGAATCTCGACATGCACCGGACCGGGGCGGCCCGTCACCATCGCGCTGAACGCGCGGTGCATGACGAACGGCAATTCCTCGACGCGCTGCACGACCCAGTGACGCTTCGACACCGCTTCGGCGATCTTGGGGAAGTCGTTGTCGGTGTAACGCTCCAGCTCCTGCAGCAGGCCGTGGCCGCGCATATGCGTGGGCGGCCCGCCGGTGATCAGCATCACGCTGGTCGAATCGGTGAAGGCGGTGGCCATGCCGATCACCGTGTTGCTCGCGCCCGCGCCGATCGACGTGACTGCCGCCATCGGTTTGCCGGCTACGCGGTAGTAGCCGTCCGCGAGGTGGACCGCGCTTTGTTCATGGAACACCTGAATGAAACGGATTTCCGAATCCTTCTCGAGAAATGCGTCGGTGAGCGTCCAGATGCCGTGACCGGGAATACCGGCCACGTATTCGACGCCGTAGTTCTTTAACGTCTGCGCGACGATTTGACTGCCTGTGAGCTTTGCCATGACTGGATCCTGCAAAGGTGAGATAAATAGCCGCGTGGCGTGCTGCCGACACGCGGCGTTCTGCGTTTTCGCCGCAATGGGCGAGAGATAAAGCGAATGAAAAGCGCGCTCAGCGGCGCGCGGCCCACTGAAGACCCTGCAAGGTCAGCCGCCGCACGTTGGGGTCCGACAGATTGCCGACGTCGTGGCCGATCGAGTGATAGAACACACGGCCTTCGCCCCACTGCCTGACCCATGCGACCGGACTTTTGTTGCCCTTGAGCCATGGGAACGGATTGCCGTCGAAGGTGGTTTCGGCGAGCACGTGATTGTTCGGATCGACCTGCATGTAGTACTGCTCCGAACGGACTTCGAAGTCTTCCACGCCTTGCACGACCGGATGCGTGCGGTCCGTCAGATTGACCCGGTACGGATGCGGATAGCCTTCGCCCGCCGGATGTTCGACGAACGATCCGCCCAGCACCATGTGATAGCGCAGACTCGCGCGGAACGCCGCGCCCGCGCCGTGCCATGCGGCAAGCCCCGTGCCGTTCTCGATCGCTTCGAGCAGACGGTTTTCCTGCGACGTGGTCAGCGTTTCCGTCGTCACCGCGTTGTTCCAGCCGATCACGATCAGGTCGAACTGGGTGAGGTCGCGGTCCAGCGTGAAGATGTCCGTCGATTGCTCGACTTCCCAGTCGAGCTCCGAAAACAGTTCGCGCGTCCAGGCGGCAACCTCGTACGGGAAGTGTCCGGGCCAGCCGCCATAGAGATGCAGCACGCGTGTCATGTGAAAACTCCTGTGAGGGTCAAATAAGCTTATACGTATAAGTTCGTCAATGCTGGGACTTCAAATTCGTCGTGTCAAGTGGGTTGACGCCTGGGTTTCGAGCCGATTTCGGGTTGGCGTCGAAGTTCAACGCACAGCGACGCAAACAGTGCGTCAGAGGGCGTCACTTCGAGCGCGGGTGCGAAATTGCCTTCGATCGAAGCGGCGACGAGAATGGATTCGTCCAGTTGAAGATTGGCCGGAATGTGCGCTGTGTCGCGTTTCGCTTGGCGCATGCCGGGTCATGCCGGCGGCGCGGCACGGCATCCAGAAATGTCTTTGGAGATCAGTTGTGATCGAGTACCTGAAGAAGAGCAAGCCGCTCGAAGTACAGACGGAAATCGCCGCGCAAGTTCGCGGCACGGTCGAGAAAATCATCGCCGACGTCGCGGCGAACGGCGATGAAGCCGTGCGCGAGTACTCGCGTCGTTTCGACAAATGGGACCCCGCGTCGTTCCGGCTGACCGACGAGCAGATCGCGGCCTGCGTCGCGACGCTGTCCGAGCGCGAGATCGCCGACATCAAGTTTGCGCAGCAGCAGGTGCGCCGTTTTGCCGAGGTGCAGAAATCGGCGCTGAAGGACGTGGAAGTCGAAACGCTGCCGGGCGTGATTCTGGGTCACAAGAACGTGCCGGTGAATTCGGTGGGTTGCTATATCCCCGGCGGCAAATATCCGCTGCTGGCGTCGGCGCACATGAGTGTGCTGACGGCGAAGGTGGCCGGCGTGAAGCGCGTGGTCGCGGTCGCGCCGCCGTTCGACGGCAAGCCGCATCCGGCGATCATCACCGCGATGCATCTCGCGGGCGCCGACGAAATCTACTGCGTCGGCGGCGTGCAGGCGGTGGCGGCGCTTGCGTTGGGCACGGAACAATTCGCACCGGTCGACATGATCGTCGGACCGGGCAACGCGTACGTCGCCGAGGCGAAACGTCAGTTGTTCGGCAAGATCGGGATCGACCTGATCGCGGGACCGACGGAAACGCTGGTGATCGCCGACGAGTCGTGCGACGCCGAAATCGTCGCCGCGGATCTGCTGGGGCAGGCCGAGCACGGCGTCAATTCGCCGGCCGTATTCCTGACGAATTCGCGCGAACTGGCCGAGGCGTTGCCCGCGGAAATCGAGCGCCAGCTCGCGGTGCTGCCGACCGCTTCCGTCGCGTCGGTCGCGTGGAACGACTACGGCGAGATCATTCTGTGCGACACGCTCGACGAGATGATCGAGGAAGCCGATCGCATTGCGTCGGAACACGTTCAGGTGATGACGCGCGACCCGCTGTATTTCCTCGAACACATGACGAACTATGGCGCGCTGTTCCTCGGCGACCGGACCAACGTGTCGTATGGCGATAAGGTAATCGGCACCAATCACACGCTGCCGACCATGAAGTCCGCGCGTTACACCGGCGGCTTGTGGGTGGGCAAGTTCATCAAGACCTGCACGTATCAGCGCGTGCTGACCGACGAGGCTTCGGTGCTGGTCGGCGAGTACTGTTCGCGGCTTTGCGCAATGGAAGGGTTTGCCGGACATAAGGAACAGGCGGATATCCGCATTCGCCGGTTCGGCAAGCCGACGTAAATTGGTTCGACGGTTCAGCTGGCTCCATCTTCGGCACTCGCGAGAGTGCCGTTTTTTTTGTGCGCTGTGCACGGTGCACGGTGAATTGCGCACGGCGAATTGCGATGCAAAACGTCCGCGTGGGGCGAACGTATCGGGGACAACATTCATGACGCAACGGGTGCGTCGCTGTGCGCCACAAATAGATGAATTGCGAAATTGAGCCGCGTTTATTGGATTTCAATACTTCGACGCAAGTGAGGAGACACAGCGTACCGATTCTCCCGCGAGTCCACGCAAGCCACGCAGCTGGCAAGCGATATGTCCGGCAGAGCGAAGCGCAAGTCGTCGAGCACGCGCGCCGGAATGGTCCTCAATACAAATATCCAGCAGGGTGAATCAATGAAACGTCAGATTATCTCCGTCGTCGCGCTCGGCGCCGCTGCCTGCATGACCGGCGCGCATGCCCAGAGTTCGGTGACGCTTTACGGCGTCGTCGATACGGGCATCGCGTATATCCACAACAGCGGCGGCCAAAGCTCGCAGTGGAAGATGTCCTCCGGCAATCTGTCCGGCGATCAGTGGGGCCTCAAAGGCACGGAAGATCTCGGCGGCGGTCTGACGGCCAACTTCCAGCTCGAAAACGGTTTCGATCTCGGGTCCGGCCAGTTGTCGAACAACGGCCGCGAGTTCGGACGTCTGGCCTTCGTCGGACTGGGCAGCACGACCTTCGGTGCGGTGACGCTCGGCCGCCAGTACGATCCGATCACCGATCTGCTGCAGCCGCTGACCGCCGACAGCTACAGCGGTCTGTTCGCGACGCCCGGCGATGTCGACAACTACGACGACAGCGCGCGCTTCAACAACGCGGTCAAGTGGACGAGCCCGTCGTGGGGCGGTGTCGTCGTCGAAGCGATGTACGCGCTCGGCGGCGTCGCCGGCGCGACCGGTTCCGGACAGACGTGGTCGGCGGCTGCCGCGTACAACGGCGCCGCGCTGAGCGTCGCCGGCGGTTTCCTGCACGTCGATAACGGCAATGCGACGGTGACGACGCGCGGCACCAGCACGTCGGACAGTTTCTTCAACAGCTCGGTGAACGCGGCGTATGCGTCGGCGCGCTCGA
Organism: Paraburkholderia sp. D15; assembly: GCF_029910215.1. Lineage (NCBI taxonomy): Bacteria > Pseudomonadati > Pseudomonadota > Betaproteobacteria > Burkholderiales > Burkholderiaceae > Paraburkholderia > Paraburkholderia sp. D15. The sequence continues at coordinate 645,197 of NZ_CP110396.1, read as the reverse complement.
TCAACATCGCGCGCGTGGGCGGCCAGTACGTGATCGGTCCGGTGACGGCCGGCGCCGCGTACTCGTACACGCGTTACAGCGCGGACGCATCGTCGCTGTTCACCGGCGACGAGCACTTCCAGAACGGTTCGGTGTTCGCGAGCTGGATGATCACGCCCGCGTTCCAGTTGATCGGCGGCTACAACTACACGAAGTCCGGCGGCAATTCTTCCGCGACGTATCACCAGGCCAACCTCGGCGTCGACTATCTGCTGAGCAAGCGGACCGACGTCTACCTGACCGGCGCCTACACGCACGCCAACGGACAGAACGGCGCGGGCGATGCGCAGGCCGTCGTGGGTTCGTATGACGTCGATGCGGGCAAGCAATCGCAGTTGCTCGCGATCGTCGGCTTGCGTCACAAGTTTTGATGAGTTAGCAAAGCAGTGCGATCTTGGCGCCCACGACCTGCACCGGTCCTGGGCGTCCTTTTTGTCCGGATGCGTGCGTAGCGAAGAGCAGAAGAAAGCGCAAAAGGAAAGCGCAAAAAGCCGCTTCGTTTCCACAGACGATTCGACGTGTCGCTCGTCTCGAAGCCGCGTGCAGCGACATGACGCGGAGTGACGCAGGCCGCAGGTCGATGTGCGTCAGGTAAACCCTAGGGTAAACAGTGGCTTAGCCGTTGTTGACAGCAAAAATTTGAGCGTGGAATATAAGGCTTATACGTATAAGTGACGTGATGTGATTTCGCGTGCCGAACCGCTCGCGACGCGCATCGGAATATCAGTTGCAGTTCGATTCGTTCAGCTCTCACCGGGCGGACGTCGCAGGAGACTTAGATGAATGACCGTGCACCCCTCGACATTGGCCGGCAGGACGCCGACCTGTTGGAGAAATTCGGATACAAGCAGGAGCTTTCGCGTGGCATGTCGGGCTTCGGCAACTTCGCCGTGTCGTTCATGGCGATCGGGTTGTTCTGGGCGCTGGGCGCCAACATGCAGCAGGGCCTCGGTACGGCCGGTGCATTCGGCCTCACGGTGACGTGGCTGATCGGCGGCGGCCTCGCGTATGCGACCGCCGCCTCGCTGGGGGAAATCAGCTCGGCGATTCCCACGGCGGGCGGGCTGTATCACTGGTCGTCGGTGCTCGGCGGCCGGGCGTGGGGATGGGCGACCGCGTGGATCAACCTGATCGGCTATGTGTTCTCGGCGGGCGGCACGTCCGTTGCGTTTTACCTGCTGTTCAACCAGTTGATCCTGAACGGCATGCTGCATGTCGATACGTCGCATTGGGGTTACGGGCAGCAGGTGGCTGGCGTCGCGATCATCATGGCGAGCTGGGCGATTCTCAATCATGCCGGCGTGCGCACGCTCTCGTGGTTCGTCAATGTCGGCGCATACGTGACGTTTCTCGGCGCGCTCGCGCTGATCGGCGTGATGCTCTACAACATTCACCTCGCGAATCTCGCCCATCTGTTCAGCTTCACGAACAACACGGGCGATGCCGGCGGTGGCGTCGTGCCGCGTACCGAGAACGTGTTGCTGACCTTCGGTTACGCGTTGCTGTTGCCGATGTGGATCGTCACCAGTTACGACGCGGCCGCTCACGTCTCGGAGGAAACCGTCGATGCCGCGCGCGCGGTGCCGAGGGCGATGCGCAATTCCGTGATCCTCTCCGTGCTGATGGGTGCCGCGTTGCTGGTGCTCTTCTACATGGCGATGAGCGATCCGGCCGCCGTCGCGAAGAAAGGCGGCGACGGTTTTTCGATGCTGTTCGAACAGATCCAGGCGCCGGCCTTGCTCAAGGACGCCATCATCATTTCGCTGACGATCTCGGCATACGTGTGCGGTGCCAGTGCATTGACCGGTTTGTCGCGCGCGGTCTACTCGTTCGCCCGCGATCAGGGATTGCCGAAGTACTTCAGCCGCGTGTCGCCGCGTTTCCTCACACCCGTCACGGGCATCTGGGCGGGCGCCATCGCGGGCGTCGCGGTCACGCTGTATTCGTCGGCGTTCAATGCGCTCGTCGCGGGAACGGCGCTGTTCTATCAACTCGCTTACGGGATGGCGATCGGCGCCGCGATGTTCGCCCGCAATCGTACGTATGGGCCTTATCGCCTTGGCGTGCTGTCGAAACCGTACGGCGCGGTGGCGATCATCGGCGGGATTTTCATCATCTGGGTGGGACTGCAGCCGCCGACGGACATCCTCGTTCACTACTTCATCGGTTTCTTCGTGATTCTGGTGGTCGCGTGGTTCGGGCTGGAGAAGCGGCGCTTCCCTGGGCCGCCGGTCATGAACGCGACCTCGCGCGAGAGCGACGTCGCAAACGCGGGTTACACGCAGGTCGAGACCGCGCGATAAACGGAAATGCTGCAAGGCCGGGGGGCTTATTTGCCCGTTCCCGGCCTGTTTCCGTCATCGCGTGCGTGAATTCCATCAAGCTGAATTCCATCAAGCCTTAATCGAATCATTTCAATGCCGCCCGATCTAGCGCTGCACAAGAGTGCGTTTCGTAACCGGATCGCCGCGACGCGCGCGATCTTTCTCGTGGCGGGTTACGCGCGCGCATCGTGGGCGCCGCTCGTGCCGTTCGTCAAAGCCCGTATCGGTCTCGACGACGGTCAACTCGGCCTGCTGTTGCTGTGTCTAGGCGCGGGTTCGATGATCGCGATGCCGTTCACCGGCGGCCTCGCGGCGCGCTTCGGCTGTCGCGCGGTGATTGCCGTATCTGCCGCGCTGCTGTGCGCGGTGCTGCCGGCGCTGGCCCTGGTCGGCGACGTGCCCGCCGCGGTGTGCGCGCTGACGCTCTTCGGCATGGCGGCAGGTGTGATCGACGTGGCGATGAACATCCAGGCGATCGAAGTCGAACGCGACAGTGGCCGCTCGATCATGTCGGGCTTCCATGCGTTCTATAGCGTCGGCGGTATCGCCGGCGCCGCGGGCGCGAGTCTGCTGCTGACGCTGGGACGCTCGCAAGGCGCGTCGGTGACGCTGGCGGCGGCGTTGATCGCCGCGGCCTCGTGCTACGCCTATCCCGGCCTGATCGCCGAACCGCGCAGGAGTCAGACCACCTTGTTTGCCGTGCCGCGCGGCGTCGTGCTGGTGCTCAGCGTGTTCACGTTCATCGTGTTTCTGACCGAGAGCGCGGTGCTGGACTGGAGCGGCGTGTTTCTCACGGCCGAGCGCGGCATGCCGCACGCGTTCGCCGGTTACGGCTATGCCGCGTTCGCCGCCACCATGACCGCCGGCCGCTTGCTGGGTGACAGGATTGTCGAACGGCTGGGCAGGGTGCGCATCGTCGTAGGCGGGAGTTTGTGCGCGGCGGCCGGTTTTGCGATGGCGGCTTTTGCGGCTTCGTGGCCGGTGGATCTGTTCGGCTACGCGCTGGTCGGCGCCGGTTGTTCGAATATCGCGCCGGTGCTGTTCTCGTCGGTCGGCGAGCAGACGCGCATGCCGACGAATGCCGCTGTCGCGGCGATGACGACCGTCGGCTATTGCGGCATTTTCGTCGGGCCGGCGCTGATCGGCGCGATTGCACGCTATACGTCGCTCGCCGCCGCCTTTCTCTCGGTCGTCGCGATGCTGATTGCCATCGCGCTGTGCGCGGGCAGCATGCCGCGCGCGACGCCGGATCATTCATAGCCTCACAGGAGATTTGCCGTGCAACAAAGCAGGATCAAGGTGTCGATCATCGGTTATGGCTTCGTCACGCGTCACTTTCATCTGCCGCTGATATCCAGCGTGCCGGGTCTGCAAGTGGTGGCGATCGGCACGCAACGCCCCGATCAGGTCGATCTCGACGACGACGCCATCGCGGTCATGAGCCCCGAGCAGGCCGCCGTCGCGGAGTCCGTCGATCTGGTGATCGTCGCGAGCGTGAACGAAAGCCACTACCGCTTCGCGAAGCTTGCGCTCGAAGCGGGCAAGCACGTGGTGGTGGAGAAGCCGTTTACGCCGACGCTCGGCGAGGCGAGAGAGCTGGCGGCCCTGGCCGCGCGCGTGGGCAAGCATCTCGCCGTATTCCAGAACCGCCGCTGGGACAGCGACTATCTGACGGTGCGCAATGCGATCCGTCACGAAGATCTCGGCGATATCGTCCATTTCGAATCGCACATCGACCGCTATGCGCCGGAGGTGCCGCGCGCCTGGCGCGAGGAGCCCGTGCCGGCGGGCGGCACGTGGTTCGATCTCGGACCGCATGTCGCCGATCAGGCGTTGCTGCAATTCGGTTTGCCGGAGTCCGTCACGGCGTCGTTCGCGCAGCAGCGCGATGGCGCGCGAACCGACGACTGGTTCACGGTGGTTCTGGGCTACGGCCGCCTGCGTGTCGTTCTGCGCGGCGCGCAACTCGTGCCGGGATTCGGCATGCGTTTCATCGTGCACGGTACGAAGCGCTCGCTGCTGAAACAGGCCCAGGACATTCAGGAACAGCAGTTGATCGCGGGCCTGCTGCCGGATAACCCGGCGTATGGCGTGGACCCGGATAAGGCCCACGTGTACGACCCGCGCAGCCATGCGGGCGAGCGGCGTGCGATACCGGCGACGCGCGGCGACCAGTCGCAGTTTTACGTGCAACTGGAAAGCGCGCTGCGCGGCGCGGGACCGAATCCGGTCACGCCCGCCGAAGCGGTCGTGCTGATCGCGCTGCTGGAAGCGGCAGCCATGTCGGCCGCCGAAGGCCGCACGACGACCCTGGCGCTCACGCAGGACGAACGCGCGGCGTTCGAGCGCGACCGGCGCACGCACGGATAAATCGGAGCATCGGCTTCCCGCCTGTTCATCAACGCGAGACGGGGGGAAGCCGGAAATAGAAAACGGACGGGTTTTGCAATGGTCGACTATATCGTGGTGGGTGGCGGATCGACGGGGTGCGTGATCGCGTCCCGCCTGAGCGAAGACAGCAGTGCGACGGTCACGCTGCTCGAAGAGGGGCCGCGCGACCGGAGCCCTTACATTCATATTCCCGGCGCGTACTACAAGACGGCCCAGGGGCCGTTGCTGAAGCGCATTCCGTGGGAACCGACGGCGGACCAGCATCGCACCGGCACGCCGACGATGGTGCAGGCGAGCGTGCTCGGCGGCGGCAGTTCGGTGAACGCGATGATCTATATTCGCGGCGTGCCCTCCGATTACGATCAGTGGCGCGATTCAGGCGCGGCAGGCTGGGGTTACGACGACGTGCTGCCTTATTTCCGGAAGGCGGAAGACAACGAACGCTTCTGCAACGATGCGCACGGGGTGGGCGGTCCATTGGGCGTGTCCGATATCGACCGCATTCATCCGTTGACGAAAGCATGGCTGAAAGCCTGTCAGCAGGCCGGCCTGCCCTACAACGAAGACTTCAACTCCGGCGACCCGGCCGGCTGCGGGCTCTATCAGATCACCGCGCGGGACGGCAGACGAAGCAGTTCGGCGGTGGCCTATCTTCACCCTGTCGAAGGCCGAAGCAATCTCACCGTACGCACTGGCGTACGCGTGACGAGGATTCTGATCGAACGGGGCCGCGCGGTCGGCGTGGAGTACGTCGAGAAGGGCAAGCTCAAACAATTGCGCGCGCAACGGGAAGTCATTCTCTGCGCCGGCGCGATCAATTCGCCGAAGCTGTTGATGCTGTCGGGCATTGGACCGAAAGACGAACTGGAAAAGCACGGGATCGACATTCACGCCGAACTGAACGGTGTCGGCAAGAATTTGCAGGATCACATCGAAATCTCGCTCGTGTACCAGCTCAAGGGACCGCATAGCTACGACAAGTACAAGAAGCTGCGCTGGAAGGCGATGGCGGGTCTGGAGTACCTGCTGTTCAATAGCGGACCCGCGGCGTCGAATCTGATCGAGGGCGGCGCGTTCTGGTGGGGCAATGCCGAGGAATTGACACCCGACATCCAGTACTTTCTAGTTGTCGGCGCGGGGATCGAGGAGGGCGTCGACGGCGTGCCCGGCGGTAACGGCTGCACCGTCAATCTCGGGCAGATCCGGCCACGCTCGCGTGGCTTCGTGGCACTGAACAGCCGCGATCCGCTCGACGTCCCGCGCGTCGCGCCGATGTATTTCAGCGATCCGTACGATCTCGACGCAGTGGCCGAGGGTTGCGCGAAGGCCATGGACATCATGGATCAGCCGGCCATTCGCAAATATATCGAGCGGCGCTTCGTGCCGTTTCAACCGGTGCTCGATCGCGACGAAATCCGCCGCTTCTGTCAGCAGGAGGCGCACGCCGCGCTGCATCCCGCTGGTACCTGCCGGATGGGCACCGACGATGCGGCGGTCGTGGACGCGCAATTGCGCGTGCGCGGCATCGACGGTCTACGGGTGGCGGATGCGTCGATCATGCCGAATCTGATTTCGGGCAATCCGAACTCGGTGTGCATCATGATCGGCGAGAAGGCTGCGGATCTGATTCGCGGCAAGGGGATTCAGGCGGGAGGAAAAGCGGGAGGACAAGCGGGCGCCGGACAAACGAGTGGCGGGGTGGTCGATAACGTGATCAGCCTGGTCTGATCGACTTAAGCTCTCCGTTCCTTCGAACGGAGAGCTTTCGCACAGACGCTGAAATCAGAACTGAAATCAGCTGTTCTTCGCGGCCGCGGCCAGCTTCTTGACGGCATCGGCCGATGTCATCGAAGGCGTATTGACGAATTGCGTGACCACGTCGACGTACGCCGCACGGATATCGCGTTCGAGTGCCGCGTTTTCGATAAACGACGGCAGTACTTCGCCCGCCTTGTTGCCGGCGGTGCGGTCGGCAAAGTTGATCTTCGCGCAGTCGTCGAATTTATCCTGCGGCACATCCACGCGCGGAGGCAGCGAACCCTTGCGCAGGTTGAAGTTCTCCTGCACGTCGACGTCCATCACCGTATTGGCCAGCAAGGCCTGATTCGCCTGTGCCGCCGGGTAGGGCTGCTTGAAGAACGCGAACGAATCCAGCACCCAGATGAAGGCGTGACCGCTGCCCGGCGTGGCGGAACAAACGAAATCGACGCCGGGCTTCTTGCCCGCGCGCAGGAACTCGCCCTTCGCCCAGTCCGCGTGAATCTGCATGCCGGCCTTGCCGTCGATCACCATCTGCGTGGCGACGTTCCAGTCGCGGCCCGCACGGTTCGGATCGGTATAGCCGATGATCTTGCGCAGCTCGTCGAAGACCTTCACCATCGTCGGGCTCTGAACGGCGGCCGGATCGTGTTCGATGATGGCCTTCTTGTAGAACGCCGGGCCGCCCATGCCGATCACGAGATCGCTGAAGATTTCCGCTTCCTGCCAGTCTTCACCGCCGAGCGCCACCGGAATGATGCCGTCCTTCTTCATCTTCTCGGCGAGTGCGTTGAACTCGTCCCACGTGGTCGGCACCTTGCCGCCGTACTTCTGCAGGATCTTCTTGTTGATCCAGAACATGTTCTCGCGGTGCTCGTCCATCGGTACGCCGTACCACGTGCCCTTGTACTTCAGATAAGGCAGCAGTTCCGGCGTGACGAGATGATCCCAGTTGCCCGCCTTCGCGTAGCTATCCAGATTCGCGAGTTCGTTCTGCTCGGCGTACGAGAACAGCAGTTGGGGCTGCGCCTGCGCGGCGGCCGGTGCATTGCCGGCGGCGAGTCGCGCCTGAAGCGCCTGCTGCTGGTTCGCGCCGTCGTCGCCGGCGATCGCGCTGTCTTTCCAGCCCACGCCTTTCTTCTGCAGACCGTCCTTGAGCGCCTGCAATGCATACGACTCGCTGCTCGACGTCCACTGGTGCACCACTTCGACCTGGCGGGTTTGCGCGGCCGCGATGCCGCTGATCGCGATGCTCGTTATCGCGGATGCGACGACACGCGCCAACACTTGCCCCTGCTTCAATTTCATTTTCACAGCACATTCTCCTCATGGGTTTCGATACTCGTCGCCGGTTCTCACGACTGCGGGTGAGTCACGCGCAGTTCCGAGTATTCGAGGGCAAATTAACGTGCGCAATTTCGCTATCTGGCGTTTTGCGACGCGAACTGACGCGCGTCGAGCGTCGATGTGCTTCCTCGTAAACCGGCGAAAAAAGTGCGTCGTTTTGCGTCTTCGATCGATGCGGCTGCGAAATTGCCATGGGCGTTCCGGATGGTCACAATCGCAGCCAGCAGGCCGGCCCGCATGGCGCGGATCAGCTACGCAAATGATTCGTTGCAAACGAGAGGAACTGGAGATGACTGAAAAGGAAAACGCACTCGTTCTCCACGCCACCGTCGCGAAGTATTCGAACCTGCTGACCGATATCGAGATCATGCGAACGGCAGGCTTCGACGGCGTGGAGTTGTCCTGCACCAAGATCGAGAGCTATCTCGACGCGGGCTATTCGAACGACGATCTGAGGAAACTGCTCGCGGACGTCTACGTGCCGGGCATGGGCTTTCTGATCGACATCGAACGGCAGGGCGAACAGACCGAAGCGCTGTGGCGCCGCGCGCGGACCATTTTCAGCCTCGCGGCGGCCGCCGGTGCAAAGGGCGTGCAGGTGCTGACCGGTCCGGTGGACGTGCGGGCGGTCATCGAGTGGACCGCGACGGGCCGCACGGATCGCTACGCGGGTGTGCTCGGTTACACGGAAGACGAACAGATCGCACTGACCGCGAGCAATCTCGCCGTGCTGGCCGATATGGCTCGGGAAGCAGGTTTGTTGCTGTACCTCGAAACGCTTTCGTGGTCGCCGGTGAACGGGCTGGACAAGTCGATTCGTTTGATCGACCGTGCGGAGCGCGAGAACGTCAAGATCGTGATCGACTATTGGCATTGTCATACGTCGGGCGTGACACCTGACGACGTCGCCAGGCTCGACCGCAATCTGATCTACGGCGTGCACGTGTGCGACTCGCTACGTTTCGACGGCGGCATTCCGGACGAGGTGGTGCTCAGGGACGTGCCGACCGGCGAGGGCGTGCTCGATCTTCAGCACTGGACCGACGCGGTGAAGGCCACCGGCTACAAAGGCTGGTGGAGTTGCGAATTGTTCTGCCGGCGGCAACAGCAACAGAACGGCTATCGCGTCGCGAGCGAATTGAAGGCATTGATGGAGTCGCTGATCCCGCCGCGACACGTCGTGCTATGAAAATCGCTCACGTGGCACTCTGGACGTCGGATCTGGACCGGGCGTGCCGTTTCTATCGCGAGACGTTCGGGGCCGAGATCGGCGATCCGTATCGCAGCAGCACGACGCCGGGCTTCATGTCGCGTTTCGCGCGGTTCTCCGACGGTCCAGCCATCGAACTGATGTACCTGCCGGAACTGGCGGCGCCCGAGGTGGCGGCAAGCTCTCCTGCAGCGCGTTCGGAGAAACGGCCGCGCATCGGCTGGGCGCATCTGGCGATTTCCCTCGGCAACGAGGACGCGGTGCGCGCCATGGCGACGCAGATGGCGTCCAAAGGCACCCTGGTGTCCGCACCGCGCTGGACAGGGGACGGTTATTTCGAAGCCGTCATTCGCGACCCGGACGGCAATCTGATCGAGGTGACCATCTAGACGTTCAGCCTCATCGCGTGAGCCGCGCCGGGCGTCGGGGCTCAGCGCACGCAACCCGCCCCGTCGCAACTGTGGCGCGATGTTACCGAACTATGTCGATTACGCCGCTGGTCGCGCTTAGGCGGGAACCGGACAATGCATGGCATCGATTCACTCAAACCGGAGCCTTGCATGTCCCCAGTCTCAGCCGTGCCCGCCGCCGACAGCGCTGCCGCGCTCGCTCACTTCAGTGCATCCCTGGCGTTCGAAACCGATTGCGCCGACGTCCACGCGGCGATGACGGGCGACGACCCGAACGCATTCGATTTCGTTCTGCTCGACGTGCGCAGTCCCGCCCATTTCGCGCGCGGTCATGTGCCGGGCGCCATCAATCTGTTGCGTGGCAAGATCGTCGCGTCGAAGCTCGCCGCCTATCCGCCCGACACGCTTTTCGTCACCTATTGCGCGGGTCCGCACTGCAACGGCGCGACGCGTGCGGCTATCGTGCTCGCGCAGCTCGGCCGTCCGGTGAAGGTGATGATCGGTGGCGTCACCGGCTGGCTCGACGAGGGTTACGACCTCGTGACGGGTGAGTGACAGCGGGGGAGTATCCAGACAAGCGCCAGACAAGCGCCAGATAAGTGCCGAGCCAGGACGACGACGTATCGGACATGGATAAAACCCCGCGCGCATGCCAGAATTCCGCACGCTGCGAATGAGAGGCAGCGCCTTGCGCGCATCGATCCGGGCTGCCGCCCGTGGCGCGTTCAACCGAGGGGGAATCCAGCATGACATCTTCGTCGTCCGGTCCGGACAAGGCTCGCGTCGTTACCCATACCGATGTTCATGTGCCGCGCGAATTGCCGGCTGCGGCACAGCAGACGCCGTACGAGGCCATGCAACATTCGACAGGCATCCTGTTTCAGAACGCGGTGTCGTCGCAACAGCAACAGAACTCGCTCGAGCAGGCGGCTGCCAATCAAGGCGTGATGCAGATTTACAGCGTCGATACGACAGCCGCCGGCGAAGGCGCGCATGTGGACGTGACGACCGCGCTGTATCTCGCATCGCCGCGCACGAGACAATGCGTTGAATTGGCCTGCGCGGGGCCGTCGGGGCTTCGCGCCTCGCGGGAACCCAAGGCGCTGGCGCTGTTTTGCCATGCGCACGCGGGCAGCGGTTTCGAAACGATCGGCGCGAGGGAGCTGGCATCGCATGCCCATGCGGACGGTGCGTTCACCCGCTGGTCGGACGACGATGCCGACCGGCAATATAAGGCGCTCACCGGCGCCGAACCACCGTCGTACGGTTAAGCCGATCAGCAAACAATACGCTACATTCCGGGCCGGGTGAACCGCCCGGACGCCCGCTCATGATTCACGAGTCACCTGTCACGACGCATGGCGCGATCGCGATACTCCGGTAACATCGCGCCATGCACAATCATCTCGTCGTCGCGCTGGCTTACGACCGGCTCTGCACCTTCGAATTCGGCTGCGTGACCGAACTGTTCGCGCTCGAACGTCCCGAGCTCGGCGTCGAGTGGTATCGCTTCGCCGTGTGCGCGATCGAGCCCGGTCCGATCCGTGCGGCCGGCGGCATCACCGTGGCCGCGCCTTATACGCCGAGGATGCTGGCGCGCGCGGACACCATCGTCATTCCCGGCTGGCGCGACGCGGACGAAGTGCCGCCGCCCGCGCTGCTGAAAAAAATCCGCGCCGCCTACGAGCGCGGCGCGCGGCTCTGTTCGATCTGTTCCGGCGTGTTCGTGCTGGCCGCCGCGGGCGTGCTCGACGGCAAGACCGTCACGACCCACTGGCGCTACGCGGAGAAGCTTCAGCAGCGCTATCCGCACGTGCGTGTGCAGGCGGACGCGCTGTATGTGGACGAAGGGCAGATCATCACGTCGGCGGGATCGGCGGCGGGGTTGGACATGCTGCTGCATCTGGTGCGGCGCGATCACGGCGGCGCGGTCGCCAACCGGGTCGCGCAGCGGCTCGTGGTGCCGCCGCATCGCGAGGGCGGTCAGGCGCAGTTCGTGCCGCGGCCGATGCCGCCGGACGAGGACGGACGCGTCGCGCGGCTGATGGACTGGGTGCGCGCGCATCCGGCCTTGCCGCATACCTTGCGCTCGCTGGCCGAGCGGGCGGCCATGAGCCCGCGTACGCTGCAACGGCAGTTTCACGACGCGACCGGCATGGCGCCTTACGAATGGCTTGTGCGCGAACGCGTCGCGATGGCCCGCGAACTACTCGAGGCGCCGACACCGTTGTCCATGTCGCGTGTCGCGGCGCTGGCGGGCTTCGGCTCCGAGGAGTCGTTGCGGCGGCATTTCCGGCGCATCGCGTTGACGAGTCCCGCCGCGTATCGCAAGAAGTTCGGCGCGGCCTAGCACAAACCGGCGCGTCGCGAGCCTATCCGCAACAGGTTCGCGCAATCGACATTTTTCTGTCAGCATCGTGGCGAGTGCTCGCGCCGCTACGCCAGCCGTGGTTTATGTGCAGTGCATAGCGCGGACGCTTGCACGCAGTCGTGCAACGCAACGCAACGGATTTTCGAAACGCGTCGTTTGAACGCGTCATGGCCACCGTCCCGTCACTTCCAATGAACGTCAAAACCGTCTTCGCTGCTGTCGTCGTGGTCGCATCAGCCGGGGTGACCGCGCTCGCGCCGGGCATCGTCGCGGCGCAGATACCTGGTCAACCGACCCAGGCCCAGCCGACCCAGGCCCAACGCGGCGAAACGCGCGCCGAACTGTACCGCCGTGCGCTGCTGGCGGGCAAGGAGGTGCCGTGCCGCACCAATGCGTCCTGCGCGGCGCTGGGCGTCGCGGCGCTCGAAGCGGGCCGCGTCAAGGAAGCGCAGACGCTCGTCGCGATGGAAGGCGCACTCGCCGAGGCGACCACGATGCAGGCCGACGAGGAGAACTCGCCAAAGGCCAGCAGTTCGGCGCGGGCCCGCGTGGCGATGGCGTACGTGCATCAGGGCGACGTGCAGGCGAAGCTGGGCCAGTTGTCCGACGCGCGCGCGTCGTATCGCACGGCGGTAAGCCGCGGCGACGATTACCCGAACGACGTGCTGCTCGGCCGCGCCGTGAATGCCGCGCGCGAACGGCTCGCGGCGATCGCGGGCAAGGACGTGGTGCAGGGCGTGCCGCCGGGTGGCGCGCATTTCGTCCACTACCTGAACTTCGACGCATGGAACAGCATTGCGATGAAGCCGGTGAAAGGGCGGCACGGCGTGTACCGGATCGACGGCGATTTCATGCATCCCACCGTCGGCGACGATGGACAACCCGGCGCGAGCACCGGCAACGTGTCGGCCTATGTGCGTTTCCACGACGGCGTGGCGCGCGTGCCGGTGCCCGACACCGGCAGCGATGCACCGCTGGAGGCGACCGCGAAGATCGGCAATCTCACGCCTTATGAGCGGCACGACGACCGATGCCTGCTCGAATTCCGGCTCTCCGCGCCGGATACGCTCGACGTGCTCACGCATGGATCGGTAACGGCCTGCGGATTCGGTGTCAACGTGACTGCCGACGGGCGCTACTATCTGGTTTCCGGTTTCTGAGCGAAGCGACGTGATGTGACGTGGTGCGCGCCACGTCGTGTCGTGTCATGTCGTGCCACGTCGTCAGTATCGGTCAGTATCGGCATCGAAGTCGGCACAGCGTTTACCGATCCACTCCTCCGAGCAGAACGCCCAACCATGCAAAACATCCTCGACTATCCCGTGCTCGTGTTCATCGTGTCGTTCATCGCGATGTGGCTGGCGGCGCGCATCGGCGCGGCGTTGTTGCGGCGCTTCAGAAAGATCGAGGAAGATGCCCGCGAGGATTTCGGCGTGATTCAGGCCGCCACGCTGACGCTGCTGGCGCTCATCATCGGCTTTACGTTTTCGATGGCGGTGGGGCGTTACGATCAGCGCAAGAACTACGAGGAAGAGGAAGCGAACGCGATCGGCACCGAATACGTGCGCGCGGATCTGTTGCCGGCTGCCGATGCCGCCGCCGTGCGCGGTTTGCTGAAAACGTATCTCGACGAGCGCATCGATTTCTATGTGACGCGCGACGATCAGCAACTCGCGCGCGTCAATCTCGAGACCGAACGCCTGCAGAATGCGATGTGGTCGGCGGTGAAGAACGCGGCGAGCGCGCAGCCCACGCCGGTGGTCGCGCTGGCGGTCGCCGGCATGAACGACGTGCTGAACACGCAGGGCTATACGCAGGCCGCGTGGTGGAATCGCATTCCGTACGCCGCGTGGGCGCTGATGGCCCTGATGGCCGTCTGCGCGAATCTGCTGGTCGGCTACGGCGCGCGCGGCCTGAAGTCCGGCGCCGGGTTGCTGCTGATCGTGCCGCTGGTGGTGTCGCTGTCGTTTACGCTGATCGCGGATATCGACAGTCCGCGCGGCGGCGTGATTCGCGTGAAGCCGTTGAACCTGCATGCGCTCGCGGATTCGATCCGTCCGCGTTGAGAATCGCCGAGGCATCCTGACGCACCGAAACATTGAAGAAGCAACGCAGTTATCAAGAGGAACCCGATGTCCGACATCGTCAAGATCATCGCCGGCTTCAATGCCGGCCGCGACCCCGAACGGCTCGCGATGAAGTACCGTGCCATGCGCACGTCGCCGTTCGTGTTTCTGCGCGGTACCTGTCATCTTTTCTACGCGCGCCTGCCGCGCGATAAAGTGCTCGACGAGGCGCCGCCAGTGTGGATTTGCGGCGACATGCATCTGGAAAATTTCGGCAGCTACAAGGGCGACAATCGCCTCGTCTATTTCGACAACAACGATTTCGACGAAGCCTGCCTCGCACCCAATCTCTATGAGCTCGCGCGTCTTTTGACCAGCGTGCTGGTCGGCGCGAGCGATCTCAAGCTGAGCCGCGCGCAGGCCCTCGCGCTCTGTCATACCGCGCTCGATGCGTACGGCGCGGCGCTCGCATTCGGCAAGGCGCGCTGGATCGAAGGGCAGACGTCCGTCGGCATGGTGCGCGATCTGTTCGATGCGCTCGCGAGCCGGCCGCGTGCCGCTTACCTGGACCGGCGCACCGTGCTGAAGGGCAAGACCCGCGTGCTCAAGGTGGACGGCAAGAAGGCGCTGCCCGTGAGCGACGAACAGCGTGCGGCGGTCACGGCGTTCATGAACCAGTTCGCGGCGAGTCAGCCCAATCCGGCGTTCTATCGCATCCTCGATGTCGCGCGGCGCATTGCCGGCACCGGCAGTCTCGGCGTGGATCGTTACGTGATGCTGGTGGAGGGCAAGGGTTCGCCGGACGGCAATTTCCTGATCGATCTGAAAGAAGCGCTGCCTTCGTCGGTCACGCCGCACGTGCGCACGCCGCAGCCGACATGGCACAGCGAGGCGCAACGCGTCGTCGATGTGCAGCGGCGCAATCAGGCGGTATCGCAAGCGTTTCTGCACGCGGTCGATTTCAATCAGCGTTCCTATGTACTGCGCAGTCTGCAGCCCTCGGAAGACCGCGTCGCGCTCAGTGACTGGAACGGCGACCTGCCGCGTCTCGAAGCCGTCATCAACAGCATGGCCGAGTTGAGCGCGTGGGCGCATCTGCGTAGCGGCGGACGCCAGCATTCGTCGATCGCGGACGAACTGATCGCGTTCGGCAATCGCCGCGACTGGCAGTTGCCGTTGATCGAACTGGCGACCCAATGCGAGGCCCAGGTCGCCGCCGACTGGGCCGCGTACTGCGAGGCCTACGATCGCGGCGAGTTCGACGCCGCCGCGCAGCATAGCGCCGCGCATGCCCGCCGCGCTCCAGACAAACCCTGATTGCTGCGCGGATTGCCGCGCTGATATCGTTCGCTGGACCGGTGTGGAAGCGCTTCCACTGCGTTTTCACCACGCTTTCGCTACTCGCCCGACCGCCCGGCGCCCGGGCGCCGTGCTTTCCGCCGTACCCGGTTCAACGACCTCAGCGCAGGAGAATCCGTGGCACACGACGCATCCGCTGTATCCGCTCCCTCCGGCTCATCCGCCGCTCAATCGACCGCCGATCCCTTCACGCCGCCCGCGGACTCGTCGCTGTGGCGCAAGGATTTTCTGCTCGGCGCCGCCACCGCGTCGTATCAGATCGAAGGCGCCGTGCACGAGGACGGCCGCCTGCCATCGATCTGGGACACCTTTTCGGCAACGCCCGGCAAGGTGCTCGCCGGCGACACCGGCGCTGTCGCGTGCGACCACTATCACCGCTGGCGCGAAGACGTGGACATGCTGGCCGGCCTCGGTCTGGAAGCCTACCGGCTGTCGATCGCATGGCCGCGCGTGATGGACGCGGCCGGCGCGCCGAACCGCAAGGGCCTCGACTTCTACAAGCGCCTGCTCGCGCATCTGAAAGAGCAGGGCATCACCACCTCCGTCACGCTGTATCACTGGGATCTGCCGCAGCATCTGGAAGATCGCGGCGGCTGGCTGAATCGCGATACCGCGTACCGCTTCGCCGATTACGCGGACCTGATGAGCCGCGAGCTGGCCGGCAGCGTCGACGCCTGGGCGACGCTCAACGAGCCGTGGTGTTCCGCGTATCTCGGCTACGGCAACGGCCACCACGCGCCGGGTCTCGCCGACGGCCGCTTCGCGACGCAGGCGATGCACCATCTGCTGCTCGCGCACGGTCTCGCGGTGCCGGTATTGCGCGCGAACGATCCCGCTTCGTTGAAGGGCATCGTCGCCAACATGGGGCGCGGCACGCCGAACACGGAGAGCCGCGAGGATCGCCGCGCGGCGCATCTGTTCGAAGTGCAGCACAACGCATGGATACTCGATCCGCTGCTCAAGGGCGAGTATCCGCGCGATCTGTTCGACCTGTGGCCGGGGACCGAGCCGCTGGTGCTCGACGGCGACATGCGGACCATCAGCGCGCCGCTCGACTTCCTCGGCGTCAACTATTACTTCCGCACCAATGTCGAGAGCGACGGCGCGCAGGGTTTCAGGGAAGTGCCGTTGGCCGGCGTGGAGCGCACGCAGATGGGCTGGGAGGTCCACCCGGACGGTTTGCGCGATCTGCTAGTTGGCTTCAGGCAGACGTACGCGAACCTGCCGCCGATCTACATCACCGAAAACGGCATGGCGTCCGACGACAAGGTGACCGACGGCCAGGTCGACGACACCCAGCGCATCGCCTTCCTCAAGCGCCATCTTGCCGCCGTCGATCAGGCGATCAAGGCGGGCGTGGACGTGCGCGGCTACTTCCTGTGGTCGCTGATGGACAACTTCGAGTGGGCGTTCGGTTACGAGCGGCGCTTCGGCATCGTGCACGTCGACTATGCGACGCAGAAACGCACGCTCAAACGCAGCGCGCAACTGGTGGCGAAGTTTTTGAAGGAGCGCAACGCGCGTTCTTCATGACAGGGTCACCGGTCGCGGCGATAAGAACGATGGCGAGCGGGTAGAAAGGCAGTCAGCGCTGGTTTGTATGTCGACTTGGAAACATGGGAGACGGAATGAACAGCAGAAAAATGGCCCTGCGAGGTGTGGTGGCGGCACTGGCGCTGTATGGCGTCGTCGCGCATGCGGACCCCTTGAAGGCCAACGTGATTCACTGGTGGACCTCGGGCGGCGAGTCGGCCGCGATTCGCCAGTTCGCCGATGCGTATAACAAGGCCGGTGGCCAATGGATCGACAACGCGGTGGCGGGCGCCGATCAGGCGCGCTCCACCGCGATCAACCGGATCGTCGGCGGCGATCCGCCCACGGCCGCGCAGTTCAATACGTCGAAGCAGTTTCACGACCTGATCGATCAGGGTCTGCTGAACAATGTCGACGAGGTCGCCGCGAAGGAAAACTGGAACGGCGTGTTTCCGCCGTCCATTCTCGACAGCATCCGCGTGAAGGGGCATTACTACGCGGCGCCCGTCGACATTCACATGCCCGCCTGGTTCTTCTACTCGAAGCCCGTGTTCCAGAAGGCCGGCATTGCCGCCGAGCCGAAGAACTACGACGAGTTCCTCGCCGATCTCGCGAAGCTCAAGTCGGCGGGCGTGATTCCGCTCGCGCTGGGCGGCCAGCCATGGCAGGAGAAGATCACGTTCGACGCGGTGTTCGCCGACGTCGGCGGTCCCGACCTTTATCTGAAGGTGTATCGCGACCGCGACATGAACGCGGTGAAGTCCGACGCCTTCAAAAAGGTGCTGGCCGCGTTCAAGCGGCTGCACGATTTCGTCGATGCGGGCTCGCCCGGGCGCAACTGGAACGACGCGACCGCGCTGGTGATTTCCGGCAAGGCGGGTGTGCAGATCATGGGCGACTGGGCCAAGGGCGAGTTCTCGGCGGCCAACCAGGTCGCGGGCAAGGACTTCGGCTGCTTCCCCGGCTTCGGCCCGCATTCGCCGTATCTGGTAGCAGGCGACGTCTTCGTGTTTCCGAAGACGGATAATCCCACCGCGATCAAGGCGCAGAATCTGCTGGCCACGGTGATGACCTCGCCGTCCGCGCAGGTCGCGTTCAGCGCGAAGAAAGGCTCGATTCCGATTCGTCCCGACGTGGACGCCAGCAGTCTCGACATCTGCGCGAAGGAGGGCATCGCGATCATGAAGGACAAATCGCGTCAGTTGCCGAATCCGGAAATGCTGCTGTCGCCGGATACGCAGGGCGCGTTGATCGACGTCATCACCAACTTCTGGAACAAGAACCAGTCGGTCGACGACGCGCAGAAAGCCTTTGCCAGCGCGCTGAAGAGCTAGGGGCGCGAGATGCATGCGCTCAAGGCGTCCGGCGGCGCGGCGAAAGACGCGGCGCGCGCGCGGGATTCGGCCGCGCGCAGGCGGCAGCACGGCCGGCCGCAAAGGAAGCCGCTCGGCAAGCGGTTTTCCGTCGCAGCCTGGCTTGCGTTGCTGCCGATGATCCTGACCGTCGTGTGCGCGTATCTCGGCACGATGGTCTGGACCGCGCGCGTGTCGTTGAGCAATTCGCGCACGTTTCCGTCCGGCGATTTCGCGGGGTTCACGCAATACGTGCGGCTCTTCAATAACGACCGCTGGCTGCTGTCGCTGCAGAACATCGTGATCTACGGCGCGTGCTTCATCGTCGCGTGCATGGCGATCGGTTTGCTGCTGGCGATTTTCATCGATCAGCGGGTGGTGGCGGAGGGCGTGCTGCGCACGGTGTTTCTCTATCCGTATGCGATGTCGTTCGTGGCGACCGGGCTCGTCTGGCAGTGGATCCTGAATCCCGAACTCGGCGCGCAGGCCGTGCTGCACAAGCTCGGCTTCGCGCACGCACGCTTCGACTGGATCGTCGATCAGGACTGGGTGATCTACACGATCGTGATCGCCACCGTCTGGCAGGCCTCGGGGCTGGTGATGGCCTTGCTGCTCGCGGGCCTGCGCGGCATCGACGACGAGTTGTGGAAGGCTGCGCGCATCGACGGCATTCCGCGTTGGCGCGTCTATGCGAGCATCGTCGTGCCGATGTTGGGGCCGTCGATGTCCACGGCCTTCGTGCTGCTGTTCGTGATGGTCGTGAAGCTCTACGACGCGGTGGTCGCGATGACGCAAGGCGGTCCCGGCACCGCCAGCGAAGTGCCGGCCAAGTTCATCATGGACTATCTGTTCGGGCGCGCGAACATCGGCCTCGCGTCGGCGGCGTCGATCGTGTTGCTCGCCACCGTGCTGGCGATTCTCGCGCCGTTCTTCTATGCCCGCAACCGCGCGGCCTTACGCAAGGATAGGTGATGAATACGGTCAGTTCTCCGCTGAAGGGCGGCGCGCCCGTGCCTGGCCGCGCGCGGCCGCGCCGGCGTCGTGCGGTCTTCTCGCCGGCGCGCCTCGGCGTCTACGCGTTTCTGCTGAGCGCCGCACTGTTTTTCCTGTTGCCGCTGTACGTGATGCTGGTGACCTCGGTGAAGCCGATGAGCGAGATCCGGCTCGGCAATCTGCTCGCGTTTCCCGCGCATTTCACGCTGCAGCCCTGGCGCGCCGCATGGCAGTCCGCCTGCACCGGGCTCGATTGCAACGGCATCCGCGTCGGCTTCTGGAACTCGGTGCGCATCGTGGTGCCGAGCACGGTGCTGTCGATCGCGATCGGCGCGGTGAACGGCTACGCGCTGTCGTTCTGGCGTCCGCGCGGCGCGGGGCTACTGTTCGGCGTGCTGCTGATGGGCGCGTTCATCCCCGTGCAGGTGATGGTCTATCCGCTCGTGCGGGTGCTGGCCAGCGTGCATCTGTTCAGCTCCCTGCCCGGCATCGTGGTGATCCACACGATCTTCGGCATGCCGGTGATGACGCTGCTGTTCCGCAACTACTATGCGTCGATTCCGCAGGAGCTGTTCAAGGCCGCGCGCATCGACGGCGGCGGTTTCTGGCGCATCTTCGCGCAACTGATGCTGCCCATGTCGACGCCGATCATCGTGGTGGCCGTCATCATGCAGGTGACGGGCATCTGGAACGACTTCATTCTCGGCCTCGTCTTCGCCGGCACCAAAAACCTGCCGATGACGGTGCAACTGAACAACATCATCAACACGACGACCGGCGAGCGGCTCTATAACGTCAACATGGCGGCGACCATTCTGACGTCGATGGTGCCGCTCGCGGTGTACTTCGTGTCGGGCCGCTGGTTCGTGCGCGGCATCGCATCCGGCGCGGTGAAGGGGTAATGGGCATGGCAACGACGAATCTGACGGCGAGCGCGGGCGGCATGACGCATGCGGAGGATAACGAAGGCGCGGCGGACAGGACGGGCGCGGCCGGTCTGACGAATCCGGCCAACGTGGCGGTACGCAATCTGACGATCCGTCTGGGCGCGAACACCGTGATCGACAACCTCGATCTCGACGTGCGCGCCGGCGAATTCGTGGTGCTGCTCGGGCCCTCGGGTTGCGGCAAGTCCACCTTGCTGCACAGCATCGCCGGACTGATCGACGTGAGCGACGGCAGCATCGAAATTGCCGGCGAGGATATGACGTGGGCCGATCCGAAAGATCGCCGCATCGCACTGGTGTTCCAGTCGTATGCGCTGTATCCGACCATGAGCGTGGAGCGTAATCTGTCGTTCGCGTTGCGGATCAACGGCACGCCGAAAGCGGAGATCGCGCGGCGCGTGGCGCGTGCGTCCGACATGCTGCAACTCGGGCCGCTGCTCAAGCGCAAACCGGCGCAACTCTCGGGCGGCCAGCGGCAACGCGTGGCGATTGGCCGAGCGATCGTGCGCGAAGCCGACGTGTTCCTGTTCGACGAACCGCTGTCCAATCTCGACGCCAAACTGCGTACCGAACTGCGCCGCGAACTCAAGCAACTGCATCAGCGTCTCGGCGCGACGATGATCTATGTGACCCACGACCAGGTCGAGGCAATGACCCTGGCGACGCGCATGGCGGTGATGCGCGGCGGCGTGATCCAGCAGTTCGGCACGC
The DNA here is from genome assembly GCF_029910215.1 of Paraburkholderia sp. D15. Lineage (NCBI taxonomy): Bacteria > Pseudomonadati > Pseudomonadota > Betaproteobacteria > Burkholderiales > Burkholderiaceae > Paraburkholderia > Paraburkholderia sp. D15. The sequence goes on along the minus strand of NZ_CP110396.1, from coordinate 624,386 downwards.
CCGCCGAAGTCTATGCGCGACCGGACAATCTGTTCGTCGCGACCTTCCTCGGCACGCCGGCGATGAATCTGCTCAAGGGCACGCTGGAAACGCGCGACGCTGCCGTCTATTTCTGCACGCCGCAATGGCGTCTCGACGTGTCCCATTACGCGTTCAGGCAACCGCCGGCGCGGGGCGCCGCCTGCGTGCTCGGCGTGCGCGCCGAAGACGTGAAGATCGGCGAAGGGATGAGCGAGCGGGCGAAAGTTTCGCTGGTGGAGCCGATGGGCAACCACCGCGTCATCTGGCTCGACTATCATGGAGTGCAGGTCGCTTCGATCGATCAGGGCAGGAGGCCGGTGGAGACCGGCGATACCGTGGCGTTTTCGTTCGCCGGGGACCATGTCTCGCTGTTCGACGAAGCAGGAGGAGAGCGCCTGTAACGCAACTGCGGCGAAACTGCGGCACGACCGCGGCGCAACCGTATGACGATGTGTGCGGCGCGACCAACTACAACAAGGTTTGACGGAGATCCGCGTGGCTACACTCAAGGATGTCGCGGCACTGGCCGGCGTGGGCATGTCCACCGCGTCGCGCGCCATTTCCGGCAAGGGGCCGATCTCGGCCGATGCGGCCGCCCGCGTGAAGGCGGCGATCGAAACGCTGAACTTCCGGCCGTCGTCGATCGGCCGCGCGATGGCGACGCAGTCGCTCGGCATGGTCGGCATTTTCGTGCCGACCTTTTTCGGCTCCTATTACGGGACGATTCTTAAACAGACCGACGCGGAACTGCGCGCGGTGCGCCGTCATGTGGTGGTGGCGACCGGTTGCGGCGAGCTGTCGCCGCGCGAGCAGGCGATCGAGGCGGTGCGTTTCCTGATCGGCCGCGACTGCGACGGCGTGGTGGTGATCGGCCACGATCTGCTCGACGACGACCTGATCATGCTGCACCGCATGCATCCGAAGATGGTGTTTCTGAACCGCGCGTTCGATCAACTGCCGGAGGCGTCGTTTTGCGCCGACCATCGGCACGGCGGCGAACTGGCTGCGCGCACGTTGCTCGATCACGGGCATCGCGAGATCGCGGTGATTTCCGGGCCGTTCACCGCATCGGATAACCAGTCGCGGCTGGAAGGGTTTTTCGCGGAGCTGGCGCGCGCGGGTATCGCACGGGACGACGTCACGCTGATCGAGTCGGACTTTTCGCCGGAGGGCGGCTACGCGGCCGCGCAGAAACTGCTGAAGACCACGCGGCGTTTTACCGGCCTGTTCTGCGCGAACGACACGATGGCGGTGAGCGCGCTCGCGCATCTGCACGAGATGGGAATCGCGGTGCCCGACGAAGTCTCGGTGATCGGTTACGACGACGATTACTCTGCTGCGTATGCGCCGCCGGGACTCACGTCGGTATGTATTCCCACGGCGGATCTCACGCAGAACGCGGTGCGCTGGCTGCTCAACCAGTGCTATCGCACCACGTCGGAAATCTTCCGCGAGTTTCCGGTGAGCGTGACGATGCGTAAGTCGGTGGGGCCGGTGCCGGGATCGGGTGCTTCGGCGCGCAAAGGTTCGGCGAGTTTGAGCCGTAGCGAGTAGCGGTATCGCGGGACGGCTCGCGTCGTCCCGTTCAGTTTTCGCTGCGCAGCGACTGCTCGTGGCGTTGGCGCGCCTCTTCCTCGAGCCGCGTGTCTTCGAGTTCCTGCAACACGGCGTCGAGGTCGACCGGCGTGGTGTCGAGTTCGACGCGGCCGGTGAGCTGCACATCGACGTGCAATGCGCCCGCTTCGTACAGCGCCCAGATTTCCTTGCCGTAGCTGGCTTCGAGCAAGGCCGGCGCGAAACGTCCGAAATACGCCGCGAGGTTGTCGACATCGCGTTCGAGCATGGCCGGCGCCTCGAGATTGCCGGCGGCGTTCACCGCTTGCGGCAGATCGATGATGACCGGGCCGTCGGCGGCCAGCAGAATGTTGTATTCGGACAGGTCGCCGTGAATCATGCCGGCACACAGCATGCGCACTACCTGCTGCAACAGCAGCGCATGCAGTTCGAGCGCGCGCGTTTCAGTCATCTCCACGTCGTTCAGACGCGGCGCGACGTTGTCGTCGGCGTCCGTGACCAGTTCCATCAGCAGCACGCCGTCGGTGCAGATATAGGGCTGCGGCACCCGCACGCCTGCGTTCGCGAGCTGGAACAGCGCATCGACTTCGGCGTTCTGCCATGCCTGTTCCTGCATTTCGCGGCCGTAGCGGCTGCCTTTTTCCATCGCGCGCTGCTCGCGGCTGTTCTTGACCTTGCGGCCTTCGCGATACGACGCGGCCTGACGGAAACTGCGCTGTTTGGCGTCTTTATAGACTTTCGCGCAACGGATCGACTCGCCGCTGCGTACCACATAGACGGTGGCTTCCTTGCCGCTCATCAACTGCGAGATGACCTCGTCGATCAGGCCTTCTTCGACGAGCGGGAGCAGACGTTTCGGGGTTTTCATGCGGCCGCCTTGGGATGATGGACGGCGTGCCGGTCTTGGACGGCCGGAGCGGAGGGCATGGTAAGCGGGATTCGGATCATGCCGGATTATAAGGGCTACGGTGGCGCCCGCCGGTGCAAGCGCCGCAAACGTATCGGGGCTGCTTCGGCGAAAGCGGAGGCACGCGTTGACTGAACGTCTTCAAACCTGGAAGACGTTTTCCATCCGCTGTATCTCCGGTCGCGACAGATTCAGGGCGGCGGCCTCGTCCCGCCATGTCGTGACCGCGTCGCGCACTTCGTCGACGATCCGTTGTGTTTCTTTCGCGTCGAGACGATAGAAGTCGGCGGTTTCCACCACGGCGTCGAGATCCGGCAGCGCGCTTGCGCCGTCGAATGTCAACGCGTGCTCGCGCCTGGCGGGATTCGGATTCATGTCGAACGCGGGCGACAGCCGCCAGCCGGACGCCTCGTGAATGAAGCCGTGATTGCGCAGATGATCGTCGCGATTGCCCACCACGACGTTGAACACCACGCGTTTGAAGAGCTGCGCGAGATCGCTGTCGATATGCCCTTGCGCGCCGTTGCTCGCGAGATATTCGGCAATGTCCAGATAGCTCGCGTCCGGATCGCCGTCCTGCCGCTCGAGCAGGGTCATGGCCGACGCGTACATGCGGCGGCGGTTATCGCCGCGATCGAAACGCTCGACGCAGAAGGTGCCGTAACGCGTGCCCACGTATTTGAGTTCGGACGCGGGCACCCAGATGCCGGCCTTCGCGGCCAGACGATGAACGACGTATTCCCACGCGCCGATGTCGTAGCGGTCGTCCTTCGCGGGGAACTTGGCGATCCACAGTTCGTTGCCGAGGCTCGTGAAGTTGGCCTTCGGACGCGCGCCGCCCAGCGACGTGCCGGGCGCGATCAGCATGGCGAGCCACTGCGCGTATTCGGGCAGGTTTTCGACGTTGTCTTCCTCGATGCGCAGGCTGACATACGCGAGCGTGGCGAGATCCGTGACTGGCGGCGCGGCGTTAGGACTGTTGTCGAGAAACTCGCCTGCTGCGTTCTGAAACCGCAGTGCGCCGACCCGCGTCTGATCGTGAACGCCGAGCAGGAAATCGATTTCCTGCAGTTGCCGCATGGGACGGTTCTCGCGATCCGCGGCGGCGGCTTCGCGGCGCTCCATCAGCACGCGGCCCCAGCGGTCCGGCGCCGAGTCCATGAAGATACCGAAGGCGGCGGCTCGCGCGGGGGGATATTGCTCGTCGGTCCACAATTCGAGGCGCGGGTCGAGCATGAACGCGTTGCCGCTTTCGAGCCACGCCGGCTCATAGGCGAACGACGCCGGCAAATCGGTGCGCGTGGTCTGACGGTACAGCGTGCCGACCTGCTGCATGCCGCCGGATACGGTGTCGTCGAGAAAAACCTTGAAGATGTCGCGAGGTTTATGGCTTGCCATCGGGTTTCCGTGCGGTTTTGCGGGCCGGGCGCTCCTCCACCGTGTCGATGAAGTTCAGTGGGCGCGCGTGCGCACGCGTCTTACGCCCGCCGGTGAGCTCGAGATCCTGCAGCTTGCGGCCGAGTTCATCGTCCCGAGCGACCGTGTCCATGTCCTTGTCGAGTCCCAACACCCGTAACGCCCGCATATAGGTGCCGAGCGAGATGCCGGGGTCGCCTCGCTCCAGACGATGCAGCGTGTCGCGTGAAATGCCCAGGCGTTCGGCAAACAGGGAGGCGGGCACGGCGCGACGCAAGCGGGCCAGTTTCAGGCGTTCGCCGAGCGAGCGCATCTGCTTGTCGACCGATGGAAAAGGGCGGAAAAGGGTGCGAGGCATGTCCGATAGATTAGGCAAAAATGGCTCATTTGTCAAAAGTATCGGACGTTCAGGGTGCTAGGGAGGTTGGGGATCGAAGCAGGCGTGTGTCCGATATGTTAGGCATTATTTGATTATTTGACTGAAGTATCGGACATCCATTCGCAGCGATCAGTGACCCATATTGTCCGTTGGCCTAACTCTGGACGCCGTCGTCCGCAACGGCCGTGATCGCCGAAAACTTGCCTTCGCAGGCCGACTCGCGGCACGATGCGCGATAACCTTCGTTTGGGGCAGGATCGCGTATGCGGGATTTTCTGGCGGCTATTACCGCACGTGTCAGCGTGCTGAAAGGCGTTCGTCCGTTGACGCGCGGCGGCGCGGCGCGCGATGCGCTGGCCGGCGTGCAGCTGGCGTCGATGGACATTCCCCAGGTGCTCGGCTACGCGCGGATCGCCGGCATGCCGGCCGTAACGGGGCTGTACACCGTTTTTCTGCCCTTGCTCGCCTTCGCGTTCTTCGGCGCGTCGCGGCATCTGGTGGTGGCGGCCGATTCCGCGACCGCCACCATCTTCGCGAGCCGGCTCTCCACCATGGCGCCGGCGTCGAGCGTCGAATACGCGACGCTGGCCGCGATGGTGGCGTTGCTCACCGCGGCGCTGCTGCTCATCGCGCGCATCTTCAAGCTCGGCTTTCTCGCCGACTTCCTGTCGCGCACGGTGCTGGTCGGTTTTCTCGCCGGCGTGGGCGTGCAGGTCGGCATTGCCATGCTCGCCGACATGCTCGGCATTCCCGGACATGCGTCGACGAGCATCGCGCAGGTGGCGCTGGTGGCCCGCGAAGCGGCTCAGATCAGCCCACCGACGCTCGCCATCTCGCTGCTGGTCGTCGCCGCCATTCTGGTGTGCAAACGCTTTGTGCCGCGCGCGCCGGTGCCGTTGATCGCGGTGGTCGCGGGGATCGCCGCGAGCGATATCTACGGCTTCGCGGCGCATGGCATCTCCGTGCTCGGCCCGGTGGCAGGCGGCTTGCCGCCGCTGCGCATGCCGTCCGTGACGTGGCAGCAGATGCTCGATCTACTGCCGGTCGCGGCTTCCTGTTTCGTGATGATCGTCGCGCAGAGCGCCGCCGCGAGCCGCGTGTTCGCCGAGCGCTATCACGAACCCGTCGACACCAACGCGGACCTGCTGGGCATCGCGGCGGCCAACGCGGCGGCGGCATTCACCGGCGCCTTCGTGGTGAACGGCAGCCCGACGCAGACCGCGATGGGCGATCGCGCCGGCACCCGCAGTCAGTTCGCGCAGGTCGTGTTCGCGGTCGTGGTCGTGGTGGTGTTGCTGTTTTTCAGCCGCTTCCTGCAATATCTGCCGCACTGCATTCTCGCCAGCATCGTGTTCACGATCGCGGTCGGTCTCGTGAACGTGCAGACGCTGTTCGCCATTCGCCGCGAGAGCCCGGGCGAATTCACGCTCGCCCTATTCACCGCGCTGGCCGTGGTGCTGATCGGTGTCGAGCACGGCATTCTGGTGGCGGTGGCGCTCTCGCTGCTGCGCCACGTGCGCCACAGCTACCGTCCCCACACGATGATCCTCGCACCCGGCGACGACGGCATCTGGGTGCCGGTGCCGGCCGCGCCCGGCATGCAGACCGCGCCGGGCTTGATCGTGTATCGCTTCGGCGCCGATCTGTTCTACGCCAACGACCATTTTTTCGTCGACGATTCGCGCCGCCTGATCGACCATGCGCCGAGCAAGGTGCGCTGGTTCGTGGTCGACGCGAGCGCGATCACCGATCTCGATTATTCGGCGGCGCGTTCGGTGGGGGAGTTGTGCGAGACCTTGAAGCGCGGCGGCATCGACGTGATCTTCGCGCGCGTGAACCGCTATCTGCGCTCGGACATGGACCGGCACGGCATCACGCCGATCATCGACACGAGTTGTATTTTCGGCACGCTGCACGAGGCGCTGCGCGCGGCGGGCGTGGAGAAACCGGACCGGCATGTGAAGGAAGCGACTTAGGCGTCCGCCTCGAGCGCATGTCGCGAACGCGTGGGTTAGCGCCGCGGTTCGTCGTCGATGAAGTAATGACCGATGAAGAAGCACGCCCCCGCCATCGCGACACCCAGCACGGCCACCGTGCCGGCGAGCGCGGTGCCTTGCCAGAGGCCGTCGAACCAGTCGTGAAGTTGCGCCATCAGCACTTCCGCGTTGCCGCCGATCCGCTGCAATTCGATCTGATAACGCGGGTCGGCGATGCTGTACTGGGAGACGGCACTATCGGGCGGCGGCGCCACCGCGTAGAGCATGGCCGCGGCGATCAGGCTGACGATCAGTATCGCCGCGCCCGCCATGTAAAAGCGTTTGCGCGGGGACAGGCGCGTTGTGCTGGGGTCTGGCTGGTTGCTGCCGTTCATCGTGTTCGTCGATCCGCTCTGCTAGTCGTGGCGACAGTATCGCAGAGCGGCGGCGTGCTCCCGCGTCGAGCACACGCATCACGCGTGTGGCGTTTTCAGCTTTTCGACGTCAGCATCTTGATGCCGGCGATACCGAACATCACGGCGAGCGAGCCGTCGAGCCAACGCCGGATCGACAGATAGATGCGGCGCGCCGACGAAGTCGAGAACAGCACCGCGTAGCTGCTGAACACCGACACGCCGATGACCATGCAGCCGAGCACCACCGCTGCCGTATGGGATGCGCCGCCGTTCGGCGAGACCGCCAGCGACACGATGGACAACCACACCAGAATCGCTTTTGGATTGGTGAGATGCAACAGCAGGCCACGCAGATAAAGCCGCTTCGGCGATTCGTCCGCGCGCGCGGTTTGGGCAGGCAACGCGGCGGCGCTGAACGCGGAGCGCGCGGATTTGAAGCCGAGCCACAGCAGATACAGCCCGCCGGCGATCTTCACCGCGATCAGCGCTTCCGAATAGGAAGCGAGCACCGCCGACAAACCCAGCGACGCCAGCAGCGCCCAGAAGAACGAACCCGAGACGACGCCCAGTGCGAAAGTCAGCGCGGCGCGGCGGCCCGCGCTCATGGCCAGCGACATGATCGCGAGATTGCTCGGCCCCGGACTCGCGGTACCGACGAAATAGGCGCCGTAGGCGATCAGGACATCGGCGGTGACAAAGCTGCTGACGATCATGGGTGGGTCTCGGTAGCGGAGCAAACACCACGCTCGATGCGAGCGCGGCTGGGAATGACGATTCGATGCGCGGCCAGCTATTCTGAGGGCGGCGGTGCGCTTGTCAAAGATACAGTTGCCGGTCAGCACGACAGCACAATCTGGGCGGCTTGGGTTTGGGCTTGGGCAAGGCCAGCGCAGGAGGCAACGCTAGCCACCCGGCCGCGCCGAACACCCGTTCATATTCGACACATGCATGAGCACTACCGTCCCAATACGCTCAAGCCACTCACGCCCCAGCCGCGGTCCCGATGCAATCCGCCAGCGCACTCGCCACGGCCTGACGGCTATGCTGCGGCCGTAGCACCAGTCCGATTTCGCGGTGAAACGTCGCGTCGCCGAGTTCGAGCGCGGTGACAGTGGCCGGCCATTTACCAAGCCCCACGGTATCCGGAATCAACGCCACGCCGACGCCGCGCGCGACGAGTTCCACGATCCCCTGCAATTCGTCGAGTTCGATCGCGTCCTGCACGTTCAGCCGCGCACGTCGCAGAAAACGCTCGACCAGCCTGCCGCCGAACGACGCGCGATCGTAGCGGATAAACGGCGCGCTCCTGAGCAACTCGCGCCAGGACGGCTGCTTGCGAGCCAGTGCCTTCGGTGCAAGCAGTACGAAAGGTTCGGTGGCGAGCGTGCGCCATTCGAGTTCGGCCGGCAGCGCGAACGGCGGCTTGATGATCACGGCGAGATCGAGTTCGCCGGAGTCCACCTGAGCGAGCAGGCTCAACGACACGCCGGGCACGACGCGAATGCGCCAGCCCGAGCGATCGTCGCGGAAACGCGCGAGCGCATCGGCGAGAAACGACACCTGCGCGGACGCGATCGCGCCGATCCGCACCATGCCGCTTTCCGCCGCGACCGCGCCGCGTTCCGAGAGCCGCGCGTACAGCGTCATCATTTCCTCGGCGAGCGCGAGCGTTTCGCGCCCGGCGTCGTTGAGCGTGGCCGAACGACCGGTGCGGTCGAACAGCGCGAAGCCGAGCTCGTCTTCGAGACGCTGCATCTGCGCGCTGACCGCGGACTGCGTGAGGCCGATGCGCGCACCCGCGCCCGAGAAGGTGCCGTACTGGCTGACGGCGATAAAGGTCTTGAGTTCGTTCAGCATGATCGATAAGTCGATTAATCGATTTTCGTGATGGTCAGATCAAATATATATCGTTTTGAATCGAAATTGGTCATGGTTAAACTTGACTTCAACCGTGTCGCGCGGCAGGCGATTGCAAATCACGCAGCGGCCGCGCGCCGCGCGTCATTCCCCATTACCAACCAGTGAGCTTTCCGTCATGAGCGTTGCCGAAACCCGTTTGCCGCCGTTCCACCTGGCGTTTCCTGTCCATAGCCTTGCCGCCGCCCGCGAGTTCTACGGCGAACTGCTGGGCTGTCCGGAAGGGCGCAGCTCGGAAGCGTGGGTCGATTTCAATTTCTACGGCCACCAGATCGTCGCGCACCTGGCGCCGGAGGAAATCGGTCACCGTCACACCAGCAAGGTCGACGGCGACGCGGTGCCGGTTCGTCACTTCGGCGCGGTGCTGTCGATGGCGCAATGGCAAGCCGCGGCGGACAAACTGCAGAACGCCGGCATCGACTTCATCATCGAGCCGCACGTACGTTTCAAGGGCGAGGTCGGCGAGCAGGCGACGATGTTCTTTCTCGATCCGTCGGGCAATGCGCTGGAGTTCAAGGCCTTCGCCGATATGTCGTCGTTGTTCGCGAAGTAGGCCCGCTTACCGATGCCCAGGGAAACCCCTGGGCTTTTTTGAGTCCTCTCTCATTGACCCCGCGTAAACAATTCATTTTGAATTGCCGCCGTATGACACATCTTCGGCAATCCCTTGTGGTGTAAAGATTCCGGACTTCATGGCGTGTTTTAAATTGAGGCTATTCAAGAGATTTACTGGTGAATTTTCGTGATTACAAAACGGAATGGCTTGCAATTGCCTATGTAGAGTCATTGTGGAAAGGATTTGGCGTTTCATCGCGACTTGAAACGCGCGTTGGAATCGTTTAATGTTGATCGCAAATGCATGTTCACAGCCTTGCAGTTCCTGAATATCACGTAATTCCATAGTTCCCGCTTGCGATTGAATTGACCCACAAGTCTCTTTGGGGGTGTGCCATGCTTTACGGTCTGGATTTAAGTGATTGTCGTTTTGTTACAGATCAAAATGGCAACCGATTGCGCGCCGATATTCCGTATAGCGTATTTTCCATGCTTCTTGAATATAGATGGGCGGCATTGCATTCCGAAGCGAATCTGCATGCCGGGGATACGAAAGACTCAAAAGACTCAAAAGACTCGCGATCCGCGCGCGAATGCCTGGAAGCGATTTTCAGTGCCACACCCGAAAACGGCACGCGCACTGCCGTCATCGGCGGTAGCGATGCCCGGCATGACGAACCGCAAAGTGTTTCAAAAGGACATCGGCAAGTCTATTTTCCGCGCCTCTTCCGCGAACCGGTTCCCGCCGAAGTCCAGCGACTGATCGGGCAGGGCATCTACTTTCTGCGTGCGTGGCGGCTGTACCGCAATCTGACGAGAGAAGAAGCCGCGGATCGCGCGGATCTCACGACCTACACGATCGGGCGTCACGAGCACGGCTATCACAAGCCGGCCATGGAAACGCTCGAACGATTCGCACTCGTGTACGCATGCTCGATCGATCAGCTTGTCGCGCAGGACGATTCGGATACACGTCCATTCGATCCGCGCGAAAGCATGTCGATCCAGCAGGCCGTTTCGGAGATGAACGAAGACTATCCCGGCGTCGTGCTCGCGCATTTGCTCGACGGTAAATCGGCACTGACCGCGTGGCGTCTCTACCGGAACATGACGATCGATCAACTCGCCGATGCCTGCGGATCGAACACGCAGCACATCGCCCGGCTCGAGGAAGCGGCGAATCTCCGCAAGAGAACGCTGGACAAATTCGCCAGGATTCTCGACTGCAAGCCCGTTCAACTTTTGACGCCGGCGAATGCGCAACCGTTTGTCTGCCCGCCGCGTGGCGAGCCCGTCGAGGTCCATGCGGGAGTGGGCAAATGAAACGGCCGACGATAAGCGCGGACACGCCGCGCCCGCTGGAAGCGTGCGAGAGCCCGGCAAGCAACCCCAGCAACGCCGACGATCCCGGCGGTTCACGCACCGAAGCCGTGCCGCGACGACTGAATCTCTCGCAACTGCTGGCGGCGAAGCGCGAGGGTTACAAGGACGGATTCCATGCCGGCAGACGCATCGCGAGCGAGCAGGCGTACATAGAGGGATACCGGAATGGCCTGCGGGCGGCCCGGGCTTTCGAAACACTCCTCGCAAGCAGGTGAAACGATGGACGAATGTCGCTTTCCGATGGCCTGCACGTTGTGCGGCAAGCTGGTCACGAATTTCTCGCGTCATGCGTCGGGCTGGGTCCGGTTCACCGGGTATATGGACGTGCGGGTGCGTTTCTGTCCGTCGTGTTCGAACCGGCACGTGAACCTGATCCGGCTGCTTCGCGCCCACGCCACCATCCCGCCCGCGCCACCCGCGCGCAACCATGCGATGTGCGATCTGCTGCAACTGGCCGCCGACGAACTGGCGTGCCGGACCAGAGCGAACGAAGCCTTGCGTCACTGAGATCGAAGAAAACGCGGCAACTTTCCCTTCCGCCGCGTGTGTGTTTGCGCCCGCCGTCAGGTGGGCGTTTTTTTGCACGAGGAGCGGAGCATGGCGACGGAGCAGGTCAACGCTTTTGGGCGCAACCTCGTCGGGATTCGCGAGGCGTGCGGCTGGACGAGGGCGGTGCTGATCGATCACCTGACGGTCGATATGAACCGGTTCGACCGCCGTCGTGTGCGTGCGCTCGTCTGGCTTGCGGAAGAGCGCCATCAGCGGCGCTCGCGGCTGATCGAGCCGCTGTCCCAGGTGTTCGGCATTCCCGCGAAGGCGTTGGCCAACGACGATCTGAGTGCCGAGACGTTGGACAGCCTGCGCGAACGCTTCGGCTTCGACCGGGGCGAGGTTGTCGAGCGTGCAACGAAGTTCTCGTTGTGAAGGGACGGCGAGGCGGGTGCGATGCAGCGTATTGCGCGCATCGCCCCGCCGTTCAGCGCTCATCGCGTGCTCACCAGACACTCACCGGTTCACCAGCTTCGCCGGAATGAACACCAGAATCAGCAATGCCGACAGCGTCAACGTGCACGCGGTCAGCACCAGCCCCGACGCGAGCGTATGCGTGTACGCCTTCAGCCAGCCGATCACCGTCGGGCTGATGAAGCCGGCGAGATTCCCCGTGCAGTTGATCAACGCGATGCCGGCCGCCGCGCCGCTGCCGCCGAGAAACGCAGTGGGCAGCGCCCAGAACATCGGTAGGGCAGTGACCACGCCGGAGACGGCGAGCGTGAGGCCGAGCATCGACAGCACGGCGTTGTCGCCGTTGGCCGCGCATAGCGAGAAGCCACTGGCCGCTACCAGCGCTGGCACTACGATATGCCAGCGGCGCTCCCGGGTGCGGTCGGCATGACGACCTACCACCAGCATGGAAATCAGCGCGGCGGTGTACGGAATCATGGTGAGCAGGCCGATCATCAGCGGATCGTCGATGCCTGTGCCGCGAATGATGGTGGGTTGCCAGAAGCCGATCGCGTACGAGCCCATCACGATGCCGAACAGCACGACGCACAACAGCCACACTCGCGGCGACGCGAACACCCCACGCACCGAAGCGTGGGTGCGCACGACGGAATCGGCATCGATCTCGTCCTGAATCACGCGTTTTTCCGCGTCGCTCAGCCACGTGGCGTCGGCCACGCGATCGTCGAGGCAGCGATAGATGACCAGCCCGAGCACGATCGACGGCAACGCTTCGACGATGAACAGCCACTGCCATCCCTCCAGGCCCCACGTGCCGTTGAACGCGTGCATCAGATAGCCGGAGAGCGGGCCGCCGAGCAGACCGGAAACGGGAATGCCGGCCATCAGCAACGCCGTCATCCTGCCGCGCCGATGCGCCGGAAACCAGTACGTCAGATAGAGAATCATGCCGGGAAAGAAACCGGCCTCGGCGACGCCCAGCAGAAAACGCACGACGTAAAACATCAACGGCGTATGGACCCATGCGGTGATCATGGAAAGCAGCGCCCACGTCACCATGATGCGGGCGATCCAGCGCCGCGCGCCGAAGCGATGCAGCAGCAGATTGCTCGGCACCTCGAACAGGAAGTAGCCGATGAAGAAGCAGCCCGCGCCGAGGCCATAGGCCGCTTCGCTGAAATGCAGACTGTTGAGCATCTGCAGTTTCGCGAAACCGACGTTCACGCGGTCCAGATAGGCAACGACATAGCCGACGAACAGCAGCGGCATGAAACGCCAGGCTACGCGCCGGAATAGCTGGTCGGCCGGGTTCGCGGCGAGCGTGGCGGGATAGGACGTTTGAATCAGCAAGATGTGTCTCCTTGCCCGCCTTACTGGTTATTGTGAATGCCGTGGCGGGCGAACGATGTGAGAGTGTACGGGCGGGCCGTCTAGTCGCGGCTTGCGCTGCCAATGGCGTCAGGCGGTGCTGCCCTCCGCGAGTTGCGCGACGCCGGTAGCACTGGCGGCGCCGCCAACCCCACCCGCGAGTTGCGCGGCATCCTCGATCGCGAAACCGTGACGCGTCAGCGCGAGTTGCAGTTCGCGTTGCTGCGCGTCGTCGAGTTCGACGAGCGGCGCGCGCATCGCGGACCATTGCGCGTCGCCGGCCTGCCATGCGATCGCGGCCTTCATCGCGGCGATGATCGGATAGCGCTGGAAAATCGCCCGCGTGTCGTTCAGACGTTGCTGCTGATCCGCGGCATCGGGATCGCGCCAATGTCGCGCGAGCTGCACGATGGCCGCCGCGTTGACATTGCCGGTCGCCGTGATGCAGCCGGCGCCACCGTGTTGCAGCGTGGGCAGCAGCGTCGTTTCGGTGCCGGCGAAGACGTCGAAACGCTCGCTCTGAAAAGCGCGGATCAACGCGGCCGTGTGCTGCCAGTCGCCGCCGCTGTCCTTGATGCCCGCGACGACGCCCGGATAACGCGTCAGCAATCGCTCGATCAGTTCGAAGCCGAGACCGACCTGCGAAACCGGCGGAATGTGATACAGATAGACGCGCAGACGATCGTCATCCACGGCGTCGATCACTTCCGCGAAGCCGCGAAACAGGCCCTCGTCGCTCACCCCCTTGTAGAAAAACGGCGGCAGCATCAGCACACCCGCGCAACCGTTCGCGACTGCGTGACGCGTCATCGCGATCGCATCGGGCAACGCGCATGCGCCGGTGCCCGGCATCATCCGCGCGGGCGGCAGACCTGCTTCGAGCAGCGTGTCGAGCAACGCGCGTTTTTCGTCGACGCTCAGCGAATTCGCTTCCGAATTGGTGCCGAACACGGCGAGACCGACGTCCTGCGCCAGCAGCCAGCGGCAATGCCTGACGAAGCGTTCGCGCGACGGCGAGCCATCGGCATTGAACGGCGTGAGGACCGGCGACAGAACGCCGCGTAGGCCGGGTGTGGGCGTGCTCATGGGGTTGTCTCCTTCGATGTTCATGGCGGCCGCATTCAGGCCGCCGACGCAGTATTGCGTGAGCGTGAACAGCGAAGAAGCGTGAGCCGCTTGCTTCAAACGTTAATTATTTTTGTGTCCGGGGCGGGCATCGCCTCATTCAACTCCTGCGCGGTTTTCAGAAACGCCTGCACCAGCCGCATGCGCGCCGACGAACGTCCCCACAACAGCCCGACCACGCGCTTCGGAAACGCGTGCGGCAGCGGCCATCTGGCGAGCGCGAGCCCGGAGAAACGCGTCATCAGCCAGTCCGGCACCAGCGAGACGCCGAGCCCGCGATCCACCATCACGGCGATCGCGTCGAGCCCGTCGAGCTCGCAGCGCTGATGCGGCTGAATGCCGTGCTGCCGCAGATAGCCGTCGGCAAGCTGGCCGCCCACCACGTTGCGGTTGTAACGCACGAACGGTTCGCGGCGCAGCACCTCGTGCGGATCGTCGACCTGCATCGACGCGGGTGTCAGCAGCACCAGCGGTTCCTCGCGGAAGGTGCGCCAGTCGCAGCTTTTCGGCAGATCGAACAGCGGCTGCACCAGCATCGCCGCATCGAGATCGCCGCTCACCACCTTGCGGTACAGATCGACCGAATTGCCCGGCTCCAGATAGATATCGATGTGCGGATGCCGCGCGAGCAAGCCGGCCAGCACGTCGGGAATCACGCTGGTCATCATGGTCGGCGTGCCACCGAGCCGTAATTGACCGGCCAGCACCGACTCGTCGTTCAGATCGGACTTGAGGTCGCGAATATCGTGCAGCACCGCGCGGGCGCGCGCGAGGATGCGTTCGCCGGCCTCCGTCGTGCCGACCGTGCGGCCCGAGCGGCGCACCAGCTTCGCGCCGAGTTCCTGTTCGAGCATCTTCACGCGCTGCGCGACGGCCGCGGGCGTCAGATCGAGGCGGCGCGCGGCTTCGGCGATCGAACCGAGTTCGACGACATAGACAAAGCTCTGCAGATAGCGCGAGTCCATTGAATAGAATTTTTATCTTTTGAAGAAGCCAAAGAATACTGTTTTTGACGCCCCGCGACTATCACACTGCGATCTCACCGGACGCGCATCGGACGCGGACGGTCCGCAAACATGGAGGAGTGTGGAAATGCCAGTAATTGAATCGGTATCGGTGTGCGCAGCCGGCGTGCCGCTGGATCGCGTGACGTCGTTCGCGACCCGCACGGTGTCGACGCGTCACTATGGCCTGGTCAAGGTGCGTTCGACGGATGGCGTCGAGGGGATCGGCTTCTGTTATGTCGGCAGCGCAGGTGGCGAACTGCTGCGCGTGGCCATCGAACAGTTGCTGGCGCCGGTGCTGATCGGCCAGGATTCGTACGCGGTGGAAGGCTTGTGGCAGGCCATGTATCAGGAAGCGTTGCTGCAAGGCCGCGCGGGGACGGTGATGCGCGCGATCAGCATTCTCGACACGGCCCTGTGGGATCTGAATGCGCGCAGTCACAACGTGCCGCTGCACAAGTATCTCGGCGCGGTGGAACTGGACAGCGTGCCCGCGTACGCGAGCGGCGGCTATTACCTCGAAGGCAAATCGGCCGGCATGCTGGGCGAGGAAATGGCGAGCTACGTCGAGATGGGTTTCAAGGCGGTGAAGATGAAGGGCGGCCGTCTGTCGCCGCGCGAGGAAGAGGCGCGTGTGCGCGCCGCGCGCGAGGCGATCGGCCCCGATGTCGAACTGATGATCGACATCAACAACGGCTGGACCGATACGACTCAGGCGCTGCAGCATCTGCGGCGAATCGAGCAGTACGACCCGTACTTCGTCGAAGAGCCGTTTTCGCCCGACGATATCGACAATCACGCGCGTCTCGCCAGGCTCACGCGCGTGCCGGTCGCGACCGGCGAGATCGGCTACGGCCGCTGGTATCACAAGGAACTGCTCGACAAGGGCGGCGCCGCGATCCTGCAGACGGATGCGGTGGTGTGCGGCGGCATCAGCGAATGGCGGCGCATCGCGGCGACGGCCGCAAGTCATGGCGTGGTGATGTGCCCGCACTGGTTCCACGACGTGCACGCGCCGCTGGTTGCGTCCACACCTAATGCGCGCTACGTCGAATACTTCTGGGACGATCAGGTGCTCAACTTCCGCCGCCTGATCGATCGCCAGCTGGGGCACAGGAATGGCCGCATCGTGCTGCACCAGACGCCGGGTCTCGGTTTCGATTTCGACGAGCGTGAGGTCGCGAAGTACGGCAAGTGGAGCGAGGTGCGTTGATCACACTGCGGTGATCAGGCTGCATTGATCGTATTCTGTAAGCCTGCTTAAGTATTTGCTTTGCGTGATTTATTATGAAGACCGGTCGCGCGTTTCACCCGCGCGACCGGTTCGACGAAGTTGCCGCAACGGCGCTTATCTTCAGTCATCAAACGTTTGCCTATTGCTAAGCGAGCGGGTGCGCATCGCGCGCTTCGCCTTACATTAGCCTTCCTGACAATCCCGCCATTTTCGCGCCATGCAGGTGTTGGTGCCAGCGATCTAGCATAAGCGCTGGATTCAACCATCCCTCCTTTTATCTGCATTTTCTCGGGCGCGTTTCATGTGGATCGTCAACGTTGCGCTTAA
This sequence comes from Paraburkholderia sp. D15, assembly GCF_029910215.1. NCBI lineage: Bacteria > Pseudomonadati > Pseudomonadota > Betaproteobacteria > Burkholderiales > Burkholderiaceae > Paraburkholderia > Paraburkholderia sp. D15. Next base: position 607,820 of record NZ_CP110396.1, on the reverse strand, counting down.
ACGGCCATACACGTTCATCGTGATGGCCATTCTGATCTTGCTGGCAACGCCGTTCGTGCTGATGACCACCCCGGTCGACGTGCTGCCGGAGATCAACATTCCGGTGGTCAGCATCATCTGGAGTTACACCGGTTTGTCGGCCGAAGACATGGCCAACCGTATTACCTCGGTCAACGAGCGCAGCCTGACCACGACCGTCAACGATATCGAGCACATCGAATCGCAGTCGCTCGCCGGCATCGCGATTCTGAAGATCTTCCTTCAACCTACCGCGAACATCCAGACGGCGATTGCGCAGACCGTGGCGGTGGAGCAGGCGCAGTTAAAGCAGATGCCGCCCGGCGCCACGCCGCCGCTCGTCATCAGCTATTCGGCGTCGAGTATCCCGGTGATCCAGCTCGGCCTGTCGAGCCCGAAGCTCTCCGAGCAATCGCTCAACGACACCGCGCTGAATTTCCTGCGTCCGCAACTGGTGACGATTCCGGGCGCGGCCGTGCCGTATCCATACGGCGGTAAATCGCGGCTGATTTCGGTCGACCTGGATACGCGCGCGTTGCTCGCGAAGGGCCTTACGCCGTCGGACGTGGTCAACGCGTTCAACGCGCAGAACCTGATTCTGCCGACCGGCACGGCCAAGATCGGGCCGAAGGAATACACGATCAATATGAACGGCTCGCCCGCCACGGTGGAGGGGCTGAACGACATTCCGGTGCGCACGCTGAACGGCGCGACCACCTATCTGCGCGAGGTCGCGCATGTACGCGACGGCTTCTCGCCGCAGACCAATATCGTGCGGCAGGACGGTCATCGCGGCGTGCTGATCTCGGTGCTCAAGAACGGCAGCGCGTCGACGCTATCGATCGTCAATACGTTGCGCGGATTGTTGCCGACCGCGCGCGCGTCGCTGCCGCCCGATCTGAACGTCACCGCGCTGTTCGACCAGTCGGTGTTCGTGAAGGCGGCGGTGCAGGGCGTGGTGCGTGAAGCGCTGGTCGCCGCCGCGTTGACCGCCGCGATGATCCTGCTGTTTCTCGGCAACTGGCGCAGCACCTGCATCATCGCGATCTCGATTCCGTTGTCGATCCTGTCTTCGCTGATCGCGCTGCATGCGCTCGGGCAGACCATCAACATCATGACGCTCGGCGGTCTCGCGCTCGCGGTCGGGATTCTGGTGGACGACGCGACGGTGACGATCGAGAACATCGAACGGCATCTGCACATGGGTACCAATCTGCACGATGCGATTCTCGACGGCGCGGGCGAAATCGCGATTCCAGCGCTGGTGTCCACGCTGTGTATCTGTATCGTGTTCGTGCCGATGTTCTTCCTGACCGGCGTCGCGCGCTATCTGTTCGTGCCGCTCGCGGAAGCGGTGGTGTTCGCGATGCTGGCCTCGTACGTGCTGTCGCGTACGCTCGTGCCGACCCTCGCGATGCTGTTGATGGGCCATGCGCACAAGCCGAAAGCGGGCGCGAAACCGAATCTGTTCATGCGTCTCTATCACCGCTTCGATCAGGGTTTCGAGCGCATGCGGGCCGGCTACATCATGATTCTGAGCAGCGTGCTGGTCCGGCGCGGCCGGTTCGGCGGCGTGTTTCTCGCGTTCTGCGTGGTCTCGATGGGACTCGTGTTCGTCCTGGGCGAAGACTTTTTCCCGAGCGTCGACGCGGGCGACATCCGTCTGCACATGCGTGCGCCGACCGGCACACGGATCGAGGAAACCGCGCGTCTCGCGGACCAGGTCGAGAAGACGATTCGCGAGGTCATTCCCGCGAAGGAGCTGGGCACGATTCTCGACAACCTCGGGCTGCCATATAGCGGTATCAACCTGTCGTACAGCAACGCGGGCACGATCGGTACGCTCGACGGCGAGATCCAGGTCGCGCTGAACGAAGACCACAAACCGTCGCAGACCTATATGGACCGCTTGCGGACGTTGTTGCCGCAACGTTTTCCGGGCACGGAGTTTTTCTTCCAGCCGGCCGACATCGTCACGCAGATTCTTAACTTCGGCTTGCCCGCCGCGGTGGACGTACAGATTTCCGGCGCGGACCAGCAGGGCAATTTCGACGTCGCGCGCAAACTGCTCAAGCAGGTGCGGATGATTCCGGGCACCGTGGACACCCACATCCAGCAGAAGCTGGACGAGCCGACCATCAATCTTCAGATGGATCGCACGCGTTTGCAGCAGTTGAACCTGAGCGCGAGCAACGTCGCGCAGAACGTGCTGATTTCGCTGTCGGGCAGCTCGCAGACGTCGCCGGGGTTCTGGTTCAACAACCGCAACGGCGTGGAGTACAGCGTCGCGGTGCAGACGCCGCAATACCAGGTGTCGTCGATCGACGAGCTGTTGCGCACGCCGGTGTCGGGTTCGGCGAACGGCCCGACGCAACTGCTCGGCAACCTCGTGCGGGTCGCGCCGCAAAGCGAATTCGCCGAGGTCACGCACTACAACATCCGCCCCGTGATCGATCTGTACGTGAGCGTCGAGCGGCGCGATCTGGGCAGCGTCGCGAGCCAGGTCGACAAGCTGGTCGAACAGGCGCGCGCATCGCTGCCGCGCGGCAGCCAGATCGTCGTACGCGGCCAGGTGCAGACCATGCGTAGCTCGTTCTTCGGTCTAGGTATTGGCGTGGCGATGGCGATCGTGTTGGTGTACCTGTTGATCGTGGTGAACTTCCAGTCGTGGGTCGATCCGCTGATCATCGTCAGCGCGCTGCCCGCGGCGCTGGCCGGCATCGTGTGGATGCTGTTCCTGACCGGCACGCATCTGAGCGTGCCCGCCCTGACCGGCGCGATCATGACGATGGGCGTGGCGACCGCCAACAGTATCCTGATGGTGGCGTTCGCGCGGCAACGGCTGTCGGCCGGCGCGCCGCCGCTCACCGCCGCGCTCGAAGCCGGCGCGAGCCGGATCCGTCCGGTGCTGATGACGGCCTTCGCGATGATCATCGGCATGATTCCGATGGCGCTCGGTCTCGGCGAAGGCGCCGAACAGAATGCGCCGCTCGGCCGCGCGGTGATCGGCGGTCTGCTGTTCGCGACCGTGTCCACGCTGTTCTTCGTGCCGGTGGTGTTCGCCGGTATCCACAGCCGGCTCGCGCGGCGCCACGGCGGCGGCGATGGTCCGGAGGGCGGCGCGGACCAGCCGGACGGACACGGCGGTGACGGCCCGGGCCATGGTCAAGCGAACGACCGAGGCGATCAAGGCAATCGCGACCACGACGGCGGTAACGACAACGGCAAACACCAGGGCAACGGCAAAGACCAGGGCAACGGCAAAGACCAGGGCAACGGCGCCGCGCCGGATCTCGGCGGCGCTGCGAAGCCCGCGTAAAGTTCAATGATGGCTGACTGACATGACTGAAAAAACCCATGCATCGCTAGCGATTCCCGCTCGAGAGACCGAAGGCGGGCACGCGTTGCCGCCGCGCCATCGCGAATGGAAGCGCGCCAAATTCGCCGTCTGGATCGTGCTCGCGCTGCTCGCCGTCGGCGCGCTGCGCACGGTGATCGCGGACGTGCTGCAAGGCCGCTCGGTGGACGAGACGACGAAGCAGAATGCCACCCAGTACGTGAACGTGGTGACGCCCACGCAGAGCGCGGGCAGCGGCAACGTCACGCTGTTGCCGGGCACCTTGCGCGGCAACGTGGAGTCGCCGATCTACGCGCGGTCCACCGGCTATCTGCTGCACTGGTACGCCGACATCGGCGCGAAGGTGAAGCAGGGTCAACTGCTGGCCGAACTCGACACGCCGGAAATCGATCAGGAACTGGCGCAGGCGCTCGCGCAACGTCAGCAGACCAGTTCGAGCCTCGGCCTCGCGAAAAGCTCGCTGGACCGCTGGCAGCAATTGCGTCAGCGCGACGCCGTTTCGCAACAGGAACTCGACGAGCGGCAGAGTACCTACACGCAGGATCTCGCCAATCTCGCCGCCGCCGATGCGAACGTGAAGCGCCTGCAACAGCTCGAATCGTTCAAGCGCATCGTCGCGCCGTTCACGGGCGTGGTCACGCAACGCAACGTCGATGTCGGCGACCTGATCGACGCGGGCAGCGGCACCAGCCGCGCGCTGTTCGCGCTCGCGCAATCGGACCCGCTGCGGGTCTACGTGCAACTGCCGCAGGCCTACGCGCAGAACGTGTCGGTCGGACAGAACGTGGTGGTCACCCAGGCGGAACTGCCGGGCCAGCCGTTCCACGGCACGATCACGCACATTTCCGGCGCGATCGACGTGCCCACGCGTTCATTGCAGATCGAAGTGACGCTGCCCAATCCCGACGACAAGCTGCGCCCCGGCGCCTACGTGCAGGTCGCGGTGCCGGCGGTGGCGCACGCGCAATTGATGGTGCCGGGCAATGCGCTGCTGTTCCGCGCCGAGGGCCCGCGGCTCGCGGTGGTGGACGCGCAGGGCAACGTGCAGTTGCGCAAGATCGTGATCGCGCAGGATCTCGGGCAGTCGCTCGAAATCGAAAGCGGGATCGAGGCGAACGACCGCGTGATCATCAACCCGAGCGATTCGATCGCGGACGGCGATCACGTCCAGGTCACGCAGCAGCAATCGCAGCCGCAGTCGCAACCGCAGCCGCAGTCGCAAGGCAACGCCAAGGGGGCGTCGTGAGGTACGTGGGCACATACCGCGCGATCGCCTCGGCCGCAGGCATGGCCTTGCTGGCCGCGTGCACGGTCGGACCCGACTACAGTCGTCCGCAGGCCGAGGTGCCGCCCACGTGGCAGACCGATTCGTACTGGCGCGTGGCCGAGCCGTCGCACGCGCCGCTCGCGCTGGACTGGTGGCGCACGTTCGACGACCCGGCGCTCGCCGAGCTGGAAGCCGATGCGCTCGCGCAGAACCAGACGCTGATCGCCGCCAGCGCGCATTACCAGCAGGCGCGAGCCACGCTCGCGAACACGCGCGCGCAGCAGATTCCCGAGGTCGACCTCGCGGCGTCCGGCTCGCGTTTCCGCATTTCGCAGGACCGGCCGCTGACCAACTACGCGGTGCCGACCGTGTCGACGGTGCAGAACAACGTGCAGCTCGGGCCGACGATCAACTACGACACCGATCTATTCGGCCGGATACGCCGCCAGGTGGAAGGCGCCGCGGCGTCCGCGCAGCAATCGGCGGACGATCTGGCGAACGCGCGGCTCGTGCTCACCACCGATCTCGCGACCGACTACTTTTCGCTGCGCGAACTCGACGCCGAAATCGACGTGCTGAACCAGTCGGTCAAGCTGCAACAGAAAGCGCTCGACTATGTGAGCTCCGAGCACGATCTCGGCTCGGTATCCGGGCTCGACGTGCTGCAGCAGAAGTCGCTGCTCGACTCGACGAAGGTGCAGGCGCAACTGCTGCTCAATCAGCGCGCGCAATACGAACATGCGATCGCCGCGCTGGTCGGCGTGCCCGCGCCGCAATTCTCGATCGCGCCGAAGGTGATCGCCGCGCAGGTGCCGGCCATCCCGCTCGGCTTGCCGAGCGACGTGTTGCAGCGCCGCCCCGACATCGCGTCGGCCGAACGCGCGATGGCCGCCGCGAATGCGCAGATCGGCGTGGCCAAGGCCGCGTTCTTCCCGAGCCTGACGCTGACGCCGAGCATCGGCTGGGAGGCGACCCAGTTCGCCAGCCTGCTGAGCGCGCCGACGCTGATGTGGACGCTCGGCGCGGCCGTCGGCCAGGTGGTGTTCGACGGCGGCCGCCGCGCCGCCAACGTGAAGTATGCGAGCGAAGGCTACAAGGCGACCGAGGCCAATTACCGGCAAACCGTGCTGACCGCGTTCCAGCAGGTGCAGGACGGCATCACCGGTCTATCGGTGCTGGACGGCGCGGCGAAGCAGTCGCACGAGGCGGTCACGGACGCGCAGCATCTGCTCTCGCTCGCCAACGACCGTTACTCGGGCGGCCTCGTCGCGTATCTTGACGTGATCACCGCGCAGCAGTCGTTGCTCACCAGCGAGCGTCAGGACGTGCAGATTCGTGGGCAGCAGATGACGCTGTCGGTGGCCCTGGTGAAAGCGTTGGGCGGCGGTTGGGATGCCGCCGCGCCGCTCGCGGGCAGCACGGCGACAGACGCGCCGGCAGGCACGCCGGCCCGGCCGGACCCGGCCATGCCGCGGGCAGCCTCGCCGGCTGCCGCGACAGCGACGACGCATTCCGAAGACGCACAGGAGGCCATGGCTCCCGCGCGGTGAGCCCGGCAGATCATGAACGAGCGGTACGTGGCAGAGGTCGGGCAGGCAATGCAGGGCGTTTCGTATAATGCACAGACAAGGGGACGCGCATGAAATTGCTGATTGTTGAAGACGAGCACAAGGTCGTGGACTACCTGCGCTCCGGTTTGACAGAGCAGGGCTGGGTCGTCGACGTCGCACTCGACGGCGAGGAAGGCATGCATCTCGCCACTGAATTCGACTACGACGTGATCGTGCTCGACGTGATGTTGCCCAAGCGCGACGGCTTCAGCGTGCTCAAGGCGCTGCGCATGCGCAAGTCGACGCCGGTCATCATGCTGACCGCGCGCGACCACGTGAACGACCGCGTGCGCGGCTTGCGCGAAGGCGCGGACGACTACCTGACCAAGCCGTTTTCGTTCCTCGAACTGGTCGAGCGTCTGCATGCGCTTGCGCGCCGCACGCGCTCGCAGGAGTCCACGCTGATCTCGGTCGGCGATCTGTTCGTCGATCTGATCGGCCGGCGCGCCACCCGCGACGGCGTGCGCCTCGACCTGACCGCGAAGGAGTTCCAGCTGCTCAGCGTGCTGGCGCGCCGGCAAGGCGACATTCTGTCGAAGACCGCGATTACCGAGCTCGTGTGGGATGTCAATTTCGACAGCCATACGAATGTCGTCGAGACGGCCATCAAGCGGCTGCGCGCGAAGCTCGACGGGCCGTTTCCGTCCAAGCTGCTGCACACGGTGCGCGGCATGGGCTACGTACTCGAAGTGCGCGAGGAGGCGGAGCAGACATGAACCGATCGATCGCCCGCCGGCTGGCGCTGATGTTCGCGCTGGTCGCGCTGTCCGTGTTCACGCTGGTGGGCACCGGGCTCTTCCTCGTATTGCGCACGCAACTCGAACACCATCTGCGCGAGTCGCTCGACGACCGCACGCAGATCGCCCGCATCATCGTCTATCACGCCGTGACGCCGGAAAAGTGGCGCATGTGCCGCGAAAAACTCACCGACATGACGCCGCACGATGGCAGCACCGTGTATTCGGTGTCGAGCGCCGACCCGTATTTCCAGTACGGCAAACCGGTCGAAGGCGCGGTCGTGAAGAGCTGGTCGGGCGGCTACGCGCGCGTGAAACAGGCGGGCGGTCCGCAGGACATGCTGACCTCCACGGTGACCATTCCGGCCAACGGTCCGCGGCCGCCGCTGCAATTGCAGGTGGCCGCGAGCTATTCGCCGAATATCCGCACCATGCGCGTGTTCGGTTCGGCGCTGGCCGCGTTGTCCGCGCTGGGCAGTCTCGCGGTGCTGCTGCTCAGTTATTCGGTCACGCGGCTGGGCCTCGCGCCGCTCACGCGTCTCACGCGCGATGCGTCCGCGGTGAGTCCGAACAATCGCTCGCAGCGTTTGAATACGGCCTCGCTGCCGCTTGAACTGAACGACCTTGCGTATTCGTTCAACGGCGCGCTCGAACGGCTCGACGGCGCATATGGGCGGCTCGAATCGTTCAACGCGGACGTGGCGCACGAACTGCGCACGCCGGTGACGATCCTGATCGGGCAAACCGAAGTGGCGTTGACGCGCAACCGTTCGGTGGACGATCTGCGCCACACGCTGCAATCGAATCTCGAAGAGTTCGAGCGGATGCGCGCGATCATCAACGACATGCTGTTCCTCGCCCGCGCCGATCAGGGCGAACGCGCGACCGGCTTGATCGAGGTGTCGCTCGCGGCGGAGGTCGAACACACGCTGGAGTTCCTCGAAATTCCGCTGGAGGAAGCACGCGTGCATGCCGAGCTGCGCGGCGATGCCCACGCGCGTGTGAACCGCTCGCTGTTCGGCCGCGCGTGCACGAATCTGCTGATGAACGCGATCCAGCATTGCGAGCCCGGCGCGAAGATCAGCGTGACGATCGCGCGCGACGACGATCAGGTCAGCATCGCGGTCGCGAATCCGGGCGAGCCGATCGCGCCCGATGTGCTGGAACATCTGTTCGACCGTTTCTATCGCGCGGAAGCGTCGCGCACGAATAGCCGCGAAAACCACGGGCTCGGTCTCGCGATCGTGAAGGCGATCGCGGAGATGCATCGCGGCAGCGTGTCGGCGCAAAGCGCGAACGGCATCAATACGTTCGTGTTTTCGATTGCGGCGTCGCAGGTCGATGCGGCGATGCCCGCGCCGCGCCCGCCTGCCAATGTGGCGGCAACCGGCGTGGCGAGCGTAGCGAATGCATCAAGCGCAACAAGCGCAACGAGCACAACCGGCGTGACCGAGGCGGCCGCCTATTCGTCGCTGGTGAAGGGCAAGTCCGCCTGAACCGGCCGGCGCGGTTTCGCCGCCTGCTCGCTGGCCGGCGTCAACGTGCTCACGCGCACGCCGAGCAGCCGCAGCTTGCGGTTCAACTGCACGCGCCGCAGGCACTCGGTCGCGGCGCGGCGGATCTCGGCGGCGTCGGCGGTCGGTTCGTCGAGCGTCAGATCGCGCGTGACCGTGCGGAAATCGTCGTAGCGCAGTTTGATGCCGACGGTCTTGCCCACGTAGCCCTTGCGCACCAGATCTTCCGCGACGCGCACGCACAGACCGGTGAACGAACTGGAGAGCGCGGGACGATCGTGACGCGGATGCAGATCGCGTTCGAAGGTCGTCTCGCGGCTCATCGACTTCGGCTCGGATTCGACCACCACGGGCCGCTCGTCGTGGCCTTGCGCGACCTGCATCAGCCACGCCGAATAGCTGCGCCCGAAATGATCCTGCAATAGACCCGCATCCGCGGCGGCCAGATCGCCGACGGTCGCGATGCCGAGCGACGTGAGTTTTTCGGCGGCCTTCGGGCCGATGCCGTTGACCTTGCGCACGGGCAGCGGCCAGACCCGCAACGCGATGTCCGCCGGGGTGAGGATCGTGAGGCCGTTCGGCTTGTCGAGTTCGGAGCCGATCTTCGCGAGCAGCTTGTTCGGCGCGACGCAGATCGAGCAGGTGAGGCCGGTGGCCTGATTGACCGCGTCCTTGATGCGCGCGGCGATGTCGCGCGGCTCGCCCGGCAGCTCGGTGAGGTCGATATAGATTTCGTCGATGCCGCGATCTTCGATGCGATCGGTGAACGTGGCGACCGCCGCCTTGAACATGCGCGAGTAGCGCCGGTACGAATCGAAGTCGGTGGGCAGCAGGAACGCGTCCGGCGCGAGCGCGGCGGCCTTCATCATGCCCATCGCGGAGAACACGCCGAGCGCGCGCGCTTCGTAGGTGGAGGTCGTCACCACGCCGCGCCCCGCGTATTCGCGCAGCCGCGCGAAGCGGCGGCTGCCGTCCGGGAGCGTTTCCGGTATCGCGTTGCGGCCGCCGCCGATCACCACCGCGTGCCCGCGCAGTTCCGGATAGCGCAGCAGTTCGACGGACGCGTAGAAAGCGTCCATGTCGAGATGCGCGATGCGGCGGCTGGCGGAGATCATGAGTGGTGGAGACGAAAGTCGTGCGACGGCGACGTGCCGTCAGTCAATCCGTCATGGTACCTTGCCGTCCCGCAAAACGCGCCCGCCGGTTGGGCGAGCCGGGTGCTCCCGCTGGACGTCCCCGCGGCGCCTGCCTAGTTGAAGCGGTAGCTCACACCGATCTGCACCACCGGGTACAGCTTGTAGCGTTCCACCTTGTTGCTGATGTTCTGCTCTTCCTGGTCGATGCTCGATTGCGTCGCGACCGTCGAATAGATGGCCGGCACGCTGTAGGTGCTGCGCGGACGTCCATAAGCGACGCCCAGATCGAGCGTCAGACCGAAGCCCTTCGAGACCGGTTTGTGTCCGTAGCCGATGCCGAGATACGGCATCACGCGCGGCAGCGTCACCGTGGTGGACGGCGCGCCGCCGACCGCCGGCACGAACTGGTCGCCGATCTTGTAGTTGCCCTGGGCGTTCGGCACGGCGTGGGCCGTGAGTTCGTCGTCGTTGATCAGCGCGCCGGCCGTCACGCGAAAGCCGCTCGACTTGAACGGGAAGAGGTCGGCATACAGGCCGCCTTGCAGCAGTTTCAGATGACCGTCGTATTGATTGCCGTCCACATTGAACGAATGCGACAGGCCGAAACCTTCGAATTCGGCGTGCACACCCGCCCACGAAGTCAGCGGCAGCGCCGCGCCGATGCCCGCGCCGAGCGTGCCGCCGTGCACGTAGACTTCCTGCCCGTGCGCCGCACCGGCGGCCAGGGTCATGCACGTCGCGGCCAGCGCCGCATATTTCAACTGTTTCACCAACGTCTCCAGACAAGGTTCGATTTCCGTGCTGGCGACTTTAAGGTTGGGTAATGCGTTTTGAATCGGTGAACAGCGGGGAAATGTGGCGGCTCTTCGCGCTCAAGTTTTAGCGCGTGCCGAAAGCGGAAATTATGACCTTATAAAGGGTGTCGCCACGGCGTCGAGCGGGGTCGTAAAAGAAAAATAGCCCTGTTTTACAGGGCTATTCCTACGACGAATCGATTTTCCGCGCGCGCTTGTCGCGGTGGTTGAGCATGCAACCACGTGCAACAACGCATGCATTGTCGCGCCGCTACAACTGCTACAACCGCTACAACCGCGACGGCGATCGAGTGTGCCGCTTACTGCTTGATGCCTTCGGCCTGGATATGCAGCGTGGTCTGCATCTTGAAGCCGTAAGCCTTGCCGAAGTCGATGCCGAAGTCGTCGCGATTGAACGTGGCGGTCGATTCCGTGCCGCAGACTTCACGCTTGAGCATCGGGTTCGTGAAGCACTTGAACGACTCGATCTTCAGGTTCACCGGCCTGGTGATGCCGTGCATCGTCAGCGAGCCGATCACTTCCACCGGCTTGTCGCCGTCGAAGCGGATCTGCGTGCCCTTGTACGTCGCGCTCGGATACTTCGCGGCGTCGAAGAACTTGTCCGTGACCAGTTCCGCGTCGAGCTTGTCGTTGCCGATGTCCACCGAGCTCATGTCGATCGTCACGTCGACCGTGCCGGTCTTTGCCGCGCGGTCGAGCACGACGGTGCCGCTGCTCTTCTTGAACTTGCCGCGCCACGTCGAGATGCCGCCGAAGTGGTCGGTTTCGAAACTCGGGTACGTGTGGGTCGGATCGAGTTGATACGTATCGGCGGCCATCGCGTTGAACGACAGGGCAGCGGCGAGCGCGCCCGCGGCGAGCAGAAAGGACTTCTTCAAGGTGTTCTCCAGGTGTCTGAAAGAGTAGCGGCGCTTCGGGTCGGTGAATTACTTCTTCGAAGCGACGAGGTGAAATTTGATGACGACTTCGTCGGCGACGACCGACGTGTCTTTCCATTCGCCGGTGCCCACGTCGAACTGCGAGCGCTTGATCGGCAGCGAGCCGTCGAAGGTTTGTGTCGCGCCCTGCGCGGCGATCGTGACGGGCACCACGACGATCTGCGATTTGCCCTTGATGGTGAGCTTGCCGGTGATCTTGTACAGGTTGCCGCCGGCCGGTGCGATCGCGCTCGACACGAAGGTCGCGGCCGGATACGTGGCGCTGTCGAACCACTCCTTGCCTTGCGCCTGCTTGTTGTAGTCGTCCGCGCCGAGGTCGTAGCTGGCGGTGTCGATCGACACGTTGGCGCTGCCGGCAGTCGGCTTCGCCGGATCGAAATTCAGTTGCGCGGAGAACTTCCTGAACTTGCCGTCGACCGGCACGTTCATCTGCTTCGTGGTGGCGACGACGCTGCTCTTGCTGGTGTCGACATCGGCCTGCGCAAGGCCGGCGCCGAACATGGTCACGGCAGCGGCGCCGGCGAGCACGGAGCGCAGCAGGGTGGAACGAACGGCGGCGGAACGAAGCGCGGCCCCGGTGGCGGAGTGATTGAAGTCGTTTTTCATGGTGGTACGCATCCTATCGAACCCGCGTGCGTCGATTGCGCACCGCTGGGAATTAAATTGCCAACAAGCCGTAGCCAATCGCGGCACGGTCATGACTTGAGGAACGGAATCATTCGCCCGAGCAGTCCGTCACGGTCGACGAACTGATGTTTGAGCGCGGCCAGCACGTGCATCGCGACGAGCGCCAGCAGCGTGTAATTGAGCAGCACATGGACCGTGCGCAGCGTTGCCTTGAGCGCCTGGTCCGGGCCGATGAACGTAGGCAGCGGCACGATGCCGAGATACACCACCTGAATGCCCGCGGCCGAGCTGTAGAAGTAGCCGGACAGCGGAATCGCCAGCATCAGCAGATACAGCAGGCCATGCACCAGATGCGCGGCAGCCTTCTGCCACAGGGGCGTCGCGTCGTCGAGCGGCGGCGCGCGATGGGTGGCGCGCCACAGCACGCGCAGCACCGCGAGCGCGAATACGGTGACGCCGATCCATTTGTGCCACGAGAAATACTTGAGCTTGGTCGGCGAGAAACCGTGGATGTCGGTCATGATCCAGCCGATATAGAAACCGCAGATCATCAGCGCCGCGATAAGCCAGTGCAATGCAATGGCGGCGCCGTGATAGCGGTTGGAATCCGAAGGACGGGCATTCATTCGTGGAGGCTCGATAAACGCGACGTGTCGCGTGACGTGTTGCAGGTGAATGCGGATGGTAGGCATGCCAATGAAACGTGACTAGCCGGGTAGGAGGGAACAGATTGTTGTCGTGGTGACGCTAATGGCCGTGGAATAAAACGGCGCGAATTTCGTTCAGGCGGGGTGGCGGGGCGGCGCTGTGTTAATTTGCCGGCTGCACCGCTGATGAGGATTCGATCGATGAACAGCACTGACCAGAATAAAGCGAGCCTGGGCGCGGATTTTCTGCGGCACGAGGCACCCCAGGAAACGCCAACGGATCGCATGGCGCCGGCCGCGACCGGAGTCGAAGGGTACATGGAGCACGATGCCGCCGTCTACCGCACGTTGCTCGAATCGACCCGGGCGATTCCGTGGAAGATCGACTGGGCCACCATGACCTTCGCGTACATCGGGCCGCAGATCGAGGCGCTGCTGGGCTGGGCGCCGTCGAGCTGGCAGACCGTGCAGGACTGGGCGGCGCGCATGCATCCGGAAGATCGCGACAAGGTGGTCGCGTTCTGTGTCGCGCAATCGCAGGCGGGCACCGATCACGAAGCCGACTACCGTGCGTTGACGAGCCGCGGCGACTACGTGTGGCTGCGCGACGTGGTGCACGTGGTGCGCGGCGCGGACGGCGAGGTCGAGGCGCTGGTCGGCTTCATGTTCGACATCAGCGAGCGCAAGAAGACCGAGGAAAAACTCGCCGCCTTGCAACGCGAACTCGAAGCGCTGTCGTACAAGGACGGGCTGACCGGGGTCGGCAATCGCCGCGAATTCGACGCGGTGCTGCAGCGCGAATGGAAAGCCGCGCAACGGCATGGCTCGCCGGTTTCGCTGATCATGGCCGACATCGATTTCTTCAAGTCGTACAACGACTACTACGGTCACGTGCAGGGCGACGAGTGTCTGAAGCGGGTTGCCGAAGTGTTGAGCGAAGCGGTACGGCCGGGCGATTTCGTCGGTCGTTTCGGCGGCGAGGAGTTCGTGCTGGTGCTGCCGAATACGGGTTCGGAGGCCGCGCGGCAAGTCGCCGAGCGCTGCCGCGACCGGCTCTGCGCCGCCGAAATCGCGCACGAGCGTTCGCCGTTCCGGCAAACGGTGACCGCGAGTTTCGGCGTGGGGTCGGTGATTCCACGCGAGTCGGACGACCCGGTCGCGTTCGTGAATCTGGTCGACACGCAACTGTACCTGGCCAAGGACAACGGGCGCGATTGCATCGCGGCGGTCAATCGCGTGAATCCGTAGAACGCGGCTCGGCGCCGTGCGGCCAGACATGATCTGGACCGGAACGGCCCGCGGCGGGTCTCCTGGGCATGAGGTTTGCTCGAACAGCGCCGGCAAGCCGGGGATCGCACCCGGCGCGAGACCAAAAACACGATCGATCCAACCGCCCCGGCCATCCACGACCGGGGCGGCTCGAAACACAAAACCTGGCAAAAGGTAAAAGGCGCCCGTTTTGAATTCCGTTTTTCTCTCCTGGGGTATCGCCGCGGTGGCGACGGCCGGCGTCATCACCCGTCCGTTCAAATGGCCCGAAGCGGTGTGGGCTGTCACCGGCGCCGTGCTGCTGGTCGCGCTGGGCCTGCTGCCGGTGAATCTGGCGCTGGTCGCGATCGGCAAGGGCACCGACGTCTATCTGTTCCTGTTCGGCATGATGCTGCTCTCGGAAGTGGGCCGCCGAGAAGGGTTGTTCGACTGGGTCGCGGTGCTGGCGGTGAATCACGCGCAGGGCTCGCCACGCAAGCTGTTCCTGCTGGTCTATCTGGTCGGCGTGGTGATCACCGCGTTTCTTTCCAACGATGCCACTGCGGTGGTGCTGACCCCCGCCGTCTTCGCCGCCGCGAAAAAAGCGAAGACCGAGCCGTTGCCGTTGCTGTTCGTGTGTGCGTTTATCGCCAACGCCGCCAGCTTCGTGCTGCCGATCTCGAATCCCGCCAACATCGTGCTGTACGGCAACCACACGCCCGCGCTCGGCGCGTGGCTGATGCGCTTCGCGCTGCCGTCGCTGCTGTCGATCGTCGCGACTTACCTGATGCTGCGCTGGAGCCAGCGTGACGCGCTGGGCGGCACCTGCGAGGCTAATCTGGCGCCGCTCGACCTGTCCGCGAGCGGCCGCGTGGCGCTGGCCGGCATCGCGGTGACGGCGGTCGCGCTGTTGACGGTGTCCGCGTTCGACGTTCCGCTCGGCCTGCCGACCGCGATACTCGGCGCGCTGACGGCGCTGGTGGTGCTGATCCAGGAGCGCAAATCGCCGCTGCCGATGATCCGCGAGATCTCGTGGAGCGTGCTGCCGCTGGTCGCCGCGCTGTTCGTGCTGGTCGAAACGCTCGACCATACCGGCGTGATCACCACGCTGGCCCGTCTGACGCGCGACGCGGCGCTGCGCAACGAACTGTCGACGGCGGGCTGGGCCGGCGCGGCGATCGCGTTCGGCAGCAATCTGATGAACAACCTGCCGGCCGGCCTGATCGCCAGTTCGACGGTGATGCAGGCGCACAGTCCCGCGCGCGTGATCGATGCGCTGCTGATCGGCGTGGACCTCGGGCCGAATCTGTCGATCACCGGTTCGCTCGCGACGATCCTCTGGCTCAATGCGATTCGCCGCGAAGGCGAGGACGTCGGCTTCATGAAGTTTCTGAAAGTGGGCGTGGTGGTGATGGTGCCCGCGCTGGTCCTCGCGCTCGGCGCGCGGATTCTGCTGGGCTGAGTTCGCGCGGCGCTTTGAGCACCGCTTGAGCACCGCTTGAAAAGCGCTTGAACTGCGCGGCCACAACGTTCGAGTCAAGCGGCCCCGGCGCGGGCCGCGGGTCGGGCCGCAAATCGCATCGCCGGCGATTCCTCAGTACAACGGGAATTCACCAGGCAATCTTCCGGCCGGCATGTTCTATGCTGAGTCAACGACCTTTTTTCAGCCGATCCGCAGCGGATCGAACGCCACGACAACGCACCCGGCGAATCGCCGCTCAGCGAAGCGTGGCGCGGCTTCGAGCGCTCATGACATAGCTCGACATGATTCTGAAATTGCCTTCAGGCGACGCGTGCCCAAGAATTCGGCCTGTCATTGAACGGATCGCGGCACAAGGCAGGCGACGCTCGATGATCCATTCAAGGAGTCGGTCATGAAAAAGCTGTTCGCCATCGTGTTGCTGTGCTGTGCCTCCACCGTCACGTTCGCTCAATCCGCCGCGCCGCAGGGTGTCAATCCGCAGCGCATGCAGCGTATGGAGCAACAACTGCAAACGCGTTTCGCGAACGCCAATACGACGCACGACGGCAAGCTCACCCGCGATCAGGCGGCCGCCGGCATGCCGCGCGTCGCGCAGCACTTCGACGAAATCGATACGCAGAAAGCGGGCTACGTGACGCTGCCGCAGATCGAGGCGTTCATGCAGCAACGCGCGGCAGCGCACTGAGCCGGGTCAGCGGTTTCGCCGAACCTTCAGACGTTGCGTGACGAATCCCACGTGCGATGAAACTCGCCACCGTACCCCGCCCGAGCGTTGGCCGCGCTTCGCCGATCATGGCGATGTGCGTGGCGGCGAGCGTGGCGCGGATCGTAGCCCTGGGCGTATCGGTCTGCGTGACGCTGAGCGCCTGCACCAGCGTCGGTCCCGATTTCAGACAGCCGGACGTGACGCTCGAAGACCAATGGCTCGAAAGTCTGCCGCGCGCTGCGCAAAGCGCGCCCGCCGCGCAGGCCGCCTGGTGGACCGCGTTCGACGACCCTGTGCTGAGCGCGCTCGAAGCGCGCGCGGTTCAGCGCAATCTGTCGGTGCAGGTGGCCGGCTTGCATATCTTCAAGGCGCGCGCGCAACTCGCGACCAGCGAGGACAATCTGCTGCCGCAATCGGGCAGCGTGTCGGCGGGCGCCGACCATATCAACACGAGCGGCGTCGGTCCGTTGCCGCCGACGCATCTGTGGGCCGAGCATCTGCGGGTCAACGCCGGTTGGGAAATCGATTTCTGGGGCAAGTACCGGCGGCAGATCGAATCGGACCGTGCGCAATTGCGCGCGTCGGAAGCCGCGTACGACAACGCGCTGGTGTCGCTATTCGGCGATGTCGCCAACGCCTATATCGATCTGCGCACGCTCGATCAGCGCATCGTGGTGGCGCAACAGAACCTCCAGTCGGTGCAACGGAGCCTCGCATTGACGCAGTCGCGCTACAAGCATGGCGCGGCGACGCAACTCGATGTCGAGCAGGCGGCCACCCTGGTCGCCGAAACCGAGGCGCAGATTCCGCCGCTCGTGAAGGCGCGCGCGCAGGATCGCGACACGCTCGCCGTGCTGCTTGCCGACCGGCCCGCCGATATCGACGCGCAATTGCAGGGCAGCACGGCGATTCCGGTCGCGCCGACGCAGATCGACGTGGGCATTCCCGCCGATCTGCTGCGGCGCCGTCCCGACGTGCGCCAGGCGGCGCTCAACGCGGCCGCGCAATCGGCGTTGATCGGCGCGGCCAAGGCGAAGCTGTATCCGTCGTTGTCGCTGACGGGCCTGTTCGGTTTGTCGTCGGGCGAGCAGCATGGGATCGGGTTGACGCAATGGGGCAGCAAGACCATCGGTCTGTTTTCCGCGGGCATCACGGTGCCGATTCTTGATCGCGCGCAACTGAAGAACGCGGTGCGGGCGCAGGACGCGGCCTTCCAGGAAGCGGTGTTCGACTATCAGAGCACCGTGCTGCAAGCACAGAAGGAAGTGGAAGACGCAATCGCCGCGCTGCGCACGTCGCTCGATGCGCTGGCCGCGTCGGTGCGCGCGGCGGATGCATCGCAGCGCGCGCTGCGGCTCGCGAATGCGCAGTATCGCGCGGGCTCGATCACCTACGACCCGGTGCTGGACGCGTCGCGCTCGGCGCTGCGCGACGGCGATGCACTCGCGCAGAACCAGGGGCTTGCGGCGCTCGCGGCGGTGTCGCTGTATCGCGCGCTGGGCGGCGGGTGGGAGGTGGCACAGGGTCAGCAGGTGGTCAGCGAACAGATTGCCGCGCAGATGGCGCGGCGCACGGATTGGGGGCATCTGGTGAATCCGCCCGCGCATTCCACGCTAGCGCGGGCGAACGTCACGCAGCCTGAGAACGGGAAATAACGACATGGCGAATCGATGCGAAGACAACGAGTGCGAGGGGGAGCTTAAAGTGACGCCGAAAGTGACGTCGAAAGTGACGTCGAAAGGGACATCGAAAGCGCGGGCACGCCGTGCGTCGTTTGCGGCGAGATTTATCCCTGCACCGCTCGCCCTTTTCACGCCGATGCTGGTGCTGAGCTTCGCGGTGGCATCGACGGCTTGCCGCGACGGCAACGCCCCCGCCGCGCAAAACGCACAGCGCGCACCAAACGCCGCCTTGCCTCACGTCACCGTGAGCCGTCCCGTGCCGCGCGAAGTCCGCGAGCAGCTCGATCTGAGCGGCACCGTCGCGCCGTCCGCCACCGTCACGCTGGTCGCGCGCGTGCAAGGCGTGCTGCAGCAGATCGGTTTCACCGACGGCGCGTTCGTCAAGCAAGGCCAGGTGCTGTTCCGTATCGAGCCGGATTCGTACCGCGCGCAACTCGTCTACGACCAGGCCGCGCTCGTCAATGCCGATCAGGAATTGACGCGCCAGAAACAGCTCACCGCCGAGAACGCCACCTCCGAATCGTCGTTGCAGAAAGCGCAGACCACGCGCGATCAGGCGCTCGCCAAACGCGACATGTCGCGCATCAACCTCGGCTATACGGAGATCCGCGCGCCGTTCGCGGGCCGCATCGGCGCGCGCGCATTCGACGTCGGCAATCTGGTGGGCGGCGGCGACGCCACCAAGCTCGCCACGCTGGACCGCATCCAGCCGGTGTACGTGAATTTCACGCTGAACGAACGCGACGCGAACCGTATCGGGCTTTTCACGCAAGCGCCCCGCACGGTGCGCGTGAATGTGCTGGGCGCGCCGGCCGCGCAGGGCGAGGATGCCGCGCTGGAATTCGTCGATACCCGCATCGATCCGGCCAGCGGCGCGCTGAAGCTGCGCGCCGACATCGCCAATCGGGACGCGCATCTGATCCCCGGCATGTCGGTCGAGGTGCATATTCCGGCGGGCGCGCCGCAGCATGTGCTGCTGGTGCCGGATACCGCGCTGCTGCGCGAGCAGGCCGGCGCGTCCGTGCTGATCGTGAACGGCGCGGGCGTGATCGAGAAACGCGCGGTGCAGACGGGCGGTCTGCATGGATCGCTGCGGGCCGTCACCGCCGGGCTGAATGCGAACGACCAGGTCGTGACGGGCGGCGCGCTGGCGGTCGCGCCCGGTACGCGCGTGCAGGTGGACACGGCCGTTGCCGACGCGCAGGGCCGCTCATGATCCGCTTCTTCGTCGAGCGACCGGTCTTTGCCAATGTGATCGCGCTGATCGTGATGCTGCTCGGCGGCGTCGCGTTGATCAATCTGCCGATCGCGCAGTATCCGCCGATCACGCCGCCCACCGTGCAGGTGGTCGCGCGGTTTCCCGGCGCGAGCGCGGCGACGGTGATCGACCGCGTGGCGCTGCCGATCGAAACCCAGGTCAACGGCGTGGAGAACGCGCTCTACATGCAGTCGACCAGCACCAACGACGGCACTTACACGCTTACCGTCACCTTCGCCGTCGGCACCGATGTCGACAAGGCGCAGGTGCTGGTGCAGAACCGCGTGTCGGCCGCGACCGCGCAGTTGCCGCAAGCGGTGCAGCAGCAGGGCGTCACGGTCCGCAAACGCTCCACCGCGATCCTGCAGCTCTACACGCTGGAATCGCCGAACCCGAAGTACGACTCGCTGTTTCTCAGCAACTACGCGGTGATCTCGCTGCGCGATACGCTCGCGCGTTTGCCCGGTGTCGGCGACGTGACCGTGTTCGGCACCGGCCAGTACAGCATGCGTGTATGGCTCGATCCGCAGAAACTCAGCGAACGCGGCCTGAGCGCCGCCGACGTGATGCAGGCGATCCAGAGCCAGAGCCGCGATGTCAGCGCGGGCCAGTTGGGTTCGGAGCCGAACGCGGGCGGGGCCGCGTTCCAGCTCACGGTGACCCTGCAAGGCGCGCTCGCCGATCCGCGCGAGTTCGACGACATCATCGTCAAGGCCGCGCCGGACGACGGCGGTCATTTCGTGCGCATCCGCGACGTCGGTCATACCGAACTCGGCTCGTCGAGCTACGGACAGTTCTTCAATCTCGACGGCAAACCGGCGGCGGGCATCGCCATCTATCAATTGCCCGAGGCGAACGCACTGGAGGTCGGCAACGCGGTGAAGGCGACCATGGCGCGGCTCGCGAAGAACATGCCGCAAGGCGTCAGCTATCAGCTGCCGTTCGACACCACCACCTTCGTGCGCCAGTCGGTGCTCGACGTCTACAAGACGCTGTTCGAGGCGGCCTTGCTGGTGCTCGCGGTGATCCTGCTGTTTCTGCAGAACTGGCGGGCGATGCTGGTGCCCGCCACGACCATTCCGGTGACGATCGTCGGCACGTTCGGCGCGATCTATCTGCTCGGTTTCTCGATCAACCTGCTGACGCTGTTCGCGATCGTGCTGGCGATCGGCATCGTGGTGGACGACGCGATCGTGGTGGTCGAAGGCATCACGCAGCACATCGAGCAGAGCAAGACGCCGAAGCAGGCCGCGATCGACGCGATGCACGAACTGCTCGGCCCGATCGTCGGCATCACGCTGGTGCTGATCTCGGTGTTCCTGCCGTCGGCGTTTCTCGGCGGCGTGACGGGGCAGATGTACCGGCAGTTCGCGTTGGTGGTGGTCGCCACCACGGTCATCAGCGCGATCAACGCAGTCACGCTCAAGCCCGTGCAGAGCGCGCGCTGGCTGCGGCCGAACAAGCCCGGTAAGCCCGGCAAGCACGGCAAAGAGGGCAGACCGAACATCGTGTATCGCGTGTTCGATCGCGGTTATGCGCGGGTCGAACAGGGCTATGTGCGAGTGGTCGCATGGTTCGTCGCGCGCAGCCGGCTCGCGCTCGCGATGGCGCTCGTGCTCGGCGCGGCGTCGGCGTTTCTGCTGA
Organism: Paraburkholderia sp. D15; assembly: GCF_029910215.1. Classification (NCBI taxonomy): domain Bacteria; kingdom Pseudomonadati; phylum Pseudomonadota; class Betaproteobacteria; order Burkholderiales; family Burkholderiaceae; genus Paraburkholderia; species Paraburkholderia sp. D15. Next base: position 587,132 of record NZ_CP110396.1, on the reverse strand, counting down.
CGCGCATTCCCACCAGCTTCATTCCGCTCGAAGACCAGGGTTACATGCTGATCGCCGCGCAGCTCGCGGACGCGGCGTCGCTCGGCCGCACGCGCGAGGCGGCCACGCAGATCGAACGGCGCATCGGCGCGATTCCCGGCGTGAACCACGTGGTGTCGATCGGCGGGATTTCGCCGCTGGATAACAACGCGTCGTTGCCGAACGCCGCGCTGATCTACGTGACGCTCGACGACTGGAGCCAACGCGGCAAGGGCGAAGACCTGCGCTCGCTCTATCTGCGCATGAACGACGAACTCGCGAAACTGCCCGACGTGCGTTCCGTGGTGATCGTGCCGCCGCCGATCCAGGGCCTCGGCAACAGCGGCGGCGTGCAGATGCAGGTGATGCTGACCGACGGCTCGCAAAACTACCGTCGCCTGCAGGACGCGACCGACGCGCTGATCGCCGGCGTATCGAAACGCCCCGAATTGCAGCGCGTGTTCAGCCCGTTCCGCGCGTCGGCGCCGACGGTCGAGCTGACGCTGGACCGCGCCAAGGCCGAGTCGCTGCAGGTGCCGGTCGGCAATGTGTTCGATCTGTTGCAGGACTATGTGGGGTCGAGCTACGTGAATCAGTTCACCACGTTCAACCATACGTTCCCGGTCTTCGTGCAGGCCGATGGCGCGTTCCGCCGCGATACCGACGACCTGCGCCGCCTGCAGATCCGCAGCGACAGCGGCCACATGGTCGAGCTGGGCACTTTCATCGACGCGCGCACGAGCGTCGGGCCGGCCGTGGCGGCGCTTTACAACCTGCAGCCGGCCGCCGCCATCAACGGCAATCCGGCCAACGGCTACAGCACCGGCGATGCGATCGCGGCATTCGAACAGGAAGCCGCGCGGATTCTGCCGGCCGGCGTCGGCTACGAATGGACCGCGATGTCGTATCAGGAGAAGCTGGTCGGCAATTCCGCGTACTGGGTGTTCGCGGTCGGCGTGCTGCTGGTGTTCTGCGTGCTGGCCGCGCAATACGAGAGCTGGCTCCTGCCGCTCGCGGTGGTGCTGGCCGTGCCGCTCGCGCTGCTCGGCACGGCGGGCACGCTCGCGGCGCTCGGCGCTGCCAACAATCTGTACACGCAGATCGGCCTCGTGCTGCTGATCGCGCTGTCGGCGAAGAACGCGATTCTGATCGTCGAGTTCGCGCGGCATCTGCGCACGCAGGGCGTGGACATCGCCGAGGCCGCGGTGGAGGCGGCGCGGCTGCGCTTCCGGCCGATCATGATGACGTCGTTCGCGTTTATTCTGGGCGTGGTGCCGCTGGTGATCGCCACCGGCGCGAGCGCGAGCGCGCGACGCTCGCTCGGCATCGCGGTGTTCTCGGGGATGCTCGCCTCGACCTGCATCGCCGTGCTGTTCATTCCGTCGTTCTACGTGCTGCTGCAACGCGTGGCCGAACGGCATGCGGCGCGCCGCACGCCGCCCGACGCGTAAACCGAGGAGCCTTCGCATGGACCGCCCCGCCAAAATTATCGTGCTCGACGACGAAGCCGAACTGCGCAACATGCTGCAACGGTTTCTGCGCGGCAACGGTTTCGACGTGCGCGTCGCGGAAGACAGCAAACGGCTCGACCGCTATCTGGAGCGCGAACCCTTCGACCTGCTGGTGCTCGATCTGATGATCGGCGAAGAGGACGGCCTGCAGATCTGCGCGCGTTTGCGCGAGCAGGGCCAGACCTTGCCGATCCTGATGCTGACCGCGAAGGGCGATCCGCTCGACCGGGTGGTGGGTCTCGAAACCGGCGCCGACGATTACCTCGCCAAACCGTTTCTGCCGCGCGAACTGGTGGCGCGCATCAATGCGCTGCTGCGCCGTCAGAAGATGGCCTCCGGCGACGTCACGGTGACCTCCCAGCGGGTGCGCTTCGGCGCATTCGCGCTCGATGTCGGCAAGCAGCAACTCTCGCGCGGGGACGAATTGCTGGAGATCCATTCGGCGCAGATGCTGCTGCTGGTCGCGCTGGCCTCGTCGCCGAACCGGCCGGTGAGCCGCGACAATCTGCTCGCGCGCGCTCGCGGGCGCGAGCACGACGCGCTCGACCGCAGCATCGACGTGCAGGTGCTGCGGCTACGGCAGATCGTCGAGGACGATCCGTCCAAGCCGCGCTTCATCAAGACGGTGTGGGGTGTCGGCTACATGCTGGCAGCGGACGTCGAATCATGACGCGCCCGCCGCTGCGCTGGTTCCCGCACACGCTGCTCGCCCGCAACATCGCGTTGCTGATCGCGCTCGTGATGCTGAGCCAGATCTGCGCGATCGTCGTGCTGCTGCATTACGTGCAGCGGCCGCGTGTCGAGCGCGCGGCCGCCGTCTTCGCCAACTACGTGATGACGCTCGACGACCTGCTTGCGGTCACCCAGCCCGACGCGCGCGCGACTTTGCTGGCGCGCCTCCACGGGCATGCGCAACTGCCCGCCGAGGCCGGCATCAGGCCGCCGCCGAATCTGCTGCGCGCCTACCGCACCTATCAGCTCGGTGTGTTTCTCGACAGCCTGCGTGCGCATCTTCCCGCCGATATGCCGGTGCATTGGCAGGCGGTCGGCGGTGAGCGCTTGTGGATTCGTCTGCACGTGTCGGCGCAGGCGTCGGACACGCCGTCGTGGATCGCGCTGCCGATTCCGGAAGATGCACAGGGCAAGGGGCTCGACGCGGCCATCCTGCTGTCGCTCGCGCTGGCCGCGCTGGCGGCGCTGACGGGCTACGCGATCCAGCGCCACCTGAACCAGCCGCTTCAGCAACTGACGCGGGCGGCGCGCCGCGTGAGCGCCGGCGAGATGCCCGCGCCGCTGCCCACCGACGGTCCCACCGAAATCGCCGCCGTGAGTCACGCCTTCAACCAGATGACGCAGACGCTGCAACAGGCCGAGGCGACCCGCGCGCTGATGCTGGCCGGCATCTCGCACGACATCCGCACGCCGTTGACCAAGCTGCGCCTGTCGATGGCGATGGCGATGCCGCACGGCAGCGACAGCAGCTTCGTGATCGCCGCCGAATCGTATCTCGACCAGATCGAGACGATCCTTCAGCAATTCATGGATTACGCGGGCAGCGGCGAGCGCGAGGCCGCCGAGCCCGGCGATCTGAACGCGTTGATCGAACGGCTGGCCGGCGATTTCGCGGGGCTTGGGCATGAGTTCGCGTTGTCGCTGGCGGCGTTGCCGCCTGTCGCGTTCCGGCCGATCAGCATGATGCGGCTGTTGATGAACCTGATGCAGAACGCGATCGTGTATGGCGGCAGCGGACTCGCGGTGCGGACCTGGGCGACGCTGGAGGCGGTGTACGTGGCAGTCGGCGATCGCGGCAAGGGCTTGTCGGCGCACGAACTGGAGCAACTGAAGGCGCCGTTTCAGCGCGGCGCCAATGCACGCGCGCACAGCGGCGGCACCGGGCTCGGTCTGGCGATCGTCGAGCGGATCGCGCGGCTGCATCACGGCAGCCTGCAGTTTCACGCGCGCGAGGGAGGCGGGCTGGAGGTGTGGGTGGTGTTGCCGGTACCGGCGGTATCGGTGGTATCGGTGGTATCGGCGACGCCAACCGGCACATCGGCAGCGACCGGCACGGCGCGCTAGTCGAGTCCGATCCGGTTGCCGCCGATGTTCAACCCCACCAGGCCCAGGCCGATCGCGGTGGCCGCGCGGGCGAACCAGACCTGGAAATCCGGCGAGATGTCGAAGGTATTGAAGGCCTGAATAAGGCAATAGCAGCCCAGACCGATCGAGGCGATACCGAGAATGATGACGGCGCCGAAGACGCCTTTTTTGCTTGATATGTCAGCCATTTTTGAACGTGCACAGGAAGGCCGGCCGGCCGCCGGCAGTGGAATCGACGCTCGCCATTCAGGTTGCCAGTGAACGGACCGGCGCCGATGGCGCGAAGGGCTGCACGGTGTCCGGTGGTGCGATTTGCACGAACTGGATCATCAGGCACAGCATGAACCCGAGCAGCAGCAGGCAGCGGATGGCGGAGAAGAACGCGCTCTTGCCCGGCACGAGGACGCGGACCGCGCCCCGGTAGGTCACGATGCTGGTGCCGACCGTGGAAGGGTGAGTGGGACCCTTCAAGGCGTCGGGAGAGCCCTGGATGAAACGCGCGAACAGGAGCGAGCCGATCAGTGCCGCGCCGATGTGGATTTTCGCCATCAACAGCGCCGGCCCCGCGGTTGCGGCGCTGGAAGCGAACAGATTGACGTATGCGGACAACGCCGCCCCGCCGGCCCCGACGAGAGCAGTGATGCCCCATGATTTGTGATGCATGGAGACGCTAGCCGATTGTTTTTCTGGTTATCGAGTGGGCGAGTTGCCGTTCGATCCGCGCGTTGGCGTGATCTGATCGGATTGCCCCTTTCTTTTTTTTATATCGGCAGCGGTCGGCATTTCTTTAGGCGGCGTGGCGCAATCGCGCGCGCCGCGGCATCGATCTCGCCGGGATATCGCTCAGTTCCGGTCCAGCCACGCATCCAGTCCGACGCGGAACGCCACGCCCGCGATCACCGGCACGGTAAGCATGAGGATGATGCCGAAGTTCGGAATCTCGTCGCCATATGTAATGGGACCGTAAAGTATGACCCCGGCGACGATCGCGAACACCACGACGCCGACGGCGATCATCAGGAGATTGCGCGCCGGCACCGGCAGCGTCTTGCGTTTCGCCTTGCCCGCTGTGGCGCCGGCGGTCGAGGCTTCGTCGTGTTGGGCAGGCATGGTGGTTCTCGTGGCTAAAGGGAGCGGCATGAAGCGACGGCATTAAGCGACGGCATGAAGCAGCGGCAGGGTTTTCGCCCGGCGTGCGACCGGCATCATACCCGGCCGCGTGCGCGTGTCGCGAAACGGCTCGCGGCGACACGTCTCACTCCAATATAAGCCGCATTCGCGCTAGCGGGATAAAAAGCGCAATACCGTTCGTTACGGCCAGTCACCGGCGCGCGGCGATCGTGTCGATCACGGCAATGACGGCGACTACGGCGATCAAACCTCGCCGCGCCGGCGCAGCAGATAGGTATCCATGATCCAGCCGTGCCGATGCCGCGCGTCGGCCCGCACGCGTTCGATCTCATCCATCACGTCGCGCAGCCGGCCGGCGATCAGGATTTCGTCCGGCGTACCCACATACGCCCCCCAGTAGATGTCGAGATCCTCGTGCGCGAGTTGCCGGTATGCGTTCTGCGCGTCGAGCATCACGACCACGCTGTCGACGTTCGCCGGAAAGCCGTCGGCGATGGTGCGGCCGTTGGTGATCGCGATCGAACGGCCGATCTGGTTCAGCGGAATACGATGGCGCGCGGCCAGCGCCTGCACGCTGCTGATGCCGGGAATCACTTCGTAGTCGAGCGCCTCACGGCCTTGCCGCGCGATTGCCTCGACGATGCGGATCGTGCTGTCGTACAGCGACGGGTCGCCCCACACCAGGAACGCGCCGACGTCGCCGTCTTTCAGTTCGCCCGCGATCAGCTGCTCGAAAATGCGCTGCTTGTCGCGGTTCAGGTCGTCGACCGCGCCGCGATAGTCGCCGTGATCGGGGCGCCGTTCGGGGCTGCTCGCTTCGACGATGCGATAGCGCCCGCCCTCGACGAAACGTTCGATGATCTGCCTGCGCAGCGCGATCAGTTTGTCTTTGGCGGCGCCTTTGTCCATTACGAAGAACACGTCGGCCTGGTTGAGCGCTTTGATCGCCTGGACGGTCAGGTAGTCCGGATCGCCGGCACCGATTCCTATGATCAGGATTTTTTTCATCAAACGGATTTCCGGTTGGCGTGAATCAGCGGCATGGGATGCGTGGCGATCGACTCGATGCAGGGGGGAACAAATGAGGGAGAGAAAACGGCGGAAAAACGGATAGGAAGGCGGATAGGAAGGCGGCTCATACGATGATCAAAACATATTGCTTGATGAATCATAGCGTGACTCCCGCACGGTGCGGTATTCGATCGATTGGGTGGCCGCGGACGCAGGCCGCGCTCGCCAGCAGGGTGCCGGCCGCGAAAGTGTTGCGCGAACGTCCGACCGGTACCGCGAATCATTGACGCGCGGCCCGTCGAGTCGTTACGCTTGCGCCCTGATGGTTCCCCTGACGGGGATCAAAAGGGAATGCAGTGAGGGGCGTACGCGCCCCGAGTCTGCGGCTGCCCCCGCAACTGTCAGCGACGAGTTCGCGCCCAACGTGACCACTGGGTGACCGGGAAGGTCGGCGCGCAACGACGACTCGCGAGCCAGGAGACCTGCCATCGACCGAGGTCTGCGCAAACGCATCGGGCGGGGTGTCCCGATGCGCCGGCACCGCTCCCATGCGGTCGCTCGTTGCAAGGACGGCCCAACCTCAGGACCAGTCATGTCCCTCTGTTTTGATCCATGCGCTCCATCGTCGGAGGCGCAACACCTTTGCATTCGTCTTTGCCTCGGCATTTCCGTAACAGGTATCGCCACGCCATGAAAATCCATCATGTTCTCATGACGTCCGCGCTGACCGCCTGCGCATTGCCGATCGTTTTTCCCGCAGCCGTTTCGTCCGCCTACGCCGCGGACGACGCGAGCTTGCCGCCGGGCCAGCCGTCCGCGCAAACCACCTTGCCGAATATCGTGGTGACCGGCGACACGCAGCATCTGCCGCAATCGTTCGATCAGCGTTATGCGTCGACCCAGGTATTGACCCGGGCGGATCTCGACCGGCTGTCGCCGGCCGACCCCAGCATCACCCAGGCGCTGGCCACCTTGCCGGGCGTGACCGTGGTCCAGAACGGCGGTCCGGGCGCCACGGCATCGGTCAGCATTCGCGGGTCGAGCGGCAATCAGGTGGCGGTGTTCATCGACGGGATTCGCGTCGGCTCCTCGACCACGGGGCAGGCCGAGTGGGCGGATCTGCCGACCTCGGCGTTCGATCGCGTGGAAGTGATCTCCGGTCCGGCGGCGGCCTCGTTCGGCGCGGATGCGGTGGGCGGCGTGGTGCAGCTGTTCACGAACCACGCGGCGAATCAACCCAACCGCACGACGGTGTCGTTCGGCGGCGGTTCGAACAAAACCTTCGATACGCAATTCCGCACGTCGGGCAGCATTCCGTCCAGCGGTCCGCTTTCGGCGCTGTCGGGGCTGACGTATTCGCTGGGTCTGCACGACTACAACACGGCCGGCATCGACGCCACCTTGCCGTTCGCTTACGGCCACGAAGCCGGCCGCAATCCGTACCATGCGCAGGACGTGGACGCGCGGCTCGGTTACGCGCGCGACAACTGGTCGATATCGACCTTCGCGCTGTATCACAAGTCGACGTTCTCCTACGACAACGCCGGCGGCGACGACCAGCAGCTCGATCATCAACTGACCACGGGCGTGTCGTTCCATGTGGACATCACGCCGTATACGCAGTTCGACCAGTCGATCGGCTACGCGTACGACCGCCAGTTCCTCTACGCGAACGATCCCACGCTCGGCACCGACGAAATCGATTCGACGCGCTTCAGCACCTCGACTTCGCTGACGCATCAGGAACATGGGCACACGTTGTTCGGCCTGCCGCTGTCCGGCGAATCGAAGATCGCCTACGACTTCTCGCGCGAGCAGGCGTTTCTGCCGATCGACATTCCGTCGGGCGTGCCGGCGCGTAACGACTCGGCGGTGTCGCTGCATCAGTCGGCGGTGCTGGGGCCGCTCACGCTGTTCCTCGCGGGCCGGCACGAGGTCGTGCAGGGCGTGTCGGTCAACACGGGCAACGTCGCGCTGGCTTACGCGATCACGCCGGTTTATACCGCGCGCGTGTCGTACGGCAATGCGTTCCGTCTGCCGACGTTCAACGATCTGTATTACCCGGGGTTCTCGAATCCGAACCTGTCGCCCGAACGCAGCGATACGGTCGAGGCGGCGTTCGACGCGAATACCTCGATCGGTACCTTCACGGCCGCGCTGTACGACACGCGCGTTCACGATCTGATCACGTACGACCCGGTGACCTTCGCGCCGGTCAACGTGGGCCGCGCGCATATTCAGGGCATCGATCTGTCGTACAAGGGCACGCTCGGCAAGTCGACGCCGGTCAGCCTCGCGGTCGGCATTCTGAATCCGCAGGACGTGACCGATCAAACGTGGCTGAACCGCCGTCCGCGTCAGACCGTGAGTCTGAGCGTGGACCACACGTGGGACGAGTTTCATCTGCACGCGCTGAGCACCGGCGCCACGCTGCAGTATGGCGGCTCGACTTACGACGACCCGGCCAACACGACCTTCCTGCCGTCGTACACGACCGTGGCGCTGCGTGCCGCGTATCAGGTCAATTCGCATCTGACGCTGTCGGCGTCGGTGACGAATCTGTTCAACCGGCAGTACTCGACCGCGTACGGTTACGCCACGTTGGGCCGCACGGCGTTCGGCAAGCTGGCTTATACGTTCTAGGTTGTAACAGACCGGCGCGTGCTTTGCGCTTTGCAGGCCTGACCCCGTCGCAGCCGACGGGGTCAGGCGACCGAAAGCTTAGATCGCGGTCGTCACCGGCGCCGTCGCGGCGGGGTCGGTGATGCTCGGCTTGCCGGTCTCCACGTGACCGGCAATGCGCCGCACCCAGCCCGCGTTCCCCGCGACGCTGAACTGAAAGTCGTACCACTGGCTGTTGCACGACAGATCCCAGTGCGCTTCCGCGCTTTTCCCCGCGGGCACGCTCAAGGTCACCGGCGGCGTGCCGTACGCGACATCGGTCGCGGTGACGGTCAACGCCGTGGTGCCCGCGTTGGACAGCGTCACGTACACGTTGCCGTTCGCCACGTCGTAGCAGGTCACCAGATCCGGCTTCGCGGCCGCGTCCGCGCTCGCGACGCCGCCGAAGCGGCGGAAATAGCCGTTCGGTCCGTACACGTTCACCATGTAGTGGCCGTTCGCATCGAGGGCCCAGGTGTCGGTCAACTGCTTGCCGGCTTCCACCGTGTAGTGGCGCGGCGTCGCGGTCGGGTCGCCGGTGTAGACCCAGAAGTGCGCGCCCTGCGTGCCGGTGTTGGCGAACGTCACCGCATAGCCTTGCGCCTGCAACTGGCCGTTCACGTGCAGCTCGTACGGCAGCGCCCGCGCCGGACGCGTGCCGGGTTCCTGCGCGGCCACCAGTTGCTGTGCGGTGCTGGCGGGTGCGGCTTGCGCGGTCGGCCGTGCGCATTGCAGGTCGGCCTGGGCGACGTAGGTCGTGGTGCTCGGCAGCGACGGCAGCGTCGCATCCGATTTCGAAAAATCGAGCGCCGTCGTCAGGTCGCCGCAAACCGCGCGACGCCACGGCGAGATGTTGGTTTCCATCACGCCGAAACGCTTCTCGATGAATTGCAGCACCGACGTGTGATCGAACACCTGCGAGCACACGAAGCCGCCCTTCGACCACGGCGAGACCACCGTCATCGGCACGCGCGGGCCGAGACCGTACGGCAGGTTGTCGGCGGTATAGGTGCCGGCCTGGGTCGCGGTGACGACGTTATGGCGTTCCAGCGTGATGTCGACGGTGCTCATGCCGGTGCCCGCCACGGTCGGCGCCTGCGGCGGCACCACGTGATCGAACAGGCCGTCGTTCTCGTCGTACATGATGAAGAGAACGGTCTTGCTCCACACGTCCGGGTTCGACGTCAACGCGTCGAGAATCGTCGAGATGTAGTTCGCGCCGTAGAGCGGCGTGAACTTCGGGTGCTCCGAATAGGCGGCGGGCGGCAGCAGCCACGACACCTGCGGCAGCGCGCCGGCCTGCACGTCGGCCTTCAGTTGCGTCAGCGTGCGCGTGCTCATGCCGCGCGTCTGCAACGACGAACCGGCCGGCGCATTCACGAAGTTCTGGAACGCGGCCAGCATGTTGGTGCCGTAGTTGCCGGTGAAATTGTCGAAGCCCGTGCCCTGCTGATAGACCTGCCACGAGATGCCGGCCTTTTCGAGCCGCTCGGGGTAGGTGGTCCAGTTGAAGGGCTGCAGCTGGATCGCGTCGAACTGATTGTCGATGTAATCGGTGTTGTCGAGCAGCGGACCGCCGCCGGTGGCGAGCGGATCGACCATGCCCGTCATCAGGTACATGCGGTTCGGGTGCGTGTTGCCCGGAATCGAGCAGAAATAGTTGTCGCACACGGTGAAGGCATCGGCCAGCGCGTAGTGGAACGGAATGTCCGCGCGCACGTGATAGCCCATCGTCATGTTGGTCTTCTGCACCGCCCACTTGTCGGCGCGGCCGCCGTCGATCGCGCCGTGCGTGGTCGCCCACGTATGCGGCAATCCGCCGATACATTGCGCGTTGACGCCGGGGTTCGTGGTGTCGTAGCGGAACGGCGCGATCACCTTGGTCTGATCTTCCTGGCGCGGCTGGAACCACACCGGCTGCCCGTTCGGCAACGTGACGGGGAAGCGGTCGTTATAGCCGCGCACGCCGCTCAGGTGACCGAGGTAGTGGTCGAACGAGCGGTTCTCCTGCATGAACACGACGATGTGCTGGACATCCTGAATCGTGCCGGTGACCGAGCTCGGCTCGATGGCGAGCGCCTTGCGGATCGACTCGGGGAACATCGTGGTGGCGGCGGTCGCGCCGGCGAGGCCGGCGGACAGTTTCAGAAAATCGCGACGGGTTTTGGCAGCCATGCGGAGGACCTTGTTCTAATCTAATGCCGGTATCGGGAGGAGCGGACGGATCAGGAAGCGGGCGAGGTGACGCCCGGCGGGCAGCTCATGTGCGTGGTGGCGATGGCGGCGTTGCCGCACGCGGATTTCGCCACGGGGGACGGCGAGCTCGACACGCTGTCGCCGCATGCGCCGAGCAGGGCGGCGATGGCGATCAGACCAACAGATGCGAGGTGACGTAATGCCGGACGCGGCATGAAGGTCTCCGTGAAAGTGATCGGGGGGACGCGAGCGGGCGTCGGCTAACGCGGTATTCGAATGACACTGAACTGTCCGCGGTGCCGAGAAGATAATTTCAATTTATTACGCGTGAGTGTCTTTACTCGAATGGCCATCCATTAAGATGATCCGTTCGCGGAAGGCAGGGAAGCGGGGCGTCGCCTTGACCGCCGCGTCAATCGATGTCGATGTATTGAATCAATCAATCGAATACGGGAAAAAAAACCAGATGGCCAATGAAGTGATGCTGATGATTTCGATTCAAACGAAACCGGGGCGCGGGGAGGAGCAGGTGGCGGCGTTTCGCCAGCTGGCGCCGGTCGTGCGGGCGGAGACAGGGTGTCTGCAATACGACCTGCATCCCGTGGCCGGCGACAAGGACCGCTTTGTTCTGCTCGAACGATGGGCTTCGCAGGAAGCGCTGGCGGCCCACGACGTCACGCCGCATATGATCGCGGCGGATGCGCATAGCCCGGCATTCAGGGCCGGGCCGGCGACGGTGTTGCAGCTCGACGCGACGAGCGTCGCCTGATTCAAAAACACATGATGCGGGCGGCACGAACGGTTCGTGCCGCTCTGGCCGCTCTGGCCGTTATGACCGTCATGGCCGTTCCAGCATTACTGCGCGGACAACTGCGAGCGCAGAAACGCCGCATAGCCGTTCTGCGTCTTGATGATCTTCCCGGCGCACTTGTCGTAGTTCGAACCCTTCTCGTTGTCCTGACCGTACATGCCACGGCACTGCGCGAACAGCGTCAGCGTGGCGCCCGTGCCCTTCGCTTCGCGAGTCGCGGAGAAGGCCGCGTTGCCGGAGCCGGAGGGCACGTCGGTGTCGATCGCCGTGGCATCCGCGCGCGTGATGGAGGTCTCCGAATGCTGCTCGATATAACGCTTCGTGAGGGCCCACGCGGCATCGCAGTTCGACGCGGCGCACGCGAGCGTCGCATTGCGCTGTGCCTCGGCGAGGCTGGTTTCGTTGCGGACGAACTGCTGGGCCTGGCGCTCTTCTTTTTCGGGCGACGAGCACGCGGTGAGGACCAGTGCAACGAGCGCGAAGCTGACGATCTTTTTCACGAGTGAATCTTCCCTGGCAATAGTCGAGCGCGATTATAGCGGTGCGCCGGAAGCGCTCGCGGATTCGCGGTATGCGGCCGACATACCGTGACCGGGCGACACTGCGCCGGCCCGCGCCGTGACGGGGTCCGGCGCAACGATACATGGCACGATCCCTTCCGGCCTGCTAGATTGCTAGTTCAGCCGCATTTCAGCCGAATCATTGATCGGGAGAGATCGATGGCCGACAGACCGACTTCCAGCACGTCCACCGTGCGCTCGCTGGCTCTGATTGCAGTCGTCGTGGTCGCGCTGGTCGCGGCTTTTGCCTATACGGCCGGCTGGCTCTCGCCAGGGCGGCTGACGCCGGTCAAGATCGTCAATGCGCTGGCGCCGCCAGGCGGCGCGGCGCTCGGTTTCCGGCGCAATCACGCGAAGGGAATCTGCTTTACGGGCAGCTTCGAGTCGAATGGCGCGGCGGCGAGTGTGTCGTCGGCGCCGATGCTCGCGGCCGGCGCCTATCCGGTCACGGGCCGCTTCAATCTCGCCACGCCCGATCCCAAGGCGGTGGATGCCACCGTCCGCGTCCGCGGCCTGAGCTTGCGTATCGTCGCGCCGGTCGGCAGCGAATGGCGCACCGCGATGATCTCCGCGCCGTTCTTTCCGGTGGCGACACCGCAAGCCTTCTACGGTTTGCTGAAGGCCTCGGCCAACAAGAGCGACCCGGATGCGATGAAGCAGTTCGTCGCCGCGCATCCCGAAGTGGCGCATTTCGGCGCATGGGCGGGCAGTGCGCCGTGGACCGCTTCGTATGCGCAGGAACGCTACAACAGCCTGAACAGTTTCATCTTCACCAACGCGTCCGGCGAGCAGCATGCGGTGCGCTGGTCGTTCGTGCCGGCCGCGCAACCCGAGCCCGTGCCGCACGATCAACTGCAGGCGCGCGACCCGGACTTCCTCGCGGCGGACATCGCGAAGCGCGTTCACGACGCGCCGCAACGCTGGACGCTGGTCGTCACCATTGCCAATCCGGGCGATCCGACGGCGGACCCGAGCCAGGCCTGGCCTGAGGACCGGCGCAAGGTGGAGGCGGGCACGCTGGTGGTGAGCACGATCGAACCGGAAGCCGACGGTCCGTGCCGCGACCTCAATTTCGATCCGACCGTGCTGCCGCCCGGCATGCACGTTTCCGACGATCCGTTTCCCGCCGCGCGCTCGGCCGCGTACGCGGTCTCGTTCGACCGGCGCACCGCCGAGGACAAGGACTATCCGCGCCATCCGGCGGGAGGGAGCACGCCATGACGCCGATCCACGATCGTTTCACACCGCTGCAACGCGTGCTGCATTGGGTCATGGCGGTCTGCATTCTGGCGATGTTGTTTATCGGCGTCGGGATGGTGTCGACGGTGCGGCCGGATTATCTGTCGCTGGTGTCGATCCACAAGCCGCTCGGCATCGCGATTCTCGTGCTGGCGCTGATCCGGCTCGTGGTGAGATTGATCCATGGCGCGCCGCCATTGCCTGCTTCGATGCCGGCCGTGATGAAGCTCGCGGCCTATCTTTCGCATCTGGCGTTCTATGTGTTGATGATCGTGCTGCCGCTGCTCGGGTGGGGAATGCTGTCGGCGGCGGACTATCCGGTCGTGGTGTTCGGTGTGCGCTTGCCGGCGATCCTGCCGCATAGCAATGGATTGCACACGCTGCTGTGGAATGCGCATCGGGTGCTGGCGCTGTGCTTCTTCGCGCTGATCGTGCTGCATCTCGCGGCTGCGCTGCTGCATGCGCTGGTGAGGCGCGATGGTGTGTTTGAAGCGATGGCGCGGTGGCGGTGAGGATTCGCCTACGGTTGTTTGATTGAAACGGCGGCGCCGTTTCAATCAGCGCGCTCGTCGAAATCCCGGCGCGCCTTTTCCACCGCGTCGAGGTTATCGGCGGCCCAGACCCACACGCCGCAAAAGGCCGCGCCCAACGTAAAGCCGAGATCGGTGAGCCGGTACTCCACCTTCGGCGGCACGACCGGATAAACGTGGCGAATCACCAGGCCGTCGCGTTCCATGGTGCGCAGTGTTTGCGTGAGCATTTTCTGACTGATGCCTTCCACCATTTCACTCAGGCGTGTGAAACGCAGCGGTGCTTTTTCGGCGAGTACTTCGAGGATCAGCATGGTCCACTTGTCCGCCACGCGCCCGATCAGATCCCTGACCAGCGATGCGATGCGCGGATCGATATCGACCGGTGGCGTGACGCTCGCATAGTACTGGGCGGCGGCAATCTGTTCGGGTGTGAATGCAGGGATGCGTGCCATTTCTACACTCTCTTTCTGGTAAGTATCAAACTTTCCGGTGCCTTCTTTCATTTGAATAGTGTACCCGTCACACTACGTCGAAGTTCAATAAAACGTGGGGCGTAGTCGATGAAAATGATCGGAAGAACCGTATTGATTACGGGCGGCACGAGTGGCATCGGACTCGAACTCGCGCGGCAACTGATCGCGCGCGGCAATACGGTGATCGTCACCGGACGGGATCTGCGCAAACTGGACGCGGTGCAGCGCGATGTGCCTGGCGTCCACGTGTTCGAGAGCGACGTCAGCGATCGTGAAAGCGTCGAGATCTTGAGCCGGAAGGTGGCGGAGCAGTTTCCCGCGTTGGATACGCTCGTGAATAATGCGGGCGCCATGCGCAACATCAAGCTCATGCAGCCACGCGAACTCGCGGATCTGACTGCTGAAATCGGTGGGAACCTGGCGGGCCCCATGTGGATGGTGCAACAGTTCCTTCCGTTGCTGTTGCGACAAGGCAGTAGTCTGATCGTCAACGTGACGTCGGGACTGGCGTTCGTGCCTTTTCCCGCGGCGCCTGTCTACAGCGCCTCGAAGGCGGCCCTTCACGCATACACGCTGTGTTTGCGAGCGCAATTGGCGGACGCGGGCGTGTCGGTGGTCGAACTGGCTCCGCCGGGTACCGAAACGCCGTTGTTTCGCGGCGAGTTTGCCGAGGAAATGAAGGGCGAGAAAGGCATGAACGTCGGTACGCTCGTGCAGCACGCCATTCGCGGTATCGAAGCGGGCAAGACCGAGATCCGTCCCGGCGTGAGCAACGTGCTGAAAATCGCCAGCCGGGTTGCGCCGGGTTTCATGTTGCGGCAAATGATCAAACTGGGGTCGCCAAAAACGTCCGGTGCATAAACGGCAGCCTTATCCCGTCTTTAACTTTCAAGGAGAGATGTCATGGAAATGACTGGCAATACGATTTTGATCACGGGCGGCGGGTCGGGGATTGGTCGCGGACTCGCCGAAGCATTTCATCGCGCTGGCAACCAGGTGATCATCGCCGGGCGGCGCGTTGATCTGCTCGAGTCAGTGGCCGTCGCGAATCCGGGTATGAAGACCGCTATGCTCGACGTGAACGATGAGGCTTCGGTAGCGCGCTTTGCGGATGCAACGGCGCGCGACTATCCGGCGCTCAATGTGCTGATCAACAATGCGGGCATCATGAAAGCCGAGAACTGGCTGGAGGATACGGTCGACACGAAAATAGCGGGCGACACGATTCACACCAATCTGCTCGCGCCCATACAACTGACGGCGGCTTTGCTCCCGCAATTGAGAAAGCAGTCACGCGCGACGATCATGACCGTCACATCCGGTCTCGCCTATCTGACCATGGCTGCCACGCCGAGTTATTGCGCAACGAAGGCCGCGATGCACGCGTTCGGCGATGCATTGCGTTATCAGCTACGGGAAACGAATGTCGATGTCCTCGAGATCGCGCCGCCGTACGTGCAAACCGAATTGATGGGCGAGCATCAGGCCAGCGATCCGCACGCCATGCCGCTCGATGCATTCATTGCGGAGGTCATGGCGTTGCTTGCGGCGCGGGCGGACGATCAGGAAATACTGGTCGAGCGTGTGCGTCCGTTGCGGTTTGCCGCGGAGCAGGGACAGCAGAAGTATCGGCAGCAATTCGCGGCGTTTAATGACGCGATGGCTGCGCGCCGGTAATTCGATTGCAGCGGCCTGATCTAGACATCGCTGTCTTGATCAGGCCGTCTATCGGCGTGTTGTTTCTTCTGTTTCGATTGTCTCGATTGTCGTTACTGAGCGGCCGGCGACACGACGCTCGGCGTCGCTAGCGTGTTGTGGCTCCCAGGAAGGTTCACGAGCGACGCAGCGCTATTGCTCGCGCTTTTCGACTGAGCCGAGTTTGCCGCGCCGGCGCCCGTCCCGCTTTCGGAGGTAGCGGCGCCGGGCGTGCCATAACCGCTTGTTGCGGCAGCGGGCGACACGGTGGACGGCGTTGCCAGCGTATTGTTGGCCTGTGCGTACGCGCCGGCCGACAGCGTGAGTGCGGCAACGGCCGCGATGAATGTGCTGGTTGATTTCATGACTCGCTCCATTTTTTGTTCGATCTGGAATTGCGGCGCAAATGACGCTCTAGCCATTTAGCTATTCAGCATGGCGCGCGTTGTACGCCTGTCTCGTGGCGATCGATATCAACTCACGGGGCGTGCATGGGTGAGTTGGACGCTCGATACGCCGCGTATCAAGTTTAGAAAAATGGGCGTAGCTAATTAAGTACCGTGTTCGCAACGATGAGTTTCAATTTCCGCAATTGCGAAGCGCATTGCCGTCTCATTTGTCACGCTGTCATTCCCAATTCTCGATTAAAGAGGGTATCGGGCTGCTCTGGCGAATAATCCAGTGGGTGGGTAACGATCAAGGCGGGAGCGATCGATGAGGTCGCCGGGTTACCGGCGACCAGTTCTGGGGCGCTTGGCAATGCGGTAAGCAAAGTGACGGTCGATTAAATCGATGTCTTATGAGTCAACGCAGCCCGTCGAGATAATCCCGATCCTCGCTGGACATGGAGGCAAGCCACTGCGTTTCGTGTCCCGGTTCCGGCAGCACCTGCCCAAATTCAACCATGTGCGACGGCGACAACTCCGTGAGATAAACCCAGACGTGCCGGCTCGGCGTCCCGGCCGACTCGACCACGACACGCACGATACGTTCGAGCAGCGTCCGTTTCTGTTCTGCGGTTCGGCCCGCGCGAATGTCGCCGTGCACGAAGATCTGGTCGGATCGCAGGGGGCGTCCCGCGAGAAAGTGATTGCCGTCGGCAACGTCCTGGAAAATGACCTGGGCAAAAAACGATTGGGCGCCGGTCACTTCGCTATGCGCTTGAGTGATGCCGGCGGCAATCGCCTGTTTCATCGTTGCGGTCAAGCGGCCCGCTGCGGCTGCGACTCGATACGTTGGCATGTGACAGTCTCCTTTCCTTTTGTTGTGACGCTTGCGCTAACCATTCCCACCGTGCCACAGCGTCAGTTTGTTCGACACGACGAGCACACCCGGGACGGTCCGTGCGATCTGTTCGGCCTGGCGAATTTGATCGGCGCTATGCACGGTTCCACTGATAAACACGGCGCCGTCGTGCGCATGAACGAACACGCCTGCCACATTGAAACCCGGAGCCTGAGCTAGCGCTTGCCGGACCGCTTTCGACAGCGCGCTGTCGGACTGCGATTCGATCTCGCTGCTGCTCTGTGGTGGGGGCACGTGCACGGTGTATGTCGGCCCTGTTTGCACGCAGGCCGACAAAGCTGCCATCGCGCTGACAGCAACATACAGAGTCCGTGCGGGCTGACGGATCATGGCCTTTGTCCGGGTGGCGATGCGTGACGATTGGCACGAACAGCCCCTCCCATGCGCGAGCTGTCGTTCCCCACGCTTTCGATTATGGTGCGCCGGAAGGCATGTTGAAACCGGTATTTATCGTCAGTCGAATAGATGGGGCAGGCGGCGAGTTCGGGCGGCCGGTCGCACGCGCGGTCGCGCCGTTCAATCGCCTTTGGAAACGAGCCGGATCGTCCAGAAATCTCCACTCAGATTCGGGTTCGTCAAGTAGCTGTACGGCATGCTGAAATAGCCGCCATCGCCCCAATCGGTCCCCCACGAATTGCGAACTTCGAATGTCGCGCTTGCATCGTCGTATCCGACAGCCAGTGCAGCGTGACCGCCAACGACGTGTTCGGATTTTCTTGGCAGGGATAGCACGCCGCTATGCGCGACGCCGGCCGATTCGATCGACTCGTAGCAGGTGAAGCCGAAGACAAAAGGCCAGCCGGAGGCGATGCAGCCGCGCAACTGATCGAGTTGCTGTTGAAGCCGGCTGTAGGCGATACAGCGATCATGCAAGGCCTCCGCATAACAAGGCTTGGGTGGCATCTGCGCGAACAGTGTTTCGTTGTAGGGCCATTCGTTTTTGCGGCTCCCCTCGAAGCAGGTGCCGAGCGCGGCAACGGATTTGATGCCGTCGCGTATCTGGGCGCCGCGATCCTGCGAGACGTCGTGTTCGATCGAGCGCTGGTTGTAGTAGATGAATAGCCGAGACGGCACGCGATCCGCGTGCGCCAGGCGTTGTCTCATGCGCTCGAATTGAATGGCTGCCGCAATCGCGTTGGCGGCGCAACTTCCTGACTGCCGTTGGTCATATACCGCCGGGCAATCGTCGCGCAGACTGTATCGCGTTGGCAGATCGAGAAAAAGCGGCGCGGCGTAGAGATGATCGCGAGCATCGGGAATATCGCGCGTCCAGCCGAAGCCTTTTATTTTGCGCTCGTGCGTGTGATGGGGCGTCACGGCAAAGAGCGGCGGCATGGCGCGGCTGCCTTTGTCATGAGCGCCTTTGCGCTGCGGCGGTTGCAGGTGACGGGCGAGCATCGGGGTTCTGCCGCCGGCGGTATTGAAGGGCTGGCCGGTTCCTCCGTCGTCATCGTCGTCACTTTGCGTATTCAGCGCGAACGGATCGGGAGGCGCCAGCGTCGGTGTGGCGCCGCCGCCGGGTTGCCAGGGCGAGCCGGAACCTCCCGTGGACGCATCGCCCGAAGCGTCGAGGGGCAATTGTGCCGGCAGCGTGCGAGGGGGTTCGAAATCGTACGCTCCGCGATTCGATCCGTGCGCCTTTGCATGTTTGCGCTGCTTGTCGGATTTGTGATGCTTTCCGCGCTTCGCCATACGGACCTCCTTCGGAAACGTTGGTCGATTGTTTGTCGATTCAAGCGAACGGCCGCGTTATGCTGTCAGCGTCATTTGGCCGATGCGGCCTGATCCGGTTTTCGTTGCCCGCCGTGATGCGCCGCGCCGTTCTCGTGTTGCTGCTGACCGGGCGAAGGCGCTGCGGCGGGCGGGTTATTCAGCGCAGGATTTGGCAGTGGTGCCTGCGTGATGGAAACGGGTTGTGGCGGTGACACCACGACTTTTTTCTTTATCGTGGCATGACGGCCTGGTGTATTGGCGACGGGTGTCGAGTTGCCTTTCGGCACGGCAGGCGCCGGCATATAGAGCAGAGATTTGAAATCGTAGTAGTCATTGAGTGGCGCATAGCCTGGTGTGTTTGACGCATCAGCTTGATTCGCTTGAGATGCGGACTTGGCATTGTTGTTCCATCGTTCCACCGCAGGCTCGAGAATGAGTTCGCCTTTGAGGTTTCCCGCCTTCTTGGGAACGATGTCGCCCGGCAAAGCCTTCAACGGAGTGAGCGACGGAAATTGAATTTGCAGGGTGCGCCCATCGTTGATCGAATTGACGGCGCTGGCGAGCAGAATGATGCCTGGATTGCTGCCCAGCAGCAGCCGGGCGGATTGCTTCACCGGCGTGAGATCGGGATCGACATTGATGGTGGCGGTGCTTGTCGTGCCATCATCGGTGATGTAAATCATCTGGTCAGACGGTGTGAGGCTGCCTTTTCGAACCGAAGGCAAATCGATATAGGCCACGTTGAATTCGCTGGTGCCACCCACGTCGCCCAATGCGGTCCACAACGCGAGGGAGGTGGCCGTGCTGAGATGAGCGGCATCCAGCGCCTTCAGAAAATCCTGATAGTTGTCGTCCTTTACCGGTCCGAGCAAACTCTGAATTACTTGAGGCGTATTCGTCTGGGACGTTGAGAATTCTTCTGGATAGAAGCGGACCAGTACTTTTCGTGCCTGCTGGATGCCGTAGCCGGCATCGGCGTCGAGAACCTTCCCGGATACCGCGTCGCGCAAATGGCTGACAGTCGCAACGTCGAGTTGCGTGTGGTCTGTGCTCGCGGGGCAAGGGGGTGCGAGCACGACCATCGTCACATTGTGCGTCACGGTCGACATGGAGTACTGCGACATGGCATTGGCCGGCGCGCCGAGCCGCACTTGCATTACGTTGTCCGACACGCGCGATATCATGTAAAGACTGTTGTAGTCCGTGCCGAGAATCGATTGAATATTCTTGCTGATTTTCTCCATCGAACCCTGCAAGGCAACGCCGCCTATATTTCCACCCAGTCCTAACGCGAGATCCCGGGCAAGCTCGGCGGTGTTGGATGCTTGCTGTGCTTCGATGGCATCCGTCACTAGCAGCGGGATAACCATGGCGGCCTGAGTACCCGCCTGGCTTGAGTAATCGCCCGAGGCCGGATTCCATGCGTGCCTTACCCGGACGGGGTGATTGTTTGCCTTCAGGCAGCTCGTGAAGAGACCCAGATCGACATAGACGTCGAACGGCTGATAGTGCGCGAAAGGCGAGACGCTGACCTGGGCACGCACAACGTAAGGCTCCCATCCCTTCTTGAATGCTGCATCCTTGAGATATCGACTCAGGATCTGTAACTCCTGGTAAATACTCAGCGCGAGTTCGTGCTGCATGAGCGGATTGGTTTGCAGAGGAGGGGGAGGAATAGTCTTGGCACTCCCATCACTCGCAGCGTTCGGCGCACTCGCAGCGTTCGGTGCGCTGGCGGTATTCGGCGCACTGGCGCCGCCCGGTTTTTTGCCACCCGTGCCTTTGCCGCCCGTCCCGCCGCCTGTCCCACCGCCGTCACTAGCCCCTGATGCTGACGCTGGGGTGTCCGTCGTCGCACCGCCCAGGTTGGTAGCAGTGAGGTTTTCCCCGTTCCCCAGCCTGCCTGAAATTTTCCATTGAATGCGTCGTAGACATTGCGCACGTAGTCCGACGTCACAGGAACCGCCATGGCTTCGGCGTTTTCGATGGTGACGCTCATTTTCGGTTGCAATAGTGGTTCATATACGCTCCAGGGCGCAACCGAAAGAACGGCCACATGAACGCTGGCGGCTTCCTGCATCGATTCGGGTTTGTGCGGTGTAAACGTCGGCGCGTAGCACGCGGAGACGCCGACCACGGAGAGAAGCCACAGCTTCGACATCCTGAGTTTTTTACTTTTATTCATTCCCCGCCACCGTGGTTATTGATTCGTTTATTCAGGTGCAGAAAATCGAAAACCGTTTTAACGCCGCGATGAATTTCCGGTGATCAGCTGCGTCGGCAGGGCGGTTTTAAGCGCTTCTTTATGAATGGATACGCCTGCCGAATGTCTAATGAAAATAGTTCGGAGCGTGACCGACACCAACGAAGGTTTACCCTATTTGACGCTTATCCCGCCATCTTCGGAATTTGATGGTGGAGCCGGAAGCTGTGGCGGTATCGAGTCGCGAAAGTCATCTGAAAGACTTAACGGTTGGTTACCGGACAAAAACCGGCTCGACCGGCTGTAAGGCCGCGAGTCCGGCTTTATCTCGAACCGGTCGCCTTCAGGCTTTCCAAACGTTCAATCAGTTGCTTCGGCAAGCGTCGTGCACGTGCGATGTCGACCGCGTCGCGTCCCTTGAAGTCCGTGATGGACGCATTGGCGCCGGCTTCGATCAACAGTTCGAGCGTCTTGAGCCGCTTTAGCCTTGCCGCGTAGAAAAGCGGCGTTTCGCCATGGGCGCGGAGATCCAGCTCGGGCTGTGCGCCGAGCAAGACCCGGCACAGGTTCTCGTCATCGCGCCATACCGCGGCCCAGAGCGAATAGCTCGCATTCGCTCCGCGTTTTATCAGGAACTTGACCAGGGCAAGGTTCTCACCGCGGGCGACTGCGTACCAGAGAGGCGTCGCGCGGAAATCGCCTTCGTCTTCATCCATGGGTACCACGCATTCAAGGTCACTTCCGGCTTCTAGCAGCGCGCTTACCGTTTTGAGTCCGTGAGATTCTCCGAGGTGAACACCGCCGGGTGTCACCGCGCAGGCCAGGTGCAGTGCGTTTCGCCCTTTGGGGTCGCTTGCGTCAAGCAAGCCGGGTGCGTCGGCCACGATCGCCGTGACGGCGGCGTGGTTCCAGTTTGTCGCGGCTGCGAAAAGCGATGATTTGGAAGGCTGGCGCATTCGAGTCTCCGTGGCTCGATGTTATCAGCGTGCCACCGAGTATTGCAGCAAGAATCGGGGGGCTCGCCGTGGCTCGCATCGCTATCGTTCAGGTAGAGGGAAGCAAATGTGTTTCTCTCCTCCCACTTCATTCGATGAGGAATTCACCATGTCCATGGAAGACGACAACAAGGCAATCGTAGGACGCTGGTTCACCGATTTCTGGGGCAAGACATGCAATCTCGACGTTGTCGACGAACTTGCCGCACCCGACATGCTGCTTCGCTACTCGCTGCACGAACCGAGACGCGGCCGCGAGGACATCAAGGCATTCATGAGCGATTTCCGCGAGGCATTCCCGGATCTTAACTTCTGGGGCGCCGCCGATCTTATCGCCGAGGGCGACTACGTCGTTGGCCGATGGGAAGGCGGCGGTAGGCACACCGGCCCGGCATTCAGCGATTTTCTCGTCGGATCGTTGCCTGCCGCGACAGGACGGACGATGCGTTTTACCGGCACCACGGTGCTTCGACTGAAGAACGGAAAAATCGTCGAGGAGATCGGGCTCGACGACGGCGTGACGGCGCTGCAGCAACTTGGACTGATCAAGGTGGCTTGATCGAAGGCGTCGTTGCCTTGCGATCTTCGATCAATACCCTGTGCGTTTGACGAAAGTACGGATAACAGGCTGGAGTAGTTCGGCCTGTTCCGTGAATGCGGCAAGTTCACTCCCGATATAGCGCCACCAACTGCGACAACTCCTCCCGAAATCTATTCCTGAGTTCCCGAGGTCCGACGATTTTTATTTCCGAGCCGTATCCCAGGAGCTTGCGCGCACCGTGCTCGATGGATTCAATGGGCACCAGGTACTGTTTCCATCCTTTGGGCGTCTCCGCACGATCAGAGTCCGGAGGAACGGGTGTAGTTTTGACGCGCGCATTGATCAGCCATTTCTCGCCACGCGGCGATACCGCGATATGTGCAGTCAACCGACAAAGGTCGGCCTCGTACTTACTCAATGCGTCACGCCAATGCACGGCCAGATCGAATCGTGCGGGCCGTTTGAAACGACGGCGGGACGACTTCAGTTCAAGAATATTGGCCAGCCGGAAAGTCAGAGGAGCGGGTTTGCCCGCAACCTTGGCGATCAGGTACCAGGTTCCTCCCTTGAGCACCAGACCCAAAGGATCGAGTTCGCGGCCGGACACACCGCGCCAGCTTTCGTACTTCACTTCGATGCGGTACGAGTTCCACACGGCATCGGCAACTTCACGCAGAAAGACGGGTGTTTCCTGGGCACGGTACCAGTCGATGGTATCGACATGCAGACGGCTGGCGACGCGGTCTGCATGCTCGCGGGAGTCCGGCGGCAGACTGGCGATGAGCTTGAGCCGCGCCGATGTCGCCGTACCGTCCAGACCGAGTTCTGTCGCCGGGCCGGGCAGCCCGGCCAGAAACATGGCGTGCGCTTCGTTTTCGGTGAGCCCGGTGAGATCGGTACTCCAGCCTTCGCGCAATTGAAATCCGCCGTTGCGCCCGCGATCGCCCCAGATGGGCACGCCAGCCGCGGAAAGCTGATCGATATCGCGCAGGACAGTGCGCTCGGATACTTCCAGCGCCTCGGCGAGAGCCGGTGCGGTCATGCGTCCACGCGCCTGCAACATCATCATGATCGATAAAAGGCGGCTGGCTTTCATCAACGGTTCCTCAACTCAATACATGACATAAGGTGTCATGTTAAGGGACTTATTATTTTCAACGTCACTTTTATTTCCACGCGACTCAATCCACCTGACGGTCGAACATGAACGAGAGCACTTACGACAAGCAACCCGGAATCGTTGAACTACGCCAATACACGCTTCATTCCCACAAACGCGATGTATTGATCGATTTGTTCGACCGCGAGCTTGTCGAGACGCAGGAAGAGGTCGGCATGACGGTCATCGGGCAATTTCGCGATCTCGACAATCCGGACCGGTTCGTCTGGCTACGTGGATTCGAGGATATGGAAGCCCGGCACGCGGGTCTGACTGCCTTTTACGACGGATCAGTGTGGCAACGCCATGCCTCGACGGCAAATGCCACGATGATCGACTCGGACAATGTTCTGTTGCTTCGGCCGGCATGGCCGGGAGCGCAACTGCCCATGAATCCGGCTCGTAGAGCGGGGCATGGCGCCACAGCCATACCCTCGGGATTCGTCGACGTGACGATCTACTATCTGAAAGAGCCGGCATCGGAACAGTTGCTACGCTTTTGCCGCGAGTGCGTGAGCGGCGTTTTCGACCGTGGTGGAGTGTGTGCGCAAGGGTGGTACATCACGGAGCCCAGCGAAAACGACTTTTGTCGATTGCCGGTACGAACGGATGGTGATGTGTTGATCAGCATCGCGCTGTTTCCGGACATGGCGAGCTACGACGCGTTTGGTCGTTCGAGTTTGTGGGTGCAGGAGGTTGCTCCCCGGATGGCATGGTGGCCAATGCGGTTTATCGAAAAGTATCGACTTGTGCCTACGGCTCGCTCGGCGATTCATGCATAAAGCGCTGCACGATAATCATTGGAGACAGAGATGAAAATTATTTCCGGCCCGCTCAGCATGTTTGGCGCCAAGGTCGAGATCGCGGCGCATGAGAAGGGTATCGACTTCGAGCT
This sequence comes from Paraburkholderia sp. D15, assembly GCF_029910215.1. Classification (NCBI taxonomy): domain Bacteria; kingdom Pseudomonadati; phylum Pseudomonadota; class Betaproteobacteria; order Burkholderiales; family Burkholderiaceae; genus Paraburkholderia; species Paraburkholderia sp. D15. The sequence goes on along the minus strand of NZ_CP110396.1, from coordinate 562,385 downwards.
GATCCACACGCCGTTCGACCCGCAACGTGGTTACGAACCTAAGCATCCTGACGTATTGCGGATCAACCCAAAGCGCCAGGTGCCGGTGTTGATGGACGATGGTCTGGAGATCTTCGACTCCACGCAGATATTCGAGTATCTGGAAGACGTCAAACCAGATCCTGCCCTATGGCCGGCGGATCCGAAAGCGCGTGCCGTCGCGCGCCAACTCGAACACTGCGCCGATGAAATTTTCTTCCCCAACATTATCCGGTTGATGAGTCTGGAAAACACCCCGGATGACCCGGCCGCGCAGGCGGCGCGTATCGAAGGGGCGCGCTACTATCGGCGCATGGAAGAAGTTCTGGGCAATCGGGATTGTCTGGCCCCGACCTATTCCTATGCCGACATCGCGTTCTACATGGCGCAGTTGTTCGGTGAGCGCAAGGGCGTGCCGATGACAGAAGCGACGCCTAATCTGCTGGCGTGGCGCAAACGGATGAGCGCTCGCCCAGCAGTGCTGAAAGTTGCCGGTGCGATGGCGGATTATCTGGCTTCGATTGGCAGTCCGGTTCCGGCGTTTCTTCGGGAGGCGATTCGTCGTCGCGGTTAGGGGTGGTTCTGACTTGTCGGGTACCTGACAGATTTCTCCCGCGAACGCGGACATCATGGGCGTTTGCATCGAACCCATCGTGTGTCGTATCGCACAGCGCACGGTTCAAACCACGGAGAGCCGGTATGGCAAAAATCGTCGTGTATGGCGCGGGATCGATTGGTTGCTATGTCGGCGGCAGGCTGCTTGCTGGAGGCAGCGATGTCAGCTTCATCGGACGTTCGCGTGTGGCCGGGCCGTTACGCACGCATGGCATCGCGTTGTCTCGACACGATGGGCGCCACTGGCAGGTGCCGGCCGAGTTGATCGATGTATCTATCGATGCCGCCGGCGCAGCAGCGGCCGATCTTGTCCTCGTCACCGTCAAGTCGGCTGCGACGTCTACGGCTGCCGCCGAACTGGCCAACGTGCTTCGGCCTGGTGCGGTCGTCGTGAGTTTCCAGAACGGCATCGGCAATGCCGACGTGCTGCGCGCCACGCTGCCGCAGTGCACGGTGTTGGAGGGCATGGTGCCGTTCAACGTCGTCGAACGCGGTCCGGGCGCTTTTCATCAAGGTTCCGCCGGCGAACTGGAGGTGCTACGCGCGCCGGCCATGCAAGCTTTCGTCGACGAGTTCAGCAGAGCGGGGTTGCCGCTGATCGAGCGCGCGGAGATGTCGTCGGTGCAATGGGCGAAGCTCCTGCTCAATCTCAACAATGCGATCAACGCGCTGGCGAATCGGCCTTTAAAGGAAGAACTCTCGAAACGTGCTTACCGGATTTGCCTTGCCATGGCGCAGAACGAAGCACTCGCACTGCTTAAGCGAACCGGCATACGGCCAGCGAAGCTGACGCCGCTGCCCGCTGCGTGGATACCGGTTGCGCTTCGCGCACCTGACGCCGTGTTTGAACGGCTGGGCCGCAGCATGCTGAAGATCGATCCGCTTGCGCGCTCGTCGATGTCGGACGATCTGGCGATGCGTCGCGCCACGGAGATCGACTGGATTAACGGCGAAGTGGTGCGTCTTGCCCGGTCGATTGCGCGGACCGCGCCGGTGAATGAACGGCTCTGCGAGCTCGTGCGGGAAGCGGAGCAAGCCGATGTGCGTCCTTCGTGGTCGGGCGAAGCGCTGTTGGCTGAACTACGCCGTGCCGAAAACGCTTCGCTATCCGTGCGCGAGGCAATCTGAGCGGTCCTTGGTTAGGCACGCTGTTCAACACCTCGCCGCGAGCGTCTGCGGCTCAAGCGGCCTTGAGACTGGTGCTGGAGACGATGTCCGCGCAGATCGTGGAGGGAGCTTGCGTCACGTTGCAGTTGCTGGGCAAGGATACCAGCCCGGCCGACATTGCGAACGATCCTGCAAGTGGCGAGGTTCTGCGGGAAGCAATGCGTGTCATGACCGCGCATATCGCGGCCGGAGTATCGAACTAGTCCCCTTCGTCGTTTCATATGAACGAGGTAGTGCGCCTGGAAGTCTTGGGTGTTGCATCGCAAAAGCTAGCGGTCGAGCTTGGTCCTTACCGGTGACGTGCGGCCGTGGAGAGCATTACTCCCAAATCTTTCCGGCGCAAATTCCTGTCTTGAACGTACCATCGAATCTAGGGTCGTCCGATAACGTGGTTACCGTCACATCGTAGTGCCCCGGAGGTAGCTTCAACGAATCCAGCGTGAGCGAGGGACCAGGAACCGCGTGTATTTTTCCTTCCCAGTCAGAGCCCGTGAAAACATCGCCTTCCTTCAAGACTTTGTCATTGAGCCTGTCGTGCCAAACCACATGGAGTTTGATCGACCTGTGAGCTTTGGGATGGGCAATTTCCTGCTCTGTACGCGAACCGTATGGGGTGCCCGTCACGCTCATGATCAGATCGCTGAATTGCGCATGCTTTACTTCTTCTCCACTGGCCGGCCCGACGATTTGAAGCGCTAGAACGGTGGGATTGTGGTTAGCCAGATCGGACGACGATGAAACATTGAAGTCTAGTACCGCTGTTTTGCCAGCCGTGCCGAGATCGATCGGCGCTAATGTGGTTCGATTCGTCGCGGCGGCCACGACGGCGGACGACAATGCAATCGAAACTGAAATGGCAATGAAAGGAAGTGATTGAATTACGCGTCGTAAGGCTCGCATGCTGAAGTGCCTTGGGAGAGTTGGACAGACAAGGAGTTTTGACCTCCAAGCATATCGCAGGCGACTCACGTCAGGAGACCGGGAATCTATAGGTCACAAAATGCTCGTCTTTTGTCACGATGCCGAACCCAAGTCGCTCGTAGAAACGCATCGCTGCGCGATTGCATAGAAAGCATGACAGGGCGACGGACCGCTGTGATCTAGCCGCCCATGACAGCAACGCTTCCATGACTTGCCGGCCGATTTGTCGATTTCGATGTTCTGGCTGTACAAGCAGAAGCGATAGATGAATCTCGTCCGCTTCATCCTTCAGTGCAACATATCCCAGCATTAGCGGACCTTGCGTTATCGCAATGAAATCATCATCGCGATAGGACGTACTGAATCTTTGTTGCTGGAAGTTCTCGTCCCAACCGAAGGTCTGATCGATATGCTCGTAAAGCGACAGTTTGTAGAGTGCAAACAGCGCTCGCCGATCGACGAGCGCTGCGGACAGTGGGCGCAGCTGAATGGCGCTGGTGTCGGGGATTTCCGCTTGCAATGAAGTAAGCATAGTGCCGCGTGAATTGAGCGTAAGGCGGGAGCTCAATTGTCGGTGATTTGGACCGAACAGTCGATCGCACTGAACTGGCCACCGTCCGGTGCTCAACGCTCCAATACTCAACACCCAACACGACGCCGACAACCTCACGCCGCGTAAGCAAGCATGCCTTACTGCCGTGCCACCGCCGTAAACCCATAGCTCGTCAACACCCTCTGCGCCGCCGGACTCATTAAATACATCGCAAGCCGATAAGCCGCATCGTGTGTCGCAGCGTCCTGCTTCGAAACGAGCACCGTCATCCCATAGTCCGCCGAAATGGCGAGTTCAGGCGGCAGCTCGACTTGCGTGAACGTCGTATCCGGCTTAGGTGAATGCGAGCTGCAATAGCCGATAAAAACATCGACACGCCGCGTCTCCATGAAGTACTTCACCGGATTCTGACCACCCGGCACTTGAGGCGCAACCGCACCCCCTACGAGTTGCTGCGCTTTCGCTTCGAGTATTTGCGTCGCGCCGGAACGAACGGTGCCGGCTTTGGCAAACAGCTCCCACGCGTAGTCGCCACCCGGGTCCGACTTTGGCGTCGAGGTCCCGATCTTGACGTTCGGATCGAGCAGTTTGTCGAGCAGGTTGCCGGTCGTCAGGCCGACATCCGGTCGCGCCGACACGCATACCCGGTTTCTCGCGAACACCACGCTGGACGAAGCCTTACCTTCCGCGGTGAGTCGCTGCGGATGCGCCATATTCGCGGACACGAAAATGTCCGCCTTGGCCGAGTGTTCGATCTTGTCGAGCAACGCACCGGCCGGTCCGCTGACCAGTTGCACCGGCTGACCGGTCTGGCTTGTGTATTGACGCGTGATCTCGCCGAGTGCGCCGCTCATGCTGCCGGCCGTATAGATCGTGATGGCCGGTGCCGCGGGCGCCTGTTGTGCCGAGGCAAGACCGGCGCTCGCGGCCAGCGTGGAAAACAACATGCTTTGCAGCAGGATGGATTGGTTTTTTTTCATGTTCACAGATCGATCTGAATTGACGCGCGAACCGTGCGCGGGGCGCCGAGGGTGGCGGTGCCGCTATCGGTGCCGGTATAGCCGTTCTGGCCAGCCGGCGTGATGTTGGCCCAGTAGTGGCGGTTGGTGACGTTGTCGACGCCGAAACGCAGCGTCACCGCTTTGGCGGCGATCTTCGTGCGGTAACGCGCGCCGAGATTGAAAAGCGTGTAGCCGTCCGCGTAATCGCTGTTCGAATAGTTGGCGGCGCGGCGGCTCGCGTAGTTCATGTCGACGTTAAAACCGAGGCCGGCCACGCTGGGTACGGAGTAATCGACGAGCGCATCGAACACCACGCGCGACAAGCCGAGAATCTGCGTGCCCTCGGTGGCGGCAACGCCGGTGTCATGCAAACGCGGGTCCAGCAACGAGAGCCCGGTGTAGATGTTGAGATCGCGTGTGATCGCGCCGGTCGCGGTCAATTCGATGCCGCGATTGACCTGCTGGCCGCCGTTGGCAAACACGTTATTCGCTTCCACCATCGCGTACGGCCGCTCGATCCGGTACAGCGCGGCGCCGAGCGTCGCGTTTGCAATGTCGACCTTATAGCCGAGTTCCCACTCCTTGCTGCGGTACGGCGCGAGCGAATTGCCCGCATTGACGGTGCCGGACGGCGCGATATCGCCTTGCTGCAGGCTGTCCGCATACGTGATGTACGCGGTCATGTTGTCCTGCGGCTTGTACATCAGGCTGGCCGTCGGACTGACGCCGTCGGCGGTGTACTTGCTCGTGATCGCGCCCTTCGAATTGTAGTTCTCGGCGTGAATCCAGCTTTGGCTCGCGGCCAGCAACATCGACCAGTGCTGATTGAAGTCGATCGTATCGCCGACATTGATCGCCTGCTGGAACGTGCTGACCGAGCGGTAGCGATGCGAGAAATCGGGCAATGCAGGCTCGGCGAAATTCGCCGGATTGCCGAGGTTTCCGGTGCCGAGCGTGATCGCACCCGTTTGGTACGGCGTGTAGCGATTCCAGTAGAAGCCCGTGGTCGACACGAACACATCGTGCGTGAGACCGGCGAGCGCAACATGGCCATTCAGCGCGATCGTATTGCTCACAACCTGGTCGAGGCTGTACGTGGTCGTTGCCGTCGTTGCCGTATACGCGCCCTTGTTGTTGGTGAGCGTGAGTGTCGGCACGGTGGATTGCCGGTCGCTCGTCTCGCGCTGCACGCCGGCGCTCAAATGCCAATCCTTATTGAAGTCGTGCTTCAACGTGGCGCTCATCATGTTCGTGACGTTGTCGTCGCCGGCCCATGACTGACCGTAGCCGACCGTCGCCGGATTCGGAGCGGAGGGCAACAGCACGTTCTTCGCCAGCGCGAAGGTTCCGGGAAAGCCGGTGTCCAGGTAGTGGTACGTGCTGAAGTTGGTTTCGAGCTTCGTGTCGGGCGTGAAGCGGATGTCGAACGCCAGGCTCGCCAACTCGCGGCGCAGACGACTGTCCGAGACATAGCCCTCGCCATTCTGATTGAGCAGGTTGAGCCGGTAGCCGAAACGATCGTCGTTGCCGAAGTGCCCGCTGAGATCCGCGCGCTCGGTGAACAGGCTGTTCGACTCGTAGCCGAAGGTGAATTCACGCAGCGGCTGATCGGTCGGTCGCTTGAGTACGTAGTTGAAGGTGCCTGCGGGGCTCGCGGGACCGTACAGCGCGCCGGCCAAACCGTTCAGCACCTGGATGTTGTCGAACTGCTCGATCGGATAGTCGGTCGTCGCGGCGATGTTCATGCCGTCGATGCGTGTGTTCTGGACTACGCCGGCCTGCATGCCGCGCGTCTGCGGGCGAATATTCCATCCCTGCACGGATGGAATGAACATGAACGCTTCCTGAACGCTGCGCAGTTGCTGATTCTCGGCGAGCGACTGCGGGATGACGTTGATCGAATAAGGCGTATCGAGCAGCGTCTTTTTGCCCAACGGACCGACCACGGCCTGATCGACCTGATACGAAGGGTTGGCCGTGGGTGTGGTTCCGGTGACGGTGATCGGGGCGAGTTGAGCGGTGGGCTCCTGCGCGTAAGCGGGGATGGTTGCCACGATACCTGCGGAGATGAGTGCCAGCGTGCACAGGGCGTAGCGGGAAGGGGGAGTCATTCAGGTTGCCGTTACAAAAAGGGTGGTGCGTAATGTACGGCGAAATATAACGGGGTGTGCAATTTCCTGTAAGGGTCTCCACGCAATAGTGGAAATAGCATAAAAATCGGGGTTAAAAAGTATCGCTTATTGATGTGAAGAATGCGGTTTCAGTCGCTCGGATCAGGGCGCGGGCTGTGTGATTCGGCAGCGTTTCGCGCTCTGCAATAAATCAATTGCGCTTTTCGCGGTAATCCAGTGATGGTCAGTTGAGTGTCGGCGGCTTCCACCGCGATCGCGGATACCACAGGCGGATTCGTACAGCGCATGCATGGGCTCGGTCGCCGCTATTCGCCTTCGGGATAGTCGGGCAGGTCGTCGGTCGCGCGGTCCCAATGCAGTCGCTCCTTGCTCCACGTGTGACTCGTTGGAGCGACGGTGCCGGGATCGTCGAGCGAGCAGTTCGACACGTCGATTACATGGGGCGAATCGGCGTTCGAGTAAGTCAATGGCGTTCCGCAATTCCCGCAGAAGCTGCGAACAACGCGAGGGCTGGATTCGAACGTCTTCGGCTGGCCGAGTATCCAGCGCAGCCCGCTTCTGTCCACGCTGAACCAGGCTACCGCGGGCGCCGCCGAAATCTTCCGGCACGTGGCGCAGTGGCAAAGCGTCGTATCGAAGGGAGTCGCGTGGATCTCGTACCGGATGGCCCGGCAATAGCACCCGCCTGTCAGCATGGCATTCCTCCTCGATATCGCTTCACGACATTGCCGACGAATCAGGACTGACGTTTGACGCGGCCACCAACGGTTTTGCCGGCAGGCTTGCGTGCACCCGCAGTCGATTTACCCGCAGGTTTGCTGCGTGGTTTTTGCATGCTGAAAGGGCTACCGCTGGTGAAGCTTGTGCTTTCGCCTGCAACCGCTGCGCGTTGCGTCGCGGGCTTGTGTTTGTTCTGGGCGCTCTGCGGACGCGTTTTCTGATTAAGTACCTGCGCGGCGCCCGGCGAAGCTTGCGGCACTTTCGGCTTCTTGGGTTTTTTGGGTTTCTTGATGATCTGGCCCGTCGCGCTGGTTTCCGGCACGCGGTGTTCGGCTTCGAAACCCGGCTCTTCTTCTCGCGGCAGCGTCTGCCGGATGAGTGCTTCAATCGCGGCCAGTTGCGGCGCTTCGTCGGCACATACGAGCGACACCGCCACGCCACTCGCACCGGCTCGTCCAGTACGACCAATACGGTGCACATAGTCTTGCGCGACGATAGGCAGATCGACGTTGATCACCAGCGGCAGGTCATCGATATCCAGTCCGCGCGCGGCCACGTCGGTGGCGACGAGCATATGCACTTCGCCCGTCTTGAAGCGCTCCAGCGCACGCAGGCGCGCAGGTTGCGGTTTGTCGCCGTGGATGGTGTCGACCGCATAGCCCGCTTCGTCCAGCAGGGCCGCCAAATAATCCACGCCATTGCGCGTTTTGACGAACACCAGCGCGTGCTGCCAGTTATTCTCGGCGACGAGGTGCATGAAGAGTTCGGGCTTGTTCCTTTTGTCGACCGGCACGACCCACTGCTTGATCTTGCTGGCCGTGGCATTCGGCGGACTGACGCTGATATTGACCGGGTCACATAGAATGCCGGTCGCCATCGCGCGGATATCGTCGGTGAAGGTGGCCGAGAACAGCAGAGTCTGGCGTTGCGCGGGCAGGGCGGCAAAGACGGCGTTGAGTTCGCGCGCAAAGCCAAGATCCAGCATGCGGTCGGCCTCGTCCAGCACCAGCGTTTGTATTTGGTCGAACTGCACTGCGTTCTGACGATTCAGATCCAGCAAACGACCCGGCGTGGCGACGAGCACATCGACGCCTTTGCGCAGTTTCATCATCTGCGGGTTGATACTCACACCGCCGTAAGCGGCCAGAAATCGCAGGTCGAGGCCTTTGCCGTATTCGATAAAGCTTTGCAGCACCTGTTCGGCCAGTTCACGCGTGGGTACCAGCACCAGAACACGCGCGCGATTGCTGGACACCGCCGGGCCGTGTTGCACCAGCCGTTGCAATAAAGGCAGCGCAAAGCCCGCAGTTTTGCCGGTGCCGGTTTGTGCCGCGGCCATGACGTCCTTGCCGCTGAGCACAGCGGGAATCGCCTTGGCCTGGATCGGCGTGGGCGTCTGGTAATTGAGGTCCTGCAGATTACGCAGCAAGGGCGCGATGAGACCAAGCGAGGCAAAAGACATTGGGACGAATTCCGGGTTAAATCATCCGTGAATTTTACCCTTCGTTTGCGTTATCGCGACCCGATCGTCGAACTGCTGCCGATCCACGCGCCTTCAACGTGGGCAATCCCGGACGCAAGAGGAGGCAGAGCGCGATCGGCAATCCGCTGCTTAATTTCATCGCCCGCGACGAAGGTGCCGCGCTCAGAGCAATTCGGCAGCAGATCGCATGCAGCGCTTTCGTTCTTTCCTTAACGCGCGCATGGCATCGCGAAGTGAATCCGGAGCGGAGAAGAGTTGGCGATTGGCGTCGAGTAGCGTCTCGCTTGCGACGACATCGTTGAGCGCACCCAGGCGCTCATGAATCCGCTTGAGTCGTTTTGATTCTTTTAACTTGATCGTCGAGAGGGGCGGTCCGAAGAACTCACGCAGATAACGCACTTTCTTTGCAGCCTTGCGCATTTCGTGCAACGACGCGTCGTCGGGGTGTTTTGCGCGTCTCGCCTTGCGCATTCGTTTGCGAAACACGTGTTGGGCGGCAGTCATTCGCGTGTCGGCAAACTCCTGCAATGACACGCTATTGTCGTGGGCAAGTTGCGCTGCATTGGCGTCGGCTAGTGCATTTCGCAGGGCCGCTCCGGCGCTATCGCATGCGAGGGCGATCCGGCTAAGTTCTAGTGCTTTGGCGCGGGCATTCAGTAGATCGCCGCTGATCGTAGCGCCGTTTTTTTGCGTTCGGTCGATAAGTTCTATCGCGATGTCCCAGTCTCGCGTCGAGCCGGCCGCGTCGGCGAGCTGTTTAAAAAGCGCCTGGTGTGATTCATAGTGCTGTGGTTCCAACATTGGCCGATAAGCCCATAGAAGCGCTCGTAATCGCCGCAACGCCACGCGCAGGCGATGCAGGATTTCCGCGTCGACCTCCGCCTTCTCACCCAGCTCGGCCATCTGCGAAACGGCTTCCTCGACCAGTGGCGACGCGTACGACATGAAGGAAGCAGCGGCGGTGCGTTGCGCATCGTCCGCTTCGCTCGAACCGGACGACGTGCCCTGCTCGACGCCCATTCGATTCTTCATGCGGCGTGACGAACCGTTGCGTGCATCCGCGATCGACGCCGATCGTCGTCGTCCATGTTGAAGTCGGCAAGTTGAAGTTGAACCGTGTCGGAACCGCCGCGCACACGCTTTTCATATGCCTGAGCGAAAATGCGGCTTGAATGGATATAAAAGCACTCGAGCTGCCGGGCATCCGATGCACCACGCTCGAGACCGAAGACTTTTTCGAGTAAATCGCGCGATAGGTAGAAACGCTGATGCCCGCGGCCGAGGCCGAGTTCAAACACAATGCCGTCGCTGGTGTGCGGTACTGCCGCCCAGATGAGTGTATGCCTACTCATGGCGCCCCCGTGAATTGCCAATCTGGATGAAGATTTGTTAATTCATGTTCGCACAAGAAAAATTGCTAGCCAATATATTTGTCAAAATTATGACGATAATAAATTTTGTTATGCGCGGGGAGTGGAATGCTGCGTTGCGGCAAAACCGCCGTAGACTTGGACTTTGCGTTATGGTCGGTCTTGCATGCTGAGCCCAACCACGACGGGAGGACAGACCATGCCGACGTTTCAGCCTTCACCGTGCCAGGCTTCCCCGGTACTGCACGTCTTCGAGCAGGAGGGCGGTTGGCATTGGGGCATCACGATTTCGCGCGCGCGGGGGACTGGGTTCAAGGTGATCGCGTTCAGCGAGCACACGTTCAAGCTGGAGGATGCGGCTCGCGAGGATGGTCGCGAGGCGCTTGCCAGGTTGAGTTCGTAATTGCGTGGATGGACGCCGCCGCTTCAGGCGACCTGATGCGCGGGTGGCAAAAAACAAAAGACGTTCAACAATAAAAGAGACCAAACCATGAAGCGTTGGATGCTGACTTCTGTCGCCGCGTTACTTATGCCGCTACTTGCGCAGGCGACGCCGCCGTTTCGGGAAGATACCGTGACGGTGGAGAAGTCGTCGGGACTGTTCGGCACGAAGATCGAAACACAGATTTATGCGCCGCAGGCGGAAGGCAAGTTTCCGATGGTCGTTATTAACCACGGTCACTTCACGCTTCCGGCTGCTGCCGATCTGCGGGAAGTGTTTCGTGGGCAGGCACTGGAGTTCGTCAAACGGGGATATGTCGTCGTTGTGCCGTATCGCCCCGGCTATTCACATTCCAGTGGGGACAACTCCATTCGTATAGCTTGTTTTAACGCGTCAGTTGGTCGCCAGTGGGCCGATGATGTGAATGCTGCTATCGACTATGCCCGCGGTTTGCCAAATGTGGACGGCAGTAAGATCGTCGTGCTTGGCCACTCGCAGGGCGGGTTCACGAGCGTCGCCTTGGGGGCGATGAACGTGCCGGGTGTTCTTGGTGTCGTCAATTTCGTTGGGGCGGCAAAGCAGCCGCATTGTCAGGACGGTTATGGACCCGCGACCGATTCGTTTGCTTCGTTCGGCAAGACGAGTACGGTGCCTGCGTTGTTCGTGTATGGCGATAACGATGACTATGGTTCAGCGGCGCCGGCTGACTCCGTGCCGCACGCGTATCTCAAGGCGTATAACGATGCGGGTGGGCATGCGACGCTTTATGACTACGGGACATATGGGCGGGATTCGCATGTAATGTTCAGTCACCAGGACGGAGTGCCGATCTGGGAGCCTCCGGTTGGGCAGTTTTTTAAGTCACTGGGATTGAACTGGGATGTGAGGTATCCGATGCATGTGCGTTATGCGTGGAGTAGGACGAAGTCGCAGGCTATGGCGGCGGGGGGGAATGTGGAGAGTGGTGAGGGGGCTGACGATGAGTAATAGATTGCTGTCGACCCGGAGCGGTCACCCGGTTTAACCAGCAGCGGCCATTCGAACGTGACAACTTTCCGCATTTGCGTCACGGCTTTCGAAGTGCAAGATAACTCATCGTGTCTGTGTAGCTGAGCACGTCGGTACCGTCGCATTTCAGACCATAAATCCAGTAGCTGATCATGGAGCCGTGCATGGGATAAAACTCGAATTCGGCCCGTCCGCAACTTGCGAGTGAGGACAGTTTTGCTTGATTGAAAGCGCCGGTGTCTCGCACATAGACGTCGTGGCCGCCGCGCTGCGGGAAGACCAGGAACGTCGCTAACAGATCCCGACCATCGTCCAGTTGGATTTCGAGGTACGGAATGTGGTTTGATATCCTGGTGATTCGCCCTCGTGCATGCACCAGATCGGCCTCGTTCGGTGCCGTGTACCGCGCATAGTCGTGTTTGTCGCCGAGTTTTTGTACGTACAAGACGACGAACCCTACTAACAGCGACGCAACTATCATCACGCCAATGCCCAGTTTTACTTTCTTCAAGGCAAACGCAACGTCGGGGTTCGAGGACATTTGATCGGACGATGGCATGGCATCCAAGTAGGCATGCAGCGGTTCTGGTCGTGCCGTCATTGTCGACGATTCCGGCGTCCCCGTCGAATGACTCGTCGTGGCCGGCAAGCGCCCGACGACCGAGCGCGCAGATTGCAAGGCGTGCCCTCTCACGCAATGGTATAAAGCAACCCGAATGCGCTAAGGTTAATAGAGTGTCAGAGGCTTGGCTCGGTTCTCGGGTCTGCCGCGAGTCCGGCATCCCTGCGCGAGGCCTCCAGTACCTGTCGCCCCATCTCCATCTTGTCGGACGAAGAAAGTGTGACGATGTTGGGAAACGCGAGTTTGGCGCTTTCGAGTTTTGATTGCGCCACAGGATCATCTTCAATGACCTTCTCCGGGAAGACGGCGATGAACCACAGCTGAAAGACCTGCGCCTCTACAGGGCTGCCCTGCCGAAATCGTATGTAATCCTCCACTGCCAGAAACAGGATGGCGACAACGTTGGCCTCGCGCAGTTCGACCGAGCTATCAGGGTTCGGGTCTTGCTCGGCGTGCTTGAAGAAGTTTCGACACGGCTCGTTAATGTGGTACTTCAGGGTGTGTCCGGCTGGAAGGCTTTCGCGGACCTGCATAGAGAAGCTTTCCACGCCCGCGCTCGTGCAGAGCACGTCGATGACCTCCCATGCATTCGATGCCAACGAGTAAACGGAAACGGGATCGCCGCCATCGAAGAAAAGGCGAATGGCAGTGACGAGTTGCCGTCGGGCGGCGTCGATTTTTGTCACGAGCATGTTCTTCTATCCCTGCACATGAACCCGATGGAACATTTCTGCGACGGCCTGGTTGACCGCTTCGGGGTTCCTTGCATGCTGGTCGGGGGCGGCGTATTTCAGCATGTAGCTCGCCATCATGCGCGTGATCGCATCCGCCTCGGTACGAACCCACTGCGCGAGCCGGATCACGTCCTCATAGCTGGCCGGGTCGTTGTCGTCGTTCGCGGGCCAGCCGTTACGAAGAAACCAACGGTGCATGAGTTCGTTGCGACGGTCAATCAGGGTGTTGAGTTGGTCCTCCAGATCTGCCGCGATCTGCCCGTGCTGCGAGAGGGCCTTCACCACATTCGCCGTAGCGTTTTTATACCGCCCCTCTTCGATCATCCCGCCCGTCGTCTGAAGGTACGCGGGATCAGTGATCATCTTGAAGCCCTCGTGGATCGACACGAAGGCCACCTCGAACATCTGCATCGCAATGACCGCACGCCCGATCGCCGCGTAAGCCTGCTCCATGCGTTTCTCCCGTAGTGAGGCTGCGCGAAAATTGTAAGTGCAATGCCCCCGCTGCCTACGCCTACTCATGTATTTTCTGGAAGAGTTCGACCATGGATTGGCGCTAGCCGACGTCAAATGGGTCGAATGACCTATACGCGCCGCGTTTCAGCCATATGTCACCGTCTAGCGGGCGTCGCCTCGTGGCCGCACCACGCCCGACGCGCTTCTCGCTCAACTCACACGAGATCTGATTTTTTCAGCACCTTCACAAATTCGCGGACTATCCCCACACACGTCCGATGTTCAACGATGGCATCTAGCAAAGACAACAGGTCTCGCAGTTCGCCTTTCGTGAGAGGACCATATTCTCCACTGATTTCCTCGAAGCGCGAGGTACCGCGCGAGGCGGTCGAGCGGTGCAGTCCGTACTCTTTCGCCTCGCCATCCACTGAGAGCTGAAGCCACAGGGACCCCCCATCAGAAGCGACAGCGCAGTTGGCTACAACTGCGGAAGGCGATGTGTAGTCTGTCATATTGAATTTGTAATACATGGTCATCAAAGAACAGGGTTAGGTTCCATGTGTTCGGAGATTAGATATTGCGATTAAGTCAGCATGGAACCTGGTACCGTTCGATTGTTGACGATCTACCGCGCGATGTCGAAGGTCCGCTGCTGGCCGAATTGTGCCCAATGGCCCACACGTATGAATTCTTAGCCAGCGCATCGCGCGTCAGACCTAGCCGACCCACAACAGCCCGTCAGATTTCTCCAAAACGGCCAATCCCAGCCGTTCAAGCCTTACGCATCCATCGTTGACTTTGCTCGATCATTGCCTCGCACGAAACGCGTAACGACGGAAACACTCTCATTACCCTACGCAGATGCTCAATGCGGCTCGAATGCTCGGTGAATGGGCAGGCATCCTGATGCAGTGCGACCCAAACCTTATTCAAATCCGAGCAATCACTAACCCACTTTTCCAGGGTGCACATGATGCGCTTGCCATTGTCGTTTGTTCGCCACGCCCATAGGTTTAACAGGTCGGCAATATCCTGCAGGCAATAATTCTCCGGCAGGTCGGACCAAAGCAATTCCGCCAAATCGCTGGTTTCTCCGTACGCACCAAGCAGGTGACGAACATTTTCTTCGTCACCTCGAAAGCCTGCGGTCCTCAGTGTTGCAACCTCGTCTAAGGTTGCGCGAACAAGTGCAAACCTGTCTGCCATTAGTAAATGATGTCAGAAAATACTGGTTGTTTTCCAATCGTAGCCAGCGCTGCCTGATGGATCGTTAACGATCTACGGCTCATTGTCGAGCGGCCGCTCGTGGCCGAACCCGGTCGGACGCTGACCTCAATCGATCGCTGATCGCAGCGAGTATCGACCCGGATACGAAATTTCACATTTCTAGTAAGTAGATGTTCAATCAAGCAACTTATCGACTTGTGCAGAACAGCCTTTGCAACCGCACACTACTTACTTTCACTTCTCGCTCTACTCACCGCAATCACCTGCAAAACTAACCAAAAACAACACCACAGAACCCCAGCACAGTAAACCCATTTGATCCTTTCCTGAACTTCTCCGGCCCGCTCGTCAAGCCCAGCCTGCGTCAACCGAAACACTTCCACACCGGAAATTAATAACCGTACCGCATGTTTTCCACAGAATTCCGCCCGCACTGGCGAGCCTTCATGGCCGACGAATAAGCCGCTCTCAAAAGGACCGCAGACCCCTTTGCCCACACAGCCAGACAGAAGTACGACGTTGTTGCCGGATTCCTCGACAGAGTACATACCATCGGCGCCAGACAGGAGCCCTTCAGCAACCTTCGTTGGTACAACGCTCCCATCTTCGCCCACCTTGCATATTCCAGACAGCCGGATCGGTGAGTCCGGCAACAGGACGAATAACATCAATATCAGCAATCCGAAAGCAATCATCGCGAGCGGGAGCCGGCTCATTTTTTTCGATTTGTAGTCTGGTGTCATTCGCGGCAACGAGCGTTCGGACGTTGAAAAATGATTTCGGAAAGCATTCGAAATTCTATATCGGAACATCTATGTCTTTGCAGCGGCGACCAGGCCGAATGTCTCAAGGTGGCCGACAGTCGCGCGATCCACGCTCAACCCCGTAGCACCCCCAAAATCCCCCCCAACACTCTCGCATTCCTCTGTCCCTGATCCTCAAAGCAGTTATTAAAAATCACATGTGTCCTTCCGGC
This sequence comes from Paraburkholderia sp. D15, assembly GCF_029910215.1. NCBI lineage: Bacteria > Pseudomonadati > Pseudomonadota > Betaproteobacteria > Burkholderiales > Burkholderiaceae > Paraburkholderia > Paraburkholderia sp. D15. The sequence goes on along the minus strand of NZ_CP110396.1, from coordinate 546,940 downwards.
CTTCGTCGCAATCGCCCGAATCGGCTCCGCAAGCTCACGCAACTCCTCCTCGCTGTAATCGTAATCAAACCGATCCGCCGCGCTCGCTGCGCCCGTCGCGCTCCACGTTTGCGTATTGCGTCCATGCAATCGCACCATCGCCAACTCAGGATGCGTCACTTCCCACACCGTATGCACGCGATTCGTCACATCCGGCGGCGCATCGACGATCACATGCACGATGCCGCGTTCACGCAGAAATTCCAGCGACCATGCCACATGCTCCGCATCGAACCATGACTGATTGCGAAACTCCGCAGCGATCAGATAGCCCGCCATACGGCTTCTGCATTCATCGACAAGCGCAACACCCTCTGGCGCGCGCGTAATCCACGGCGCGAACTGAAACAGCACCGCGCCGAGCCGGCCACTCAAGCGCAACGGTTCAAGCGCTTCGCGATAGCGGCGCCACAATTCATCGAGGATATCGGCGGGCAGATCGCGGTAGTACACGTTCTTTTTGCGGGGGCCGACGATACCCGCGGGCAACGCCATCGCAATGTCCTTGGGTAGCGCATCCGGCGAGGTCTGGTGTCCGGTGAACAACCGGAACGCCTTGAAATTGAACGTGAATCCATCAGGCGTGCGCTCGGTCCACAACTGCGCGTTGCTGGCCGAAGGCATCGCGTAATAAGCGGAATCGACTTCGACCAGCGGGAATTGCGACGCGTAAAACCGCAGACGCGCTTCGGCGCTATTACTGCCGCGCGGGTAGAAGCGCTTGCAGGCGATCAGCGTCTTATCGGTCCAACCGGCGGTGCCGCAGAGGATGTCCATGATCGAAGTCCCGAGTGTCAAAGCGTGCGCACCGACCGGGCGGGTCGAATCATTGTAGGTCACAACGTTGTGACGTCGGCATCGCGGTCACCCATCGCGCTCGCTCATCGCGCCCGTCGTTTCAAGCGCTCAATAGCGCCCGTCGCACTGCTGAACTGAAAACGAAAGCCTCGGGCCCATTTCCTGCTCCGGACACTTGCCCGCCCACGCCGCCGGGCGCAAGCTGAGGCAGAACAAGCGAAAAAAAGCGCAGAGCAGACACACCAAACGCAGAACAGACAAACACCAACGCACACCCAACACGCACACCTCGAACACCAATAAAAAGCGGACCCGAAGATGCCGAAGAAAACATCCCCACGCAGCAAACTCCCGAAACCCGACGCCCGCCAGGCGCTGCTCATCACGCGCCGCAACGCACGCATGGCGCGCTCGGCGCACGCCTACGTACGCGGCAACACCGGCAAGTTCTACGAATGGCTCGACGGCATGGAGAGTCACACCTTGCCGGAGGGCCCCGCGATCTGGATCTGCGGCGATTGCCACACCGGCAATCTCGGCCCGGTCGCCGATGCGCAAGGTCGCGTCGAAATCCAGATTCGCGATCTCGATCAGACCGTGATCGGCAACCCGGCGCACGATCTGATCCGCCTTGGCCTCTCGCTGGCGACGGCTGCACGCGGCTCCGATCTGCCCGGCGTAACGACGGTGCGCATGATGGAAGCGCTCGCGGACGGCTACGAGCGCGCGTTCGACGAAGCCGCCGGCGACGCCGACATCCACGCGGAAAAACCCGAGGCGGTGCGCGTGGTGATGAAGGAGGCGGTGCGCCGCTCATGGCGTCATCTGGCGGAGGAGCGGATCGAAGACATCGAACCGAGCATCCCGCTCGGCGCGCGCTTCTGGCCGCTGGGCAAGAGCGAGCGGCGCGAGATCGGCAAGCTGTTCGAGAAAGGCTCGCTGGTACGGCTTGCGACCATGCTGCGCGGCGCGGGCGACGATGCCGACGTCGACGTCCTCGACGCCGCATATTGGGTCAAAGGCTGCAGCTCGCTGGGACGCTTGCGTTACGCGGTGCTGCTCGACATCGACGGCGCCGCGATGGAGGGCGACGACCTCTGCCTGATCGACATCAAGGAAGCGGCGCAGGCCGCGGCGCCGCGCTATCCCGGCGTGCGGATGCCGCGCGATAACGCCGAGCGGGTGGTGGAGGGCGCGCGGCATCTGTCGCCATCGCTGGGCGAACGGATGCGGGCGGCGCGTCTGCAGGACCGCGCGGTGGTGATTCGCGAGTTGCTGCCGCAGGACATGAAGCTGACCATCGAACAGCTGACCCGCGACGAAGCGATGAAGGCGGCACGCTTTCTCGCGCTGGTAGTGGGTAACGCGCACGCGCGGCAGATGGATAGCGTCGAACGCAAAGCCTGGCTGACCGAACTGCGGCGCAATCGCTCGAAGACCCTGGATGCGCCCGGCTGGCTCTGGAAAAGCATCGTCGAACTGGTGAGCAGTCACTCGGCCGGCTATCTGGAACATTGCCGGCGTTACGCGACCGAACGCCGGGATACCTGAACGACGAAACCAGGCGGTCAGAAAAAAAGACCGCCGTAAACGCAACGGCGGCGGTGTGAAAAACCACTCACACCGCCGCCGCGTACCACCCGAAAACCACGAGGCGCGAAACCTCGCGTCAGCCTGCAGTCTTCAGTCCTTATCCTTAACGCTCACCCTTCACCCGCCCGCACCATCAATTCGACAACGACAGATAAGGCGAAGTCAGCGGCGTCGGCGGGAACGGCTGCAAGCCGGTCTGCTTGCTGAAGCTATAACGCACGTAAATCGCCGCAAGCCACTCGCGGTATTCATACGCATTGCCGAGCGACGCGGTCGCGCCGAACGCCAGTTGCGGCGCGAGTTGATACTCGCCGACGGCGCTCAACGAATACGACACGCCGGTCTTGCTCTGGCCAGGATAAACCGCGCCGCTGTCCACGGTCGAGCCGACCAGTTGCGCGAATCCCGCCGCATTTCGTTGCATATCCGGGTTCTGCGGGAAGTAGTTCGATGCATCTTCACGATAGTGCTGCACGCCGATCGAACCCTTCACGTCGTAAGTAAACGCGCCGTTGCGGCCCATCCATTCGACCGGCAGGTTCAGGATCATGTACTGCTGCGGACTGAAGTAACCGCCTTGCCCGTACGTGAAGTACGACAGGTTGTTGTTGTACGTCATCAGCGTCGTGTTCACGCCGACCGTGAGCGTTTGATCGGCGTCCTTCAACAGACGCGTATAAACGCCGCCGCCGCCCTTGTACGAGTTGTTGCTCTGGACGTTCTGGCCCATGTAGTGCTGGAACGACGCGTTCACATACAGCCCGCTCGTGCCGTCGTCCCACGCGAGGCTCGCGAGGCCGCCGTTCGACGTGACGCCGCCCCATTCGAGGCCCGAGCCCGCATCGCGTGCACCCGCGTACGACAGCAGACTGTCGGTCACCGCACGGCGCGCGATCGCGAGCGAGTAGGTGACCTTGTCGGTGATCGCGCCGTTGTACTGCGCGCCGCCGACGATGTTCTTCTGCGGGAAGCCGAGCGGCGTCACGCCGACGTCGGCGCTGACGCTGCGGTTCTCGTAGCCGAGCGACAGGCCCACGCCGCTCGCGGTCTGGCTGCCGTACGTATTGCTGCCGGCGATCGCCGCGGTGGCCGACGTGTTGTTCGACAGACCCGCGCCGAAGCGCGCGAGCGTCGACGTGCTGCCGGCCGCCGTACCCGCGTCGAGCGTGACGGGCGTGGCCGTCACGACGATGTGGCCGTTGCCCGCCTTGATGCGTCCCTGCACCGGCGCTTCGATGTCGGTGAGAGTGGACAGGCCGTCCTCGCCGGAGCGGTTGCGGAACACGATCCCGCCGGACACGCTGCTCGACTGCTCGCGATTGACCTGCGCGAGTTCTTCCGCGACGCCGAGCGTCTGCGTGTTCGCCACGTTCGACGGCGCGTAGTTGCTGCCGTCCGCGGCGCCTTGCTGCGGGTAGTACGCCTGCGCATAACCGGTCGGCGGCTGCGGAATGTACGGCTGCTGCTGCCCGTAGTAGCCCTGATTCGGATAGGCCTGCGGCGGTTGCGGCTGGTACGGCTGCCCGTAGCCTTGCTGCTGCGGCGGGTACGGTTGATACGGCTGTTGCGCGTAACCCTGTTGTTGCTGCGGATACGGCTGCTGGGCGTAATAACCCTGCTGCTGCGGATAACCTTGCTGTTGCCCGTAGGGCGCCTGGGCGTATGTCGTCGAAGCGCGTTTGTTCTTCGCGGTGGTCTGCTTTTTAGTCGTGGTGCGTTTTGCCGTCGAACCGTACGGCGCATACGGTTGCGTCTGCATCGATCCGCCGTTGGCCTGCGCTTCGCGCGCAGCCGGCGACATCGGCCAGGGCGTGGCGGCGTAGCCGTCCGGCGCCTGCTGCGGATACGGCTGCTGCTGCGCATAGCCGCCGTTATACGGCTGCTGCGGCTGCGCGTAACCGGACTGCGGCTGCGCATACCCCGCGTTATACGGCTGCTGCGGCTGCTGCGGCACCTGTGCCTGCTGCGGCGCTTGCTGCTGATAAGCCCCCGGCGCCGCCCCCTGTCCCGGATACGGCTGCAACGGCGCGCCCGACTGGCTCGACCCGTAAGTGTCCTGACCATACCCGCCCGAATTCACGGCGGGACGCGGGGCGTTGTACGGCAGGGTGGCGGGCGCGGCGTTCGGCGCATAAGGCTGCGCGGGCGCCGAATAAGGCGCGACGTACGGCGCGGGCTGCGTGGGCGGCGGATAGTTCGGCACGGTCTGTGTCGGCAAGGAAGACTGCGAGTACGGAAGCGCGGCGCGCGCGGCGGAGTAATTGCCGCCGGCCAGCGCGGCGGCGTCGGCGTCGGACGGGGTGACGGTAGCGGTTTTGCCTTCGAACGGATTGGTGCCCGGCAGCGGCGTCGCGCCGATCCGGCGCATCGCCACTTCCCAGCCGCGCGGCACGTTGCTCGCCGGCGTGCGCGGCGCGTTGGCCATCAGCGGCGTATTGGCGGCGACCAGCGAGCGTTGCAGATACGTCTGCGCGAGCGACAGCTTGCCTTCCGCGCGATACATGCGGCCGACCGTGGCGAGCACGGCCGGATCGCCGGGCGCCGCGCGCAGCGCCTGATTCGCGAGCGTCTCGGCGTAGCTGAACTGCTTCGCGCCGACCGCGGCGGGAATCGCCGCCTGCACCAGATCGAGGTCGTCGGGCTTGCGTTGCAACGCGACGCGGTAGCTGGCGAGCGCGTTGCGATCGTCGCCCGCGCTGGTATAGAGACGGCCGAGCGCGGCCTGCAGATCGGGGTTGTCCGGCATGGCCGCGAGCCACGGCGCGATCACGTCGTACGCGCTGGCGAGGTCGCCGCGCTGACGCACCGTATCGCACTGCTTGATGACGATGCCGAGATTCAGATTGCCGAAATCGGTGCGCTGTTGCGGCGTCAATGGCATCGCGGCGAGGCGGCGCATCACCGAGCCGAGTTCGGCTTCCTGATGCGTGGCCGACAGAATGCCCGCGTATTGCAGCAACAGATCGGTGTTGCCCGGCGCCGCGTTCATCGCGCTGCGCACGAGGCCGAGCGCGCGGTTCGGGTCGCCGGCCTGCTGGTAGGCGGCGGCGATCACGCCGATCAGTTCGGGACTGTTGCCGGCGACCGGTTCGGCCGCATGCAGCGTCGCCAGCGCCTGCGGGTTCTGGCCGGCGCGCGCCATGCGCGTCGCGAGATCGGCCTGCTGATGCACCCACAGCCGATGCTGCAAGGTCGTCATCGCGTCGGTGCGCTGCGCGGCCGGAATCCGTTCGAGCTGCGCAAGACCCGCCGACCAGTCCTGGGTTTCCGCCGACAGCAACGCGCTCGCATACAGCGCGTCGGTCATGTCGGGATGCGCGGCGAGCAGGCCGTCCATCATGCTGCGCGCGTTCGCGACCGCGCCCTGGCGCACGTAGATGCGCGCGAGATCGAGACGCAGCCACGGGTCGTCGGGCGTATTCAGCAGCGCGTCCTCGAACAGGCTGCGCGCGCTGCCGAGGTCGCCGCGCGCTTCGGCGGCGCGCGCCTGGGCCGCCTGCGCTTCGCCACGCAGACGGTTGATGCCGCCGGCCTTGGTCTGCTGTTCGGCGTTCAACTGATTGGCGAATTGCAGCGCCTCGTCGCCGCGACCCTGCGCGGCGAGCGCGCCGACCAGTCCGCGCACCGCGTCGGGGTTGTCGGCCTGACGGCGCAGCGCCATCCGGTACGCCTGTTCGGCGCCGCTCGGGTCGCCGTTGGCGAGCAGCATCTCGCCGAGCAGCACCTGGGCGGTGACATCGGACGGATTCATCGCGATCGCGCGCTCGAACAGCGACTTCGCCTTCGCGAACTCGCCGTTGCTGCGCGCGCCGATCGCGTCGCTGGTGTAGGTCCAGTAGGTCGCGCTGTCGAGCGCGGTTTTCCAGCGCGCGGGATTGCCGCTGCGCGACGCGCGCTCCAGATAGTTGCGTGCCTCGGCGAAATGCTCCTGCTTCAGCGCGGCGACGCCCATGCCGCCGAGCGCGTCCGCGTCGTTCGGACTGGTGGCGAGCACCGCGGAAAATTTCGCGCGGGCGGTCGCGACGTCGTCCTTGTCGAGCGCGGCGAAGCCGTCGGCGATGGTGCGGCCGCGCGCGTCGGTCGCGGCGTTTTCCTGCGCGCGTTCGCGGGCCGCCTTGTCCTGCTGCACCATCGAATCGAAGCGCGCCTTGACGGCGGCGTCGTCGCCGGCGCTTTGCAGATACGACTCGTACAGCGCGGAGTCCGAAGGACGCGCGTCGAGCCACAGCAACGCCTGGCGCCAGCTCTTTTTCGCGGATGCGCCGACCGTGTTGTCCGTCGCCAGTTTCTGCAGGCGCGCGATGCCGTCGCGCCGCGTCACGTCGCGATAGGTCAGATGCTGCGCGTAGGCGAGGGCATAGCGCGGGTCGTCGGGGTTGTCGCGCGCGAGCTGTTCGAGGCCGCGGCGCGCCTGGTCCCAACCCTGCGGCGTCGCCGACAGCGCCTGGTAGTACTCCAGCTGCAGTTCGGGCGTGGCCGGTTTGCCGGCGAGCGCGCGCTGATACTCCTGCACCGCGCTCGCGCTCTGGCCGCTTTGCGCGAGGCGCCGCGCGTCGTTCACGGTCTGGTCGCGCAGACTCGATTCGCCGAGCCGGCGGCCGAGTTCATCCAGATTCGGATAGCTCGGCGCGACCGCTTTCAGGCGCGCCAGATATTGCTGCGCGCCCGCGCCGTCCTTGCGGTCGGCGAGCACCATGCCCATCCCGTAGAGCGCGTCGGGCTGTTTCGGATCGAGGCGCAGCACTTTCAGCCACGCCTGCTCGGCGAGGTCGCCGCGCTGATGCGACTGCCAGTACTTGCCCTGATCGATCAGCACGCTCAACGGATCTTTCGGTGCTTGCGCGAGCGCGTCGGGCGCGGCCATCGCCACATAGCAGACGGCCGTGACGCTCAGCGCGTAGCGCAGTGACAACGCGAGGGCGCTCAGTCGCATGCGTTTCTCCAGGCAGGCACGAGACGGCCGGCTTCGTCGAAGCGGTAGCGGCCGTCGATAAACCCCGTGCCGAACAAGCCCAGCACACGATCGTAGTAAACCGGCTCGCGGCCGGGCACGCTGGCGTCGAGCGCCGCGAGATGCGTGCGCGCGAGGCCGAGTCCGCGCTCGTCGCCGAGCGCCTTGAAGTACGGCGCGAGCGCGCCCCAGTAGCTGAGCGGACCTTCGCCGCTGGCGGTGCCGCTGGTCGACGAGACTTTCTCCGGCGGAATGCCGGTTTGCGCGACCTTCGTGCGCATGCCGCCGAGTGCCGCGAGCCACGGTTTGGCGAGCGGATCGGCGGCGGAGGTCAGGCCGGCCCACAGATAGACGCGGATCGCGTCGTAGCTGCCGGTGTCGCCGTTTTTCGGATCGACCACGAACTGGCCGTTCTGCCACGCCGCCCAGTCGGGCGCGAAGCCTTGCGGCGCGGTCGTCTTGATCAGCTTGAGCGCGCTGTCGGCGAGCTTGCCCCACGGACCGTTCGGCTGCTCGTGCGAAAGCGCGCGGATCACCGGCAGCGGTAGATAGCTCGGATTGAGCCGCGTCACGCCGCCGGTCTTGAAGCCTTGCGGTCCGGGCAGCAGCATCGGGCCGACGCCCGGCAGCGTGGTCATTTCCTCGCGCGCGATCTGCGTGGCGAGCGCCTGGCCAAGTTGCGTGTAGCTGGGCTCTTTCCACAGACGGCCGGCCTGCAGCAGGTCGTAGGCGATCCACAGGTCGGAGTCGGACGCCGAATTCGGATCGAGCACGCCGTACGAGCCGTCCGCTTTCCGGCCCCATTGCCATGACGGCAGGCGCATGTTCTGCGCGTCGAACTGGTTGCCCGCGAGGTTGGTGCGGGTCCACGCGAGCAGCCGGTCGAAGGTCGGGCGGTCGTTCGCGACCAGCGCGAAGAACATTCCGTACGACTGGCCTTCGGACGTGGTCTGCTGGGTCGGCGTCGAGTAGTCGATCACGCGGCCGTCAGCCTGCACGAAACGCTCGACGAACGTCCGGTAGCCGGTCCAGTCGCCACAGGCGGCCGGTCCGGCAGAGGTTTGCGCGACCTTCACGATGTTGGCGAAGCTCGCCGACGCGGCGAGGCCGAGCGTCAGCGCGAGACAGGTTTTCCTGCTGATTCGAAACCGCATAAACAGCCCTCAGTCCTTCAGGCGACGCGCGGCGATCGCGCGCAGCGTCCGGTAGAACAGACCCGCGATGATCAGCGCGGCGAGCACGCCGCCCAGCATCAACAGCAGCGGATGCGACGACAGCGCCCAGCGCAGATACTCCTGCGGCGACAAATGGCCGACATAGTACGCGTCGCCGTTCGACGTGATGGTCACGCTGCGGCCGTGGATCACGGCCATCGCGCCTTGAATTTCCGGCAGCACGTCGGCGTCGAGCAGGGCGGCGGAGAGATCGGCGTCGGACTGGCCGGCCGCGCTCACCAGCGCGACCGCGCTGCGGTTCTTCTTCAGCGGCGATTCGAAGCCGGTCAGCAGCGCGTCGCCGTTCGAACTGACGAGCGTCAGGTCGGCGCGTGCGGGCGTGCGCTCGACGCCGCGTTCGCCGTGCCACCAGTCCTCCAGCTTGAAGACGATGTCGGAGAGCTGGAAGGTGCGCGAATCGCCGTCGCTGGAGAACGGCATCGACTTGGCCCAGCGTTGCAGCAGCGGCTGTTTGCCCGGCGCGCCGAAGATCAGCAGATCCTTGTCGGCGAACTTGTCGACGTTATCGGCCGTATCGACGCTCACGCCGTTCACCGGGTAGCCGGTCGAGGCGCCCATCCGCCCCATGGTCAGCAGATACAGGCTGTAGTCGCTCGAATCGGCGTCGTTCGGCAGGATCACCGCGGTCTCGGAGAGGTCCGCCATGCGCGTGAACGGGAAGCCGCTGTTGGCGAACGCGGCCAGATCCGGCAGCGCCATGTAGTGCGGGAACGACGACAGGTCGATGGTCGAGTTCGGATCGATCGCGCCGACCACGTTGTCGAGCAGGCGGCCGTGGCATTCGCCGGTGTCGGGAATGTCGTAGTAGAAGTGCAGACGCACCTGCGAGCGCGGCGTGAGCAGCAGCGGCGGAATGTAGACGGTGCGGCGGGCCTCGGCGGTCTTGTCCGGCAGCACGCGTGCGAAGTAATGGCTCAGATCGAACACCGAGGCCGACTCGGCCGGAATCGGCAGCGACTGCACGAAGCCGCTGTTCATGCTCACGTTCAGCGACGAACGGTCGACGTGCGGCCGCACCGTGTAGCGGTAACGCAGATCGATCGGCGCGCCCTTGGTGTGCCACATGAACAGATCGGGCGGCACGCGCAGATTCACGCGCACCGCGTCGGCGTCGTAGCCGGAGACGGTCAGGTCGCGCGCGTCCGCGAGTTCGCCGAAGCGCACCGGACGGTTGGTCGGCAGCCAGTTCGGCGCGTCGTACGGCGCGCGCGGCGCGAGTTCGTTCAACTGCGTGATGGTGGCGCTCGCCCCCGTCAGCGTGTTCTGGCCGATGCCGAGCGCCTTCGCGGCGGTCTTCAGTTCGGCTTCGGTACGCCCGAGCACGAGCAGCAGGCGGCCGCGCGCGGGCGCGACGCGATCCACCACGGCGATGGTCGGCCCGGAGATGGGCGGAATGTCGACGCCGGCCGGGCGCTGGTCCGAGGTGGCGAACACCACCGCGTTGCCCGACAGCGGCGCGTTGTCCAGTTGCGCGGGGAACACCGCGCCGCGATAGCCGGCGAGCGCGCCGAACCACGACGCGACGATGCCGCCCGCTTCGAGGGTCGCGGCGCCCGGTTTCTGCGGGAACACGAACGGCAGTTCGAGACGGCGCACGTCGCGGCGGTCGAAGAACGGCTGCGGCAGCGCGGCCAGATCCGCCTTGCTGGCGAGCGACGCGTAGGTCAGGTCGAGCGAACTCGCATTGCTGACGGTGGCCCACAGCGACGAGTTGGCCGGGTCTTCGCAGCGCGTCGTGTAGTGGCCGATCAACTGCACGTTCAGGTGGTTGAACTCGGTGATGAAGCGCGGATCGATCGACACGTCGCGCGCCACCAGCATGCCGGACTGTTCGTGCGGCACGGGCAGGGTGGCGGCCACTTCGCCGTTCACCAGCACTTTCAGTTGCGAGAGATTCGGCAGCAGCGCGGGCGAATAGCTGTACACCAGATGCAGGATCGCGCCGGTCACCACTTCGTCGTTGCGCACCGAGAACGCGACGCCGTTCTGGCCGTCGGTGCCGCGCAATTGCAGCGGATCGAGCGCGCCGAGATCGGCGAAGTTCAGCGTCTGACGGCGGCCGCCCGGCACCAGCGTGCCCGGCTCGGCGGTGGTCGGCGTCTTGATGCCCAGCGCCTTCACCGACGACGCGGCGAGCGCGGGCGTCGGCGTGGCGAGGGCGGCTTGCGCGAGCGTGTTCGGATCGTAGGGCACGGCGGGGCTCGGCGGCGGCACGCTGCCGACGCCGGTGGCGGCGGGCAGGGCCGCCGCGCCGGCCGCGGACTGCGCGCCGGCCGGCATCTGCGCGATCTGGCCGGCTTGCGTCGCGCCGCCGGCCGCCGCCGCGATGGTTTCCGCCGCCGATGCGAGCGGCGCCGCCAATGCGGTCTGCAGCGCGAGCCAGCAGGCGAGCCCGCGCATCAGACGCCGCGAGCCGACGCTGCCGGAAAAACCGCGGGTCTCGCCGCGCGTCGCGCCATGAAGCGCGTCACGCACCGCTTCATGACGTCTGCCATGAAGCGCGTCCGGTCGCGCTGCTGCCTCGTTGCCGTCGCGCTCGTCGTGCGAGCGTTCGTTGTGTGCCTTCGCCATCCGGTTACGCATAGGTCAGTCTTTGGTTTTTAGCTTCTTGACGTCCACAGGACGGCTTTTCATCGAACTGCGAAGGTCGGCGTAAAGATGCTCGAACAGACCCAGAATGCCGCGCGCGCCGACCGACAGCACATGCGACAGGCCGCGCAGCGGCGTGTCCTGCTGACGCCCCTCGGCCCAGCCGGTCCATGCATCGGCGCGGGCGAAGGTGGTCTTCACGAATTCGTACTCCTGCTCGCGCGTCAACTGCGAAAAGCGCAAACCGACGCGGCCCGGCGCGGTGAAACCGACCGTCGCGGGGAACGCGTATTCCTCGTCGCCGCGAAACAGCGAGACGGTCACGCGTTCGTGCATCGGCACCTGGATCGCGGCGGGCAGCGCGACGCCGACGCCGCCTTCGGAGTAGTCGATGGTTTCGCAGGCGAGCGTGCGGCCGGTCGAGAACTTCAGCATCACCGGCATCTGCATCGCCACGCGGTGCACCGCGCGAATCTGCCGGCGCTCGCTCGCGGCGGCCACGCTCGCGCCGAGAATCAGCATGTTGTAGGTGGTCCAGCCGAGGTTCAGCACGGTGGTCTGCACCACGCTGCGCAGATGCCAGTTGAAATAGATATGGACGATGCCCACGCAGAAGCCGATCAGGTTCAGCAGCAGCAGGAACAGATACGGCCGCGAGATCGCCCAGTCGAAATAGTTCTTCTCGATCTGACCGCCCTTGGCCGTCACGTTGAACTTGCCGAGCTTGGGGTTGATCAGCGCGAGCAGGGTCGGCGCGGTGATGTACGAGGCCAGCACCGATTCGTAGACCTCGGCCCAGAACGAATGGCGGAACGAGCGCTGCATCCGCGAGTTGGTGATGCTCGCGTGCATCATGTGCGGCAGCGCGTAGATCGCGATCGTGCTGGCGGCGGCTTCGATCACGTGCGCGCCGAAGAACAGATACGACAGCGGCGCGGTCAGGAACACCAGACGCGGGATGCCGTAGAAGAAGTGCATCATCGCGTTCAGATAGCACAAGCGCTGACCGATTTTCAGGCCCTTGCCGGCGAGCGGATTGTCGATCCGGAAGATCTGCGTCATGCCGCGCGCCCAGCGAATCCGCTGGCCGATGTGGCCCGACAGCGATTCGGTCGCGAGCCCGGCCGCCTGCGGAATCGCCAGATAGGCGGTGGTGTAGCCGAGACGGTGCAGCTTCAGCGCGGTATGCGCGTCTTCGGTGACGGTTTCGACCGCGATGCCGCCGATCTCTTCCACCATATTCCGGCGCAGCAGCGCGCACGAACCGCAGAAGAAGGTCGCGTTCCACAAGTCGTTGCCGTCCTGCACGAGGCCGTAGAACAGTTCGCCTTCGTTCGGCACCTTGCGGAAGGTGCCGAGATTGCGTTCGAACGGGTCGGCGGAGAAGAAATGGTGCGGCGTCTGCAGCATCGACAGCAGCTTGTCGCGCAGGAACCAGCCGAGGCCGATCTGCAGGAACGAGCGGGTCGGAATGTGATCGCAGTCGAAGATCGCGAGGTATTCGCCGCTGGTGATCTTCAACGCTTCGTTGATGTTGCCGGCCTTCGCGTGGCGGTTGTGCGTGCGGATCGTCCAGTTGACGCCGACGTCCTCGCAGAACGCCTTGAACTCGGGACGGCGGCCGTCGTCGAGCACGTGGATCGCGATCTTCTCGGCGGGGTAGTCCAGCGCGAGCGCCGCGTAGATGGTCGGCTTCACCACCGACAGCGGCTCGTTATAGGTCGGAATGAACACGTCGACGGTCGGCCACTGGTCGCGCGAGGCGGGCAGCGGCATCGGCTTGCGCTTGAGCGGCCACGCGGTCTGGAAGTAGCCGAGCATCAGCACGAGCGTCGAATAGACTTCGGCGGACACCAGCAGCAGACCCCAGGCGGCGTCGAGCGGATGTTCCCAGTAGGTGGTCGCGGTCAGCCGCCAGTACATGTAGCGGCCCGAGGTGACCACCGACAGCATGATCATCACCATCGTCGCGTAACGGCCCGGCAGGCGGCGGAACAGCAGCGCGGTGATGAAACAGCAGGTCGCGAAGGTCAGTTGCTCGTAGAACGCGAGCGGCACCGTGAACACGAAGTACAGCATGACCAGCGCGAACAGCGTGACCAGGCCGGTGACGATGCGGCTGTTCCAGAAGCGCGCGTCGACGAAATGTTCGAGCCGCGAGTTTTCAGCGCCTTCGAGGTCCTGCGACGGTGCCGTGCTCATGCGACGTTCCTCGGCGAGACGGCGATCGCATCGACCGCCGCCATCAGCCAGGTGCCGCACGCGCGGAAATCGGCGGCGGCCTGGCTGAGTGGATCGTAGTGAATCAGCGTGGTGTCGCAGGCGAGCGCTTCGCTTACGCCTTCGTCCAGATGGATCACGCCGGGGAACAGCTTCTCGCCGAGCATCTGGCGCAAGACCTTCAGCACGTCCTTGGTCAACTGGCGCGACTGGTCGATCTGGTTGACCACGTAGCCTTCGCCGCCGAACTCCGCGCGCGGCGCGGCGTAGGTGTCGATCAGCCGCTCCATCAGCGGAATCGCCGCGTACGAGGCGGCGTCGGCGAGCACCACGTTCAGCGCGAAGGTCGCCGTGCTCAGCGCGGCGCGCACGTAGGCGGACGAACCCGGCGGCGTGTCGATGACGACCACGTCCGACGCGTCGAGCCGCAGGTTCTGCAAGGCCTGCGCGAGCCAGCGCGGGTCCTGGTCGATGTGCGCCTCGAAACGACGGCGGTCTTCTTCCAGCACCGCGCCATAGGGCAACACGGTCACGCCGTCGACGCCGTCGAACAGCACCGACTGCCACGCGTCGCCGGTCAGCGTGGCGCGCGACAGACCGTCGATGCTGTCGAGCGGCACGCCGAAGTGCAGACGCAGCGCGTTCTGCGGATCGAGGTCGATCGCGATCACGCGGCGGCCGCCGGCGGCCAGCACGGAAGCGAGATTGGCGGCGAGGGTGGTCTTGCCAACCCCGCCTTTGGCGGACACCACCGCGATGACTTTCATGAGCGACGAGGGCCGTTGACCAGCCACGAGTTGGAGGGGGCGAGCGCGGCGGCGCGCGGAGCGCCGGCCGGCGCGGCAACCGGCTGGGCGGGCGTGCCGCGCAGACGGTCGAACACCGATTGCAACGGCGCCGAACCGGTGGAGGCGGCGGGAGCCGGTTGCCGTGACGCCGTGGATTGCGTGGCGAACAGTTTGCCGAGAATCGAGGCCGGCGCGGCGGGCGCCGCGGGCGCGGGTGCCGGCGATGGCGTTTGCGCGCGCGCCTGCAGCCATGATGGCGTCGTGGATGAAGTTTGCGGCTGCGTCCACGGTTGCGCGGCGGGTTGCGCCGGGGGGGCGGGTTGCGCGGCCGCTGCGTGGAATGGAACGCGCACGGCGGGCGGCACGGCGCTAGCCGGGGCGCGGGCCAGCGCGGCAAACGCGGACGCGGACGCTGGCGCGGCGGGCTGCGCGATCGAGGCAACGGGCGCGGCTGGCGCAACGGGCGTGACCGGTGCGATCGGCGCAATCGGCGCAACAGATGCAACAGGCCCAGCCTGTTGCACCGGAGGAATCGCTGGCGGCGTGGCCTGAACGGGTTGCGGTGCAATCGGCGCCGCAGCTTGCTGCGAAGATGCTGCGTTGTGCGCGGCTGCCGGCGCGGCCGGTTGAGTGGCCGACTGATTTGCCGATTGAGCCGCCGCCGCGTCGCCCCTTGCTGCTGCCGGCATCCCTTGCGTCACCGCGTCGATTTTCGCGAGCGTATCGAGCGCGTCGAAGTCGCCGAAACGCGATGCGCCGCGCGGCGTCGCCGGCTGCGCGACCGGCGTCACCACCGGCGGAATATCGCGCCGGTGCGAGCGCGTGAACAACGGCGCCTTCGCGCGCGTCACCGAAGCGGCATCCTTGGGCGTCGTATCGGCGGACGCAGCGACGCCCGACGCATCGTCCGCCTGGGTTGCAGCGACCGGTGCCTGCGGCCGTGCCGCGCGCTGCTGCCCGATCGCGGGAATGGCCGGCTGACTCAGATCCAGCGTCACCAGCAGCGGCCAGCGGGTGCGCGCCGAACGCGCCTCGTTCTCGCGGCCGATTTCCTGGTACGCATTGGCGTCGCCGCCGAAATGATCGAAGAGTTTTTCGATGTCGCTGGATGAACTCATAGTGCCACCGTCTTAATCAATGACTGACCGCCGGACGCGCTCAGACCGGATGACGCCCGAGACGAAATTCGATCGCGGTGTCCTCGCCATAGCCGCTCGTTTGCGCGACCGACAAACCTTGCGCACCGAGCGCGCTCAACCACGTCTGATACACGCCTTCGAGAAAGGCCGGCGTCCACGTCAGAGCGGAGCCGCCGAATGCCAGCAGCGGCGAGCAATAGTGGACGATCCGCAACGACTCGGCTTCGTCCGCCAGTTCGACGTAACCCCAATCCATCTCGTGCCAGGCCAGATTCAACGTGCGTTCGAGTTCGGCAGTCGAGCCGCAGGCGGGCAGCGGATGCGCAGCCGCGAAACGGGTACCGACGCGATGCATCAATTGCCGCAATTCGGCGCCGCCGATCTGTGCTTCGAATTCGGTCGCCAGGGCGTTCAGCATGCCGCGCCATTGTGGCGAAATTTGACGTTCCAGCAGGTAATCGAGAATGGGGACCATGGTTTCCGGAAAGAGCCGTTGCGCCTGCCGGTTCAGACGGCGGCAATGAGTCGGGGAGCGGGCAAAGCAAAAGTGTTTCGGGAAAGCGGGGTTTGCGCGCACCTTAGGTTAGTTTTACCGGTCTGCCAGGTGGGTCCGACCCAGTTCGGCAGGAGTCTACTTAAGACATTAACTTTTATCCACTTCCCAATCGTCTGCTTTTATACGCGCAATCGATTGCGGCGGATGCATTCCGATTACGTAATTTTTCCTGATTGCAGCGCGATACCGCCTTTGCATGACGACCCGATGTAATTCCGCCCGCTTCGCATGCGACCTATCCGTGATAACGGCCGTTTTCGCGCGGGCATTTAGCTTTTCTTTTCAATGGCGAATGCGTGGCGAGTGAGCAACTGGTTAAACGGCAATGCGGGTTTTGTCTATGTAGAAATTCTTGCCGATTCTTTCCATCGTCATGCGCACTCAAACTATGATTGGGGCAGCGCTGAACGCAGCCCGGCATCATCGCGACATCGTTCGACCCACATATTGCAATGCTCAATCCACTCAGTATCCTGCTGGTCACCGTTTTATCGAGCGCGATGGCGATGGCCGTCCTCGGCTCGCTATGGCGGGTTGCCATTCCTGGCGTCGGCCACTGGATCGTTGCCAACGCGCTCGCGATCGTCGCGCTGCTCGCGTTTTCGCTGCAAGGCATCGGGCCGCGCTGGCTGACCTTCATCGCGTCGAACACGCTGCTGGCCGCGTCGCTGTGGCTGGTGGTAGTGGGCTGCCGGCATTTTCTCGGCCGTCCGCCGCGCGCGTGGCTGGGCTATTCCGGTGTGGCCGCCGTCTGCGTGGGCATGATCTACTGGACCTTCGCCGTGCCGGATTTCGCCGCCCGCGTTGTGGTGGCGTCGGCGTTCCATGCGGCGCTCTACGCCGTGCTAGCCGCGACGATATTGCGCTATCGGCCGAAGGACCGGCCGCGCTACAACTACTACTTCGTGGCGATAGCGTCCGTTCTGCTGTGCGCCGGCCATAGTTTCCGCGGTCTGCTGTATGGCCTGGGCCATCTGTCGCAGAACAGTTTGATGCAGGTCACGCCGTCGAACATCATTTTTCTCGCGCTCGGCGTGCTGGCGGCGCCGTGTCTGTCGATCGGCGTGGTGATGCTCGCGCACGACCGGCTTGCCGAGCGGCTCGAACGGCTCGCGAACGTCGACGATCTGACCGGCGTGCTCGCGCGCCGCGCGTTCATCACGCGCGGCGAGGCGCTGCTCGACGCCGCGCGGCAGGACGGCACGCCGCTGGCGGCGGCGATCATCGACATCGATTCGTTCAAGGCCGTCAACGACCGTCATGGTCATGCGGCGGGCGACCGCACGCTCGGCCATTTCGCGGCGTTCGTCGCGGCCGGTCTGCGCGAGGGCGATCTGTTCGGGCGCCTGGGCGGCGAGGAATTCGGCGTGCTGTGTCCCGCGACCGACGCCGCCGATGCGGTCGAGCAACTGGACCGGCTGCGTGCGAGCCTGGCCGCGACCGCCGCGGCCGATCTGCCGGGCGGCTTGCGCTACACGTTCAGCGTCGGCGTGGACGAGTATCGGCGCGGCGAATCGCTCGCGCAGTTGATGGCGCGCGCGGACGGCGCGTTGTATGCGGCCAAGGCCGCGGGCCGCAATCGCGTGATGGCCGCCGCGACCGAAACGGCGTAGGGCGAAACGAAACGAGCCGAAACGCGAAGGGAAGGGATAAGAAGAGAAAGGACGGAACAACCCGAAGCGAACGTCCGTTCGCATGAACAGCATAAGGTGCGTGGAAAGGTTAAATATTCATCAGGTGTTTGCCGATAACCAGTGGCAGAGTAACCGGAACCAGCCTGATATCTATCGATATGCTTTCCAACTCCACGCAACATCTGTCCGATTCCGGATTACGCGAGCGCTTCCATCGGCGCTCGCTCGAACATCAGCGTCCGCTTTCCACGGTGACGATGGCGTTCACCGTGGTCGCGTTCCTGTGCTTCGTCGGCGCGCGCAATCTGGTCGGCGGACCGGCGTCGCCGCTCGGCTACCGGCTTCTGTGCGCGCTCGTGCTCGCGCTGCTGGTGCTGGCGGTGCCGCGCGCGAAATCGATCTGGCTGTTCGGCGTGATCGGCGTGGTCTACCTGCAGGTGCTGGTGGGCGGCATGGCGCTGAACGTCGCGGGAGTCGATGCGCCGTTGCTGTGGGTGCTGCCGGCCATGGCGGTGATTCCGATCTGCGCGGCGCCGCTGTGGCTCACGCCCACGCATTACTTCACCGGCACCGTGCTGTTCTACGCGGCGGCCTTCGCGCTGCTGTCCGGCGCGCCGCGCCCGCACGACGTCGACGTGGTCGTGTGGATGTGGATCGCGGCGATCGGCATGCCGACCTCGGCGGTGTTCCACTTCGGTTTCTATCGTTTCCGGCGTAACCACTTCCTGCTCGAAAGCCAGCTCGCGCAACTCGCGGCGACCGATCCGCTGACCGGTCTGCAAAACCGCCGCGCGTTCGTCAAGCAGGCCGAGCGCCGGCTCGACATGAACGCATCCGACGAACGGATCAGCGCGATCTTTCTCGACATCGACAGTTTCAAGTCGTTGAACGACCGCTTCGGTCACGCGGTCGGCGACCACGCGCTGTACCAGGTCGCGCAGGTGCTGATGGAAGAGACCTCGGCGGACGACAGCGTGAGCCGGATCGGCGGCGAGGAGTTCGCGGTGCTGCGGCGCGACGGTCTGAGCGGCGCGCTGGATCTGGCCGAGCGGCTGCGCGGCGCGATCGCCGGTATCGAGCGGCCGGACGGTCATCTGACCGCGAGCTTCGGCGTGGCCGAGCACCGGCGCGGCGAAAGCATCATGGTGTTGCTCGATCGCGCCGACGAGGCGCTGCTGCGCGCCAAGCACTCGGGCCGCAACCGCGTCTGCGCCGAACGCGCGCTGCCGCTCGAAGCGCTGCAGCTACTCGGCGACGAGACCGCGGCGGATGGCGGCGCGCGCCGGCATCGCTGGGAAGACTATTACCTGACTTCGCATTTCCAGCCGCTCTACAGTCTGTCGCATCAGAAGCAGGTCGGTTTCGAGGCGCTGCTGCGCGGCGAGCAGGACGACGGCTCGCTGGTGCCGCCGGTCGTGATGTTCGCGCCGAAGCCTTCCAGCGACGAAGGCGCGCTCGACCGCGCGAGTCATGCGGTGCATCTGGGCAATGCGCGCAAGTCGCTGCCCGGCGACGCGTGGCTGTTCCTCAACATTCTGCCGGCCACCTTCATCGCGGACGGCTACGCGGACCAGCTCGCGAAGATCGTGCGCTCGGTCGGGCTGGAGCCCGAGCGCGTGATTCTGGAGATTCTCGAATCGCACGGCGGCAGCGTCGACGACATGTCGCGGGCGGCGGCGCTGTATCGCGAGCACGGCTTCCTGATCGCCGTCGACGATTTCGGCGCGGGGCAGTCGAATCTCGACCGCCTGCTGCGCATCCGTCCGGACCTCGTCAAGCTCGACGGCGAACTGATTCGCGCGACCAGTCCCGGCACCGAGCAGCCGATCCTGCCTAAGCTCGTGTCGCTGCTGCATCAGGCAGGGATGCTGGTGGTGGTCGAAGGAGTCGAGACGACCGAGGAACTGATTCTCGCGGTGGAATCGAACGTGGATTTCGCGCAGGGTTATCTGCTCGGCCGCCCGGCGGCGGAGATCGTGCCGCCGGACTCGGTGCACCGGCGCATCGACGACGCGTTCGACGTGATCGCGCAAGGCCGCGCGCATCAGCATGCGATGTTCGAGTCCGAGGTCGAGCCGTATCGCGAGGCGCTGCGGCAGGTCGCGGATGCGCTGCGCGGCGGTGTCGCGATGGAGCAGGCGTTCGCGTCGCTGTCGACTTTCGAGCGCTGCATCAGCTGCTTCATTCTCGACGATTCGGGACGGCAGATCGGCCATGAGTTGCCGGGGCCGGCGTGGAGCAGCGACGGCGCGTCGCTGCATCCGGTCGCGAATCCGCGCGACGCGCGCTGGGACCATCGGCCGTATTTCCGTAATGCGGTGCTGCTGCCGGGTGTCGCGGTGGCGAGCAATCCTTATCTGTCGCTCGCGAGCGGCCGGCCGTGCATCGCGGTGACGCTGGCGTTGCAGTTCCCGGCGGAGCGCTCGGTGATCGGCGTCGAGCTGGACTGGTCGGCGCTGGGCTTGCCGTGGCCGGCGGGGGAGTGAGCGGCGGGTGTTCGGCGCTGGCTCTCGCGGTTGGCTTTGCGCTTGACCGTCGGGGTCAAACCTCGCGGTTAATCTTCGCGCATGAAGCCCCTCGCGTTTAACTTTAATATCCGCCCTTGACTGGCGCCGCCGCGCTCGCGGTGTTCTTGTACGACGCGGCCAGGTCCGCCGCCGCGCGGCTCAACAAGCCGGTGTCCGTGCCGACTGCGACGAAGGTCGCGCCTGCGGCGAGGTAGTCGGCCGCGATCGCCGGGTCCGGCGCCAGCACGCCGGCCGCCTTGCCCGCGCGACGCACCGTGTCGATGCCCTGACGGATCGCGTCGCGCACGCTGGCGTGGCCAGGCTGGCCCAGCAAACCCATCGACGCGCTCAGATCCGCCGGCCCGAAAAACACGCCGTCGACACCGTCCACCGCCGCGATCGCCGCCAGATTCTCCAGCCCTTGCAGACTCTCCACCTGCACCAGCACGCACAACTCACCGGCGGCCGCATGCAGATAGTCAGGAATGCGATTCCAGCGCGACGCGCGCGCCAACGCGCTACCGACCCCGCGAATTCCCTGCGGCGGATAACGGGTCGCGGCGACCGCGTCGGCGGCCTGGCCGGCGGTATCGATCATCGGCAGCAGCAGCGTTTGCGCGCCGATATCGAGCAACTGCTTGATCAGCGCGCTGTCGCTGCGCACCGGCCGCACCACCGGATGCGACGGATAGGCGGCCACCGCCTGCAATTGCGCGAGCGTGCTGCGCACGTCGTTCGGCGCGTGTTCGTTGTCGATCAGCAGCCAGTCGAAGCCGGCCGTGGCGAGCACTTCGGTCACGTAGGCATCGGCGAGCGCGGCCCACAGGCCGAATTGCGGCTGGCCTTCGCGGATCGCGCGCTTGAAGGCGTTGTGCGGTAGGGACATGGCGATATGTGGTCTTTGAGCGAGGAATCAGGGTGGTGGGCCTGAATAGCCGGATAAAACTTTCAGGCGGCACTCAGACGAAGTTCAAGCCGATTCCGCCGAGCGGGCCGTAATCGACGTGGAACGTGTCGCCGGCGCGCGCGGGAATCGGCGTCGTGAACGAGCCGCTGAGAATCACGTCGTTGGCGTTCAGCGACTCGTCGTACGGCGCGATCTTGTTCGCGAGCCAGGCCACGCCGGTCGCCGGATGATTCAGCACCGCGGCCGCGAGGCCGCTTTCCTCGACCGCGCCGTTCTTGTAGAGCAGCGCGCCGACCCAGCGCAGATCGACATCGAGCGGACGCACCGGACGCCCACCCAGCACGATGCCCGCGTTCGCCGCGAAGTCCGAGATCGTGTCGTAGACCTTGCGCGGCGCCTTGGTGTCGCGATCGAACTGCTCGATGCGCGCGTCGATGATTTCCACTGCGGGCGTCACGTAGGCGGTCGCGTCGAGCACGTCGAACAGCGTGACGCCGGGGCCCTTGAGCGGCTTACTCAACACGAACGCGAGTTCCACTTCCACGCGCGGCGCGATGAAACGGTCCACGCGGATGTCCTGGCCCGCCTCGATGAACATGCTGTCGAGCAGCGGCGCGTAGTCGGGTTCGTCGATCTGCGACGAGCGCTGCATCGCGCGCGACGTGAGGCCGATCTTGCGGCCCTTGATCACGTGTCCTTCGGCGAGTTTGAGCTTGACCCACTCGCGCTGGATCGCGTAACCGTCCGCGACGGTCATGGACGGGTAGCGGGCGGAGAAATGGCGCACCTGCGTGCGGGTTTTCTCGGCGTGGTCGAGTTCTGCCGCGAGTGCATGGATGGTGTGTTCGTCTAGCATGTCGGTTCTCGATGAGCCGGAGTACGGCTGTGAAACTGGCCTGTCAATCCCGGCGAGGAAGCTTTGGCGCCGCGTGGGGTTTGCCGTGTCAACCCTTCAGCCGTGCGTGCAGGTTGTTGTGCTTCCACGTGCCGGCCTCGCTGAACTCGCCGATCTCCAGCGACAACGCGAGCCCGTGCTGCTCGAACGCGTCGGCGAAATGCCGTTTGATCAGCGCGAACAGCGCGTCGCCGGTGGCCTTCTTGACGGCGTCCGAACGGCCCGCGCCGATCTTCAGGTTCGCGTGCAGGAACGCCGCGTCGGGACGGCCGTCGGCGATGCAGTACTGCTCGCAGCGCAACGCGCGCACGCGGATACCGCCGAGCGGATAGACGCGCTGCTCGCCATCGCGCTGCGCGTCGAGGCATTGCGCGAGCGCGCCGCACAGTTGACCGAGGCTGTCCGCGTCGGCGAGATTGGCGCTGTATTCGAGTGTCAGATGGGGCACGTCAGGCTCCTTGTTCCGATTCAGGCGGGCAGCGGCGTGACCGGGAAGATCGCGTTGATCTGGCCGGTGCCCGAACTGCCGAAGTACGGCGTGACGACTTCGACCTTGCCGTCGTAACGATCCCAGCCGAGCGCGCCGAGCAGCATCGCGGTGTCGTGCATGCCGCCTTCGCCCCAGCATTTCTCGTTGTACAGCGGCAGCATCTCGCAGAAGGTCGCCCAGTCGCCGGCTTCCCACAGATCGACCACCTTGCGGTCCATCTGTTCGAGAAACGGATTCCAGACCTTGTGCATGTATTGCTCGGCGGTGCCGTTGTCGGCGAAGTGATGGCTGAGCGAGCCGCTCGCCAGGATTGCGACGGTACCGTCGTAGCGTTCCTCGATCGCCTTGCGTACCGCGAGGCCGAAGCGTGCGCTGGTCGCGAGGTCGTGCCACATGCACCAGCCCGCCACCGAGACGGTCTTGAAGTGCCGGTCGCCATTCATGTAACGCATCGGCACCAGCGTGCCGTATTCGAGTTCGAGCGTGGTCTCGCTGTGCGCGCGGCTTTTCACGCCCATTTCGTTCGCGACTTCGGCGATCGACTGGCCGAGCCCGACATTGCCGGGGTACGCGTACGGCATGTTCTTGATGAAGTGCGGCAGTTCGTTGCTGGTGTACACGCCTTCGAAAGCCGGCGCGCAATTGATGTGGTATTCGCTGTTCACGAGCCAATGCACGTCGAACACGACGATCGTATCCACGCCCAGTTCGCGACAACGCCGGCCGATTTCATGATGGCCGTCGATTGCCGGCTGACGGCAACCTTTATGCGGACCGTCGAGTTCGGACAGATACAACGACGGAACGTGTGTCACTTTTGCAGCCAACGCGAGTTTGCCCACCTCGGTCTCCAATGTTGGTGTATCGCCTGTCGAGGCGAGACGACGCTAGCGTCCGACTCTCGTTAAACGCCCCAGCGCGGAATATGATGCGAGCCCAGCGACACGCACACGTTCTTCGGTTCGAGGAACACTTCGTAGCTCCACGTGCCGCCTTCGCGGCCGGTGCCGGATGCCTTCGTGCCGCCGAACGGCTGACGCAGATCGCGCACGTTCTGGCTGTTGACGAAGCACATGCCGGCCTCGACAGCCGCCGCGACGCGCAGCGCGCGGCCGGTGCTCTCGGTCCAGATATAGCTCGACAGTCCGTACGAGATGTCGTTGGCGAGCTTGATCGCGTCGGCTTCGTCGTCGAACGGGATCAGGCACGCGACCGGGCCGAAAATCTCTTCCTGCGCGATGCGCATGCGGTTGTCGACATCCACGAATACGGTCGGCGTGACGAAGTTGCCCTTGCGCAGCGCTTCCGGCAGATCCGGCGTATCGAGTCCGCCGCACGCGAGCGTCGCGCCTTCCTTCGGACCCAGCTCGATATAGCTACGCACTTTCGCGAGATGCCCCTGGCTGATCATCGGACCGACGATCGTGCCGTCGGCGAGCGGATCGCCCACCGTCAGCCGCTTCGCACGTTCGACGAAACGCTCCGCGAAACGCGCGTAGATCGAGCGCTGCACGAGAATGCGCGAGCCGGCCGTGCAGCGTTCGCCGTTGTTCGAGAAGATCATGAACACGGCGGCGTCGAGCGCGCGTTCGAAGTCGGCGTCGTCGAAAATCACGAACGGCGATTTGCCGCCCAGTTCCATCGAAAACTTTTTCAGGCCCGCGGTCTGCACGATGCGGTTGCCCGTTGCGGTGGAGCCCGTGAACGACACCGCGTGCACGTCCGGATGCGCGACCAGCGGCTCGCCGGTGTCCTTGCCAAAACCGTGCACGACGTTCAGCACGCCGGCGGGAATGCCGGCTTCGAGCGCGAGCTGGCCGAGCATCGACGCGGTGAGCGGCGACAGCTCGCTCATCTTCAATACCGCCGTGTTGCCGAACGCGAGGCAGGGCGCGACCTTCCACGTGGCCGTCATGAACGGCACGTTCCACGGCGAGATCAGCGCGCACACGCCGACCGGGTGGAACAGCGTGTAGTTCAGATGCGTGTCGGTCGGATACGTGTGACCGTCGACGCGCGTGCACATCTCGGCGAAGTAGCTGAAATTGTCGGCGGCGCGCGGCACGAGTTGCTTGCGCGTTTGCGAGATCGTCTGGCCGGTGTCCTTCGTCTCGGTCTCGGAGATCTCCGGCACGTTCTTCGCGATCAGCTCGCCGAGCTTGCGAATCAGTTTCGCGCGTTCGGCGGCGGGTTTCGCGGCCCATGCCGGAAACGCGCGTTTGGCGGCGCTTACCGCGGCGTCGACTTCCTGTGCTCCGCCGCGCGCGACTTCCGCGAGGACGTCCTGGGTGGCCGGATTGACCGTTTCGAAGTAATCCTGCGCGGCGCTCGTTTTACCGTCGATCAGATGCTCGATTCGCATGGCTTGTCCTGTTCCTGAATAGCGTTCGGTCACGCGCGGCCGAAGTCCGCGTCGGAGGCAATCGTGTTGACGAGACGGCCGAGACCGTCGATTTCGCAGACCACTTCGTCGCCGGCATTCACGTTGACGATGCCTTCCGGCGTGCCGGTCAGGATCACGTCGCCGGGCGCGAGGGTCATGAAGCTGCTGAGGTATTCGATCAGTGCGGGAATGCCGGTGACGAGATCGCGCGTATTGCCGTGCTGCTGGCGCGTGCCGTTCACGAACGTGCGCAGTTCGAGGTGCACGACGTCACCGGTGTCGTGGATGTCGGCGGCGTCGACGAACCACGGGCCGAGCACCGTGCCGCCGTCGCGATTCTTTACGCGCAGGTTGGGGCGGTAGTAATTTTCCAGGTAGTCGCGGATCGCGTAGTCGTTGGCGATCGTGTAGCCGGCCACGTAATCCAGCGCGCGTTCGCGCGTCACGTCGCGCGCCGTGCGGCCGATCACGACCGCCAGCTCGCATTCGTAGTGCATGAAGGCGACGCCATCCGGACGGCGTGTGACGCCGCGATGACCGATCACCGTGCCCGGTCCCTTGAGAAACACGAGCGGCTCTTCCTGTTTGTTGAACTGCAACTCCTTCGCATGCTCGGCGTAGTTCAGACCAAGCGCGAAAATCGTGCCGACCTCGAGCGGCGCGAGCCACACCACTTCATCCTCGCGACGCACGCGGCCATCGGCGAGACGCACGCCGCGCGGGTCCGGATAGCATTCGTGAATCGCCCCTGCATACGCTACACGGCCGCGCATCATGACGGTTCTCCCACGGGTTGCACGGCGCCGGAGGTTGCGCCGGCGAACGACAGGGTGAGGGGCGGCAAGCCGCCGACGGACAGCGTGACGGTGTCGCCGATATGCGCGACCGGCGAGCCGTGCGGCACGCCGAGCGTGATCACGTCGCCCGCGCTTAGCGTCATGAAATCGGTGACGTCGGCGAGCAGTTGCGCGACACCGCGCACCGAGCTGGCGGTCGTTGCGCTGAACACGGCTGCGCCGTTCAACGAGACGGCGATCGGCAAAGCGTCCGGTGTCGCCACATGACGCGCTGCAACGACGACCGGGCCGATCGCGCAGAAGCCGTCGCGTGCGCGGAACCGCACCGAGGGACGGTACACGCTCGCATGCGGCACGCTGAGGTCGCCGATCAGCGTGTAGCCCGCCACGTAGTCAAGCGCATGCGCCACGGAAACGCGTGTTGCAGTGCGGCCGATCACGATGCCGAGCGATGCGCCGACTTCCACGCCGAGCGTGTCGTCCGGCACGACGATGCGCGCGCGGTGCCCGGCGAACGTGTTGCGTGGCTTCAGATACAGCACCGGCGCTTGCGGCGGCGCCTTGTACGGCGCGGCGTGCATCGCGTCGCCCAATGCCGCGAGCGCGGCGCGGTCGTTCAGCAAGGTTCCGTAAACGGCGCCGCTGACGGGCGCGCGGCACGCCATGCCGCCGGCCAGCAGCGCGGCTGCGGTGGCGGCATCCACGTCGCGAGGCAGGGCGTCGCCTTCGGGATGCAGCAGATGATCGGCAAGGGCAAACATGGACTGGCGGTCTCTCGGCGAAAACACTAACATGTTAGTAGTATTGCGCTTGATATCATCCCCGGTCAATAGCCATGTCGGCCGATCGCGGGTTTTCCCTTAAGCTCCGACGGCTGCCTTTAATTTTTCCCCGAACATGTCCGCTGCTTCCACCCGAGTTTTGCACCGCAACCTGCCGATGCTGTTGTTGCGTGCCCGAGAAAAAATGATGGAGCGGTTCCGCCCGTTGATCACCGCGCACGGACTGACCGAGCAGCAATGGCGCGTGATCCGCGCGCTCAACGAGCATGGTCCGATGGAGCCGCGCCATATTTCCGACATCTGCACGATTTCGAGCCCGAGCATGGCGGGCGTGCTCGCGCGCATGGAGAGCATGGAGCTGGTGACGAAGGAGCGTTTCGCGGAAGACCAGCGGCGCGTGCTGGTGTCGTTGACCGACACCAGCGTGGACCTGGTGCGGGTGATTTCGAAAGATCTGGAAGCGCACTACCGCGAACTGGAGCGCAAGGTCGGGCCGGAGATCGTCGAGCGCGTGTACCGGGCGGTGGACGATCTGCTGGCCGGACTGGAGGAAGAGGACGCGTGAAGGGCGGCGCGGGCGGTGATAGCCCGCGTCTTGGCCCTGGATCCGGCCCCGGCTTTACCAGCCGTGAAAGCGCCGCCATTCCACGCTGTCGCCGTCCGGCGTCACCGCGTGATACTCGGGGAACTGCGCGCCCGTTGCGCACGCGTGATTCGGCAGAATGCGCAGCTTCATGCCGAGCGGGAAGCGCTGCGTGATGTCGTCGCGGGGGGATGCCGTCGCGTGCGTGCCAGCGTTTGTGTCTGGGTTCGCGTTTGCGTCAGCGTCAGCGTTTGCCTCTTGCCCGATCGCCGACAGAATGCCGTGCTCCTGATTCGCGCCGCTCACCACATAACCCGGCAACAGCGTGCCGTTCAGCAGACAAGGCTGGCCGTAGCCGAAGTCGTGCGCCTGCTTCGACGTGCCCCGGTCGCGGCTTAATGCCATCCAGCCCGCGTCGAGAATCGCCCAGCCTTTGTCGGGTTGATGGCCGATCACGGTGGCGAGCACGCTCAGCGCGATATCGTCGAGCGCGCACACGCCGACGTTGTGCATGACCAGATCGAACAGCACATAGACGCCCGCGCGCACCTCGGTGACGCCGTCCAGTTGCGCGGCGGCCAGCGCGGTCGGCGTCGAACCCACGCTGACCGCCGGGCACGGAATGCCGGCATCGCGCAGCCGTTGCGCGGCGCGCACGCAACCCGCGCGCTCCTGCTCGGCGAGCGCGGCGAGTGCCTGCGGCGTGTCGAGTTCGTAGCTGGAACCCGCGTGAGTCATCACGCCGCCTACCCGCACGCCGTTCTCGTGCAGAATCCGCCCGACATCGAGCAACGTGTCCTGGTCGGGCGTGATACCCGAGCGATGGCCGTCCGTATCGACCTCGATCCACACCTCGAAAGTTTCGCCGTGTTGCGCGCCGAAGCCGGCCAGCGCGGACGCGGCGCTGGGGTTGTCCACCACCAGTTTCAGATCGCAGCCCTGGCGCCGCAACGCTAGCGCGCGCGGCAGCTTGCCCGGCGCCATGCTGACCGCGTACAGAATGTCGGTCACGCCCGCCGCGAAGAACGCCTCCGCCTCCTTCAACGTCGAGACCGTGATGCCGCGCGCGCCCGCGGCAATCTGCGCGCGTACCACGTCGATGCATTTGGTGGTCTTCACATGCGGCCGGAACGCGACGCCGAGCGTATTCATATGCCCCTGCATCCGCGCGATGTTCTTCTGCATTCGCGCGACGTCGATCAGCGCGGCGGGGGTGTCCAGGTGTTCGAGTTTCATGCTTTCACCAGAGGGGAGGGCGGTTCAGCGGCGGCCGAAGCGGCGCAGCCACGGCACCAGCGGGTCGAGCGTCGGCGCCTCGATGGCGGGCGCCTGCGCGCCGCTCACGAGCGGCAGGCCGATGCGGTTATGCCAGTATGTCCGCAAGCCGACGACGGCGGTGCCGAACATGTCGTAACTGGAGCCGGCGACGAATGCGGCTTCGTGCGGCGCCACGCCGAGCTTGTCGAGCGCGAGACGATACGGCAGCGGGTCGGGCTTGTAGACGCCGGCTTCCTCGGCGGTGACGAGCGCGTCCCAGCGGACCGGCAGCAATGCGGCCGCCTGCCGGCCGAGATGCGCGGAGCAGTTGGTGACCACGGCGAGTTTGCAATGCGGCGCGAGCGCCTGCAACGCATCGACGGCGCCTTGCCACGGTGCCAGGTTGGACCAACCGGCTTCGAGCGCGAGCGGCGCGGCTTCGGCGAGGCCGACTTCGCGGGCCGCGTCGCGCACCAGTTGTTCATACGGAATGTAGCGGCCGCAACCGTAGGTCAAACGCAGATACGCGGCGCGCCACGCACGGCCGGCGGCTTCGGAGCCGGCGGCGCGATTCCACGACGTCCACGAATCGAGCAGGGCGGTCAGCAGGTCGAAGAGGACGGCTTTCGGGTAGGCGTCGGCGGTGTCGCCGGATGGCGTATCGGTCATGATGGGGCCGGCGTCGGGTGGTCCGGTGTGGTGAAGGGGATGAACCGATTATAGGTTTGTCGCTTCGCACCGGCGTTTAGCGGGATTGATTCATAGATTCGATTTTTTTGAATCTTGATTGTCACCTCCAGCTGTACATGGTCCGCGGTTCTTCCACAGATCATTCAGCGCCGCCATGGCGGTTGCGGCTTGAAGCGCGCCTGCAGATACTGCATGAAATGCCGCGTTCGCGCGGGCAGTCCGGTGCGCTGATGCGTGAGCGCGATCACATTGGCGTCCGGTGTTTTCCACCCCGGCAGCACGCGCACCAGTCTGCCTTTCGCGATGTCCTCGGCGACATCCCACTCGGAACGCAGGATCACGCCACGCCCTTCGCAGGCCCACTGGCGGATCACGTCGCCGTCGTTGCAACTGAGTCGCGGCGATACGCGCACGCTTTGGCGCGTGCGCCCCTTGCTGAACTGCCAGAGCGTGACGTCCTCGTTGTTTTCGCGCAGCACGATGCAAGGCAGCCGGTCCAGATCCGCCGGCGTTTCCGGCATGCCGGCGCGGCGGATCAACGCAGGCGCCGCGCAGACGAAGCGCGCGTTCGGCGCGATCGTGTAGCCGACCAGGTTCGACACCGGCACCTCGCCAATATGCACGACGATATCGAAGCGGTCCATCCGGTCGGTCAGCGGCTGATCGGAGAGCGTGAGCGCGACGTCGACGTCCGGATTTTCCTGCTGGAACGCGGCGATTGCCGGCGCCAGATGGCGGCGTCCGAAACCCAGCGGCGCATTGATCTTCAACGTGCCGATCAGACCGCCGCGGCGTGTCTGCACGTCGTCGAACAGCGCGTCGAACTGCTGGACGAGTTCCGCGCCGCGCTCGCACAGCAGCGCGCCTTCCTCGGTGAATTGCAGGCGGCGCGCGCTGCGGTTGACCAGTTGCGTGCCGATCCGCTTCTCCAGTTGCTGGAGCCGCTGCGTGACCGCCGATGGCGACAGGCCCAGCTTTCGCGCGGCGGCGATCAGACTGCCGCTTTCGCGGATGGTCAGCAGGAAGCGGATATCGGTGGAGTCGGTCATGGTGGCGGCTGGGTTGGCGGGAGTGTGGCAGCGAGTGTGGAAGCGAGTGTGGAAGATTAAAGGGTTTGGATGCGCGGTTCCACCGGCGCGCCGGTGACGAGTCGCTGCGTTCGCCATTACGCCGCTGCGCGAACCACGCGGACGATGCAGGGTAAAGTGACGTTCCTGTAACGCAGCCGACAGCTTGACCCGCTAAAGTACGCGCCGATGTCGCCGGCCTTGCCCGTTTCGCAGCCGCGCGGGCGGCCTCGGTTGCGCACCGAAATCGTTGCCGCTTTCATTGGAAGAAAAGTCCCATGACGTTGTCACCCGACCCGTCGAAGCCCGCCATGTCCCACCCATCCAGCCAGCAATCGCAAACGTCCACGCACGAAAAAGCCCTAAAACAAGGGATATTTCTGCACACCGGCTGGCGCAGCGCGGGCACATGGGTCTGGTCGCGTCTGCGCGCGCTCGACGCCGCCACCGGTTTCTACGAGCCGCTCAGCAACGTGCTCGCGGACCTGAGTCTCGCCGATGTCGATGCGTCGCGGCCCACGCTGACCTCCGGTCATCCGCCGCTCGCCAGGCCCTATTTCGACGAATACCGGCCGTTTCTGCGGGACGGCGCACGCGGTGTCGATGGCTACCGGAAGCGCTTCGGCATCGATCGTTTCGCTGCGGTGCCGGATGCGGAATTTCCCGCGTTGCAGGCGTATCTGCATACGCTGTGCGAGCGCACGCTGGAGCATGGACAGGTGCCGGTCTTCAAGTTTTGCCGGTCGTCGGGCCGCTTGCCCTGGCTGAAGCAGGCGTTCCCGCAGGTGATGCACGTCGGCGTATTGCGCAATCCGGCCTCGCAGTTCGCGTCGGGCTGGGTGCTCAACCAGCAATGGAGCAACGCGTTCTTCGTCGCGGCGCCGTTTCGCGTGCTGGGGTTGAATCAGAGCGATCCGCTGGTGAGGGAAGCGATCGCGGTCTGCGGCGTGACGCTGCCGCCGGTCGCGCCGAACTCGAACGAGGACGCGTACGCGCTCGCCTGCGAGCAATATGCGCGCAGCGTCGAGGGCAGCAACGCGTACCGCGCGTTCGTCGCGTTGTGGATGCTGTGCGCGTTGAAAATGGCGGATGGCGTGGATCTGCTGGTCGACATCGACCAGCTCGGGCAATCGCGCGAGTATGCGGGCAATCTGAGCGCCGCGTTCCAGGCGCAATGCGGTCTGTCGCCCGACTTCGGCAGCGCGCGCGACCTGGTCGACGAGACGCGGCGTAGCGCGGCGCGCATCGGCGGGATCGACGGACGCGCGATGCGCGCCGTGCACTCCGCCGCGCTGAAATTCCTCAAGGCGCAAGGCGTGAGCGACGCGGCGTTCATCGAACGGGTGCGCGAAAAGATGGTGCTGGCCAACGAGCTGACCGATTTGTGGCGTTGAGAACCCGCTTCACCAATACAGTTTCCGCGCCAAAAACAATACAGTGAGGCGCGGTTCTACCGCGCTGTATCGGGAATCCACGCGACGCCGTCGCTACAGTCTGCGGGTCTTGGCGGCCCGGCGAGCGAATGCGATACCGCCCGCGCCGCGCGACGCAAGCCCGATCTTTTTTGCCCGGCTCTCCACGCCGCGGCCGATCCCGAACCCGAGGTAAGGACATGAATGCAGTGAACGAACAAGCGAAGCTGACGGTGCAGCAATTGGGCCACTACATCGGCGGCGCGCCGGCCGCGCCGTCGAGCGGTCGCTTCAAGGACGTGTTCAACCCCGCCACCGGCGAGGTCACGGGCTCGGTTGCGCTGGCGTCGGTCGCGGAAGTGGACGCGGCGGTGCAGGCCGCGAAAGCCGCGTTTGCCGCGTGGAGCGAGACCGCGCCGATCAAGCGCGCACGCATCCTGTTCAAGTTCAAGGAATTGCTGAACCGGCATCACGACGAACTTGCGATGCTGATCACGCGCGAACACGGCAAGGTGTTCACGGACGCGCAAGGCGAAGTGGTGCGCGGCATCGAGGTGGTCGAGTTCGCGTGCGGCATTCCGAATCTGCTGAAGACCGATTTCACCGATCAGATCGGCGGCGGCATCGACAACTGGAATCTGCGTCAGCCGCTCGGTGTGGTCGCTGGGATCACGCCGTTCAATTTCCCGGTGATGGTGCCGATGTGGATGTTCCCGGTCGCGCTCGCATGCGGCAACACGTTCGTGCTGAAGCCGTCGGAACGCGATCCGTCGGCGTCGCTGCGGATCGCCGAACTGCTGAAGGAAGCCGGTCTGCCGGATGGTGTGTTCAACGTCGTGAACGGCGACAAGGTCGCGGTGGATGCGCTGATCGAGCACCCGGACGTGGCCGCGCTGTCCTTCGTCGGCTCCACGCCGATCGCCGAATACATTCATACGGAAGCGTCGAAGCGCGGCAAGCGCGTGCAGGCGCTTGGCGGCGCGAAGAACCATCTGGTGGTGATGCCCGACGCCGATCTCGATCAGGCCGTCGATGCGTTGATCGGCGCCGCGTACGGTTCGGCCGGCGAGCGCTGCATGGCGATCTCGGTCGCGGTGGCAGTGGGCAATGTGGCCGATACGCTGATCGAGAAGCTGGTGCCGCGCGTGAAGTCGCTGGTGATCAAGAACGGCGAGCATCTGGACGCTGAGATGGGACCGTTGGTGACGGCGGAACATAAGGCGAAGGTGGCGGCGTATATCGCGTCGGGCGAGGCGGAAGGCGCGAAGCTGATCGTCGATGGCCGCGCGCATCCGGTGGCGGGCGAGGCGGGCTTCTTCATCGGCGGCACGCTGTTCGACAATGTCGGCACGGAGATGAAGATCTATCGCGAGGAGATTTTCGGCCCGGTGCTGGCGGTGGTGCGCGTGCCCGATTTCGCCAGCGCGGTCGCGCTGATCAACGCGCACGAGTTCGGCAACGGCGTGTCGCTGTTCACGTCCGACGGCGGCGTCGCGCGCGCGTTCGGCCGGCAGATTCAGGTGGGTATGGTCGGCATCAATGTGCCGATTCCGGTGCCGATGGCCTGGCACTCATTCGGCGGCTGGAAGAAGTCGCTGTTCGGCGACCATCATGCGTACGGCGAAGAGGGCGTGCGTTTCTATACGCGCTATAAGAGCATCATGCAGCGCTGGCCCGATAGCATCGCGAAGGGCGCGGAGTTTACGATGCCGGTGGCGAAGTGACGCCGGGACGATAGTTTCAGCGCGTTAGTTAAAAAGCCGCGCCTGGCCGGAAACGAATCCGGTCGGGCGCGGCTTTTTTGTGTTCCTGCTGCAACAGGCCGGCCTTCGTCGCGAGCTTTTCTGTCTATGGCTTCGCCAGTTCTGCCAGACAGGCGTCCCTCACGTTTTGCAACGCCGGGTCATGTACGCCATGCAACGCCGCTTTAGCGCGCTTGATGTAGGCCGGAATGTCTTTGACCGTATCTTCGATGAACGGTGCAGAGCAAACTCGACCAACGCCAAGTACCGGACCGTTGTTGGGATCAATGGCTTTGAGTACCGCCTTGGGATTCTTTGGCAGCGCGAATGCGAGTCCAATTCCAAGGTCTTCGGAATATCCGCCATCCGTTCCTTCGGCCAGCTTCGGCGCGAGCGCAACCCATGCTGCGTTGCCGGCATCGATGCGAGTCAGGACGTTGTCCCACTCGGACTCCGACATGCCGCTCACCGTGGCTTTTGCGCCTTTGTCGTCAAGCTGCTTTGCCAGGACGGACGCGCCCGGTTGTGCCGCGTTCGCGTTCGCGATCGGCATCGAGCAGGCTAGCGCGCATGCCAGTGCAAAACCGAAAATTTTTTTCATTGAACAACCTCCAGGCAAACCATCAAACGCTCGACGACGTATCCTCTTCCGCTTCATTCAACACCGCGTTCTGCACCGCCATGGCCGGACTGACCTGCGGCGGCGCCTGACGCGGATCGTCGATGCTGTAGCGCAGCCATCCATTCTCCACGTACACGCGCAACTGCCGGTACTTCACGAGATACAGCAAGCCGACCAGCGCCGCCGCGAAACCCGACGCGGCGCCCACGCCGAGCGCCCAGCGCGGACCGAAGCGATCCGCGACCCAGCCGACCACCGGCGCGCCGAGCGGCGTGCCCCCCAGCGCGATGGCCAGCAAAATCGCGATCACGCGGCCGCGCATCGCGGGTTCGGTGGTCAGTTGCACGAGGCTGTTCGTCGACGTGGTGAAGGTTTGCGTCGATACGCCGACCGCGATCAGCACGATGCCGAACAGCACGTAGTTCGGCATCAGCGAGGCCACCGTGCAGCCCACGCCGAATACCGTCGCCGCGCCGAGCAACAACGCCATGCGCGGTTTCGAGCGGCGCGCCGCGAGCAGCGCGCCGGTCACCGAGCCGATCGCCATGGTCGAACTCAGTACGCCGTATTCGCCCGCGCCCGCATGAAACGCGGTGACGGACATGGTCGAGATGAAGATCGGGAAGTTCAGCCCGAACGTGCCGATCAGGAACAGCATCAGCAGCGCGGCCTTCAGATCGGGCCGGCGCCATACATATTTGAAGCCTTCCACGAAACTGCCGCGCGCGCGTTTCGCGCGTGGCTTCAGATACAGCTGGTCGAGCCGCAGCATGCGCAGCGCGCCGAGCACCGCGATAAACGACAGCGCGTTGATGAGGAACACCCAACCCGTGCCCACCGACGCGATCAGCAAGCCCGCGACAGCCGGGCCGATCATGCGCGCGGCGTTGAACGACGTGGAGTTCAGACCGACCGCGTTGGCGAGGTCGGCCTCGCCGACCAGATCGGACACGAAAGTTTGACGCGCGGGCGAGTCGAACGCGGTCACGCAGCCGAGCAAACCCGCGAACACGTACACCTGCCAGAGCTGCACGAGACCAGTGACGGTCAGCAGTCCGAGCAGCAGCGCGAGCGTGCCCATCGAGGCCTGCGTGGCGAACAGCAGCTTGCGGCGGTCGAAGTGATCGGCCGCGTAGCCGGTGAGCGGCAACAGCAGCATCTGCGGGCCGAACTGCAACGACATGACGATGCCCACGGCCGTCGCATTGTGATGCGTGAGCCCCGTGAGCACCAGCCAGTCCTGCGCCGTGCGCTGCATCCACGTGCCGATGTTGGAGACGATCGCACCGCTCGCCCAGACCCGGTAGTTGTACGTGCGCAGCGAACGGAACGTGCCTGTCACGGGGTCGTCCTGGGAGAGTGGCTCAAGGATGCGCCGGTCGTGCGGCGTGCACGCGGCGCGATGGATTGGCTCATGGGTGCGTGATGCGCGCCTGATGCGTGCGCAGTGGGTGCATTAGCCGTGCGTGCGTTCGAGCAGGTCCAGCACCTCCTGCGTGGTGCCGGTCTCGCCGATGCGCGGGAAGATGCGCGCGAGCGTGTTGTTGTGCGCGTCCAGATGCATATCGGTCATCGCATCCACCACCAGCGTGACGTTCAGGCCGAGTTCATGCGCGTGGCGCGCGGTGGATTCGACGCCGATGCTGGTCGCGACGCCGAGCAGCACGATCTGCGTGACGCCTTGCGCTTGCAGATGCGCGTGCAGATCGGTGTTGGTGAACGCGCCCCACGTGCGTTTGGTGACGAGATGGTCCGACGGCTGCTGGTTCAGCTCGGGCATCAGCTCCGTGAAGGCGGCCGGGAAATCGCCCTTGGGGCCCGTCTGGTCCGCGCGGCCCTGCGCGCTGCCGGCCACGTTCACCAGCACCACGGGCAGACCATGACGGCGGAACGCTTCGGTCAGTTGCGCGGCGCGCTGGACGACCTCCGCGGTGGAGTGCGCGGTGGGCAGCGCGACGATGCCGCGCTGGAGATCGATGACGACCAGTGCGGTCTTCGCGTCGAGCGTGGTGAGTGCCATGGTGTTTTCTCCTGCGTTACGAGTCGATGAGGCGTTTGAGTAGTTCGACGCCGACCGCGAGCTGCTGCTGTTCGGCCGCCGAAAAGTGGCTTTGGATGGTGCGAAACAGCCAGTCTTCGCGTGCCGCGCGGCTGGCCTTGACCTTCTTGCGGAAAGCGGGCGTGAGCGAGAGCACCGTCTGCCGGCCGTCGTTCGGATCGGGCGCGCCGCTGACGAGACCGGCGGCTTTCAGCACCGACAGCTTTTCGCCCATGGATTGCGGACGCATGCCGTGCAGACGTGCAAGCTCGCTGACGGTGGCCGAGCCCTCTCGTTCCAGCAGGCCCAGCACCTGAATCTGCGACGGCGTGAAATCGCCGATGTGCGCCTCTTCGCGCAGCCGCCGGCGCAGCTTGCCGGTCACCACGCGCAGGTCTTCCGCCATGGCGTGCAGGGCGTCGGTGTCGGGGGCGGATGAAGTGTCGCGCCGGGTCATGACGTGAATGAAGACGTAATGGACATGCGAAGGAGGGTAGGCAGATATGGCTTCAAGCCAGGTTCAGGCACATGCTCAAACTATGAAGGCTACCTTTGAAGGTTACCTTCATATCTACGTCGAGTCAAGGCGCGGATTCCGCCGGCCATTTGCGCGCACTTCACCACGTTGTCACTCGCCGCCCGTAGATTGAAGGGGCAGTACCCTTTCAATCCATGAGAACCGAAATGACAAAGATCAGATGGCATCATGCAGGGACGGCGGCTTTGCTTTGCGCGAGCACGATTGCGCACGCAGGCACGCCGTCGGTAGGCAGCCGCGAATACAAAGTGCTGCTTAACCCTGTGAATTTCGCGAGCCAGCCGGCCGATGCGGCCAACCGTTTCCTCACCGATCTGCAGGCGAGTCTGGCGGCCAACGGTTTCGACCGCACCGTCACCGGCAGCTTCGTGGCCGACAACGATCGCACCGTGCTGTACTACGATGCGCCGGGCACCTGCGCGGTCAAGCAGGCCGGCTATTCGATGCGCGAGCGCGACGACAGCAGCGGCCGCAACATCGAACTGAAGTTCGGCTCGCCGAACCAGACGACCTCGGCGAAGACCGACGTGAGCGGCAGTTCATCCAAGGCGAAGAGCAAACTCGAAGACGACATCACGCCGCCATCGAACGAAACCTTTTCGCACTCCACCAGCGAGCCGCTGTCGGACTCGAAGAACATCAACCACCTGAGCGACATCAAGGACCTGTTCCCGACCACGCATGTGTTCGACAGCATCAGCAGCCAGTCGCTGGTGCCGGTGAGCGGGCTGTCGATTCACGAGGTGACGTACGACGGTCCGGTCAGCGATCTCGGCCAGGAAAACGCCGACTTCACGATGACGGTCTGGTATGCGAACGGTTCGACCACGCCCGCGCTCGCGGAAATCTCGTTCGAAGTCGATGTGAACAGCGACGGAGACTTCACCGACAAGGTGACGTCGCGTTCGCAGTTGATGTTCAGCGTGATTCAGGGGATGACGAACTGGGTGCAGTCGCCGAGTTCGACGAAGACCGCGTGGGTGTACAAGTATCAGCCGACGTTCTGTAGTCAGTAAGCGGTAGGGCGCGGGGCGGTGATGTGGTTACCGCCCCGCTTGCAGATGGTTCGCCGCCATCTAGCCGCTAGTTCATCGTTTGCTTATCGCTTGCTTATCGTTTGCCTATCGTTTGCTCATCGCGCCGCGATGCGCGTTGACGCTGCTTCGCAGCAGCGCCCACAGCGCACCACGCTCAAAGCGCGTCGTCGAACCGTCTGGCCCAGCGCGCGCCGCAGCCCAGCAATGCGCCGCTGATCAACAGCGTCACGGTGCCCATGGCCATGCCATCGCCGATCGAACCCTGCTCGAACTGCTGCCAGATGAAGATCGACGCGGTCTGCACGCCGCTCGGCGCGAGCAGCAGCGACGTCACCAGTTCGCGCGAAGCGACCGCGAACACGATCATCATCGACGAGATCAGCGCCGGCGCGACCAGCGGCATCACAATCCTCGCCAACACCCGCGTCTGGGTCGCGCCATGCACGCGCGCCGCGGCTTCCAGACCCGAACCGAGCTGACGCAGCGCCGCGCTCGTGTAGCGGATCGGGTAGGGCAGCAGCAGGCAGCAATACGACAGCAGCAGAATGCCCCACGTGTTGTATGGCGTGAGCGGCCAGAGCGGCAGATTCCACGCCAGAATCAAACCCACGCCGACGACGATGCCGGGCAGCGCATGCGGCAGCAGCGTCAACGCGTCGAGCGCCGCGCGGCCGCGCACGCGCGTTTTCACGACCACCCATGCGCTGACGAAACCCAGCCCGCCGGTCACGAGCGCGGTCGCGGCGGCGAGCGCGAGACTCGTGCCGAGCGCGCTCGCGCCGTCGCTACCCGACGAGAGCGCCGCGAAATGCGCGAGCGTCAGATTGCCGGATGCAAAACCGCCGGACAGGGTGCGCGAAAACGCGGTCGTGACGATCGCGAACAACGGTGCGATGGCCGCGCACAACGCGACAAAACCGAACAGCAGCAACACCGGCCAGCGCCAGCGGCCCAGCTCGCGCCGCAACAGCGCATTCGGTTTGCCGGTCTGCGTTTCGAAATCGCGGCCCGCGAGTACGCGCCGCTGCAGCACGAAAGCGGCGAGCGCAAGCAACGCCAGCAGCAACGAGAGCACGGACGCGCCGGGCAGATCGATCGGCCAGTCCGAGAAGCGCTCCTCGATCGACGTCACCATCAAAGTGAAGCCGGCGCGCGAACCGAGCGCGGACGGCACGCCGAATTCCTCGATCGCCATCGTGAAGGTCAGCAACGCGCTGGCGGCGATCGCGGGCAGCATCAACGGCAGCGTGATGCGCATGAAGCCGCGCCACGGTCCCGCGCCGAACACGCGCGCGACTTCCGCGAGGCGACCGCCCAACGCGGCGAGCGTGCGCGACACCGAGAAGTAGACGACCGGAAACACGCCGAACGTCATGGCCGCGACCACGCCATTGAACGAGAACAGAAAGCGGCCGAGGTTCACGCCGGTCAGTTGCTCAAGATAGCCGTTGGGCTGCAGCAGCAGAATCCAGCCGAACGCGGCGAGATACGGCGGAATCAGGAACGGCGCGAGAAACAGCAGATCCCAGATGCGCGCGCCCGGCAAGCGGAACAGTCCGCGCAGCGCGCCGAGCGGCAGACCGAGCGCGACGCTCGCGAGCGATACGCCCACACCGAAGCGCACGGTGTTACCGAGCAAGGGCAACGTATCCGCATGCATCAATGTCTGCGCGAATGCGCCGAACGGATGGGCGAACGAACCGCGATTGAGCAACGGAAAGACCGCCTGCAACACGACGAAGCCGACCGGCAACGCGATCAGCACCGCGAGCGCGGCGAAGAGCGGCGTGAGCCACCACGCCGAGCCGCCGCGTTTCGCCCGAACCGCGCGCACGTTGGGCGTGCCGCGCGTCATCACGCGGGCCATCAGTGCTCGCCGAACAGCGCGTTAAAGCGTGCGAGCACTTCGGCGCGCGTCTTGGTGTTCGAACCGTCGTCCTGCGGCAGCAGCTTCAGGTCTTTCAGCGGCGGACGCGTGCCGGCGATATCGTCGCGCGCCGGAATCAGCCACGCATCGGCGACGAGCTTCTGGCCTTCGTCGGACAACACATAGTCGATGAACGCCCGCGCTTCGGTCTGCGCGCGCGAGGTTTTCAGAATCATCATCGGACGCGGCGCGATCACGGTGCCGCTGCTCGGGAAAATCACCTTCACCGATTCGCCGTTCGATGCCGCGCCGTACGCGACGTAATCGACCGCGCCGAACACCGCCGATTTCGCGCCTTGCAGCACCGGATTGATGGCCTGCGCATTCGGTCCGAGCACGACCATGCCGTTCTTGTGCAGGCTATCGAACAGCGACCAGGCCGCTTCGCCGAGACGATCCTGCAAACCGAGCAGCAGATCGAGCGATGCGCCCGACAGCGCCGGGTTCGGCGTGGTCACCTGATTGCGATAGGCGGGGCCCGCGAGATCGCGCCAGTCGTGCGGTTCCGGTTTGCCGGTGCGCGTATTCCACACGATGCCGAGCGCGGAGATGCCTTGCGCGACATAGCCCGGACCTTTGAACATCGGCGATACGCGGGTAGCGTTCGGGCTCTGATAGTCGAGCAGCCAGCCGCGTTTTTCCAGATCCTGCGCGGTGTCCCATGACGCGGAAATCAGGACGTCCACGTGCGGATTGCTCGCTTCCGCTTCGAGACGCGCCATCACCTTGCCGGTGGTGGCCTGGAACAGATCGACCTTGACGCCGGTCTTGCGCTCGAAGCCGAGCGCGAGTTTCTTGCTGAGATTGCCGGGACCGGCGGTGTAGACAGTGAGCGTAGCGGCTTCGGCCGGGACAGCGCCCAGCCCGAGGGTCAACGACATGGTGAGAATAACGAAGAAAATTGACTTGAACATTGTAGCGATTCCTTTAGCGATGAAGGATGCTTTCCACGCGCCCTTGCGCCAGCGTGACGATCGTATGGGCGAGGGCTTCGGCTTCCTTGCGCTCGTGGGTCACATAGACCGCGGTGGTGCCGAGTTGCGCGAGCAGTGCGCCGATTTCGTCGCACAGGCTCGCACGTAAGGCGCTATCGAGATTCGACAGCGGTTCGTCGAACAGCAGGATGCGCGGCTCGGCGACGATCGCGCGGGCGAGCGCGACGCGCTGCTGCTGACCGCCCGATAAGGCCGACGGACGGCGCGCGCCCATGCCGTCGAGACCGACGCGCGCGAGCGCCGCCGCGACCCGTTGCGCGCGTTCGCGCCGGCCGACGCCGCGCATTTCGAGCGGAAACGACACGTTGCCGGCCACCGTCATATGCGGCCACAGCGCGTAGTCCTGAAACACCATGCCGAGGCCGCGCGCTTCCGGCGGCACGCAGGTCGACGCGTCGGCGACCGTATCGTGGCCGAACATCACCTGGCCCGCGTCGGGTTGCAGCAGACCGGCCAGCAGTTTGAGCAGCGTGCTCTTGCCGCAGCCGGAGGGTCCGAGCAGCGCGAGCGTGGTGCCCGCCGGCACGTCGAGATCGATGCCGTCGAGCACGTTCTGCGTGCCGAAAGTCTGACGAAGTCCGCGCACGCGGATCGCAACACTCGCGCTATTCATGCCGTGATCCTCAGAACGTGTGGCGAATGCCGGCCTGCAGACCGATCTGGTTCTTGCCCGCCACCACGTCGGTGCCGAAACCGTTCAACCCGAGGTTCGAGCCGTTGCGGTTCAGCGCGTACGCGAGGTTCACGTACAGGTCCGTGCGCTTCGACAGGAAGTAGTCGGCATCCACCTGGAACGACCACGGATCGCGCGACGTGCCATAGAAGTTCTGATACATCGCGGTGCTCGACAGATTCAGCGCGGCGCTGGCGTGATATGTCGCGCCGAGCCAGTAGAGGCTGGTCGCTTCGACCGGCCCCGTGGACAGCGTGCTCAGATGGATCGCCTGCGAATTCAGGTAGCGGTAGCCGCCGAACAGATCGGTGGAGGCCAGCGTGTAGCGCACACCCACGCCGATGCGGCGATCGAGGTCGCCTTCGTAGCCGCCGGCCTTGGTGGTGTGCGCGGCGCTCGGGCTCGTGCTGCCGCCGTTCTTCTGGTCGTACACGAGCGCGGCGCTCAACGGGCCGCTCTTATAGCGCAGACCGGCCTCGATCACGCGCGCGTTGCGGGTGTCGCCGGCGGGTTGCGCGCCATACGTCACGTTGTCGTAGCCGAGGCTGTACTGGACGAGCGCGGTGACCGGGCCGAAGTGATGTTCGTAGCGCACCGTGTTGTCGAGCCGGTCGGAGAACGCCGGGTCCTGCATCTTGATCGCGTACACCGCGTTGCCGAGCGGGTTGTAGACGCTCAGCCAGTCGAGGAACATGCCGCCCTGGCGGCCGAGCGACAGCGAACCGTACGCGTTGTTCGACAGCCCCACGTAGGCGAGCCGGCCGAATTCGCGGCCGCCTTGCAGCAGTGCGCCGCTGTCGACGTTGATGCCGCTTTCGAGGCGGAAGAATGTCTTCGAGCCGCCACCGAGATCTTCGGTGCCGGTGACGCCCCAGCGCGAGCCCGACATATTGCCGGAGGTGAGGCGCGTGACGTCGTGCGTCTGCTTGCCCGTGGCCGCGGCATTGT
The DNA here is from genome assembly GCF_029910215.1 of Paraburkholderia sp. D15. NCBI lineage: Bacteria > Pseudomonadati > Pseudomonadota > Betaproteobacteria > Burkholderiales > Burkholderiaceae > Paraburkholderia > Paraburkholderia sp. D15. The sequence goes on along the minus strand of NZ_CP110396.1, from coordinate 505,108 downwards.
TAAGGAATTCGACGCCGGTATCGAGGATGCCGTACAGGGTGACGGACGAGGAGGAGGAAGAATCGGATGCGGCAAAGCCGGTGTTCGGCAGACAGACGGAAACGGCCAGACAGCAGCCGACCGCCGCGATGCGGTAGGAGTGGTTCACGGATTGTGTCCTCTTTGGGATTAAGTTTGAGCCGTGAATGTAAGCTGGGCTTAAGTCAAATGAATGACAGCGCGGCGTGCGTCATCTTTCCCCGGTTTTTTTCGCGTTTTTCCCGGGATTTCCCGTGTGCCGTGACCGATTCGTGTCATCGGCGAGGCGGGTTGTCACGTTATGAAGGGACGGCCGTGCGTGCTCGCCGATTCGACGCCAGCGCGCACCAGTCTGCCCCTCTTTCGTTTATTTCATTTCGCGCGCGAATTCCACTTCATGTCATTTCCCATTTCAACCATCGCAACGATCAACACGATCGCGCAGGCAGGCGTGCGCGCCGCGCTGCTGTGCGGCTTCCTCGCGAGCGGTGTCGCGCAGGCCGCGGATAAAGTCATCGTGCTCGATTCCGGTGAAGCGCGCCTGCAGCTGATCGACGAGGCGTCTCGCCAGGTCGTCGGTGCCGAGCCGACCGGCAAGGAGCCGCACCATCTGATGATTACGCCGGATGGCCGCTCGCTGATCGTCGCCGATTCGGTGTCCAACGACCTGATGTTTCTCGATCCGCACAGCGGCCAGGTGCAACGCCGCGTCGAAGGGATCGAGGATCCGTATCAACTGGGTTTTTCGCCGGACCACAAATGGTTCGTGACGGCGGGCTTGCGCCTCGACCGCGTGGACATCTATCGCTACGACGGGCAGAACGTGCTGCTCGCCAAACGCGTGCCGCTGTCGAAAACGCCGAGCCACATGACGTTCTCGTCGGATAGCCGCACCGTGTTCGTCACCTTGCAGGACACCGGCGAAGTCGCGGCGATCGATCTCGCCACGCAGACGGTGCTGTGGAAACTGCATATCGGCGATACGCCCGCCGGTTTGTGGATGACGCCGGGCGACCGCTATCTGTTGATCGGCATGACCGGCGAGGACGACGTGGCGGTGGTGGACTGGCGCAAGCAGCAGCTCGTGAAGAAGATTCAGACCGGCCGCGGCGCGCACAACTTCCGCAATCTCGACGATGGCCAGCACATCGCGGTCACGAATCGCGTCGAGAGCACGATCAGCATTCTCGATTACAACACGCTGACGAAAGTCGGCGACATCACCGGTCTGCTGCCCGGGCCCGACGACATGGAGTTGTCCGCCGATCGCCGTTATCTGTGGGTGACGTTCCGCTTCGCGAAGCACGTCGGCATCATCGATCTGACGACGCGAAAACTTATCGACACGATTGCGGTCGGACGTTCGCCACATGGCTTGTATTTCGCCAACCGCGCGCCGGTGAGCGCGCCGAATCCGGATTGACGAGAGGGTTTTATCGATGATTAACGAAGTTCTCGCGCTGCTCGACAACGGCATCTCGGCGTTGCAAACGCTGCTGTATGTCGACGTGGTGCAGCCGTTCTTCTTCAAGGTCGGCCTGATGGGCTACGACGAAGACACGTACGACGCGCTGTACTGGGTCATCATCGGCGTGCTCGAAATCGTCGTCACGTATGCGGCGTTGCGGCCGCTCGAAGCGCTGCGCCCGGTCGAGGCGTGGACCGATCGCAAGGCGCTGCGTGCCGACGTGATCTACACGTGGATCGCCAAGCTCGGCATCATCAATATCGCGTTCTTCTTCATGCTGCAGCCGCTGTTCAATCACTGGCAAAGCCTGATGGCGATCTACAACGTGCCGAACATCGACGTGGATAGTCTGTGGCCCGGCGTGACCGATCAGCCGGTGGTGTCGTTCCTGATCTATCTGGTCGTGCTCGATTTCTTCGGCTACTGGTATCACCGCTGGCAGCATCGCTTCGGCGTCTGGTGGGAATTGCACGCGGTGCATCACAGCCAGCAGCAGATGTCGCTGTGGGCCGACGACCGCAATCACTTTCTCGACGACATCGTGCAGGCGGCGTTTTTCGCTGCGATTTCGCTGTTCATCGGCGTGCAGCCGACGCAGTTCGTCGTGCTGGTCGCCGTCGGCAATTTCATGCAGAGCGTGCAGCACGTGAATGCGCGTCTGCCGTATGGCTGGCTGCTGGAACGGGCGATCGTCAGCCCGATCTTTCATCGCCGGCATCATGCGGTCGGCTATGGGCATGAAGGCACGCGCTACGGCTGCAACTTCGGCGTGCTGTTTCCGTGGTGGGACATGATGTTCCGTACCGCGTCGTGGGACCGCACGGTCGAGCCGACCGGGATTCGCGATCAGTTGCCCGCGCCGCAAGGTATCGGCCGCTCGTATGGCGCGGGTTTGCTCGCGCAGCAGTGGTTCGCGTTCGGCCGCATCGCGCAGCGTTTGCGCGGCCGGCGTCACTATGCGGGCGGTGCGGCGGAGTAAGCGACTTCCGGCCTTCAGCTGGACTTTCCGCTTATGTTTTCTCCGGCGGCGCTTCTCGCACTTCTCGCGCTTCTCGCGTTTCCTGCGCTTCAGCCGCGAGATAGCGCCCCGGAGTCGTTCCCAACGCGCGCCGGAACATGTCGATGAACGCGCTGACATTGTCGTAACCGAGTTCCAGCGCGATCGTCGTCACCGGCACGCCATCCGCGACCAGTTCGAGGGCACGCAGCAGACGCGCCTGCTGACGCCACTGCGCGAACGTCATCCCCGTCTCCGCGACGAAGCGCCGGCTCAGCGTGCGCGGCGCGAGACCCGCCCACACCGCCCATTCCTCCAGGCGCCGGTTGTCCGACAGATCGCCGACCAGCGCGTCCGTGATGCGGATGAGCCGCGCGTCGTCTGGACGCGGCAGATCCAGCGATTCTTCCTTCGATGCCGCGAGTTCGTCGACGATCACTTCGGCGATGCGCGCCTGCGTGGCGTCGAGTTCCTTGCCCGGCCAGCTCGCCGCGCGCCGCACCGCCTCGCGCAGCAGCGGCGTGGTCTTGATCGCGCGCGGTTCGCGCGGCAACTGCGCGCAGCGCGCCTCGGTGATGAACACGCTCCAGCCCGAGAAGGGCCCGTACGAGCGCACCGAGTGCGTGTAGTGCGGCGGAATCCAGATCGCGTGGATCGCGGGCACGACCCACTGCTGTTTGTCGAGCCCGACCGACACGAGCCCGCTCAACGCGCCCATCAACTGACCGCGCGCGTGGCTATGCGACGACGTGTTGCGCGCCTCTTTCTCCGTCAGCTCGGCCGCCGCGAGAAACGGGCCGTCAGGCGAGATGACGAGATCCGCGCGAATGATAGGTTGAGACATGGCCAGATCACCGTATTGATTGGCCTTTATACCGGAGTCTGGCCGCGCGCGCATCACTAAACTGGTTTCCATGGATGTTTGATCGACGTTCCGATCGATCCTTAACCAGGAGTGAGTGCGATGCGAGCAGAACAGGTTCTTCCCGACAATATCAATCAGGTCAGCCTCGACGGCGTGATGCTGCGCAAGGGCACCGTCGCGGCTTTTCTCGCCAATGCGCGGGTCTGGTGCGACAGCCACGCGAGCGACGCGGCCCGTGCCGAAGCCGAAACCGACATGCTCGACGCGTTGCCTGCGCTGCATCTGCTGGGGCTGTTCGAGGTGCTGGAAATTCGCGAGCCGGCGCTGCGCGAATGGGTGCGGGCGCGGCATCAGCCGGGCGCGTCATCCGCAACCGGCGGCGAGGTGCAGTCATGAAAGCGGCGATCGTCAACGCGGCGGGCGAGGCGCCCGTCTACGCGGATTTCGCGCAACCCGAGGCGGCCGATGGCTTGCGGGTCGTCCACGTGACGGCCTCGTCGCTGAGTCATGTGACGCGCTCGCGGGCGGCCGGCTCGCATTATTCGTCGACCGGTGCGTTTCCGTTCGTGGCCGGCGTGGACGGCACGGGGCGCCTCGACTATGGCCGGCGCGTGTACTTCTTCAAACCGCGCGCCCCGTTCGGCGCGATGGCGGAACAGAGCCTCGTCGCGGACTCGCATTGCATTGCGTTGCCCGACACGCTCGACGACGTGACGGCCGCGGCGTTGGCGATTCCGGGCATGTCGTCGTGGGCGGCGCTGGTCGAACGGGCGCGTTTCGTCGCGGGCGAAACGGTGCTGGTGAACGGCGCGACCGGTACCTCGGGACGGCTTGCCGTGCAGATCGCGAGACACCTCGGTGCCGCGCGGATCGTCGCGACCGGGCGTAACGCGGCGGCGCTGGAAGCATTGAAGCAGGCGGGCGCCGACGTGACGATTTCGCTCGAGCAGAGCGAAGCCGATATGAACCGCGCGTTCGAAGCGGCGTTCCGCGATGGCGTGGACGTCGTGCTCGATTATCTGTGGGGCGCGAGCGCGCGGGCGTTGCTGATCGCGGCGGCGAAGGCGTCGGCGGACGACCGGCCAGTGCGCGTCGTGCAGATCGGCGCGATCAGCGGCGCGGAGATGGCGCTGCCGTCGGCGGTGCTGCGTTCGGCGGATATCACGTTGCTTGGCAGTGGCATCGGCAGCGTGCCGCTGGCGCGTTTGTTCGCGACGCTGAAAGCGGTTTTCGATGCAGCGGGTCCGGCGGGTTTGCGGGTCGAGGCGAAGGCGGTGCCGCTTGCGGAGTTGGCAGTGCATTGGGGGTGTGCGGATAGCGCGTGCAGGACGGTTTTTGTGCCGTGAGGGCATCGATTTTTATGTGTTGTTCATGCAATTTGAATTGATTGAGTTTAAATCGACGTAAAGCAATCGTTCCCGCGTGGCAAAGGCATAAATAGTTCTCCGCAAACTGATAAGGTTCTGGTCTTCGTATTGACGATGCGACGAACCAGCGAATGACGGAAGCCCAGACACTGCGCGATATTCTCGATTACTGGCACAAGATCGAGTTCTTTATTCCTTTCGATTTGAAGCAGGTATGGGACAACACCGCCAGGGAAAATCTGACTTGCCTCAAGGCGTCTGATTTAAATGCGGGCGCCAAGTCGCCATGGCGGGTCGAGGTGGGGGCGGAGCGCGAGCTGGCCGGGTTCAGACTGTATGTCGGCATTTTCGACATGCAGGTCATCGCGGATTTTGCTCGCGAATTGCCGGGCGCCGAACCCGTCGATTCGATTGATGAAGCCGAGCGCACCGCGCTCGACGGCGAAACCTGTATCGCGAAAGTGACGCTGGACGTGCATGGGCAACCCGACTTCGCGTCGCTGTCGGTATCGAGCGTGCCGTGGGCGTTGGGCACTGCCCGACGCGACGGTTTGGCCGCGCTGACGTCGGCGGCATTCGACGCCGCGCGGCAGGACCTGTCCGGGCGGCTGAGCAACTACGAAGCCGAACGCCGCAGACTCCGGCTGCGCGACGCCGACAGCGCGACGCCGAAGCACGGCCCGGTCCCGGTTCCGGTTCCGTTATCGGGCGATGAAATTATCGCGTTGCGGACCTTGCTGGCCGAGTGGGCAGGTTGGGCCTTGCCGGTGCAGTCTTCCGTCGCGCTGCTGGAAATCGTCACGCGCAAGAAAAATAATGGCAAGCCGAAAGCGGCAGCGGCCGCCGCGGGCCAGGGCAAAACGCCCACGCGCGCCGCGTCGTCCTCGTCGGGTGCGGCGGAGCCGGACGAAGACGACGACGAGGAGAGCGACGCCGCCGACGAGCAGACCGTCGACATTCTGAACAGTTTCTACATTGAGGATATCGAGCGTTGCATGGCGTCGCTTGATCGGGGCGATTTGCCGGCCACGATACGCGCCTACCTGTTGCCCGCGGATGTCAATAAGCGCCTTGACCTCTACATCGACGCCGGCCGCGAAGCAATCGTCCGCGCGCAGCATCCCACGAAAACCAACGTGGGGCACTGGCCGGAAGATTCGTCGCGAACGATGAGCCTGATGCAGCAGTTCGCGATCAATACGGCGTTCGAGCATCTGGAATCGGGGGCGATATTTTCGGTCAATGGGCCGCCTGGCACCGGCAAGACGACGCTGCTGCGGGACATGATCTGCGAGAACATCGTGCGGCGCGCGAGCGAACTGGCGAAGCTCGCGAACGCTGCCGACGGGTTCGAACAGACGCGTAGCAAAATCCCATTCGCTGACGGCAACTCAGCGACGATCCGTAAGCTCCGGCCGGCGTTGACCGGATTCGAGATGGTGGTGGCGTCCTCGAACAATGCCGCGGTCGAAAATATTTCCAACGATCTGCCCAAGCGCAAGCAACTCGGCGCTGCGTGGCGCGACGTGCGATATCTGCAGCCCGTTGCGCACAAGGTCGCGGCGCAAAACGGCGAAAAAGACTATCTGAAGCTGGCGTCGTCCGATGTGCCGTGGGGCATGATCTCGTGCGCGCTCGGCAATGCCAAAAACCGGCGGCGTTTCTGCAACCGTTTCTTCGACGACTGGCGACCGGAAGACGAGCGCGGTGGAAAAGACGATCCTCACGCGATACGCGACTGGCTCAAGCACTATGCCGGTCCGGGTTTCGCGGCGGCGAAAACGGCTTTTCTCGACGCGCGCGCGTCGTTTCAACTGGCGCTCGACGAACGCTTGCGCTACGCCGACTTGCATACGGCATGGGCCGATGTGCCGGAAGCGCAATTCACGCAGGCAGCCACGGACCGCTTGACGGAGGCGGGTCGCGCGCTGAACCAGGCGTCGGCGGAGCACACGAAATGCGTAACCGCGCTTCAGAAGGCCAGAGCGGCGCTCGCCACGCTCCAGGACCAGGAGCGATTGATCGATCGCCAACGGCCGGGTATTTTTGCAAGACTGAGGCGAACGAAAGACGCAACTGAGCACGAGCAAAAAGTTAAGAAAAATGCGGGCGACCAGATCGTCGCGCACGATCGGATCACGACAAGCGGCGAACTGATCGATCCCGCGCTCGATGCTGTTCGCGCAGCCCAGGCCGAAAAAGATCTCGCGGATGCGGCGCTGGCGGACGCCACCGCGGTCTGGCGGAAAAATGATGCGCTACTCGAACAAGGGCGCGCGAAATTCGCCGGCATGCGCTTGCCGGAATCGCCGGAGCGGGTCGAGACAGACAAGGTACAGTGCGACGGTTTCTGGCAGGACGCCGAACTGGCGCAATTGCGCACGCGCGTATTTGTGGCGGCGCTTGCGCTCCACGAGGCCTGGCTGGCGGAAGTCGCGCAAACGGGCGGCGAGGGTTTCGGCGGCAACCTGTTCGCGATCAGCAAGCTGCTTCGTGGCGGCCGGCTGGAAAATCCCGCCGACGCATCGCTGGTCTGGCAGAGCTTCTTCATGGTGGTGCCGGTCGTGTCGTCGACGTTCGCATCGTTCGCGCGGCAGTTCCGCGGCATGGGCCCCGGTTCGATCGGCTGGCTGTTTATCGACGAAGCGGGTCAGGCCGTGCCTCAGGCCGCAGTCGGTGCGTTGTGGCGTGCCCGTCGCGCGATGGTGGTCGGCGACCCGTTGCAGATCGAACCGGTCTTCACCGTGCCCACGCAACTGATCACGGCATTGGCGAATCTGTCGGTGCCTACGTCGGACGGCCGTTATTCGCCCGCCAAGGTATCAGTGCAGCGGCTCGCGGACGACGCGAATCCGTTTGGCACCTACGTCGCGGTTGAAGGCGAGGGGCCGTTGTGGATCGGTAGCCCGTTGCGGGTGCATCGGCGTTGTGTCGATCCGATGTTCTCGATTGCGAACCGGATCGCCTATCACGACAAGATGGTATTCGGCCTCAAGTCCCGCGTTCCCGACAGCGATCCTCTGCACCTTGGCGACAGCGCGTGGGTCGACGTGCGCGGCAAGACCGCAGACAAGCAGGTTGTGCCGCAGCAGATCGAGATCGTGGAGAAAATGATCGTGCGGCTCTACGCCGAGTCCGGCAAATTGCCGCCGCTTTATGTGATATCGCCGTTCAAGGCAATCAAAAAAGCACTGCTGAGCCGTCTCGAACAGCTTGATCTGGCGGTCGCGAGCAGACGTGCCGGCCCCTCGAAAAAAGATTGGGCGTCGTGGTGCAGCAAACGGATCGGTACGGTGCACACGTTCCAGGGGAAGGAAGAGAGTGTGGTGATTTTCGTGCTCGGCGCGGATCACGACAATGCGGGTTCGGCGAACTGGGCGGTCTCGAAGCCCAATCTACTCAACGTCGCGCTCACGCGTGCGCAGCAGCGGATTTTTGTGGTGGGCGATGCATCGCTGTGGGGCGAGCTGAAGTACTTCAGTGTCGCGCGGGAGAAACTTGGCACGCCGATCACGGCGCAGCAGTGGCTCGCTCGAGTTGGCACTACGGCTGAATTGCGTGAAGCGGAGCTTGGTGTGCCGGATGTGAATGTAACAGTAGGCAAATGACCTTTAAGGAGAATCGCGGTGAACGACAAGGAAATCGGGGCGTTGTTGCGGAACATCGACGAAGTGATCGGCGACTGGGAAAGCGAAGCCGTACCGGGTACTGACCCGACGCAGGCCGAGCTCGATAGTCAGATCGCGCAGATCGAACAGTGGTTGAAGGACTTGCAGAAGGCGATCCACGCGATCGAGGCGGCGATCGAAGCGCAGGGAGACGCAGACGGCCAAAATGTCGATGAGGAAGAAAGGTTGAGGGAGGAAAAGGAGCGACTCGAGGAGAAGCAGCAAGAACTCGAAGATCTGCTCAACACCACTCAAGGACTGCGCGACGAGCTTTATTCATAACGGGAACGGCGCAGGGGCGGGACGCGTCGGATGGTGTCGATATGTGAGCTGGAATTCGGCGCGCTCTTCAATTTCGATGCGCTACGTCTACCTGAGGTGGTGCATTGATCCGGGAATACTTCGAGCCAATTCAGTCTGTCTGATGTGGTTGGAACGTCAGGTCATGATGTCCTTGCATTGCTCATTTGTTTAACTATAATGTTAAATATTAACCGTCAGGTTTAACAAAGAAGCTACTGCAAGGAGGCAACCATGAGCGGAACGTTCGAACGTCCTTCGCTGGGCGCATCGGTGTATTACAAGGACGCGTTTGCCGCGCTCGACTGGCTTGAAAAGGCGTTCGGCTTCGAGCGCCAGATGGTCATCACCGACAACGACGGGCAACTCGCCCACTCGGAAATGCGCTTCGGCAACAGCTACGTGATGATTTGCCGCGAATGGTCCGAGGACATGGCGAGCCCCGCGTCGATCGGCGGCAAGAACACGCAGTCGGTGCACGTGCAACTACGCGAGGGCATCGACGAACACTGCGCGCGCGCGCGGGCGGCGGGCGCGGTCATCACGCGCGAACTCGCCGATCAGTTTTACGGCGACCGCGTGTATGTGGCGCGCGATCCGGGAGGGCACGCGTGGAGTTTTGCGCAGACCATCCGCGAGGTGTCGCGCGAGGAAGCCGAGCGCGTCAGTGGCTTGAAAATCGACGGCTGGGTGTAGCGCATGGGACTGCCTGCCAGCGCGTCGCTCGACCGCACGTTGTCCGCGCTTGCCGATCCGAACCGGCGTCAGGTGGTCGATCTGCTGAGCCGGCAGCCGATGCGCGCCGGCGAACTCGCGGAGGCCACCGGTCTGTCGCCGCAAGCGATGAGCCGTCATCTGCGGGTGCTGCGATCGAGCGAACTGATCGAGGAAGCGCGCGATGGCGTCGATGCGCGCGTACGGCTTTACGTCCTGTGCGCCACGCCGATGAACGAGTTGAAGCAGTGGCTCGAACAGACCGAGGCGTTGTGGTCCGAGCAATTGCTGTCGTTCAAGGCGCATCTGGAGGCGCAGGAATGAGCTCGCGCGTGCAGGTGTCGTTGCGGGTCGCGGCGTCGCCGTTGCGCGCGTTCGAGGTGTTCACGCGCGAGATCGGCAAGTGGTGGCGGCCGAATGGCTTGTTCCAGTTCACGCCGCGCGGGGCGGGGGTGCTGTCGTTCGAGGCGGGTGACTGCGGTGGTGCTGAAGACGCGTCGAATACGGGCGAAGGCAGGCGGCTGATCGAAACACAGGCGGATGGCAGCGTGTTCGAGATCGGCCGCGTCACCGCGTGGGAACCGGGCGAGCGTCTGGCGTTTGGCTGGCGGCAGGCGAGCTTTTCGGCCGGGCAGGACACGCATGTCGAAGTGCGCTTCGAAGCAGTGGGCGACGAAACTCGCGTGACGGTCGAGCATCGCGGCTGGGATACGGTGCCGCAGGATCACGTGGCGCGTCATCATTTTCCGGAGCAGGTGTTTCTGCTGCGGCATGGGGAGTGGTGGCAGGCGCTGCTGGCGGCGTTACGAGGGGTGGTGCAGGCATCTGAGCCGCGAGCTTGATTCACCGCGCCGCGATCGCCGCCGCCACGCCCGCCATCAACGTTGCGCTCGCGCGGTTCGTGATCCTGACCGCGCGCCGTGTGGTCAACAGCTTGCGTGCACGCGTGGCCAGCATTGCCCATGTGATGTCGACCGCGGCCAGCACGAACAGCATGGTCAGCGTCAACTCGATCCACGCGAACGTCCCGACGCGCGATAGATCGATGATGGTCGGCAGCAGCGCGAGATAGAACACCATGATCTTCGGATTGCCGAGCGTGACGAGCAACCCGGCGACGAACATCCGCCACGGCGACTGGCCGCGCGGCAGGTCGTCGCCCGCGACATCGGCTGGCGCACGCCACATCTTCCATGCAAGAAACAACAGATACGCGGCGCCGGCGAACTTCAACACCATGAACAGCATGCCGAAGCTGCGCGCCAGTACCGCGAGCCCGGCCACCGCGCAGGTGAGCCACAACGCTTCGCCGAGCCACATCGCGGCGAGAAACGGCAGCACGTCGCGAAAGCCGTTGGTCAGCACGCGCGCGACCAGCGCGGCGACGCTAGGACCGGGCGTGCCGGCCGCGACGATCAACGCGAGAGCGAAAACCAGCAAGGCAGATACCGTCATCGAAAATCTCCGGAGACATTAACGAAGGCGCCGGCCGACGAAGCGCCACACGGCACTGACCAGCAGCGAACCGACACCGAGCGCGACGCCCAGCAACACGATCGAACTCATATGATCGCGCACCAGCGGCACGTTGCCGAACAGATAACCGGCCGTCACCAGCGACACGATCCACAGCGCCGCGCCCGCACTCACGTACGACACAAAACGCGCGAACGTCATGCGCGATACGCCCGCGACGAACGGCGCGAAAGTGCGCACGACCGCGATGAACGGCGACAGCAGAAACGTCAACCCGCCGCGCGCTTCGTAGAACGCGTGCGCCTTACGTAATGCATTCTTGTCGAGCCAGCGATAGTCGGCCGTATAGACCTTTTCGCCGATCGCACGGCCGATCGCATAGTCCACGATGCTACCTGCCACGGTCGCGGCAAACAACACGGGAATCACGAGCCACACGTTGAGCGCGCCGGTTGCGGCGAGCCCGCCGCAAATGAAAATCAGCGGATCGCCGGGCAGGAAGAACAGCGGCAGAAAACCGATCTCGACGAACACGACGAGGAATAGCATCGCGTAGACGGCGGTGCCGTATTGCACGATCAAATCGCTCAGGTGCCGGTCGAAGTGCAGGGCGACCTGCAGCACATGCATCAGATCCATCTTGGGCGCGGGAAGGGAGGTAGTGGGATGTTCGGGAGTGTAGCTCGCGGGCCCGGCGGACACTTGTTTATTTGCCGTCGTTGATGTCAATATCGCGCGATGCCGGCGCGGAGCCGGACCCGCAACGTTACCGTGATTTCTCCATGCCGCCTACGTCCACCCTCACCTTCCGCTTTGCCGCGCCCCACGATGCCGCCGCCATTCGCGCGATCGAGTTCGAAGCGGGGCAGCGTTTCGTCAGCGTCGACATGGTGGGCATCGCCGATGCCCCGCCGATGGAGATCGCGCTCGTCGAACGCAAGATCGCGGCGCGCGAGATCGTCGTCGCCGTGAATGCGGACGCGGATGCAGCGTGCGTCGGCTTCGTGATGTTCGAGCCGGAACCCGCACGCTTCTATGTTCAGGAACTCGATGTGCTGACCTCGCATGGAGGGCAGCGCATCGGCGCGGCGTTGATCGACGAGGTCGCGGGGCTCGCGCGCGAGCGGGGCGTCATGCAACTGGTGTTGTCGACGTTTCGCGACGTCCCATGGAACGCGCCGTATTACCGTCGGCTGGGGTTTCGCGATATCGCACCAAACGATCTCGACGCGTCGCTGATCGAGCGGCGTGACATGCACATCGCGCACGGGCTCGACGAATCGAAGCGCGTGTTCATGCGGCGCGATTTCGCGTGATGCGAGGCGCGACGCATGAACCCCCCCGTCAACGCCTCGAAACGAGACAAACAAAAACGCGGCGGGTGTGACCCTGATCCATCAGGTCACACCCGCCGCGTTGTTTCTTCAGCGTGCCGCTACGATTTCAGCGGCAAACCGAATCTGGAGCGATCACGTTTGCCCCCGCTTTATTCCACCGTTTCCAGCGCCGGATAATCCACGTAGCCGGTTTCGCCGCGCGCATAGTACGTGGCCGGATTCGGCTTGTTCAACGGCGCGTCGATTTCGAAGCGGCGCACCAGATCCGGATTCGCGATGAACAGTTGGCCCCAGGCCACCGCGTCCGCTTCACCGGCGTCGAGCACCTGCTGCGCGGTGTCCTTCGTGAACTTTTCGTTCGCGATGTACGGGCCGCCGAACGCCTGCTTCAGTTGCGGGCCGAGGCGATCGTCGCCGAGCGCTTCGCGTGCCGCGATGAAGGCGATCTCGCGCTTGCCGAGTTCGCGTGCCACGTAGCCGAAGGTCGCGGCCGGATCGGAGTCGCCCATGTCGTGCGCGTCGCGGCGCGGCGCGAGGTGCACGCCGACGCGGTCCGCGCCCCACACGGCGATGCAGGCGTCGGTGACTTCGAGCAGCAGGCGGGCGCGGTTTTCGATCGGGCCGCCGTAGGCGTCGGTGCGCTGATTGGTGCTGTCCTGCAGGAACTGGTCGAGTAGATAGCCGTTCGCGCCGTGCACTTCGACGCCGTCGAAGCCCGCTGCCTTCGCGTTTTCCGCGCCCTTGCGATACGCGTCGACCAGACCGGCGATTTCATCGAGACCCAGCGCGCGCGGCGTCACGTACGGACGTTCCGGACGCACGAGGCTCACGTGGCCCTTCGCGGCGATCGCGCTCGGCGCGACCGGCAGTTCGCCGTCCAGGAACAGCGGATCGGAAATGCGGCCGACGTGCCACAGTTGCAGAAAGATCTTGCCGCCGGCGGCGTGCACCGCGTTCGTGACGAGCTTCCACCCCTCGACCTGTTCCTGCGACCAGATGCCCGGCGTATCCGCATAGCCGATGCCTTGCGGCGTGACCGAGGTGGCCTCGCTGATGATCAGACCGGCGCTTGCGCGCTCGGCGTAGTAACGCGCCATCAACGCGTTCGGCACGCGGATTTCCTCGGCGCGCTGACGCGTCAGCGGCGCCATGATGATGCGGTTCGACAGCGTGAGATCGCCAATTTGCAACGGATCGAAAAGAGTCGGCATGTGAGTTCACCTTCGGCGACGAGCTTGTGGCCCGAGCCTGAAAAAGACTGCGTGACAGGAAAGAAGCGCGGCGATGCGGACGACGCCCTCAGAGCTGTGTGTTCACGTGCTCGAGGAATGCCTGGATGACGGACTCATTACGCTTGAAAAACACCCACTGCCCGACGCGCTTCGACGTGACGAGTCCCGCGCGCTGCAAAGCCGCGAGATGCGCCGACACGGTGGACTGCGACAGACCGCAGCGCGCGTCGATCTTGCCGGCGCAAACGCCATGGTCGAGCGGCAGTTCCTGATCGGCGAAATGCGCGTAAGGCTCGCGCAGCCAGCCGAGAATCTCCCGGCGCACCGGGTTGGCCAACGCCTTGTGAATCGCGTCGATGTCGGGGATGGAGTCAGTTCGTTTCATGATCGTCAACCGCGTGCAGACTGGGCACACGTCTGCGCCCATGCGTCCTGCATCGCTACAGGACGAATCATATATCGTATTTTGACGATATGCACGATGGCATTACTGGCGGTGGGGGTGATGGGGGGGCGGCGATTACCGCCGCCCCCCCTCCCTCAACCCCCTCAAAACGCGTACCGCACCCCCGCGAACACACTGCGTCCCTCACCCGGATAGAAGATCGCCGTCGATGCCGTGCGCGCGTCCGCCACCGTGCTGATATCGCTCACATAGCGCTTGTTCGTCAAATTGCGCGCGTCGACATACACCGACACGCCGTTGCGAAAATCCCATCCCGCCTGCACGCCCAGCAGCGCATAACCCGGTACGCGCAAGGTATTCGCATCGTCGGCCCAGGCACCCGCGGGCACCCAGTCCACCGACGCCGACAGATGAAACCCGTCCGGCCGCGAATAGCCGAGCGCCGCGCGCACCACATTGACCGGTACGCCGGCGATGCGATTCGAGCCGTATTGCGGATCGCCCTTGAAGCGGAAATCGTTCAGGTTCCACACGCCCGACAGCGTGATCCTGTCGCCCGCGCCGCGCCCTGCGATGTCGCGCAGCAGATCCACCGACACCCCCGCCTCGATGCCCTGCAACACGGTCTGATTGGCGTTGAACGTCGTTGCCGGGATATTTGGATTCGTCGTGTATTGCAGCAACTGATCCCGCACCAGCGAGCGCCATGCGGTGACGTCCCAGCTCACGCGATCGTGCGTGCCGCGCGTGCCGAGCTCGACGGTCCACGCATGCTGCGCGGCGAGCGGCGTGAAGCGTGTGGTCGAACTGAAGGTCTGCATCAGATCGGTGAAGTCGGGAACGTCCTGGCTGCGTGTGATATCCGCGAACGCCTGGATGTCGCGATTCGGTTGCCACAGCAACCCGAGCTTGGGATTGATGCCATTGAACGTTTCGCTGGTCGATCTGTAGGTGGGATCGGCGGCCAGCCCGCCATGATCGACGTACTCGCGGACGTCGCGCAGGGCTTTCACGCCCGTCATCAATGCGACGGTGGGCAGGAAGAACAAACGGTTCTCGACGTAAGCCTCGTAGTTGTAGGCGTTTTGCGACGAGTCCAGCGTCTGCGCGCCGCGATTGCCGGACACGTTTACGTACTGCCGCGCCTGCGTATTGCCGCCGAAGAAACGCGCGCCGGCAATCACGTCGTTGCGCAGTCCGCCGAGATCGAGCGTAGCCGTGTAGCGCGGCGCGAAGCCGTAGGTCCAGCCATCCTGTTCGAGCGCCTGAAAGATCGGGTGATACAGGCTCTTGTGAATCGCCCAGGTATCGAACGTGAGTTCGCCGGTGTCGAGCTTGAGCGTGGTGCGGTTGGCAATGCGTTCCGTGCGCGTATTGCGGGCCTGGTCGCCCGTCACCGCGCTGGTTGCCGCCCTGGTCGGATTGTTGAGCGCGTCGTTCAGCGACAGCGTGCCGGGCAGCAATTGATTGACGACATACACCCCCACGTAGAAGCGCGTGTCGAGCGTCGGGCTGAAACGGTAGCCGACGTTCGCGTTGAACTGCTGATAGTTGCCGCGCTCGTGGTCGCGATAGCCGGACGCGTGATGGGTCGAGAAGGTGGCGATGTAGTCGAGCGGGCCAACCACGCGCGAGAACTGCGCGCTCGCGCGTACCGTGCCGTAGCTGCCACCTTCGAGTCGCACCATGTTGGGCGCATCCGCGGTATAGGCGGTGGGCGTGATGAAGTCGATGGCGCCGCCGAGCGTCGACGCGCCGTACGCGAGTCCGTTGCCGCCTTTGTAGACTTCGGCGGCCCGCAGCGCGAGCGGATCGATCTGGTAGTAGTCGCCGCTGCCGTCGGCGAGATTCGTCGGAATGCCGTCCTGAAGAATCTCCAGGCCGCGCGTGTGATAGCTGCGCGCGATGCCGGAGCCACGGATCGACAGCCGAAGCTCCTGGCCGTAACGGTTCTGCACAAAAACGCCCGGCACCTCCTTCAGCACATCGCGCAAGGTGAACGCATAGGTGTTCGCATAACTGTCGCTATCGACGAAGCCGACCGAGCCGACGGTTCCGTCGAGTACGCGTTTGATCTCGCTGACCGATGGCGACGTCAGCGAGCGGGGCGCCTGATCGCGCACGATCACCGGCGCGAGCGTGGTTTCGTTATCGGGGCGGGTTTGATCGGTCGTGTCGGCCCATGCGTGCGAGGCGAGGAGGGCGGCCGCGCTGGACAGGGCGATCCGGAGTCGGATGGTCTCGAACATGTTGATTGAGTCGTTTATCGGTGTACAGACGTGAAGCACCGGCGTGCGGGCACGTGCCCCACGCGGTGAGCAGTAAGCAGCCATGCGCAGACAGGCAACGCCCGCACGCCGCGCGATGCAGCGCGGGCATGCCCGTTCACTCGCCCGGCTGGCGAGCGAAAGAAAAAGTCGTTACCGGAAGCGCAAGAAAATCAGCGGAAGGACGGCGGGTCTCTCGGGCGTCCGGAGGGGAACGCGCCGAGCGGCGTGAAGCGGGTGAAGTGCGCGCTGACGGTCGCGACGACGATGAGCGTCAGCAGGGCAAGCGTGACGGTGGGAATAGGCGGCATGGCCGCATGCGTGGCGAGCAGATCGCAATAGCTGCAAGCGGACAGCAGATCCTGCGCGGCTGCGTGATGACTCGCGCCACCAGGCAGCGCAGCGGAACACAATGCCGCCTCGGGTTGATCCGCGCGATGCGCGACGATCAATTGACTGACCAGCGGCGCAAGCACGATGAGCAGCATGGCGAACAGGCCAAGCCATGCGGTCGTGAGTGTGCGGGCGCGAAGGTTCATGTCGGACTGAAATAGTGTGCGGCGTACTTTAACAGTCCGTAAGAATCGTTTCAATCGGTCGAGCCGCGAAAGGACCTGTGATGGATTTATTGTCGGTATAGCGCTCACGTATCGTCGTTATCGCTGCGCGTTTGCGCTGCGTCGCGAAACCAGTTCTCCGCATGTGCCCGATCGGACACCCATGAGCGCGAAGGCCGCGCGTCGAGTTCACGATCGATGAAGCGGCGTCCCCATTCGATGCCGTCGCGCGTCGCTTCCGGCTCCGTGCGCCACTGCGGTTGAACCGTCGCGGGACGGACATCGACGAGGGTCGTCGTGCCGCGCCGCACGCTCACGCGCGCGATCCATGCGCCGAATGGGTTGGTCTCGGCGTGCACGATGATGTCGAACTCGCCGTAAGTCTCCGTGCTTTCGTTCATCGTCGTCTCCTGAGAGCGCGCACGCACCTCAGCGCGTACCTGTGTCTGTACGGACAGTCGGACCTAGGGCCGCGAGGCGACCTCATCCAGGTGTTCCAGCAGATCCGCCGGATCGTCATAGACGCGCAACGCGCCGGCACGTTCCAGTTCCTCCGTGCCGTACCCGCCCGACAGCAAGCCGACGCCGAGCGCGCGGCAGCGTTGCGCGGCCAGCATGTCCCAGATGCTGTCGCCGACCACGACGCTCTGTTCGATCGGCACGCCGAGCCGCAAGGCGGCGGCGATGAACAGATCGGGATCGGGCTTCGCGTACTTCACGTCGTCGCGCGTGACGACGACCGCTTTCGCCGGATCGACGCCGAGCGCTTCGAGATTGAGCGCGGCGGTCTCCATCCGTCCGCTGGTCGCCACGGCCCAAGGCGTGCCGGCCTGCGTGAGCGCGGCGAGCAGTTCGCGCGCGCCGGGCAGCGGGCAGACCTGATCGCGCAATTGCAGATATGCGGCGGCATGTGCGCGCCGCAGCCGTTCGCCGAGCTCCACGCTGATGTCCTGATGCGTTTCGCGCAGCAACTGGTTCGTGAAGAGGCCGCCGCTCATGCCGATCTTGCGGTGAATGCGCCAGACCGACAGCGGAATGCCCTCGCTGTCGAGCGCCTGCTTCCACGCGAGCACGTGCTGATAGACGCTATCGACGAGCGTGCCGTCGAGATCGAACAGAAAGGAAGTTTGAATGCGCATGACGGCGTCCTTGATCGGATGGATGACGTGAGACGAACGCAAGAAGCGAACGCGAGAAGCGGACGCGAAAAACGAACGGCCTACCCGGCCTGCGTCAGCGATACCGACGCCTCGCTCGTCAGCATCAGAAACGTCAGCGATTCGCGCAGATAGAGCCGCACCGTCGTATCGGTATGGCTCGTGTAGCCGATCGACACGTCCTCGCCGAGATGCAGTTCGAAGTCGCCGCCGCGCGTGGACAGCACGCTGCCGCCTGCCAGCGCCGGCGCCCAGATGATGTCGCCGTTCACGATCCGCTTGATGTGGCCGATGATCGGATAGCCCTGGTCGCGCGCTTCGCCGAGCGCCGTGTAGGCATCGGCGCCGAGCAGCACGGAGTAGGGGCCGTCGACGCCCGCGAGCCGCAGCTGTTCGAGCGCGTGGCTGATCGCGTCCGGATAGTCGCTGACGTCGGCCGGCAACGCGAGCACCGGGTTCGACGAACCCTCGCGCAAGCCTTCGATATCCGCCGCCCGGTAGCCGTCGAAAATCGCCCGGTCCTCGGCGTACGCGAGCTGCTTCGCTGCTTCCTTCGCGGGTTGCCAGTCGGCGTCTTTCGCGCCGCGCACGACGCTGTCGATCGCTTCGCGCGACAGTTCGAACGGCACGGTCAGCTCGACGAGACTTTTCACTTCGGCGAGCTTCGCGACCACGCCGTCGTGCGGCGCGCCGATCGCGATCTGATGACCGGTGCCGATGGCGGAGAGTTCGGCGCCGCCCGGGCCCTTGACATCGACTACGCGGCGTCCGGCCACACTGCGTTTGAAGGTGCGCGCCACTTCCTCTTCGAGCTGCGACCAGGCGGCGCGGGAGATGGGGGCAAGCTCGCGATGCAGGTTATTCATGTTGGGCGATTCCCTTGAGTGAGCCAATGTTCAGCGAGCCATCGCGTTCCGGCTCGGTGGGTGCGGAGGAGGGGTGGGGTTGCGCTTCGGCCTTGCTGGCGGAAACGGCGGAAACGGCGGAAACGGTGGTTTTCGTTTCCGCCGCGTTTTCGGTTTCATCGCCATCGGCCATGTCGGCGGATGGCGGCGGCACGCGGTCCGCGAGTTCGTCGAGCATGGTCGCCGACGGCGTGAAGAACAAGCCGCCCGTGACCGCGCGGCTGTAGTCGAGTAGCCGGTCGTAGTTGCCGGGCGGCCGGCCGACGAACATGTTCTCCAGCATCTGCTCGATCGGCGCGGGCGAGCGCGCATAGCCGATGAAGTACGTGCCGAACTCGTTCGAGCCGGGCCGCCCGAACGACATGTTGTCGCGCAGGATCTTCACTTCCTTGCCGTTCTCGACGAGCGTGGTCAGCGAACTGTGCGAACACGACGGTTTCACCGCGTCGTCGAGTTCGATGTCCGACAATTTCTTGCGTCCGATGATGCGTTCCTGCGCTTCGACCGGCAGTGCATTCCAGCCCGCCATGTCGTGAAGATATTTCTGCACGATCACGTAGCTGCCGCTTTCGAAGTCCGGATCTTCGTCGCCGATCAGCGTGAACTGTACGGCTTCGCGGCCCGTCGGATTCTCGGTGCCGTCGACGAAACCGACCAGATCGCGCATGTCGAAGTAGCGGAAGCCATGCACTTCGTCGACGACGGTCACTGCATCGCCGAGCGGCGTCAGCAGTTGCGTCGCGAGTTCGAAACACAGGTCCATGTGTTCCGCGCGAATGTGCAGCAGGATGTCGCCGGGCGTCGCGAGCGCATGGCGATCGTCCCCGCGGAATTCGCGGAACGGATGCAGGCTTGCCGGGCGAGGCGCGCCGAACAGGCGGTCCCACGCGACGGAACCGAAGCCGCACACGCAGGAGAGGTTGCCGCCCGGCACGCGCTTGCCGACCGCGCGCACCAGCGCCGCGAGGTCGCCGCACCACGCGCGGACGGTGTCCGCGGCATCGGCGCCGTGCGCAATCGTGGCAACTAGGAAAATCGCGCTGCGGGAGAGGTCTTTACAGATGCCTTGCGGCTCTGGCGGATCGGCGCGTTCGGGAGTCTGGGGCTTTTCAATGGTCATCGGAATGAGTGTGAATGGCTCGTGATGGTCGACTGGCACCCTGCCACCGGATGTTATACCGGCGATCGACTTCGTTGCATGCGCGGCGTCATGACAATGTTCAGGCGGCCTGTCATGAAGGTGGCGTTGCCTGAAAATGGAAAATAAATTCCACGATAAAAATTTTAAGCAATTTTTCTTGCATTGCAGTCCGGTCGTCTCCTATGCTTGACAGCAAATACGCACGACGCTCCACGCTCGACTATCGACGCGTGGCGGCATCTCAGGAGACAGCAGTGAACCGGATCGATCCTCAGCAAGCGACCCCCGACGTC
Source organism: Paraburkholderia sp. D15 (assembly GCF_029910215.1). Lineage (NCBI taxonomy): Bacteria > Pseudomonadati > Pseudomonadota > Betaproteobacteria > Burkholderiales > Burkholderiaceae > Paraburkholderia > Paraburkholderia sp. D15. Next base: position 484,940 of record NZ_CP110396.1, on the reverse strand, counting down.
GTGGTCGACGCACTCACGCAAGGTCCCGGTGCGATCTGCGTGCGCGGGCTGTTCAGCGCGAGCCAGATCGCGGACGCGCGTCGCATCGTGATGGCGCACTCGGAGGATCGCGCGCAAACGGTCACGCACTTTCAGGGTCAGGCCGCCGAGGAGCAGCGGCTGCATCTGCAGCGGCGCGTGTGGAATCTGCTGGCGAAGGGCGACGTGTTTTCGCAGATGGCGGAGCAGGCGGTGATCGTCGGCGCGATGCGGCAGTTTCTCGGCGACGATTTCATCATGGGCTCGATCGCGGCCAACCGGATTCTGCCGAACGGGCCTGGCCAGGAACCGCACATCGATTACCCGTACTGGGATTACCACATGCCGGCCACTTTTCCGCGCGGCATCAACACGACGTTTCCGCTCAACGCGCAGGTGACGATTCCGCTCGATCCGTTCACGGCCGAAACCGGTGCGACCGCGTTCGTGCCGCACACGCAGCACGAGTTGCGCTACCCCGCGGAAAGCGATCGCTTCTTCGAACGTTGCGAGCGCATGATCGCGGAGCCGGGCGACGCGATCATCTTCTTCGGCGCGACCTGGCATTGCGCGATGCCGAACCGCAGCACACGGGATCGCAGCGCGGTGTTGATCCAGTACCTGCCGAAGTTCGTGAAGCCGATGGAGGATCTGCGCGCGATGGCGGGCGAAGACTTCGTGCGGCGGGCCAGTCCGACGATGCGTCAGTTGCTTGGGTTGAATTTTCCTTATCCGCAGAATCTGGATGAGATTGCGGTGGCGACGAATGCGGAGGGGCGGAAGGGGGCGATGCGGTAGGGGCGTTGGGTTGGTGAGTTACCCCAGGTTTTGGCGCGATGTTGGTTTATCCACAGAAATTGTTCGCAAGGCTGTGGAAAACTGTTCGGTAACAGGGCCAGGTGGTTGATGCTTCGGAGTTTTCGTGGGTAGGTACAGAAGCGGGCTATTGCCCGCCTCGCATCAGGTTAAAGGGCCGTGCTTGCGGCGTCTAGTCGATCGGTTGCTGTGAGACCGTCATGTGCTGTCTGATTTTCGGTTAGCTCAAACTACGGAACGCGGTCGATCATTCAACATCGCTCGTGTCTTCGTCATCGGGTCGATCTAGGGGATGTTGGGTCAAGGTCAGACGTTGCTCGATCTGAGGGCGGCCTGCCGCGAGCACATTGAGCATTGCGACACCGAGCTGTCGAGCCAGTTCGTCGTCAAACCGGAACTCCTCATCGTCCAGAAAAAATGGCACTTCCATGCAGCCGGCCAACACGGAAGCCAGCTTTGTGGTGTCAACGGCCTGCATGATCAACTGCTGGGGTTCCTCGGTGTACGTCAGAACCACGGAATATGGGGGATGTTTAATCATCAAAACCCTCGGCACTGTTGATATCTGTCAAAAGCGTTTGCCAAACATATCTTGTAATTTCGCATACCTCTTGGTTTGGCCATCAATCTACACGCGTCCATATCATTCTCGTATTTTTCATAACACTGGGCATGCTGGCTTTCACGCCCACCGCACTTCACCATACCGCCTTCGTCATTTGATGCGCCATACGGAGTGGAGAAAAGCATTGACCGCTTCGCCGAACTCGTCAAATCCGGCACAAGAACAGGATACGGAACCTGCGACTGATCTGCCAGCATGAGCTCAGCCGTGTCTCCCCACTTCGGCAGCGCGTCGCTCAATTCGTCGCCGAAAAGTCTTACCGTCACGTTGGCTTTCCACGGCATGTAGCATTCGACGCACAGCGCTGGAATGAATGCGTTCGCGTCTGACTTCAGGCCCGTGAGATTAGCGGGTGGTGATACTGGATCGATGCCTAAGGCCCAGTTGGTTAGCCATATATCCAGTTCGGCGTCGGTCACTTGTTGGGGAAACCAGTCGTTCGTCGAAACGAGCGCTTTTCGACTCAGAACGGTGCCGTCAGGAGCGTAGCTATAGTCGACTTTCAGGTATCGAGCCAAACCGCCATTTGCGGCAGCCGCCTTTTCGGTGTATTGAAACGAAGATACGCGTCCCCGTACATCGTAAGCAATACCGGCCTGACCACTGTTGCCCGCGATCTGAGTTGCACGATTCGCAGCATTACGGCTAAGAGTTCGCATTTCCCAGCCCGACACCGCGTCCCGCACGAGGGCGATATTGCCCCGCATGTCGTACGAATAAGTCCAGTCTTCGGTTTTTCTGCCGTCGTCAACAACTGTGGCAGACAAGAGGCGACCCGCCGGGTCATAACGCGCACCGACCGTCAACTGACTTCCCGTTCCAGCCGCCTGCATTCCCGACTCGCCTGTCGGGTCCGTTGTTGCCCGCTCCGCGTAACCGGTGACGTTGCCAGCCGCATCGTAAACAAAGGCGCGTACCTTACCTGGCGTGGCTACCAGATGTGGGCGCAGCGATTTGCCGTCGTTGTATTCGATGGTCGTTACCGTCTTCTTGCCTGCAACTGTTGCGACGGACTTTACTGGGCGATTGACGCTATCCCACGTGTACTGAATGTCGCCCTCGGGAGTCTGCCGCCGCTTAAGATTTCCTGTTGCGTCCCACGATCGCGAGACCGTGCCATGAGGTGTTTCGATCGAACGAGGCCGCAACGTGTCGACATCGTCGAAAACGTAGTTGCTTGTGCCCAACATATCCTTGAGTGTCGTTCTCGCCAGACCGTAGCTCAATGCCGTATTGCGCGTCGTATCGGGGTGCGTAGCTGCACTGGCCCGACCGCTGGAATCATAGACCCAGGTTGCTGTACGCGATCCGGTCTCGTCGACTACACCAGTCAGCGCTTCGGGGAAGCGCGCGTCTTCATAGAGATACTGGCGCATGTAGCCGTCGGGACCCGTCACTGACGTGAGATTGCCTTTGACGTCGTATGCATAATGCGTCGCATTGCCCAATGGATCGACGATGGTCGAGATGCGATTTTTACTGTCGTACTTCAGGCTGATTACCAATCCTGATTGCGTCGGGCGATCAATCGGCGCCTCACCGATGTCCACGATACGTTGCTTTTCGTCATAGCTCACTTCACGGATCATTCCCGTACGGGTCGATTCGGAATAGAACTGACCAGTCGTTCCCTTGTACGCCTCCGTCGTACCTCGCAACTCGTCCTTCAAATAGAAGTCTCCGTTTGCGGCTTTCGCCAGGGATAGCCAGTTTTTCCCTGTCACTACCCATGCTGCTCCGTTCCAACGGAACGTCAACGGCTGCTGATTCCCCCGATACGCGACGATGTGTGGCTCACTGGCATAGGCACCGGCCAGTTCGATGCGCCGTTGCCAGTTGTTCACCCAGTTGCTTCCCATCAGCGTCTGCGAGGTGTCGACAGATTTCGAAAGATAGGTACGCTTAAAAACCAGCGGCGACGTATCGCCGCTTGTGAAATCAGATTCGGACAACGTGACGATGCCCTTCGCCGGCAAGACGGGGTCCGCCACTGGACATGATTCGTCTGCTTGTGGTGGAACCGGAACGCCGTTGCAATAGTCCTTGATCCAGTTCGACGCGTTGGGACAGTTGTAGTAATTCATCGAGTTATAAGGATCGTCGCTACCCCGCGACATCGGCGACGTCCCGGCTACCTGGGTGACGCAGATGGGGCTTCCAGGAATACCGAGAGACTTCTGATAGGTCTGCATGCATTGCAAATAATCTGCAGCATTGGCTAAGAGGCTTGTCGCTGACACGCACGCCGCGATGCACAGCCGGCCACGGCTACGCGTCAATCGTCGACTGAGGTTCCGCGATTTCATGTTTCTCCTTAAGTTTTGTTGTGGTGATCGATGAAACCGGTCACAACTCTTAAGGATGATTAAATAAATGGCTATCCGACTAATCCGAAAATCAGGATCGCATAGGCTGGATGTGACGCGCGTGTTTTATCAATTCGCCGGACAGAAGAAGCGAATGATTGGTTGCAGCTTGTGCATTGAACACGGGGTAGTTGTCCGGGAGAATGGCCTTCCAGAAATATCACCAGAAAGCTTTGCGAGCGCAGTCGCGTGGCCCGTTCTCAGTGCCTTCGCCTCCCCCAAACTTATCCACAGAAATTGTTCATATCCTTGTGGAAAACTCCTGGCCAACCCTGGCAACTGCTTGAGCGGATAGCGTTTTTCTTTTGCGGTGCAGCGAACGGGCTCAGCGCGTCGCGTGTGGACAGCTAAGCAACAGCGTAGGGACAGCCAGGCTTTCCGATGCTGCGTGCCGATCCGCCACATGCCTCGACATGGCGTCGAAAAAAATCCACCGTCGCGGCCTTATTCCTCCGGCGATGCCAGCAGCGTCACCGGCACGCCATGGCAATTCGCCTGGCCCACGACCTGCGCGCCGAGCGTCGCGCCGGGATTCGCACGGACATCGGCGAGGCTCACCGCGCGATCGACCCGCAGAATATTGATCGGCCACGACGCCCGCGACAGCCGCTCGTGCGCGAACGAGCCGACCCACAACGGCGCGGACGACGCATCGCTGCCCACCGCATAGCCGCTCGGCCAGAAACGCAGCACGTCGCGTTCGTCGCGGGTCGCGCCGGGACGCATGAAGACCAGCGTCGACGGCACGCCGTTGTTGAGCTTCGGCAAAACCGGCAGCGACACCGCCGCGACATTCGGCGACGCCAGCGACAACAGACTGTGCGCGGACAGATCGGTGCCCTCGACCCAGCCTTGCGCGCGCAACTGGCCGCGAATCGACGCCGCGCTCGACACCCATTGCAACGTCAGCGGCTCCTTGCGATCGCCACCCATGTCCGAGCGATGGCAGGGCAGGCGCCGCCCCGCCGAGTCGAGCCACTGCGCCTGCGTCACCAGCACGGGCGGTCTGCGCAGCGAGGTGTCGGGCCGCGGCGCGGGCATCGCGACACCCAGTTGCACGCCGACGCTGACCAGCACGACCGCCAGCACGACGGCCGGCATCAGCGTACGTTCCGGTGGCGCTTCCGGATGCCGCCACATCGCGGTCAGCGCGACGATCGCGACCCACACGTAGGCGAGCGCCGCGCCGCCGATCGCGTCCGACACCCAGTAGCGGCCGAAGTACAGCCCGGCCAGCGCGACCACGATCACCACGATCGTGCTGACGGTCGCGACGACCACGCCTTCCATCTTGCCGACCCGGCGCGCGAGCAGAAAGGCCAGAAAGCCGTAGACGATCACCGTCGCGGCGACGTGGTCGCTCGGAAACGCGTACGCGTCGGACATCAATTCGTTCGGCGGCGCGCGATGCATCGCGAACTGCAGCGCGAAGATCAGCAATTGCGAGAACACCACGGCGGCGAGCCAGTAGCCGATCGTGCGCCAGCGCCGCTCCACCAGCATCCACACGACCACCGTCACGATCAGCGCCGCGAGCGTGAGGCCGCTGCCGAGCGTGGCGAGACTCGCGAGCACGGTATCGCCCCACGGCGTGCGGATCGACTGCATGAAGTGATAGACGGATTGATCGACCTGCGTCAGCGGATCGCCGCTGATCACGTCCTGCAGCACGCCGAAGAACAGCGCGCCCGACACCAGCACGACGAGCGAGGTCAACAGGATGCTGCTCGCGTCCGGCGTGTGCGGATCGAGCATGCGGCGCGCGAAACGGCCGAGCGGACCCGGATGCCGGCACGCCCAGCCGCCGACGAAGCGTCCCGCCGCGCCCGACCACGCGTTCGCATGCGAGAGCAGAAAGCGCGCGGCGCGAAAGCTCAGCCACACGATCGCCACCAGCAGCGCGAGGATCACGACGAGCCGGAACGACACCGCGCCCGCCAGCAGCACCGACGCGCCGAACACCACGCCCGGCAGGATATGGGCGGGCGCCCACAGCAGCGCGGAAAGCACGTTCATCGCGTAGAAGCGCAGCGGGGACATGCCCATCATGCCCGCCACCACCGGCACGATCGCGCGCAACGGTCCGATGAAACGCGCCAGCACCACACTCTTCGCGCCATGCTTGCGGAAAAATCGCTGACCCGCTTCGAGCACTTCGGGGTGTCGGCAAAACGGCCACATCTGGACGATGTGCTCCTTGTAGCGGCCGCCGAGCCAGAAGCTCATGCCGTCGCCGGCAATCGCACCCACGATGGCCCAGACGAATACCCACGGCAGACTTAGCGAGCCGGTGCCGGTCAGCGCGCCGGCCAGGAACATCGCGGTACTGCCGGGAATGAAGGTGCCGATGACGGCGACCGCTTCCAGGAAGGCCGCCAGAAAGACGACCGCGAGCATCCACGCCGGATGACCGGCGAGCTGATGCAGGAAGTGCAGGTAGGCGTGCTCCATCGTGCGCGAATGGCCGTTCTGGCTTGACGCCTGATCATAACGCGCACGGGAGCGTTGTTATTCCTCTTCGATGGACGTCGGCGCACCGGACCGGGCTACGACGCGCTCAGCGAATCGCCGGACACATGCACGCGTTCGCCGATCTGCACGGGCGGCTGCGTGTCGTAGTTGAAGTTGCGGTAGCTGCCGTCCCGCATGCGCACCTGGACCTGATAGCTGGTCTGCTTGCGCATCGCGTGTTCGATGCCGTTGCCGGCGAGGCCGCCGCCGACCACGCCCGCGATGGTCGTGAAAATCTTGCCGCGTCCGCCGCCGATCTGGTTGCCGACCAGTCCGCCCGCGACCGCGCCGCCCAGCGCGCCGAGTCCGGTGGCCGGCTCGGGCGACTGCACCGTGTTGATGGCGACGACTTCGCCCGCATACGGATCGAGCGCGACCGGTCGCGGCACCGCAGGCTGATACTGCGCCTGGTCATCCTGATTGTTCGCGTAGACCGGCGCGCTGACGGGCGGACGAGGGCGCGTGTGATGAACCGGAGGGCGTGCGGGTGCGGGTTGATAGGCCGGTTGATAGGCAGGTTGATACGCCGGTTGCTGAGCGGCTTGCTGCGTGGTTGGTTGGGCCGGTGCGGCCACGGACTGCGGCGCGGCAACCGGCGCGGCGCTGGTCTGCGTGGCGATCGTACCCGCGCTGCCATTCGACGTGATCGCCGAAGGCTCCGTGACGGCATGCGAAACCGGCAGCAAGCCGGTCATCGCCGCAATACCGGTGGCGCTCGCCAGGATGACGGAGACCGCGGCGCCGGCAACCAGAGGATGGATGCGGCTGCGTTGCGACTGGGTGGAAGTGAGGTTCGTGTTCATGGCGGACTCCGCGTCGTTGTGCCGTGTAGGTGCCTGCAATAACGCCGCAGACGAACCGTCGGTGCACGCGAAAACGAAACGCCTTTGTAAGGATTTGTATAGCTTCCCGCCGCTTGTTACAGATTCAGATTTCGTCGCTGAATTCGTCGAGAAAACGCTGCAGACGCGCGTGCCGGATGTCCGCCAGGCGCGCACCGGTCGCGGTCTGGAAACCGGACGCGAGCTTCAGCAGCTTGGTATGGAAATGGTCGAGCGTGTAGCGCATGTCGTCGAGCGGACGGTTTTCTGCATGCGGGTCCGCCGGGTCGTACAGCGCACGGCCCATGCGTCCCGCGACGTAGAAGCAGCGCGCCACGCCGAGCATGCCGAGCGCGTCGAGACGGTCGGCGTCCTGCAGGGTTTTCGCTTCGAGCGTGACGGGCGTGACACCTGCCGAGAAGCTGTGCGCTTCGATCGCGTGGGCGGTCGCCTCGACCTGAGCCGTGGACCAGCCGAGCGCGCTCAGCACGCGCGTCGCTTTCTCCGCCGACAGGCGCGACGCCTGGGCGCGCAGCGGCGAGTTCTTCTCGACCGCCACGCAGTCGTGCAGCAGCGTGGCCGCGAACAGCACCTGTGCGTCGCCGCCTTCCTGCGCGTGAATCGCCGCCGCGTTTTTCCATACGCGCTGCAGATGCGAGGTGTCGTGCGAGCCGTCGCCGTTGTCGTCGTAGGCGTGCGGCAACAGCGTTTGCGCGAGGTCCTGGAAGGGGGCGAAGGCGGTGCGGGTCATCGGTGCGGTCCGTGAAGAAAGCCGGCGATTATCGCGCATCGCCGGATTCGGGTGCTCGCGGCGGCGCGGCTGAACGATGCGGGCCGCGTGTCGTCTTACTCTGCAAGGGCCTGGGTTTGAACGGCGCGGGTCGAACCTTCGGGGTTGAGCGTCCGTGTAACCGTTGCGCGCGCGATGCGTGCGGCCCGTCGTTCAATGAAGCAATGGAGTCGATGATGAAGATCGCGAATGGATGGGGCGGGTTTGTGGCCGTGGGGCTGGTGGCGGCACTTGGATTGGGTGTCGGTGGCGCCGTGTACGCACAGTCGGGTGGAAATGGTGCGGGCGGTGCGCAGCCTTCCGCCGCAAATAGCGGAAGCGCAGGCGGTGGAGGCGGGGGCGCGGCTACGCCCGCCGGTTCGGGGTTGCTGCCCGGCGCGGCTACCGTTCCCGGAACCTCGTCGCTGTCGCCCAATGCGTCGACGGGCCTGGGAACAGGTTCGACATTGAGCGGCATGCGTGCGAACGGCACGAGTCTGAATGCGAGTCCCAATCCGCGTGCACCGGGCCTCGCGGGAAGGACGGCGCCGACCCGTTAGCGTAGGTGACATCCGCACCGCAGCGCCGGCGTCACACCGTCAGCGCGGCTATGCCGGCGCAGTCCGTTACCACGCCTCCGCTAGAAACCCGCCCGCCATTGCCCGCTTCGCGGCAGCCATATTCGTCTGCCTATAAAATGCACGTCCCGCTACCGGATCCGCTTCAACCCACAAGGAGAAACGCATGGCGCACGGCGAGCACAAGTACGACGTATCGGTGCAATGGACAGGCAACCGCGGCAGCGGCACCTCGGGATATCGCGCTTACGGCCGCGATCATGTGATCACGTCGGGCGGCAAGCCGGCGATTCCCGGCTCGGCCGACGCGGCCTTTCTCGGCGACGCCAACCGCTGGAATCCCGAGGACCTCGTAGTCGCCGCCGCCAGCGCGTGTCATAAGCTGTGGTATCTGCATCTGTGCTCGGACGCCGGCATCGTCGTGCTCGACTATCGCGACGACGCCGAGGGCACCATGATCGACGACCCCAACCAGGGCCGCTTCACGCAGATCGTGCTGCGCCCGCAGGTGACGATCCGCGCGGGCGGCGACGCCGAACTGGCCGCGCATCTGCATCACCAGGCGCACGAGAAATGCTACGTCGCGAACTCGGTCAATTTCCCGATTCTCTGCGAACCGACAATCTCGACCGCCGCGTCGTGATCGTCAGATAGATAGGCTTCGTCGCCGCGAGTGCTGCCGTATTGCGGCTTTCTCGCGGCGACGGCCGTTTCACCCGTTCAGTGCAGCAGAGTCATCTGCACGACCTTCACGATCACCAGCGCGACCGCGACGATCAGATAGCCGCGCAGCACGCCCATCCACACGCGCTTGGACAGCGTCAATTGCGGCGCCGGCAGCTCCTCCAGCGGCGGCATGCGCCACGTGTCGCGCGCGCCCTTCGAGTAGACCGGCGTGGCGTCGTAACCCATGCCGTTGGCCGCGGCGATCGCGACGCGGCGCTTGCGCACCACCAGCGTCGCCGCGTAGCCGGCTACCGCCATCAGCGTGCCGCCCGCGAGCACTTCCATGATCGTTTCGCCGGTGATGTCCGGGTACATGACCGATGCCGTCAGAATGATGGAGAGCATGACGAGTACCCACACCACCGCGCCGGTGAAGAGATTGAGTTTCTTCGAATTGACCCACGGACCGAGCACCGCGCGGTCGTTGCACAACAGCAGCAGGAACACGGTCGCGCTCGGCAGCAGCACGCCCGCGAGCGTTTGCACCGCTTCCGTCAGCAGACCGAGCGGGCTGCCGGGAATCAGCACCAGCGCCGCGGCCGCCGCGACGATGCCGAAGTACACGAGGTAGAAACCCTTCGCGTCCGACACGCCGCGATGCAGCGAGTGACGGATCTTGAACACGTCGCCGATCGCATACGCGGTCGACAGCGACACCGCTGCCGCGCCGATGATGCACGCGTCCAGCAGCGCCACCGCGAACAGCACGGCCGGCGTGCGGCCCGCGTACTTTTGCAGATCGTTGAGCACGCCGCCGGCATCGGTGAAATTGCCGAACTCCGGCTTGCCTGCGTACAGCGCGGCGCAGAACGAGATCATCGCGACCGCGCCGATCATCACGAAGACGATGCCGATCCACAGGTCCGCTTTCTCGTACTTCATGAAGCGCGGCGTGATGCGCTTGTCGACGATATAGCTTTGCTGGAAGAACAACTGCCACGGCGCAACCGTCGTGCCGACGATGCCGATCACGAGCAGCATCACGTCGCTCAGCTTCGAGTGGGCAGGCCAGTTCGGAATGAATAAGTCGTGCGCCATCTGGCTGACGGGCGGATGAATCGACACCAGCACCGGCACCAGCAGCAGGCTCAGCAGACACAGCACCACCGCGAAACGCTCGAAGCGCCGGAAGTTGCCGGTACTGACCGCGGCCATGGTCACGGCCGCCGCGATGCACACGCCCATCACCTTCGAGATGCCGAAGAAATTCAGCACGAAGGTAATGCCGATGAACTCGGTGACGATGGTCAGCGCATTCAGGATGAACAGATCGACGACGCTGAACGCACCCCAGAACTTGCCGAAGCGCTCGAAGATCAGACGCGCATGGCCGACGCCGGTCACGGCGCCCAGGCGCAGCACCATTTCCTGATTGACGAACAGCACGGGTACGAGCAGCAGCATCGTCCACAGCAAAGTCGTGCCGTAGTTCTGGCCGGCCTGCGTGTAGGTGCCGAAAGCGCCGGCGTCGTTATCGCCGACCATCACGATCAGGCCGGGGCCGAGAATCGCGAGCAGCGTACGGAAGCGCGCCCACCAGCTGTTGCGCGGTGCGATGTCGTGATGGGCGATCGTGCCCAGCGCGCCCTTGATGTCGCCGATGTGCGCGTCGTCGAGAACCGCGCTGCGTGGTGGTGAAACGTTGATGGGAGTGGACATGTTTGCCGCCTGTTGATCTGTGTGGTTGATCGATATGTCGATGGAGAAGAGCGACGCGCCTTCAGGGTTCGCCGCGTACCGGCCGCGCAGATGACCGGCGCGACTGGTGCGCGAGCGAATCGCGAAGGCGTGCTGCCGACGAAAAAAAAGACGAAACCGCTTACGCGCCGGTGCAGGCGGCCAGCGCCTTGACGCGGTGCCAGCACACGGCCAGCCAGTGCGGCTTGATGCTGTGCAGCGCGAGTGCCGCGTCGCTGTGGATGTGGGTCTGTTGCAGCGTCGGAACGAGGATGGCGATGTACATGGTGTTTCTCCGTGCGTAAAGCTTTACGCGTTGCGCGGAAAGCGGGCGGACACGGAGCGGCCGGCTAGGCGCGCGGCGGCGTACGTCTACCTGCTTTCCTCAGGCAATAAAAAACTCGAATGGCGAGTGATGGGCATATGGGATAACTGTCACTGTCCGGCATGGCGGCTCCTTATTAGCGGTGCGAAGCGCGTGGGGCTGGCGTGAGGCGAAATCGTTCATGCCTCGACGCTTGCTACGCACGTGTTTAGCCACGCGCCGGGACGCACCGCAAGCCGGACGGATTCGACGAATCGAACGACACGACACGGCGCGGCGCGAGCCGGCGCAGCCGCGAGCCTAAGGCTCGCGACGCGATGCCAGACGGTCTGCGGATGTGCGAAAGACGAAAAGACGAAAGCACACCGCGCCCGACTGGCGCTAGTTAAGGTGCACGGAGAGAGAGACTACGGCGCGCACCGTCTGCCTGCTGGCAAGACGGCGGCTGAGAAAAGGGAGCGCGGACGTCGTGCCGTTCAGGCAGTGAAACTGTTCGAAGATCGACTACTGCTTGAGTCCAAGGCATTGGCCCCGTTTGTGAAGACGGGCGAATTTTATGCACTGCGTTACGAGGAAGTCAACATACTTCGTTAAGCGAAGCAAATATTTATTCCCTGGCCCGCAAACGGCTCGCCGGGCGTTGCTAAAAGGCCATGAAGTCTTTCAAGGCCGACAGGAAGGAAAGGCGGATGAAGGAGCATGCGGTCGTCTTGCGCTGGGTATTCGATGGCTAGGCCGTCTGCTTCGATGCGTGTTCCCACGAGGATTCGGAGTGCGATTTCCTTTACGTCGTTTTGATGCGGTTTTTACTTGCGATTTTCCAGATGTGCCGAATACAATCCGCCCCGTCTCGTCAAATGGAGTCCCTCGTGGACACATGCTCTAGTAGTGGAAGTCCGATGCCGGTCTACGCCGGCGCAGTATCCGCGGGTTAGCAGCAGGGTCTTCCTTCGCCGCTAACTCGCTCTGTTCGGGTTAGCGCGCTTCTCTTTTGACCGGTTCTCGCCGGTCGGTCGGCAGCACGCTCTCTCTATTCTTTCGATCGCCATCGCCACGTCGCTTCGTCGACTGCGAGGGACGGTCACGTCTTTACATCGCCCGGTTAAAGCCTGGCTGGATGGGAGTGAGCTTATGTTCGTCAAAACGTCGTTGGATGGTCGGGGTTGGGGTGGGGCGGCGCGCCGTGCGCGCAATCGGATGGCTGGTGTAGGCGGAGCGGTGGCGGCTCAGCTTGCCGATGCCGGCACTGCCGAGGCGGCCAACGTGGCCGAAGCAGGGCACGCGCTACGCTGGAAAACCGGTGCGCCGCTCGGTCTTTCCCTGTTGCTGGCGATGTGTGTCGCGTCGCCGGTGCTGGCGCAGACGGACGTCACGGCCCCCGCCGCTAGTGACGCTACCGCGTCGGAGCCGGCAAGCGCATCCGCCGCCGCGCCCAGCGGTCTATGGGAGCGTTCGAACCTGCTCGGCGACATGGGCGGTCTGCGTCCGTGGCTCGGCAACTACGGCGTGACCTTCAACCTGCAGGAAACCAGCGAGTATCTGAACAACCTCAGCGGCGGCACGAAACGCGGCGGCGCGTACGACGGCCTGACGCAGTTCGGCATCGTCGTCGATACGGAGAAGGCGGTCGGTTTGCCGGGCGGCACCTTCAACGTGTCGGGCCTGCAGATCCACGGCACCAACCTCAGCACGCGCAATCTGCAGACGCTGCAAAGCGCGAGCGGCATCGAAGCTGATTCCACCACCCGCTTGTGGGAACTCTGGTATCAACAATCGCTTCTTGCCGGCAAGGTCGACGTGAAGGTCGGCCAGCAAAGCCTCGATCAGGAATTCATGGTCAGCCAGTTCGCCACGCCGTTCATCAACGCGACGTTCGGCTGGCCGGTGTTGCCGTCCATCGATCTGCCGGCGGGCGGCCCGGCTTATCCGTTGTCGTCGCTCGGACTGCGGGTGCGCGTCAAACCGTCGGATGCCTGGACTGTGCTGGCGGGCGTGTTCGACGGCAATCCGGCGGGCAGCGATGTCGGCGATCCGCAATTGCAGAACCACCACGGCACGAACTTCAATCTGCGCAACGGCGCGCTGTTCATCGGCGAAGTGCAGTACGCGCTCAACCCGCCGCCGGCGAGTGGCTCGGGCGCGGCGGCGAGCGGTCTGCCGGGTACCTACAAGCTCGGCTTCTGGTACAACACGCAGCGCTTCGCGGACCCGCGCTACGACGTCAACGGACTCTCGCTCGCGGACCCGGCGAGCGGCGGCGTGGCCGCCAGTCATCGCGGCGACTACAGCTTCTACGCGGTTGCCGATCAGACGGTCTGGCAGCGCGGCGGCGACAGCCCGCAATCGGTGGGCGTGTTCGCCCGCGTGATGGCCGCGCCGGGCGACCGCAATCTGGTGGATCTCGGTGTGAACGCCGGGGTGACGCTCAAGGCGCCGTTCAAGGGACGCGATAACGATGTCGCCGGTCTGGCGGTGGGTTACGCGAAAATCGGTTCGCGCGCGCAAGGTCTTGCGAGCGATACCGCGGCGTTGACGACGCCGGGTTATCCGTCGCGCAGCGCCGAGACCGTGGTCGAGGCGACCTATCAGTATCAGGTCGCGCCGTGGTGGCAGGTGCAGGCGGATGTCCAGTACGTGTTCCGGCCGGCGGGTGGTGTGCCGGATGCGCTGAACCCGGCGCAACGGGTGGGCAACGAGGCGGTGGTCGGGGTACGGACCAATATCGTTTTTTGAGTGGGGGCTGAGGCGGGACTGGAGGCGGCGCCTGAGTGGCGCCTGGGGGCGAGCCTGAGTTGGGCCTTGAGTCGAGCGCCAAGTCGAGCCCTAAGTCGAGCCCTAAGTCGAGCCCTAAGTTGAACCCAGCCCCGCGCTCCGGCCGCTGAGCCTGACTTAACCCCGCCGGTCGCCGGACTCAGCGATTGCCGTCCAGCAGTTCGCCGAGCAACTCATCGAACGCGGCTTGCGCGTCTTCGAGCTCCTGCAACGCCGCGTCGAAAGCGGTCAGCGCGAACTGCGACGGCTGGCCGTTGCCCGCGGGCGGAAATTGCGATTGCAGCGACGTGAACGCCGTCTTGACCCGCTGCGTGGCGGTCAGGACGCGTTCCATCGCGGCGGCTTCTTCGGCTCGCGCCTTCTCGTGATCCATAAAACACTCCGTGCTCGTTCGGGCGGCTCGCGCCGCGTCAAAAGCGTGACTATGCCACGACCGAACGCGCTCGCGTTCAGAACAGCGGCAGGCTGCCGTTGGCCTTCACCTCACGCAACGACAGCGCCGATTCCACCGACGTCACGCCCGGCAGGCTGCGCATCTCGTCGCGCATGAAGGTGCCGTAGTCGTCCAGATCGCGCGCGACCACTTGCAGGATGTAGTCGGCGCTGCCCGACACGTTATGGCACGACAGGATGCGCGGGATCGCCTGCACCTCGCGTTCGAAACGGTCCGCGAGCGCGCGGTCGTGCACGGCGAAGCGCACGTAGACGAACGCCACCACGCCGAGCCCGAGCGCCGCGCGCGAGAGCACCGCGCGGTACTCGTCGATATAGCCGTCGCTCTCCAGCCGTTTCAGCCGGCGTGCGCAAGGCGTCTCGCTCAAGCCGACCAGCTCGGCGAGTCTGGCATTCGACATGCGGCCGTCTTTTTGCAGTGCGGCGAGAATGGCGCGGTCCGTTCTATCGAGGTCGGCAGTCATGGCTGATTACGCATATCGAGGGGTGAGGGGGATTCGTTCTGTCGAGGCATGATACTAGCGCATTCCACCAAAATCAGGGATGACGGGCTGGTAATTCGCCAGCAAACCCTCCGTCGACAGCGGCAAGATAGAGCCGTCAAAAACGAGAGGTTTCCATGATTTCCGCACATCTGTTGGTTGTCTATATCGCAGCATTGTTCGTCGTTTATGCCGTGCCGGGACCGGACATGGCACTGGTGCTGCAAACCAGTATCGGACGCGGCATGCGCAGCGGTTTCGCGGCCGCCGGCGGCCTGGGCCTCGCGCGCGCCACGCATGTGACGCTGTCGGCCTGCGGCGTGGCGGCGCTGCTGCGCAACGCGCCGTGGCTGTACGACGTGGTGCGCTACGGCGGCGCGGTGTATCTCGCGTGGGTCGGCATCCAGATTTTCCGGTCACCGGTGTTCGCGTTGCCGGAAAACGGTTCGGCGGCGACTGCGGCGGCGGGCGCGGAGTCGCGGCCTTTGTGGACGTCGTTCGTCAAGGGGCTGCTGACCAACCTGTTGAATCCGAAGGCGCTGTTGTTCTGCTCGGTGCTGCTGCCGCAGTTCGTGCGTCCGGAAGCGGGGCCGGTGGCGTTGCAGATGGTCGAACTCGGGTTGGTGCTGCTCGCGGTCGGCGCGTGTTTCGACCTGACGTTTTCGATCGGCGCGGCGCGCATCGCCAACTGGATGCGTGCGCATCCGCTCGCGCAGACCTTGCAGCGTTGGACCTTTTCGGCCGCGTTGATCGGTTTCGCGCTGCGGCTCTCGCTGGATTGAATCGAACGACGCTCGCGCCGCCTATTTATTCAACTTATGCTCGCGGCGCGAGCGGTCCTCGATGATTTTCCGGCGATGCTTGTCCTTCATTTTCTTCCAGCTCTTGCACTCGTCGCGCGTGCGCATGCAGCCGATACAGAAACCGGTTTTGCTGTCGAACTTGCAGATGTCGATGCAGGGTGACGCGATACTCATGGCAATGATCGAAAGTCTTAAAAGTATCCAGCGACTCTCGCATGCGCCGTGCCCGCGCGCCAACTGATTGTGTTAATAGAGTCGATAGAGCGCCGCGCACGAAGAACGCGGCTGCGCATCAATCCGCCCGTCTCTTCTCTATCGATGAAAACTTTCCTGCTGTATGTCGTGACTGCCGTCGCCGAAATCGTCGGCTGCTATCTGCCGTGGCGCTGGCTCAAGGAGGGCGGCTCGATCTGGCTGCTGCTGCCGGGCGCATTGAGTCTCGCGCTGTTCGCGTGGCTGCTGACCTTGCACGGCGCCGCCGCCGGTCGCGTGTACGCGGCGTACGGCGGCGTGTATGTGGCGGTGGCGATCGCGTGGCTATGGTGCGTGGACGAGGTGCGGCCCACGCTATGGGACGCCGCCGGCGTGGCCTTCACGCTGGCGGGCATGGCGATCATCGCGTTCCAGCCGCGCGTGTGACTTACTTGATCCCACCGAGATAATCGAGCTTGCCGAGCTCCACGCCGTTGTGGCGCAGGATGTCGTACGCGGTCGTCACGTGGAAGAAGAAGTTCGGCAGCACAAAACCGAGCAGGTACGACATGCCGGTGAATTCGATCGGACCGGTGCGCATTTTCAGCGTGATCGGACGCGTTTCCGAACCGTCGATCTGTTGCGCATTGAAT
Source organism: Paraburkholderia sp. D15 (assembly GCF_029910215.1). Lineage (NCBI taxonomy): Bacteria > Pseudomonadati > Pseudomonadota > Betaproteobacteria > Burkholderiales > Burkholderiaceae > Paraburkholderia > Paraburkholderia sp. D15. The sequence goes on along the minus strand of NZ_CP110396.1, from coordinate 468,353 downwards.
TCCTTCAGATAATCGATCGTCTTTTGAAGGCGGGCATGCAGCTCGTCGAACGTCTGCTCGACGTCCTCGAATTTCGGCGCTTCGACGCCGGCCAGACGCGCGGCGCATCCCTTCGCCGTGTCGCTCGCGATATAGACCTGGCGCACCAGCGGCAGCATGTCCGGCGCGAGGCGCGCCGTGGTGAACACCGACGGCTCGATCTGTTTTTCCGCCGCATGCGCCTGGGCCTTGCCCAGAATCGCCTGCAGGTTCGTCAGGCCGCGAATCAGCACGGGCAGGGAAGCTTGATACATCGAAATTGACATGGGGTTCCTCTGATTCTTCGATCGTGCGCGCAGGGAGCGCGCGAGGCAATGTAACGGCTGGATTGCCGCAGCAGCATCATAGCGTGGCCTGTCGCGATGCGTATTGGTCAGTATCGGCGTGCGGTGGATGCGGTGGCCGCTCGCGTTGCGATGCACACATCGACATCCCGCGCCATTAGCCATTCGGGCGACTGCCGTTCGTACCGGAACTGTGGCCCAATGCATTGGTCGGACGGAATGGCGAAGTCCTTGAATCGGCAACCTGCCGCGCGAGCCGAGCGCGGCGGCAACGAGCTTGTGCAGGCGCGCGCCGTGCTCCGCGTAGTGCTTCGGGTTTCACGTCGCGGCCCGCGCCGTCACCCTAACAGGAGAGTCGACACCATGGTCAATAAGCACCCGCTGCCCGGCAGCGAGCGGAACGTAGAGCAGGGTTCGAAAGTCGTGGGGCAATGCGATCCGGCGGAACGGATCGAGGTGTTCGTGATGGTGCGCCGTCAACAGCAGGCTCAGTTCGATGCGTTGATGCGCCGTATCGAAGCCGGCGACGCGAGCGTCCAGCCGCTGTCGCGCGAAGCGCTCGCCAAAGACTACGGCGCCGCGCCGGAAGATCTCGCGAAGGTCAAGACGTTCGCCGCTGCGCACGGCCTGACGGTGGTGCGCGAAGATCTGGCCGCGCGTTCTGTCCTGTTGAGCGGCACCATCGCGCAGTTCCAGAGCGCGTTCGCGGTCAAGCTGGAGCACTACGAACACCACACGGCCGGGCAATTCCGCGGCCGCACCGGCACGATCAGCGTGCCCGACGATCTGCACGGCGTGGTCGAAGCGGTGCTCGGACTCGACAACCGTCCGCCGGCACGGCCGCACTTCCGTATCCGGCCGCCGTTCCAGCCGGCGCGCGGGCATCAAGCGTCGTTCACGCCGCCGCAGATCGCCGCGCTTTATCAATATCCGCAAGGCGACGGCAGTGGGCAATGCGTCGGCATCGTCGAGCTGGGCGGTGGTTACAACACGTCGGATCTCAAGACGTATTTCTCGAATCTCGGCGTCGGGTCGCCCACGGTGAAATCGGTCGGCGTCGATCAAGGCAGCAATCAGCCGAGCGGCGACCCATCGGGGCCGGACGGCGAGGTGACGCTCGACGTCGAGATCGTCGGCTCGATCGCGCCGGGCGCGACGGTCGCGATGTACTTCACGCAGAACAGCGACGCCGGTTTCATCGACGCGGTCAGCCGCGCGGTGCACGACACGACCAATAAACCGTCGGTGATCTCGATCAGTTGGGGCGGCCCGGAATCGAACTGGACCAGCCAGTCGCTGCAGGCGTTCAACAGCGTGCTGCAATCGGCCGCGGCGGTCGGCGTGACGGTCTGCGTGGCCTCCGGCGACAGCGGTTCGAGCGACGGCGCGAGTAGCGGCGACGAGGTCGACTTTCCCGCGTCGAGCCCTTACGTGCTGGCGTGCGGAGGCACCAACCTGACCGCGTCGGGCAGCGCGATCACCCGCGAGGTGGTGTGGAACGACGGCGAGCAGGGCGGCGCGACCGGCGGCGGCGTGAGCAAGGCGTTTCCGGTGCCGGCGTGGCAGCAGGGCTTGTCGTCCACCGCGACGGACGGCGGCGCGACGCCGCTCAGCGGACGCGGCGTGCCCGACGTGGCCGGAGATGCATCGCCGGTCACCGGATACAGCGTGCTGATCGACGGTTCGCAGACGGTGGTCGGCGGCACCAGCGCGGTTGCGCCGCTGTGGGCGGCACTGATCGCGCGCATCAACGCGGCCAAGGGGCAGCCGGCTGGGTTCGTCAACCCGAAGCTGTACAAGGCGGCGGGCGTGTGCAACGACATCACGCAGGGCAACAACGGCAGTTTCGCGGCGTCCGAGGGCTGGGATGCCTGCACGGGACTCGGCAGTCCCAATGGTCAGAAGGTAGCGGCCGCACTATAGTCTCGTTAGTCTGCGTAGCAGGCATGCAGGCACGGCCAACAAGACGTGAACGTATCCATGGAGCGATCATGACGAACCCCGAGTCAGCTTCCGAATCAGCTTCCGCTTCAGCCTCATCATCCGTTTCCGGCTCGACTTCCGGCGCAGTTTCCACCAGTGCGCAGTCGCCGCGCAACGCGCATGCGTCCGCCGCGCCGGGCGCCGCGCACAAGAACGGCGATCAGCCGTTCTTCGATCCGGTCGCCTACGGCAACGGACCGGACGATTCCATCACCGAGACCGCCGAAACCGCCGCGATTACGCATCATTCGATGTCGATCGGCGGGCACAAGATCAACTACACGGCCACCGCCGGCCATCTCGTGATCGTCGACCCGAGCAGTTCGCAGCCGGAGGCCAGCCTGTTCTACGTGGCTTTCACGCAGGACAACCAGAAGGAGGAAACGCGCCCGGTCACGTTCTTCTATAACGGCGGACCGGGATCGTCGTCGGTCTTCGTGCTGCTGGGTTCGTTCGCGCCGCGCCGTATCAAGACCTCGATGCCGAGCTTCACGCCGCCCGCGCCATACGCGATGGAGGACAACCCGGACAGCCTGCTCGACAAGAGCGACCTGGTCTTCATCAATCCGGTCGGCACCGGCTACTCGGCGGCAATCGCGCCGAAGAAGAACCGCGATTTCTGGGGCGTCGATCAGGACGCGGATTCGCTCAAGCAGTTCATCAAACGCTATCTGACCAAGAACGATCGCTGGAACTCGCCGAAGTATCTGTACGGCGAGTCGTACGGCACCGCGCGCAGTTGCGTGCTGGCCTACCGGCTGCATGAAGATGGCGTGGATCTGAACGGCATCACGCTGCAATCGTCGATTCTCGATTACACGCAGTCGGGCAATCCGGTCGGCGCATTGCCCACCGCGGCGGCGGACGCGTGGTATCACAAGAAACTCGGCGTGGCGCCACGGCCAACGGATCTCGGCACGTTCGCCGAGGAGGTGGCTCAGTTCGCGCGCACCGATTATCTGGCCGCGCTGCGCAAGTTCCCGACCACCGACACCGCCACGGTCGAAAAGCTCAGCGAATACACCGGCATCGACAAGACCACGCTGCTTGCGTGGAGCCTCGATATCGCGTCGTACGACAGCCGCGGCAACTCGCTGTTTCTGACCACCTTGCTGAAGTCGCAGGGACTCGCGCTCGGCGAGTATGACGGCCGCGTGACGGCGATCGACACCGGCATCGCCGGCAAGATCGATCCGAACTCCGGCGGCAACGACCCGACCATGACGGCGGTCACCGGCGTCTACACAACCATGTGGAACGTGTATCTGAACGAGCAGTTGAAGTACACGTCGAATTCGTCGTTCACCGATCTGAACGATCAGGCGTTCCAGTACTGGGACTTTAGCCATATCGATCCGACCGGCGCGCAGAAGGGCAAGGACGCGAAGGGCAACATCATCCTCTACACGGCCGGCGATCTGGCCGCCGTGATGGCGCTCAATCCGGACCTGAAGGTATTGTCGGCGAACGGCTTCTACGATTTCGTCACGCCGTTCTATCAGACCGTGCTCGATCTGCAGCAGATGCCGCTGCTCAGTCAGCAGGTGCGGCAGAACCTGTCGGCGCGTTTCTATCCGTCCGGGCACATGGTGTATCTCGACGGCGCGTCGCGCACCGCGCTCAAGGCCGACCTCACGAAGATGTACGACTCGACCGTGTCGAATACCCAGGCGCTCGGCAGAATTCGCGCATTGCAGGCTCGCGTGGCGAAGTAGGCGCGCAGTTGGCGTGTAGTTGGCTCGTAGTTGGCGCTTGGTGGCGCGTGGTGGCCGATCGTGGTCGTCCGGTGCCGCCTGGTTGCTGCGCGGCAGCCGCCCGTGAAGTGGACTGCCTCACGCTTGCTTACCGGCAAGGGTGAGGCGGACATTTTCGCGTAAGCATATTGAATGTGTTCTAATTGGTCCGCGAATTGAACTATTGCGCGCCGCTACCGGTGCGCCGACCAATGAACGCAGGCATTGCACACAGGCGTTGCTCGCCCACACGCGGCGAGCCGGATGGCGGTAAAACCCAGTTGGCTTCTCCGGCGTTCGCTCGCTGGGGCTGCGCGTCGCGCTCCAGCGGCCGGGCGCGCAACGCGCTGCTGCTCGGCTTCACGATCGCGCTTGCGCTGCGCGTCGGCGAGGCGCACGCGCAGGATGCCGGCATGCTCGACGAGCGTGTCACGCAACAATCCATCAACGAAACGATCTGTCGTCCTGGTTACGCTGACACCGTGGCGCCGCCATTCGACGAACTGATGGCGCATAAGGACCGGCTGCTCGTCGAACGCGGCATCGGTGCCGACAGCGGCGCCGCGTTTGCGATCGACCGGCGTGTGCCGATCGTGCTCGGCGGTTCGCCGAACGCGCCCGCCAATCTCGATCTTCTGCCATGGGCGGGTAAGCAGGGCGAACGCCGCAAGGCGCGCGCGGCGGTGATGCTCAAGCGCTGCGTGTGCGAGGGCAAGATGAGTCTGGCGGAAGCTCAGGCGGCGATTATCGGCAACTGGTCGGTGGTGTACGCCGGCTTCAGTCAAACGTCGTGCGATGTCAGCCGGCTCGATGTCGCGACTGGCGAAAGCGGTGGTCGCGGTGTTGCGCGGGATGGGGCGCCTTAAGCGTAAAGCGTTAAACGTTGGGCCTTAAGCAGCGCCATCTCGCGTTCACGGGCGCTACGCTTGCTGCGGCTCTGTTGCCGGTGCAGCGTGCGCTTGCGTCGGATCGAATCAGAGCAGGTTCATTTTTCATCGCGCCGTCGTGTCTCGCCGCGGCGTTGCTTTATCCATTTTTTTCCGGAGTTTCCTCATGATCCATTCACGTATCGCCGCCGCGGCCCTGACCGTCTGCTGCCTGTTCGGCAGCGCCGCCGCGTTGGCCGCCGAAGCCATGCCGTGCGGTAAAGCCGATGCGCTGCACATTCGCGGCGACGTGCCCGCCGCCATCAGCTTCGACGTCTATCGCCAGTTGCGGCCGCTGAGCGCACAACGTGTCGCGCTGTTTCAGGAAGCCGGCGAAGTGAAGCATTTACCCGATGGCCTCGCGGTCTGTGAAGTCGCGGACGATGGCGTGGACGATCCGTCGGCGGTGCTGGTTCATGTGCCGCACGGCAAGAACGCGTGGTGGGTGAGCGCCGCGAACGTGCAAGCAGCGGACTGATCGACCCCCGCGATCAGTCCGCGCGTTGCGTACGTCCCCCGCAGGATGCCGTGCGATGCGGGCGCGGCCCGGTTTTTGCGTGATGCTGCACGCGTTCCGCCGATTGCGCGTGACGCGTGCCGGGTTCGGCGCCGCCGACAGAATGCCCGTTTCGCTGTCGTCGTTCCGGCTTATTCGGTACAGTGCCTTGACGCCGGTCTTTTAAGCGTGCCGTCGACGACACCGTGTCGCATCGCATTCGTTGTCGATCATGGGTATCCTGAAAACAGGACGAAATCCGCAGGGGAGATTTGAATGATTGCCTTCTATCTGTCACTGACCGCCTTGGGTATCGCGGGCGCCGCGTTGATCCGCGAACTCGCCGCCGCGCAGGCGAAGCAACGTGCGGCGCTGCGTCCCGTGCGTGTGCGCACCGCCCATCGCGATGCCGTTCGCGGCGCGCGTCGAGGGTAGACCCTATGAATCTCATCGTGCGCAATATCGCGGAGTCGTGCAGCGCCGACGAGGTGCGGGCCTTCCTCGAACGCGAACTCGGGCATTACGCGAAACATATCGACGTGGTCGATGCGGGCAAACCGTCCGCGTACGCCGCCGTCGAACTGGATGCGAACGTGCCGTATGTCGGCGATGTGATCGCGCGGCAGATACACGGCAAGCAGTTGGGCGGGCAGGCGCTCGAGGCGAGCGCGGATCTGTTCGGCGAGGAGCCGCCGGCGGCGCAGTGAGGTTGGCCCGCTGAGCGCTGATGTGCTCGACGGTGGCGGCAGGGAGCCGTTGCAGCTTTCGACGCTAATCAACTTTACGTCTAACTGCTAATCACCGAAGCCGTCGTTCGACCGGTCTTGTCATCATCGAGTTAGACGGCCCGCAGCGTGCATCGCACGCGCGGGCCGTCAGCTTTTGCCACTCACCACTTCGCTTTATTCTTCGGCGGCCTTCACGGGCCAGTCGAACGGCGTATAAGGCAAAGCCCGCTTGTGGCGCGTCGCCTCGTAGAAACCCAGGATCACTCCACGCGCCGCGTCGCTCACCGGCTTGCCTTCCAGAAAGTCGTCGATGTCGTCGTAGGGAATGCCGTACGCGTCCTCGTCGGGCCGTTGCGGCCGCAACATTTCGAGGTCGGCGGTCGGCACCTTGTGCGCCAGCGCTTCCGGCGCACCGAGCGCCTTGGCCACCGCGCGCACGCGACGCTTGTTCAAACCGGCGAGCGGCAGAATGTCGGCGCCGCCATCGCCGAACTTGGTGAAAAAGCCCATCAACGATTCCGCCGCGTGGTCGGTGCCGATCACCACGCCGGCGCGTGCGCCAGCCACCGCGTATTGCGCGATCATGCGCTGCCGCGCCTTGATGTTGCCGTGCACGAAATCCTGCTGCGCGTCGTCGCGGAACGGCACGCCGCTGTGATGCAGCGCGGCCAGCATCGCGTCGGCGGCGGGCTTGATGTCGATGGCGACGTTTTCGTCCGCGCGGATGAAGCGCAACGCCTGCTGCGCATCCGCTTCGTCCTTCTGTTCGCCGTAGGGCAGGCGGACCGCGACGAAACGGGCATCGTACTGGCCGGCCCGTAGACGCTCGACCGCGAGTTGAGCGAGCCGCCCCGCCGTGGTCGAATCGACGCCGCCGCTGATGCCGAGTACGTAGGTCTTCAGGCCGCTGGCGCGCAGATAGTCGGCGAGAAACGTGACCCGGCGCTCGATTTCGCGCGCCGCGTCGAACTCGGCGCTCATGTGCATTTCCGCGGCGATGGCGGTCTGGCGTGCGACTGGATCCTGTTGCGTCATGATGCTGATGTGCTCCCTCGCGCGCGTGCGCAGTAAGGTCGGTGTTGGTGTTGGTGTTGACGTTGGTGTTGCAACGCTCGTGTGTCGGGAAGACGGGCGCAGTGAGTTGCCTGCGCGTGGTTTTCGAATCGATGACGCGCCGACCGCACGATCCATCGACGGTGTGGTCGAAGCTTCATCGACAGATCGCGACGGGCTCAGTAACATCCCCGTTCCCGGAACGCCGCTGAGCCGGCGAGCAGTCAATAATAAGCAGGTTTGCTCAAATACGCGATGAACTACCTTAATCGGCCGGGCCAGGCTGGCTTCGATCTCCGGATCGCTGCAAGTGTGGCGCATCGGCGCGAAGTCAATGATGTGATGGGTATGTCCGAATCAATCTCCTCTGCTGTTCCCGTTTTTTCCGCGGTTGCTTCTGTTGCGCAAGCGAGCGATGGCGTCCGGTCCTTGCGGCGAGTCACGCATGCGATGAGCGTCGCTTTAGGTGCCGCGTGCGCGTTGTCGTGTAGTGCCGCGATGGCGGCGAGTGTGGCGAGTGCGCCGACTGCGGCTGTGGCGTCCGTTGCATCTTCGTCGGCGCCTGCATCGTCGCCGATGGCTGCGGCTGGGCCTTCGCCGTTGGCTTCGTCCGCGAGACCCGCCTCCGCGGCGTTCACATCGGCACCTGCTTCGGCATCCGCCTCCGCGGCGTTCGCACCGGCACCTGCTTCCGCCTCCGCCTCTGCTGTGCCGGCACCCACCGCGTCCGCGCCTCCATCCGCATCGACCCCCGCCGTCGCCTCGCTCGACGCCGCCCGCACGATCGACCCGCATCGCGCGTTATCGCTACGCGGCCAGTTCGCCAAGGACGTCACGCGCCGTCTGAACGTGCCCGCCGCCGATCAGCGTGCATACGGCGATCGTCTGCAAGCCGCGCTGGCCGACAACAAGCTCGGCGATCTGTCGAACGAGTACGTCGTGCTGGTCGATCGCAACGCGAACGTGCAGGCGCTCTTCATCTACTTCCGCGCGACACCCGCCGACGCGTGGCGGATGATCGGCGCGTCGCCGGTCTCCACCGGCCGTCCCGGCGAGTACGATCACTTCATCACGCCGCTCGGCGTATTCGCCCACACGCCGGCGAACATGGATTTCCGCTCCGAGGGCACGCAGAACGAAAACCACATTCGCGGCTACGGCAAACGCGACATGCGCATCTTCGATCTCGGCTGGGCGCAGGGCGAACGAGGCTGGGGCAAGGGCGGCGTGTCGCAGATGCGCTTCCAGATGCACGCCACCGATCCCGACCGGCTCGAACCCGTGCTCGGCATCCGCCACTCGAAGGGCTGCGTGCGGATTCCCGCGTCGCTCAATACCTTCCTCGATCACTACGGCATTCTCGATGCCGAGTACGCCGCGCTGGTGGCGTCGGGCAAGTCGTTGTGGGTGTTGAAGAGCGACCGGCAGGTGACGCCGTGGGCCGGGCGTTACATCGTCGTGGTGGATTCGGCGCGCAAGAGCCGGCCCGCGTGGGCGCCGTTGCCGGGCGGCAAGGCACGCGCGAAGGTGCCCGCCGCGGCGGACACCGCGGATTGAGACAGATTGTCGGGCCATCACGAACGCGCGAGCAACACTCCCACCAGCGCCACGCCGAATCCCGCGATCTGCACCGGCAGCAACGTTTCGCCGAAGCCAACGTAGCCTTCGAGCGCGGCAAGCGGCGGCGCGAGAAACATCAGCGCGGTGGCGCGCGCCGCGTCGCCGCGCCGGACCATCCATACGAGCAGCGTCACGCTGATGCCCGACAGCATCACGATCCCCCAGGCCAGCGACGTCCACAGCGCCGGTGACGCAACCCAGCGATGTTCGCCCAGCGCCAACGCGAGCAGCGCCGCGACCATCGCCGCGCCGAAGTTCTGCACGGCGCTCGCGCTGCGGATATCGGCTTTGGCCAGCGACGTCTTCTGAAACAGCGTGCCCGCCGTGATCGCGCCGACCGCGACGATCGAAATGCATACGACCAGCCATGCCGGCGCATGGCCGTGGGCAGCGGGCGCCGCCACCGAATTCAGCTTCGGCGCCAGCACCAGCACCACGCCGGCGAGCCCGAGCGCCATGCCGGTCCAGCCGCGCCGCGACAATCGCTCGCCGAACAGCGGCGCCGCGACGGCGGCGGTCGCGAGCGGTTGCAGCGCGCCGAGCAGGGCCATCACGCCCGCGCTCAGTCCTTGTGCGACGGCCCAATAACCCGCGCCGAGATAGACGCCTTGCAGTAAGGCACCTGCCAGCAGATGCTTGCCGAGGTCAAGGCCGCGCGGCCAGGCGGCACGCGCGACGAGCGCCGCGAGCGCGAAGATCAGCGCGGTGCCGCCGAAGCGCGCGAGCAGAAAGAGATTGGGATCGGCATACGGGGTGATCGCGCGGGCGACCACGAACCCGGTCGACCACAACACGACGAAAAGAGCGGCGATTGACGATACGAGCATCGGCGGTAGCGGTGAAAGAGGCGCAAGGGCAATGGAAAACCGCCATCTTGTCGCGATACCGAGGCCGTGTCTTGTTCGAAGCTGCAATCGGGTGTGAACGTGACCGCGCGTATCGAAACTTCATCGCGTAAGCGTTTTCACCAGCACCAGGCACCAGCCACCGGCAGTCGCCGTGCGTCAGCGCTTTACGCACCTCACCACATCAACAAAACCGTCCCCGCGCCCAGCACACCGCCGCACAGCGCGCACGCCCACAACAGCATCCGCGTGCGCCGATACTCCCGGCCGATATCCGCCATCAGTTCCGCGTTCTGCCGCGGCGTGCGCGCCCGGTCGTGTTCATGCTGCAGATAACGCACGGCCAGTTGCGGCACGCGCGGCAACATATGCGCGAGATGCGGCAACTCGCGCGACAGCCGCTTGATCCAGCCGCGATGATCGAGGTCGCGCCGCGCGATATCCGCCAGCACGCCGCGCGCGATATTCCATGTATCGACGCCCGGATGCAGCGCCCGCGCCAGCATCTCCGCCTGGTGGAACGAACGCTGGGCAGTGGCGAGACGGCCCGGCACCGCGCCGTCGAACGGATGCACCGCATGCAGCAGATGATGAAACAGCGAGCCCGCCGAGCGGTCTTCCGGCGCCGCCGCGAAATGCGCTTCGGCGCGCGTGCGCAATTCGGCTTCGAGCATTTCCGAACGCGTGTCGTGCGGCACGTGGCCCGCCTCGCGATGCAGCTCGGCGAGCCGTCCGTAGTCCTGGTCGAACAGCGCGGTCGCGCCGTGCACGAAGAACTCGCGCTCGCCGGTGGACAGACTCGACATGATCGAAAACTCCGCCAGCACGAGGCGTCCCAGCGTATCGGGTTCGATGCTCACGCGCACCCGCCGCGCGTCGAGCGTCGCGTGAAAGAAGCCATGCTCGAACGCCTGCTCGGTGGTCACCTCGACGATATGCGCGGCCAGCGGCGCGAGCTTGACGCGATGCGCATGCAGGCCGGGCAGGTCGCTCGCCGGCAGGGTGTTGATGCGCTGCATCGTCAGCGTGTGGTTCGTGCAGAGATCCCAGATCACGTCCGGCACGACGATGCGTTTGTCGTCGTCGAAGTGATGGCCTGTCTGGCTCAGATTGGCGGCCTCGGCGCGCAGATCGAAGCGGCGCTGGATTTCATCGGTGAAGCTTTGCGCGAGATGGCGCAGTTGCAGGCGGCGCGCGCTCGCCGATAGTTTCTCCAGCCAGCGCGCGACCCAGCGCAGCAGCGCGAGTTCGTCGCCGATCTGTTGCAGTTGCCCGGCGCGCACCAGCTTGATCGCGACCTCGTAGTGTCCGTTGACCGGCGTCAGCAGCCGCGCGAAATGCGTCTGCTCGGCGAAGCCGCCGCGCACCGGCACGAGATCGACGGCGCTGAACAGCGTGGCCAGTGGACGGCCGAACGCGCGTGCGAGCGCCGCCTCGGAGGCCGCGGGCGGTAGCGGGGCTTCCATGTGGTCGATGGCGTCGAGCGCATCGTGCAAGGTGCCGCTGGCGAGTTCGGGATGGTCGGCGAGCGTTCGCGCGAAGTTGCTGGCGAGCGGGCCGAGCGCCGGCAGCACGCCGTGCAGATTCGCGCCGCCGTTGCCCGAAGCGCGCAGACGGCCGGCCATCTCGATCAGCCAGTGCAGCTTGTGGTCGGCCGGCGCGGCGAGCCAGAGCAGACGCGCGCCGTAGCGCAGCGCGTGGAACAACAGCAGTAGGCGGCGAAACAGTGGCGGCATCGGTCGATCGGCGGGTGGGCGAAGGCGCGCGACGCACACCCGCTCGCGCCCCGCGCCAGAAAACGATCAGGTTAGCAGGTCGGCGCGCCGATTGGCGCATCGCCGCGCCTCGCGTAATACAATACGCCGGCCCTTGCCAAACATAGCGAACCCCAGCCTGCCGGCCCCCGGCCCTCATTCGATGCTCGCAGAACAACGTCATCAATACATCCTGGCGCAAGTCGCCAAAACCGGCGCGCTTTCGGTCGCGGAACTGGTGCGTGAGCTGAACGTGTCGCGCGAAACCATCCGCCGCGACCTGAACGCGCTGGCCGGGCGCGGTCTGCTCGTCACCACCCATGGCGGCGCGCTGTCGAGCGACCGGCGCGAGCCCGATCTCGATACGCGCGAGGCCGCCAACGCCGGCGCGAAGCGCGCGATCGGCGAGCGCGCGGCGGAGTTCGTGCCGGACGGCGCTTCGCTGATCATCGACTCGGGCAGCACCACGCAGGCGGTGGCACGCGCGCTGCTGGACCGCCACCGGCTCACGGTGTACACGAACGACTGGCGCATCGCGCTGCTGCTCGGCCGCCGCAACGACAATCGCGTCACGCTGCTGGGCGGCGAGCTGTCGGATATCGAGGACGCCACCTTCGGCCTCGACACCGTGCATCAGCTCACCCAGTACCACGCGGACTTCGCGTTCATCGGCGCGGGCGGGATTTCACCCGACGGCTACCTGACCGACTACAGCCGCATGGCCGCCGAAGTGCGCAGCCGCATGATCGCCGCGGCCGACACGGTGGTGATCGTCGCCGACCATTCGAAGTTCGGGCGCGTGACGCCGGTTCGCATCAACGGAATCGAGTCGGCCCGTTATCTGGTCACCGAGCTGGCGCCGGAGCGCGCGCTCGGCAAGGCGATCGCCGCACATGGGCCGGAAATACTGATCGCCTGATAAAAGCACGAGCCGCAAGAGCGGCCGCACGGGCGAGGGCGAGGGCGCGCAAGGGCGGTTTCTGCTCCCGCCTGCATCGGGTTCGCTCGCGCGTCCCCGTGCAGGCGAGCGCGAACGCGCCGACAAACGCGCCGGCAAACGTGCCGACAAACGCGTCGACAAACGTGCCGACAAACGCGCAACCCGGCCCATCCCACATCTCACACCCCAACGCCACCCTTCATCCCCCGCAAGCAAAAAAACGGTTTGGCTATTTTTGGCGAATTGTGTAATTTTTTGGAATTCACCAGAATCGTCATGGCGTTGTCACGGAAACCTGTAATCCTTGCCGTGCCCTTTCAGGCATGGCCGCGCAGCACGAGTGTCGTAGGTGAGCTGTAAGTCAGGCTGGGGAAGAAGCGGCAAAGTTGTCGGCAATCTGCAATCCGTGTGAAGTGATGCGTACAGACGCCGCATCGCACGAACCAGCATGGACCGGCACGGCAACTGGCTGCGGGCAATACGCATGCGGCGCGGCGCTACCGCCGTTCAATCACAACAGGTATCGGGATATCCCGACCGTCTGGTTTTTCTGCCTTTCGGAGAGAGCGACATGACAAAGACGAATTCCCTTCACGCCACCGCCGGTCTCGCGCGCAAACTGCTGCCGGCGCTGGTCGCCGCGGCAGCGTTCGGCGGCATGGCCATGCAGGCTCACGCAGCCGATGCCGTGGTCCTGTACACCGCCGACGGCCTCGAAAACCTTTACAAGGACGTGTTGCCCGCCTTCGAGAAGAAGGAAGGCGTGAAGGTCAACATCGTCACGGCCGGTAGCGGCGAAGTGGTGAACCGCGCCACCATCGAGAAGGATCAGCCGAAGGCCGACGTGCTCGTCACGCTGCCGCCGTTCATCCAGCAAGCCGACCAGAGCGGCCTGCTGCAGGCGTATCAATCGGCCAATTACAAGAACGTGCCGGCCATCGCCAAGGCGTCGAACGGCGCGTGGGCGACCTTCGTGAACAACTACTTCTCGTTCGCGATCAACCCGGACGTCACGAAGAACCAGCCGAAGACCTTCGCCGACCTGCTGCACCCGGACTACAGCGGCAAGATCGCCTACTCGAACCCGGCCACCGCCGGCGACGGCATGGCCGTGATCATCCTGACCTCGTCGCTGATGGGTGAAGACAAGGCGTTCGACTATCTGAAGAAGCTCGAAAACAGCGCCAAGTTCCACACCAAGGGCACGGGCTACCTCGACGTCCTGCTGTCGCGCAACGAAATCGCGGTCGCCAACGGCGATCTGCAGATGGACCTCGACGACGCCGCCAACGGCGGTCTGTCGCTCAAGCCGGTGTTCCTCGCGGCATCGGCCGGCGGCCAGCCGACCACGTTCCAGCTGCCGTACGCGATCGGTCTGATCAAGAACGGCCCGAACCAGGCGGAAGGCAAGAAGCTGATCGACTATCTGATGTCGACGGAAGTGCAGGCCAAGGTGCCGGACATCTTCGGCATTCCGGGCCGTACCGACGTACCGCTCGCCGGCAAGAACGGCGAAGCGGTCAAGCAGGCGATCGCCGGCGTGAAGCTGATTCCGGTGGACTGGAACCAGGTGATGGCGAAGAAGGCCGACTGGACGGCGCGCTGGAAGAACGACGTGATCGGTTCGTCGGGCAAGCAGATCGAAGTCGTCAAACCGAAGTAAGCCTGTGCCGTTCGGACGAACGGAACGGTGGAAGTCGTGAAGTTGAAGTAGTCGAATCAGGAATCAGGCGGCGCCTCCGGCTTTCCGGGGGTGCCGCGTCAGCATTCATTTAGTTGGAGGATGAACCCGGTGAATACGGCCAGTCTTGCTCACCCAGGCGCGCTCGGCGCCTCACCGGACGCGCTCGACGCCGCGCGTTCGAACACGCCGGGCGGCGTGCAGATCGACCATCTGACGGTGCGCTTCGGCTCGCGCACGGTGCTCGACGATCTGTCGTTGACCATTCAGCGCGGCGAATTGCTGACCGTGCTGGGCCGCAGCGGTTGCGGCAAGACCACGTTGCTGCGTTTCATCGCCGGTTTTATCGAAGCGGACGGACTGTCGGGCACGTTGACCGTGGCCGGTCACGATCTCACCCACGTGCCGCCGCACAAGCGCAATCTCGGCCTGCTGTTCCAGAGCTATGCGCTGTTTCCGCATCTGTCGGTGTTCGACAACGTCGCGTTCGGACTGCGTGCGCGCCGCACGCCGGCCAAGGACGTCGCGCGCCGTGTCGCCGACGCCTTGAAGCTCGTGCAACTCGGCGACGCCGGTCACGTGATGCCCGCGCAACTGTCGGGCGGCATGCAGCAGCGGGTGGCGCTGGCCCGCGCGCTGGTGATCGAGCCCGACGTGCTGCTGCTCGACGAACCCCTCTCCGCGCTCGACGCCAATCTGCGCGCGTCGGTGCGTTCCGAACTGAAGGCGCTGCACGAGCGCCTGCCGAATCTGACGATCGTCTGCGTCACGCACGATCAGGACGACGCGCTGGTGCTGTCCGACCGCACGCTGCTGATGCGCGAAGGCCGCATCGCGCAGCTCGGCACGCCGCAACAGCTGTACGACACGCCGAACGACGGTTTCGTCGCGCGCTATCTCGGCGCGGCCAATCTGCTGCCGCCGCAGGTCGCCTTCGGCATGGGCGACGTGCGCTACAACGAGCGCGAGCGCGTCGCCTGCCTGCGGCCGGAAGCGCTGCGCATCGTGCCGCTCGGCGAAGGCCAGCTGCACGGCGCGATCGCCTCGGTCGAATGGTATGGCGCGGTGTTGTCGGTTTCGGTGACGCTCGACGCGATGCCGAACGAACCGGTGCTGGTCCATATGCAGCGCGGCCACGGCATGATGCCGGAGAAGGGCGCGCGTGTTTCCCTGCGTTACGAGGCTGACGATGTCGTCCTTATCCACCCCTGATACGCCCGGTTCGCTCGCCGCGGCAGCCGCCGCCGATGCCGCCGCCGCGCGCCGTCAGGCAAGCGCCGCCGCCCACACGGCGGCCGTGAAGCGGCGCGAGCGCGCGGCGCAATGGCATCTGCTCTTCATCGCGGTGGTGGTGCTCGGTCCGCTGGTGATCTACCCGCTCGTGCGTCTCGTGCTGTTGAGCCTGACCGGCGCGCACGGCCTGAGCGTGCAGGCCTACGCGCAGTTCTTCGGCAATCCGGAGACGCGCGGCGTGATCGGCACCACGCTGTGGATCCTGTTCGCGAGCGCCGGACTCGCGTCGCTGCTCGGCGTGGCGCTCGCCGCGCTGCTGTTCTTCAAGCCGTTTCCCGGCGCGCGCATGGTGACGCGTTTTCTCGAACTGTTCGTCGCGTTCCCGTCGTTTCTCGTCGCGTTCACGCTGATCTTTCTGTACGGCTCGCAGGGTTCGGTCAGCATCGGCTTGCAGAAGCTGTTTCATCTGCAGGCGCCGCCGCTCGACTTTCTGTTCGGCGTGGGCGGCGTGATTCTCGCCGAAGTGGTGTTCTACGCGCCGTTCGTCGTGCGTCCGACGCTGGCCTCGTTCGCCACGCTCGACATGCGCCTGATCGAAGCCGCGCGCAGTCTCGGCGCGGGCGGCTGGATGGTCGCGCTCAAGGTGATCCTGCCGCTCGCGTGGCCGGGTATCGCGGCCGGCACGATCCTGTGTTTCCTGCTGACGCTCAACGAGTTCGGCATTCTGCTCGTGCTCGGCAGCGCGCATCTGATCACGCTGCCGGTGGCGATCTACAGCTCCGCCACCGTCGATCTCGATCTGCCGACCGCCGCCGCCGGCGCGGTCGTGATGCTGATCATGTCTTTGTCGCTGTACGCGTTGTACCGCCAGGTCAACCGTCGCAAGGTGAAAGGAGCGGGCCATGGCCGTTGAACTCGACCCGACCGTTCTGCCGGTCATGCACAAGAAAGCGCGGCCGGTGCGCCGCAGTCTGCTCGCGCGCATGCTGGGCGGCCTCTTTCTCGGCTTTGCCGCGCTGCTGTGTTTCTGGCTGTTCGTGTTGCCCGTGCTGGTGGTCGCGTTGTCGAGCGTGGCCGCGCACTGGTCCGGCACGATCCTGCCCGATGGCTTCAGCATGCGCTGGTTCGAGCGCCTCGGTTCGAGCGACTTCGACGCGCTGACCACCAGCCTCGAAATCGGCATGGGCGTCGCGGTGCTCGGCACGATTCTCGGGCTGTGGCTCGCGCTGGCGCTCGAAGGACGCGACCGCCGCGGCCTCGGCGCCATCGTCGACACCATCGCGATGATGCCCAACGGCGTGCCGAGCGTGGTGCTCGGGCTCGCGGTGCTGATCGCGTATCACAAGCGGCCGCTCGATCTGTCCAGCTCGGCGGCGATCGTCGTGTTCGTGCAGCTCGCGCTGGTGCTGCCGTTCTGCTATCGCTGCGCGGCCGCCGCGCTGCGTCCCGAGCTGACGATTCTGCGCGAGGCGGCCGCGAGCCTCGGTGCGCCGCCGTCGATGGTGTTGCGCCGCGTCGTGCTGCCGCAACTCGTGCCCGCGATCCGCGCGAGTCTCGCGCTCGGTTTCGCGCTCTCGCTCGGCGAACTCGGCGCCACCTTGACCGTGTATCCGCCGGGGTTCGCGACCGTGCCGATCGTCGTCGTCGGTCAGGTGGAGCGGGGCTATTACCTGCCGGCGTCCGCGTTGTCGCTGATTCTGCTGCTCGTGTCGCTGGCGGCGCTGTTGTTGATCGCCGCGCGCGTGCCGCGTCGCCGGACGGATTGACCGGCTGACGAACCCCTTTCGTATGCCTGGGCGGTCTACCGTCGCGGCACGCCGGTTCATATCGATGTGGCAAAATTTGTCAAAATGACCGAATATATGCAAACCTCTTCAGTCGATCCGATCGAGGTCGTGCGCAGGCATTCGCTGACCACGCTGGTGCGCGACGAGATCGAACGGCACATCGTCGAAGGTGCGCTGGCGCCGGGCGACAAGCTCAACGAAGCCGATTGGGCCGCGCGTCTGCAGGTGTCGCGCGGGCCGGTGCGCGAGGCGTTTCGCGCGTTGGAGCAGGCCGGACTGGTGCGCACCGAGAAGAATCGCGGCGTGTTCGTGCGGACCGTGTCGCTGGCCGAGGCGGACGAGATTTACGCGGTTCGCGCGGTGCTGGAAGAAGCGGCGTGCCGGATGCTGGCGGCGCGTATCGACGCGGCGAAGCTCGCGGTGTTGCGCGACTGGCTCGACGCGATGCGCGCGGCGCTCGATGCGCGCGATCACGACGCGTACGCGCGCGCCAACGTCGCGTTTCACGATGCGTTGGTGGCGGCGTCGGGCAACGTGAAGCTGTATGAGACGTATCGCCGGCTGGTCAGCGAGTTGAGTCTGTTTCGCCGCGCTGCGCTGGTGGTGCATGAGGACGCGATGGAGCGCTCGCTTGCCGAGCACCGCGCGATTCTGACGGCGCTGGCCTCGCGCGATGCCGAGCAGGCCGCCGCGTTGATGCATGCGCATGTGACGGGCGGGCAGCAACGCGCGCATGCGGCGTGCGAGGCGCTGGATGAAGCGGTGGTGTCGTTCGATGTGGCCCGGGTGGCGGCGTCGGGCGATTGAAGTTGATTTGAAGCGGGATTGAAGTCCGGCAACGGTTTGATTACAGCGCGCGTGATGCGCGCGCAGGGACGGTAACGATGGCAACCACGGCAACTCCGGCAACCACGGCAGACGCAAACCCGAACGCAAGCGCACGCACGATCGACGTCAACGGCCGCCGCTACCGGTTGCCCGCACAGCCGACCGTCGTGATCTGCGTCGACGGCTGCGAGTTCGATTACCTCGAAGCCGCGGTCGCGGCCGGCGTCGCGCCGTTCATCGGCAGCATGCTCGCGGGCGGCTCGGCGTTCAGGGCCGACTGCGTGATTCCGTCGTTCACCAACCCGAATAACCTGTCGATCGTATGCGGCGTGCCGCCGTCGGTGCATGGCATCTGCGGCAACTACTTCTGGGACCCGGACGCGAACGACGGCGCGGGCGCGGAGGTGATGATGAACGACCCCGCGTATCTGCGCGCGGGCACGCTGCTGGCCGCCGCCGCACAGGCCGGCGCGGCGGTCGCGGTCGTCACCGCGAAAGACAAGCTGCGCCGATTGCTCGGCTGGCAGCTCGAAGGCATCTGCTTTTCGGCGGAGAAGGCCGACAAGGTCACGCTCGAGGAAAACGGTATCGCCGGCGTGCTCGATCTCGTCGGTCTTCCCGTGCCGGACGTGTACAGCGCCGGGCTGTCCGAATTCGTGTTCGCGGCCGGCGTGCGGCTCGCCCAGACGCGCAAGCTCGATCTGATGTATCTGTCGACCACCGACTACATCCAGCACAAATGGGCGCCCGGCACCGAAGGCGCGAACGCGTTCTACGCGATGATGGACCGCTACCTCGCGCAGCTCGATGCACTCGGCTGGGTGATTGGCCTGACCGCCGATCACGGCATGAACGCCAAGCACGATCCGGCGAGCGGCGAGCCGAACGTGATCTATCTGCAGGACGTGCTGGACGACTGGCTCGGCGAAAAGAGAGCCCGCGTGATTCTGCCGATCACCGATCCGTACGTCGTGCATCACGGCGCGCTCGGTTCGTTCGCGACGATCTATCTGCCGCGCGATGTCGACGTCGCGCAGGTGATCGCGCGGATCGGCCGCTTGCAGGGCGTCGAGGCCGTGCTCGATAACCGCACCGCGTGCGAGCGCTTCGAGCTGCCGAACGATCGCGTCGGCGATGTCGTCGTGATCGGCACGAAGCATGTCGTGCTCGGCACGCGGCGCGCGGAACACGATCTGTCGGGGTTGACCGTGCCGTTGCGTTCGCATGGCGGGATCTCGGAGCAGGAGGTGCCGTTGCTGTTCAATCGTCGCGTGGAGGCGGGGTCGGGCGGCGATGGCGCGACCGTTGCGGCCAGCGTAAAGCGGTTGCGCAACTTCGATATCTTCGACATCGCATTGAATCGCGTGGCGGCATCATGAACGCGACGCTGCGGGACCATCCGGCGTTTCGCGCGGAAGCGCTACGACTTAAAGGCGAGCGCGCGTCGCGCCCGCGCACGCTCGACGTGCTCGACCCGTTCACCGGAACGCGCGTCGGGACGGTCCCGCTGGCCAGCATCGACGACGTGCGCGCCGCATTCGACTACGCCGCCGCCTACGACGCGAAGCTCACCCGTTACGAACGCTCGCAGATTCTCGAACGCGCGGCCGCGCTGCTGCGCGAGCGCGCCGAGGCGGCGTCGGATCTGATATCGCTCGAATCGGGTTTGTCGAAGCAGGACTCGCGCTATGAAATCGGCCGCGTTGCCGACGTGCTCAAATTCGCGTCGATCGAAGCCTTGCGTGACGACGGTCAAAGCTTCTCCTGCGATCTGACGCCGCACGGCAAAACGCGACGCGTGTTTTCGCAGCGCGAGCCGCTGGCCGGCGTGATCGTCGCGATCACGCCGTTCAATCACCCGATGAACCAGGTCGCGCACAAGATCGCGCCGGCTATCGCGACCAATAATCGCGTGATATTGAAGCCGTCGGAAAAGGTGCCGTTGTCCGCCTTCTATCTTGCCGACGTGTTGTACGAAGCAGGTTTGCCCACGCCGATGCTGCAGGTGCTGACCGGCGATCCGCGCGAAATCGCCGACGAACTGATCACGCATCCGCTGGCCGATCTCGTCACGTTCACGGGCGGCGTGGCGATCGGCAAGTACATCGCGGCGAAAGCGGCATACCGGCGCGTCGTACTCGAACTAGGCGGCAACGATCCGCTGATCGTGCTCGAAGACGCCGACCTCGAACGCGCCGCGACGCTCGCGGTGCAGGGCTCGTACAAGAATTCCGGGCAACGCTGCACGGCGGTCAAGCGAATGCTGGTGCAAAAGAGCGTCGCCGCGGAATTCACCGATCTCGTGGTGGAGAAAACGCGGGCATGGTCGTACGGCGATCCGTTCGATGCGTCGAACCAGATGGGCACCGTGATCGACATCGCCGCCGCGCAGCTGTTCGAGGCGCGCGTGAACGAAGCGCTTGCGCGCGGTGCGCGTCTGCGGATCGGCAATCAGCGTAACGGCGCGTTGTATGCGCCGACCGTGCTCGACAACGTCGATCCGTCGATGACGCTGGTACGCGAGGAAACCTTCGGCCCCGTGTCGCCGATCATCGCATTCGATACGCTCGACGACGCCATCCGCATCAGCAACGGGACGCCGTTCGGTTTGTCGTCAGGCGTGTGCACGAACCGGCAGGACGCGATCACGCGCTTCATCAACGAATTGCGCGTCGGCACCGTCAACGTGTGGGAAGTGCCCGGTTACCGGATCGAACTGACGCCGTTCGGCGGCATCAAGGATTCGGGACTGGGCTACAAGGAAGGCGTGCAGGAAGCGATGAAGAGCTTCACCAATCTGAAGACCTTTTCATTACCGTGGGAGTAGAAGCGTGGCTTTGAGTTTGAACGACATCCGCTCGCTGTTCGAGCAGTACGGCAACCTCGCCTATAGCGGCGAGCCGGTGACGCAGCTCGAACATGCGTTGCAGAGCGGCGCGTTGGCGGAGCAGGCGGGCGCGAGCGACGAACTGGTGGCTGCCGCGTTTTTGCACGACCTCGGGCATCTGCTGAATCTGCAGGGCGAAACGCCGACGGAGCGGGGCATCGACGATCTGCATCAGTATTTCGCGCTGCCGTTCCTGCGGCCGGTGTTGCCGGACGCGGTGCTGGAGCCGATTCGCCTGCACGTCGACGCGAAGCGCTGCCTGTGCGCAATCGACGACACGTATTTCGGCCAGCTTTCCGCCGACTCCGTGCGAAGTCTGGAATTGCAGGGCGGCATTTTCAGCGAGCAGGAAGCGCAGGCGTTCCTGCGCAAGCCGTACGCGGAAGACGCGCTGCGTCTGCGCAAATGGGACGATCTGGCGAAGAAGGAAAATCACGCGACGCCGGACCTCGATCACTATATGAACGTAGTCGAACGCGCGATGCACCGGCATCTCGCTGCCTCGGTCTGACGCTTAGCCCATTCCGATCATTGCGCTGAAGCCGACCTCGCGTCGGCTTTTTTCGTTCGCACCTCGCGACGTTTTCCGTGCGAGTTAGGCCGATCAAAATAACGCTTGCAAGGCTCGTCCTGGGTCGCTAGAATCTCGCTCTTTCGTGCTCCGGACAGCGGGGCACAGAGAGCGGGAAAGCCAGTGATGGCAAGGCTTCCAGCGGTTTCGACAGGTTCAGTCAGTAACAAAAACCTGTTGACGGCGCAGCGGAAAGTCTTCATAATCTCGTTTCTCTGCTGCTGATGCAGCGACGCAGAAGGAAGTGGGCGGTGCAAGCCACCTGAATCTTTTTGCGAACGATCTTTAAAAATTAACAGCCGATAAGTGTGGGCGCTTGATGCGGAACGCGAGCCGGATTCTCCGGAGTCTGGCGTAAAGCAAAAGTATCAAGTCTCACACAGTAATGAAAGGAAGGTTTGACCGTCGAGAGATGGATCGAACAATTCGTCAGTACGTTGAGTGAGCGACCGGGTTCGAAAGAGCCCGAAAAACAGTAACAGGTTTGAACTGAAGAGTTTGATCCTGGCTCAGATTGAACGCTGGCGGCATGCCTTACACATGCAAGTCGAACGGCAGCACGGGAGCAATCCTGGTGGCGAGTGGCGAACGGGTGAGTAATACATCGGAACGTGTCCTGGAGTGGGGGATAGCCCGGCGAAAGCCGGATTAATACCGCATACGCTCTGTGGAGGAAAGGGGGGGATCTTCGGACCTCCCGCTCAAGGGGCGGCCGATGGCAGATTAGCTAGTTGGTGGGGTAAAGGCCTACCAAGGCGACGATCTGTAGCTGGTCTGAGAGGACGACCAGCCACACTGGGACTGAGACACGGCCCAGACTCCTACGGGAGGCAGCAGTGGGGAATTTTGGACAATGGGGGAAACCCTGATCCAGCAATGCCGCGTGTGTGAAGAAGGCCTTCGGGTTGTAAAGCACTTTTGTCCGGAAAGAAAACCATCGCCCTAATATGGTGGTGGGATGACGGTACCGGAAGAATAAGCACCGGCTAACTACGTGCCAGCAGCCGCGGTAATACGTAGGGTGCAAGCGTTAATCGGAATTACTGGGCGTAAAGCGTGCGCAGGCGGTTCGCTAAGACAGATGTGAAATCCCCGGGCTTAACCTGGGAACTGCATTTGTGACTGGCGGGCTAGAGTATGGCAGAGGGGGGTAGAATTCCACGTGTAGCAGTGAAATGCGTAGAGATGTGGAGGAATACCGATGGCGAAGGCAGCCCCCTGGGCCAATACTGACGCTCATGCACGAAAGCGTGGGGAGCAAACAGGATTAGATACCCTGGTAGTCCACGCCCTAAACGATGTCAACTAGTTGTCGGGTCTTCATTGACTTGGTAACGTAGCTAACGCGTGAAGTTGACCGCCTGGGGAGTACGGTCGCAAGATTAAAACTCAAAGGAATTGACGGGGACCCGCACAAGCGGTGGATGATGTGGATTAATTCGATGCAACGCGAAAAACCTTACCTACCCTTGACATGTATGGAACCCTGCTGAGAGGTGGGGGTGCCCGAAAGGGAGCCATAACACAGGTGCTGCATGGCTGTCGTCAGCTCGTGTCGTGAGATGTTGGGTTAAGTCCCGCAACGAGCGCAACCCTTGTCCCTAGTTGCTACGCAAGAGCACTCCAGGGAGACTGCCGGTGACAAACCGGAGGAAGGTGGGGATGACGTCAAGTCCTCATGGCCCTTATGGGTAGGGCTTCACACGTCATACAATGGTCGGAACAGAGGGTTGCCAAGCCGCGAGGTGGAGCCAATCCCAGAAAACCGATCGTAGTCCGGATCGCACTCTGCAACTCGAGTGCGTGAAGCTGGAATCGCTAGTAATCGCGGATCAGCATGCCGCGGTGAATACGTTCCCGGGTCTTGTACACACCGCCCGTCACACCATGGGAGTGGGTTTTACCAGAAGTGGCTAGTCTAACCGCAAGGAGGACGGTCACCACGGTAGGATTCATGACTGGGGTGAAGTCGTAACAAGGTAGCCGTATCGGAAGGTGCGGCTGGATCACCTCCTTTCTCGAGCTGACGTGTTCAACGTTGAGCGCTCACGCTTATCGGCTGTAAATTAAAGACAGATACGCAGACAGACGCAGGGGTCTGTAGCTCAGTCGGTTAGAGCACCGTCTTGATAAGGCGGGGGTCGATGGTTCGAATCCATCCAGACCCACCACTGTTTCTGCGGTGGGGTTCGCCGCTGAAGGGCGTATCTGTGAAGACTGCATCGGCAGACGATAATTGATCGTGTGTCTGTATGTGACTGGGGGATTAGCTCAGCTGGGAGAGCACCTGCTTTGCAAGCAGGGGGTCGTCGGTTCGATCCCGTCATCCTCCACCAATCCTCAATGCATAGTGTTCTGCCGGCAAGACGGGCAGAGAGTTGTGCATTGGCGATTGAGCCAGTCAGAGCGAGACGTGGTTATAGCAACCGCGTGATCGGCTGTCGTTCTTTAACAATCAGGAAGAAGTAGTAAAGAGATTCACGAAAGCATGCTTAGAGATGGGTGTGCGAGTAGGTGAATCAGGGTTGTGATTGTATCAATGTATGAAAAGGTGATCGAAAGATTGCCTTGGAATACGGCGCAACACGAATACTCAACCTGTAACGATGTGGCGAAGGCCGTGTTCCGAGTGAATGCGCCGAAGACACACCCGTTATAGGGTCAAGCGAACAAGTGCATGTGGTGGATGCCTTGGCGATCACAGGCGATGAAGGACGCGGTAGCCTGCGAAAAGCGGTGGGGAGCTGGCAAACGAGCTTTGATCCACCGATATCCGAATGGGGAAACCCACTCCTTATGGAGTATCCGTAGCTGAATACATAGGCTACGCGAAGCGAACGCGGTGAACTGAAACATCTAAGTAACCGCAGGAAAAGAAATCAACCGAGATTCCCAGAGTAGTGGCGAGCGAAATGGGACCAGCCTGTACTCTTTATCTTCATTGTTAGTCGAACGCTCTGGAAAGTGCGGCCATAGCAGGTGATAGCCCTGTAGACGAAAACAGCGAGGAAGAACTAGGTGTACGGAAAGTAGGGCGGGACACGTGAAATCCTGTCTGAAGATGGGGGGACCATCCTCCAAGGCTAAATACTCGTGATCGACCGATAGTGAACCAGTACCGTGAGGGAAAGGCGAAAAGAACCCCGGGAGGGGAGTGAAATAGATCCTGAAACCGCATGCATACAAACAGTCGGAGCCTCGTAAGGGGTGACGGCGTACCTTTTGTATAATGGGTCAGCGACTTACATTCAGTGGCAAGCTTAACCGATTAGGGCAGGCGTAGCGAAAGCGAGTCCGAACAGGGCGATTCAGTCGCTGGGTGTAGACCCGAAACCAGGTGATCTATCCATGGCCAGGATGAAGGTGCGGTAACACGTACTGGAGGTCCGAACCCACTAACGTTGAAAAGTTAGGGGATGAGCTGTGGATAGGGGTGAAAGGCTAAACAAACCTGGAAATAGCTGGTTCTCTCCGAAAACTATTTAGGTAGTGCCTCGTGTATCACCTTCGGGGGTAGAGCACTGTCATGGTTGTGGGGTCCATTGCGGATTACTACGCCATAGCAAACTCCGAATACCGAAGAGTGCAATCACGGGAGACAGACATCGGGTGCTAACGTCCGGTGTCAAGAGGGAAACAACCCAGACCGCCAGCTAAGGTCCCCAAATATGGCTAAGTGGGAAACGAAGTGGGAAGGCTAAAACAGTCAGGAGGTTGGCTTAGAAGCAGCCATCCTTTAAAGAAAGCGTAATAGCTCACTGATCGAGTCGTCCTGCGCGGAAGATGTAACGGGGCTAAGCCATATACCGAAGCTGCGGATGCACATTTATGTGCATGGTAGGAGAGCGTTCCGTAAGCCTGCGAAGGTGCATTGAAAAGTGCGCTGGAGGTATCGGAAGTGCGAATGCTGACATGAGTAGCGATAAAGGGGGTGAAAGGCCCCCTCGCCGTAAGCCCAAGGTTTCCTACGCAACGTTCATCGGCGTAGGGTGAGTCGGCCCCTAAGGCGAGGCAGAAATGCGTAGCTGATGGGAAGCAGGTTAATATTCCTGCACCATTGTTAGATGCGATGGGGGGACGGATCGCGGAAGGTTGTCCGGGTGTTGGAAGTCCCGGTCCTTGCATTGGAGAAGGCGCTTTGGCAAATCCGGGCGCGGAATTCAAGGGTGCGAGGCCAGTGATCTAGGTCACGAAGCAATCGGAAGTGGTTCCAGGAAAAGCCTCTAAGCTTCAGTCTAACAAGACCGTACCGCAAACCGACACAGGTGGGCGAGATGAGTATTCTAAGGCGCTTGAGAGAACTCGGGAGAAGGAACTCGGCAAATTGGTACCGTAACTTCGGGATAAGGTACGCCCCTGTAGCTTGATGCGCCTGCGCGCAGAGGGTGAAGGGGTTGCAATAAACTGGTGGCTGCGACTGTTTAATAAAAACACAGCACTCTGCAAACACGAAAGTGGACGTATAGGGTGTGACGCCTGCCCGGTGCCGGAAGATTAAATGATGGGGTGCAAGCTCTTGATTGAAGTCCCGGTAAACGGCGGCCGTAACTATAACGGTCCTAAGGTAGCGAAATTCCTTGTCGGGTAAGTTCCGACCTGCACGAATGGCGTAACGATGGCCACACTGTCTCCTCCCGAGACTCAGCGAAGTTGAAGTGTTTGTGATGATGCAATCTCCCCGCGGCTAGACGGAAAGACCCCATGAACCTTTACTGTAGCTTTGCATTGGACTTTGAACCGGTCTGTGTAGGATAGGTGGGAGGCTTTGAAGCTGGAACGCTAGTTTCAGTGGAGCCGACCTTGAAATACCACCCTGGCTTGTTTGAGGTTCTAACCTTGGTCCGTAATCCGGATCGGGGACAGTGCATGGTAGGCAGTTTGACTGGGGCGGTCTCCTCCCAAAGTGTAACGGAGGAGTACGAAGGTACGCTAGGTACGGTCGGAAATCGTGCTGATAGTGCAATGGCATAAGCGTGCTTAACTGCGAGACCGACAAGTCGAGCAGGTGCGAAAGCAGGTCATAGTGATCCGGTGGTTCTGTATGGAAGGGCCATCGCTCAACGGATAAAAGGTACTCTGGGGATAACAGGCTGATACCGCCCAAGAGTTCATATCGACGGCGGTGTTTGGCACCTCGATGTCGGCTCATCTCATCCTGGGGCTGTAGCCGGTCCCAAGGGTATGGCTGTTCGCCATTTAAAGAGGTACGTGAGCTGGGTTTAAAACGTCGTGAGACAGTTTGGTCCCTATCTGCCGTGGGCGCTGGATATTTGAAGGGGGCTGCTCCTAGTACGAGAGGACCGGAGTGGACGAACCTCTGGTGTACCGGTTGTCACGCCAGTGGCATCGCCGGGTAGCTATGTTCGGAAGAGATAACCGCTGAAAGCATCTAAGCGGGAAACTCGCCTTAAGATGAGATATCCCCGGGGCTTCGAGCCCCTTGAAGGGTCGTTCAAGACCAGGACGTTGATAGGTCAGGTGTGTAAGCGCAGTAATGTGCTCAGCTAACTGATACTAATTGCCCGTAAGGCTTGATCCTATAACAGGTGTGTGTCGGCAGCCGTTAGTGCTTCAGCACTTATGGATGCCCCACCCTGCGCTACGCGCAGGGTCTTATGCAGACCACACACAGGTTGAGATCAGTGTTGTGCCAGATAAAACAACACAACCCCCTCCACTGATGTCACATCATCAGAAACTACTTCTTCCGGATTGGTCGTGATGCCCCAAAAGGCGCCACGGCAACAAGTCATGCCTGATGACCATAGCGAGTCGGTACCACCCCTTCCCATCCCGAACAGGACCGTGAAACGACTCCACGCCGATGATAGTGCGGATTGCCCGTGTGAAAGTAGGTAATCGTCAGGCTCCCCAGCAGCACACTGCAGCAAACAGAAACCCCACCTACAACGGTGGGGTTTCTGCGTTTACGCGCCGTGAAAATACGGCCCCGGAACGTGGTCAGGGCGTATCCGTTCTCACGCGACGATGGTAACCATTACTGGCCCCTGGCCGACGCCGGTAACAACGTGACCGTCTCCAGCGTCTAAACGCCGACTGCAGCAAACCTCCGCCCTCACGGCCCCGGACCCCCGATCCGCAGTCTCTCGGCGTAACCGGTCAATTCCAGATACGCCCGTCCCACATCCGCGCCATTCCGGCTTACGCGCCTCTCGTCAATTCTGTGATTCGGCACCGCCGATAAAACCTGCGGTGCGCGTCATCAATTCAATCGATCACTGCGCGCCAACATCACGCGCGACTATTTCAAGTTGCTCCGTCAGGTGCGATTTCATCGGTGGAATCGGTTTGGGCGACCTCCGCGAGCAAGGCTTCATCGCGTGCAATGACTTGGGGCAGGTGGGTGCGCAAGAATTCGACCCACGTCCGTGTTTTAGCGTCGATAAATTTACGCGACGGATACAGCGCGTAGACATTCATCTTCTGCAGCGTGTACTCCGGCAGCACTCGCACTAACGTGCCATCGCGTAATCCGGCAATGGCCGCGTATAGCGGCACCATGCCAATGCCCATCCCCTCCCGAATCGCCGCAATCAATGATTCGGCGATATTCACCTGCACCGGCCCGTTCACTTCCATCATTTCGCTGCCATTCGGCCCGTCGAGTACCCACTCGTGTGTCGGAAACGCCGGCGTATGCAGAATCAGGCACTCATGATGCGCAAGGTCGCCCGGCAAATGCGGCGCGCCGTGAGCGCGCACATACGCTGGCGATGCGCAAAGAATGCTGAACGTCGTGCCCAGAGGCAGCGAGACGAGGTCGGAGTCGGGCAATGTCGACGCGCCGATCACCGCGACATCCGCACTTCCTTCAAAAAGATCGGGCATACGTTGCGATAGCGTCAGCTCCACCGTCACTTCCGGATACAGCGCGCGATAACGCGAAATGGCCGGCAGCACGTAATGCTGCCCAATGCTCGCGAAACTATGCATGCGTAATGCGCCGCTCGGCCGCTCATGCGCGCAACTCGCTTCTTCTTCGGCTGTCTCGACATCGGCGAGTATCTGCTGGCATCGTTTCAGATAACGCTCGCCGGCGGTGGTGAGGGCGAGTCGGCGCGTCGAACGGTTCAGCAATCGCGTACGTAAGTGGGCTTCGAGTTCCGAAACGGCGCGCGACATGGCGCCAGTCGTCGAATTGAGCGACTGCGCGGCGGCGGTGAAACTTCCCGCTTCGACCACGCGCACGAACACTCGCATATTTTGTAGCGTATCCATCGATCCTTCTATTTCACGGCAGAAGCCGTATTGTCCGCCCGCGATGTGCGCGCATTGTTGTTCGTTCTGGAAGGGAGGTTCCGTGAGCGTGGTCTTAATGCGCGCATGGGCGGCTCCTACAATCGGCGCCTGACTTGCCGGTGTGCGCCACGCGCAGCGGCGCTTCTTTCCGTGGCAATCCCGGGCGCACTGCTTTCCGATGAAACGTCAACATGCGATCAAACCGACGACGGATCTCCGTCGGCAGTGGACCTTCATGTTGCACACATTGCGTTCCGCGCTGCGCGACTGGGCGACCGGCGATGCGCTGATCTGGCTGCATCTGCTGAAAACGGTCGCGGCCGGCTTGCTGGCGCTCGGCATCGCGATGCTGCTCGACTTGCCGCAGCCGCGTATCGCCATGACGACGGTGTTCGTCCTGATGCAACCCTTCAGCGGGATGGTGCTGGCCAAAAGTTTCTATCGGATCGTCGGCACCGCGGTGGGCACGCTTGCCGCGCTGATACTCGGCGCACTGTTCGTCCAGCAGCCCGAGTTGTACATGCTCGGCATGATCGGCTGGGTCAGCGCCTGTATTGCGGCGGCGGTGCGGTATCGGCATTTCAGGTGGTACGGCTTCGTGCTGGCGGGTTATACCGCTGCGCTAATCGGCATTCCGAACGTGACGACGCCACACGATCTGTTTCTCGCGGCGCTGACGCGCGCGGCGGAGGTGGCGGTGGGCATCGTGTGTTCGAGCGCGGTGAGCGCGCTGATCGTGCCGCAGCGTGCGAGCCTGGCGCTGCGTCGCACGCTGCAAAATCGCTACGCGGATTTTACTGCGTTCGCTGCCGATGCGCTGCAACGCGGGCTCGAACGAGGCCAGTTCGAACGGCGCTTTGCGGGGCTGGTCGACGAGATCGTCGGCTTCGAGGCGACCCGCACGTTCGCTGCGTTCGAAGACCCTGCGATGCGCTCGCGTGCCGCGCATTTCACAAGGCTTAACGGCGAATTCATGGATGTTTGCGCTCGTTTGCACGCATTGCATCAGTTGCTCAAACGCCTGCGCGCGAGCGGCTCGGACGCGAAGATCGAGCCATTAAAACCCTACTTCGACGAGTTGGCTGCGCTGCTTTCGCATCGGCTCGAACACGAGACCGAGGTGGCTCGCACCGTAGCTCGATTGAAGCATTTTCAGGCGACCTTGCCGCGTCGTGTGCGGGAAACGAGGCGGCCTCTCGAAGCGGTTCCAGTGGAATCGCTGGCGGACTTCGATACATCGGCGGAATTGTTGTATCGCTTCGTCGATGAATGGATCCGGTATTCGGAGAGTTACGCGTCGTTGGCGGCGCCAGGCAGGAGCGCGGTTTTACAACGCGAGGACCGGAAGGGCGCCGATAACCGCGGCATGAGCGGCGATCACAAAAACAACGACAACAAAAACAACGACAACAAAAACAACGACGGCCCAAACAGACACGAAAAAAACGGCTCCGTCCGCAACTCCACCAGCCACCACAACAGAACCCGCTACATCAGCAAAACAAACCACTTCGTCGTCGCCTGCACATTCATCCGCTCGGCCGTCGTCATGGCGATCGCCAGCTGGTTCTGGATCGAAACCGACTGGCCGAGCGGCGGACTCGCGGTAATCGGCGCGGCGCTGGTGTGCGCGTTGACGTCGACGGCGCCGAATCCGTCGAGAATGGCCGTGCAGATGGCCGTCGGCGCCGTCTTCGCGACCATGACGGGCTATCTGTTCAGTTGCTACGTCTACCCCGACATCGACGGCTTTCCGCTGCTTTGCGCATCGCTCGCGCCGGTGCTGGCGTTCGGTGCATTCATCGCGACGCGCAAGCAGGCGGCGGGATATGGCGTCGGTTTTTCGGTGTTCTTCTGTCTGCTTGCCGGGCCGGACAACGTCGTCACCTATGCGCCGGACTTGCTGATCAACAACGGCATGGCGTTGACCGCGTCGATGCTGCTGGCGGCGCTGGCGTTTGCCGTGATTTTTCCCCTCGATATGCCATGGCTCGTCGAGCGAATCGTGGGCGATTTGCGAGCGCAAGCCGTGTCCGCGTGCAACGGCGAGCTAGCCGGTCTCAACCAGCGTTTCCAGTCGAGCACACACGATCTGACCGCGCAGCTACGCATGCTCTTGACGCGTCATTCAAGGCGCCGCCGCGCGGCCTTGCGCTGGATGCTCGTGACGATCGAGGTCGGCCACGCGGTGATCGATCTGCGCAACGAGGCGGCACGCGCGGACTACTTGCCGTCGCTGCATCCGCGCTGGCGCGAGGCCTGCGAGCGAACGTGCGACGATCTCTCGCGACTCTTCACGCGGCCGGACGCGCGAAGCCTCGAGCTTGCGCTGATCTCGGTGCGAGCGGCGACCTGGATCGCGCAGGACGTGCTGGTCATCGTGCATGCCGATCGTAATCGACGTCACGACGTGCAGCGCATGCTGAGTTGTCTGCATTTCATCCGCACGGCGTTGCTCGACAAGGACGCGCCGTTCAACGCTGCGTAATGGGCCTGACGCCCGACACGAGTCCGGACATTAAGCCCACAAGCGTTCCAGGCAGACTCACAGACCAGCCCTCAGAGACCAGCCCTCACAGACAACACGCAAATAAACCCACCGCCCGCCGATCCTTCCGCCAGATGGAAAGATCCCTTCCGCCCAGACCCGTTTATCCGCACATACGCCAGTCATATAGTTTGACCACTGCCTCGCAGTCGCCACAAGCCGCTGCCACGCAGTCACCGTAAGTCCTGGAGAACGAAATGAACGTGTTGAAGATTGCCCTGATTGCCTGCACTTTGTCCGCCGCAATGGCTCACGCGCAGATGGCGCCCCCCGTCGCCGACCAACAACTCGCGCAAGCGAGCGCGCAACGTGCAAACGGCGTCGCTGCGCGAAGCAACGTCGTGACACCGGCATCGAAAGCGAAAAGTGAAGAGTGCGTCGGTCCGGTGAGCTTCTGCAATCTGTACTTCGGCAGCTAGGCGTCGAACAGAGCGACACGGAGCCACGTGGCGCGCCTGCGGTTCGCGCACGGACCCCACGTGGACACGACAAGCCGGCCTCCACGCATAGCGCACCGCAGACGTGTGCATCGCCGGGCCGCACGGATGACCATGGAGAGACTCATTTCATGTACGAAGACCGGATTCGTTGCGCCGCGTTGCGCGACAAAATCACCTCGGCGGCCGACGCCGCGCGGCTGATCCAGAACGGCATGCGCGTCGGCGCCAGCGGCTTCACGCGCGCCGGCGACGCGAAAGCCGTTCCCGTCGCGCTCGCCGCACGCGCGCGCGCGGAAGGTCAGCCGTTGCAGATCACGCTGATGACCGGTGCGTCGCTCGGCCACGACGTCGACCGCATGCTCACCGAAGCGCACGTGCTCGCGCGCCGCTTGCCGTTTCAGGTCGACAAGACCTTGCGCGACGCGATCAACCGCGGCGAAGTGATGTTCGTCGATCAGCATCTGTCCGAGACCGTCGAGATGCTGCGTGCGAATCAGCTAGGCAAGCTCGATATCGCGATCGTCGAAGCCGTCGCGATCACCGAAACCGGCGGCATCGTGCCGACGACATCGGTCGGCAATTCGGCCAGCTTCGCGATCCTCGCGGACAAGGTCATCGTCGAACTCAATCTCGCGCAACCGCTCGCGCTCGAAGGCTTGCACGACATCTGGATTCCGGGGCGCCGGCCGCATCGCGAGCCGCTGCCGATCATGCATCCGCGCGATCGCGTCGGCACGCCGGCGATCGAGATTCCGGCCGGGAAAATCGCCGCGATCGTGATCACCGGCATGGCGGATAGCCCGTCGACAGTGCTGCCCGCCGACGAGGACACGCGCATGATCGCCGGCCATCTGATCGAGTTTTTCCAGCACGAGGTTTCGCACGGACGCATGCCCAAACGTCTGCCGCCGTTGCAGGCCGGCATCGGCACGATCGCGAACGCGGTGCTGGCCGGTTTTGTCGAGTCGCCGTTCGAGCCGTTCGACATCTATTCGGAAGTCCTGCAGGATTCGACCTTCGATCTGATGGATGCGGGCAAGGTGACGTTCGCGTCCGGCGCGTCGATCACGTTATCCGCCGCGCGCCAGGCGCAGGTGTTCGGCGAACTCGAACGCTATCGCGATCGCCTTGTGCTGCGTCCGCAGGAAGTCAGCAATCACCCGGAAGTGATTCGCCGGCTCGGGCTGATCGCGTTGAACACAGCGCTGGAATTCGACATCTACGGCAACGTGAATTCGACCCACGTGGGCGGCACGCACATGATGAACGGCATCGGCGGATCGGGCGATTTCGCGCGTAATGCGTCGTGCGCGATCTTCGCCACCAAATCGATCGCGAAGGACGGCCGCATCTCCAGCGTCGTGCCGATGGTGCCGCATTGCGATCACAACGAACACGACGTCGACGTGGTCGTGACCGAGCAGGGGCTGGCCGATCTGCGCGGTCTCGCGCCGCGCGAGAGGGCGGTGTTGATCATCGACAACTGCACGCATCCGCTGTATCGCGATCTACTGCGCGATTACTATCGGGACGCGTTGAAGTGGGGCGGCCAGACGCCGCATCGGCTGGACCAGGCATTCGCGTGGCACGGAAGGCTGCGCGATACGGGTTCGATGCTGCCGGCCGAAGTCCCGGTCGAAGTCCCGGTCGAGATCAAGTAGGAAAGTTGCTGGCCGGCAAGAAAAAACCGGCCACGCGGGCCGGTTTTTCGGGCGCCGGACGGTGTTATCCGCCGACGCCTTTGTCACTCGAAAGCAATGCGAGCCGGGCGATGCAGACGCCTCACGCCCCTCGTCGGACGAGCCGGATCAGGAACAGCAGAATGACGGCGCCGATGACGGCGGTAATGATGGAACCGATCCAGCCGCCGCCGAGCGAAATGTGCAGCACGCCGGCGAGCCAACCGCCGATGAACGCGCCGACGATCCCGACGATGATGTCGACGATCAGGCCGAAGCCGCCGCCCTTGACGAGCACGCCTGCCAGCCAGCCGGCGATCGCGCCGATGATGAGCCATGCAATGATGCCGTGTTCCATAATCGAGACTCCCTTGTTGAGTGTGAAAATTTCACGGTGATAGAGCTTAGTCGATGCTTATGGGACAGTCCATATTCAGGACGCTGAATTAACATTGTCTGAATCTATTGCAAGCTAAGTGTAGACGATACGCGTGGAGATAGGGAATTAACACGCTGATCCACACGCGCGCGCTCACTCGGGTGTCGGCTCCGCTTCCCGAGCGGTCCAGCTGACGCTGGACACGCTTTTCTCCATGCTGATGCGGCTCGCCATCTGCTCGAGCTTCGGTTGATCCTTCGGATGCAGCTTGACGATCGCGGTAACGCGGATGCGTCCTGAATCGTCGTCGACGTCTTCGCTCGTCAGACTTTGAAACGACAGCGGCGTCGAGTACATGGAGTTCGATACGGCGGTGCGGATGTGAATCTCGTCGGCTTCCCGACAGACGATCGTCAGCACGTATTCGCGCACGAGGTCCGCGTTCGAGACGGGCGTCGCGTTGATCATGCGACTCACTTCGCGCAGCACCGTATTGGTCAGCAACACGACGATCGTGCCGGCCAGCGCCGGTCCGTAATGTCCCGCGCCGCACAACACGCCGACCGCGGCCGAACACCACAAGGTCGCGGCGGTGTTGATCCCCTGAATGGAACCCTTGTCGCGCATGATCACGCCGCCGCCGAGAAAGCCGACGCCGGAGACCACGTACGCCGCGATCTGCGTGATGCCGGCCGTGCCGTTGCCGGTCAGCACGCCGAGCGTGACGAACAGGCAGGCGCCGCTCGCCACCAGCGTGATGGTGCGCAGGCCGGCATTGCGCTGCCGCATCTGCCGTTCGAGGCCGATCGCGACGCCGCAGCTGAATGCGGCGAGAAGCCGCCAGACGAATTCGATTGTCATCGTTAAGAAAGGTTGAGGCGCGTGTTCGCACAGTGTGAACCAGACGCGTGACAGCAGCACGTAGCGCCATGTTAGGCGACGCGGTGCGGCCAGGCGTAACGAAGCGCGCGCAAGCGAGGCGCGCGGCGCTGCAATGCGGAAGTGTCGTCATAGCATCGAGCGCGACGGCACTTCGCGGGTAGTACGAGGGTATTAACGACGAGGAATTAACGATGTGCACCGTCCAGCCGAAGGGCAGGACGGCGACAGAAAGAGACTGGCGCGGAAATCCTGCCGATCAGGCGATCGGGCAAATCGAAGCTCGGCGGCAACAACTGCTACTGTCCAAGATCGTGATTCCGGGTAAATGAACTGGGCGAATTTTAGGCGGCTCTGCAAAGTTAAGTCAAGCAGCGAAGACGCATAAGCCTGGCGAAAGTCATCGTGTGAATTCGGAAGTTTCGGCGACTGATGCGGAGCGATCCTTGCATCTATACGGACTCCGAATGTTGACGGCAATCGTCCTGAAAAACACACTGTCTGGCTAAGCCGGAACGCGTCGCGCTTCGGCCGGGCCGCACGCATTGTCCGCTCACCGGTCGTTCTGTCTTTGTCTCTGACTCTGACTCGCGGCGGTTCCGTCATTCGGCCGTTCGTTCAATGGAAGGAAAAAATGAAAACCATCGTCATTAATCTCGTCGCCGGCGCCTTGATCGCAACCGCGCCGCTCGTGTCGTTCGCCGCGGATTTGCCCGCGCCCTTCGAAGGCAGCAGCACGCTGCAGGCGGACGGCCTCGTCAAATCGGTCGACCCGGTGAAACATTCGGTGACGGTGCTGGACGCGCAGGGTGGCGAAGCGTCGTTCACGATTACCGATCCCGCGAATCTTGCGCAGATCAAGCAAGGCGGCAAGGTGCATGTCCGCATGGTGCGCAACGCGGTGATCAGCGTGACGCGAGGCGCGGACACGCAGGGCGGAGGCGCACCAGGCGGTGCGCACAGCGCGCAGCCGAACACCTTGCATCAGATCAACGCCGAGGTGCAGGCGGTCGATCATGCATCCGGCGTCATGGTTCTGAAAGACGCGAGTGGTTCGGTCTTTCATATCCAGGGCCGCGAACCGGCCAAGGTCGCTGGCGTGAACACGGGCATGCACGTGTCGGTGGCGTTTGCGCAGCAGGTGAATGTGGCCGTTGCGCCTGCGCAATAACGCGGTAGTAGGTTCCGCCAACTTATCGGTCGGCGTGGGCCGGCTCAGTCCGGCTCGCCCGGAACGAGGCGCAGGCGGGTGATTTCCGACGGCGCGCCGAGACGCTTCGGCGGCCCCCAGTAGCCGGTGCCGCGGCTGGTGTACACCCACAAGCCGTTCAGGCGGGCGAGGCCCGCGGTGAACGGCTGCTGGAAGCGGACGAAGAAATTCCACGGGAAGAACTGACCGCCGTGCGTATGACCCGATAGCTGCAACGTGAAGCCCGCGGCAGCGGCGGCTTCGGCGGAACGAGGCTGGTGAGCGAGCAGCACCTTGATCAGCACGTCGCCCGGTGCGCCGGCCAGCGCCGCAACCGGGTCGCTGCGATGCGACGGATCGTGGTGGCCCGCCGAGTAGTCGGTCACGCCGGCGATCACCGCGCGCGCGCCGTCGTGATTCACGATCACGTGTTCGTTGAGCAGCACGTTGAGGCCGAGCCGGCGGAACTCGTCGATCCACGCGTTCGCGCCGGCGTAGTACTCGTGATTGCCGGTCACGAGAAACGCGCCATGGCGTGCGCTGAGTCGCGACAAGGGCTGCGTATGGCGGGTCAATTGCGGCACGCTGCCGTCCACGACATCGCCGGTCACGGCGATCAGATCCGGCTTCAAGCGGTTCACCGCGTCGACGATCGCATCCACGTAGCGGCGTTTGATCGTCGGCCCGACGTGGATGTCGCTGATCTGCACGATCGTGAAGCCGTCGAGTGCGGCCGGCAGATCGTCGATCGGCACTTCGATCGTGACGACCCGCGCGCGGCGGCGGGCGTTGAACAGGCCGACCAGCGTCGAGAGCAACGCCAGCGCCGGCACGGCTGCCGCCGAGCCGGTCCGCCAGTGCGCGATAGCGAGCGTGTTGGGCCAGATGGCATCGACGGTCAGCAGCGAAGCGAGCATCAGGTCGCGGGCGAAGGTCAACACCAGCAGCGAGGAGAAGAAACCCATCGCCAGTAGACCGACCCACGCGAGCCGGTCGCC
The DNA here is from genome assembly GCF_029910215.1 of Paraburkholderia sp. D15. Classification (NCBI taxonomy): domain Bacteria; kingdom Pseudomonadati; phylum Pseudomonadota; class Betaproteobacteria; order Burkholderiales; family Burkholderiaceae; genus Paraburkholderia; species Paraburkholderia sp. D15. The sequence continues at coordinate 431,593 of NZ_CP110396.1, read as the reverse complement.
GAGCGGTTGACGCTTGATGGTACGGGCCAGCATGCCGAGCGGAATCAGGAAGATCGACAGTACGAGCCACAGCGCGCAGAGCCAGCGGCCGGCGGCGTCGATCGGCATGTCGGGAATCAGACGCAAGCCGACGTAGATGTGCAGCAGGATGCCAATCAGGATGATGCGGACTAGAAACGATGAGCGGCGCATAGGGATGTGGAAGCGGGAAGGGGCGGTGCGGATAGCGCGCCGCGCAGCGATTCAGCGAGTCGACAATACCGCGAGTCGACGGAGCAGCGATTCAGCAAGGGTGCGATTGAGCAGTTCAGCAAGTTAGTGAAGCCGACGCGGCAATGCAGCGAAGCAGCAAAGGCGGCAAGCTAGCGAAGCCGCGATTAAAAAGCGATGCAGCGACGCGGCGCACCGTTCAGCCATGACTTCGGCAACGCTTGCAAGGAATGCTATGCCGACCGAGCCGGACCATTCTACCGGCATGCGTATTCCCTTGCCGGACGCCAGATTTTCGACTGCGGCGAGTACGGCAGCTAACTCTACGTTGCCACCAACCCATACCGCACCGCCGCATTTTTGCGGCGCGATTTGCGCCATGTGCTTGTCTCGGCAACCTAATTAAATGGGCTTTGAATTGTGTCCGTGCGTGGACTATTCTGAAAATGAATCGCCTCGTATCACGGCGACCGCGCGCACAGACGCGGCCATACGGCGGTTCGACTCGTCGCCGGAACAGGGCGAAGCGGGAGGCGCATCATGAGACTGCTTAGATCAGGCACCGAACTGCATCACGGGCATCACGCCCATCATGTCGGGCGCGAAGGCAAGCGGGTGATGCTGCCGCTCGTCGTCATCTCGCTGATGGCGGCCGGCCTCTACTACGGCGTGCATGACTTTGACTTTTCGGAGCTAGGCAAGAGCGCGCTCTTCGATGTCGTCATGGTGTGCGTGGCGCTGGGTATCGCGGGACTGTTCGGCGTGGTCGGCGCATGGGTGCGCTCAGCGGGCGACGAAGCCGACGAGGGTTTCTGCTTCATCGGCGCGTTGATCGGCGCCGTGGTGTTTTACGTCGCGCTCTTCACCTGAACCGCTATTGCAACCACCACGCCGGATTCGTGTGACGCGCGGCCGCGGCCTGCGGTTGACTTGCCCCGTGCGCCACACGAATGCAAATCTTCGCGGAAGCCTGCGAACGCGCGCGTGCAACGCAACGCGCCGGCACGGCACGCGTCATCAGACGTCCATCACCTTTCTCAAACAATCCGCGCGGCTTCGTCGAAGGCAAAACGCGGGCTGCGCGGGAACAGTTTCGACGTATCGCCGTAGCCGAGATTGATCAGGAAATTCGATTTGATCGTCGTGCCGGCGAAAAACGCTTCGTCGACCTTGGCGGCGTCGAAGCCGGACATCGCGCCGGTGTCCAGGCCGAGTGCGCGAGCGGCGAGAATCAGATAGCCGCCCTGCAGCGTCGAATTGCGGAAAGCGGTGTCCGCGATCGACTTGTCGTTGCCGGCGAACCAGCTACGCGCATCCACGTGCGGAAACAGTTTCGGCAGATGCTCGTAGAACGCCATGTCCATCCCGATGATCACCGTGACCGGCGCGGCCATCGTCTTCTCCAGATTGCCCGCCGACAGCGCCGGACGCAGCTTTTCCTTGCCTTCCGGCGTCTTGACGAAGACGAAGCGGCCGGGGCTCGAGTTGGCCGAGGTCGGTCCGAGCAGGACCAGTTCGACGAGTTGCTGGAGCAGGGCGTCGTCGACCGGTTTGGCTTGCCAGCCGTTATGGGTGCGCGCTTCGCGGAAGAGTTGATCGAGTGCCTGGTCGGAAAGCGTCATGGTATGTGTCCTTTGAAGGTCGAGAAATCCGAAAGCGAGGGTGAGCCGCCCGCCGCGAGACGCGTGGATGAAAGCGCAAGCGGCGGGCGTCGGCCGTATCCCGAGTGCCGCCATAATAGCGAAGCTTGCCTGTCGCGCCGAACGTTTCGATTCGCGCGCCGACCATCGGCTTTGCGCTCTCGTCGCTCTTGTGTTTGCATTCAGGTGTGTTCATGAAAGATCTTTTCGCGGGTTCGCCCGACGGGTTACCGGCGCCCGACGTCGACTGGTATCCCGAGTGGCTTGCACCCACGGATGCCGTGCGAATGTCGATGCAACTGGTCGACGAAGTCGCCTGGCGGCAGGACGAGATGGGCACGCCGGCCGGTCGCGTGCCCTTGCCCCGGCTGACCGCGTGGCAAGGCGAGCCCGACGCCGTCTACGTGTACTCGGGGATTCGCAACGTGCCGCAGCCATGGACGCCGACGGTCGCGGCATTGAGGGACGCGGTCGAAGCCGTTTGCGGCGCGCGTTTTAACAGCGTGCTGCTGAACCGGTATCGCAGCGGCACCGACAGCATGGGCTGGCATGCGGACCGCGAGCCCGAGCTCGGCGCGCGGCCCGTGATCGCGTCGGTGAGCCTGGGCGTCGCACGTCGTTTCGATTTGCGGCACAACAAAACGGGCGTCGTGCAGTCGTTTTCGTTGAAGGGCGGCAGCCTGCTCGTGATGAAGGGCGACACGCAGACGTCATGGCGGCATCGCGTGCCGAAGGAACCGCGTGTGATGGGCGAGCGGATCAATCTGACGTTTCGGTGGGTGACGGCGCGATAAACGCACAAAAAAGGCGCGGCAAATTAAGTGAGTCAACTGAGTGAGTCGTGAAAAGCCGCAGGCGTACAAAAGCAATAACGAACGCAGCGCACACGCGCGGTCATCAACCGCGCCAGGCCCATCGATCCCGTCAACCGGGCGTCAACCGCCGCCGCGCGGTCGCCACCAGCCGATCGAACTCGAAGCCCCCGGCCGCGAGCGCGGCGCTATCCGGAAAGTACTCGCGCACGATATCCGTCAACACCTGCCCCGGCGGCGCTTCGATCAGCACGCGGGCGCCCATTTCGTGCATCACGGTGAGCGCGTCGAACCAGCGCACGGTGTAGCGCATGTTGGTGGCGAGATCGTCGCGAACGGCCTCCGCGGTATGCAGCGGGCGCGCGCCGCGATTGCCCACGTACGTGCTCTGCGGGGCAAAGAACGGCACGGCTTTCGCGTACGCGAGAAGGTCAGCCGTTGCGTGCGCCAGCAGTTCGCAATGCGACGGCACGCTCACCGCGAGGCGCGTCGCCTTGCGCGCGCCGGCGGCGAGCGCGCGTTCGATGAAGCGATCCAGCGCGTCGTTCGTGCCCGCCATGACGATCTGCCGTGGCGCGTTCACGTTGCCCACATAGACCTGCTGACGTTCTTCCGCCGCGTGCCGCGCGGCGAGCGCTTCGAGTTCATGCTCGGTCAAGCCGGCGATGGCCGCGAGACCATAGCCCGACGGATACGCCGTTTCCATCAGTTCGGCGCGTCGCTTCACCATCTTCAGCGCGTCGCCGAAATGCAGCGCGCCGCAACTCACGGCCGCCGGATACGCGCCGACCGACAGGCCCGCGCTGATTGCCGGCGCGAGGCCTTCGGCGGCCAGCGCACGCGTGAGGGCCACGCCCGCCGTCGTCAAGCTGGTCTGCACGGCGACGGTCGAGCGTAATGCGGCCGGCGTGTCGAGCGTCAGCACGTCGATGCCGAGCACGTGCGAGGCTTCGTCGAGCGTGTCGCGCACCGCGCGATGCGTCGGTAGCCGGTGCAGGAATCCCTCGCTCTGCGCGCCCTGACCAGGGAAGATCAATGCCAGCATCAGATGACGTCCTCGTGATGATCGATGGTGGCCCACGGGTCGGCGATCAGGCGCGGCCCGCTCGCGTGGCGGACCATCACGCGCGATTTGCCCGCCGCCCATTCGGCCAGCGCGACCCCGCCGGAAGGCGTGTCGAGTTGCGCATCCACGCGAATCCCGGCGCCGTCGGCATGCGTCTGTAACTGCGCCAGTAACGCACGCGCGTGGTCTCGATCGAGCGCATCCGGCGTGCGGATCAGCAGATCCAGATCGCTCGACGCGCTCACCGTGGGGACCTGCGTTGCCAGTTCGAATCCCGCGCTGCCTGCCGGCCCCCATGCAAAGTCATGCAATGGGCCGGTCGCGTCGCGTCGCAACGAGGCCAGCGCGCTGAATGGCGGCAGCACGGCGCGCGCGTTCGGCATGGACGACGCGCATTCGACGAGCGCTTCCGGCGACACCGACGCGTCGATGTCCGTGCATCGTGCCCACGTGCCATACCGCTGCGAGCGCTCCGTCCCGCGCACACCGATCGCGACAAAGCTTTCGGCAACCAGCGCGCGCCTCACGACCGCCATCGGCGCGCGGTCGAATGCTTCGCGAACCCACTCGGGTTCTCCATCGAAAAGCGCCAATCGATGCAGACGCAACAAATCGTGCGCGCGCCACCCTACATTGCACGACGGCGTTCGTGCCTGATCGGCGGCAAACGGCGGCGCGGCGCAGACCGGCATCACTCGGCGTCCCATTGTTCGGCGAGGCGCCGGCGCACTTCGATCGATGCCGCGCGGTTCTCGCGCGCCTGCGGCGATTCCAGCCGATGCGACAAGCCGCGGCTGCGATCGTCGCGGGCACTGCGGATCTGTTCGCTCAGGACCTCGCGCACGTGTTCGATCTGCGCCGCATCCGGCGCGTCGGCATCGACGCCGTCGATCAACTGGTCGAGCAGGCCGAGCTTCGCGAACGACGCCATCGTGTACGACATCGGCACGATGGTTTCGCCGAGCGCGTCGAGCGCTTCGACCGTGCGGCGCGTGACGCGCGCGGCGGCTTCCTTGCCCATTGCGTGCACCATCGTGCCGGGCGCGTCGAGCGCGACGATGCGGTTGGCTTGATAACCGTGCGCGAGGAACGCGCCGGACATCGCCGGTCCGACGATCAGCGCGACCACCGGGTGGCCTGCATCGCGTGCCGATGCATAGGCATTGACGGCCGCTGCGCAGGCGAGGTGAATGCCGAGCATCTCTTCGCGATAGCCGTACGCCTGGCTTTTCACGTCGACGATCGCGACGATCGGGCGGCGCGTGCCGCTCGCCTGGTCCTGCGCGATCGCGTCGCGTACGGCGCGCGCAAGCAGCCAGCCTTGTTCGAGCCCGACGACGTTATCCGTCGCGCGCGGGAAGCGGTTCGCGGGGTCGGGCACGACGGCGATGAAGCGCGCGGTCTCGCCGACGAGCGACGCGTCGCCACTCCACACGGGCGCCGGGGTCGACGATGCGCCGGTCAGCGCTTCGAACCAGCGCGCGCCGCGGCTCGGCGGGGTCGCGGAATCGTTCGAATCCTTGGCGCCAGTGACAACAGCGGCACTAGACGAGCCAGCGGAACCACCAGCGCCGCCAGCGCCATTGGAACCCGCAAAACCAAGCGTCGTATCGTTCATGCCTGCTCCTTGCGCGAATCGCTCGCGGCGTCGCGACGATAGATCTCGCGCATGCTTTCCGGCGTGATGCTCGCGGGATCGACCTGCGCGAGCCGTTGCAGAAACGCCTCCACCTGTTCGCTGCGATGCGCGGCCGGCACGCCGCGAGCGAACGCAGCGTGCACGGCGGCGCGGATCGCATCGGCATCGTCGTCGACCAGCTGGTCGGCGAGCGCGGTCGCTGCGCGTTGTTCGCCGCCGATCAACTGCCACACGCGGCGGCGGTCGCTCGCGTCGAGTTCGTCGATGCCGGCTTCCTGCTCGATCACCTCGGGGCCGTTCATGCCGAGCCGTCCCTGCCGCGTCATGACCAGATACGAGCACAGCGAGGCCGTCAGCGACATACCGCCGAAACAGCCGACCATGCCCGCGATCACGCCGACCACGGGCACGTATTGGCGCAACGCGACGATCGCGGCCTGCATCTCGGCGATCACCGCGAGCCCGAGATTGGCTTCCTGCAGCCGCACGCCGCCGGTCTCGAACAGCACGACGGGGCGCACGATCCGGCCGCGTTCGCAGTCCCGCAACGCGAGTTCGAGCGCGGCGGCGATCTTGCTGCCCGATACCTCGCCGATGCTGCCGCCCTGGAACGCCGGTTCGATCGCGGCGACCACGGCGGCCTCGCCGTCGATGGTGCCGCGCGCGATCACGCAACCGTCGTCGGCCTGGCAGACGACGCCTTGCAGCGGCAGCCACGGCGATTCGATGCGATCGAACGGGCCGAGCAGTTCGCGGAAGCTGCCGGCATCCAGCAGCGAGCGCGCGCGTTCGCGCGCCGGCAATTCGATGAAGCTCTCGCGCAGCAACGGCGCGGGCTGGGCGCTCGCACGCGGGCTCATGCGGCGTCTCCTTCCTCGGCGGCCTCGACGGCTTCGGCGAGGCGCAGCGCGACCACGCCGGGCGTCGCGCCGAAGTCGTTGATCTCGATTCGCGCGGCGCCGTCGTAGCGCGTGAAGAAGCGGTCGAGCACGCTCTTCCAGATGTGGCTGTAGCCGTCGACGCTGGTGCGCACCACGACGTGCGCGCTCAGGCCACGGCTGCCGGTAGCGCCATGCGTGCCGGTCGTGTCGCTTGTGTCATGCGCGCTGTTGTGGCCGGACGTCGCCTGGGCGTCTTGAGCACCATCAGCGCCATCAGCGCCATCAGCGCCGTGGCCGCCGTGAGCAAATTGAGCGCTTTGGTTACCGCCGCCGGAATCGGCAGGCGACAGCAGCACTTCCAGATCGCCCGATCCCACCACGCCGACGTGCGCGCGATAGGTGACGGCGCGGCGCGCCGGATAGTCGAAGGTCAGATGTTCCATGAGTCGAGGCTCCGGCCGGCGTCGCGAGGCGCCAGCATGTCGAGAAAGAGGGTGGCGGCGAGCAGATCCGCCGCGCCGCCGGGCGATGCGTTGAGCGTCAGCAGCGTGTGGTCGAGCGCGGCGAGCGCGGCGCGGCCCACGGCCGTCGAACTGCCGCCGGCGGCCAGCACGCGTTGCGCGCCTTGCTGACCGGCGTGCAAACCCGCGAGACCTGCACGATGCAGCAGGCAGGTGTCGTCGAGCGAGGCCATGATGGCGAGCAGCGCATCGAGGCGCGCGGCGTTTTCGTCGACGCCGCGTGCGCGCGCCGCGACGAGCGCGGGCAGACCGACGTCGATCACGTGCGGAAAGCCGTCCTGCGCTTCGCGGCGCGCGCCGCCGACGTGATAGCGCTGGCGCGCGCGTTCGCCGTGACTATCGTAACTACCGGACGGCGCTGCGAAGCGGTCGGGGAAGCAGGCGATTTGCGCGGCGCGGGTGCAGATTCGCGCGAGGTGGCGCGGCTGCTGCATCTGTGTGTGGGCGTTCTTGCCGTTGCTTTCGTTGACAGCAGCGCGACTAGCAGCACCGGCATCGCCGGTGCTGCCGTCGCCGCAGCCACTTTCACGACCTGCGTCGCAACGATCGCTTCCGCTGATCGTTGCGCCTGCAACCAGCAACCCGACGATCCAGATCGCGCCGCGATGCGCATTGCTACCACCGGTCGCGCGCAGCATGTCCTGCTCGCCGTTGCGGCCGATCTGCGCGAGTTCCGTGCGCAATAAAGCCGACGGCTCGCCGCGCCGCCGCGCCGCGCGCGCGAGCGCCGCGAAGGTCGGTTCAAGCGCGTGCGCCGAGCGCAGCATGAGGTCGAGGTCGAGGTCGCGATGCGCGCCGCTGCCGCGCTGATCGACCAGCGCGGGTTTGGGCGTGAGCCGCGCCTCGTCGATCAACGCGGTGACGGCGCAATGCGCGAGTTGCGCATCGGAAAGTGGAGTGCCGACGTTGCGATCCGCCACCCGCGCGTCAATCCTCCCGTCGCGCAACAAAGACCGGGCCGCCGCCATGGCTACCAGCTCCTGAAGCGCGCCGGCGGCGCATACAGGCCGCCCGACCACGTCACCAGATCGTCGATGCTGCGCGCCGCCAGCAACGAACGTTTCGCTTCGCCGCGCCGGATGCCGAGATCTTCCGGATACGCGACGATCCCGCGGCGCCGCAACTCCGCGGTCTTTTCCGGCTTCGCGCGCAACCCGATCGGCGTCACGCCGGCCACGGCGGCAATCGCCGCGCGCCGCTCGTCGATGCCCTCGGCCTTGTGCAGATGCGCGATGCCTTCCTCCGTCACCACGTGGCTGACGTCGTCGCCATAGATCATCACCGGCGCGATCGGCATGCCGCTTTTCGCGCCGACCGCGACCGCGTCGAGTTCATCGACGAAGGTCGGCTCGCCGCCTTTCTTGTACGTCTCGGCCATCTGCACGACGAGCTTCTGGCCGCGCGACACCGGCCCCTGATCGCGCAGCAGCTTGAGCCACGCCGCGCTCGAATGGCGCCGGCCGCGCGGATCGTGACCCATGTTCGGCGCGCCGCCGAAGCCGGCCAGGCGCCCGCGCGTGACGGTCGACGAATTCGCGTCCGCGTCGATCTGCAAGGTCGAGCCGATGAACAGATCGACCCCGTATTGCCCCGCGAGCTGGCACAGCACGCGGTTCGAGCGCAGGCTGCCGTCGTTGCCGGTGAAGAACACGTCGGGCCGCGCCTCGATGTACGCCTCCATGCCGACCTCGCTGCCGAAGCAATGGATGCTGTCGACCCAGCCCGATTCGATCGCCGGAATCATGGTGGGGTGCGGATTGAGCGTCCAGTTGCGGCAGATCTTGCCCTTCAGGCCGAGCGCTTCGCCATACGTGGGCAGCAGCAGTTCGATCGCGGCGGTGTCGAAGCCGATGCCGTGATTCAGCGAGGTCACGCCGTACGGCTCGTAGATGCCGCGTATCACCATCATCGCGGTGAGCACCTGGAGGTCGCCGATATGGCGCGGATCGCGCGTGAACAGCGGCTCGACGGCGAACGGCCGGTCCGCCTGCACGACCACGTCGACCCACGAGCCGGGAATGTCGACGCGCGGCAGTTCGTCGACGATCTCGTTGACCTGCACGATCACGATGCCGTGCCGGAACGCGGCCGCCTCGGCGATGGTGGGCGTGTCCTCGGTATTCGGGCCGGTGTACAGATTGCCGTGCCGGTCGGCCTTTTCCGCGCACAGCAGCGCGACGTGCGGCGTCAGGTCGACGAACATGCGCGCGTACAGCTCGACGTACGTGTAGATCGCGCCGATTTCGAGCTGACCGTCTTCGAGCAGTTGCGCGACCCGCAAGCTCTGCGGTCCGGCGAACGAGAAGTCGACCTTGTGCGCGATGCCGCGCTCGAACAGCGTCAGATGCTCGGGCCGCCCGATGCTCGAAATCAGCAGATGCACGTCGTGAATCTTGCCGGGATCGACCTGCGCGAACGAGCGCGACAGGAAGTCGGCCTGCTTCTGGTTGTCGCCTTCCAGCGCGACGCGGTCGCCGGGCTGGATCAGCGTTTCGAGCGCTTCGACGATGCGGTGGGACGGCAGCACGCCGTCTTCGAGCCAGGGCGCGACGGCCGCGAGGCGGCGGTTCTTTTCGTCGCGGCGCGTGGTCCACGAGCGCGCGGCAGGCGCCAGCGCGGCAGCGGACGCGGCGGTTTCGGCGGAGCGGTTCATCGGCTCGGTCAACTCCCGGTGGTGGTGAGTCGCGGGCGTCTGCCGCGCGGCTTGGGTCGGTTCGCGAGCGCGGCTTCGGCCTGCGCGCGTTCGGTCAGAAAACGGTGCAGCAGATCGCCGGTGCCGAGCAGATGCGCGACGACCTGCGCCTGGGCGGCCGGAATGTCGCGGCGCTGCACGGCGTCGAGCAGGGCGGCGTGCTCATTGTCCGACTCGCCCTTGTACGAGGGCAAGCCGAACTTGAGCCGCAGATAGCGTTCGCCACGCCGGTGCAGCACGCTGATCATGTCCTCGAGCTGCGGACGGGCGGCGGGCGCGTACAGGCTCATGTGGAACGCGACATTGCGCGCCACGTATTGAGACGGGTCCGGCTCGCGTTCGGCCGCGCGGCACAGGCTGGCGGATTCGCGCAGCGTGGCGGCGGTGTGATTCGGAATCGCGAGGCCGATGGCGAGACTCTCCAGCGCCGAACGGATCTCGTAGATCTCGCGCGCCTCGTCCGCCGACAGCGGCGCGACGGTCGCGCCCTTGTGCACGGCGGCTCTCGCCCAGCCTTCGGTTTCCAGCAGGCGCAAGGCCTCGCGCACCGGAATCGCGCTGACCGAGAAATGCCGGGCGATCGCGTCCTGCCGCAGTGGCGCGCCAGGCGCCAGCGTACCGTCGACGATCGCCGCGCGCAGCGCCTCCGCGATCACTCGGGACGTGCTCTCGCGCGGCGCGGCGGCTGGTAAAAGCGGGCTGCGCGGCGGGCTGTCCAGGGGAAAACCATCTATTGCGTCGCTCATAAGATTGAATATTATATATAAAAATGCGCTTTTATAGGCGGGCAAACCCGGAAAGTTTTTCTTCCCGCGAATGCGTCGGCAGTTCAGACCAACTCGCATATCGACACGCAGCTCAACACGCAGATCCACACCTCAACCGTAGGGCCGGAGGAGCATGATGAATTCACTAACCGACCGCGCGTCGGCCGCGCGGCATCGCACGCCGCTCAATGGTTCGCAGATCGCGGGATTCTGGGGCGCCTGGGCAGGCTGGACGCTCGACGGCATGGACTCGTTCATCTACGCGCTGGTGTTGACGCCCGCGTTGACCGAGTTGCTGCCGCGTTCCGGTTACGCGGCCACGCCGGCGAACGTCGGGCTGGCCGGGTCGATCCTGTTCGCGCTATTTCTAGTCGGCTGGGGGCTGTCGTTCATCTGGGGGCCGCTCGCCGATCGCTTCGGCCGCACCAAGGTGCTGGCCGGCACGATCTTCACGTTCGCGATCTTCACGGGCCTCGCGGCGACCTCGCATAACGTGTGGGAGCTGGGCATCTACCGCTTCATCGCGGGCGTGGGGATCGGCGGCGAATGGGCGCTGGCGGGCACCTACGTGGCCGAGTCGTGGCCGGAGGATCGCCGCAAGATGGGCGCCGGCTATCTGCAGACGGGCTACTACGCGGGCTTCTTTCTCGCCGCCGCGCTGAACTACACGGTCGGCGTGCACTTCGGCTGGCGCGCGATGTTCCTGACCGGCGCGGTGCCGGTGGTGGTCGCGATTCTGGTGCTGCTGCGCGTGAAGGAAACGGACAAGTGGCAGAAGGCCGAGGCGGGCGCCGCGCGCGCGAAACCGCTGCGCGAAATCATGGGGCCGGCGTACCGGCGCCGCACGTGGGTGGCGTGCATTCTGCTGACGATCGCGATCATCGGCCTGTGGGCGGGCGCGGTGTATGAACCGTCGGCGGTGATTCAGCTGGCCACCAAGGCGGGCATGGCGAAGAACGATGCGATCCGGACCGCGTCGCTCGCTACCGGTTTGCTGTCGATCGCGACGATTCTCGGCTGTCTTGCATTGCCGCCGCTCGCGGAACGCATCGGCCGCAAGAAGACGCTGGCGATCTATTTCGCGGGGATGGCGGTGGCGATCGTCGGCAGTTTCGGCTGGGCGTTCTATCTGCCGAACGGGCTCGCGCCGTTTATCGCGTGGCTGTTCGTGCTGGGGTTCTTCGGCGGCAATTTCGCGCTGTTCAGCCTGTGGTTGCCGGAGCAGTTCGAAACCCGCGTCCGCGCGACGGCGTTCGCGTTCTGCACGTCGTTCGGGCGCTTCGTCGGCGCGGGCGTCAACTTTCTTCTCGGCGCGGCCGTGCTGCATATGCACACGCTCGGCGTGCCGGTCGCGTTGACGGCGCTCGCGTTCGTGATCGGTCTGTTCGTGATTCCGTTCGCGCCGGAAACGAAGGGAGAAGTGTTGCCGCAGTAACGGCGGTTTTCAGACCGGACGCCGTGCGTCCGGTCCAGCACGCGATCGCGCAATCGTGCAGTCGCGCGATCGCGCGATCGATTCATTTCGCGTGACGCCGCACGCGGCCGCCCGGCCGCATCAACGACAGCAACGGCCAGCCCAGATTCACCCCCAGACTCGCGACGACGATCAACGCCATCCCGATGCATTGCGGCAGCGACAGCGCTCGCCCGTACACCACCGCATCGACGACGATCGCGGTCAGCGGATAGACGAACAGCAGCACCGCGATGACCGGCGTGGTCAGCTTGGGCAGCGCGCCATAGATCAGCACGTACGACAGCCCCGTGTGCAGCACGCCCATGCCCACCAGCCAGAACCATTGCGCCGGACCGATATGCACGGCGGTCAGCGGCGCGATGAACGGCAGGCACAGCACGCCGACCGCGCACTGCGCGAGCGTCAGCAGATGCGGCCGCAACTCGCCGAGCCCCTTGGCGATCAGCGTCACGCACGCATACAGCACCGAGCCGGCGAGCGCCTCGCCGATCCCGATCAGATAGCTCGTGTGACCCTGCAGATTCGCGACGGCCGCGACGCCCGACGCGAGCACGAGACCCACGAACGCCGTCGCGATCCATCCGAGCCGGTCGATGCCGAGCCGCTCGTTGAACAGCGCCGCGCCCATCAGCACGACCCAGAACGGCTGCACGTGGAACACCACGGTCGCCACCGCGATGCTGGTGCGATGAATCGCGTCGAAGAAACCAACCCACTGCGTGACCATCAGCACGCCCGAGAGCAATGCGAGCGCGAGCGTGCGGCGCGTGAAATGGGCGCGCGTGAAGAAGCCTTTCCATGCGCAGTACGCGGCGAGCGACAGGAAGCCGAACAGGCAGCGGAAGAACACCAGCGTGAGCGCGCCGAGCCGCGCTTCCTCGACGAAGATGCCCATGGTGCCCATCAGCAGGCCGCCGGCTGCCAGCGTGACGGCGCCTTGTTGCCGCGAGGTGAGGGACAGGCTGTGAGACATGTGAAACGGCTCCCGTGAAACGATGCCTGCGAGTATTGCGCGCCTTGCATGCCCTTCACAAACGAATTAAATTGAGCAATTCCATCAGCCGGATTGATAAATCATGCACCCCGAGTTCGACGTCGATTTACTGCGCAGCTTCGTCGCGGTGGTGGAAACGGGCAGCTTCACGAAGGCGGCGGCGACCGTGCATCGTTCGCAGGCGGCGGTCAGCATGCAGATCAAGCGGCTCGAAACCATGCTCGGCACCACGCTGTTCGCGCGCAACACGCGCAACCTGTCGCTGACGCGCCCCGGCAATACGCTGCTCGAATACGCGCGCCGCGTGCTGGCCTTGCACGAGGAAGCGTGGTCGGCGATCGTGCGGCCGGAAGTGACCGGGCGCGTGGTGCTCGGCGCGCCGGACGACTATGTGTCGTCGTTGCTCTCGCCGGTGTTGCGGCGCTTTTCGAATCTGTATCCGCATGTGGAGATCGAGATCGTCTGCGCGCAGAGCACGTCGCTCGCGCCGATGCTGGCGGACAACAAGATCGATCTCGCGTTCGTCACGCGCGACCGCAAACTGCGCGGCGAATTCGTGCGCAGCGAGCCGATGGTGTGGGTGGGGGCGTCGGAGGATACGCCGGTGCTGGCGGCCTCGCCGCTGCCGGTGGGCTTGTACGAGCCGGGCTGCGTCGCGCGTCAGCACACGCTCGCCGCGCTCGATGGCGCGCGCATCCGCTATCGGGCCGCGTTCAGCAGCGCGAGTCTGATGGGGCTGGTGGCGACGGTGGATGCGGGCTTATCAGTGGTCGCGCTGACCCGTTGCAGCGTGCCGTCGCGGCTCGCGATTCTCGGCGAAGCGCAGGGCTTGCCGAAGATCGCGCCGCTGGAGATCGTGGTGGCGCGCAGCGCGAAATCGGACCGGCCGACCTGCGATTATCTGGCCGCGCAGATGATGCAGGATCTGTCGGTGCGGCCGCAGCCGCAGTCTCAAGCGCAATTTCAGCCGCGCGGATAAGCCGTCACTTCGCCGTCCACCGAGAGCCGCACGCGTTCGCCCGGCTGCGGCGACAGATAACCCGGCACGCGCGCGCGCACCACGGTGCCCGTACCGGACTGCATCTGCAAGGCGACGCCCGCGTCCTGCCCCTGGAAGATCACGCTGGTGACGATCGCGTCGTACGCCTTCGTGTCGTTGAGCAACCGGTCTTCGTCGCGGAACAGGCGGATCTGTTCGGGCCGCAGCATCACGTCGACGGCGCCCTGGCCGATCGGCGTGGACAGCGGCAGATCGCCCAGCTCGCAATTCACGCGGTCCTGCGTGACCGTGCCCGGCAGCAACACCGCCTCGCCGACGAACGAGGCCAGCTCGCGCGTCACCGGCCGCCGGTACAAGGTCTGCGGCGTGTCGGTCTGGATCAGCCGGCCGTTCCACAGCACCGCGACCTCATGACCGAGCGACAAGGCCTCGGATTGATCGTGCGTGACCAGCACCGCGGTCGCGCCGGTCGCGACCAGCGCGCTGGCCACCGCTTGCCGCGTTTCGAGCCGCAACGCGGCATCGAGCGATGAAAACGGTTCGTCGAGCATCACCAGCGTGGGCGCTGGCGCGAGCGCCCGCGCCAGCGCGACGCGCTGCTGCTGGCCGCCCGACAACTGCTGCGGCGCGCGCGTGGCGAACTCGGCCGGCAAGCCGACCAGCTCCAGCAATTCCGCCACCCGATGCCGGGCGCGCCGTTGCGTGCGCGGCAGACCGAACACGATGTTGTCCGCCACCGACAGATGCGGAAACAGCGCGCCTTCCTGCGGCACATAGCCGATGCGGCGCTGTTCGGACGGCACGTGCAGGTTGTCGCCGACCACGCTGCGGCCGTCGATCTCGACGCTACCGCCATCCGCGCGTTCGAAGCCGCACAGCAGACGCAGCAGTGTGGTCTTGCCGCTGCCCGAAGGCCCGAGCAGCGCGAGCAGGGTGCCGCGCTCGACCGAGAGATCGATGCCGTGCAGCACGGGTTGGCCGTCGAACGATTTTTGCAGTCCGCGGATACGAAGTTCGCTCATGAAAATCCGATGATTAAAGCTTGATGTCGGGCAGGGTACGGGGCAGGGCGCAGGGCAGCATGCAGGCGGCGCGCATCAGCCGCGTTCGCCGAGCAGCGCCGATCTGCCGAGCAGCGCGAACAGCAGGCCCGACGCGAACAGCGAAATGCCGGTCAGCAACGCCGCGTAGGGCGCGGCGGCGGCGAACGCCATCGTCGAGGTGTCGGCCCAGACCTGGGTGGCGAGCGTCTGCGTGTCGAGCGGCGAGAGCAGCAGCGTCGCGTTCAGTTCGGTGACGACCGAGATGAACACCATCGCGGCGGCGGCGCCGAGCCCTGGACCCGCGAGCGGCAACACCACGCGAAACAGCGTTTGCGTCCAGCTCAGGCCGAGCGCCCGCGCGGTTTCCTCGAGGCGCGGCTGCGCCTGGAGGAAGGCGGCGCGCACGCTGACCAGCGCGAGCGGCATGAACAGCATCGCGTACGCGACCACCAGCAGCGTCGCGCTCTGATACAGCGGTTGCAGCGCATGCACCGCGAGCGACACGATCGCCAGCGCGATCACCAGACCCGGCACGCCCTGCGCGAGAAACACGGTGCGCTCGAACAGCGTCGCGAAACGGCCCGGATAGCGCACCAGCAGGAACGCGAGCGGAATCACCAGCAGGGTGGTCAGCGCGGCGGCGGCGAGGCCGAAACCGAGCGACGACAGGGTCGCGTTGAACAGCAGTTCGGGCGACACGTCGGCCGGCGTGACGGCGGCCGCGCCCGGCTGCGTGAGCCAGTAGCCGATCATGCCGAGCGGCACGCCTAGCGTGGTCACCGTCAGCAGCGCGAAGCCGGCCACGACGATCCAGCGCCACGTGCCGAGGTCGTAGCGCAACACGGCGCGCCGGGTGCCGCGATCGACGCGCTCGTAACGCGCCGCGCCGCGCACGCGAAACTCGAACGCGAGTACGACGAGGCAGATCACGATCAGCAGACAGGCGAGCAGCGACGCGCCGCCGCCATCGAAACTGGTACGGAATTCCGCGTAGATCTGCGTGGTGAAGGTGTGAAAGCGCAGCAGCGTGAATGCGCCGAATTCGGACAGCACGCCGAGCGCGACCAGCAGCATGCCGCCGAGCAGCGCCGGCCGCAATTGCGGCAGCACCACGCGCACGAAGCTGGTCCAGCGGTTGCAGCCGAGCGCGCGGGCGCTTTCCTCGAGCGCCGGGTCCATGCCGCGCAACGCGGCGGCCACCGGCAGATAGACGAGCGGGAAATACGCGCAGGTCAGCACCAGCAGCGCGCCGTTGAAGTCCTGCAGATCCTGGCTCAACGACACCCACGCATAGCTCGTGATGAAGGCCGGCATCGCGAGCGGTGCAGCGGTCAGCACGGCCCACAGCCGGCGCCCCGGCAGATGGGTGCGCTCGACGAACCACGCGGCCGCCGTGCCGATCACCGCCGAGGCCAGCGTGGTCGCGACCGTGATCAGCACCGTGTTGACCAGCAGTTCGCCGACCAGCGGACGGAAGATCAGATCGACCGCCTCACTCGCGCCGAAGCTCGCCGCACGCCAGAACGTAAACGCAATCGGCAGCAGCACCAGCAAAGCGCTGAGTGCTGCTGCCGCGAACAAACCGCGCGGCGCGCGCAATCGTCTGCGCGCCGTGCGGGTCGTTACAGCCGGTGGCCCGGCTGACAAGGCTTCGCTCATTTACAGCAGACCCGCCTGACGAAGCAGTTTGCCGGCCTGGCTGTCGTCGCCGAGCTGCTCGACGGTGAGCGCGGGCGGCTTCAGTTCAGCGAACGGCTTGAGGATCGGGTCCGGCGCGACGCCTGCGTGCAGCGGATATTCGAACATCACGTGGCTGTTCGCCATCAGTTGCTGCGCGCGGTCGCTGACCAGATACGCGAGGAACTTCTGCGCGCCGTCCGCGTTGTGCGCGGACTTCAGCACGGCCGCGCCCGACACGTTGACCGCGGCGCCGGCGTCGCCGTTGCCGAAGTGATAGAGCGCGCTGCGGGTCTTGCCGTCGCCGATTTCGGCGTGCAGGCGCGCCCAGTAGTAGTTGTTGATCAGACCGGTCGCGACCGCGCCGCGATTGACGGCGGCCACCACGCCTTCGTCGTCGTCGAAGAGTTGCGCGTTGGCTTTCAGGCCCTTGAGCCACTGCACCGTTTGCGCTTCGCCCTTCAACGCGAGCACGGCGCTCACCAGCGGCAGGAAGTCGCCGTCGCTCGGCGCGATGCCGACCTTGCCCTTCCATTCCGGCCTGGCCAGATCGAACAGCGATTGCGGCAGTTGCGATGCCTGCAGCTTGGTGGTGTTGTAGGCCAGCACGTTTTCACGCGCCGTCACGCCGACCCAATCGCCCGCCGGCGAGCTGAAGCGCGCCGGCACGGTGGCGAGCGTCGCGCTGTCCACCTTGCTCAGCAGACCCTTCTCCTCGAGCAGCATCAGCTCGGGCGAGTTTTCCGTGAAGTACACGTCGGCCGGCGTCGCCGAGCCTTCCGCGACGATCTGCGCGGCCATCGCCGGGCCTTCGCCGTTGCGGATCTTCACCGAGATGCCCGACTGCTTTTCGAAGTCTTTCGCGAGCAGGTTCACGACCTGTTCGTGCTGCGCGTTGTAGAGCGTGATCGACGCGGCTTGCGCCGCCGAGGGCAACGTTGCGAAAGCGGCGAGCGAGAGCGCCACCGCGCTGCCGATGAGGCGCAGGCGCGTGCCAAACCCAGTTTGAGCCATGATCCTGTGTTCCGTTGGTGATGGTGTTGTTGATCTGCCGATGCTGCGTGTTCTACGTTTTCCGTGTGTTCCGCACGACGGCCCGAAGGCCGCCGGCTCACCGCATTGCATTGCGTAGCACGACGTGGAGGCGTCAAGCCTCGAACAGCCCCGCGCCGATATACGAACCCGGCTTCGCCCCCGGCGGCACCGCGAACACCGCGCTGCCGACGTGGGTCGTGAACTGGTTCATCAGGTCGAACTTCGCGAGCCTGTCGTTGATCGGAATGAAGCCGGTACGCGGGTCGCTCTGGTGAGCGACGAAAATCAGCCCCGCGTCGTATTCCGTTTCCTGACGCCATGGCGGCCAGCGCTCGATGTAGAAGTTCGTGCCGTCGTTGTACGAATACGAACGGCGCAGAATCTGCGCGCCGTTGTTGCTCGCCTGATTCGACAGACGCACGTGCGAGTTCTCCGGAATCACCGGATTGCCGTCCTTGTCTTCTTCCTTCAGGTCGACCGCGTCGAACTCGTTCTTCTTGCCGATCGGCGCGCCGCTGTACTTGTGACGGCCGAACACCTGCTCCTGGAAGTCCACCTCGGTGTTGTCCCAGTGTTCGAGCGTGATGCGGATGCGCCGTACCACGGTGTAGGTGCCGCCTTCCATCCACGGTGCGTCGGCGGTGGCGCCGGCCCACACGAACTGGTTCATCAACTGCGGCTTCGCGGTGGACGGGTTGTTGGTGCCGTCCTTGAAGCCCATCAGATTGCGCGGCGTCTGACCGCGCGGACCCGACAGGAAACCGGACTGGCCCCAGCGCATCACCGCGGTGCCGTTGGCCAGACGCGCCAGTTGCCGGACCGCGTGAAACGCGACCTGCTGGTCGTTCGCGCAGGCCTGGATGAACAGGTCGCCGCCGGTCTTCTGCTCGATCAGCTGATCGCCGTTAAAGCGCGGCAGATCGACGAGCGCGGCGGGGCGGCGCGCGGCGAGGCCGTAGCGGTCCTTGCCGTCCTTGGTGAACAGACCCGGGCCGAAGCCGAACGTGATCGTCAGGCCGCACGGACCGAGACCGAGGATGTCGCCGGAATCCGGCGCGGCCTTGGTGTTGGTCTGGCTGTAGTTGCCGGCGTTCGCGTAGTTGTCGCCGGCGTCGGGGCTGGTGCTCATCGCGACATCGGCGCTCGCGCCACTCGTGCCACCGGCGTCGCCCTTACCGCCGGACTGCGCGGATTTCGCCGCGGCGCCCGTGGTAGCAGCGGCAGGCAAGGGCGCGGCCGTATTGCCCTGCGTCATGCGCGCGGCGGCCTCGGTCCAGGCGCGCAGCAACGCGATCACGTCTTCGCGTTTGGCGGTCGTCAGATCGAGCGCGGCCACGTACGTGTGGCTCTGCTGCGGCGTGACGATGCCGCCTTGATGCAAACCGTAGAACGGTTCGACCTGCTGCTGTGGGTCGGCGCTGTGCGCCGGCGTTCTGGCGAGCGCGGCCTGGGCGGTTTGCGCCGCGCCGAGACTCGCGCCGGCGGCCACCGCGGCGCCGCCCGCCTTCAGAAAACCGCGCCGTGAGGGCCGCGGGGGTTGATCGTGTGCCATGGCTACTTCACCTTCAATTCGCTGCGTGGTGTTTTGCTTACTTCGCGAGGACCAACGTGTTCACGTCGTCCTGGACATAGTAGAAACCGTCGCCTTCCGGCGTCAGGGCGAGACCGAACAGGTCGCCATTGCCCGGGGGCGATTGTGCCTTATCGGTGTCGATCCAGCGCGCGTAAATCTGCCTGCCGGTAGCCGGGTCGATTTCGACGATCTGGCCGTTCAGCGCGTTGGTGACCAGCAGGTGGCCGTTGGGCGCCGTGACCATCGCGAGCGGGCGGTGCAGCAGGCCGTCGGCGGTCAGCTGGCGGCCGACGCCGGCGCTGGTGTCGCGCGTCATCGGTTCGTCGATCTCGGTCACGCGGTTGCCGATCGCGTCGGACACGTACAGCAGTTTCTGGTCGCCCGACAGCGCGAGGCCGGTCGGCCCGACGAGGAACACGCCCTTGTCGGCCTGTGCGCCGAAGCCGCTGCCCACCACGGTTTCCTGCTTCACGACGGGCGGCTTGCCGGCCGGCACGTCGAGGTCCAGACGCAGCACGGTGGCCTGCTTGAATACCGGCGGATTGCCGTCCGCGCCGCCCACACCGAAGCCGGCGTTGCTGACGAACAGCGTCGCGCTCGAACCGTTGTCGACGACCGCCATGTTGCCCCACGGATCGTTGATGTTCGGGCTGGTGATGGTCGAAGCGACCTTGCCTTGCGGATCGATCACGATCAGGCAGCCGGCGCCCTTGGTGCCGGTGGTGCCGTCATTGCTCGGCGTGCTGCCGACGATCACGTAGCCCGATTTCAGCATGGTCATCGCGGTCGACAGGCCGATGCCGCCCGGGCATGCCTTCAGATCGCGCGGCACCGTCGCGAACACCGTCATTTCCTTGGTGTCCGGATGGTAGTTGATGATCGTGCTGCCGGTGCCCTGCAGGTTGGTCGAGTTGTTGAAGTTGCCCACCAGCACGTCGCCCTTCTTGACGGTGCCCGCGCTGACCGGTGCGACCACGACCGCGTACGGGTTCTGGTCGCCGTTGCCCGGCACGGTGTTGATCAGCGTGGTGTGGTGCTTGATGGTTTCGAGGAAACCTTGCGGCTCGGCGAGCGCGGTGCCGGCGGCGGCGAGCGCGACGGCGCCCGCGGCGGTGGCGATCAGGGCCCGCGCGGCGCGCGGCGAAAACAGGCGCGAGGGTTGCTTCATGATTGGATCTCCGTGCGGGCGCACAAAGCGAAGTTTGCGGTCATGATCGAAAGCATGGGATTCGATGGATAGGTAGCGTGTAAGTTGGGCGCGAGCGGCATCAGAACGTGATGTTGGTGCGCACGCCGACGACGAACGTATTGCGCAGCGGCTGCGTCGGGTCGCTCGGGTTCTGGCCGGCGCCGGCGTTGAACGTGTATTGCGCGTCCGCCTGCAACTGCCACCACGGATTGACCTGATACTGATAGGTGGCTTCCAGCGTGGTTTCGCTGGTGCGCACGCCGTACGGGCCGCCGCTGAATGCCAGATTGTCCTGGTCGAGGCCGTTGGCGTGGTTACCGATCTTGATGTACGTCAGCGCGATACCGGCGCTGTCGTTGTCGCGGCCCGCGAACGGCGCCTTCAGCACGACGCCGACGTTCGCCGCCACGCTCACCAGATTGCGGTCGCCGGGCGCGCCCATCACGCGCGCGAACACGTTCAGGCTGCGCGGCTCGTCCGGGTCCGGGCGCCAGATCATCTGGTCGGCCACGGCGTAGAAGCTGTAGTCGCCATGGTGATTCTGCGCGACGCCGCTCGAGGCCGGGTTCGCGAGCGACAGGCCGGTGTTGTCGAAACGCTGGTCGGCGAAGCTGCCGTTGTTGTACCAGACGCCGACCTTATACGTGCCCGGCAGACCGCCGCCGCCCATGCCGACCATTTCGCCGTCGGAAGGCTGGTTCAGCGCGTACTGCAACTCGCCGATGAACAGCGTGCCGTTGTGCAGGTTGAAGTTGGTGCCGCTCTTGTTGTTCGGGTTGTTGCCGAGCGGATCGCCGTCGAATACGCCGGCCAGCGCGGTCAACGTCGGCGTGATCTGGCCGCGCACGCGCACGCCGAGATCGGACAGCGGATAGGCCGGGCCGCCCGACGGCATGTCGTACGAGGGCAGCGCGGGCCAGCCGAACATCGTGTTGACGAACAGCGCGGAGTTCGTGCTGGTGATGAATTCCTGGTCGATACTTTGCTGACCGACCTTCACGTCGATGCGCTTGTTCAGGAACGACTGCTGATACCACAACTCCCACAGGCGGGTGGTGTCCTGCGCTTCGATGCCGCTTGCCGTGTTCAACGTGCCGAGCTTGTTCGCGCTGAGGTTCGCGCCGTGAATCTGCAGCGCGCTGACGTTGAACAGACCGCCCGGCAGACCGAAGGCCTTCTGCGTATCCATCTGCACGGTGGCGGTGGTGAGGCCGTCGTAGTCCGCGCCGCGTGCGAGGCCGCCACGCAGATTCGACAGCACTTCGCTGGTCTCGGTGAGTTGCAGCGTCACGCCGTACTTGCCGAGCCACGGGCGCAGACCGCCGATGTCGCCGAGCATTTGCTGGCGGTTCCAGAAACCGGTCCACTGATTGGTCTGGGTTGCCTGAATGTTCAGGTCGGCTTCGGGCGCTTCGGGCGTGGCATCGGGATTGGCGGCAGCCATCGTCACGCCGGCGGTCAGCGAGGTCCACGCAAATGCGGTGCAAAGCGCGACGCGTCGCATGGCGGGCATGCGCGAACGGCGAAGCGCGCCGGCGCTCAAGGCGAAATCGCGAAGCGGACGCGCTTGAACAGCGGGTCCGTTGAGTTGGGCGAACTTCATCGAAATCCTTATTTGTGTTGTATCGACTGATCGGAGCACCTCGGCAGGACAGAGCTGTCTCCACCGCGATTGCGATGCCGGTTCGCGACGCCAGGCAAGGCAGATGGCGAGATCGTACGCATGCGAAATAGGTGCGTCAACACAAATGAGAACGATTCGCATCAATATTACTGACATGTAACGTCGATCTTTACGGACTGCTATTAACGGCTATTTGTGCGTAATGAAAAATAAATTTAAACGTAATAAAAATGTATTGATGTGGTCTATTCAATGCGCTTTGCCTGGGATTTATTAACGGCATCGAGACCGATACCGCTTGCGGAAGATCAAAGCTCGCGATCCTCGCGCGTCTGTTGCGCGGACACGACGTAAACCTGGCGCGCGACGGCAAAACACCCAAGTGTCGAAGGGTCAATGAAAGCGGCTATGATCGTCTGCCGGGATGGCGGCCGGCTGCGTCGATCGCGCTGTCGCCGCCGATTGCTTCAACCTTATCTGGAAGAGATCGATGTCGCATACCGTGAGTCTGGACAACTACTTCGCGCGCATTGGCTACGACGGTCCGCGCGCGGCCACGCTTGACGTGCTGCGGGCATTGCATGGGCTGCATCCGCGCGCGATCCCGTTCGAGAGTCTGAATCCGTTCACGCGCCGTCCGGTGAAGCTCGATCTCGAATCGGTCGAGCGCAAGCTCGTCACCGACCGTCGCGGCGGTTATTGCTTCGAGCAGAACGCGTTGTTCGCCGACGTGCTGATGCAACTCGGCTTCAAGGTCACGCCGCTGATCGGGCGAGTGGTGTGGGGCCGCGAGCCCGACGCGATCACGCCGCGCTCGCACATGGTGCTGCGCGTCGACATCGACGACGAGCCGTGGATCGCCGACGTCGGCTTCGGCAGCGTCACGTTGACCGCGCCGCTGCGTCTGACCGTGGGGCTCGCGCAAGCCACGCCGCTCGGCACGTTCCGTCTCGCGGATGCATCGCGCAACGCGCTCTTCCTCGAAGTGCAATCGCGCGACGAGAGCTGGGCGCGGGTCTACCGGATCGATCTGCAACCGGTCGAGTGGATCGACTATGAGACGTCGAACTGGTACACGTCCACCTCGCCCGAAGCGATCTTCGCGAGCAATCTGATCGTCTGCCGCGTGATCGACGGCGCGCGGCTCACGCTGCTCAACGATCACCTGAACGAACGCAGCGGCAGCGGCGAGATCGTCAGGCAACACCAGCTCACGAACGCGGACGAGTTTGCCGCGTGTCTGCGCGAGCGTTTCGGGCTGAATACCGGCGACATCGATCTCGTCGACGTATTCAACCGCGTGCGTACGCCGCAAGCGGCCACCGAAAACGAAAACGAAAACGGCGGCGCGGTTTGACGACAGCCCGGTCACGGCGCGATCGCCCCTGCGCCTCCCGCTAACTATTCCACCCGCCGCCATGATCAAACGCCTCATTCTGCAAACGGTCGTCTGGCTCGCGGGCATGGGCGCGTTGTTGTTCGGCGTGGCCGGCACGTTCGCGTGGCCGGCCGCCTGGTGGTATCTGATCGAGGTGGGCGCGTTGAGTCTGTGGATCGGGTTGTGGCTCTCGCGTCACGATCCGGGTCTCCTCGCCGAACGGCTCGCGCCGATCGTGCAGACACAGCAAAGCCGCTGGGACCGGGTGTTCATGGTGGGCGTGTCGGTCGCGTGGTGCGTGTGGCTGGTGGTGATGGCGCTCGACGCGATGCGCTTTCACTGGTCGCCGCCGTTTCCCGTGGCCCTCATGAGCCTGGGGTCGCTGTGCATCGTCGTCTGTCTGCTGATGTGTCGCGCGGTGTTTCGCGCCAACAGCTATGCCGCGCCGGTCGTGAAGATCCAGACGGGTCGCGGCCACAAGGTGATCGATAGCGGTCCCTACGCGTATGTGCGTCACCCGATGTATTGCGCCGCGCTGTTTCTGTTCGTCGGTACGCCCTTGCTGCTCGGCTCGTGGTGGGGGCTTGCGTGCGTGCCGGTGATGGTGGCCGGCATCGGCTGGCGCGCGGTGAAGGAAGAGGGCGTGCTGCGCGCCCAACTCGACGGCTATACCGACTACGCGGCGCGCGTGCGCTACCGGTTCGTGCC
The DNA here is from genome assembly GCF_029910215.1 of Paraburkholderia sp. D15. NCBI lineage: Bacteria > Pseudomonadati > Pseudomonadota > Betaproteobacteria > Burkholderiales > Burkholderiaceae > Paraburkholderia > Paraburkholderia sp. D15. The sequence continues at coordinate 407,667 of NZ_CP110396.1, read as the reverse complement.
GCGCATCTGGTAGCGCGCGCACCGGCGTCTGTTTCCTCGCCCCCTTCTGGTTCATTACGCACGAACCTGTCTAGACAAAATGCACCGCGCTGATGCGCTTGTCACGCGCGTCACAATCTTCCCGTAACAAATGTTCCACTCCATGGAACCCCGCGAAGCCCCATGGCAAGCCATTTCTAGGGGCTTACCCGATGATTCGCGCATTTTTATGCGTCAGCCCTTGCGACCGCTTTTTGACTCGTGCAAGCTTGTCTATACAAATTCGGCGTTGGTTAAAACATTCGGTTCGACGGTTTCCTCAATCCAAGGAGTTTCGACGTGAAAGTGAAGCGCACGACGTTAGCAACAGCATTGATCGGCGCCGTGCTCGGCGCCGCGGCCATGTTTTCGGCACCGGCCGAGGCCAAGGACTGGAAGACGGTGACGATCGCGCTGGAAGGCGGTTACGCGCCGTGGAACCTGACCTTGCCGGGCGGCAAGCTGGGTGGCTTCGAACCGGAACTGGTCGCGAATCTGTGCGAGCGCATCAAGCTGCAATGCAATCTCGTCGCGCAGGACTGGGACGGCATGATTCCGGGCTTGCAGGCGGGCAAGTTCGACGTCCTGATGGACGCGATCTCGATCACGCCGGAGCGTGAAAAAATCATCGCCTTCTCGAAGCCGTACGCGGCCACGCCGGCCACCTTCGCGGTGGCCGATACCAAGGTGCTGCCGAAAGCCGCGCCGGGCGCTGGCGTCGTCAAGCTGTCGGGCGATCCGAAAGCCGACCAGCCGACCGTCGACGCGCTGCGCAAGCAACTGAAGGGCCGCACCATCGGCATTCAATCGGGCACGGTCTACACGAAGTTCATCAACGACGGCTTCAAGGACATCGCCACGATCCGCGTCTACAAGACTTCGCCCGAGCGCGATCTCGACCTGGCGAACGGCCGCATCGACGCGTCGTTCGACGACGTGACCTACTACGCCGCCAACATCGACAAGAAGGAAACCGCGTCGATCTCGATGGCTGGTCCGAAGATCGGCGGCCCGATCTGGGGGCCGGGCGAAGGCCTCGCGTTCCGCAAGCAGGACGCCGACCTGAAGGCGAAGTTCGACACCGCGATCAGCGCGGCGCTCGCCGACGGCACCGTCAAGAAGCTCTCCACCAAGTGGTTCAAGACCGACGTCACGCCTTGATGCGTCAAGTGCGTGAGTGGGCGCGCGCGATACGCGGCGAACGCACGCCGCGCGCCCACGGTTTCGCTCCGTCGTAACGGATGAGGGGTAGGGAATGGCACTGATACAGATGCTCGGCTTCGGCCAGGACGGCTGGGGCGGCGTGCTGCTGCTCGCGGCCTTGATGACGGTCGCGCTGACGCTCGCGGCGCTCGCGGTCGGCGCGGTATTCGGCGCGCTGGTGGCGGCGGCGAAACTGTCGCGCTGGCGCTCGCTGCGCGTGATCGGCGACATCTACACCACGGTGTTTCGCGGCGTGCCCGAACTGCTCGTGATCTACCTGTTCTACTTCGGCGGCTCGACGCTGGTGACGACGGTGGGGCAGTGGTTCGGCGCGGACGGTTTCGTCGGCGTGCCGCCGTTCGTGATCGGCGCGCTGGCGGTCGGCATGATCTCGGGCGCCTATCAGGCCGAGGTGTATCGCGCGGCGGTGCTGGCGGTGTCGCGCGGCGAACTCGAAGCCGCGCGTTCGATCGGCATGCCGACGCTGACCATGGCGCGCCGCATCCTGATTCCGCAGGTGCTGCGTTTCGCGCTGCCGGGCATCGGCAACGTCTGGCAGTTGAGCCTGAAGGATTCGGCGCTGATCTCGGTGACGGGTCTCGCCGAACTGCTGCGCACGAGCCAGGTGGCGGCCGGCTCCACGCATCAGTACTTCACGTTCTTCGTGGTGGGCGGCGCGCTGTATCTGCTGATGACCAGCATCTCGAACCGGGTCTTCAATCACGCCGAGGCGCGCGTGGGCCGGTCCTTCAAGCGCAACTTCGCGCGTAACTGACCGGGACGGCCATCATGACCTTCGATTCCGCTTTTCTGCTCGACACGCTCAGGCAGTTGCTGGCCGCCGTGCCGACCACGCTCGGGCTGTTCTTCTGTTCATTGATCCTGGGCGGCCTGCTGTCGCTCGTGATCGTCACGATGCGCGTGTCGCCGCACTGGCTGCCGAACCGCTTCGCGCGCGCTTACATCCTCGTGTTTCGCGGTTCGCCGCTGCTGATCCAGATGTTCCTCGTGTACTACGGGATGGGGCAGTTCGGCGTGATCCGCGAGAGTTTTCTGTGGCCCGTGCTGCGCGAGCCGTATATGTGCGCGGTGCTGTCGCTCGCGCTGTGCACGGCGGGCTATACCGCCGAGATCATTCGCGGCGGGTTGATGGCCGTGCCGGTCGGGCAGATCGAGGCGGGCTATTCGATCGGGCTGTCGGGTTTCGCGCTGCTGCGTCGCGTGATCGGGCCGATCGCGTTGCGCCAGTGTCTGCCTGCGTATTCGACCGAGGCGGTGCTGCTGGTCAAGTCGACCGCGCTCGCGAGTCTGGTCACCGTGTGGGAAGTGACCGGCGTCGCGCAGCAGATCATCCAGCAGACCTACCGCACGACCGAAGTCTTTATCTGCGCCGCGCTGATCTATCTGTTCCTGAACTTCGTGATCGTGCGTTTGCTCGGCTTGCTGGAAACGCGTTTGTCGCGCCATCTGCGCGCCGCGCCGACGCAAAGTGCCGCGGACCGCACGGTATCCGCCACGACCGAAACACGCCGCGCCGCGTCCTGAGCGCGCGCCGCGATCCCGCATGAACCGGATGAAACTGGAGAATTTTGATGAACGCTACGGCACCCGTCGCACTGTCGGTCAGGAACATTCATAAGTCGTTCGGCGAGCACCACGTGCTCAAGGGCATTTCGCTCGACGCGCATCAGGGCGACGTGATTTCGATTCTCGGCGCGAGCGGCTCGGGCAAGAGCACGTTTCTGCGCTGCCTGAATCTGCTCGAAACGCCGGACGACGGCTCGGTCGCGCTCGGCGGCGAAGAGCTGAAGATGAAGCGTCGCGGCGACGGCAAACTGCAACCGAGCGATCGCCGTCAGGTGGACCGGGTGCGCTCGCAACTCGGCATGGTGTTCCAGAACTTCAATCTCTGGTCGCACATGACGGTGCTGGAGAACCTGATCGAAGGACCGATGCGCGTGCAGAAGCGCAGCCGCGCGGAATCGGTCGAGGAGGCCGAGGCGCTGCTCGCGAAAGTCGGCCTCGCGGAAAAGCGCGACCACTATCCCGCTCATCTGTCGGGCGGTCAGCAGCAGCGCGTGGCGATTGCGCGTGCCCTGGCAATGCATCCGAAGGTGATGCTGTTCGACGAGCCGACCTCGGCGCTCGATCCGGAACTGGTCGGCGAAGTGCTGCGCGTGATGCGCTCGCTCGCCGAGGAAGGCCGCACGATGCTGGTCGTCACGCACGAAATGGGTTTCGCGCGCCACGTATCGAATCGCGTGATGTTCCTGCATCAAGGGCAGGTGGAAGCGGACGGCACGCCGGACGAAGTGTTCGTCGACTGCAAGTCGGAACGCTTCCGGCAATTCGTGTCGAGCCATCAGGACCGCACCACCCACTGATCGAAGAGAGCGCAACCATGGCCGTGATCCGTTCCGATCGTCCTCTCGACTGGGCTCAGGTGGCGGCAGTCGCCGCCGGCGAGCCGCTCGAACTGTCCACCGGGGCCCGCGCGCGCATCGCGGCGGCGCGCGTACTCGTCGAGCAGATCGTCGAACGCGGGATTCGCGCGTACGGCGTGAACACCGGCGTCGGCGCGCTGTGCGATGTGATCGTGTCGCCGTCCGAACAGCGCACGCTGTCGCGCAATATTCTGATGAGCCACGCGGTCGGCGTCGGCGTGCCGCTCGGCGTCGCCGAGACGCGCGCGATCATGGCCGCGGCGGTGAATAACTTCGCGCACGGCCATTCGGGCGTGCGCCTCGAAGTCGTGGACCAGCTGGTCAGCCTGCTCGATGCCGATTGTTTGCCGGAAGTGCCGGCGTTCGGCTCGGTCGGTTATCTGAGTCATATGGCTCACATCGCGCTGGTGTGCATCGGCGAAGGGCATGTGCGCTATCGCGGCGAACGGCTCACGGGCCGCGATGCGCTGCAACGGCTCGGTCTCGAACCGCTGGTGCTGGAAGCGAAGGAGGGCTTGAGTCTCGTCAACGGCACGCCGTGCGTGACGGGTCTCGCCGCGCTCGCGCTGGCGCGCGCCGCGCGTCTGCTCGACTGGACCGACATGGTCGCGGCGATGAGCTTCGAGAATCTGCACGGCCAGCTCGCCGCGTTCGACGAAGATTCGCTCGCGCTGCGCATTTCGCCTGGATTGAATCAGGTCGGCGAACGGATGCGCGCGGCGCTCGCCGACAGCGGCATTCTCGCGTCGGTGATCGGCCAGCGCACCCAGGACCCGCTCAGCATGCGGACCATTCCGCACGTGCACGGCGCCGCGCGCGACGTGCTCGCCGCGACCGCCGACGTGGTCAATCGCGAACTCGCGTCGATCACCGATAACCCGATCGTCGCCGGTACGCCGGATGCGCCGCGGGTGTATTCGCAGGCGCACGCGGTGGGCGCATCGATCGCGCTGGCGATGGACAGCCTCTCCACCGCGATCGCCCAGGTCGCCGCGATGGCCGAGCGGCGCCTGGATCGCCTCGTCAATCCGCTGGTGAGCGGCTTGCCGGCGTTTCTCGCGGAGCCCGGCGGCACCTGTTCCGGCTTCATGATCGCGCAGTACACGGCGGCCTCGCTGGTCGCGCAGAACCGGCGTCTCGCGCTGCCCGCGAGTCTCGACGGCGGCATCACGTCCGCGTTGCAGGAAGACCATCTGTGCCACGCGACGCCGGCGGCCTTGAAGGCACTCGAAATCGTCGACAACGCCGGGCGCATCGTCGCGATCGAATTGCTGGCGGCGGCCCAGGCGTACGACCTGCAACGTATCGACGCGCCGCGCGCGCCGCATACGGAAGCGCTGTGGCAACGCGTGCGGCGCGTGGTGCCGACCTATCGCGACGACCGGCCGCTCGCGCACGACATGAGCGTCGCGTTCCGCCTGCTCGCCGACGAGATGCCGCCGCCGCTGCCGAACCCTGGTAAGATGAGGCCCCGTCCGGTCGGGGCGCTGAACGGCGCGGACCGGGTTGTGCCCGCAACCGCCGGCAATCTGACGCAGCAGGGCGAGCCGCGCGAAGCGGCGAACGCCGCCAACGTTGCCGGCGAGATTGCGGGCGAGGTTGCCGGCGAGATTACCAACGAAGTTACAGGCGCGATTGCAAACGCGGCCGCCGCGAACCTCGCGCAGCCCACACCCGAAGACGCACGGCTCGCCGCGCGCACCGCTTGATGGAGACAAGGCCGGGTGCGGGCTATCCGCTTGCATGCCGGCCGAGGCGTCCCGTTCGCGGGACTTCCTTAGGGGCCGGCAACCCGCGATGGCCCCGCTACCACTTACCACCCACGAGGTCAGAGTGAACACAATTACAAACGCGCGACGAGACGCGCAACGAGACGCGCAAGCCGCAGAGAGACAGCATCATCCCGGGCGTCAACCGGAGCATTCATCGGAGCGTCGGCCGGATACACCCGCGAAGGCGATGCCCGCCTACGAACAGATCAAACGCTACGTGATCCGCCGCATCAGCGAGGGCGACTGGAAGCCGGGCGGCTTGATCCCATCCGAAACGGAACTGGTGAAGGAATTCGGCGTGGCGCGCATGACGGTGTCGCGCGCGCTGCGCGAACTCACCGCCGAGCGCGTGCTGACGCGCGTGCAAGGTTCGGGCACGTTCGTCGCGCCGCGCCGCTACGAATCGACGGTGCTGGAGATCCGCAATATCGCCGATGAAATCGCCGCACGCGGTCATCGTCATTCGGCGCGCGTGCTGACGCTCGAACCGAGCGACGATCCGCAGGCGCTCGAAGCGCTCGGCCTCGCGGGCGGCGAGGCCTTTCACTCGTGCATCGTGCACAGCGAGGAGGGCGAGCCGATCCAGTACGAGGACCGCTACGTCAACCCGAAAGTGTTCCCCGACTATCTCGCGCAGGACTTCACGGTCGAAACGCCGAATCACTACATGGTGAGGCTCGCGCCGATCCAGCGCGCGGAGTTTCGTATCTATGCGCAGAAGCCGGATGCGTACATACGCCGTCATCTGATGATGGAAATCGGCGAGCCTTGTCTGCAATTGTGGCGCCGCACGTGGGTCGGCGACGATGTCGCGACGTCGGTGCAGTTGTGGCACCCGGCCTCGCGGTTTCATCTGGCGGGGAATGTGTAGCGGCTTTGCGCGTCTGGTTTGCGCGTTTCGCCGCGGCGCCCGGCGCTGAATCAGCCCTGCCGTTGCGACAGATCCGGCGAAAACCGGCAACCCAGCCGGTAACGCGAGCCCGGATGCACGAAGCGCGCGAACGTCACCGCCACGCCGCTCGTCCACGTGCGGCGCATCAGCGTGAGACAGGGCTCTTCCGCGCGGATTTCGAGCAGGTCGGCTTCGGCGCGCGTCGGCAGGCCCGCATCGACCACGTGTTCGACGTCGTGCGCCGGCACGATTTCATACAGATACTCGGACGGCCTGAGCGTCGAGAAATCCTGTTCGAGAAACGCCGGCGCGGTCGCGGGATTCACGTAGCGATCCTCCAGTTGCACCGGCAGGCCATTCTCGCGGTGCACGCAGATCACATGGAACACCGACGCGCCCGGTGCGAGCCCCAGCGCATTCGACACCATCACGGACGCGGTTTCGCGTTGCGACAGCACGGTCTCGAAGCGATATTCGTGGCCGCGCGAGCGGATCTCGTCGCCGATGTGGGCGATCATCAGCAGCGTGGATTGCGGTTTGCTCGGCGCGACGAACGTGCCGACGCCGGAGACCCGCGTCACGAGCCCTTCGTCGGCGAGCTCGCGCAATGCGCGATTGGCCGTCATGCGCGAAACGCCGAGCGCCGTGACGAGATCCTGCTCGGACGGCAGCCGGTCGCCCGCCTGCCGCTCGCCCGATTCGACGAGGCGGCGGATGTGCGATTTGACCTGCTCGTAGCGTGCGGCCGGCGCATCGGCGGCGAGCGGTTTGTCGTGGGAGCGGCTGCGGTCGGTGGTGGACATCGGCGGGTCTGGTGTTAGCGAACGCGCGCGTGCGGCGGGCGCGGCGCTGAAGACATGAGCGTCGCAAGCGTCGCAAGCGTCGCAAGCGGCACGAGCAAGCGCGGCGTCATGGCGTGGGCGCGTCGTCGGGACCGCGTGCCCAGAACGCGTTGCGGTCGAAGTAGTTCTGCAGGAACTGCCGCAAGCGCGGCTGACTGGCGTCGTGAAACACGTCGCGCGGCTTGCCCTGCACGGCGATGCGACCTTGATCGATGAACATCACCTTGTCGGCGACCTGCGCGGCGAACCCCATTTCATGCGTGACCACGGCCATCGTCATGCCGTCGCGCGCGAGCTGCTTCATCACCTGCAGGACTTCGCCGACCAGTTCCGGGTCGAGTGCCGAGGTCGGTTCGTCGAACAGCATGATGTGTGGTTCCATTGCCAGCGCGCGTGCGATCGCCACGCGCTGCTGTTGACCCCCCGATAGTTTGGCCGGATAGGCATCGCCCTTGTGCGCGAGGCCGACGGTATCGAGCATCGCGTTCGCGCGGCGGCGCGCTTCGTCGCGCGACAGATGGCGCACGCGCAGCAGCGCTTCCATGACGTTGCCGAGCGCGCTCATGTGCGGCCACAGATTGAACTGCTGAAACACCATGCCGACGTTGCGCCGCACGCGATTGATCTCGCCTTGCGACGCGCGCACGCGTTTGCCGTTGCGCTCGCTATAGCCGAGCAGTTCGCCTTCGATCCGCACGTCCCCCTGATCGTAGGTTTCGAGCGCGGCGAGGCAACGCAGCAGCGTGCTTTTACCGGAGCCCGACGGCCCGATGATGCACACCACCTCGGAGCGCGCGATCTCGAGATCGATGCCGCGCAGCACGTCGACGTCGCCGAAATGTTTGCGCAGATCGCGCACCTGGATCAGCGGCGCGTTGACGGACGAGGCGGGGGCGGCGGAAGAGGGCATGTCGGCGATAGCGTTCATGAGAGAGTCCGTAGTGCGTTCACGCCATGAAGCGCGCGATGCGGGTCTCGGCCCACATGCCCGCGCGCGAAGTCAGTTCGACCAGCGCGAGATAACACACGCACAGCGCCAGCAGGGTTTCGACGAAAGCGAAGGTGGCCGAGCCGATGCCGGTCAGCACGAAAGTGAGTTCGGGCACGGTAACGATGGACAGCACCGCGGTCTCCTTGCTCAGCACGATGATCAGGTTGGTCAGCGCGGGCACGATCAGCACCAGCATTTGCGGCACCTGGACGCGCAGCACCGTTTGCCAGCGCGTGAGGCCGAGACACGATGCCGCTTCGAGATGACCCGGTGGCACCGATTGAAATCCCGAACGGAACGCCTCGGCGAAATACGCGCTGCCATACAGGCCTAAACCGAGCACGCCGGCCGTCAACGGTTCGAGCGTGAGGCCGAACGACGGACCGCCGTAGTACAGCAGAAACAGTTGCACGAGAAACGGCGTGCCGCGAAACAGTTCGATGTAAAAGCGCAGGATGCCGCGTACCCAGCGTCCGCAAAAGAGCTGCAGCACGGCGATCAGAAAGCCGATCGCCATGCCGAGCGCGACGCCCGCGAGCCAGGTGCCGAGCGTCGTCGCGAGACCGGCCGCGATCGGCTGGAGATTGTGCGTGATGACGGTCGGGTCGAACTGTTGCATGACGCGGGCTCGATGTGGGTGGGAAGGTGGCGTTGCACATTCGGCCGGTTCGGATCAGGCGTGCTGCAACCGGTATTCGGCGGCGTGCGCGAGCAGCGCGAGCGTGCCGCAGATCACGAAGTAGATCAGCCCGGCGGCGACATACGCTTCGAGCGGCCTATACGTACTCGCCGCGATGTTCTGCGCGGTACGCGTCAACTCGGCCACGCCGACCACCGAGATCAGCGACGAAGCCTTGATCAGCAGCACCATTTCGTTCACTAGCGAAGGCAGCGTCGAACGGAAGGCCTGCGGCACGAGAATGCGCCGCAGCATGTCGAACGGCGAGAGACCGAGCATGCGCGCGGCTTCGAGATGACCTGGCGGCACGTTGAGAAAACCGCCACGCAGAATCTCGGCGATATACGACGCGGAGCACAGCGAGACCGCGCTGATGGCGGCGACGAGCGGCGATACGTTGATGCCCGCGAACGGCAGCAGGTAGTACACCAGCAGCAGTTGCACCAGCATCGGCACGCCGCGAAAGAAGAACACGTAAGCGCCGCCGGACAGTCGCGCGGCGCGATTCGGCGAGAGCCGCGCCGCGCACACGCCGATCGCGACGAAGAAGCCGATCGCGAGTCCCGTCAGCGAGATGCCGATGGTGGCGAGCGCCGCATGCAGCAGCAGCGGCAAACCCTGAACGAAGACCGTGGTGCTGAACATGAGCGCCGCACTCGCCGCGAGGCCGTCAGTAGTTCGGCGTCGGCATGGTGGTGGGCGCATCCATCGCCACACCGAACCATTTCTTCTGCAGCGTCGCGAGGCGGCCGTCGTTGTGCATCTTCACGAGCGCGGCGTTGAATGCATCGGCGAGCGGCTTGCTGTCCGCGTCCTTACGCAGGCAGTAGGCGAAGTACACCTTCGCGCCGAACGGCGGCTGCACCACCGCGAAGGTTTCCGGCCGCTGCTTGGCGACGTACGCGATATTGGTCATGGAATTCGCGACGGCCGCGATCCGGCCGGCCGCGAGGTCGGCGTAGGCCTGGTTGTTGTCGACGTACTCGCGAATTTCCGGCGCCTTCGGCAAGGTGGCGACGTAGGCCTTCAATTGATCGAGCTGGGCCGAACCCTTGCCCGCGCCCACGGTCTTGCCGGCGATATCCGACGATTGCTTGAGGGCGCTGTCGTTGGCGCGCTTGAGCAGCGCGTCGGTGGCATCCGCGACGGGCAGCGTGTACGTGTAGCGTTCCATGCGCGCCTTGGTGACGGTGAGCGGGCCGCCCACCATGTCGAACTTGCCGGCTTCGAGTCCGGGCAGCACGCTCGGCCACGGCAGGTCGATGAAGCGCACCTTCACGCCCATTTCCTTGCCGACCTCGGCGAACAGGTCTTTATTGAAGCCGGCCTGCTGACCGTTTTCGAGGAAGTCGAACGGGGCGAATTGCATCTCGGTGCCCACCACCAGTTCGCCGGCTTTCTTCACTTTGGCGAGCTGGTCTTCCGCATGCGCGGCGACGCTCGCCGCGCACAACGCCAGCATCACGAGACGACACTTCCAGCCTGCAGGGATACGCATGGGATTCTCCGGTTGGCAAAGCGGTGTCGCGCGAAAACGGCGCCCATGTCGCGGGCCGGCGCGAGTCATGCGAGGCAGTATATACCGCGTTTTTCGCGCGAAATAAATAAACGCGCGAGTAGAGAAAAGCCCTAACGTCATGCACCGTCCGCGTGCGAAGCACGAGCGCGGCGCGCATTGCAACGCAGCTTGCGAGCGCGCTTTTGGCGGTATATACAACGTCGGAGGGATGAGGCGCGACGCGCTTCGTGCGCGGATGGGCGTGCCGCCAGGCGCGCGCATTCGTCTGCCGATTCACGTGTTGATTGATGTGTTGATTGCAGCGGCCTTTCAGGGAGCCAAGCAATGCCTGTGACCCATATTCCGATCATCGATCTCGCCGGCGTGCGCGCGGGCGATCCACACGCCATGCAACGCGTGGCGCGTGAAATCCGCGCTGCGTGCACGACGATCGGCTTCTTCTACATCGTCAATCACGGGGTGCCGCAAGCGTCGATCGATGCCGCGCAGCACGCTGCGCGCACGTTCTTCGCGTTTGCGCCGGAGACCAAACGGCGCGCGGCGGTCAATCACCGGCATCGCGGTTTCAATGCGTTGGGCGATGCGACCATGTACCAGGCCAAGCGTCCCGACTACAAGGAGTTCTTCAGCATCGGCCTCGAACTGCCGGAGGACGATCCCGACGTGCTCGCCGGTCAGGCCTTGCGCGGGCCGAACAACTGGCCGGACTTCATGCCGCAGTTGCGCCCCGCGCTGTATGGCTATTACGAGGCGGTTGGCGCATGCGGCGCCGATCTGTTGCGCGCGGTCGCGGCGAGTCTCGGCGTGGCGGAAGATTTCTTCGCACCGCGCTACACGAAGCGGATGCAGCGCACGCAGATGGTCTACTATCCGCCGCAGCCGCCCCAATCGGACGCCGATCAGTTCGGCGTCGCGCCGCATACGGACTACGGTTGCATCACGCTGCTGTGGCAGGATCAGGTGGGCGGCCTGCAGGTGCGCGAGATCGCCAACGATACGTGGGTCGATGCGCCGCCGGTCGAAGGCAGCTTCGTGGTGAACGTCGGCGATCTGCTCGCGCGCTGGACCAACGACCGCTTTCGCTCGACGCTGCATCGCGTGATCAACGCATCGGGACGCGAGCGCTATTCGATCGCGACGTTCTACGATCCCACCTACGGCGCGCTCGTCGATCCGCGCGATCTCGGTGCACGGGACGACGAGGTCAAGTACCCGCCGGTTGCGGCGGGCGACTATATTCTCGGGCGCATCAACGACTCGATGGGTTACCGGAAAAAACGCGCGCAGGAAGCGAGCACCGGCAGCGAATGAGACCGCAACGGAAAGAACCGCGTAGCCGGCGAGGCTGCGCAAGGAACACGGCATGATCGACGAAGCAAACACCCAGCGCACCGCGCCGCTCGCAAACACACTCGACGCATTGCGCGCCGCACTCGGCGACGATGCGGTGCGCGTGGACGAGCAGATCGGCGAACGCGCGCTGACTGACTGGACGCGCCACGAACCGACGCGTCCGGCCGCCTTGCTGCTGCCGCGTACCACGCAGGAGGTGGCGCGCGCGCTGGCCATCTGCCACGCCGCGTATCAGCCCGTGGTGCCGCAAGGCGGGATGACGGGACTCGCGGGCGGCGCAATCGCGCGGGCCACGGATATCGCGTTGTCGCTGGAACGATTAAGCGGGGTCGAAGAGGTGGACGCTGCGTCGGCCACGCTCACGGTGCGCGCCGGCACGACCTTGCAGACGGCGCAGGAAGCCGCCGCCGAGGCGGGCTTCGAACTCGCGCTCGATCTCGGCGCGCGCGGCTCGTGCCAGATCGGCGGCAATCTCGCGACCAATGCGGGCGGCAATCGCGTGATCCAGTCGGGCACCGCGCGCGACCAGGTGCTCGGGCTCGAAGTGGTGCTCGCGAACGGCGACGTGCTGACTTCGCTCGGCAAGATGGTGAAGAACAATACGGGTTACGACCTGAAGCACTGGTTCATCGGTTCAGAGGGCACGCTTGGCGTGATCACGCGGGCCGTGTTGCGTCTGCATCCGCGCCGGGCGGCACGGCATACGGCACTGGTCGCGCTCGGCGACTACGCTGCCGCCGTCAGCCTGCTGCGCCGCCTCGCGACGCGCTTCGGCAACGACATCGGCGCGTTCGAAATAATGTGGCCGGATTTCTACGACTTCGGCGTGAAGCTGACGGGCACGCGCTCGCCGTTCGACGCGCCGCATCCGCTGTACGCGCTGATCGAGCACGCGAGTTTCGATGCGGACGACGACGGCGAACGCTTCGCCGGCACGTTGACCGATGCGCTCGACGCGGGCGCGATCCGCGACGCGGTGATCGCGCAGTCGGTGGCCGACACGCGCGCACTGTGGGCGATTCGCGAATGCACCGCCGAGTTTCCGGTGCGGCTCGACGCGATCAACTTCGACGTGAGTTTGCCGATCGGCGAAATCGGCGCGTTCGTCGAGCGTTGCCGGGCCGCGCTCGACGAGCGCTGGCCGGGCAACGCGTCGTATTTCTTCGGGCATATCGGCGATTCGAATCTGCATGTGACCGTCGACGGCCACTCGGTTCCCGGCGTCACGCATCACGCGGTGTACGCATTCGTCTACGAGATGCTCGGGCCGTTGCAAGGTTCGGTGTCGGCGGAACACGGCATCGGCTTGCTCAAACGCGAGTTCCTGCCGATCTCGCGTTCGCCGGCGGAGCTGGCCGCCATGCACGCGATCAAACGCGCGCTGGACCCGCACGGTATCCTGAATCCCGGCAAGTTGTTCTGAGCGCGACGGGGAGGTCGTCGAGCAGGGTAACGGGCAGGGCGGCGCAACCCGCCGTGCTCGTGCGTCGAACTCGCCGTTGCGTCAATGCGCGTCCAGATACCGCGCGATCACCGGATACACGTCCGCCGCCGCATCCTTGCCGAAAATACAGTCGATGTGGCCATACCCCGGAATCAGATGCCTTTCGTAAGGCTGCTCCGGGAACGCTCGCGTCAGCATGTCGAACGTCAGTTGCGTGCTTTTGGGCAGATACGTCTCGTTCCTTTCGCCGTGAATGAATCCGATCGGCAGGCGCAGACCTTCCAGTCCTCTCGCACCGCCGAGATACAGGTCCTCGCCTTCGGCATCGACGATCCTGCCGGCCCGCACCATCGCGGCGAGATGCCTGAACACCTCGATGTCGTGAATGCCGAACAACTCCTGCAGATTCTCGTGCAGCGTCTCGTTCAGCTTCGCGTGTTCGTACAGCAGCCCGTAGAGGAACGTCGCGCGATGACAGATCGGGTTGCCGCAGCCCTCGTCGTGATCGATGGGATAAAGGCGCAGCGCTTCGTCGAGCAGATTGTCCGGCCATGCGCGATGCTGCGTGTAAGCGGTCAGATCGCGCACGCCGAGGTGCTGCATGATGCCCGGGATATGGAGCCCCGCCTTGATCTTCTGCAGCGTGCCCGGCACCGGGTGCGCGGCGACCTGCGAGATCAGCGCCGAGCGCACGCCTTGCAGACCCGCGAGCAGCGACATGCTCAACGCGAGGCCGCCCATGCAGTGGCCAAGCACCTGAATCTGCGCGGCGCCGGTCAGCTCGCGGACCTTCGCGACGGCGGCGGGAATGTCCTCGCGCGCCACCTCGTCGACGTTGGCCGGCACCAGCACGCTCGGCAATTCGATGCTGACGCGCAGATCGACGAGCCACACGTCGTAGCCGCACGCGCACAGATACTCGACGAGGTTGGTCGCGATCAGATCCGTCGAGAAGATGCGGCTGGACACGCCCGAGCCGTGAATCATCAACAACGGCCGCAACGGTTTCGCCGCGGCCGGATCGGCGTAGCGCGTGAGCCGCAAGGTGGTGCCGTCGGGCGTATCGAAGTAGGTGGTCTGCGGGGCCGGCGCGCGCAACGCGCGCTTGATGCGCGGCGTCGCCGTCGTCTCGACGAATTGCAGCGGCGCGGCCACGCCGCCGTATTCGGTGAACAGCACGCCCGCGAAGAACTTGCCGAATTTCAGCGTCCAGTCGAGACGCGTCGCGAGATCGGGTGTGTTGGTGACTTCGAGCGTGCGTTGCTGCTTGAGGAAATTTTCCGGCGTGATGATCAGCGTCGCCTTGCCGAGTAGCGGACCGTCTGTTCGAGTGCCCGTGCGAAGCTCGGCGTACAGCGTATTGGTTTGCGCCCACAGGTTGATCGGCGACGTGCGCGTGATGATCTTCTGCCCGGTCAGCGTATACGTTTTGCCTTCGGTCGATTCGAGCGTCATGCGGTAATTCATGTTGCGCTCGTCGACATCCGACGCGTTGACCACGAACAGATTGAACGTGCCGTCGACGATCGTCATCGGCTGCGCGGACAGCGCGGGACAGGTCAGCGTGCCGGCGGTGTGCGCGAGATGCTGCGGATTGGCGAGCATGTCGGCGAGATCGTCCGATTCGACGGTGAGCGTGAATTCGATCGGGCTCGTGGCGCTCGGGGCAGCGTTGGCATCCGCCTCGGCCAGCGCCGCGGGCGCGTTGGCCGGCGTGTAGGTGCCGATCATCGTTTCCGTAAACCGCAGGCCGATCTTCGGCGCGGGCGGCGGCGCGGCCGTGCCTTTGGCCGTGTAGTCGATCTGCCGCCCACGCGAGGCCGCGAGCAGCGCGCAATTGCGCTCGGCCAGCGCCGAGATCGTCAGCAGCGGATTGACGCCGAGCGACATCGGCATCACCGCGCCGTCCATCACGTACAGGCCGTCGTGCACCGCCGAGCCGGCCGCGCCGCTGAACACGCGGCCCATGTGATCGACCACGCCGTGCTGCGCATCTTCGCCCATCCCGCAGCCGCCGAGCGGGTGCACGGTGACCGTGCGGTTGCCGGCGATCGCGGTCGAGATCGGATTGCGCAGATACTTGCCGCCGAGCGGCGCGGTTGCGTGTTCGAGCGTTCGCTCGACGGTCTGAAAGATGGGCTGCCTGCCCGCGTTCGGCCACGCGATGCGCGGCTGGCCACGTGGGTCGACGTGGATCTGGCCGCTTTCGTCGTCGTGCGCCATCACGAGATAGCTTTGCGTGTGATTCAGCGCACCGCGATATGGGCCGCGCAGGTAGCTTTCGAGCACCCGCGCGTCGTACGCGAGCCGACTGTCGGCGCCCGGCGGCCCGCCCGCGTCGACGCCTTCGAGCGGCGCGGCGGCGCCGAGCAGACCGACCAGCGCCGCGCCGACCGGTCCGGCCAGCGAGCCTTCCTCGATGACGAAACCGTCACGCAGATTCGGCGTATCGCGATGATCGATCAAGCCGGCGATGGTCGGCCCGACCGGCGGAATCTGCCCGGGCGTATGCGCGCCCCAGCCGACGCCGTTGATCGTGTCGTCGGTGTTGTAGGCGAAGGCGAGCACGTCGCCGTTGCCGGTGAAATGCTCGCCGAGCTGCGCGGAGACGGTCAGACCCGCGTCGCGCGAACGTAGCAGCAGCGCGGTCGAACCGATCGTGCCGGCCGACACGATGACCACGTCCGCGCTCACGAACAGATCCGGTGCACCGTAGCTTTCGCGGCCGAGACTCACCAGTTGATAGCGCACGGTCCACGTTTGCGTCGCCGCGTCGCGCAGCACCGAATGCACGGCCGCGCCCGTGAAGATCTGCGCGCCGTGCGCGACCGCATCGGGCAGATAGTTCATGTGCGTGGAGTTTTTCGCGTCGTAATTGCAGCCCGAATTGCAGTCGCCGCAACCGACGCAGGCATGCTGTGCGACGCCCGCCACGTTGACGCGGTCCTCGAACGTGACGGTGACCGGCGGGCGGCTGAAACGGCCGGCCATGCCGAGCGCGCGCGCCGATTTTTCGAGTGCCTGGAGTTTGGGCAGCGGCGGATAGGCATCTGGCACCGGCGACGGTTGCAGCATCGCGCGCGCGAGCGCGTAGCCGGTATCGCGGCCCGCCTGATCGTCGCGCAGCGCGCGCGGCCAGCGCGGATCGTCCCACACGCGCGGGTCGGCTTCGAGCGCGACGTTCGCGTTGATCAACGAGGTGCCGCCCAGACCGCAGCCGACCACCGCGTTGACGTCGTCGTTCACGTGCACCTCGAGCAACGCGAGCGGCGAGCCGATCTGCGCCAGCGCCGTGTTGTACTGCACCTCTTCGGCGCCCTGGAACGGCGTGCGCGGATACTCGCCGGCCATGAATTCGCGGCCGCGTTCGAGCACGCACACGCGCAAGCCCGCGCGCGCCATGCGGCTCGCGGCAATCGCGCCGCCGTAGCCGGACCCCACCACCACCACGTCGTAATGCGGCGCGATCGCCGTCACGGGACTCGATAAACGATTCATCGACAGCACCTCGTCAGGAACGTACTGCGGGAAAAGGCCGGCAACCGGCGCATTTAGGCGGCGGCTTCGTTCATTTCGCTCTCGCTCGATTCGGCCGCGAGCAGGTTCAGCGCAAGCAGAATCGCCGCGCGGTTTTCGATTTCAATGTCGATGCCAAGTACGTCCGTGAGCCAGCGACCGATCTTCGTATTGGAAAATTCCACCGCGCCGGCCGTCTTTTTCATGGTGACGCCGAGTTTGACGGCGCGATAGTGATACGAGGGCACCCGATGCTGAGCCGCGACCGCCGACAAACCGCCTTTCGCTTCCGAGCACCAGCCGAGACTGCCCGCCAGTACGATGCGCTCGGGTTCGTCGAGGCGATCGATGAACGTGCGCGCGGCGTCGCGTACGCGCGCTTCGTCGAGCCCGTATTGCAACAGCACGCTTTCCACCGGGTCTTCCAGCGCCTGCGCGTGCAGATCGATTTCGTGCGCCATGCCGTCGTTTTCCATCGACACGTTGCGCTGATGTCCCGCACTGCGCAGGCAGTCGATCAGGTAGCGGCGGAAATAGGCGCACAACGCGTAGCCGTTGGACGGCGCGCTCTCGGCACACGCACTCGTTTCCGTGTGGCCAGGCGCGAGCCGCAACACCTTGGCGTAAATGAACTGGGCGACCAGTTCCTCCTTGTCGTCGCCGAGCGCCTGCAACTCCAGCGGATGATAGGTCCGCAACGCGCGCTTGACCAGTTCGACCATCGACACCATTTCGTCGCCGGACAGGCGCGTGCGCCTGCGCCACAGATCGGGCAGGACCGCGTCGTCGAGTGTGCGGGCGAACGCGTGGCTCGGAACTACGCCCATGACAACCTCCGTAGGGGGTGAAACGAGAAGCGCGGCGAGCCCCGGCTGCGGGCGGACAGGTGATTCGCGAAACGTTGAAACCGCGCTGGAATGTGAAGCCAGTATGGTTTCCGCAGACGTGTTCGCCTATATGGATTAAGTGGTAGCTGATGGGTAAACTGCCGGGTAAACCATCTGGCATAAAGTAAGGCCCGAGCAAGCCCCGAGTAAGACCCGAGCAGGACCTAAGCAGAAACGCCGGCGATTCATCTGAAGAAAAGCAGCTTGCAAAGCAAGGCTTCCCGCGCGGCACGTCCCGGATATCCACTTCGTTCGACCGGTTCGCCGAGCCCGCGCCACACTCAAGAATGTGCCGTGCCCATAAGGAGACCGCACGATGCGGCTCGACCCGATCCAGCGTGCCATCGACGAAGATCTCGTGCGTGTGCTGTACGCGCAGGACCCGATCGCGTTCTTCACGCACTGGTTTTCGATCGCGGTACTGGTGGCGATCTACTGGCCGGCGGTGCCGTCGCCGCCGCTATTCGTCGCGTGTTTCGGTTTTTACGCGGCGGCCAATTGCGGCAGCCTCGCGCTGTGGATCTGCAACCGGCGCTATCCGCGGCTCGCGTCGCCGCGCGGCTGGATCGTGCTGCACGCGGTGCGCGGCATGCTGCTCTACAGCGCGCCGGGTCTCGCGATCTGGTTCGCGTTCCAGAGTCCGCAAGCGGATCTGCCGTTGCTGCATACGGTGATGCTGGTGACGCTCGCGGGCGGCGTGTTCATGTCGAACGGTTTCGACCTGCTGAATTTTTCCACCGCGATTCCGTTTCTGCTGTTTCCGTCGATCGTCATGCATTTCGGCACGCATACGTTCGACCGCACGATTCTCGCGATCGTCCTCGCGTTCTTCTTCTGCGCGATCAACGTGTATGCGATGAGCTATCGCAAGCTGTTCCGTCAGGTCGTGCAGGCGCGTGTGGATCAGCAGTACCTGGCGGAGTCGCTGGCCGAGCAGAAGCATGTGGCGGAGGAGGCGAGTCTCGCGAAGACGCGCTTCTTCGCCGCCGCCAGTCACGATCTGCGGCAGCCCCTGCATGCGATCGGTCTGCTCGCCGCTTCGCTGAACGACACGGCGGCGACGCCCGTGCAACACGCGAAGACCGCCGAACACATCGTCTACAACGTCGAGGCGCTCAATCAGCTGTTCAACCAGGTGCTCGATCTCGCGCGGCTCGAAAGCGGCGTGACCCAGGTGATCCGGCTGCACTTCCGGCTCGCCGAACTGTTCGAGCGCGTCGGTAGCCAGTATCGTCCGCAGGCGGCGGCCAAGGGACTCGCGCTGCGGATCGCGCCGACCGCGATGATCGTGCACGACGATCCGGTCTTGCTGGAGCGCGTGCTGAGCAATCTGCTGTCGAACGCTGTGCGCTATACCGAGGAAGGCGCGATCTGGCTCGGCGTGCGGCGCGCGGGGCAGGCGTGGGGCGGGTATATCGAAGTGCGGGATTCGGGCATCGGCATTCCGGCCGGGGAACACGAGCAGATCTTCGAGGAGTTCTATCAGGTCGCCAATCCGCAACGCGACGCGCGTCAGGGGCACGGCCTCGGCTTGCCGACGGTGAAGCGTCTCGTCGAACTGCTTGGCGGCGAGTTGCAGTTGCGTTCGGCGCCGGGGCGCGGTTCGGTGTTCCGCTTTCCGGTGCAGGCGGGCGAGGCGGGCGGCATCGTCGCGAGTCTGAACGAGACGGCGGCGGGCGGTCCGTCGACGCAAGGGCGGCGCGTGCTGTGCATCGACGATGAGCCGTCGATACTCGAGGGTCTGGCCAGTCTGCTCGCGCGCTGGGGTTGCAGCGTGCGCGGCGCGCGCGACGAAGCCGCCGCGCTCGCGGTGCTCGCGCAGGGCTTCGTACCGGATGCGGTGTTGTGCGATTACCAGTTGGCGAATCATCGGACCGGCGCGCAGGCGCTGAGCGCGGTGCGCAATGCGCTGGCGCGCGCGGGACACGAGGGCGTGGTGACCTTGCTGATTACCGGCGACATGGCGTCGGCGGAACTCACGGCACTTGCGCTGCAGGGCATTCCGGTGCTCCACAAGCCGGTGACGCCCGCGCGTTTGCGGCGCACGCTGGAGATGCTGTGGCAGCAGGCGGAACTGGATCGGGGCCGCGCGGCGGCGCCGGTGAGTGGGCAGCGGAGTGCGCCGATGAGCGGACCGGTGACCGATCCCGCGTTGCCACCCGCGTCCGCGCTGCGCGAGGCGAACGCGGACGACGAAGTGTGATGATGAAGTGGGCGCCGAAGTAACGCAGAAGCGACGCAGAAGCCGACGCCGAAGTAACGCAGAAGCGACGCAGAAGCCGACGCCGCTACAGCGTTTTTCCCGCTTCCAGCCAGCCGTTGATCACCGCGATCGCGGTCGAACGGTTGTGCACGCCGAGCGCGCGAAAGATCACCGATAGATGCACCTTCACCGTGCCTTCGGCGACGCCGAGATCGCGCGCGATCATCTTGTTGGTCCAGCCGCGATGCACGAGCCGCATGATGTCCTGCTGACGCGGCGACAGGTTTTCCAGCAAGTGCCGTTGATGCGGCTGCAGTGACGGAACCGGTTCGACCGGACTGCTGGGCGAGGGCGATGACAGCGACGTGGCCGTCAGCGCCGCCGGGTTGGTCTGCGTGGCCTGAGCGGATGGCGTCGCCAGCCCTTGCGCGACCCGGTCCGCCGTCGCGCCTTGCGGCCCGGACTGCATGGAACCCGTCGTCGCGGTTTCTCTTGCGCCGAGCAGACTCAGCGCTTCCATCGGCACGTACGCGCCGCCCGACAACACCAGTTCGATCGCCTTGAGCATCACGCTGGCGGGCTGACGCTTCGGCACGAAACCGAGTGCGCCGGCGGCCAGCACCGCGCGCATTTCGTCCGGCGATTCCTCGGCGGAGAGCACGACCACCGGCAGCGCGGGATTCGCCTTCAACAACATGTCCAGCGACGACGCGCCGCTCATCCCCGGCATATGCAGATCGACGATCGCCAGATCGTGATCGGCGTCGGGACGCGCGGCGGTGGCGAGGGTTTCCCAACTGTCGGCTTCGTCGAACTGGGCGTCGGGATCGAGACCGCGCAGCATGCCTTTGACGCCCTGGCGGATCAGTTCATGGTCGTCGGCCACAAGAAACTTCATGATGTCTCCGCGAGTCAGGCCTGCGCGTGGGGGACTGCCGCCGTGGTCGGCGCTCGTTGTGCTTCTCGGGTCGTGCATCGCCTCATTGCCGGCTACCCCGCGATCATAAGCCCGCCGGCGGCTGCATGGCGGGTGAGTGGCGGGTGAGTGGCATCTTGTACCGCCGTTCGCGCTCGCCGCCCGCCTGCCGCGCGCGGCGAGCGCCGGCTGATTGCCCCCGCGCCGCGCGCTGTGTCCGGTTGGTCTCCCCGCGCACCGGCGTCGGCTTCCTACGTAGACGAGCGGTTCGAAGCGATTTTTAAGCCGCGCGCACCGGATACTGCAAGTTATGCGCCTCGGTTCGACGCGGTGACAAACCCATATCGAACCGGTGAAGACAAGCCGCTATTTCACCGCGAACAAGGTCGCATTCATCAGGAGCTTGAACGCGAAACCGAGCGACATCGCCGAGCCCACGCCGAAGCACCACAGCGCGATGAACCATAGCCAGCCGGGCAGTCTGCGCGCGCCGGCCGAGGCGCTCGACGCTGCGTTCGCGTTCGTGTTTGCCTTCGCCCTGGCTTTCCTCGTGACGGGCTCGCCGCCGTCGTCTACGCCGCCGCGCAGGCGCTTAGTGATAGTGATGTTGGTCGCCATGACGCACCTTGCCGCGAAAGACCCAATAACCCATCGTCGTATAGGCGACGATGACCGGCAGAATCACCGCCGCGCCGACCAGCGTGAACATCTGGCTCGAACGCGGGGCGGCTGCTTCCCACAGCGTCATGCTCGACGGAATCGCGTACGGGTACAGACTCACGAGCAGCCCCGCGTAGCCGAGCAGCACCAGCAGCAGCGCCAGCGCGAACGGCGTGTTGTGATGCCGCTCGCGCACCGCGCGGCGCATGAAGAATGCGCAGACCGCCACCAGGAAAGGCACCGGCAGCAGACGGTAAAACAGATTGTCGTGGAACCAGCGTTGCGCGATGTTCGGGTCCTGCAGCGGCGTCCACAGGCTGACCAGCGCGATGAAGCCGAGCAGCACCACCGTCAACGGCCATACCACGCGATGCAGCCGGCGTTGCAGATCGCCCTCGGTCTTCGCGACCAGCCAGCAGCAGCCGAGCAGCGCGTACGTCACGACGAGCCCGAGCCCCGTCAGCAGGCTGAACGGCGTGAGCCAGCCGAACGCGTCGCCGGCATAGACGCCGTCGACGACCGGAATGCCCTGCAGGAATGCGCCCAGCGCGATGCCCTGGAAAAACGTCGCGCCCGCAGAGCCGCCGATGAACGCCAGGTCCCACATATGACGGGTGCGATTGGCCTTCGCGCGGATTTCGAACGACACGCCGCGAAAGATCAGACACACCAGCATGAAGATCAGCGGCAGATAGAGCGCGGACAGCACGGTGGAATACACCGCGGGAAACACCGCGAACAAACCGGCGCCGCCGAGCACCAGCCAGGTTTCGTTGCCGTCCCAGACCGGCGCGACGGTGTTCATCATCAGATCGCGTTCCTTTTCATCGGGAAAGAACGGGAAGACGATGCCGATGCCCAGATCGAAGCCGTCCAGCACCACATACAGGAACAGGCCCAGCGCGATGATCGCGGCCCACACGACGGTTACGTCCATTTCGTTTCTCGCTTTTTACTGGCTGACGGCCAATGAGGAAGGGTGGATGAGGAGCGGGCGGCGGCTCAGGCGTCGATCATCTGATCGACGGCGGAGAGCGGGCGGCGCGCGGTCTGGTTCGGCCCCGGCTGCGGCACGCCGTGCGGCGTCGTGCCCGGCAGCGCCGGACCCGAGCGCATCAGCTTGAGCATGTAGTAGATGCCGGTGCCGAACACGAGGAAGTACACGACCACGAAGGCCATCAGCGAAATGCCGACCTGCTGCGCGCTCAGTGGCGACACCGCCTGCGAGGTGCGCATCACGCCATACACGACCCACGGCTGACGGCCCGCTTCCGTCGTGACCCAGCCGGCCAGCAGCGTGATGAAGCCGGTCGGCCCCATCGCCAGCACGAAGCGCTGGAACAGCTTCGATTCGAACAGCCGCTCGCGGCGTCGCAACGCCCAGCCGGCCAGCGACATCACGATCATCAGCACGCCGAGCCCGGCCATGATGCGAAAGCTCCAGAACACCACCGGCGCGTTCGGCCGGTCCTGCGGCGGGAATTCCTTGAGACCGCGGATTTCGCCGTCCCAGCTATGCGTGAGGATCAGGCTGCCGAGGTGCGGGATCGACACCGCGTAGCGCGTGGTTTCCGCTTTCATGTCGGGCAGGCCGAACAGGTTCAGCGCGGTGCCGCCTTTTTCGGTGTCCCACAGGCCTTCGATCGCCGCGATCTTGGCCGGCTGATATTCGCGCGTATTCAGGCCGTGCTGATCGCCGACGAATGCCTGCACCGGCGTGAGAACCAGCAGCAGCCACAGCGACATGGAGAACATCTTCCTGACGGCCGGATCGCGCCGTCCGCGCAGCAGATGCCATGCACCGACCGCCGCGACCACCAGTCCCGCGACGATGAACGCCGCCAGCGCCATGTGCGCGAGCCGGTACGGGAACGACGGATTGAAAATGATCTTGAACCAGTCGAGCGGCACGACGCGGCCGTTCACGACTTCGAAGCCTTGCGGCGTTTGCATCCAGCTATTGGAGGCGAGAATCCAGAAGGTCGAGATCAGCGTGCCGATCGCCACCATCAGCGTGGCGCCGAAGTGGGCGCGCGGGCTCACGCGCTGCCAGCCGAACAGCATGATGCCGAGGAAGCCCGCTTCGAGGAAGAACGCGGTCATCACTTCGTACATCAGCAACGGACCGGTGACGGGGCCGGCGAAGCTGGAGAAGCCCGACCAGTTGGTGCCGAACTGATAGCTCATCACGACGCCGGAGACGACGCCCATGCCGAAGGCCACGGCGAAGATCTTCGACCAGAACAGACAAAGATCTTTGTAGTACGCCTTGCCGGTTTTCAGCCAGCGCCATTCGAGCACGGCGATGAAGCTGGCGAGGCCGATGCTGAGCGCCGGAAACACGATGTGAAACGAGACGGTGAACGCAAACTGGATGCGGGCGAGATCGAATGCCGATAGAGCGGAGGTCATGATTGTGTTGGCGTGAGGACCGCGGGTGCGGACTACGCGCGTCGACCGTTGTCGGTGCGCACTGCGTGTGGGCAGATGGCGCAAGCGTAGGGGATAGGTGGCCGTTTTGCTGCGGCGCGACGTGCGTCAAAAAACCGCCTTGTTTTACGGCGATTATTAATTTTGATATGGCAACGTATTGATAGGTATCAAGTTTTTCCGGATGCGTGGTGGTGCGCGTTTTGTCGCACCCACGGCGAAGCTGCGGCAATCGACCGCGCTGCAACAGAGCGCCGCGGTGCTGGCGCAGGCATTCGATCGAAAGGAAGCGCGGCGCGCGAAGCGGTTCGTCGTCATCCGGCAATAAAGCGGCCTGACACGACTTTGCGCTGGTAAGTGAAGTAATCTGTGCGTCCGTTTGTCCCCACCATGAGCACGCTTCATCCCCCTGCCGCGCGCGGCAGACTTCAACCACCAGGAGTCAGCAGATGAGCACGATCAAGACGAAAGACGGTACGGAGATCTACTACAAGGACTGGGGCAAGGGACGCCCCGTCGTGTTCTCGCACGGCTGGCCGCTGTCGGCCGACGCGTGGGACGCGCAGATGCTGTTTCTCGGCAGCAAGGGCTTTCGCGTGATCGCGCACGACCGGCGTGGTCATGGCCGCTCGTCGCAGCCGTGGGACGGCAACGACATGGACACCTACGCCGACGACCTGGCCGCGCTGATCGAACATCTCGACCTGAAGGACGCGACCCTGGTCGGCCATTCGACCGGCGGCGGCGAGGTCGCGCATTACATCGGCCGGCACGGCACGCAGCGGGTGGCGAAGGCGGTGCTGATCGGCGCGGTGCCGCCGTTGATGCTGAAGACCGAGGCCAATCCCGGCGGCTTGCCGATCGACGTGTTCGACGGAATCCGCAAGGGCGTGGCCGACGACCGTTCGCAGTTTTTCAAGGACCTGGCGGTGCCGTTCTACGGCTATAACCGGGAGGGCGCGAAACCGTCGCAAGGGGTGATCGATTCGTTCTGGCTGCAGGGCATGGCCGGCTCGATCAAGGGGCTGTACGACTGCGTCAAGCAGTTCTCCGAAGTCGACTACACGGAAGACCTGAAGAAGATCGACGTGCCGACGCTCGTGCTGCATGGCGACGACGACCAGATCGTGCCGATCGACGCGGCCGGCCGGCAGACCGCGAAGATCGTGAAGGACGCGACGCTCAAGGTCTATCCTGGCGGCCAGCATGGGATGTGCACCGTCGAGGCCGACAAGGTGAATGCGGACTTGCTGGCGTTTATCGGCGGCTAGGGTCGGGCGCGCGCGGCGGCGCCGGTGTGGGCCGCCGCGCGGTGGCGGCGCTCGGCGCTCAGACGGTCGGCCAGCCGACCCGCGCCGCACTGCGCAGCGACGAGCGCACCACCAGCCGGTGAAACGGACGGATCGCGAGAATATAGAAACGGCCCAGTCCGTTGTGACAATGCACGACCGTCGAGAAGACCAGGTAGCGCGACTGGCCGTCGCCCGCATCGCGGGTCTGCTGCAGCACCGAGAGCCGGAAGTCCAGATGGCTGTCGTTCTCGCCGAGCACGATCTCGCGCGCACTCTTTGCATAGATCCTGAAGATGTCGACGCGCTCGTGCGACGCCGGCGAGCTTAGCGTGCGCAACTCGCGCGCCGTCTTGAGCCCGAGCCGGCCGACGATCGCGTCGCGCAGCCCCATCAGCTTGCCGATCCAGCCCGCCTGATTCTCGAACAGAAAGCGCGCGAGCAATTCGGGATCGTCGATGGCATTGTCGGGGAGGCGGACCGCGAAGGCGTCGGCGAGATCCGGCGCGTGGTACAGACCGGTGACGGCCGATTCGGCGGGCAGGGTGACGTTGAGCACTGCGCTGTGAGCGTGGGACATGATGGTGTGCCGTGTCAGAAAAACGGTTGGATGAGTTCGTGCCGTTGCAGCGATGCCGTTGAAGCGGGTCAAGCTTTTGAAGCTTCAGGCGCACCCAGTTTACTCGCGGGGCAGGGCCGTCGTCTTGAATCGGAGCGACATGACCTGGGATCGGGAGAAACGAGATAGAGCGGAAAACAAGCGTTTTATGTTGTACGACGTCACATAAAAAGAGGTTTTATATCTCGTTGTTTATCAAAGGAAATTTGACGTTTCAACTTGGTGTATCCGGGTAAGTACTTGGTTGAAACTCGATCTAAAGTGGTTAATAGTACGTTATCGTACAACTACGCAGAATCGCAGGCGGCGTTCCGGCCCGTTGCGACGCGCGCCGATCCGCTCGCGCGCTCATGGATCACGAGGAGACAGCAGTCATGAAGATCAAAGGCATCCGCTGGTGGATGGTCAGCCTGGTGGCGGCCGGACTCATCATCAATTACCTCGCGCGCAATACGCTCTCGGTCGCGGCGCCGACCTTGATGAAGGATCTGAACATCACCACCGCGCAGTACGCGCACGTGGTGGTCGCCTGGCAGCTCTGCTACGCGTTCATGCAACCGGTGGCGGGCTTCGTGCTCGACACGGTCGGCACCAAGCTCGGCTTCGCGGCGTTCGCGCTGGCGTGGTCGCTGGCCTGCGCGGCGGCGGCGTGGTCGACCGGCTGGCGCAGCCTCGCGTTTTTCCGTGGCGTGCTCGGCATTGCCGAGGCGGCTGGCATTCCGGCCGGCGTCAAGGCGACCAGCGAGTGGTTTCCGGCCAAGGAACGATCGGTGGCGATCGGCTGGTTCAACATCGGCTCGTCGATCGGCGCGCTGCTCGCGCCGCCGCTGGTGGTGTGGGCGCTGCTGCATGGCGAATGGCAACTGGCGTTCGTGATCGTCGGCGTCGCGGGGATCGTCTGGAGCGTGCTGTGGATGGCGCTCTACAAGCATCCGCGTCAGCAGAAGCTGCTCGGCGATGCCGAGCGCGAGTACATCCTGAGCGGCCAGGAAGCGAAGCATAGCGACGCCGGTGATACCAGCAAGGCCGGCGCGGGCGCCGTGAAGCGCAGCTGGTTCGCGATGCTCGGCAGCCGCGATTTCTGGGCGATCGGCATTCCGCGCATTCTGTCCGAACCGGCATGGCAGACCTTCAACGCGTGGATTCCGCTGTACATGATGACCGAGCGTCACATGAACCTGAAGGAGGTCGCGCTGTATGCGTGGATGCCGTTTCTCGCCGCGGATATCGGCTGCGTGCTCGGCGGCTATCTGAGCCCGCTGTTCCACAAGTACGCGAACGTGTCGCTGTTCACGTCGCGCAAGCTCGTGTTCGTGGTCGGCGCGTTGTGCATGATCGGCCCGGCCTGCGTCGGGCTGGTGGCGAGTCCGTATGCGGCGGTCGCGCTGCTGTGCGTCGGCGGATTCGCGCATCAGACCTTGTCGGGTGCGCTGTATGCGATCACCTCCGACATGTTCGGCAAGAACGAGGTCGCGACCGCGACCGGCATGGGCGGCATGGCCGGTTATCTGGGCGCGGCCGCGTTCACCGCGCTGTTCGGCGTGCTGGTCACGCAGATCGGTTATAGCCCGTTGTTCGTCGTGCTCGCGGTGTTCGACATCGTGGCCGCGGGCGTGGTGTGTCTGCTGGCGAGAAGCCCGGAGAAGCCGCTGCCCGAACCGCAATGGACGGCGGCGGGCGCGGTGGCGAAGTGAGTTGGAGACCTGGGTTGGCGGGGTAGCTGTGCAGGACGCGGCTACCTCGAATCATTGAAACCATCGACGCAAATGCATGAGGCCTCCGGCGCGTAAGCACCGGGGGCCTCATGTTTTATCAACCCGTCAACGCGCCGTTATACACGACGCCCGCAACCGTCACGTTGCTCAGCGTGATCGACTTCACCCCTGCAAGCTGAACGACGTTTCGCGTACGAGGAGAGCTGACGCTTACGTGACCTGCTGGCCGATCTCGTGATTGGCCAGCACTTCGAGCGCGCGCACCATCGCGGAGTGGTCCCACGCCTTGCCGCCGTGCGCGACGCAGGCGTTGAACAAAGCCTGGCAGGTGGCGGTATTCGGCAGCGAGACGCCGAGCGCCTGCGCGGTCGAGAGCGCGAGATTCAGGTCCTTCTGATGCAGTTCGATCCGGAAACCCGGATCGAACGTGCGTTGGGTCATGCGCTCGCCGTGCACCTCGAGAATGCGCGACGACGCGAAGCCGCCCATCAGCGCCTCGCGCACGCGCGCGGGATCGACGCCGGCTTTCGACGCGAGCAGCAGCGCTTCGCCGACCGCCTCGATCGTCGCCGCGACGATCACCTGATTGGCCACCTTGCACACCTGACCCGCGCCGACCGCGCCGATCAGCGTGACGTTCTTGCCCATCATGTCGAACAGCGGCTTGACGCTGTCGAAGGTCGCGGTTTCGCCGCCCACCATGATGGTCAGCGAAGCCGCCTTCGCGCCGACTTCACCGCCCGACACCGGCGCGTCCAGATAGTCGGCGCCGCGCTCGCGCACGCGGGCCGCGAATTCGCGCGTGGCCATCGGCGAAATCGAGCTCATGTCGACCACCGTTTGACCCGCGCGCAACGCGTCGGCGAGACCCTGCTCGCCGAACAGCACGCGTTCGACGTCCGGCGTGTCCGGCACCATCACGAAGATCACGTCCGCGTGCGCGGCGACCGCTGCCGGGCTATCGCACGCCAGCGCGCCCGCCTGGACGAGATCGCCGGGTACGCCGCTGCGCGTGAACGCGGCCAGCGCCACGCCGTTCTTGAGAAGGTTCGCGGCCATGGGCTTGCCCATGATGCCGAGTCCGATAAAGCCTGCTTTTTGCATGGAATGCTCCAGAGAGGTCGTGGCGGCGGCGCTCAGACCTGGCCCGCCTGTTTCTGCATGAAATGTTGTTGAACCGTCTGCGCGGCGTTTTTCAGCAGCCCCATGTCGGCGCAGACCGCGATCACGCTGCAGCCCATCGCCAGATAACGTTCGGCGTCGGCCTGCACCGGCGCGAGGATGCCGCTCGCCTTGCCGGCCGCCTGCGCGCGCTCGAACACGTGCGCGATCGCCTGCTGCACGTCGGCGTGGCCCGCGTTGCCGAGCTGGCCGTAAGCGGCGGCGAGGTCGGACGGCCCGACGAACACCGCGTCGACGCCGTCCACCGCGAGAATCTCGTCGATCGCCTCGACCGCCTTGCGGCTTTCGATCTGCACGACCACGCAGACGTTGTCGTTGGCGATCTGGAAGTAGTCCGGCACGGTCGCATAACGATTGCCGCGCTGGCTGACCGACACGCCGCGAATCCCCTGCGGCGGATAACGCGTGGCGGCCACGGCGCGCGCCGCGTCGTCGGCGCTGTCGACGAAGGGCACGAGGAAATTCGAAAAGCCGCTGTCGAGCAGACGCTTGATGAACACGCTGTCGTTGGCGGGCGGCCGCACGACCGGCGCGCTCGCGCTGTCCTTTAACGCCATCAACTGCGGAATCAGCGTCAGCACGTCGTTCGGCGCGTGCTCGGCGTCGAGCAGCATCCAGTCGAAGCCGATCATGCCGAGCAGCTCGGTGACGATCGGGCTCGCCAGCGATGCCCAGCAGCCGATCAAGGTGTCGCCGCCACGGACAGCGCGGCGGAAGCTATTGGGCAGGGCCTGGTAGGGCGCGACGGCGGGCATGGGATATCTCCTCGAACGGCGATGGATCGGGCAAGCTCCGGCGACGACCGACGACGAATGGCAGCGGCATGTCACCTCGTACTTTGCGCCTGAAACGGCCGATGAGGTAGGTGATTCAAGTTATAAGTCGTCGTATGTCTTTGTGCAGATTAGCATTCGACACCACGCTTGTAACGGGCACGTAAACCCGAATTCGACTGAATATGAGGTGACGTTGGTTGCGCGGGTTCGTCTCTATGTTGTAGGATAACTTATATCTAAGGCGTACTTTCAAGGAAAGCGAAATGTCCATTACCGGCGAAATGCTGATCGGTCGTCAAACCGTGCGCGGCGAGGAAAAACCGTTGCGTGCGTTCAATCCCGCCACTGGAGCCGATATCGCGGAGCCGGTGTTCGGCAGCGGCTCGGTCGCGCATGTCGCGCAGGCGTGCGAACTCGCGCGGCAGGCTTTCGATTCGTACCGTCACCTGCCGTTGACGGTGCGCGCCGAGTTTCTCGAACGTATCGCCGACGGCATCACCGCGTTGGGCGATGCGCTGATCGAGCGCGCGCATCAGGAGTCCGGTCTGCCGAAGGCGCGTCTGGAAGGCGAGCGTGGCCGCACGACCGGCCAGCTCAAGCTGTTCGCGCAGGTGGTGCGCGCCGGCCAGTGGCTCGCCGCCACGCTCGATTCGCCGTTGCCGGAACGCAAGCCGCTGCCGCGTTCGGATCTGCGCATGCAGAAGATTCCGCTCGGCCCGGTCGCGGTGTTCGGCGCGAGCAATTTCCCGCTGGCGTTTTCCGTCGCGGGCGGCGACACCGCGGCGGCGCTCGCGGCAGGGTGTCCGGTGGTGGTGAAGGCGCATCGCGCGCACCTCGGCACCTCGGAGATGGTGGGCCGCGTGATTCAGCAGGTGGCGCGCGAGATGGATTTGCCGGCGGGCGTGTTTTCGATGATCGTCGGCGCGGGCAATTCGGTCGGCGAGGCGCTGGTCGCGCATCCGGCGATCAAGGCGGTGGGCTTCACCGGGTCGCGCGCGGGTGGCACGTCGCTGATGCGCGTCGCGGCGGCGCGCGCCGAGCCGATTCCGGTGTATGCCGAGATGAGCAGCATCAACCCGGTGTTTCTGCTGGG
The DNA here is from genome assembly GCF_029910215.1 of Paraburkholderia sp. D15. Classification (NCBI taxonomy): domain Bacteria; kingdom Pseudomonadati; phylum Pseudomonadota; class Betaproteobacteria; order Burkholderiales; family Burkholderiaceae; genus Paraburkholderia; species Paraburkholderia sp. D15. Next base: position 377,224 of record NZ_CP110396.1, on the reverse strand, counting down.
CAATGCGCTGGCGACGCGCGGCGAGAGCATCGCGCGTGGTTTCGTCGATTCGCTGGTGCTCGGCGCCGGGCAGTTCTGTACCAATCCGGGCCTGGCGATCGCGGTCGACAGCGAGGCATTGACGCGCTTCATCGCGACCGCTTCGCAGGCGCTGGGCGCAAAACCGGCGCAGACCATGCTCACCTCGGGCATTCACGCGGCGTATGAAGAAGGCGAAGGCAAGCTCGCCGGGATCGACGGCGTGGAAGCGGTTGCGCGCGGTGTCGCCGGAAATGGTCCGACTCAGGCGCGCGCCGCGTTGTTCGTGACCGATGCACGCACCTTCCTCGCCACGCCGGCGCTGGAAGACGAAGTGTTCGGCCCGGCCTCGACGATCGTGCGTTGCAAGGACGACAGCGAACTGCTCGCCGTCGCCGAACATTTCGCGGGCCAGTTGACGGCCACGGTGCAGATGGATCGCGACGACCTGCCGGCCGCCCGCAAGCTCGTGCCGATTCTGGAGCGCAAGGCGGGCCGGTTGCTGGTCAACGGGTTCCCGACCGGCGTCGAGGTGTCGCACGCGATGGTGCATGGCGGCCCGTTCCCGGCGACCTCGGATAGCCGCGCGACGTCGGTCGGCACGACATCGATCGAACGCTTTCTGCGTCCGGTGTGTTATCAGGATTTCCCGGCGGAGCTGTTGCCGCAGGCGCTGGCCGATGGCAATCCGCTGGACTTGTGGCGCCGCAAGGACGGCGAGATGACGCGGGGATAATCCGGGCAAGCGCGGAACAAGCGCGGAAGAAAAATCGAGGAGCGCGGCGGCGTGTGGTCGACACATGCCGCCGCGTTCGCTTGAAACTCAGCGCGGACGCCCCTTGTCGATCCATTCCTGGGTCTTGCTCATCGGCAGGCGATAACGCGCGCAGTTGAACGCCTCCAGGTGCGTCAGCTCGACGTTCAACATGGCGTCGAAAGCGCCGCGGTCTTCTTCGGGAATCCCGACGGTTTCGATCGCCTCGGCAAGCGTGATGCCGAAGAACACGATCTGCCGGATCGCTTCGCCGAGCTGTTCGCGGTAATGGGCTCGCAACGGGTCCGGGCCGCCCATCGATTCGAGGACCACCTGGTATTTGTTGATCGAGCGCCGATAGGTCCAGTCGAACAGATCCACGGCCAGCGAGACGTCGAGCCGCTCGTAGATGCCGAGCATGGCCAGCGCGTAATCGTCCGGTTCCACGTCGAGAAACGACAGTGGCGCGCAGTTCGCCAGCATCAGCGGCATGTTGGCGCTCAGGCGGCTGGTGCGCTTGTTGCCGTCGACGAACGGCTGCAAATACGCAAGGTTGACCCAGAAGAAGAACGCCGCCTCGACGGCGTTGTAAATGCGCGCGCCTTTGTCGACGATGTGCTGCAGCATCTCCGCCAGCAGGTTGGGCACTTGAGTGGGTAGATACACCGACCCCTGGATGCTGACGATCCTGTTGCGGATCGTGCCGAGATCCGCAGGGTCCTGAAGCAGACCGTGCATCAGCAGACTCTGCAGATTGCGTATCACGGGCACCGTCATTCCTTCCGTCGGCACCGCATCCACCATGAACTCGATCGCCTCCTTGTGATTGAGCAGCATGGTGGCGTCCGGGTCGTCGGTTTCGGAGCGGCCTCGTTCGAACAGTTCGCGCGTGTCGAGCAGGCTCTTGCGGTTGCCCTCCAGACGCGACGACGACCACGACAGGTCGATCAGCAACTGCTCCAGCACCTTGCGGGCGTACGTGCCGGCGGGTTGCTGCCCGCTGGACTTCCCTTTCGTCATGAGCTGCGCCGCCAGCGATGCGGGCAGCAGACTCGTGACGTTCGGTTCATAGCTGTCGACGAACGCGCGCTGATAGGAAACCGGCCGACGCACGCCGGGCGGCTCGGACAGGGCCGCGCGCAGTTCCAGCGACTGGCTGCTCCATGCGGGCGCATTTCGCGGCAGCGTGGCGACCGCGTTCGGAGCAATGTCGGCGATGCGATACGTGACCGAACGCCCGGCGCCTTGCCGCACGAGAACGCCGGTCGAGACGAGATACGCGAGCGCCCGGTTGATGGTGGGGCGTGGGCGCCCGACATGCGTTTGAACGGCACCCGCGGAAACGCCCAAGGCGCCGGTTAACTGCTTCTGGGCAACGAAGTCGGAGATGAGCTTGGGTGTTTTGTTTTCAGGCATGGCGGCGGGTTGACGATAAGCTTATCAATAATCTTATCAAAATAATGATGAGATTGGATTTTGCCGATAAGATTAGCGCTATTTCTTCACTTTTTTGATCAGATTATTCTGATTTGATAAGTTTGAGTCTGCGCTTATCAGTCTGTTTCTATCGCCCCAAACAAAAAGCCCTTGATCCGCCACCGGCATCAAGGGCTTTCACGTCATCAAACCCGGCAAGAACCTCAGCCACCCACCTCGGCCGATTCGTTCGCGCGACGCAGCCGCTCCCGGCTATTCGACAGATGCATGCGCATCGCCGCGCGCGCGCCTTCCGCGTCGTGCCGCGAGATCGCTTCGAGAATGCTCTCGTGTTCGAGATTGACCAGCGACAGATACGCATCCGGTTCCGCGCGCGCAATACCCGCCGAGTCGAGGCGGTTGCGCGGGATCAGCGCGCTGCCCATCTGCGTGAGGATGTCGACGAAGTAGCGGTTGCCGGTTGCACGCGCCACCGAGATATGGAATTGCAGGTCGGCGTCGACGCTATCCAGTCCGTTGTGCCGCGTGGCTTCGATCGCGTCGAGCGCGCTGCGCATGCGCGCGAGATCTTCGGGCTTGGCGCGCTGCGCGGCGAGGCCCGCGCATTCCGTTTCCAGGCTGATACGCAGTTCGAGGATGGACAGCACGTCGCGCAACGTGGTGGCCGGCACCATGTCGATGCCCAGTTTCTCGCGTTGTGGCTCCAGCACGAAACTGCCGATACCGTGCCGCGTCTCGATGATCTTGCCCGCCTGCAAACGGGAAATCGCCTCGCGAATCACGGTGCGGCTCACGCTCAGCGTGACCATCAACTGCGATTCGGTCGGCAGCTTGTCGCCGGGCTTCAAGGCGTTGGACGCGATCTGCTCGGTGACGTAGCTGACGACGAACTCGGCCAGGTTGCGAGCCCGTCGCGGCGGTGCCGCGGATGCCAGTGGTGTAGCCATCGAAAACGCCCCTCGAATCAAATAGTTGCAGATAACTTGTCCGGCTCATTATACCGTCGTCTGACGACTGATTATAAAAACGCCAGATCATTTTCGGCGACGGCGGGAGGCCGGGCGGCGCGCCTCGCGGCGGCGTCGTATCGCCTCCCGCGCCGCGCCCTGACGGGCCGCCGGTCAGGCCCGCCGCAACTCCACGCGCCGGATATCCCTGACGATCACGAGATAGCTGAACACGGTCAACAACGCGTTCGCGCCGACGAACACCAGCGCGCCGTTGAACGAGCAGGTCGTCGCGACCACATAACCGATGACGATCGGCGTGACGATGCCGGCCACGTTGCCGAACATATTGAAGATCGCGCCCGACAACCCGAGCGCTTCCTTCGGCGACGTATCGGCCACCACCGCCCAGCCGAGCGCGCCGATGCCCTTGCCGAAAAACGCCAGCGACATCAGCGCGACGACGACCCAGTCGGTCGACACATAGTTGCAGCCGACGATGCACGTCGACAGCAGCATGCCGCCGACGATCGGTACCTTGCGCGCGACAGTCAGCGAATGGCCGCGACGGATCAGGCCGTCCGACAGCATGCCGCCGAGCACGCCGCCCGAAAAGCCGCAGATGGCCGGCAGCGACGCGACCAGCCCCGCATGCAGGATCGTCATGCCGCGCGCCTGCACGAGGTAGATCGGAAACCACGTCAGGAAGAAGTAGGTGAGCACGTTGATGCAGTACTGCGCGAGATACACGCCGACGAGCATGCGGTTGCTCAACAACTGCCGCACGAGCGACCAGCCGCCGTCCTGTGAGGCAGCCTGCGCGGAACCTTGCGCGCTGCCTTGCCGCCGCCCGCTCACCAGGCCGCCGCCTTGCTCGATGTACTCGAGTTCGGCGCGCGACACGCGCGGATGATCGGCGGGATTCTTCATCACCTTCAGCCACGTCAGCGCGAGCAGCAAGCCGGCGACGCCCATCACGAGATACACCGTGTGCCAGCCGAATGCGTGCGTGAGCCACGCCATCAGCGGCGTAAATACGACTGCCGCGAAATACTGCGCCGAATTGAAAATCGCCGACGCAGTACCGCGTTCGTTGGTCGGAAACCAGCTCGCCACGACTTTCGCGTTGGCCGGAAACGCGGGCGATTCGGCCACGCCCATCGCGAAACGCAGCGCGAACAGCGCGGCGATCGCGGCGCCCGCGCTGCCGAGCACGCCGATCGTGCCCTGCAGCAAGGTGAACAGCGACCAGAAGGAGATGCTTGCCGCGTACACGCGCCGCGCGCCGAAACGGTCCAGCAGCCAGCCAGCCGGCAGTTGCGAGAGCACATACGCCCAGCTGAACGCGGAGAAGATGTAACCCATCCGGATCGCGTCGAGGCCGAATTCGGCGCGCATCGCCGAACCGGTGATCGACAGCGTCGCGCGATCCGCGTAGTTGAAGGTGGTGATCAGAAAGATCAGCAGCAGGATCGTGTAGCGGACCTTCGTGCGTCGTGCGGCATGGGCGTTGGCGTCGGAGCCAGCCTGCGCGGTCGTGGCCGGGCGGCTTAAGTCCATGGTCATCTCCTGAGTTCTTGTGACGGGCGGCGCGCTGCGGCGCGACGAAAAACGCCCGGCGACGTTGCCGTCCCGGGCGCTTTTCAGGTGTGCTTCATGCGATGCGGCTTACTGCGGTCCGAGCGTCTTGATGAGCGCGTCGAGCCGGGCCATTTCTTCCTCGGTCAGGTCGGTCAGCGGCGCGCGGACCGGGCCGGCGTCATGGCCGACCAGCTTCGCGCCGGCCTTCACGATACTGACGGCATAGCCCGCGCGGCGGTTGCGGATCGCCAGATACGGCAGGAAGAACTCGTCGATCAGCTTGCCGACGGTCGCGTGATCGTCCGCGGCGATGGCGCGGTAGAAGTCCATCGCGGTCTTCGGGATGAAGTTAAACACCGCCGACGAATACACCGGCACGCCCAGCGCCTTGTACGCCGCCGCATAGACTTCCGCCGTCGGCAGGCCGCCGAGGTACGAGAAGCGGTCCCCCAGACGACGGCGGATCGACACCATGTTCTCGATCTCGCCGACGCCGTCCTTGAAGCCGATCAGGTTCGGGCAGCGCGCGGCCAGCCCTTCGAGCATGTCGGCGTTAAGCTTGGAATTGGCGCGGTTGTAGATGATCACGCCCATGTTCGGCACGGCCTTGCAGACTTCCTCGGCGTGCGCGGCGATGCCTTCCTGGCAGGCTTCGGTCAGATAGTGCGGCATCAGCAGGATGCCGTTCGCGCCATGGCGTTCGGCTTCCTTCGCGTAGGCGATCGCGACGCGCGTCGGGCCGCCCGCGCCGGCGAGAATCGGCACCTTGCCCTTGCAGACTTCGGTGGCGGTGCGCACCACGTTCGAGTAGTCGTCGTGCGTGAGGGAGAAGAACTCGCCCGTGCCGCCCGCCACGAACAGCGCCGATGCACCGTACGGCGCGAGCCATTCAAGACGCCTGGCGTAGGTATCGGCGCGGAAGTTGCCTTGTTCGTCGAAGTCGGTCACGGGGAAGGAGAGAAGGCCTTCCGAAACGATCTGCTTGAGTTCCTGCGGTGTCGTCATGATGAATATCCAGGGCGGCGATATAAGGTGGTGAGAGGTTCAGAGTTCGGTTGATGATTCGAAATGGAGATTTCTTATACGTCATCGTACAACAACAAATCATCTAACTCAAAGGGGTTTTCGCGGCATAATGCGCGCCATAGGGTAAATACGGAACATCCGACGCATAATTCATGTTGTAGGATGACGTATGAATAACTGGCGCAGTCCGCGTGCTGTGCCATCAGGAACAAGGCAATGGAACCATCTCCGCTCTACATTCGCGTCCACCCGAACGACAACGTCGCGATCGTCGTCAACGACGGCGGTCTGGGCGAGGGCGCCGTCTTTCCGGACGGTCTCGCGCTGCGCGAGCGCGTGCCGCAGGGCCACAAGGTCGCGCTCGCCGATCTGGCCGAGGGCGACGCCGTGATCCGCTACAACGTGGTGATCGGCTACGCGCTGAAGGCGTTGCCCAAGGGAAGCTGGATCAACGAACACGTGATCCGCATGCCGAGCCCGCCGGGGCTCGACGATCTGCCGATCGCGACCATCAAGGCGCCGGACATGCCGCCGCTCGACGGTTTCACGTTCGAGGGCTACCGCAATGCCGACGGCTCGGTCGGCTCGCGCAACATCCTCGCGATCACGACCACGGTGCAATGCGTGGCCGATGTCGTGCAGCACGCGGTCACGCGCATCAAGGCGGAATTGCTGCCGCGCTATCCGAATGTCGACGACGTCGTGAGCCTGGGCCATACCTACGGCTGCGGCGTCGCGATCGACGCGCCCGACGCGATGGTGCCGATCCGCACGGTGCGCAACATCAGCCTGAATCCGAACTTCGGCGGCGAGGTGATGATGGTCAGCCTCGGCTGCGAGAAACTGCAGCCCGAGCGTCTGATGCCGCCCGGCACGATTCCGATCGCGGCGGCCGCCCAGGTCGCGGAAGTCGCGGATATCGGCGACGTCACGGCGGATCGGAACGGCGGCGTGGTGGTGCTGCAGGACGACGCGCACGTCGGCTTCCAGTCGATGATCGAGTCGATCATGAAGATGGCCGACGCGCATCTGAAGCGTCTGAACAACCGGCGCCGCGAGACGTGCCCCGCGTCGGACCTGGTGATCGGCGTGCAATGCGGCGGCAGCGACGCCTTCTCCGGCCTGACCGCGAACCCCGCCGTGGGCTTCGCGACCGATCTGCTGGTGCGGGCCGGCGCGACCGTGATGTTCTCCGAGGTCACGGAAGTGCGCGACGGCGTCGATCAGTTGACCGCGCGCGCGGCGAACGCGGACGTGGCCGCCGCGATCATCCGCGAGATGCAGTGGTACGACGATTATCTGAAGCGCGGCGGCGCCGACCGCAGCGCCAACACCACGCCCGGCAACAAGAAGGGCGGGCTGTCGAACATCGTCGAGAAGGCGATGGGTTCGATCATCAAGTCGGGCAACTCGGCGATTTCCGGCGTGCTGTCGCCGGGCGAGAAGGTCCGGCAGAAGGGTTTGATTTACGCGGCCACGCCGGCCAGCGATTTCATCTGCGGCACCTTGCAGGTGGCCGCCGGCATCAACCTGCACGTGTTCACCACCGGACGCGGCACGCCGTACAGCCTCGCCGAAGTACCGGTGATCAAGGTCGCGACGCGCTCGGACCTCGCGCGCCGCTGGCACGACCTGATGGATATCAACGCCGGGACGATCGCCACTGGCGCCGCGAGCATCGAAGACGTGGGTTGGGAACTGTTCCGGCTGATGCTCGACGTCGCCAGCGGCCGCAAGCAAACCTGCGCCGAAAAACTCAAGCTGCACAACGCGCTGACGCTGTTCAATCCGGCGCCGGTGACCTGACATCGGCTCGATGGCGGACCGCGCCGGCACGCCGCCTGTATTCGCACAACCTCGTTCAAACTGACCATGACTACCGATTCCACTTCCGAACGCGCGGCGTCGCGCAAACCGTTCCGCCGGCTTCTGTTGACCGGCGCCGCCGGCAACCTCGGCCGGCAACTGCGCGGCACGCTCGCCGCGTGGGCCGACGTGGTGCGCGTCACCGATATCGCGCCGCTCGGCGACGTCGCCGCGCATGAAGAAGCGTCGCTCGTCGATCTCGCCGACGAAGCCGCGGTTCACGCGCTGCTCGAAGGCGTCGACGCGGTGATCCACCTCGGCGGCATCTCCGTCGAAGCGCCGTTCCCGGATCTGCTCGAAGCGAATATCCGCGGCCTCTACAACCTGTACTCGGCGGCGCAGAAGCAGGGCGTCAAGCGCATCGTCTACGCGAGCTCGAACCACGCGGTGGGTTTTCATCCGGTGACGGAAGTGGTCGACGTCGACGCGCCGCTGCGCCCGGACAGCCTGTACGGCGTGACGAAGTGCTTCGGCGAATCGCTGTCGCGTTACTACTTCGACCGCTTCGGGCTGGAGACCGTGTGTCTGCGGATCGGCTCGTCGTTCGAGCAGCCGAAGAATCCGCGCATGCTGGTCACGTATCTGAGCTATCGCGACTTCATCGAACTGGTGCGCTGTTCGCTGTTCACCAATCGCGTCGGCCATGCGATCGTCTACGGCGTGTCGGACAACCGGGCCAAGTGGATCGACAACACGAAGGCCGCGTTCCTCGGTTTTCGTCCGCAGGACAGTTCGATCGAATTCGAGCACCTGTTCCCGGCCAGCGCGCCGAATGCCGATCTCGACGATCCGACCCAACGCTATCAGGGCGGCGCGTTCGTGCTCGCCGGGCCGATGGAGCCGAAGCGGTGAGCGCGACGGCGGCCCAGCCGCGCGTCGAACGGGTCGAAGCGGCGGGGCCCGCGCCCGCGATGGTGGGTGAGAGTCCCGTGTGGCGCGCGGCGGAGCAGGCGCTTTACTGGGTCGATATTCCGGCGCGCAAGATCGTGCGCCTGCGCGTGGAGGCCGGCGAGCGCACCGAATGGCTGCTGCCGGAAAAGGTCGCGTGCATCGCGTTCGACCGGCGCGGCACGGTGCTCGCCGGCTGCGAGACGGGGCTGTTCGCGGTGACGCTGCGCGACGACGCGGCGGCGGATGCGGTTGCCAACGCGGCAGATGCGGGTGTTGCCAACGGCCTGACCGCCACGGCCACTGTGACGACAGGCGCCCACGCGCGGCCCGTCGAGACGCGCAAGCTCGCCGCGCCGCATTTCGCCGCTGACGACATGCGCTTCAACGACGGCCGCTGCGATCGTCAAGGCCGTTTCTGGTCGGGCACGATGGTTCAGGACATGAGTCTCGCGAAACCGGCCGGCGCGCTTTATCGCTTCGACGAACGCGGCATGCTGTCCGCGCCCGTGATCGACGCGCTGATCACGCAGAACGGCCTCGCGTGGTCGCCGGACGGCATGACCATGTACCTGTCCGACTCGCACCCGTTGCGCCGCCAGATCTGGGCCTTCGACTACGACGTCGACGCGGGCGAGCCGCGCAACCGGCGCGTGTTCGCCGATCTGCATCACTACGTGGGCCGTCCCGACGGCGCCGCCGTGGATGCCGACGGCTGCTACTGGATCTGCGCGAACGACGCGGGCCGGCTGCTGCGCTTCACGCCGCAAGGCAAGCTCGACCGCGAAATCGCGATCCCGGCCGTCAAGCCCGCGATGTGCGCATTCGGCGGCCGCGATCTCGACACCTTGTTCGTCACCTCGATCCGGCCCGCCACGGGCGCGAGCGAGCACGACGGCCACCTCTTCGCCGTGCGTCCCGGCGTCACCGGGCTGCCCGAGCCCGAATTCGCGGGCGTCCTGTAAGCGACGCCGCGTGATCGGCCGCGCCGGCGTGCGGGAGCACCGCCGGCGCGGCCTCTAAGTCCCTGCTTAATTCATCACTCGTCGTACAACTATGTGGCATAACGGCCACATTCACGCCATCTTTTTCGCGCGAGAAAACGGCGTGTTCCGGTACGGCTCGCCACGCGCTCCCGAGTCGCTGCCGACGACATGCCGATAGCACAGGGATTCAGCGCCATCAGGCCTCCGGTCATCCATACCGGCTATCCCAATTCTGCGGGTAAATACCGTCTGTACAACGCCACGGGCCTTTTATAGACTTCGTATGTCGTCGTACAACGTATGAGTCCAAACAAATTCCTTTCCGTGAATTTCGGACCGCGGCACGAACAGAGGCAGTAGCGGCGTGAGCGATGCGCGATGCGCAATCCACACGCCGCGCGCCGAGGCAGTCGAAGCAAAAGTAAAAGATGTCGAGATGTCTGACAGGAGCGCTGAGCACCGGTGCCGGGGACGCACACGCCAGCATGGCAAGCATTCGCCGCCCGCCCTCCGCAATCGATTGGATGGCCTATTTACAAGGAATGTCACGATGAACAAGAAGTTTGCCTCCTCCCGCGTTTCACTAATCGTCGCAGCCTCGGTGCTGGCCTTCGGCGCCGCATCGGCCCACGCCCGCACGTTCCGCGTGTCGGACGTGCATGGCGACACCTATCCGACCAACATGGCCGTGAAGTTCATGGGCGAGGAGATCAGCAAGGCGACGGGCGGCAAGGACACCGTGAAGGTGTTCGGCAACAGCGCACTGGGTTCGGAAAACGACACCGTCGACCAGGTGCGCATCGGCGCGCTCGACATGGCGCGCGCGAACGGCGCGGCGTTCAACGAGATCGTCCCCGAGTCGATGATTCCGTCGCTGCCGTTCCTGTTCCGCGACATCGATCATTTCCGCAAGGTGATGTACGGCCCGGAAGGCCAGAAGATTCTCGACGCCTTCAAGGCCAAGGGCATGATCGCGCTGACGTTCTACGAGAGCGGCGCGCGCTCGATCTACACGAAGAAGGCGATCCATTCGCCGGCCGACATGAAAGGCCTGAAGGTGCGCGTGCAGCCTTCCGATCTGATGGTCGACGAGATCCGGGCCATGGGCGGCACGCCCACGCCGATGCCGTTCGCCGAAGTCTATACAGGCCTGAAGACGGGCCTCGTGGATGCGGCGGAAAACAACCTGCCGTCATACGAAGAGACCAAGCACTTCGAAGTCGCGCCGGTGTACTCCGAAACGCAGCATTCGATGACGCCGGAAGTGCTGGTGTTCTCGAAGAAGGTGTGGGACACGCTGACGCCGCAGGAGCAGGACATCATCAAGAAGGCGGCCGCCGATTCGGTGCCGTACTACCAGAAGCTGTGGACCGCGCGTGAGAACGATGCGGCGAAGACGGTCACGAAGGGCGGCGCGACGATCGTCGCGGCGTCGCAGATCGACCGCGCGGCGTTCGTGAAGGCGATGCAGCCGGTGTGGGCGAAGTACGAGAAGACCCCGCAGATGAAGCAGATCGTCGATGAGATCCAGGCCATCAAGTAAGGCCTCGTCTATCGCACCTGAAAGCCTCTGCAAGCACCTGGATGGGGTCCATGAGATTCATTAAGCGCCCGAATGATTTTCTGTTTAACGCGTTGGTGGTGGTGGCGTCGGTCAGCCTCGCCGTGCTCAGCGTGCTCGTGATGTACAGCGTCGTGATGCGTTACGTCTTCAGCGACGCGCCCGATTTCGTCGAGCCGATCGCGCTTCTGCTGGTGATCGTCATCGCGATGTTCGGCGCGGCGCTGAAAGTGCGCGAGGGCGGTCACATCGGCCTCGATTCGCTGGTGAAGAAGCTGCCCCCGAAGGGGCAGCTCGTCGCCGCGGCGTTTCAGCATCTGTGCCTGATCGCGCTGGCGGTGGCGATTTTCTTCGGCTGTCTGCAAATGGCCGAAGCGACGATGGAAGACCGGATTCCGATTCTCGGTTTGCCGGAAGGCTTGCGTTACTGCATTCCGGTCGTCGCCAGCGTCTGCATCGCGATGTTCTCGATCGAGAACCTGCTCGCGCTTTTCGTGAAGAAACACCACTAGAAGAACCATGGAACTTGCCATCCTCTCACTCAGTTTCCTCGTCTTTCTCGTTCTCGGGGTTCCTGTTTCATTCGCGTTGGGACTCTCCTGCGTCCTGACTTATCTGTACGAAGGTCTGCCGGCCGCCACCGCGATGCAGGCGATGATTTCCGGCATCAACGGTTTCTCGTTTCTCGCGGTGCCGTTCTTCATTCTGTCCGGCGAGCTGATGCTGCACGGCGGTATCGCGGACCGCATTCTGCGTTTCGCGCAGGCCACCGTCGGACATTTTCGTGGCGGCCTCGGGATGGCGAACGTGGTGGCCTGCACGCTGTTCGGCGGCGTGTCGGGTTCGCCGTCGGCGGATACCTCGGCGATGGGCGGCGTGGTGATTCCGCTGATGAAGCGCGAGGGCTATAGCGCGGCGTACGCGGTGAACGTGACGACGCACTCGTCGCTGGCCGGCGCGCTGATGCCGACCTCGACCAACATGATCATCTACGCGTTCGCCGCGCAGGGCATCACGGGGACGCTGAACGGCCATCCGATGAGCGGCGTGTCGATCGGCGACCTGCTGTTCTCCGGTCTGCTGCCGGTGCTGTGGGTGATGGGTTTCGTGCTGATCGCCGCGTACTGGCAAGCGGTCAAGTACGGCTATCCGCGCCGTCCCGACGGGTCGACCGAGCTGCAGAAATTCCCCGGCTGGTATGCGGTCGCGCGCACCTTCATCGGCGCCGTGCCGGGTTTGATGGTGATCGCGATCATTCTGGTGTGCGTCGCGAAGGGGATCGCCACCGCGACGGAAGCCGCCGCGATCGCCGTGTTCTATTCGCTCGTGCTGACCATCGTCGTGTACCGCTCGATGACGATGAAGAAGCTCTTTCACGCGCTCTCCAAGGCGGCGAAGACGACCGGCGTGGTGCTGCTGCTGATCGGCGTGTCGAACATGCTGCGCTACCAGATGGCGTACCTGGAGATTCCGGATGCCATCGAGCACATGCTCGACGGCGCGACCAGCATGCCGTGGCTGATGCTGCTGTACATCAACCTGATCCAGATTTTCCTCGGCACCTTCGTCGACATGGCGGCGCACATCCTGATCACCACGCCGCTGTTCCTGCCGATGGCGATGCATGCGGGCGTCGGCCCGGTGCAGTTCGGCATCATGATTCTGCTGAACTGCGCGCTCGGTCTCGTGCATCCGCCGATCGGCTCGGTGCAGTTCATCGGCTGCGCGATCGGCAACGTGTCGATCGGCGAGACCACCAAGGTCGCGTGGCCGTATTACCTCGCGATTTTCAGCGCGATCAACATCGTCACCTACGTCCCGATGTTTTCGACCTGGCTGCCAAGCCTGATCAATGGACATCCGGTGTTCTGACGCAAAGACACCGGCAAACGCCGGCGCGAACCCGGACACACCGATCCACACCCGGCGGCGCCTGCGTGCCGCCACAAATCAAGAACGATTTTTAACAGAGGAGCAGAAATGAAAAAGGCATTGGCAACCTCGGCCCTGGGGTTGGTCGCCCTTGGCGCGCACGCTCAGAGCAGCGTGACGTTGTACGGGATCATCGATACGGGGATCGGCTATCAAAGCAGTCAGACATCGCTCGGTTCGACCACGGGCGGCCACTCGGCCGTCAAGATGGTCAACGGGGTCTGGGCGGGCAGCCGCTTCGGCCTGAAGGGCGGCGAGGATCTGGGCGGCGGCACCAAGGCCATCTTCCAGCTGGAAGAGGGCTTCAACAGCGCGACCGGCGCGCAGGGCGTCAACGGTCTGGCGTTCAACCGCCAGGCGTATGTCGGTATCGCGAACGCAACCTACGGTACCTTGACGGCGGGCCGCCAGTACACCTCGTACTACACGCTGCTGTCGACCTACAGCCCGACCACGTGGCTGACCGGCGCATACGGCGCGCATCCGGGCGACCTCGACTCGCTCGATACGCTGTACCGCGCGAACAACTCGCTGGTGTACACGTCGCCGAATTTCCACGGTCTGACGGCGAGCGGCTCGTATTCGCTGGGCGGCGTGGCCGGCAGCTTCAATGCAGGTTCGACGTGGAGCGCGGCGCTGCAGTACATCACCGGCCCGTTCGGCATCGCGGTGGGCTTCCAGCGCATCAACAACTCGACGCCGGGCGGCGGCGCGTGGGGCGCGGATTCGACGACCTCGAACGCGGGCGCGCAGGCTGGCGTGTCGGGCATCAACAACGGCTATCAGAAGGCGCAGGCGCAGCAGCGCGTGGCGGTGACCGGCGGCTATGCGTTCAACTCGCAGTGGGACGTGTCGTTCTCGTACTCGAACGTGCAGTACATCGCGGGCATCAACTCGGGCTTCCACAACACCGCGATCTTCAACACCGGCGGCGCGGTGCTGCACTACAAGCCGTTGACGGCGCTGGATCTCGCGGCCGGCTACAGCTACACCCGCGCGACGCAGGCGAACGGCATCAGCAGTTCGGCGCGTTACCAGCAGTTCAACCTCTCGCAGTACTACAGCCTGTCCAAGCGTACCGGCCTGTATGCACTCGAAGCGTATCAGCGCGCGGGCGGTCAGACGCTGGCGACGAACGGCACCAGCATCATCAATGCAACGGCCGATATCGGCGACGGCCAGAACGGCGCGCCGTCTTCGTCGCGCAGCCAGTTCGCCGCGGGCGTGGGCATCATCCACCGCTTCTAGGCGGCGGGAGTATGGCGGCTTGAAACCCGCTACGCGCGAAGCATGTCGCGCGTAGCGGGTTTTTTCATTTATCGGCTTCCGACCACAAACGGCCACCCGTGGCCCAGTTTTCGCGCTTCACGTCGGTGAGGAGCATGTTGCATTAAAACATAGTTTTTGCATTAAATTCATAGACTTAATGGCGAATGCTCCGCACCCGTGAATGTACTTTAATGGAGTGGTTTGGCCTAATAAAATCAACAACGTACAGATGGGTTTTGGACGGGCGGTCCACAAAATCCCGAGGGCGATATACTGTATGCATATACAGGTACTTGCGCCCGCCATGAACACCCTTCCGCCTTTCAATCCACCTAGGTACGATGAGCTCCGTGACTGGTGGCTGGCGCACCCAAACTCCGACGTTCGACGCCTAATTCTTGAAGTCCAGACTCTGCGTTATACACTCGCCGAGTTACGCATGTTGGCGGAAGATTTGCGTCGGCAGGCCGCGACGGAAGCGCCGACTTTACTTTCACGCGGCGATGCACTTCAGAAGATACACGGAAGGCTGGAGAGCGAACTGAAGCGGTGCGGCCGCGTGTACGCTCCGTATAAATTCAGTGCGGAAGAGGAGAGGCGGATGAAGATGTCGTTCAAAAGGGACGATTGACGCGCCGCAGATGCGGGTTTGAAAGAGGTGCGCGTGAGCGCAGAGAGAAAAATGAGACGATTTCTTGCGGCGGGATTGTGTTTGTCAGTGCTGGCCGGGTGCGCGGTTGAAGGCATTGGCTTTGATGGCCGAAGGGACGCGCTCATGAACGCTGATCGCGCTGGCCGTGACTATGAAGTTTTGCATTCTGGAGCGCGTGATTCAGCGTGGTACGCAGGCTGGTGCAACGTCGTTCTGCCACACTTTGACAGGATGAACGACGCTAAGGATCGGGTCATCCGGTACTGCGGCGCGATGCAGGCTCAACCAGAAAACGCGGCGATGATTCAAAAGACGTTGGCCGACGACCTGTCAAAATCTTGGGTTATCTCCGACGCGCAGGCGCAAAGAAACGCAATGTTGGGCGCCGCGATGATCCAGCGACAAGCAAAACCAGCGCCACTAAACTGCACGTCCAACGCGGTCGGAAATACGGTCAATACGAGTTGCTATTGAAGTGCGCCAACGGGCGCGGGAGGCGGGGATGGATAAGGCGTTCCGTTAAGGCAGGAAAGATACTGTGACCGAGTGCGACCGGGAGCTCATTAGACGCGCCGCGCGCGCAGCAGGAATCGGCCTTGTCTGGGCAGACGACGGTTCAATGTGCTGGCTTGCTGACTGCTACGATGGCCGGCAAACAGCTGGCGCCCCGTGGAATCCGCTCGCGGACGACGCTGACGTGTTTCGGCTGAGCGTCCGCCTGAACATCGGAGTCCGGCATCGATACCACGGAAACGATTGGGTAGATGCTGGCACATTGCGGTCTGGCTGGTTCAGGGAAAATGTCGAGGACGATCGGCTAGCGGCGACCCGTAGAGCTATTGTCCGCGTCGCGGCCGCGATGGACACCGCGCGATGATTCCCGAAGGCCTCGCACGCGCAGAGAATGCCGCACGGACGGGCCGCCGGGACTCAGTGCAGGGCAAGCCTCAGGCCGCAACGCCCGAACCGACCATGGCTTGTAGCGCTGCCTTGGTGGCAGCATAGCCATCGTTGAACAACCGCTGCCGGATCTCGAGCGGCATGTTGCGATCCAGCGTCGACGCGTAACCGGTTTCCACGAATGCCATGTGCGCACCGGCCGCCTGCGCCGCGCTTACGTGCGTCGATTCACACGCCGAGAGCATGAGATCGATCAACCGCATGACCAACTGATGCGGCCACAACTTTCTCTTCGGCCGCAACGGCAGATCCATGCTCACCAGCTGCACGCCGAGGCGCGGTACCGCGTCGACCTTCAGTCGGTCGACCGGGATGTTGTTCACCATCCCTCCGTCGGTCAGAAGGGCATCGCCGACGGCGACTGGCGCGTACACAAACGGAATCGACGTCGACGAGCGAACGGCAAGCGCTACTTCCGAATCCGGCGTCGCCGCGCGCGAGAACTCGAACGGCCCTTCGTTGGCGACGTTCGACGCGATCGCTGTCAGGTCGATCGCGAGCTCGGCAAACGTCTTTCCGCCCGTGTGCTCCTTCATCCACGCCAGCAACGTCTGGCCGTCGCAGAACCCGCGCATGCGAAACGCCGCGAGTGGGCTGAACGACATCATGTCCGACCAGTCGTGCGTCAGCGCCAGCGTCTTCATGTCCGACAGCGACATGCCCGCAGCGTACAGCGCTGCGCAGATACTGCCCCCCGACGTCCCTGCGAGCTCGATTGGCTGGTAGCCAGCGTCGACGATCGCCTGCAGGGCGCCGGCGTGCGCCGGCACCTTGAAGCCCGAGCCCGAGAAAGCGACCCGGATCGGCTTCATTGCAGCGGCGCGCCGGCGAGCGGCGTCGATGCGGCGACCGGCGCGGACGCAGGCGCCGCGGCGGGCGGCGGCGCACCGTACACGGCCAAAGCATTCACCACGGTCAACTGAAAGACGCCGAGGCCCGCCATCACGAGCGGTTTCTGGTCAGCCGGAATGAGCGTCGAAGCCGTAACGGCCTGCTCGATCGCTGGAATGCCGGTCGATACGAGCGACTGCATGGAGGTGACGGTGATGGCGCTCGACGCCGCGCAGAATAGGCCGTTGGCGGTCGCAACAGTCGAGACGGCCGGATCGATGGCCGCGACTGCCACCAACGTGGGCTGCACGACCAGGCAACCGTTGGTGACGACCGTCTGCAGCTTGGCGAGATCTGCCGATGCGGTAGCCTGCTGCGTGGTCGAGCATGCGGCGAGTGCGAGCGCGACGAGACCGGCCGCGAAAGCGGCGAAAAGCTTTTTCATGGGATTTCCTTCGGATATGCCGCGAGCGCGGCGGGATTTACTGCGCGGTGGTGGAGGGTTGCTTGCTGACCGGGAAACGCTGCGACAGCCAGTGCGCGCCAGCGACGATCAGCACGACGATCGCGCCCTGAACGTCGGCCGGCAGTGCGACATGTAGAGCAGCCGCAGCGTATGCGACAACGGGTGCGACGACTGCGCCGGCGCCGGCAGCGATTGCGGTGTTGGTGGGAGTCGAGTTCATAGATGCTCCGGATCGTGGTGGATGGTTTCGGTGGGGGAGAAGACGTAGCCTTCGACGGCGTACTTCGTGAACAGCCAGACCGGGAACGGCAAACGATGCAGACCTTCGTCCTTACCGATGTGCTGCCCAGCGCCGAGCAGCATTCCGTTGACGGTCATGTCGTCGACGAATTGATACGGGTCAAAAGGCACCGCTGCCAGGAACGAATCCCAGTCGAATGCCTGCGCGTGAGGCCCCCATTTACCGGCCTTGCAGTCGTCTGCAAAGCGCGGCCAATTCCACGCTGTCGCGAAGCAGCGCTCGACAGGGTGGTGATGGGCCTGTAGCGGTGCGCCGAGTTCTTCGGCGGTCATATTGGTGATGAAGCACCGGCCGCCTTCGCGCGCGATCAGCAATTTCTTCGTTCGTTCGAACAGGGACGTTGTCGCCCGCTCGGCATGACCCGGCACGAAGTAGTCCGCGGTCAGCGTGTCTTTGAGTTCGTGGGTTTGCTCGACGCTCATTTGGGGTTCCAGAAATGCAAAACCCGGCCGGAGCCGGGTTCAGTGAGTGAGGAGGGATGGTTGGATCTGACTCTCGAGCAGCGATCGCTCTTCGTCAAAGCGCGGAATCTCGCGTTTTCTTTCGGTCATCAGGCGCGAGCCGAACGATGCACGCACCTTCGATTCGACTTCTCGCGCGATGAGCGCGTGCATCTGATTCCAGAGCGATTGCTCGCGCCGGCTCAGCTCGTCATGCATTCGGAAGAATTCCTTGACGAGCGCAATCTTGAACTCGATCACCTTCGGCGAATTGCGCATGAAGGCGAGCAGAAGCGTTGCGTGCCGTTCGTTGAGCATTGCAAACTCGCGTTGTTGCGGGCCGCCGCGCGTGTCAAAGGTTCGGATTTCAAATCCGACCCCTCCGAAGGTTTCGAAATCGGCCAGATGGCGCCTAATCAGCTTGATCACGCTGGCGTGTTGCTGCCCGACACCGCGCGCGATGACCTCGGACGACGCGCGAGCCTCGCCTTCGATCGGCACGACGAGAGGAAACGGAAAGTCTTTCATGGGAATCTCCCGCAGATGCCCGGACATGAGGGACCACGGCAGCGCGCCCGGGAAGCGCGTTTTCGACTGGCCGGTCTATCCGTGGTCTTGAAACGAAAAAGCCGCCCGAAGGCGGCTTGAGGTGAGGTGATTCGGGATCAGGCGACGCCGAGCGCTTTCTTCGCCGCGTCGTATAGCTCCTGCCGGTCGGTGAGTCCGGTCGTCCCGCCGTTAATGCGCCGCGTCAGCGTGACGAAATCGCCAGCGGTCGCGATTGCACTCAGCTTGTTGTTGAACCAGAACCAGCCGGCCGACATGGCGGCGTTCGCCGGCTGTTCGAGCAGCTCCGGGTGGTTCAGTAGGTCGAGATCCAAGCCGATCGCTGCGAGCGTGTAATTGCGGCGCCCACTGATCTGAATCAGTCCGCGCCCACAAAATCGCTGGCCGTCGCCGGGCTGTGTGTTGCCGAGTGCGGACGCCTTCTGCGATGGCGGCTCATACGCGCGCTGCGCCGCCGTCGGCCCCCACAACTCCTTCGTGTAGAGCAGGCGCTGCGATTCGTGGCCGGTCTGCGCGAGGAACGCCGCGACATCGAGCGGTGCGGTGATCTGGTAGTGGTCGCATGCGAGTTGCAGCAGTGGCGCGAATAGTGCCGCGCGCGACGGCGACGCGCCACAGCCGGCGGCGACGATGGCTGCCGTGAGGTTCATAGGACCGCCATCAGGAATTTGAAGCAGTCCGCAAGCCACGCGGGGAACCGGTGATACTCGCCGTAGTACCAGAAGCCGTACAGCGCGAGGAACGGCAGCACGATCGGAATAAACACCTGCTTCTGGAAGAAGCGCCACGCGGCGGCCAGACGACACATGAAAAGGGCGCCGGCCGCCACGTCTCCGAGAATGCTGCGGATCAGCGCGGTGTCTTCAGCAACCTGCTCGGCAGTCGCTTCCACCTTTCGCGTCACTGCCGTGTTTTCGGCAATCGCCGCATCGTGCGCCACCAGATATTCGACGACGTGAGCGCGAAACTCATCGTCAGGGAGGCTGAGCATGTCTTTGGCTTCCATGAATCCCCGGAATGAAAAAAGCCACCCAAAGGCGGCTTGATGGTCGTGTTATTTGCTGCTTGACTATCACCCTAAAGGTGATATTCTTCGATGCACAGGGCTAAGCACTCCGCGGTGCCCGATACTCCGAAAGGAACCTCGCCATGAAGATCATTTTTGGCGCGTTCGCACGCGCGCTTGGATTTCGTCCCCATGCACTTTCAGCCCATCCCGCGGGAAGAGCTTCGGCGCCTCAGAGAGGAGCTGTCATTTACCAATTCCCAGATGGCCGAATTGTTCGGCGTGTCGACCAGCGGTCAGTTTCACAAATACACTTCCGACAAGGAAAGGCGGGAAATGGGCTTCCACGTCCTGATGTACGGCATGCTCGGGCTCGCTCTGCTGCGCGGCATGCACATCACGAACGTCGAGCAACTTCACGATCTCGCGCGGTCGTACGGGGCGGTAATCGACATGGCGCCGGGTGGCGAGCCGCAGCAGTAGCGCTTTCTCTCGGCTGCGTCGCGTCGGGTGCGCGCGCTGATTCGATCACCGATTACGTACACCTCGAAGCTGGCGTCGGAGCCTCGGTATACAGCAAGGGGCCCGACGGCTACTGGTATCAGGACGCCTTCGCGCACAAGCTGCGGCTGGAGGCGCCCGCGTTCGAAGCGGGGCTCACCGGCCCCGTCTGGCGGACCGCGAACTGGGGCGTTGACTGGCATGCCGATTGGGCTTGGCTCGGTACCGTGCACACCGATGCCCAGGCCGTGCCGCTCGACGCGAACTACAACGTCCAGACCAAGGCCTGCAACGGCCCGTGCCTGCCGCTCGCGAACTATCACGGTTCCGGCCACGAAGCCGGCTTCATCCTCTCGCTTGAGCCGTACTACCAGACCGGCAACTGGCGGGTCGGCATCGAGGCAGGGCCTTTCATCCACAAGACCGTCTGGTCGGAAGACGTTTCGAACATCGTCTATCACGACTGGCAGACCGACCCGATCAGCCTGCACTATGCGAGCTCGGACGGCTGGCGCGTCGGCGCGGTAGTCGGCGCGACCGCAAGCTATAAAAACCTGTCGCTCGTCTATCAGCACTTCTTCGTGAAGCCGACGAGCAACAACTCCGGGCCGCCGATCTGGCATTCGGTCGATATGCTGATCGGGCGTTACCGGTTCTGATCGCGTTCTCGGGCGATGTTAGACTACCGCCCTCAAAAGGAGAAAATCATGATCGACGGGGCGTTGGAAGTGACATATCGCATCGAGTTTGAAACGGGAGACACGATGCACACGAAGGACCGGAAGCTCGCTGAACTGCATCATAAAAAAGGGCGCTTCATCACCCCTCCGTTGACCGAGCAGCCCAGCAAAGAAAACCCTGTACCTGCGCCCGACTAAGCGATCGTCGTGGATGCTGCGGGAAGCGTCGAGGATGCGCCTGACATGACCGATTTGAGAGCGTAGACGTAGTCTCGAACTGCCGCCGCGAAGTTCGAAAAATTCGACTCGCTGAAGGTGTGCATGACGCCGGCGGCATCCGGGTAGTTGAACGAGCCACCGCCGCCAGGAAAGCCCTTCCCA
Organism: Paraburkholderia sp. D15; assembly: GCF_029910215.1. NCBI lineage: Bacteria > Pseudomonadati > Pseudomonadota > Betaproteobacteria > Burkholderiales > Burkholderiaceae > Paraburkholderia > Paraburkholderia sp. D15. Next base: position 356,174 of record NZ_CP110396.1, on the reverse strand, counting down.
GCGTTCAGACTCGTCTCGATCGCGACGATATCCGACTGGGTAAGTGAGTCGCATGCGTACGTCGCGTTGAGTGCTGGTGTACCGGTGCTCACTATCGAGATGCCTGCAGCGAGTGCGGCCAGTGCTGCCATTTGCGGCGTAACGACAGGCGCCGCAGCGGCGGCAAACGTCCACTTTCCGTTAGTCTCTGTGGCCGACCACCCAAGCGAAGGCACCGGGCTAGCAGCGGTGACGTCCACCCACACGAGATCCGGATGGAACATGTCTGCGATGTCTCCATCCGTTTCGAAGAATTCTACGACGGCTGCCGCATCGATTCGTGCATACGTTTTCATTTACGCATACTCCCACACGCGCACATACCCCGGTTGACCATTGATACCCGCTCCCGCCGACACACTTGATCCGATCTGAAGGCCGTCGCCACCGCTTGAGATTCCACCACCAGTAGGACCGCCGGCGCCACGACCAATACTGGTTCCGATAGTCGTGGCGTTGCCACCGGTGACTCCGTTTCTGTTGATGAGATTCCCACCAGTGCCAGTACCGCCTTGACCACCGGGAGCCATCGAAGACGCAGTGTTCGCCACAGCAGCGCCCGGAGCACCGGCGCCGCCGCCGGTGGCAGAAAGAAGGGCACCGAACGAACTCGATCCGCCAGAACCGCCTGCGCCGCCGCCGGTCGTTCCACCAGGCCCCGCTGCCCCCACGATTACCGAGGCACCGGAAAAGCCGCTCAGGAGCCGGCTCTGCGCGAACCCGCCGCCACCACCGCCGGCAGAAGCGGCCACCTGCGACGCACCGGTCGAAACGACGCTGCCGCCGCCGCCCCCACCGCCATGCACGTCAACAACCACGCTATTCGTGCCTGCCGAAGGCGTGTAGGTGAACGTGCCCGCCGCAGCGAAAGTCTGCACGTTGATAAGCCGGCCGATCGCTTGCTGAAACTGCATCGCATGCTGACCAGCCGTAGCAGCCGCGACAGAAAGCGGATTGAACTCCCGAATGCACGAACCGCCGACGAGCCACTGTGTAGAAACGGTTGACCGCGTAATTTCGAGATCGTCGCCAGGCTGCATCGCGATCGACGTTGGCGTTGCCCCACCGCCCGGAAGAGCCTGATCTCCGGAGAAAAGGTTGATCGTCAACACTGCCGTGCTGACATTCAAAATGTAGAACCCGTTTCCCTGCGCGACCGTCGAGCCTTGCGGAACAGCGAAGGCTCCCGCAGTTGTACCGTAAAAATTGATGATCGCTCCAACTTGCGCCGTGGTCAGAGTTTGCGAACTGTTATAGGCGTACGCGCCATTGAACGTGCCGCGCATAGCCTGTGCTTGCTGCAGTTGTAGGGCATGCGTGCTGGCGGTTGCGGCGGCGACTACGAGCGGATTGAACTGGCGAATGGCCGAGCCCGTAACGATCCATTGTGTCGCCGCGCCCGAACGAGTAATTTCAAGGTCGTCACCCGGCTGGAGCGAGATAGAGGTGGGCGTGACGCTGCCGCCCGACAACGCTTGGTCGCCGGAGAAAAGCGCCACCGTCAAAACGGCCGTCACGCTGGCATTGACGATGCTGAAGCCGCTCCCCTGAGAAATCGTCGAACCCTGCGGCATTGAAAATGTACCCGCGCTCGTACCGAAAAAGATGATTTCCGATCCGACTTGGGCTGCGGTCAGAGCCTGTGAAGTGCTGTACGAGTAGGAGCCGTTATAGGTTCCCCGCATCGCCTGCGCCTGCTGCAACTGGACAGCGTGCTTGCTTTGCGTTGCAGGGTTGATTTGCTCGGCGCCCGCGCCTTGCCCGACAAGCACCGCGGTCCCGGTGTTCGACTGGTAGACGGCGGTGTAGTAACCGCCAGAGACGATCTCCCCGGATTGCAGCGCGCCGGCGGCGCCAGAGAGTGAGACGTTCCCCGGGCCCGCATTGATATTGACCGCGCCGCTGCTGTTGTTCGCCGCGCGAAAGTTCAACTGCATGCCGTCCGTGTACGACGTGATCGGCGGCGTCAATGCGATGCTGATCTGGTTCGGCGTCGTACTGGTGTCGACCGCGTAGTTCGTCGACTCGGTCTGCATCATCTGCAGGATGTTCGTCAACTGCGGCACGCCGGCGGGGACCGTGATATTTCCCGATACGACGCTCGTCTGACCGAATGCAACGGTCACGACGGCAAGCGCCGTCCAGCCGGCGTCGACCGTGGGCGTGATCTGTGTGCCGGTCGGCGCGGCAATCCCGGCTTTTGCCTGGATAACGCATACGCCTTGCCGCTCGGTCGCCTGCGCCGCGCCATTGCCGCCCTGGCCATTCAGCGGTTGCTGCGGGTTGGCGCTGTTGTAGAACGGCAAGACCGCCGGGTTCGTGTCCTGGTCCTGATACTGGGCTTCGATCAGATACGCGATGCTGTAGCCACCGGTAGTCGGCGCGGGCGTCGCGATTGTCTGCGCGGCCATGTTCAGGCCTTGCTTCACGATGAAGTCGGTCGTGTCGGCGGGCAGGGCGCCCCATGCCGTGGCGTCCACCTGGGCCAGCGAGTAAATTTCGCCGATCCCCACGACCACATTGAGCGCTGCCGGCGAGTTCGGCGCGACGGGCAGCCCGCGAACCATCGTGTTGCCGCCCATGATCGCCTGTGCGAGCTTGCCCAGACCGATCATCGTGGCGCGTTGCGCGAACAGGAAATCGACGCTGCGGCCCTGTTCCTGCGTATAAACGGTGGCGCGATCCATTCAGACTCCGTAAACGAAAAAAGCCGCCCGAAGGCGGCTTGGTTATTGCGAGGAGAGGTCAGGGTGTGATCGGGTTGTTCGCGATTCGCATCCAGACGACGGTGCCGGTCATTCGTGTGGACTCGACGGCAGCGATGATGGCCGCGTCGTTGATCGCCGTGACGGGCTGATCGGACCACGCCCCGTACGAGTCCCACGACCATCGCCACGAATCGAGTTCGCCAAGCGACTGTGCGCTCGTGAGCGGTCGATAGGCGGTGACGAAGCTTTGATAGGGCATCGGTGCGCCCCATTGACCTACGCCGGTGTCCCAGTAAAAGCCGCCATCCCATCCACCCGAATCGGTCGTGTTGGAAGGCTCAAAGATCGTCGGCACGCGACCCGTGACTAGCGTCAGCACGGCGGACATGTTGGCGCGCGTTGGGCCCTTCACGAAGAGGTTGGCCAGAATCCGGGCGCGGTATGGGCCATCCTGCTCATTCGGTAATCGGGGCAACGCCGTTCCGAAAAAATCGTTCGAGATCAGGTCGAGATAGCCGTCGGTCGCTGTCGCGATACGCGTTTGCAACGTCGCATACGTGATCTGAGCGTAGTTCGTCGACAGCGCCCACGCTGGGCCTTGCAGAGTGGCATCGAAGTTCGGTGAGAGCTTGAACCACGAGGTCGGGATCTGCGCCTTCAGGCGCGTGAAGATGTCGTTCTGATCGCCGATCGCCATTAGTTCACCGTCACAGTTCCGGCCGTTACCTGTTGCTGTGCCGTGGCGACGAGGTCGGACGTGCCCCCGTTAATCGTCAGCCCAGTTACGGGGATCGCCACGCCCGGCACCGCCCAGATGGCCGCGTAGAGTTGCGAGTACGAAAGCGTGCCGCCCAGCGGCACCGATGCGATGAAATTCTCGATCGCTGTTTGCACGGCGGCCTCGACGTTCGCCAACGTGTATCCCGGCGCGGCCGAAACCGTCACCACCACGTTGGCGGTCAGGGAAGAAGCGCCATACACCGCGAAGGTTATGCTCAGGCCACGGACCGCATTGATCGCCGAATAGACTGCGTCGTGCAGCGCCGACGTGAACGGAGAGATGATCACGTAGAAGAAGCCGTATTGCGTGGCGCCGGCGAGCGTCTGGTTTTCGACGATCTCGTACTGGATGCCCTGCTGGACACCTTCGATTGCTGACTCGACGGCCGTCAGGATTGCGGCGCGCAAACCCTGCACGTACAACTGGAAGCGCGCCATCACCGCGGCGTCGGATTCCTGATTCACGCCGTTTGCGAACGAGCCCGGATTGTTCACCGTATCGACGCCGACGATCGCCGTCGAGATCGTCGTGATGGAGCCAGCCGCGACGTTTCCCTGCGTCCCCGCGTTGGCCGCCTGAACCGTGACCTGAGCGCTGGTGATGCCGGCCGGAATGACGTAGGCGTTCGCTGCCGCGTTCCAGTACGTTTGCGTCGAATCTGGAATAACCTGAAACGGCTGGGTGCCGTCCGCGGTGAGCACCATGGCGCCGCCGGAATAGCTGCCTCCTATTCCGTTTGCGTTTGGCGTGTAGACGCCCGCTGGAATCGTCGCGACGCCGGTCGGCGTGAATCGCGAGAACACCACCTGTCCCGTGGCCGGCACCGCCTGTTCTCGCGGCGGGCAGCCGAAATCCGCAATGAAGCTGTCGACGTCGCTACCGGTGGAGGTCGACAGCCGGGTGACGGCCAGCAGTTGCATCACCAGCGACTGGAGCCACATCGATACAGCAGCGACCGCCTCGACGCGCGCGAGTTCGATCGACCCGATCACGAACGACAGGAGTGTCGCGACCGCCGACGCGCTGGACGCGACCGCCGACTGGATCGCCGCGACCTGCTGCTGGACGAGCGTCGTGAAGCTTTGCTGGTTAAGAGCCATATGCCGGCACGTTGAAATTGAGGGTCTGCGGGACGCTGGTTGGCGCGTAGGTGTAGTTGATCGTGACGCTCAACAGCCCGGTCGCGTCGTTCTGATACGTGAACGTTGGCGCCGGCTGCTTCTGCACATCCGGCTCGATCGCCAGTACTCCGCCGATCAGCGACTTGATCAGCGCGAACTCTTCGGGTGAGAGGGCGCGGCCGACGAATCGACCGAGACCCGCGCCGTAGGTGGGGTGCCAGATGTACGAACCGGTCGGCGTCAGTAACGCGCGCACGATCCGCTGGTTCAACTCCGTCACGCCGCTCGCGAGCAGGTCGTCGCCTGAGGCCGAGAACTGAATGTCCTGGCCCCACCAGTGGAAAGAATCGGGCATCGTCTAGTCTCAGGTCGGCGGGCTGGTCTGGCTGCCTGCACCATGTTCGAGGTGCGTGTGGTTATGGACGCTCTTGCCTTGTGCGGTAAGGTCGTTGTTCACTGTGACCGGCCCGTTCAGGGTGGCGAAGCCGCCCTGCGGTCCTGTGCCCTGAGTGACCTGTCCGTCGAGTTCGATCTGCGGTGCAGAGTTCGTAACCTCGGTGCCAGCGGTTAGGCCGATCGTCTGAGTTGCTTGCAAAGCAATCGTCTGCGCCGAGAAATACATGCCGGTCGCGGCGTTGATGTTGATGGTGCCGTCGTTGTTCAGCTTGATATACGAGCCCTTGCTGTCGACGATCGCCGCCTGCCCCGACTGGACAACAGGGGGCCGCGCGCCGTTGTTGAAGAAGCGGCTGCCGACGATCGTCGCCTCGACATTCCCGTCAACGAAGTCGAGGCGCACCGCGTCGCCAACGGCGGGACCGAACACGGCGCCAAAGTTATTGCCTACCCATGGCGCCGCGAGGGGAACGAAGCCGGTCTCCTGCAACGTCGGCATGATCAGCACCTTGACCGTGTAATCGTTCGGGTTGTACGCACTGATCTGGCCGTACTTGGTTGACGTGAAGTTCGACATGAACTCGGACACGACGCGCTTGATGTGCTCGATCATGAAAGCTCCACGGACTGCTGCGCAGTGACCGTCTTCCCGTGAACGGTCATGTCGAAGCGCGGCGGATCGGCCTGACAGCGGCGCTTGATGCGCGCTGCGGCGTACGTCGTATCGAACGGCGTGTTCGTACCCTGCACGACGACTGGTGTCCATGGATAGATCAGCGTGTCGCCAGGCAGCTTCGCGGACATCTTGAACTCGTGCTGGCTGATCTGCGCCAGCAACTGCTGGGCCTTCGCATCGCATTGCGCCTGCGTCAGACCCGCGAACGTGAAGTCGTAACGCTGCAAGGTCTGCGCGAGTTGAGCGTCCCGTTCGATCCGCTTGGCGGTTCGGCTGGCGGTGGCGATCGACGTATAGGCGGCGTTCTTCTCGCCGTGATAACTGCGCACGCGCACCGATACGTCCTGCGCGAGCGTCAGATCGTGAGCGAAGTCGATATCCAGGGCATTGGACATGGGATAGGGCCGGTCGGCGGTCGGCGGGTCGTACTGGATCAGGTACGGCTCACTCGACAACGCGCTTCCGAATGCGCCGAAGTAGAGCGTGCGACCCAGTACGAAGCATTGCAGACCCTCGTGCTGGGCCAGATACGTGAGCAGCGTCCACATCGTTTTCTCACGATGGAGGCTCACGTGGTCCAGCGTAAAGAAATGGCCGATCAGATCTTTTGTCGACTGTACGTTCGGTGTGAGGCCGACCTGCTTTGCAATCGTTGTCGCGATTTGCGCGGCAGTCTGGTTCGGAAATTTGACGTCGATTTTCTGATCCGTCAGTAGCGATGTCAGGTCGCGTCCGACCAGCGAAATGCCCTGCGTTGCGGCGTTGATCCGGATCTCGTCGATCCTGAACGTCTGCAACAGCGTCAGGTCCTGCGACGAGTAGTTCTCCGGATCTTTCGGGAAACCCACATACACGTCCACGATGATCTCGGTCTGCTGCGTCCACCACGGCCAGTCGCCGAACACGGCGGGCACTTCGACGCGGAACGTTCCCGCTTCGTAGATCGAGTTGTGCTCTGCCTCCCAGCTTGTCCAGTCGATGACCGTCGAGCCAACCTTCAGGATCGCGCGCGGAGAGACGAGAGATCCTGTGGTCGGAATTTGGTTGAGCATCAGGCTGGAATCGTCAGGGTATTGATACCGGTGAGCACCGGGTCGGTAATGTTGTTCGCGGCCGCGATATCGACCCATCGACTCGCGTCGCCATACTGCTGGGCGGCAATGGAGTAAAGGTCGCCGCCGCCCACCGTGATGGTCTTCGGACTGCTGGGTGTCGTCACCAACGGAAGGTTGACCTGCATCCGGGCCGTGATGCTGCGCAGCTCGTACAGTTCGGGCAACTGCACTGCGGAGTTCATCCGCGCGAGAACCGTGAACGCGGTCTGCGAGGCCGGCAAACCGGGAAGAACGCCAGATCCGCTGGCCATGATGCCTTCGGCGGAGCTGATCAGATACTGCACGTGCGACGCGACCGCCGCGAGCGGCGAGACGACCGCGGAGACGGCGCCCGCAACCGTGTTGACCACCTGATCCGCGCAATTGGCCACGCCCGCGACGAACGACGTCACCGCCTTCAGGCCGTTCGCGATAGGTTGCGCCGCCGCGCTGACGGCATTCATCGCGGTCTGAAGGTCGCCGACCAGCCCGTTCAGCGTCGAATCGCCGATGCAGTTCGAGAGCGTCCCCATACGCGCCATATCGGTGGCCAGCGACTGCGCCGGCGTGATGGCCGGCACCGAGTCCACCGTGGCAGTCTCATCCTCGACCACCTCAAACTTGATCGAGTAGGGGATCTTGAACGGCTTCTCGTAATCGGCGTGGAACTCCGCGATCGTCACCTGAAAGCGGAGCGCGTCCCACGTCAGCGTGCAGGACAGCCCCTCGCGGCGCACGGAGTCGAGAAATCGCGCGCGCGCAAGCGCCGAGGCGTAGAGAAAGATGCCCGACCATTCCAGCGGCGCGTCGTCGGCACCGAGTGCGTTGATGCGCCGCCGGCCGCCGATCATCTTCTCGACCGCCAGAAGTTGAGAGCCGCCAAACCTGATGCGTTCCGGAACCTCGGCACCGTCGAACACGAACGAGCCGTTCGGCGTGTCGAGAGTGAGCGTAACGAACGGATTCATCAGTACATCCCCATGCCCGGACTAAACGGCGACGCCGATGGATTCATGCCGGTCGGCCCGGTCGATTTCGGCGGGATCATCTTCGTCGCGACTTCCTGACTGTCGACGTAAAAATGGTTGTGAATCCATTCGCCGACTTTTCCGTAAGGCGCGACAGGCTCGGTCACCTTATTGCCGAACGTGAGCGGCACTCCGCCTGCGACCCCCTGATAGAACGTGTTCTGCTGGTCGGGAGTCATTTTTGACGCGGCGGCGTCGAGGCCGCGCTGGATCATGTAGCCGATCCCGGCCGCCAGAAGCGAGCTGATGGCGACCACGCCACCAGCACTTGCCAGCGCTGCTAAGCCAATCTCTTCGCCAGTCAGCATGGTGGCCGCGCGAGACAGCAGTGATCCAGCGCCAGACGTCAGGTTTTTTGCGAGACCGGTGACGCCTTTCTGCAGCATCGTCGACGCGCCCTTGGCGCCACTCCACGCGCCCATCCCGAGCACCGCCGCGCTGAACAGCATCCCAAAATCCAATGCTGCACCAGCCACCGGGTGATCTTTCGTAAAATCCGCCGTTTTCTCAAAGAAAGACCCGGTGCCTTTCAGCGCCGAGTTGATGGGCCCCATCAGCGTGGCGGTGCCGTTCATCAGCGTGATGTTCGCGTTCGCGATCGTCTGGTCGGCGAGTCCCACGGTGCTGACCTGTCCGATCATCCTGCCGATGTCCATCGGCGGCTGTGACTGGTTCTTCAGGTCCGCGAGCGCATGCAGGTTCGCGATCGTGGTGTCTTCGCTGAAGAACGACGCACCGCGTTGCCCCTGCGTGCCAAACGCCATCTTCAACAGGGCGTTGAACTTCAGCGGCTCCATCTTTTCCCGATCAGCGGCGAGAATCGCGACCTCCTTCATGAGGTCCATGCTGCCGTTGTTGTAGAACTGCGATTTGTTGCCCTTGTACAGGCCCAGTTCGTGGAGTGCCTCGTTCTGCTTCTTATTCGAGAACAGGCCGCTTCCCAGCGTGTTCGGCAACGCATTGGAGGCCATCGCGTTCAACCACGTGCCGCTCTTCGTGTTCATGATGCCGCCCTGCATCATGGTGGCCACGAGCAGCATCACGTCGCTGGAGTTCGCACCGGCGGCATGCAGTGAAGGCAGCGCGTAACTCGCTGCGCGCGCGATTTGCCCGAGCGACGCGTGCGACGTGAGCGACGCCTGAAGCATCGATTCCCACAGCGGCTCGGCATCTTTCGGATCGTACGCGCCGGCCATGTGCGACAGACCGATGAACGCATCCGTCGATTCGCCCATCGACACGCCTTTGAGCTTCGCCTCGAGCGCGATGTACGGCATCGCGTGGTCCAGCATCTCCTTCTGCTTGTCGGCGGAAAGCGTGCGCATGAGCCGCGCGCCGTCGAGCAGCGATTCGGCGAACGGTTCGATATGGCCGCCAGTGGCCCACGCGTATTTGCTCGCGTACTCCATTTCGCGGCTGCGCAGATCCTCGATGCTGCTTTGCCACTCGGAAAACGGCAGTTGCGCAGTCGCGACCGACTTGACGTTGGTGTCGGCAAGGCGCGCATTCTCGTACGCGCCATAGAGCATGCCGGCCGTCGCAACTCCCGCGCCGGTCGCCACGCGTCCGCTACCGGATTCTCGCGAGGCGCCGCCGGGCGCGCCGTCGTTGCCGCCACCACCACCGCCACCACCGGGCCGCATGCCACTACCGAGGCCGTTGCCCTCAGCGCGCGCAGCAGCCATGTTGCGCGCGAGGTCCGCGCTGCTTGCGGCCATCGTGTCAAGCACGTAGCTAGCGCGCGTGAGGCCACCGGACGTATCGCCCAGGGCGGTCGATGCGGCCGCAGCCTTGTCGAGGTTGCGCGACAGGCTGATGCCCGCTCCTGACAACTTGCGCAGCGTCGAGGTCAGTTCGAGCAGGCTCGCGTTGGCCTTGTCCGACCAGTCAACGATGCCCATCAACCGCGCCGTGACATTGTCTTCGAGCGTGGCGGTGACGCCGATCGCGTACGCGTTGATCATTTTTTGCCTGTGAGCGTATCTACCGTGGCCTGTCCGACAAGTTCGAGCACAGGATTGATGTTTCGAAAGAGAGCCACACCCAGAACAGGACGAGGTGGCAACCCTTTCGGCGTGCCGAGTTCCTGCCAGACCATCACCTGCGCCTCGCTGCCGACCACGAATTCTTTGGGGCCTGCTTCGTGCTTGACGCTCGCTCGCAACTGGCCCTTGAGCAGTTCTGGTGTGTTGGGACCGGCGTCGGCCGCAGCTTCGTCGTCGACGATTGTCTGGATGTGCACCTGTTTGGTCGCATCCTTCAGTTCGGCCCATGGTGTGAACGGACCCATGTCCTCGCGCTGATAGTGGCCGAACTCTGCGACGGCGGCCGCTTCGACCACAAGCGCGCCCGCCTCCATCGCGGTCGCGTATGAGGCTTCCAGCTCCGCGGCGGCTCGTTCCAATGCGCGAGCAAACGCACCAAACGACTTATATTCCTTCATCACGGCCCCTTGGGTTGCTCCCACTCAAGGCGACTCCATGCGAACGTGCCGCCCTTCAGTTCGCCGACCGCGACGCAGTAACCGAGCAATTCGGCGCGCGAGAGATTCATCACCACGTCCCACGGGACCCCTGCCTGAGTCAGCATTAGTGTCTGACGCAAGCCCGGATCCCGGCTTATTTTTTTGCTTCTTCGGTCTCGTCGGAAGCGTCGAACACCTGGACGCCGTCCTGCAAGGCGGCGAGCCCTTTATGACCGAGACGCTCGACCAGCGCGTCGAGTTGCAACATCGAGGTCGGCAATAGAACTGGCGTTTCGTCGATCGCGCTCAGGTAGATGAGCGGCATGTACATCCGACAGAGCCGCGCGTTTTCAGATTCGACGGGGCCCATCGCCCGAACCAGCTTGTATTGCGCGAGCGGACCGGGATAGGTGAGTGTGAGTTTGCGGCCGTCTTTCACGGATACCACCAGCGTGTTTCCGTTGATGGTGGGTTTGCCTTCGGGAGCGGCCTGATCGCCGCTCGATTGGGTAACGTTCAGATCGGTCATGGAGTTAGCTCAGTTTGATGCGGGTGCTGGCGAGAAACGAGACCTTCTGGATCACGTTCTTCTCGGCTTCGACGTCGCCAGCGTCGTCGAAATACAGCACGACGCCCTGCAACTGGTAGGTGCTGATATTGCCGCCGATCTCCTGGATCGTTTCCTGAATGAATCCGGACGGCTGGTTCACGCCCGCGTAGTACGCGGCTTCCAGAGCGGCGAAATAGTCGTCCAGCGTCGAGTCCGCGCGCGACACCTCGAATGTGCCTTCCCAGCCGCCCTCCTGAAAAGAGAGATGGATCGGCAGCGTGTTGAGCGGCTTGACCGTCAGCTTGTTTGTGATCTTCTTCTTGTTGAACCGCAACAGCGTCGGAAGCGTGAGCAGGCCGGTTGCCGTGAGAACGTCGAACCGGTAGTCACTCCCGATGTTTAAACCTGCTTGAGGCATGGCTTACTCCAGAAATGAAAACGCCGCCCGCAGGCGGCTGGATTGCAAGGGGAGAGGACTACTGGACCGGATTGACGGTGACGGACTGGCCACCCTCGACGTTCACCAGGAAATACCGGACGATCGAGAGATACGTGACCATCACCGTGGCGACCATGTAGCCGAGCGCGACCTGACTGAACGGGTTGTTGTTTGCGTCGATCTGCACGGACCAGCCGGGCTGCGTCGGCGCGTTGACGTTCCCGATCATGTTGTTCGCCTGCATGTTCGCGAAGAACGCGTCCATGGCGCCCTTCACGTTGCGGCGCAGATTGACCGTCTGAACCTTGCCGGGCACGTAGCCGAACGCCGAAGCGATCGTGAAAGCGATGTAGTTCGTCATCCGCGTGTAGTTGTCGCCGTTCGTGCCGCTGTTGCTACTCGCGTTGCGGCCAGTGCGGCACGCGAAGATGCTGCCCGCCGGCGCGCCGAGGGTCAGGACTTCGAGCCGCGAGGTCGCGCACAGCGCGATTTCGGCATCGCTGTAGGGCGAGTTCTGCATGCTGCGCTGCGTGGCGATGACGCCGGCGATCGGAGAATTCAGCACCGACTGCTCCGGGCTCGTCGCCGCCTGCAGCGCAGACGTGAACGTAGCGGGCGAGAGCATGCGGTTCACGCCGTTGACGGTGTCCTGCCAGTACGACCAGTCGCCGACCAGGCACGCAAAGCCGTAACCGTCGACACCGGCGCTCGCGAGCGCCGCCGCGCTGTTCGTGATGCTGGTGCCCGCCGGATTCGCGCTGTGAAAATAGATGCCTTCCTGAAGGCCGAATGCGAGTTGGGCGCTCCACGTGGTCGAGGTCTGGCAATCGATCAGGTTGCCCACCTGTGCTCCGGACTTGCGCAGTGCGTACATGCCCGACCGCGTGAGACCGTCCGCGCCGACCAGCGTAGTGTCGGTCACGCCTGCGGCCCCGTCGGTACCGCCCGACAGCGTGTACGTGGTGGTGAGGTTCGGCGCGTTGCTCGATGTGCCCAAGGTGGCGATCACGTTTTGCGACGGACCGCGCAAGCCAGTCTGGCCGTTGTTGACGGCGTTCACGAGGTTCAGCCAGACGCTCGTCGTCAACGAGAGCGAGCCGCCCGTGCCGGCGCCCCCAGTGAGGGTCGCGGTGGCGCTGGTATAGCCGGCGCCCGGATTGACCGGGGTGAATGCGCCCAATCCCCACACGAGGTTGACCAGAGCGCCCGTGCCGACGCCGGACGTCGCGGAAGGTGCGACCGCCGCCGTCGGCGCAGTGCCGCCCGTCAAAGCGCCGGCGTTCGCCACGGTGAGGGCGGTAATGACGCCGGACGCGGCCGTCACGCTCAGAATCACGCCGTTGGGCAGCGTCAACGTGTCGCCGGTGACGTATCCAGTTCCGCCGGTCGCGCCACCACCTGTCACGTTGGCGGACAGCACCTTCAGGCTGATCGTGCCAGTCGCCTGGACACCGTTGGCGGCCTGCGGCGCGGAGATAGTGAGCGCCGGGACGGAGGTGAAGCCAGTGCCGGGTGTGACGGCACCGCCGCTTACGCCCGGCGACACGTTGTCGTAGACCTCGGGCGTAAAACCAGCGCGCTGGATCGACAGCTTGTAGGTATTCGCCGCGGTGCCGGTGGTGATCCCGGCAGTGATGCCATTGCCGACGATGCCGGTGTAGAGGCCGGTCAACGTCATGCCCGTGACGGGCGATCCCGCCGTGTCCTTGAGCGCCGCACTGGCGGCTGTGTCGGTACCGTCCGAGACGCGCACCAGAATGAAATTCTGGACGTTGTTCTGGACGCCAACGGCAACGGCGGTGGCGATGTCGTGCGCGCGAAACGTCACGCCGCCCACCATCTGCTGCGCCTGCGCGTTGGTGCCGATACCCATCATCGGCGCGTTGACCGGCCCCCACGAGCCGACGCCGACCAGACCGAGGCCATCGGTCGGCACGCCGTTGATGTAAGCGACGCCCGGCGGCTGAATGATGACGTACAGGTCCGCCGCCTGCAGTGCCGTGGTGTTGAGTGATCCAGCCTGATAGACGGGCATGTTTGCGCTCCGGCAATAAAAAAGCCGCCGAAGGCGGCCGTAAACGAAAAAAACCGCCCAACAGGGCGGTTTAAGTGATGGTGTCGCGGTTGCGGTTAGTGGACGGTTCGCTTCAGAAGACGCGGCGGCACCGTCAAATTCGGCTTGTTGCCGTCGATGAAACTCACGCTGATCTGGCGCGCGTAGCGGCTCCAGTCGACGCCGAATTCGTCCCGCATAATCTGCACGAATTCGCGCTTGATGCGCTGACAGACTTGCGGAGTCGCTTCCTTATCGACGTGCCGTTCGACAGCTTTGCGAAGCGCCATGCCGGCCAAACGGTTGAGATCCTGTTTCATTCCGCGATGACCTTGTGCACGTTGCGCGCGTTCTCGCTGGCGAGTACGGCGATGATGTCGGCCTCGGCGCGAATCGCGTCGCCCTTGCGGTAGTCGTCGAACGCGTGCCGGACCACAAGATAGTGCGCCAGCGTGCTGGCCGGCCCGTTGCCGACTTCGGGCGTTGCATCGACTTTTGCGGCTTGTTGCACCTTTGCCATATGTGCCTCAGATATTGGTGGTTCGCGGCGAGCCGCTGGTCGGCGTGGTGGTCACGCCGAAGTTCGTTACCGTATTCGACGTGGTCGGCGAGAGCAGCACGTACTCGACCTCGTACAGCAGATTGCGGCGATAGATCCCCTGCTTCTCGTTGCCGTCCTGCTCGATGGTGCCGCGGTAAATCAGCCGTGCCCACGTGTTGTCTGGCATGGGAATGCGGGGTTGTAGCTTGAATGCCAACTCGAGCGTCTTGCAGATCGCGTCGCGCGCCGCCGGCGACGGCGCCCAGATGACCAGCATGAAAACCTGTGTCTGGCGGCCAATTTCCTGCTGCGTGACGACGGGCACGGAAACAGCGCATTTGATATCGAACGCGCCGTTGATCGTGATCACGTAGCCGCTCGCAGACGCGCCGGGGATTAGCGCGGCGAGCGCAGCGGCGATCGTGTTCACGGTGTCGTTCTCGGCGACCTGATAGCTGTACGGTTGGTAGTTGACGGTGAGCGTCGCCGCCTCACCGGGGTTGATCCTGCCGCCCACCGTTACGCGGTAGCCGTATATTCCCAACGTCAGATCGGCGACGGGTACGGCGGTCTGCGCATCGTCATCCCCCAGAAAGCGGGTCGTGTTCTGACCCATCCCGCTCATCTGGTAGACGCTGATCATCGCGTTGCCATCCGCGAGAATTGCCTTCAACTGTTCCGGAACCGGCCAGCCGCTTCGAATCACCACGCCGATGTTGACGGCACTGGGCGAAGAGGGACCGCTCGGGTAAAGCGCGGCGCCGGCGAGCGCGCCGAGAGTATTTTGGACGTCGGAAAGATCAGCCATCACGGCTCCAGAAGTTCAGCTAGTGCGGCATATCCTAGCGAATTCCAGTACGCGCCGGTGATCTGGTAGCGGTTCCCGATGTCGTCCGTGACGATGTCGTTCGTCCGGATGAGCCCGAGCGGCGCGGACCCGAGCGGTATGAAGACCGTCCAGAACGTCTTTGCCGCCGCGTCGGCGGGCAGGTTGGGGTCCGGCTTGCCGCGCTCCTTCTTCAACTGGATCGACGCAGGCAGGTCGCTCGCCACCGGCGTTTCGTTCGATGGCTGGACCCCACTGTAGGACGAGCTGTATCCGACAGCAGTGTCTTGCGCGGGGCGCGTGATCGAGATGGTGCGGGGATAGATGAAGCTCATGCCCAGGACTTTGCAAGATACGGCGCCAGCAGCGCCTTCGTGTCGTCGTCGATCACGGTCGCTGCGAAGCGCTCCAGCGCGGTGTCGCCAGCCTTGTATGTTTTCACAGCACCCATCTGCGGCACCATCCCCTGCGCCATGATGATGTTCGCGCAGGCAGCCTTGACTGCGGACGGCAAGCCGGACGCCGGATAGCCCGCGACGTACCAGAGGTTGATTTCGCTGTAGTACGCGAGCATCACGCCCGCCGGCACCCACACCATGCCAGTTGCGAAATCGACACCGGTATTGATGATCGGGAAAAACTCCCACACCGGCGGGCCGCCGAAATGCGAGAGCGATGCCTGCAGGTTGAACTCGTCGACCTGGTAGCGCGATGACTCACCGCGTCTGCCATAGCCATAACGACCTTGCCCCGCCAGAAGCCGAGCGATCGGCGTGAAGGCCAGATTCGTGACCGGGCGACCGTCGGGCATGAACTTGTGCTGCTTGATGGTCATGCCGGCGTCGAGGGTGCAGGGCCCGGGATGGTTGAACACCACATTCTGTAGCGTGACCTGCACCGGTGGCGTCACGCCGGCAACGGACTGCAAGCCGTTGCCGAACGACACAACCACGACCGGCTCGGCAATGCCGCTGCTCGTGCGATCGAGGATCAGCACGTCGCCAATCTGGATTGTCGCGACGCCGCCGGTCAACTCGACCACGACATTCTGGCCGGGTGCAATAGGACCAGCACACTGGTAGGTGATACTGGGCGAAAGCGCTGCCATCCACGCGGGCGCGCCCGTGCCGTCAGGCATCCAGACCAATCCTTCCGGGCGTTTCAGGTACAGATCGATCAGCGTCGATGCCGTCGTCACCTGTGCCGGCGTCGTGCCACTCGGCAATCCATACGTCGAAAAGTCGCCGCTGCTCAGGTAGGAAGATGGCATATCACGACGCCTGGAAGAGGCCCTGCACGTTGGACAGCGTCGCGGCCGCGCCGCCTGTGTTCGATACAGTCACCTGCACGCTCGCGAACGGCAGGCCGTCGGTGCCGACTGTCGCGTAAGCTGCCGTGTTCGCGGTGATGGTTGCCGTGACTGCGGCACCCTGCGGCACGGCGCCCGCTAGATCGAGGAAGCGCTGGATGCTGATCTGACCAGCCTGTGTGCTCTTCAGGCCAACGGAGAACAGTTTCCAGCCATTCGAAACAAGCGTGGTGCCTATCAGGTTGCCGGCGGACGGAACTGTGCCGGTCAGGCCGAGTTGCGTGGGGGTCTGTAAGCACTGCAGCGCCGGGCCCAGTTCGCCGCCGGCACCGGAAAGATCGTTTCGTTGGGTCATTGCGAGGTCAACATGATGTGCGTGCGCACGCGTTCGTCATGCACTTCGAGCCGCTGCGCCATCGCGAGGTCAGCAATGATCGGAGTGCGCTGTGCGACGCCCTTGTCGATCAGGTACTCGCCAAGATTGCTCGGCACGCCGCGCGCTTCGCCGTCCGTGAACTGAACCTTGAATGTCAGCGGGTGACCATCGTCCGCGAGGAAGTCCGACGTCGGAAATTCGAGGCCGGGCTGGCAGATGACGAGGTGGTCGCGCTTGCCGGTGGTTAGAAAAAGCCGCATGTCTATCCTTTGGGTTGGTGAAAAGAAAAAGGGCATCGGCGCGAACCGATGCCCTCTGCTCAATGCCGCCCGAAGACGGCGCGTTACGACTGTGTGCAGGCTTAGTTGCTGACCACCGCGACGACCGCGTGGGCGTACGAATAGCCCTTGAAGATGATCGCGTCGAACTGGACGCCCACGAACTGGCCAGCCAGATTGCCGGTCAGGCCGAGTTGGAAGATGCGCGGCTTGCCGTCGGTGCCCTTGCCGATGTACGGGATTTCCACCATCGGCATCGTCAGGATCGCCGCGTAGTAGTTGTTGAAGCCCGACCCCGGGTTGGCGAAGCCGTACTTGCCGGTCGAATCGGTCGGCATGAACGGATCCGGGATCAGCGGCAGGTCGCCGGCCTGGGTGGCCAGATACTTCACGGTGACGCCGACGACGATCTCCTTCGTCTTCAGTTCGATGTGCGACGCCTTCGCTTCCTTCTCGATCTTGTCGATGAGCAGCGGGTTCATCGCGATCGCCGTGGGCTTCGGCTTGAAGGTTTTGTTCGCCATCATCGTGGCGACCATCGTCTTCAGACCGTCGATGATCGACGAGCCGTACGGAATCGTGGCCTGTTGCGTGATCTGTTCGAGACCGCCGACCCATTGAAGCGTCGTCGGGACGAGCAGCGACGTATCCGTGCCGGCCCAGTACATGTTCGCGCGCAGGATGATGATCGCCGTGATGATGTCTTCGACGTCCTTCGCCTGCAGCGAAGCGAACTGGCCCTGCTGCTCGGTCACGTCGCGGTCGAACAGCGACAGGTTCGATTGTGCGACGCTCGCTTTGATGAACGCGGCGCGTTCGACGCGCGTCGGACCAGACGGCGTGGCCGCGAGGTTTCGCGGATCGTTGGCCGTGGCGGCCGCGATCGCGACCTGTTCGAAGTAGCGGTGCGGGTGGCCGGTCGCGGGCACATGCGACGTGATGGCCAGCATCGGCGATTCGCGACGGATGATGTCGACGATTTCGCGCTCGAACACCGGCACTTCGAGAGCGCCAGGCCCGCTGTAGTCGGCGGCGGCCGACAAAGCGTGCATTCCCTGGCTGCTAGCGCCCAGCGTGTTGCCGAGCGCGATCAGCGCCGGATCTTCCGAAGCGGAAGCGGCGCGTGCAATGATAGTCATGGCTTTTCCTGTGAAGTCTGGATGTGAGGTGCGTTGGCGCGTCGCTTACTTGCGCAGCAGGCCGGCCTGGGCGATCTGCTGCTTGGCAGCGATCCGGGCCGAGATGCCCGTCACACCCGCCGCTTCCAGCATCGTGTCGATCTGCCCTTCGGTCAGACCTTCCTTCGTGTCCTCGACCTTAATGCCGCCCTTGGCGAGCAGCGTCATGACGTCGGACGAAAGCGTCCTGCGCGCGGGCGCTTCAGCAGCCTTGAACGCAGCGGCCTTCAGGTCGGTCAGTTGCGTGCTGAGACCGGAAAGCGTGTCCGTGATGCCCTTGATGACGGGGTTGTTCGCGTCGAGCGCCGGAGCGGCCTCGGTAGCCGGCTTTTGCGTTTCGGCCGAAGCCGCGAAGCCCCAGTCGTGGTCTCGGAAGATGTGCGGCACCTTGCCGGCGGCGGCGTCCGCTTCCATCGAAGCGGCCATATGGTGCAGAACCTTCACGTGACCGCGGTGGCTGTCCAGACCCATGCCGGCGGCTTCCATCGCGGCAGCGCAGTTGCGCAGGGCGGTGGTGTGCGGCGCGACGCGGTCGCGCGTCTCCCGGTTGGCTTGGATCGCCTGTTCGCTGGATGCCTTCAGCGTCGCGACTTCCTTCGTCACGCCTTCCAGTTGCGTCGCCAGCGGCTTGAGAGCGTTGGCGAGCAGTTCCTGCAATTCCTTCGGGTCCATATCGATTCCCTGTTCAGCCTGTGCGGCCAATGATGTTGACTGGTAGGCAGCCTTGTCCTTGTAGAGGACGGCAGCGCCGGTGAACACGCAGCTCACAATCTGAAGCAGGTCGCCCATCGGACGAGTTTGAGCCCGGACTTCGTAGCTGAAGCCCAAGTCCTCTTTCTCGTCCTGAATCTTGGTGCAAACCTGCGGAAAGTCCGCAGCGTAGAAAAAGCCTTCAATCCGCACCTCTTCGCCGACGATCTCAGCGCCCGTGATCACACCGATCTTCTGGGTGACGTTGTGGGCGCTCAGGTCGTCTGAAAAGTCCACCGCCATGCCGAGCAGGCTTTCGAGGGCCTTCTCAGCGACGTCCTTCGGCAGGTAGGTGCGCTTGCCGCCCGATCCGCCAGGCGGCAGGTCAGACGGCTGGTTCACGAACGTGAGCACGCCGGAGAACGGCATGCGGTTCGGATGGTTTGCGACTTCCGGGACGTTGAGCGACATGCCCCACAGCGTTATTGCCGCCGCGTGCACGGTCTTGTCCCAATCGGAAGTGTCGATGCCGAGTTCCTTCGCGCGGCGCAGAATCCGGGCACGCGCTTCCGAGCGCTCGGCTTCTGCGAGGCCCTGCGTGCGGTCTACCTGATCCCAGGCGAGACGCGTGTGCGTGTCGTCGTTGATCGGCAGTTTCCGCTTGCCGGGCACAGCAAAGTGCGCCGGCGGCAGTGCGTCGCGTTCCTCTTTCGAGAGCGGCATCTTCGAGTCCCCTTACAGCGCCTTCACGCGCTCGAGCAGCACCAGCGCTTCTTCGGACGGCTTGCCGACGTGCTCTGCTTGCGACGCGGCGAACTTCGCGCCGGCGAGCGCGACGACAACCGAATGCAGCGCGGCATGACACGCGAGGTCGCCAGTCGAAAGAGCCGCATCCGACATCGCCTCGAGTTCCTTGTAGAGGCTCGGGGCTTTTTCACTGCCTTTCGCGGCGCCGGCTTTGGGTGCCTGTTTCTGGTTTTCAGACATGCGAACTCCTGCGCGCCCGGCCGGTGCCGGGCGATAGCGGGGTGAATCGGGTGGATCAGGTCAGCGACGTGATCGCCGAGTTGATCGCGGTCAGGTTCGACCCGGCCGGCAGGAAGTCGGCGATCGCGTTGAGCACCTGAATCGCATCGGCGACTTTCTCGGCGGCGAAGTTCAGCATGCCGGGAAGGTCCTGGCCGTTATTCGCGCACGTCTGGGTTTCAGCCGCGAGCGGAGTGATACCGAGCAGGTTGGTACGGACGCCCATGGCGTTCTCCTATGCGTGGAAATGGAACTGCGAAAGGTCGCGCACAGGGCGCGAAAACGAGATCAGGCGACGATGAGAAGGTCGAACGTGCCTGCGGCGAGCGTTACGGTCGATGCTGAGGGCGTCAGCGTCACCGTGAAGCCGGTTTGTGTCTTGTTGCCGACGCTCAGGTCGCCCGCCTGACTCATGCAACCCAGCACGCTGTATGTCGCGGGCAGCTTCAGGCCCGTGAAAGGGATGACGACCGTCGCGCCAGCGCCGCTGCCTGCGGCGTTGGCCTGATTCGGCAGATTGCCTACCAACAGTCGATCCGGTTGCGCGAGTTGAAAGCCGTCCGGCACTTCGACGGTATGTACGGGTTGACCCATGAAGTACTCCTGTGTCGGGCGAACGCCCAGATGGATGCCTTGCGGCGATGAACAGGCGTTCGGCCTGCTATTCGATGCTGGTGAGCGCCGGATTGGCGGTCTTCGCGCCCTTTGCCGCCTCGATAGCGATCTGCGCGTCGGCGCTGATCATGTCGCCGAACCGGCTTTCGAGTGGCGGCAGATTTCGGCGCGCGCGGTATTCGTTCGGCGTGATCGCGTTGTTCTTGTATTCGAGCTGGTAGATCTCAGCCGTGGCCTTCTCGTCTTCGCGGTCGAGACCGCCGGGCGTCAGTTCGATGTTGCTGTAGCCGAGCCGCCCCCAGATGACCTCGCGGTTGATGTACGCGCAGATCGTCTTCGCGACAGGCTTGATCGACAGATCCCAGTCACGGTCCTCCGCCACCTCGCCGTTGTTGCGATTGATGTTCTGCTCGACGCCGAGGTTCTGCGGGCTGATACCGAACGCCACCGCGATCTCGCGGATGACAAACTCCTGGTACTTCAGGAAGAGGGCGTCATCGTCGGTGCCGCGCAGCGTGAGCACCTTTGCATCAGCACCACCGACGACAGGCGTTTGGCCCTGGCCTTCAATGTCGTTGCGCCAGTAGCCGCGGAAGGCCTCAATCGTCGTCTGATCCGCGCCCTGCATGAAGATCAGGTTCTGCGGATGAGCGTTCGCCGCAACGTCGCCCGCATACTCGGAGACCCCGAGCAGGCGGTTGATCGACTGGAACGCCACCTCGAGCGCGCCGAACGCGAATGGCGAGTCGGTGGTGATGCGATCGCGGATGTACACCAGCTCGCGATTAAGCAGGTCGCGGCCCTGCGCCACGCCGACATTGCCGAAGCCGAACGTCTGGCAGTAGCGCGCCATCGACTCGCTGCCATCCCAGTCTGCGTAGATCTGGATCGACAATGCATCGACTGGCCACAGCCAGAGCGGCCGAAGCTTGTCGCCGCCGACCTGCTGCTCGATCGCCCCGGCGCCGCACACGAGCAGGTCTTCAATGACCTGCTGCAGCAAGGAATCGAACGAGTCTTCGTGATTGGGGCTGAACAGGCACGCCGACGTGACGTCGATCTGCCGCTTGATCTCGCTGTTCTCTGCGATGTCCTTTTTGACCTTCACCGCCCATTCGAGCGAGCAGATCGAGCGCGTATAGAACTGGATAGCGCGCGTGGCATACGGCGTGCGGGAAAAATACCGCAGGTTCGCCGGCACCGGCTTGATCATCGGGCGCGAATCGCGCAGGTTCCACGAACCTACCTGGCGCATGCGCGCGTACTGCGATGTCACGCGATGCGGTTCGTGTCGCGGGCGGCCGGCGGTGAGCGCGCGCACTGCGCCAGTCACCGCGCGCTTGATTCGCGTCCAGCGCGAAGGCGGCGGTCGCTGATGCAGCTTCGTGTGATCCATGGAAGGTCCGTTGCGGCCGTGAGCGCTGGCGCGCGAAGGCTCATTTCGAAATCGACGCGAACGCGAATGCGTTACGCACGACCGGCCATCGATAGGTTATGAAGTACCCAAGGGCGTCCGGACAGTGATCCTTGCCAGCGGTCTTGTCCGGCTCGCCGTTTTTGTCGTAGACCTGTTGCTCAAGACACTCGGTCAGCACCGGTGCTAGTTGCGTATTCACCTGCAGCGCACGGTGGCCAGTCCCACTCAGGACTAGGCCGTTCACGGAATTCACCCGGTCGCGGACCGCCGGATTGGTCGGATGCGCGCAAACCGTGAAGCCATGGTCGCGCAGGATCTGCAGGTCTGACAGCGATGCGTTGATCGACTTGTGCCCTTGACCACTTGCGTCCGGATAAACCGAGATGTGATGGCCTGCGAAGCGCTCGGTCAACATCTGCGCAAGCGTCGGCGTGTCGCGAACGCCGGTCAGTTCGCCGACGACGATCGGCTGATCAAACCGCGTGACGCAGATGATCGCCGTGCAGTTGTAGACGTTGAAATCGATGCCGATGTGCAACGGCTCGCCCGGCATCGCGAACGTCTCAACGTGATTCAGGTGCCGACTGAACTCTGGATATACCGCGCCGCTCGTCAGGTTGACGAACAGTCCTTCCAGATACGCGTCCAGCAGATTCGCCGGGTAGATTTCGCGCAACTGATCAATGTAGCCGTCCGGCAGAAACGGATTGCTCGACGTGGGCGCGCGATACAGCGTGTACCCAGTCTTCGGCGCTTTCTCCCACGTTTCGTAGACAAACCGGAAACCTTCCGGGGTCGTGGCGATGGCCAGTGTGTTCTTCTCGCCGTCGGGCTTTTTCTTGCGGCAACGCGCGAGGCATTTGCGCCAGGCATTGGCGGCCTTTTTCTGTTCGAGCGTGTCGAACTCGTCGATGCCGCCGTCGGAAATCTCAAACCCGACGATTCGGTTCGGATCGTCGAGCGTGCGGAAGATGCAACTGCCGCCGGTACCGACCTTCAGTTCCTTGTCCGCCTTGTTCAGCTTGTGCCGGATCTTCATCGCATCCAGCCGCTCTTCGAACTTCGGCCACGCGATGAGACTGATCAGGTCGTACGTCGGCGCGAAATAGCCCACGTTGAACTGCGGGTACAGCAACTTCTTGATCATCAGGCGCGTGACGAGCGCATCCGATTTTCCTGCACCGAAACCGCCCACGAAAGCAGGAAACTGCGCTTCGGAGAATACGAACCGTTCTTGCGGCTCCGTGAGCGTCAGATCGACGTCGAGTTCACGCGTCATCTTTGACCGCCCGTCGCACCGTGATGCGGATGGACTCCGGTGGCTCTTCGTTCCCTTCCGCGAGATCCTTGCGCGTCTTCTCCAGCATGGCGACGCGCGCCGTCAGCCGATCGATCAAACCTGCGTAATCACGCACCTTGTAGTGCTTCTCCGACTTTGCGGTGACCTTCTCGGCGCCTTCGCGCTCGACCTCGCTATCAAGCTCCGCCGTGTCGCCGCGCTCCTCTTCGAGCCGTAGCGCACGCATCAGGCGGATGCGCGTCAGGCGCAGCTCTTCGTCAACGCTGCCCAGCGACAGCGACGCCGCGATACGGCGCTCGTCGGGCGACAGGAACTTGCTGTACAGCGACCCCGGCTTCGCAGCGTTCCTGCTGCCCTTGGCCGGCCCCGTACTGGCTCCGCCGTGCAACTTGCACCGCCGCTTTCCTTCCATCGGGGCGCGCTTGCACGGCTCACCCGAGCGAGTCTTCGCCCCACAAGCTTTCGCCATGTGCGGCCTCGTTCATAGGGTTATTTCCGCAAAACCAGCGTTTGAGCGTGGAGACTGAGTGTTTTGTTGCTCTCAGGGGCGCGGGTGCGGAGAAAAATTCACTCAAAACAATGGTGCCAGCCGCCCAGCGCCGCTTGAAATCCGGCATTGCGCCGGCAAAGGAGGTGGGCTTACGTTCTGTCGGCCGACTGCCGCGGATGTCAGGGCTCTCACGGCCTACCCGTTCAATACAAAGAGCCCGGCGCGAGGCCGGGCGAATCTCGACGAAGGGACGTCGGGAGGAGACGCTGGAGCGAACTGTCGGATTCGGACCGACGACCGAGTGCTTGGAAGGCACCGACTCTACCAACTGAGCTAAGTTCGCATGTGTGGTTGCGGGGCGCGGAATCGAACCGCGTGCATTCGGGTTATGAGCCCGACGGTCTACCGGTGGCGTACACCCGCAACTGTAAAACGAGCGCGTTGCATAATAACGCTTGACGTTAATAACGCAATGCGTTACTATCTTTCACATGATCTCTTCATTCAACGACCGCGACACTGAAACCCTGTTCAAGGGCACCCGCGTCGCGCGGTTCGCAAATATCGAAAAGGTGGCGACGCGCAAGCTGCAACAACTGCATGCTGCGGCGACGCTGGACTTTCTCCGCGTACCGCCGGCGAACCGGCTGGAGTTGCTGAAGGGCGACCGCGCCGGTCAGTACAGCATCCGGATCAACGACCAGTGGCGCATCTGCTTCCGGTTCGAAAACGGAAACGCAACGAACGTAGAGATCGTGGACTACCACTGAGGTGGTAGTTCCTGTTTTGTTCTCAATGGAGTGAGAAAAATGGCACGTGAAATTCCGCTGGCCACGCCGGGAGAAATCCTCGCGTTGGATTGGCTCGAACCTATGGGCATCACCCAGTACGCGCTCGCGAAGGCGATCGACGTACCGGCGCGCCGCATCAACGAAATCGTCAAGGGCGAACGCTCGATCACGGCCGATACCGCCGTGCGCCTTGCCGCGTACTTCGGTACGGACCCGCAGAGCTGGATGAGCCTCCAGACGCATTACGACACCGAGATGGCGCGCGACAAGATCGGCGAGGAAAAGCTCGCCGAGATCAAGCAGCACGCCGTCGCGGCATGATTGGTGGTTGAAGGCTAATGCGACCAGCCCGCATGGCGCTGTGGCCCGCTATCGCGGCGCGCGGCCGGTGATGCTTCACCCTCAAGGAAACCGCCAACCCGTTCGCCGCTCGGGCGCGCTTGGCCAGCCGTGCCGGCAGTCTGCGGTTTCGTTCAGGGTGCCAGTCCGGGTGTGATCTGCGGCGCCGGCCGCCGCGTGACTGGCGAAACTTAGTGGTGCGTGCCAAACATCGCCTGCGCGGCCTCATCGGGCGTCAAGCCGGCGGTGTAATAACCATGCAGCACGCCATACGCGTGTTCCGTCGGTCGCCACGGCGGCACAATCAAGCCTGCATACGCGGCCGCGTCGATCGCGCTGCGCGTCCATTCAAACAGCATGGCGCGCTGGCTTTCCGACAGATCGTCCATAAGGACATCCAGGGTTTACGACAGACTTGAGAAGAGTTCGAAGGCCCATATTTCCGCGTGAGGCGCTGGAGGGCCAGCGCCGTCAACCACACGAAAAATAGGACCGGAAAAATGACACAATTTTTGACCCGCGTAGAGCTTTACGATTCCGAAGATGCCGATTACGAAGACCTTCACGAGCAAATGGCCAAACGCGGCTTCAAAAGAACCATAGTTGTAAACCTGGACGACGATACGGAGCACACTTATCAACTGCCTCGCGCCGAGTACTTAATCAACGGTGATTTCACGAGGAAAGACGTCTATGACAAAGGCCGTTCGGCGGTAAATGCGATTAAAAAACGAGGAGGTGTCGTTGTTACTCAGTCGAGCGGTATTTATGTTGGAGGCTTGAAAAAAGCTAAGTCGACAGCGTGAAAAACGCAAAAGCCCCGCGCGGCGAACCGGGCAGGGCTTTCTTGGTGACACTTTTCGAATCTGGCGAAATTCTGAACCTAATCCGCCAACTTCGCAAGCACTATTTACGATATCAATTCAGGTTCTTCGATCTCCACCAAGCCGTCTCGCTGAAACAGCGGCTTCAACCGTTGCACGGCCTGATCTTCCAGCCCGCGCATTCGCTTGCGAATCGTGAACGCCGCGCGCTCCAAGGTGCGCACCGGGATGCTGCAGTCCTTCGAGATGCTGGCGTAGGAGAAGTCACGCTCGCGCTGGTGCGGGAAGGCGTGCGCCGCGATCAGCGCCATGATCGCGTCGCGGTTCGAAATGTTCAGAGTGGGGCGCAGATAGGCCGCCATGCCGAACACGCCGCGCTTCCATTCCATTGACGGCGGGATGCCGGGGTCGGCCGCGAAGTCGGCGGACTTCGGCCGCGCAGGGATGCCGCGCGCGTACCTGATCCAGGTTGCGTACCGCTCGGGTGGCGGCAACTGGTCGCGCGCCGCGGCAACCACCATCGCGCACTGGGCGCGGATCTCGTCGCCCGTCAACCCGTCGAAGTCGATCATGCCGGACCGAGACCCGTGCAGATAGTCAAGAAACTCGGCCTGTCGCCGGCTGAGTGTGCCGATCGATTCGAGGATCTGGATCAGCGCGAGCCGAAACGTGTTCTTCTGGCGCGGCGGAAGCGAGACCACCAAAAAGCCGACGTGTAGTGCTTGCTGCGTGCTTTCGAAAATTGCGTCCATATGGTTCTCGCTTTAGTGGGCGGGCGCTTTGCGCTGCTTTGCCACCGGAGTGGCGACTTCAATTACGGAGTACTTCGGGCACCGCTCGGTGTCGTACAGATCACCTACTGCCTTGCGCATGCCCTTCCTGCAGGTGAACTTCTCGAATCCTGGCGTGCGGTCCTGTTCGACAAACCGGCAACCGTGGCAGCACGCGCGCTGCTTGCGCTGCAGGACGATCACAGGATCGTCGGCAGATGGCCAGTTCTTGCTCAAGCGTCTTCCTCTCCCGTGACGCCGAGGAATCGGTATTCGATGCCGCGTTCCGTCGCGATGCCGACGTCGTAGAACGTCGGCTCCAGAACCGGCTGCTGGGTGGCAACCGCCTTCATACGCAGGGGTGCCCAAATCGGGCTTGCCGCGCTCCTTGTTATATCGGTCGCGCGCAGGCAGTCCATCTTGCTGCGGACATGCTCTAGCCTGCCGGCAGGTTTCCCTTCAGCGACCTTGGAAAGCCAGTCGAGAGCAACGGAAGTCTCCGGAAACCCGACGAGCCACCGCCGCGCTTGCGCACACTCGAAACGCCACCGTTCAAGTTCAGCGAGCTCGCGGCCGGCGATCTTCCACTTCAGCCAGTTCAGCATGTCAGTGCCCGCAAGGAAGGTTGCCGTAGGGATCGGTCGCTGCGCCGCAACTTCCGCAAATGCTTCTGCCCTGCATCCGAGGCGTAACGGCGAATGTCGCTGCACATTGACGATCGATCAATGCGGCCATCACATCGAAGGAGAAAGCGGCGACGCCATCATCGGCAGGCTGTGTGTGCTCGACGCGATCTTCGCGGTTCGTATCCTGGTTCATATGACTCCTTTGGCGTGCAACCTGACGATTGAACGGATGTGCCCCTCGTGCCACGCGACAACGACTTCGGCGTAGGTCATGCCGCGCGGCGGCGGGCGCTGGCCGTCGTACACCGCATCGCATGCCGTACACGCGTACGCGCCGCAAAGGTCGTCCGCCTTCAACGCGCCACCTTTGCCGCCGGCGGCGCCACGGTAGTGACTCCAGATCGTCGCGGCCGGATCGCACAGGCACGCGCCTGGTAGGCGGACAAGGCAGTCTTCGTCGCGCGCCGAGTCGCGGATCTTCTGATTGCGGTAGGTGAGGGTTTTCGGGAACACGAGGCGCGCGGTCATTCGTCGAACTCCGCGAAGATCGCCTCGATCATTCGTTCGCCACCCTCGGCGTCGAGGTGCGGCCAGAGATAGCGCGTCGCGTGCTCACTGCGCAGAAATGCGATCGCGTCGTCGTGGAACTGGCGCATCGTGTCCTCGTCGCACTTTCGATAGCTGATCGATCGCGGCACCGGCACGACCCCGCCGCGAGGGCCGGCCATCCAGTCGACGAAACCGGCACCAATCTTCAGCCAGGTCCGAAATTGCTCGAACGACCGGATCCGCTCCTGACACTTGAAGACAGCCACTTCGATTTTCATGTGTCGGCGGTGAAAGCCCCCATGCCGCGCCGTCCACGTCTCAATGCTGAACATCTCGCCGACACCGGCGCGCGTGATCCAGTTCCAGAACCGACGCCAAGACTTCTGGTCGGACTCGGCCAGCCCGTCGATCATCTCGAAGAGAGCAAGGCGCAGCGTGGCGCGCTGCTCGTCGCTGAGTTGCAGGTCGCTGCGTTTCACCAACGTGATTTCGCTCATTCGCCGCATCCTGAACCGATCTCGCCGGCGTCGGTCGGCGCAGTGAACTCGCGCCAGTGAACGAACCGGCTGGGGCAGAGAAAGCCCCATTCGCGCACGCGCGGCCCCGTGAGGAAGAGCGTCCAGCAGGGGCCATCGATCAGTTCGATACGATGCGCGGCCGCGCCCCAGCGGAACTTGATGGTGCCAGCCTCGCGGTCGACAAAATCGTGCGGGCCGTCGCTGTACCACTCTCGGTACCGGCCGCGCAACAGGATGCTCAACTTCCACAACCACGGATGCGTGTGGCGCGCCCGATCGTCGTCCGACCGCAGGAAGTGGTGCAGGTACGCGTTCAGAAAGCGATTGCGTGGGATCGTCCACCAGCGGCGCAAATAAGGGGCATCCGCACCGCCGATGATGAAGTCCGGACGCCGCCGCGTGACGCGCGCAATGAACCAGTTGCCGATTTGCACGTTCACGATTCAGTACCCCTTGTGCGGATTGCGCTTCAGGTCAGCCGCGGCGCGCTCGCGCTCGACGCGGTAGCGGCCCTCCCGCGGCGTTTCCTTACGCGGCGCAGGCTTCTGCTCGGCCTGCTCACGGATGACCTTGGCCTGGTCGCGAATGATGGGATCGTGGGAGTTCATGCGGCCGCCCGGTCGTCATCCAGCAGGTTGCGCACGACGCGCCCCCGGCGATCGACCGGCACGGTCGCGAGGCCCGCAGCCACAGCGAACGGACTTGCTTGCGCGGCGTTCTCGGCCATCCTCGTGAGTTGTTTGCGCTGGACTCGCGAGAGCGGCACTGGTTTCGCAACGATTTCACCAGCACCCAGAGCCCAGACCTCGCTCCACGGACCAACATTTCCGGATCGCGTCCACCGCACAACCTGGACCTTCGGATCGTCGGATTCGAGGTTGCTGCGCAGGAGGCGGCCAATCCATTCGCGGCACGCGCCCACCCGATCCGCAACGTCGTACGCGCGCGCGGGTTTCTTCTCCAGTTCCGCGAGTACGAGCGGGAGAAGATGCGAAAAGTCGCGCCGAAGCGGCACAGGGCGCTGGCCAAGTCCCATTTCGCTTGCGTGACAGCTAACAGCCTGCGGCGTTCGATCAGGCCAGAGATGCATCATCTGAGCGTACGGCATGCCACTCGCATGCACGGCGCGCACGTTCGCCTCTTCCTTCGTTGTCCACGGTTTGCTCACGCTGCCTCCTGTTCAAGTTGGCGCGCCACCACGTCGACGCGCGGCGAGAGCGCGTATCGCTTCTTCAGCAGCACGTCGGTGATACGCGCGTCGTCGACGTAGACCACGCCGTTCATCCCATCTTTCAATGCCTTCAGAACGTTGTCCGCGTCCGGCTTTTTCGTCGCTCCGATCAAGCCGGTCCGCGCCTTCTCCTGTTTCTTCTTCGACCAGCTCTGCGGAATTGGCAGGTAGATCGCGACCGTCAGTTCGACCGGCCTGTCGAACGGTTCGGCGCCGCGCATCGCCTCCTGAGCGGCGAGCCGCACCAGGTTCTCGTACTTAACGGTGGTCTCGGGCGTGTAATGGCGCGTGAAGACGCGCTGCTGACCGTTCTGGCCGACGTCGATGCGGGAACTCGATTTCGCGCGACCCTTGGCGACTGGCGTACCAGGAACCGAAAACACGATCTGTTTCATGCATGCCCCCTAACAGCCGCGATCAGCAGCGCTGTCGAAGATGAGTCCAGATGCGTGACACCGATCAGCGGTTTGTCGCCGCCGCCGGCAAGGACCGCCTTTGCCGCCTCAGAATCGCCAATCAGCATCGGTCCCTCCGAGCGGAATCCGTGCCGTTGGTTCGAGGCTTCGGAGACACCGATCAGCACTGGCAGGTATTCGGGAACCTCGGTGCGCATGCGGTATCCGCGGTAGCGGTTGACGAACTCGTTGCGCACGAATGGCCATTCGTCGTCGCCTTTCCCACCGACCATTACCCAGCCACCCATGTCGGTCACAACCCGGTGAATCAGAGCGTCGTCGAACACCACGCTGCGGTAGGTTCCGACCTCGCGCACCGCGCGATCCACTTTCGACCAGGCAACCAGCGCCGCATCTTGGGTGGATCCGGCGAGCATCTTCACGACGTCGGCCGGTTTCGGAAGAAACTGCCCTGAATCCGGGTTCACGCAGTG
Source organism: Paraburkholderia sp. D15 (assembly GCF_029910215.1). NCBI lineage: Bacteria > Pseudomonadati > Pseudomonadota > Betaproteobacteria > Burkholderiales > Burkholderiaceae > Paraburkholderia > Paraburkholderia sp. D15. The sequence goes on along the minus strand of NZ_CP110396.1, from coordinate 326,242 downwards.
CCTGTTCAGAGCTTCCTTCACGGCGGGGAAGTCGTACGGGGACATCGCCTGCCACCACACATCGAGGGCGAAATCCGACGCATCTTTTCCGTAAAACCCGTACACGCCGCTCATGAGCGTGCCGAAATCCGAGCGATCCTCTTCGATCATGATCGACCTCCGTTTGCCCACCGTTGGGCGACCTGTTGATTTCGAGCCTCAAGGGCTTCCTGTCGGTTTATTGGCGTCGCACCAGTCTTGGCATTCGCCGCCCCGCTGAGGGACTTCTCGCGACGAACCCAGTTGCGCCAGGTTGCTTCCCAGTCGGCTTTGCGCGCCTTCGCTCCGCCTTCTGCAAGCCAGTGATCGCGGAATTGATCCGCGACCTTGCGGACCATGTCCGCATTCCAGTCCGGTCGCTCATTGAGCGCCCATTCGCCCCATTTCTTCGGGAGTGCCCAGTCCGTGGGCAACCGAGTGGCGCGAGAGCGATCCGACCGCGCAGCGGGAGGATTGGGAGACGCACTTGCGTTGCTCTCACCTCGGTTTACCACTGACGTATCTTCTCTACTCTTATCTTCTCTACTCTTATCGGTTACCCCATGGGTTACCGGTGGGTTACCCGTGGGAAACCCATGGGTTTTAGAGGAATCCTCATTGTTGAGCTTGCGCGGGCGTCCACCCTTGCTGCCGTTACTCCAGGCCGCTATCAGGGCGGCGTTGTACTCTGCCCACCCGACAACTTCGATTTCACCGCCAGCTCGTTTTGTGAATCCGCTTTGCTCCATTGCGGACTCGAACGCCTGAGGGTCGCCGGAATGGTGGCAAATACCCTGAAGTCCTGCGGCCGGCAGGTCAAAGACCCACTTTCGCCGGTTCTGGCAATGCGCCCACAGGCGAAGCACGTAAATGGGTGCCATCTCGTCCTGACCGAGTAGGCCGACGAGCATCCGCGTTCTCCAGTGATCAACAAAATCAGGATCAACGATCACATTCTTGCCTTAAAACCCATGGGTTACCCGTGGGTTATTGGTTTTCCAAGCCTTATGCGGTGATTTCAATTCCGTCGAATAGCGACGGCATGGAAAACTCGCGCTCGGCTGATCTCAGGTAATGGACCTGGTCCATGAAGTAGGTCGAGTTGAGTTCCGAGCCACCACCGCGGCGCCCTTTGAGGATCGCGCGGTAGGGAACGGTACCGAGGCCGCAGAACGGGTCGTACACGAGCTCGTCTCGGTTGCTGTACCGGTCGATGAGCCGGTCGACGATGTCGAACTGCAGCGGGCACACGTGCTTCTCGACGGCGCGCTTCGCCTGATCGCCATTCAGCGTCAGCATGCGTGTGACGTCGTGCCAGATGTCCGGATGGTGGGAGCCGGGTGACAGGCTCATGAATTTCGTCGGCAGATGCCCGTCGGCTTGCAGTTCCTCGCCGATCCGGACGTGAAATTCATAGTCGTAGATGTTTTCAAGCGAGTACTTCGTGAAAAGACTCGCCAGCCGGTCCGGTCCGAGAGCGGCCAGTTCGTCCGCAGTGATCAGCCGGTTGCCGCTCGATCGCCAGAATGCGTGCGCGTCGATCTGCCAGCGCGCGAGGCTGTAATCGTCTTTGCTCTTGCGTACCGGCACGTCGGCGTAGCCCTTCGAGCGGTCGGTCTGCGGCTTATGAAACAGGAGGATGTATTCCGGAGAGCCGACGCCCATCTTCGAGCCGTCCTTGCACATTTCGCTGTACGAGAGGCGATAGGTCTGATTGTTCTCGCGGACGACGTCGGTGTTGACGGTGATCATTCCGCAGTAGTCGAAACCGTGTTTGATGCCGTGGAAGAGTGCTTCGGCATGAAACGGGCTGACGGTGGGAATGCCGGCGCCCGTCACGTTGCCGAACTGAATCCGGTCTTTCACGTGGCATGCGTAGATGCGACCCGGCTTCAGGATGCGCAGCAACTGGGGCGTCAGAAAATCCATCTGCGCCCAGAAGTGAGCGTTGTCGTCGGTGTGGCCGAAGTCGTTGTAGCTCGGCGAGTACTCGTAGTGATTCGCGAACGGGATCGATGTAACGATCAGGTCGACGTGATTCTCCGGCTGCAGCTTCGCCTCTTCGACGCAGTCGTTGTTAGCGACCGTGAAGCGGCTGCTTGACACCTCGATGCGTTCCACGCCGATTGAGCGGGCGAGGGTTTCCTGCATGGCCAACTGATTCAGGCCGTATTTTCGAATGATTTCGGTCATCTTCTGCACCATTTCGTCGTGCTGCACCCACTTCTGCTGAAGCGTGCGAAGTACTTCGCGCTCGGCTTCGCTGTACACGACGTCGATGCGAACGCGATGCTTCTGCTGGAATCGCTGAATCCGGTGGATGGCCTGGATGAAGTCGTTAAACTTGAAGCCGATGCCGGCGAAAATTGCACGGTGGCAGAAGCGCTGGAAGTTGCAGCCGCTTCCTGCGATCACCGGCTTCGTCGAAAGACGGCGGTATTTGCCGTTCCCGAAATCCACGATGCGCTGTTCGCGCTCGTCGAGGTCCTGAGTGCCCCACACGCTCGTCACGTCGGGCACCGCTGCCTGGATGCCGTGGCGTTCGGATTCGAGGTCGTGCCAGATGATGAAGTGGTCGTCCGGATCTGCAGCGACGATCTCGCCCACTTTCGCCACGCGCGCGGGCAAGCTATCGCGCTTCTCTGCGGCGGCGGCGCTCAGGCCAAGCGCCGGGTCCTGAAACATCAGTGTCTGGCCGTCGCGGTCCGCGCCGGCTTTCGCATAATCGGTGGGCACTTCGTGATAGCGAACGTCCAACTCGGGCAGGTCGTAGCCTTCGTCGCTATAGCCGAGATCGCTGGGGAACTGGATGAACACGGCCCAGCTCGACACCCACAGCCAGAACTCCTGTTCCTTGTGCGGATAGAGCGTCAGGTTCCCGGCTTTCTCGCTGTCGCGCTGGAAGAAGCGCGTGAGCGCCTGACCTGTGTCCATTACGCCGAGGAAGCCGGCGTAGTGAATCAGTTCCTTGAAACGGTTCGGGCTCGGCGTGGCCGTGTTGACCAACTTGAATCTCACTGCCTCGAAGAGCGGTAGAAATTCCTGATACGTCTTGCTGCCGAAGCTGCGCAACACGCTGGCTTCATCGAGACTGACCGCAGTGAACAGCGCAGGGTCGAGCTTCCCCTCGCGGATCGTCTCGTAATTCGTGAGGTAGAAGACGTGACCGTCGACGATCTCGGCGGCGCTCCGGATAAACCGGAGTTCCATGCCGAGCATCAGTGCGTCGCGGATGAGTTCCTGGCGCACGCCGAGCGGGCAGACGATGAGACCGATGCCGCCGCCCGCCGCGATGATCTGTCGTAACCACTCGCACTGCATCACGGATTTGCCGAGCCCGAACTTCGCGAAAATCGCGCGGTTGCCGCCGAGCACTGCCCACTGGACGATGTCGCGTTGGTGCGAGTACAGGCACTCGTGGAGTGCGGTCAATTCGACGCGGAAACCCGCGAAGTTGGCCATCTTGATCTTCTGCCGCAGGAAGGCGGTGTAATCCGGAGCGCTCATTGGCATACCTCGAGCGCGGCACCTATCGCGCACGCGATCAACATCAATCCCAAAAGGATCGAAGAAAATACAATCAGACCGCGCATGCTGGTCACCTTCGCGTTGTTCGGTGTCTACGTGAATTCAGCGCTGAGCAGAGGCCGTGTGAGCTGCTACAACGCACAGCGCCTGCATCAGTTCCTTGTCGTTACTCGCGCGCATTGCGATCGCGCGCTCCACATCTTTTGTCCCCTGTCTGCGAACCGCGGCAAATGCATCGGCACAGATTTTTTTCGCATCCTCGTACTTCATGCCACCTTCTTGGCCATCTGGGCCTGCCACTCCTCCATCAGGTTCAGGTTGACCTGACGGACGAGGTATTGAGTGATCGCCCGGTTGCCGACAGCCGCCTCGAACGCTGCGATCTTGTCTGCCGGTAACGAGCGCCGGCGCTGTCCCTTCGGATTCACCTCGTCGTTGCTGAGGTAATCGGAGAGATGCTGGGGAAGCAGTTCGCAGACTTCGGCGAGACGAGCTTTCGTCATGCCCATCGCGCGGCGGCTGCGCCACGCCAGAAGGACAGCATCACGAAAGCTCGCGCACTTCGAAACCTCTTCGGTCGGTAAAAACGCCGACCCCGAGAGCATTCCGCCCATCATCGGTAGTTCGTTGTTTTTGTTGTTCATTTAGAAAAATCCAATCGACTAACCTGTTGCCTAACCGGTTACGCACCGGGCCAAATAAAGGCTGACCCGAGGTCAGCCAAATCAGAAAAACAGGACTACTACGTGCTACGCCAACAGCTTCGAAAATTTTTCCTTGCCGCCTGTGCCGCCGACTGGCGCTTGAGTGTCGTCACTCGACTTGATGCGGTCGATAAGGTCGGTCATGAACAGTTCAGGGAATGCAACCTTGACCTTGTCGGGTATCCCGCGCGTTCTCCAGTTCTGGATGCGTTGCACACCACCGGACTTGTCGTAGCCCAGCTTTTCAGCCAGCTTCGCGGGTCCGCCGTGGGCGTCGATAATTGCGCTATCGGGGTGCAGGTCGGGGTGTTTGCTCATAGTGCCTTTATTAAACACCATGTTTAAGCAAAAGGCAAACACTACGTGTATCAACAAGACGTTTACTCAGGCCACAATCTCGCCATGAACAAAGCGATGCACGAGACGGCGAAGCGTCTTTTCAGCGCGGCAAAAAAAGTCCGGCCCGAGATTGAAGGGCCGGCCGATCTTGCGCGCGCGCTCAACCAAAGTGAGCAAACGATTAATAATTGGTCGTACCGTGGAAACGGCGTGTCCAAAGTGGGCCGGTTGGCGGCTCAAAAGATTTTGGGAATCAGCGCGACGTGGATTGAGGACGGCACTGGCGACGTTTTTGCCGGTTCGACTGATCACAAAACGCATACCCACCATGCATCAATCACGGCATCAAAAGATGGCGTAATTGTTAAATCGCCCACCAGGCAGGGCCGTAATCTAGATGACTCGAACACAGAGCCTGGGCCAGACATCAAGGGGAAATACCCGCTGATCTCCTGGGTACAGGCCGGAGCCTGGGAGACTATTGTGGATAACTTCGCACCGGGGGACGCTGAAGCATGGCTGGGGGCGCCCGTCAGCGTTTCTAAATCTTCGTACTATTTGAGAGTGCGCGGAGAGAGTATGTATGACCCAGCTGAACCGAAGTCTTTCAGACATGGAGAGCTGGCGCTCATCGATCCGCATGCGCCGGCCGTGAACGGTTCGCTCGTTGTCGTCCGGTTGGACGATGAGGCTGAAGCGACGTTTAAACAACTGATCATCGAAGGCGATCGCAAGTATCTAAAGGCGCTCAACCCGAATTGGCCAAATCGCATCTTCGAGGTCAATGGAAATGCATCAATCTGTGGCGTGGTGAAGGGCAAGTTCGTAGGCGGCTACTGACAGGCGCACGTGTGCGCGACGCGTTCATGTGTCGCGCCGCACAAACCCCGTGTGCAGCAGGCTAAACTTTCGGGCTACAATGCCGTCAAAGTGTTAGTAACACTTGCAAGTAAACCAACGGAGAGCCCAACATGCGTAAGAAATCTGCGTTTGTAGCCGGCATCCTCGAAGGAATGGCTTTTCCTGGCAGCATTTTTACGGCTGTCAGCTACCCTAAGGTAAGCGGCACAGATGTCGAGCGTCTTCGCGGCGACGTCAAGAATGTTGGGAACGACTTCCGGCGAGTGATCCAGCGAGAGCATGGCAAAACCACCAAGCAGAAATAATCCCGCTCGCCCTGCGCCAGCAAACCCTAAACCGATTCAAAGTCAACAAGCCCACTCCAGCATGAATATGAGCTGGAGTGGGCCATTGCCACCGCCCGGCGCGCTCCAGCAGTTTAACGAAATTATCCCGGATGGTGCGAATCGCATAATGGCGATGGTCGAGGCCGAGCAAGCGCATCGGATAGGGCATGAATCCGAACGCCTGCGCGTGATGGCCCGTGATACGCGCCGGGGGCACTGGATCGGTGGAATCATATCCATCAGTTCAATCGGAGGCGCGGTAGCGTGTGTAGCCCTGCATGCGCCAGCAGCAGTAAGTGTCGCAATGGTCGGAATCCCTGTCCTTGGGATGATTCGAGTCATTGTGGGTAGCAAGACTTCCAAGCAATAGCCCCTGATGTCGATATCAAGCCCAGCCCCGAGCTGGGCTTTTTTACGCCTGCCGCAAAGCAAACCCCTCACGCCATAGCACGGCACCGACCGCGGTCAGCAGAGCTATATCCTGCGTCGACAGGTTATTCCATCCTCCCGCCAGCCATCCGGCAAACGCTGCGCACGTATCGTCTAGCGAGAAGTCGGCGCGGCCCTCAGCGTTGAGGCGTTCGAAGATCGTGATTACGTCGTATGGCGTCATGGTCGCCTCCGCTTGTCGATTTCATTCTAGAACCTCCTTCCCGGCACGCCGGCCTGTTACAAATTTCCTCTCGGAAATTAAACATCGCGTTTGACATGTGTATAAACATGGTGTTTAATAGCCTCCATGGCAGCACACAACACACATCGGGAGTCGGACATGGTCAAGAACAGCAAGCAATCGTGGGCAGTTGGTCAGACCGTTAAGGTCGGTTTTCTCGCCTTGGTCGTCGTCACGCCGATCGCGTCGCGCGGCGATGGTCTGCCGGGCGCCTACATCTTGACCAACGGCACCCAGTTCTACTCGTTCATCCCCCACAACGGCCTCAACAAGATCTCCCCGGACGACGCAGTCGAGATGGTGGAAGAGGGCAAGCGTAACGCGGCCGCTGTCGAAGCGCGTGCAGCGGCGCAGGCAAAGCGCGTGATCGACAACGCTGCAATCACCGCGAAGCTGCGCGATCTGGCCGCGCCGGTCGCCGAGTTCGTTGGTATGGCCGACGTCGACGGTGAGTCCTTCGCGCACTACCGCAACGTCGCCATCTGAAGCCAGAAAGCTAGATCAACCTTAAGTTGTTGTGAGGTCGCCATGAGCACCGTGCCGCGATTGAGTAACTGGATCTTCTTGGGCTGCAACGCGTACGACGAGTACACATTCGTCCCTTGGTTGAACCGAAATGTCTATCGGCGCACGGTGGATTTGAGTCTGGTCTGTCTGCAGTAGCCAGGGCTTTCAGGTGTGGGTGCTTTGCGGTGGCCGGTGGGCTCGGTCACAGGAAGTCCCCCACATGTTGCGCGGCGCAAAACGTTGCCTTATACGAGCGCTGAGCACCTACACCTGAGGGTCGGCCGTAACACGTTGATCAAGGAGTTGGGCTGGGATGTGCCGGTCCTCTATCGAATAGGAGTGCTTGTGATGGGTAAGCATGCAAACGCTGAAATTTATCGTCAGTTCGAGCGCCGCGCTGATCGCGGGCTGGACGAGTCGATGGACGATGCAGACGCTCCGCTGACCGAGGCAGAGCGCGCAGCCGAGTGGGATGACGCCTACTGGGAGCGTCAGGACGCACAGGCTTTGCCGCCCCGCGTCGTGCTGTCCGACGAGTTGCACGCTCCGGGTGTTCGCCGCGTTCGGCTGGGTGACGTGTGATGAGCAAAATCGTCATCGCTGGCTGTGTGTGGGCGTTCATCGCGATGTGTGCATGGGCATTCATGCGCGGCTCTACCAACAGCGGCTCGCACGGCTACTTCTTCCAACGCATTGCCGGCCGCGCTTCGAGATTCCTGCGCGGCGTGCAGCGCGAGCCGGTCCGCCAATACACCGAAGCCCAGTTGCGCCAGCTCGATCACGCATACGGCTTCCTGGTTGCTGTGATCGCAGTCGGATCGGTGGTCGCAATCATCATCACCATTTTCGCGAGGTAGTCATGCTGAAGGACCGCGTTCTCGATATGAAGCACGAAATGCTGTGCGAGCGCACGAAGCGTCGGCAGCAGGCGGCGAAGGCCGAACTGGTTCGCCGCGGCGTGACGCCGCGCACGCCGATCTCGACCGCGTACGTGCCGCCGAGCGTGGCGCGCGTGTTCACGCATACGAATGTTCGAGGCCTCGCATGATCCGCCGCTTCGACGCCTTCTATCGCCGCCACCCGCGCATCGCGACCGCGATCATGATCTGCGCCTGCTTCATCGCGTTGTACGTGGCCGATGGTCAGGACAAGGCCAACACTGCGACGCTGCGCCTGCAGATGTGGTCGTCAACCGGCCGAGGCGTGTGATGAGCGATCTCCGCATCCGCGCCTCGTCGTTCGGCAAGTTCTTCGATTGCGCCTACTCGTGGGAAGGAGAGCATCTGCTCGGCATTCGCAAGCCGGCTGGCCTGCGCGCATTGCTCGGCACCAGCGTGCACGCCGGCACGGCAGCTTTCGATACGGCTCGCCTGAATAAGAGCGAGATTCGCCCGGACGATGCTGCCGGCGTGTTTGTGGACACGCTGCATCACCCTGAGTATGACGTCGACTTCTCGAACGACAACATCAAGTTCACGGAAGCCGAACGTATCGGTCTGGTGCTCACGACGAAGTACTGCACCGAAGTCGCGCCACAGTTCGAGTACGTCGCGGTGGAAATGGCTCTCGAGCCGCTGGTGATCGATTGCGGCGGCGGTGTGTCGATCACGCTGACCGGCACGATGGACCGGGCGCGGGTCGCGGCAACGCACGACGGCACGATCATTCCGGACGTGAAGACGGGCGCGCGCGTCGTAACGAACGGCGAGGCCAATATCAAGTCGCGCTCCGCTCAGACCGGCACGTACCAACTGATGTACGAGCACACGACGCAGGAACGTACGGCCGGCGCCCAGATTATCGGCCTCGGCACTACGTCAAAGACGCCGATTGCCGTGAGCCCCGTTTTTGACGCGCGCCGCGTGCTGATCGGCACCGATGAAGCGCCGGGCCTGATTCAACTGGCCGCCGACATGTTTCGCGCCGGTCTTTTCCCACCCAACCCGCAGTCGTACCTGTGCAGCAAGACGTATTGCGCGCGCTGGAATACCTGCATCTATCACGAATAAAAAGGACGCTTTCAATGAACGCCCCCGCACAACCGCGCACGTTGCAGGACGTTGCGCAACAACCGAATCGCGACGCCAATCTGCCGGCTGTGCAGATGGGTTTCGCAAACAGCCAGTCGTTCGAGCTCATGCAGCGCGCGGCAAAGATGCTGACCCATTCCACGCTCGTGCCCGTTGCCTACCGCGCCCGCACCGAAGTCAAGGAATACGGGAAGGCCACCGGCTACGAGGACAACCCGAGCGGCCTATCGAACTGCGTTGTCGCACTCAACATGGCGCAGCGCATGGGCGCCGACCCGCTGATGGTGATGCAGAACCTGTACATCGTCGAGGGACGTCCGTCGTGGTCGTCTCAATTCATCATCGCGGCTATCAACTCGTGCGGCAAATACTCGCCGCTGCGTTTCGATCTCAGCAAGGCTGGTGATCTGGAAGAGGTCGCGTACACCGCCACCGAGTGGCAGGACCAGCCTAATGGTGGTCGGGCCAAGAAAGTGGCGGTCGAGAAGAAGGTCAAGGTGCGCCATCAGACTTGCGTCGCCTGGGCGATCGAGAAAGAGACGGGCGCTCGGCTCGAATCGCCGACCATCAGCATCCAGATGGCCATCGACGAAGGCTGGCTCACGAAGAACGGAAGCAAGTGGATGACGATGCCCGAAGTAATGCTTCGTTATCGCTCCGCGGCTTTCTTCGGCAAGTTGTATGCGCCGGAACTTCTGATGGGCTTGCAAACCGCAGAGGAAGCGCAGGACATCATCGACCTGGAGCCGCAGGCGGACGGCAAGTTGGCCGTCGATGTCGAATCGCTGCGCAACGCTTCGATGTCGCCGGCCGCTCGTCGCGCAGAGACGGACGCTACCGACGTTCAGGCGACCGACGTCGACAGCGCGGGGCCTGCACAGTCGACACAAGCCGCCGACGCTGAGCAACAACAGCAAACCGACGCGGATGCACCGTCGACCGCAGCCGCATCGAAAGGTGCAGAGCAGGGCGGCGGACCTCTCTCCGAATCGCAGATCACGGCACGTCTCAATGCCGCAAACAACACCGATGAACTGACCGCAGCGATTGCGCTGATCGCCGACGTCCCGGATCCGGACGCCGAAGAGCGGTTGAGCGCACTCGCAACGACGCTTCGTCAAAAGTTCGACAGAGCCGGCCGTCGCGCGCGCGGCGCCGCGCCGAGCGTCGAGTAATCGTCAACGGGGGCTGTTGGTAGGACCCCTGCGCATGGAGCGCTGTCCCGATCAGCGCGCGAATCTACGCAGCCCGCCGCCAGCGAGCCCCCACCACTTTATGAGGCAAATCAGCATGCGTATCCAGCACATCACCGCAAAGCATTTCGTCGGCGCGCGCGCCGTGGATCTCGATATCGACACGCCCGTTACTGTCTTCGCCGGTCCGAACGGTGCTGGCAAGAGCAGCCTGCGCGAGGCGATCAGCGCGGCGCTGACCGGCGACGTTTCCCGCGTGGCATTGAAGAAAGACTATCCGTCGATGGTCACGGAAGGCGCGAAGAAGGCGCTCGTGTCGGTCGAGACCGACGAGGGCACCGCGAGCCTGACGCTACCCGACGGCAAGCACAGCGGCCTGAAGGTGTACACCGGCGCGCTGCCGTATGTCCTAGAGCCTTCGATGTTTGCCAGCATGAAGGCGGATGAGCGCCGTACCTTCCTGTTCGACCTGACCGGACTGCGGGCCACGCCGGAAGCCGTGAAGGGTTCGCTGCTCGAGCGCAAATGCGATATGGCAAAGGTCGAGAAAGTGCTGCCGATGCTGCGCTCCGGTTTTCCGGCGGCGGTGAAGTTCGCCGAAGACGAGGCGCGTGAGGCGAAGGGCGCATGGAAGACGGTGACTGGAGAGCAGTGGGGTTCGGAAAAAGGCGAAGGCTGGGAGGCGGAGGTGCCGCTGTTTGACCTCAAACGGCATGCCGACATCACGGAGCAACTGGTCGCCGTCGACGGCCGGCTCGCTGCAGCGAACAAAGAGGTCGGGGCGCTGCAAGTGAAACATGACGCTTACACGGCAGCCGTCGTGAGCGCAGAGCGCAACGCGGAGTTGGCTGAGAACGTCACGCGCATCGAAGCAAAGTTGGCCACCGACAAACAGAACCTCGCCCTAGCGGAGGCAGCACTGCTGGAAGCGCAACAGCGTGCCGGCGACGCGCCGCGCGAAGGCCTGGTGCACGAACTGGCCACGGCAGTGCGCGAGTTCACGACGATTATCGCTGAAAGCGAAGGTGTCGTTCAGCGCGATACCGGCGCGATCCTGCCGTGGGACAACTACGATTTCTCGACTGCTGCGGACGCGTACGGGGCGTACGTCGGTCAATACGGCGAGCCTGGTGCCAATGGCGACGCCGACGCGCGCGCCAAGGTGCCGGAGCTTATCAAGGCGCGTGATCTGATGATGCGCGCGGTTGCCAACGATGAGCGTGATCTGGCCGCCGCACGCGCCGCGTCCGAATCGCTGAAATTGAAGGCCGACCTCGAAAAGGTCACGGACGAAGACCTGACCGCCGCACGCCGCAGCGTCACGGCGGCCACGGAGCAGCGTACCAACCTGCGGGCTGAGCTCGACAAACTGAACAACGCGAAGCGTGCCGCCGAATCGGCAGCAACGAAGACGAAGGACGCGACTGGCCACCACACCGATATCGCACAGTGGCTCGCGATCGCCGACGCGCTGTCGCCGGATGGTATCCCGGGCGACATGCTTGCCAAGGCGCTCGCGCCGATCAACGGTCAACTCGCTTCGCTGGCGGCGTTCGCAAACTGGGCGGTCCCCGAGATCGGAGCAGACATGGCGATCCGCGCCGGCAACCGACTGTATTCCCTGCTCAGCGAGTCGGAAAAGTATCGCGTCGATGCGCTCGTGGCACTGACGATCGCGGTGCTGTCCGAAAGCCGCCTCGTTTCTTTCGACCGCTTCGATGTTCTCGACATCCCGGGCCGCGGCGATCTGCTCGCGCTTCTCGACGATATGGCCGCGCAGGGCGAAATCACGACCGCGCTGGTATTTGGCACGTTGAAGAAGGTGCCGGAAGGCCTTGCGCAGACGACTCGCGCTCACTGGATCGAAAACGGCGAGCTGCTCGCCACCCACATTGCACAAGCCGCGTAACTGTCCATCGATCGACATACCAAAGGACACACCCACACATGGAACTGATCATCTTCTACGACACGGAAACGAATGGCTTGCCGCAATGGAATCTGCCGTCCGAAGATCCGTCTCAGCCGCATGTCACGCAACTCGCGGCCCAGTTGTGCGACGAACGAAATGGCAACACCATCGCGACGCTCGACGTGTTGATCAAGCCTGACGGCTGGACGATTCCGGACGATCTCGCCGAGCTCACTGGCATCACGACCGAGCGCGCCCTCGCCGAGGGCATCCTGATCTCCGATGCTTCCCGCCAGTTCACGGACCTCTGGCGCCGCGCCTCCCTGCGCGCCGGCCACAACGAATCGTTCGATGCCCGGATGCTGCGCATCGAGTACTTCCGCCATCTCGACCACGACGATCCATTCCATGATGAGTGGAAGTCGGCACCTGCGTTCTGCACGCAAGGCAAAAGCACGAAGATCATCAACCTTCCGCCCACGGCAAAGATGCTCGCGGCCGGCCGCAAGCACGCGAAGTCGCCGAACCTCGCCGAGGCCTACAAGTACTTCACGGGCAAGGAACTCGAGGGCGCGCACGACGCGATGGTCGACGTGAATGCCGCCAAGGTCGTCTATTACGGCATCAAGCAGCACGCCGCAAAGGCCGCCTGAGGCCGAACGCCACCAACATCCGCCATTCGAACCACAGGACCACGCGATGAACGCACCCCAAGACTTCCGCGCAATGACCGCCGCCACCGTCGGCAAAGACCTCCTGCAAGCACTCGTGCTCGAACTCAAGCTTCTGCCCGACGTGTGGGTAAAGCTGTCGGAGAAAAAGCAGAACGATGTAATCGACCGCCTGCGCGATCGCGTGGAGTCGCAAATCAAGATGGCCGTCCACGTGCTGGCCAGTTCGGGGCGCACGGTCGTCGCCGGCGATCTGGATCAGGTGACGATCAAGGACGGCGTCAAGGCGGTCATCAAGTTCAGCGCAGCCGCGCCGTCTCTCCATGAGTTGTACGACGCGCAGGGAAAAGCGGTGCTGGTCGTTGTCGCTGGCGCCGCCGATCACACCGCCGGTATGGACGAAGTCCGCGGTGAGTCCGACCAACGCGCGATGGACCTCGGCAAGGAATACACGTCCGAGGACGGCGACGGGATGAATGGCCCGACCGGTGACGGCGTGGTCGACGGCAACGGCCTTCAGATCGACCACCAGCCTCTTCAGGAAGAACTCGACACAGCCGAGGAAGCCGGATACACCGCTGCCAGTGAAGGCAAACCCCAGAGCGACTGCCCGGTCATGGCCGGAGCGCTGAGCATCGCGTGGGTGAAGGGCTGGAAACAGTGGCACGAAGAGCAGCAGGGCGGTACTGCGGAATGAACGGCAAACGATACGGACAACCCAGTCCTTCGGCGCGTGAGGGACGGCGGGCCGCAGCACGCGAGGCGGAAAAACACGGGAGCAAGTCTACACCCGCCGTCGCGCTGCGCCCGTCGGTCGGCTATCAGCACGCTGAGGCTTTCTGCCTGATGTGGTACGCGTGCGAGTGCGGGCATCGTGAGCGCATCTGGAACAGCCGCGATGGCGTGACGCCGCTCGGCTTCGTGTGTCCGTCGTGCAAAGAGCCAAAGCTGCGGCACGTCAACTGGGCGCTCGATCAGTACGCACCCGATCATGTACCTGCGATTGGTCAACGTGTGTGGATCAACCTGACGCGCGATCGCGCGATGGAGATCGCGAGCCGAACGGTTGATCAGGTTGCCAAAGGGAAAGTCCCTGTCGGAACCGACCTGCAGCGAATCGCCGACGCCGTTTTCAATGAAGGCATGGCGCCGGATCTCGTCGTCTACGGATACGTGGAGGCATCGTGAGAGCAGACATCGAGAAGTACCTCGGGACCGTTCTGGAATCTACTGCCAAAACCATTTCGCACAAGCTTGGGCTGCCGCAGCTCGACGTGTCGCGAGAGTTGAACGGGATGGTGAAGGACGGCACCCTCGAGCGCGAAATGAGGAAAGGCGAATACGCCTACTGGCTGACACGCGCTGACGCTGGGTCCAACGTCTCCGTTGAAACGGAGCACCAGATCGCTCCCGTCGAAATGGCGGCGGACAGCCCGGCGCGGTCGCTCGTCGCGAACGAGTTTCGCGCGGCCGATCTTTCCGTTCGGGATCTATGCGAACTCCTCGGCGTCGATTTCGATAAGAGCGTAACGCCTGTCGCAGACGCGATCGAGGCCGCGCGCCTGAAGATCCAGTGCGCTTCTGATGCGATGACAGCGCTAGACGCAGAGCGTTCTGAGGTTGAGTCGCAGAAGAAAGTGATCGCAACGCTACGCGCCAACAATGCAGCCCTCGAGCAGAAGATCGATGAACTCACCATCGTCGATGCCGAATTCGTGCCGGCCCAGGTGTTCGTCACCATCGGACGGCACGCAGAGCCGAAGCGACACAGAACGCTGGAGAAAGCACAGCGTCGAGCACATTTGCTTGTACGCAGCGAAAGGGAATCGGAGGTGCTGGTGCTCGAACCTGTAGGACGGGTCGTGCGCGGTGCCGAGTGGCGTTCGCAGTAAGTACGGCGTCGCGCTTATCCCGAAGGGCGCGGCGTGTGTTTGGAAGAGGCGGCCTGTACGCGCGCCTCGCTTTTTTCCCCAAATAGGAGAAGCAATGCAACAACTTCAGATTCCCCCGCTCGCTGAAGGCGAGATCTACATCGGCGCCGTGGGTGACAAGAACGGCGACATCTATCACGTCGTGCTGCTGCCGGGTGACAACGACGATGCGCCGTGGGCCGATCAACTCGAGTGGGCCAAGAGCATCGGTGGCGATCTGCCGAACCGCATCGAACAGGCCATGCTCTTCGCAGGATTCCGCGACGAGTTCCAGAAAGACGCGTACTGGTCGAACGCGCCCGACACGGATACGGGATACGCCGGTTGGGCCTGGTATCAGTACTTCCTCACCGGTAGCCAGAGCCTCAACCACAAGGGCAACGCGCTCCGCGCGCGTGCCGTCCGCAGATTGCCCATTTAATCATTCATCAATTACCAAGGAGTGCAGGCGATGACAATCACGCTTGAGGCCATCGAGGCCGAACAAACAAAAGTCAACGAGATGATCTTGGCTTTCAAAAAACAGGCGGCTACCACGGTCTTCCACATCGCGGCAGCGACGATCACGCTCGCGCCGGGTGAACGTTACGCCGGTCTCGTGCTCGGCGAAAACGGTGAGGCCGACTATCACCTGATCCTGCTACCCGGCGACGCCGAGGATGTTGACTGGGAAGCGGCTGGTAAGTGGGCAACCGAACATGGCGGCGTATTGCCCAATCGTCGCGAACAGTCACTGCTCTTCGCCAACCTGAAGAGCGAGTTTCAACCGACGTATTACTGGTCCGGTCAACAGCACGAGGAAGAGTCCGGTTGGGCCTGGTATCAGTACTTCGGCTACGGTAGCCAGGACGACGACCGCGAGGGCCTCGCGCTCCGCGCGCGTGCCGTCCGCAGATTAATTCTTCAATAATTTAGTCATTCAACAGCATGGCCATCCACACGCAACTGCCGATTTACAAGGTCGCTTACGAAATGCTCGACGTCGTGAGCGACCTCGTTGCAAATGTGCCGCGAAAGTTCAAGCGCTCGATCGGCGAGAAGATCGACGCCGAGTGCATTGAAATAGCGGTGCTCGTTTTCCGTGCGAATGTCGCTACGAACAAGGAACCGCATCTCGTCGAGTTGCTTGAGCGTCTACAGGTGATCGAACTTCTTCTTCGCCTTGCAACGGACAAGCGCCTGATTTCGCGTGGTGGTTACGCGAAGGCGATTGACCTGAGCACGAGCATCGGCAAACAGGCAAATGGATGGCGCCGCGCCGCAAGTCGCCCGCTTCATGGAGGTCAAGGCCGTCATGACTGAGCGATCTTTCAATCTGGTCGTGCCGCTGGCTCACGAGGCCACCGCCATGCGCATCACGGATACCGACCGCCGGCGTGCGGACAGGTCCTGCGCAGTTTCCCTGCTGAGCGATCGGCCGGGCGACGTAGATAGCACGAACGATACGGTTGGGCCTGGTATCAGAACTTCAACAACGGTAACCAGAACAACAACCACAAGAACAACGCGCTCCGCGCGCGTGCCGTCCGCAGATTGGAATGCTGGTTTCACTTTTACGGATCTCGCCAACGCCTATTTCGACTGTCGGCGCACGAAGCGCAACAGCGCCAGCGCGCTGACTTTCGAATCGAATCTGGAGCACAACCTTCGTCGCCTGTACGACGATCTGGCCGGCGGCACTTATACGCCCGGCCCTTCCGTCTGTTTCGTGATCACGCGCCCGAAGCCGCGCGAGGTGTGGGCGGCCGACTTTCGCGACCGTGTCGTCCACCATTTACTGTACAAGCGCACCGGCCCGCGTTTCGAAAAGGCATTCATTGCCGACTCGTGCGCATGTATCAAGGGGCGCGGCACGCTGTACGCGGCGCAACGCCTCGACGGGAAGATTCGCTCGGTCACGCAAAACTGGTCCCGGCCGGCGCACTATCTGAAGTGCGATCTCGCGAACTTCTTCGTCAGCATCGACAAGCGCAAATTGCTCAAGCTGCTGCTCGCGAAGATTCCCGAGCCGTTCTGGCGCGCGCTGACCGAGCTCGTGCTGATGCACGATCCACGGGCCGACTTCGTCTACCGCGGCGATCGCGCGCTGATGGATCTGGTACCGCCGCACAAGCGACTCATGAACCAGCCGGCGCACCTCGGCCTGCCGATCGGCAACCTCTCGTCACAGTTCTTCGCGAATGTGCTGCTCGACGTGTTGGACCAGCATGTAAAGCACGTGATAGGGGCACGCCACTACATCCGCTATGTGGATGACTTCCTGTTTTTGCACGAATCGACCGACTGGCTGAACGCGGCGCTGCGCGACGTCGACGCGTTCCTGCCGGCGGCGCTCGGCCTGCGGTTGAATCCGAAGAAAACCATTCTTCAGCCGATCGCGCGCGGCGTGGACTTCGTCGGGCAGGTGATCAAGCCGTGGCGACGCTCGACGCGGCGGCGCACGGTCGGCGAAGCAGCCCGGCGCGTCGCTACGGTCGCCGCAGACGAATTTCTTGATGTCGCGAACAGCTATTTCGGCCTGCTCGGGCAGGCGCCGGCCAGCCACCACGACCGCGCCACGCTAGCCAACGTTGTCCGGGATCGCGGACACGCGGTCAACTTCAAACTCACCAAAACATATCGAGGATCAGGCGTATGAAGCGCGACGCGATTTCTCTCCCCCTGCAACTCGGCAGCGAGCTCATCGTGGATAACTTCGCCGGCGGAGGCGGCGCAAGTACCGGCATCGAGCGCGCGTTCGGCCGCTCGATCGACATTGCGATCAACCACGACGGCGAAGCGCTTGCGATGCACGCAGCCAACCACCCGACCACGAAGCATTACACCGAAGACGTCTTCGCAGTGCATCCCGGATTTATCACGGGGGAGCAACCGATCGGCCTCGCGTGGTTCAGCCCGGACTGCAAGCATCACAGCAAGGCGAAAGGCGGAAAGCCACGCGAACAGAAGATTCGCGGGCTGGCATGGGTCACGTTGAAGTGGGCGACGTTCCAGATGCCTCGCTGCATCGCACTCGAAAATGTTGAAGAGTTCCAGGACTGGGGCCCGCTCGACGATGAGGGGCGTCCCATCAAGGCAGAGAAGGGCCGCACGTTCAGCGCCTTTGTCGCGGCGCTCACGACTGGTCTGCCGAAAGAGCATCCGGACACCGGCGAGATCTACGAAACGCTCGGCGCTGATTTCCCGATGGCGCGCCTGCACGCCGGCCTTGGCTACAAAGTAGAGTGGCGCGTCCTGCGTGCCTGCGACTTTGGCACGCCGACGATCCGTAAGCGCCTCTATGTTTTCGCGCGCCGCGACGGATTGCCTATCGTCTGGCCTGCGGCAACGCACGGCGACCCGAAAGGCGCCGCAGTGAAGGCCGGGAAACTGCTGCCGTGGCGCACCGCCGCCGAATGCATCGACTGGTCAATCCCCTGTCCGTCGATCTTTGACCGCGCGCGGCCGCTGAAAGACGCGACGCTGCGCCGGATCGCCAAGGGCATCATGAAATTCGTGGTGAACAGCGCGGATCCGTTCATCGTGTCGTACTACACGGCTGACGAGAGGTTTCGTGGCTCGTCCGTCGATTCGCCCCTCGGCACATCCACAACCGCGAACCGCTTTGCAGTCGTCGCACCTACGCTGATGCACGTGACTCATCACGGATCGGATCGTAACGCCGACATCGGCGCGCCGATCGCGACAGTAACCGGCGCAAACCGCGGCGAACAGGCTCTCGTCTCCGCGACGTTGATCCAGACCGGCTACGGCGAGCGCGAGGGCCAGGAGCCGCGCGTGCCCGGCCTCGACAAGCCGCTCGGCACCGCAGTCGCCGGTGGCGTCAAGCACGCCGTCGTGTCCGCGTTCCTCGCGAAGCACTACGGTGGTCACGAGACGCCCGGATCGTCGCTCGATGCTGCGATGAGCACGGTGACGGCGCAGGATCATCACGCGCTAGTCACCGCGCAGCTCGTCGGTTGCGGTGGCCGCGCCGGTCAGTCACGGCCGCGCGATGCGAACGAGCCAATGGCGACCATCACCAGCAAAGCGGATACGACTGTCGTCACCTCGCACCTTCTGAAGCTGCGCAACAACCAGTTTGGCCAAGACGCTGCCGATCCGATGCCGACGCTTACGGCCGGCGGCGGCCACGTCGGCGAAGTGCGCGCGTTTCTGATCAAGTACTACGGCAACGAAAAGGACGGGCAGTCCCTGCGCGCGCCGCTCGGCACTATCCCGACACACGATCGCTTCGGTCTTGTCACGATCCACGGCGAAACATACGCGATCGTCGATATCGGCATGCGGATGCTGACGCCGCGTGAACTTGCGCGCGCCCAAGGCTTCCCGGATTCCTACGTGCTGGACCCGATCCACAACGGAAAGCCCCTCTCGAAAAGCGCTCAGGTGCGCATGATCGGCAATAGCGTGTGCCCTGACGTCGCGGCCGCGCTGATCCGTGCCAACTTCACGCATGAGCGTCTGATTACGGCGGCGGCCTAATGCATCCGCGCAGCGCGCGAAGCAATCGACCAATCTTGAGTGAGGCGAGCATGAGCCTTGAACTTTCAATTCTCAGGCACACGATCGGCGCCGACAAATATGGCCAGCGCCGCGGCGACCGCAACTATTTCATTACCGGGCCGCGCACAACGGATTACCCGACTTGTGTCGATCTGGTCGAACGCGGACTCATGTATCGCACGCCCGGCAATTCGATCACCAGCGGCAATGACGTGTTCCGCCTGACGGATGCGGGTTTTGCGCATGTGCGCGATACGGCTGAAGTTGACCAAAACCGGTACTGGCTTTGTCTCGCGCCGTGGCGGGAAGAATGGGAAACGGAAGCTTGGTTCAAGGTGCGCGCCGAAACACGCAGTAAAGCTCGGTACGAGGCATTTCTATATCTCGGTGAGGTGCGCGACCTCGACGGTAAAGACCTGATCCGCATCCGCGTGAAGGCCGCTCCGAGGCCGAAACCCGGCAAAACGCTCTCGCCGCATGACGGCGATGGCTCCGACGACTTGCCTTTTTGAGTAAGGACAGAATCATGACCACGAATACTGAAGCAGTGCCGAGCGAAACGAAACTGGCGATAGGAACGCGCATTCAGTTTTCCAAAACGCTGACCGAGGGCCCAACCGATGAACATCCGGGGCGTCTCTACGCATCGAGCGGAGAGACCGGGGAAATAACCGGCTACAACAACTTCGAAGGCTACATGGTGAAGACCGACTCGTGGCCGCACTCGTTCGGCGCGAGCCGTGACGAATTCGCGCCGTTGCGAGCTCACCCCGACGATCTCGCCGTCGATCGCTTCGCTGCGGCGGCGACCAATGCCGTGTACGGCGTCGCGCCAGGCGCACCGCAGCCCGAGTACATCAACCTCGAAGGACTCCGCGAGAAGCTGCTCGCGCCGCGGGAGATCGCGCGCGACAAGGAAGGCTGGCTCGTCCATCCCGATCTTCCTGTGTGGGACGAGGACGTGCGCGTAGACAAGTTCCTCGAAGCATTTCGCATCGAAGCCGCGTTCGTCAGTATGGAAAACGACGCGTGCGCCGAAGCCTATGAAACCTACTTCGAGCGCGGCGACGCAGATTGCAGCGCGTGGACGCCGACGGCGCCGGCTGGTGCTGGCTGGATGTTGCTGGAGATCTACGACACCGAAGACGGCCCATACGCGTTGTTCGGGCGCGATTGGTACTCCGCCGAGCAGGAACGCAAGAAAGAGCATACGCGCAAGCTACGCGACGCAGTGCTCGCTCGCCGTGCCGCCTCATCTACCGGTGATCAGGTATGAGCAACGTCGAGCAACTGCCAATCAAAGCAACCAGTGAACGTCCCGCCCCTCGTCGCATCGTGCGCCCGTGTGAATGGGGCCTTCTCGGCGCTGTGCGCGATATGGAAACGCAAATGGGAACAGTCGAGGCATACAACCGATTGTGCGATGCCGCTCAGCAGTTGAAAGCAAAGATTGATCGCGGTGAAGCCCAAGCGCAGAACAAGCTGTTCGCGACCGATCCGAAGTGGATCTATCCGGCTGGCTGAATCATGACCACCCCCAACAGTATCGCTGGAGCGATGACTATGACCCAAGATGACTTCGAGTACATCATCGAACCTTTCCTGCCGGTCACGAAGGGCCGAGACTGGCGCGCTTTCCTGAAAGGTTTGCGTGGCGGCGCTGGGCGTGAAAACGAATACCGCGTCATTTCGGATTACACAGCGGCGCTCTGCGAGTCGTTGACGCGTTGGAACGGACTGCTATCTGCAAGCAAGCCTGCCGCGTTTTCTTTGCTTGCCGAAGATCACAAGGGAATGCGTGTGGACTATTTGGGTCTGCTCAAACAGGTGAGAACGGCTCTCGCCGTAGGCTGCAAAGAGCCCGCGCTGGCCGAGATGCTTCGCCAGTTGCAAGGCCACATCGCCGAGTTGGGGCGGCGCTGGTATGTCGGTGATACCGCAGTCGTCGACGAGCTTCTGCAACTCTATTGCGTCGAAAATGATGCGCGAGCCGCAGCGCTCGACGCAGCCTCTGCCGCGCCAGCGCAATCGACTCAGCCCGCCACGCTCGAAGCCAAGTCGGATAAGACGGAGAGCGATATTTCAGGTGATGCGCCCGCCGGGGCCGCGCCAGAGCAATCGGGGGAGCCGGTGGCGTGGCTCCGCGCCGACAATCTGGACGACGCGATTTCTGCTGCCAAGAAGCGCGGCATGATCGAGTCGGCGGGAGGCCCGGGAAAGAAATTGGCCAACTGCTATTCGGTGCCGGCGTTTGCCAACCCTCAACCATCCCAGCCCGCGCAAGCTGGCGAGCCTTGCAAACACTGCAACGTAGATCGTCCGTATCACGATTTGGATTGCCCGGTCGCGGTTGAAGCTCTCGCCGCAAAGAGCGCGCAATCCGCCGTGGTGCTGGACGATGAACGGGCGGCGCTCAGAGACATGCTCGACGATGCTCGCAGCGAAGTGACAGCGATTCGTGAGGCGTTAGGCGTTCCGTACGAGCCGCACCAAACGCTGCTTGAGCGAACTCTCGATGCAGCCCGCGCCGCATCCCCGCAACCAGTAGCACAGGTGGATGACGCGCGGGGCGTTGTCCGTATCGTATGTGCTGCGAATCGTAAGCGTTTCACTGGAGAAATCATGCTCGGCATCCGGCATCACGATGCGTTCATGAACCGTATGGACACCGAAGGCGATCCGGTTGATCAGGGGTTCATCGACAACCGTGGGAACTTTCTATCGCGTACCGAAGCGTGGAAGGTAGCCGACGCTGCAGGCCAGATCGTGCGCCGTTGCGGCGGCGACGCAGCAAATGGCGGGACGCTGTATTCCGAAAATCTTTACTGAGGCGACCATGAACGATTACACCATCGACGCCGCACTGGCCGCCGCGCAGCCGGCGAGCGGAGGTGATCATGTCTGAGCGAGTCATGACTGATCGGGAAAAGTTCGAGGCGTGGGTTTCGGAGTACAGGAAAGGGAAGCCATATTGGTCATCGGCTCGCGAAGAAATCCTATGGGACTGTTGGCAAGCCTCCCGCCGGGGCGCGCTGGAGGAAGCGGCAATAGTCTGCGATGAAATGGCAGACGGATGGAATCAGACTGCGCAAGGCGCTTCCGACGGGCGTTACGATTTTATGGCGGAAGCTGGCGATCAGTGCAGCGACGAAATCCGCGCCCTCGCCAACGGAGACAAATTGTGAGCGAAAACAGCAAAATCGAATGGACCGATCACACGTTCAACCCGTGGATCGGTTGCAGCCGCGTATCGCCCGGATGCGACAACTGCTATGCGGCCGTCAGCACGCCTGCACGCACGATGCATGTTGCGTGGGGAGCGACCGAAGCCAGGCATCGCACCGGTGCGAGCAACTGGGCAACGCCGAAGATTTGGAATGGCGGCCACGATGCGTTCTTCGCCAAACACGGCCGGCGCCAGCGCGTGTTCTGCGCATCACTCGCTGACGTGTTCGATAACGCCGTCGATCCGGCGTGGCGTCGCGATCTGTTCGACCTGATCGAGCTCACGCCGAACCTCAACTGGCTGCTTCTCACGAAGCGCATCGGAAACGTCTTCGAAATGGTCGCACGGGCGAGGTCGCACGACTGGCTCGCCGGGCGCGACAACGTCTGGCTCGGCGCGACGGTCGTCAATCAGGAAGAGGCCGACCGCGATATCCCCAAGCTTCTCGCCGTGCCGGCGCGCGTCCGGTTTCTGTCGATGGAGCCGTTGCTCGGCCCCGTCAGCTTCGAAGGAATCTTTGCCAGCGACGACGTTCGCGACGGAACGAACGCGCTCGAAGCGTTGGACTGGGTGATCGTCGGCGGCGAAAGCGGCACCGACGCGCGGCCTATGCATCCGGACTGGGCTCGCGATATCCGCGACCAGTGCGAGCAAGTCGGCACGCCGTTTTTCTTCAAACAGTGGGGAGAGTGGGTGCCCATGATGGGTCATACCGAAGGCGTCTCAGTCAAAGGCCCGAAGTTCACTAATCCAGACGGGACGATCATGGGCCGGGCAGGCAAAAAAGCCGCCGGACGCCATCTCGATGGCCGCAAACACGAAGAATTTCCCGCATGACCGAAGCCGCGCAACAGATACTGGAACTGACAAGCAAGCTGTGGGAGGTCGAATGGCAGCGCAACTGATACCGCTCCGCACCTGGGCAGAGACCCTGTTCGGAGAGCACGTGCCTCATAGGCACACGCTTCGCAACTGGGTCAACGGAGGCAAGATCCGTCCCATGCCTATCAAGGTAGGACGCTCCTATTTCTGTCGGCCGGATGCCAAGTATGTCGACCCTATCGCCGACGAGATCAACAGGATGACAAATGGCAGCAAGGCGGCGTAAGGCGGATCGCCGGGGATGGCCGCCGAATCTCTACAAGAATTCGGCGGGCTACTACTGGTTCAAAAATCCAGCGGACGGCAAGACGTTCGGGCTCGGGCGCGACTTCCGACTCGCGTCGGCCAAGGTGCGCACGGCCAACGCAGAACTGCTGCGCCGCAAAGGCGATGTATCGCTGCTCCAGCGCATCGACGGGGACGACATTTCCCTGCGCGCATGGTGCGATGCGTATGAAGCGGCGCGGGCATCAATGAATAAGCACACCCTTGGCGGCATCAAGGCGGCGCTGAATGCAGTCCGGAAGATGGATTTTTCGGTGCACTCGGTCGGCAAGGTCACGCCGAAGCAGATTGCCGACGCCTTGAAATTGGCGACCGAGGAGCGCGGCACCTCATCTGCAGCGAAACTTCGCGGCGTCTTGCTGGACGTTTTCCGTGAGGCCATCCAGCACGGGCACGTGGAAGTCGGTAAAAATCCGGTGGATGCGGTGTTCAAGCCTGAAGTCACCATCACCCGCTCGCGCCTGACGCTGGACGAATATCGGCTGATTTATGCACAGGCGGCGAAGAATCCCGCAACGCGGTGGATTGCCAACGCGATGGAGTTGGCTCTCGTCAGTGGTCAGCGCCGGGAGGACATCGGCAAGATGCGCTTCGATGACGTCAAGGACGGGTTCCTGATGGTCGAGCAATCGAAGGGAAAAGAGGGGCAACGGGCGAAGCTCAGAATCCCTGTTTCCCTGCGGCTGGATGCGCTTGGCGTGAGCCTGGAGGAGGTCATCCGGCGGTGCCGCGATAACGTCATCAGCAAGCACATGGTTCATCTCGTGCTGAAGACCAGTGCGGCGTCTCCAGGAGATACGCCGCACCTGCAGTACATCAGCGGGATGTTCGCAAAAATGCGGGACGCCGCGAAAATTTCCGTCGAGGCAGGAAGAACTCCTGCGACGTTCCACGAGTTGCGTTCGCTCGCGGCACGCTTGTACGGCGAGCAGTACGGAGCGGAATTCGCCCAGGCGTTGCTCGGTCACAAGTCGGCTGAAATGACCGCGCTTTACCGTGATTCGCGCGGTCGGGAGTGGACGGAAATCAAGCTTCAGACCGGTTGAATTTTGGATAGATTTTGGAAATGTTTTGGACGATTGGATTTTTTAGGTTTTTTAAAAATCGGCGGAAAGCCTTACTGGGCATCGCTCCAAAGCCTTCCGCCAGTCGCCCAATTTTCTCGCTTTACATCCGTGAGGATAATGTCCACCGAATTCGGTTCGACGTTCAGCGACTCGCAGGTCGCCTTGGTGATGGCTTCGACGAACTGGCGTTTCTGTTCCAGCGTACGGCCTTCGAAGAGTTCGATATGAAACGTGGGCATGGTGGGGATTCCGTTTGAAAAGAGCGGTGAAGCAAAGGCCTTGAACCGAATGAAGGCTGAAGGCCGCGAATTCAATGTCTGAAATTCAATGCCGGTAAGAACGGTCGATCCGGTCGAGCTTGCGCAGCAACGCGGGCCATTCGATCGCACCTTCGATCGCGCCGCCGTCGTACAGCTGCGCCGCCGTGCGCGTGGCGACCGCTGCGTCCGGCACCACGAGATCTTTTCCGCAGGCCTGCGCGTGCAACTGGATTTCGCAGGCCTTGATCAAGGTCGCCATCAGTACATAGGCTTCGGCGACCGTGCGGCCGGCGGTCAGCGTGCCGTGATTGCGCAACAGCATGGCGGGTTTATCGGCGAGGTTGGCGACGAGACGCTCGCCCTCGGCCGGCGAGAACGAGAGACCTTCGTAGTCGTGATACGCGAGGTGGCCGTGAAAACGCAGCGCGTGTTGCGACGCGGGCAGCAAGCCGCCGGGTTGCGCGGACACGGCCACGCCCGCCGTGTTGTGCAGATGCATCACGCAGAACGCGTCCGCGCGCGCCGCGTGCACGGCCGCATGCAGCGCGAAGCCGGTCGCGTTCACCGGATGTTCGCTCTCGCCGACGATGTTGCCGTCGATATCGATCTTCACGAGATTCGACGCACACACTTCGTCGAAGGCAAGCCCGAACGGGTTGATGAGAAAGTGACCGGGTTCGCCGGGCACGCTGGCCGAGATATGCGTGTAGACCAGATCGTCCCAGCCGTTGAGCGCGGCGAGCCGATAGGCGGCGGCCAGATCGACGCGGGCCTGGCGCTCGGCGTCGGACTGCGGTCCCGTCTCGGCGATGCGGCCGGCGGGTGTGTGGGTGAAGGACATATCGGGTTCCTGTTCCTAGCCGATGCCGCGCAGCGGCGGCCGGTTGGCGTTAGCGGCGTCGGCCCGGCTCGATGCGGCGCGGTGCCGGACCCATTGCACGCTCCACGATGCGAGCACGAACGGCGCGGTCATCGCTGGCCAGCCGAGATAACTCGCGCCGGTCTGCAGCACGATCGAGACGCCGACACCGGCAAGCGTCGCGACAGCGCCGCAGTCGGCCAGTGCGATCGCGGTCAGCGCGCCGTTGAATCCTAACAGGCCGGCGTCGAGCGAGCTGGCCGACGCGCCGAGCAGCACGTGCCCCGCACAGCCCAACGCAGTCCCTGCGAACGCCCACAGCGCGGATTGGCGCGATGCCCCCGCGATGCCGATCAAAACGAGCAGACCCGGCAACGCGCCGGGCACGAAGAAGATCTGGCCGAAACCGCCCAGCACGCCGTTCACCCATTGCATCCATTCGAACGGTTGCGCGGCCACGCCCGCCGCCGACGACGCGGCGCTTGCCGTGGTCAGCAACGGCAGCCAGAGCCAAGTGGCGATCAGATAAGGGCTCGAAAAAACGCTCAGGCCGTTCGCGCGCAAGCGGCGCGACCACGGATCCAGAAACCACACGGTGAGCGTCGCGGAGAGAATCGCCACGGCGGCGGCGGTCGCATCGTCGGCGATGAAGTGGAAGGCGGCGAGGCCCGCGAGTGCGCCGTTGAAACCGTGCAGGCCGTCGCGTGTGTCGGCATCGCGCGCGTGGGCGGTGCGCGTGTTGACGTCGCGATAGCCGGTGAGCATTGCGCTCACGTTGGCCGCGATCGCGCCGATCAGCGCCGCGCACGCGAGCCGTGGTTCCGCCAGCAGCAGCGCGGCGATGATGCACGCGCCGGTGAACGCGTTCGGCTGCAGCACGATCTGGCCGACACTGCGCAACAGCGTGCGCAAGGCGGTGGATTCAGCTTTGGTCGTGACGGCGTGCATGGCGGGTGGAATGTAGGCGAAATGAAAAGAATCGACGGCGTGCACGACACGAACGCGTGCAGGCGCCGGGCGCGAGCCAGATCGTAAAACGGAACAACGGCGAATCGCGAGCATAGGCCAGCCGCGTGGCTTATGGCATCGCCGGACGTTGATAGTGGCTATTTGCGACAGGCGGCGACAGGCGGCGACAGACGGCGGCGCGAAAGTTTTCGCGCTACGATGAAACGTGAAGCGCGCGAAGAAGAACCCGCACGTCGCGCACGTCGCGCACGTCGCGCAGATCGCGCGATGCAAAGCAATGCAACGCCATGTCACGAGGAGACGGACAATGCGTGAATTACGGTGGGTGTCGGAAGAGGGCGAGGGCATCGAGCATCTGACATTCGATGCGCGGGACGACGGCTTCGCGGTGGAAAGCGTGGTGGTCGGCCAACGCTACGGCAAAGCTTACGGATTGCACTACACGGTCCAGGCCGATGCGCAATGGCACACGCGCCATGCGTGGCTGAAGATCGCCGGCGGCGCGGAACTGGAATTGCATGGCGATGGCCAGGGCCACTGGCGTGACGGCCACGGCCGCGAGTTGAGCGCGCTCGACGGTTGCATCGACATCGATATCGCTGCTACGCCGTATACGAACACGTTGCCGATCCGCCGCCTGCAACTTGCCGAAGGTCAGCGCGAACCCATTTCGGTCGCGTACATTTCGACGCCGGATCTGCAGGTCACGCGTGCGGAGCAGGCGTATTCGTGCATCGCGTTGAACAGCGTGTATCGCTACGAAGGTATCTTCCGCGATTTCACCGCGGAGCTGACCGTCGACGAAGACGGGCTCGTGATCGACTACCCGACGTTGTTCACTCGGCTGCCGCGCGAGCGTTGAATGCGGTGAACGCCGTGACATCGGCAGGGTCGGCAGCGGCGTCATGACGCGCGACGAAGGCTTCGATGCCCGCCGCGATACGCCGAGGGTCGCGCAGCACGACCCAATGGCCCGCGTCGATCTCGGTGCGTTCATACGCGCCGAGCCAACTCTCCAGCCCGAGCGATAAAGCGGGACCGACATACCGGTCGCGCATCGGCACGATGAACTGCACCGGCGCGTGGGCGTGACGCGAACGCGGCCGCAACAGCCTGTCGATGAAATTCGCGCGATACAGATTCAGACCGTTCAGCGCATTACGCAGTTGTGCCGGATCGCGTTCCGGACGCACGCGTTCGGTGATGCGCAGCCATAGCGGCCAAAGACGTGCGCCGCCTGCGCGCCAGACGACTTCCGGCAGCAAGGGCAGATGGAAAAAGAAGATGTACCAGGATTTGAGCGTCTGCTTCAAGCCGCTGCCGAACGGGCGCTTCGACGCTTCGTTGCCGTTATCGCCACCGCGATCGCCTGCGCCGCGCAGCCCCAGCGACGCGTGATCGAGACACGGCCCCGAGATCGACGTATACGACGCGATCCGGCCTTTGAAAGCCGGGTCCGTCACTGCCTCCCAACATTGGATCGATCCCCAGTCGTGTCCGACCAGATGAAACGCACGCGTGCCGCAGGTCGCATCCGCGACCGCGGCGAGATCGGCGGCGAGACGTTCGAGCCGGTAGGCACGACGCGTAGCCGGCGCATCGGAAGCGCCGGCGCCGCGCACGTCGTAGGTAATCACGCGATAGCGCGCATCCAGTTGCGCGCGCACCGGTTCCCACACCGTGGCGGAGTCGGGGTAGCCGTGCACCAGCACGACCGGCGGCGCATCGCGCGGTCCGCTCACGTAGACCGCGAGCCGCACGTCGCCGGCATCCACCGACAGCGCGTCGCGTATCACGCGGCCGCCTGCACGCCGCGTCGCGCGGCCTTGCGGGTGGCCGGCGCGTCGGCATTGGCGGCGTCGACGGCGGCCACCAGTCCGTCGATACGCGCCAGTTGGGCGCGATTGTCGTGATCCCACGGATGGAAGCCGGGTCGGAAAAAGCTCAGCCATTCGCCGGCGATACGCGGGAACACGCCATGGCGCGGACCGTACAGATATTTGACGACGCGCCACATGCCACGCAGATGGCCGCCGCGTTTGCGATCGGCGATCAGCAGACGCACGTGGTAATCGAACACGATCAGCCAGAACGTCAGCGTGGTGGCGAGCATGGTGCCGGTGCGCAACAAATAGCGGCCCAGGCCCGGCTTGAGCACGGCATTCCACACGTCGTACGAAACCGACTTGTGTTCGGTTTCTTCCAGCGCGTGCCACGTCCACATCTGCGTGTAGCCTTCCACCGAACCGCCGACGCGCGTCGCGTCTTCCAGCAGCAGGCCCGCGAGCATCGCCGTGTAGTGTTCGAGACACACGGTCACCGCGAGCTGGTACGAATGCGGCAGGATCTTGCGGCCGAAATTGAGGATCGCCCACAGCCGCTTGTCGAGCTTGTGCGCGGGCAGTCCGGCTTCCTGCAACAGATCGTTGTATTCGATGTGCTCGCGCGTATGCATGGCCTCCTGGCCGATGAACCCGAGCACCTGCTTCTTCAGCACCGGGTCGTCGATCTGGTCGCGGTAGTTGCGCACGCTGTCCATGAAGAAGCGCTCGCCGGCCGGGAACAGCAGCGACAGCGCGTTGAAGAAGTGTGTCACATGCGAGCCCTGGATATGCCAGTCGCACGCACGTTCCTGCGGCAGGTTGAAACGGAGGTCGCGGCGGACCGGCATCATGACCTTTCTCCTTGGGGTTCCAGATGTTTTTGCGCGGCGCGGCGCGCGCGCCGTTCGGCCAGCCGCTTCATGCGGCGCGCCTGCAGGACGACCAGCGCCTGGTAGGCGGCCGGCAAGGTGCGGGCGAGCCAGTCGGCGGCGCGCGCGTCGCGGCCGATCAGCACGCGGCGTCTGTTCCGGCGCACGCCGTCGAGAATCACGCGCGCGGCTTCGTCGGGCGTGGTGATGAAGAACTTCTCGAAGTCGTCCTTGCCTTGCTGTTCGTTCTCCAGCATGAAGCCGACCATGTTCGACGAGATCCGGCTCGACTGCGCGATGCCGGTATGAATGCCGCCGGGATGCACGCAGGTGGCCGACACGCCGCACTTCATCAGATCGAGTTCCTGACGCAGCGATTCGGTGAAGCCGCGCACCGCGAACTTGGTGGCGTTGTAGCCGCTCATGCCGGGCTGCGCGAACAGGCCGAACACGCTCGACGTATTCACGATGTGGCCTTCGCCCGAGGCCTTGATATACGGCAGAAACGCTTTCGTGCCGTGCACCACGCCCCAGAAGTTGATGCCGACGATCCATTCGAGGTCGGCGTAGTCCATGCCTTCGATCGTGCTCGACAGCGCGACGCCCGCGTTGTTGAACACGAGGTTCACGCGCCGATGCTGCTCGGCCGTTTCCGCGGCCCAGTCGAACATCGCGGCGCGATCCGCGACGTCGAGCACGCGCGTGGTGATGCGCAGCGGCGCGCCGACGATCTGCGGCGCGGCGGCCTGCGCGAGTTGCGCCGTTTCGGCGAGACTGGTCGCATTGCGATCGGCCAGCGCCAGATGGCAGCCTTCGCGCGCCAGCTGGATCGCGAGCGAGCGGCCCATTCCCGAGCCCGCGCCGGTAATGGCGGCCACTCGGTCGGTGAAGTTCTTCATTGGCTTATCTCCATGTACGGGTTGCGGCTCGCGCATCGACTGGCGTGATGGACGGATCGACGATGTCGACGATATCAACGGGACGAGCGCAGCGTGTCGTTATGTGATTCAGGTCGCTTCCGCCGATGCCGATGCCGCGCCGACACCACTGCGTCCATACCCCGCCGCCGGCGTCGAACTCGACGGCACGCCGCTCGCCGGCGCGTAAGCGACGTAGTCGTCCATGCTGAAGGTGCGGGTGGCCTGGCGGAACTTGTATGCAAAGCCCGGCCATAGCGTGGTGTTCCTGCCGGTCTTCGGGTCGAGATACCAGCTCTTGCAGCCGCCGGTCGACCAGATCGCGCGGCCGAGCTTCTGCTGGATGCGCTCGTTGTACGCGCGCTCGATGTGCGGACGCACCTCGATCGCGGCGGCGCGCTCGGTGTTCATGGTCTGCAGCGCGCGCAGGATGTACTCGACCTGCGACTCGATCATGAACACCATCGAGTTGTGACCGAGCCCCGTGTTCGGACCGACCACCATGAAGAAGTTCGGATAGCCGGGCAGCGTGGTGCCCAGATACGCATGCGCGCCGTCGCGCCACGTATCGACGATATCGACGCCGCCGCGTCCGCGCACCACTCCCGGCGGAAACGGATCGGCGACCTGGAAGCCGGTGCCGAGGATCAGACAGTCGACCGGATGACGCGCGCCGTCGGTGGTGATCACCGCGTCTTCCTCGATGCGCGCGATGCCGGTCGTGGTCACCGCGACGTTCTCGCGCGACAGCGCGGGGAAGTAGTCGTTGGAGATGAGCACCCGCTTGCAGCCCATCGTGTAGTCCGGCGTCAGGGTGGCGCGCAGTTGCGGGTCAGGCACCTGGCGGCGCAGATGCCGCTCGGCGACTTTCTGCGCGGTCTTCATCAGCGACGGATGGATCGCGAAGCCGAACGCGCGCGATTCGAGCATGCAGTAAAGCGCCGAGCGCATGATCTTCTGCGTGAACGGCAGATGTTTGAAGAGCCATTGTTCGAGCGGCTTCACCGGACGATCGGCCTTCGGCATGATCCACGGCGGCGTGCGCTGGAACAGTTCCAGATGCGCGACGCGCGGCGCGATCTGCGGCACGAACTGGATCGCGCTCGCACCCGTGCCGATCACCGCGACGCGTTTGCCGTCGAGCGGATAGCCGTGGTCCCATTGCTGCGAGTGAAAGGTCTTGCCGCGAAACGTCGCGAGGCCGGGAATGTCGGGGATGGCCGCGCGCGACAGGCCACCCATCCCCGAGATCAGCACGCGCGCGGACCAGTGCTGGCCGTTCGCGAACGTGAGGTGCCAGCGGTGGCGGGTTTCGTCGTAGACCGCGCTGGCGAGTTCGTGGTCGAAGCGCAGATGCCGCTGGATGCCGAAACGCTGCGTGCACGCTTCGAGGTACGCGCGGATTTCCGGCTGGCGCGCGAACATGCGCGTCCAGTGAGGATTCGGGGCGAACGAGAACGAATAGACGTGCGACTGGACATCGCACGCGCAGCCGGGATAGTGGTTGTCGCGCCAGGTGCCGCCGACGGACGACGCCTTCTCGGCAATGATGAAATCCGTCAAACCCGACTGGCGCAGACGGATCGCCATGCCGAGCCCGGCGAACCCCGAGCCGATGATGGCGATGTCGGTCTCGACCGGTGCGGACGCGGCCTCGGCGGCGTCGTGGGGCAACGTGCGTGCGTTCATCCGATCCGTCTCCTTTTTTACCGTCTTAACTGTTACATTTAGTGATGTAACAATAGTGGCTGGTAATGGATGACGCAAGAAGGCGGTTAGATGACAGGCTCTAGGAATCCAGCGGATACGCCGCCCCAATGCCAGCGGGGCCGCACCTGGTGAGGTGCGGCCCCGCTGTGGACTTCGCTTTTGTAGTTTGCCGCGGACTTCGCCGCGGACTTCGCCTTGAACTTACTTCCCGGCCAGCGCGGCGGTGACCGCCGGGTTCTGCCAGACGGCATCCTTCACGGTGATTTTCTGCGGGATCAGATGCGCGCCGTAGAACGCATCGGCGACACCCTGCTGCGAGCGCACGATCTCGTCGGTGACGACGCTCGTGCCATACGGATAGCGACGCACCCAGGTTTCGACCAGCTTCGGGTCGAGGCCGACCTTCGGCGCGATCAGCGCGGCGGTTTCCACCGGATGCGCGTTCACCCACAAACCGGTACTGCGTAGCTGGCTGAGAATCGCGCCGATCACGTCGGCGTGTTGTCGCGCGAAGTCGGGCGTCGCCTCGTAGAAGTTGTACGGACTGGCGAGCCCCGCGTAGTCCACCAGCGTGCGCGCCTTCAGCGCCTGCTGCGCGGCCGCGTAGTACGGGTCCCAGATCACCCATGCGTCGACGCTGCCGCTTTCGAACGCGGCGCGCGCGTCGGCCGGTGCGAGATAGACGGGCCGAATGTCTTCGTAACGCAGACCGGCTTTCTTCAGCGCCTCGAGCAGCAGGTAGTTCGAGCTCGAACCTTTCTGCAGCGCGACGCGTTTGCCCTTCAGATCCACGACCGCGCGCAGCGGCGAATCGCTTTTCACGAGAATCGCCTCGGCGTGTTCGCTCGACGGCTCCGCGCCGACATACACGAAACGCACGCCGCCAGCCTGCGCAAAAACCGGCGGCGGCGCGCCGGTATAGCCGAAGTCGACGCTATTCGCGTTCAGCGCTTCGAGCAACTGCGGCCCCGCCGGAAATTCGAACCACTTGATGGTGTAGCCGAACGGCTTGAGACGCTCGTCGAGCGAGCCTTGCGCCTTGAGGATCGCGAGCAGACCCGACTTCTGATAGCCGATGCGCAGCACTTTGGCGGCGTCGTTCGCGTTGCCCGGCTGCGCGGGCTGCGTCGATTGCGCGGTGGCGTTGAAGGCGGCGAATGCCGTCAGCAAAGCGGCGGTGATGGGAAGCGAAAAGCGGGGTTGACGGGCCATCCGGTGGATCTCCATTGCGTGCGGCGTGTTTCTGTTCGAGTGCGGGAATCGTCGCATGGACGGTCCGTCGTTCAAACCAAGCAATGGAGATTTGGATATGACGCGCGCGGCGGGCGCTTTGTGCGTTTTGCGTTTTGTGCGGGTCCGCGCGGCGAGCGTTCGACTGAAGGGCTAGGACTTCTTCGGCGTGGCTTTGTTCGACGTGACCGGTTCGGACGCGGTCGCTTTCGCGTCGGCCGGGTGGCCGAGTTTCTTTTCCATGATCGCCGCGACGCGGTCGCCGAGATAGTCTCCGGACGCTTCCTCGAGTGCGCGGTTCATCTCGCTTTCCACCAGCACCATCGCGAGCGGCCGGACGCGCCAGATCGCGTCGACCAGCGCGGGCACGTCGGCGGGCGGCGGCAACGCATCGGCATCGTAGCGGTCCAGTTGATGCACGACCAGATCCACCAGCGCCTTCGCCACCGCCTGGAAATGCGGCCGCGCGATGCCGACGGCGTCGAGCAGATCGGCGAGCGGAATGCCTTCCTTCGCCATGGTCGCGCCGGCGGCGAGCGCCGTGGGGTTGCCGGATACGAAGGAGAGGCCGTGCCGCTCCAGCAAACCGAGATCGACCGCCTTGCCGAGCGCGCTCGGCGTGGCCTTGTCGCCGAACATCTGCAGCAGTTCGATCAGCGAGTATTTCTTCGGACGCTCGCGCGACCAGCGGCCGCCGATCGCGGTTTCGAGCCCGAGGATGGAACGCAGATCGTGGCCTTCGTCGACGGCCATGATCAGGTCCTGGATGTTGGCGAGCGTATAGCCGCGCGTCAGCAGGTGATTGATCAGCTTCAGACGCGATACGTGCGTGTCGTCGTACACGCCGACCCGGCCGCGTTTTTCCGGCGGCGCGAGCAGGCCGCGGTCCTGATACGCACGCACGTTGCGCACGGTGGTATCGGTGACGCGCGCGAGTTCGTCGACGGTGTATTCGTTACGCGGCGCCGGGTTGGGCGCGGCATCGGCGGACGAGGGCGGGGCGGAGGGCGGATTGGGCATGCGCGGATTTTAACGCGGATGCCCGCGCCGCCGACAGTGCGTTGCGTGCGCCGCCGAGTCCAGGCTGGCGCCGACGGTTTTTTAGCCGCGTCCTTGCGCGACGTCGTCCGGTATCGACGTATCGCCCGCGCCGAGGCGCCGCTGCATCAGCGTGGTGTCGAGCCAGCGGCCGTGCTTGAAGCCGACCGCCTTCAACGTGCCGGTCAATTCGAAACCCAGTTGCGTATGCAACGAAAGCGAACCGCCGCTGCCGCCATCCGCGATCACGGCGACCATCTGCCGCCACGGTCCCGTTTCGCAGCGCGCGATCAACGCTTCGAGCAGCACGCGGCCGAGGCCCCGGCCACGATACGCATCGCCGACGTAGATCGAATCCTCGATGGTGTTGCGGTACGCGGCGCGCGGCCGGTACGGCGTCGCGTAGCAATAGCCGGCGACGTCGCCGTCGATCTCGGCCACCATGTAGGGCAGGCCGTGGCTGCGCACCGAGGCGAGCCGCGCGCGCAGATCGTCGACGGAAGGCGGGACCTCCTCGAACGAGGCGACGCCGGTCAGCACGTGGTGCGCGTAGATGGCCTGGATCGCGGGCAGATCGGCTTCGGTGGCGTCGCGGATCAGCGGGACGCCTGACGGTGGCGTGGCGGCTGCGTCGGCATCGGCATCGGCATCGGCGGAAATGGAAGGCGTGGCGCGGGTGGTGCTCATACGTGTTCCTGTCGTGGACGTTGAATCGGAATACGTTTGACTATGCCCGCGGCACGCGCGAATTTGAAGTAGGTCAAAAATCGCGACGGCTTATTGCGGTTATGGGCGTGGCGATAAGTGGAAGGCTAAATGGCGGGCCAGGTGCGGTAGTGATGCGGGAGCGGACGCGATGCCGGCATAGCGGACGGCGAGCGTGTTGAACTACGCGTTCGCACACTACCGCGCGCGGACCGGTTCGATACGGAACGCGCGCGCGGCTCGGCGAATCGTGCGCGTCAGTTGTGCGAGTACGTATCCGGCTGCTTGACGTGCGCGCGACGACGCTTCGCGTGCTGGCTCTTGTGCTTCGGCGCGGCCTTGGGCTGCGTGGACGCGCGATGTTCGCCGCCGGACGGCAGCGAGCTCTGGCCTTCGCCGAAGTTAAAGGTCTGCGAGGTCTGGGCGTACGCGCCGGCGGACAGTGTCAATGCGGCGGCGGCAAGGCAAAGCGATAACTTCATGAATCCTCCTTCGGAACGAGCCGCAGAGGATACCTGCTTTTACGGGGCGAGTTGGCGAGGCCGCGCTTCGACGTACGCAGGCATCGAAGCATCGACGTCCCTTTGCCATGCTCTCAAAGATCGAACTGATCGAACTCGCTTTGCAGTTCCCGGTTGCGCGCCACGCGCTCGTCGACGCCCGAGCCGAGCCGTTCGACCACCGCCGAGATCAGCAGGTTGAACAGACACGTCAGCGGCGCGAGCGAGTCCCAGAACTGGCCGACGTCGGTCTTCACCTGCAGCAGATCGCCGTTGAAGTCGCGCGCCCATGGGCAGTAGATGTCGGTAACGAGCGCGAACGGCAGGCCGCGCCGCGTGGCCGCCTCGCAGTAGCGGCGCGCGACCTTCGAATACGCGCGCGTGTCGGTGACGATCAGATATGGCGACCTGAAATCGGAGTTCAGCGAATCGACGTACGAACCCGACATGCCGTCCGAGTAGAACACGCGCGGGCGCAGGTATTCGAGGTAGCTGTAAAACGCGTTGCCGATACCACGCGTGGATTGAATGCCGAGAATGTAGACGGCGTCGGCGGTCGCGATGCGCTCGGCGACGCGCGCGAAGACCGGCGTGTGCGCGAGCTGATACACGTGCTGGATCGCGCCGAGTTCGAGTTCGAGCGAATGGGCGAGGGCCGCGTCCGGCAGTGCGGGGCTGTCCGTGGGCGGCGCGTTGTCGTCATGCTGGCCGGCGCCGCGGCGGAATGCGTCGAGCCGGTCGGTGATCAGCCACGGACGCTCCTGCGCGCCACGCAGCTCGCGCTTCAGGTCGTCGAGATTCTGGTAGCCGATGCTGCGCAGAAAGCGTCCGACCGAAATGCCGCTCGTGCCGGCTTGTTGCGCGATCTGATCGGCGGTTTCGAGGCCGAGGCGGTCGAGATTGGCCAGCATGTAGCTGGCGACGCGTTTCGAGGTGGGTGTGAGTTCGGCAAAGCGGGCTTCGACGGTTTGAGCAAAAGCGGTCGGCATCGTATTCGCGGCGCGAGGCGGTGGTGGATCGATCGGCGAGATGATGACATAGACGACGCGTGGCGGCTTCGCGCGTTGCCGGGTTGCGGGGATCGTTGATCCGCGCTATCCGCCGTGGCTGCGACGCAAAGCGAAGACGCGGAGGCTAGGCTGAGGCCGCAAAGCGGCAAAGCGGCAAACCGGCAAACCGGCAAACCGGCAAACCGGCAAACCGGCAAACCGGCAAACCGGCAAACGCGTCAAGCCGCCGGCCGTACCGGTGCGGTCCGAGCGAAATGCCGCGCACCCGCCACGCACCCCACCACGATCACGGTGACGAGAATCATCGACAGCGGGACCTGTTCGTGCAGCAGCAAGCCCGCCAGCACCAGGCCGAAGAACGGCTGCAACAACTGCAACTGCCCGACTCCGGCGATCCCGCCGAGCGCGAGGCCGCGATACCAGAACACGAAGCCGATCAGCATGCTGAACAGCGACACATACCCGAGACTCCATAACGCCGCGTGGCTGACGCCGTCGAACGAAGCAGGCCAGCGCCACCACGTGAGCGGCACCATCAGCGGCAACGACAGCACCAGCGCCCACGAAATCACCTGCCAGCCACCGAGGCGGCGCGACAGACGCGCGCCTTCGGCGTAGCCCAGCCCGCAGGCGACGATCGCGGCCAGCATCAGCGCATCGCCAAGCGGCGACGCGTCGATGCCATGGCGCAACGCGAACGCGACGACCGCGCTGCTGCCAAGCGCGGAGAACAGCCAGAACGCCGGTTGCGGGCGCTCGCCGCCGCGCAGCACGCCGAAGATCGCGGTGGCGACCGGCAGCAAACCGACGAACACCACCGCATGCGCCGCATTGACATGACGCAGCGCCAGCGCCGTCAGCAGCGGAAAACCGACCACCACGCCGAGCGCGACGATCACGAGCGGCAGCAGATCGCGCCGCGCCGGACGCGCCTCGCGAAACGCCAGCAACAGCAGCAGACCGAGCGTGCCGGCGATCGTCGCGCGCGCGACGGTCAGAAACACCGGGTCGAGACCTTGCACGGCGATGCGCGTGGCCGGCAGCGAGCCGCTGAAAATCAGCACCCCGATCAGGCCGCTCAGCCAGCCGTTGGTCGTCTTGTCCATCGTGTGAGTCCTGCAAAGGCAAATAGAGCGGATAGCATCCGCTTTCGCGCATAAAACGGTAAGCTACGGATCAGTACAATTCATACAAACTGTACCTATCACGGAGCAGTACAGATGGCGGAAAGTGACACTCACCGTATGAGTTCCGGCACGCGTGTCGGCACGGTCATGGACAGTCTGCGTGAACGCATCGCCAGCCGCGCGCTGATGCCGGGCGCACGCGTGCCGTCCATTCGCGTGATGACCGACGCGCTCGGCGTGTCGAAGTCGACGGTCGTGGAAGCGTACGACCGGCTGGTCGCGGAGGGCACGATCGTCGCGCGGCGCGGTTCGGGGTTCTTCGTGTCGGGCCATGCGCCGCCGCTCGCGCTCGCCGATCTCGGGCCGCGCCTCGATCGCGAGGTCGATCCACTCTGGCTCACGCGCCAGTCGCTGCAAGCGGACGAGAAGGTCCTCAAGCCCGGTTGCGGCTGGATGCCGCCGTCGTGGCTACCGGAAGACGGCGTGCGCCGCGCGTTGCGGGCCGTCGCGCGCGATCCGCAGGCGCCGCTTGCCGAGTACGCGAGTCCCTACGGTTTGCCGGCGCTGCGCCAGCAACTCGCGTGGCGGCTTTCGCAGCATGGCGTCGACGCGCCGCCCGAGCAGATTCTGCTGACCGACGGCGGCACGCATGCCCTCGATCTGGTGTGCCGGTTCCTGCTCGAACCGGGCGACACCGTGCTGATCGACGACCCCTGCTATTTCAACTTTCAGGCGTTGTTGCGCGCGCATCGGGCGCGCATCGTCGGCGTGCCGTATACGCCCAACGGTCCGGATCTGGCGGCGTTCGAGCGGGCGCTCGTCGAACACCGGCCGCGTCTGTATGTGACCAACTCCGCGGTCCACAACCCGACCGGCGCGACGCTGGCGCCGGCCGT
The DNA here is from genome assembly GCF_029910215.1 of Paraburkholderia sp. D15. Classification (NCBI taxonomy): domain Bacteria; kingdom Pseudomonadati; phylum Pseudomonadota; class Betaproteobacteria; order Burkholderiales; family Burkholderiaceae; genus Paraburkholderia; species Paraburkholderia sp. D15. The sequence goes on along the minus strand of NZ_CP110396.1, from coordinate 287,670 downwards.
CGCGCATCGCTTGCTGAAGCTGGCGGGCGAACACGATCTGCTGATCGTCGAGGACGACATCTTCGCCGACTTCGAGGACGAAGCCGCGCCCCGGCTCGCCGCGTTCGACGGGCTCGCGCGCGTGGTGTCGATCGGCAGCTTTTCGAAGACGCTGTCGGCGGCAACGCGCTGCGGCTACATCGCCGCGCGCCCCGAGTGGATCGAGCCGCTGATCGATCTGAAGCTGGCTACCTCGTTCGGCAATAGCCAGCTCACCGCGAGCGTCGTGCATCGCATGCTTGTGGACGGCACGTATCGGCGTCATCTGGAATCGATGCGCGCGAAGCTGGCCGACGCGATGGGCGAGACGATCCGGCGGCTCGGTTACGCGGGCCTCGATATCTGGACGCGGCCGCGCGCCGGCATCTTCGTGTGGGCGCGCTTGCCCGGTTCGCTGGATGCCGCCGAGGTCGCGCGTCACGCGCTGGAAAGCGGCGTGGTGTTCGCGCCGGGCAATGTGTTCAGCGCGTCGCAGACGGCGGCCGGATTCCTGCGCTTCAACGTATCGCAATGCAACCGGCCGAAGGTCTACGAGGCGTTGCAGCGCGCCATGGAGGTAGCCGCTTCGGCGCAACGGCAGGCCTGACGCCGTTCGCTAGCGGCGCATCACTTGCACAGCAGCAGCAGCCGCTCCTGATCCGTGCACGACGAGCGCGGTTTCTGCACCGCCTGCGCCGCCGCCGCGTTCATCGCCGCGCTCTTGTTGACGAGGCACGCGCGCAGATGTTTTTCGACCGGCGAGTAATACTTCCAGCCGCGCACGAGCGTCGGTAGTTCGAGCTTCACCTGCTTCCATTTGGGATGCCCGTGTTCCTGCAGGTTGTCGAAATTCGCGCACAGCGAATCGGCAAACCTGTCGAGGTTCACGACGGTGTCGCGCAGACCGTAGTCGTAAGTGACGAGGAACGCCTTCACGGTCAGCGCGGGCACGTCTTCCTTGATCCAGGTCGGATAGCTGGATGCGCGGATGGTCGTCGGGAAGTAGGTCTGTTTGGCGCGCGCGGTTTCAGGCGCGGCCGGATCGGCCCGCAACATGCGAAGCTGTTGCAGCAGCTCCGGGTTCATGTCGTTGAAGAGTTTCGCCGGCTGGCCGACCACGATGATCGCCACGTCCACCTTCTTGACGATCAACGCGGCCAGCGCGTCTTCGTTGCTCAGGTGCTGCACGTTCTGCTCGGGAATCGTTTGGCCGAACATCAGGTGATAGAGCGTGGTGGCCGATTGCGCGGTGCCGCTGCCGAGCAGGCCGACGCTGATGCTTTTGTCCTTGATGTCGGCGAGCGTTTTCATCGGCGAATCCGCACGCACCACGACGTTAATTTCCTCGTCGTAGAGCGGCATGATGAGACGCAACGGTCGAATCGCGGTGCCGGCGTCGGCGTTGCCCGCGTTAGCCATGTCGATGTACGCCTGGTACACGTCGGATTGCACCAGCGCGAGCTTCACGCCGGGTTCGAAGCGCATGCGCTGCACGTTTTCCGCCGAGCCCTTCGAGGCCATCACTTCGAGGTCGATGCCCACCGGCTGCGCGACCCATTTCGCCAGATCCTGACCGATCTGGATATAGGTGCCCCGTTCCGGACCGGTGACGATCTTGTAATGCGCGGGCTCCGCGCAAACCAGAATCGATGTGGCCAGCAGCGCTAGCCCGAGGCATCCCGCCAGAAGTCGCTTGAGCATGGTCTCTCTACCTATCGGTTCAGGTTTGTGCCGCTCTGTGTGTTGCGCTATGTAACGTTCTTTGCCGCCGCCGCCGCGCGCGCCGAGGTGGCCCGCGAGACGGTTCGCCTCCTCATGATCGCCGTGCTGCGCGGGCGCACTCCGTCTGTTGCCGCTCAAATACGGTTCGAACGTTCTTCGAATGCCGTTTCACGCACGCGCGATCGGACGCACGCCTGGTCAGGCACGCCTATCGTTCGGCATCCGTACGATTAATCACTGCGTCGTCGCCGCGGCTGCGTGCGAATTGAGCGGCGCCCAGCCAGTCTCGCGAATCACGCGTGCGAGGATGTTCCTCGCGGTCTCGTTGCCGGTATCGATGGTGAGCGCTTCGTTCGCATGCTGACGCGCGCATGGCCATGCCTGCTGCGCGACGCAGGTTTGCGCGGCCTGCAACGCGGCGTCGCGGCGCGCGCTCAGCGGCCGTAGTTCGGTGGCGAGGTTTTGCGCGTCGGCGTTATTGGGTTGCAGCGTTTGCGCGGCGCCGAGATCGGCTTGCGCCGCGGACAGATCGTTCGCACGGAACGCGAGCCGCGCGGCCTGCAACGCTTGCGCGGCGTCGCGGAATTGCGGCGTCGCGGGTTTGACCGGCACGGCGGCGGCCGGTGGCTGAATGGGCGTCGTGGGGTAGAGCTGGGCGGGTTTCGTGCTGGCCTGCGTGCCCGGTGTGATGGCCGCGCTCTGACTCGCCGGATGAGCCGGCGTGTAGAGCGCGATCGTGCCGGTCGTGGTGCGCGCGTCCTGCGTCGCGTCGCTGCCTTGATCGCCGTTGCCGTTTTGCGAATCGCGATTGTCGCCGAACAGCGCATAGCCGCCCGCGACCAGGCCGAATACGACAAGCGCGGCGACGATGATCAGCGTCATCTTCCGGTTCGGCATCGCCGTGCCGCGTTTCGCCGCGGGCAACTCGCCGGTTTCGGGGGCCGGCGCAGGCGACCCGCCGATGGGCGCCGCGTGCAGCGCGGCTTCACTGGATAACGCGTCGCCGGCTTCGGCGGCGCTCGCGGCCGGCTCCGCCGTATCCATCGCCGCCGGATGGCTGCCTGCTAGCGCCGCTTTATTCGTCGCGCTCGCACGGCTGCCGGGAATCACCGCCCGCTTGTGGGGGCCGCCTTCGAGCGGATGCACGGCGCCGCAATACGGGCAATAGTCGACTTGCCGGTACAGCGCGCCGCCGCACCGCTTGCACGGTGTGGGGAAGCTGTGGCCGGTGATGGTCTGGGTGGCCATGCGGTGGACCCATCTGTGGAAAACGATGCCGTTACGGCATGTTCCGGATCGCATTGAAGCGGCAGCGAGGTCCGCGGAAATCACGATCCACATGCGCTGGGGATGTCTAGCGACGCAAGCCGACGCTTGCGGTGCCGCTGCTCGCAATATGTGGCGTTTTAATTAGCGAGTCAATCGACGTTCGTACCTATCGTGTGTGCGCTAGCGAACATTTGTAGGTACGACGAAATACCCTGCGATGGGTGCCGATCGACGCGCATGTGCTCAGGACGATCGGCCGTGCATTTTTTTCACGCGAGGCGTGCCGATGTGTTCAATGCTTGCGCAGCGGATGATCCTTCAGCAACCAGGCCAGCACGAACGCCAGCACCACCACGCAAGCGGCCGACAGATACACCGTATGCAACGCGCCGGCGAACGCCTGCAGATAATCGTCGCGCAATGTCTGAGGTAACTGATGAATTGCACCGGGCCCGAGCGCATGCGGCAACTCGGTGTTGGGCGGAATCAGTTTTTCGAGTCGCGCGGCGAGACCGTTCGAGAACACGGCGCCGAAACCGGCCACGCCGATCGAACCACCGATCGAGCGGAACAGGGTCGCGCCCGACGTGGCCACGCCCATGTGCCGGAACTCGACCGTGTTCTGCACGGCGAGAATCAGCACCTGCATCACCATGCCGAGACCGAAACCGAGAATGCCCATGTACACATACATCACATGAATGGGCGTATCGATCTGCAGACGCGCGAGCAACACCATCGCGACCGCGACGAACGACGTGCCGATGATCGGGAATATCCGGTACTTGCCGATACGGCTGATGAGACGGCCCGTGACGATCGACATCACGAACAGGCCGCCCATCATCGGCAGCATCTGCATGCCGGCCTGCGTGGGCGTCGAGCCTTTCACGACCTGCAGATAGAGCGGCAGGAACGTGACCGAACCGAACAGCGACACGCCGATGATGAAGCCGATCAGACTGCTCAGCACGAAGGTGCGCTGCTTGAAGAGTTCGAGCGGCATGATCGGTTCGACCGCGCTGCGCTCTTCGTGGATGAACCCCCAGATGCACACCAGCCCGATGCCCAGCGTGAACCACAGTTGCGGCGACGACCACGGCAGGATCGTGCCGCCCTGGCTCGTGAACAGGATGATGCAGGTGAGTGCGCCGGCAAGAAACGCGGCGCCCATGTAGTCGATGACGTGCTTCACATGGCGCACGTGCGGCTTGAACACCGCGCCGATCACGACCAGCGAGACGATGCCGAGCGGCAGGTTGATGTAGAAAATCCAGCGCCATGACAGATGCTCGACGAGAAAGCCGCCGAGCAGGGGACCGACCACGGTGGCGAGCCCGAACACGCCGCCGAACATGCCCTGATAGCGGCCGCGTTCGGCCGGCGGAATTACATCGGCGATGGCCGCCATGGTCACGACCAGCAGACCGCCGCCGCCGAGACCTTGCAGCGCGCGCAGGATGATCAGCTGGGTCAGGTTTTGCGCGACGCCGCACAACGCCGAGCCGGCCAGAAACACGATGATTGCCGTCTGCAGCACGATCTTGCGGCCGAACAGGTCGCCGAATTTGCCGTACAGCGGCACGACGATGGTCGAGCTGAGCAGGTAGGCGGTCACCACCCACGACAGATTGCTGAGCCCGCCCAGCTCGCCGACGATGGTCGGCAGCGCTGTCGAGACGATGGTCTGATCGAGCGCGGCGAGCAGCATCACCAGCAGCAGCGCCGCGAACAGCAGGCGGACCGGCGGATGGTTGTTCGCGGGCGTGCTCACCGGCGCGTCAGGCTGCGTCAGGTCCGCCGGTTCTAGCGTGGTCGGATGTTCCATGGGGAGGTCGCATTGAAATTAATTAATTCGGAGATTAATATATGCGACATCGTAGCGAACGTCAAATTGAATGTCATGGCAAGGAATTCGTCGGTGAAGCAGGGCCTGAAAGCAGAAGTGCAGGCGGTCGAGGCGACGGCGCCCGCGCCCGCGCCCGCCCGGCGTCCGGGCCGTCCGTCCGGCGCCGCGCGCGGGCCCGAGCAGCGCAACCGGCTGATCGACGCCGCGCTGGAGTTGTTCTCGCGCCAGGGCATCGGCGACACCACGCTTGGCGAGATCGCGCGCGAGGCCGGTTTCACGCCGGCGATGATGCATTACTACTTCAAGACGCGTGATCAACTCCTCGACGTGCTGATCGACGAACGCTTCGCGCAGCTGCGCAGCGGGCTGGGTGTGCCGTTCATCGAAAACCCCGACGATCCCGTGGCCGCCATCACGCAACTCGTGCGGCGTATCGTGCAGGCGGCGACCGAGCATCCGTGGTTTCCGTCGCTGTGGGTGCGCGAGGTGATCAGCGACAACGGCGTGTTGCGGCAGCGCATGCAGGAGCGCTTCGGCAACCTGCATCAGAAGACGGCGCTCGGGGCCATTGCGCGCTGGCAGGCCGAAGGGCGGCTCAACGCGCAACTGGAGCCCGCGCTCGCGTTTGTCACGCTACTCGGGTTGACGCTGCTGCCGCTGGCGGCATCGAAGATGTGGCGCAACGATCCGCTGCGCAGCGGCATCGGCGGCGAGGAGATCGCGCGGCATGCGGTCGCGCTGCTGACGCAGGGGCTGGGGCCGAAGCGGGGCGCGTGAGCTCGCGCGCGCATGGTCGTCACGTCACGTCACGTCACGTCACGTCACGTCACGTCGTGCTTCGGCGCGGCACGCTACGTGCTACCTATCCGGCAGGCATGAACGACACACGCGGAACCACGCGCTGTCGGCATCGCGAAAGAATCGAATAGGGAACGGGCGTCGCGCGTAAAGCGGCTTGCGCAAGCGGGAATGTGCGGGCATCGCGGCGACGCGTCGGAAGTCGGCATCGGTCGTCGCAGCGGGGCGTCGAAAGCCGGTTTTTCATTGGCGTGCAATTTTGGCGCGTTACCGTGCGCGCGAGCGAAGCCTGAGTCGGCATTCTGTAATCGTCGGCGCAATGCAACTCGACGCATGAAATCGAGTCGGAAACCATGAACAGCGACATCGCAGCCGCGAGAATCGGCGGCACGCAGCAAAACGATACATTGGCCACGTCGGAAGGCCTAACCGGTTTTATAGAGCAACAACAGACAATGAACGGAGCATTGAGACTCGATCAGGCCACGATCGTGCTCGTCGAGGACGACCCGGACAGCCGGGAGTCGTTGACCCTGTTACTCGAAGCGGAAGGCGCGCAGGTCTGCGCCGTCGCGGATGCGGAAGAAGGTGTCGAGGCAGCGGTGCGCTTGCTGCCCGATGCCGTGGTGTGCGATCTCGATCTGCCGGCCATGGACGGTTTCTATCTGATCCAGCGGTTGCGCGAACACGAGATTCGCGGCGATCACGCGCCGTCGGTGGCGGTGGCGCTCACAGGTCACACCGACGAAGCCTATCGTCTGCGCAGTATCGGCGAAGGTTTCCAGCACTTCATGACCAAACCCGCCTTACCCGAAGATCTCGTGACCTTGCTGCACGACGCGATCGACGCCCGCGCGGCGGGTTGAGTTCGCGGCTCGCGGTGGTTAAGGTTAAGCGGTGATGGGTTAGCGCGATTAGCGTGCGGTAGCGGGCGCGGCGTTTGCCGTTGCCTCTGCCGCAGCCGTTGCCGCCTGGCATGCGGCACACAATCCCTTCAATTCGATGTCGTCGCTGGCGAGCCGATAACCCGCGTCTTCGATCTGCGCGACGAGCGCCTGACGCAACTTCGGCTGATGCAGTTCGGTGACGTTGCCGCATTGCTGGCAGACCACCAGAATGCCGTGCTGACAATGCGTGAGATCGTGGCACACGGTGAACGCATTGATCGATTCGATCCGATGCACGAGCCCGGCACTCTGCAGAAAATCCAGCGCGCGATACACGGTGGGCGGCGCGGAGCCGGGATGAATCTGGCGCATCTCGTCGAGCAGCGAATACGCCTTGGTGGCGCGGCCGGAGTTCAGCAGCAGTTCCAGCACCTTGCGGCGGATCGGCGTGAGTTTTTCGCCGCGCTCGCGGCAGTAATCTTCCGCCAGCGTGAGGGCGGCTTCGTGCGAAGCGCCATGCGCATGGTCGTGATCATGCTCATGCGCATTGTCATGGGCATGCGTGGCGGAGTTGGAGGCCTTGATGGCGGACGCGGGCTTGGCGGTCTTCATGAGGCGATTATAAAGGTCATCACGCGGCGTCGTGACCGCAAGAGGCGCCGCGCGCCGAGCAATACCTTCCCGATGCGTCAGGTCAGCGGAAAATCCACATACTTCTTGAAACCGGTGCGCGTGCTCAGCCGCGAGTACCAGCGCTCCAGATTCGGCAGCGGCGGGCGTTCCACGCCGTCGAGTCCGAACCAGCGTTTCGCGTAGGCGCCGATCACGATGTCGGCAAGTGTGAACTTTTCGCCTTCGAGGAAGAAGCGCGCGTGCAGATGGTTGTCCAGCATGCGCCACAACGCGGTGACGGCGGTGAAGTCGGCGGCGAGTTTGGCGGCATCGCGCTGATCGGCCGGCGTGCGCACGAGCGTCCAGAACACCGGCTTTTCCGTGGGTTGCAGCGTGGACAGCGACCAGTCCAGCCAGCGGTCGATGCTTGCGCGCAACTTCGGCTCGGCCGGATAGAGCAGGCTCGCTTCGCCGTATTGCAGCACCAGATAGCGCAGGATCGCATTCGATTCCCACAGCACGAAGTCGTCGTCGACCAGCGTCGGAATCTTGCCGGTCGGGTTCATCGCGAGGTAGTCGGGTTCGTTGTTGCGGCCGAATTGCAGGCCCGCGTCGATGCGCTCATATGGCAGCACCAGTTCGTCGCAACACCACAAGACTTTTTGCACGTTGACGGAATTGGTGCGTCCCCAGATCGTAATCATCCGGTCAATCCTTTTCATGACGGTTGGCAAGCCGCGCCGGGCGCGCGGCGTTCAGCCGGTAACGATACACGATGCGCATACCTTTGCGGGCTTGAAAGCGCGCAAGACGCTCGGGACGCGCCACCGGCGAGTCATCGGCGTTGCGTACAATGGGCGCACCCGAACCCGACGAGACACCGCATGGCCCGCATTGTCCCCGACGACTGGAAGAGCCTCGCCGCCACCGGCGCGGCGGCCCGCGAACGCGAAACGCTCGCGTTGCTCGAAACGGCGCTGCCCGACGACTACACCGTCTATCACGGCGTGCACTGGACGCGGCTGAACCAGCACTTCTCGGTATTCGGCGAGGCCGACTTCGTGATCGTCAGTCCGGCCGGGCGCGTGATGATCGTCGAACAGAAGACCGGCTTTCTGCGCGAAACGCCGAAAGGGCTCGTCAAGGTGCATCTGCAAACGGAGCGCAACGTGGCGATCGCGCTCGCGCACACGGTCGAGGGATTGCATCGGCGGCTCACCGCGGCGTTCGGCGCGGGCACCTATTTCGTCGAGGAACTGCTGTACTGCCCGGATCATGTGGTGAAAGATGCGGCGATCGCCGGCGTGAATCCCACGCGTATTGTCGATGCAACCCGTCGCGACAGGCTCGCGGCGGTGATTCGCGAGGCGCTGCCGGCCGACGAAACGCGCCTTGCCTGTGCGCCGAAAATCCACCACTTCCTCGCCGACGAACTCGCGCTCACGCCCGACGCGAGTGCACTGGTCGGGCAGGCCGGCACGCTCGTCACGCGGCTCGCCGGCGGTCTCGCGACGTGGGCGCGGCGGCTCGACTTCGCGCCGTTCCGCCTGCGTGTGATCGGCACGGCGGGCTCCGGCAAGACCCAGCTCGCGGTGCAGGTGATGAAGGACGCGGTGGCGCGTGGCCAGCGGCCTTTGTACGTGTGCTTCAACCGCCCGCTGGCGGATCACATCGTGCGGGTCGCGCCACCCGAGGCGAAGGTGGCCAACTATCATCAACTGTGCGACTGGATTGCGCGCGACGCGGGCCGCGAGCCGGACTTCCAGACGGGTGACGTGTTCGATCGGCTCGAAGCGATATTCGCCGGCACGCCGATCGACGCGCGTTGGCAATTCGACGTGCTGATCGTCGACGAAGGTCAGGACTTCCAGCAGCCGTGGGTCGCGGCGCTCGAACGTTTGCTGCGCCCAGGCGCGGCGTGGTGGTGGCTCGAAGATCCGCTGCAGAATCTCTACATGCGCGAACCGGTCGCGCTGCCCGGCTGGACCACGCTGAAGGAAACCACCAACTATCGCAGTCCGCGCGACATTCTCGACTACGTGCGCGACGTGGTGGGCGGCTCGGTGCCGGTCGCCGCGTCGCTCGCATCGGGCAGCCCGTTCGACGGCTCCGACATTTCGCTGTCGGTCTACGACGAAGCGCACGCCGTCGAGGGCAGCATCGAAGCGACCAAGCGCGCGATCACGCAGGCGCTGTCGCTCGGCTTTCGCAAGCAGGACATCGTGGTGTTGTCGTTCCGCGGCCGCGAGGGCTCGGCGATGAGCGCGCTCGATCAACTCGGCCCGCACCGGCTGCGCAGCTTCACCGGCAAATACGATCTGTTCGGCAACCCGGAGTACCGCGAGGGCGACGTGCTGTTCGAGTCGATCTATCGCTTCAAGGGGCAGGCGGCGCCGTGCGTGATTTTCACCGAGGTCGACTTCGATACGTTCGACGAGCGGATCGCGCGCAAGCTGTTCGTCGGTGCAACGCGCGCGACGATGAAGCTGATCATGGTCGCGTCGCAGCGCGCCGCGCGGCATTTGCGGTTGCTATAGAAGACTCACTCCCACGCCCGCGCGCCGACCAGCATCCCGGTGCGCGTATTCGCATCCCACCAGATCACGCGCAGCAACGGCGCCTGCTGCGCGATCAACAACGCCTGCACCGGATCGCTTTCGACGAAATGCGTGACGCCGCCGCGCAATGCGGCGCTCGCCTTGTGAGCCGCGGCGCCCGCCGGGCTTTCGTCGTGCGTGCCGGGCGTACGCATCACCAGTTGCAGATGACCGAAACCGTGCCGATCGAGCCATGCCTCGGTCCGCGCGCGGTCCGCCTCCGGCCGGCCGGTGATGATGGTGCGCACGCGCTGCAGGTCGATCGCGGGCAGCACCTCGAACGGCAGCAGCGCGTCGCGTTCGGCGAGCGCGCCGGCCAGGTCCTCGTCGTAGCGCGCGAGCGGCACGTCGGGCAGCAGAATGCCGTCGAGGTCGATCGCGTACGTCGCGTAGTCGTGATCGTCGGCCATCGCGGGCGCGTCGCCGGCTTCCACGCGCGCCCAGTCGTCGCGATAGCGCTCGGTGTACGCCTGACGTTCCCACGGAAACAGCGCGAAGTAGCCGCGCGCGTCGATCGCGTAATCGGGTTGCGTGCGGCTGAGGTCGTCCACCGCGCCGGTCAACGTCTTCACGTCGAGGCCGTGATGCCGCAGGAACGCGATGCAGTCCGTCAGCGTATAGCCGCGTCCGGCAATGTCCTCGCATAACAACACCCTGGTGCCCGCGGGTGGAACCGGCAGCGTCGAATCCCATGCGACGGTGCGCGACTGGCGGTCGTATCGCAGGAACGCGACCGGCGTGCCGACCGCGTGCGACACCATCAACGCGAGCGGTGCGCCGCCGCGCAGAATGCCGATCGCGAGCGCGAAGCGCTCGGCCAGCAACGCGGGCTGCAGCGATTCGATCCACTGATCGAGCTGTTCGTACGTGAGAGGCAAAACCGGCTTGTTCATGAATTCGAGAGGACGTCGTGGTGCGTGTTCGAGCGGGTGCCGCCGCTGCGGCGAAGGCTTGTCGCGCCTACGCCACGGCCGATCCCGTTTTCGAGACGAAGAAAATTTTGGCGATATTATGCATGCGGTTCAAAGATCGCGCGTCGGGGTGACGCGCGTCGCCGCTGGTGCAGGGCGGCGGCAGCGAAAAAAGATTACGGAATAGAAATAAAGCAATGACCAAGGCCATAACGATGCAGGGCAGTGCGGAAAGCGATGGGGGCGTGCGCAGCGGCGTGTGCAGCGGCGTGCGCAGCGGCGTGCGCGGTAATGCAAGTCGAGGTACTCGCTGGGCCATCGGCCTGATGTGCGCACTCGCCGCATGGAGCGCACACGCGCAGACGCAAGCGCAGACACCGACGCAGGCGCAAGCCTCGACCGTGCCGCTGGCACTCGACGTATCGGGCAAGATCGGCAAGACTACCGACGCCGCGCATCACGTGTATCGCTTCAACGAGGCGCAACTGCTCGCGCTGCCGGCGCATTCGATCACGACCGCCACCACCTGGACGCCGCGCTCGACCTTCACAGGACCGCTGCTGGCGGATATTCTGAAGACGGCCGGCGCCTACGGCAGCCAGGTCGAGGTCCATACGCTCGACGATTACACGTACACCGTGCCGGTATCCGACTGCGATCGCTACGGCGTGGTCGTGGCGTACAGCATGAACGGCCAGCGCCTGAAGATCAGCGACTTCGGGCCGCTGTTTCTCATCTATCCGCGCGATGCGTTCCCCGACGAACTGACGGGCGCGTCGGGCGATTCGAAATTCGTATGGCAGATCAAGGCACTCATCGTCAAATAGCGCTTCGCCCTTGGCGGCGCGTTCTCTACGTGTTGATCTGGCTGACCGCGCTCGCGGCGCCGGCCGGCGCGATCGGCTATCTGTTGTATGCGAACCTGCTGAATCCGCGCGCCACCGAGCAGTTGACCGGCACCTATGACGGTTTTTACTGGGACGCCGCGCAATTGCAGATCGCCTATGCGCGCTTCGAGAACCAGTTGCTGCTGTACCAATCCGGCGTCGACGACGACTATCAGCGGCTCGTGCTGCGCTATCAGTTGCTGCAATCGAAGCTGCACGTGATCGCCGGCTCCACGCGCCGGCTGACCACGCAACTCACGTTGCTGCAACGGCAACTCGACGAAATCGCGTCGCTCGATCATGTGCTGGCCGACATCCGGCCCGAGGTCGACGAACTGCAAAAAAACCGCGGCGAGGCCAATCAGATCGTCGCGGAATTGCGCGAGCACTGGAACGAAGTCAACGATCTCGCCTTGAGCCGCCGCTTTGCCGACGTCGCCGATCGCGAGGCGATGAACCGCGATTTCATCGACAAACGCCGCATGCTGTTCGCGGGCGGTCTGCTGCTGTTGCTGTTGTCGGCGGCGGCGACGCTGCTGCTGGTGCTCAACGGCCGCCGCCGCACGCGTCTGATGCATCAGCAGCACGCGGCGCTGGAAGCGGAGCATCAGGCGAGCCGCGCGGCGCGCGAGGCGAGCCTCGCCAAGGACGCGTTCCTCGGCATGATCAGCCATGAACTGCGCACGCCGCTGCACGCCATTGTCTCGTCGATCGAACTGCTCGGTTTCAACTATCACTCGGAGGCGGACCGCAAGGTGATCCAGCGGCTCGAAACCGCCGGGCGGCATCTCGAAGCGCAGATGAAGGACCTGACCGACTACGCGCGTCTCGGCGCCGGCAAGCTCGAATTGCGTCACGAGCATTTCGAGCCGCGCGAGCTGCTGGCGTCGATCGTCGATGAACACGCGATGGCGGCCGCCGCGCGCGGGCTGCAACTCGACAGCGAGGCGAGCGGCATGAGCGGCCTCGTCGATTCCGATCCGCACCGCATCCGGCAGATCGTCAACAACCTTGTCACCAACGCGATCCGCTACACCGAGACCGGATCGGTGTGCGTGCAACTGAAGCAGCGGCCGGCGGTGCTGATTTTCGTCGTCAGCGATACGGGGCCGGGTGTGCCGCAGGAGCAGATTCCGCGCATCTTCGAGGAGTTCACGCAACTGGACGGCTCGCGTACGCGCCGCTTCGAAGGCGCGGGCATGGGGCTGACCATCGTGCAGGGGCTGGTGAAGCTGTTCGGCGGCACCGTCGACGTGGCGAGCACGGTCGGCGAAGGCACCACCTTCACGGTGACGATTCCGGTCGCGCCGGTCGGGGCAGCCGGGCCGCCCGACGTGGCGGCGCGCAGCGCGCCCGATGGCGCGCGGCCGCGCGTGCTGATCGTCGACGACAACCGTTTGATTCGCGAGTCGCTGAGCGAGATGGTCGCGCACATGGGCTTCGACGCCCATGCGCTCGGCACCGCCGACGACGCGCTCGCGTGGCTCGACGTGCGCCGCTGCGATGTGGTGCTGCTCGATCTGCACATGCCGGAGCGGGACGGTTACGCGTTTCTGGCGGACTTCGCGGGACGGGGCGGCCCGTCGGCGGGGGTGCCGGTGATCGTGGTCAGCGCGTATGCGCCGGAGGCGGCGGAAGCGGTGGGCAGTGAGGTGAATGGCGAAAACGTCCCGCAACCGTTTTTCGAGGCGTTATTAAAGCCAGTACATTACGAAGAGCTGCGCAGTGCGTTGCAGCGTGCGCTGGCGTCGCGGCATACCGTGTGAGACGGCGCCGCTGGGGGCGTGTGCGCGTCGCGATGGCGCCGCGCGCGGCTTCGACCCGGCAAGAAGCCGCGAGGGTCAAGCGGACTTCAACGGCGCGTCAGCCCGCTTGAGGCCGACGCTCAAGGCCGACGCTCAAGGCCGACGCTTAAGGCCGATTCAACCGCTTCGACAGATCCGCGACCAGAATCGCCATGCGCGCCGGTTTCTCGTAACACGCGACGTCGTAATTGCGGATCACCTGGCTGATCTCCGATTCGCTGGCCTTGCCGGTCAGCAGTTCGCCGGTCAGCACGAAGATCGGCGCGTCGGGATTTTCCGACGCACGCACCGCACGGATCGCGGCCGCCGAGGTCTGCGAGCCGAACAGCCAGTCGATCACGACGCCGTCGAACACCTGGCTTTGCAGTTGCTCGTTGAAGGCGGCGAGGCCATAGATCGCGACCGCCGCGAAGCCGCTGCGCTCCAGATAGTCGCGCAGATTGTCGGCGCTGGCCTGGTCGTCGTCGACCACGGCGATGGTCGGCTTGTCGGTTTCCGCGCGGCGCGGATAGATCTCGATCTTGTGGACTTCGTATGCGCTCTGGTAAAGCGTGCCGTCATGACGCGCCACGCGCCATTGGCCGAGCCGCGAATACGCGACGAATTCCGGCCGGCTGCCCGGTTCGAGCGCGGCGCCCACCCACGCCGTGCAGGCCAGCTCCAGCGCGCCGATGCTGAAGATCGCCTCCTGGGCGATCGCGCCGACCATGCCCGGATCCAGCGACTGCGCGCCGAACAACTGCGCGGCGGGCTCGCCGTACACCTCGGCGACTTTTTTAATCTGCGACAGGGTCCAGGGGCTGTTGCCGCGCAGCTTGCGGTGTCCCTGGGAAAAACTCAGGTCCAGAATGCGGCACAGCTCCGTGGTCTGCTGGCGCTTGCCGATTCCGTGGCGGCTCATCAACTCGCGCACGCGCTCGGCGACTGCGATGGAGTCCGGTGAGTGTGTTTCGTTGGCCATACTGCGTGAGAATCCCCGTTTCGAAGGGTGCTGTGGAGTGCTGTCCGACAGGGCAACCGCCGTGCACATTCAAGGTGCATGGGGCCGTCCATCCGAGGGACAGCAAATGTACCGTAAAAAGGTTCGCGGTCTGTGTTTTTATCAGGCGCTCGTCAAGCTCATCGGTACAAATGGCATAGCGGATGAGATTGGCGACCTGTTCGATGCGCTCGGCATCAGGTCCATTTTACCGATTAATGCGATACGCATCTGTAGAGAAATAACTCGGATACCTCTTTTTGAATGCGGCGAAACGCCATGCGGATGTGCTAGGTGGCCGGCATCTTCTCGAGTTTGGCCGCCGAGTTTTTCAGACCCTTGAAGATACGTTCGGCGACCCGGGCCGGAAAGCGCTCGGGCAGTTCCGCCGAGACCTGCTCGATGACCGCCGGCGTCTGTTCGATCAGGCGCTGGATCAGCGCTTCGGCATCCGCGCCGTGCGCGCATTTTTGCGCCATGGTGTTGAAGTGGCGCCGCTGCACGTCGCGGAACGCGTCGTGTTTGTGGCGCGACCATAGCGCCATGGCGAGCCGCGCCCGGTACCAGGACCACTGGTTCGGACCGTTGCCTTCCACCGGCCAGATCGACATCACGTCGTAGAGCGGCGTGAGCCGGTAGCGGCCGCCGGCCAGCAGGCGAATGCTGAAGTTTTTCGCGTGGCCGTCCGGCGCGGCCAGCATCCAGAAAAGGATCTGGCTTGCCAGCAGCGTTTCGATGTCTGCGCGCGCGTTCTCCGACTGCTGGAGAATCCGCGCGAGATCGAGCAGCCCCGGACCGCCGTCGTTCTCGTACTTCAGATGCGACGGCACGCCGTAGACCTGGCAGAAGTCCTCCTGCGGCAGCCGCAGCAGCCATCGTCCGCTCGAATGCAACTGCCGGTCGAAACGTTCGACGCACAGCACCCGCTGCTTGCCGAAGTTCGCGATTTCCGCGTTCGCGACCGGCAGACCATACGCGCGCAAAAGCCGCAGACAGAGCCACTCGTTTTCCACCGAGGTGCTGAGGTCGGTGAGCTTGTTGCCGACCAGACCCAGCGGCAGCTTGAAGATGTGCGTGGTGGGCGTGGCGCCGTGCGGGCGCAGCCACTGACCGGCGTGGCGAAGCAGCGCGGTTTTTTCCTGCGCGCCGGCGAGCGAGATGCGGAAGTCGTTGGTGTCGTCGGTGGAGATGGACGCGGGATTGCCGATCGTGTTGATCAGCATCGTCTCGATGTCGTCGTCGGACAGCGGCGTGCCTTCGATCCGTTCGACGCCGACCGGCACGTCGTCTTCATCGAGCAACTGGACGGCGCCCACGCAGTCGCGGCCGATGGCTTGCAGCAGGTCGAACACGTCGAGCGTATCGGTACGGTAGCGTTGGGCGATGCGCTTTCTGACCGCCTCGCTGTCGGGCAGCAGATTGTCGAAATAGTTGAGCACGCGCGGGCCCTTGTGCGCGGGATTGCCCGGCAGGAACGGGAGCGACAGCGACAACGGCCGGCCGGCGGGCGAGCCGATCCATGCCGCGTCGTACGCGAACTCAATCGGGCCGCGCGTGGGCACGCGCCAGACGCCGACCCGCTCACCGTTGGCCCACACGGAGAGCGCGCGCGAAGCAGTGCGGCGGCCCATGCTTACCATTCGATCCGCGACTGCGCGGCCATGGCCGGCCAACTCTTATCGCTCAGTTGCAACTGCAGACCGTAGATGCCGCAGAGGATCAACAATTGCTCGAGCGTGAGCGCGGAGGCGTCGGTCTCCAGCGTGGACAGCCGGCTCTGGCTGAGGCCGACGCGCGCGGCAGCTTCAGCCTGCGTCAGCCCGACCTGACGCCGACTGGCGGCAAGGAGCTGAGCGATCTGGGCGGGTTGAGCGATGACGTGGATCATGGCGCATTATCTGTGAGACGAATAAACGCATTATATGCGTCACACGAATATTTTCCAAATATTCGTGTGACAGATATTTGCCAAATATCTGTGTGGCGAATAAAAACAGACGCGCGCGGCGATGCCGTTGCGAACGTCATGAAGTTGGCCCCGTCCGGGATGATCGGGCCCGTTTTCTGCTGAAGTCGAAGCACCGACTTTGCGGCATGAAACCGACCTGAAGGAACCAACATGAATCGAACTCAAGCCCCGTGCATCCGGACAACCCGACTCCAGGCCCTATGCGCCGTCGCCTTATTCGCGCTCGGCGCCGCCACGGCAGCGAGCGCCGCGAGCCGCGACGAACAGACCAAGGCGTGCCGCGGCGACGCCATGCATTTCTGCGCCGCCGACATTCCCAACGAAGACAAGATCACCGCCTGCATGAAACAGCACGTCGACGAACTCAGCCCGGCGTGCCGCGCGATGTTCAAGGGTGGCAAGAAAGGCGGCGCGAAGGACACGGCGCAGTGAACCTTCTTGGCGCTAGCGCGCGAGGTCGCTAGCCGTCTCGCGTGGCGTCGCGCGGCGTGGCGTGGAATCGCGCCACGCATGCCGATGCTTTGGCATACTGGATCGCCGCCGGACCCGTTGCAGCGGCCGGCGGTTTTTCATTGCGCAGTATCCGAAGACACGTCCTTCGAATTCAACCCAACGCTCAAGATTGGAACCACTCGCACATGACTCGCCCGATCACAAAAATATTCGATGCCGCCGCGACCGCGCGGCTGATTCCGTACGCGGCGCTCGTCGACGCGTTGCAGCGCGCGAGTCTCGATTACGCGCAGCAGCGGATTGCGAGTCCCGAGCGGCTGGTCGTGCCGCTCAACGCCGGCGGCATCCTGCTGTCGATGCCGGCCACCGCCCCCGATCTCGCGATTCATAAACTCGTCAATGTGTGTGCGAGCAACCGTGCGCGCGATCTGCCGACCATCCACGGCCAGGTGATGGCCTTCGACGCCGACACCGGTGAAACGCTGTTCGTGCTGGACGGCCCGAGCGTCACGGGGCGGCGCACCGCGGCGATGTCGATGCTGGGCGTACGGACTTTCATGGCACGGCCGCCGGGTGAATTCCTGCTGATCGGCACCGGCACGCAGGCGCTGAATCATCTGGAGGCGATCGGCGAGCTTTATCCGGATGCGCGGGTGTGGGTGAAGGGCAGCAGCGCGGCACGCGCGGAGGCGTTTTGCGTGGAGTATGGTGAAAAAACGGGTGAAAAGGCGAGTGACGATTCCAGCAGCGACGCCCGTCATCGCGTCCTCCACTTGCAGCCGCTGCCCGACACCGATGCGCCGCTTCCCGACTCGATCGACGTCGTGATCGCGTTGACCACCAGCCGGCAACCGGTGTACGACGAAGCCGCGCGCGCCGGGCGTCTGGTGATCGGCGTTGGCGCGTTCACGCCCGAGATGGCTGAAATCGGCGCACGCACGCTGGCGGGCAGCGCGTTGTACGTCGATGATCTGGCCGGTGCGAAACACGAGGCCGGCGACTTCATCCAGGCCGGCGTCGAATGGGCGAGCGTGCGCGGGATTGCGTCGGTGCTGGACGGCTCGGCGCCGCTCACTGCAAGCGAGGCAAACGAGGCAAACGAGGCAAACGAGGCAAACGAGGCAAACGAGGCAAACGAGGCAAGCGAGGCTCACGAAACGAACAGAGCGATCGTCTTCAAAACGGTCGGCTGCGCGGCGTGGGATCTGGCGGCGTGTCGCGTGGCGCGTGACGCGCTGGCGTCACCCGGGGCTTCGCCGAGCGCCTCGCGGAACGCGTCCGCCGATCCTCTTCCCGCCGCCTGAGACGTTCAAAAGCGACACCGCACCGGCAACATCAGTTGCGGCGCACAATTTCCTGCGCGGCGAAAAAGGCCTGAAAAACAGGCCTTTAACCCCCAAGGTTGGCATATTGCGCCAAGCTGGGGCAGATGTTGCCGTGCAAACTATCTCAAAACGTTGCACCATAGGCGTTTGCCAGAAAAAAGGCGCCGTTTCCCGGCGCTCGCATCCCGCCTCGGGCCCGTTCGCCCGCTTTTTCTGCCCTTGACCGACGCTTCCTCCATCACGACGCCGTGACCGCGCTATGACGACTCAACACGCTTCCGCCACTCCCGACCTGCCGCTCGACATGATCATCTTCGGCGGCACGGGCGACCTGTCGTTCCGTAAGCTGCTGCCCGCGCTGTACATGGCGCATCTGCACTGCAATCTGCCGCCGGAAACGCGCATTCTCACGATCGGCCGCAAGCCCTGGTCGCGCGAGGAATACATCAACGAGTTCATGGAGCTGAAGGCCAAGCCCTTCATCGAAAAGAAAGCGTTCGATGCGGCCGCCTGGGACAAATTTCTCGCGCTGTTCGAATACGTGCGCATGGACGTCGATTCGGCGGAAGACTATCAGCGCCTGAAGGAAGCGTCGCGCGAAGGCGTGCGCCGCGTGTTCTATCTGGCAACCTCGCCGGACCTGTTCACCAATATCTGCGACAACCTCGCGACGGCCGGGCTGATCGACGGCAATTCGCGCGTCGTGCTGGAAAAACCGCTGGGTCACGATCTGGCGTCCGCGCAGGCGATCAACACGGATGTCGGCCGGCATTTCGAGGAAGCGCAGATCTACCGGATCGACCACTACCTCGGCAAGGAAACCGTGCAGAACCTGATGGTGCTGCGCTTCGGCAATCCGATTTTCGGGCCGCTGTGGCAGGCGCCGTACATCAAGAGCGTGCAGATCACGGTCGCGGAAACGGTCGGCGTGGGCAGCCGCGCCGGCTTCTACGACAAGACCGGCGCGCTGCGCGACATGGTGCAGAACCACCTGCTGCAACTGCTGTGCATCGTCGCGATGGAACCGCCGGTATCGCTCGATCCGGATGCGGTGCGCGACGAAAAGCTCAAGGTGCTGCGCTCGCTGCGGCCCATGACGCCCGAGGACATCGCTCGCGATACCGTGCGCGGTCAATACACCGCGGGCGCTGTCGACGGTGAAGCGGTGAAGGGCTATCAGGAAGAGGACAACGTGCCGGCGGGCAGCCGCGCGGAAACCTTCGTCGCGTTGCGCGCGCATATCAACAACTGGCGCTGGGCGCACGTGCCGTTCTTCCTGCGTACCGGCAAGCGGATGCAGAAGAAGGTGTCGGAGATCGTCATCGAGTTTTCCGAGCTGCCGTTCTCGATCTTCCCGAGCGGCGGACGCAACTACGGCAACAAGCTGGTGATCCAGTTGCAGCCGGAAGAATCGATCCAGTTGCAGGTGCTCGCGAAGGAGCCGGGCAGCGGCATGCACATGTTGCCGGTGAATCTGAATCTCGATCTGCAGCAGGCGTTCACCGAGCGCCGCGCCGAGGCGTATGAGCGTTTGCTGATCGACGTGATCCGTGGCCGCCTCACGCACTTCATGCGTCGCGACGAACTGGAAGCCGCATGGGCGTGGGCCGAACCGATTCTGGAAGGCTGGGGCAAGTCGGGCGAGAAGCCGCGTGCCTATACGGCGGGAACGTTCGGACCGTCGGCATCGACCGCGTTGATGGCGCGCGAGAACGGCGTGTGGGCGGAAGAATCGCAGTAAGCGTCTGTCGGTTCGTTTCACGCAAACAAAACGCGCAAACAAAACGGCCCGCATGATTTCATGCGGGCCGTTTTTTATCCGGTGCGGGCTTTGACGGTATTGCGCGACTTTAGCGACGCGCCATCGCGTCGAATAGTGCCGATACCGGTCGAGCGCGCGTGACCACTCGCTCGTTACGGCAACGAAATCGTCAACGTCGCCGATTGCGGGCCGAGCTTGACCACCTGCGAATACGGCGCGAGCGAACGCAGCGTCGAATCGCGCAGATACGTGTTCAGCCCTAGATACGCGAGCAGACCCACCAGCGCGAACACCGCGCCGATCGACCACAGCGGCACCTCGCGCTTGAGCCGGTGCGCGACCTGATCGGGCAGCGGCCAATGCGGCGCGAACGGCGCGCGCTTGCCCTTCATATGCGCGATTTCGTCGCCGATGCGCGCGGTCAGATACGCGAGCTTCTCCGGTCCTTCGAGCAGATACTTGCCCTGAAAGCCGAGCAGCAGACACATATGGAACACTTCGAGCGATTGCAGACGCGGCGCGCCTTGCGCACGGCATTCCTCCAGATAGTGGAAGAATTTCTCGCCCGCGAGCTGCTCGCCGAACAGCGTAAGCTGCAACGGCCGGCGTTCCCACTCCGTGCGGATCTTGAAGGTGGACGACAGCACGGATTCGTCGATTGCCGCGCAGAACGCAAACTTCGACGCATACACGTCTTCCGCGGACGCATTGAGCTTTTTCGCGCCGCGCTCGAAGTCGCCGAGGAACTGCTGGATGCGCTGGCTGAATTCGACCGGATCGCCCGGCTCGCGGCCGTTCTTCAGCAGGAACAGCATGAAGAAGCCGTCATACAGAAGATCGAGCAGCGAGCGGACCTGGTAGCTCGGCTCGCTTGCGGGGGCGGGCGTCGCGGCAGGCGTGCTGCCGCCAAACAGGGAAGGCGCGTAGCTCATGATGTGACGGCGATCAGTTCGAGTTGAAGATCGTTGATGCCCGACGGCGCGTAGATCATTGCCGACTGGGCCTGCAACATGCGGTCATACAGCGCGCCGCGCGATTCGAAGGAGAAGTAGCACGCACCCGGCCGTACCGGAATGGCGGGCGGCACCTGCGGCGTGTAGACGAGCCGCACGCCCGGCATGGCCGACAGCACCAGCTTGTCGACGTCGTCCGGTGCGCCGACCTTGAAGCGCGCGGGCACCGCTTCGACGAGTTCGGCGGTCGGCATGTTGGCCGACACGGCGATGAAGAACTGCGTCTTGTCGTCGATCTTGCCCGAGTCGAGACGGCCCGCGTGGAACGACGGCCGCACTTCTTCCAGCGCGATCGCGAAGTAGCGCGTGGAGATCACGGTCTCGAGCAGGTCGCGCAGGATCGTGTCGAGCCGCGCGAACGGCGGACCCGGATCGTCGTGCCGGTAAGCGGGCAGATCCGACAGCGCGTAGCCCTTCGAAAACGTCATCAACTGGCCGGCGAGGCGCAGCAGTTCCTGGAACAGCCGCTCCGGATGCAGCGCCGAATGCTGGTAAAGATGCGCGAGCGACGCGAATGCCGCGCTCGCGGTATGCAGCAGCCAGAACGACGCGATGTCGCCGGAACGGAACTCGATGATGTTCTTGGTCGGCTCGCGGTGAAAACCGTACAGCGCGTTGACCTTGGCCTGCAACGCGTCGATCAGTTGCCGCAGCCGCTGATGCAGCACCGGCGATGCCTCGATCGCGAGACACGGCGGCACGAAGCTGTCGTCGAATTCGAAGCCCGAGGTCGCGGTGCGGCGAATGCGCACGAGCGGCACCGACAGCAACTGGTCGCGCGGCTCGCTGTGTGCGATCAGCTTGACGCTGGTCTTCAGGAAGGTGATGTCGGCTTCGGCGGCGTCGGTGAAATGATCGGCCACTGGCGTCTGCGTGCTGACGTAGCGCGACACGAAACCCGCGTTGCTGTCCTGCGAATAATTCGCGCCGGTTTCGCGCAGCGGATGCAACGCAAGATAGAAGGTGAATTCGTTGATGCCGTCGGGCAGCGTTTCGAGCGCGATGGGCGGCGGCAGTTCGTCGGCCTGCGGCCCCGAGTAGAGCGCGCCGTCCGGAAACACCATGGACAGCTCGCTCAGACGCAGCACGTTGCTGCTCAGCGCGTCGCGGTCGAAACGCACGCTGCGCACGCCCCAGTTGTACGGCTGGATCGCCTGGATCGATTCGAACAGGCGCGCCTCGTGATAGGCGTCCTGACGCTGAAAATGCTGCGGCCTCAGAAACAGGCCTTCCCCCCAGAGCACTTTTGCGGAATAACTCATCTCAAACCTGTTATATGCGTTCAGCGTGTGGCGCACCCGGAGATAACCGATTCGAGCGCCGCTTTGTTAATTGTCTAAAAACTGTTAAATCGCATTTGCACAGCATCTTTATCCGCAGCTTACCGAGGAAAGCATATTCAGCGGCTGCGCGGGCAATCCCTGTTCCGGCGGGATCACGGTGCCGTTGGTCACGGTCATTGCGCAGTTATGCAGGCCGATCATTATGCCGGATTTCTCCGACTTCGCCGGATCGAACGCGAATTTCCAGCGTTGCATGGCCGGATCGCGGAATAGAGCGACGATACCGAATGCCTGCGCTTCACGCGAGACTTTTTCGGTAACCGTGTAGCGTTGCCCCGGGATCAGCGTCACTTCGCGTACGCCCAGCAAATCGCCGCCGAGTATGGTCTTTTCCTTCGCGGGATCGGTAAACGCGTCGAATGGCGCCTGCTGGAACGAAGTGGGGTCTTTCAGCGTATAAAGCCGCACCACCAGCGCCAATGGACGATTGTCGGTCGCGGCATTCAGATTGGGCGCCGCGTATAACGTCAAACCGACGTTGCGCGGCGGCTTCTGCGCGTCCGGCAACTCCGGCTTGCCGAGGCCGCTCGCCTGCATCACCGCGTTGGCGGCGGCGCCGAGCGCCGGCACGGCGGCCGCGCAGCCGCCCAGCAGCAGCGCGCAGGCGGCGGCGCTCGCAATCAATAACGATGCACGGCGAACAAAACGCGAATTCATAACCATCACCGGCTTGGCGCCGCCCCCGTCAAAACGACAATAACGAAATCAATCCCGGCTATTTGCATGCACGCAATGCCGCGCATTGCCGCTATATGCAAAGCGCATGTATCGCCGACTAGCCCGCGACATGCCGCCAGATGGTGGAAATTTTTTCCGCTTTCGACAATAACGCTATTGCGCCAGGAAACAATTTCTGCATGTTTCGTTTAAATGATCGACATGCATTTTTTTTGTGCAATGTCTCTTCACACGAAAGTTGAATTATCGAAAATTGGCCTGTACTATACCCGCGCACTTGAAGCAAAGCAAAACTCCGGTTTCTCCTTGAATTAAAAAATTCGCACGTCGGTGAAAAACGATGAATGAGCGTCTCTTAGTAAAACTATCTGGGGTTGTGTTGGCGTGCGGCGTGATGGCCGGTTGCGCGACACAGGGCAACAACGCGGCGACCACACCGGAGGCTTTTAATAAGCAACTCGCGGATGCCGATACCGTCGCAAAGGGCGGTGATCAGGACCGCGCCATGGCGCTTTACCAGCAATTGTCGAAAACCGATCCGACGCGTGAAGAACCGTGGTCGCGCATCGCGCAGATCCAGTTCACGCAGGGCCATTACGGCCAGGCGATCGTCGCCGCGCAGGAAGCGTTGCAGCGCGACCAGACCGACCGTCAGGCGAAGAGCGTGCTGGCGGTGGCCGGTCTGCGCGTCGCCACGCAGTCGCTTGGCGAGCTGCGCCAGGACGCGTCGCTCGCGGGTGACGCGAAGTCCGACGCGCAGGCGCTCGCCAAACAGCTGCGCGACACGCTCGGCGAGGCCACGCTGTTCCCGCCCGACCCGAACGACAAGCCGGTACCGAAAAAGAAGAAGTTCATCGCGCATCGTCCGCCCAAGGGCAAGGCCGCTGAAACGCCGGAGGCGAATGCCGGTGGCGCGGCGCCGGCCGCCACGCAGGCGCCCGCCGCGCAGACTCCGCCCGCTCCGCAGCCCACCACGGCCGCGAAGAGTGGTGGCGCGTCCGATCCGTTCAGCGCGCTGCGCTGAGCATGGCTTGATCCATCCGCATCCGGGAGCCGACGATGGCGAAGAAAGAAAGTATTCAAAAACGCTTGCAAAAAGTGCGGCCGCCGCGCGTTCAATTGACCTATGAGGTCGAGCGCGGCGATGCGATCGAAATCAAGGAACTGCCGTTCGTGGTCGGCGTGGTCGCCGACCTGGCCGGGCAGTCGGAAGTCGAGCAGCCGAAGCTGCGCGATCGCAAGTTCGTCAATATCGACCGCGACAATTTCGACGACGTGATGAAGGCGATCGAGCCGCGCGCCGCGTTCCAGGTCGAAAACCGTCTGAGCGAGGAGGGCGGCAAGTTCGCCGTCGACCTGCGCTTCAAGTCGATGGCCGACTTCAATCCGGACGAAGTGGTCTCGCAGATCGAGCCGCTGCGCCGTCTGCTCGAGGCGCGCTCGAAGCTTGCCGACCTGCGCAACAAGCTCGCCGGCAACGACAAGCTCGAAGACCTGCTGAGCGAAGTGCTCAACAACACGCAGCAGTTGCAAAGCCTCGCGAAAGACCAGGGCAACGCGGCGGACCACGACAAGCAGGGCGAATAAGTACGTACGGGGTGTGAGATGAATCAGCAAACGGCAGCAGCTCAACTCGCCACCGCGCAAGGCGGCACGGAATCCACGCTGCTCGACGAGATCGTCGAGAAAAGCCGCGTGGCGAAGTCCGAGTCCGAACACGCGCGCGCGAAAGACCTGATCGGCGAACTCGTGCGCGAAGTGCTCGACGGCACCGTGGTGGTGTCCGACAACCTGTCGGCCACGATCGACGCGCGCGTCGCGGAACTCGACCGCCTGATTTCCACGCAATTGAGCGCGGTGATGCACGCGCCGCAATTCCAGCGCATGGAAAGCACGTGGCGCGGTCTGGACTATCTGTGCAAGGAAAGCAACACCGGCGCGACGGTCAAGATCAAGGCGCTACACGCGCCCAAGCGCGATCTGGTGCGCGACTTCAAGACCGCGATCGAATTCGATCAGAGCGCGCTGTTCAAGAAAATCTACGAAGAAGAGTTCGGCACCTTCGGCGGCTCGCCGTTCGGCACGATCATCGGCGACTTCGAGGTGACGCGTCAGCCGGAAGACATGTACTTCCTCGAGCAGATGGCGCACGTCGCGGCGGCCGCGCATGCGCCGTTCATCGCGTCGTCGTCGCCGGAACTGCTGGGTCTCGAGAGCTTCGCCGATCTCGGCAAGCCGCGCGATCTCGGCAAGGTGTTCGACACGGTCGAATACACGAAGTGGAAGTCGTTCCGCGACTCCGAAGACTCGCGCTACGTCGGCTTGACGCTGCCGCGTTTTCTCGGCCGTCTGCCGTTCAATCCGAAAGACGGCGCCACGGCAGAGGGCTTCAACTTTGTCGAGGAAGTGGACGGCACCGATCACAGCAAATACCTGTGGTGTAACGCGGCATGGGCGTTCGCCGCGCGTCTGACGGCCGCGTTCGACGACTTCGGCTGGTGCGCGGCGATCCGCGGCGTGGAAGGCGGCGGGCTGGTCGAAGATCTGCCCACCCACACGTTCAAGACCGACGACGGTGAAGTCGCGCTGAAATGCCCGACCGAAATCGCGATCACCGACCGCCGCGAAAAGGAACTGAGCGACCTCGGCTTCATCCCGCTCGTGCACTGCAAGAACTCGGACTACGCCGCGTTCTTCGCCGCGCAATCGGTGCAGAAGCCGAAGAAGTACAGCACCGACAGCGCGAATGCGAACGCGGTGCTGTCCGCGCAGCTGCAATACATCTTCTCGGTGTCGCGCGTGGCGCACTACCTGAAGGCGATGATGCGCGACAAGATCGGCAGCTTCGCGTCGGCGCAGAACGTGGAAGTTTTCCTGAACCGCTGGATTTCGCAATACGTGCTGCTCGACGATAACGCGAGCCAGGAACAGAAAGCGCAGTTCCCGCTGCGCGAGGCATCGATCCAGGTCTCCGAAGTGCCGGGCAAGCCGGGCGTCTACCGCTCGGTCGCGTTTCTGCGCCCGCACTTCCAGCTCGACGAACTCTCGATCTCGTTGCGTCTGGTTGCCGATCTGCCGAAACCGGCCAATTCATAAATCAAGTCCAAGTCCAGCTAACCCGCGCGGGCCGCGCGGGTTAGCTGTTAAAACCACCTCTTTGGGGAGTCGATGAGTTATGAAGGATATCTATTTAAAATTCGGCAATCCGGCGATCAAGGGCGAGTCCGCCGATAAAGATCACGCTGGCTGGATTGAAATCGATTCGTGGAGCCATTCCATCACGCAACCGCGTTCGGCAACGGCATCGACGGCAGGTGGTCACACCTCCGAGCGTTGCGAACACTCGGACATGCAGTTCACGAAAGACATCGACGTGGTCAGCCCGCTGATCTATCAACACGCGTCGGGCGGCACGACCTTCGACGAAGTCACGATCGACTTCATGCGTTCGGACGGTGAAGGCAACCGCATCAAGTACCTGGAAGTGAAGCTCAAGTACGTGATCATCTCGAGCGTCACGCCGAGCGTGGTGGGCGAAGGTCTGCCGACCGAACAGTTCTCGCTGAAGTACGCTGCCGTGCAATGGAAGTACACGCAGCAGAAGATCGGCGGCAATCAGGGCGGCAACGCGCAAGGCGCGTGGAGCCTGACGAAGAACGACAAGACGTACGCGGTCTGATGTCGCGGCGCGGGTGGTGCGCGCGGCGTGTGCGGTTTGATGCCGCCCGCGCGCGCGGCCCGCGCCTCGCATCGGCCGGTTGCTTCGGAATCTGATGAAACGCTTCGAACCCAGCTTTCTCGACAAGCTGTTCGACGACGAACCGCATCTGCCGGCTTCCCCGGCGATGCGGCAATTGTCGTTGGAGGAATTGAAGAGCACGGTCGCCCGCGACGTCGAGGCGATCCTGAATACGCGCATC
The DNA here is from genome assembly GCF_029910215.1 of Paraburkholderia sp. D15. Taxonomy (NCBI): domain Bacteria; kingdom Pseudomonadati; phylum Pseudomonadota; class Betaproteobacteria; order Burkholderiales; family Burkholderiaceae; genus Paraburkholderia; species Paraburkholderia sp. D15. The sequence goes on along the minus strand of NZ_CP110396.1, from coordinate 260,873 downwards.
GCGCTGACCGAGCACGAGCTCGCGGCGCTGCCGGAATGTCAGCAATCGGTGCTCACGTACGGGCTGAACGATTTCGCGGGCCTGAGTCTCGCGAGCCACTTCGACCGCACGTTTATCTGTAAATCGATTCAGCAGGCTATCGCGCGGCACGAGCCGCGCCTGCAGCAGGTCGCGGTGACGCTCGAACTGAACGAACAGTCCACCAATGCGCTGAACTTCGCGATTCAGGCTTTGCTGGTCGTGCACCCGGCGGAAGAACCGGTGAGTTTCGACGCGATGCTGCAACCCTCCACGCTGCAATACTCGGTGACGCGCGCCCGCGCGAAACTGTAGCCCGCGCAGCGAGCCGCGGCTTGAGCCGCGCAGGGGGCTCGGCTTCAGCAGGTGTTCAGCACGAGGTATCAGGCAGTAAGCATCAGGCATCAGGCAGTATCAGGCGCGACGCTCCGCCGCCGCCGTGACGCGCAACGGCGGTCAGGGACGGAGCGTGCAAGTATCAGGTCCGGGGATAGATCGATGGAAGAATTGCTGCCGTATTACGAGCGCGAATTATCATTTCTGCGGCGCTATTCGCGCGATTTCGCCGAGCGCTATCCGAAGATCGCGGCGCGTCTGGCCATGTCGGGCGAGCACTGCGAGGATCCGCACGTCGAGCGGATGATCGAATCGTTCGCGCTGCTCGGCGCGCGCATCAACAAGAAACTCGACGATGACTACCCGGAATTCACCGAAGCACTGCTGGAAGTGCTGTACCCGCACTATCTGCGGCCGTTTCCGTCGTGCTCGATCGCGCAGTTGGGCACGCCGGCCGCGCTGACGCATCTGACCGAACCGACGCGCATCGAGCGCGGCACCGAACTGAAGTCGCGGCCGATCCGCGGCACGCAATGCCGTTTCCGCACCGCCTACGACGTCACGCTCGCGCCGATCCGCATCTCCGAGGCGAAGTACACGTCGGTGGCGATGGCGCCGAGCGCGACGGTCCTGCCGGGCAACGCCACGGCGATCGTGTCGATCACCTTCGAATCCACCGCGCCGCTCGATCTGGGCGCGCTGAAACTCGGCACGGTGCGCGCGCATCTGCACGGCGAGCAGTCGTTCATCGCCGCGCTCTCGGACTGCCTGTTCGTCAATGCGCTGGCCACCTACGTGGAAGCCGACCGCCGTGGCGTGTGGACCCCGCTGCGCGTGTCGCCGCTCGCGCAGGCGGGCTTCGACGAGGACGACGCGCTGATCGACTACCCGGCCAAATCGCACCCGGCCTACCGGTTGCTGACCGAGTATTTCGCGTTCCCCGAGAAATTCAATTTCGCCGACTTCGATCTCGCCGCGATGACGCGCGCGAGCGGCCGCTGCACGCGCCTGACGCTGCACGTGGTGCTCAAGGAAGTGCGCAGCGACTCGCACATGGCGCGTCTGCTGGATTCGTTGTCCGCGCATCATTTCCGGCTGTTCTGCACGCCGATCGTGAATCTGTTCAAGCAGCACGGCGACCCGATCCGGATCGATCATCAATCGGTGTCGTATCCGGTGATCGCCGAATCGCGCCGCGCGTTCGCGTACGAGGTGTATTCGATCGACTCGGTGAAGCTCGTCCGCCAGCAGGCGCACGAGGAAACGGTGATCGAATTCCGGCCGTTCTACTCGCTGCATCACGGCGAGGCGGCGCGCGCCGGTCATTACTGGTTCGCGCGGCGTAACGACTGGGTCGCGCAGAACAGCCCCGGCTACGAGACGGAAATTTCGATCGTCGATATCGACTTCGAACCGGCGTCGCCGCAGACCGATACGTTGAGTCTCGACATCACCTGTACCAATCGCGATCTGCCGTCGGGCCTCGCGGTCGGGCTCGAAGGCGGCGATCTGTATTTCGAAGGCGGCTCGACCACCAACGGCGTGACAATGCTGCGCCGGCCCACGCCGAGCGTGCGCTTCGAGCGCGGCCGCGCGGTGCACTGGCGGCTGATTTCGCATCTGGCGTTGAATCATGTGTCGCTGGCGGCCAACGGGCTGTCGGCGCTCAAGGAAATGCTGGTGCTTTACGACCTGCGCCGCACGGCGGTGTCGGCGCGGCATATCGACGGACTGGTCGGCATCGAGCAGCGCGCGGCCGTGCAGTGGCTGCCCGGCAAGCCGTTCGCGACCTTCGTGCGTGGCATCGAGATTCGCCTGACGATCGACGAGGAGCATTTCGTCGGCACGAGTCTCGCTTCGTTCGTGCGGGTCATCGACACGTTTTTTGGGCTGTACGTGCATCTGAACAGCTTTGTGCAACTGGTCGTCGTGTCGAAGCGCACGGGCGAGGAGATCTTGCGATGCAAACCGCGCAGCGGCGAATCGATCCTGGCGTAGTCGAACAACTGCTCGACGAGCCGTATCGCTTCCAGTTTTTTCAGGCGGTGCGGATTCTCGAGAAGTGGTTCGCTCAGCAAACGCCGTCACAAACAAGCCGGCCCGGCGAAATCGTCGCGCAGAAGCTGGCATTCCGTAACACGCTGTCGATGTCGTTTCCGCCCAGCGAGATTCAGGGCGCGCAGTCGTACGGCGAAGAAGGCACGCTGCTGAAGGACAAGGCCGAGCGTAGCGCCGCGCTCGCGGACGGCTCGCTGGAGAAGGTCGACCTGACGCCGGCGTTCTTCGGTTTGCTCGGCGGCCAGGGCGCGCTGCCGTTGCATTACACCGAGCAGATCGTCGCGCGCGAGCAGCTCAAGCGCGACCGCGCCGCGCGCGAATTCTTCGACGTGTTCTCGAACCGCGCGACCGCGCTGTTCTACGCGGCGTGGAAGAAGTACCGCCTGCCGCTGCATTACGAACTGGACCGCGACGAACGCTATCTGCCGTTGCTGCTCGCACTGGCCGGCGTCGCCGACGACGACACGCGCGACAGCCTGCAACGCGGCGAGGGCGCGCTGTTCGACGAGGCGATCGCGGGTTACGCGCTGGCCGCGCGGCATCGGCCGGTATCGGCGGCATACCTGCAGCGCACGCTCTCGGAGTATTTCAAGGTGCGCGTGCGGGTCGAGCAGTTTGTCGGCAAATGGTACGACGTGCCACCCGATCAACTGACGGTGCTCGGCAGCGTCAACGCGACGCTCGGTGCGACCGCGCTGGCGGGCGAACGCGTCTGGCAACGCGACATGCGCGCGCGCCTCGTGATCGGTCCGCTCGACAAGGCCGACTACGAAGCCTTCCTGCCCGGCGCCGAGCGCGCGGTCGCGCTGGAACGCATGCTGACGCTGCTGGCGGGCGTCACGCTCGAATACGAAGTCTCGCTGGTGCTGCGCCGCGAGGAAGTGGGGCCGAGCCTGTTGAGCAAGGGGGCGCGACTCGGCTGGGACGCGTTCCTGTGCACGCGCGAAGCCGACCGCAATCGCGCGGACGCCCGCTACGAATTGCACGTGATTCACTGACCATAACGACAGAAACCCGACCTGGATCGCACGACATGAGCACGTCCCTCAACACCCTGATCGCCAAACTGAATCCGACCTGCCGGCAGGCCGCCTTGCTGGCTGCGAACAACTGTCTCGCGCGCGGTCACTACGAGGTCGATCTCGAACATCTGCTGCTGGCGCTGCTGGACGAAGCGGCGAGCGATATCGCGCTGGTGCTGCGCGCGAGCAAGGTCGACGCGCACGGGTTGCGCGCGGATCTCGAACGCGAACTGCAACGGCTGAACACCGGCAATACGCGCACGCCGGTGTTCTCGAAGCATCTGATCGAACTGCTCGAACAGGCGTGGCTGATCGCGTCGCTGGATTCGCAGATCGGACGCATCCGTTCGGGGCATTTGCTGCTCGCGCTGTTGACCGCGCCGGATCTCGCGCAATTCGCGGACCGTATGTCGCCGTTGCTGCGCGACGTGCGTGTGAACGATCTGAAGCACAAGTTCGACGAACTGACCGCGGGCTCGCGCGAAACCGAGCGCGGCAACACGGCGGACGGCGCGGACGATGCGGCCGCTGAAACCGCGGCCAACGTAGCCGCGCCCGGCGCGCCGTCGAAAACGCCCGCGCTCGATACCTACACCAGCAATCTCACGCAGCGCGCGCGCGACGGCAAGATCGATCCGGTGATCGGCCGCGAGGGCGAGATTCGCCAGACCATCGACATCCTGATGCGGCGCCGCCAGAACAACCCGATCATGACGGGCGAGGCGGGCGTCGGTAAGACGGCGGTGGTGGAAGGCCTCGCGCTGCGCATCGCCGCCGACGACGTGCCCGCGCCGCTCAGGGGCGTCGCGCTGCACGTGCTCGACATGGGGCTGCTGCAGGCAGGCGCGAGCGTGAAGGGCGAGTTCGAGAACCGCCTGAAGAACGTGATCGACGAAGTGAAGAAGAGCGCGCATCCGATCATCCTGTTCATCGACGAGGCGCACACGATCATCGGCGCGGGCGGCCAGGCGGGGCAGAACGACGCGGCCAATCTGCTGAAGCCGGCGCTCGCGCGCGGCGAATTGCGCACCATCGCGGCGACCACGTGGAGCGAGTACAAGAAATACTTCGAGAAGGACGCGGCGCTCGCGCGGCGCTTTCAGGTGGTGAAGATCGAGGAGCCCAGCGAGACGCTGGCCGCGGCCATGCTGCGCGGCATGGCCGCGTTGATGGAGAAGCACTTCAACGTGCGCGTGCTCGACGACGCGATCACCGAGGCCGTGCGTCTGTCGCATCGCTACATCAGCGGGCGGCAACTGCCGGACAAGGCGATCAGCGTGCTCGACACCGCCTGCGCGAAGGTTGCGCTCGCGCATAGCTCGACGCCTGCCGCGATCGACGATACGAAGAAAAGCCTCGAACGCATCGACGCCGAAATCGCCGCGCTCGAACGCGAAGCGGCGAGCGGCACCGTGCACGACACACCACACGACGAACGTCTGGCGGAATTGCGCGCGCTGCGCGAACAGGACGTCGCCGCGCTCGCCGAAGACGAAGCGCGTTACGACAAGGAGCGCGCGCTGGTGACCGAGATCGTCGGGTTGCGCGCCGACATCGACGCGGCCCGCGCGAGCAGCGCGGACGCGGAGCAGGCGCACAAGGTGGAGAGGGCGCGGCAAGCGCGCGAAACATTGGCGCTACGCGTCGCCGAACTGCAGGCGCTGCAAGGCGGCCAGCCGATGGTGCCGTTGCAGGTGGACGGCCACGTGGTCGCCGAAATCGTCGCGTCGTGGACCGGTATTCCGCTTGGCCGCATGGTCAAGGACGAGATTCAGACCGTGCTGAATCTGCAACCGCTGCTGGCCGCGCGCGTGATCGGCCAGGACCATGCGCTCGACGCGATCGCGCAACGCGTGCGCACCGCCAGCGCGAATCTCGAAGATCCGAACAAGCCGCGCGGCGTGTTCATGTTCGTGGGCCCGTCGGGCGTCGGCAAGACCGAAACGGCGCTGGCGCTCGCCGACGTGCTGTACGGCGGCGAACGCAAGATGGTCACGATCAACATGAGCGAGTACCAGGAAGCGCACAGCGTGTCCGGCCTGAAGGGCTCGCCGCCGGGCTACGTCGGGTACGGCGAGGGCGGCGTGCTGACCGAGGCGGTGCGGCGCAATCCGTATTCGGTGGTGCTGCTCGACGAAGTCGAAAAGGCCCATCCGGACGTGCTCGAAATGTTCTTTCAGGTGTTCGACAAGGGCACCATGGACGACGCCGAGGGCCGCGAGATCGATTTCCGCAACACGCTGATCATCCTGACCTCGAACGTCGGGTCGCAGGCGGTGATGCAGGCCTGCCTGAACAAGACCGCCGAGGAACTGCCGGACGCCGAGGCGCTGGCCGAAACGCTGCGCCCGCAACTGTACAAGACCTTCAAGCCGGCCTTTCTCGGGCGCATGAAGGTGGTGCCGTACTACCCGATTTCCGACGACGTGCTCGCCGAGATCATCGAACTGAAGCTGGAGCGGATTCGCCGCCGCATCGAGTCGAATCACAAGGCGGTGTTCGAGTGGGACGAGTCGCTGATCGATGCGGTGCTCGCGCGCTGCACCGAGGTGGACTCGGGCGCGCGCAATGTCGATCACATCCTGAACGGCACGCTGCTGCCCGAAGTCGCGCAGCAGGTGCTGGAGCGGATCGCGAACGGCGCCACGCTCGAACGCATCGCGGTGCGCGCGAGCGAAGCCGGCGAATTCGACTACACGGTGGTGTGACGCGGCTCGCCCGCGTGATCGCCAATCTGTTTTAATGCCTGCTTTTATGTCGTTTCGGAAACCCATTGCCTTCTGTCATGCCGACTAACCTGACCCCGCTGCTGGCGCCGCTCAGCGACGCCTCGCCCTGCGGCGAAGACCTGCTGTTTTCCGCCGACTTCGACGCGATCCAGCACGCGCGCCGTTTCGAAGATCCCTCGCTCGATCAGGGCGAATGGGTGACGGATATCAAGGAGGCCGACTGGCCGTTCGTCGTGGAGCGCGCGAGCACACTGCTGCGCACGCAGACGAAAGACCTGCGGCTCGCCGTCTGGCTCACCGAGGCGCTTGCGCTGGAAGAGGGCATCGGCGGTCTCACGCAGGGTTACACGCTGCTCGGCGGGCTGTGCGAGCGCTTCTGGGACACCGTGCATCCGCTGCCGGAAGGCGACGATACCGAGTATCGCCTCGGCAACGTCGCGTGGCTGATGGGCCGCACCGGCGAGCTGTTGCGGGCCATGCCGCTCACGTCGTCGCAGGGCAATGCGTACAGCGCGCTGGATTGGGAGGTCGCCACGCACGTCGCGCAGGCCGTCAAGCGTGACCCGGATCATGCGGACGATATCGCGCGCGGCAAGCCGTCGATCGAACAGATCGAGGCGTCCAAACGCGCGACGCCGCCCGCGTTCTACACCGCGCTGCTGGCCGATCTGAAAGCGTTCGAAGCGGCGATGCTCGCGCTCGAACAGGAACTGGACCGCCGCGCGGGCGATACCGCACCGAGTTTCCGTCAGGCGAAGGACGCGTACGAGAGCGTGTTCCGTCTGGCCGAGCGGTTTGCGCGCGAACTCGGCGTGAATGCCGACGCACCTGCCGCCAAAACGCCGGCGGCCAACGAGCACGAACGCGCCGAGCCGACCTTCAAGACTTCTCCGCAACGCGAGGAACCCGTGTTGACGACCACGCCGACCAGCCCGATCGCAGGAATCCAGAGCCGTGCGCAGGCCGTCGCGCAGTTGCGCGCGGTGGCGCGCTTCTTTCGTGGCACGGAGCCGCACAATCCGGCCGCGTATTTCGCCGAGAAAGCCGCCGAGGCCGCGGATATGCCGCTGCATCAATGGCTGGCGACGGTGGTCAAGGACGACGGCTCGCTCGCGCACATCCGCGAGTTGCTGGGCGTGAAGCCGGAAGAGAATAGTTGAGCGGGTGCGGTGCGCTGACCGGGTAAGCGCCTGCACGGCGCGTTACCCGGCACTCGACAGTCGATAGTCGACCGTCGATTGTCAAACACCCACGACGGGAAATTGAATCAGGACCCCGCGCGGAATTCGATCCGCCGGTTACGCGCCCGTCCGTCCGTCGTATCGTTCGATGCGATCGGCTGATCCGGACCGACGCCCGTGGTCGTCATCAGTTGCGGCGAGATGCCCTTGGCGACCAGATACCCCTTCACCGCATCCGCACGCGCCTGGCTCAGCGCGATGTTCGACGCGCGATTGCCCGAGTTATCCGTGTGCCCGATGATCGCGACCGTCTTCGTGGACATCTTCTGCATCGCGGCGGCCATCTGATCGAGAATCGCGCGGCCTTGCGGCGTCAGCGTCGCACTGCCGGTTTCGAATTCGATCGTGCGGTTGGCCAGCGTCTGGTCGAGCAGTCCCTGTTCGGACGCACTCACGCGCAGGCCGTTCTTGATCGTGTAGGTCGGATTCAGCGCGTTCGCCATGTCGCTCGCGAGCTGCTGGCGCTGCGATTCGTTGTGCACCTCGCCCTTCACGTCGATCTGCGTGCCGTCGATCTTCAACTGCCCCTTGCTGATCTGCTTCAACTGCGGGCCGATCAGCTTCTGCACGTTGCTCGACCAGTTCGGCGGCGTCGCGACATCGGCCACTTCGATCTGATCGACCACGTTCATCGCGCCGTACGTGTCGCGCAGTTTCGCGAGCACGGCCGCCTTGGTGGCTTCGTCGGGCACCTTGCCGCCGACCACGACCTGACCCGGCGTCGCATTGGCGGGCGGCGGGGCCGCCGTGACCGTACCCGTGCCGGCGCCGGTCGTGCCGCTCGCGAGGCCGGCGGTCGTGACGGCGGGGCCGGCCGTGCCTGGTTGCGGGTTTGTGGAAGCCGCGGCCGGCAACACCGTCGTGTGAATCGAGATACCGCTGTTGTCGACCGGCATGACGCGCGCCGGGCCGTCGTTGTCGGCGTGCGCGGCAGCGCCCAGCAAAAGACCGGCGAGCAGCGCGGCGACGCGCGTGCTGGAGACGCCTGAAAAACGTGTAGCCATCGCGTCAGGCTCCCGTGAAAGCTTCGCGGAACGTGTCGATGCTGACGCGCAGCGACAGTTGCGGTTGGTCGAGATAACTGACGAGCTTGCTGATGCCATGGTCATTCTGTGCGTGTTCGTCGATCCACTCGGGATCGTCGATGTCGATGTTGTGTGCCGCGTACGACTGCGGATCGACCACGCTGTGCAGCGTTTTGGCCGAAGCGCCGTTGAAGCCGATGATGAGCCGCTCGCGCTCGGCGATCGTGCCGATGAAAATCGCCAGTTCGAAATCGGCCTGCGCGATGAACGGCGCGATCAGTTCGAGCCAGAACGCGGCGACGAGGCTGCGGTAGAACGGGTCGTTCGGCAGCGGCAGCGTGAGCCCGCGTTCGAGATGCGAGGAGCCGCTTTGCATCACCGGACGCAGTAGCGAGCCGAGCGCGAGCATCGCGCCGCGCAGGCGTACCGGGTGGCCGCTCGCGAGCAGCATCTGTTCGAGACCGGCGAGTGTCTGATGCTCGACGAAATCGTTGAAGGTGCCGTCGTGCGGATTGCCGGGGCCACCGCCGATCTCGATCGGCACCAGCGTGTCGCCGAGCGCCTGCAGTGCGCCGGCCGGTTCGCTCGGCGAGAGCAGCGGCTTCATCTGCGAGGCGATGCGCGACCACAGCCGCGCGAACGCGAGCGGGCTGTGCGCGAGGAAGGTCAGCGGCTTCTCGACTTCCAGCGCGGTCGCGGCGAGAAACGGAAAACGGCGCGACGACTGGTCGTGACTCGCCATCATGTGACCGGCGATCGCCAGCTTGCTGCGCGAGCCGAGAAACGCGAAATGCATCGGCTTGGCGTTTTCGTAGACGATCTTCCAGCGCGGATCGTCGGTGAGCAGTTCCATGGCTTCCGCGATCCAGCGGTCGAGCGTGGCGAGCAGCTGCGGGTTATGCGCGCTCTTCACGAAGTCGCCGCGCGACGGAATCTTGCCGAAGTAAGCGATTTGCGCCTGTACGGTCTGCGTCATTGCGCGCTCCCAGTGTTCGAAACCGCGGCGGCCGTGGCCGGCGCGAGGTTGGCTGCGGGGTTGGCCGCCGCACCGGACATCGCGCCAGCGCCAGGCGCCATACCAGGCGCAGCGCCGGGCGCACCGGTGGCCGTCGCGTTGACCGAATTCGCCGCCGCGCTCACGTCCGCCACCGACGACGGCAGCTTCAGGCCGCGCAGGCTCTGCTGTTGCGGCGCATCGCCGCTGCCGCCCGACGCCTGCGACGTGCTGATGATGCGCATGCTGACCGCCACCGTCACGTTGCCTTGCGTCCACGACAGGTCGAAGGTGCCATCCGGACGGCGCTTGCGTTGCGCCGAGTTGATCAGCTTCTCCAGACCGTAGCGGCCCGGCTCGTTGACGAGCTGCAGCGTGCGGCCGTCGAAGGTCGTCGCGCTCAGCGTCGCGCCCGGCGAACCCGACGGATTCGGCCACACGAAGTTGGTCCACTGCGGCGGCGTATTGCGGTAACGCATCTGCTGACCGTCGATCGCAAGCGTGTACTCCGTGGTGCCGCTGCTCGGCTGCGGCAGGATCTGGAACACGGTCTGCGGCTCGGCCGAGCTTTGACCCGCCGACGCACCCGCCGCACCGCCGGCGAGCGGCGCGACCCAGCGCGCGAAGCCGTTGGTGAAGTCCGGCGTCAGCGCGAGACCCATGTCGCCCCACGTGCGGGCCGTCAGGGTATCGCCGCGACGTACCGCGAGCGGTCCGAGCGTGGTGCCGACGAACTTGGCGATCGCGCCGTCCGGGCCGAACACCTGGGCGATTTCGCCCGCGCCGGCCTCGATCTTCGCGTCGCCGGCGAACGGATACTTGTTCGCGAGCGAGCCCTGGAAGGTCTGGTACACCTGCGCGTTCCACACCTTGTTGACTTCGACGCTGGCCGGCTGGATCACCACCGCGTAGGCGGCCATCAGCGGACGCACCAGCAGCGGACGCAGCGCCTTGCGTTGCGAGTCGGTCAGGCCGGTGAGCATCTGCTCGTCGACGTACTTCAGCGAGTCGGCCAGTTCGGAGCCGCTGCCGTCGAGCGTCTGCTGCATCAGCTGACGCGCGCCCGGTCCCGGATCGCCCTGGTTCTTGATCACGTTAAAGCGCGTGCGGACCTTGGACAGCGTGTCCATGTAGCCCTTGAGCATCGAACCGTTGTCGCCGGTCTGGACGATGCGGCCCAGCGCCGAGAACTCCTGGCCGATCGGGCCCATCGGCATCTCGACCGGATTGCCGTTGATGTCGATGTTCGCGTTCAGCTGACCGGTCGGCGCACGCGAGAACCAGTTCTTGAACCAGCTCGTGACGCCGCTCTGCGCGCGCTTCAGGTTCGCGTTGAACAGCGACGGGTTATCCCACGACGTCTGGTCGTACGCGGTTTCGAGCACCTTGCGGATCGGCGAGTCCTGCGGATCGCCGAGGCGGTTCATCGCATCCACCGCCTGGCCGAAGCTGCCGAAGTTCTGCACCGCGATGCCTTGCATGAACTTCTGCCAGTGCATTGCGTACTCGGTCTTGTACATCGTGACCAGCGCCTTCTGGATCTGCTCGGGGCTGCCTTCCAGCGTCAGATCGTCGTGCGCGGACGTGTTGAGCACCCAGTCCTTGGCCTGCAGTTCCTTGGTGGCGGCGTCGCGGATCGCGGGCTGCACGTACTGGAACCACGCCTCGCGCGTGAAGGTACCGGGGATCGCGTAGCTGCCCGCGACCAGCGCCGTATTGTTCTCGCCGACGATGCGCGCGATCGTCATGGGCGCGAAGCGGGTCGAGGCGCGCGCCTTGATTTCCTCGTACACGCGCTGACGGGCCGGCATGCCGCGCACCACGTGGCGCAGGTTTTCGCGGGTCTGGTCGACGAGACCCAGGTTCTCGTCGATCATCGGCCAGTCGTCGTCGGACACGCGCGACAGGTAGAACGTGATCATGCGCTCGGCGCTGCGGATCATCTCGTCGCGCGGCATGTTGCCGCGATTCGTTTCGAGCCAGCCGCGCCAGAAGCGGGCGATCTGGTCGGTCAGATGCGCGGTTTCCACGTGACGCTTGTCGCTCAGCATCAGGTAGGTCTTCAACGCGTTGTACGCGTCTTCGACATTGGTGGGCGAGGCGTCGCTATACAGGCCGCCCTGGTTGTTCGCCGCCATCGCCGCGTGCGCGGACACCGGCATCGCGCCGGCATCCGGCGTGCGGTTCAACGGCGCGAGCTGTTCGGGATGCGCGTTGACGTCCTTCATGAACGACGCGAGATTCTGCGACACCGGGTCGAGCAGGATCTGCCGCACGCCGTTGTAGTACTCGGTGAGCAGGCGCTGTTCGAGGCGATCGCCCTGATACAGGCCGAGCGACACCGCGAGCGGGCGGTCGCGGCGGAACTGTTCGAGCTGGTCGATGCGGTCTTCCAGCACGTCCATGGCCTGCAGACGCGATTGCAGGTCGTTGCGGTTCTGCTGCAGACGCACGACGTTGTCGAGGTCGGCCTGCACGTTCGCGGTGAGCTGCTGGTTGTTGACCGTGGACCATGTCCAGCCGCCCAGCGCGAGCGCGAGCACGGCGACGAAGCCGAAGAAGGTCGCGTAACGCATGCGCGTTTTCGCGGGGCTCGCGAACTGGCGCACCGTCTGACGGTCGGCGAAGATCACCTTGGAGAACAGGTCGCGCAGGAAGAAGCCGTTCTTCGAGAATGCGCTATGCGGTTTGGGCAGACTGTCGGCGCTCAGGCCGAAGCGGTTCGCGATGCGGGTGGCGGCCGCGCTGTTGGTTTCGCCTTCCTGCAACGCGCTGGTGAAGTAGAAGCCGCGGAAGATCGGCTTGTACTGGAACGGATTGGTCTCGAACAGCGTGGCGAGGAACGCGCGCAGCGCCGGCTTGATGGTCGAGAATTCCAGCGGGAAGCTCAACTGACCCGGCGAGAGCTTGTTGCCGCGGTTGATCGACATCTGCGCGATGCTGATTTCCTTCAGGCCGTCGTACAGTTCCTCGAAGTGCTCGTCGAACAGGCCGACCACGTCGCGCTTTTCATCCGGCACGTAGGGCAGGGTGGCGCCCCACACGCGGTCGTATTCGTGGCGGTCGCTGCCGCTGAAGAATTCGGTGAAGCCGGTAATCAGGTCGGCCTTGGTGAACATCACGTACACCGGCGCGAACACCTCCAGCTTTTCGGTCAGTTCCTGCACGCGCTGGCGCAGGTTCTTCGCGAGGTTGATCGCGAATTCCGGCTTGCTGCCGGTCAGCTCGGCGATGCTCGCCGTGACGATGATGCCGTTGATCGGCGCCTTCGGCCGGAAGCGCTTGAGCAGACCGAGGAAGCCGAGCCATTCGGTGCGGTCTTCGTCGTGCACCGAGTAGCGGCCCGCGGTGTCGAGCAGAATGCCTTCGGTCGTGAAGAACCAGTCGCAGTTACGCGTACCGCCGATGCCGTGAATCACCGCGTTGTTCTTGTCGGCGAACGGGAATTGCAGACCCGAGTTCAGCACCGCGCTGCTCTTGCCGGCGGCGGGGTTGCCGATCACGATGTACCACGGCAGTTCGTACAGCGCGGAGCCGCCCGACAACTGACCGATCTTCGAGGTCTTGATGGTCTTGACTGCATCGACGAGGCGGGTGCGCAGCACGTCGAGTTCGGCCTGACGCGCGGGCGTGGGCGCGGGCCCCGACTCGTTCTGCTTTTCCGCCTGCTGTTCGAGCATCTCGCCGAGCTTGCTGTTCGCGCGCCGCGCGAGCAGGCGGCGGATCAGCCAGACCAGCACGATCAGCGCGAGTACCGCGCCGAACGCGAGCATCGGCCACATCGGGTCGATCTGCATGACTGCCGCGCCGATGAATAAAACAGCAGCGAGCGCGAGCAGGCCGATGATCGAGAGCGTGCGTGGGTGGAACACCACGTGGAGAATGCGTCGCATAGCCGTTCAGGTCTTGGTGATGTATGTCGTGTCGCGGGATGCGGCAGCCAGCGAGGCGCGCGTGCGGCGTTTGAAATAAAACGAAAGCATATTTAGATGAAAGCGGAGGTTGCCGGATTGTTAAATTCGCGCGGACGGGAGTCGGCGATTGCGTGCGCGGCAATGCCGCGATGCATGCGGCATTGCCGCGTTTTTCCGGAAAAATTGATTGAACGCCCCATTTGTCAACCTCTTTATTACCCGCTTTAGCTTAATGACCACGCCCGATGACGAAGCCGGGTTTGTGATATTCGACGTGCCCGAGATCCATCAATTTCCAGCGGCCGCCCCACGTCAGGCCCACCTGCTCGGCGGTCTGCCCGTATAACTGATAGCCGCGCATGGCCCAGGGATCTTTTTCTGAAATGACGAGCTTGCCGTCGCGCAAAAAGGCGTTGTCCGCGGCAAGGCCGTATTGGTGATAGCTCTGAAACGCTGCGGCATTGGTGACGTTGCCCCCCATTTGCGCCAGCCGGTTTTGCCGCTCCGGACTGCGATAACCTTCCAGCAAAGCCATTTCATACCCATATTGCTCGTGCATGATTTTATACACGAGCAATAAGCGCGTTCTGAAGTCGGCATCGAGCAAATTCCAGTCGCGGCTCGCGTCTTTCAGCGCGGGCCGGATCTGCTCGACTTCCTGCGTTGCAAATACCTCCGGCGGCAGCGGCGGCGGGGGCACGAGCTGTTCGCCGTTCAATAGCGCGGCAATTTTCTCGTCCGGTACCCGCGCAGTGTCATCGAATTGGAATAATTGCTTGCCGCGTAATGCCAATGCCACCAATGGCGGCGTCGCAAGAATACCTGTCGTGGTAAAAATCAGCAAGCGCCGCTTTACCAGTAACTTTTGCATATCGACCGCGGCCGATTGCGAAATTCTTGCCGAGCGTGTTAATTGACCGCGCGCACGGGACGCGCCACGCGATGCTCCGCGCATAAGACGATCATGAATAGCGAGTGCCGCGCCTGATAAATAGGCACGAACCGGTGGCAATAGCAGCATTGCGGCGATCAGGACTGCGACCGCGAAATAGGCGAGAAGTACTACGGCAATCAAAGGCGACCCCGGGAATTGGAAACAATTGTATTTTGTAATGCTTGCTCTTAGAATCAGGCCTGCTCGGAACGAGCCGGAACGGTATTATCACGGCGAAATAATCCAGGATTCAATGAGACAGTGAATGAGTGCGCCGGAAAGTTCGAATTCCAAAGCCCCGCCTAGCCTGTTATCCGATAAGGCTAAAGGCGCTGATGCCAATGGTTCGCGAATTCTCGCGAACCTGGAAGGCCGCGTTGCGCCGCCTACCGAAAAACCACGCCGCTCGAAGGCGCCGTTGTTGCTGGTCGCTCTGCTCGTGATCGCGGCCGGCGGCTGGGGCGCATGGCATATGCAGCAGCGTCAGCAGGACGAGACGCTGGCGTCCGCCGCCTCCGAGGCCGGCAAGCCTGCCGCACCGGTTGCGCCTGTCACTTCTGGCGCCTCGCCGACGGCCGCCACCGCTGCCGCACCCGCATCGTCGGCGAATGCGGCGCCGGGTGCGACGGCGCAGGCCGCCGCGAAGGAACCGGCCGCGGCTTCGGCCTCGCAGGCGGCCACCATCATCGCCGACGACAGCGACAGCAAGGCCTCCGCCACGGTGCCGGCAAGCGGCGACGCCAGCCGTCTGTCGCGCGCGCTGGCCGATGGCGCGGAGCCGAGCAGTGCGCCCGCGCCGGTGGCGTCGGCCACGTCCGCGTCGGCGGTGCAGGTGCCCGCGGCCAAGCACGGCAAGACGGCAGTCGCTGTGGCGAGCAACGGTAAGCATGATGCCGCGCACGGCAAGAAGGAGAGCACGACGGCGAGCGCGGGCAACCATCACGCGAGCACGCCGACGGCGGTCGCGCAGACGAAGAAGGCGCGTCCGGCGGCGAATGCTTCGAAAGACGATTCGGATGCCGATCTATTGGCCGCGCTGGTTGCGCGCACCAAGCCGGCCGATACCAAGGCGACCGGCAGCGCAACCACCAAGGTGAGCGCGACGGCGCCGGGCAACGCGAAGCTCGCGGAGCGCGTGAAAGAGTGTTCGCAGCGTGGGTTCTTCGAGGACCAGTTGTGCCGCTGGCGCGTGTGCGACGGTCATTGGGGCAAGGACCCGGCTTGTCCGGGGGCGGCGCCGCAAGCGCGTCAGCCTTGATTCAGCCGTAACGTAGCCGCTACACCGTCAATACGCAGCCACTACGTGGCAATAACGCGGCAATAACGCAGCCGTAACCCGGCTGTCGATCCAGTCCGGCGGGGCCATTCCCGCCTTCGCGGCCTGCATGACCCGCTTCACGCGGGATGCAGGCCGCGCAACAACTGCCGTACGCGCGTGAGGTCCTGGTCGACGTATTCGGCCTGTTCGAACACCTCGGCGAGCCAGTCGACGAAAGCGCGCACGCGCGGCGATACCCGGCGGTTTTTCACATACGCGACCGAGACAGGCATCGGCACCGGCTTCCATTGCGGCAGCACTTCACGCAGCAGTCCCGACTCGAGATAGGGTTTGGCGGCGATCCGCGCGGGCTGGATCAGACCGTGGCCTTGCAGACCGCAGGTGAGGTAGGCGGGTTCGTCGCTGACTTTGACGAAGCCTTTGACCTTGACCTTTTGCGCTTCGCCGTCCACTTCGAAATCGAAATCCACTTCGCGGCCGTTATGCGGCGACATGCAATTGACGGCGGCGTGTCCGCGCAGATCGTCGAGATCCATGGGCGTGCCGTAGCGGGCCAGGTAGTCGGGGCTTGCGCAGGTCACGTGTTCGAGGGTGCCGAGGTTGCGGGCGACCAGATTCGAGTCGGGGAGCTCGCCGAGCTGGATGCTGCAATCGATGGCTTCCGAGATCATGTCGGTGGTGCGGGTGCTGATACCGATGGCGAGATCCAGGTTGGGGTAACGGGTGTGGAAGTCGCTGAGCGCGGGCAGCACGATGGTGGTGGCGATCGCGCTGGGCATTTCGATGCGCAGGCGGCCGGTGAGGTTGTCGGTCGCGTTGCGGATGCTGGTTTCCATCTCGTCGATGTCGGCGAGGATTTGCGCACAGCGTTCGTAGTAGGCGGCGCCTTCTGGGGTGACGCTTAGGCGTCGTGTTGTGCGCACTAATAGCGCGGTGCCTAGCAGGGCTTCCAGGTTCTGGACTGTTGTTGTGGCTGTTGCTCGTGGGATGTTTAAGGACTCCGCTGCGCGGGTGAAGCTGTTCGTGTCCACGATTCGCAGGAATGTGCGCATGGCGGTTATTCTGTCGATCACGGGGTGCTCCTGGGGGTTTGTTGGGGTGGTGGTTGGGTGGTTTGTTTGTTGTTGTTGTTGTTGTTGTTGTTGTTGTTGTTGTTGTTGTTGTTGTTGTTGTTGTTGTTGTTGGCCTTTTCTTGATTTGCTTTTGGTCTATTAGCGTTGCCCCTGTGCGGGGCGGCACCTACTTCTCTTTGCCGCGGCAAAGAGAAGTAGGCAAGAGAAAGCCGCTCACACCGCTAACTCTTAAGCGGAGCCCCCGCGCAGCCACGGTAGTGGACCATCTGGAATCCGTACTATCTCTCACTCCGCGTTCGTGACACAGCAGTCATTCCTCCGGCGGCGCTGCGCGCGCCGATGGGTTCATCGGGGGTACGTCTGCCTCGTTTTTTGCGTTCGTGATCCCGCAGGGTCCGCGATTCATTCCGTGCGCGGAGTGCCGGAATGAATGATTCGGATCACGTAATTAATAGTTATGGATGTTGGCGCTCGTGTGCGACTGGCGCGCAACGCAGTAAAGCCACGAAAGTGGCTTATTGATGAACCGCACGGCGCGCGCAGCGCCGCCGGAAGAATGACTGCTGTGTCACTGAGGCGGAATGTGCGAGAACGCAGATTCCAGATGGTCCACTACCGTGGCTGTGCGGGGGACCCGCTTAAGAGTTAGCGGTGTGAGCGGCTTTCTCTTGCCTACTTGTATATTCCCTCCTGTGACGACGACCCGATCAGTTGTCGCCACAGGGACAGTCAGCTCGTCTGCCTTCAGTGCTTCGAGCACGCAGAGAAGCTTGAGCGACTGTCCTTTTCATCCTCATAACCCGAACAGTTGACGGAGCCTCGAGCTCGTATTTTCCTGCAAGTATGGGTACCACGATGAATCCTGTTTCTTCCGTTTATATCGGCATCGACGTCAGCGGCACAACGCTCGACATCGCCATTCACGACACGACCGACCATTTTCGTGTCGACAATGAGCAGACCGCCATCGATCAACTGGTACAACGTCTCATCGCGTTGAACCCCACCCTGATCGTGATGGAGGCCACCGGCAAGCTCGAACTCGCCGTGCTCAGAGCCCTCTGCGAGGCGGGTCTGCCCGCTGTCGCCGTGAATCCCCGGCAGGTGCGCGACTTCGCCCGCGCGACCGGCATGCGGGCCAAGACCGATCGCATCGACGCCTTTGCCATCGCCCGTTTCGCCGCGGTCATCAAGCCCGTGGTGCGCCCGCTCACCGATGTGCAGACCGAGCAGTTGCAGGCCCTGCTGCTGCGCCGCGCCCAGCTCGTGGACATGCTCGTGGCCGAGAAGGCCCGTCTTGAGCGCGCCCACGCCGCCGCCCGCGAAAGCCTGAATGACCACATCAAATGGCTCAAGCAGCAGATCAGGATCGCGGACAACGATATCGACTCGTTCCTGCGCTCGTCTCCCGCGTGGCGTCAGAAGGAAGATCTGCTGCGCTCCGTGCCCGGTATCGGTCCCGGCGCCGCCGCAACGCTGATCGCCTTCATGCCGCAACTGGGTTCGCTGAACCGCCGCGAGATCGCCGCGCTCACCGGCGTCGCTCCGTTCAATAGCGACAGCGGCAAACACATCGGCAGGCGTCGCATTCAGGGCGGGCGAGCCGTCGTACGGCGCGCTCTTTACATGGCCTGCGTGCCCGCGCTGCGCTTCAATCCGACCATTCGCGCTTTCTATGACCGGCTACGCGAGGCGGGCAAGCCGTTCAAGGTCGCCATCACGGCGTGCATCCGCAAGCTCATCGTCACACTCAATACGATGGTCCAGCATGACACGCACTGGAGGCCGTCGATCATCTGAACTTCTTCAAGCGTTCTTACCGAAGGCGCGATCGGAGATCGTGCGGCATGCGCTCGCCTGTACGTCGCCGGCGGATCGACATGTGATCCGCCGCCCACCCGATACCCGTCGCTTGACTTCCAATACGGTTGCTTCTCTTTGCCGCGGTGTATGGACCGGAGACATAGGTAACGGGTGTACGGAGACATGGGTAACACTCTTGGCGAGCGAATCGCCTGGAGCCGGTCATGCCCTGGAATCCGAGAGACACCATGAATCTGCGTCTGGAATTCGTCCATCTGGCCTTGCAGGAAGGCGCCAACCGTCGCGACCTGTGCCGGCGCTTTGGCATCAGTCCGAAGACCGGCTACAAGTGGCTTGAGCGCCACGCGCAGGGCGGCGTTGCCGCGCTGACAGATCACTCGCGCCGCCCCCTGCAGAATCCGGCGCGCACGCCACCGTCAGTCGAGCAGCAGGTAGTCGAACTGCGGCGGGCACACCCCGCCTGGGGTGGACGCAAGATCAGCCGGCGTCTGTGCGACCTGGGCCACAGGGACGTGCCGGCCCCGAGTACCGTGACGGACATCCTGCATCGTCACGGGCTCATCGACCCGGCTGCCTCCGAGGCCGCCACGGCCTGGCAGCGCTTCGAGCATGCACAGCCCAACGATCTCTGGCAGATGGATTTCAAGGGCTGGTTCGACCTGCAGGACGGCCGCCACTGTTCGCCCCTGACCCTGCTGGACGATCATTCGCGCTACAACGTGACGCTCGATGCCTGCATTCGCACCGACACCCGGATCGTGCAGCATCATCTGCAGCGCACCTTCCGCCGCTATGGGCTGCCGCGGCGCATCAACGCGGACAACGGTTCGCCGTGGGGCAGCCCCAGCCAGCCGGGCCAGTTGACCGAACTGGCCATCTGGCTCATCCGGCTGGGTGTGCGCCTGTCACACAGCCGCGTGGCGCATCCGCAGACCAACGGCAAGGAGGAGCGGTTTCACCGCACGCTGAAGGCCGAGGTGATCGCCGGACGCCACTTCAGGAATCTGTCCAGCGCGCAGCAGGCGTTCGATGAGTGGCGCACGGTCTACAACCATCAGCGCCCACATCAGGCGCTGGACATGGCGACCCCGGTTACGCGTTATCGACCGAGTCCGCGCGCCTATCCGGAGATCCTGCCGCCAATCGAGTACGGCGAAAACGATCACGTGCAGTGCGTGAAGTGGAACGGCGAACTACGCTTCAGGAACCGGCGATTCAAGGTATCAAATGCATTGCAGAACCTGCCCGTGGCCATCCGCGCGCGCGTCGATGAAGAGAACTGCTACGACCTGTTTTTTGCGCATCACCGCTTCGGAACCATCAACCTGAACCAGCAGGAATGAGCGGATCATGTGTTACCCATGTCTCCGCACATCTGTTACCTATGTCTCCGGTCTAAACACCGCGGCAAAGAGAAGTAGGTGCCGCCCCGCACAGGGGTAACGCAAATAGACCGATAAGAATGCAAGGAAAGGCCAAAAAAAATCCCACAAACAAAGCAGGCAAAGGCCAAAAAACAGCCCAGCGCGAGCCCAAAAAAACCTCACCTACTTCCGCAAGGATTCCATATCAACCACAAACCGATACTTAACATCACTCTTAAGCATCCGCTCATAAGCCTCATTAATCCCCTGCATGGGAATCACCTCAACATCAGAAGTAATCCCATGCTCACCGCAGAAATCCAGCATCTCCTGCGTCTCGGCAATGCCGCCGATCAACGACCCAGCCAGCCTGCGCCGCTTGAAGATCAGATTGAACACCTGCGGCGACGGATGATCATGTTCAGGCGCGCCAACCAGCGTCAACGTCCCATCCCGCTTGAGCAGATTCAAAAACGGATTCAGATCATGCTGCGCAGCCACGGTATTCAGAATCAGATCGAAACTATTCGCATGCGCTTCCATCTCCTCGGCATTCCGGGAAATGACCACCTCATGCGCGCCCAGCCGCTTCGCATCCTCGATCTTCGACGGCGACGTCGTGAACAGCACCACATGCGCGCCCATCGCCCGCGCGAGCTTCACGCCCATATGCCCCAGACCGCCCAAGCCGACGATCCCCACCTTCTTGCCGGGACCGGCACCCCACGTCCGCAACGGCGAATACGTCGTGATACCCGCGCACAGCAACGGCGCCGCGCCCGCCGGATCGAGATTCTCCGGCACCCGCAGCGTGAACGCTTCGTCCACCACGAGTTGCGTCGAATAACCGCCGTACGTCACCTGGCCGTCTACTTTGTCCACGCCGTTATACGTGCCGACCCAACCGTTCTCGCAATACTGCTCGAGATCTTCGCGGCAACTCGCACACGTGCGGCACGAATCCACCAGACAGCCGACGCCGACCAGGTCGCCCACCTTGTACTTGGTCACGTCCGGACCCACCGACGTGACGCGGCCGACGATCTCGTGGCCCGGCACCACCGGATAAATCGTGTTCTTCCACTCGTTGCGCGCCTGATGCAAATCGGAATGGCACACGCCGCAAAACAGCACGTCCATCTGCACGTCGTGCGCGCGCAGTTCGCGACGCTGGATTTCGAACGGAGCGAGCGGCGCGGTGGCGTCGGTCGCTGCATAGGCGTAAGTCGTGCTCATGGGTAGCTCCAGCAAGGAAAATAACGACACGAGGTGCCCCGTGCGACGGCGTGCTGTCGTCAGGCTCCACCTCGTCATGACCCGGAATCGCGGCGCGCGCAGGAAGCAACGTGGTCGGCATGCCCAGCGGGGTCGCTTGCGGCAATGCGTCGGCAACCAGGCCCGGCGCGGCGCGGAAAGACTCGTTCCGGCAGGGTTCCCATCTTAGGAGCCGTCACGGTGGGGAGGAATACCTGAATGTCTTGAAGATTTGCCTAAAACTCCTGGTGCGCAGCGCTGTAGGTCTTTTAGTGCTAAATTTCAAGCATTATTCTCTTGCGCGTCACCTTATCGTCATGTCGAATTCCGCCAGCGGAACTGTCACCCAATCCGCCGATGCCGCCGATGCAGCCGTTTCCGGCGCCATCGCCGATGGCCTCGCCGAACAGCGCGTCGTCGAACTCTTCGATCTGCTCGCACCGAAACCCGGCATCACGCGTTCCACCGTGGACGGCGTCAGCCTGATGCGCGCCAACAGTCCGATGCCGCGCATGCCGGTCATGTACGAGCCGAGCATCGTGATCGTGTGTCAGGGCCGCAAGCGCGGCTATCTCGGCGATCAGGTGTATCAGTACGACGCGCAGCAGTATCTCGTGCTGTCCGTGCCGCTGCCGTTCGAATGCGAGACCGAGGCGAGCGAGCAGACACCGTTTCTCGCGATCTCGGTGCGCGTGGATCTGACCATGGTGGCGGAGTTGTTGATGGCGTTGAACGAAACGCAAGGCGCCGCGCAGAACGAACCGGTCGGCATCTACTCGACACCGCTCGATCCGGCGCTATCCAACGCGGTGCAACGTTTGATGGAAGCGCTGGCGTCGCCGCTCGACTCGCGCATTCTCGCGCCCGGCGTGGTCCGCGAAATCTGCTATCGCGTGCTGACCGGCGAGCAGGGCGGCGCGATTCGCGCGGCGCTCACGCATCAGAATCATTTCGGGCGCATCGCGAAAGCGCTGCGGCGCATTCACGCGGACTATCACGGCGAACTCGACGTCGACACCCTGGCTTCCGAAGCCGGCATGAGTCTCGCCGTCTTTCACGCGCAGTTCAAGGCCGTCACGGCAACCTCGCCGATGCAGTACGTGAAGACCACGCGTCTGCATCACGCGCGTCTGTTGATGGTGCAGGACGGCTTGAACGCGGGCGCGGCGGCGGCGCGCGTCGGTTATGAAAGCGCGTCGCAGTTCAGCCGCGAGTTCAAGCGCCTGTTCGGCCTGAGCCCTGTCGATGAAGTCAAACGCATGCGCACCGCCTACGATCCGCCCGCGCCGCGCGTGGTGAAGCCCGTTGCGCGTTACGTCACCGCGGTTTGAAATGCGCGAGATCGATCGGTGAGCCTCTATCCGGAAACCTATAACCCGCTGAACCAGTTATAGCCCTGATCTTCCCAGTAGCCGCCGGGATTCGTGTTGGTCACGAAGATCGCCGCGATGTGCTTCGGGTTCTTGAAGCCGAGTTTGGTCGGCACGCGCAGCTTGAGCGGATAACCGTATTTCGCGGGCAAGGGCGCGTCGCGGAAGTCCAGCGTGAGTTGCGTCTGCGGATGCAGGGCCGTCGCCATGTCGAGGCTCGAATAGTAGCGGTCCGCACATTTGAACCCGACGTAGCGCGCGCTCAGATCGGCGCCGATGCGTTCGAGGAAAGTGCGGAACGGCACGCCGCGCCATTGGCCGATCGCGCTCCATCCCTCGATGCAGATGTGACGCGTGATCTGCGACACCTGCGGCAACGTGCGCAGGCGCTCGAGGGTCCACACGCGCCGGTCCGACACGAGGCCGGACACTTCGAGCTGGTAGGTCGAACCGTCGATATCCGGCGCGTCGAACTCCGGATAGAACGCGTTGAACGGAAACGGATCGGTGATCTCGCTCGCCGCGTAGGTCGGCGCGAGCTTGTTGCGCGAGAACAGCCAGCCCTGCACGCGATCGTTCCAGCGCGACATCGCCCACAGCACCTTGTCGACGGAATCGCCGTCCTGCATGTTGCAGCCGGACAGCATCGCGAGCGCGCCGATGGAAAGCGACGAGCGCAGAAAGAGACGCCGTTGCAACCGCTCTATCTGCGGCCGATGTTCGCTGAGAACGATGCGCGTCTTGCGCGCATCCGTGGGACGATCAGCGCTCATGCCGAGGTTCCTGTATGAGTGGAGGAGCGGGCGCGGCCGGTCAGCATCGGCAGCAAGGTGCGCGGCACCAGCAGCACCAGCGCGAGATGCACGACGACGAAGCCGACCACGCCCGCCATCGCGACGAAATGCACGCGGCGCGCGAAATCGAAGCCGCCGAACAGCGCGGTCAGCCACGAGAACTGCACCGGCTTCCAGATCGACAGACCCGATGCGACCAGCAGCACGCCAAGGCATAGCACGAGCAGATACAGCGCACGCTGGACCGCGTTGTAGCGGCCCGTGTCGTGCGGTAGCCGCAGGCGCAGCGCCAGCATCGCGTCATGCGCGACGTCGCGCGGATGCACCGGCAGCAGCTTGCGGCGGAAATGCCCGCGGCCGATCCCGTACGACACGTACAGCAGCCCGTTCGCGCACAGCAGCCACATCGCCGCGAAGTGCCAGGCGATCGATCCGCCCAGCCAGCCGCCGACCGTCGCCCACGCCGGAAAGCGGAACGGGAAGATCGGCGACGCGTTGTAGATCGCCCAGCCGCTCATCACCATGCAGACCATCGCGAAGGCGTTGATCCAGTGAGTGACGCGCACGACGAGCGGATGAACGAGCTGACCTCGGTGACCGCGGTGACGTTTGGGCGGCGTAGCCATTACATCGGCGGCGTCACGCCGTTTTTGCCGGCGGAGATGAAGTTCGCGGCCATCGAACCATCGGCTTCCTTATGCGCGAACAGCACGACCTTGGCGCCCGGCACCAGCAGCGAACGGTCGCCCGGTTGCAGGCTGACGATCGGCACGTCCTGCGGAATCACGATCTTCTTCTCGCCGTCCTTGTACTTCACGGTAATCGTGCGGCCGTTGCTGACCACCAGCGAGCCGACGGTGCCGTTGGTCATCGTGCTGTTCGAGCCGAGATCCCATGGACGGTGGCCTTCGCCGGAGCCGCGCATGCTGGCCGGGAACACGTGCACTTCGAGCGCCTTCAGCGTGCCGTCGGCCTGCGGAATCGCGGCGGTGCCGACATAGCTGTCCGGCTTGATGTCGTTCACGTTGGCGAGCGCGACGCCGCGAATTGGCGTGTCCTTCGCGAGTTTCACGTCGACGTCCTTGCCGTCGCGCGTGTGGACTTTGAGCAGGTCGCCGGACAGCGACGTCACGGTGCCGCGCACGCCGGTGGGCATGGCGTTCTGGGCCTGCGCGGCGGGTCCGGCGGCGAACAGCGCGGCGGCGACCAGGGCCGGGGCGGCCAGCGTACGTAGGACCTTCGCGGAAACGATCTTCATGAAGCGACTCCAGGTGGTGAGTGAACGGTGACGGCAGAATAGGGAGGCGGGCGGCTCAGCGGAGTGACCGGACGATGACAAAAACGTCATGAACGGTTTTTCCGGCGCCACGTAGAATGTCCGCTATCTTTCCGTCGACCGAAGCCCGCGCGCCTGTTCACGCATCGCATCCAGCGCCTGCTTCGATTCCTTGCCCTCGTTCGTTGCGCGCAGTCCCATGAGCATCCTCGTCATCGAAGACGATCCGAAAACCGGCGACTACCTGAAGAAAGGCTTGCGCGAGAGCGGCTATGCGGTCGATCTCGCCCGCACCGGCACGGACGGTCTGCACATGGCGCTCGAACACGCGTACGACCTCGTGGTGCTGGACGTGATGCTGCCCGGCATCGACGGCTGGGAAATCATGCGGGCGCTGCGCGCGCGGCGCGATCTGCCGGTGATTTTCCTGACCGCGCGCGATCATGTGAGCGATCGCATTCGCGGTCTCGAACTCGGCGCCGACGACTATCTCGTCAAGCCGTTCTCGTTCACCGAACTGGTGCTGCGCATCCGCACGCTGTTGCGGCGCGGCGTGATCCGCGAGAGCGACGTGTTCGAAATCGCCGATCTGCGGCTCGACGTGCTGCGCCGCAAGGTCACGCGCGAGGGCGTGGAGATCGCGCTGACCAACAAGGAATTCATGCTGCTGCATCTGCTGGTGCGCCGTCAGGGCGAGGCGCTGTCGCGCACGCAGATCGCCTCCGAAGTGTGGGACATGAACTTCGACAGCGACACCAACGTGGTCGACGTGGCGATCAAACGGTTGCGCGCGAAGGTCGATCATCCGTTCGAGAAGAAGCTGATCCATACGGTGCGCAGCATCGGCTACACGTTCGGCGACGGCTCATGACGTGGTGGAGCGAGCGTTCTCTCACGGCACGGACCACGGTGCTGTTCGCGTCGATCGCGTGCCTCGTGATCGGCACGCTCGGCATGTACTTCTATCAGTCCGCTCAAATTTCGCTGGAGCGCCGCGCCGACGTCGTGCTGAACGGCCGCGTCGAGCATTTCAGCCGGATCGTGCAGGACCTGTATTCCGTCAGCGAGCTGAAGCAGCGGCCGCTGCTGTTCGAGACCATGCTCGGCGGCGAGGCGGACGTGCTGCTGTTCCGCAAGCGTAACGAGGCGCCGTTCATCGACGTCAACCCGGCCGGCATCGCGGTGCCGCCGCTGCAGGCGGAGCCGGGCGGCCAACTGCCCATGCCCGGCGACGATCCGCGCACCCTGCTCGCCGACGGCGTGCCGGTGCATTGGGCGATCGCGTCGGTCAAGGCGCGCGAGGACGGCGCCGACGTCGAGGTGATCGCCGCGCACCCGATGACCCAGGAAATGCGGATGCTCGCGGCGTATCGCGACCGCATTCTGCTCGCCACCGTGTGCGGAATGCTCGCGTCGACGCTGCTCGCTTACTACGTGCTGCGCCGCGCGTTGCGGCCGGTGCGCGAGATCGCCACGCACGCCGCGCAGATCAGCCCCACGAATCTCGCGGTGCGGCTCGATAGCGAGGCCGCGCCGGTCGAGCTGCGTCAGCTCGCGCAGTCGTTCAATGCCATGCTCGATCGTCTCGCGGACGGTTACGAGCGACTGTCGCAATTCTCCGCCGATCTGGCGCATGAAATCCGCACGCCGGTCGGCGCGCTGATCGGCCAGACCCAGGTGACGCTGGCCAAACAGCGCGAGCCCGACGATTATCAGCAGTTGCTCGAATCGAATCTCGAAGAGTTGAACCGCTTGAGCCACATCGCCGAGAACATTCTGTTTCTCGCGCATGCGGATCACGCGACCTTGTCGATCGAGCGGGAGTCGTTGGCGCTGCACGACGAACTGGTCCGCATCGCCGACTACTTCGAGGGCCTCGCCGACGAGCGCGGCATGCGCTTTACGATCGACGCGACGGGGACGCTGCACGCCGACCCGATGTTGTGCCGCCGCGCGCTCCACAACCTCGTCGTCAATGCCGTGCGCTACGGCGCGCCCAATTCGGTGGTGCGCTTAAGCGGCACGCACGACGGCACGGACGCGATCGTCGCGGTCGAGAACGACGGCGCGCCGATTCCGCACGAGCAACTGGACCGTCTGTTCGACCGCTTCTATCGCGCGGACGCGGCGCGCAGCGAATTTACCGAATCGAGCGGACTGGGTCTTTCGATCGTGAAGGCGATCATGCATCTGCACGGCGGCGGCGCGCGGGCGATGTGCCCGGCGCCGGGCGTGGTGCGTTTCGAACTGCGCTTTCCGGTCAGTTGACATGGCGCAGGGCGCGGGCTCTGCCCGAGCGACGCATCGGGGCAAGAGACCTGGGCAATCCATCCGGGCAATCCATCCGGGCAACCCACCTGAACGCCGCGCCTGGCTGGTAACGCCGATACCGGGATGACGAGGCAACTGGTTAGCGCTCCGGCGTCCCGCTAGGATGGTGTGGCCGTCCCCACACATTCCGGAGAATCCAGCATGAAACGCTTTCACATTGCCCTCGCGGTGGCCGACCTCGACGCGTCGATCGCCGATTACAGCGCACGTCTCGGCCAGCAGCCGACCGCGGTGGTCCCCGGCCGCTACGCGATGTGGCGCACCGATCTGCTGAACTTCTCGATCAACATGACGCCGGAGAAGGCGGGGCAGTTGCGCCACGTCGGCTTCGAGGACGATGACGCGGAAGGCTTCACCACGAGCGTCGACGTGAACGGGCTCGAATGGGAGCGCTTTTCCGCGCACGAGCAGGATCTCCGTATCGTGAGTACCTATGGCGAAGCGCGTCTGTCCTCATAAATAGCCGTAAGCGATCGCATAAGCCGCCGCCGCGACCTTGGACGGCGCGTTGAGCTTGCGCATGCAATTCTTCAGGTGAAAATTGACCGTGTCGGCGGAGATGTCGAGCGCATTGGAAATGCTCTTGGCCGATCCGCCGTCGGCAGTCCAGCGCAGGATTTCGATTTCGCGGCGCGTGAGATTCGCGCCCGCCGTGTCGTGCCGTTCGCGATCGGCAAGCTTGTTAATGTAGGTCATCGACAGATGACCGAGTGCCGCGAGGTAGGGCCGCAACGCGTCGACCTCGCTCTGCTTCAATGCGTCGCGATCCCGCGACAGCGAAAACACGCCGCATCGGCCGCGCGGATCCCAGCACGGCTGCGAAATGCCCACCTTCAACCCCGCCGCGCGCGCTTCGTCCCACAGCAGCTGCGC
Organism: Paraburkholderia sp. D15; assembly: GCF_029910215.1. Classification (NCBI taxonomy): domain Bacteria; kingdom Pseudomonadati; phylum Pseudomonadota; class Betaproteobacteria; order Burkholderiales; family Burkholderiaceae; genus Paraburkholderia; species Paraburkholderia sp. D15. The sequence continues at coordinate 233,164 of NZ_CP110396.1, read as the reverse complement.
GTCCATGAAAAGATCGTCGCTCCACACGACCGGCGCGGGATTCGTCGCGTCCAGCTGGGCGACCGGATCGATCTCCAGATAACGCTGTTCGCGATACCTCGCGCGCCACGCGTCGGGATAGGAACTCATGACCACGATATTGCCGGCATTGAACGGCGGCCGGTCTCGATACCCGAACGAGCAATACGTGAAGCCGAGATTGCATGCCGCATTCGATAGCGCCGCCACCGCCTGATCGATCTGCTCGCTGCCTTGCAGGTTGAAGGACAGGTCGTTCCACCATCCGGCGTGTTCGGGAGGCATGGCGAGTTCCTCTTCTCAAATACCTTTACTGACTGCGGTATTTTTAATTAGTTCGCAGTCTTGATGTTAGGCGACACGCTGGTCTTCGCTACCAATGCTGGGAGCTGTTCAGGAAACGTCTTCATGTAATCGTTCACGTGGCCGGATCGGCCCTGCGTTATTTCCGATCCGGCGGCTCATTTTTCCTCACGAGCCCCCCTGTGCATGCTTTCGGTAAAGGAGACAGCGATGCTTGAATCGCATTCGATGAGCAGCGACCTGCCGGTGTTCGATCCGGCGAAAGACTGGATCACGTTAGGCAAGGACCCGGCGAAAGCCGAGTTGAACCGGGCCTATGCCCACGTGCGCAAATGCGCGGCGGAAGACGGCTTGTCGATGAGTTTCGAAGGCAATCAGTCGCGTCCGTATCCCGTGATGGCCGGCGTGTGTGCGCTTCATGCCGCAACCGAGGAAATTCTGGCGGCACGCATCAAGACGGTATTCAACGCCCTGGAGAAGATCGTCAACGCGTACCGCACCGACAAGAATCTGCAGCAGTTCCTCGATATTCCGAAACCGCTCAGCCGCTGGGTGAAGGAGGACACGCAGCCGTCGAACAACCGGATCGACCTGTGCCGTTTCGATCTGATGGGACACAGCCTCGCGACGCTGAGGATCATCGAGTTCAACGCCAACGCGCCGGGCGGCATCGTCTATGCAGGCATGATCAATCGCTACTGGCGCTCGGCGCCGTGGGCGGGCGAGCTGATCGAATCGTGGGGCGGCACGCCGTCGGTGTTCGAGCGCGAGGACTGGGTGCCGGACTGGTTGTCGTCGCTGGCCGCCGCGCGCGGTCTGGATGCGATCGACGGGATCGCGCTGCTGCATCCGGCGGGCGGCAATATTCTCGAGCTGCCGCATCTGAAGCGACGGATCGAGGCGGGCGGCCTGCGCGCGGCCATGCTGACACCGGAGGAGCTGAACCGGGGGGCGGACTCGGCGTTCCGGCTCGGCTATCTGAAATACGGCGTGCAGCGCTCGATTCAGGATGTGGGGCAATGGGAGCGGTTTTGCCGCAGCGTGGTGGAGGGCCGCGTCGCGATCCAGTCGTCGCTGGCGGGGCGCTGGATCGGCGACAACAAACTGTGCATCGTTGTGATGTCGGACCCGCGCTTCGCCTATCTGTTCAACGACGCCGAACTCGCGGCGATCCGCGCGCTCGTGCCGCTGAGCCGCAAGCTGGGTGACGGCATCAGCCGGGCGGATCTGATCGACAACAAGGACGACTTCGTCATCAAGCATCCGTACGGCACGCGCGGCGCGTCGGTGCACGTGGGCCGCGACTATGATGCCGAGGCGTGGACCGATCTGATCATGCTGCGCTCGTCGTCGGGTTACGTCGTGCAGCGCTACGTGGATTCGGAGACCGAGGTGGAGGGCGAAACCTGCTTCAGGGACCTGGTCGTGACGATCGCCAGCGGCGAGATCGTCGGTTATGGCTCGCGCGTGAGCCGGGCCCGCAAGGTCAACATCGCGCAGGAAGGCAGCAAGATGGCGGTGCTCGGTTCGCAGCGCGCCGTGCACTGAGGCGACCGATGCGCAAGTTGTCACGCGCGGGCTGCGCGCGCCGGGGCAGGCGCTTTCATGCGCTTGCCGGCCGGGATTTCCGGCGTTACACGTGTGGCAACGCGCTGTCGCTGACCGGCACGTGGCTGCAGCGGATCGGCGCGGGCTGGCTCGCGTGGGAAAGCAGCGGATCGAGCCTGTGGCTCGGCATCGTGGCGTTCGCCGATCTGTTTCCCACCGTGCTGTTCGCGCCGCTCGCCGGCGTGATGGCGGATCGTCACGATCGCCGCAAGGTCGTGCTTTACTGCCAGGTGGTCGCGATGGCAATGGCTGTATTGCAAGGCGTGCTGCTGCTGGGCGAGTCCGCGTCGCTCACGTCGCTGTTGCTGGTGACATCCGTCACCGGCATCGCGAACGCCTTGTGTCAGCCTGCGCGGATGGCCTGGATCTCGAACCTCGTGCCGCGCCGGCGGCTCGCGTCGGCGGTAGCGATCAACTCGCTGTGCTTCAATCTCGCGCGCTTCGTGGGTCCGGCGGTGGCAGGTGTCGTGCTCGTCCAGCTCGGCGTCGCGGCGCTGTTCTGGCTGAACGCATTGAGCTACGCGGTGTTTATCGGCGTGCTGTTGCGGATGCCGGCCGCTGTACGGCCGAGTGGGATGAAGGCTGACGGACGCTGGCTCGAACAGGCGCTCGACGGCTTTCGCTACCTGGCGTCCGCTGCGCCTCTACGCGGCGTATTCGTGATGTTGAGTGTCAGCGCGGTATGTGTTCGCGGCGTGCCCGATCTCGCGCCGGCTATCAGCGAGCAACTGCTGCAACGGGGCCCTCGCGGCTTCGCGACGCTGGTCGCGGCAGCGGGTCTGGGGGCGTTGGCGGGGGGCGTGTGGATCAGTGGACGTGGCAACGCATGCAACGTTGCCACGCTGGTCGGCCGCCATGTGCTGGCTGCCGCGCTGTGTACGCTCGCGCTGGCGGTGACGCGCGATTTTCATCTGGCGCTGGGGTTGTTTTTCGCGCTGGGATTCTCGATCGTCGTCACCGGCATCGGCGCGCAGACCTTGATTCATCTATCCGTGCCGGAGCCCATGCGCGGGCGGGTGCTCGGATCGTACGGGGTGATCTATCGCGGAGGGCCGGCGTTGAGCGCGTTGTGGCTCGGCGCGGCCGCGCCGTTCTGCGGACTGGGCGCGGCGCTCGCGCTCGCTGGCTTGTCGTGCGTGACGGTGTGCTGCGTTGCGCATGTGATCGATCGAGTGGCGGCGCGCCGCGAGGCTGGGCGATTGCGTTGAATGCGCCTTAAAGGAGACTTAACCGAGACTCAACCGAGACTCAACCGAGACTCAACCGACTCAACCACTTAAGCCGCTCCCCCGCGCCCGCATAGCCTCACTCGCCGAGCGTCCCTCCGTCCTGCTGATTCGCGTAGTGGGCGCGCTTCTCCTCGTACATCAGCAGATCGGCGCGCTGCACGCCGGATTCGAGCCGGTCGCCGCGCTGACAGGTGGCCGCGCCCATCGAAAAATTCAGCGGCGAGCCCGGATAGAACTGGTTGTTCATGTCCACCAGCTGGCGGATCGCGTCGATCATCGCCGCGCCGCCGCGTTCGTCGGTGTCGGGCATCAGGATCGCGAATTCGTCGCCGCCGATCCGCGCCGCGTGGAACGGCGCTTCCATCGCCTTCGCGAGCACCTCGCCGGCGCGCCGCAGCAGCGCGTCGCCCGCTGCATGGCCGAGCTGATCGTTCACGCGCTTCAGGCCGTTCAGGTCGGCCATGATGATCGTTACCGGCCACGGCCCCTTGCGTTCGAGCCGGTTCAACTCGTCGACGTAAAACGAGCGGTTGCGCAGCTTGGTCAGCACGTCGTGCTTGCCGAGGAATTCCAGGTAGGCTTCGGCCTTTTTGCGTGCGGTGATGTCGGTGAGCGCGACCAGCACCAGGTCCCAGTGCTTGTCGTGACCCGGCAGCACGGAAAACTGCAGATGGACGTGCACCTCGCTGCCGTCGAGCGAATAGTTGAGCACTTCGCGCTGCTGGAACAGCTTGTTGTCCCACAGGTCGATCAACTGCTCGCGGAAGTGCGGGCGCATGTCGTCGCGGAACACTTCACCGAGACGGGCCAGCAGCATGGGCTTGTCTTTCGCGGCGAACATGTCGAGCGTGTGCTGATTCACGTCGAGCACGTGGATTTCCTGCATGCAGCGTTCGACGAACTCCGGATGCACGTCGGTGAACACGCGGAAATCGTTGATGCCGGCCGCGCGCGCTTCGTCGAGCAGGCGCTTGACCGCGCTGAAGTCTTCCACCCACAGCGACACCGGCGAATGCTCGAACAGCCCGCGTACGTATTGCTCGGCCAGCGTCACGCGATGCCGCGCGCCTTCGAGTTCGGTGATGTCTTCCACCGACACCAGCACGCGGTCCCAGCTCGTCTCGTGGCCAGGCAGCACGGCGCCCTTGAGCAATACGTCGAGCCGGCGGCCGCCGAGCGTGTAGTTGACGGTGTGGCTGGTGAACTGCGCGTGCCCCGCCCACAACTGGCAGAGTTCCTCGAGGTGAGTCTTGAGCATGTCGTCGCGGAACACGGCGGCGAGATTGCCGGTGAGCGCGTCGAAATCGGCGGCTTCGAATTGCGTCAGCGTCTTCTGATTGACCTTGATCACGCGGATGCTGTGCGCGCATTCGGCGACCCGCTCGGGATGGTCGGCGAAATAGGCGCGCAGATCGGTGACGCCGTCGGCGCGCCACGCGTCGAACAACGCGCGCACGCCGCTGAAATCTTCGAGCCAGAGGGAGACGGGCGCGAGGTCGAACATCTCGGCGTCGTCCGTTGACACGGTGTTATCCGGAACGGCACGGTTAGGCGCGGGGTCGCGCGGGAGCATATCCAGCATGGGCTTCTCGGGGGCGGTGTAGCCGCTATTCTAAGACCGTTGGGCGGCGGCAAAAAACAAACACGTGCGACGCATGATTTTTTTGCGCACGCCGTGCAGTCATTTGACGGCGGGGCCGAGGCAGACTTCAGGTCAACGGGGCAGGCCCGGAGGCTGGCTGTGAGCGCGGCTCGTCATGCCTTGCTACACTGGCCCGCTAACGAACCAGTCCGTCAACCGCCGCTATGGCGAACAATCCGTCGTCCACAAGCCGCCGCCCAAAAAGCTCCGTCATGAAGCCCTCCCTGCTGGTCCTGATCCCCTTGAAAGACGCAAGCCGCGCGAGTATCGACGCCGAGTTCGACGCGACCCACGCCCCCGATGCCGAACACCGCGCGGCCGCGATCGACGCGCACGGCGCCACGTTCCGCGCCGTGCTGACCAACGGCACGACCGGACTGACGGCCGCGGAAATCGACCGCATGCCGCAGCTCGAACTGGTGAGCGCGCTCGGCGCCGGCTACGAAAACCTCGCCGTCGATCACGCCCGCGCGCGCGGCATCGTGCTCGTGAACGGCGCCGGCACCAACGATCATTGCGTGGCCGATCATGCGTTCGCGCTGCTGCTCGCCGTGGTGCGCGACGTCCCGCAACTCGATCAGGCGACCCGCACGGGCGTCTGGCGCGACACGCTGCCGATGCGGCCGAACGTGTCCGGCAAACGACTCGGCATCGTCGGGCTCGGCAACATCGGCGAAAAAGTTGCCAGGCGCGGCGCGGGCTTCGACATGGAAATCGGTTATCACAACCGCAAGCCGCGCGAGGGCTCGCCGCTGCGTTTCTTCGACAGTGTGACGGCGCTCGCGCAATGGAGCGACTTCCTGGTGGTGGCGACGCCGGGCGGCGCGGGCACGCGTCATCTGATCGACGCAGGTGTGCTCGATGCGCTTGGCCCGCAGGGCTTCGTCGTCAACGTGTCGCGCGGCAGCGTGGTCGACACCGCCGCGCTCGCGCGGGCGTTGAGCGAAGGCCGCATCGCGGGCGCGGGGCTCGATGTCTACGAGGGCGAGCCGCATCCGCCCGAAGCGTTGCTTGCGCTGCACAACGTCGTGCTGACGCCGCACGTGGGTGGCCGCTCGCCGGAGGCGATCGCGGCTTCCGTCGACAACTTCCTGAACAACGCGAGGCGGCATTTCGCGGGCGAACCGGTGTTGACGCCGATCTGAGGGCGTCGCCGAACGGCAGTGAGGGCCGCTGAGCGCCACCGGGCGCCACTGAAAGCCAAACCGAAACTATCGGCCCAGCGGATGGTTTCTCTCACGAATAGCGATTTCCCTTGCAGGCCCGTCACGCATACGATGGTCGGTATCGCATCAGCAGCGCTTCGATCCATCGAAGCCGCGACGGAGACCGCGCATGGAACATCACGCCCGCACCCAGGACGAACGGCTCGAGGTCAAGACCACCACGTGCTACATGTGCGCATGCCGCTGCGGGATCCGCGTGCATCTGCGCGAAGGCGAGGTGCGTTACATCGACGGCAATCCCGCGCATCCGCTGAACCAGGGCGTGATCTGCGCGAAGGGCGCCTCGGGCATCATGAAGCAGTACTCGCCGGCGCGCCTGACCCAGCCGCTGATGCGCAAGGCCGGCGCCGAGCGCGGCAGCGCGCAGTTCGAGCCGGTCTCGTGGGAACACGCGTTCGACGTCCTCGAAAAGCGTCTCGCGGCGATCCGCGCGACCGACCCGAAACGCTTCGCGCTCTTCACCGGCCGCGACCAGATGCAGGCCTTGACCGGCCTCTTCGCGAAGCAGTTCGGTACGCCTAACTATGCGGCGCACGGCGGTTTCTGCTCGGCCAACATGGCCGCCGGAATGATCTACACGATCGGCGGCTCGTTCTGGGAGTTCGGCGGCCCGGACCTGGACCACGCGAAGCTGTTCTTCATGATCGGCACCGCCGAGGACCACCACTCGAATCCGCTGAAGATCGCCATTTCGAAGTTCAAGCGCGCGGGCGGGCGCTTCATCGCGATCAATCCGATCCGCACCGGCTATGCCGCGATCGCCGACGAATGGGTGCCGATCAAGCCGGGCACCGACGGCGCGCTGTTCATGGCCTTTCTGCACGAGTTGATCGCCGCCGACGCATGGGATCACGAGTTCGTGCAGCGCTATACGAACGCGGCCGAACTGGTCGACCTCGACGAAAGCAGCGCGAATTTCGGCCTGTTCGTGCGCGATCCGCAGCGGCCCGAGGGCAATCCGCTGTTTCCGCAGAATCATCTATGGTGGGACGCGCAGGCCGGACAGGCGGTCCCGCATCACACGCCCGGCGTGACGCCTGCGCTCGACGGCCGTTATGCGCTCGGCGACGGCACGCCGGTCACGCCGTCCTTCGCGCTGCTGCGCGAACGTGTGGCGGCGTGCACGCCGGAATGGGCCGCCGGCATCACGGGCATCGAGGCATCGACCATTCGCCGGCTCGCCGCCGAAATGATCCAGGTGAGCCGCGAGCACCGCATCACGCTGCCGATCCGCTGGACCGACGCATGGGGCGAAACACACGAAACGGTGAGCGGCAATCCGGTCGCTTTCCATGCGATGCGCGGCCTCGCCGCGCATTCCAACGGCTTCCAGTCGATCCGCGCGCTGGCGGTGCTGATGTCGCTGCTCGGCACCATCGACCGGCCTGGCGGCTTTCGTCACAAGTCGCCGTTTCCGCGCGCGGTGCCGCCGTCCGCGAAACCGCCGAACAGTCCCGATGCGGTCAAGCCGAACACGCCGCTCGCCACCGGTCCGCTCGGCTGGCCGGCCGCCCCCGAGGACCTGTTCATCGACGAGCAGGGTGGTCCGGTGCGGATCGACAAGGCGTTCTCGTGGGAGTATCCGCTCGCCGTGCACGGCGTGATGCACAGCGTGATCACCAACGCGTGGCGCGGCGACCCGTACCCGATCGACACGCTGATGATCTTCATGGCCAACATGGCGTGGAATTCGTCGATGAATACGACGAAGGTGCGCGAGATGCTGGCCGACCGTCACCCGGACGGCGAGTACAAGATTCCGTTTCTGGTGGTGTGCGACGCGTTCCAGTCGGAAATGACCGCGTTCGCCGATCTGATCCTGCCGGACACGACCTATCTGGAACGTCACGACGCGATGTCGATGCTCGACCGTCCGATCTCCGAGTTCGACGGTCCGGTGGATTCGGTGCGCGTGCCGGTCGTGCCGCCCACCGGCGAGTGCAAGCCGTTCCAGGAAGTGCTGATCGAACTCGCGTCGCGGCTCAAATTTCCGGCTTTCACGAGCGCGGACGGCACGCGGCGTTTTCGTGACTATCCCGACTTCGTCGTGAATTTCACGACCACGCCGGACTCCGGCGTCGGCTTTCTGATCGGCTGGCGCGGCGAGGACGGCGACAAGGCGCTGGTCGGCGCACCGAATCCGAAGCAGTGGGAACGTTACGCGGAGAACAACTGCGTGTTCCATTACACGCTGCCCGAAGACCTGCAATACATGCGCAACTGCAACGGGCCGTATCTCGACTGGGCGGTGAAGCACGGCTTCCGCAAATTCGGCGAGCCGATCCTGATCCAGCTTTACTCGGACGTGATGCAGAAATTCAGGCTGGCCGCGCAGGGCCGCACGAGCGGCCGGCAACCGCCGGATCATCTGCGGGCACGCATCGAAACGTATTTCGATCCGCTGCCGTTCTGGTATGCGCCGCTCGAAAGCGCGGCGACCGATCTTGAACGTTTTCCGCTTGCGGCGGTCACGCAGCGCCCGATGGCGATGTACCACTCGTGGGACTCGCAGAACGCGTGGCTGCGGCAGATTCACGGCGAAAACTATCTGTACGTGAATCCGCGGATGGCGGCCGAAAACGGCATCGCGGACGGCAGCTGGATCTACGCGGAGTCGCAGTGGGGGCGTGTGCGCTGCATGGCGCGCTACAGCGAGACCGTCGAGCCCGGCACCGTGTGGACGTGGAACGCGATCGGCAAGGCATCGGGCGCTTGGAATCTCGGTGCCGACGCCAACGAATCGCAGCGCGGCTTCCTGCTCAATCACCTGATCACCGACGAATTGCCGGGCCGCGACGATGCCGCCGCGCGGTTCTCGAACTCGGACCCGGTGACCGGTCAGGCGGCGTGGTACGACGTGCGCGTGCGGCTCTATCCGGCGGAAGCGGACGCGCGGCACACGCTGCCGCAATTCGCGGCGATGCCGAGCTTACCGGGCTCGACCGGCGTGATTTCGCGCATCGTGCAGACGTATTTCGCCGGACGCGGGGAGTTCGCCGCGAGGTTGCGCGGCACGAATGGACGCAAATGAGCGGACGCAAATGAATGAACGCAAATGAGCGCACGCAAGGAAGGAGCCTTCGATGACACAGATGGCATTGGTGATCGACCTGAACGTATGCGTGGGCTGCCACGCGTGCGTGACGAGTTGCAAGGAATGGAACACGTCGGGCGAGTCGGGCAGTCTCGCGGATTTCAGACCGTACGACCTGGAACCGTCCGGCACCTTCTTCAACCGCGTGCAGACCTTCGAGGCGGGCAGTTTCCCGAAGGCGGAAACGATCCACTTCCCGAAGTCGTGCCTGCACTGCGAGGACCCGCCCTGCGTGCCGGTCTGTCCGACCGGGGCGAGCTACAAGCGCAAGGAAGACGGGCTCGTGCTGGTGGACTTCGATCGCTGTATCGGCTGCAAGTACTGCGCGTGGGCGTGTCCGTACGGCGCGCGCGAGCTCGACGAAAGCCGCAAGGAGATGACCAAGTGCACGTTGTGCGTCGACCGGATTCACGACGAGAACCTCTCCGAGCGCGATCGTCAGCCGGCCTGCGTGCTCGCGTGTCCGACCTCGGCGCGGCTGTTCGGCGATATTCACGATCCGCAGTCGGTGGTGTCGAAGGCGATCGAGGAGCGCGGCGGCTATCAGTTGATGCCCGAGTGGAACACGCGGCCCGCGAATCACTATCTGCCGCGCGTGCCGACCGAGGCGGCCGGCTGCGGTAGCGGCGCGTGCTCGTGCAAGAGCGCCGGCACGGCGACCGATTCGTCCACGGACGACAGCCGCGCACCGGAGTCGCTCGAAGCGCAACTGGAGCGCGGCGAGCTCCATCTCGCGTCGATGGCGACGCGCATCTGAATCCGAACGCACGTACGGCATCCATGACACCTACGGCACCTACGGGGGTTTCGCAATGAATCCGGCTTTCTCCGTCGTCTTTCTCACCACGCTGAGCGGCGCGGCTCAGGGTCTGCTGATCGCGCTCGTCGGCGTGGAAAGTGCCGCGCAACTGGGGCTGATCGCGTCGCCCGCCGGGATGTTCTATGTGACCGGCGCGGGGGTGTCCGTGCTGCTCGGCGGGCTCGGGCTGATCGCGTCGTTCTTCCACCTCGGTCACCCGGAGCGCGCGTGGCGTGCGATCGCGATGTGGCGTACATCATGGCTATCGCGCGAATGTCTGTGCCTGCCGGCGTTTCTCGCCTGCGCATTCTTCTACGGTGTCGCGCACTGGCTCGGGTCGCCGTGGCGGATCACGCTCGCATTGGGCTGGCTCGGCGTGCTGGCGAGCGCGGCGCTGTTCGTCTGCACGGGAATGATCTACGCGTGTCTGCGTTTTCTGCAGGAATGGGCGACGCCGCTCACGCTGGTCAATTTCGCGCTGCTCGGCTGCGCGTCCGGTTTCACGCTCGCGGCCGCGCTGAGCGCGTGGTTCGTGTCCGCGCCGACCGGCGGCCTCGCGCTGGGCGCATGCGTGCTGACGCTGGCCGGTTGCGCGAGCCGGTCGGCGTCGCTGGTGCGCAATGCGCGCTTGCGGCCGAAGTCGACCGTGCAGAGCGCCACGGGCATCCACAATCCGAAGCTTGTGCAGGTGTCGCGCGGTTTCACCGCCGGCGCCTTCAATCTGCGCGAGTTCTTTCACGGCAAGTCGGCGGGCACGTTGCGCGGCATCAAGTGGGGGTTTCTGGCGACGGCGTTCGTCGTGCCGGTCGTGCTGATCGCGCTGGCCGCGAGCCTGCATGGCATCGGCGCGTCGCTGGGGCTGCTGGTCGCCGCGTGCCTCGTGCAGTACGCGGGACTGGTCGCGGAGCGGTGGTTTTTCTTCGCCGAAGCGAAGCACCCGCAGAATCTGTATTACGCGAGAGTGGGGTGAGGCGGGACGCTTGCGATCGCAAGCCTGGCGGGGATGGGATCGCCGCGCCAGATGTGCTTACGGGTGTGCTTCGTCAGCGTGCTTATTTCGCGGCGCGTGCGGTTTTCTTGCGGGCAGGCGTCGCGGATTGGTTGAGGGCCGCGGTAGGTGATGCGGCCGTTGAGGTGGCCGTTGAAGTGGCAGATGAGGTGGCAGATGAGGTAGCGGATGAAGCAGCAGGAGCGCTCTTCGACGTCTTGCGCGAGCGCGCCGGTTTCGCCTGATTCGCCAGCGACACGAACACCGAATGGTCGTCGTCGAACAATTGCAGCGTGCCGACCGAGATCAACTCCGCGACCCCGCCGCCCAGATTCGTCACGCGATGCTGCTGCTGCGCGTCGAAGTGCAGCGAATCGCCCGACGAGAGTCTGTATTCCTTCTTGCCGACCGCGTAACTCACCTCGCCCGAGAGCACGTACACGAATTCGTCGCCGCCGTGCGCGACCCATTCTGAGCGGTAGCCTTCCTGCAATTGCACCTTCACGGCATTGAGCAGGCTGCCGGAGAACGTGGTGGACAGCCGCTCGTAGCGCTGCTGGGTTTCATCGATCGAATAGGACTGGCGCGCGCCTTCGTGCGAGTCCGGCTGCTCCTGGCGCGGCTGGTCGAGCAGCACGCCGAGCGGCACGTTCAGCGCCCTGGCGACATTGACCAGCGACGAAATCGAAATGCCCGTGAGATTGCGCTCGACCTGGGACATGAAGCCGATCGACAGATTCGCCGCGGAAGCGACCTCGAGCAGCGTCATCCTGGCTTCGCGGCGCAGGCGGCGAATGCGCTGACCGATGCGCATGATGTCCGATTCCATGGATCTCCTTCAAAGCGACGATAGACAAGACATGCGGACAATGTCACGCCGTCGCCGGCGTTTCGCGTGCGGCGAAATCGCACCAGGCCCAACCGTCCGGACGACAATTCAGGCGGCATTGTAGCGCGCCGAATTTGCCGGAAGCCCGCCTGGCGGCGGCAGCCAGGTTAAATACTGTTCAGTCGCGACGCGTTCGAGGCTGGCGCGTCACGTTGCTTGCCGCGCCCGATGTTTGCCTTTGCCGGACTTCATCGCAAAATTTTAGTCAGAGTAAAATTTTAGCTTGACGCAAATTTAGGCGCACGGTACTTTCGACGCACAGTGCCAGTCGCTGCGTACGCATGACCGATAACAAGACCCAGACATTCCGATGATCGATCGACTGAAATACCACTTCTCCGGCCTCGCGCCCTACGTTGCCGACGTCGCCGGTACCCATGCCGGGCTTTCGCGGCTCATGTCGCAGTTGGGTCTGGACGCGCTGCTGGTCACCTCGCAGGACGAGTTCGTCACCGAGTTTCTGCCGCGTCGTAACGACCCGCGTTATGCCGTGTCCGCCTTCGACGGCTCGACCGGCAACGGCGTGTTTCTGTCGGAGCGGGTCGCGCGCGAACTCGGCGTGCCGCAGTTCGTGCTGTTCGTCGACGGCCGCTATCACCTGCAGGCCGACGCGCAGTGCGATCCGCGGCGGGTGCGGGTCGAAAAGCTGGGTTTGGGCGCGTCGATGTGGAAGGCGATCGCGGGGTGGCTGGTCGCGCACGCTGCGCGGATCAGGAACGTAGGCTACGACGCGTTGCGGATGAACGTCGCGCAGCGTGAAGGCATGGTCGAGGCGACATCGGCGGCGAATTTTTCGTGGACCAGTCTGGCGGGTCGCGAAGTGGATCGCGCGATCGATCTGCCTGGCTGGAACGTGGACCGGCCGATCTTCGAATTGCCGGAGTCGGTGACCGGGGCGAGCGTCGCGCACAACATCGCGACGCTCAATCAGCACATTCACGCGTATCTCGGGCAAACCGATCAAACGGATCAAACTTATCGACCGAACCATGCGGAGCAACCGGTCTGTTTCCTGACCTGCGTCTCCGACGACCTCAGCTATCTGCTGAACAGCCGCGGCTATCATATCCCGCAGGCGTCGTCGCATCTGGGTTTTCTGTTCGTGATCGGCGAGCAGGTCGTGCTGTTTCTGCCGGAAGGCTGCGATACGTGTCCGGTCGCATTGCCTTCGGTTGCGTCGTTGCAGGTGATTCGCCGCGACATGGACGAACTCGCGCGCGCGCTGGGTGCATTCGACGTTCGACACGTGTGCTATAGCGCCGACGCGGTGAATTGCGCGCTGCCCGATGCGGTGCGCCGCGTGTGGCCCGCGGCGGTTCACACCGACTTCAGTCCGGTCGAATCGATGCGGGCCGCCAAGACGCCGGAAGTGCTCGATCAGTTCCGCGACGCGTTCGCGCGCAGCTCGGCGGCGATCGCCGAAACCATGCGCTGGACCAAATCCGGCGACGCCGGCAAACGTCCCACCGAATACGACCTGGCCCGCGCGATCAACGATGCGTACGGCGCACGCGGCGCCGTCGGCTTGAGCTTCACGTCGATCGCGGCGAACGGCGCGAACAGCGCGTCCGCGCATTACACGGCGGCCAGCGACGAGGTCGAATTGCAGGAAGGCGAACTGGTGCTGCTCGACAGCGGCGCCTACTACGACAGCGGTTTCGCGACCGATTGCACGCGCGTCGTGCTGCGCAGAACCGATCCGTCGACGCACGCGCAGCCGTGGCAGAAGCGGATCTACACGGTCGCGTTGAAGGCCTGCATCAAGGGTCTGGTCACGCCGTTTCCCGCCGACGCCACCGGCGCGGATGTCGATGCAACCGTGCGCGAGGTCTGCCGCCAGCATGACTACGACTTCGGTCACGGCACGGGGCACGGCGTCGGCATCCACGTGCATGAAGGCGGGGTGCGCTTTGCGCCGGGCGCGGCGTACGGTCTCGTGCCTGGCGCGGTGGTGTCGGTCGAACCGGGCATTTATCTGCCGGGCAAGGGCGGCGTGCGGATCGAGAACATCGTGATCATTCACCCCAGTGAGACCGAGGCGGATAAGGTGAGGTTCGAGAATATCGTCGCGGTCGGCTACGACTGGGATCTGATCGACCTCGATCTGCTCGACGAAGCCGAGCGCGATTATCTGCGCGACTACGAGCGTTGGTGTGTCGAGCGGGGCACGCAGGTGACCGCGTGCCCGTTGCTGTAACGACCCGCACCCGTCACCCGCACGCCCCCACCTCGCCGCACGCGGTGCAGAAATCGCAGCCGTCCTTGCGAATCACCGCGTTCGCGCCGCACGATCCGCATTTGCGGCCGAGCATCGTATGCAGGCCGAGCACGCCGGCGGATTGCGTCAGCGCGGCGTTCGTGTGAGTGGCGTCGACATCGTCCGGGTTAGGGCGAATGCCGAAATCAGCCGACAGCGCCGACTCCGCATTGACCTGTCCGCGCGGCAGACGCGCCAGCATGCGTGACGGCACCTGATCGCCCTCGGCGTCCAGAAAGCCGCGCCGGTGCAGGATCTGCTGGATCGCGAAGGCGAGCGCGGCGACCTCCGAATCGTGCCAGCGCGGCGTGCGGTGACCGTCGAGCCGCTGCACCTCGCCAAGCCGCACCTGGCCGCGATCCCACGACACCTTGCGCATGTCCTGCAGATTGCGCGCGACGAAGCCGCCGCGCGCGGCCAGCGACAATGAGCGCATGGTCGCCGTGATCCATTGCTGCGATTCGTCGCGCTGACCGGTCGGAATGAAGAACTCGATCGGCCGTTCGATCGTGACTTCCTCGCCGCCGAGCCGCCCGGTGACCTCGATGAACGACACCGCCACGTACAGCGATTTCTTGCCCGCCTGCGTCAGATATTCGACTTTCTCGATGATCGCCGGCAATTCGCCTTTCGGCCGATGGTCGATCGCGATCCGCAGCGGGTCCTGATCGTTGTCGGCGAGCGTGTCGTCGTCCCGCGGCGCCGGGCTCACGCTGAGCACCGCGCCGAGCGTCTCGTTCGGGCGGTAGGTCGCGAGACCCTTGAGGCCGTTTTTCCACGCATCGAAGTAGAGGCTTTCGAACGCTTCGAACGGATAGTCGGCGGGCACGTTCACCGTCTTCGAGATCGACGTATCCACGTACGGCTGCACGGCGGCCATCATGTCGAGGTGGTCGCGCGCCGACATCTCCAGCGCGCTGACGAAGTAATCCGGCAGCTTGCCGGTGTCGCCGCCGAGTTCGCGATACAGACGGTACGCGTAGTCCTCGACGTCGAACGATTCGCGGCTGCCGTCGGCCATCACCTTCATGCGGTTATAGGTCCACGAAAACGCGGGCTCGATGCCGTTCGACGCGTTGTCCGCGAACGCGAGGCTGACCGTGCCGGTCGGCGCGATCGACAGCAGATGGCTGTTGCGGATGCCGTCGCGGCGGATTGCGGCCTGGATGTCCTCGGGCAGGCGCGATGCGAAGGTGCCTGCTTCCAGATAGCGGGTCGCGTCGAACAGCGCAAACGCGCCGCGCTCGCGTGCGAGTTCCACCGACGCGCGATACGCTTCGTCGCGCATCAGCCGCGCGATCCGTACCGCGAAGTCGCGGCCTTCCGGCGAGTTGTAGCGCAGCCCGAGCATCACGAGCGTATCGCCGAGACCGGTGAAGCCGACGCCGATGCGCCGTTTCGCGCGCGATTCGTCGTATTGCTCCGGCAGCGGCCACAGCGTGACGTCGAGCACGTCGTCGAGAAAGCGTACCTGGGTGCGGGTGCGCCGCGCGAGGGCGTCGAAATCGAACGACGGCTGGCGGCCTTCGCGCTGCGCGAAGGGATCGGTCACGAAGCGCGTCAGGTTCAGCGGACCGAGATTGCAGCAGCCGTAGGCGGGCAGCGGCTGCTCGCCGCACGGATTGGTCGCGCGGATGGTTTCGACGGCACGCAGGTTGTTGTCCTCGTTCATCCGCGAGATGAACACGATGCCGGGTTCCGCGACGTCGTAGGTGGAGCGCATGATGCGCTCCCAGATCGCGCGCGCCGGGCGTTCGCCGTAGACCCACAGGCCGTCGTCGCGCTGCCGTACGTCGCCGGCCGCGCGCAGCGCCGGCGAGGGTTCGGCGCGGTGCACGAGCTGCCATGTCTCGTCGGCCTCGACCGCGCGCATGAACGCGTCGGTGACGCCGACGGACACGTTGAAGTTGTTCCAGCGCCCCTTCGAATGCTTGGCCTCGATGAATTCGAGCAGGTCGGGGTGATCGCAGTCGAGCACGGCCATCTGCGCGCCGCGCCGCGAACCCGCGCTTTCGACGGTGCGGCACGACGCATCGAACACGTCCATGTAGCTGCACGGGCCGGACGCGGACGAACTGGTGGTGCGCACCCGCGCGCCCTTCGGACGGATCGCCGAGAAGTTGTAGCCGACGCCGCCGCCGCGGCGCATGGTTTCGGCCGCCTGCAGCAACGCGACGTAGATGCCGGGCAGCCCTTGCTCGTCGACGTCCTTGATCGCGTCGCCGACCGGCTGCACGAAACAGTTGATCAGGGTGGCGGCGATGCCGGTGCCGGCCGCGCTCATGATGCGCCCGGCGCCGAGCGCGCCGTGCCGCAGATTGTCGACGAACAGCGCCTCCACGGACTCGCGCAGGGCTTCCGGCTCGGCCTGGGCGACGCCGCGCGCGACGCGGCGGAAGACGTCATCGGCCGATTGCTCGTCGCCCTTCGCGTATTTCTCCAGCAGGACGTCGGTGGAGAATTGTTGCGGTGCGAATGGTTGCACGGCGGGTTTCGCGGCGGGTTGCACGGCGGCGCGTGCGGCGGGTGGGACCGGGGAAGGGGATGCCGTGCGGGTGGTGTCCGGCGTGTCTTCTGCCATGGTGTGCCCTCTGACGGCGCCGCGGGTGGCGCGGCGCGGTGGGTGGAAATGCACCGGTCACTTTAGCCGCGCGGATAGCCGGCGCGGTGACGTGGCGCAATCTCCTGCACCTTAGCGCAGCGGCCGGAGGGCCGCAATCGGGGAGGGGTGAGGCAAAGGGGGAAGCAAAGCGGGCCGGGGGCGGCGGGGCAGTTCGCGTGCTTGTACGCTGCCCCGGCGCCGAACGGCGCGAACGGGCGGATCGAGTGTCGAGACGTCGAGACGGCGGGACGTCGCGCGTTCCGCTCAGGCTTCGGCGAAATCGCCCAGCAGTTCGGCGCAGATCATCGCGGAGGCATTGGCGGGAGCCGGGCGTTCGGCCGGCTTGAACACCGCGTCGCCGCGACGGATCTTGCGGCGCGACACCGCGCACGTGCCCGAGGTGTGCGCCGAGCGGCGGCGCCAGCGCTGCTCGCCATAATGACATCGCCCCGGTTCGACCCAGCGGATCACCAGCGTCGTGTCGGAGCGTTCGAGAATTTCGATGCGCACGCCATTGGTACCGTCAAGGGGGATGGACTCTAAGGTCATCATCATCGGCTCCGTATTGTGGTGTGCCGAATTTAGCCCTGTGCGCGCCGGATAGCCATTGTGCGCGAGTTGAAACACTGTTCTCGAATTAGCAACAATGATATTTGACTTCCGCGCTTGCCCGAAATGACGGCGTTTTGCGGGTCATATGACGACAATTTAGAGATAAGGCTGATTTTTGCAACGCAGTGTTGTACGCAGCGCGACGACGGGAGCGCCCCGAAGTGCGCGGCAAGGCCGACAGCGCTTCCTTTAAGATGTCATCTATCTGGCGAGCGACCGTGGAAAGGCAGTGTAACGGTTCTGGTTTTTTCCGGTCGGCTCGCTTACATCGAACGATCTCGAACGCCATCGAACAACTCCGAACGTGCAAGGAACGCGCATTGCGGAGAATCTCGTCCGATGCCGGACTTTTACACGTATCGACACAATCCCATTTCAAAGCGCTCATTCATGAATTCACGCCCGCCCGTTCCACCGCCCGCCGCCTCGCCCGCCTCGCAACCCACCGCGCCAACCTCGCCAACCTCGCCAACCTCGCCGTTCCGCTCCAAAAAACAGAAGGCCGCCTCGTTCGCGCTGTATATCGGGCTGGTGCTGCTGGCGTTGTGGGTGGTGCGCGACTTCATCGCGGTGGTCGCGTGGGCGGGCGTGCTGGCCATCGCGCTGTGGCCCCTGCTGCGCAAGATCGAAGGTCAGCGCTGGTTCACGGGCCGCACCACCTTGATCGCCGCCGTGCTGACGCTCGCGATCGCGCTGCTGGTGGTGCTGCCGGTCGGCATCGGCATCGCGCAGGCGCTGCACGAGGCGCATGACATGACCGAGTGGTTCAGGACCGTGCAGGAAAACGGCATCGCGATGCCGGACTTCATCCAGCGTCTGCCGTTCGGCGTGCAGCAGATCACGGCCTGGTGGCAGGCCAACCTCGCGCAGCCGCTGCGCGACTCGGCGGCCATGAAAGGGCTGCACAGCGCCACCGTGATGACGCTCGGCCGCCATTTCGGCGCCCGCGCCGCGCATGCGGTGATGGTGTTCGCCTTCATGCTGGTGACGCTGTTCGTGATCTTTCAGGCGGGGCCGCGTCTGTCGGCGTCGCTGGCCACCGGCATGCGGCGCGGTTTCGGCGAAGACGGCGCGCAACTGCTGCAGCGCATGGCCACGGCGGTGCGCGGCACGGTGTCGGGGCTCGTCGTGGTGGGACTGGGCGAGGGCGCGCTGCTGGGCGTCGCGTACGCGGTGACGGGGCTGCCGCACGTCGCGTTGCTGGCGGCGATCACCGCGGTCGCCGCGATGCTGCCGTTCTGCGCGCCGCTCACCTTCGGTCTCGCGGCCTTGTGGCTGCTGTCGCAAGGCGCGGTGGCGGGGGCGATCGGGCTGGCCGTGTTCGGCTCGGTGGTGGTGTTCGTCGCCGAGCACTTCGTGCGGCCGGTGCTGATCGGCAACTCGACGCGCCTGCCGTTCCTGCTCGTGCTGTTCGGCATTCTCGGCGGCGCGGAGACGTTCGGCTTGCTGGGCATCTTCATCGGCCCGGCCTTGATGACCGTGCTGATGGTGTTGTGGACCGATCTGGTGGAGTAAGCGCGCCGGCCTTCAAGGCCGTCCGTTCGACGGATGGTCCTGCGCCTGGGTTTGCGTTTGCGTCTGCGTTTGCGTTTGCGTCGACGGCTTCGCGCAGCCGAGCGTGTACTTGAGCGCGGCCGGCAGCAGCGCGCTCCACACGTCCCATGTATGGCCGCCGTCGATCACCCGCAGCGCGGCGGGGTTGCCCGCCAGCCGCAGATGCGTGTAAAGCGACGACGCGTCGGCCTGGATCGCGAGGTCGTCGTCGCCGGCGGCGATGAACATCGGCAGGCGATACGGCTTGCTCATGTAGCGCTCCCATTGCGCCGGATAGTTCAGCTCGCGCCACACGCGCGGATCGAACTCGCGCTCGCCGAACACGCCGACGCGCCGCGCCGCCGACGCGCGCGGCGGCTCGTTCGCATAGATCGCCGGGCTCAGCAGCAGCGCGCCGCAAAAGCGCTCCGGCTGCGTGAGCGCGTAGCGCAACGCGCCGAAGCCGCCCATCGACACGCCGCCGATCATGCGTCCGCCGCGCTGCGTCGATACCGCGTAGCGCGCTTCGATCTCCGGCAGCAGATCGTCGAAGAACGCGGTCTCCATCTTTTCCTTGCGATCGACGTACCAGCCGGTGCCGCCTTGCGGCATCACGATCGCGACCGGCGGCATGTCCTTGCGGTCGATCAGCGTGTCGGCGGCGGCCTGCAGATGGCCTTGCGTGAGCCAGTCGTTGGCGTCGCCGTTATTGCCGTGCAGGAGATACAGCACGGGCATGCGCGCGGCGTCGTGACGATAGCCGGTGGGCAGATAGATCGTGTAGTGCCAGTCGCGGCCGAGCGCGTCCGAATGGAAGCTGCGGCTGAGCACGGTGCTCGCGCAGGCGGAATCCTGCGCGGCGACGCAGAGCGCGACGAGGGCGGAAGGGAGCAGTGAACGCATAACGGGGAAAAAGCCGCCGCGGACCGCGCGAAGGCGCGCGCACGCGAAGTTTAAGGCGAGGTGCGCAGGCGCACGCCGACGAGCCGCGACGCGAACCGCCGGACCGGCTGTTCGCCAAGCGCGACCGCGAACAGCGCGCCGACCGCGACCGCATCGGCGAGCAGGCCGAGCGGGTAGTTCAGATAGCCGTCGGTGGCGGCGTACAGCACCGAGTCGACCACCAGCGAAATCACCGCGCCGGCGATGAAGCACAACAACCCCTTGCGGCCGATCACGCCGACCCACGGCAGCCGTTGCGCGAGCTTGCGCGCCCAGCCGAGCTGGATCAGATTCGCGACGAGCCAGGCGATCGCGAGAAAGTTGAACGCGCGCAGATAGGACAGGTTCTGCTTGAGACTGCCGTCGAGCGGCTCGCGCTCGATGAACAGCTTGTAGTACGCGGCGGCGGCCACCACCGCGACCGCCAGCACGCTGATCACCCAGCCCAGCCGATGCGCGCTGACGCGCTGATACACCGGCTGGCAACGGGCCAGCACGCCAAGCACGAACATCAATTGCCATGCGAACGGGTTGAAGTCCCAGTGCATGTCGGGCGCGGCGGGCAGATACGCGTCGATGGCCGGCGCCCCCGCCCACAGCGCGACGCTGCCGGCCAGCAGCCACCACGGCTTGCTGCGCGCGAGCGGCAGGATCATCGGCACGAGCAGCGCGAAGAACGCGTACATCGGCAACACGGAGGCGAGGTACGGCTGGCGGCGGAACAGCAGGATGTCGCGCAATGCGGCGACGGGCGCATCCATCAGATCGTCGAGATCCGTGGTGGCGAGATTCGGCCCGTCGATGCTGAACGCGGTGAGCACGGCGCTCACCAGCAGCATCAATCCGGCGGTGATCAGGAACGCGCGATAGATCTCCAGCGAGCGCCGCAGGAAGCGGCTGCGCGCGATCGTCTCGTTGCGCCGTTCGGCGAGCGCCGCGTACGCGGTGGCGGTCGCGAAGCCGCCGAGGAACACGAACACCTCGGCGGCATCGCACAGCGCGTACGCATGCAGCGTGACGCGCGACAGAATGCTGCCGCCGATATGATCGACGACGATGATCAGCAGCACGAGGCCGCGGAAGAAATCGAGCTCGACGAGTCGAGAGGAGGACGGTTGCATGATGGGCGCCCAAAGCAGCCTCGTGCGACGGCGCGCTGATTCAGCGCGGCAAGCGTCTCACACGGCTTGATGAATGGAGTGTCGTGCTGCGGCGGATACGCGATCCACGTCGCCGCTTCAACTGGACGGCGCGAAGCAGGTCCGGTTGCAGAGGGCTAGAAAGGTGACCCCTGGTGACGGCGCTGAGTTCCGCTGCAGCGCCGCGAAAGCTTTCGATTATATTTCTTTCCGTGACAAAGACGCAGCGGGCCGGGCACGTCGCGGGCAGCGGAAACGCGTTGCCGGTCGTGCTGCACTTCAGTCCAGGCGCGGCGTTGCCGTTTACCTGAAGGTGCGTCGGGAAAGAAGCGGCGTTCGCACGAAGTGGAGATTTCGCAACAATTTGAGATATCTGCATGACACCCGATAGACGCCCAGCTAACGGCGTGTGAGGATTTCTTCAAGACGCGTCGGACTCGGTGAAAGTCCTGTCGGAGCGTCAACAAGCGTCAACAAGAAAGCGGCCGGATCGAGTTGTCCCATTGCTCGAGTGCAGGGAGATCATCATGAACAAGCAAGTGTTCGCGCTGGCTGTCTCCACCGCTTTGTCTACCTCCCTGTTCGTCGCTTTCTCCACGCCTGCCGCCGCGCAGACGAGCGTCACGCTGTACGGCGTGCTCGACGAGGGGATCAACTACACCAACAACGTCGGCCGCGGGCATGTGTACGAACTCGCGAGCGGCGACGCACAGGGTAGCCGCTGGGGCCTGAAAGGCTCGGAAGAACTGGGCGGCGGCCTGAAGGCCATCTTCGATCTGGAAAACGGTTTCGACGTCAGCTCCGGGCGCTTCAATCAGGGCGGCCGGATGTTCGGCCGTCAGGCGTTCGTCGGCTTGAGTTCGGAGAGTTACGGCAGCCTGACGTTTGGCCGTCAATACGATTCGGTGGTCGACTATCTGGCGCAGACAACGGCCAACGGCAACTGGGCCGGCGAGCTGTTTTCGCACCCGTACGACAACGACAACACCGACAACTCGTTCCGCCTCGACAACTCGCTCAAGTACACGAGCCCGTCGCTGTCGGGGTTCCAGTTCGGCGGCGTGTACAGCTTCAGCAACGATACGAACTTCGCGAACAATCGTGCGTACAGCTTCGGCGGACAGTATGCGTATGGCGGCTTGCTGGTCGCGGGTGCGTATCTGCAGGCGGACAATCCCGGTTTCGGCGCGAACGGCGCGATCACGTCGAACGACGCGAGCTTCATTGCCGGACGCATGCGTGTGTTCGGCGGCGGCATCACATACAACTTCGGGCCGGCGACGGCCGGCTTCGTGTACACCAACTCGAACTACCTGGACCCGACCGGCAACGGCTACCTGGGCATCACGCCGCTCGTGCCGCCCGGCATTCTGCTGAACTCGCTGAAGTATCAGAACTTCGAGCTGAACGGCAAATACCAGGTGTCGCCGATGCTGTTCGTCGGCGCGCAGTACGTGTACACGATGGAAAGCTACGACGCCTCGAACGGCGGCGTGAAGCCGCGCATTCATTCGTTCGGCCTGATGGCGGACTACAACCTGTCCAAGCGCACGGACGTCTACATTCAAGGCGAGTATCAGCAGGTCACCGGCGATTCGACGTACTCGATTCTCGACGACGCGTTCACGCCCGGCACGCAGTCGCCGTCGTCGACCTCGAAGCAGGTGGTGGTGCGCGCGGCGATCCGGCACAAGTTCTAGACGCCGACGCGCTGTCTATTTCCGGCTGTCCATTTCCCGCTTTCGACTTTCGGCCTTCGATGCCTGACGGCCCTCAGTTCATCACATAGTTCTGGAACAGGATGCCGATCACCACGCCCGCCGGAATGCCGAAGGTGCGCCCGCGCAACGTCGCGCTCAGGTCTTCGTCGAGCACGAAGCTGCAACGGCGTTCGCGCCAGACGGTTTTGTAGGCCAACGGTTTGGCATCGACGATCACGACGGCGATCAGCACCGTCACGATCACCTGCTGGACCGCATGCAGGCGCGCGATGAACGGCGAGAACTCGCCGGCGTTACTGAGCAGCACCATGATGACGGCGCTCACCAGCGCGCCGAAGAAAAAACCGCTCATGAAGCGGTTCGCGGAATGAAGGGAATCCACTGCAACCTCGACCTCATCCGTCACGCGGAGGCACGCGACGGAGCAAAAAAATAAATCATGGAAATGACGTGTCGTTTCCGTTCGCCGAACGCAGACCGCCGCGCGTGACAGGTGTCACGGCCAAGCGGGGCGCGTCGAAACGACAGGATCATCAAGGATATTTTTTTAGCAGGCCGCGAGCTAGCGGCCGTTTCCGAACGTGATGCGCGATGGATCGGAGCATCGCGTACGCGTCATGAACCGGCGAGTCAGGGTTTGGGGATCTGCTGTCGGAATTAGCTCTGAATCTGCCCACCGCGACGTCAGAGATTCAGCTTCGCGTACTGCAACAGCATGATCGTCTTGCCGTCGGCGATCTCGCCGCGCTCGACCATCGCGAGCGCCTGATCGAGCGGCAACTCCAGCACCTCGATATCCTCGCCTTCGGCCGCGATACCGCCGCCCGCGCTCACTTTCGCGCGCGCATCGTATTCGGCGACGAAAAAATGCAGCTTCTCGGTGACCGAACCGGGGCTCATGAACGCCTCGAAGACCTTGCGCACTTCATGCACGCGATAGCCGGTTTCCTCCTCGACTTCCGCGCGAATCCGTTCTTCCGGCGAGGCCGTTTCGAGCAGACCGGCCGGCGCCTCGATCAGCATGCCGTGATGACCGTTGACGAAGGCCGGCAGCCGGAACTGGCGCGTCAGCACCACCGTGCGGCGGCGCGGATCGAACAGCAGCAGCGTCGCGCCGTTGCCGCGGTCGTAGGTTTCGCGGCTCTGACGTTGCCAGCTGCCGTCGGCGCGAAGGAAGTCGAAGGTGGTTTTTTTCAGCACGTACCAGTCGTCCGACAGCACTTCGACGTCGATGATCCGCACCCGCTCGGCGGCATTCTGGGTCATGGCTTGCATCCTGTTCTCGTTGACGAAGCGGGCAGCGCCGCATGCGAGTCATGTTATCGTGCGAGTTCGTGCAATAACAAGTAATTTCGTGCAAAATGTAGAATGGCGAAATTCGCGTGGCAGCCTTGCCCGCCATCCTTCGAGACCGACACCGTGCTCACATCGCAAAGAAAGCAACTGATCCTCGACGCCCTGAAACGCAACGGGCAAGTGGTCGCGAAGACCTTGAGCGTCGAGTACGACGTCTCCGAGGACACCATCCGCCGCGATTTACGCGAACTCGCCGCCGAAGGCCTGCTGCAACGGGTGCACGGCGGCGCGCTGCCGGCGTCGCCGGCAGCGGTGGATTTCGCCGGGCGCGAGCGGATCGAGTCGGCGTCGAAGGCGGCGATCGGCCGCGCGGCCGCGGGCATGATCGCGCCGGGCCAGATCGCGTTCGTCGACGGCGGCACGACCGCGGTGCAACTGGCGCGTCATCTGCCGCGCGACTTGCGGGCGACCATCGTCACGCACAGTCCGAGCGTCGCGGTCGAACTGGTGAATCACGCGCAACTGGAAGTCGTGATGATCGGCGGGCGTCTTTTCAAACACTCGATGGTCAACGTCGGCGCGGCCGCGATCGAAACGCTCAGCCATATCCGCGCCGATCTGTTCTTCATGGGGGTGACCGGCGTGCATCCGCAGGCGGGACTGAGCACCGGCGATCGCGAGGAGGCCTATGTAAAGCGCGCGTTCGCCGAGCACGCGGCGGAGACGGTCGTGCTGGCGTCGGCGGAAAAACTGCACGCGGCGTCGGCGTACCGGATCGCGGACGTGACGGCGGCGAGCACGATCGTCGTCGAGCGCAATACCGGCGATGCGCTCACCGCGCCGTTCGAGGCACTCGGCATCGGCATCGTGCGCGCGTGACGCGCCCGGGAACGATGCACCTGACGATCCGAGCGCGCTGAACGCGCTGACCACGCTCACCGCGCGAAACGTAAAAGTAAAAAATGCGCCCGCAACGAAAACCCCTATAAAAAGCGCTATAAACGTCAAAACATAACGGCGCGACATAACGCCGCGCTTTTGTCATACCCAATCCGTTATTCGCAAAATAGCGGCCAAAAATCGGCGCACCCTGCGGCGAATCAGCGCGATAATCGCGACCTTTGCCCGGCAAAGGGCAGACAAAAAGGCAACTCACGGTAGTTCAAAGGTCAATCAGATCGATCGCGGCGCGCCAGACCAAGGGCGTTGTAGATCGCCGGTAGTACGGACGCGCATAATGGTCCGTAGTTCGAACACCTCCTTCGTGGTTCCACTTCCGTCCGGCACGCAAACCTTGCGTGTCAGCGCGCGCGTCGCCGCGCGTGCGGCGGCAGGGAACGCGCGCGCGTTCCGCCGCCGGGTTGCCGCCGTGTTTTTTAAAGGAGAAGTCCATGGGGAAACTCGACCTTTCGCGTCGTAGTTTTCTGAAGGCGAGCGTCGTTGCGGGTGTGTCGGTGTATCTCGCGCCGATGGGCAGCCGCGCATTCGCTGCGTTGTTCGAAGAGAAAATTCTGACGCCGGTGCAGTGGGATGCCGCGAACGGTCAGGCGAAATTCCGTATCGACGGAATCGCCAAGGTGACCGGCTCGAAGGTGTTCGCCCGCGACATTCGCGCCACCGACATGCCGCACTGGCCGCAGCAGCAATCGCACGCGTTCATCGTGCGCACCACGCTCGCGGATCGCACGTACGAGGGCTTCGATCTGTCGCTGCTCGGCGCGGATCTGCAACCGGACCGCGTGGTGACGGCCGCCGATCTGACGCGCGACGGCCTGATCTTCCCCGCCTTCTACGGCGACGACATGCTGCTGCCGCCGGGCAAGACGCCCGCGTATCTCGGCCAGGCGGTCGCGATCCTCATCTATCACGACTTCGCACGTTTCCGTTTCGCGAAGGATGCGCTCAAGTTCCAGGATCAGATCATTCGCTACGGCGCGCAGACCGGTCCGCTCGAACGCGATCCGTGGGGCACGTTCCGCTTCGTGCGCGTGGGCGGCAAGACGCCGTACGACGACGATGTGTTCTCCAGCCTGAAAGACGCGCCGATCTTCCCAAGCATGATGCGCAAGCATCAGCCGGTGTGGCCGGACGGCGTCGAGCACGGCAAGCTGGATCAGCAGGGCATGTTCTACGCCGGGCAGATCCAGCAGGAACTGGACAAGCCGTCGCCGGACTGGCTCGTGATGGAACGCGAGTACAACACGCAGTCGATCGACACGGCCGCGCTCGAGCCCGACAACGCGAACTGCTGGTACGACGCCGCGACGCAATCGCTGCACATGGTGGTGCCGACCCAGGCGCCGTCCGAGGTGGTCGACAGCGCGGCCGGCATGGTCGCGAAGTGCGCGTTCCCGGTGAAGAACCTGTTCATCCACCCGTGCTACACGGTCGGCTACGGCTCGAAGGATCACTTCAACGTGCCGTTCTACGGCCTCGTCTGCGCGATGTATTCGAACGGCCGTCCGGTGCGTCTCGCGAACGATCGCTACGAGCAGTTCCAGACCTCGCTGAAGCGTCACGCGTTCAAGATGAACTACCGCATCGCGGTCGATCGCAAGACCGGTCTGATGCAGACGTTCACCGCGCAGATGGAAGCGAACGGCGGCGGCCGCTGCAACTTCTCGCCCTCGGTGGCGATGGTGGGCGCGACCGCCGCGCAGTCGATCTACTATCTGCCGAAGACCGATCTCTCGGCGGTGGCGATCGCCTCGCGCGCGATCGACGCCGGCTCGGCGCGCGGCTACGGCACGCTGCAGAGCATGGCCGCGACCGAAATGATGGTCGACGAAATCGCCGCGCAACTGAATCTCGATCCGATCGAATTC
The DNA here is from genome assembly GCF_029910215.1 of Paraburkholderia sp. D15. Lineage (NCBI taxonomy): Bacteria > Pseudomonadati > Pseudomonadota > Betaproteobacteria > Burkholderiales > Burkholderiaceae > Paraburkholderia > Paraburkholderia sp. D15. The sequence goes on along the minus strand of NZ_CP110396.1, from coordinate 206,441 downwards.
CGTCTGAAGAATGCGCTGCGCTCCGGCATGAAGAACACCCAGGGCGCGGTCCCGGCCGGCGCGATCCGCGTCGACGATGTGTTGAACCAGGCGCGCGTGCATCCGCTGTGGGTGAATCGCGCGAAGCGTAAGGCCGAGTACGAAACCGCCCATCCGGGCAAGCGCTACGGCGTCGGTTTCGCGTGCGTGCAGAAGGACTTCGGCACCGGCGCGGAGACCTCGTTCGCGAAGGTCGAATTCAGCGCCGACGGCAAGATCAGTCTGCAGCACACGGCCGCCGAGATCGGCACCGGCATGTCGACCTCGCAGGCCGTCGCGGTCGCGAAGTGGCTCGGCAAGCCGGCCACCGACGTGCACGTCGCGATCACCGACTGGCCGGATCTGCCGGTCGTCACGAGCGGCGATCCGTACATGATGTCGCAGGCGGATCAGGACAAGCTCGCGGCGAATCCGCGCTGGTCGCCGGGCTATGCGTCGCCGTCGAGCGCGACCAACTCCGCGTTCTATTTCACGCACAGCACGCGCGAGGCGGCGCGGGTCGTGTTCACGCACGGTCTATGGCCGGCGGCGCGCGCGATCTGGAGCCAGGGCGGTGGCGGCGGTCAGGCCGCGCCGCTGGTGGTGCGCATCGAGGACGCGCGCTGGGTGGACGGCAAGCTGTCGGCGGCGGGGCTCGAAGCGCTGCCGTTCGAACAGCTCGCGAAGAAGGCGCACGAACTGGGTCTCGTCACCGGCGCGGTGGTGCACGTGTTCAATCGCTGGCAGTGGACCGAGGCGGACTTCGAGATCGACGGCGTGGTCGATCGGTTGCCGCTCGATGGTCTCGCGCTGCGCTACGGCGACAACGCACCCGACGACCGCAAGAAATTGCAGACCACGACGAATCGCTATCGCGTGCTGGATCGTCAGCGCGTGTTCATTCCGCCGGTTCAGCGCAACAACGCGGCCGTCACGTATTACAGCGCGGTCGGCACGCTGGTCGAACTGTCGGTGCACGAAGCGAGCGGCAAGGTCGATCTGCTCGCGCATCACTCGATCATGGAGTGCGGCAACCAGATCTCGCCGCAACTCGTGTCGGGCCAGTTGCAAGGCGGCCTCGCGATGGGCATCGGCCACGCGCTGCACGAATATCTGCCGCTGTACGAAGACGGTCCCGGCAACGGTACGTGGAACTTCAACCGCTACCACCTGCCGCGCGCCGAAGACGTCGCGGTCTGGAAACAGACCAGCGAAGTGTTGCCGCCGCTCACCGAAACCGATCCGCCGAAGGGCATCGCCGAAGTGGTGATGATCCCGGTGGTCGGCGCGATCGTGAACGGCATCGCGCACGCGATCGGTCATCGGTTCACCGATCTGCCGGTTACCCCGCAACGCATTCAGGAGGTGCTCGCATGACGGCCCCTAACAAAGACATGGCTAAAGCGGCGAGCCAGACTACCGCTGCCGACGCGGCCAAGGTGCCGGCGTCGGGCGCCGCGCTTGCATCGAGCCCGGCGGCTACGTCCGGCGCGGCGGCTGCATCCGCGGCAAGCGCAGCATCCCCGGCAAGCGCAGCATCCCCGGCAAGCGCAGCATCCCCGGCAAGCGCCGCGGCACCGGCGAGCGCCGCCGGCGTGGTCGAGCGTCCGCTCACGCATTTCCGCACGCTGCCCGTATCGATCAAGGTCAACGGCGAGATCGTCGGCCCGGCCGACGTGCCCGCCGGTCTGATGATGATCGACTACCTGCACGAGTATCTGCATCTGACGGGCTCGCGGCTCGGTTGCGGCCAGGGCATCTGCCACGCGTGCGTGGTGATCGTCGACAACCCGGACGGCACCAGCGAGGAAGTGCGCACCTGCATCACCGGCGCGAACTACTTCAACGGCAAGACCATCCGCACGATCGAAGGTCACGCGAAGCGCAACGAGGCGGGCGAAGTGGTCGAGATGTCGGCGATCCAGCAGAAGTTTCTCGAACACTTCAGCTTCCAGTGCGGTTACTGCACGCCGGGTTTCGTCAATGCGGCCACGGTGCTGATCGAGCGGTTGAAGCGTCAGCCGGTCGCGCGCGATCAGGTCGAGGCGACCATCACCGAAGCGCTGAACGATCACATCTGCCGCTGTACGGGCTACGTGCGTTACTACGAAGCGGTGAAGGAAGTCGTGCTGACCACGCCCGGCCTCGTGAAGGGCGGCACGGCGGGCCAACCCGGCCAATCCGCGCAAACCGAAGGGGCCGCCGCATGATGCGCCGACCCACCACCACCTTGCGTCACGCGCTGCTGCTGCTCGGCGCCGCGTTCGCGCTGAGCGCGTGCGGCAAGCACGAGGACCTGTCCGCGTCGGCGATTGCCGCCGCCGCGGCGGCCGGCCCGCAATCCACCGCCGCCGATCCGCTCGCGCGCGGCCGCTACCTCGTGAAAGCCGCCGACTGCGCGGCCTGCCACACCACGGCGGACGGCGCACGTTTCGCCGGCGGCGTGAAGCTCGCATCGCCGTTCGGCACCTTCTACGGCACCAACATCACGCCGGACAAGGAACACGGCATCGGCAACTGGAGCGCGGACGATCTGTACAAGGCGCTGCACGACGGCGTGACGCCGGACAAGCATCTGTACCCGGCGATGCCCTATACGTCGTACCGTCAGCTCTCGCGCGCGGATAGCGATGCGATCTACGCGTATCTGATGGCGCAGAAGCCGGCGGCGGTGCCGAACCACGCGCCCGAGCTGTCGTTCCCGTTCAACATGCGTTTCGGCGTGCGTTTCTGGAACTGGGTGTTTCTGAAGGACAGCTTGCCGGACGCGTCGAGCACGCCGCCCGCGGGCACCTCGGCTGAAGCGGCGGCGGACTGGTATCGCGGCCGCTATCTGGCGGGCGCGCTCGGCCATTGCGCCGAATGCCACACGCCGCGCGCGAAGACCGGTCAGCTCGACGGCGCGAAACCGCTGGAGGGCGCCGCGCTCGGCCGCATCGCCGCGCCGGACATCACGCCGCAGGGTCTCGCCGCGCGCGGCTGGAACGCCGCCGATCTGCAGACGTTCTTCGCGACGGGCATCGCGCCGCAAGGCTCGGCGTTCGGCGAGATGTATCCGGTCGTGCATCTGAGCAGCCAGTACATGACGCACGACGATCTGCGCGCGATGTCGACGTATCTGCTCGGCGTGCAGCCGCCGGCGCCGCAGCCGGTGCAGTCGGTGTCGGCCGATGCCGCGCAGCTCGAAGCGGGCCGCAACGTGTATCTCGCCGTGTGCGCCGGCTGTCACGGCATCAACGGCGAAGGCAAGCCGCACGTCGCGGTGCCGATGCGCGCGAACTCGACGCTGCGTCAGAGCGATCCGCACAACCTGCTCGTCGCGATGCTGGACGGTCTCGCCGCGCAGGATTTCCCGGGCCTCGAACGGATGCAGGAGATGCCGGGCTTCGCGAAGCAACTGAGCGACGAGGACGCGGCGCAACTCGCGAACTATCTGCGCGCGACGTACGGCGGCCAGCATGCCGACGTCACCGCCGATGCGGTCAAGGCGCTGCGTTGAGCGCATTGCGCTGAACGTATTGCGCTGAACGCGCTCGTGCGTTGAACCGAAATGCGTCAGCGACGACGCGATGAAAAGAAACCGGTGTCTGTTCTCAAGCAGACACCGGTTTTTTTATTGCCTGCCGTTTTCGCCGGTCGCCGATGCGCTCGCCGTCCCATGACGAAAACGATTCAAGTTCTCCGATCCCATGCCGTTATAGCAAACGTTACCGACCGCATGCCGGCTTCGCGCCGACTCCGCGTTTTGCGTTGAACACCCGTTGCGGGCGCAACGTTCTCCGCAACACGGCGGGTAAGGTTTGTATCAGTTTGTTTGGAGCGGAGCGTTTTCTTCAAGACGCACTTTACAATTCCGCTGGAATTTTTATCGAGGTCCGGCCCTTTTCGCGAGAGAGGCGCTGTGTCGATGCCTGCGGGCATCCGGTGCCGGCGGCAGGGCGGATCGATCGGCAGGACCCGGATGAGCGCCGCACGAGACGGCCTCGCCGTGTCGCGAAGACAGGCCGCGCGGCGTGGCAACGCGCGCATCGCACGCGACAGGCGTGCATCCGGTCCGCCCTTGAACAAGGCAGGAGTCGGACATGATGGAAAAGCGTTTCGACAGAACGATCAAGGCCAGCCTGGCCGGCGTGTGGGTCGCATTGGCCGTCGGCGGTTGCGCGAACGTCGGGCAGCAGAACGCACAGACAGGCGCGGCGACGGATGCCACGGCCTCCGCCGTGCCGGCCGCGAATGCGCCGGATGCATCGGCGAGCGCGGCTGCGTGCGCGCAACTGAAAGTCGCCGCCAATCCCGGCAAAAATCCCCATACGTCGCTGAAGAAATCGCCGCCGCTGGTGTATCGCGTGAAGCACGGCGATACGCTCGCGCGTATTGCGCAGCGTCATCATGTGAGCGTCAGGCAGTTGCAGGCGTGGAACGACGGGTTGACGGCGAAGTCGCGATTGAAACTGGGGCAGGTGGTGCACGTCGCGTCGCCGGAAACGGTGCGCGCGGCGAATGCGGCGAATGCCACGGCGGCCGCCGCTGCGGCTGCTTCGAAGACCGCGACGGCGTCGACAGCATCCGTTGCGGCCGCCTCGCAGCAGGCCGGCGGCGCGACTGCCTGCACGAATGCTTCGACGAATGCCTCCGCGTCCGCATCCGCGGCCAGTACCGCGCAACCCAACACTTCCGCACCTGCGCCGAGCCCTGCCGTGGCCCGCGAAGTGATGCAGGAAACCTCGCGGCACGCGAACGGCGTCGCGCTGGCGTGGCCGGCGGGCGGTCGTGTCGTCGAGGGATTCCAGGCGGGCGAGACGCGCGGCATCGAAATCGGCGGCAAGCCGGGCGATCCGGTGCGGGCCGCCGCCGACGGCAAGGTGATGTACGCCGGGACCGGCTTGAACAGCTACGGCAGTCTGATCATCGTCCAGCACAACAAGGACTTCCTGACCGCGTACTCGCATAACCGCCGGCTGCTCGTCAAAACCGGCGATATCGTTCGCCAGGGGCAGCAGATCGCCGAGATGGGCGACGAGAACAACTCGCGTGTGTCCGTCGGTTTCGAGCTTCGCCGCGACGGCAAGCCGATCGACCCGATGCCTTATCTGCCGCAAGGCCGCGGTTAAGCGGCGTTTGAGTGGTGCTTGGCTAGCGCTTAAGTAGCGCTCAAAAAACGCTCAAGCCGCAGCCGGGCGCCGCCGCTACTTCTCCGCCACGCCACGCAACACCTGCGATACCTGCCCATGCAGATGCAGGATCGCGGGATCGGCCTGCAGCAACGGCAGATAGCGCGGCAGAAAAACATTGTTGGGCTGATCGGGCGAAAACAGGCCCGTCACCGCTTCATACGCGCCGAGACGGTCGGCGGCATCCGCTTCCTTGTCGTCGAGAATTTCGTCGACGCTCGCGATCACCGTCGACAGCGGCGCGAGCCAGCGAAACCCCGACCCGTTGATGAGCACTTGCAGGAACGCCGCCGGCGTCACCGGACCGAATTCCTTTTCATACGCCGCGCGCTCGTGATCGAGAATCGCCTTGTGCAGCGACAGAAGCGGTTTGCGAATCTCCGAGAGGATTTGCGTGCATTGCTGATCGTTCATCGTGCGGCTCCTTCGGATGGTCGGCCGGAAACGCTCCGGCATGCGTGAGGTCGGATCGAATGAAAACCGGCCGATGCAGGCCGTCGAATCGCGCCAACCCATCCTAACAAAATCGCTTCGGCCCGTCGCGTCGCCTCGCGCGACCTCGCCTCGCCGCGCGGCCACGCTGCGCAATTGTTTATGCGCGACTACAATTTGCCGATCTTCCCCGGCGCGTTCGCGCCATGCATCGAATGCCTGTTTGAACTGAACGTGAGCCGCCACGCGTATTAGTTTGGCTGATCGAATAAAGGCGGCCGGTCTCAGTGATTTGGTTCGACGTCTCTGTCTAAACAGCTTCATCGACAACAAACCCCACCCGGAGCCGCTCATGACAACCCTGAATATCAACGGCCAGTCGCATACCGTCGATGCCCCGCCCGACATGCCCCTGTTGTGGGTGCTGCGCGATCTCGTCGGCTTGACGGGCACCAAGTTCGGTTGCGGCATCGCGCAATGCGGCGCCTGCACCGTGCATCTCGACGGCGTCGCGGTGCGCTCCTGCGTGCTGCCGGCCGCCGCGGTCGGCGAGCGCAAGATCACCACGATCGAAGCGGTGGGCACGACGCCTGCCGGGCAGAAAGTGCAGCAGGCGTGGCGGCAGCTCGACGTGGTGCAGTGCGGCTACTGCCAGTCCGGGCAGGTGATGTCGGCGGCCTCGCTGCTCGCGAGCAACCCCAATCCCACCGACGCCGACATCGACGCCGCGATGGCCGGCAACATCTGCCGCTGCGGGACATACAACCGCATCCGCGCGGCGATCAAGCAAGCCGCGAAGGGAGCCTGACATGTCCCAGGGACTGCTCGATGCAGGCAACGGCGCGCCGTTGCCGAAGGCGGGAGCGGCACGCGTATCGCGGCGCGCCTTTCTGAAATTCGGCGTGACCGTCGGCGCGGCGGCCGGCGGCGGCCTGCTGCTCGGCTTCAGTCTGCCGGCCGCCAGCCAGGACCGGAAGGCGGGCGCCTCGGTGGTGGGCGGCGACGGGATCGAAACCCCGCAAAGCGGCGTATTCGCGCCGAACGCGTTCGTCCAGATCGACACGACCGGCAAGGTCACGCTGGTGATCCCCAAGGTCGAGATGGGCCAGGGCGTCTATACGTCGATTCCGATGCTGATCGCGGAAGAACTCGAAGTGCCGCTCGATTCGGTCACGGTCGATCACGCGCCGCCGAACGAAAAGCTCTTCATGGACCCATTGCTCGGCGGTCAGCTGACCGGCGGCTCGACGTCGATCCGCTATGCGTGGGAGCCGATGCGCCGCGCGGGCGCGAGCGCACGCGTGCTGCTGACGACTGCCGCCGCGCAGCAATGGCAGGTCGATCCGGCGAGCTGTCATGCGGCGAACGGGCAGGTGATTCACGAGGCCAGCAAACGCAGCATCGGTTACGGTCAGCTGGTGGAGTCCGCCGCTAAACTGCCCGCGCCGCAGAACGTCCCGTTGAAACAGCCGAAGGATTTCAAGCTGATCGGCACGCCGCAGAAGCGGCTCGATTCGCCGGAGAAAGTGGACGGCACCGCGATGTTCGGTCTCGACGTGCGCGTGCCCGACATGGTCTACGCGGCGATCGCCAATTGCCCGGTGTTCGGCGGCACGCTCGCGAGCGTCGACGACAGCAACGCGAAGAAGATTCCCGGCGTGCGCCAGGTGGTGAAGATCGACAACGCGGTTGCCGTGATCGGCGACCACACATGGGCCGCGAAGCGCGGCGTGCAGGCGCTCGTCATCCAGTGGAACGAAGGCACGGGCAGTTCGCTGTCGATGCAGCAGATCGTCGCCGATCTCACCTCGGCGGCGCAGCGCAACGGCGCGGTGGCGCGCAAGGACGGCGACGTCGGCAACGCGTTCGCCAACGCGAAGACGCGCGTCGACGCGGTCTATCAGCAGCCGTTCCTCGCGCACGCCACCATGGAGCCGGTCAACTGCACGGTGCACGTGCGGCCCGACGGTTGCGACATCTGGCTCGGCTCGCAGGTGCCGACCCGTGTGGTGGATGCCGCGGTCGCGGTCACCGGATTGCCGGCCGACAGCATCGTCGTGCACAACCATCTGATCGGCGGTGGCTTCGGCCGGCGGCTGGAGTTCGACATGGTCACCCAGGCGGTCAAAGTGGCCAGACAACTGTCGACGCCGGTCAAGGTCACGTGGACGCGCGAGGAAGACATCCAGCACGACATGTACCGGCCGTACTACTACGACAAGATTTCGGCGGGTCTCGATGCGAACGGCAAGCCGGTCGCGTGGCAGCACCGGATCGTCGGGTCGTCGGTGATCGCGCGGTTCGCGCCGCCTGCGTTCAAGAACGGCATCGACCCGGACGCGGTGGAAGTGGCCGCCGATCTGCCGTACGACCTGCCGAATCAGTTGATCGACTATGTGCGCCAGGAACCGCGCACCGTGCCCACCGCGTTCTGGCGCGGCGTGGGTCCGACGCGCGGCACGTTCGTGGTGGAAAGCTTCATCGACGAACTCGCGGCGCAGGCGAAGATCGATCCGGTCAAATACCGCCAGGATCTGCTTGGCAAGACGCCGCGCGCGCTGAACGTGCTCAACGTCGCGACCCAGGCGGCGGGCTGGGGCGGTGCGCTGCCGAAGGGGCAAGGGCGCGGCGTGTCGGTCATGCATGCGTTCGGCAGCTTCTTCGCGATCGTGGTGGAGGTCGCGGTGGAGCAGGGCGACGTCGCGGTCAAGCGCGTGGTCTGCGCGGTCGATTGCGGCATGGTGGTGAATCCGAACACGATCGAGGCGCAGGTGCAGGGCGGCATCGTGTTCGGTATCACGGCGGCGCTGTACAGCGAGATCACCATCAAGAACGGCCGCGTCGAACAGAACAATTTCACCGACTACCGGATGCTGCGCATCGATCAGTCGCCACCGATCGAGGTGCATATCGTGAAGAGCGGCGAGGCGCCCGGCGGCATCGGCGAACCCGGCACGGCCGCGCTCGCGCCCGCGCTGACCAACGCGATTTATGCGGCCACGGGCACGCGGCTGCGGCAATTGCCGGTCGGCAGCCAGCTGCGTACCGCCTAACCGGAGCCCGATCATGAAGAACACACTGAAGGGCGTCGGCGCGGCGTTGTGCATCGCGTTGCCGTTGTACGCGCAACTATCCGGACAGGCGGCGGCGCAAACCGGAACGGGCGCCAACGTGCAATCCACCGCGCAATCCACCGATACGGCGCTGATCCAGCGCGGCGCCTATCTCGCGAAAGCCGGCGACTGCACCGCCTGTCATACGGCCCCGAAGGGCAAGCCGTTCGCGGGCGGCCTGCCGATGACCACGCCGATGGGTCGCATCTACACCACCAACATCACGCCCGACGCGCAGACCGGCATCGGCACCTACACCGAGGAAGACTTTGCGCGGGCGATGCGCGAAGGCGTCGCGAAAGACGGCCACAACCTGTATCCGGCGATGCCGTATCCGTCGTATGCGAAGGTGGCCGACGACGACATGAGGGCGCTGTACGCGTACTTCATGAGCGGCGTCGCGCCGGTGCAGCAGGCCAATCGCGAGCCGGACATTCCGTGGCCGCTGAACATGCGCTGGCCGCTGAAGTTCTGGAACATGGTGTTCCTGGAGAAGGGTGTCTATCGCGACAAGCCGGGCAAGGACGTCGCGTGGAATCGCGGCGCGTATCTGATTCAGGGGCTCGGGCACTGCGGATCGTGCCATACGCCGCGCGGCATCGCGTTCCAGGAGAAAGCCCTCGACGAAAGCGGCAGCGCGTTTCTCACCGGCGGTCTGCTCGACGGCTGGTTCGCGGCGAATCTGACCGGCGAGCACAACGTCGGCCTGGGCCGCTGGAACGATCAGGATCTGCAGGCGTTCCTGAAGACGGGCGCCAACCGGCACGCGTCCGCGTTCGGTTCGATGACGAGCGTGATCAACAACAGCACGCAGGGCATGAGCGATACCGACATCGCCGCGATGACGACGTATCTGAAGTCGCTGCCTGCCGCCGGCGGGAGCGGCGCGCCGCCGTACGCGTACGATCCGCAAACGACGAAAGTATCGCTGAACCGTCCCGCCAACGATGCCGGCGCACGCGTGTACACCGCGTATTGCATGCATTGCCACGGCGTCGACGGGCGCGGTTTCGCGCCGATGCTGGCGCCGCTCGCGGGCAATCCGAACGTGCTGGAGACGGACCCGTCGTCGTTGATCAACGTGACGCTGAACGGCACGGAGGACCTGGTGATCGGCGGCATTCCCGCACCGTATCCGATGCCGAAGTACGCGCCGGTGCTCAGCGATCAGCAGATCGCCGACGTGCTGAGCTTCGTGCGGGCCGGGTGGAATAACGGCGCGCCGTCGGTGAGCGCGGCGGAGGTCGCGAAGCTGCGCAAGTCGACGCAGGCGGCGAGATAGCGTCGATCCGGGAAACGAAAACGGCAACCGCGTTCGCTGTGCGGTTGCCGTTTCTTATCTGCTGGAGACCTTGTTGCGCTCAATCGGCCTAGCGATGCTGTCCCACCTTCTGCCTCTTCTCCAGCACGCGCGCATACCACGTCAACGGAAAACACATCGCGAAGTAAATCATCGCGACCATGCCGTAGATCGGGAACGGACGGAACGCGGCGTTGGTGATCATCGTGCCGGTCTTGGTCAATTCGGTGAAGCCGATGATCGACGCGAGCGCGGTGCTTTTCACGACCTGCACGAGAAAGCCGACCGTCGGCGCGACCGCGATTTTCAACGCCTGCGGCCACACGATATAGCGCAATTGCTGGCCGAAGGTCATGCCGAGACTCGCGCCCGCGGCCCATTGACCGCGCGGCACCGCTTCGACGCAACCGCGCCAGATGTCGGCCAGATACGCGCTCGTGTAGAGCGTCAGCGTGACCGTGGCCGCGACCCAGGGCGATACGTCGACGCCCAGTAACGGCAAACCGAAGAACGCGAGAAACAGTTGCATCAGCAACGGCGTGCCCTGAAATACCTCGACGTACACGATGACGATGCGCCGCAACCACGCGATCGGCGACACGCGCATCGCGAGCAGGATCAAGCCGACGATCCCGCCGCCGACGAACGCGATCAACGACAGCAGCACCGTCCAGCGCGCGGCGAGCAGCAGATTGCGGGCGATGTCCCACAGCGTGAATTCGACCATGATCAGCGCTCCGTCGGCAGGGTGCGGGCGCCGCGCCACATCAGGCGGCTGCGCCAGTTGCGCGGCGCGGTGCCGCTGCTGTTGCTGCTGCTATTGTCGTTACCGCGCGCGGCCCGGCCCGCGAACAGACCGCGCCCAAAACGATTGAGCAGTTGCCGCAACACGATCGACAGCACCAGATACGTGACGGTGATGATCACGTAGCTCTCGAACGAGCGGAAGTTGCGCGACTGGATGAAGTTGGCCGCGTAGGTGAGATCGGGCACGGAGATCTGCGACACCACCGCCGAGCCAAGCATCACGATCAGCACCTGGCCGAGCAGCGCGGGAAAAACATTGGCGACCGCCTGCGGCAGCACGACGAAGCGGAACACCTGGCGTCCGTGCAGACCGAGCGCCTGCGCTGCCTGCACCTGACCGCGCGGAATCGAATCGATGCCGGCGCGCACGATCTCGATCGCGTACGCGCCGAGATTGACGCTCATCGCCAGAATCGCCGCCTGGATTTCGTCGATGTGAATGCCGAGGCTCGGCAAGCCGAAGAACACGAAGAACAACTGCACGATGAACGGCGTATTGCGGATCAGCTCGACGTAACTCGCGACGAGCCAGCGCGCCCATTTCGGCCCCGCCGCCGCGATGCTCGCCCCGCCGATGCCGATCGCCCCGCCGAGCGCCGTGGACACGGCGGTGAGCCCGAGCGTGACGGCCGCGCCGCGCGCGAGCAGGCCCGCGTAGAGGCCGAAGCCGCTGAAATCGAACGCATAGGTCATGGCGTGGCGCTCATCGTGAGTCCGTCGATCAGGTCGGTGTTGCGTGTGTTAGAGGTCCGCCGGCAACGGCGCACGCAGCCACTTCTGCGAAATCGCGTTCATGGTGCCGTCCTTGCGGGCGCGGGCGATCACGTCGTCGACTTTCTGCTTCAGACGCGGCTCGTTCTTGTTCAGGCCGACGTGATCCGGCGAGCTGAACAGCGAGAATTTCTGCTCCGGATCGTTGGCCGGATGCCGCGCGAGAATCGTCGCGCCGACGTCGTTGCCGACCACCATCAACTGTACCTGACCAGAAAGAAACGCCGATATTGCGCCGTTGGGATCGTCGAATCTTTTGATGTTCGCGCTGGGCGGCGCGATCTTCGTCACGCTCAGGTCTTCCAGCGTGCCGCGCGCGACCGAGATCGATTTGCCGGCGAGGTCGGCGGCGTTCTTCACCGGCAGCGACTTCGGACCGAAAACCGCGAGGTAGTACGGCGCGTACGGCTGCGAGAAATCGATCACCTTTTCGCGCTCGGGCGTCTGGCCGACTGAAAGCAGCATGTCAGCCTTGTGGTCGGCGAGATAGGCCATGCGGTTGTCGCCCGTCACCTGCACGAGTTCGACCTTCGCGTTGAGCGCCTTGCCGATCAGATTGGCGACGTCGATGTCGTAGCCCTGCGGCTTCATATCCGGACCGATCGAACCGAACGGCGGGTAGTCCTCGAACACGCCGATGCGCACGGTGCCGGTCCTGGCGATGGTATCGAGCGCATCGGCATGCGCGGCCGAGGGCAACGCACACAGCGCGCCGACGCCGGTGAACGCGAGCACGGCGGCGAGCGTGGCGAACGCGCGGCGCGTGTGACGCGAGTGACGCGAGTGACGCATGTGACGTGTGTGAGACGAGGCGGCTTGAACTGAGTGGGGCATGGTCATTCCTCTGGCGGATAGGTCGGGTCTGAATGGCGTTGTTCTGGTGGCCGGTGCTTGCACTCTAGGTTTGCCAAAATCCCGCGCCAATCGAAATCTGCGCATGGCGCGCATGACGTAAGCTCATGCGCGCGTGGCGCGGGCGGCGCCGGATTGGTCGCGCGGCGATTTGTGAAACGCTATGCTGTCGGCTTGCGAGAGGGCCGGCGCGGCGTACGCCGTCTGGTCCGCGCAATGACTTTTTCTGATTCCGGACCGAACCCGATGCGCCGTCTTCCGCCGCTCAACGCGCTGCAGATTTTCGAAACCGTGGCGCGCCATCGCAGCTTCACCCGTGCCGCCGATCACCTGTGCCTGACGCAAGGCGCGGTCAGCCGGCAGATCATCGCGCTCGAGGACTATTACAAATTTCCGCTGTTCAAGCGGCATGCGAAGGGCCTCACGCTCACCGCCGAAGGCGAGATGCTGCTGCCGGTCGTGAAGGAGAGCTTCGCGCGCATCGAGGAGATTTCATCGCGGCTCACGCGGCAGCGCACCGATCTCGCGCTGAAGGTGCCGACCTGCGTGATGCGCTGGATGCTGCCGAAGATCATGCGCTTCCAGGCCGAGTATCCGGAGCTGCATGTGCAGATCACGACCACGTGGCAGCACGACATCGATTTCCAGAGCGAACCGTTCGACGCGGCGATCATCTACGGTTCGTCGCCGGGCGCGGGCGTGCAGGCAGTGCCGCTATTCGAGGAACGTTTGACGCCGGTGTGCGCGCCGGATCTGCTGAACGGCAAGCCGCTCGCGCGGGTCGCGGATCTCGCGCGCCACACGCTGCTGCATCCCACCCGCGATCATCGGGACTGGAAGATGTGGCTGGCGAAGGCGGCGGAACACGGCGCGCAATCTCATGCCGACCCCGACATTGAGGTGGAAAACGGCGCGACGGTCGACCCCGAACTCGGCCCGAGCTTCGACACGCTCGACATGGCGACCAACGCGGCCTTGCAGGGCTTCGGCGTCGCGATCAGCGACCTCGCGCTGATCGAGGACGACGTCGCCGCGCGGCGTCTCGTGCGTCCGTTCGATACGGTGCTCAAGACCGGCTGGCGTTATTACTTCGTGTATCCGGATTCGGTCGCGCATCAGCCGAAGCTGAATCTGTTTCGCGACTGGATTGCCGCGCATTGGGAAGAGTAGCGGGTGGTTCGACGCGCTGCGGCTACCGCCCTGCCACCGCGCCGCAGCTCCGCCACCGCGCCGCCCTCAAGGCGCAAACGACAGGAACAGATACGCCGCGAACAGCGACAGATGCACGGCGCCCTGCAGAATTGTCGTGCGTCCGCTGCTGAGCGTGAGCGTCCCCACCAGTAGCGTGAGAATCAGCAGCACGGTTTCCTTGCCGTCGATCCCCAGCATCAGCGGTTGACCGTTCCACAGAAACACCGCGGCCACCGTCGGAATCGTCAGGCCGATACTTGCCAGCGCCGAACCGAGCGCGAGGTTCAGGCTGTTCTGCAAACGGTCGGCGCGCGCCGCGCGCACGGCTGCGAGCCCCTCGGGCAACAGCACCAGCGCCGCGATCACGATGCCGACCACGGCCGCCGGCGCGCCGGCATTCTGCACGGCGGTTTCGACGATCGGCGACAGCACCTTCGCGAGCAGCACGACGGCGACGAGGCACACCAGCAGCAGCCCGCCCGCCGCGAGCGCAACGCCGACGGTCGGCGGCGCCGCGTGAACGTCTTCGTCGGGCACGTCGGCGAGGAAATAGTCGCGATGGCGCACGGTCTGCACGAATACGAACACGCCGTACAGCACCAGCGACGACACGCCCGCGAACGCCAGTTGCGACGACGACAGGATCGGCCCGACGCTGGTGGTCGTGTAGTTCGGCATGACGAGCGTCAGCACGGAGAGCGACGCCAGCACGGCCAGCGCCGCCGACGCCCCACGGCTCTGAAAATCCTGCTCGCGATGGCGGATGCCGCCCACCAGCAGACAGATGCCGACGATCCCGTTGCACACGATCATGACCGCCGCGAACACCGTGTCGCGCGCGAGGCCGGCTTTTTCGGGGCCGGAGGTGAGCATCACCGAGACGATCAGCGCGACCTCGATCACGGTGACCGCCACTGCCAGCACCAGCGTGCCGAACGGCTCGCCGACCCGATGCGCGACCACTTCCGCGTGATGGACCGCCGTGAACACGGCCGCGCACAGCGCCACGCCGACCAGCGCAAGCAGCAGCCCGTTGCCGGGCAGCGCATAGGCGAGGCCGAGCACGATCCACGCGACGAACGGCGCGGCAAGGGTCCAGCGGGGCAGAGCGGTCGCGGGCGTGGTCATGCGGGACTTCCTTGTCGATGCGGGTTTGATGGGAGCGGCGACGGGCGTTGACCGGCGCCGCCGCGATGCATGGTGTGGACGTCGGAGCGAGCGCGATTGCTAATGCATCATGTCAACAATGTGCGCTAACGCTTTAAATTATAAAAGATAATTGCCAAAAATCCGCGTGATGACGGGCGCATCGGAAAGACAGGCCTGAAAAGCGGACTAAAAGCGGACTAAAAAACGGGCGCCGGTGCGTGTGAAAACACACCGGCGCCCGTTTCCGGTAGCGCGCATTTTGCGCGCTGCCTGCCTTACTGACCGATCGCGCGGATCGTCAGCGCGTTCTTGACCGACGTCACGCCCGCGACGCCTTGCGCCGTTTGCGTCGCCAGATCGATCTGCTCCTGCTCGGGCACCGAGCCGGCCAGCGTGACCGCACCGCCGCGCGCGCGCACCGTGATGTTGGCGACGCTCAAGCCCTTCGTCTTCGACAGGGCGCTACGGACCTTGCGGCCCAACGCGCGGTTCGCGGTCTTGGCCTGCTTGCCGGTAGCGGCCGAGGCGGTGGCGGGCGCCATCGCGGTCGCGTCGCTGCTTTGCGCGTAGGCGTTGAGCGACGCCAGGACCACCAGCGCGCCGCCGATCATCTTGATTGCCGGAAATGCTTTCATTCAACTTTCTCCTGTCGTTGTGGACACGATCGTCCCCGGATGAGGACGCGTACTGCACCTGCGGATACAGCGGGATGGAAACCGGATGGAACGGTGCTGCGTGGAACGATGCCGCGGGTCGTGCGAAGGTTGCGGGAACTGCATGACGGCTGTGGACGGCGCCTGCCTGCGAGCCTTGAAAGCTGGGCCGGCGACCGGAAACACACGATACTCCAATTAGTGCCATGGTGATCGCGACGCGGCCACGAAGTGAGGTGCCCGTACAACGAACCATCGCGAACCGGCTGATCTGAACGGACAAAAGACCGATCGGAGACTGATCAGCGACTGATAGGACCGAGCCTGCCAATGAGTCAACCACCGCTGCCCATCCTGCCCTTGTTTCGTGACGACTTGCCGTTCGATACCGTCGAACTCGCGCGCTTCATGATCGGCAAATACCTCGTGCACGACCTGCCCGAAGGGCGCATCAGCGGACGGATCGTCGAGACCGAGGCGTATCCGGTCGGCGATTCGACCAGTCACGCGTTCATCGGCCGGCGTCCGTATAACGAGCCGATGTTTCGCGCGCCGGGTTACGCGTATGTGCGGCTGACGTACGGACTGTCCTACATGCTCAACATGTCGGCGGAACGGGAGGAGACCGGCGCCGGGATCCTGTTTCGCGCGATCGAACCGCTCGAGGGCCTGGCGCTGGTGGAAGCGCGCCGCCCCGGCGTGCCGCTGCGCGATCTCGCCCGCGGCCCCGGACGGCTGACGACGGCACTCGGCATCGGACAGTCCTTCAACGGACACGATCTATGCGCTGGACGCGATCTGTGGATCGGCGTTATCGAACGTGGCGAGGTGCCGGTTGGCGTGACGACGCGAATCGGGCTGTCGCGTGAGATGGAGCGGCCGCTGCGGTTTTTCGAGCCCGGCAGCGCGTTCGTTAGCGGACCGCGGAAGTTGCTGATCGTGCCGGCCGCCGACATGGCCGCTCCCGACCGCACGCAGGAATAGCCGCGCGCAAAAGCGGCGCTCGGCGGCGTGTGGATCGACCAAGCGATCGGTAGTTTCGAAACGTCAGACACATTGCGTTACGATCCCGACAATTATTACGGTAAGGCTAACTCAATAAGCCTTCATCCCGGCAATTCACCACGCATTCTTGCGATTACAACAATTATCTATCTCTGAATTACGGGTTTTCCCGAGACCGGCAGGTGACTAGACTGAAATCACTCGCTTCTCACATGGTGTGGCAAGCGAAGCAAATAAAACCAAGTCTGGAGGTAGTCATCATGAAATCGCTCATCAAGGCAGTCGCCATTGCAGCCGTTCTCGCCGCCCCGGTCGCGTCGTTCGCCCAGTCGAGCCAGCAACCCGTGACGCGCGCCGAAGTTCGCGACCAGTTGATCCAGATGGAACACGCCGGCTATAACCCGGCCGACAGCAGCGACGCCGCCTATCCGGGCAACGTCCAGGCGGCTGAGCGCCGTGTGGACGCGCAGAACCCGGCAATCGCGCAAACCCAGGAACCGGTTGCCGACACCAGCGGTTACGGTGGCGCGATGAGCGGTTCGTCCCAGGCTGGCGGCGTGGTGCAGCCGATGTCGGGCCCGAAGTCGGTGTACTGCGGCAATTGATCCGGTAAGTGACCGGTTGATCGTCACCGGTTGTTCGATGGATGCAGGATGTTTGATGCAGGAACTTCGAGGTGGGAGCGCGTGGACCGCACGCGCTCCCACCCGCAACGATAAATCGGCGGTCCCAGTTTTGCAGAACCTCCGCTGCCGCAAGGTAGCTTCGCCCAACCTACTGAAGGATTGGGCTTTTTTTGCGTCCGCTTCGCGTACGTAATGTGCCAGCGTCGATTTACGTCACGTGACAGCGGACGGCTACAGGCAACAGCAGGGGAGATCGACTACGCGAGCAGCGGCTAGATCAAGGCCGCTCCCCGTGTATGTAGGACTCGAGCTGCTGGATAGTGAACTGCTGCTCGGCGATGATGTTCTTCACCAGGTCGCCGATCGACACCATTCCGACGAGACGCTCGTTCTCGATCACCGGCAGGTGCCGCATGCGCCGCTCGGTCATCAGCGCCATGCAGTCGTCGGTGGTCTGGTCGGGGCGCACGAAGCGCACCGCCTTGCTCATGATGTCGCGTACCGGCGTCGCCTTCGACGAGCGGTCCATCAGCACCACCTTGCGCGCGTAGTCGCGCTCCGTGACGATTCCGGCGATGCTGTCGCCGTCGGTGACGACCAGCGCGCCGATGCCTTTTTCGGCCATCAGCTTGATCGCGTCGTAGACGGAATCGTCGGCCCCGATCGTGAAGACGGTGGTGTTGTCCGGTTTAGTTTTAAGAAGCTGTGCAACGCTTGTCATGGAGCGGCTCCGTTTCGCAGTGCAGCATGCCGGCGTGGCGTGCTGTCGTGAGGGACAGGCCATTCCAGTATAGGCGGGGCGCGGCGCTGGGGTACTTCGGGAATACCTGGGGCGGTTCAAGCGTTCCATTCACGGCGAGCACTGACGGCGCGGCGCATCCGCATGATACGTATGGGCATCCGGTGCGGTACGCCGATTAGCGGTAAACTCGCACTCCGTACCTCATCCCCGATTCGCTCGGGTTCATGTCAGCACCCTTGTACAACGCCATGCTCACGTCTCACGATCCGTCGCCCGCGGCAGACGGCGCCCTCGACGGCGAATGCGTCATTCTCGACGCCACCGCCACGCTTCCCACGCGCTACGGCACGTTCACCTCCTACGTGTTTCGCGTATGCGAAAGCGGTGCCGAACATCTCGCGCTCGTGATGGGCGACGTCGCCAATAAATCCTCCGTGCTGACGCGCCTGCATTCCGAATGTCTGACCGGCGACGTGCTCGGCTCCTATCGCTGCGATTGCGGCGAACAACTCGATCTCGCGCTACGCTACATCGCGGCGGAAGGCTGCGGCGTGCTGCTGTATCTGCGCGGCCATGAAGGGCGCGGCATCGGCCTGTCGAACAAGATTCGCGCGTATGCGCTGCAGGAACAGGGGCGCGACACGGTCGAGGCGAATCTCGACCTCGGCCTGCCGGACGATTCACGCGAATACGATTCGGCGGCCGGCATTCTGCGTACGCTGAAGGTCACGTCGGTGCGTCTGATGAGCAACAATCCGGAGAAGTTCGACACGCTGTCGAAGCACGGTATTCCGGTGTGCGAACGCGTGGCGCTGGCGATTCCGATGCGCGAGGAAAACGAGCGCTATATCCGCACGAAGCAGACGAAGTTTGGGCATTACTTCGATGAAAACGAATAGCGTTCGTTTGGGCGGCGAGTGGTCGTAGACTCAAGCGCGGTTGCGGTGTCACGCAGCCGCGCGGCGTTCAATTCAAATTTGTATTGGGCGTGTCACGACGCTTCATAGCCGCGCTTCCGGCGAACCGTGATGCCAAGGCGATCGAGCTCGGCTGACAATACCTTCGCCTGGATCAGCGCAACCGGCGGCGTGGCCGAGAGGGCCGGAAACGCTCGGTCGTAGATCGCCATGCAGTCGCCAGTGGTTAGACGCGAATTAAAGAGGATGCCGTCGACATCGGCCATGTTCGCGTGCACCGCTTCCGACAGTGCTTGCCCGGAGCCATGGCCACGGGCGCGATTGGCGTCGGTATCAATTCCAGTTTCGTACGCGGCTGCGCCTCGTAGATCGAGCAACGCCAGTTTGCGGTTCGAACTGATCGACGTCACGCACAATTGTTCCAGATGCGGACGGTAGAGAAAGCGCCTGGCCTTGCCTTCGAAGCGGTCGCGAACGACGGTTTCCGCGAAGGCAGTCGGAAAATTATCGGCGGCGTAGAGAACACGGAACGTTCGCGAAGGACTCGAGAAGCGGCTCGAGCCATGGCCCGCACTCGTCGGCGTCGAACGATGTTGATTGGGCATGATGCGCGGCCAGCCGGCAATGCGAGCCTTCAAGACCCGTTCCCGCAATTTAGATAAAGCTATTTTCACGTGTAATCGAACGCGCCCTCCGCCGCGCTTAATACCAGCGTTACGTCACCATCGTGCAGCTTGTCGATTGGCGGCTTGCCATCAGTCATGCGATTGGGGGTAACCAGCCACTCCCACGCTTCTTCCGGCGAAACGAATAGCGGCGCGATCGCGTCGAGACCTTCGACGGGCCTACGCCGCTCGAACTGCCGAAGTGGATAAACGAAGTTGCGAAGGCCTTTGCGCAAGGCGACGATCTTGTTTGCCTTTCGCCAGTTATCGAGTGTCCCGCGTGAAATGTGAAGCTGGTGGACCAGTTGCCCGGCGCCCACGAGATCGCTCTCGATCCAGTCCGCGGCCGCATTATCGACCGTGACCATATCGAGCATCTGCGCGCCTTCCGCCGCCGACACGATTGGACCGATGCCGCTGCCTTGCAGCACTTTGTCTTTTGGCACGGACGGTTGCGTCAATGGGGTAAAGGGCGCCCGCTCGCGAGCACGAATGGCCGTGTCCGATCGTGGAATGGGAATGTTCAGTGTGACGGCAAGTTCCAGCAGGCCGGCCATGTCCATACGCTCGACCCTGCTTTCAATCGCCTTCGCCAATGCGGCTCTCGTTGGGCGCGTTTGCTTCAGGTTGACCATGGTGCGTCCTCCTTTAGGCAAAATGGGCAAGTTAGGCAAATTGTACAGGATTTGGCGTTGACAGCGTCAATCCGTCAATCCGTCAATTCCACGCGTCACATCCCGCAACGCCCAACGACGACGAATCAGAACAGCCCGAAGTCGTCGTTGCTATCGGGGATAGCGTTCAGCAGATCCCGCAGCGCGAACCAACCCACGACGCCCAGCAGGCCAGCCAGGAGGGCGAGCCACCTACCTTTGACGACGCCCTCCCGGTCCCGCGACGCGCAATAACTCATGACAGGCCGCGACTTCATCGCCACGCGCCATACCGGACAAGTGTGCATGCGACCTCCTCAAGCCGTTTGACGGGCGGGCACCGGCACGATTGCCGCCAACGCCTGCGCGAGCGTCGTCGCCCCGAAATGCCGCTCGCTGACGTTCGCCTCGACGTCGATACGTCCCGCGTTGTGCGCGTCGTACAGATCCATGATCAGTTGCGCGTGCGCAGCGCCGAGGCCGGCGTTTTCGAGCGTCGCGGCCCATCCTTCGCGCGGCACCTCGCGTGCGGTCACGTCACGTTGCGCCAGTTCGCCGAGCGTGCGCGCGACGTCGAGCGTGCTCACGCGCTGCACGCTTTCGATGCTCACCACACGCGGTGATACGTTCAGCGCCCGGTCGTCGAGCAGCAGCTCGGCGGCCAGACGACCGACGTCCTGTGCCGCGACCGTCGGAAAACGCTTGCTTGCCGGCAGATGCAGACTCGGCAGCATGCCTCTCGTCAGCACCGCGGGCAAAATGCGCGCCCAGTTGTGCATGTGTTCGGCGGAGCGCAGAAAGATCAACTGGGCGTCGACGCCGCGCAATTGCGTTTCGAGGTAGTGGAACAGCGTCGTGATGCCCGTGCCGCTCGCGTGTTCGGCGCCGTAGTCGGACAGGCCGAGCACGCGCTGCGGCGGATTGGCCTGCAACGCGGCGACGCTCGCGTCGATCATCTGGCGCATCTCGGCGCCGAGGTCGCCCTGCGTGCGCGGCAACGGGCACAGCATCTGCACCGCGAACGCGCCTTCGATCGCCCGCGCCACCGACGCGGTGTCGCGCAGATCCGCGACCGCGACCTCGCACCCGAGCTGTTCGAGCCGTTCGACCTGCGCGATCGACTCGCCCGGCTTTCCATCCTGCACCACCTCGCGCACCACCGCGCGCACCGCCTGGCCCGCTTCGCGCAAGGCCGCCGCGCTGGCATGGCCGACGCGTCCGGCCGCCCCAAATATCACGTACATGTCGCTCTCCTCGATGAATCGGCATGACGTCATCGTAGAGAGCAGACGGCGTAAAAACGCGCGGGTTGGGATGGCGTTGCGCAGATTCGGATGACGGTTTGCGCCGCGGCATCGCAGCATCCGCGGCGATATCCCGTAGAGTCGAGCGCCGCCGCGAAAAACCCCGCACAATACGCCGATATCGACCGCCGTCCACGAGGAAAGCGATGAATGCCGTCACCCCGATTCCGCAGCCGCACAGCGGCTCCCGCATTGCGTTGCGCTCCAGCAAGGGCCTGGGCTGGCAAGGCTTCGGCGCGGAGCTGGTGAACGTGTCGGCGGGGCTGCATCGCATGCCGGCGTTCAAGCTGCATCGGGTGGGCGTGCATGTGGGTGCGCCGGTACGGGCTCGTTGCGTGTGCAACGAACGACGCCAGTCGCGCATCCAGTCGCATGGCGACGCCGACGTGATTCCCGCGGGCCTGGACGGCCAGTGGACCGACGACGACGCCTGCACGATTTTCAGCGTGTGGTTCGGCGAGGCCTTCGCGCAACGCACGATCGAACAACTCGCGTTGAAGTCGAGCGAGTCGCAGATCCGTCCGCAGTTCCAGATGCGCGACCCGCGCTTCCAGCACCTCGCCTGGGCATTGCGCGCGGAACTCGAAGCGGACGACACGTCCGATCCGCTCTACGCCGAAAGCCTGGTCACGGCGATGGTGGTGCGTCTGATCGGCAGCGCCCCTTCGCTCGACGACAAACGCCGCACGCTCGCGCCGAAAACCGCCGCGCGCGTGATCGACTTTATCGAGGCGCATCTCGATCAGCGCCTCACGCTCACCGAACTCGCCGCGCTCGCCGATCTGAGCGTGCCGCATTTCAAGGTGCTGTTCCGCGAAACGCTCGGCATGCCGGTGCATCAATACGTGGTGCGGCGGCGCGTCGAACGTGCGCGCGCATTGCTGCTGCAGGGCAAGCTCAGCGCGAGTCAGATCGCGCTCGACACCGGCTTCGCGCATCAGAGTCACATGGCGCATTGGATGGGTCGCCTGCTCGGCGTCACGCCGCGCGAACTGATCAAGTCAAGCGCGAATTCAGCCAGCATTGTCGAGCTTCCCACGCTCCATGCCCGCCGCATTGCAACAGCGCGATAGGCCATCGAAACGCAGTGCAGCATGCGGGATTTGGAGTTCCCGCTCTATTGCCGCCGCCCGATTTGTATAGCTAAATACGCGGACTTCGCAACCGGAGGCCGTACATGTCGAAATCGAAAGGTTCTCGCTTCGTTGCCTGGGCACTCGCCGCTGCCTTGACTCAGGCGCCGTTCGCGCTGCTGCTCACCCTCGCCACACCATCGGATGCGAATCGCGCGGTTGCCGCGACGGCCAGCGCCAGCGTCGATGATTACGCGGCCACGCGCTATCCGATCATTCTCGTTCACGGTCTCTCGGGCACCGACAAATACCTCGGCGTGCTCGACTACTGGTACGGCATTCAGTCCGACCTTCAGCAGCACGGCGCGACCGTGTACGTGGCGAATCTCTCGGGCTTCCAGAGCGACGACGGTCCGAACGGGCGCGGTGAACAACTGCTCGCGTACGTGAAGCAGGTCCTCGCGGCCACCGGCGCGACGAAGGTGAACCTGATCGGCCACAGTCAGGGTGGGCTGACCTCGCGCTACGTCGCGGCGGTCGCGCCGGAACTGGTGGCCTCGGTGACGACGATCGGCACGCCGCATCGCGGCTCGGAGTTCGCGGACTTCGTCGTGGCCGCGTTGCAGAAAGATCCGACCGGATTGTCCACGCCGATCATCGCGTCGTTCGCGAATATCTTCGGCATCCTGACGAGCAGCACGCACAACACGGATCAGGACGCGGTGGCCGCGCTACAAACGCTGACTACGGCAAACGCGGCGGACTTCAATACGCGCTATCCGAGCGCGGGCCTCGGCGCACCCGGTTCGTGTCAGACCGGCGCGGCGACCGAAACGGTGAACGGCAACACGCATCTGCTGTACTCGTGGGCCGGTAGCGCGATCCAGCCGACCTCGGTGCTCGGCATCCCGGGCGCGACCGATACCAGCGTCGCGCCGCTCGATTCCGCCAACGTGCTCGATCCGTCGACGCTCGTGCTGTACGGCACCGGCGCCGTGATGCTGAGCCGTCAGTCGGGGCAGAACGACGGCCTCGTGTCGGTGTGCAGCGCGCTGTACGGCAAGGTGCTCGGCACGAGCTACAAGTGGAACCATCTCGACGAGATCAACCAGTTGCTCGGCGTGCGCGGCGCGAATGCGGCGGACCCGGTCGCGGTGATCCGGACTCAGGCGAACCGCCTGAAGACGCAAGGCGTGTGAGCGGATGCCGCGAGTCGAACGGCAGCGCGGCCGGGCACGGAGTCAGTGGCTGGCGTATGTGACGGTCGCGGCGGTGGCGGCCGGCGTCGCGTTCTGGGTGAATCGCGCGCCGCCGTCGCAGCGCGTCGCCGCCGGCGAGGCGGGGCACGCGACGAGCGCCGCGCAGGCGGCGAATGCGTCGGCGGCCGATCCGGATGCGAGCCTGGCGGCGAGCGGTTTGCCGGCCTCGCTCGACGGTTCGTCGCCGCCGCGCCTGCCGACCGACGGTCATGGCCGTCTCGCGCGCACGCGGGCGGTGCGCGATTTCTTCGACTACTTCCTGACCACGCAAAACGAAATCCCGGCGACGACGCTCGACACGCTGGTGCGCCGGCAGATCGACGCGCAACTGGAAGGCACACCGGCCGCGGACGAAGCGCGCGATGTCTGGCGGCGCTACAACGATTATCTGAAGGCGCTGGCGCAACTGCCGCAAACGGCATCAGCGACGCCTGCGCCGGGCAGCAAGATCGATCTCGACGGATTGCAACTCGAACTCGATCAGCGCGACGCGTTGGGCACGCGCTTGATGGGCGAATGGAATGCGCCGTTCTTCGGCGAGGAATCGCAGCAGCAACACACCGATCTCGCGCGTCTGCGCATTGCCTCCGATCCAACCTTGAGCGATGCGCAGAAAGCGGCGCGGCTCGCGACGCTCGACGCGGCTTTGCCGCCTGAAGTGCGTGCCGCGCACGAGCGCATCCGTCAGCAGCAGGCGGCGCTCGATGCACTGAATCAGGCACAAGCGCAGGCGCAAAAACAGGGCGGCTCGCTCGATGCGATGCGCGCGCAACTCACGCAGACGCTCGGTCCGGAAGCGGCGGAACGCGCGGTGCAGATGCAGCAGGCGGACAACGCATGGCAGGCCCGTTACGCCGACTATGCGAGCCAGCGCGCGCAGATCGAACAACAGAATCTGCCGGCCCAGCAACGCGATGCGCAGATCGCGCAGTTGCGCCAGCAGTTCTTCACCCGTCCCGGCGACGCGTTGCGAGCCGCGTCGCTCGATCGGGGACGCGGCGCAGGCAGCTAGATAACAGACCGCGGCGCGCCGCAATGGGCGGGATAACGCGAAATGCAGCCGCGCCGCAGCGCGCCCATTCGCCCCTCAACCCGGCGCGACCCCCGTCAGCTGTGAATACACATCGTGCGACAACTGCAGCAGTTGCTTGCGGTCGATCCCGCCCGACACCGCATACCCGAAATCGCCATCGACCCAGTAGAACACGTTGACGGGTCCGTCCTGATACAGCTTGAACGCGGTGGTATTCGAGTTCACCTTGCGGCGCGAGATGCACAGCGTCACGCGTTCGCCGTTCGGGCCGCGATACATGAACTGCGCGGTCGGTCCATCGGCGCCCGGCAGCAGCCGGCCACCCGACAGATTGAAGCCGCTCTTCGACAGGATCGGCGGATGCACGTTGGTGCCGAGCCGGTTCGACAGCCATTGCACGAAGTCCTGTTCGTGGTCTGCGCTCATGTCGGCCGGGCGGTCCACCGCGGGCATGTAGACCACGTGCGCGACCGCTGCCTGGCGGGCGAACAGTTCGCTGCTGTCCGCGCTCACCGGACGCGTGTCGCCCGACGTCTCGCCATGAAGCGCGCCCGTGGGCAACGCGACGTCGCGCCCCATGTGCGTGCCCACGCCGATGCCGATCCCCAGCACCAGCGCCGCCGCCATGCCCGCGAACTGCGGCCAGTTGGCGGCCACGCGCGAGCGGCGCGGCGCGGGCGCTTGCAGACGTTTAGGCACCGGCTCGCTCAATACGCGGTCGTAGCGTTCGTGGAACAGATTGTTGAGCGAGAAATAGTCGCTGACGCGCGCGGCCAGTTCGGGGCTCTGTTCGAGCGCGCGCTCCACCTCGGCACGGCGTTCGTCGGACAGCGTGCCGTCCACGTAGGCGTGCAGGTCTTCTTCGCCGATCGGCAGGGATTGCTCGTTCATCGCACCACCTTTAATTTCGCACCGGGCTGCGTGCCCGCCATCAACGCGCGAAGACGCTCGCGGCCGCGCGACAGCCGCGACATCACCGTGCCGAGCGGAATGTTCAGCGCGAGCGCCACGTCGGCGTAGCTCATCTCCTCGAGGCCGACCAGCAGCACGACTTCGCGTTGCTCCAGCGGCAGGCGTTGCAGCGCGTAGTCGAGGTCGCGCATTTCGAGCGAGCGGGTCTGGTCGGAGGCGACCGCGAATTCGCTTTCGTTCACGCTGTCGTCGTCGACCGTCACGTGGACGGCGCGCGACGACGCCTTGCGCGCCTGATTCGCGAACACGTTGTGCATGATCGTAAATAGCCACGCGCGCAGATCGGTGCCCGGCTGGAACATGCCGGTGCGGCCGAGCGCGCGTTCGAGCGTGTCCTGCACCAGATCGTCGGCGAGGTCGCGATTGTTGATCAGCGCCCGCGCGTAGCGTCGCAATCGCGGCACGTGCTCCATCAACTCGTCACGGACATCCATGTTTGATCCCGTTCAAGGGGCTGGGTGGGGGCAGAGGGCCGGTGAGCGTCGGGCGCGTCACCGGTTGCTTTCGAGTGGCGAACACGCGTGAGCGGATTTTATTCCGTTGGCTTGCGCTGTGTCGTATCAAGTACGAGCGAGCGGGTGAGACGGCGTGGATCATGGCGTGCCTGCTATGAGAGGGTCGAGCGGTTAATGCATCGTCATGACGTCGGCGGCGCGCATCAGACCGTGGGTGCGGGCATCGCCGGCCACCACGAAGCGACGCTGCTGCGTGGTCCAGCTCAACAGCCGCAGATCGCCGACGCGGCGCGCCGCCCATTGCGGCTGCCCCGGCGCGAACAACGCCTGAGTCGAGATCAGGACGACCGGCTGGTTGTCGCCGTTCAGGTAGACGTATTCGTCGGCGCGTTGCAGGGGGCCGAGCGGCAACACCTTGCGATCGACCAGACGCAGGCCGATGTGCGTCAGATCCGGTGCATCGGGATCGGCGCGCGTCGGCGTGGCTGCAGGAAACGGCGCCGCGGCGGTTTCGGCGAGTTGCATCACCGCGGCGTTGCTGAGCGCCTGCGCGGATACCTGCGATGCGGCGATCCAGCCGCTGGCCGCCGCCGCCGTCAGGAACAACGCGGCGAGCGTGTTCAGCAGACGGCCGCGTGGCGGCATTTTTCCGGCGCCTTTTGTGTTTCTGGCGCGTCGTGTCCCGCTTGTCTCTTTCACGCCTTTCGTTCGCTCCTGTCCGCCATCTGAAGCGCCACCTGAAGCCGACGCGCCGCCGCGTTCCGCCGACGGCTCGTCCGTGGTTTGAAAGGCGGCCTGGATCTGCGCGTTGAGCCGGCCATAAAACGCGACGCGGCGCGCTTCCGCCGGGTCCTTGCCGAGATAGTCGCGCAGATACGCGATGCGCTCCGGCGTCAGCGTACCGTCCGCGTAGGCCTGGATGTCGGCTTCGGAGAGCGGCGAATCGGGCGGCATGGGCGTGGATGTCATGGTGTGGGCGATGCATCGAGCGCGCGTCGGCGCGATATCAAAGGGTTGCCGAAGCTCGGCTGTCGGGGAGGCGAACACAGCGACAGCGCGTTTTATTCCCGCTTTCAAGCATATTTTTTCACGCGAAAAAAACAGGAATAAAAGCCGGCGACATGCGGTTCTCCCTCATGCGAACCCGCACAACACTCTCAGGAGTTCATCATGAAGAAGATCACTTTTGCAGCAGCGCTTTCCGTTCTGTCCATCGCCGTCATGACCGCTTCGTCGGGCGCGTTTGCGCAAGCCAAGACGCGTGCTCAGGTCTACCAGGAATTGATCGAGGCACAACAAAACGGCCTGAATTACGTGACCGATGCGTCGTATCCCGATGTCAGCCCCGTCTTCGCGCAGCAGGTGCAGCAGCACAAGGAAGCGCTCGCCGCGCAGGCTTCGCGTGCGACCGATACCGGCGGCGTGGCGAGCGGCAGCGTCGAATCGGGCAACGCGAATTGAAGCGTAGGGCGCGAGGCCACGGCTTCCGGCGCGGACATCGAACGGGCGCGCCGGAAGACGACGGGAATAGATCGCCGAATCCTGTGTTAGCCGGTCAGTGCATCTATCCGCGCATCTACCCGATCAACCAGGAGGCGTCTTGCCACTCTCACCCGTTCCCCCGTCACGATCCGTCTGCGTGCCATGCCGGCTCGCCGCGATCGGCGCCGTCGTGCTGGCGCTGGCCGGCGGCTTTGCCTACACCGCCGGCTGGCTCACGCCAGCGCGCCTGTCCGCTTCGCGCATCATCGATACGTTCCAGACGGTAGCGGGTCAGCCGCATCCGGGCTATCGGCGCAATCATGCGAAGGGGCTCTGCGTGGAGGGTTACTTCGACAGCAACGGCGACGGCGCGACGCTCTCGCATGCAACCGTGTTCGCGCCGGGCCGTACGCCCGTGAGCGGACGTTTCGCGATTCCGGGCGGCAATCCGTCCGCGCCCGATACCAGTGTGCCGGTGCGCAGCATGGCCTTGCTGTTCCAGTTGCCGAACGGCGAGCAATGGCGCACCGGGATGAACTCGACGCCGGTGTTCGCGGTGCATACGCCCGAGCAGTTCTATCGGCAACTGCAGGCGGCCATGCCCGACCCGTCGACCGGCAAGCCCGATCCCGCGAAACTCAAGGCGTTTTACGCCGCCAATCCGGAGACCCAGCCGTTTCAGGCGTGGGTGAAGGCGCATCCGCCTTCGTCGAGTCTGGCGAACGCCGCGTATTACGGCATCAACGCATTCCTGTTCAGCGATCGCGAGGACAACGTGCGCGCGGTGCGCTGGGCGATGGTGCCCGAGACGCCGTACGCGCCGATCACGGACGCGCAGAAGGCCGAAAAGAATTTCCTCGCCGCCGATCTGAATCAGCGCCTCGAGAACGGACCGTTGCGCTGGCATCTGATTCTGACGGTCGCGCAACCGGGCGATCCCACCGACGACGCGACGCTTCAATGGCCCAATGACCGGCAGCATATCGACGCCGGCACGCTGGTGCTCGAACACGCGACGTCGCAGGAAGACGGTGCATGCCGCGACGTCAACTTCGATCCGACCATCCTGCCGTCCGGCATCAAACCCTCCGGCGATCCATTGCTCGCCGCGCGCTCGGCGGCCTATGCGCTGTCGTACAAGCGCCGCACGCGCGAAGAAGCATTGCAGCCCGCGCTGCATCAAGCCGCGACCCACGCGGAAAACCAGACAAAAAACGAAGCAGGAGACCATTCATGATGCCGACGCGCACCCACTTCACTCCGCTCGCGCGTCTGCTGCACTGGCTGATGGCGCCCTTGATCGTCGCGATGCTGTTCATCGGCGTGGGCATGGTGGCCACCGTTTCGCGCGCGCACAACGTGCTGCTCGCGGTTCACAAGCCGCTCGGCATCGCCTTGCTATTGCTGGTGATACTGCGCGCCGGCGTGCGTATCAAACGCGGTGGTCCGCCGTTGCCCGACGACATGGCCGCGCCGCAGCGCTTCGCGGCCAAAGCCTCGCACCTCGTGCTGTATCTGCTGATGGCGGCCATGCCGTTGATCGGCTGGGCGATGCTGTCGGCCGCGGGTTATCCGTTGCCGTTGCATCTGCCGCCGATCGCGCCGCACGACGCCGCGCTGTTCGCTTTGCTGCGCGCGTTGCACACGTGGCTCGCCTTCGCGTTGTTCGCGACCGTGCTGCTGCATCTCGCGGCGGCGCTGTTTCATGGGCTGATCCGCCGCGACGGCGTGTTCGCGAGCATGGCGCGCGGCGGACGTTGAGCCGTTGATCGAAGCGCGCGCATCAGGTCCGGCCCGTCAGCCTTTGACGCGCTCCGAGCGCGGATCGTACGGCGCTTTAAGATGCAGCGTCGCCGGCAGCAGTTCGCCGGCGACGTCGATCGCATATGCGCCGCCCGTCAGATACGCGGTATCCGCGCCGGTGCCTGGATGATCCGGATGATTCACATAGCCCATCGCGACCGGACAGCCGAGCGTGTGCCCGAACGCCGCCGAACTCACGAAACCGACCGGCTTGCCGTCGCGCAGAATCGCTTCACCACCCCACAGCATATGGTGTGGGGCATCGTCGACGGTCAGCACGACCATGCGGCGGCGCAACGGTTGCTCGCGCAACTTCAGCAGCGCGTCGCGGCCGCGAAACGGGATGTCTTTAGCGAGCTTGCACGCGAACGACAGGCCCGCTTCGAACGGATTCGTATCCGGCGACAATTCGCGGCCCCACGCGCGATAGCCTTTCTCGATCCGCAGCGAGTCGATCGCGTAGTAACCGGCGTTGACGAGACCGAACGCCTTGCCTGCCGCGTGCAACGTCTCGTACACGCCGACCGCGAATTCGACCGGCACGTACAGTTCCCAACCGAGTTCGCCGACATAGGTGAGGCGCGTGGCCCGTACCGTCGCATAGCCGAGATCGACCTCGCGGCTCTGGC
This sequence comes from Paraburkholderia sp. D15, assembly GCF_029910215.1. Classification (NCBI taxonomy): domain Bacteria; kingdom Pseudomonadati; phylum Pseudomonadota; class Betaproteobacteria; order Burkholderiales; family Burkholderiaceae; genus Paraburkholderia; species Paraburkholderia sp. D15. Next base: position 176,366 of record NZ_CP110396.1, on the reverse strand, counting down.
CGAACGCGAATGCCTCGTTGCTCCAGTCGGCTTTCGATACGCTCTGCAGCAACGCGCGCGAGTGTGGCCCCATCACGGCGAGCACCGCGTACTGACCGGTGACGTCCACCAGCGTGCAGTGTTTGTCGTGCGGGATCGCTTTCTCGATCGTGTCGAAGTCGCGCGTGGTCTGTGCGCTGCCGGTGACGAGCAGGTATTGATCGTCGCTCAGGCGCGTGAGCGTGAAATCCGATTCGTAGCCGCCGCGCTCGTTCAGCATGCCGGTGTAGACCGTGGTGCCGGGCGGCACGTCGACATCGTTCGCGACGAGGCCTTGCAGGACCTCGCACGTATCGCGGCCCTTCAGCAGCAATTTGGAGAACGAGGTCATGTCGAACAGCGCGACGCCTTCGCGGCAGGCGCGGTGTTCGGCGCCGCTCCACGGCAGCCAGTTCTGCTGGCCGAAGGCGTAGTCGATCTTCGCTTCGGCAGGCGCCGGTGCGAAAAAGTTGGCGCGCTCCCAGCCCATCTTGCTGCCGAAGCACGCACCGTCGTCGCGCAGCAGCGCGTACAGCGGCGAACGACGGAACGGCCGCGCGCTGTCCAGTTCGCGATTCGGCCAGGGCATCGCATAGTGCAGGCCGAGCGTTTCCTTCACGCGGTCGTGCAGCCAGGTGTCGTTGCCGTTGAAGCGCGCGAAACGGCGGATATCCACCGGCCAGAGATCCATGGTCGGCTCGCCCGCGACGATCCATTCGGCGAGCGCCATGCCCGCGCCGCCCGCCGACGCAATGCCCATCGAGTTGAAGCCCGCGCCGACGAAAAACCCCCTCAATTCAGGCGCTTCGCCGAGCATGAAGTTGTTGTCCGGCGTGAACGATTCGGGACCGTTGTAGAACTGCCGGACCTGCGCGGTCTCGAGCGCGGGCACGCGTTGCAGCGCGTTTTCCATCAGGATTTCGAACTGGTCCCAATCGTCGGGCAGCAACTGGAACTCGAAGTTCTCGGGAATGCCGTTCATGCCCCACGGTTTCGCGTCCGGCTCGAAGCCGCCCATCACGAGGCCGCCCACTTCCTCCTTGAAGTAGATGAAGCCGTCCGGATCGCGCATGACCGGCAGGTCCGGATGCACGCCGGCAATCCGTTCGGTGACGATGTAGTAATGCTCGGCCGAATGCAGCGGCACGGTCACGCCGCACAGCCGGCCGACCGCCTTGGCCCATTGCCCCGCGCAATTCACGACGATGTCCGCGCCGAGCGTGCCTTCGTCGCCGTCCTTGTTGCGCCACGCGAGGCCGCTGACTTCGCGCGCGCCGTGCGCGGCTTTCTCGTGCTGCGGCGTGCGGGTATGGATCGCCGTCACGCGGGTGTTTTCGACGATGCGTGCGCCGCGCTGGCGGGCGCCGCGCGCGAGCGCCTGGGTCAGATCCGTGGGGTTGGCCTTGCCGTCGCCGGGCAGCCAGACGGCGCCCAGCAGGTCGTCGGTACGCATGACGGGCCACAGGTCGCCGGCTTCGCGCGGGCCGATCACGTCGCAGGTCACGCCGTACGCGCGCGCGACGGCGGCGGTGCGCTTTAACTGGGTCATGCGCTCGGCCGTGCGGGCAACCGACAGCGAACCGCATTGTTTCCAGCCGGTCGCGAGGCCGGTGTCGGCTTCGAGTTCGGCGTACAGCGCGGTGGAGTAGCGGATCAGCTTCGTCATGCTCTCCTGCGCGCGCAACTGGCCGACGAGCCCGGCCGCATGCCAGGTGGTGCCGCACGACAGTTGGCCCTGTTCGAGCAGCACGACATCGGTCCAACCCAGTTTGGTCAGATGATAGGCGACCGAACAGCCGATGATCCCGCCGCCGATGATGACGACGCGGGCATGGGAAGGGATGGGTGTGGACATGTGTGGGATTGAGTTGATTCAATGCGCACAGATTGCCTATGAAAAACACAAATTGCAACACCTATGAGACCGGGTTGTTGGGATTGGGTTTGTGTCACACAAGGGTCATGGATTGGCGAGTCAGGCCGCGGGAATCGAGCCGTCCACGGAAATCGCCGTTACCGCTGAATGTGGTTTGATGCGGTAATGTGTGGGAATGATTCATCGAATTCCGTGGTTTTTGCTAGACTCCGTCCAGTCCACCATGCCGCCAACGCCATGTTCACCACCCTCCGCCAGTCCGAAATCCTCCGCCTCGTGCGCGACGAGCGCACCTGCACGATTACGGATCTGGCCGCGCGCTTCGAGGTGTCCGACGAAACCATCCGCCGCACGATCAAGCCGCTGATCGCGGACGGCCTGCTAATCAAGGTCCACGGCGGCGTGATGCTGCCCGAACGGCTCGACGAACCGCCGTTCCCGCGTCGCATGGGCACGAGTCTCGAGGGCAAACGGGCGATGGCCGCGCACATCGCCGGGCGGGTGAGGGACGGCGAATCGTTGATCATCGAAGGCGGCACGACCTGTCTGCGGATCGCCGAGGCGCTGGCCGCGCGCTCGCGTCTGACGGTCGTCACCCACTCCATCGAAGTCGCGCGCGTGCTCAATGCGCGCAACGGTAATCGCGTATTCATCGCCGGCGGCGAATTGCGCGCCGACGACTCCGCCGCGTTCGGCGACAGCGTGCTCGCCTTTCTGCGCCAGTTCCGCGTGCGTCACGCGATCGTCTCGGTCACGGCGATCGATCTGCAAGGGCGCTTCATGGATGCGCTGCCCGCCGACGTGGCGTTCGCGCAAGCCGCGTTTGCGCAGGCCGAGCGCCGTATCGTCGCGGCGGATCGCGCGAAGATCGGCCATAGCGCGCTGCTTCATGTGTTCGAGCCGGACGGCGTCGATCTGCTGGTGACGGACGAAGCGCCGCCGCCGGCGCTCGCGCAGGTATTGGCGGCGGCCGGCGTGGAGATCGAGGTCGCCGCGGCCGCTGCGCTCTAACCCGCGGCGGCGCGTCTGCAAGCAGCGCGCGCCACGTCGTAAAATGGCCGATTACCCTCGGCAACCGGCGTCGGCGACCCGGGCTCGCGGACTGCGTCGACCGTCCGCCGGGCCGCTTATCCCGCGTCCGGGGGCGCTTTTGCCTGAACAGGCCTGAACAGAACAACAGCAGGATGGACCCTGATGTCGTCAGTTTTCTTCGATCGGGAACGGATTGCGGAATGGCTCGGTGCGCACACGCTCGCCAAGGCGCGCTCGGTCGGCGCGGTCACGAATCTCAAGTGGCACGGCACCTCGCTGAGCGGCTATGTGCAAGGCACGCGCGCGCAGCCGTACAAGACGCGCGTGCGCTTTCGCACCGATGGCGGCTCGCCGTGGGCGCAGGGCGATTGCACCTGCCCGGTCGGCCGCGATTGCAAGCATGTCGCGGCGTTGCTGCTCGCCGAACTCGACTATCACGACGAGATGGATCACATCAACCATGTGAACTTCGACGAGCGTGGCGGCGAGGCGGACGGCGCTAACCCCGGCGACTCCGGCAACCCCGCCGGTTACAGCGGTGAAAGCGGCCACAGCGGCCACCTTGCCGGTGAAGCCAACCACGACGCCAGCCGCGATTTCCGCCCGCTAACGGGCTTCGCGGCCAATCCGGCGCATGCGTCGGCAGCGGGCGGCGTGCGTCCCGAACTGGTCAGCTGGCTCGAACGCTTTCGCGCGCGCGCCGAAGCCGAGGCCGACGCCCAGACCTCCACCGCGCCGCGCAGCCAGACGCTCGCCTACCGGCTGAACTGGTCCGACTTCCACATGCGCCACGAGGTGGTGCTGTACCGCGCGCACTTCAACGTGGACGGCACGGTGTTCCGGATCGACGAACCGTGGTCCAACGTCGAAGCCGCGCTGATCAAGCAACCCAGATTCGTCTCCGACGAAGACCTGTCGATCCTGCGCGGCCTGTGGCTCGGCCGTTCGCGCGAGGACTTCGGCCAGTTCATCCTGCGCGGCACGAGCGGCGCCGAGATGCTGCAGAAACTGATCGCGACCGGGCGTCTGTTCTTCGATTTCAACACCGAGCCCGGTCGCGACAGTCCCACGCCGCTGGCGCTCGGCGCGGATCGGCCTGGCCGCATCGAATGGGAGCCGCTTGCCGACGAGCGCCTGCGCCCCGTGTTGCGCACCGAGCCGCGCGCCAGCATGGTGTTGCCGACGGAACCGGTGTGGTACGTGGACGGCGTCGCGAACGAGGCGGGCATCGTCGAATCGTCGCTGCCGTTCCAGCAGTTGCCCGACTACCTCGCGATGCCGCCGATCTCGCTCGCCGAGGCGCCGCTGGTCGCCTCCGTGCTGCGCGAAATCGCGCCCGACCTGCCGTTGCCGCCCACGCAGGACGGCTCGTCGATCCGCGTGATCGACGTCGAACCGGTGCCGGTGCTCACGCTGAACAGCCACACGCTGCCGTCGGCGAGCAAGGCGGGCATGCGCAAAACCGAGGCGGTCGAACTGGCGGGCGTGAGCTTCGACTACGACGGCGTGAGCATCAACGTCGACAGCAATGTCACGCTGGTGCCGATGCCTGGCGGCGACGTGATCCATATTCGCCGCCGCTACGAAGCCGAGAAAAAACGTCTGCTGGAACTGCGCCGCACCGGTTTGCAGAAAGTGCCGACGAGCCGCGTCTTCGCGTCGCGTCTGCTGCCCGACACGATGCTTGGCTTGCCCGATGCCGACGCGTGGTCCGAATTCGTCAACGACGCCGTGCCGGAGCTTGTCGCCAAAGGCTGGCGCGTGACCATGGCGTCCGCGTTCCGCTACAACGTGATCGAGATCGATGCGATCGACGGCACCGCGCATCAAGCCGGCGACGGCTGGTTCGATCTGGAGATGGGCATCCGCATCGGCGAGCGCAACGTGCGGCTGGAGCCGCTGCTCGCCGACCTGTTCCGGCGCGATCGCCGCTGGTTGAACGGCGCGCTCGAATCGATCGCCGACGACGAAAAGATCGAGTTGAAGACCGAGGAGAACAAGCGTCTGCGCCTGCGTGCCGACCGGTTGAAGCCGGTGGTGCGCGTGCTGGTCGATCTGTTCGACGCGCTCGGCGGTACGCTCGCGGACGGCGCGCCGCTGCGCGTGGCCGCCGTCGACGCCGGCCGCTTGAACGCCTTGAACGATACCGGCCGCTGGCAGTTCAACGGCGAGGATTCGGTCCGGCAACTCGCGCAGCGTCTGCAGGCGGGGCCGGGCCTGCGCGAGGTGCCGGTGCCGGGCGGCCTGAAGGCGGAATTGCGCGCGTATCAGCAGCAGGGGCTGAACTGGATGCAGTATCTGCGCGAACAGGATCTGGCCGGTGTGCTCGCCGACGACATGGGACTCGGCAAGACCGTGCAGACGCTCGCGCACATCCTCGCCGAAAAGGAAGCGGGACGTCTGACGCGGCCCGCGCTGATCGTCGTGCCGACCACGCTGGTGCACAACTGGCGCGAGGAAGCGCGGCGCTTCGCGCCCGCTCTGAAGGTGCTGGTGCTCAACGGCCCGCAGCGCAAGGAGCGCTTCGAGCAGATCGTCGAACACGAACTGATTCTGACCACCTACGCGTTGCTGTGGCGCGATCAGAAGGTGCTCGCCGAACACGACTACCACCTGCTGATTCTCGACGAGGCGCAGTACGTGAAGAACGCCACCACCAAGGCCGCGCAGGCGATTCGTGGTTTGCGCGCGCGGCATCGGCTGTGTTTGACGGGGACGCCGCTGGAGAATCACCTCGGCGAACTATGGTCGCAGTTCGATTTTCTGCTGCCGGGTTTTCTCGGCAGCCAGCAGGACTTCACCAAACGCTGGCGCAATCCGATCGAAAAGAACGGCGACGGCGTGCGCCGCGCGCTGCTGGCGCGGCGCATCCGGCCGTTCATGCTGCGGCGTCGCAAGGACGAGGTCGCGAAGGAGTTGCCAGCCAAGACGACCATCATGTGCTCGGTCGATCTGGAGGGCGAGCAGCGCGATCTGTACGAAACCGTGCGCACCGCCATGCAGGAGCGGGTGCGCGCGGCGGTCAGCGCGCAGGGACTCGCGCGCAGCCACATCATCGTGCTGGATGCGTTGCTGAAGTTGCGGCAGGTGTGTTGCGATCCGCGACTGGTTAGAACGCTGGCGCTCGGAACGGAAAGCGGCGTAGGCGCGGCGGATCGGGTGGATCAAGCGGACCCGGCGTCCGGCGCGAAGCGAGGCAAGGCGGCGAAAGCGGCGAAAGCTGCGAAGTCTGACAAGGCGGACATTATCGAAAAACCGCTGCGTCCGATGCGCTCGGCCAAGCTCGATCTGCTGCTGTCGATGCTGCCGGAGCTGATCGACGAAGGCCGGCGCGTGCTGCTGTTCTCGCAGTTTACCGGCATGCTGACGCTGATCGGCGAAGCGCTCGACGAAGCGGCGATTCCCTACGTGCTGCTGACCGGCGACACGACGGATCGCGTCACGCCGGTCGAGCGGTTCCAGCAAGGCGAGGTGCCGTTGTTCCTGATCAGCCTGAAGGCGGGCGGCGTGGGTCTGAACCTGACCGCCGCCGATACCGTGATTCACTACGACCCGTGGTGGAATCCGGCGGCCGAGAATCAGGCGACCGACCGCGCGCACCGGCTGGGGCAGGACAAGCCGGTGTTCGTCTACAAGCTGATCGCGGCGGGCAGCATCGAGGAAAAGATCGTCGAGTTGCAGGAGCAGAAAGCGGGGCTCGCGGACAGCATTCTTTCCGAGGATTCAGCCGGCGCGACCAAGTTCTCCGACGACGATCTCGACGCGTTGTTCGCGCCGATGCCGGAGTTGGAAGGCGAACGTTGAGCGGCGCGCGCTGCTCGCATTCGCCACATGTTGGGTTTTTGACCTGAACACGAACGACGGTGCTAAAAGACGCGTCTGTAACAAACGTCTGCGACTGTAAATTGACGTTTAATGATGCTTAAAATCTGATGATTTTGCGGCGCCGATGCCGCTTCGATCTGACGCGAACGCGCTTCACGGGATGCGTAATTGCTACCTGGCGCGCCGTTACAAACGCAGTTCTTTCATCTTGAGCGCGCTTTTCCGAACGGCTACCGTTAGGTCACTCGTGCGGCTAGACCCCCGCGAGGGTGGTGTGTTCAGCGGCGTCGCTTCCTTGTCGGGGCGACGCCGTTTTTTTATGCCCGCCTCACCTGACACGCACGCCGCCTAAGCGACGTCGTTCTTTTGCGCAGCGGCGTCGATGATCGGTACCGGCACACCATCGGCCTCGGGCCACAGGCCAGGAAACAGAAAACGCAGGCTGAAGAACGGCAATCCCGGTTCCAGCGGCCCGACCCGGCTTGCGCTCTTGACGAGCCGCAACGCCAGCAACTGTGCGATCGCACGCGACGCGGTCCGGTCCGCCGAAACCAGCATCGCCTTGAATTCGCCGCGCTCCAACCGGCCGATCTGAAACAGGCGATAAAGCGCGCGGCCAAGTTGCTCCGGCTGAATCGCATTGCGCGAATGCGACATGCTGCGGCCGAAGTCGTGCGTGATCTGCAAAGCCAGACTGCCGAAGCGGTGTTCGAGCGTGGCGAACGACAACTGCCCGGACATGAACGCCACCTGATCGATACACACGTCGAGCCAGAACGAAAGGAATTGCGTCAAGCCGCTGGAACTCAGGTTACCGCGGCCATCGGTATCGTTTCTGCGCGGGTTGTCGGCTGCGCCGAGCGCCGCATAATAGTCAGCCTGCCGACGGGCGAGGCCGCGCATCGGCGACCAGAGTCCGTCGGTCAGTTTGAGATGGGTGAGGAGCAGGTGATTCTGCAAACGGCTTACGCGGCCGTTGCCATCCGCGAACGGATGAATCCACGATAAACGATGCAATGCCGCGCCTGCCGCGGCGACCTTTCTGCTCGTCGAGTAATTGTCGACCCCGTAGCGGAATGCGAAATGCCGCAGCAGATCGGGCAGCATCTCGACCGGCGGCGCGCGATGGTTGCCCACCGTCACCTCGATATCGCGCAAGGCGCCGGGAACGAGCTTGCCTCGCGGCTGGTCCCTGGCGTCCTTGATGATCAGCGACGCCTCCGGCAGTTGCATGTAAAGCTCACGGTGAATCCGGCAGATCCACTCGGGACTGAACTGCTGCGCCCAGGACGACTGCAACGCAACCGGCTCAAGTTCTTTCTCCAGCCGCATGTGAGCGATGGCGAGTTGCTGGCGCCGGTACGTTTCGTCTTCCTTCGAGAAATTCCGCTCGATCGCCGCTTCAAGATCCGCGGGATAGGTGTGCTGCCCCTCGATCTTGTTCGTGTAGTACGAGTTCATGGCGCGCAGCAGCGGTGCGAGCACATCGCGCGAAGCCGGTCCCGCGCTGGCGGAGAGTTGTGCGGCGGCGGCTCGCAGGTCAGCGACCTTGTCGAGAACGTCGATCATCTCGCCGTCGTTCGGAAACGCCGGCTCGATCATGTTGTTGGCGTGCATATGGCGGATTGGCGAGCGACAATTTCGTTGAATTATATAGATAAATTGAGTTTTTTGGCGAATTTGAGGCGGTAACGACGGCCTTGTGCTGGATGACCTGTACGTGTGGCGATACGAGGCGACACCGATTGATGGTTCGTTAAAACCCGACTTAACAATCCTTAAACGATTTATTTTGAGACTATTCCTATACTGACTCGCAAATTGTCAAATCGCCGTGTCCTAACCCGGATGCGACGTGCATTAAACAATAGGCGGACGGGGCCAATCACCGTGCGAGCGAGACCGACCGAACTGGCTTTTTAACCCTTAAGGGTTTTAATTCCCGGCTGTCGCCGAAGCCTGATGCACGGCGGGGCGCGGCAGTAACGGCTCCCATCGCAGAGCCGCCCGGCATGCGGTTTCCCGGCATGCCGGACACGGAAAAACGGTTGTTTTTTCGATTATGATGAATTGCCGTCCCTCGATAATCAGAGCTCAGGAGCCCGTTGAAACGGGCTACGCGAAACGGGCCCATTGACGCGCGCCGAATCAAGCATCCCACATGGCGCGCCAATTTTGAGACGAGGCGGCGGTACAACTGAACAGGGCGCAAGGCAAAGGACCACAAGTCGAAGAAAAGCTGCCGAAGTGGAAGCGAAAAGCGGAAGCCCGGTTCGCCGGCGACCGGTTCGCCGGCGTCGTCGCCGGCATCCCGGCGGCTGGCGATCCAGCGGCTGGCGCCCCAGCGGTCAGCCGGCCATCAGTTACGAATGACGTTGTCGCGTTGCGGGGATTTATGAGAATTGCTGTCCTGGATGACGATTCGGCTCAGGCCGATCTGGTGTGTCAAACACTGTCGGCCGCTGGCCACATTTGCCATGCATTCGGCGCGGGCCGCGAGCTGGTGAGGCAGTTGCGGCGTCAGACGTTCGATCTGCTGGTGCTGGACTGGAACGTGCCCGACATGTCCGGCGAGGAAGTGCTGCGCTGGGTGCGCGAAAGCCTGTCCGAACGCCTGCCGGTGCTGTTCATGACGAGCCGCGGCCGCGAGACCGACATCACGTCGATTCTCAACACCGGCGCGGACGATTACGTCGTCAAACCGGTGTCTGCCGCCGTGCTGCTGGCGCGCGTGGGCTCGCTGCTGCGCCGCGCGTATCACCTGAAGCCGGCCGCCGTGAAGGAAACGTTCGGCGATTTCGAATTCGATCTGGGCGCGAAGCACGTGGTGGTGCGCGGCGCGACGATCGCGGTCACGCAGAAGGAATTCGAACTCGCGCTGCTGCTGTTCCAGCACCTGAGCCGGCCGCTGTCGCGCGCGCATATCCTCGACGTGATCTGGAAACAGGCGACCGATATCCCGTCGCGCACGATGGACACCCACGTGTCGATGCTGCGCAGCAAGCTTGGCCTGCGTCCCGAGCACGGTTACCGGCTGACGCCGATCTACGGTTACGGCTACCGGCTCGAACGGATCGAGCGGGTCGAGCGGATCGAGCGGATCGAGCGGGTCGACTCCGCGCCGCAGCCCGCAGCCGCCGATGCACGCCCCGACGAGGGGGACGCGTGACGGTTCCCGCAGTAGTGGCGGGAACCGTGGCCAACGATAACCGTATTCGTCCCCGCACCGGCTGGCTCGCCGCGAGCCTGGTCGCCTTCTGCTGCGCCACCTCGATTCCGGCCCACGCCCAAGGCACACGCGCGTCGAAGCCGCGCGCGCCGGCAACGCCGTCCTATGTCACCTACACGACGCGCGACGGCGACACGCTCTACGAAATCGCCGGCCTCTATCTGCGCGACCCGGGCGACTGGGCGGTGCTGAGCCGCCTCAACCATGTCCCCGCACCGCGCCGCATGCCGGCCGGCATCGCGTTGCGCCTGCCCGCCGACAGGCTCAAGCAGGACCAGGAATCCGCACGCGTGATCGCGACGAGCGGCCCCGTCGATCACGCCTTCGGCAAGAGCCCGTTCCGTCCGCTGGTGGAAGGCGCGACGCTCGGCGAAGGCGACCATATCCGCACCGGCCGCGACGGGTTCGTGTCGCTCGAACTGCCGGACGGCTCGCACGTGACCATCGCGCACGATGCCGACGTCGACATCGCGCGCTTGCGGCGCACCACGTTGACGGGCGCGGGCGACCGCGTGCTCGCATTGCGTCACGGCGAAGTCGACAGTCAGGTCACGCACGCGACCCGGCCGGACGACCGGTTCCAGATCCGTTCGCCGTCGGTGGTGGCGGGCGTGCGTGGCACGCGCTTCAAGGTCGCCTATGACGACGACGCCCACACCACCGCGGTCGAAGTGCTCGACGGCGCAGTCGGCGTCGATCCGGCCACGCTCGACGGCCACGCAGCGGCGCCGCAGCCGGGCGTGCCGCTGCAGGCGTCGGCGCAACTGGTGAAGGCGAGCTTCGGCAGCATCACGCGCGCGGGTGACACGATCGGCGCGCCGGTCGCGTTGCTGGCGGCGCCCGCCTTGACGCAACCGGCCAGGGTGCAGGACGGCAAGACGGTCGCCTTCGACCTCGTTCCCGATGCCGAGGCGCACGGCTACCGCGTGCAGATCGCGCGCGATGCCGATCAGCTCGACCTCGTCCGCGATCTGCGGGTCGGCGCGCCGCATGCGGACTTCGGCGATCTCGCCGACGGCACCTATTTCGTGCGCATCGCCGCGATCGACGCGCACGGTCTCGAAGGCCTGCCGCAGGTCTATGCATTCGAGCGTCGTCAACTGGGGTTGTCGGCCTCGGCGCGCAGCGTGCGGGCAGCCGCGACTACGAGTTCCGCTGGTTCGTCAGCCGCAGCACGGTCGAGACGCGCTTCCGTTTCGTGCTGGCCGCGAGCGCGGATCTGCGGCAGCCGATCGTCGACCGTACCGATCTGACGGGTGGCCAGCTGGTGGTGAGCGACCTGCCGCCCGGCGTCTACTACTGGACGATCGTCGCCGAGCAGTTCGAGAACGGCCGCTTCTACGAGAAGAGCAGCGCGGTGCGTTCGTTTACGCTGGCGCGCTGAGACTGTAGATTCACGGGACCGGGCCGGCTGTCGGCCCGTCTCATCGCTCCCGAGCACGCAACGCCTTGCCGAACCCAACCCCGCGCCTGAGCCTCGATCCCCGCGCCCGTCTCGGACGGCGCGCCGGGCGCCGCTTCCTGATCGAATGGATGGCGCTCGGCTGTCTGGGTGTCGTCGTGATTCTGCTCAGCTCGCTCGGACGTTTTTCCGCGAGCGTCGATCAACTGGTCTATGACCGCTTTCTGAGCGTGCATGCGCAGCCCTTGCTGCGCGACATCGTGGTGGTCGAAATCGACAACGCGAGCATCGCGCGGCTCGGCCGCTGGCCGTGGCCGCGCAGCGTCCATGCGCGGCTGCTCGAACGGCTCGCGGAGGCGAAGCCCGCCGCGGTGATCTTCGACGTGCTGTTCACCGAGGCCAATCCGGAAGACGCCGGACTGGCCCGCGCGATCGCGCTGAGTCCCACCTATCTGCCGGTGCTGCTGAGCGCGCCGGACGGCGCGGGGCAGCGTAGCGTGGTCGAACCGGTCGCGCCGCTCGCGCGCGCGGCGGCCGGACTCGGCCATATCAATCTCGAAGTGGACAGCGACGGGATCGTGCGCAGCGTCGCGCGCTTCGAGGGCGACGCGCCGTCGCGCTGGCCGCAGTTGATGGTGCCCGCCGCGCAGGCGGTGGCGAATGGTTCGCTGCGATTGAGCGACGTCACGGCCGGCGCGGCCCAGCCCGCTGCGCAACCCGTCGATGGCGAGGGGCGCTTCCTGATTCCGTTCGGGCCGAACGCGGAGAACTACAGCAAGCTGAGTTTCGCCGACGTACTCGACGGCGCCGTGTCCGCCGATCGGCTCCGTGGCCGCATCGTGCTGATCGGCGTGACCGCCTCCGGTCTGTACGACCGTTTCGCGACGCCGGTCTCCGGCGAACTGGGTCCGCTGCCGGGCGTGTACATCCACGCGAACGTACTCGACACGCTGCTCACCGGCCGGGCAATCGAACCGGCCGAGCCGTGGGTGCTGTGCGCGGTGTCGTTCGTGCCGCTCGTCGTGTTGCTGGCCGGTTTCCTCGTGCTGTCGCCGCGCCGTTCGCTGTTGCTGACCGGCGCGCTGTGCGCGCTCGCGGCGGCCGGCAGCGCCGCGTTGCTGTACGGCGCGCGGCTATGGATGTCGCCGGTGCCCGCCATCGCCGGCATGGTCGTGGTGTATCCGATCTGGAACTGGCGCCGCCTCGAAATGACGATGGCCTATCTGCGCAAGGAGTTGCAGCGTCTCGCGGACGAACCGCATCTGCTGCCGCAAACGCCGCTGACACCGCCGCGCGGCCGCGAGTTCGGCGGCGACGTGCTGGAGCAGCACATGGCGCTGATGGCGCAAGCCGCGCAGCGCGTGCAGGACATGAAGCGCTTCGTGTGGGACAGTCTCGACAGCGTGCCCGAGCCGATTCTCGTGAGCGATGTGCGCGGCGTGGTGCTGATCGCGAACCACGCGGCCAAGGCCCATTTCGCGCGCCTGAACGCGCCGGCGCCGGAAGGACAGCCGATGCACGCGGTGCTCGGCGGCCTCGCGCTGGTGAAGACGATCGACCGCAACGCCGCCACCGACGCGGACAACAATCTGCTCGCGCACGCGCAATGGCCCGCGCTGCTCGACCCGACGCGCGGCGAGTTCGCCGCGCTGATGGCGCAGGGCGTCGAAGTACGCGACGCGAGCGGACGCGATCACCTGCTGCGCTACGCGAACTGCACCAACGCGCAGGGCGAGACGACCGGCTGGATCGCGGGTCTCGTCGACGTGTCGGCGCTGCATGCGGCCGAGCGTCAGCGGGAAGACGCGCTGCGGCTGCTGTCGCACGACATGCGTTCGCCGCAGGCGTCGATCCTGGCGCTGGTGGAAATCGAACGGGCCCGCGCCGAACCGGTGCTCGCGCGCGGCTTGCTGGAGCGCATCGAACGCTACGCGCAACGCGCGCTGACGCTCGCCGACGACTTCGTGCAACTGGCGCGTGCCGAGTCGCAGGCCTACGTGCTCGAACCGGTGAACCTGGCCGAGCTGCTGATCGATGCGAGCGACGAAGTCTGGCCGCAGGCGCACGCCAAGCGCATCGCATTGCAGATGGAGGCGGGCGCGGAGCAGGGTGAGCAAGGCGACGACGACGGCCACTGGATCTGCGTCGACCGGTCGTTGATGACGCGCGCTCTCGTCAATATTCTGAACAACGCAGTGAAGTACAGCCCGCCCGACACGCGGATCACGTGCAGCCTGGCGAGCGTCGTCGCGGCGCCTGGCGTATCCGGTGCCGCGAGACGCGTGTCCTGCACGATCCGCGACGAAGGCTACGGGATTCCGATGGAACAGCAGGCGGGACTCTTCGAACGGTTCCGGCGCTTTCACGAAGCCGAGCGGCCGGAAGTGGGCGGCGCGGGGCTCGGGATGGCCTTCGTGAAGACGGTGGTCACGCGTCACGGCGGCGAGGTCGGCGTGGTCAGCGCGCCGGGCAAGGGCACGGCCTTCACGATCGATCTGCCCGCGCTGGAGGACACGCAATCCGAAGTGCCGACCGCGCCGCGCGCGTGAGCCCGAACATGAAAACGAACATGAGCCCGAACACGAAAACGACGACGAGCATGCCCTTTATCGAAGCGAGACGATGGTGAAAGCGATCCTGATCTGTACCGCGCTGGCCGCGCTGAGCCTCACTGGTTGCGCGGGCCCGAGCGCCGACGTGCACACGTCCCACGCCGAGGACGCGGCGGCGGCGCTGCAAGGCGAGCGCACTTACACGCTCGCGCGCATGCCGTCGCAGGATGCCAGCGCGGATCATCCGCGTTTCGAGCAGTTGTTGCGCGACGAACTGGCGAAGCAGGGCTTTACCGACGCCGGCGGTAACTCGGCGACATCCGCGCGCTATCTGTTGTCGATCGCGTACGACACGCGACTGGCCGCGGTCGGCGTCGACACGAAAAATTGCGGGGCAGGCCGTTGCGCGTCGCCACCCCACGCGCCGTTCTCGCTGTTCGGCGGACCCGCGTACCGGCACGAACTGACGCTGCGTTTCTTCGCTCGTGCGAGTGGCCAGGAAGTCTATAAAGTCAGCGCGGTCAGCGCGGATCGCGACGCCGATCCGCTGCACGCGATGCCCGCGCTGGTCAAAAGCGCGCTGGCGAAGCTGCCGTTCGCGATGCCGGCCGACTGGCGCGTGAAACTGCGCACCGACGCAAGCAGCGGCGCGACGGACGTGATCTCGGTGAAGCCGCTGCAACCTTGACGAAGCGCGTTCGCGCTAGCGTTCAGGACGAAGCGCCCGGGTCCGCCTCGGGCCAGCGGTTTTCATACACGCACTCGGCGAGCGGCACACGGCTCGCCCAGCGTTCGGTTTCGAGCATCGGTTCGCTGTAGAACTGATCGACATGGCCGAGGCACAGAATCGCCACCGGCCGCGCGCCGGCCGGCATATGCAGCAGCGCACGCACTTCGTCGACGTCGAACAGCGACACCCAGCCCATGCCGAGACCTTCCGCGCGCGCGGCGAGCCACATGTTCTGGATCGCGCACGCGACCGACGCGAGATCCATCTCCGGCAACGTGCGGCGTCCGAATACATGCCGTTCGCGTCCATCCATCAGCGCGATCACCAGCAGTTCCGCGCAGTCCAGCATGCCTTCCACCTTGAGCTTCATGAACTCGTCGCGGCGCTTGCCGAGGGCGTCGGCGGTGGCGAGCCGCTCGTTGTCCACGCACGCGTGCAGCGCGGCGCGCAGCGCCGGATCGGTGACACGCGCGATCCGCCACGGCTGCATGAAGCCGACGCTCGGCGCGTGATGCGCGGCGTCGAGCAGGCGTTGCAGCACGGCCGGGTCGACCGGATCGCGCACGAAATGGCGCATGTCGCGCCGTTCGTAAATCGCCCGGTAGACGGCGTCGCGGTCGGGATCGTTAAAAGGCTTCGCCATGGAACAGGGCGGCCGTGAAGGCCGGGTTGGAGGGCCAGTAAGCATGCATGTAGGTTGCCACGATGGCGCCGTGGCGATATAGGGCTTCGCCCTGTGTCGCGGCGTTTGGCCGCGTGGCGTGGCGAAGCGGCGCGAGCGGCGTGCTGAGCCTGGAGTAGTGAAACGTGTGGCCGGTCAGCGTGCCGTGCGGGCCGTCGAGCTGCTGCATGCCGAGCGCGGTGAAGCGCGGCTGCATGGTGGCATCGCCGGGGAGCAGGCCGAGCATCGGCGTGCGCGTGCCGTGCGTGTCCGTGAGGCTGTCGAGCAGATACAGCATGCCGCCGCATTCGGCGACGAGCGCTTTGCCGGCCGCCACGTGCGCGCGCAACGCGGCCGCGCTGCGTGCATTGCCGGCGAGCGTGGCCGCATGCAGCTCGGGGTAGCCGCCGGGCAGATAGACGGCGTCGGCGGCGGGCGGCACGGCTTCGTCGGCGAGCGGCGAAAAATACGCGAGTCGCGCGCCGAGCGATGCCAGCAGCGTCAGATTGGCCGGGTAGACGAACGAGAACGCGGCATCGCGGGCGATCGCGATGGTTTTGCCGGCCAGAAGACGGGGCAATGGCGCGCTTGCCGGCGCGGCGAAAGCGACCGGCGGCGGCAGTTCGGTTAGGGCGGTGAGTGCGGTCTGGGCGAGCGCATCGGCGGCGAGGTCGAGCCGTGCGTCGAGATCGGCGATCTCGGCGGCCTGATGCAGGCCGAGATGGCGATCCGGCAACTGGATTTCATCGCTCGCGGCAATGTGGCCGCACCAGCGTAGATCCGCCGGCAGCGCTTCTTGAAGCATCTGCGCGTGCCGCGCGGAGCCGACCCGATTCGCGAGCACGCCGTGAAACGGTACCTCGGGCCTGAAATGCGCGAGGCCGAACGCGATCGCGCCGAAGGTCTGCGCCATGGCCTTCGCCGAAATCACCGCGAGCACCGGCACGCCGAACGCGGCGGCGAGATCGGCGCTGCTCGGCGTGCCGTCGAACAGACCCATCACGCCTTCGATCAGGATCAGGTCCGCTTCGGCCGCCGCCTGCGCGAGCAACGCGCGGCACGCGTCCTCGCCGACCATCCATAGATCGAGCGACAGTACCGGCGCGCCGCTTGCGCGTGCGAGGATCATCGGGTCGAGAAAGTCCGGGCCGGTCTTGAACACGCGCACGCGCCGGCCCAGACGACGGTGATAGCGCGCGAGGCCCGCGGTGATCGTGGTCTTGCCCTGACCCGACGCGGGCGCGCTGATGAACAGCGCGGGGCACGCGTGCACGGAACTGCCGGCGGCAAGCGTGTTGGTGCCTGCCGGTCGCGTGCTTGCTGAAGCTGCCGGGGCCGCTGCAGAGGTCGCCGAAGCCGCCGACCCCGTGTTGTCGCCGCTTGCGCACATCCGTTAAAACTCCACGCCGCGTTGCGCCTTCACGCCTTGCTCGCGATACGGATGCTTGACGATGCGCATTTCGGTGACGAGGTCGGCGGCTTCGATCAGCGCATCCGGCGCGTGGCGGCCGGTCACCACCACGTGCAGCATGTCGGCACGCCCGTTCAGCACGCCGAGCACTTCGTCGAGCGGCAGATACTCGTATTTGAGGACGGTGTTCAGCTCATCGAGGATCACCATCTGGTAGTCGCCGCTTTCGATCATCCGCCGCGCTTCGTCCCAGCCCTTGCGCGCGGTCGCGATGTCGGCGTCGCGATTCTGCGTGTTCCACGTGTAGCCGTCGCCCATCGTGACGAAATCGCACTGCGCGATCGCGCCGAGAAAATCGCGCTCCGACGTATGCAGGGCGCCCTTGATGAACTGCACCACGCCGAGCCGCATGCCGTGCCCGAGCACGCGCACGGCCATGCCGAACGCGGCCGTGGTCTTGCCCTTGCCGGTGCCGGTGTTGACGATCAGCAGACCTTTCTCGACGGTCGCGCTGGCCTGTTTCTTTTCGTGGCCTTCGCGCCGGCGCTCGGTCATCCGTTGATGGGATTCGGGATCGGTTTTCATGACGGGTCCTGTGGGTGGAGGGCGGCGGCGTTCGTGGCGCTAATCGCGCTGCGGGTGCTGCGGGTGCGGGTGGCGATCGCCACGGTGACGCCTTCGTGAATGGTTTTGCCGGCGACGAGGCGCGCGCCGTCGCCGGCGGCCAGCAGCGCGCACGGCTCGCATACGCCGTCGACACCGAGATGAGCTTGCGCCGCCGCCGAAGCGGTGGAGACCGGCAGTGCGGCGATCTGCTCGCGACTGAAAAAGACGAGGGGCAGCGCATGACGCGCGCAGAATTCAAGCAGTCCCGCTTCGTGCGCTTTGCTGTCGATCGAGGCCACGCTTGCAATCTGTTCGATGCGAAGCGATGCGCCGAGCGCGGCGCGCACCGCCGCCTCGATCTGATCGGCGCTGCTGCGCGAGCGGCAGCCAATGCCGGCGTTCAGCGAGCGCCCGGCGGTCGATAAGGATGTCATGCGATACGACGAATTCCGGCACAAACGACAGAGGTGGTTCGCCACGCTGTACGCCTGCGTCGATCGACCGGTGTCGACCCAACGAAAGCGACGAACGAAGACGGAAACGCGAATACGCAAACGCGAAGACGCAAACGCGCGCGTGAATCTGTCATGTCGTGCTACAACGCCATCACATCCGTCCCTCGCGGATTCCGGCGGCCGGCGGCGTGATGGCCGCCGCCTCCGCGTCTGGCCGGTATCCGGGCTGACGACCTCACGCGCTTTGCCTTCCCGTCCGGACGCGTCGATTTTCATCGAGGTTTTCATCGGACAGTGGCGTCGAAAAACGCATGCGCGGCGCGGGTTCGCGGCCCTCGCGAAAAAACTGTCGAGGTGCCGCCGAATGAAACGCCGCTGGTCGCTTACCGTTGCGGGGACAGCACAGGTTAAGCGCACGAGGGCGCGGCCTGTTTCCCGTTTAACTGCACACGCGAACGCATGTGCGGGCACCAAACGCGCGCATACGATAGCACACGGCGCCCCGCCCGATAAGCCTTCCCGGCCGATGCCGCCTTGACGCCGAGGGCCCGCGCGCCTACACTCGCACGCACTTTGGTGCTCGCGTGCGCGCCTCCCGCGCACGCAGTTAAACGGGAAACAGGGCGCCTGTCCGCATTGGACCGGTCAACCTGTGCTGCCCCCGCAACGGTAAGCGAAATGTGGCGTCGGTTCATCACCGGCGCCGCGGAGCCGGCTTCGATGTCCACGCGCAAGGCCGCGTCGGCATATCACCACTGGGCGAGAAATTCCTCGCCCGGGAAGGGGAAGCGGCGCTTTCGCCAGCCCGGATACCGGCCAGAACACGCAGGACCAACGCCGCGGGGATGCGGCGCGCGTCCATGATCTCCCGCTTTCTGTTTCCCGTTGTCGCGGCAACGCCGCCGTTCGTCCCCGTGCTTCGTGATCTATCCGGTTTGTCGTCGTGGGACGCAGCGCGTGTTGTTCGCGCCTGCCACGCTTCCGTTCAGATCGCGATCAGGCGCGCCGGCGTGCCCGTGCAACTCCCACGGATGGACCTCACGATGGACAAGCAAACCCGCCAGGCGCATTCAATGCGCAAGATCCCCGTCACCATCGTCACGGGCTTTCTCGGCAGCGGCAAGACCACGTTGCTGCGGCACATTCTTCAGCATGCGGACGGCAAACGCATCGCGGTGATCGTCAACGAGTTCGGCGAACTCGGGATCGATGGCGAGATCCTCAAGGGTTGCGGGATCGGCTGCGACGAAAACGGCGTGGAAACCGAAGGCCAACTGTATGAACTGGCGAACGGCTGCCTGTGCTGCACCGTGCAGGAAGAGTTCTTTCCGGTGATGGAAAAGCTCGTCGAGCGCCGCGACGAGATCGATCACGTGCTGATCGAAACGTCCGGTCTCGCGCTGCCCAAGCCGCTCGTGCAGGCGTTCAACTGGCCGCAGATCAAGAGCAGCTTTACCGTCGACGCGGTGATCACCGTGGTGGACGGCCCGGCCGCGGCGAGCGGCCAGTTCGCCGACAACCCCGTCGCCGTCGATGCGCAGCGCCAGGCCGATCCGAATCTCGACCACGAGTCGCCGCTGCACGAATTGTTCGAAGACCAGTTGTCGGCGGCCGATCTGGTGATTCTGAACAAGACCGATCTGCTCGACGCCGCGGGGCAGAGCGCGGTCGAGGCATTGATCCGCGACGAGATTCCGCCGCAGGTCAAAATCGTGCGCGCGCAGATGGGGCAGCTCGATCTGCATACGCTGTTCGGTCTCGAAGCGGCATCGGAAGACACGATTCATTTGCGCCACGACCATCACGGTTCCGTCGACGACGCCGATCACCATCACGACGAATTCGATTCGGTGGTCGTGCAGGCGGACGTGCATTCGCGCGAAGCGGCGATCGCGGCGTTGCAGACGCTGGTCGAAACCAGCACGATCTATCGCGTGAAAGGTTTCGCGGCATTGCCGGGCGCGCCGATGCGTCTGGTGATTCAGGGCGTGGGCCGCCGTTTCGACAGCTATTTCGATCGACGCTGGCAGGCCGGCGAAAGCGGCCCGAGCCGTTTCGTGCTGATCGGCGAAGACCTCGATCAGCCTGCGTTGCAACGTGCGTTCGACGCGGCGCTCGCTTCGGCCGATGCATCCGTTGCGTCCGCTGCGTCCGCTGCGTCCGCTGCGTCCGCTGCGTCCGGCACGCTCGCCGCGAACGGAGCATAAGCGCTCATGCATCTGCTGCGCACGACGCCGGGCGGGTTTGTCGACGATACCCAGGGCGTGATCCGTATCGATCAGCAGCCCGCGGAGATCGTCGTGCTCAGTTCGGCCGACACCACCCTGTCGCTGCTGGCCAGCGTGGTGCCGCGCCTCGGCGACGGTTTTCCGAGCGTGCGTCTGGCGAACGTCACCTATCTGCGTCAGCCGGCATCGGTCGACTTCTATCTGGAAGACGTGCTGCAACATGCGCGCGTGGTGGTGGTCGATCACCTTGGCGGCGAGGCGTACTGGCCGTACGGGATCGAACAGGTGGTCACGCTGGCCGAACGCAAGCGGCAGACGCTCGCGATGTTTTCCGGCGACCTGCAGGAAGACCCGAATCTGCTCGCGCGCAGCACCGCGGATGCCGACCTGTGTCATCAATTGTGGCGCTATCTGCGCGAGGGCGGCGCGCAGAATGCCGAGGCGTTTCTGCGTTGCATCGCGCATCGCGCGTTGGGCTGGGGCAGCGAACCGGCGCCGCCGCGCGCGTTGCCCGCCGCGACGTTGTATCACCCCGAGCGCGACACACCGAGCGTCGCCGACTGGCAGGCGCGCTGGCGGCAGGACGCGCCGGTCGCCGCGATCCTGTTCTACAAGGCGCATCTGCAGGCGGCCAATACGGCAGTGTTCGACGCGCTGATCGACGCGCTCGAAGCGCGCGGCGTCAACCCGTTGCCGATCGCGATCACGTCGCTGAAAGATGCGCTGAGCCGTGATGTCGTGCAGTCGTTGTGCGCGCAACATCAGGCTGCATTGGTGTTGAACACGACGGCGTTCGCCGCGTCCGCGATCGACGACCCCGAGCCGCTCGCGCTCGCCGGCGATGCGCCGGTGTTGCAGGTGATTCTGAGCGGCGGCAACCGCGAGGACTGGCTGAAGGACAACCAGGGCCTCAATTCGCGCGATATCGCGATGCATATCGCGCTGCCCGAAGTGGACGGCCGGATCATCACGCGGGCGATCAGCTTCAAGGGCCTCGCGTATCGCTGTCCGCACACCCAGGTCGACGTGGTCCGGTATCAGCCGGATCTGGAGCGCGTGAGCTTTCTCGCCGAGCTGAGCCGGCGCTGGTGCCGTCTGCGCGCGCTCGATAACGCGGACAAGAAGCTGGCGCTGATTCTCGCCAACTATCCGATGAGCGAAGGGCGCATCGGCAACGGCGTGGGCCTCGACACGCCGGCCTCGGTGACCGGCATTCTGGCGATGTTGCGCGACGAGGGCTATCGCGTCGGCGCGTTGCCCGCGAACGGCGATGCGCTCCTGGAAAAGCTCACCGAAGGCGTGACCAACGACCCGGTGGTGCGCGATCTGCGGCCCGCGCTGCAAAGCCTGGCGCTCGACGACTATCTGCGCTATTTCGACGCGTTGCCCGGCGAGGTGAAAGAGGCGCTCAACGCGCGTTGGGGGCGGCCTGAGCAGGACCCGACGCTGCGGCGCGGCCGCTTCATGATCGCGGGCTGGCGCTGTGGGCAGGTGTTCGTCGGCATTCAGCCGTCGCGCTCGCGCGAGCAGGGCGATTACGCGAGCTATCACGACGCCGAACTCGTGCCGCCGCATGCGTACCTCGCGTTCTATTTCTGGCTGCGTCACGCGTTCGCGATCGACGCGGTGGTGCACGTCGGCAAGCACGGCAATCTGGAATGGTTGCCCGGCAAGAGCGTGGCGTTGAGCGAAACCTGCTGGCCCGATCTGATTCTCGGGCCGATGCCGCATCTGTACCCGTTCATCGTCAACGATCCCGGCGAGGGTAGCCAGGCGAAACGGCGCGCGCAGGCCGTGATCGTCGATCATCTGATGCCGCCGCTCACGCGCGCCGAAAGCTATGGGCCGCTGCAGGATCTGGAGCGCCAGGTCGACGAATACTATGAAGCGTTGATGGTCGACCCGCGCCGCTCGACATTGCTGCGGCGGACGATTCTCGCGACCATCGTCGAGCATCGGCTGCATGAGGAGCTGAGTCTCGCGGCGCCGAGCGGGCCCGACGACGAGGATGCGTTGCTCACGCGCGTCGACGCGTGGTTGTGCGAGCTGAAGGAAGCGCAGATCCGCGACGGGTTGCACACGTTCGGGCAGTCGCCGGCCGGCGTGCAGCGGCGCGATACGCTGCTGGCGCTGGGGCGTTTTCCGGTCGGCGACGGGCAGGGTGCGCGGGCCGGCCTGATCGACGCGCTGGCGCGCGATCTGCGGATGGATCATCTGTTCGATCCGTTGACGGTGGATTGGTCTGCCGTGTGGGAGGGGCCGCGGCCCGACGTGCTGCAGCAGGTCAGCGACGCGCCGTGGCGGCATGGCGGCGATACGCGCGAGCGGCTGGAGTTGCTTGCGGCGCGGATGTTGGGCGAGGTGTGCGATGGTGGTGGACCGGGAACGGCTTCTGTTGCCGGCTCGGTTTCGGCTTTGCCCGTCGAATCGGCTTCGGCTTCGGCTTCGGCTTCGCCCGTCGAATCGCCTTCGGCGGCGGTCTCTGGTTCGGCATTGACGTCAATTCCGTCATTGAAGCCCGGCAGCCTGCCGCAAGCCGAACGGGTGATCGAGCGACTGCGCGACGACGTGCTGCCTCGTCTCGATGCGTGCGGACCGCAGGAAATGCGGCAACTCCGGCGCGGACTCGAAGGACGCTTCGTGCCGCCGGGCCCAAGCGGATCACCGTCGCGCGGACGGCCGGACGTGTTACCCACCGGCCGTAATTTCTATTCGGTCGATACCCGCGCGGTTCCGACGCAGGCCGCCTGGGTGCTCGGCCTGAAGTCCGCGCAGCAGTTGATCGAGCGGCATCTGCAGGAGCACGGCGATTATCCGCGCGCGATCGGCCTGTCGGTGTGGGGCACCGCGACGATGCGCACCGGCGGCGACGATGTCGCCCAGGCGCTCGCGCTGCTCGGCGTGCGGCCGAGGTGGGCGCCGGGCAGTCATCGCGTGACGGACTTCGAGATCATGCCGATCGATGCGTTCGACCGGCCGCGTATCGACGTCACGTTGCGCGTCTCCGGCTTTTTCCGCGATGCGTTCGCGAACGTGATGCATCTGTTCGACGCCGCGGTGCAGGCCGTGGCCGAACTCGACGAACCGCCTGAAGTGAATCCGCTGCGCGCGCGCGTGCTGCGCGAACGCGATGCCCTCGTGGCCGGCGGGATGGACGCCGCCGAGGCGCGCCGGCGCGCCGGCTGGCGTGTGTTCAGCGCGCGGCCCGGCGCATACGGCGCAGGCTTGCAGGAGATCATCGATTCGCGCGACTGGCAGACCGACGCCGATCTCGCGAACGCGTATCAGGCGTGGGGCGGTTACGCGTACACGCAGAAGAGCGCGGGCGAGGAGGCGCGTCAGGTATTCGGCACGCGTCTCGCGGCGATGGACGTCGTGCTGCAGAACCAGGACAACCGCGAGCACGATCTGCTCGACTCGAATGACTACTATCAGTTCCAGGGCGGCATGGTCGCGGCGGTGAGGCATCTGGCGGGGGCGCAACCGAGCGTGTATCACGCCGATCACAGCAATCCGGCCGCGCCGCGCGTGCGCACGCTGAAGGAAGAGATCGCGCGCGTGATCCGCTCGCGCGTGGTGAATCCGAAGTGGCTCGACGGCGTGAAGCGGCATGGTTATAAGGGCGCGGCCGAAATCGCCGCCACGGTGGACTATCTCTATGGGTACGATGCGACCGCGCGCGTGGTCGCGGATCATCAATATGCGCTCGTGGCCGACGCCTATCTGAACGACGCGGCGACGCGCGAGTTCTTGCAGCGGCATAACCCGCATGCGTTGCATTCGATCAGCGAGCGTTTGCTCGAAGCGATGCAGCGCGGACTGTGGCAAGCGCCCGGCGAGTATCGCGCGCAGATCGAGCGGCATCTGCTCGCGAGCGAGCAGCAGATCGAGGGACGGTGAAGATGAGTGCGGACATTCGTGGCGATGAGCGGGGCGAGGCCGTGAGCGGCATGCGAGGCGAGACCGGAGGCGAGAGCCGGATCGGCACGGGCGACGAGAGCCGGGACCGGATCGCCGGCGAGGCACGAGGTGAGAGCCTGGGCGAGACTCGATACGAAACGCGCGGAGCGGGCGGTGCCGAAGGCGCGGGCGAAACCCGCGCCGCGCGCCCACGGCCCGTTTTTCCGTTCGCCGCGTTGCTCGGCCAGGCGTCATTGCAGCAGGCGTTGCTGCTCGCGGCGATCGATCCGGGCCTCGGCGGCGTGCTGATCGCAGGACCGCGCGGCACCGCGAAATCGACCGCGGCGCGCGCGCTGGCCGAGTTGCTGCCCGAAGGGCAACTGGTGAACCTGCCGCTCGGCGCCAGCGAGGACCGGCTGATCGGCACGCTCGATATCGAAACCGTGCTGCGCGACGGCGCGGTGCGCTTTTCACCCGGACTGCTCGCGAAGGCGCATCGCGGCGTGCTGTATGTCGACGAGATCAACCTGCTGCCCGACGCGCTCGTCGATGCGTTGCTCGATGCAGCCGCGAGCGGCGTGAATACCGTCGAACGCGATGGCGTCTCGCATAGTCACGACGCGAGCTTCGTGCTGATCGGCACGATGAATCCGGAAGAAGGCGAGTTGCGGCCGCAGTTGATCGACCGCTTTGGTTTGATGGTCGAGTTGCGCAACTGCTTCGAGCCGGCGATGCGGCAGGCCATCGTAAAGGCGCGGCTCGCGTTCGATCTCGATCCGCACGGCTTTCGCGCGCGATACGCTCGACAGCAGGCGGATTTCGTACAACGGATTCGGGCCGCGCGGGTCGCGTTGCCGCGCCTCGCTTTCGATGACGCCGTGCACGCGCGGGTCAGCGCACTGTGCATCGAAGCCGCCGTGGATGGACTGCGTGCCGATCTCGTGATGTTGCGCGCGGCGCGGGCCCTGGCCGCGCTGGAGCAGGCCGTCGAGGTGACGGTCGGGCATGTGGAGCGGGTGGCGGAGGCGGTGCTGATGCATCGGCGGCGTGGGGGTGAGCAGGAGGGGGTGCAGCGGGAGATGTCGGCGGCGCTGGAGCATGCTCGTGGGGATGAGGCCGGTTTGGATTCGGGACTCGATGAGCGTGATGAGTCCCGGGGATCGGGACGGGCTGGTGAGGAGTTGACGCGTTCGGGGGGCAATGCGGACGAAGGCACCAGTGACGGCTTCGGCAAAAACGCCGGCGAGAATTCTGGCAAAAACGCCGGCGAAAACTCCGGCGAGAATTCTGGCCATAGCGATAGCGACTGGGGCTACCTGCCGCCCGAGCCCGTCGCGGCCACGCACGTCAAAGGCGTCGTACCGCTCGCCGTAAAAAAACGCTGAGCCATCGGAAAGGCGCCGCCGCTGATTCAACCAGCGGTCTCCGATGGCGGCAACGCGCACTCACGAATTCGCCAGTGGTTTCGCGGCCGCGCAGCGCGTTACGCGGCGTTCCCGGCCGACGCATCGCATGGCCGCCGACGCTCGCGGCAATGGGACCGCGTCCGCTGCGAGCCGAACATCTGCGCTTCGTGCGCGAGGCGCCCAGCAGCGGCGTGCTGCATTGTTTCGTGCTCGATTGTTCCGCTTCGATGCTGGCCGGGCAGCGTCTCGCGCTCGCCAAGGGCTTGCTGATCGCACTGTTCGATCGCGCGAGCGCCGAGCGCGCCGAGGCCGCGTTGATCTGCTTCGGCGGAACGGCGGCCGATCTGCGCTTCGGGCCGGCGGTGCCGCGCTGGTGGAACGAGCGTTGGCTCAGTCCGGTGGGCGGGGGCGGCGGCACGCCGCTCGAGTCCGGCGTGCGGCGAGCGGCGCGGTTGCTCGAACAACGCGCGCGCCTCAAGCCAGCCCAGCAGCGCTGGCTATGGATCCTGACCGACGGCCGCAGCGCCGACTCCCCGACGCGGCCTCGCGATGCCGACCAGATCGTGTTCGTCGATTTCGAGCGGGGTGCGATACGGTTGGGTCGTTGCGCGTCGCTAGCCGATGCGTGGGACGCGCAATGTGTGACGCCGGAGTCGCTGATCGGGTAGTCGATCAGCGACTCCGCGTGAATGGTGCGAAGAACTCGGCGAGGCGTTCTGTTCCGCGACGAGCAGCGCGACGAGCAGCGCGGTCAACGGCGCGGTCAACGGCGCGGTCAACGGCGCGGTGAACGGCGCCTGGTTGGCGCCGCGCGCGCGTTGTCGCGACCGCAAGGCTTTATCCGGACGATTCCGTTGCCTCGCTCGCGTCGTCCGGATGTTGCTTCAGGTGTTCGTCCAGTACGACACATCGTCCTGACGATCGAACACGAACACCTTCATCGCCATCTGCTGCGACGTATCGAGCTGATCGAATTCGAGCCCATGCATCGACGGCTCGCCTGGATTGCCTGCCTTATGCACGTTGCGGATGATCGCGGTGGTTTCGATCTCGGTGTCCAGTTCCGCCGACTTCAGCCGGAACGCGACCCGCAACCGTTCGCCGACCGCGCCGACCGTCCATGACGCGGCCAGCGACATGCCGAGTGCGCTGATTCCCCTGGCGAGACCGAGCCCCTCGTACGTTTCCCCCGTTTCGCCGATGCCGAAACGCACCGCGAGGTGCGTATTGACGCGAATCGATTTGCGTTCGCGCAGGCGGCGGATCACGCCGGGTTTCGACAGCACGACATAGTCGAACGGCGTGCGGCAAATGGCTTCGACCGTGCAGACGAAGCGGAACACCGCATGGCTTGCAATCGCGACGATTTCGATGTTCTCGGCGAGACCCAGCGGCAGGATGCGTCCCTGGTGCAGGGGCGGCGTGACGAACAGCGCATGGTTCGGCGCGAAACCGATGATCCGGCACGGATGCATCGGCGCGCCGCTGCCGACCTGCGAGCGCACGCCGATCAGCGCGCCGATTTCGAGGTGCATGTCCTTGATCGTCAGCGGATTCGCGGGATCGGGCTGATGCTCGGCCTCGGGCGGCTCCTGTGCCGTCGTGTCGAGCAGGTCGCCGCGATGCGGCTGGAAGTGCCCGAACAGGAAGTTGCGCTCGTCGGTGGTCGCGAGGATCGTGCCGCTCGCGAACAGCAGGGTGCCGTCGGCATCGACGACCGGCCATTCGAGCGGCGTGCCGACCGGCACCGCGTCCATCTTCAGAACCGCCGACTGCGTGGCGGGCGGGTTGTCCTCGGAGTGTTGCTCGACTGGATTGTCCATGGTCGGCTATTTTAAGTGGCGGGATATCTATGGTTGACGGCTGACCTATGGTTGACGGCTGACTGGGAGGAAACTTTAGCGAGTCGGCGGGGCTTGTGTTTCGCCGCTTTTTTGGGGTCCCTGAATTGAATCGGATGGCTAACTAATTTTTCGCCGTGACCGAGTCCCGCTCGCAGGTCTCACTGATGACTGTGCGACGCAAGAAATCTCGGTCTTATGAAAATATTGTGTGAAGGGGGTTGACGACATGTGACCCGATCTCCATAATCTCGTTTCTCTGCTGCTGATGCAGCGACGCAGGAAGAAGTGGGCGGTGCAAGCCACCCGAATCTTTTCGCGAACGATCTTTAAAAATTAACAGCCGATAAGTGTGGGCGCTTGATGCGGAACGCGAGCCGGATTCTTCGGAGTCTGGCGTAAAGCAAAAGTATCAAGTCTCACACAGTAATGAAAGGAAGGTTTGACCGTCGAGAGATGGATCGAACAATTCGTCAGTACGTTGAGTGAGCGACCGGGTTCGAAAGAGCCCGAAAAACAGTAACAGGTTTGAACTGAAGAGTTTGATCCTGGCTCAGATTGAACGCTGGCGGCATGCCTTACACATGCAAGTCGAACGGCAGCACGGGAGCAATCCTGGTGGCGAGTGGCGAACGGGTGAGTAATACATCGGAACGTGTCCTGGAGTGGGGGATAGCCCGGCGAAAGCCGGATTAATACCGCATACGCTCTATGGAGGAAAGGGGGGGATCTTCGGACCTCCCGCTCAAGGGGCGGCCGATGGCAGATTAGCTAGTTGGTGGGGTAAAGGCCTACCAAGGCGACGATCTGTAGCTGGTCTGAGAGGACGACCAGCCACACTGGGACTGAGACACGGCCCAGACTCCTACGGGAGGCAGCAGTGGGGAATTTTGGACAATGGGGGAAACCCTGATCCAGCAATGCCGCGTGTGTGAAGAAGGCCTTCGGGTTGTAAAGCACTTTTGTCCGGAAAGAAAACCATCGCCCTAATATGGTGGTGGGATGACGGTACCGGAAGAATAAGCACCGGCTAACTACGTGCCAGCAGCCGCGGTAATACGTAGGGTGCAAGCGTTAATCGGAATTACTGGGCGTAAAGCGTGCGCAGGCGGTTCGCTAAGACAGATGTGAAATCCCCGGGCTTAACCTGGGAACTGCATTTGTGACTGGCGGGCTAGAGTATGGCAGAGGGGGGTAGAATTCCACGTGTAGCAGTGAAATGCGTAGAGATGTGGAGGAATACCGATGGCGAAGGCAGCCCCCTGGGCCAATACTGACGCTCATGCACGAAAGCGTGGGGAGCAAACAGGATTAGATACCCTGGTAGTCCACGCCCTAAACGATGTCAACTAGTTGTCGGGTCTTCATTGACTTGGTAACGTAGCTAACGCGTGAAGTTGACCGCCTGGGGAGTACGGTCGCAAGATTAAAACTCAAAGGAATTGACGGGGACCCGCACAAGCGGTGGATGATGTGGATTAATTCGATGCAACGCGAAAAACCTTACCTACCCTTGACATGTATGGAACCCTGCTGAGAGGTGGGGGTGCCCGAAAGGGAGCCATAACACAGGTGCTGCATGGCTGTCGTCAGCTCGTGTCGTGAGATGTTGGGTTAAGTCCCGCAACGAGCGCAACCCTTGTCCCTAGTTGCTACGCAAGAGCACTCCAGGGAGACTGCCGGTGACAAACCGGAGGAAGGTGGGGATGACGTCAAGTCCTCATGGCCCTTATGGGTAGGGCTTCACACGTCATACAATGGTCGGAACAGAGGGTTGCCAAGCCGCGAGGTGGAGCCAATCCCAGAAAACCGATCGTAGTCCGGATCGCACTCTGCAACTCGAGTGCGTGAAGCTGGAATCGCTAGTAATCGCGGATCAGCATGCCGCGGTGAATACGTTCCCGGGTCTTGTACACACCGCCCGTCACACCATGGGAGTGGGTTTTACCAGAAGTGGCTAGTCTAACCGCAAGGAGGACGGTCACCACGGTAGGATTCATGACTGGGGTGAAGTCGTAACAAGGTAGCCGTATCGGAAGGTGCGGCTGGATCACCTCCTTTCTCGAGCTGACGTGTTCAACGTTGAGCGCTCACGCTTATCGGCTGTAAATTAAAGACAGATACGCAGACAGACGCAGGGGTCTGTAGCTCAGTCGGTTAGAGCACCGTCTTGATAAGGCGGGGGTCGATGGTTCGAATCCATCCAGACCCACCACTGTTTCTGCGGTGGGGTTCGCCGCTGAAGGGCGTATCTGTGAAGACTGCATCGGCAGACGATAATTGATCGTGTGTCTGTATGTGACTGGGGGATTAGCTCAGCTGGGAGAGCACCTGCTTTGCAAGCAGGGGGTCGTCGGTTCGATCCCGTCATCCTCCACCAATCCTCAATGCATAGTGTTCTGCCGGCAAGACGGGCAGAGAGTTGTGCATTGGCGATTGAGCCAGTCAGAGCGAGACGTGGTTATAGCAACCGCGTGATCGGCTGTCGTTCTTTAACAATCAGGAAGAAGTAGTAAAGAGATTCACGAAAGCATGCTTAGAGATGGGTGTGCGAGTAGGTGAATCAGGGTTGTGATTGTATCAATGTATGAAAAGGTGATCGAAAGATTGCCTTGGAATACGGCGCAACACGAATACTCAACCTGTAACGATGTGGCGAAGGCCGTGTTCCGAGTGAATGCGCCGAAGACACACCCGTTATAGGGTCAAGCGAACAAGTGCATGTGGTGGATGCCTTGGCGATCACAGGCGATGAAGGACGCGGTAGCCTGCGAAAAGCGGTGGGGAGCTGGCAAACGAGCTTTGATCCACCGATATCCGAATGGGGAAACCCACTCCTTATGGAGTATCCGTAGCTGAATACATAGGCTACGCGAAGCGAACGCGGTGAACTGAAACATCTAAGTAACCGCAGGAAAAGAAATCAACCGAGATTCCCAGAGTAGTGGCGAGCGAAATGGGACCAGCCTGTACTCTTTATCTTCATTGTTAGTCGAACGCTCTGGAAAGTGCGGCCATAGCAGGTGATAGCCCTGTAGACGAAAACAGCGAGGAAGAACTAGGTGTACGGAAAGTAGGGCGGGACACGTGAAATCCTGTCTGAAGATGGGGGGACCATCCTCCAAGGCTAAATACTCGTGATCGACCGATAGTGAACCAGTACCGTGAGGGAAAGGCGAAAAGAACCCCGGGAGGGGAGTGAAATAGATCCTGAAACCGCATGCATACAAACAGTCGGAGCCTCGTAAGGGGTGACGGCGTACCTTTTGTATAATGGGTCAGCGACTTACATTCAGTGGCAAGCTTAACCGATTAGGGCAGGCGTAGCGAAAGCGAGTCCGAACAGGGCGATTCAGTCGCTGGGTGTAGACCCGAAACCAGGTGATCTATCCATGGCCAGGATGAAGGTGCGGTAACACGTACTGGAGGTCCGAACCCACTAACGTTGAAAAGTTAGGGGATGAGCTGTGGATAGGGGTGAAAGGCTAAACAAACCTGGAAATAGCTGGTTCTCTCCGAAAACTATTTAGGTAGTGCCTCGTGTATCACCTTCGGGGGTAGAGCACTGTCATGGTTGTGGGGTCCATTGCGGATTACTACGCCATAGCAAACTCCGAATACCGAAGAGTGCAATCACGGGAGACAGACATCGGGTGCTAACGTCCGGTGTCAAGAGGGAAACAACCCAGACCGCCAGCTAAGGTCCCCAAATATGGCTAAGTGGGAAACGAAGTGGGAAGGCTAAAACAGTCAGGAGGTTGGCTTAGAAGCAGCCATCCTTTAAAGAAAGCGTAATAGCTCACTGATCGAGTCGTCCTGCGCGGAAGATGTAACGGGGCTAAGCCATATACCGAAGCTGCGGATGCACATTTATGTGCATGGTAGGAGAGCGTTCCGTAAGCCTGCGAAGGTGCATTGAAAAGTGCGCTGGAGGTATCGGAAGTGCGAATGCTGACATGAGTAGCGATAAAGGGGGTGAAAGGCCCCCTCGCCGTAAGCCCAAGGTTTCCTACGCAACGTTCATCGGCGTAGGGTGAGTCGGCCCCTAAGGCGAGGCAGAAATGCGTAGCTGATGGGAAGCAGGTTAATATTCCTGCACCATTGTTAGATGCGATGGGGGGACGGATCGCGGAAGGTTGTCCGGGTGTTGGAAGTCCCGGTCCTTGCATTGGAGAAGGCGCTTTGGCAAATCCGGGCGCGGAATTCAAGGGTGCGAGGCCAGTGATCTAGGTCACGAAGCAATCGGAAGTGGTTCCAGGAAAAGCCTCTAAGCTTCAGTCTAACAAGACCGTACCGCAAACCGACACAGGTGGGCGAGATGAGTATTCTAAGGCGCTTGAGAGAACTCGGGAGAAGGAACTCGGCAAATTGGTACCGTAACTTCGGGATAAGGTACGCCCCTGTAGCTTGATGCGCCTGCGCGCAGAGGGTGAAGGGGTTGCAATAAACTGGTGGCTGCGACTGTTTAATAAAAACACAGCACTCTGCAAACACGAAAGTGGACGTATAGGGTGTGACGCCTGCCCGGTGCCGGAAGATTAAATGATGGGGTGCAAGCTCTTGATTGAAGTCCCGGTAAACGGCGGCCGTAACTATAACGGTCCTAAGGTAGCGAAATTCCTTGTCGGGTAAGTTCCGACCTGCACGAATGGCGTAACGATGGCCACACTGTCTCCTCCCGAGACTCAGCGAAGTTGAAGTGTTTGTGATGATGCAATCTCCCCGCGGCTAGACGGAAAGACCCCATGAACCTTTACTGTAGCTTTGCATTGGACTTTGAACCGGTCTGTGTAGGATAGGTGGGAGGCTTTGAAGCTGGAACGCTAGTTTCAGTGGAGCCGACCTTGAAATACCACCCTGGCTTGTTTGAGGTTCTAACCTTGGTCCGTAATCCGGATCGGGGACAGTGCATGGTAGGCAGTTTGACTGGGGCGGTCTCCTCCCAAAGTGTAACGGAGGAGTACGAAGGTACGCTAGGTACGGTCGGAAATCGTGCTGATAGTGCAATGGCATAAGCGTGCTTAACTGCGAGACCGACAAGTCGAGCAGGTGCGAAAGCAGGTCATAGTGATCCGGTGGTTCTGTATGGAAGGGCCATCGCTCAACGGATAAAAGGTACTCTGGGGATAACAGGCTGATACCGCCCAAGAGTTCATATCGACGGCGGTGTTTGGCACCTCGATGTCGGCTCATCTCATCCTGGGGCTGTAGCCGGTCCCAAGGGTATGGCTGTTCGCCATTTAAAGAGGTACGTGAGCTGGGTTTAAAACGTCGTGAGACAGTTTGGTCCCTATCTGCCGTGGGCGCTGGATATTTGAAGGGGGCTGCTCCTAGTACGAGAGGACCGGAGTGGACGAACCTCTGGTGTACCGGTTGTCACGCCAGTGGCATCGCCGGGTAGCTATGTTCGGAAGAGATAACCGCTGAAAGCATCTAAGCGGGAAACTCGCCTTAAGATGAGATATCCCCGGGGCTTCGAGCCCCTTGAAGGGTCGTTCAAGACCAGGACGTTGATAGGTCAGGTGTGTAAGCGCAGTAATGTGCTCAGCTAACTGATACTAATTGCCCGTAAGGCTTGATCCTATAACAGGTGTGTGTCGGCAGCCGTTAGTGCTTCAGCACTTATGGATGCCCCACCCTGCGCTACGCGCAGGGTCTTATGCAGACCACACACAGGTTGAGATCAGTGTTGTGCCAGATAAAACAACACAACCCCCGCCACTGATGTCACATCATCAGAAACTACTTCTTCCGGATTGGTCGTGATGCCCCAAAAGGCGCCACGGCAACAAGTCATGCCTGATGACCATAGCGAGTCGGTACCACCCCTTCCCATCCCGAACAGGACCGTGAAACGACTCCACGCCGATGATAGTGCGGATTGCCCGTGTGAAAGTAGGTAATCGTCAGGCTCCCCAGCAGCACACTGCAGCAAACAGAAACCCCACCTACAACGGTGGGGTTTCTGCGTTTACGCGCCTGAAAGCACGACTTCAGAATGTGGTCAGGGGGTATCCGTTCTCACGCGACGACGGCAACCATTACCGGCCCCTGGCGACGCAGAGAACAACGCGACCATCTCCAGCGTCTAAACGCCGGCTGCAGCAAACCTCCGCCCTCACGGCCCCAGACCCCCGATCCGCAGTCTCTCGGCGTAACCGGTCAATTCCAGATACGCCCGTCCCACATCCGCGCCATTCCGGCTCACGCGTACCGCTCCCTCCCAGTACACCGCTCCGGTCGATTGCCGCGAGTCGAGTTCCTGATCGTCCATCAACGGATCGAGTTGCCACGTCAGCGCGCCGGTTCTTACCGACATCGAAACCGGGTACGAAGTATTCGTGCGTGGCGAACGCCATGTGCGAACGGGCGTGAAATCGACCTGATCGTTGTCGAAGGCCGTTACTTCGCCATTGGGCTTTCGCAGCGCCGCGTGCGCCCACATCGAATGTCCGTCGCGGCCACGTACCTTGAAGGCCATCAATGCCGAACCGTCGATGAGATTCGCGCCGAGCCAATCCCAACCGACAGCATTCGCATCGAGCAGGGTGCTGGACCACTCGTGGTCCAGCCAGGCTATCCCCGTCACCGTGGTGTCTCCGCGCGAAGCGCCGCCCGCGCCGTCAGCCGGTCTTACTACGCTACCCGTTACGCGCAGCTGCGGTTCGCTGTAGTAATAACTCGCCTGTTCCGGTCTCGGTCCCTTGCGGGAATAGCCGCGTTCGCCTTGAATCAAAGGCGTTTGGGTGGGTGTCAGCACGAGGTGCAACGCGAATCCGTTTGCGTCGACGGTGACGTTGTAGTGACCATCGTTGCCGCGGATGATTTTCCAGGCATCGAGTTTGACGTCGGTGTTAGCCGGCTTGGCATACGCGAGTCCGAAACCCTCCCGCGCGATGCGCTGATCGTGCGCCAGGTGACCGAGCGCCGGATCGCTCAACGCCGCGTGCGCGATGATCAATTGCGACGGTGCGAACGCGCTCGGATCGGCGGAGTCGTGTCCGGTCGCCGATCGAAAAAAGGTGATCTGAAATCCAAGTGGATGATTGTCCGGCGTCGTGAGCCAACCTGTCGCGTACCACCATTCGGTGCGAAACATGGGATGCGCGCCGGTATCCAAGGGTAGTGCGATCGCGTGACCGGGCGTGACGGCGGCGAATTCTGACACCCCCGCCGGCGTCGCTGCAAACGCGGCGGACGCAACCAGAGCGCCGGCGCAAAGCAGACCACGAATCTGCGGACGCAATCGCCCATCCGCGTTGCCCGACGAAGTCCGCATCACCAATCCTCCTTCACCGCGCGCACGGCGTTCACCGACACCGCGCCACGTCCAGCGATCACCGCCGTCGAGCACGACGACGCGAGCATCACCAGCGCGACGACGCTCAGCACCGTCCAGGGCACATGCAACGACATGCTCCAATGAAACGACTGCGGATTGACCACGAACACCAGGATCAAACTGATCGCGAAGCCAAGCGCGAAACCCATCGCGATTCCGCAAGCGGTCAGCATGCCGCCTTCGAGCGCGAGCACGCCGAGAATCTGCGAGCGCGTCACGCCGACATGCCGCAACATGCCGAACTCGCGTGAACGTGCGAGCGTCTGCGCCGAAAAAGTCGCGGCCACGCCAAACAAGCCGATCACGATCGCGACGGCCTCAAGCAGATAAGTGACCGCGAAACTTCGATCGAAGATGACCAGCGTACGCGCGCGAATGTCTCCCGGCTGTGCAAGATCCAGCGACGCACCGAACGGCAACGCCCTCAACGCCGAGACAACGCGTTCGACCGGCTCACCCGGCCGAACGGTAATCGCGACATCGGTGGCGGTCGTGTCGCCGGTCAAACGACGGTAGTCCGCCAAGCGGATCTGAATCGCGCCGGTCTGCCGTGCATAGTCGCGCCACACGCCGGCGACCGTGAACACATGTCCCGGTTCGCCGAGCGGCAATCGAACGCGCTGCCCCAGGTGGTAGCCGTATAGATCGACCATCGCCTCGGAGACCCATACCGGCGTCTCATTCGCGCGCAAAGCGGAAACGGGCCATACCGGACCGGTCATCTGCAAATTCGCGCCGGGATTGGCTGCATCGATTTCGCGGGCGAGCAGCGCGATGTCGGGGCGAGCGGCGTCGAGCGAGAGGCGCGCGGTGCGCGAGAACGCCGCCGCCCCGATGCCGGGCACGGCCGCAAGACGTGCCTGCTCGCCCGGCCTCAAGCCGCCGGTGTCACCGTTCGGCGCGACCCGCACGTAGAGATCGGCGGAGAGCAAATGAAGCAGCCAGTCTTCCACCGAAACGCGGAAGCTCGCCACCATGATCGCCATCGCGACGATCAACGCAAAGCTCGACAGCACGCCGCCCATCGCGATCGACGCATGTCCCGGCGCATTCGCAAGTCGCGCGAGCGCCAGCGTGCTCGCGGCGCCGGCGCGGCGTCGCTGGCCGAACATCCGGCTCGCCGCGCCGAACACCAGCGCGGTGACGCGCGGCATCAGCGCGATCCCGCCGATCAGCAACAACGCAACGGCCAGATAGCCGCCGAGCGGCATGTCGAACCAGGGTGGTATCTGCGTCAGCGCGGCTGCCGCGAGTAGACAGAGCAAGGCGGGCCACGGCGTGGCGAGCCGCGCCAGCGCGCCTTCTTCGGCGCCGGCTTTGAGCGCCGCCGCGGGCCGCGCGCGAGCGGCCTCCAGCGCGGGTGCGAGACTGCCCAACACCGACACGGCGATACCGAGCAGCAGAAATATCGCGCTCGCCAGGGGCTCGAAACCCACGCGAGGTTGCACGCCGGGAAAATAGCCGCCGCCCAGATCGCTGCCGAAAAAGTGCAGCGCGCCGCTGGCCATCGCGTAACCGAGCGCGAGTCCCGACAGCGCACCGAGCAGACCCAGCAACGCGCCTTCCATCAGAATCTGACGCAGCAGTTGTGCACGCGTCAGGCCCAGCACGCGCAACATCGCGAATTGCGCGCGGCGCCGCACGACGCCGAGGGCTTGCGTCGAAAACACCAGAAACGCGCCGGTGAACAACGCGACCAGCGCGAGCACATTCATGTTGATCCGATATGCGCGCGACAGACGGTCCGTGCGGCTGTCGGCATCGCGTGTTTCGGCGATGATCCAGCGGTCGCCGAGCCGCGTCTGCAGATCGCGCCGGAAACGTTCGCGATCGACGCCGCGTTCGAGCTGCAAGTCGATCCGCGACAGTTTGCCGACTTTGCCGAAGCGCCATTGCGCGGCGGCGATATCCATCACCGCGAGCCGTTGTCCGGGCCGCGTTCTGACGAGGCCACCCGCGACGCGAAAATGCACGATCGACGTCCCGCTTTGCAGCGCGACCTGGTCGCCGGTTTTCACGTTCAGCCATTGCTGCGCGGCGGCGGAAAGAAACACCGCGTCGGACGCGAGCGTATCGAATGGGTGCTCGGGCGACGGCACGCCGGTCAGATCCGGCGCGATGCGACTCGCCTTGAATACATCGGTGCCGAGTAAGGGCAGCGCGGCGTTGCGGCCCGGCACGGTGACGTCGAGCGCGAGCACGGGGCTCGCCAGCGCCACGCCGGGAAGGCCGGACAGCAGCGGATAAACCGATTCGTCGAACGACGTCTGCGCGCCGCGCACCTGCAGATCGGCCTCGCCGGAAAGACTGCGGGCCGCCGCCGAGAATTCGTTGAACGCCGCGCTGTTGATCAGTTGCACCGCGTAACCCAGCGCCACGCCGAGCGCGATCGTTGCAATCGCAACCAGTGCGCGGCCGCGTTGACTACGCCATTCGGCGCTCAGCAACCAGCGCGCGAGTACGCGATGTCCTTGCGCGCGCAACGATGGACGGGACTCAGCGATCATCGGCGGCGGAACGTGTCTGGAAGGGCGCGGCGTTGCTATCGGCGTGCGCGTTTGCGTGGTCGGTGGAGAGTGTGGAGGGCGCCGGGGAGCCCGATGCCGCCCTCCGCAAAACCGACGCATGCAATCCGCCATCCCCCAGAATCAGCACGCGATCCGCCACCGCCGCCGCGGCCTCCGAGTGCGTGACCATGATCGTGGCCGCGCCGGTCGCCTTGCTCTGCGCGCGAAACAGACCCAGCACTTCGTGCGCGGTGTCGGGGTCGAGATTGCCGGTGGGTTCGTCGGCGAGAATGAGTGTCGGCCGGTGCACGAGCGCCCTCGCGATCGCTACGCGCTGCAACTCGCCGCCCGACAGTTGCCGCGGAAAATCGTCGCCACGGCCGCCGAGGCCGACCGCCGCGAGCATGTCGAGCGCGGCGCTCGCCGGCATGTCGTTGAGCAGCAGCGGCAGCGCGACGTTCTGCGCGAGCGTCAGATGCGGCAGCACGTGAAACGCCTGAAACACGAAGCCGAGTTTGCGGCGGCGCAGACGGGTCGCGGCGTTGTCGTCGAGACGGGCGATCGGATGGCCGTCGATCACGACCTCGCCGCCATCCGCGTGATCGAGGCCCGCAATCAGATTGAGCAGGGTCGATTTGCCGACGCCGGAATCGCCCATGATCGCGACGAACTCGCCGCGCCTAAGCACGAAGTCGAGTTGCGCGAGGACGATACGGCCCGCGCCATAGGTCTTGCTGAGGCCGCGGCATTCGAGCGCGGGAACGACCTCTTCGTCGCGAGGGAGCATGCGATGTCCGGAAATGAAGCCAACGAAGAAGGTACCAGTAAAGAGGCGATGAGGTGGCCGTCGCCAACCCATGGAAACAATGCGCTCGGATGGCCTTCGATCAATGGGCCGATCGCTCGAAAAAGCCCCCGGTGGCTAGAGTGCCGGATCAAAAAATATTTTCGTTCGACCGCCGCGAAAATATTGCCGGGCACCCGAAAACGACCTCGGGAAGACCCTGAGAACCCGCACGAACTATTCCAGTGCGCGCGTCGTTTTGGGGCATTGCCGCAAGAGTCTTCAACTGTCGCTTAATTGCCTGCTTTTGCCCGCAAAATTGGACGAAAAAAACATCGGGCAAACCCTGTTGTGCGTCTGCACATTTTTATTCGTTCCGCAAGTCCAAACGTGGCAATGGTGCATTAACAAAGGGTTTGCGGTGTTGTTGCGCTGCAAAAGTATTCTTATCTTGGTAATCTCCCACCCTTGATCGTTCGGCTGCGGGTAAACGTGAAGCGGGCAGCACCGCTTCCACGTCAAGTTCAGCGAAATTTCAGCCTACATGTCCATTTCGATGCTTTCGTTTTCGAAAGCATCGAGGCGGCATTTTGTACTTCAAGTTTTCGACAGAGTTTTCGACAGAGCACATGCCATTGCCTCTTCTTAGCCTACTAATCTGGATCCCTATTGTCGCTGGCCTCGTGGTTTTGCGGGCCGGATCCGACGCGGCACGTAGTCGCACCCGCTGGCTCGCGCTGAGCGGCGCGGTCGCGGGGTTCCTGCCGGTGATCCCGCTGGTCGCGAATTTCCGCAACGACGTGACGTCGATGCAGTTCGTCGAGAACGTGCAGTGGTCGCCGACCTTCGATATCGCATGGCATGTGGGCGTGGATGGCATTTCGCTGTGGCTCGTCGCGCTGACCGCGCTGACGACGATCATCATCGTGATCGCGTCGTGGGAGTCGATCACCCAGCGCACCGCGCAGTACTTCGGCGCGTTCCTGATGCTGTCGGGTTTCATGCAGGGCGTGTTCACGTCGCTCGACGGCATGCTGTTCTTCATCTCGTTCGAAGCGACGCTGATTCCGCTCTATCTGCTGATCGGCACGTGGGGTCATTCGAACCGCTCGTACGCGGCGATCAAGTTCTTCTTCGTGTCGTTCCTCGGCTCGCTGATGATGCTGATGTCGATGCTCTATCTATATAGCCAGACGCACAGCTTCGATCTCGCCGTGTGGCGCGAGACGCATCTCGGCACGTGGCCGCAGGTGCTGATTTTCCTGGGCTTCCTCGCCGCGTTCGGCGTGAAGGTGCCGATGTGGCCGCTGCACACGTGGCTGCCGGACGTTCACCTGGACGGGCCGACCGGCGCCGCCGTGATGATCGGCATGCTGAAGCTCGGCGGCTATGGTCTGCTGCGTTTCGCGCTGCCGATCGCACCGCAGGCCAGCCATTTCTTCGCGCCGATGATGATCACGCTGTCGCTCATCGCGGTCATCTATTCGAGCCTGCTCGCGCTCGTGCAAACCGACATGCGCCGTCTGCTCGCGTATTCGACGGTCGCGCACATGGGCCTCGTGACGCTCGGCCTGTTCGTCTTCAACCGCATCGGCCAGGCCGGCGCGATCGTGCAGATGCTGTCGTACGGCATCGTGTCGGGCGCGATGCTGCTGTGCACGGGCATGCTCTACGACCGCACCAAAACCGCGTCCATCGCCGAGTACGGCGGGGTGGCCAACACCATGCCGCGTTTCGCCGCGTTCGTGATGCTGTTCTCGATGGCCAACATCGGCCTGCCGGGCACGTCGGGTTTCGTCGGCGAGTTCATGGTGCTGATGGGCGCGATCCGCTTCAACTTCTGGATCGGCGCGATGGCCGCGACCACGCTGATTCTCAGTGCCGCCTACACGCTGTGGATGTACAAGCGCGTGATCTTCGGCGCGATCGCCAATGCGCGCGTCGCGAAACTGAAGGACCTCGGCAACCGCGAATTCCTGCTGCTCGGCGCGATGGCGCTGCTGGTGCTGGCGATCGGCCTGAACCCGAAGCCGTTCACCGACGCGATCGATCCGTCGGTCGGCACGTTGCTGGCGCAGTCGGAACGCTCGGTGCATCCGTCGGACTCCGCGCCGGAAGGTGGCGAGCGTCTGCAGGCCGCGGCGCCGGCGCCGGTTGCCACGACGGTTCGTTCGCCGGGTTAGGCCGACAGGTTGAAGCGGCAGGTCGAAGCAGCGGGTTGAAGGGGTGACCCGAGTGAGTTGAAGCATTTCGCTGCTGCAGCATCCGGCGCATGGGGGCTGCAGTGTCGATCTGCTTTTTTCAGTCCGGCGCGCGCTTTTCCGTTTGCCTTTGACGCAGCGCAATCCCATGGATCGCGTTGCGTTTTAGCGCTTGTGGAAAGGCATTTTCGTGTCGTGACGGTTGTTTGAAGCTAGGCAGGTAGAGACGGCAGGCGCGAATTCGAGCGCACGCCTGCGGCAACGTGTCGCACGGTGCTGCGACGCAATAGATCGTTGCTAAATCGAGGGTTTATCAGCGCCTGACGTGCCCCTACCATGCGAGCGCTTACTAATGGAGAGCGGTCGAATGACGTTCGTTGAAGACGTAAATAAGAGGCAATGGATATGAAAGGAAAGACTCTGCGGGGGTCGATTAGTTTCCTGTCCACGAGCCTCGTGTTGTTGCTCTCGGGTTGCAGCAACCTCGATATTCTGAATCCGAAGGGGAGCGTGGGTGTAGCGGAGCGCGAGCTGATTGCTACCTCCACCTGGGCCATGCTGATCGTGGTCGTGCCGGTGATCCTGCTGACGCTGCTGTTCGCATGGCGCTATCGCGCGTCGAACAAGAGCGCCGACTATCAGCCGGGCTGGGTGCATTCGACCGGTATCGAAATCGCCATCTGGACGATTCCGACGCTGATCATTCTGTTTCTCGCCATCCTGACGTGGAAGACCACGCATGAACTCGATCCGTACAAGCCGCTCGAGTCGCAGGTCAAGCC
Organism: Paraburkholderia sp. D15; assembly: GCF_029910215.1. Classification (NCBI taxonomy): domain Bacteria; kingdom Pseudomonadati; phylum Pseudomonadota; class Betaproteobacteria; order Burkholderiales; family Burkholderiaceae; genus Paraburkholderia; species Paraburkholderia sp. D15. The sequence continues at coordinate 135,578 of NZ_CP110396.1, read as the reverse complement.
GATCAACGTCGAAGTCGTCGCGCTCGACTGGAAGTGGCTGTTCATCTATCCGGACCTCGGCATCGCGTCGGTGAACCAGCTGGCGATCCCGGTCGGCACGCCGGTCAACTTCACGATCACGTCGGACACGGTGATGAACTCGTTCTTCATCCCGCAACTCGGCGGCCAGATCTACGCGATGGCGGGTATGCAAACGCGTCTGCACCTGATCGCTGACGAAGCGGGCAACTACGCGGGCCAGTCGGCCAACTTCAGCGGCAAGGGCTTCTCGGACATGAAGTTCCGCACGATCGCCTCGTCGCCGGAAGAGTTCAACGCGTGGGTCGCCAAGGTGCGCGCCTCGTCGGACAACCTGAGCATGGACCGTTACCACGCGGTGTCGGCGCCGACGGAGAAAGAACCGGTGCGTTATTTCTCGTCGGTCGATCCGAAGCTCTTTCACAACATCATTGCCCGATACAACAACGGGAACGTCCTCGACAACATGCAGGACGCTAACTGTGCGCCAAAGGGTAAGGGGTAACGCATGTTCGGAAAACTTTCTCTAGACTCGATTCCGTATCACGAGCCCATCATCATGGTCACGGCCGTGATGATCGCGCTCGGCGGTGCGACGCTGCTGGGTCTGATCACCTATTTCGGCAAGTGGCGCTATCTGTGGACCGAGTGGCTCACGTCGGTCGACCACAAGAAGCTCGGCGTGATGTACATCGTCGTCGCGCTGATCATGCTGTTCCGCGGCTTCGCGGATGCGGTCATGATGCGTCTGCAACAGGCGCTCGCTTACGCGAACCCCGGCTATCTGCCGCCGCATCACTACGACCAGGTGTTCACGGCGCACGGCGTCATCATGATTTTCTTCATGGCGATGGCGTTCATGATCGGCCTGATGAACATCATCGTGCCGTTGCAGATCGGCGCGCGCGATGTCGCGTTCCCGTTCATCAACTCGCTCTCCTTCTGGATGACCGCGGTCAGCGCGATCCTGATCAACATCTCGCTGGTGATCGGTGAATTCGCGCAAACCGGCTGGCTGGCCTATCCGCCGCTGTCGGAGCTGCAGTTCAGTCCGAGTGTCGGGGTCGACTATTACTTATGGAGTCTGCAGCTTTCCGGTATCGGGACGTTGCTGACCGGGGTGAACTTCTTCGCGACGATCGTGAAGATGCGCGCGCCGGGCATGACGTTCATGAAGATGCCGGTGTTCACGTGGACCGCACTGTGCACGAACGTGCTGATCATGGCGTCGTTCCCGATCCTGACCGTCACGCTCGCGCTGCTGGGTCTGGACCGTTACCTCGGCATGCACTTCTTCACGAATGACGGCGGCGGCAACGCCATGATGTACCTGAACCTGATCTGGGCCTGGGGTCACCCCGAGGTGTACATCCTGATCCTGCCGGCGTTCGGTATTTTCTCGGAAGTCGTGGCGACCTTCGCGAAGAAGCCGCTGTTCGGCTACAAGACGATGGTGTGGGCGACCTGCGCGATCATGGTGCTGTCGTTCCTCGTGTGGCTGCATCACTTCTTCACGATGGGTTCGGGCGCCGACGTCAACGCGTTCTTCGGTATCGCCACGATGGTGATCGCGATCCCGACCGGCGTGAAGGTGTTCAACTGGCTGTTCACGATCTACAAGGGCCGTCTGCAATTCACGCCGCCGATCCTGTGGACCATCGGCTTCATGATCACCTTCACCATCGGCGGCATGACCGGCGTGATGATGGCGATCCCGGGCGCGGACTTCGTGCTGCACAACAGCCTGTTCCTGATCGCTCACTTCCACAACGTGATTATCGGTGGCGTGCTGTTCGGCTATCTGGCCGGCTTCAACTACTGGTTCCCGAAGGCGTTCGGCTTCAAGCTGAACGAGAAGCTGGGCAAGGCATCGTTCTGGTTCTGGCAGATCGGTTTCTGGGTGGCGTTCACGCCGCTGTACGTGCTCGGCTTCATGGGCATGACGCGCCGTATCAACCACTACGACAACCCGCTGTGGCACCCGTGGCTGATTCTGGCCGCTGCCGGCGCAGGTTTGATCGCGATCGGTATCGCGTGCCAGGTGCTGCAGATCATCGTCAGTATCCGCGACCGCAATCTGCCGCAGAACCGCGACGTCACCGGCGATCCGTGGGATGGCCATACGCTGGAGTGGGCGATGAGCTCGCCGCCGCCGGCCTATAACTTCGCGATCATTCCGACGGTGCACAAGCTGGACGCATTCGCGGACATGAAGGCGGACAAGAGCCTGCAAGCCAAACCGGTGTACCGCGACATTCACATGCCGTCGAACACGTCGGCTGGTGTGATCGCCGCGCTGTTCTCGCTGGTGCTCGGTTTCGCCGCGGTCTGGCATATCTGGTGGCTGGCGATCGTCGGTCTGGTCGGCTCGATCGCGACCGTGATCGTCTACAGCTTCCAGAAGAACGAAGGCTATTACATTCCGGCGGCCGAAGTCGCCGCGATCGAAGAGAAGCGCTCGGGCGCAGGCGCCCAGATGGCGTTGGAGGTGGATTGATGTCGACCAATACTATTGACGCGGGTGCGCATCATCACGATGCGGACCACGTGCCGTCGCATTCGGTGTTCGGGTTCTGGCTGTACCTGATGACCGACTGCATCATCTTCGCGGCGCTGTTCGCGGTGTTCGCGGTGATGAGCCACCAGTTCGCGGGTGGTCCGTCGGGCAAGGATCTGTTCGAGATTCCGGGCGTCGCGCTCGAAACCACAATGCTGCTGCTCAGCAGTATCACCTACGGTTTCGCGATGCTGGGCGCGTACAGGAAGCGCAAGGGCGTGCTGCTTTTCTGGCTCGGCGTGACGTTCCTGCTGGGCCTGTCGTTCCTCGTGCTGGAACTGCGCGAGTTCTCGCACCTGATCGCCGAAGGCGCGGGTCCGAGCCGCAGCGCGTTCCTGTCGTCGTTCTTCACGCTGGTCGGCACGCACGGTCTGCACGTGACCTGCGGCCTGATCTGGATGGTGGTGCTCGCCGTGCAGGTGATGACGCACCGCGATCTGACCGAGCGCGACATGATCCGTCTGACGTGCCTGAGCCTTTTCTGGCACTTTCTGGACGTCGTGTGGATCGGCGTCTTCACCTTTGTCTATCTTGCGAGCGTGATCTAAATGGACCATAGCCACTCCGCACACTCGGCAGCGGGTGAAAGCCACGGCAGCCTCGGCAGCTATGCGACGGGTTTCATTCTGTCCGTCATCCTGACCGCGGCGGCGTTCGGCCTCGTGCTGACCGGCATGCTGACCGGCGAGAACGCGCTGCTGGCGATCGCGGGCCTCGCGTTCGTGCAGATCGTCGTGCACCTGGTGTTCTTCCTGCATCTGAACACGTCGTCGGAACAGCGCTGGAATGTGATGGCGTTTGCCTTCACGGTGCTGACCGCGGTGATCGTGATCGGCGGCACGCTGTGGGTCATGCATAACGTCAGCATGCATATGATGTCGCGCTAAACGAATTGCCGCGCGCGCGAGCACATCGCGCGTCACGTCAAAACCGGAACCCCGCGGGATGAAAGTCTCGCGGGGTTCTGTTTTTTTTGCGGACCGACACGGGGCCAGCGATTGACCAGATTCGTGCTAGCCATTAGCATCGAATCCATGAACCCGTTCATCGCTTCCCTTCCATCTGCCTTGCGCGCATGCTGTCGCGGCCTGCCGAGGGGAGCTTGCGTGTAGCGAGCCGATCCGAACACGTCCGTACCCGTTCATCGCCCCGAGGCCACCCGTCATACGACCGGTGGCCTTTTTGTTTTTCAACGACGCGTCGCGCGGCCATGTCTCCCACCGCGCGACACCTCGGCACCCCGTGCTCAAGGACCCATCATGCCGCTCGCTCTCTACGACGCCTGGTCGCGCACGCTACGCCCGTTCACGCCGCTTCAACCCGATCATGTCGGCATGTACTGCTGCGGCCCGACCGTGTACGACCACGCGCATCTCGGCAATCTGCGGACCTACGTGTTCGAGGATGTGCTGCGGCGCGCGCTGGCGGCGAACGGCTATACCGTGCGCCACGTGGTCAACATCACCGACGTCGGCCACCTCGTTTCCGATGCCGACGAGGGCGAGGACAAGATGGAGAAGGGCAGTCGCCGCACCGGCGAATCGGCATGGGCCATCGCCGAACGCTATACCGCGGCGTTCCAGCAGGACTGGCGCGCGCTGAACCTGCTGGAGCCGACGGTCTGGTGCCGCGCGACCGATCACATCGCGCAGCAGATCGACTTCATCGCCGAACTCGAACGCAACGGATACACGTATCGCACCGCCGACGGTCTCTACTTCGATACCGGCCGACAGGACGACTACGGCTACCTCGCGCGCCTCGATGTTTCGGGCCTGCAGGCCGGCATACGAGTCGCCGTCGGCGACAAGCGGCGCGCGACGGACTTCGCGTTGTGGAAGTTCAGCCCACCCGGCAGCACCCGGCAGATGGAGTGGGACAGTCCCTGGGGCGTGGGTTTTCCGGGCTGGCATATCGAGTGCTCGGCGATGTCCGCGCAATACCTCGGCCCGTGGTTCGACATTCATTGCGGCGGCGAGGACCATATCGCCGTGCATCACAGCAATGAAATCGCGCAGACCCAGGCGCGCCACGGCACGCGGCTCGCCAATTTCTGGCTGCATGGTCATTTCCTGATGCTCGACGCGGGCAAGATGGCGAAGTCGGGCGGCGACTTCGTGCGCCTGCAGACGGTGATCGAACGAGGCGTCGATCCGCTGGCGTATCGCTACCTGTGCCTGAGCGCGCATTACCGCAGCAGCCTGCGCTTTAACTGGGATGCGCTCCACGCTGCGCAAGCCGCGTTGACGCGCTTGCGCAGCGCGTACGTTAAATGGCCGGTGGGCGGCGAAGCGGATGCGGCCGCGCTGACTCGTTTCAACGCGGAAGTCGATCAGGATCTGAACTTGCCGCGTGCGCTCGCGGTACTGTGGGACGTGGTGCGCAGCGACCTGCCGCCGGCCGTGCGCCGCGCGACAGTGGACCGTTTCGACGCGGTGCTGGGACTGCGGCTCGCGCACTGGCGGGAAGACGCGGTGACGATTCCACCGTCGATCGCGCTGCTTGCCGAACGACGCCTGGCCGCGCGCGTCGCGAAAGACTGGAGCGAGGCCGACCGCTTGCGCGGGCAATTGAACACGGCGGGCTGGCAAGTGGAAGACGGCGCGGGCGGGCAGGTGTTGCGTCCGCTCGATTGAATGCGCGGGGGCGTGATGAGCGGGCAGGTGAGCATGGTGTTACGTACCAAAACGTGCCGAACGCCACATGCCAACCATACGCTCCCGTGCGTTGACACATCTGAAGAATAACGGGCACACTGCATCGTCATGCAAAACCTCACGTCCATCGCGATTGCGATTTGCCATCCGGTTCACCACCATGAACGAGCCCATCGGGCTTCGTCATGGGGGACGTGTACGCACTAGAAAACACTGCGCATCAAGAAGATCCCAAGCGCAGATCACAAGCCCCGCTGGTCACACGGTCGGGGCTTTTTTTATTCGCCAGTCCCTTCCGCGTACCGGCTCAACGAAGGAGCAGAAATGACGGACACACTCGTAATCGACTGGTCGACCCTGCCGGTACCGCAGGACGACGGCGCAACATCGCATCTGGAGGGCATGCGTCTGCCCGACATCGCCTTGACGTCGACGAGCGGCGAAGCGGTCAACCTCGCCGGGCTGGCGGGGCGCGTGGTGATCTACGCGTATCCATGGAAGAAGCGTCCGCAGGACCCGCTGATCGACGGCTGGCTCGCCACGCCCGGCGCACCGGGTTGCACGCCGCAGTCGTGCGCGTTTCGCGACCATGCTCAGGCACTCCGCGAGGCTGGCGCATCGTATCTGTTCGGCCTCTCCACGCAAGCTTCCGCGTATCAGCGCGAGGCCGTGGAGCGCTTGCATCTGCCGTATCCCTTGCTGTCCGACGAGCTGTTGCGGTTGACCGACGCGCTGCGTCTACCGACCTTCGAAGCCGGCGGCATGACCTTGATCAAACGGCTCGCGCTGATCGTCGATCACGGCGTGATCGCGAAGGTGTTCTATCCGGTGTTCCCGCCCGACCGCAATGCCGCCGACGTGCTCGCGTGGCTCGTCGCGCATAGGGACGAGGCGTGAGCATCGTCGGTTAGGCGTCGCGCGCGATTGCCTGCACAATATGCGCACGCCGATTCCATCACACCAGGAGCACGCATGAGCCAGCAGAAAGCCGTCGAATACGCCGCCGCCTCGCCGGAAGTCAAAGCCGTCTACGACGACATCAAGCAGACCCGTCAGGTCGAGGACGTCAACAACTTCTGGAAGTTCATCGCCCAGCATCCGCCGACGCTCGCGCGCACCTGGGATAGCCTGAAGGACGTGATGGCGCCGGGCGCGCTCGATCCGCTGATCAAGGAGTTGCTGTACGTCGCGGTCAGTGTGACGAACAACTGCGGCTACTGCGTGGCCAGCCACACGGCCGCCGCGCGCCGCGCCGGCATGACCGACGAGATGTTCGGCGAACTGCTGGCGGTGGTCGGCATGGCGAACGAGACCAACCGGCTCGCGGTCGACTATCGCGTGCCGATCGATCCGGCGTTCGAATAGGTGGGTGGGCAACAGTGCGCTCGGGCGTCGTTGGCGCTTTGAGGCAGATCTTTTGGCGCACTTGAACGGAAGGTCCGGCCAGGTCGGCTATGATCGTCGCGGTGGATTCACCCAACGCCGCATAAAGGTCTGGAGCGCATTTATGTCGCATAGTCGAGAAATGGGTGTGCCGGATATGTTCCGGCGTCTGGCTGGCGTTTCGCTGTGCGCCGTGCTTGCGATGGCGGGCTGCGGTGGGGGATCGGGTTCCCAGGGCGCGGCACCGCCCAATCCGCCGCCCCCGACCTTCACGGTCAGCGGCACCGTAACGGGCCTGGCCGCCGGGGCCCAGCTCACGCTGAACGACAACGGCGGTGATCCGCTGATCGTGAGTGCGAATGGCGGATTCACTTTCGCCACCCCGCTGCCGCTCGACGGCAGCTACGCTGTCACCATTGGCGCTCAGCCCGCGGGTCAGACCTGCACGGTGTCGAACGGCGCCGGCACTCAAGCGACAGCCAATGTCACCACTGTCGCGATCAGTTGCATCATCGGGCCTGCATTCGCCTATGTGGTCAACGTACTGAACGACGACGTTTCGCAGTACGCCATCGGCGCTAACGGGGTGCTCGCCCCGATGAGCGTCCCGACTGTGCGTTCGGGCGATCAACCCACGTCCATCGCCGTCGATCCTTCGGGTCGCTTCGCCTATGTGCCGAACGAATACGACAGCACGGTTTCGCAGTACACGATTGGCGCGAACGGAGGACTCACGGCCATGAGTCCGTCGACCGTATCGACTCCAGCAACCTATCCTTTCGGCATCACGACCGATCCTTCAGGTCGCTTCGCTTACGTGACGTACCAAGGTGGCGGTGAAATTTTGCAGTACAGCGTCGGCGCTGACGGCGCGCTGACGGCGGTGAGCTCGCCGCCCGCGATGGCGGCGCCCTCGGTGGCCCGCCTCGCTATCGATCATTCGGGCCGCTTCGCGTATGGGGTCGGGCCGGCCAGCGTGGTCGCGCAGTTCACGATTGGCTCCGATGGTGTGCCCACGGCCATGAGTCCGCCGAGCGTAGCGGCGGGAAACCAGCCGCAATCCATCGCTCTCGATCCGTCGGACCGCTTCGTCTATGTGACAAACCGGCTCGACAACACGGTTTCGCAGTACACGATCGGTGCTGACGGCGCGCTGACGGCCATGAGTCCGTCGACCGTATCGACCGGAATCGCTCCGACCTTCGTCGCGGTCGATCCGACAGGGCGCTTTGTCTACGTAACAAACTCGAGTTCTGGCGTCAGTACGATTTCGCAGTACACGATCGGCGTCAGCGGTGCGCTGACGCCCATGAGTACGCCGACCGTGACAACCGGCGACGGTCCGACATTTGTCGCGTTTGATCCCTCGGGTCGCTTCGCCTATGTGGTGAACAGTAACGTCAACACGATTTCGCAGTACGCGATTGGTGTCGATGGCGCGCTCACGGCGCTGAGTGTCGCGACCGTGCAGACGGGAACGACGCCTGTGTCCATGGCGATATTCAGCCGGTAGGGGCGGCATCGTACAGCGGGACTTATGCACGATAAGGAGGTCCGGCGGCGTGCAGAAATTGCAGCCGCGCGCACTGTGCAGTGTGCAGCGTGCGTCAGCGAGGTTGCTGGTTCGTCTGCGCCCATCCCGCCAGCAACCCCGGCAATTCGTCCATGTCGCGAAACACGTGCACCGCGCCCGCGCCGTGCAGCGCCGTTGCGTTGCTATGACTCAGTTCCTGCGGACAATACCCAAACACCGTCGCCCCGGCCGCGACGCCGGCGGTGGCGCCCGTCACCGTGTCCTCGATCACCGCGCAGCGTGCTGGATCGACACCGAGCGCGGCGGCCGCCGCCAGATACACGTCGGGAAACGGCTTGCTGCGCGGCGTCTCATGCCCGCTGAAAATGCGGCCCGCGAAACAGTCGAGCATCCCGGCCTTGACGAGCTGCAACTCCACCTTGATGCGATCCGCGCCGGACGCTACCGCGATGCGTCCGTTCAGGGCCGCGTGCAGTGCGCGGACTGCGCGTTCCGCGCCAGGAATCGCCACCAGCTCACGATCCAGCGCCAGGTTGCGTCGCTCGCGGAACTGCATCAGCCAGTCGGACGTAATCGCCACGCCGGTGCGTGCTTCGATCAGCGGCGCTTCGTCGCGCACCGCCTTGCCGACGAAAATCCGCATGGTTTCCTCGACGCTCAACTGCCAGCCCAACTCGCCAAGCATCTCGGTCAGCACGCGATTGGTGATGGGTTCGGAGTCGACGAGCACGCCGTCGCAGTCGAACAGCACGGCGTCGAAGGGGAAATCGGCGGAGGGGGCAGCAGATGAGTGGGCAGGTGAGTCGGCCATCGGGCGGAAAAATAGTGGGTGAGAGAAGCCAGAAAGCATACCTTACCGGCTCGCGCGTCGTCGGGGGGCGAAGAGGCTGCCGTTTGGCAGCGCTGCCCGTAAAGTGCGCGATGCGATGCGATGCGATGCGATGCGGTGCGGTGCGGGGCAGTGCGGTGCGGTGCCTGCCGGCGCAGGGCAGCCCCCTCGCCGTGGAATCGGCATCGTCCGCCGCACGTCGCAAAAAGCAATTTGTCAGGGAAGCGACGGATTTTTTCCGCTCGCGCGTTCAACCGACAATGGAGCCGCTTCCGGCTTCGGCCTTCAGGGAGAAAGGACATGACATCTCACACGAAATCGGACCTGAAATCGCACACGACAACGCGCTTGAACGCGACCCGGACCGGCCGCCTGCTCGGCGCCGTGGCGATGATCGTCGCGCTGGGCGGCACTGCCGCGCTGACGGCCACGCCGGCCCGCGCGCAAGCGGTGATCGTCGCGCCGATGGCGCCGCCGCCGCCGCGCGTCGAAGTGGTGCCGGCGCCGCGAGCCGGCTATGTGTGGGATCAGGGCCGCTGGCGCTGGAATCATGGCCGCTACGTGTGGGTGCCGGGGCATTGGCAGCCGGTGCGGGTCGGCTACCGCTGGGTGCCGGGCCACTGGGTGCAGCGCGGCCCGAACTGGCGCTGGGTCGAAGGGCATTGGGCCTGAGCGCGCATGAACCAGACAGCGGGCCGGCATCGGCCGGGCATGAGCGGGGACGAGTCGGGCGATGAGTCAGACTGCCAGTCAGGCAGCGAGTCACGCAAAAAAGCCGCCCATGCAACGAACCGGGCAATGACCTTTCCATCCAACGCGCGCCGGGGAGCGCCACGCCTTGAGTGAACGCGATCCCGACGCGGAACTGCTCGAGCAGGTCGGCCGGCAGGACCCGGCCGCCGTGCGTTCGCTCGTCGCGCGCAAGCTGCCGCGCCTGTTGGCGCTCGCCACGCGCATGCTGGGCGACCGCATGGAAGCCGAAGACGTGGCCCAGGAGGTGTTCGTGCGGATCTGGAAGCACGCGGCGCGCTGGCGCGAGGGCGAGGCGAAGTTCGACACGTGGGTGCATCGTGTCGCGCTCAATCTTTGCTACGACCGTCTGCGTGGCCGTCGTGAAGATCCGTATGAAGAACTGCCGGACCAGCCCGATCCGGCCGCGCTGCCCGACGCGCAACTGGAAGCGCGCGCCCAGGACGAGCGGGTGCGCGCCGCGCTCGCCGCGCTGCCCGCGCGGCAACGCGAGGCGCTGGTGCTGAATTACTACCAGGACATGTCGAACATCGACGCCGCCGCCCTGATGGGGATCACCGTCGATGCGCTGGAAAGCCTGCTGGCGCGCGCGCGCCGCAATCTGCGCGCTCAACTGGCCGACCGCGGCCTTAGCAAGGACAAATCATGACGCCCGAAAGATTTCAACAGATCGTCGAAGCCTATGGCGCCGATGCGCGCCGCTGGCCGCAGCAGGAGCGCGCGGCGGCGCAGGCGTGGGCGACGCTGCACCGCGCGCAGGCCGATGCGCTGCTCGACGAGGCCGCCGGTCTCGACGCGTGGCTCGCCGCCGACAAGGTCGAGCCGCCCAGCGTGGCGCTGCGCGAACGGGTTCTGCGTGGCGCGCCGGTGCGACAGCCGGGCCCGGCCGGCACGCCGCGCCGCTGGTGGTGGTCGGGCGCGGCGGTGGCGGGCGTCGGCCTGCTAGGCGGCGTGGCGGGCGCGTTCGCCGTGTCGTTCTTCGTGGTGACCGGATCGGTGGCGCCGGTGCACGAGTCTTCTTATTTAACTTCGAGTTTTGGCGGGACTTCCGCCGATTGGAGCGGCGAATGAACGGCCGGTCGTGGAAATTCGTACTGGCGGCGTCGCTGGTGGTCAATGTGTTTTTGCTCGGTGCAATTGCGGGCGGCGCGTATCAGTGGTTCGCCACGCATCGCGCGACGAACGCGGCGGCGGCTGCGCAGCAACACGCGCTGCGTTTCGCCGCCGAGCCGTTGTCGGCCGATCGGCAGAAGGCGTTCGTCGACGGGTTGAAGAAAGCGCGCCGCGAGGGCCGCGACTATGCGCGCGAGGGCCGTGAAGGCCGTCGCGAGGTGTTGCGTCTGCTGGCCGCGCCGCAGTTCGACCGCGCCGCGCTCGACGCCGCGCTTGCCCGCGTGCGCGCCGCCGACAGCAATCTGCGCGCGGACGTGGAAGGCAGCGTCGCCGATTTCGCGTCGACGTTGTCGCCGGAAGAGCGGGTGGCATTCGCGGAGAGTTTGAAAGTGCGGGGGCAATGGCGCGAGACGCAAGCGGCGGCGAATGCGAAAAAGCCCGGCGGGCAGGGCAAGCAGAATGCTCAGGCGAGCCAGGCAAGTCAAACGAACCAGGCCGGCGGCACGGTTCAACCGTCCAGCGGTGCGTCGGCCAACTAAAAAAACGCAAGACGGTGCGACGGATTTGCCCGCGAGCGCCGTTTAATCCATATCGAACGCCGACGAGGACGATATGGCTAACTCACCGAATCTGAACGCCGCCGCGATTGCGCTGAATCGCTTCGGCCTGGGTGCGCGGGCCGACGATACGCCGCCCGCCGATCCGAAAGGATGGTTGCTCGCGCAACTGGAGCAGTATCAGCCACGGCCTGCCGCGTGGGCTGGCCAGCCGGACTCGGTGGCGCTCTCGACCGAGTTGTTGCAGCAGCGCATGCAGTTCAATCAGCAGAACCGGCAAGCGCAAGCCGAAGCGGGCGCGACGGGCAATCCGGCGACTGCGCGCGGCGTACCGCAACCGGGAACGCCGTTCGGCGCGCAAGGCGGCCGTCAACAGAATGCGCAGAACGCGAGCCGGAACGCGACCCAAAGCGCCGCACAAACCCCGCCGCAAGACCCCGCTCAAACCGCCCGCCAGGCAGAACGCAAAGCCATGCGCGGCGAAATCGTCGACCTGTACCGCTCGTCCGTGAATGCGCGGGTCGCGAGCGCGCTGACCACGCAGACGCCGTTCGTCGAGCGGCTGGTGCATTTCTGGGCGAACCACTTCGCCGTCTCCACCGAAAAACCCGGCGTCGCCGCGCTCGCCGGTTCCTTCGAAGCCGAAGCGATCCGCCCGCACGTGCTCGGCCGCTTCGAGGACATGCTGGTGGCGGTCGAACGTCATCCCGCGATGCAGCTGTTTCTCGATCAGACGCGCTCGGTCGGTCCCGACAGCATGGCCGCGCTGCGCGCCGAGCAGCGCAATCCGGAGCGTAAGCGCGGACTCAACGAAAACCTCGCGCGCGAAATCATGGAGCTGCATACGCTCGGCGTGCGCAGCGGCTACAGCCAGGACGACGTCACCGAATTCGCTCGCGCGCTGACCGGCTGGAGCGTCGCCGCCGGTCCCGGTGCGAACGCCAACGCCAACGCACGCCGTTTCGGCGCGCAGCCGGACGCAGCGCCCGGCAGTTTCGTGTTTCGCGCCGCGCTGCATGAGCCGGGCTCGCGCACCATCATGGGCCGCCGCTACGACCAGCCCGGCGAGGAGCAGGCGCTCGCGGTGCTGCACGACCTGGCCGCGTCGCCGGCGACCGCGCAGCACATCGGCGGCAAACTGGCGCGCCATTTCGTCGGCGACAACCCGCCGCCCGGCGTGAGCGAGCGGCTGGCCGGCGTGTTCGCGCGCAGCGGCGGCGATCTGCCGGCCGTCTATCGCGCGCTGCTCGACAGTCATGAAGCGTGGTCGCCGACGCCGCTCAAGTTCAAGACGCCATGGGAATGGACCATTTCGTCGATGCGCGGTCTCGGCTGGCAGGACCTCGGCAATCTGCAGACCGCGCCGCTTCTCACGCAACTCGGCCAGCCGGTCTGGCGGCCGGGCTCGCCCGCGGGTTACGACGACATCGCCGCGAGCTGGGCCGCGCCCGATGCGCTGGTGCGGCGCGTCGAGATGGCGCAGCGGTTCGCGTCGCGGGTCGGCGACCGGCTCGACGCGCGCGCGCTCGGCCAGACCTTGACGGCGGGCTCGCTCAGCGCGCCGACCGCGACCGCGGTGGGGCGCGCCGAAAGCGCGTCGACGGCGATCGCCTTGTTGCTGGTGTCGCCCGACTTTCAACGGAGATGAATGCCATGTTGTCACGCCGCAAATTCCTCAACGTCGCCGCCGTGGGCGCGGGCGCGCTGCTGGTGGCCCCGCGCATCGCCTTCGCGAGCGTCGCCACCGATCGCCGTTTCGTCTTCGTGATCCAGCGCGGCGCGGCCGACGGTCTGAACATCGTGGTGCCGTACGCCGAACCCGCGTATGCGAATCTGCGCGGCGCGCTGGCGATCGATACCTCGAACGCGACCCGGCTCGACGGCACCTTCGCGCTGCATCCGTCTCTCGCGCAGACCGCCGCGATGTATGCGAACCGCCAGGCGCTCTTCGTGCACGCAGTGGCGTCGCCGTATCGCGACCGCTCGCATTTCGATGGCCAGAACGTGCTGGAGACCGGCGGCGCGTCGCCGTATCAGATGAAGGACGGCTGGCTGAACCGCCTCGTCGCGCAATTGCCGGCCACGCGCGAGAACGCGATCGCCTTCGCGCCAACCGTGCCGATGGCGCTACGCGGTCCCGCGCAGGTGACGTCGTATGCGCCGTCCGCGTTGCCGCAGGCGCCCGACGATCTGCTCACGCGGGTCTCGCAGCTCTACGACCAGGACGCGCAACTGCGGCCGCTATGGGAATCGGCGATGGCCGCGCGCGGCCTCGCGGGCGACGCCAGTGCGCGTCAGGACCCGGCCAGCCTCGGCAAGCTCGCCGCCGGTTTTCTGGCGCGCGACGACGGCCCGCGCATCGCGATGATCGAAACCGGCGGCTGGGACACGCACAGCGCGCAGAATCCGCGCCTCGCCAACCAGTTGAAGGCGCTCGACACGATGCTCGCGGCGCTGCGCGACGGCATGGGACCGGCATGGAGCAAGACGACCGTGCTGGTGGCGACCGAGTTCGGCCGCACCGCCGCCGCCAATGGCACCGGCGGCACCGACCATGGCACCGGATCGGTGGCGATGGTGCTGGGCGGGTCGGTGGCGGGCGGGCGTGTCATGTCGGACTGGCCGGGGCTCGCGCCGCATCAGCTGTACGAGGGGCGCGATCTGAAACCGACCACCTCGCTCGATGCGGTGATCGCCGGAACGGCCGGCGAAAGCCTCGGACTCGATCCGCAGCGCACGGCGAACGCGCTGTTCGGCGGCGGTGCGTCTGCGTCGTCGTCGGCGGCAGTGCGGCCGTTGACGGGCATCGTGCGTGCCTAGCATGACCCGCGGTAAATCAAAAACCGGCACAAGCCGGCTTATTCAACAACATCCAGGAGAGGAAAAATGAAAATCGGACCGTCCATTCGCGCTGTTTCGCTCGCCGGCCTGTGCGCCGCGCTGCTGTCCGCCTGTGTGGTGGAACCCGCCCGTCCGCCACAGCCCGCGCCGCTGGTGGAAGTCGTACCGGCCTCGCCCGCGCCGGGCTATCACTGGGTGAAGGGCCATTACCGCTGGGAAGGCAATCACTGGCAATGGGTGCCGGGGCATTGGGTCGGCTGAACGCCGGACGCCGGGAGTTTATTTATTCAATCGCGCCGGCTAGCGCCGGCGATCCTCACGCCGCGACGCGATTGCGTCCGGCTTCCTTCGCCCGGTACAGCGCCGCGTCGGCCTGCGCAAGCAGAACCTCCGGCGTGGCCGCCTGACTCGCGCGCGTCGTCGCAACGCCCACCGAGACCGTCACCCGGCCCGCCGGCGTAAACGGCGCGGGCACGCCGCGCTGCACGACCGCGACCCGCAGCCGCTCGGCCAGCTGGCTCGCGAGCTGCGCGCCGCAATCCGGCAACACCACCACGAACTCCTCGCCGCCGTAGCGCGCGATGAAGTCGCCGCTGCGCCGCAGGCTCGCCTGCAACACGGCGGCGACGGCGGTCAGCGTGTCGTCGCCATGCAGATGGCCGAGCGTGTCGTTGAAGCGCTTGAAGTGGTCGATGTCCACCATCATCACCGTCAGCGGATACGGCGCGGCCTGGGCGCGCGTCAGCGCTTCCGGATAACGTTCGTCGAAATAGCGGCGGTTGTAGAGGCCGGTGAGACCGTCGCGCGACGCGAATTCGCTGAGCCGCGCGTTGGCCTTGTGCAATTCGCGGTACAGGTGGCTGATTTCCCAGATCAGCACGCCGAGCACGGTGCTCGACGCCATCACCGACGCCACCCGCGCGACATACCAGCCGACGCTGAAACGCGAGTTCGCCGCCAGCGTCACGACGATGTCGCCGAGACCGGCGAGCATCGCGACGCCGAGCCACAGGTCGAGCATCGTGCGCAAACGCGTGGTGGCGACGAGGCAGACGAACGCGGCCGCGCTGAGCAGCGCGAGGCCGATCCCGGATGGACTATGCAGACGCCGCTGATAGGAGCCGCCTTCGACCAGGGAGGGAAACCAGTCCGCGTGACGGATCGCCACGTAGCAGAGCAGCAGCGACAGCAGCAACGGCCCCAGCAGCAGCGCACTGCCGATGCGCGCCGCCGCGCCTTGCGCGGTCAGCGGCACCGGGTAACGCCAGCGCGCCCACAGCGCGACCACCACGAGCAACGGCGAGCCGCCATGCCAGAACGCCCAGATCCACACCGCGCTTTGCGGGCTCGCGCCGAGCAGGCCGGTCGGAGAGAACACGCCTGGGAATGCCAGCAATTGCACGGCGACCGTCGATGCCGTGTACACGTACGCACCGGCCAGCGCGGCCAGAAACGCGGCGCGCGTGATCATGAATTGCGTCCACAGCAGAAAGGCGGTGAGCCCTTCGGTGGCGATCACGGCCATCGTGAAGAGCGGCAGGAACGGCGCGACGGTCGCCACGGGACGGCTCGCGACCGGCAGCACGGCGAGCACCGTGCCCAGCAGCACCCCGGAAACCGCGCAGGCAGCAAGGCGGTGGCGGCGGTTAACCGCCAGGCTCATGATGCTGCTTTTCATGCGACGAATAAGGTGGACGTGAAAGGGCGGCGAAAGCATCGCGCGGTCAGGCCGGACCGCAAAGTGCGTGCAAGCGCGCATTCTAGCGGCTGATCGTCACTTGGTCACATACAAAAACGCCACGTGTGGCGCATGGGCTGGTATGAAGATTGTGCCGCCGCGCGGGACGGTAAGCAGCGGAAGAGGGGTGTCGACGAGGCAGGCGGGAAGCTAGGATCGCTAACTGTTGCGCGGCTTTCCGGCGGTGAATCACTTCAGACGACAGATGACGGGACGGCGAGCCGCGCCGCTTTCGCGCTTCGCGACCGGCGGTGCGGCTCGTCGTCCACGGACTTCGTCGTACTACGCGGGGGTGGGTTGAATGAGCTTGCGTTGACTTCGATCAACGACGCGGTGTTCAGCCGCCGCTGCCGCCTTGCGTGCCGATCGTCAGCTTGTTGTTCACCGACTTCACGCCGGCCACGCCCTTGGCGACTTCTTCCGCCTGCGGGATCTGCGCGCCGTCGGGCACTGAACCGGTCAACGTCACCGCGCCGCCGCGCGCGCGCACGAACACGTTCGACACGTCGAAGCCCTGGGCTTTCGCAAGCGCCTTGCGCACTTGCAGACCGAGCGAGCGGTCCGTCTTCTTCATGCTCTTCGCCGGCGCGGCCATGCTGCCCGACGCCATCGCGTCGCTGGATTGCGCGTAGGCGCTGGATGCCACCGTGACACACAATGCAATGCCGAGCGCCTTCAATAGATTGACTGTTTTCACGTTTTCTCCATCCTCGAAAAGTTGATGTCGCTGAGTGATGTCACTTCGTTGCAGGCAAAAACCACGCGCTTGCGAGTACTTGTCTACTCGCGAGGAGCCCCTGTCTTGTAGAAGAGTGATGCCGCGGCGCTCCCGGCGCGCTTAAACAATACTCCAGCCGACGCGCTCATGCTGGAAAAACTGACCATTGCGCCAGGCGTCGCACTATGTGGTGCGCTAAGCTGCGCCGCGATCAGAACCACGACGGCGCCATCGACAGCGTGGTGTCGTCCAGACGGCGCAATGTGTCGAGCATCAACGCGACGCGTGGCAGTTCCCAGCGGAAGAACCATTGGCATGCGTGCAGCTTGCCGCGATAGAAGTCCGCGTCCGCGCTGCTGTCGGCGCCGGCGCCGGGTAAAGCCAGCGCCGCGTTCGCGACGATCGCCTGGCGCAGCCACGTCCACGCGATCACGATATGGCCGAAGGCTTCGAGAAACGCATTGGCATTGGCGAGCGCGCGTTCGCTGTCGGCGGCGAGCGTGGGCAGCAGCGCCTTCACCGTATCGGCCAGATCGCGCGATGCATGACCGAGTGCATCGGCATGCGCATGCAACGCGGGATGAGCGCGCGCCGCGTCGATCGTGCGCTCGATCTCGCGCATCAACAACGCTAGCGCCGCACCTTGTTTCATGACCACCTTGCGACCCAGCAGATCGATCGCCTGGATGCCGTGCGTGCCTTCGTGAATCATGTTCAGCCGGTTGTCGCGATAGAACTGCTCGACCGGATATTCGCGCGTGTAACCGTAGCCGCCGTGAATCTGGATCGCGAGGCTGTTCGCCTCCAGACACCATTGCGACGGCCACGACTTCACCACCGGCGTCAGCAGATCGAGCAGCAGGCCCGCTTCGGCGCGCGCCGCGTCGGTCTCGCCGGTGTGCTGTTCGTCGACCAGACGCGCGGCGTACAGGCACAACGCGTATGCGCCTTCCACATAGGCTTTTTGCGCGAGCAACATGCGACGCACGTCCGCGTGTTCGATCAGCGGCAATTGCGGATCGAGCGGATTCTTGTTGTCCGGACGACGCCCTTGCGGCCGCTCGCGCGCATAGTCGAGCGACGCGAGGTAGCCGCGATAGCCGAGCATCACCGCGCCGAGACCGACGCCGATACGCGCCTCGTTCATCATATGGAACATCGCCGCGAGACCTTGATGCGGTTCGCCCACCAGTTCGCCGATGCATGCGCCATGCTCGCCGAACGACAGCATCGTGGAGGTCGTGCCGCGCCAGCCCATCTTGTGGATCAGTCCCGCGAGCGCGACGTCGTTGCGCTCGCCGCGCTCGCCGTTCGCGTCGACGTGATACTTCGGCACGGTAAACAGCGAGATGCCCTTGACGCCCGCCGGGCCGCCGGGAATTCGCGCGAGCACCAGATGCACGATGTTTTCGCTCAGTTCGTGATCGCCGCCCGAAATGAAAATCTTGTTGCCGCGAATCGAATAGGTGCCGTCCTCGTTGGGCGTGGCGCTCGTGACGAGATCGGAAAGGCTCGAACCGGCCTGCGGTTCGGTCAGCGCCATGGTGCCGAACGCGCGGCCCTCGAACAGCGCGCGCAGATATTTGCGCTTCTGCGCGTCGCTGCCGAACCGTTCGATCACATTCGCGTTCGCGGTGGTCAGCATCGCGTACGACGCGGTGGCGATGTTGGCGCTCTTGAACAGCGACAGGCACGCGAACGCGATCACCGAGGGCAACTGCATGCCGCCCCATTCGTAGTCCTTGCCCGCGGCGAGAAAACCGGTGGCGCGCATCGCGTCGAGGGCGTGTTTCACTTCGGGGAGCACGCTCACGCGCTGGCCGTCGAAGTGCGGCTCGTGTTCGTCGGCGAGACGATTGTGCGTGGCGAATGTGTCGACGGCGACCGCGTGCGCGGTATCGAGCGCCGCGACGAAGGTCTCGCGGCTGTGGTCCGCGTGACGCGGGCGGCGCGTGAGCGCCTCGGCGTCGAGGACTTCGAACAGCTGAAACTCCAGATCCCGCGAATTGACGATCGACGCATCCTGCATGAGAGAAGACCTGTTCGACGATGAGCCGCGCGGCTCGGTTGAGGGGGCGCTCGACGGGTGGGGAGACGTGGCGCGGAGAAGATCGGTAGCGCGGATATCGGGGTAAATCCCAGTCATCCGCTGACGGGCGACGTGTCAGTCTATCGCAAAAGCGAATGAGCGTGCTTTTATTGGCGAAGCGATTCCGATGCGGATGACCGTCGGAAGACGCCCGGATATTCACACCCGTTTATGTGCATCGATCTCGCAGGAGACGTCGTGAATCAAAGCCACTTTCCACACTGGCCGCCGCAGGTCCCGCGCCATCTGACGCTGCCCGAAACCAGCCTGTACTACAACGCCGAGGTCTCGGCGACGCGCTTTCCCGACAAGCCGTTCATCCTCTTCTACGACACGCCGGTCACCTACGCCGAATTCAAGGACGAGACCGAACGGATCGCCGGTTTCCTGCAACAGGAATGCCGGGTGCAGGCCGGCGATCGCGTGCTGCTGTACATGCAGAACAGTCCGCAATGGGTCATCGCTTACTACGGCATCCTGCGCGCGAACGCGGTCGTGGTGCCGGTCAATCCGATGAACATGAGCGCCGAACTCGCGCACTATGTGGAAGACAGCGGCGCGACCACGATCATCGCGCCGCAGTGTCTGTTTCCGAACGTCGAGCCCTTGCTCGGCGATGCGCCCGGCCAGGGCCTGCGTCACGCGATCGTCGCCACGTATAGCGATTATCTGAAGCGTCCGTCGCCGTTCGCGGTGCCGGAGTTCGTCGCCGCGCCGCGCCGGACATTCGCGCGCCCGGGCGTCACGGCGTGGCGCGACGTGCTCGAACGGCACATCGCGCCGGGTCCGCTGACGGCAGGCGCCGACGATCTGTGCGTGATGCCGTATACGTCGGGCACGACCGGCAAGCCGAAAGGCTGCATGCATACCCATCGCAGCGTGATGAGCACGACGCTCGGCTGCTGCGTGTGGTTCGCGTCGGCGGCCGATAGCGTGAGCCTGTCCGTGCTGCCGCTTTTTCACGTGACCGGCATGCAGGGCGGCATGAACGGGCCGATCTTCGCGGGCGCGACGATCGTGCTGTTGCCGCGCTGGGATCGCGATACCGCCGCGCTATGCATCGAGAAATATCGCGTGTCGTCGTGGCAATCGATCTCGACGATGATGGTCGACTTCCTGTCGAACCCGAAACTCGGCGACTACGATCTGTCGAGCCTCACCGGCACGCGCGGCGGCGGCGCGGCGATGCCCGACGCGATCGCGAGAAAGCTCAAGGCGTTGACCGGGCTCGACTACGTGGAAGGCTACGGGATGACCGAAACGATCGCCGGCACGCACATCAATCCGCCGCACCGGCCGAAGGCGCAATGTCTCGGCATACCGGTGTTCGACGTGGATTCGCGCGTGATCGATCCGGTTTCGTTGCAGGAATTGCCGCGCGGCGAGACCGGCGAGATCGTCACCCACGGGCCGCAGGTGATGCAGGGGTACTGGCGCAATCCGAAAGCGAGCGCGGAGGCTTTCGTCGAACTCGACGGCAAGCGTTTTCTGCGTACCGGCGACCTCGGCCATATCGATGAGGATGGCTACTTCTTCATGACCGATCGTCTCAAACGGATGATCAACGCATCGGGCTACAAGGTGTGGCCGGCCGAAGTCGAGGCGCTGATGTACCGGCATCCGGCGATTCATGAAGTGTGCGTGATCGGCGTGCAGGACGAGAAGCGCGGCGAGACGGTGAAAGCGCTGGTGGTGCTCGACGATGCGTATGTGGGCAAGGTCGGCGCGCAGGAGATCATCGACTGGTCGCACGGGCAGATGGCCGTGTACAAGGCGCCGCGGATCGTCGAGTTCGTGAGCGCGTTGCCGAAGTCGGGCAGCGGCAAAATTCTCTGGCGGCAGTTGCAGGAGGAGGAAGCCGTGCGACGCGCGGCGGGGTGAGCTGCGCCGCGTAGGGTCACTTCCGCATCGTGATTGCCTTCGTCACGTCGGCCCGCGCGCGCCGAGCGTCTCGATGAGCATGTCGACGAACGCTTTCACGCGCGCCGTCATCTGCAATGGCTGCGGGTACACCGCGTAAATATCCGCGCCCGGCGTGCGGTAATCCGGCAACACGTGGACGAGACGGCCATCGTCGAGATAGTCGGCGATGTCCCACTCCGCGCGCATCAGAATGCCGTGACCGTCGAGCGCCCATTTCACCGCGATCTCGCCGTCGTTGGTGGTGAGGTTGCCGCGCACGCGCACCGTTTCGGTTTTCTCGCTCGCGCCGCGTCCGCTGGTCAGACGCCATACCCCGTAACCGTCGTCGCCCTGGCGGATGCCGATGCAGTTGTGCTGCGTCAGCTCGGCCGGGCTGCGCGGCGCGCGCCGTGCCGCCAGATAGGCCGGCGCCGCGCACAGCAGACGCCGGTTGCGCGCCACCTTGCGGGCGATCACGCGGGCATCCGGCGGTTCGCCGAAGCGCACGCAGACATCGAAGGCATCGTCGCTGAGCGGCGGGGGATCGACCGACAGATGCAGTTGCACATCCACCTCCGGAAAACGCCGCACGAAACGCGAGATTAGCGGCGCGACATGGCTGCGGCCGAAACCGAGCGTCGCGTTGACCCGCAGCAAACCCTTGGGCGCGGCCTGCGAGCCGCCGAGCAGTTGCGCGAGATCGTCCAGTTCGCCGAGGATGCGCCGCGCGCGGTTCAGATACAGCTCGCCCTCGGGGGTGAGGCTCATGCGCCGCGTGGTGCGGTTCACCAGCGCGACGCTCGCGCGCATTTCCATCTGCGCGAGATGCTTGCTCACGGCCGCCGTGCTCAGACCGAGCTCGCGCGCGGCCGCCGTGAGACTGCCGGCGGCGGCGAGCGTCGAGAAAAACGCGAGGTCGTCCGGTTGTATCGATGCAGTCACGGCAGCCGCCCATTGTTAACCTGAGGTTAAAGATGCTTTGAGTCTAGCAGCGTTTGCGGCCGCGCTCGCGGCTCTACGATGTGTCTCGATCGCTCACAACTCACCCACAACTCACTCACACCTCAGGAGACGCTTCGTGAAGATGAAGACCTATCGCATCGCAACCATTCCCGGCGACGGCATCGGCAAGGAAGTCGTACCGGCGGGCCAGCGCGTGCTCGAAGCGATCGCCGCGCGCGGCGACGCGTTCCAGTTCGAGTTCGAGAATTTCGGCTGGGGCGGCGACTACTACCGCGAGCACGGCGTGATGATGCCCGCCGACGGACTCGATGCGCTGCGCGACAAGGACGCGATCCTGTTCGGCTCGGCCGGCGACCCGCATATTCCGGATCACATCACGCTGTGGGGGCTGCGCCTGAAGATCTGCCAGGGCTTCGACCAGTACGCGAACGTGCGGCCCACGCGCATCCTGCCGGGCATCGACGCGCCGTTGAAACGCTGCGCGCCGCAAGACCTCGACTGGGTGATCGTGCGCGAGAACTCCGAGGGCGAATACGCGGGCGTGGGCGGCCGCGCGCATCAGGGTCACCCGATCGAAGTCGCGACCGACGTGTCGATGATGACGCGCGCCGGCGTCGAGCGCATTCTGCGTTTCGCATTCCGGCTCGCGCAATCGCGTCCGCGCAAGCTGCTGACGGTGATCACCAAGAGCAACGCGCAGCGTCACGCGATGGTGATGTGGGACGAGATCGCGCTGCAGATCTCGAAGGAGTTTCCGGATGTGCGCTGGGACAAGGAACTGGTCGACGCCGCGACCGCGCGCATGGTCAACCGGCCGGCCACGCTCGATACGATCGTCGCGACCAATCTGCACGCCGACATCCTCAGCGATCTCGCGGCCGCGCTGGCCGGCAGCCTCGGCATCGCGCCGACCGCGAATCTCGATCCCGAGCGCCGCTATCCGTCGATGTTCGAACCGATCCACGGTTCCGCCTTCGACATCATGGGCAAGGGGCTCGCGAATCCGGTCGGCACGTTCTGGTCGGCGGTGATGCTGCTCGAACACCTGGGCGAGGACGACGCGGCGAAGCAGTTGATGGCCGCGATCGAACGGATCACCGCGGACGCGTCGCTGCATACCGGCGACCTGGGCGGCAGCGCGACCACCGCGCAGGTGACGGACGCTGTCTGCGCGCGGCTGGCCACGCAGGCGGGCGGAGCAGGGCGGCAGGCGGTCAAGGCCGCCTGAGTTCGACCCCGCCGCGTGGCGCTGAGCGCGAGCAACCCGCGAGCAACGCGCGAGCAACCCAAATACACAACGCCCGGCCGCATCGCGTCACGGGCGATCTCACTGCACCGTGCAGGGAATGAGTGGAGACAGACATGAACACCGACGTGCAAGCCCGTGTGGTCCGCAAGCTCACCTGGCGCATTCTGCCCTTCGTGATGCTGCTGTATTTCGTGAGCTTTCTCGACCGCGTGAACGTCGGCTTCGCGGCGATCACGATGAACCACGACCTCGGTCTCACGCCGACCATGTTCGGCCTCGGCGGCGGCATCTTCTTTCTCGGCTACTTTCTGTGCGAGGTGCCGTCGAACCTGATTCTCGACAAGGTCGGCGCGCGGTTGTGGATCGCGCGCGTGATGGTGACGTGGGGGCTCGTGTCGGCGGCGTCGGCGTTCGTGACCGGGCCGACGTCGTTTTACGTGCTGCGCTTTCTGCTCGGCGTCGCGGAGGCGGGATTCTTCCCCGGCATCATCCTGTACCTGAGCCAGTGGTTTCCGTCGCGTCAGCGCGCGGTGGCGGCGGCCGCGTTCATGGCGGCCGCGCCGCTGTCCACCGCGATCGGCTCGCCGATTTCCGGCGCGATCATGCAGATGCCCGCGTTGCTGGGTCTGAAGGACTGGCAGTGGCTGTTCATCATCGAAGCGATTCCGGCGGTCGTGCTCGGCTTCGTGGTGCTCAAGGCGCTGACCGATTCGCCGGACCGCGCCGGCTGGCTCGCCGACGACGAAAAAGCCTGGCTGATCGCGACGCTGCGCGAAGAACGCCGGGGACGCGAAGCCCAGGCCGGGCACGCGGCCGGCGCGCTCGCGGCGCTGCGCGACACGCGCGTGTGGATCATGGCGATGATTTATTTCGGCACCTCCGCGGGTCTTTACACGCTCGGCTTGTGGGCGCCGCTGATCATCCGCCAGTTCGGTTTCAGCGCGCTCGGCACCGGCGCGTTGAATGCGATCCCGAGCGTGCTGGCCGTGCTCGGCATGGTGTGGTGGGCGCGTCGCTCGGACCGGCGCAACGAGCGCAGGTGGCACGTCGTGCTGCCGTGCGTGGCGGCGGCGATCGGTCTCGCTTGGGCCGGCGTCGCGGACACGGCGGTGGCGGTCGTGCTGGCGCTGGTGGTGGTGAACGTCGGTATCAGCGCGGCGAAGGCGCCGCTGTGGGCGATGCCGAGCACCTTCCTGTCGGGCGCGGGCGCCGCGGCCGGCATCGCGATGATCAACTCGATCGGCAATCTGGGCGGCTTCGTCGGTCCGTTCGCGATCGGCTGGCTGAAGGGCGTGACGGGTGGCTATGCCGCGGGCTTGTACGTGGTGGCGGCCAGTCTCGCGGTGTCGGCGCTGCTGGCCCTGCTGGTCGGGCGGCGCGCGTATCGGGCCGCGCCTGCCGCGCAGTGAGGCGCGAGCGCCGGCTCGCCCGTTTCGTCTGGTCTCCTGTCGTGTTGCGCTGCCGCAAGTACCGTCACTTGCTCTGGCGCGACACGCCCCCACGTTCCTGTCTACCCCCGCCAAACCCTTACCCAGCAAGCCTCCCGGCATCGTCCGCCCGCTCGCGCGAACCACAGGTGTCGTATTTCCACATGTGGTTGTCGCAAATAGTCGGCAACGCGCACTTTTTTCTGGCAACTATGTATGCACAGCGCGGACGGACGTCCGCCACGCTAGGAGAGAGCATTCAATGAATTCCCCCAAGGTCGTCGTTGAAGGGTTGTGCAAGGTGTTCGGCACCAACCCGAAACAGGCACTCAACATGATGGCCGGCGGTGCGACGAAAGAGGACGTGTTCGCGCAGACCGGTCAGATCGTCGGTGTTCACAACGTGTCGTTCGAGGTCAAGGAAGGCGAGATCTTCGTGCTGATGGGCCTGTCCGGCTCCGGCAAGTCGACGCTGATCCGTCTGATCAACCGGCTCGTCGAACCGAGCGCGGGCAAGGTGCTGATCGACGGACGCGACGTGGCCGCCGTGCCGCGCGCGGAATTGACCGCGCTGCGCCGCAAGGACATGAGCATGGTGTTCCAGTCCTTCGCGTTGATGCCGCAGCGCACCGTGCTGTCCAATGCGGCCTTCGGCCTCGAAGTGGCGGGCATGGGCCGCAAGGAGCGCGAACGGCGCGCGATGACCGTGCTCGAACAGGTCGGCCTCGCGCCGTTCGCCGGGAAGTTGCCCGCGCAACTGTCGGGCGGCATGCAGCAGCGCGTGGGTCTGGCGCGTGCACTGGCGGTCAACCCGTCGCTGATGATCATGGACGAAGCGTTCTCCGCGCTCGATCCGCTCAAGCGCAAGGAAATGCAGAACGTGCTGCTCGATCTGCAACGCGAACAGCAACGCACGATCCTGTTCGTGTCGCACGACCTGGAAGAGGCGATGCGCATCGGCACGCGCATCGCGATCATGGAAGGCGGGCGCGTCGTGCAGGTCGGCACGCCGCAGCAGATCATCACCCATCCCGCCGACGACTACGTGCGGGCTTTCTTCGAAGGCATCGACACCAGCCGCTATCTGACGGCCGGCGATCTGATGCAGACCGACGCCGTGCCGCTGATGCAGCACTCGCAGGCGCTCGACGCGTCGAGCGTGGCCGCCACGCTGAACGGCAGCGCCGACTACGCGTTCGTGCTCGACGGCGAGCGCCGGTTCCGCGGCTTCGTGGGCCGCGATGCGACCGGCGGCGCGTCGCCGCAACTCAATCACATCGAATGCATCCGTCGCAGCACGCCGCTCGACGACGTCGTCGAACGCGTGGTGGCGAGCCGCGCGCCGCTGCCGGTGGTCGACGCGGACGGCTTTTACTGCGGATCGATCAACCAGTCGAACGTGCTGAACGTTCTCACGCGCCATCGAGGTTCCCATGTCTGAAGTCATTCCACTTGGCGCCTGGGTCGATCACGGCGTCCACTATCTGCTCGACCACGACGCGAAGACGTTCGACTCGATCGGCAAGGTGATCGAGAGTTTTGCCGCGCTGGTCGAGCACAGCCTTCAGGCCGTGCCGATGTGGGCGATGATGGCGTTCTTCGTCGGCATCGGTCTATGGCGGGTCGGCTGGCGCTTCGCGACCTTCACGCTGCTCGCGCTGCTGCTGATCTACGGCACCGGCTTCTGGGATCAGATGGTCATCACGCTGGGGCTGACGCTGTCGTCGACCTTGATCAGCCTCCTGCTCGGCGTGCCGCTCGGCATCTGGACCGCGAAGAGCCGCACCGTCGAAATGATCGTGCGTCCGGTGCTCGATCTGATGCAGACCATGCCGGCCTTCGTCTACCTGATTCCGGCCGCGATGCTGTTCGGCCTCGGCCGCGTGCCGGGGATTCTCTCCACCGTGATCTTCGCGATGCCGCCCGCGGTGCGTCTGACGTCGCTCGGCATCAAGCACGTGAACCGCGAGATCGTCGAAGCGGGGCAGGCATTCGGCTGCACGCCGTGGCAACTGCTGTACAAGGTGCAGTTTCCGAATGCGCTGCCGTCCATCATGACCGGCGTGAACCAGACCATCATGATGGCGCTGTCGATGGTGATCATCGCGTCGATGGTCGGCGCGGGCGGTCTCGGCAACGACGTGCTCGCCAGCATTCAGCGCCTCGATATCGGGCTCGGTTTCGAAAGCGGCCTCTCGGTGGTGATGCTCGCGATCATTCTCGACCGCATCACGGAAAGCTTCGGCCGGGCGCCGGGCATGGCGCGCGCGCCGCTGTTCGCCGGTCTGCGCGGTCTGATGAAAGTGCGCCGCGAGCCGGCGGCGCAACACGGCTGAGCCGCCCATGAAGCGCGACGCGATCGTACCGGTCGAGACGCCTGCCGAAGCCACCGGCGCGCCGCTGTCCGGGCTCGCGCACGTCGGCTTTCTGACGCTGCCGAATTTTTCGATGATCGCGTTCACCAGCGCGGTCGAGGTGCTGCGCATGGCCAACTACGTGGGTCGCGCGCAGCATTACCGGTGGTCGGTGATCACGCCGGACGGCGAACCGGCGCGCGCCAGCAACGGCATCACGGTGAAGCCCACCACGACGCTCGCCGAAGCGGGTCTGCCGGATGTGCTGTTCGTGTGTGCCGGCTGGCACGTGCGCGAGTACGTGAACGACACCGTGATCGCGCTGCTGCGCGAGGTGGCGGACCAGGGCATTCCGCTCGGCGGCATCTGCACCGGACCGTATGCGCTGCTGGCCGCCGGTCTGCTCGACGGCTACCGCGCGACCGTGCATTGGGAAGACATGTCGCCGTTGCACAAGAGCTATCCGCACGTGCGTTTCGCGGATGAACTGTTCGTGATCGACCGCGACCGCATGACCTGCACCGGCGGCACCGCGCCGCTCGATCTGATGCTGAATCTCGTCGGCCTGCGGCTCGGCCGCTCGGTGGCGGCGCAGGTGTCGGAGCAGTTCATCGTCGAGCGGATTCGCGGCTCGACCGACTATCAGCACATTCCCGTCGACGCGCGGGTCGGATTTTCGCGAGCCGAACTGATCGAAGTGGTGCGGCTGATGGAGGCGAACATCGAGGAGCCGTTGTCGCTCGACGAACTCGCGCGGCTCGTGCATCTGTCGCAACGCCATTTGCAGCGGATGTTCAAGATGTTCCTGAGCGTGTCGCCCACGCATTACTACCTGACGCTGCGCTTGCGGCGCGCGCGCGAGCTGCTGCGCAATACGGATGCGTCCATCGCGCGGGTCACGACCGTGTGCGGGTTTCATTCGCCGTGCCATTTCAGCAAGGCGTACCGCGCGCAGTTCGGCCATGCGCCGAGTGTCGAGCGGCGGCTGTCGGCCTAGGTTGTCGGTCTGGGTTGGCCGGCATGGCTTGTACTGCACAGAAATCCTTTCAATAAAACCAGTCGAGCATCAACTACTCTGAGGGAATGCCATGAAACGTGTGTGGGCTGCGTCGTTGTGCGCGCTATCTGTGACATCCGTGTTTGCCGCCGATCCCGCGACCTGTCGCGACGTGCGTTTCGCCGACGTCGGCTGGACCGACATCGCGGCGACCACCGGGCTGGCCTCGACGGTGCTCGAAGGGCTCGGCTACAAGCCGACCAAGACGATCGCGTCGGTGCCGATCACGTTTGCCGGCGTGAAGAGCAAACAGATCGACGTGTTCCTCGGCTACTGGTCGCCGACCATGGACCCGATCATCGATCCGTTCAGGAAAGCCAATCAACTGACCGTGCTGTCGACGCCGAATCTGACGGGCGCGAAATACACGCTGGCGGTGCCGGATTACGCGTATCAGGCAGGGATCAAGAACTTCACGGACATCGCGAAGAACTACGACAAGCTCGACGGCAAGATCTACGGGATCGAGCCGGGCAACGACGGCAATGCGTTGATCAAGAAGATGATCGACAGCAACCAGTTCGGGCTCGGCAAGTTCAAGCTGGTGGAGTCGAGCGAGGCGGGCATGCTGGTCGAGGTGAACCGCGCGATCCGCGAGAAGAAGCCGATCGTGTTTCTCGGCTGGGAGCCGCATCCGATGAACGTGCAGATGAAGATCGATTATCTGTCCGGCGGCGACGACGTGTTCGGTCCGAACTACGGCGAAGCGCGCGTGCTCACGGTGGTGCCGACCGACTACTCGGCGCGCTGCCCGAACGTCGCGAAGCTGGTGGCGAATCTGCACTTCACGACCGATATCGAGAATCACGTGATGCTGCCGATCATGAACAAGACCGACCCGAACAAGGCCGCGAAGGACTGGCTGAAGGCGAACCCGGCCGTGCTGGACAAGTGGCTCGCGGGTGTGAAGACGTTCGACGGCAAGGATGGTTTGCCGGCGGTGAAGGCGTACGTGGCGGGGCAGTAAGGGCGAAGCGGGCGCGTGCCGCGAGGCGCGCGCCTTGCGCCGATTCGTTCGACGCGAGTCAGATGGCTTGCGCGCGGCCCGGGAAGGTTTCGTCGAAACCGGCGCCGTCTTCCGTTTCCGCGGCGGTGCCGCGTTGTTCGCGGTACATCATCGGCGGCAGGCCGAATTGCTTGCGGAACTCGCGGCCCAGATGCGACGCATCGGAGAAGCCGCAACTCGATGCGATATCCGCGACGGTCTTGTCCGAACTGGTGAGCAGCCACGCGGCGGTGCGCAGGCGCACCTGCTTGGCGTAGGCTTGCGGCGCCTTGCCGGTTTGGGCCTTGAAGAGGCGTTCGAGCTGACGTGGCGACAGATCGAGTTTGCCGGCCAGTTCGTCGAGCGACAGCGAGCGGCCGACGTGCTGTTCCATCAGCAGGATCGCGCGTTTGACTTTCGGATGGGTGGCGGGCGCGAGGCCGGGGGGATGCGGCTGGGGCGCGTTGCCTTTCTGCATGTCGTCGACGAGCAGGATGCGCAGGGCTTTCTGCACGGTGGCGGTTTCGAAGTGACGCAGCAGGATGGCGGCGGCGACATCGATGGAGGCGCGGCCGCCGGAGCAGGTGATGCGGCGGCGGTCGATCACGAACAGGCGATCGGCGACGAGGGCTTCCTCGTTGACGTTGGGGAATCGTTCGATGAAATCCCAGTAGTGGAACCAGCTGACGCAGATGCGATGGCCGTCGAGGACGCCGGCGCGCATCAGGGAGAACACGCCGGTGCACATGCCGACGAGGGTGGCGTGGGTGGCGGCGGCGCGGCGGATGAAGGCGAGGGTGGCATCGTTGGCGGCGGGGCCGGAGTGGAGCAGGCCGCCGACGACGACGACGTAGTCGAAGGGCTCGGCGGAGTCGAAGGTTTCCCAGGGGGTGATCTGGATGCCGCAGCTCGCGCGGACGGGGGCGAGCGTTTCGCCGATGACGCTCCAGGAGCAGCGGACGGGTTTGCTGAAGTCGCCTTCGTCGGCTGATAGTCGCAGCAGGTCGACGAAACCCGAGAAGGCCGTTAGCGTGAAGTTCGGGAGGAGGATGATGCCGAAGCGGATACGGTGTTTTTGTTCCGGTTCGGGGGGGGTGAGGGGGTGCATTGCGGTTTGCTGTTTTGCTGATTGCTGATTGCTTTTGGTGGGCTTGCGCTGGGTCGTTAGGGAAGCATAGCAGTTGGGGTTTTTGTTTTGGCCTTTCCTTGTGTTCTTATCGGTCTATTAGCGTTGCCCCTGTGCGGGGCGGCACCTACTTCTCTTTGCCGCGGCAAAGAGAAGCAACCGTATTGGAAGTCAAGCGACGGGTATCGGGTGGGCGGCGGATCACATGTCGATCCGCCGGCGACGTACAGGCGAGCGCATGCCGCACGATCTCCGATCGCGCCTTCGGTAAGAACGCTTGAAGAAGTTCAGATGATCGACGGCCTCCAGTGCGTGTCATGCTGGACCATCGTATTGAGTGTGACGATGAGCTTGCGGATGCACGCCGTGATGGCGACCTTGAACGGCTTGCCCGCCTCGCGTAGCCGGTCATAGAAAGCGCGAATGGTCGGATTGAAGCGCAGCGCGGGCACGCAGGCCATGTAAAGAGCGCGCCGTACGACGGCTCGCCCGCCCTGAATGCGACGCCTGCCGATGTGTTTGCCGCTGTCGCTATTGAACGGAGCGACGCCGGTGAGCGCGGCGATCTCGCGGCGGTTCAGCGAACCCAGTTGCGGCATGAAGGCGATCAGCGTTGCGGCGGCGCCGGGACCGATACCGGGCACGGAGCGCAGCAGATCTTCCTTCTGACGCCACGCGGGAGACGAGCGCAGGAACGAGTCGATATCGTTGTCCGCGATCCTGATCTGCTGCTTGAGCCATTTGATGTGGTCATTCAGGCTTTCGCGGGCGGCGGCGTGGGCGCGCTCAAGACGGGCCTTCTCGGCCACGAGCATGTCCACGAGCTGGGCGCGGCGCAGCAGCAGGGCCTGCAACTGCTCGGTCTGCACATCGGTGAGCGGGCGCACCACGGGCTTGATGACCGCGGCGAAACGGGCGATGGCAAAGGCGTCGATGCGATCGGTCTTGGCCCGCATGCCGGTCGCGCGGGCGAAGTCGCGCACCTGCCGGGGATTCACGGCGACAGCGGGCAGACCCGCCTCGCAGAGGGCTCTGAGCACGGCGAGTTCGAGCTTGCCGGTGGCCTCCATCACGATCAGGGTGGGGTTCAACGCGATGAGACGTTGTACCAGTTGATCGATGGCGGTCTGCTCATTGTCGACACGAAAATGGTCGGTCGTGTCGTGAATGGCGATGTCGAGCGTTGTGCCGCTGACGTCGATGCCGATATAAACGGAAGAAACAGGATTCATCGTGGTACCCATACTTGCAGGAAAATACGAGCTCGAGGCTCCGTCAACTGTTCGGGTTATGAGGATGAAAAGGACAGTCGCTCAAGCTTCTCTGCGTGCTCGAAGCACTGAAGGCAGACGAGCTGACTGTCCCTGTGGCGACAACTGATCGGGTCGTCGTCACAGGAGGGAATATACAAGTAGGCAAGAGAAAGCCGCTTTGAACCGCCAGCTCATAAGTGGGGCTCTCGCACAGTATTGTTAGTGGTCCATCTGGAATCCGTGTTCTCGCGCATTTTGCGGTGATGGTACAGCAGTCATGCTTCCGGCGGCGCTACGCGCGCCCCCGGGTAAATCCAACGCCGCCCTTCGGTTCGGGGTGGACCGTGCCGGCGAGCGCGCGGCGCGAGACGGGATGAATGAGTCCTTTGTCACGAGCGGGGAGTGTGCGAGGGCACGGATTCCAGATGGGCCACTACCGTGGCTGTGCGAAGTGTCCGCTTATGAGCTGGCGGTGTGAAGCGGCTTTCTCTGCTTACTCTCTTTGCCGCGGCAAAGAGAGTAAGTGCCGCCCCGCACAGGGGCAACACTAATAGACCAAAAGCAAATCAAGGAAAGGCCAAAAAAAATCAGTCAAACCCCACAAACAAAACCCCCAAAAAAAGCCAGCGCAGCGCCCCAACCTTGACGCCCCCATCCCGCCAACATGGCGTTTTCATTCTATCGACCAAAACCGGTCTGCGATGCAATAGCCCCATAGCAACCAAACCCTCACCCAAGCGCCCCGCGCAAAAGAAAACCATCATGAACGTCAGCGTCTTCGACCTGTTCAAAATCGGCATCGGCCCATCCAGCTCCCACACCGTGGGCCCGATGATCGCCGCGTGCCGTTTCGCCTCGCATATCGAAGACGCCAACCTGCTAGCCTTCGTGCGCAAGGTCAGAGTCGAACTCTTCGGCTCCCTAGGCGCCACCGGCAAAGGCCACGGCACCGACAAAGCGATCCTGCTGGGCCTCGAAGGCAACCTCCCCGACCTGATCGACCCGGACCTCATCGAACCTCGCCTGAAGGCAATCCGGACCACCCGGCAACTGACCCTGCTCGGCAAACAAACGATCAAATTCGACGAACGCGAGCACCTCGGCTTCTTCCGCAAACTGATGCCAGGCGCCCCCGGCTCGGGCATCGTCCACCCGAACGGCATGCGCTTTCAGGCCTTCGACGACAACGATCAACTGCTCGTCGAAAAAGAGTACTACTCGATCGGCGGCGGCTTCGTCGTCAATCGCGAAGGCGATCGCATCAACGGTCAGCGCGCGGGCGCCGATGTCCCGCACCCGTTTCGCACCGGCGACGACCTCATGCGCGTGTGCCGCGAAACCGGTCTGTCGATCGCCGACATCACGCTGCGCAACGAATGCGTCGCGCGTCCCGAATCCGAAGTGCGTAGCGGCCTGCTCGCGATCTGGCGCACCATGGCCGCCTGCGTCGAACGCGGCTGCAAGGTGCGCGGCGAATTGCCCGGCCCCATGCACGTGAAACGCCGCGCCGCCGATCTCTGCGCGCAACTGCGCGCGCGCTCCGAGGAATCGCTGCGCGATCCGCTGTCCATGCTCGACTGGGTCAATCTGTATGCGATGGCCGTCAACGAGGAAAACGCCGCCGGCGGCCGCGTCGTCACCGCGCCGACCAACGGCGCGGCCGGCGTGATTCCCGCCGTGCTGCACTACTACGTGAAGTTCATGCACGCCTCCAGCGACGACGGCATCGTCGACTTCCTGCTCACGGCCGCCGCGATCGGCATCATCTACAAGGAAACCGCGTCGATCTCCGGCGCCGAAGTGGGCTGCCAGGGCGAAGTCGGCGTGGCCTGTTCGATGGCCGCCGCGGCGCTCGCGGCCGTCATGGGCGGCACGCCGACGCAAGTCGAGAACGCCGCCGAAATCGGCATGGAACACAACCTCGGCATGACCTGCGATCCGGTCGGCGGTCTCGTGCAGATTCCCTGCATCGAACGCAATGCAATGGGCGCGATCAAGGCGCTCAACGCCGCGCGCATGGCGATGAAGGGCGACGGCCAGCACTACGTGTCGCTCGATAACGTGATCAAGACCATGCGCGAAACCGGCGCGGACATGAAGACCAAATACAAGGAGACGTCGCGCGGCGGCTTGGCCGTGAACGTCATCGAATGTTGAAGCGCGTCGCGCGAGGCGCGCAGGCACGGCAGTAATGCAACGACAACACAGCAAAGACAGCAAAGACAGCACCCACAAGGATCAACGATGAGCCGCTATTCGATATTCAGCCTCCTGCGTAACGGGATGTCGTATCACGAGAACTGGGAGCGTCAGTGGAAAAGCCCGGAGCCCAAACGCGAATACGACGTGGTGATCGTCGGCGGCGGCGGTCACGGTCTCGCCACCGCGTACTACCTCGCGAAGGAGCACGGCGTGCGTAACGTCGCGGTGCTGGAGAAGGGTTGGATCGGCGGCGGCAACACCGCGCGCAACACGACGATCGTGCGCTCCAACTATCTGTGGGACGAATCCGCCGCGCTCTACGAAAAAGCGATGAAGCTGTGGGAAGGCCTCTCGCAGGACCTGAACTACAACGTGATGTTCAGCCAGCGCGGCGTGATGAATCTCGCGCACACGCTGCAGGACGTGCGCGACACCGAGCGCCGCGTCAACGCGAACCGCCTGAACGGCGTGGACGCCGAATTCCTCACGCCCGCGCAGATCAAGGAAATCGAACCGACCATCAATCTGAACAGCCGCTATCCGGTGCTGGGCGCATCGATCCAGCGGCGCGGCGGCGTCGCGCGTCACGATGCGGTCGCGTGGGGCTTCGCGCGCGGCGCGGATCAGGCGGGCGTCGACATCGTGCAGAACTGTCAGGTGACGGGCATCCGCCGCGACGGCAGTCAGGTGACGGGTGTGGATACCACCCGCGGTTTCATCAAGGCGAAGAAGGTCGCGATCGTCGCGGCGGGCAATACCTCGACGCTCGCCGACATGGCCGGCGTGCGTCTGCCGCTGGAAAGCCATCCGTTGCAGGCGCTGGTGTCCGAGCCGATCAAACCGGTGGTCAACACGGTGGTGATGTCGAACGCGGTGCACGCGTACATCAGTCAGTCCGACAAGGGCGACCTGGTGATCGGCGCGGGCGTCGATCAGTACACGGGCTTCGGTCAGCGCGGCAGCTTCCAGATCATCGAAGGCACGCTCGAAGCGATCGTCGAAATGTTCCCGGTGTTCTCGCGGGTGCGGATGAACCGGCAGTGGGGCGGCATCGTGGACGTGTCGCCGGACGCGTGCCCGATCATCAGCAAGACCGACGTGAAGGGCCTGTACTTCAACTGCGGTTGGGGCACCGGCGGCTTCAAGGCGACGCCGGGTTCGGGCTGGGCGTACGCGCACACCATCGCACGCGACGAACCGCATCCGCTGAACGCGCCGTTCTCGCTCGATCGCTTCTATACCGGTCACCTGATCGACGAACACGGCGCTGCCGCCGTCGCGCATTGAACGACTATTGAACGAACGCACCGCCACGAATTTGCTCTGGAGAAAGAGATGCTGCTGATCGAATGCCCCTGGTGCGGGCCACGCGCCGAAACCGAATTTTCCTGCGGCGGCGAGGCCGATATCGCCCGTCCGCTCGACACCGAAGCACTGACCGACAAGGAATGGGGCGACTACCTGTTCATGCGCAAGAATCCGCGCGGCGTGCATCGCGAACAATGGTTGCACACGCAAGGATGCCGGCGCTGGTTCAAGGCGCAGCGCGACACGGTGAGCTACGAGATTCAGGGCTACGAGACGTTCGAGCGTCCGCTGCTCGCGATGGATAGCAATGCAGGCAATGCGGGCAACGCAGGCAACGCAGGCAATGCAGGCAACGCAGGCCTGACCCAGCAAGGAAAGACGCAATGAGCCAGAAAGACCGACTCCCGAACGGCGGGCGCATCAACCGCGCGATGCCGCTGACGTTCACCTTCAACGGCCGTCAATACCAGGGTTATCAAGGCGACACGCTGGCCTCGGCGCTGCTCGCGAACGGCCAGCATTTCGTCGCACGGAGCTGGAAATATCACCGGCCGCGCGGCATCGTGACGGCGGGCGTGGAAGAGCCGAACGCGGTCGTGCAACTGGAAACCGGCGCGTACACGGTGCCCAATGCGCGCGCGACCGAGGTCGAGCTGTATCAGGGGCTGGTGGCCAGCAGCGTGAACGCGAAGCCGAGCATCGAGAAAGACCGCATGGCGGTCAACCAGAAGTTCGCGCGCTTCATTCCGGCCGGCTTCTACTACAAGACCTTCATGTGGCCGCGCAAATTCTGGCCGAAATACGAGGAAGTGATCCGCGATGCGGCCGGCCTCGGCAAGGCGCCGGAACATCACGACGCGGACCGCTACGACAAATGCTTCGCCCACTGCGACGTGCTGGTGGTCGGCGGCGGTCCCACCGGGCTGGCGGCCGCGCATGCGGCGGCGCTGTCCGGCGCGCGCGTGACGCTGGTCGACGATCAGCCGGAACTCGGCGGCTCGCTGCTGTCGTGCCGCGCGGAAATCGACGGCAAGCCGGCGCTGCAATGGGTACACCGGATCGAGGACGAACTGCGTCAGATGCCCGACGTGAAGATCCTGTCGCGCAGCACGGCGTTCGGCTATCAGGACCACAACCTCGTCACGGTCACGCAGCGCCTTACCGATCATCTGCCGGTGTCGCAACGCAAGGGCACGCGCGAACTGATGTGGAAGATCCGCGCGAAACGCGTGATTCTCGCGACCGGTGCGCACGAACGGCCCATCGTCTTCGGCAATAACGATCTGCCGGGCGTGATGCTGGCGTCGGCGGTGTCGACCTATCTGCATCGCTACGCGGTGCTGCCGGGCCGCAATGCGGTGGTGTTCACGAACAACGACGACGGCTACCAGTGCGCGCTCGACCTGAAGGCGGCCGGCGCGCAGGTCACCGTGGTCGATCCGCGCACGGCTGAATCGAAAGGCACGCTGCCGGCGCTCGCGCGCCGCTACGGCGTCAAGGTACTGAACGGCAGGGTGATTACCGCGGCGCACGGCAAGCTGCGGGTCGCCTCGGTCGAGCTCGCGGCGTACGCGAACGCGCAGGTCGGCGCGAAGCAGGGCGCACTGAGCTGCGATCTGCTGGCCATGTCCGGCGGCTGGAGCCCGGTGCTGCATCTGTTCGCGCAGTCGGGCGGCAAGGCCCACTGGCATGACGAGAAGGCCTGCTTCGTGCCGGGCAAGGCGATGCAGCCGGAGACCAGCGTCGGCGCGTGCGCGGGCGATTTCACGCTCGGCCAGGGCATCCGTTTCGCGATGGATGCGGGCAGCGAGGCCGCGCGCGCGGCGGGCTTCATCGTCACGCGGCCGAACCCGGTGCAGGTGGCGGAAGTCAGCGAGGCGAAGATGCAGCCGCTGTGGCTGGTCGGCGGGCGCGAATTGGCGACGCGCGGGCCGAAGCAGTTCATCGATTTCCAGAACGACGTGTCGGCCGCGGACATTTTCCTCGCCGCGCGCGAAGGGTTCGAATCCGTCGAACACGTGAAGCGTTATACCGCGATGGGCTTCGGCACCGATCAGGGCAAGCTCGGCAACATCAACGGCATGGCGATTCTCGCGCAGGCGCTCGGCAAGACGATTCCCGAAACCGGCACGACCACGTTCCGGCCGAATTACACGCCGGTCACGTTCGGCACGTTCGCGGGCCGCGAGCTGGGCGAGTTTCTCGATCCGGTGCGCAAGACCGCCGTGCACGAATGGCATGTGGAAAACGGCGCGGCGTTCGAGGACGTCGGCAACTGGAAGCGGCCGTGGTATTTCCCGAAGGCGGGTGAGGACCTGCACGCGGCAGTCGCGCGCGAATCGCTCGCGGTGCGCACGAGCGTGGGTATTCTGGACGCGTCGACGCTCGGCAAGATCGACATTCAGGGCCCCGACTCGGCGAAGCTGCTCAACTGGGTCTACACCAATCCGTGGAGCAAGCTGGAAGTGGGCAAGTGCCGCTACGGCCTGATGCTCGACGAGAACGGCATGATCTTCGACGACGGCGTCACCGTGCGCCTCGCCGATCAGCACTACATGATGACCACCACCACCGGCGGCGCGGCGCGCGTGCTGACGTGGCTCGAACGCTGGCTGCAGACCGAATGGCCGGACCTGCGCGTGCGGCTGGCGTCGGTCACGGATCACTGGGCCACCTTCGCCGTGGTCGGGCCGAATAGCCGCAAGGTGTTGCAGAAGGTTTGCCAGGACATCGACTTCGCGAACGCGGCGTTTCCGTTCATGAGCTATCGCGAGGGCACGGTGGCGGGCGCGGCGTCGCGGGTGATGCGCATCAGCTTCTCCGGCGAACTCGCGTATGAAGTGAACGTGCCGGCCAACGTCGGCCGCGCGGTGTGGGAAGCGTTGATGGCGGCCGGCGCCGAATTCGACATCACGCCGTACGGCACCGAAACCATGCACGTGTTGCGCGCGGAGAAGGGCTACATCATCGTCGGCCAGGACACGGACGGGTCGATGACGCCGCACGACGTCGGCATGGGCGGGCTGGTCGCGAAGTCGAAGGACTTTCTCGGCAAGCGCTCGCTCGCCCGGTCGGACACCGCGAAGGCCGGGCGCAAGCAACTCGTCGGACTGCTCGCGGACGATCCGTCGTTCGTGATTCCGGAGGGCTCGCAGATCGTCGCCGGGCCGTTCCAGGGCGATACCGCGCCGATGCTCGGCCACGTCACGTCGAGCTATTACAGCCCGATCCTGAAGCGCTCGATCGCGATGGCGGTGGTCAAGGGCGGCCTCGACAAGATCGGCGAGACGGTCACGATTCCGCTCGCGAGCGGCAAACAGATTGCGGCGAAGATCGCCAGCTCGGTCTTCTACGATAGCGAAGGAGCACGTCAACATGTGGAATGAAACGCGGGGAACGGGGACGGTCGTGGATCGTGCGGTCGGCAGGCAGACGGGCGTGTGGCAGGAATCGCCGCTGGTAGGCGCGGATGCGCTGCTGAAAAAACATCTGGCCACGGCGGGCGCGGCCTTCCGGTTGAGCGAGCGGCCGTTTCTGGAACTGGTGAACGTGCGCGGCGATACGCGCGACGCGGCCTTCGTCGCGGCGGTGGAGAGCGTGATCGGGTGCCGTCCGCCGGAGAAGGCCAACACGGTCGCGCGCGGCAACGGCTACGACATGCTGTGGCTCGGGCCGGACGAATGGCTGGTGCGTTCGGCGCTCGCGCACGATGCGAGCCGCACCGCGCCGTTGCAGGCGAAACTGGGCGCCGCCTTCGCGGGACTGTTCGCGGCGGCGGTGGATATCGGCAGCGGGTACACGGTGCTCGACATCAGCGGCACGCGCACGCGCGAGGTGCTGGC
Source organism: Paraburkholderia sp. D15 (assembly GCF_029910215.1). Lineage (NCBI taxonomy): Bacteria > Pseudomonadati > Pseudomonadota > Betaproteobacteria > Burkholderiales > Burkholderiaceae > Paraburkholderia > Paraburkholderia sp. D15. Next base: position 97,126 of record NZ_CP110396.1, on the reverse strand, counting down.
GCGCGGGTGTCCGCTCGATCTGCACCCGAAGCTGTTCGGCGAGGGGCAGTGCGCGCAAAGTCACTACTTCAAGGCGTCGATGACGCTCGTGCCGACCGGCGCGAACAGTTTCGACCTGGTGGTGCGCCGCAGCTTCGCGGACTACTTCGTGAAGATCATGCTCGACGCGGCCGAGCCGCTGATGTCGTAACGCGTGCGGCATGCGGCGTGCGGCGGGCGTGGACGAACGTGAATGGACATGGCCGGACATGAACGGATGCACATGGATGAACTCGCGTGAACGCGCGGCCATGAAGCGGACGGACGGTTCGTCATGAGTTCGACCCGCGTCGTCACCGCGCGCCTCACCGAGCGCGCATGCCATGAAGGCGATGCGCATGCCGCGCTCGCACTGCTCGATCAGAGCATCGTGCTGCGGCACCGGCGCATCGCGCTGATCCGCTATCTGCTGGCACAGCAACTTGGCGCGCCGCTGGAGGCGCGTCACCATCAATACGTCGAACGGATCGCCGCGCGGCTGAGCGCGGAGGCGCTCGCGCGCATTGCCGGCGCGGCGCGTGCGCGGCGGCGGGTGTGATGCCGGGCAACGCCATCTGAACGATAGTCCACGCGCTGCGTGGAACCACGCCACGCACGACGTCCCCGTTCCACCCCGATGACGGTTTCTTTCTATGTGGCCGATTTATGTCGGCGTCTACTGAAAAGACACTGATCGGAGTACTCACGCGGCTGCCGCCGCATCAACGAGGGGATGCTATGTCCATCGCTATCCAGTCGCGCGCGAGCGCTGCCGCCCGGCTCGAACGACTGCCGTTTTCCGGTTATCACCGGACCATCTTCATCATCATCGCCATCGCGTTCTTCTTCGATTCGGTCGATCTCGGCACGATGACCTTCGTGCTCGGCTCGATCAAATCGGAGTTTCATCTGTCGACCGCGACGGCGGGTCTGGTCGCGAGCGCGAGCTTCTTCGGCATGGTGATCGGCGCGGCGGTCGCGGGCCTGCTGGCCGACCGTTTCGGACGCCGCCCGGTATTCCAGTGGAGCATGGTGCTATGGGGCGTCGCCTCGTATCTCTGTTCGACCGCGCAGAGCGTCGACGCGCTGATTTTCTATCGCGTGCTGCTCGGCTTCGGCATGGGGATGGAGTTTCCGATCGCGCAGACCTTGCTGTCGGAGTTCGTGCCGGCGGCCTCGCGCGGGCGGCTGATCGCATTGATGGATGGATTCTGGCCGCTCGGTTTCATCACGGCGGGCGTGGTGTCGTATTTCGTCCTGCCGACGCTGGGCTGGCGCACCGAGTTCGCGTTGCTGGCGATTCCGGCGGTGTTCGTGCTGATCGTGCGGCGCGTGGTGCCGGAGTCGCCGCGCTGGCTCGAACATCGCGGGCGCATCGAGGAAGCGGATCGCGTGCTCGCCGAGGTCGAGGCGAAGGTGATGAAGGCGGCGGGTCTGCGCGAGTTGAGTGAGCTACCCGCGCCGGCGATGTTTGCCGAGCCGCCGGTGGAGCAGGGCATGGGCGCGTTCCGGGAAATCTGGAGCGGCATTTACCGGCGCCGCACGGTGATGGTCTGGACCTTGTGGTTTTTTGCGTTGCTCGGGTTTTACGGCTTGACCTCGTGGCTGGGCGCGTTGATGCAGCAGGCGGGTTTTGCCGTCACGAAATCGGTGCTGTATACGGTGCTGATTTCGCTCGGGGGGATTCCGGGCTTCATCTGCGCGGCCTGGCTCGTGGAACGGTGGGGGCGTAAGCCGACCTGCATCGCCTCGCTGCTGGGGAGCGCGGTGATGGCTTATCTATACGGGCAGACGGCGTTGCATGCGCAGACGCCGACCTTGCTGATCTGTGCCGGGCTCGCGATGCAGTTCTTTCTGTTCGCGATGTGGGCCGTGCTCTATACCTATACGCCTGAGCTTTACGGGACCGGCGCGCGAGCGACCGGGTCGGGATTTGCGTCGGCGATTGGGCGGGTGGGGTCGTTGATCGGGCCGTACGTGGTGGGCGTCGTGCTGCCGGTTTTTGGGCAAGGCGGCGTGTTTTCGCTAGGCGCGGCGTGTTTCGTGGTGGCGGGCGCCGCCGTATGGGTGCTCGGGGTCGAGACGCGCGGCGTGGTGCTGGAGGCATTGGTGGAGGCGGGCGACACGGGCAACGCGCGTGGCGTGCTGGGCGTGGCGCGCGAGTGAGCCGAGGCGGCGCGCATTCGAGCAAAAACGCTGTCGTGATACGAGACTTTTTCGGAATGCGCGCTGTCTTTTTATTGCGTAATTATCATGAGGAGAATCTCATTTTATATGGATTTTTTTATTGAATAAATATTATCGTTTGCGATTGCCGTGAGATTGGTGTTTGATGTTCCAATAGAGAACGAAATTGTGTTGGTTTCATATTCATGTTGCGGACCGGTATGAGGAGGCGTCGCCATGCCCTATTCCCTGTACATGCGCCCGGACAAGGCGGCAAAGCCCCTTTGCGATCAGTCGCGCGAGGCTGCGTCGACGATGGAGGCGACTGAGGCGACCGACTCCGACGACGAAGAACTCGTGTTCTTCGATTGCGAGGCGCCCGGTGGAACGAATTCCGACGAGCATCGCCAGGCCATTGCATTTAACAATGGCGTGCAGCGTCGCAATTCGATCGAGCAGGCGAATGGAATTCACGCCTTGCAGCCGATGAGTCATTCAATGCAGACGTCCGAAGCGCAATTGAAATCACTGAGAAATAATGGCGCTATTGACGCGACCGCATTGATGACACTGATTCATCCATCCACCGAACGCCCGTGGAAGCCGAACCTGGGCGAAGGGCGTCAACAGATACGGACGGGGCGCAATTTTTGTGTGGCGGCCTCGGGCGGCGGCAAGCCCTTCAATATCCGGATCCATACGCGTGACAACAAACAGGCAAAGGCCGATCCCACTTCGAACGCGTCGCTAGGTGCGGTTCTCCGGGTCGAGCAGAACAGGAAATGCATGTTGTCGAAAACGGTCGAGAGCACCAACAAGATGATCGATGGCAAGGACTGGATCGGGGCGGGCTCCAGAGACGGCACATTACAGAACTCCGCCCATATTCCCGTGATTCTGTTGCCGGTGGAAGCGCTTCCCAACGCGAGACCGGAAAACGAAGCGCAGTAAGCGGGCGAAAAAGCCCAATCAGCAATACTCACCATGCATTAATAACACGTTCGTTCACATTTCAGATTGTTACAAGCGCAAACGTTTAACTCAAACCAAACGAATCGGCAAAATTTCCCGCAACTCACTGATTAAGCAGCGCTCCCAATCAAACCTCAAACAGCGCCTCGCGAAAACCGTCCGCAATCCGGGAAATCCCTTCCCGCAATCTCCTGAATAATCGATTGCACGCTTATTAACAACCCGTTACGATCCGATCCCATACGCATCTCATAAATCCCTGCAAGAGCAAGCGCATGACAGCAATGCCGGATCTGGTCGCACCGATCGCGCAATCCGCGGTTTCCTTGCGCCCATCGACACCCGCCGACCGGGAGTTCCTGAAAAGCGTTTTCGTCAGCACGCGCGCCGAAGAATTTGCCGCCACCGGTTGGACGGCAGAGCAGATCGACGCGCTGCTCGCGCAGCAGTTCGATATGCAGGACGTCTATTACCGCCGCCATTATCCGGCCGGCCGCTTCGACGTCGTGATGGCCGGCGATACCCCCGCGGGCCGTCTGTATCACAACTGGCATCGGGAGCGGGGAGTCAACGTGATCGATATTTCCCTGCTGCCGGCGTTTCGCGGCGCGGGTATCGGCACGCGTTTGATGCACGCGGTGGTCGACAGGGCGGCGCAGGCCGGTTTGCCGATCACGCTGTATGTCGAAATGAACAATCCGGTGCAATCGCTTTATCGTCGGCTAGGCTTCGCGAAAAGCGGAGAAAATGGCATTTATGAATCGATGCGGCGTGAAGTCATGCCGTTCGATTTTCCCGGCGAATCATTGCCGGGCCTGCAGTCCAGTTTCGAGTAAATGTGTCAAAAATGCGGCGCGCATATAAAGCGCCTCGTATAACAACAATATTTTCAAGCCAGGTTTGACGCGCGCCGTTAACCCTTGCATCGAGCCACATCGAAACAAGGTACGGTGTTTCAAAACCCGTCCGTTAAATGCGCTATGCATCGCCACAAAAGGCGGTCGGCCATTTTCGGGCGAACGGCGCGCGACCAATTCACTGCCGGGGGGCGGGTTGTCTGCAATTCCTACACATGCCGAGCTGATCGAGTCGCTCGGCGGTCTCTTCACGCTGACGTCGCAGCAGGGCACGGCGGTTCAGGCGCGGTTGATCGACGCGCCCGCCGGCGTTGCGATGGACGACGACTACGTCTGCTACCAGGCTTTCTTCGAGCTGCCGCTGGGCGTGCAGCTTCCCCAGGATAACTACCGCATCGACGCGCCGGATGGCCGCGCGTGGGTGCTGCTCGCCACGCCGACACGTCCGCAGAAAAGCGGCGCCGCGACCCTGTGCATCGTGATCCACACCTTGAAACCGGCGCCCCAACAGCCGGTCGAGTCCCCGCAATGACGCCGGCCGTCGTGCTCGCGACCCGGCGTTTTACCCGTCCTCTCTCCAGGAGAAGTTCATGAGCGATCAGTATCTCGGCGAAATTCGTATGGTCGGCTTCAATTTTGCGCCGGCAGGCTGGGCGCTGTGCCAGGGGCAGATCGTGTCGATCGCCCAGAACAACGCGCTGTTCGCGCTGCTCGGCACGACGTTCGGCGGCACCGGCACGACCACCTTCGGTTTGCCGGATTTCCAGGGGCGCGGGCCGGTCGGCACGGGCTCGGGGCCGGGCCTAGCGCCGGTCGTCTGGGGTGAAATCAGCGGCGCCGAATCCACCACGATTCTGCAATCGCAGATGCCGATTCACTCGCACGTCGCCACCGTCACCGGCGGCGGCACGGGCACCGCGCAGATCAGCGTGCCGGCGACCACCGCGACGACCAACACCACGGCGACGCCGGGTCCCACCACCGTGCTCGCCCAGGGTTCGTCGGGCGGCCATGCGGCCACGATTTACAGCACGTCGGCGGCGAACACGAATTTCGCGCCGTTCAACGCATCGGTGACGACGACGGCGCCGACCATCGTCAACCAGGCGGCCGGGGGCAGCCAGCCGATCAGCCTGCGCAATCCGTTCCTCGGCACGACCTTCATCATCGCGATGCAGGGCGTGTACCCGACGCGGCAGTAACACGCAGGGTTCGGCCGCCGCGGCGCGGCGGCCATCGATAGTTGCAGGTCGTCAATGTAATGGGCGCGGCAAGCGGCGCCCCGCGGAGCGAGTGTCATGAAAATCGTCAAGCAACTACTGAAGCGTCTGGGCGACACCGGCGACTCGACCGGCGCGCGTGCGCCGGTTGCGCCGGCGCCGCTGATCATGGCACTCGAACCGCGCGTCGTGTACGACGCCTCGGTCGCGGCGGTCGCGCCGCATCCGCATGGCGCGGAAGCGGACTCGCACGCGAGCGCGACCAGCTCGCTGTCGGCCACGCCGAAGCCGGTCGCCGAGCACGACGTCAAACCCGATCACGCGGCGAAGTCCGACGCGAGCAAGGACAGCACGAACAAGGACAACACGAAGGCGACGGAGTCCGGCGCGGCCAGCCACGGCGGCGACGGGGCGGCGCATCAGGTGGTGTTCATCGACCCGAGCGTCGCGAACTACCAGGCGCTGATCGCCGGTTTGCCGGCCGGCACGCAATACGTGGTGCTGAACGCGAACACCGACGGCTTCGCGCAGATCGCGCAGTATCTGCAGACCCACAAGGGCATCGAATCGATTCATCTGATCTCGCACGGCGCGGACGGCGAGATCCAGGCGGGCTCGAGCTGGCTGAACGCCGGCGACCTGTCGACCTACAGCGCCGAGCTGGCGCAGATCGGCGCGGAAATGAAGCCGGGCGGCGATTTCCTGATCTACGGTTGCGACGTCGCGCAGAACGCGGACGGCAAGGCGCTGGTACAGAACATCGCGGCCCTCACGCATCTGAACGTGGCGGCCTCGACGGACCCGACCGGCCTTGCCGCGCTCGGCGGCAACTGGACGCTCGAATACACGGTCGGCGACGTGCACACGCCGGTGATCGAATCGGCGGCGGCGCAGGCGCAATACAACGCGCTGCTCGGCGTGACGGTGGAGACCTACGACAACCACGTGTCGCCGGCTTTTGACACCACGGGCACGAGTTTCACGCTCGACGGCATCACCTACACGACCGATCAGGCCGTGGAGAGCGACGTCTACACGCAGACGACCGATCCGTTCGGCGCGCCGCCGCTGTCCAGCAGCCCGACGGACGGCGTGCTGATGGTCAACTTCAACGGCACGCAGATGTCGTCGTTGAACATCGCGCTCGCGAGCGGCCAGCATTTCGCGTTGCAAAGTTTCGACATCGACGCGTTTTCCGACGGCACGATCTACCTTATTCCGAACGGCGACACGTCGAAGGAAGTCGTGCTGGTGTCGGGCGGCCTGTTCTCAGGCACCAAGAGCCTTGCCAGCAATGCGGACTTCCAGAATCTCACGTCGCTGAAGATCGTCGACGTCGGCGACGACGGCTTTATGTCCCCGACGCTGAACAACTTCACGTACACCGTGCTCGGCACGACGGCCACGACCAGCAGCGGCAGCGCCCCGTTCGTGGCGGGCGACAACGTCACGTCGACGCCGATCGCGGTGGATAACGGCATCACGCTGTCGGACCCGCAATCCTCCACCGCGCAGAGCGCGACGGTGTCGATCGGGACCGGCTTCCAGGCGGGCCAGGACGTGCTGTCGTTCACCAACAGCAACGCGACGCTGTACGGCAACATCACGGCGACGTACAACGCGGGCACCGGCGTGCTGTCGATGACCTCGTCGGGCGGCTCGGCGACCATCGCGCAGTGGCAGAACGCGTTGCAGGCCGTGACCTACACCGATACCGCGATCACGCCGATCACGGCTACCCGCACCGTCAGCTTCACCGTCAACGACGGCGTGTCCGCCGGCATCACGGCGACCCGCAACGTCACCGTCGCGGATACCGACCAGACGCCGACGCTCAGCAGCTCCAGCACCGGCACGACCTATCTGGCCGGCTCGGCTTCCACGCCAGTGTTCAGCGGCGTCACGATCAGCGACCGCGACAACACGACGATGGCGACCGCGACCGTCTCGATCAACAACGGTTTCCAGTCCGGCGACGTGCTGTCGTTCACCAACGACGGCGCGACGATGGGCAACATCAGCGCCGTGTACAGCGCGGGCACCGGCGTGTTGACGCTGAGTTCGTCGGGCGCGACCGCCACGCTCGCGCAGTGGGACAACGCGCTCGACGCGATCCGCTTCGCCGACGCGTCGAATGCGCCGCCGGGCGTGCGCACCGTGGCGTTCACGGTGAACGACGGCAGCAAGAACAGCGCGGCGATCAGCAACACGGTGAACGTCACGTCCGGCCCGAACATCACGCTGGACAGCGGCTCGGCCGCCTTCGTCGCAGGCGACAACACGACCTCCACGCCGGTCGCGGTGGACGCCGGGTTGACGGTTTCGGACGCGGCCAGCCCGACGCTGGCGAGCGCCACCGTGTCGATCACCGGCAACTTCCACAGCGGCGAAGACATGCTGCTGTACGTGAACAACCCGGCGACGATGGGCGACATCAGCGGCGCGTACAACGCGGGCACCGGCGTCCTGACGCTGACCTCGGCGAGCGGCACCGCGTCGCTCGCGCAATGGCAGGCGGCGCTGCGCTCGATCACGTACACCGACACGGCGGTCACGCCGAACAGCGCGACCCGCACGATCAGCTTCAACGTCAACGACGGCGCGCACACCAGCGCCACGTCCACGCGCACGGTGACGGTCACCGATACGGACCAGACGCCGACCCTCGGCACCTCCAGCAGCGGCGTCTCGTACATCGCGGGCACGGCCGCCACGCAGGTGTTCAGCGGCGTGAGCATCGCCGATCGCGACAACACGACGATGGCGTCGGCCAACGTGTCGATCGGCAGCGGTTTCGTGGTGGGCGATTCGCTGTCGTTCATCAACGACGGCGCGACGATGGGCAACATCAGCGCGTCGTACAACACCGCGACCGGCGTGATGACGCTGAGCTCGACGGGCGCCACCGCGACGCTCGCGCAGTGGGACAACGCGCTCAACGCGGTGCGTTTCTCCGACGCCGCCAGCGGTTCGCCGGGCGGCCGCACGATTTCGCTGTCCGTGAGCGACGGCACCAAGAGCAGCGTGGCCGTCACCAACACGGTGACGGTCATCGCCGTGCCGGTCGTCACGACCGACGGCGGCTCGGCCGCTTTCGTGGCCGCCGACAATGCGCCGTCCACGCCGGTCACGATCGACTCGGGCCTGACCGTGACCGACGCCGGCAGCACGACGCTGCAAAGCGCGACTGTCTCGATCACCGGCAACTATCATAACGACCAGGACGTCCTGAGTTTTACCAACAACGGTACGACGATGGGCGACATCACGGCGACGTACAACGCCACGACCGGCGTGATGACGCTGAGCTCGGCGAGCGGCACGGCGACGCTCGCGCAGTGGCAGTCGGCCTTGCGCTCGATCACGTACACCGACACGGCGGTCACGCCGAACAACGCGACCCGCACCATCAGCTTCACCGTCAACGACGGCAGCCATAGCAGCGCCACCTCGACGCGCACCGTGACCGTCACGGATACCGACCAGACGCCGATTCTCACCACGACGGGCGGCTCGACCGCCTTCACCGCGGGCGACAACGTCACGTCGACGCCGGTCGCGATCGACAGCGGCATCACGGTCTCGGACCTCGACAATACGACGCTGGCCTCGGCCGTCGTGTCGATCACCGGCAATCTGCACAGCGGCGAGGACGTGCTGGGGTTCTCCAATAGCAGCCCGACGTTGTTCGGCGACATCAGCGGGACTTACAACAGTCTCACCGGTGTGCTGGTCCTGAACTCGGCCAGCGGAACCGCGACCGTCGCGCAGTGGCAGAACGCGCTGGATGCCGTGACCTACACGAACACCGCCGTCACGCCGGTTCCCGCGACCCGCACGATCAGCTTCTCGGTGAACGACGGCACTAAAGATAGCGCGGCGGCTACCAAGCTCGTGACGGTCACCGACGTCGATCAGACGCCGGTCGTCACGACCAGCGGCGGCAGCGCGTCGTTCACGGCGGGCGACAATGCGCCTGCCGCGCCGGTGGCGGTGGACAGCGGCATCGTCGTATCGGACCGCGACAACACCACGCTCACGTCGGCCACCGTATCGATCGGCGCGGGTTTCCATGCGGGCGAAGACGTGCTGGGTTTCGTCAACAACGGCACGACGATGGGCAACATCACCGCCAGCTACAACGCGGTGACCGGCGTGATGACGCTCAGCTCGGCGGGTGGATCGGCGACGCTCGCGCAATGGCAGGCGGCGCTGCGTTCGGTCACCTACACCGACACGGCAGTCACGCCGGACAACACCACGCGCACGATCAGCTTCACGGTCAACGACGGCACGCAGGACAGCGCGCTGGTGTCGCGCAACGTCACCGTCGCCGATACCGATCAGACGCCGGTGCTGAGCACCAGCGGCGGATCGACCGCGTTCGTCGCGGGCGACAACACGGCCTCGACGCCGGTGACGGTGGATAACGGCGTCACGGTGTCCGATCTCGACAATGGCACGCTCGCGAGCGCGACCGTGTCGATCACCGGCAACTTCCATAGCGGCGAAGACATTCTGTCGTTCACCAACGACGGCGCGACGATGGGCAACATCACCGCCAGCTACAACGCGGCGACCGGCGTGATGACGCTCAGCTCGGTGGGCGCGTCGGCGACGCTCGCGCAATGGCAGGCGGCGCTGCGCACGGTGACGTATACGGACACGGCGGTCACGCCGGGCAACTCGACCCGCACGATATCGTTCTCGGTCAACGACGGCAGCAAGACCAGCGTGGCCGGCACGAAAAACGTGACCGTGACGGATACGGATCAGACACCGGTTACCTCGGTCAGCAGCGGTACGGTCGACTACGTGGCGGGCACCGGTGCGCAAACCGTATTCAGCAGCGTGACGGTCAGCGATCTCGACAACCCCGCGCAGGCCTCGGGCACCGTCGCGATCACGTCGGGATATCAGCCCGGCGACACGCTCTCGTTCCTGAACACCAGTTCGTCGCAGTTCGGCAATATCACGGCGTCGTATAACGCGGCGACGGGCGTATTGACGCTCGTTTCCTCCGGAGCAACGGCGAGCAACGTGCAATGGGCGAACGCCATCGCCTCGGTGACGTTCTCGAACAGCCCGACCTCGCCGCTCGGCAACCGCACGGTGTCCTTCACGGTCAACGACGGCGTGAAGAACAGCGCGTCGATGTCCAGCAACGTCGACGTGCTCAGCTCGTCGCCGAACGTGACGCTCAGCGGCAGCACGCCCGCTTTCACGGCGGGCGACAACACGATATCGACGCCGGTCTTGGTGGACGGCGGCCTGACGATCACCGACCCCGAATCCGGCACGCTGGCCTCGGCGACCGTGTCGATCGGTACGGGCTTCCATGCTGGTGAAGACGTGCTGAGCTATATCAACGACGGCGCGACGATGGGCAACATCGTGGCCACGTACGATGCCGCGACCGGCGTGATGACGCTGACTTCGATCGGCCAGACGGCGACGCTCGCGCAATGGCAGGCGGCGTTGCGCGCGGTGTCGTACACCGATACGGCGATCACGCCCGACCCGACCTCGCGCACGGTCAGCTTCCAGATCAACGACGGCATTCAATCCAGCACGGTGGCCAGCAAGACCGTCACGGTGACGGACGTCGACCAGACGCCGATCCTGACTACGTCGACCGGCAGCACGGCATTCACGGCGGGCGATAACACCGCCTCGACGCCGGTGGTGGTGGACAACGGCATCGCGATATCGGACCTCGACAACGGCACGCTCGCAAGCGCGACCGTTTCCATCAGCGGCAACTTTCATGCGGGCGAGGACGTGCTGTCGTTCACCAACGACGGCGCGACGATGGGCAACATCGTGGCCTCGTACGACCCATCGACCGGCGTGATGACGCTCACCTCCACGAGCGCGACCGCGACGCTCGCGCAGTGGCAGGCGGCGTTGAGCTCGGTCACCTACACCGACACGGCCGTGACGCCGGACGCCGCCACGCGCACGATCAGCTTCACCGTCAACGACGGCACCAAGGACAGCGCCGCGGGTACCAAACAGGTCACCGTGGCGGACGTCGACCAGACGCCGGTCCTGAGCACGTCGAACGGCAGCACGGCGTTCACGGCGGGAGACAACACGACCTCGACGCCGGTCGTGGTAGACGGCGGCGTGACGGTGTCGGACCTCGACAACACGACGCTCGCCTCGGCGACGGTATCCGTCACCACCGGCTTCCACGCTGGCGAGGACGTGCTGTCGTTCACCAACGACGGCGCGACGATGGGCAACATCACGGCCACGTACGATGCCTCGACCGGTGTGATGACGCTCAGTTCGACGGGCGCGTCGGCAACGCTCGCGCAATGGCAGGCCGCGCTGCGTTCGGTCACCTATACCGACACGGCCCTGACGCCGGACAACACCACGCGCACGATCAGCTTCACCGTCAACGACGGCACCAAGGACAGCGCCGCGGGCAGCAAGCAGGTCACCGTGGCGGACGTCGACCAGACGCCGGTCCTGAGCACGTCGAACGGCAGCACGGCGTTCGTCTCGGGTGACAACGCCGCCTCGACGCCGGTGGTGGTGGACAACGGCGTGACGGTATCCGACCTCGACAACACGACGCTCGCCTCGGCGACGGTATCCGTCACCGGCGGCTTCCACGCCGGCCAGGACGTGCTGTCGTTCACCAACGACAACGCGACGATGGGCAACATCACCGTCACCGGCTACAACGCGACGACCGGCGTGCTGACGCTGAGCTCGTCGGGCGCGACCGCGACGCTCGCCCAATGGCAGGCCGCGCTGCGGTCGGTCACCTACACCGACACGGCCGTCGTGCCCGACGCAACCCAGCGCACCATCAGCTTCAGCGTCAACGACGGCACGAAGGACAGCGCCGCCGGCACGAAGACGATCACGATCACCGCGACGGATCAGACACCGGTGGTCTCGATCGGCAACGACGGCACGCCGACCTTCGCGAGCGGACCGAACGCGCAACCCGTCACGATCGCACCGCAGATCAGCGTGACGGATGCCGACAGCGGCGCCACGCTCGCCTCGGCGACCATCTCGATCACCGGCGGCTTCCACCCGGATCGCGACGTGCTCGCGTTTCACCCGAGCGCGGCGACCGGCAGCATCACCGCGACCTACGATGCGGCGACCGGCGTGCTGACGTTGAACGCGGCAGGGCCGGGCACGACGCTCGCGCAATGGCAGGCCGCGCTCGCCAGCGTCACGTACGCGGACAGCGCGAGCGAAACCAGTGCGACGAGCCGCACGATCAGCATCTCGGTCAACGACGGCCACAAGACTAGCGAGGCTTCCACGCGCACGGTGAATATCGCCGCCGCACCGCCTGTCGTGTCGTCGGCACCGCCCGCGCAGTCGGGCCAACCGGCGCCCGCCACGCCGACCACGCTGCCGCCCAAGGGCAACGGCGTGAGCGCGGCGGGTCCGTCGAGCGCGGGCCCGGCGACGCCGAGCGCATTCAATGCGCCCGCGCCCGACACGGTGATCAGCTTCCCGCGCAATCTGACCGACAGCATCTCGAATCCGCTGATCGTGCTCGACGCCTTCGCGCCGCAGCCGGAAGTGGGGTCGCTGCCGGCGGTCCATACGGCAACCTTCGTGGCCGACGAAATCGGCGCGCATGGCTACGCGAACAACGGTCGCACCGATCCCTCGCGTCATCATGGCTCGCTGAGCGACACCTCGGTCGGACCGAACGAGGCCACGCCGGCGCCGGGCAATACGCCGCTGTCGCTCGATCTGCCCGCGCTCGCCGTGCATCTGAACGTGCGGCCGGATCAGGCGTTCGTCGTCTCGCTGCCGGTCATGATCGGTTCGAGCGAAGGCTTGCCGCTGGGCGCCGACGCGCACGTCGAACTGCGTCTCGCCGACGGCCGTCCGCTGCCGGGCTGGATGCACTACGACCCGGTGCACGGCACGCTGAGCGGCAAGGTGCCGGCGAATCAGCGCGACCTGACCATCTCGATCATCGCGCGCGATGCGCAGGGGCATCAGACGCGCCGCGACGTGGCGATCGAATTCGGCGGCACGGGCCGCGCGGCGTCCACGGACAAGGCCGGTCATGGGGAGCATGGTGCATTGCGTGCACCGGGTGCGAACCATGGCACGACGCCCGCCACCGTGCCGCACGCGGCGCTGCAGTTCAACCAGGCGCCGCTGGCCAAACCGTCGCTCGCCGAACAGTTCGTGCGTGCCCATGCGACGCTGCACGTCGCGCGTCCGACCGTCGCCGCCGCCCCAGCCGCCACCGCACCCGCGAACGAGACCGTCACGCGAGGTCACGCATGAGCGTCCACCGTTTCCAGAATCCCATCACTTTTCGAAAGAGAGCAGCCGAATTGAACTCCTCGTCCGTAGCGGTGCGTGCACCGCGTCCTGCGTTGCTGGCGTTGTCGCTCGCCGTGATCTGGCTGTCGGGCTGCGCGATCAAACCCGTTCCCTTTACCGACGCGGAGCGCACGCAGACCGCGCAAACCGACCGCACGTCGATGTTCTCGCAGCAGCAGGCCGTCAGCGGCCCGATCACGCTCGATGAGGCGATGGCGCGCGCGATCCGCTACAACCTCGATCATCGGCTGAAGATGATGGAAGAGGCGCTCGCGCAGAAGCAGCTCGACCTGTCGAACTTCGACCTGCTGCCCAAGCTGACCGCGCAGGCCGGCTACACGACGCGCAACCATCCGCTGGCCTCGTCGTCGACCAACGTGTTCACCAACGAGCAATCGCTGGCACCGTCGTACTCGACCGACAAGAACGACCGTACCGCGGACCTGTCGTTCTCGTGGAACCTGCTGGACTTCGGCGTCAGCTACTACGAAGCGAAAGAGCAGGCCGACCACGTACTGGTGCTCGAACAGCGCCGCCGCAAGGTCGTGCAGCTGATGATGCAGCAGGTGCGCGAAGCCTACTGGCAGGCGACCGGCGCGCAGCGTCTGCGCGACCGTATCGGACCGTTGCTCGATCAGGCCCGCCTGGCGCTGAACGATTCGCGTCAGGCGCAGCGCGAGAACCTGCGCGCGCCGCTCGATACGCTGAACTACCAGCACGCGCTGCTCGACCTGATGCGTCAGCTCGAAGAGATCCGCGATCAGCTCGAAGAAGCGAAGCCGCGTCTCGCCGCGCTGATGAATCTCGAACCGGGCAAGGACTACACGCTCGCGCCGCCGGACGGTTTCGAAGTGCCGACCTTCGACATGCCGATCGACCGCATGGAAGAGACCGCGCTGGAGCGTCGTCCGGAGCTGGTCGAGGCGAGCTACAACGAGCGGATCAGCGTCAACGAAACCCATAAGGCGATGGCGAAGATGCTGCCGGGTATCGAGTTCAGCCTCGGCACGCATTACGACAGCAACAGCTTCCTCGTCTACAACGCGTGGCGTGCGGCCGGTATCAGCGTGAGCTGGAACCTGCTGAACCTGATCAACGTGAAGAACATCAAGGGCATGGCCGACGCGCAGCTCGAAGTGGCGAAGACCCAGCGTCTCGCGCTGAGCATGGCGGTGTTGACCCAGGTGCACGTCGCGAGCACGGAACTGGGCGCGAAGCGCCGTCAGTTCGATCTGCTCAAGCAGATGAACGACGTCGACCAGCAGATTCTGCAGCACACGCACAACGCGACCCAGGCGAACGCGCAGGGCAAGCTGGAGGAAATCCGCGCGGCGACCGGCGCGATGATGTCCGAACTGCGTCTGTACCAGAGCTACGGCGAACTCGAAAACGCGTACGGGCAACTGCTCGCCACGCTCGGTCTCGATCCGGTGCCGGATGCGGTCAAGGGTCACGACCTCGCGTCGCTGCAACAGTCGATCAATCAGGAACAGCAGCGCTGGTACGCGCTCGGTCACGGCGGCAACCTGCCGCCGGCGCCGCTGCCCGCGACCCCGGCCGGTGCGGCGGGCGGCGTGGCCGCGGTGCAGACCCAGACGGTGAGTCAGGCCAATGCGCCTGCCGGCGCCACGGCGCCGCTGCAAGCGAATAGTGGAGTCAAGACGCAATGAAGTTTTCGCAGTGCGCGGCGTGGTGTGCAGCCGCAGTGATGTCGTTGTCCGCACTACCGGCCCTGAGCGCGCAACCCGGCGCCCAGGCCGATGCAAAACCCGCGGCGCAGCCTGCCGTCAAGCCCGCGGTCAAGCCGGTCTCCGTGCCGGCGCCTGCCGCGCCTGCCGCGTCGACTGCTTCCCAGCAGGCCGACGCGTCGGGCGACGGGCGCATCCGCATTCAGCTCGTGTCGCGCGATCAGGTCGATCTGTCGAGCGAAATCGCCGCCAAGATCGCGTCGCTGCCGCTGCGCGACGGCGACGCGTTTCGCGCCGGCCAGACGCTGGTATCGCTCGATTGCTCGCTGTACAACGCGCAGTTGCGCAAGGCTCAGGCCGAGGCCGGCGCCGCGAGCGATCTGCTGAACGTCGATCAACGGCTCGCGCAACTGCATTCGGTCGGCGAACTCGAAGTGCAGCAGGCCGCCGCCAAACTCAAGGCGAGCAATGCCGAGGTCGCGTACATGCAGGCGACCGTGCACAAATGCGTGATCACCGCGCCGTTCGACGGCCGCGTGTCGAAGCGCTCGGCCGCGCCGCAACAGTTCGCGGAACCGGGCAAGCCGCTCCTGACGATCGTCGACACCAGCCGCCTCGAACTGAAAATGATCGTGCCGTCGAAGTGGCTCGTCTGGCTGAAGCCGGGCCACGCGCTCAGCGTGCAGGTCGATGAAGTCGGCAAGACCTATCCGGCCCAGGTGGCGCGAATCGGCGCGCGCGTCGATCCGGTCACCCAGACCGTCGACGTGACGGCCGCGCTGACCGGCAGCGTGCCCGAGCTGTTGCCCGGCATGAGCGGCTGGGCGACCTTCGCCAGCCGATGATGCGATGAGCAACATGCATCCGGCGCCGGGAGCGCCATCGCCCGGCGGCAACGCGAGCAGCGTGCGCATCGACGCGCAGCAGCTCGCCACGCTCTGGCAACTCGCGGCTCGCGCGCGCGCCGCGCAAACCGAAGCCGCGCTCGGCTTCACGGTCGTCAATGAAACGCTGTCGCTGCTGCCGTACAGGCAGGCAGCCTGGTGGCGCGGCACCGCGCCCGGCACGGTGGCCGCGGTGTCGGGTTTGCCGGAAAGCGATCCGAACGCGCCGTACGTGCAGTGGCTCGGTGCGCTGTGCCGCGTGCTGGCGCGCAAGCCGGACGGCGCATCGAACGACGCAGCCCATCCCGCCGATTCGAAAGACGCGGCCGCGTCGGCGGCGCAGAACGCGCCGGCCGCGCCCGTCGAACGCGCCCGCGCATTCACCGCGGCAGACCTCGCCGCTGATCCCGCCGCCGCGCACGTGATCGAGGAATGGAGCGCGTGGTGGCCTGAGCACGGCTTATGGCTGCCGCTCACCGATCGCGGCGGCCGTGCGCTCGGCGGCGTGGTGTTCGCGCGCGATGCCGCGTGGACCGCGGTGGACTGCGCGCTGCTCGCCGAACTCGCGCAGGTCTGGTCGCATGCGTTCGCCGCATTCGGCCCGCGGCCCTCGCTGGTCGAACGCGCGCGCACGATGCTCAAACCGGGACGGCAACAGCGCCGCGTGCTGATCGCGCTGGCGGTGGCGTGCGTGATTCCCGTGCGCCTCACGGTGCTCGCACCGGCCGAGGTGACGCCGAAAGATCCGTTCGTGGTCCGCGCGCCGCTCGACGGCGTGATCGACCGCCTGTACGTGCAGCCCAATCAACCGGTCGCGGCCGGCACGCCGCTGCTCGGACTCGACCCCACCACGTTGCAGTCACGCTATGCGCTCGCGCGCAAGGACTTCGACACCGCGCAGGAAGAGTACCGGCAGACCGCGCAGCTCGCCGTCACCGACGACCGCAACCGTCTCGACATGGCCGAGCGCAAGGGCAAGCTCGATCAAAGCGCGGTGCAGCTCGACTACACCGCGCAGCAACTCGCGCGCGTGCGCGTGAGCGCGGCGCGCGCGGGCGTCGCGGTGTTTTCCGATCCGAACGAATGGACCGGCAAGGCGGTCGCCGTCGGCGAAAAAATCCTGCTGCTCGCGGACCCGGCCCACGTCGAACTGACCGCCTATGTGCCGGTCGCCGATAACGTCGACGTGAAAGCGGGCGCGACCATCACGCTGTATCCGAAGAGCTCGCCGCTCGCCACCTACGAGGCGCGTATCGACTCGGTCGCGTATCGCGCCGAGCCGACGCCGGAAGGCGTGCTCGCGTACCGCGTGCGGGCCAGCTTCGACGACACCGCGGCGAACGCGCGTCCGCCGCTCGGCGCGATGGGCACGGCACGCATTCACGGCCGCTGGGTGCCGTTGTTCTACTACGTGCTGCGCCGTCCGTTGACGCTCGCGCGGCAGTGGCTCGGCTGGTGAGGCAGGTAACCCGATGAGCCGTCTGCCGCAACTACGCCAGGAACTGACACTCAGCGCCGGCGCGCCCAGTGCCGAAGGCGCGCCGACGTGGATGCTGCACGATCCCGCCGCGAACCGTTTCTTCCAGATCGGCTGGCCCGCGTTCGAGATGCTGTCGCGCTGGCCGCTCGACGACGCCAACGCGATCGTCGCCAGCGTGAACCGCGACACGACGCTCACCGTCACGCTCGACGACATGGAAGCGCTGTGCAAGATGCTGCAACAGCAGAACCTGCTGGTCGCGCAGAGCGCGGGCGACGCCGACCGGCTCGCCGCGCGCGCCGAGGCCGGCCGCCTCGGCCAGGCGATGTGGCTGCTCAAGCACTATCTGATGATCCGCATTCCGTTGTGGCATCCGATGGCGTTTCTGCGCCGCACCGCGCGCTACGCGTCGTTCGCCTACAAGCCGCCGTTCTGGATGGCGATCGGCGCGTGCGCGCTGCTCGGCCTGTTCCTCGTGTCGCGCCGCTGGGACGAATTCCTGCATACCTTCCACTCGTACGCGGATCTGCAGGGGATCGTCGCGGTCGGCATCGCGCTGGCGTTCGCGAAGATACTGCACGAGTTCGGCCACGCGTTCACCGCGCAGCGCTACGGTTGCCGCGTGCCGACCATGGGGCTCGCCTTCCTCGTGATGCTGCCGGTGCTCTACACCGACACCACCGAGGCCTGGAAGGTGCCGGGCCGCGCGGACCGTCTGCGCATCGGCGCGGCCGGCATGCTGAGCGAACTCGCGCTCGCGGCGGTCGCGACGCTCGCGTGGAATCTGCTGCCCGACGGCCCGCTGCGCGCCGGCGCGTTTCTGCTCGCGACCACCACCTGGATCGGCACGCTCGCGATCAACGCGAGTCCGTTCATGCGCTTCGACGGCTACTTCCTGCTGTCCGACTGGCTCGGCATGCCGAACCTGCACGACCGCGCGTTCGCGCTCGGCCGCTGGTGGCTGCGCGAATGGCTGTTCGGTTTCGGCGAGCCGCAGCCTGAGCCGTGCGCGCCGTCGCGGCGGCGTTTTCTGATCGGCTTCGCGTTCGCGACGTGGTTGTACCGGCTCGCGGTGTTCTTCTCGATCGCGCTCGTCGTGTATCACGCATTCTTCAAGGTGCTGGGGCTGATGCTGTTCTGCATCGAGTTCGGCTGGTTCATCATGCGGCCGATGTGGCGCGAGGCGACCGCGTGCTGGGAACGTCGCGCGCAATTGCGGTGGCGGCGTCAGACGCGGCGCTCGGCGCTGCTCGCCGCGCTGCTGGCCGGTTTCATCGTGCTGCCGTGGCAGGCGGGCGTCAGTGCGCCGGCGGTGTTCGGACCGCGCCAGGCGCAAGGTCTGTACACGGTCGCGGCGGGCTACGTGGCGGCCACGCCGCCGCCGGCGCGCGACGGCCAGACCGTGCGGGCGGGCGACGTGCTGGCGACCATCGTGTCGCCGGACCTCGACTATCGGCTGAAGGCCGCGCAGGCCGAGGAAGCGCTGCTGCGCTGGCAGGTCGAACAGCAGGCCTTCGACGATCGTCTGCGCGAGCAGGGCGTGGCGTTGACGCGGCGCTGGGACGCCGCGCGGCAGACGGTTGCCGGTTTGCAGGCGGAGATCGAGCAGTTGACCGTGCGCGCGCCGTTCGACGGCACGCTGAATGCGCCCGGCGATGCGCTCGTGGCCGGCACGTGGCTGCCGCGCGGCGAGCATCTGTTCGACGTGTTGGGGCCGAGCGGCATCAAGGGCGATGCGTTCGTCGGCGAGAACGACGTGGGGCGCGTGCGGCCCGGCGAGCCGGCCGTGTTCGTCGCGACGCTGGCGGAGATGGGTCCGGTGCATTGCCGGGTGCAGGCCGTCGACAAGGTAAACATCGGGACGCTCGACGAGCCGTCGGTGGCGAGCACGTATGGCGGCCCGATTCCCGCCGAGCAGGATGCGAAGACGCATCAACTGGTGCCGCTGCAGGCCACCTGGCGCGTGCGGATCGACGAGTGCGACGGCGACCGGACGCTCGCGCGCGAGGTGTCGGGCAGCGCATCGCTCGATGGCGGACGCGAAAGCTATGCAGGCAAGTGGCTGCGTTCGCTGGTGGCGGTGATGCAGCGCGAGGGCGGTTTTTGAGGGCGACGGCGAGCGGATCGCGACACGCTCGTCGTGTTACTTCGGCACGTTCACGTTGAACGGCTTGCCGGGTACCCACGCCCACGTCGCCAGCACTTTCGCGCCGGCCGGTCCGGCCTTCGTCACATGGACGACGTTCGCCGGCATCCGGTAGCTCTCGCCCGCGTGGACCACCTGGTCGGGTTGGCCGTCCACCTGCACGGTGACTTCGCCTTCGAGGATGTACGCGACCTCCGGACCGCTCGCGCGATGCCGCGGCTTGGCCGCGTTCGGCGGGAATTCCGCGATACCCATGCCCATTTCGCGATCGGTGCCGGCCACGGGTACGCGTTGCAGCACGACGGTCGGCCTGGCATCCGGGGCGCTGGCGGCTGTCGCGTTCGCCGTTCCGGCGGCGTGCGTCGATGGGATCGATGCGGCCAGGCCGATCGACGCAGCCAGCCCAGATAGCGCGAACCGCGCGATCGTTCCCGCTCCGATGTGCGTCATGCGACGCGTTTCATTCATGACATGTCTCCACGGCTTCCCATCAGCAAGCTTCACCCCGCGCGCTACGACGCGCTGTCGATTCGCACTCAACGCATCTGAGCATCGAGCGCCGTCAAAATGCGATGCGCGACGGCGACGCGCTCCGGAATCGGCACATTCTTGTTGGCCAGCATCACGATCCCCAGTTGCTTGCCCGGAATAAAGGCCACATACGAACCGAAGCCGTTCGTCGAACCGGTCTTGTTGATCCACACGTCCTGACGCGGCGCCTGCGGCGGTTCGATCGCGGTGACGGGCGTCGCGGTCAGCGCCATCTTCGACGAATTGCCTTCCTGCAAGGTGCTCAACGCCACCGGATAGCGGTACTGCTCCCAGATCAGATCCTGCGTCATCCCGCCCGCGCGGTAGTAGCCGATGTGCGTGTCGGTCAGCGCGCGTTGCCACTGGCCGTCGAGCGGCACGAGCCCCATGTTCGCCTGCACGAAGCGGGTCATGTCGGCGGCCGTGGTCTTCACGCCGTAGGCCTCGGCCGAGAGGACGCCGGGCGCCACGCGGATCGGCGCGCCGTCCTTTTTGTAGCCCTGCGCGTAGTCGGGCATCTGAGCGGGCGGCACATCGATATAGGTGTGCTTCAGGCCGAGCGCGGGAAACACGCGCTGCTGCATCAGCGCGGTGAAATCGCCGCCCATGCTTTTCGCGGTGATCATGCCGAGCGTGCCGATGCCGGGATTCGAATAGGTGCGGCAGGTGCCTTGCGCGCAGCCCGGTTTCCACGCCTTCAGGTATTGCAGGAACTGCGCGTCGTCGTGAATCTCGTCGGGGACCTGCAGCGGCAGCACGCCTGGCGTATGCGTGCCGAGGCTGACGAGACGCACGTCGCCGAATGGCGTGCCTTGCAGCGCCGGCAGGTACTGGCTGGTTCGGTCGGTCAGCGCCAGCTTGCCGTTCACCTGCGCATACGAGGCCAGCGATGCGGTGAACGTCTTGCTCACCGAGCCGAGTTCGAACAGCGTGTCGCGCGTGACCGGCTTGCCGGTTTCCGCCGACGCCACGCCGTAGTCGAACACGTACGGCTGGCCCGCGACGATCACGCCGACCGCCATGCCGTGAATGCCGTCTTTCGCCATCAGCGGTTCGATCGCGGCATCGACCGTGCGGCGGATTGCGGCTTCGTTGGCCGATGCGTTTGCCGCGCCCTTGGCCGAGGCGTTGGCATTGCCCTGTGCAGCATCGGCATCGGCCGCGCGCGCAGCGGGCGCATTCGCGCATAGCGCGGCGAAAAACAGCGACGTGACGAGGTTAAGCGTGGTGCGCTTCATGTCCGGCGTTCCTTGAAGTCTTGAATGTGCCTTGAGATGTCGTCGGCGAGCGCGTTGCCGGAATCGATCCGATGCGCGTCGAGCCGAGGCCGCACTATCCGGCTTTTACGCCGCGCTGACAATCGACGATAACTTGCGCGAGGGTAAAGAAAATCTTGTGGCGCAAGAAACGCTCCCGTGACGCGGGCCTGACCTGACCTCTCCACATGAACAGGTGTTTTCGTACGGGAAATTACTAAGCTGCCTGAGGGCCATTTCCGCGAACCGCGCGTGCGGGTGGATCACCGGACCCGTCAGCACAATGGCCGACAACTGGATGCTCACTCAGGAGATAGCCTTGAAAGCCAAACTGATAAAAAGTCTTGTGGCCAGTCTTTCATGCGTGCTTATCGCGGCATGCGGCGGCGGCGGGTCGGATCCCGCCGGCGTGAGTCAAAAGAAAATGTCCGTTCCGCAAGCCTCGCCGACGGCGTTCGTCTTCAGTCCGTACAAGGATCTGACGATCAACATGAACTGGAACACGAACGTGATTTCCACCGCCGTGACGGGCTCCCTGCAACCGATTCTCAGCGTGATGCCCGCGAAGCTCGATACGCTGACCTGGGCGTTCGCCACCGGCGAATGCGGCAGCGAGAACTGGGCCGGCCTCACGCCCGCACAGGTGGCCGGCGCGAATGTGCAGAACGCGGTGAATGCGGGCAAGCGCTACATCGTGTCGACCGGCGGCGCGGCCGGGTCGTTCACCTGCGGCTCGGACGCGGGCTTCAGCAAGTTTATCCAGACCTACTACTCGGCCAACATGGTAGGCGTCGACTTCGATATCGAAGCCGGGCAAAGCCAGGACGACATCAACAATCTCGTGCAACGCGTGATCGTCGCGCAGCGCAGCTACCCGAACCTGCGCTTCAGTTTCACGATCGCGACGCTAGGCGGCAACTCGGCGCAAAGCCTCGGCGGCACCGGCATGATGGTGATGAACGCGATCCAGTCCGCGGGTCTGACGAATTACACGGTCAACCTGATGACGATGGACTACGGCAGCGCGATTCCCGGCAACTGCGTGGTGGGCAGCGACGGCGCGTGCGACATGGGGCAGTCGGCGGTGCAGGCGGCGATCAATCTGCATGGCTATTACGGCGTGCCGTATAGCCAGATCGAACTGACGCCGATGATCGGCGGCAACGACACCCAGGGCGAGACCTTCACCACCGCCGATGTCGCGACGGTGGCCGCGTTCGCGAAGCAGAACGGCCTGGCCGGCGTGCACTTCTGGTCGTTCGACCGCGATGACGATTGCGCGCCGGGCTACGCGTCGCCCACCTGCAATAGCTATGGGCAGGCGGGGGTGCTGGGCTTCACCAATCTGTTCATCGCGCAGTTGGGGCTTTGATCGTCGGGGTTTCGATGCAGGCGATGAGCGATGAGCGGCGGTGCCGGAGTTACACCGCCGCGGTCGCGTCGCGCTTTCTCGACGGCATGCCGTTCGCGACGAAGTAGGGCGTGTCGGCGCGCGCCAGCGCCTCGCGTCCGCGAATGCGATCGGCGATTTTTTCCGCGAGCATGATGGTCGGCGCGTTCAGATTGCCCGTGGTGATGCGCGGCATGATGGACGCGTCCACCACGCGCAGCGCCTCCATGCCGTGCACGCGGCCTTCGTGATCGACTACCGCCATGTCGTCGTAACCCATCCTGCACGAACACGACGGATGAAATGCGGTCTCCGCGCGCATCCGCACGAAGGCGTCGAGTTGTTCGTCGCTGACCAGCTCCGCGCCCGGATTCAGCTCGCGGCCGCGATAACGGTCGAGCGCCGGTTGCCGCATGATCTCGCGCGTGATGCGGATGCCGTCGCGGAACTCGCGCCAGTCGAGCGGATCGGCCATGTAGTTGAACAGGATGCTGGGATGCGCGTTCGGATCGCGCGAAGTCAGCTTCACGCGGCCACGGCTCGGCGAACGCATCGAACCGACGTGCGCCTGGAAGCCATGCATCCTGATCGCGTTCGAACCGTTGTAATTGATCGCGACCGGCAGGAAGTGATACTGGATGTTCGGCCACGCGTCGTCGTCGCGGGTGCGGATGAAGCCGCCCGCCTCGAACTGATTGCTCGCGCCGATGCCCGTGCCGTTCAGCATCCATTCGAGGCCGATGGCCGGCTGGTTCCACCACTGCAACGCGGGGTAGAGCGACACCGGTTCCTTGCACTCGTACTGGATGTACATCTCCAGATGGTCCTGCAGGTTTTCGCCGACGCCGGGCAGATCGTGCACGAGCGGCACGCCGAGTTCGCGCAGCCATGTCGAGCGGCCCACGCCCGAGCGTTGCAGCAATTGCGGCGAGGCGATCGCGCCGCTGCACACCAGCACCTCGCGGCGCGCGTGCGCGCTGAGCGTCTGGCCGTGATGCAGATACGCGACGCCCACCGCGCGCTTGCCGGTGAACAGCACGCGATCGGTGACGGCATGCGTGACGATGGTCAGATTCGGCCGCGTTTTCGCGCGGTCCAGATAGCCGCGCGCGGTGCTCGCACGCCGGCCGTTCGCGGTCACCGTGCGGTCCATCGGACCGAAGCCTTCCTGCTGGTAGCCGTTCAGATCGTCGGTACGGGGAAAGCCGGCCTGCACGCCGGCTTCGACCATCGCGGCGAACAACGGATTGTTGCCGGGCTTGCTGGTGGTCACATGCACCGGACCGTCGCCGCCGTGATAGGCGTTCGCGCCGGCGTCGCGCGTCTCCGCCTTGCGGAAATACGGCAGGCAATCCAGGTAGGTCCAGTTCTCCAGACCCGCGTGTTGCGCCCAGCCGTCGTAGTCGAGCGCATTGCCGCGGATGTAGCACATGCCGTTGATCAGCGACGATCCGCCGAGTCCCTTGCCGCGTCCGCACTCCATGCGCCGGTTGTTCATGTGCGGTTCGGGATCGGTCTCGTACGCCCAGTTGTAGCGGCGCCCTTGCAGCGGATACGCGAGCGCGGCCGGCATCTGCGTGCGGAAGTCGAAGCGGTAGTCGGGGCCGCCCGCTTCGAGCAGCAGCACGCTCACGTCCGCGTCCTCGGTGAGGCGCGACGCGAGCACGTTGCCCGCCGACCCTGCGCCGACGATGATGTAGTCGTATTCGTTCGAAGCCATCGCGTGGTTCTCCTCGTGGTTCAGCGTACCGGTTCGGCGCGCCGGTTCAGAACACCGGCTGATACGGGCCGAGTTCGACCTGCACGGACTTGATGCGCGTGTAGTGTTCGAGCGTGGTGAGACCGTTCTCGCGGCCGACGCCGGACTGTTTGTAGCCGCCCACCGGCATTTCCGCGGGCGACTCGCCCCACGTGTTGATCCAGCAGATGCCTGCTTCGAGCCGGTGAATCACGCGATGCGCGCGCGCCAGGTTCTCGGTGACGACGCCCGCGGCGAGTCCGTACGCCGTGTCGTTAGCCCGTTCGATCGCTTCGTCCTCGCTGTCGAATGCGAGCAGACTCAGCACCGGCCCGAAGATTTCCTCGCGCACGATGCGCATCTCGTCGCGGCAATCGGCGAACACCGTGGGCGCGACGTACTGGCCACGGGCGAAGTGACCGTCGGTGAGACGCGTGCCGCCCGCAAGCAGACGCGCGCCTTCCTGCACGCCGCTTTCGATGTAGCCGAGCACCTTCTGCAATTGCGCGGCGCTGACGAGCGGGCCGAAGTTGGTGCGCGGATCGTGCGGCGCACCGACGCGAATGCGCGCGACGCGTTCGAGCAGCTGCGCTTCGAAACGCGCCATCACGCTACGTTGCACGAACACGCGCGTGCCGTTGGTGCAGACCTGGCCGGAGCTGAAGAAGTTGGCGCTCATCGCGATGTCGGCGGCGCGTTCGAGGTTGGCGTCGTCGAACACGACGAGCGGAGATTTGCCGCCGAGCTCCATCGTCACTTCCTTCAGCGACGAGGCGCCCGCCATCGACATCACTTTCTTGCCGGTCTCCACGCCGCCGGTAAACGAAATCTTCTCGATGTCCGGATGCGCGGCCAGCAGCGCGCCGACCCGGCCGTCGCCCTGCACGACGTTGAATACGCCGGGCGGCACGCCGGCCTCGGTGTAGATCTCGGCGAGCTTCAATGCCGACAGCGGCGTGATCTCGCTCGGCTTGAAGATCATCGCGTTGCCGGCCGCGAGCGCCGGTGCGGATTTCCAGCAGGCAATCTGGATCGGGTAATTCCATGCGCCGATGCCCGCGCATACGCCGAGCGGTTCGCGCCGCGTGTACACGAACGACGTGGGCCGCAACGGAATCTGCTGGCCTTCGATCGCGGTGGCGAGCCCCGCGTAATACTCGATCACGTCCGCGCCGGTGACGATGTCCACCGCCTGCGTTTCGGCGATCGGCTTGCCGGTGTCGCGGGTTTCGAGCGCGGCGAGTTCGTCGTTGCGCTCGCGCAGCAGATCGACCGCGCGGCGCAGAATGCGCGAGCGCTGCATGGCCGTGAGTGCGGCCCATTCGCGCTGACCGTCGCGCGCGGACTGCACCGCGCGGTCGATGTCCGCCGCGCTCGCCTGCTGCACGACGGCGAGCGTTTCGCCGGTCGCGGGGTCGAGCGTTTCGAAGGTCTCCGCGCTCGTGGCATCGACATAGCCGCCACCGATGTAGAGACGCTGCGTAGCGTATACCGTCATCACTTGCTCCTTGCAGAAGAGGGACCGGCCTCGCCGCGCGCGGCCAGCACCAGGTCGATGTAGTCGTTGGCCACGCGCAGCGCCGCCTTCGGGTCGAACGGTTCGCCGGACAGCGCGCCGCGCAGCCATAAGCCATCGATCAGCGCCGCCAGTCCGCTCGCCGCGCGGCGGGCCGCCGGACGCGGCAATGCCTTCGAAAAATCCGCGCACAGATTCGAATTCAACCGGCGTGTGTTCACGTATTGCAGCCGCCGCAGCGCGGGCTTGTGCATGCTCTCGGACCAGAACGCGAGCCAGGTTTTCATCACCGGGCCGCTGGTCTGTTGCGCGTCGAAATTCGCCGCGACCACCGCACGCAGTTTCGAACGCGGGTCGGCTTTCGCGGCGCGGCGGCGGCGCGAGGTGGCCTGCCACAGATCACGCAGCACGTGACGCATGGTGGCTTCGAGCAGGCCGTCCTTGTCACCGAAATAGTGGCTGACGATGCCGGTGGAAATGCTCGCGCGCTGCGCGACCGAGGCGAGCGTGGCGCCCGCGAGACCGGTCTGGTCGATCGTGAGCAGGGTGGCGTCGATCAGTTGCGCGCGGCGGATTTCGCGCATTCCGAGTTTGGGCATGGCGCTGGCAAAGGAAACAAAAGGACGAAGCGAAGGCGCATGTTAGTTTTTTTATATTGAACGGTCAATCAATAAAAAACGACCCGAACGCCTGTGGACATGGCTCGCGCCGCGCGTGTCGGTTCCGGCCAAACTCGTGTCGCGTTGGGACCAGGCGGTTTGTCCGGCGGGCGCTACGCTCGTTGAACGGCGTGCCGCATGGAGTCGTCACGCCGCTCACAAGACATGGAGACGGACAAATGAGCAGCAATCGCGGCGTCGTGTATCTCGGGCAGGGCAAGGTGGAAGTGCAGTCGATCGATTATCCGAAGATGGTCGATCCTCGCGGCCGGGCGATCGGTCACGGCGTGATTCTGAAAGTGGTGAGCACCAATATCTGCGGCTCCGATCAGCACATGGTGCGCGGCCGCACGACCGCCGAAGTCGGCCTCGTGCTCGGCCACGAAATCACCGGCGAAGTGATCGAAGTGGGCCGCGACGTCGAAACGCTGAAGATCGGCGACCTCGTGTCGGTGCCGTTCAACGTGGCCTGCGGACGCTGTCCGACCTGCAAGGCGCAGCACACCGGCGTGTGTCTGAACGTGAATCCGTCGCGTGCGGGTGGCGCTTACGGTTACGTCGACATGGGCGGCTGGATCGGCGGCCAGGCCGAATACGTACTGGTGCCGTACGCCGATTTCAATCTGCTGAAATTTCCCGATCCCGCCCAGGCCATGGCGAAGATCCGCGACCTCACATGCCTGTCCGACATTTTGCCGACCGGTTATCACGGCGCGGTGATGGCCGGCGTGAAGCCCGGCGCGACCGTCTATATCGCGGGTGCGGGGCCGGTCGGGATGGCGGCCGCCGCTTCCGCGCGGCTGCTGGGCGCGGCCTGCACGATCGTCGGCGACATGAACGAGGCGCGCCTTGCGCACGCACGCAAGATGGGCTTCCAGACCATCGACCTCTCGAAGGATGCGACGCTCGGCGAGCAGATCGAACAGATTCTCGGCAAGCCGGAGGTGGATTGCGCGGTGGACTGCGTCGGCTTCGAGGCGCACGGCCACGGCAGCAGCGGTGCGCAGGAAGAGGCGCCGGCCACGGTGCTCAATTCGCTGATGGAGATTACACGCGCGGCCGGCGCGATCGGCATTCCCGGCCTTTACGTGACGGACGATCCGGGCGCCGTCGATGCCGCCGCGCGCAAGGGCAGCCTGAGCATCCGCTTCGGTCTCGGCTGGGCGAAGTCGCATTCGTTCCATACCGGACAGACGCCGGTGATGAAGTACAACCACAACCTGATGCAGGCGATTCTGTGGGACCGTCTGCCGATCGCGGATATCGTCAACGTGACCGTGGTGTCGCTCGACGAGGCGCCGGAAGGATACCGGCAGTTCGATGGCGGCGCGCCGCGCAAGTTCGTGATCGATCCGCACGGGTTGTTGAAGGCGGCTTGATGGGCGAATGAAGCTGGAGCCTGAGAGGTGGGGGCAGTGGAAAAACGAAACGCGTTGAACGGATGCCGTTCAACGCGTTTTTTATGATTCGAGCCGCGTCATGTGCGTGGCGGCATTCAGCCTCGCCGCGGCAGCCTGGCCTCAAGCTGCCATTACCGGCACCACCGCCAGCGAAGGCGCCTGTTTGCGCCGCTCGCGCGTGGGTGCCGTGCCGAACGCATCGCGATAGCTCTTCGAGAAGTGGCAGGCCGACTGGAAGCCGCACGCCATCGTGATGTGCATGATCGACATATCGGTCTGCAGCAGCAATTCACGCGCGCGCCGCAGACGCAGCGTCAGATAGTAGTGCGTCGGCGTCATGCCCAGGTGTTCGCGGAACAGCCGCTGCAATTGCCGTTGCGACATGCCGGCCAGACGGGCGAGTTCCTCGCGCGACAACGGCTCCTCGATGTTGTTCTCCATCAGCGAGATCACTTCGAACAGCGACTTGTTGGCCGAGCCGAGCCGCGCGACCAGCGGCATTTTCTGTTGCGCGCTGGTATCGCGCACATGTTCGACGATGAACTGCTCGGCGATCTGCGTGACGCGCGCGGTGCCGACGCGCGGCGCGATCAGGTTCAACATCATGTCGAGCGGCGCGACGCCGCCGGTGCAGGTCACGCGGTCGCGATCGATCACGAACAGCTCTTTCAGAAAACGCGTATCGGGAAACTCTTCCTTGAGCGCCGACATGTTCTCCCAGTGAATCGCGCACGCGTAGCCGGCCAGCAGTCCCGCGCGCGCCAGCGCATAGGTGCCCGTGCACAGGCTGCCGAGCACGCTGCCCATGCGCGCGAAACGGCGCAGCGCGGACAGATGGGCGGGCGTGGTCGCGTGCTGCACGTCGATACCGCCGACCACGAACACGATGTCCGGCTGACCGACGCATTCGACCGGACCGGTATCCACCGAGAGGCCGTTGCTCGCCGCGACCGGACCGCCGTCGGGACTCACGATCGACCAGCGGTACAGCGTCTGTCCCGTCAGATAGTTCGCCATGCGCAGTACTTCGATCGCATTGGTGAACGCGATCATCGTGAAGTTGGGGAGCGGCATGAATGCGAAGTGCGACAACGACGCCGTGCGATCGGTGGACATGGGAGGAATGATTCCTTCGAATCTGTAATGTCGCGTCGCCGTGGGGAGCGGCGACTGCTGCAATTCTGAGGACTAGCGCAACTACCGTGCCATCAGGCTAAACCCTCGGTTACCGCCAGGCGCGCTGAATCAACGGTCAACGTGGCACCACAACGGAGCCTGAGCGCGGTCGTCGCGCACAGGAAGCGCGCATGACGTCCGGGTGCAGTGCAGCAGCGCGCGTTCGTCACCACGCAAGCCCGCCGACTTGTCGAAAAAGGACGCCGATGGCGGAAAAGGCAAAGAACGCGTCTGAATTCATAAATTGACGCGCGGGGCGAACGTCAAGAATAGACGCAATGCCAGATGCGGGCTACGCGGCGCGAATGCCGCGACAGGCGGCGCTCACGGCCTTTTTCGTCAACCCGTTTCAGGCGGCTTTGGCCGGGTTGAAACCGGACTTCAAGCGAACTTCAAACGAACTTCAAGCGGCTTAACCGACCCCACGGACCTTCCATGTCGAACCCGAATCCCTTCTTCGAAGAATCGCTGGCCACCCGCGACGCGGCGGTGCGCGGCGCTATTTTGAAAGAGCTCGAACGCCAGCAATCGCAGGTCGAGCTGATCGCGTCGGAAAACATCGTGTCGCGCGCGGTGCTCGAAGCGCAGGGTTCGGTGCTGACCAACAAGTACGCGGAAGGGTATCCGGGCAAGCGTTACTACGGCGGTTGCGAATACGCGGACGTGATCGAAACGCTCGCGCTCGACCGCATCAAGACGCTGTTCAACGCGAAATTCGCCAACGTGCAGCCGCATTCCGGCGCGCAGGCGAACGGCGCGGTGATGCTCGCGCTGCTCAAGCCGGGCGACACGGTGCTCGGCATGTCGCTCGACGCGGGCGGCCACCTCACGCACGGCGCGAAGCCGGCGTTGTCGGGCAAGTGGTTCAACGCCGTGCAGTACGGCGTGAAGCGCGACACGCTGCTGATCGACTACGAACAGATCGAGGAACTGGCGCGGCAGCACAAGCCGGCCTTGCTGATCGCCGGCTTCTCCGCCTATCCGCGCGCGCTCGACTTCGCCCGTTTGCGCGGCATCGCCGATAGCGTCGGCGCGAAACTGATGGTCGACATGGCGCACATCGCCGGCGTGATCGCGGCGGGCCGGCATCAGAATCCGGTCGAGCATGCGCACGTCGTGACGTCGACCACGCACAAAACCCTGCGCGGCCCGCGCGGCGGTTTCGTGCTGACCAACGACGAGGAGATCGCGAAGAAGATCAACTCGGCGGTGTTTCCCGGCTTGCAGGGCGGCCCGCTGATGCACGTGATCGCGGGCAAGGCGGTCGCCTTCGGCGAAGCGCTGCAACCGGGCTTCAAGACCTATATCGACAACGTGCTCGCCAACGCGCAGGCGCTCGGCGAGGTGCTCAAGGCGGGCGGCGTCGATCTCGTGACGGGCGGCACGGACAACCATCTGCTGCTGGTCGATCTGCGGCCCAAGGGGCTCAAGGGCAATCAGGTCGAACAGGCGCTCGAACGCGCGGGCATCACCTGCAACAAGAACGGCATTCCGTTCGACACCGAGAAGCCCACGGTCACCTCGGGCATTCGTCTCGGCACGCCGGCCGGCACCACGCGCGGTTTCGGCGTGAGCGAGTTCCGCGAGGTCGGGCGTCTGATCGTCGAGGTATTCGAATCGCTGCGCGTGTCCCCCGAAGGCGACGCCGCCACCGAACAACGCGTGCGCCGCGAGATTTTCGCGCTGTGCGAACGCTTTCCCATCTACTGAGCACGCCTGGAGCACACGATGAGCACATTGCACGACAACAGCATCATCATCGACGGTCTGAACATTTCCAAGTTCGAGCGCTCGGTGTTCGAAGACATGCGCAAGGGCGGCGTGACCGCGGTCAACTGCACGGTATCGGTGTGGGAGAGTTTCCAGAAGACCGTCGACAACATCGCGGAGATGAAGCAGCAGATCCGCGAATACGGCGAGATCCTGACGCTGGTGCGCACCACCGACGACATCCATCGCGCGAAGAAAGAGAACAAGACGGGCATCATCTTCGGCTTCCAGAACGCGCATGCGTTCGAGGACAACCTCGGCTACATCGAAGCGTTCAAGGACCTCGGCGTGAACGTGGTGCAGCTTTGCTACAACACGCAGAACCTGGTCGGCACGGGTTGCTACGAGCGCGACGGCGGCCTGTCCGGTTACGGCCGCGAAGTGATTCAGGAGATGAATCGCGTCGGCATCATGGTCGATCTCTCGCATGTGGGCGGCAAGACATCGTCGGAGGCGATCGCCGCGTCGAACAAGCCGGTGTGTTACTCGCACTGCTGCCCGTCGGGGCTGAAGGAACATCCGCGCAACAAGAGCGACGAGCAACTGAAGGAGATCGCGGACGCGGGCGGTTTCGTCGGCGTGACGATGTTCGCGCCGTTCCTCAAGCGCGGCCCGGACGCCACCGTCGACGATTACATCGAGGCGATCGAATACGTGGTGAACCTGATCGGCGAGGATCAGGTCGGCATCGGCACGGACTTCACGCAGGGCTACAGCACCGAATTCTTCGACTGGATCACGCACGACAAGGGCCGTTACCGTCAATTGACGAACTTCGGCAAGGTCGTGAATCCCGAAGGCATCCGCACGATCGGCGAGTTTCCGAACCTCACCGCCGCGATGGAACGCGCCGGCTGGAGCGAGACGCGCATCAGGAAAATCATGGGCGAGAACTGGGTACGCGTGTTCGGCGAAGTCTGGAACGGCTGACGTTTCCGGGCACGACATTCGAAGCGCACTCTCACACGCAAAAAAAACGGAACCCTCACATGCAACCGCAACTGCCTATCGACGTCGATGCGGACACCGGCGTCTGGACCACCGACGCGCTGCCCATGCTGTACGTGCCGCGTCACTTCTTCACCAACAACCACACCGCGGTCGAGGAAGCGCTCGGGCTCGATACGTATGCGGAGATTCTCTACAAGGCCGGCTACAAGTCCGCGTATTTCTGGTGCGACAAGGAAGCGGCCAAGCACGGCATCAGCGGCATGGCGGTGTTCGAGCATTACCTGAAGCGCTTGTCGCAACGCGGCTGGGGCATCTTCACGATCACCGAGGCCGACCCGTCCACCTCGCATGCGCGCATCGAACTGCATCACTCGTCGTTCGTGCTCGCGCAGCCGGGCAAGGAGGGCAAGCTCTGCTACATGTTCGCCGGCTGGTTCGCGGGCGCGATGGACTGGGTCAACGACACCGCGCCGCAAGGCGCGCGCAAGGGACCGCCGTCGCATTCGCGCGAGGCGCAGTGCGCGGCCGAGCACCACGATCACTGTGTGTTCGAAGTGTCGCCGCACGCGGCTTAGCGCACGGCACGGCACAACAAGCAATCCATTCCGAGGTCGATCGCGATGCGTTACCCGAACCTTTTCAAGCCTCTCACGCTGAACCAGTTGACCTTGCGCAACCGCATCGTCAGCACGGCGCATGCGGAGGTGTACGCGGAACCCGGCGGCCTGCCCGGCGACCGTTATATCCGTTACTACGAAGAGAAGGCCAAGGGTGGCGTCGGCCTCGCCGTCTGCGGCGGGTCGAGCCCGGTATCGATCGACAGTCCGCAAGGCTGGTGGAAGTCGGTCAATCTGTCGACCGACAGGATCGTCGATCCGCTCGCGCGGCTCGCCGAGGCGATGCACCGGCACGGCGCGAAGATCATGATCCAGGCCACGCATATGGGGCGCCGTTCGGCGTTTCACGGCGAGCACTGGCCGCATCTGATGTCGCCGTCGGGCGTGCGCGAACCGGTGCACCGCGGCAACGCGAAGATCATCGAAGTGGAAGAGATCCGCCGCATCATCCGCGACTTCGCCGCGGCGGCCAAACGCGTGAAGGACGCGGGCATGGACGGCGTGGAGATTTCGGCCGCGCACCAGCATCTGATCGACCAGTTCTGGAGCCCGCGCACCAACTTCCGTACCGACGAATGGGGCGGCTCGCTGGAAAACCGTCTGCGTTTCGGCACCGAGGTGCTGAAGGCGGTACGCGAGGCGGTGGGCGCGGACTTCTGCGTCGGCCTGCGCATGTGCGGCGACGAATTCCATGAAGACGGTCTCGACCACGAGCAACTGAAAGAGATCGCTCAGGCGATGAGCGAAACCGGCCTGATCGATTACCTCGGCGTGATCGGTTCCGGCGCGGATACCCACAACACGCTCGCCAACTGCATGCCGCCGATGGCCTTGCCGCCCGAGCCGTTCGTGCATCTGGCGGCCGGCATCAAGTCGGTGGTGAAACTGCCGGTCATGCACGCGCAGAGCATTCGCGACGCGGGCCAGGCCGAGCGGCTGCTGGCAAGCGGCATGGTGGATCTGGTCGGCATGACGCGCGCGCAGATCGCCGACCCGCATATGGTCATCAAGATCCGCGATGGCCGCGAGGACGAGATCAAGCAATGCGTCGGCGCGAACTACTGCATCGACCGGCAATACAACGGCCTGGACGTGCTGTGCGTGCAGAACGCCGCGACCTCGCGCGAGGCGACCATGCCGCACGTGATCGCCAAGACGCGGGGTCCGAAGCGCAAGGTCGTGGTGGTCGGCGCGGGGCCGGCCGGACTCGAGGCGGCGCGCGTCGCGAAGTCGCGCGGTCACGACGTGGTGCTGTTCGAGAAGAACGACTACGTGGGCGGCCAGATCATGCTGGCCGCGAAGGCGCCGCAGCGCGAGCAGATGGCGGGCATCGTGCGCTGGTTCGACATGGAGACGAAGCGCCTCGGCGTGGATCGTCGCCTCGGTGTCGCCGCCGATGAAAAAACCATCATGGCCGAGAAGCCGGACATCGTCGTGCTCGCGACGGGCGGCTCGGCGTTCACGTCGCAGGTCGCGGCGTGGGGCGTGGATGCGGGGCTCGCGGTGAGTTCGTGGGATGTGCTGTCCGGCAAGGTCGAACCCGGCAAGAACGTGCTGGTGTACGACGGCGTCAGCACGCATGCGGGCGCGGGCGTCGCCGATTTCATGTCGAGCCGCGGCTCGCACGTGGAGATCGTGACGCCGGACGTGAAGGTGGCCGACGATGTCGGCGGCACCACGTTCCCGATTTTCTATCGCCGGCTGTACGCGCTAGGCGTGATCCATACGCCGAACTACTGGCTCGACAAGGTGTACGAGGAGGACGGCAGGAAGATTGCCGTGCTGCGCAACGAATACACCGAGGAGCAGGAAGAGCGCGCGGTCGATCAGGTGGTGATCGAGAACGGCAGCACGCCGAACGACGAGCTCTACTGGAAGCTCAAGCCGGAGTCGCTGAACCTGGGCCAGGTGGACGTGCACAAGCTGTTCGCGTCGGAACCGCAACCGTCGCTCGGCGAAACGCTCGGTGATGGCCGCTTCCTGCTGTTCCGCGTCGGCGACTGCATTTCCATGCACAACATTCACGGCGCGATCTACGACGCGCTGCGCCTTTGCAAGGATTTCTGACGATGAGCCCCGTGTTTGTCATCACCGTCCTGCTGTGGTTGTCGGTGGCGGGTCTGGCGTTCGCGCTGGTCAAACGCGCGGCGTACTGGCGCGAAGGGCGCGCGACGGCGGCCGGCGCGTACAGCTGGGTCAATCTGCTGGCGATTCCGAAGCGCTACTTCGTCGATCTGCACCACGTGGTGGCGCGCGATCCGTACATCGCCAGAACGCACGTGGCGACGGCGGGCGGCGCGATTCTCGCGATGGCGCTGGTGTTCGTCAACTACGGGCTCGCGATCTACTCGCCGTGGCTCGACCGGCTGATCTTTCTCGCGGCACTCGTGATGCTGGCCGGCGCGGTGTTCGTGTGGCGCCGCCGGCACGGCGCGAAAGCGGTACCGGCGCGGCTCTCGCGCGGCCCGTGGGATCAGTTGCCGTTGCTGCTCGGCGCGTTCGCGCTGGGGCTCGCGCTGTTCATCGCGCTGCCGGCCGCCGCGATGTCCGGCGCGCTCGCGGTGATCGTCGCGTTGCTGATCGCGGGCGGTGCGTTCGCGATGACGTTCGGCGCGGCGCGCGGCGGTCCGATGAAGCATGCGCTCGCGGGACTGCTGCACCTCGCGTTCCATCCGCGTCAGGAACGCTTCGCCGGGCGCAGCGACAACGACGTCGTGCCGCCGACCGCGCTGAAAATGCCGGTGCTCGATGCGAAGGAATACGGCGTCGGCAAGCCGGTCGAATTCCGCTGGAACCAGTTGCTCAGTTTCGACGCGTGCGTGCAATGCGGCAAGTGCGAGGCGGCCTGTCCCGCGTTCGCCGCCGGTCAGCCGCTGAATCCGAAGAAGCTGATTCAGGATCTGGTCACCGGCATGGTGGGCGGCACGGATGCGCTGTACGCGGGCAGTCCGACACCGGGCATTCCCGTCGGCAAGCATGCGGGTGCGCCGGGCAAGCCGCTGATTTCCGCGCTGATCGAGGCGGACACGCTATGGTCGTGCACCACCTGCCGCGCCTGCGTGCAGGAGTGCCCGATGTTGATCGAGCACGTCGACGCGATCGTCGACATGCGCCGCAACCAGACGCTGGTGGAAGGCAGCGTGCCGGGCAAGGGGCCGCTCACGCTGGCGAATCTGCGCGAGACCGGCAGCTCGAACGGCTACGACATCGGCGCGCGTTACGACTGGGCCGTCGATCTGCAGGTGCAGGTGGCCCAGCCCGGCCGTCCGGTGGAGGTGCTGCTGATCGCCGGCGAAGGGGCGTTCGACATGCGTTACCAGCGCACGCTGCGCGCACTGGTGAAGGTGCTGAACCGCGCGGGCATCGACTATGCGGTACTGGGCGGCGTGGAAACCGACACCGGCGACACGGCTCGCCGTCTCGGCGACGAGGCGACCTTCCAGCAGCTCGCGCGCAAGCTGATCGGCACGCTGTCGCAGTACTCGTTCGGCCGTATCGTTACCGCGGACCCGCACGTGCTGCACAGCCTGCGCAACGAGTACCGCGCGCTCGGCGGCTTCTACGAGGTTCTGCATCACACCGCGCTGATCGACGAACTGGTCGTGGGCGGCAAGCTGGCGCCGCGCGCGGTCGCCGCGCTGGCCGAGCGCAAGATCACCTATCACGATCCCTGTTACCTGGGCCGCTATAACGGCGAGACCGAGGCGCCGCGTCGCGTGCTGAAGAGCATCGGCATCAAGGTGGTGGAAATGGAGCGGCACGGCATGCGCGGACGCTGCTGCGGCGGTGGCGGCGGTGCGCCGCTGACCGATATCCCCGGCAAACGGCGCATTCCCGATATCCGCATCGACGATGCCCGCACGCTGGGCGCCGAGATCGTCGCGGTGGGATGTCCGAATTGCACCGCGATGCTCGAAGGCGTGGTCGGGCCGCGTCCGGACGTGCTGGACGTCGCCGAACTGGTTGCAGCAGCGCTGGAGTAACGGGATGACAACGCTCAAACGAATCGATCCGCGCCGGCCGTTCACGATCACGGCGGAGGGACTCAAACGCATCACGCTGGGCGTGACGGGCTCGACGGGCTTGGCGGATTCGCTGGATGTCGTCGCGCATGGCGCGGCGCATCGGGAACACGCGAAGGGCCAGCGCACGCACGAAGCCGCGCAACGCGTGCTGCTGGTCGCCGCGCACGCCGATCGTGGCGCATTGGACGATCACGCGCGGCAGACCCTCGCCGGCGCCGCGCTGATCGCGGATGCCGTCACCGAGGTCGTGCTGCTGGTGTTCGGCGAATTCACCGGCGACGCCGCCGCGCTCGGCGCCGACAAGCTGATCGAACTGCCGATGTTCGACCGCCGCGGCTTCGCGCCCGCCGACGAACTCAACGCATTGACCGCCGTCGTCGCGGCCTATGCGCCCGCGCATGTGTTCCTGCCCGACAACGCAACCGGCGACGGCGATCTTGGCCGGCGCTACGCGGCTGCCGCTGGCGCGAGCGTCGCCACGCACGTGGTCGAACTGGACGCGGCGCATGTGGCCAGCTACATCCGCGGCCATACGGCCTTCGCCGTGGGCTCGCTGCCCGAGGTCGTCCTGCTCGCGCCGAATGCGGTCGAGCCGAAGCTGCCGTTCGTCGGCGCGGGTGAGCGCGTGGTGTGGCGTTTCGACGGCGCGGCCTCGGCCTCGGCCGCGAAAGGCAGCGTGCGCGATCTCGGCATCGAGGAGATCGACGCGGCCCAGGTCGCGCTGGAGGAAGCGGATTTCATCGTCTCGGCGGGCAACGGCGTGAGCGACGTGCCCGCGTTCGAACGCCTCGCGTCGACGCTCGGTGCCGCGATCGGCGCGAGCCGCGTCGCCGTCGACGACGGCAAGTTCACCCGCGACAAGCAGATCGGCGCGACCGGCAAGACCGTCGAAGCGAGCGTGTATATCGCGTTCGGCATTTCCGGCGCGGTTCAGCATTTGCAGGGCATCAAGGATTGCCGTCACGTGATCGCGGTGAATCTCGACGCCAGCGCGCCGATCGCCAGGCGCGCGAACCTCACGGTGATCGCGGATGCGCGCGAAACTATCGCGGCGCTGACCGAAGCGGCAGCCGCGGCGCGCAGCGCGCGCGGCACCGGCGCTGCCTTGCTGAATTCAACCGCCGTCGCCGAGGGAGCGCTCGCATGAAGATCGCCGTGCTGGTTTCCGTGGGACGTCATCCGGTCAGCGGAGTCGCGCGCTACAGCCGCAACGATGGTGCCGCGCTGACGCTGGCGCTCTCGCTTGCGAAGACGCAACGCGCGACGCTGGACGTGCTGCATGCGGGCGATTCGTCGAATCCCGCGTTGCAGGAGTATCTGGCGCTCGGCGCAAGCGCGGTGGAAGTGATTCCGCTATCGGCGCCCGGCGCAAACGACGACGCAATATCGGACGCTTCGGCGTGCGATGCCGCGCCGCTACTCGCCGCTCGCCTGCGCGGCTACGACCTGGTGTTGACGGGTACGCGCGCCGAGGGTGCGTTCGACAGCGGCATGCTGCCGTATCAGGTGGCGCATGCGCTCGACGTGCCACTGGTCGGCGCGGCGGTCGATGTGACGCTGCGCGACGGTTGCGCCGAAGTCCGCCAGTTCATGCCGAAGGGTTTGCGCCGCCGTGTCGAAGTGCGACTGCCCGCGTTGATCGCCGTGCATCCGCTCGCCAACGCGACGCCGACCTACGCGTATGCACGGCTGCGCGAAGGCGCGATCCGTCCGGCGGCCGCGCTTGCTGAAGTCGCCGCAGCCGCCGCACCCGCCAGGATCGATGCGGGTGCAACCGCACCCGCCCGCACGCCGTGGACGATCCGCCCCGCGACCGCGAAGCCGGTGCGCCTCGCCGCCGCCGAAAAGCGCTCGGGCCACGCCCGCATGCTGTCGGCCACGACGACCGAGAGCCGCGGCGGCAGCGTCGTAATTGAAGGGAGTTCCGTCGAAAAAGCACAAGTGATTCTGGCGTATTTGCGCGAGCATCAACTCGTGGATTATTGATTTCCGGTTCGGGCCAGCATGCGACCAGGAGGGCCTGGCGCGGCGCCAGACGTGACATGCAACGGAGCACACAATGAAAGTTTCGGCAGACGTTCGCACGATGATCGAACGCCGCAAGAAGAATCACACGCTGGAAGCGCCGTTCTATACGAGCGAAGCCATTTTTGCGCTCGACATGGAGGCGATTTTCCGTCAGCACTGGATCCAGGTCGCGGTGGAACCGGACGTGCCGGAGCCGGGCGACTACATCACCGTGGAGCTGGGGCACGATTCGATCCTGATCGTGCGTGACGACGATATGCAGGTGCGCGCGTTCCATAACGTGTGCCGCCATCGCGGCGCGCGTCTGTGCAATACCGACAAGGGCTCGCTCGGCAATATCGTCTGTCCGTATCACAGCTGGACCTACAACCTGAACGGCGACCTGATGTTCGCCGAACACATGGGCGATCAGTTCGACCGCTGCAAGCACAGCCTGAAATCGGTGCACGTGCAGAATCTCGCCGGTCTGATTTTCATCTGCCTCGCCGACACGCCGCCCGCCGATTTCTCCGTGGTGCGCGACGCGATGGAGCCGTATCTGTTGCCGCACGATCTGGCCAACTGCAAGATCGCGGCGTCGATCGACATCGTCGAAGAGGGCAACTGGAAGCTCACGATGGAGAACAACCGCGAGTGCTATCACTGCGTCGCGAATCATCCGGAGCTGACCATTTCGCTGTACGAGTACGGCTTCGGCTATCAGCGCACGCCGGCCAATGAAGAAGGCATGGCCGCGTTCGAGGCGACCGTCGCGCGCCGCACCGCGCAGTGGGAAGCGATGAAGTTGCCGTCGGCGGAAATCGAGCGGCTGGCCGATCTCGTCACGGGCTTTCGCACCCAGCGCCTGCCGCTCGATCGCGACGGCGAGTCGCAGACGCTCGACGCGAAAGTGGCGTCGAGGAAACTGCTCGGCGGTTTCGAACAGGCGGACCTGGGCGGACTATCGTTCTGGACCCAGCCGAATTCGTGGCATCACTTCATGAGCGACCATATCGTCAGCTTCTCGGTGATCCCGCTGTCGGCCGGCAAGACGCTGGTGCGCACCAAGTGGCTCGTGCACAAGGAGGCGCGCGAGGGCATCGATTACGACGTCAACAACCTGACCGCCGTCTGGCGCGCGACGAACGATCAGGACCGCGCGCTCGTCGAGTATTCGCAACGCGGCGCGACCAGCAGCGCGTACGAGCCGGGTCCGTATTCGCCGTTCACCGAAGGCCTCGTCGAGAAGTTCTGCGAGTGGTATATCGGCCGTCTCGCGCAGTACGGCGATACGCCGCAAACCGACGATGCCGGCGCGAACGCGTCGGCCACCTCGGCTCAGCACGGCGAGAAAGTCGTGTCCTTCATGCGCTGAGCGCACCGCAACCAGGAGCGGAGAAAACAATGATGCGCGATCAGGCGACGTTTCAGCCCGGTGCCGAGCCAGCCCCCCACCGCGCGGAGAACCGTGTCACCCAGCCGCGCTTCTGGGATGCGCTGCCGGCGCGCTGGGACAGCGATGCCGACGACACGCTGGTGTGCTGCCACGTGCGTCAGGAAACGCACGACGTGAAGAGCTTTTTCTTTCGTGCGCCGTCCGAGCGCGCGTTCGTGTTCGAGCCGGGACAGTTCATCACGCTGGAGCTGGAGATCGACGGCGAGTCGATCAATCGCTGCTACACGATTTCGTCGCCGCCCACGCGGCCGCATACGATTTCGATCACCGTGAAGCGCGTGCCGGGCGGCAAGGTGTCGAACTGGCTGCACGACAATCTGCAGGCCGGCTCGCAGGTGCGCGTGCTCGGGCCGTCGGGCGAGTTCACCTGCGCGCGGCATCCGGCGCGCAAATTCCTGTTTCTGTCGGCGGGTTCGGGTATCACGCCGTTGATGTCGATGAGCCGCGCGCATCACGAACTCGGCGAGGATAGCGACATCGTGTTCGTGCACAGCGCGCGCACGCCCGACGACATCATCTTCGCGCGCGAGCTCGATCTGATCGCGGCGAACCAGGCGCAATTCCGTACGGCCTTCGTCTGCGAAAGGCTGGGCGCGCGCACGAACTGGCATGGCGTAACCGGTTTTCTGACGCTGCCCCTGCTCAGGCTGATCGCGCCGGATTTTCTGGAGCGCGAGATTTTTACCTGCGGCCCGGCGCCGTATATGCAGGCGGTGCGCAAGCTGCTCGATGAAGGTGGCTTCGATCGTCATCACTATCACGAGGAAAGTTTTTCGTTCGAGACGGTGAGCGAGGTGGCCGCGCAATTGACGACCGCGCACGTCGCGGATGCCTTGCAACTCGCGCCGGTCGCCGCGGAGGCTTTCGCGCAAGTGCGCGAACAGGCGGCCGGATTCGCGCCGCAGCCTGGGGTGGCGGACGTGCCGGTGCCGGCACCCGGGACCGCCGACACCGACACCGGCACCGACACTGGCACCCGCTTCAAGGTGAGTTTCGCGAGAAGCCATCGCGAGATCGAATGCGGTAGCGGCCAGCACGTGCTCGACGCGGCGAAGAAGGCGGGTGTGCGTTTGCCGGCGTCGTGCACGCAAGGCATGTGCGGCACCTGCAAGGTCAAACTCGTATCCGGCGAAGTGGCGATGAAGCACGCGGGCGGCATTCGTCAGCGGGAAATCGATCAGGGCATGGTGCTGTTGTGTTGCAGCAAGCCGCTGAGCGATCTCGTCGTGGATAAGTAAGACGAGAAATACGGCACGCGGTGAGCGCGTGCAAATTCAGGTCGCGCGTGGACAACTGGGTGTCGCAAAACAACGCTACCCGGCATTTCTGGCTGGCGATTCTAAATGCTCATTGGGTGACTTTGTACGGCGAACGGGAGAACGGCGATGAGACTGATCAAAAAGATACTGGTGTTGAGCGCGATGAGCGCGGCGCTCGCGGCGAGTAGCGTGAGCGTGGTGTCGGCGGATACCAAGCCGACCATCAAGATCGGTTACGTGGAAGGCTGGGACGACAGCGTGGCGACCTCGAACGTCGCCGCGCGCGTGATCGAGAAGCGTCTCGGCTATCAGGTGCAACTGGTGCCGGTCGCGGCGGGCGTGATGTGGCAGGGTGTGGCGCGCGGCGATCTCGACGCGACCTTGTCCGCGTGGCTGCCGGTCACACACGGCGCGTACTGGAACAACTTCAAGGACAAGGTGGTCGACCTCGGCGCGAACTTCAATGACGCGAAGATCGGCCTGATCGTGCCGGACAATGCGGACGTGAAGAGCGTCGGCGATCTGGAAGCGAAGAAGACGGAGTTCGGCGCGCGGATCGTCGGCATCGATGCGGGCGCCGGCGTGATGCAGAAGACGAGCGAAGCGATCAAGGCGTATGGCCTCGACTATCAACTGATGCCGAGTTCGGGCAGCGCGATGACCGCGGAACTCGCGCGTTCGGAGGCGGCCAGCAAGCCGATCATCGTGACGGGCTGGAAGCCGCATTGGATGTTCGCGAAGTACAAGCTGAAATTCCTCGACGATCCGAAGAAGGTGTTCGGCGAATCGGAGCACGTGGATACCGTCGTGAATCCGGAACTGGAGAAGAAGGCGCCGCCGGTGGTCGCGTTCCTGAAGAA
Organism: Paraburkholderia sp. D15; assembly: GCF_029910215.1. NCBI lineage: Bacteria > Pseudomonadati > Pseudomonadota > Betaproteobacteria > Burkholderiales > Burkholderiaceae > Paraburkholderia > Paraburkholderia sp. D15. Next base: position 54,756 of record NZ_CP110396.1, on the reverse strand, counting down.
GTTCCAGTGGAAACCGGGTGAGATCGACAGCGTGATGCTCGCGACGCAGAACGGCGAAAAACCGACCGCCGCCGCCGATGCATGGATCAGCGCGCATGGCGATCGGGTGGATAGCTGGGTGAAGTGAGTTTGATGGCCGGGTAATTTCTCTGAATCTTCTGATCGTGCTGCCGCTCCCGTCGAGCGGCAGTTCATAAAAAACGCCGCTTTTTAGCGGCGTTTCTTCGTTTTGCGGCCGTCCTGATCGACTATTGCAGCACCACGGTCCGGTCGCCATTGATGAACACGCGCCGTTCGATGAACGCTTTCACCGCACGCGCCAGCGTGATGCATTCGACGTCGCGTCCCGTCGCGAGCAGGCGCTCCGGACTATACGAGTGATCGACGCGTTCCACCACCTGTTCGATGATCGGCCCTTCGTCGACATCGTCGGTGACGAAGTGCGCGGTGGCGCCGATCAGTTTGACGCCACGCGTATGCGCCTGGTGATACGGCTTCGCACCCTTGAAGCCGGGCAGGAACGAATGATGGATATTGATCGCGCGCGCCGCCAGCGCGCGGCTCGTTTCGCCGGACAGAATCTGCATGTAGCGCGCGAGAATCATCAATTCCGCGCCGGACGTCTCGAACAGATCGAGCAGGCGGGCTTCCTGTTGCGGCTTGGTGTCGGCGGTGATCGGCAGATGATGGAACGGCAAGCCATGCTGTTGCGCGAGCGGTTCCAGATCGCGGTGATTCGAGCCGATGCCGACGATGTCCATTTTCAGTTCGCCCATGCGCCAGCGGAACAGCAGGTCGGCAAGGCAATGTTCCAGTTTCGACACCATGATCAGCACCTTGGGCCGCGTATCGACCTCGTGGATCGCCCACGTCATGCGAAAACGTTCGGCGATCGGCTCGAACTCGCGCATCAGCCCGTCGGCATGCAGCGTCTGTGCGCTATCGACCCCGTGAAATACGCAGCGCACGAAGAAGCGCTCGCTGAGATCGTCGTCGAACACGGTCAGTTCGTCGATATAGCAATGATGCCGGTCGAGAAAGCCGACGACGGCGGCGACCTGGCCCGCCGCGCTCGGACACGCGACGGTGAGTACCAGTTGATCGGGACGGGAATCGGCGGACATGCGCTCTCCACTTGGACGATAGGACGATGCCGCGGGACGCGGCATGCATCGTTGCAGTAGAGCAAACCGGGGGTGGGTGAGGATAGAAGTTAACCGCCTTCGCGGTGGAACGGGGGCGTCAATGCCGGCTCGGCGGCTCAAGACGTCTGTTCTTCCGTGCTGGCCGCGTGGGATGAAAGCAGGGATGCCGTTCGCTAGGCGTCGAGCCCGCATTCGCCGAGCAGCCATTGCCGGAACGCGTTGATTGCGGGCGTGCCCGGCGTGGCCGCGCGTTGCGTGACGAGCAGATAGCCGCGTTCGGTGACGACCGGCGTATCGAATAGCTCGACGAGTTGACCGGTCGCGAGCAATTCGTCCACCAGCGGCGCCCAGCCGAGCGCCACGCCCTGACCCATGATCGCCGCGTGCGCGACCAGCGTGAAGCTGTTGAACGTCATGCCGCGCGGTGCGGCGGGGGCATCGAGATCGTGCGCGGCGAACCAGTCGGCCCAGGAAAGCCAGCGCGCCGGTTGCGTCGGCTCCAGATGCAGCAGCGGCACGTCGCGCAGATCGGCGGGCGTGCGCAGCGACGGATGCGCGGCGATGAAGGACGGACTGCACACCGGCGTGACGTGTTCCGGAAACAGCTTCACGACGCCGCGCGCGGACCAGTCCGCATGCTCGTCGCCGAATGCGATCGCAATGTCGGCCTGATCGAGCGACGGTTCGAACACGCTTTGCGAGGTGATGATCTTCACGTCGACTTCCGGCATCAGCGCCTTGAATTGCGACAGGCGCGGCATCAGCCAGTAGGTCGCGAAGCCGAAATCGGTGGACAGTGTGAGGGTTTGCGGGTTGCGCCGTCCGCGAATGTCGGCGGTGGCGACGCGAATCGTGTCGAGCGCGTGGCGCACCGCTTCGAATAGACGCTCACCGTCCTGCGTCAGCGTCACGCCGCGATGGCCGCGTTCGAAGAGTGGCGCGCCGAGCGCCTGTTCGAGTTGCACCACGCGTTGGCTGACTGCCGGCTGCGTCGAGCCAAGTTCGCGGGCCGCGGCCGTGAAGCTGGCGAGACGCGCGGCGGATTCGAACATCGTCAATGCCTGCATGGACGGCAAACGATCCTGCCTCGACATAACTCCCCCTTATGGGCACATAAAGAATTGCCGTCTTCACAGCCGCGAATTGGACGGCAATAGTGGTGCGCAAGGTGGGCGGCATCGCGCGTACGCTGCAACAGCGCAGCCGATGCCGCATCACCTGGTCCGATACCGGCGATTCTATTCGAGGCGCACTTCAATGCTTGTCAGCAAAAAGAATATTCTTATTCTCATGGCGGATCAGATGACGCCGTTCGCACTGGCCGCACATGGTCATCCCTTGACCCGAACGCCGAATCTCGATCGGCTCGCCAGCGAGGGCGTGGTATTCGACTCGGCGTATTGCGCGAGTCCATTGTGCGCACCGTCACGGTTTTCGTTTCTGTCGGGCAAGCTGCCTTCCGCGATCGGCGCCTATGACAACGCAGCGGAATTTCCGTCGCAAACGCTGACGTTCGCCCATTATCTGCGTGCCGACGGTTATCGCACGATTCTGTCCGGCAAGATGCATTTCTGCGGGGCCGATCAACTGCACGGCTTCGAGGAGCGCCTGACCACCGACATCTATCCGGCCGATTTCGGCTGGACGCCGAACTGGGACGACTTCGACACGCGCCCCACGTGGTATCACAACATGAGTTCCGTGATCGACGCCGGTCCTTGCGTGCGCACCAATCAACTCGACTTCGACGATGAAGTGACATTCACCACGCGTCAGAAGCTGTTCGATCTTGCTCGCGAACGTCATGCGGGCAAGGACGCGCGGCCGTTCTGTCTGGTCGCTTCGCTCACGCACCCGCACGACCCCTACGCGATTCCACAAAAGTACTGGGACATGTATCGCGACGAAGAGATCGACCTGCCCGCCCATCGCGATTCGTTCGACGAAGCCGACCCGCACTCGCGCCGGCTTCGCCATGTCTGCGAAACCGATCGCACGCCGCCCACCGATCAGCAGATCCGCAACGCACGCCGTGCTTACTACGGCGCGATTTCGTATGTGGACGATCAATTCGGCGCGATTCTGGAAGCGCTCGACCAGGCGGGACTCGCGCAGGACACGATCATCGTCGTCACCTCGGATCACGGCGAGATGCTCGGCGAGCGCGGGCTCTGGTACAAGATGACGTTCTTCGAAGGCGGCTGCCGAGTGCCGCTGATCGTGCATGCGCCGCAGCAATTCGACGCGCACCGCGTGAAGGCTTCGGTATCGCATCTCGATCTGCTGCCGACGCTCGTCGAACTCGCGCGCGGCGAGGCGCCCGTTGCATGGCCCGATACGCTCGATGGACAAAGCCTCGTGCCGCATCTGAACGGCGGCTCGGGTAGCTCGGGCGGCCATGACGAAGCGATCGGCGAATACCTCGCCGAAGGCGCGATCGCGCCGATCGTGATGTTGCGGCGCGGGCGCTTCAAGTTCATCCACACGCCGGCCGATCCCGATCAACTGTACGACGTCGAAGCCGATCCGCTCGAGCGCAAGAACCTGGCGGCGCTGAAAGAATACGAGGAACAGGTGGCGGCATTGCGTGCGGAGATCGCGCAACGCTGGGATCTCGCGGCACTGCATCAAACCGTACTCGGCAGTCAGCGCCGCCGTCGTTTTCATTTCGAGGCCACCACACGCGGCACGGTCGCCTCGTGGGACTGGCAGCCCCACGTGGAAGCCAGCCAGCGTTACATGCGCAATCACATCGACCTCGACACGCTCGAAGCGATGGCCCGCTTTCCCGCCGTCGCGCGTTGACTTGAATCCGCGTACTTTTTTCGACCTCATTTCCAGGAAGCCGACATGATGAACAAGCTCTTCAAACAGGCTGTATCCGGCGTCGCATTGATGTGCGCGGCGGCGACTTTCGCGGTGGCCGCCGAGCCGCAGTCGTGCACGCAGGTCAATATGGCGGGACCGGGCTGGACCGATATCGACGCGACCAATGCGATGACCGGCGTCATCCTGAAGGCGCTCGGCTATAAACAGAACGTGGCCAACCTGTCGGTGCCGATCACTTACCAGGGCTTGAAGAAAGGGCAGGTCGACGTGTTCCTCGGCAACTGGATGCCGGCGCAGGCGCCGGTCGTCAAACCGTTCGAGGACGAGAAGTCGATCGAGGTCGTGCATCCGAATCTGAGCAACGCGAAATTCACGCTCGCGGTACCGGATTACGTGGCGGCGGCCGGCGTGCATTCGTTTGCGGACCTCGCGAAAAATGCCGACAGGTTCGACGGCAAGATCTACGGCATCGAACCCGGCGCGCCGGCCAACCAGAACATCAAGAAGATGGTCGACGACAAGGCCTTCGGCCTCGGCAACTGGAAGCTCGTCGAGTCGAGCGAGACGGGCATGCTGACGCAGGTCGAGCGGGCAGTGCGCGAGAAGAAGTGGATCGTGTTTCTCGCGTGGGAGCCGCATCTGATGAATACGAAATTCAAGCTGACCTATCTCGACGGCGGCGACAAGTACTTCGGGCCGAATTTCGGCGGCGCCACGGTGAATACGGTGGCACGCAGCGGTTATACGGAGCAATGCCAGAACATCGGCCGGCTATTCCGTCAATTGACATTCAATGTCGATCTGGAGAACGGCGTGATTACCGAAGTACTGGAGAAAAAGACGGGTGTCGATGCGGCGGCCGCCGAAGCACTCAAACGTCATCCGGAATTGCTGAAGTCGTGGCTCGACGGCGTGAATACCGCTAGCGGCGCGAATGGTTTGCAGGCAGTACAGACGGCGCTCGGTGTGAAATAGCCGTGAGGTGAATGCGTCGCAAATATGAAGCGAATAGAGAGTTAGTGCAATTCGCATCGACTGTCTTTCAATAAGGTCGCTGGGCGACAGATTCATGTCGCTTCCGGTCGAACCGAACTAAATCTGGACCCTTATTCTTGACCCGTCGATGCAACGCCCGGTCAGCGATGCATCGGCCCAGTCTCATCCGCATCCGCAGCAATTGGTCTCACTCGGTCTCAACCGGTTTCGAACTGCCCGTCACGCGAGAAGCGCGGCGCTCCGCCTTGTGGCGCGTCGTGGGGATCGTTTTATCCAACGAAATAAGCAGGCACAGAGCAGGGGAGAATCAGATGAAGAAGAGCAATGCCGTCAGCCTCTCGGCACTCGCGATCGCGGCCAGCGCCGTATTCGTACCCACGGCGGTTCAGGCGCAAAGCAGCGTCACGCTATACGGCATTCTGGACGCCGGCATTACCTACGTGAACAACGCCGGCGGTGCCCATCAATACAAATTCGACGACGGCGTGTCATACGGCAACCGGATCGGCTTCAAGGGCACGGAAGATCTCGGCGGTGGCTTGCAGGCGATCTTCGCGCTCGAATCGGGTTTTCACCTGGGTAACGGGCAGTACGCTTTCGGTGGCGCGGAATTCGGCCGCCAGGCGTATGTCGGCGTGAAGAGCAGCCAGTGGGGCAGCGTCACGCTGGGCAATCAGCTCGACATGACGAACGAGTTCGTGTCGATCTACAACATCTCCGCGTGGGCCAGCGGCTATGCGATTCACCAGGGCGACTTCGACCGGATGAACGGCGACCGCTTGCCGAATTCGGTCAAGTACATGTCGCCGAGTTTCTCGGGTTTCTCGTTCGGCGGTATGTATTCGTTCGGCAATACGGCGGGCGACTTCCATCAGAAGAGCGCATGGAGCGTCGGCGCGCGTTATGAACACGGGGCGTTCAACATCGGCACCGCGTACACGCAGTTGAACAATCCGTTCGGTATCTATGCGTTCGATCCGTACGCGATGATCGGCACCAAAACCTTCCTCGGTCAGCCCACGGTGTCCGTCAATCCGGCGACGGGCGCGGTCACCGATCTGTTCGGCTCGACGTCGTTTCCGGTCGACAAGCAGGGCACGTTCGGCATCGGCGCGGCTTACACGATCGGTAAGGTCATGCTGAGCGGTGACTATACGTACACGACGATCAAGGGTCTCGGCCAGACCTCGCACATGCAGGTGTACGAAGGCGGGGCGTCGTACACGTTCATGCCGGACCTGATGCTGTACGGCGGCTATCAGCACACCAGCTTCGAGGGCAATCACTGGAACCAGGGTTCGCTGGGGTTGCACTATCTGCTGTCCAAACGCACGGACCTGTATCTGTCGGGCGATTATCTGCGCGCATCGAACGGCGTGAATGCGGTGATCGGGTATAGCTTCACGCCGTCCACGTCGAACACGCAGTCGGATGTGCGGATCGGCATGCGGCATTCGTTCTGATCGATCCGTTGCGAAACGCGCGCCGTGGGCGGCCTGATGTGTCGTTCGCCGGCCGCGGCGTGCCGAAGGACGGTTTGAAGACCGTCCTGCCGCTTTTCATCCCCCTCACACACATGACTCAGGCGCGAACAACGCCTGAACCGCCGCGAGGTGAGGCGCAAGAAAGTGCACCCGGTCCACCGTTCCGTTGAGCACGTTCACCACGCCGTCGGCCATCACGAAGCGCAGGTCCTCGACGCCGAGGTAGGTGAACAGCCTGCGTAGCCACGGTTCGACGAAGTTCAGCGCTGCGCTCGCCGCGTCCGGACCATAATTCGCGCCCGCCGCGATCACGAAGGTTGCGCGTTTGCCGGTCAGCGTGCCGCGCGGACCGCGATCCGTCATCGTCAAGGTCTCGCCCTGCCGCACGATCTGATCCACCCACAGCTTGAAACTCGCCGACGGTCCCCAGTTGTGCATGGGCACACCGATCACGTATTCGTCGGCGTCGCGCAGTTCTGACGTGAAGACCGAGGACAAGGCCAGCAGATCGTGCTGTTGCGGCGTACGGTGTTGCTTCGGCGTGAAGTTGGCCGCGTGCCATGCGCCGTTGGTAGGCGGAATGTCGGCGCGGGCGAGATCGCGATACCGCACCTCGCCGTCCGCTTGCGCGCGCAGCCAGTGTTGCGCGAATTCCCGCGTGAGCCGGCGCGAAATCGACGCGTCGTTCATCGGGCTGGAGTCGATATGGAGTAGTGTTCTCATGGCGTTTCCCTCGAAAAAGGTGAAGCGATAATAGTCAACCATGTGGTTGACTGTCAACCGTATGGTTGAGTAAAATTGCCGCCCATGAACACGTCCACAATGATTGAATCCCCGAGTTCCACCGAGCGGCTGGATGCGGTATTCGGCGCGCTCGCCGACCCGACCCGCCGTTCCATTCTCGAACGGTTGCGCGGCGGCAGCCTGACGGTCAGCGCACTCGCCGAGCCCTACGAAGTCAGCCTGAATGCGATTTCCAAACATATCAAAACGCTGGAAAAAGCCGGGCTGATCAAGCGCGAGGTGCGCGGCCGCGAGCACGAATGCCGGCTCGACGCGGCGTTGCTCGAGGAGGCGTCCGGCTGGCTCGACTACTACGCGGAATTCTGGGGCGACCGGATGGCGGCGCTGGAGCGGCATCTGGTCAACAAGCGCAAACGGGGCAAGTCATGAGCGGGCAGACGGTGCAGGTGAAGCGCGTGCTGCCTGCCTCGCGCGAGGAGGTGTTCGATGCGTGGCTCGATCCCGAGGGCATGCGCGAATGGATGCTGCCCGGCACCGTCAAGCGCTGCGACGTGATGCTGGAGCCGCGCGTCGGCGGCCGGTTTCATATCTTCATGGCATCGGCGCGCGTCGAGTACGTGCATAGCGGCGAGTACCGCGTGCTCGAACGGCCTTCGAAGCTGGTGTTCACGTGGGTGTCGTCGCGGATGGCACAGCAGGAAACGCTCGTGACCGTCGAATTATTCGAGCGCGGGCAGGGCGACGGCGGCGGGGAGCAGTGCGAAATCGTGCTGACGCACGAGCGGGTGCCGCTCGATCACTCCGGCAAGGGGCTGGGCGTGGGCTGGAAACAGATGCTGGACAAACTGGCGCAGCGGCTGGGCGGCTGAGCGGAGAGGAGCGTGGCGGCCGGGTGAGCGCCGCCACGCTCCTCGCTCCGCTCATGTCCGCTTCGGGTCCGCTTATGTTCGCTTATGTTTGTTTATTCCCGCTTGCGTGATCTTGCCGATTTCGCGGACCCCGCCGGCGTGGCAGCAGTAGCCGTGGCGCCGTCAGCCGTCGTCTTCCTCGACGCTTGCGCAGCTTCGTCACGTTCGCGGCCCCAGTGTTCGAGCAGCGTGCGCGTCTGATCGCGTATGGTCGATTTCAGCAACTCGGCCTTCGCGTGATCGATATTTTTCCAGCCTAGCGCCGAGAGCGTCGAGCGATGCGCGACGTGAAACACGATCATCTGCCCATGCAGACTGAACGTGCGGATCACCGTGACCGGATCGTCGGCCGGGCGGCCCGTGATCCGCCCGACGAGCGCCGTGCTCACTTCGTTCAACGGCTCGCGAATCTTGCATTCGAGAATCTGCGTCGCGCTTTCGGGCTCGTAGCCGGCCTGCTCACGCGCGAAAAAAAGGCGCCGGCCGGGCTTGTTCACCTTCTCCAGCGTGCGATCGGCGACCACGGCCTGAATGCCGATCAGCGCCTCGATCAACTCGGCCGTGTCCGCGTTTTCCGCCAGCGCCTTGCGTGCACGGTCGACGGCCGGACCGAAGGTCTCCCACGCGTCGTCGGCGAGCATTTCCACGCACGCGCGATACACGCCTTCCTTGTTCTCGAAGTAGTACTGCAAGGCGGGCGCGTTGACGCCGGCGAGCGCCGCGATATCGCGCGTGGATGCGCCGTCGAAACCATATTCGCCGAACAGTTCGATCGCGGCTTCGAGAATTCTGTGCCGCGTTTCCTCACCGCGCGCATAACCGCCTTCCGTCGAGTGGCGCGGTTTTTTCACGCTGCTCATGCGTTGCCGTTCACCTTTCATTTCTCTTCCATGCACGTCGTGGCCTCGTGGGGACTGGCCTACGGATATCTGGCGAAATATATCACTTGACACATTTTTATCGAGTGGAATAATTCTGCCAACTGGAAACAATTGGACTCACTACATGTCGACCACCGCAGGCTCACCCACCCGCCCTGTCCCCGCAGGCTCCGCTGACGACCCGGCCACGGCGGGCACACGGCGCCCCAGCCGGCGCACGGTGCTGATCGTGTTCGGCATTGTCGCGCTGATCGCCGGCGCGGTCTGGTTCGCGCGCTGGTGGACCGTGGGCCGCTTCATCGAAAGTACCGACGACGCCTATCTGCAAGCGGACAGCGTGACGGTCGCGCCGAAGATCGCGGGCTACGTCACCGAGGTTTACGTCGCGGACAACCAGGCGGTGAAGCCGGGCGACCCGCTGGTGCATCTGGATGCGCGCCAGTACCGCGTCACGCTCGACCAGGCGCTCGCCACCATCGACGCGCGCAAGGCCGACATCGAGCGCGCCCAGGCCGACATCAAGCAGCAGCAATCGAATATCGCGCAGGCGCAGGCGCAGCAGCAGGTGGCGCGTGTGAGCGCCCAGCATGCCGGCGACGAAGTGCGGCGTTACGCGCCGCTCGTCGCGACCGGCGCCGAAAGCAGCGAACGGCTCGCGGAGTTGACCAGCACGCGCGATCAGGCCAACGCCACGCTCGCCGCGAATTCGGCGGCGGTGGAGGCAGCGCGTTCGCAGATCGGTTCGAGCACCGCGCAACTCGCGCAGGCCCGCGCGCAACTCGAAGCGGCGCAGGCGAGCGCGCAGCAATCGCAGCTGGACCTCGACAACACCGTGGTGCGCAGCGTGCTCGGCGGCAAGGTCGGCGACCGCACGGTGCGCGTCGGTCAATACGTGCAGCCGGGCACGCGCATGCTGACGGTCGTGCCGGTGCAGAACACCTATCTGCTCGCCAACTTCAAGGAAACCCAGGTGGGCCGCATGCGGGTCGGTCAGCCGGTGGACATGCACGTCGACGCGTTGCCGGGACATACGCTGCACGGCGTGGTCGACAGTTTCTCGCCGGGCACGGGCGCGCAATTCGCGCTGCTGCCGCCGGAAAACGCCACCGGCAACTTCACGAAGATCGTGCAGCGCGTGCCGGTGCGCATCCGTCTCGACACCGGCGCGGAAACGCGCAGCGTGCTGCTGCCGGGTCTCTCGGTGACCGTGGATGTCGACACGCGTTCGGCGCGCGATCGCGACGAACGGATCGATGCGGAGAACCACCGTGGCTAATGCCCCCGCGGCGGCTAATACGCCCGGGGCGGCTCCCGCCGCGCCGCATGCGGAGGAACGCGCGAGCGTCGGCGACTGGATCGCGGTGGCCGCCGGTGCGCTCGGCGCGCTGATGGCCACGCTCGACATCTCGATCACGAACTCGGCGCTGCCGCAGATCCAGGGCGAAATCGGCGCGACCGGCACCGAGGGCACATGGATCTCGACCGGCTACCTGATGTCGGAAATCGTGATGATTCCGCTCGCCGCGTGGCTCACGCGGGTGTTCGGCCTGCGCAACTTCCTGCTCACCAATTCCGCGTTGTTCATCGCGTTCTCGATGATGTGCGGCTGGTCGCATACCTTGCCGATGATGATCGCGGGCCGTATCGGTCAGGGCTTTACCGGCGGTGCGCTGATTCCGACCGCGCAGACCATCATCCGCACGCGGCTGCCCATGTCGCAGATGCCGGTCGGCATGACCATGTTCGGGCTGATCGTTCTGCTTGGGCCGCTGCTCGGTCCGGTGGTCGGCGGCTGGCTTGCGGAGAACATCAGCTGGAGCTGGTGCTTCTTCATGAACCTGCCCATCTGTCTCGCGCTGATGACCTTGCTGATCGTCGGCTTGCCGTCGGACCGGCCGCATTGGGAAGCGTTTCTGAAGGCCGACTGGCTCGGCATCGTCGGTCTCGCGATCGGGCTGAGCTCGTTGACGGTGGTGCTGGAAGAAGGGCAGCGCGAGCGCTGGTTCGAATCGTCGATGATCGTCGCGCTCACCTGCGTGTCGGCCTTCGGCATGCTGCTGATCGCCGCGTCGCAGCTCACGGCGAAAAAGCCGATCGTGCGTCTGAGCCTGATGCGCAACCCGAACTACGCGAGCGTGATCGTGATCGTGTCGGCGGTCGGCGCGGCGCTGTACGGCGTGTCGTATCTGCTGCCGCAGTTTCTCGGCGTGGTGGCGGGGTACAACGCCGAGCAGTCCGGCGCGATCATGCTGCTGTCCGGGCTGCCCGCGTTCATGATCATGCCGGTGCTGCCGAGGTTGCTCGGCAAGGTGGATTTCCGCGTGCTGGTGATTACCGGCCTCGTGCTGTACGCGATCAGTTGCATGATCGATATCGACCTGACCGCGCAGAGCGTCGGTCACGATTTCATCTGGTCGCAACTGATTCGCGGCACCGCGCAGATGCTCGCGATGATGCCGCTCAATCAGGCGTCGATGGCGGCGGTCTCGCGCGAGGATTCGGGCGATGCCGCCGGGCTCTACAACATGGCGCGCAATCTCGGCGGCTCGATCGGGCTGGCGATCATCGGCACGATCATCGACCGGCGTACCACGTTCCATGTCGCGACGATCCGCGAGTCGGTCAGCGCCAATTCGCTGATCGGTCAGGAACATCTCGCGGCGAATGCGGCGGGCTGGTTCGCGCGCACCGGCGACATGGCGTATGCGCAGATGCGCGCGCTCGGTCAGCTCGGCGTGCAGATCCAGACGCAGGCCACCGTGATGACCTACTCGGAAACGTTCTATCTGCTCGGTATCGCGCTGCTCGCCTGCATTCCGCTCGCGCTGATGCTGAAGACGCCGCGCCGCAATGGTCCACCGCCGCCGTCCGGCGGACATTGAACCGCGCGAGTGCGCTTCGTTCGCTGATGTGAGCACGACCAACACGTACGACCAACGCGCACGTCGGCGCCAGCTCAAGCGAATTCTGACGCACCGCAACCCCTACTCGAACACCACACGACTATTCCATGATGTCCAACCGCCCCTCGTGTCTCGCCCTTGCCGCCGTCGCGCTGCTGTCCGCTCTGACGGGTTGCACGGTCGGCCCGGATTATCACGGCGCGCCACCGCTCGCGCAGGGCGCGGGCAACACCGCGACCTTCGTGCGCACGCCGGCCGCCGGCACGACGGCCACGCCCGCGCCGAGCGAATGGTGGCTCGCCTTCAACGATCCGCAACTGAACGACCTGATCGCCGCCGCGTTCGCGCACAACCCGGATGTCGATGCGGCGAAGGCGCGGCTGCGCGCGTCGCGGGCGCAATTGCAGCAGCAGCGTGCGAACGAATTGCCGAAACTGTCCGGCACGGTCGCGTCGGTGCGTATGCGTGAGCCGGATCTAGGTTCGCTCGGATCGTCGGGCGGATCGGGCGGGTCGGGCGGCGGCGGTCCATTGCAGCTCTACACGGCCGGTTTCGACGCCACCTGGGAAATCGATCTGTTCGGCGGCACACGGCGCGCGATCGAGGCGGCATCGGCGGATGCGCAGGCGGTCGAAGCCGATCTCGCGGATACGCGGGTCTCGCTCGCGGCCGAAGTCGCCCAGGCCTACATCGATCTGCGCGATCAGCAGACGCGGCTTGCGCTCGCGCAGCGCCAGGCGGAAACCGAACAGCACATGCTGACGCTGACGCAGCAGCGCCGCGCGCGCGGCACGGCGGCGGACGTCGATGTCGAGCGGCTCACCACCCAGGTGGAAAACACGCGCGGCACGCTGATCCCGCTCGACGCGCAACTGACCGATTCGCTCGACCGCCTCGCGGTGCTGACCGGCCGTGCGCCCGGCGCACTGGATCAGCAACTCGCCGACGTGCAGCCGTTGCCGGCGATGCCCGCGACGGTGGCGATCGGCGATCCGTCGACGATGATGCAGCAGCGCCCCGACATCCGCGCGGCGGAGCGGCGTTTGGCGTCGAGCAATGCGCAGATCGGCGAACACGTCGCGGACTTTTTCCCGAAGCTGACGTTGCTTGGCGACATCGGCTTCAGCGCGGGCGATCCGGGGCATCTGGTACGCAAGAGCAATTTCAGCTGGATCGGCGCGCCGTATCTGCAATGGAACGCGCTCGATTTCGGCCGCACGCTGGGCAGCGTGCACGCGGCCGAGGCCTCGCGCGACGAAGCCGAGGCACACTATACGAAGGCCGTGCTCGGTGCATTGCAGGACGCCAACTCGTCGCTGTCGCGCTATGGTCATCAACGCGAGCATGTGGTGACGCTGCAGAAGGTGGAAGCGTCGGCCACGCATTCGGCGACGCTGATGCGGCAGCGCTATTCGGCGGGCGTCTCCACGCTGATCGATCTGCTCGACACGCAGCGCGAGGAGTTCACCGCGCAGCAGAACGTCGTCGCGGGGCAGGCCGAGTTGCTGAAGGACTTCGTGTCGTTGCAGAAGAGTCTGGGTATCGGCTGGCAGGCGCAGGCGCAGACGCAGACGCACGCGCAGCAGGGTTGAGTTGAGGCACGGGTGCCGCCGTGCTGACGGCCACTGCGTCAGCGCGCCGGCATCGACATGATCACTTCGCGCACGGGCCGGTAGGCTGCCACTAACGCGTCGAGGTCGAACCCCCGGTTCAATCCGCTCGGGTTGGGCAAGACCCACGCGTGTGCGCCGCCGAAAGGTTCCGCCTGCAGTCCCCACTCGACACCGGGTTCGCCACGGATTGCCGCGTACGCCATCTTGCCGAGGAAGGCGACATGCCGCGGCGCGTAGTGTTCGATCTTCCGCTGGAACGCCTGCGCGGCCATTTCGATTTCCTTGCGCGAGAGGTCGGCGGCTTGCGCGGTGGGCCGCTGGACGACGGTCGTCAGGCCAAAGCCATAGTGAAGAATCGCATGGTCGTCCTCGGGGCGAATCTGTTGCGCGGTGAAGCCGGCGAGATGCAGGACGCGCCAGAAGCGGTTGCTCCTGCCTTCGAAGTGATGTCCGGTCGATGCCGCGCGCAGACCCGGATTGATGCCGCAAAACACCAGCGACAGGCCGGATTCCAGCAGATCGGGAAGGCCGGGGAGCTCGAGAGGAGAATTGGTCTCGCTCATGGTGACGCTATTCCTTGCAACGCAACGTTCGAATGATGATGCCTGGTCATGCGCTCGATACCCGGGCGTGGCGCAACCGGCTGGCTCAATGCGTTCGACAGGCCACGGCGCCGGGTGCAACGCCTGATTTGGTAGTATCTGATCCGTCAGTCAGATCGTACCTGTTCAGGAGCCCGCCCGTGCGTCATTACACCAAAGACAACTTCGTCCTCACGGAGAGCGTCGGATTTGCGCTGGTCAAGGCGCGCAACCTGATCGTCACGGAAATGGACGCGGCGATGAAGGAACTCGACATCTCCAGTCAGCAGATGGGCATCATGCTGATGCTCAAGGAGAAGCTGGCGTCCACGCCGTTCGAACTGTCGAAGCTGCTCGGCATCGACACGGGCTTGATGACGCGCATGCTCGACAAGCTCGAAAGCAAGGGGCTGGTGGTGCGCTCGCGCGACGAGCAGGACCGCCGCGTCGTCAATCTTTCGTTGACGAAAGCCGGTACGGCGGTGGCCGCGCAGATTCCCGAAATCGCGCCGGATGTGTTGAACGCGCGTCTGAAGGGCTTCACCAAGACTGAACTCAACGATCTGCGCCGCCTGCTGCGCAAGTTTGTCGGCGACTGACACGTCGCCGCGTTACCTCGCTACGTCTCCGCAGCGTCCCTCCGTTGTCTCTCCCGAAGCAACAATGTGTTGCTTCCCGGCTCCGTTGACAGTATCTGACCCGTCAACTATCGTTCAGGCAACCAAACACGAAGCAAGCTTGAAGCGAGCGTGGAGCGAGAGATGGGTCACTACACGAAGGGCGATTTCAATTCCGTCGACAACCTGGCGTTTTCGATCGGCAAGGCCCGCAATCTGATCCAGACACAGATGGATGCGGCGCTGCGCGGCCTGAACGTCAAGGCGGCGCATGTCGGCACGCTGATGGCGCTGCTGGACGGCACGAGCACGACGTCGGCGGCGTTGTCGCGGCATCTGGGCATCAACACGGGCCTGATGACGCGCATGATCGACAAGCTCGAAGCGCTTGGCATGGTGCAGCGGTTGCGCAGTCACGAAGACCGCCGGGTGGTGGATCTGGAACTGACCGAAGCGGGCCGCGCGATCGCGCTGCGCATCGCCGAGATTGCTCCCTGTGTATTGAATGCGCGACTCGAAAGCTTTACGAAAGCGGAGTTCGATGAATTGTGCCGCCTGCTCGACAAGTTTCTCGGTCACTAAGCCATTTTTTTACCCAAATATCTGACGAGTCAGAAAATGATGAATCAATTAAAGACGAAGGGACGTGCCACGCGGCAGCCGGCGTCGCGCGTGTTGAAAGTGGGCGTGTCGGTGCTGTTCGCTGCCGTATTGTCGGCGTGCGCGAACTACGCCGGCATTCATGGCGATCAGAAAACGGCCGAGCCGCGGCAGTTTGCGACACAGCAAAGTCTGCCGGCGGAGCAGGGCCATTGGCCGGGCGTGGATTGGGCCGACCAGTTCGGCGACGCGCAACTGAAGGCCTTGCTAGCCGAAGCGCTGAAGGCTAGCCCCACGCTCGATCAGGCACGGGCGCGTGTGGCGGCGGCGTCGGCGTTCAGCGAAACGGCGAAAGCGAGCACGATGCCGCGCGTCGATGCGAGCTATTCGCTGACCCGTCAGCAATATTCCGGCACGGCGCTCGTGCCGCCGCCGTACGGCGGTTCCTGGCAGACCGAGAACACGGGGTTGCTGAGCGCCTCGTATGACCTCGATCTGTGGGGCAAGAACCGCGAGGCGCTGAAGAGCGCGATTTCGCAGTTGCAGGCGAGCCGGGCCGATGCGGAAACCGTCAAGCTGACGCTGACCACGTCCATTGCGCGCACCTACAACCAGCTGGCGCGGCTTTATGTGTTGCGCGACATCGCGCAGCAGGAGATCGCGCAGCGCAAGCAGATCGACAGCATTACCGCGGGGCGTATCGCCACCGGACTCGATACCGAGGTGGAGCGCAAGACCGCTCAGGCGAATCTCGCGACCAGCCAGGCCGCGCTGAAATCGCTCGACGGGCAGATTCTCGCGACGCGCTACGAGATCGCGGCGTTGCTCGGCGCCGGCCCCGATCGCGGGTTGCAGATTGCCCGCCCGACGCTCGGCATCGGCGACACCGTGGCGCTGCCCGACAACCTGCCGGCCGATCTGGTGAGCCGCCGCCCCGACATCGTCGCGGCGCGCTGGCGCGTCGACGCGATGACGCACGACGTGAAGGAAGCGAAGGCCGAGTTCTATCCCGACATCAACCTGAGCGCCGCCATCGGTCTCGACGCGTTCGGCTTCGGCAGCTTTCTGACGGCGGCGAGCCGCACCGCATCCGTGGGGCCGGCGATCCATCTGCCGATCTTCGACGCCGGTGCGTTGCGCGCGCAACTGAAGGGCCGCTACGCCAATTTCGACGATGCGGTCGCGACCTACAACCAGACGCTGGTGAACGCGTTGAGCCAGGTCGCGACCCAGCTCGCCGACGTGCGTTCGACCGACGCGCAACTGGTCGACGCGAGCACCGCGCAGGACGCGGCGCGCAAGGCCGAGCAACTGGCGGTCGTGCAATACCGGGCCGGCCTGACGAATCAGTTGACGGTGCTGAACGCGGACATGAATGCGCTTTCCGCCGATCAGGCGGTTGCCAACTTACGCATGGACCGCCGCGATCAGCAGATCGCGCTCGCCTCGGCACTCGGCGGCGGCTATGTCGATGAAGCGACCCAGCAGCCGGCTTCGACTACAAGCCCGGTCGCAAACGCAACCACCAACGCAACCACAAGCCCCAGTGCGGCCAACGCAAACGCATCGCGAGCCGACAACGTGGCCGCTCGTTGAGCGACACGCAATGAATCTGCCAGGAGAACTGAAATGAGCGAAGTCAACACGCCGGAGCGCGCCACGACCGGCAACGAATCAAGCGGCGCTAACCGGCCGAACGCGCCGGCCGGCGGGGCAGCGGCCGCCAGGGAACCCGCTTCGAACAAACGCCGCTTGATGCTGGCGCTGCTGGGTGCGGCGATCGTCGCGTCGGCGGCTGCTTATGGTGCGTACTATTTCACGGTGGCCCGCTATCACGAGTCGACCGACGACGCGTACGTCAGCGGCAATCTCGTGCAACTGACACCGCAGGTGACCGGCACCGTGATCGCCGTGAACGCCGACGACACGCAGATCGTGAAAGCAGGCGACCCCGTCGTCACGCTCGACGCCGCCGATGCGAAAGTCGCGCTCGGCAACGCGGAGGCGACGCTCGGCCAGACCGTGCGTCAGGTGAGCAGCCTCTACGTGAACAACGACTTCTACAGCGCGAACGTCGCGCAACGGCAGTCCGATCTCGCGCGTGCCAGCGACGATCTGCGCCGCCGTCAGGCGGTCGCGAACACGGGCGCCGTGTCCGCCGAAGACGTCGCGCATGCCCGTGACGCGGTGGCCGCCGCGCAGGCCGCGCTCGACGCCGCGCGCCAGCAGGCCGAGGCGAACCGCGCGCTGACCGACCGCACGACGATCGAACAGCATCCGAACGTGCAGGCCGCTGCGTCGAAAGTGCGCGACGCGTACCTCGCCTATGCGCGCAACACGCTGCCCGCGCCGGTCACCGGTTATGTCGCGCGCCGCTCGGTGCAGGTCGGCCAACGCGTGTCGCCCGGCACGCCGCTGATGGCGATCGTGCCGCTCGATGGCGTGTGGGTCGATGCGAACTACAAGGAAAGCCAATTAAAGAACATGCGGATCGGTCAACCCGTCACGTTGACCGCCGACGTGTATGGCGGCAGCGTCAAGTATCACGGACGCGTGGTCGGCTTCTCGGCCGGCACCGGCAGCGCATTCGCGACGCTGCCCGCGCAGAACGCGACCGGCAACTGGATCAAGGTCGTGCAGCGACTGCCGGCGCGCATCCAGCTCGATCCGAAGGAACTCGAAGCGCATCCGCTGCGGATCGGACTGTCGATGGACGTCGATGTCGAAACGCGCGACACCTCTGGCCATCAGCTCGGCGCCGCCACCAATACGACGTATCGCACCGACGTGTTCAGCGAGTACGGCGCGCAGGCCGATGCGGAGATCGCGAAGATCATCGCGCAGAACGTGGTTGGTGAACGTGCGGGTGCCGGTGCCGGAACAAAAGCAGGTTCGTTGGCGGCGAATCGCATGAGCACCGTCGCCGCGCGTTGAAAACGGAGTCGCCATGAACCCTTCCACACAACTCGCCCCGCCGCCGCTGACCGGCGGCAAACTGGTTCTCGCGACGCTGGCCGTCGCGCTCGCCACCTTCATGAACGTGCTCGATTCGTCGATCGCCAACGTCGCGATTCCGACCATCTCGGGCAACCTCGGCGTTTCCGTCGACGAAGGCACGTGGGTCATCACGCTGTTTTCGGCGGCCAACGCGGTGGCGATTCCGCTGACCGGCTGGCTCACACAGCGCGTCGGCCAGATCCGGCTGTTCGTCACCGCGATTCTGCTGTTCGTGTTTTCGTCGTGGCTGTGCGGCGTCGCGCCGAACCTGATCGTGCTGCTCGCCGCGCGCGTGCTGCAAGGTGCGGTGGCCGGTCCGCTGATTCCGCTTTCGCAGGCGATTCTGCTCGGCTCGTATCCGCGCGAAAAGAGTTCGACCGCGCTGTCGCTGTGGGCGATGACGGCGACCGTCGGCCCGATCGCCGGTCCCGCGCTCGGCGGCTGGATCACGGACAGCTATAGCTGGTCGTGGATTTTCTACATCAACATCCCGGTCGGATTCTTTGCGGCGGGCGTCACGTGGTGGATCTATCGCGACCGCGAAACGACGACACGCAAGCTGCCGATCGACAAGGTCGGGCTGATGTCGCTGATCGCGTGGGTCGCGTCGTTGCAGATCATGCTCGACAAGGGCAAGGACCTCGACTGGTTCAACTCGCCGGTAATCTGCATTCTCGCGGTGGTCGCGGCGATCAGCTTCGTGTTCTTCCTGATCTGGGAGTTCACGGAGAAGACCCCGATCGTCGATGTGCGGCTGTTTGCGCAGCGCAATTTCCGTGGCGGCACGATCGCCATTTCGGTGGCGTACGCGGTGTTCTTTTCGAACCTCGTGATCCTGCCGCAATGGATTCAGGGCTATCTGGGCTACCGGTCGGTGGATGCCGGTCTGGTTACGGCGCCGCTCGGCATTTTCGCCGTGCTGCTCGCGCCGGTGATGGCGAAGATCATGCCGAGGTCGGATGCGCGTGTGCTGGCGACGCTCGCGTTCGTCTGCTATGCGGGGGTGTTTTTCATGCGCTCGCATTACACGACCGGCGTCGATCAATGGACGCTGATCCTGCCGACGCTGCTGCAAGGCATTCCGACCGCGTTGTTCTTCGTGCCGTTGACGGCGATCATTCTGTCGGGGCTCGCGCCGGACAAGATTCCGGCGGCCGCGGGTCTGTCGAATTTCGTGCGGGTGTTCGCGGGCGGGGTGGGGACGTCGTTGATCACGACGGGCTGGAATAACCGGACCATCCTGCATCACGCGCAACTGGCGGAGCAGACCAGCGCGACCAATCCGCTGTACAACGACGCGATCGCGACGATTCATTCGACGCTCGGCGGCAGCATGGATCAGGCGAGGGCGTTCTTCGAGCAGTCGCTGAACGCGCAGGCGGCGATGCTGGGGTTGAACGACATCTTCTGGCTGTCGTCGATGATCTTTATCGTGATCATTCCGCTGATCTGGATGACGAAGCCGGCGAAGGGTGGGGGCGGGGCGGCGGCTGCGGGGGCGCATTGAGGGGGGCGGTCATGGGGCGTGTCTTCATTGCGCGAGCACCGGTGCGTATTCACCCTGCATTAAACGTGCGCTGAAGTCGACGCCCCGGGTTTGCGGTCGCTTCTGAAAAAGGATATCGTTCTGCGTTCAAATACAGAACGATATTTCCGCTTTCCGAGGAGCCCTCCCACCATGACCGTAGTCGTCTTCGTGCACGGCACAGGCGTGCGTCAATCCGATTTCGATACATCGTTTGAGCTGATCAAGTCGAAGGTCAAGACGCATTGGGGTCTCGATGCGTCTCCGTGCTATTGGGGGGGGGAGCTGGGGGCGACATTGCGGCAGCGAGGCGCGTCGATCCCGGATTACGAGAAGGCGAGGGACAAGCCGAGAACCGATGAACTGACCGCGTGGGAGTTGCTTTATCGTGATCCGATGTTCGAGATCAGGAATCAGGTTTCCGGACCAGACAACGGAGACGTGATCGGAAAACAGGCCCAGTGTGCGGAAAAGGTAAGGGAAGCACTGAAAGAAGGGGCGCCTGCCGATCAGTTGGAAAAGCGCGTCAAGGACGTGGGCTTTGCGCCGATATGGCAGACCGGGATTGATCATTTGTTCGCAATGCCGGGCTTCAGTGATTTCGTCAATGACGCAGGCGAGAATAGCGACTATGAGCGAGGTATTGCCCGAGCATTGATCGCGCTTGCAACCACGTCGGCTACCGCCCGGGGTGTTCCGGCACCGAGTGGAAAAGTGCGTGACGCACTGGTGGAAGCCGTGGTCGAGCGACTGGGCGGCAAGCATATGGGGGTCGGAGGCTGGGTCGTAAAGAAGCTGTGGCCGCTCGTGCAATGGCTGGGGCAACCCTATGTGGAGAAGAAACGTGGCGGCATCAGCGACGACGCGATGCCGAAACTGGGTGACATTCTCGTCTATCAACTGCGCGGCGAGAAAATCAGCAATTTCATCAAGGACAACGTCAAGGCGTGCCAGGAGCCGGTGATCGTCGTCGCGCATAGCCTGGGCGGCATAGCCTCTCTCGAGATGATGATCGACGACGATGCGCCGTCAAACGTGAAAGCACTCGTCACAGTCGGCTCGCAGGGGCCGCTCCTCTACGAGCTGGACTGTTTGCGCAGTTTGCAGGACGGCAAAAAGTTTCCTGGGGTTTTCGTGCCGTGGGTCAACGTGTACGACAAAGCCGACTTTCTTAGTTACATCGGCGAAAAATTGCTGCCCGGCTCAGTGGTCGATATTCAGGTCGACAACGACCAGCCGTTTCCCGAAGCGCATAGCGCTTACTGGCAGAACGACGACATGTGGAAAGCGCTCCGCGCCAAACTCGCGGGCGTACTCGTTCAATGACCGCATCGCAGTCAATAGGCGTCGGCGAGCGTCCTGGCACGTACGCGGTAGTCGTTGGCATCGACGAGTACGCTGAGGGTTCCGCCTGGTCGCTCAAAGGACCGGGAAAAGACGCGCTCAGGTTTACCGAGTGGCTTTGTAAAACCCAGGGCGTACCGGCGGAAAACATCAAACTGCTTCTATCGCCCAACGATGACGATCGGGAGCTGCTTTATCAGCAGGCTGCGGCGCTGGGCATCGAGCCTGGTCAGGCGACGCTGTCGGGTGTGCGGGGCGTTCTACAATCGTGGCTGCCGAAGGTCGAAGTCAGACCTGACCCTTGTCTTTATTTCTACTGGTCAGGGCACGGCGCAACGACGATCAACGGTGAGAGGCGGCGCCACATTCACTGTGCTGATTCTCGCGCAGACGAGATTGTCCCGCTCAAGGTCGATGACGTACTGAACCTGTTGCGCGTCAATCCCTTGTCACGCTTCTCCAGGCAGGTGTGCGTTTTCGACGTTTGCGCGATCTACCGGGGTAAAAAGCACGGTGCGTTCCCCGACATAACGTTGACGGCAGGGGAGCCGGGGCCGGCCATTGACCAAACTACGATGCTTTCGGCTCGCGAGGGCGAGTTGGCGAGAACGGAGGCGAAGGAAGGCAGGGGGCTTTTCTCCAGTGTTCTTTTTGAGTGGCTGGACAAGCACGGAAGTATCGAACCAGAAGCGTTGTTCAAATTTGTCAGAGCGCGTTTTGCGGAGCTACGTCGTGACAGGTTGACATCGCAACACCCCATTCTTTGTCAACTGAATTGCGGGGATGTACAACAGGAACTCGACCCTTCGGCATATTGGCGACCTACCGCGATTAAGCGGCAAATTTCGCCCGCATGGGAATGCGCGGCTCAGGAGTTCATCGACATACTCGGACTCAGCGGCGATGCCGTGGAGCGGGTGCTGGCCGTTGATCTTCCCGGCTTGCCGTCGCGGGCGGCAGTGCGAGGCCTTCACGCAAACCAGGACGAGCAGTCCGGACACGCTGTTCGTGTCGAGGCACTGGCTGACCGGCTTCATGCTCTGCATGAGGCCGGTCAGCAGGCTGCTTTCGTTCAAGGCATGAAAAACCAGAATATCGACAGCGACTGTGCGAGGGAACTCGCGAGTCTGCTCGAATCGGCAACTCACGCGGAGTACTGGGTGAAGCTGGTCCAACGAGCGGTGGACCATCACCTCGCCGATCCGGCAAACAGTGCCGTCGATCCCGATCAGCTTGTCCAGACTCATTTCGTGGCGGTCTATCCGGCAGCCGAACTTAAGGCATACGCGTCTCCCCGCAGTCTGGACGAAGCGCTATTCAGACTCCTGCAATGCGGTCAACCGGCCGCGCGAGCCAGCGCCGCCGACCGTTTTCTGGTGCGCCTCGCGCGAGTATTGAACGAAGGCCGGCTCACGAACGCGCTGACAGAAATGCTGGAGCCGGACCGATATCGGCGAATCGTCAACGAACTCGAGAACGAGATCGACGTTGCGCCGTCGGCGCCCACGCATCTGCTGATCGACTTCAACGTCGACGAAGCAGGACGGCTGCCCGAGGCTGTGGACTATTGGCTAGTGGATGCGAAGCACCCGCATCGCGTGATGAAGAGCAGCTTCGCGACAGGCCGTGATTTGAAGAAGTTCGGCGCCGAACTGGATAAGGAAATCGACAGAATCGCCACAACGGAAGGAATCGTCGTTGAGGTTTTCCTGCCCTATGAGCAGCTTTGCCAGTCGCCCGACGACTGGCTGTTGCCGGGCCCGCCGCACTCTCGCAGGACGCTTGGCAGGAAGGTACCGGTGACAGTGCGGTGGCGCGAACGTGCCATGGGGCTCCCCGGCACCGGTGGCTTGGAATGGAGGCAGGTCGGCGGCCGGCTGGCGGAAAGCACGGCTCGCATGAGAACCTGCTGGGTGAGCCTGAGCGATGACCCTGAGGACATCAACGCCGAGTTCCGCGCCACCGACGCCAACTATTGCTGTAGCTTCGATTTTTCGCCGTTCGAGGCGAGCGAACCTTTCCCCATGACGGCGCATCTGGGCGCGCCGATCGCTTCAGGCATGTCGTTTGGGGTCTGGCCGCGGAAGATGCCGGTGTCGGAAGATTTCAGGACCCTCGTGGACGAACTGTTCAGCGAGTCGGCGACGCAGGTGCCCAGCAAATTGATGTTGCGTCGCCAGACATCGACATCCAGACGAGATCCCGATTTTTCCCACATGACCCTGTTCTGGGACCACCCCGACCGCAACCCGCTCAGTGCGCAACTGGCGGAACCCGGACAACGAGACACGCCATGACGACGATCGATAACGCCAGAATCTTCCAGGGCAACGATGCCAAGCCGCACGACTTCGAACTGCCGCCCGCGCCGCCGTGGCGTCAGCGTTCGGCCGAACAGCAGGCCAAGCGGGGTGAGGCATTCAAGCCTTCGGATCCCATGATCAAGATGGTCAACGCCGCGCTGCTGCTGCGCCGGCCACTGCTGATCACGGGCAAGCCCGGCACCGGCAAGTCGTCGCTCATCTATGCGGTGGCGCGTGAGCTTCAACTCGGTCGCGTGTTGCGCTGGCCCGTCACGTCGCGCTCAACGCTGAAAAGCGCGCTGTACGAATACGATGCAATTGGCCGCATGCAGGACGCCACGCTTGGCGGCAAGGCGGGAATCGGCAACTTTATCCGCCTCGGGCCGCTCGGCACCGCGCTGATTCCGGCCAAACGTCCGCGCGCACTGCTGATTGACGAAATCGACAAGGCCGACATCGATTTGCCGAACGATCTGCTCGATGTTTTCGAGGAAGGCGAATTTGAAATTCCCGAACTGTCGCGCCTGAAAGACGAGGATCGTGTCAACGTGCGTACGTTCGATGGAGAACATTACGAAGTCGAGAACGGTCGCGTGCAAAGCGAGGAATTTCCGTTCGTCATCTTGACGAGCAACGGCGAGCGTGATTTCGCTCCCGCGTTTTTGCGACGTTGCCTGCAACTCGATGTGACCGAACCGGACGCCGATGAGTTGACGCGCATCGTGCGGGCTCATCTGGCCGAATGTGTCACCGGCGAGGTCGAGAAACTGATCAGGGATTTCGTGCAGCAGCGGAACGACCAGGTGTTGTCGACCGATCAATTGTTGAACGCGGTGTTTCTGATCCGCGGAGTGGAACCCACGGACGATGAGATCAAACAGATCAAGGACATCGTGCTGAAGCCGCTCGGTAGCGTGTGATGGACATCGAGCGCATCGTCAAGGCGCTGGCGGCTGTCCGGATCGACGCCGACGCGGTGTCGATCGCCGACATGATCTGGCTCGCGCATTGGAACAGCGCGCATGCGCCTGCCGGATCGCAAGGTGCCGTCGTATCGGCGGAGCGTGTGGTCACGGAGCATGCTCGGCAGGCGCCTGAGCGTGACGCGGCAAAGTCTGCGTCGCAGACGAAGCTCGCGAAGAACGCCGATGCTACGGCCGAAACGAAGAAAGATTCAACCGCGGACCGGGGGGCGTCCCCAACCGGAAGCGCGAACACGGAACGAAGTAATACGGAACAGAGTGACGTGTTTTCCCACGGTGGCCAGACCAACGGCACGGAACTGCGTCGTGCCCATCTGCTGCGCGTTCCGGGTACACCGGCATTGCCCGACTCGTTGGGACTTGCGCGTGCGTTGCGACCGTTTTTGCGGCGCGTGCCGTCGGCAACCTGGCGCACGCTCGACGAAACTGCGTCGGCCGAACTCAGCGCTGAGTTGAAGTCACCGATGGCGGTCATGGCGCCGACGCCGGAACGCATGTTCGACATCGCGCTGGTGATCGAGGACACGCGCGGCATGGCGATCTGGGAGCGCACGCTCGCGGAATGGGAGCGGCTGCTGCTGCGGCACGGCGCGTTTCGCGACGTGCGCTCATGGAAGTTGCGCTGGCGCGGCGATAGCGCTGAACTCGTCGATGCGGCGGATGCTGTGCATCCGTGGCAAGCGGTGCGTCAAACCCAGGGGCAACGGCTGATCCTGATCGCCACCGATGGCGTATCCGCGCAATGGCGCAACGGCGCCTGGAAAAAGGTTCTGGACGACTGGACCGCCGCCGCGACGGTGACGATCGTGCAAGTCCTCGGTGCGCGTCTCGCGGAACGAACCGCACTTGGCCCGCCATCGGTTACCTTGACGCCCACGGTTCCGCGGGCACCGAACCGGCGCTTCGCGGCGCGCGCGCCGGCATGGCTGCGCGTACCGCCGGTGGCGCTGAACGTTCCGCTTGTCTATCTCGAACGCGGCACGCTGGCGCGTTGGTCGCGGGCGGTCGTGGGTGCGTCCGCCGCGACGCAGGGCGTGGCCTTCGCCGGACCTCGGAAAACTTCCGATCCAAACATGGCGCCTGCAGCGGCACGCGAGCTGCAACCTGTCGAACCCGGGCACGCACTGCGGCAATTCCTGCAGCTTGCGTCGCCCGAGGCGCGGCAACTGGCGATCAGTTTGTCCGCCGTGCCGCTTACCTTGCCGGTCATGCGGCTGATCCAGCGCGTGACGTCCACCTCGGTGCACCACGAGCATCTGGCGGAGGTGCTGCTCGGCGGCATCGTCGAGCGCGTGACGGCCGCTGATGCGCAGGTTCCCACTGATGAAATCGAATTCGATTTCATCGAGGATGTACGCGACCAGTTGCAGTCGGCGATGACGCGCGCGCAGGCGCAGAGAGTGCTTGCCAGCACGTCGCGCTATCTTCACGAGCGGTATGGACATCCGCTCGACTTCAAGGCCTTGATCGAGTCGCCGGATGGCGACGAGTTGCTGCCGGAGAACGCGCGGCCGTTCGCGAAGTTCAGGGACATTGCCAGACAGGTGACGAAGCGATTTGCGCCGTTGCCACCATTGCCCCCGCCACCGGTCGCGGAGGTGAACGAGCCGGTGAACGATGAAGTACCTGAGCCGCTGCTGGGCGAGGCAGCCGTCGACGACTTCGTGCTGGCGATCGCGCCTTACTACGACGACATCGGCATGGCCGTGGGAGCGAAAGACTCGGCGGTCAAGTTCTTCAGATGGGTAACGGACAAAACTGGCGGTGCCGTCCCGGAAGAAAACTTCCTCATGTGCGGCGACAAAGATATTCGCAGCGAGATCACGGATGGCCTGCGCTGGCTGCGCGACCCCCGTGGCGAACTGTCTGGATCGTCATCGGCGAAGCCACAGCGCTTGCGGCGGGCATACGTGTACGTCGCGGGCTATGCGTTCACGCTCGGGGACCATTCGGCGCGTATTGTCTTCATGCCCACGGACGGCGACGCGTCGTATCCGCGAGCCGAGTTCGAGTTGAACGCGATGATCGACGGCTTGCCATTCGACGAAGTTATCCTGATCGCGGATCTGGAATTCCCGCCCACCCGCGACCTGCCGCGCAATCTGCCGTCGAAGATCGATTTGCGGAACATCGATACGCCGTATCGGGTGTTGGCGTCGCTGATCGAGTGGGCGCCGCAAGGCAAGCTCGGCAATATGACGGAGCGTCTGCTCACCGCACTCTACGGAAGCGCGCGCAATCGTCGCGGCGAGTTGATGGCAAGCGACCTGTCGCTCGTGATGATGGGACAAGGGCATCATTTCAGCTACTGGTATCGCGATAAGACAGACAGTGGCTACGACGCGCCGGTGCTGGCCGATGCCGCTACCGGCGATGTGTACGAGTTCCGCATCGCGCCGTATTTCGGTGAGCCGCGCGGCGGTACGGACATGCTGGTCATCGGCACGCGCTACCACGAACCGTCGCCGCTTTCGCTGATCAGCGATACGCTTGGCCGCATTCTCGCGCAACGGCATTACCGCCTGATCCTGCTCGGGATACCGGAGCGCGTTCCCGTCGAAATGGTCGACGCTTACATGACCACGCTGACGCATGACGGTCTCACGAGCAAGCCGATTCAACGGATGTTCGACAGCTATGAGGCGCAGGCCAATGAGGATGCGTATGATCGCGGCATCCGGGACATCAGCGACGATCTGCATGTGCAGACGACGGCCGATGCCTTGCTTGAGGCGGTGTCACGCGCGTCGGTGGTGATCGCGATCGGCAGCGGCGCCGATGCGACTCGTGTCGCGCGTGAAGCCATTTTTAGCCGCAAGCCTGTTATCGAGGTGCCGGCCGCCGGGAAATTGATTCCGGCCTTGTTTTTCAGTGAGGCCGAAACGGGGCGCCCCGATGATGATGCGGGCCTGTCGCCGCAAATGAGCGGGGGCGAGGCCACTGCGTACGTCGACAAGGCATTGGCGTCGATCGACAGCGGCGGCAATGCCTCGCTGATCAATTTCATGCCCGCCGATCCGGAGAGCGCGCTTGAACCGCTGTGCGGATTCCTGGAATCGTTTTCGCTGGCATTGCACATGAGCGAGTTGGGGCAGCGTCGGGGATGGGACGAAGAGATGCCGTACCGTTTCAGCGAAGTCACCGGCTGGAGCGACGAGACGTTCAGGTTCGTGAGAGGTCAATGCGAGTGGCTGACGCATCAATGCGTGCGCGAGTTCATCGTTCCGCTCGAAGTGCGGCTTCACCATCTGCTAGTCAACCCGAGTGTTGTGGCGATGATAAACCGGCAGTCGGGTGGTTGGATCGGCTTGGGCTCGCTATTGCAACTCGCCCTGTCGATCATCGCTCGCGCACTGGAGATGCTGCCGGGCGGATTGCCGGTTCAACCGAACGAGCACTCACATTGGCAGGTGAGGCTCGACGACGTGCTGCAAGTCATGCCGGCGATCGACTTTCATTTGCGATCGTCGGCTCACGATGACGTCGATGTGGAAAAGTCGGAATTGCCGGTCACGGTTTCCACGCTGGCGGCCGCCTACCGTTTCGCCAGCGACTTTCTGGTAAAAGACATCGAGGATCTGATCGACACCGTCAACCGTGGCGCCGCTGTGGTGGATGGTCCCGCGCTAACGATGTTGCAATTCTTCGATCGCTTTCCGGTAAGCCGGGTGTTCGACGATTCGCAAAACTACGTGGACGTGGAGCTTGATGACGGCGTCGCGATCTCTGCCGAACAGTTGAAGTCGCTTGTGTATTTATTCGATCCGGCCATGCTTGCCGAGCCCCGCTGGCGGATCAGTCGCGAAGAATGGGCGTCTCATGGCCTCTGTCGCGGCGAGGAATCCGGCAAACAGTTCTGCCTCATCCTGCTCGATACGATGCTGAAGTTCATGCGCGGCAACGTGGCTGCTTTCGACGAAGCGGAGGTCGTCGAATCGGGCTACTGGATGAACCAGCGCGATTGGGAAGTATCGCGACGGGCCACGGTCTCCGGCTTGCTGGCCGAACTGCAGAGTTCGGATCGCGGAAAGGGCGCGTTGCAGGTCCAGCTTTCAGGTCGCCGCGACGAATGGTATCTGACGCTGCATCGCGCAATCAGGGTGCTGACACCGTATCTGCGGGATGAAGATGACGTCGCCGGCGATAAACCGGTGCCAGCCTGATTTGCGAGCGTTTGCGACAGTCACGATAAACAACTCGATAGCCATGAGGTCCAGCCAGCTGGCTGCCTGGCATGGCTAAACCCAACCCGTCGCGCATCCGGGAGGAAGCGTGACGTGTCATTGATGCCCTTGACCCTGTCGTGGGTCGATGTCGCCTGCCGTCTGGCGCTGGCGGTGCTCTGCGGAGCGTTGTCCGGCATCAATCAACGCTGGAAGTGCGCTCGTGGGCGACGCGGCGATTCAGCGAGCAGCCGCGTCTGCTGGAGATCGCGGTGTCGACGGGGGCCTCGGCGGCGCGGTGGTCGAGAAACCGGTAGCGAGGTAGATGCGGCTGGGTTGCGGGCTTGGTCATTCGACATGCGGTCGTGGATCATCGACAATGCCCGATCTTTTACGAATTCAGCCTCGTCTCGCCAAGATGAATAAAACAGGAACATTGCTGATCGCCTTGATGATTGCTTCAACGCATATGACTCAGGTCCGGGCGGCATCGGAAGATCAAGTCCTGGTCGAAACAACTTCAACAGTGACGCTGACACCTGAGCAATCCGCCGCTGTCGATGCGGCAGTACGCGTCATCAAACAGAGCCCCGGGTTCGCGACGCCTCCGATAGTCAGGCGCGATGCGCAGAGAGAGCAACTGACAAAGCAGCTGGCTGCCGCTATCGGTGGTGGCGATATGATGCAGATCGAGCGCGCTCTCGCGAAAAATCTGATCCTCGCCGCAAAAGCCCGTCATCCGGACGTCAGTCAAGAGACTTGGGGGGCAGTGGAACGTCAGGTCAATGAGGATATCGATACGCTCTATAAGACGAATCTATTGAGCTACCTTCTCGTCGTGACGGACGACAAAATCCGGGCGTCCCGAGTGTCCAATGAAGAACTGAGGAAATTGATTTTCCTTTATCAGCACGAGCCTGTTCTTGCGAAGTTCGAGATCGCCACGCGCGCAGACCCTGGCAATTCGACAATTGCCTTGCTGGAGGGGAATGCGAAAGTCGTGAGCAAGCTCGTTAGTGATGGGCTAGTACTCAATAATGTCGAGTCTCGACCAGCCGTGTCGTCGTCCACGCCGGATACACCAGTCTCTTCTTCGATCACGAAGTGACGCCCAGCCAGCCTGTCCCGGCGTAATCTTTCGCTACGCTCAACGCTTATCCGTGGCGCCTCCACGTCCGGCTGCACCCGAAACGCCGCCCGATCCTGAACTGCTTGAGCCACCTCCCGCAACTGCCCTGCCAGGCCCGCTCCCGCTGCTGGCTGTCGGCGTGAAAAATGTCGTACGCACCAGCGCTTGGTTTAGCCAGGGGTTCGACGGAGCAGGGCTCCCGGTCCCACCGGTTGCTCCTGTCGGGCCGATTGCACCTGTTGCGCTGGTCGCGGTCGGGGTCGCGAGTGCCGGAACGCTGACGGTGGTGGGGATAACGGGAGCGCCGGTGCTTCGCGGAGGGCCGGGCATGGCCGAGAGCGTCGCCGCGGTGCTCTCGGGCGGCGCGCTGCTTCTGCTGGAGACGCTTCCCATCGGCGATAGTGCCGTGCTGGGACCGGGCGCGCTGATGCCTGGCGCGCCGCTACGACTCGAGCCACCGCCACTGCCGCCACTACTGCTCGCACCACCACCCCCGCCACCCGTCGCGCTCACCAACGGACTCAGACGAAGTCTCGGCGGCGTATGCGAGCGGATCAACACGCGTCGACCAGGAACCGCTTCCCCCGGGCTGGCGGCGTCATAAACCCGGAGACCGATTGGATGCGGTCTGTAACTCTGGTTGGTGCTGTATTCCACATTGCCAAGTTCGGAACCCCTGATGGGAAAGCCGCGATGATCCACGTCGCCGCCCGCGTGCAGCCGGGGCGATGCGATCCCCACGTCGATGTCGCTGCGTTCTCTGCGCGGACCGCTTGATCGAAACGGCTGTTTGCTCTTGAAGCTGACGCCGGTGACCGAACTTCCCGAAACGAACACGACGCCGTCGCGCGCCTGCTCTGCCAGCGGCCGGGTCGCATCGCGAAATTGCTTGAGGCTTTTGAAGCCCAGCGGATAAGTTCTTGGGATGACCGAGCCGCCCGTGGTGCCGGCGCTGCCTGACGTGCTCCCTGAACCGCTGCGCGCGGAACCCGACGAACTGCTCGAAACGGCCGGGCTGCTGACGGGCGGCGTCGTGCCGGGCGTGCCGCCCACTGGCGGCATGAAGCCTGGCGCGACCGGACTCGACGACACAAGCCGTGGAACAGAACCGCCCCCGCCGCTTCCACCCGTCGACCTGGTACCAGGCAAAGGCGTCGGACTTGCACTGCCGTGACCGCCCCCCGTCACCGGACTGACGGATGAACTGGACGGAGAAGCGGGCGAAGAGCCCATCGGCGATAACTGCGGGCGGGGACTGCTGGCGCCGACGCGAGTCGCGCCCGGCGGCGTCGCAAGCGCGTTGCTGCCTCCGCCGCCACCCGTCCCGAGACCCGGCATCGGGGCGAGCAAACCCGCCGACGGCGCCTGACGCGGCGGCGTGGGGGGACGCGCGACGGTGGACATCGTCGAAAGCGTCGTGGAAGGCGCGCTTCCGGTCGCGCTGGAGGGACTACTCACCACCGGGGCCGTGGTGCGACCTCTCGAACCCGATCCTCCGCCACCGCCGCCACCACCGCGACCCCCGCGCCGGTTACCCCCGCCCGATCCACCCGAGCCGCTGCCTCCGCCCGATCCGCCCGGCGAGGGGCCCGTATTGCGTTTATTTCCAAGCATCGTCGTCGCCTTGTCGCGGATGTTGATCTTCGGGTTCATGGCCGGCCGCGCGGGCCGCCAGACGACGAGTCAGGCAAAAGTCGTACCAAATATCGCGAGATGCAGGCAGGGTGTGTGTGCTCCGGCGTCTCGCCGCTTCCGATGAACCCGGTGCGTTGCCTTGAGCCCTGCAAGTGGGTGTCAAACCACCCACCAGGGTGTGGAATAACTCAGCCCCACGCAACTCCACCCACCTGGAATTGCCCTCCGATGCAAGGCAAATGCGATTCGCCCGAATACCCATGGGAACAGCCCTTGCTGAACGCCACATGCCAACAATTCATTCCTTGCGAGCTCCTCATGACCGCGAAATCCGACCCGCCCACGCCCCATCGTCCCATCACCGTCCGCAAAGGGCAGGTCACCGAAAAAATGACGCGCGACGCGTTCCGCGAGCGGTTCATGGCGCGCTTCTACGACCCGGCATTCCGCGTCGAGAACGGCGCACTCGACAGGCTCGAACTGATCGCATGGGACGCCTATTCGAACGCGCGCAAGTCGCCCGTCACCGATAAGGCGGGGCCGGGTTTCGCCGACCCCGACTACGATCTGTCGGTGGAATGGCGCGCCGCGCGGGATCGCATCGAGGCCGCGCAGACGCGGCAACGCGACGCGGCGACACCGTCGCGCGTGCTCATTGTCAATGCGTCCGCGCGAAACGACTACACCTGTCCCGGCGAAATGTCGAAAAGCTTCCGCCTTGCGACGATCGCGCGGCAGACGCTCGAACAGAAATCGTGCGAAGTCGATCTGCTCGATCTGTCCCGGCTCAATTCGGATCACGATCTGCACATTCATCCGTGCAAGGGCTGCGTATCGACGGCAATGCCGTTGTGTCATTGGCCATGCAGCTGCTACCCGAACCACTCGCTCGGTCTCGTGAACGACTGGATGAATGAAATCTACGAACGCTTCGCCGCGTGTCACGGCGTGCTGTTCGTCACGCCGGTCTACTGGTATCAGGTGCCGAGTCCGTTGAAGCTGCTGATCGACCGGCTGGTCTGCGCGGACGGCGGCAATCCTGATCCGACCACGACCCACGGCAAGAAGGCCGACGAAGCCAAGCAGATCGAACTGGACGGCTGGGACTATCCGAAACATCTGGCGGGCAGGGCGTATGGGCTGGTGGTGCACGGCGACGTCGCCGGCATCGAAGGCTCGCGCCGGGCGTTGACCGACTGGCTGGACTGGATGGGTTTCGTCGAATCCGGGTTCAAGTCGCGGCTGGATCGTTATATCGGCTATTACGAGCCCTATGCGACGAGTCACGACACGCTCGATCACGACGACGCGATGCAGCGGGAAGTCGTCAACGTGGCCGAGGCGGTGGCCAACTGCATCGAACAGATCCGCGGCGGGCACAAGGAGCCCGACGAGAATCTCGAGCTCGTGCGCGCCAAGTGAGCTCCGCCGGGCAAGGCTGGCAACCGGCATTTTCACCGGCAACGAAAACACAAAGGGAGTTCAACGCATGACGGACAACGCGATCGATCCACGCACGCAACGGCGACGGCTAGGCGAATGGCTTCCGCAAAACGAAGCGCATATGGCGAAGTTCAGAACCGACCTCGCGCAACATGCACGCGAGCGCGCCACCCACGCGCCGCGCACGAGCGCCGTCGACGAACTCGCCCGGCTCGTACTCGGCGATCCCGTGCTGCGCATGGACATGACGCGTGCGATCGGCGAGGCGCAGGAAGCGGGCTACATACTCGGTTATGCGTCGATCGACGAATTGATGGTGATCGTCGATTATCTGATGACCTATGCGCCGCCGTTCAGCGAGACGAGTCTGATTCATTGCCCGTTGAACGCGGTACTCGACTGGCCGATGTGCATGCCGTCCGGCTACGCGCTGTTCCGCGATCCCGCGCTGAACGCGCAACTCAAGCATGTGTTGAATTGCTGGTGCGGCTTTCTGGACGGACCGCGTTCTCGCGAGCATCTGAATACTTCGTCCCGCAATGGCTGGTTCAGCGCGGAAGCCGACCGGAAAATCGGCATGTCGCAGTTCCTGTGCGATCCGGACCAGCCGTATTGGGGCTTCGATTCATGGAACGGTTTCTTCACGCGCCGGTTCCGTCCCGACGCGCGGCCCGTCGAGGATGCGGAAGACCCGGCGGTCATCGTGAGTGCATGCGAGGCCGCGCCGTACAACATCCAGCACGACGTGCAGCTTTGCGACCGTTTCTGGATCAAGTCGCAGCCTTATTCGCTGCAGGACATGTTGACCGCGAGACAAACCGGGCTCGCGCGGCGCTTCGTCGGCGGATCGGTGTATCAGGCATTCCTCAGCGCGTTCAATTATCACCGCTGGCATGCGCCGGTGAGTGGCGTGGTAGTTAACGCCTACGCCGTCGACGGGACTTACTACTCGGATGCGGACTCGGAAGGCGAAGACCCCGGCGGCCTCAACGATTCCCAAGGCTATATCACGGCAGTCGCGGCGCGGGCGGTCATCGTGATCGAGAGCGACAACCGCGCGATCGGGCAGGTCGCCTGCGTGTTCGTCGGGATGGCGGACGTGTCGTCGTGCATCATCGAGGCGCTGCCCGGTCAGCGCGTGGAGAAGGGCGACGAACTGGGCTTCTTCCAGTACGGCGGCTCGACGTGCTGCATGATTTTCGAACCCGGCGCGATTCGCGACTTCATCCCGCGGCCGCCGTTCGACGATAAGGCGTCGCCCGTCAAGGTGAACACACGCGTAGCGATCGCGCGTTAGGACCACAACGCGCATCTCGCATCTCGTCACGCGCGGCTACGCCAGACGATGGCGCCGGGGCACGCCACGCATTATTTGTCGTGATGACCCGGCAGCACCGCCCCAAGCACCTGCTTCGCCGTTTCGACGATCACGTTGCCTTCGTCCGGATCGCCCTTCATCAACGTCGACGCGAACGCTTTTGCCTGCGCGAGCGTGATATGCGGCGGCAACGGCGCGATGTTCGGGTCGGCCTTCACCTCGAGCACGACCGGCCGGTCCGACGCCAGCGCTTCGTCCCATGCGGCGCCCATCTGTTCGTCGTTGTCGACATAGATGCCCTTCAGGCCGATCAACTCGGCGAACTTGTGATACGGCACCGACGGAATATCCTGCGACGCCTCGAACTTCGGATCGCCCTCCATCGCGCGCTGTTCCCACGTCACCTGGTTCAGGTCGCCGTTGTTCAGCACCATGCAGATCCAGCGCGGATCGGCCCAGTCTTTCCAGTACTTCGCCACGG
Organism: Paraburkholderia sp. D15; assembly: GCF_029910215.1. Taxonomy (NCBI): domain Bacteria; kingdom Pseudomonadati; phylum Pseudomonadota; class Betaproteobacteria; order Burkholderiales; family Burkholderiaceae; genus Paraburkholderia; species Paraburkholderia sp. D15. The sequence goes on along the minus strand of NZ_CP110396.1, from coordinate 20,134 downwards.
TGATCAACTCGGCCATGTTGTTCATCTGCATCGCGCCGTCGCCGACCAGCGCGAACACCGGGCGCGCGGGGTGGGCGAACTTGGCCGCGATCGCGTACGGCACGGCCGCACCCATCGATGCGAGGCCGCCCGACAACGAACACATCATCCCGCGCTGGACCTTGAGGTCGCGCGCATACCAGTTCGCACAGGAGCCGGAGTCGCTGGTGACGATCGCAGTCGGGGGAATGCGGTTGGACAACTCCCACACGGTGCGCTGCGGGTTGACCGCGTCCTTGCCGGGCTCGTGCGCGCGTTTGTCGAGGGTTGTCCACCAGCTTTGCGTCCACCCTTCGATTTTCTTGCGCCACGCGCGATCCGGTTTCTGTTCCAGCAACGGCAGCAAGGCCCGCAATGTCTCCACGCTATCGCCGACCAGATTCACCTCCATCGGATACCGCAAGCTCAGCATGTCGGCCTTCAGATCGATCTGTACGCCACGCGCCGCGCCTTCCTTGGGCAGAAACTCCGCGTAAGGAAAACCCGAGCCGATCATCAGCAAGGTGTCGCATTCCGTCATCAGGTCGTAACTCGGCTTGGTGCCGAGCAAACCGATCGAGCCGGTCACCCACGGCAGATCGTCGGGCAGCACGGCCTTGCCGAGCAGCGCTTTCGCCACGCCCGCGCCGAGTTTTTCGGCGATGGCGATCACTTCGTCCGTCGCGTGCAAGGCGCCCGCGCCGACCAGGATCGCGACTTTCTTGCCCGCGTTGAGCACGTCGGCGGCTTGCTGGAGATCGTCGGGATAAGGCACAAGCCGCGGCGCGCGATAGCCGACCCCGGAATGCAGCGTGCCGTGCTTGCGGCCCGGCGCTTCGTACGGCAAGTCCTGCAAGTCGTTCGGCAGGATCAGCGCGGTCACCTTGCGTTCGGATAACGCGATACGTACCGCGCGATCCACCAGATGCCGCACCTGCGCCGGCACGGCCGCCTGTTCGACGAATGCGCCGGCCACATCCTTGAACATCGACACGAGGTCGAGTTCCTGCTGATAGTGTCCGCCGAGCGCGGCGCGCGCCTGTTGGCCGACGATCGCGAGTACCGGCATGTGGTCCATTCTGGCGTCGTACAGACCTGTAATCAGATGCGACGCGCCGGGCCCGGAGGTCGCGATGCATACGCCGAGTTCGCCGGTGAACTTGGCGTGGGCGGCGGCCATGAACGCGGCCATTTCTTCATGGCGGACCTGAACGAACTCGATCGCGCCGTCATTTACCTTCATTTCCTTGTTCTTGGCCGCCGCCGTTTGCGCGCGGTTCAACGCGCCGAATACGCCGTTGATACCGTCGCCCGGATAGCCGTAGATGCGGCGCACGCCCCATGCATGCAGCCGTTCGATGATGAAGTCGCCCACGGTTTGGGACATTGGAGCCTCCGATGTCAGGTAGCGAGAGAACCTTCAGCTTCGCAAGGAGTGTTCCGTCACAGCGAGATTGCACCTGAAACGCGATCCACCGCAGCCTTCGGGCCGCCATCGGGCGGCCTTGGTGAGCAGTTTCCGTGCCGGGCGCCGAGAATCCGGAAACAACGTGACCCACCGCACGCAACCCGCCCCGCCTGGCGCAAAAGAAGCCGCAAGGTCAAATCGCCGCAATGTATGATGTGGCACCTGTTGCGTGGGCAGACGTATCTGCAAACGTACCTAATTGGGAGCAAACATTGAGCGATCGGACAAATTTGGCAACCATTCTGGATAACCACGAAGCTTCCATCCTGTCGGCGTGGGTCGAAGGCCAGTCGGCGAGCAACGTCCGGCAAGGCGTGATCTCGGACGGCGAACTGCTCGAAGCGTCGCGCGCCTTTCTTTCGCTTTTCGCCAAGGCGATCAAGAGCGATTACGACGAAGATCTGTCCGGCGACGCGTGGCAGCCCGTCAAGGCGCACCTGTTCGCGCTGTCGCGCGAGCGGGTCTTGCAGGGGTTCTCGCCGGCGGAAACGGCCACCTTCATCTTTTCGCTGAAAAAGCCGCTGTTCGACGCGCTGCGCAGCGAAATCCAGAAGGACGGCGGGCGGCTCGCCGACGAAGTCTGGAAACTGACGCTCACCCTCGACAAGCTCGGCCTGCTGACGGTGGACGCCTACCAGCAGACGCGTCAGGAAATCATCGAACGTCAGCAGCAGGAACTGCTCGATCTGACCACGCCGGTGGTCCGGTTGTGGGAGTCGATCGTCGCGCTGCCGCTGATCGGCACGCTCGACAGCGAGCGCACCCAGGTCGTGATGGAAAGCCTGCTCGACTCGATCGTCCAGAACGAGGCGGCCATCGCGATCATCGACATCACCGGCGTGCCCACTGTCGATACGCTGGTCGCACAGCATCTGCTCAAGACCGTCGCGGCGGCGCGTCTGATGGGCGCGGAGTGCATCATCAGCGGTATCCGCCCGCAGATCGCGCAGACCATCGTGCATCTCGGCGTCGATCTCGGCGACGTGGTGACGAAGGCCACGCTCGCCGAAGCGCTGAAAGTCGCGTTGCGGCGCGTCAATCTGGCGGTCGGTAAAATCGCGCCGGCCAACCGGGACAATTGACATGGAGCAGATTCCAGTTCTCAAGCTCGGCGACTTCCTGCTGGTATCGATTCAGGTCGAGCTTCATGACGAATTGGTGCTGAGTCTGCAGGACGATCTCACGTCGCGCATCGAGCGTACGCGTGCGAAGGGCGTCCTGATCGATATTTCCGCGCTGGAAATCGTCGACTCCTTCATTGGACGCACATTGGGCCATATCGCCGCCATGGCGCGCGTGATGGACGCCGCCACCGTCCTGGTAGGCATGCGGCCTGCTGTAGCGATTACGCTGGTGGAACTGGGCATGTCGCTTCACGGTATCCGCACCGCGCTCGACGTCGACAAGGGCATGGCTTTACTCCGCGCATCGCTGGACGCTGCAGGGGAGCCGCCATCGCTAAACTAGCCGAAGTCGTGTTGGACATCCGCTCCAACGACCAGGTCAATCTCGCTCGCAAAACGGTTCAGGATTGGGCGACGAGACTGGCCTTCGGCACGCTCGAGCGGACCAAGTTCGTCACTGCCGCAAGTGAACTGGCCCGCAACACGCTGGTTCACGGCAAGGGCGGCACGCTGACGATTTCGGAAGTCAATCAGGCCGGACGGGCCGGCCTTAAACTGGTTTTCGAGGACGCAGGGCCCGGCATACCCAATATCGACAGGGCGCTGGAAGACGGCTTCAGCACGGCCAAAAGCATGGGACTCGGACTGGGCGGAGCGCGCCGGCTCGTCAACGAGTTTGAAATTACGTCCACGGTTGGACAGGGCACCCGAGTGAGCATTATTCAATGGAAGCGACGCTGAGCCTGACGGATAAAAGTGGCGTGGCGGATGTACGTCGGCGGGCAATTCATATGGCGCACGTGGTCGGCCTGTCGGAAAAGCGTCAGGCCGATGCCGCGTTGATCGTCACGGAAGCGGCGACCAATATTCTCAAATACGCGGGCCAGGGCGAAATCACGCTCGCCAATCGCGATGTGGATGGCGTGCAGGTGCTTGAAATCATCGCGCTGGATCGCGGTCCCGGCATCGCCAATCTCACGTCGGCATTGGCCGACGGGTTTTCGACCGGCGGCAGTCTCGGCGCGGGGCTGGGAACGATCCGCCGGCATGCGTCGCTGTTCGACATCTATTCGATCGCGGGCAGCGGTACCGCCTTGCTCGCGCGCATCGCCAATCCGCCGAACGTGCCGAATACGGCGAATGCGGCGAATGCTTCTAACCCATCGACTACGCCGGATGCAGGCGCGGAGTCCTTTCAGGTCGGCGTCAAATCGACGCGTAAGTTCGGCCAGGAGGTCTGCGGCGACGCGTGGGGCGTACGCCGGGTCGGGCCGAATCTGTGGGTGACGCTACTCGACGGTCTGGGGCACGGCCCGATGGCGGCCGAGGCCTCGAATCGCGCGGTCGGCGTATTTCTCGAAGCCGATCCGGCCGATCAACCGGCCGACGTGCTGCGGCGCGCGCATCAGGGCATCAAGGACACGCGCGGCGCGGTGATGGCCGTCGCGATGTTCGACCGGGCCAGCCGGACGATGTCGTTTGCCGGCGTCGGCAATATCGTCGGCATCGTCGCGAGCGCGGAGGAAACGCAGCACCTCATTTCGACCGACGGCACCGTCGGCTACAACATGCGCGCGGTGCGCCCGCGCGAGGCGTCGTGGACGAAGGGCAGCGTGTTCATCGCGACCACCGACGGTCTGTCGACCCGCTGGAACCTGACGCGCCACCCGGGGCTCGTGCAACGCCATCCCAGTCTGATCGCCAGCGTGCTGCACCGCGATTTCGCACGCGATGCGGACGACGCCACGATCATCGTCGTCAAGGCAGCCTGACATGCGCCATCGAATTCTCTCGACCGCCATCAGTTCGAATCTGAGCCTCGTCGCGATTCGCGACCGCTCGCGGCAGATCGGCGAGCTGTTCGGGCTGGACAACGTGCAGCGCACCCGTTTCATTACCGCCGTGTCGGAGATCGCGCGCAACGCGATACAGTTCGCGGGTGGCGGCACGCTGACCTTTCTGGTCGGCGACGCGACGGACGCCGACGATTCGCAATGCGTGGTCGCGGAGATCAGCGACAAGGGACCGGGCATCGCCAACGTCGAGGAGTTGCTGAGAGAGTCCTGGCACCGGCAGGAAGGCAGTGGCGTCGGCATACCGGGCAGCCGGCGCATGGCCGACGGCTTTTTCATCCATTCCGAGCCGGGCAAGGGCACGACGGTCACGCTGGAGATGTTTCTGCCGCGCGGCACGCCGCGTCTGTCCGGACGCGAGTTGAGCGCGCGCGTGGACGAGCTGACGCGGCGCAAGCCGCAGACGCCGGTCGAGGAACTCGAACAGCAGAATCGCGAAATGATGCTGACGCTGGAGGAATTGCGTCAGAAGAAAGCCGATCTCGAAGACGCGGACAAGCGCAAGAACGAATTCCTCGCCATGCTCGCGCACGAACTGCGCAATCCGCTGGCGGCGATTTCGCTATCGCTGCAACTGGCCGAGCGGAGCGACGCGGACTATCACCAGCAAACCTACGCGGTGATCGGCCGGCAGACGGCGCAACTGTCGCGCATGGTCAACGATCTGCTGGACGTATCCCGCATCACGCGCGGCAAGGTCGAGTTGCAGACCGAGGTGGTGACGATCGGCGCGCTGATCGACGGCGGCGTTGAAATGTCGTTGCCGGAGCTGAACCGGCGCGGTCATCAGGTCGTGATCGAGCGCCCGGACGAGCCGATTTCGGTGCGGGTGGATGCCGCGCGGCTCAAGCAGGTGTTCAACAACATCATCCACAACGCGGCGCGCTATACGTTGCAGCCCGACGTCATCCGCATGCAGGTGACGCGTGTGGGCAACGAGGTTCAGGTGGCGGTCATCGATCGCGGCGTGGGTATCGATTCGGCGATGCTGCCGCGCATCTTCGATCTGTTCGCGCAGGCACCGACCGCGATCGGCCGTCAGGATGCCGGCCTGGGCATCGGATTGACCGTGGTGCAGCGGCTCGTGCGCGACCATGGCGGATCGGTCGAAGCGTTCAGCGACGGCGCCGGCACCGGCACGCGGATCGTCGTCACCTTGCCGGTGGTCGAAGAGGCCGTGCCTGAAGCGGTGCCGGAGATCGCGCCGGTCGATGCGCCGGGCGAGCACAAGGTGCTGGTCGTCGACGACAACAAGGACTCGGCGGATGCCCTCGCGGCGCTGCTCGAACTGCATGGTTATCGATGCGCGGTGGCCTACGACGGCGCCAGCGCGCTGCAAACGGCCGCCAGCTTCGCGCCGACCGTCGGCGTGATCGATCTGGGTCTGCCGGATATGCCGGGTTTCGACGTGGCGATCGCGCTGCGCAAGACCCGCGAAGCCAGCGCGCTGACGCTGGTGGCGCTCAGCGGGTATTCGGGCGCGGACTATCACAGCAGCGCATCGGATGCCGGCTTCAATCATTACTTCGCCAAGCCGCTGCTCATCAGCGACTTCTTCAGCTTCCTCGCGACGGTCGGTAAATAACATCGCCTGGACTCCGGGCACAAAGCATGCGGCGTGAAACGTGGTCAACTTCACGAGTGGAGCGCACGATGAACGACCATGCCGGAAAGTCTCACGACGAACGCATCGCGGCCGAAAAACAGAAAAAGCAGAAGGCCCAGGAGCCAGCAGGCGGTCCGATGGCGGCGGAAGGTACCGAGGCCGATGCCACCCACAGCAGCGGCAAACTGTCCGACGAAGGGCGAAAGGTGTGGCGCACGGGCGCGGGCATCGACGGCGGCGGGAAAAGCAACTGAACGCCCAATCAGCGGTTTGAAAGCGGTCCAGCCATTGCCACGGCCATCGTCATGGTGTCGGGCTCGCCGCTTGCTCGCCAATGCCGCGTCGCCGGTCCGCCATTCGCGGGCAGCGGCTTGCTGGCCGATGTTTCGATCGGCCTTATGAGCAATCCCATTCTTCGGGAGCCATCATGCATTTCGTCATCAACGGCGACGAGGTCGAACTCGATCTCGACCCTAGAACGTCGCTGCTCGATCTGCTCAGGGAGCAGCGTCATCTTTTCGGTGCCAAGAAGGGTTGTAACCAGGGCGCGTGCGGTGCCTGCACGGTGCTCGTCGACGGCACGCGAATCAACAGTTGTCTCGCATTGGCCGTCCAGTATCAGGACCGCGCGATTACCACCATCGAGGGCGTGGGCGCGCCGGGCGAGTTGCATCCGTTGCAGGCGGCATTCGTCGAACGCGACGGGTTCCAGTGCGGCTACTGCACGCCGGGGCAGATCTGCTCGGCGATTGGCATGGCCGAGGAGTTGAAGTGCGGCGTGCCGAGCTATGTGAGCGAGGACGTGGCCGCCGCCAGTTTTACGTTGACGGACGATGAGCTACGCGAGCGCATGAGCGGCAATCTGTGCCGCTGCGGTGCGTATAACGGCATCGTCGACGCGATTCAGGATACGTATGGCGGCGCTGGCGCTGGCGCTGGCGTTGGCGCGGAGGTGCAAGCCGAAGCCGGGGCCGACGCAGACCTCGGCGTAAACGAGCGCGAGGTGGTCCAATGAACCCCTTCACCTACGAACGTCCCTCGGACCCGCAAGCCGCGCTCGCGCTCGGCGCGCAGCCCGGCGCGAAATACCTCGGCGGCGGCACGAATCTGGTCGACCTGATGCGCGAGACGATCGAGCATCCGACGATGCTGATCGACATCACCGGCCTCGCCTGCAAGATCGAGGACACCGGCGATGGCGGTCTGCGCATCGGCGCCGGCGTCAAGAACACCGCGCTCGCCGCCGACCGTCGCGTGCGCGAGCGCTATCCGATGTTGTCCACGGCGATTCTGGCGGGCGCGTCGGCGCAGATCCGCAACATGGCCACGGTGGGCGGCAACCTGCTGCAACGTACCCGTTGCGGCTATTTCTACGACGATGCCGCACGCTGCAACAAGCGCGCGCCCGGCTCGGGTTGCGATGCCATCGACGGCTTCAATCGCATGCACGCGATTCTGGGCGCGTCGGCGGCGTGCGTGGCCACGCATCCGTCCGATATGGCTGTCGCGCTGGCCGCGCTCGATGCATCGGTCACGGTGCAAGGTGCGAGTGGATCGCGCGAAGTGCCGCTGACCGGTTTTCACGTATTGCCGGGCGACACGCCGCAGATCGAAACCGTTCTGAAGGCGGGCGAACTCATCACCGCCGTCACGCTGCCGCCTGCCATGCCCGGCGTAGCCGCGTACCGCAAGGTGCGTGACCGCGCTTCCTATGCGTTCGCGCTGATCTCGGTGGCGGCCTCGCTCGACGTGCGGGACGGCGTGGTGCAGGACGTGCGTATCGCGCTAGGCGGCGTCGCGCATAAACCCTGGCGGGCCGGCAAGGCCGAAGCCGCGCTTAAGGGCGCTGCCGCGAACGAAGCCGCATTTCTCGCGGCGGCCGATGCGGAACTCGCCGCCGCACAAGGGCTGCGCGACAACGCGTTCAAGATCGAACTGGCGCGGCGCGTCATGACCGACACGCTGTCGAAGCTGATGGCCGCCCAAGCCGCCCAAGCCGCGCAAGCCGCGCAAGCCGCGCAAGCCGCGCAAGCCGCCCAAGCCGCCCAAGCCGCGCAGGAGAAACGCTAATGCCTATCCTCAAAGACGCCATGCAGGCCGTGATGAAAAAGGCCATTGCGCTGGCCCCCGACAGCTTCATCCCCGGCGGCCAACCCGACCCGCTGATTCAGCACAAGCACGGTTTGATCGGCGCGCCGGTCAGCCGCATCGACGGGCCGTTGAAAGTGTCCGGCCGCGCGCCGTTCGCCGCGGAATTTCCGCTGGACGGCATGACTTACGCGGCGCTCGGTTATTCGACGATCGCGCGCGGGCGCATCGTTGAAATCGACACGTCCGCCGCTGAAAACGCGACCGGCGTCGTGCTCGTCATGACATATAAAAACGCGCCGCGTCTGAAGCCGATGCCGGCCTTCATGACACAGCCCAAGGCAGCGGGCGGCGACGACCTGCCGGTCATGCAGGACGATCAGGTGCACTGGAACGGGCAACCGGTCGCGCTGGTGCTCGCCGATTCCCAGGAACAGGCGGATTACGCCGCGTCGCTGATCCACGTGACTTACGAAGCTTCCGCCGATGCCGTGACGTCATTGCAGGCAGCCAAGGCGAGGGGCGCCGAGCCCGGCGTGTTTCAAGGCGAGCCGCTGAAGCTCGAAATCGACGATGCCGAAGCCATGCTGGCCGCTGCGACGCATCGCATCGACGCGCGCTACACGACGCCGCGTCACAACCACAACCCGATCGAACTGCACGCGGCGACGCTGTCGTGGCAAGGCGACACGTTGCGCATCCACGACACCGTGCAGGCCGTCGCGCATGAAGCCTGGACGATGGCGCATGTACTCGGCATCGACGAGAAAAACGTGCATGTGACGTCGCCGTTCGTCGGCGGCGGGTTCGGCTCGAAGACGGTCTGGCAGCATCAGGTGCTGGCCGCCGCCGCGGCGAAGCTCGCGCAGCGTCCGGTGCGGATCATGCTGTCGCGCGAAGGGGTGTTCCGCATCGTCGGCGGCCGCACGCTCACGGAACAGCGCGTGGCGCTCGGCGCGCGGGACGACGGCACGCTCGATGCGCTGATTCACACCGGCACGGTCGCGATGACCACGCACAACAACATGCCGGAGCCGGTCATCCTGCCGGCCAAAAGCGCGTACGCGTCGCGCAGTTTTCTGCTCGACGTCGAGACCGTCAGGATGAACATGACGGCCAATACCTTCATGCGCGCGCCGGGCGAAGCGGTCGGCACGTTCGGGCTGGAGTCCGCCATCGACGAACTCGCGCACGCGATGCACATCGACCCGATCGACCTGCGCATCCGCAACGAGCCGGAGCAAGATCCGACCACGGGCTTGCCGTTCTCGCAGCGCGGGATCGTCGATGCCTGGAAGGCGGGACGCGAGCGCTTCGGCTGGCACGCGCGCGGCGAGCCGGGTGTGCGTCGCGAGGGCGACTGGTTCGTCGGCATGGGCTGCGCGACGGGCACTTACCCGTACTACCGGATGCCGGGCGGCGCGGCACGCATCACGCTGAACGACCAGGGGCGTGTCATCGTCGGCATCGCCGCGCACGAAATGGGAATGGGCACCTCGACCGCGCAGACCCAGATCGTCGCCGAGCGGCTCGGCGTGAGCATGGAGGACATCGACTTCCACTACGCCGATTCGACGCTGCCGGGCCTGGTGCTGGCGGGCGGCTCGCAGCAGACGGCGGCGATCGGCGCTTCCGTGATCGCCGCGCATCACAAGCTCGTCAAGCAGTTGCTGCAATTCGCGGGCAACCGTTCGCCGCTGTCCGGTCTGCTGCCGGATGAAGTGGGCGGGCGCGACGGCGGTTTGTGCGCGCTGGCCGACGAGAGCCGCTTCGAGCGGTATGTCGATCTGCTGGTTCGCGCACGGCGCACGGAAGTGACCGTCGAAGCCGAGGCGCCGATGCCGTTCGAGTTGCAGCACTGGTCGATGCATAGCCACAGCGCGCTGTTCTGCGAGGTGCGGGTGCATGCCGTCACCGGCGAGGTTCGCGTGAACCGCTTCCTCGGCTCGTTCGACTGCGGACGGATCATCAATGCGAAAACGGCGGCCAGCCAGTTTCGCGGCGGCATCGTGATGGGACTCGGTCTCGCGCTGATGGAGGAAACCCAGTTCGACGAACGGACCGGGCGCGTGATGAATCCGTCGCTGGCCGACTACCACGTGCCGGTGCATCTCGACGTGCCCGCGATCGACATCATCTGGAACGAGGAAGCGGACCCGCATACGCCGATGGGCGCGCGCGGCGTCGGGGAAATCGGCATCACGGGCGTGGGCGCGGCGGTGGCGAATGCGGTGTTCAATGCGACCGGCAAGCGGATCCGGGATCTGCCGATCACGTTGGACAAGGTGATGGAGCGATGAGCCGGTAAGTATGTCGAAGCGGTTCGAAGCGGTTCGGAGCGGGAGTGTCGCGGTAGCACGCAGCACTCAGCACGCGTGTCGTGTGCGAATTGTGCTGCCAGACGGCTCCCACTTCATCTGCCGCGTGGACGTCATGATGGAAAGAAAAGCCGGCGCTGGGAACGGGGTATCGGGGAATACGGATGGTCGGCGGATTGGGTGCGTATTCGCCGTTCGGCAAACAATGAGGCGAGCCGCCGCGCGGCGCCCGCCACGAGGCGACCGTCACGCGTTGCGCGTCGCGTGATGCCCGTCCACGCCGCTGCCGTGCTTGACGGCCGACGCCGTTAAAACGGCTTGATCAAGCCGATGGCGTTACCTTCCGGATCCTTGATCATCGCGAACGTATAACCGTCGACGCTCACCGGACCGACATAACGCTGGCCGCCATATTCCACCGCGCGCGCGATCGCGGACTCCAGATCTTCCACGCGCAGATAGAAGTTCGTGCCGGGCGCGTAGCCCGGCGTGTCCGGTTGCGCAGGCCCAATGCCGCCCAGAAGCGGATTGACGCGCGCAGGAAACGGCACATACGCGAAACCCTGACTGCCGGTCGTGTAGCGCCAGCCGAACACGTCGGCATAGAACGTCTTGAGCCGCGGCTGATCGCGCGCGATGATCTCGAACATCACGCCCGGGTGCCGGTTGGCCGTTGCGTCGCCGTCAGCGGCTTCGCTGACTGCCGCGGTTTCCGTGGTTCGCACGAAGCCGGCCAGGGTGTCCAGAAACTCCACTGTCGTGAACGGCTTGCCGTTCGATTGCACAAACAGGTCGCCATGCAGCTGCACGAATTGCGTGAACACGGGACCGTTCACGTGGCGCAGAAACGCATCCGCATTGCGATAGGTTTCGAAGAACAGCACGGTCAGCGGGCCGCCCGGCGGCAGCGACTGAAGCTTCGGCGTATCCGGACGATGGCGGTGAACGAGATAGGTCAGCGTGTCGGGCTCCTGCCGCTCGACCTCCAGCGCGAGTGCGCGCAACGCGGCATCGGCGGCTTCTTCGCAGCCTGGCCGGATGAACCAGTTCGAGGTGAGGCTGACAGGGGCGGCGTGGGCGTTAACGTGTACGTGACTCATGATTTTCCCGATGCGATTATCGTTGTCGTTGTCGTTGTCGTTGCAGGGCTCGATGCTGAAGCGGATCAATCACCCCGCACATAGCGCTGTCCCGCCCGCGTGAGCGCCGCGCACGCAAAACCCGCAAGCAGCCACACCGGATCGACGAGCACGGCCAGCACGATGCCGTCGAGCACCGGCATGGCCGCGAGCATCCACGGAATCACGGGCCATGAATAACGCCCGGACGCGGTGCGGCCTTCGAGGCGCGCGACGACCGTCAGCGTCAGTACATACGCGGCCTGCAGGACGGCGACGCACCACACTGCATTCGACACCATGCCGGTCAATGCGAACGCGGTGACGACATACACCATCAACCGCGCGCCGGCCATCGCCAGCACGGTCGACGGATGGCGCTTATGAAAATAGTCGTACGCCCAGATCACGAGCAGCAACACCACACCCGCGACGAACCCCGCGTGATGCGGCGCGCCCAGCAGGCAGCCGAGCGCGCCGGCGAACAGCGCGAACGTCACCGTGCGCGCGCGGGCGAGCGTGATGCGTCCGGCCGGGATCGGGCGATAGCGCTGATGCACGCTGTCGTAGTCGAGGTCGCACACGTCGTTCAGCGCCATCCCGCCGCAATAGAAGCAGGACAGCGCGACGGCGAGCAGCAGCACGAGCGGCGCAGCGGGGCCGTGTCCGCTTGCCGTCGCGCCGGACAGCACGGCGGCACTCACGACGTTCATCCACACGGTCGGCAGATTGCTCGCACGACACAGCGCCAGCAGCGCGTTGAAGCCAGGTTTGAAGGGCAGTGTGCTCATTGGACGAAGACGTGATCGAGTAGAAGGGAACAGACATCGGTGGCGGCCAGCTTGCCGTTGCCGATGCGGCCGGGTTCGGAACTGATCAGGACGGGCGCGTCGCCGTCGCTGGCCGTGCGGATGCCATGCGAGCCGCGCACCAGCGACGCGTCGAGCGGAATGACGTCCATCGTGTAGCGCATGCCGAGCGCCTTGCGCGCGAGGATGCTGCCGACTTTCAGCATCGGAAAGCGGATGCCCGGATCGACGAACAGTTCGACCGGGTCGTAGCCGGGCTTGTTATGGATGTCGACGGTGCGGGCGTAGTCGGGTGCGCAAGCGTCGTCGTTCCAGAAGTAGTAGGTGAACCAGCTGTCCGGTTCGGCAAGCAGCACCAGTTCGCCGGCGCGTCCGTGCGCGAGGCCGTGATGATGCTTGCCGGTCTCGTCGAGAACTTCGCCAACGCCGGGCAATGCCTCGCACAGACGGCTGACCGCGTCGAGATCGCGCCGGTCGCGCACGTAGACGTGTGCGACCTGATGATCCGCAACGGCGAACGCGCGCGACGCGCCGGTGTCGAGGTAGTCGCGCCCGAGGTCGCGCTTGATCGTGAGCAGGCCGGCGTCGCGCAACGCGCGGTTGATATGCACGGGCCGGTTCACCGGCACGATGCCGTATTCGGACAGCACGACGACGCGCACGCCACGCTGGCGAAATGAATCGATCAGGTCGCCGCAGACGCTGTCGATCTCGCGTAGATCGGTCGAGAGGTCGGCCTGCGGGCCGACGCGTTGCAGGCAGTAATCCAGATGCGGCAGATAGATCAGGTTCAGCGTGGGCGAGAATCGTTCCTCGACGGCGAGCGCGGCGTCGGCGATCCAGCGGCTCGAACGGATGCTGGTGCGCGGGCCCCAGAAGTCGTACAGCGGGAACTGGCCCAGCCGTTCGCGTAGCGGCTCGCGCAACTGCGGCGGCTGCGTGTAGAAGTCGGGCAGCTTCAACCCGTCCGCGCAGTAGAGCGGGCGGGGTGTCAGCGTGATGTCGGCGTCGGTGGCCATCGCGTACCACCAGAACGTGTTCGCGCAGGTGAACGACGCGTCGCGTTCGCGCGCGAGATGCCAGATACGCGGCGATTGCACGAGCTGGTTACTCTGCCGCCATAGCAGCACCTGATCCAGATCGCGGAAGTACCAGCCATTGCCGACGATGCCGTGCTCGGTCGGCAGCTTGCCGGTCAGATACGTCGTTTGCGCGGAGCAGGTCAGCGCGGGCGTGACCGCGTCGATGGTCGCGACTTCGTCGCTGAGCGACGACAGATTCGGCGTGTGCTCGCCGAGCAGATTGCGCGTGAGACCGACGACGTTAATGACGGCCGTGCGCTGCATCGAGCGTCTCCTCGAATGGGTGTGGGACGCTTTCTCCGGGCTGGCGCTTAACGAGCGTTCCTCCGCGCGACGTAAGGAGCGTTTCCCCACGCGACGTAAGGAGCGTTTCCTTCACCCAGTTCAATTCCCGTGCGATCGAATCGCCGATCGAGTCGAGCCGCAACGCCGACGGCAGCACGCCGAAGCTATACGTCTCCACTTCGAGCGGCGTCCCCGGCGCGACGCGCGGCAGAAAGTCTTCGAGAAAGAAACGCGTGGTGCCGACCGCGCCAAGCTCGGCGAGAAAAATCGGCACGTGAAAATGCACGCGGCACTCGTCGGCGGTCTCGCCGCGTTCCAGCCAGCGCGCGAGACCGGGCAAATCGGAGAAGCGCTCCAGTGCGCCGTTCTGCCGGCGCAATACGGCCTGGTGTAAATACGTCGGTTCGTCGAATTGCAGCAGGTGGGCGATCGCGTCGCCGCGCGCTCGCAATGCGGACGACACCTGCACCTTCGCGACGCGAATGCCGGCGCGCGTCAGTTGATCCAGGCAATCGGCGGGCGCTTCGAATTCGACCGCTTGATGACAGCAGTCGAAACACACGCCGATATAGTCGGCTAATGACGCGGGAAAATTCATCCGCTCGAAGAACGCGATCGTTTCGGCGGTTTGTTCCAGCACGCAATACGGTTCCGGTTCGAGCGCGAGACGGATCAGCGGACCGCCGCGTTCATGGAGGCGCGCGAGATGCGTCAGCGTATGGAGCAGATGGTTCTTCACGGTCGGCCAGTGCTCGGGCGCGAAGCCGTCGCGGCAGGCTATCGGCACCGTCGAGATCGAACTGACGCGGTCGCGCGGCGTCCAGTGCGCGAGCAGATCGGCGAGCCGGTTCGTGTACGCGACGCGTCGTGGGTCACGCCAGTCGGGCAGATAGACGGTTTCCTTGACCGAGGTGTCGTGGAATGAGCCGTACGGGAAGCCGTTCAGCGTCAACACATGGCAATCGTGTTCGTCGCACCAGGCGGAGAAGCGGCGAATCTCCGCATCGTCGAGTTCGAATGCGGCCTGGGCCGAGATGCGCAGGCCGAGCGGGAAACTTTGCGTGGGCGAGCAGGCGCGTTTGACCTGCAACGCGTGGCCTTCGAGATTGCGACGCACGTCGGCCCATGTGTCGCCGGGGTGGATATTCGTGCAGTAGGTGAGCGGGTTGGCGTCGTTCAAGGTGTGAACTCCGGCGCTTGCGGTTCGGTGTGCGGCCGGGGTTGGGCTTGGGCTGGCGCTTGCGCGTGGTGAGGTGAGCCGCCTCGCGTCGTGGACTGCCACGTGCGCAATTCCGCGATGCACGCGCGCATCGCCGCGCTATCGATCCGGTCGACCTCGACGCCTTCGCCAATCTCCCTCAGCAACGTGATGCACAACTGGCCGCCGAGATGCTCGCGGAAGTCGTTCAACGCCTGCTCGACATCGAGCAGATCGAACGCTGGGTGATCGAGCGCGAAGCCGATGTCGCGCAACGTCGCGAGAATCGTATCGGCTGCCGTGTCGGCGATCATGCCGAGGCGGCGCGAGTACAGCACATCGAGCGCGATGCCGAGCGCGACTGCTTCGCCGTGCCGCAAGCGGCCGTGCGAGATCTCTTCGAGCTTGTGCGCGGACCAGTGGCCGAAATCGAGCGGCCGCGCGCTGCCGCGTTCGAACGGGTCGCCGGAATTGCGGATCTGCGCGAGATGCAGCTCCGCACACCGGACGATCATCGGTTCCATCACCTGCGGCGCCAGTGCCGCGAGTTCAAAACGCTGCCGGTGCAGCCGCTCGAAAAACGCGCGGTCGCGGATCAGCGCGACCTTGACGGCTTCCGCGATGCCCGCGCGACGATCGGCGGGCGGCACGCTCGCGAGCAGATCGAAATCGTTGACGACCGCGAACGGCGGCGTGAACGTGCCGAGGAAATTCTTGCGGCCCTGCCAGTTCACCGCGTTTTTCACGCCGACGCCCGCATCGTTCTGACCCAGTACCGTGGACGGCATGCGGATCAGCCGGATACCGCGATGCGCGGTCGCGGCCGCGTAGCCGATCGCATCGAGCACGGCGCCGCCGCCGATCACCACCACATAGCTATGACGGCACAGGCCATGGTCCAGCACATACGAGTAGAACTCGTCGACTTCGAGCGGTTCGAGCTTCGACGTCTCGCCGCCGCGCACGATCCACGGCGAACGGATCGGATCGAGCACATCCGCGTGGGCCCGCGTGTATTGCTCGATCGCGCCGAGATAGTCGGGGCGTGCGCCGGCCACGCCCGAGTCGACCGCGAACAGCACGCGCGCTCTCGCGCCGTTCGCCTGCGCGCGCATCAGGTCGGCGAGCAGCGGGTTGCCGGGTGCGAACGCATGCCGCGTGAAGCAGACGGGGTAGCTATAACGAACGTCGAAACTCTGGTCGATGCGGTGTTCGAGCATGCGGTGTTCCTCGGTGCAATGACGGCAAAGCAGGGCGGTGGGTGGTCCTTGAATGCGGCGGCAGACGTTGGTTAATGTCAGTCAGTTCGGCACCGGCTCGTCGACGCGCGGCTTCTGTCCGCGCAGCACCGAGTTGTCGGCGAACAGCTGCCGCTGATCGAGCCGCGGCGTCTGGTTCAACGCTTCGATGTCGATCTGCTGCGATTGCGCGTACGCGTGCAGCGCATTGCTCCACGTGACCGCTTCGACATCGGCGGGCGGTATGCCGCGTTCGAGCATCAGCCGCGCGGTCTTCGGCACCGACAAGGGATCGCTGACGCCCCAGTCCGCCGAACTATCGACAATGATCCGTTCCGGCCCGTACTGCCGCACCACCTCGACCATGCGCTCCGAACCCATCTTGGTGTTCGGGTAGATCGTGAAAGCCGCCCATGCGCCGGAGTCGAGCACGCTGCGCACGGTCTCCTCGTTGTTGTGATCGACCACCAGCTTATGCATGGGGATACCGTGCTCGCGCGCCACGTCGATCGAACGCTGCGTGCCGCCTTTCTTGTCGCGATGCGGCGTATGCACCATCACGACCATGTCCAGTTCACGCGCGATGTCGAGTTGCGCGCGATACGCAAAGTCTTCCGCGGCCGTGATTTCGTCGTAGCCGATCTCGCCGATCGCGACCACGCCTTCCTTCACCGCGAACTGCGGAATCAGCGCCAGCACCTCGCGCGCGAGCGGTTCGTTGTTCGCTTCCTTCGAGTTCAGGCCGATCGCGCAGTAATGCGCAATGCCGAACTGCGAGCAGCGAAAGCGCTCCCAACCGACCAGGCTCGAAAAATAGTCGACGAAGCTGCCGACGTTGGTGCGCGGCTGCCCAAGCCAGAACGCTGGTTCGATGACCGCGCGCACGCCGACGTCGGCCATGGCCTGCAGGTCGTCGGTGGTGCGGGAGCTGATGTGGATGTGCGGGTCGAAGAATCTCATGGCCGGTCCTCGTGTGATGGCGACAGAAAGCGGAATGCACGTTGTGTAAAGCCGTCCTCGCGGGCTCGTTCGATGAACGGGGTGTGGTTGCCGAAAGCTGAGGTGGCGCTTGAAGCGGTAGCGGAGTGGGCGCTTGAGGTGATGCCTGAGGTGATGCCCAGGGTGGTCCGCAGCCAGTCGCGTTCCGGCATCAGTTCGCCGGCACGGGCAAGCGCGAGCAGCGCGCCTTGCTTGCCTCGCTCGTCGCCCTCCGCCAGTTCCTTGCGTAATGCGCGCAGCCCGCGTTCGCCCGCGTACGGACCCAGGCACAGCCAGGTCTGCGGCGAAACCGCGCGTCCCGCGCTGCGCCGTTCGTCGGCGAAATCGAGCGCCATCCGCGCGAGTTCGGGCGACAGCCGGCGGTCGAGACCGTCGATGCGCCACAACGGCGCGTCGATGAACACGGCTTTGATCACGAGTTGACGCCACGCGACATCGTCGAAATGTTGGGCGGGATAGGGGGAATCGAGCGCGACCGCTTCGAACAGCGGACGCATGTTGGTGCGGCAACCTTCGCGGGCGCGCCAGACGAAGCGTTCGCCGTGCGGCAGCAGCGGCAACGCACGGTACAGCGCGCACGATTCGCCGTGATCCGCGAACTGGAAACAGTATTCGAAGGCCGCCGCGAAGGCGTCGCTCTCGATGTCCGGCGCCGCGAGCAGCAACGCGACACGCAGCGTTTCCAGCAGACTCCACTGCACCGGATGCCAGCCGGGGACAGCGGCGGCGAGCGGTTCAAGCTCGTTTGCCGTCAATGCGAGCGGCACGCCGGCGCGCGCATGGCGGCTCGCGAGCGCGAGCAGTTGCGCGAGACGCTGCATCGATACGCCGTTGCGTATCTCGTTCGTCGCGCTCGTCCGGAAGGCGTTCGCCTGATCCGGAAGGCGGCCGCCGAGCCATGCCGAAAGCGTCTCGGCGGCGTCGAATCGCGTCGGGGTATCCATGATTGATTGTCGATCGCTAACCGGTGTTGCGGAACGCGCTTCCCGTCCGCAAAGACGGGAAGCGCGGCAGACGCGTGGAAAGGCGCGCTGGCGTTAGCCGCCCTTGGGGCCGCCGCGGAAGCTTTGGCTCAATCTGGTCTGCGCCGATAGCGCCTCTTTTTCCTTCGGCGCCGACCGGGCTTTCCTGATCGCCGCCACGGCATCCGCATTCGCATCCGCCGTCAGGTCTTTGTTCAGCAACTGCACGCGCGACGGCAGTTCGGCCGCGTGATCCTGCGACGAATCGAGCCACGCGTACAACAGCGTGCGCATGCCCTCGCTCATGTCCCGCGTGACCGGCATGTAGCGGAAAAACTCGAACGCCGCCGGATCGGTCAGGCGCTTGAGGATGGACGCGTACGCACGGATCTGATCGGGATCGTCGAGCCGCAGCCAGTTGTCCATGCAGGGCGCCATCGCGTTCCAGTTCGACAGCACGTAGCGGTACACGTTGGGCCATGTGGGCGGCAACGCGGCGATCTGCGCGTCGGCGGGAATCACGCGCACGTACATGTAGGTGTCGAGTTGCGTGGACAAGGTCTCGACTTGCTGCGGCGGGAAACTGGGCACGTAGGCGGTGATACCCGGCGCGGCGGCGGACAGCGGCAGCTTCGCGATGCCCGCTTCATCGGTCTTCACGTCGATCGTCTCTTCCACCGAATTGCCGCTCGCCGACATGCGGTTCAACTGGAACGCGACGCCGGGGCCCACCGGCACGCCGTGCTCGTACACCTGGAACAGCGCTTCGGTTGCCGCGTTCTGGTCGATGTAGAAGTTCGGCTCCGCCGGAATCGCGCGCAACGCCTGCTCCTGGAGGATCGGACCGTTCTTGTCGTAGATCTGGAGATCGAGTCCGGCGATTTTTGCGCCCATGCCGGGCTGAAGCGCGAGCGTCACGAGACCGGCGCTGGCCTCGTACGCGGTGCGATCGTACGACGGATAGCGAATCGATCCGAGTTCCTGCTGAACCTTGCCGGACGAGTCGAGCGCGACGACGGAGAGCGTGCCGAGATCCTGCTTCATCAGCGCGGCATTGACCTCCGGCACGCTGTTCGACAGATCGATCACCAGCGAGTCGCCGTTGCAGCGCGCCGACGCGGTGCCCACCGCGGGCGACTCGCCGACCGCGATGAGCGCGCGGTCGCCCGGCTCGTGCATCGGCTCGTTTTTGCGCCACAGCCCCAACACGCCGACGATCATGCTGCGTGCCGGATTCGGCTGAAAGCCGCCGTCGATGATCTTGTCGTGCAGGTTATCGGCCGCCGCGGCCATCGCGCTCGAGCCGTTCGTCAGCAGCGGATCGTCGTAGTAGACGGTGCGGTAGGCGTTGAATCTGACCGTGAGACCGAGCACGTCGTCAGCTTCCAACGCCTTATTCAACTCGGCGAGCACGGCCGAGTCGAGCGCGTTGATTTTCAGGCCGGGGCCTTTCGCGAAACAGGTCGTCCAGATCACCGATGCGACGCCCGCGATCGCCGTCACGCGCGACGTATTGCGGCCGAAGTTGATCTGCCGCGCCGTGATACGCGACGAGCGCGGCAACTGGATGCTGTAGCCGCCTTCGACGCCGAACAGCATCGAGTCGAAATACAGTTGCGAGCTGTACGTGCCGAACGGCTCGAGATCGACCAGCATGCCGGTGAACTTCACCGCGCTGGTCGCGAACGGGTCGTCGGTTTGCGTGCCCTTACCCGTGTCGAAACCGCAGACCGTGGTGTCGTAGAACGACGAGCGATAGGTGCCGTGCGGATTCCAGTTGCCGGTCTCGACCTGGGCGATACCGATGTCGCGAAACGCCTGAACCTCGTCCTGAATCGACGACAGGTTTTGCGGAAGGATCGTCGTGCAATCGGTTTCGTCGTAGTTCCAATGGTAGTTATTGGTGGTCACCGGGTCCCACGACACGTTGCCCTTGAAGTAAATGCGGGGAATCTGGAGAACGCTCAT